>NZ_CP172881.1:0-2470000 GCF_050529065.1 Enterococcus sp. DIV0174 | reverse complement strand
TTTGAAAAAGCGAGCGAAAAGTTGCTTTATCTGCTATACTAATTTCGTTGCAAGTTCCCGAGAGGATCCGTACGAACGGAGATGCCTTGTAACCGAATTTAACTAGGGGGAATCACCATGACAGAAAGACATTTATTTACCTCAGAATCTGTTTCTGAAGGGCATCCAGATAAAGTTGCTGATCAAATCAGTGATGCAATTTTAGATGCAATTTTAGCACAAGATCCAATGGCACGTGTTGCTTGCGAAACATCCGTAACAACCGGGTTAGTTTTAGTATTTGGAGAAATTTCGACTACTGCTTATGTAGATATTCAAAAAGTTGTACGAGAAACAATTAAAGAAATTGGTTATACTCGTGCAAAATTTGGGTTTGATGGAGATACGGTAGCCGTTTTAGCAGCGATTGATGAACAATCACCAGATATTGCTCAAGGTGTAAATGAAGCGTTAGAAATTCGCGAAGAAGACCAAAAAGATTTACTAGATGAGATTGGTGCAGGTGACCAAGGACTTATGTTTGGATTTGCGGTTGATGAGACATCAGAATTGATGCCTTTACCAATTGCTTTAAGCCATCGCTTAGTTCGACGCCTTGCAGAATTACGTAAATCTAACGAATTAACTTATTTACGTCCAGATGCGAAATCACAAGTTACTGTAGAGTACGGAGAAGATGGTCAGCCTGAACGTGTTGACACAATCGTTATTTCGACACAACATGATGATGCAGTGGATAATGAAACAATTCATAAAGATGTAATTGAAAAAGTTATTAAGGAAGTTATTCCGGCAGAGCTATTAGATGATAAGACTAAATATTATATCAATCCTACTGGTCGCTTTGTTATCGGAGGTCCTCAAGGGGATGCTGGCTTAACAGGAAGAAAGATCATCGTTGATACTTATGGTGGTTATGCTCGCCACGGTGGCGGTGCGTTTTCTGGGAAAGATGCAACAAAAGTTGACCGTTCTGCAAGTTATGCTGCACGTTATATTGCAAAAAATATTGTTGCTGCAGGTCTTGCAAGAAAAGTTGAAGTTCAATTAGCTTATGCGATTGGTGTTGCACAACCTGTATCGATTTCAATCAATACTTTCGGCACTGGAACGCTACCGGAAGAAGATTTGATTGCTGCAGTAAGAGAAAACTTTGACCTTCGCCCAGCTGGTATTATCGAAATGCTTGACCTACGTCGTCCAATTTATAGACAAACAGCTGCTTATGGGCACTTTGGACGTACGGATGTTGATTTACCTTGGGAACGTACAGATAAAGTAGAAGCATTGAAAGCAACTTTAAGTAAGTAATAAAAAATGCTGGAACGATTATCTTTAAGATAGTCGTTCTGCTTTTTTTTATGGTTTTATTCGTTGAATTATCTGAAATCATTCTTGTTTAAATAGATTTTATTTTTGATAATTGAATATGGGGAGGAAAAAAATGAAAAAAGAAACAAATGTAACGTTGGTAACAATAGGCGTATTTATTGCTACATTTATGACGGCTATTGAAGGCACAATTGTAACAACAGCAATGCCAACAATCGTTGGTTCACTACATGGAATGGAAATAATGAATTGGGTATTTTCAATTTATTTATTAACAAATGCCATGTTGACACCAATTTATGGGAAACTAGCTGATAAAATTGGTCGAAAGCCAATTTTTATTTTTGGTACATTACTTTTTATTATTGGTTCTCTGTTCTGCGGGTTATCTCAAACAATGATTGGATTGATCGCAGCACGTGCATTGCAAGGGATGGGCGCGGGAGCAATGATGCCTGTGGCTTTGACAATTATTGGTGACTTATATTCAATAGAAAAGCGTGCAAAAGTATTAGGATTGAACAGCTCTGCATGGGGAATCGCTAGTGTGTTTGGTCCTCTGGCTGGCGGTTTTATTGTTGATACGATTAGTTGGCACTGGATTTTCTTTATTAATGTGCCAATTGGTATTGGATTGATGATACTGATTTGGGTTTATTTAAATGAACCAGCGATTGAACGTGAAGCAAAACCAATGGATGTTTTGGGAAGTTTGAGTCTGATGGCAACATTAGTGACCTTGTTACTTGGTTTTCAATTACTAGGTGATCAAGGATTTACAACGTTTGTTATTAGTTTGTTGATTGTTAGTGTTTTACTATTTTTCTTTTTTATCTGGGCAGAAAAGCGTGCAAAAGATCCTGTTATCATGTTGGAATTGTTTAAGAATCCATTGTTTGTGATTGTCAATTTAGCTGCTGCTTTAGCAAGTGGATTTTTGATGGGAATCGATGTATATATTCCAATGTGGATGCAAGGTGTTCTTGGTTTGAACGCTGCGATAGGTGGATTAGTTTTAGCGCCACTTTCCCTTGTTTGGATGGTAGGATCGTTTTTGGCGAGTCGATGGATGTCACAAATGTCAACTCATTGGGTGTTAAGAATTGGATTGTTGATTACGACTGTTGGTGGCACGTGGTTATACTTGATGCCTTTTGAAAGTAACTTTTTATGGTTCTTTGCAATTTCAACGATTATTGGTGTCGGATTGGGAATTACGATGACGACTTCAACTGTTAGCGCTCAAAATAGTGTTCCACATGAACAATTAGGTGTGGCAACTTCATTTAATACGTTGGTGCGAACAATTGGTCAAACAGTTATGGTGGCAGTTTTTGGTTTATTGATGAACGCAGTTACTCAGAGAGAATTAGCAGCGAAACAACTAACTGATGATGCCGATATCATGAATAAATTAGTGAATCCTCAGACTGCTAAGCAAATTGATGCCACATTATTAGTTCCATTAAGAGAAATTTTATATGATGGATTACACAGCGTTTATTTTGCTGGTTTGCTTCTAGTCGTTCTTGCCTTAGCTTTAACATTCTTTGTACGCATTAAAAGTGGTAGAATAATAGAAAGTTAAAGAAGGTAGGCGAAAAAATTGGCATTTATCCAAGCGAATATCTATTCCAATATATTAGAAATGGAAGTTAACCTAAATGTTATTCTTCCACAGCAAACGAAGAAAATAATTGGCACAAGTACGCAGCAAAAAAACACAGATATCCCGGTGCTGTATTTATTACATGGGATGGGTGGTAACCATAGTGTCTGGGAGCGTCGATCATCTATTGAACGTTATGCTGCAGAGTATGGTTTGGCTGTGATTATGCCGTCAACGGATTTAGGCTGGTACACAGATACGACATACGACATGAATTATTGGACGTTCATTTCAGAAGAGCTGCCAGCTATTTGTCATGAATTATTTCCACAGTTGACAACAAAAAGAGAGAAAACATATGCTGCTGGGTTATCGATGGGAGGCTACGGCGCATTAAAATTGGGATTAGCTAAACCTGAAAATTTTGCAGCAGTGATTTCATTATCCGGAGCAGTTTCTGTGGGGAACCGAATGGATGATTTACTAAAGATTCGAAAGCAGTCTTTCTGGGAAGGAATCTTTGGACCACTAGATCAAATTGAAGGGTCGGTAAATGATCCAAAATTTTTACTGGATAAGTTAGTGACTAGTGGTAAACAAGTACCACGAATCTTTTTGGCTTGCGGGGAATCTGATTTTTTGTTTACTGCTAATCAGGAGATGGCTAAGGCAATCAAAGAAAATGGGTTAGCTGTTACGTTTGAACATGGACCAGGTGAGCATAACTGGATTTTTTGGGATGAATGGATCCAACGTGCGTTTGTTTGGTTATTTGAAGGACAATAAAAAAGAGCAAGTCAGTAATGTGGTGCCCACTACATTACTGGCTTGCTCTTTTATTGTAAAGTTTTGCTATATTCAAGACCAGCTAGGTAAATGGCCACATTATTAAGGAACTCTTGTTTATTATCGGAAGTACGATGGGCATGAATATCTTCAATCAAACCAGTTAACTGATGTTCTTGAACATAAGTACGCATATATATAACAGATTCTTTTAATAGCTCATTACCATTCATTACTTCATGCCGTAGTTTTTGTTCCTGTTGGTAATCCATTAATTGACCAATTAATAAATTATGCAAAGCCGAGATTGCTTGATGACTTTGTTGTAATGAAAAGTTTTGCTTGATGAGTAATTGAATCATCGTTTCTAAATGTTCCAGTCGACTAGGAAATGCTGGAACAGTATGAATTTCGATTTCAGCAGCACAAGGAAACTGAGAATAAAGATCATAATAGTTTTCCATAAACTGTAAAAGTTGTTGCTTCCATGGCAACGTTTCGTTGGGAACGACTAACGTCTCTTCAATTGTTTCTGCCATTTTTTGCAAGAGCTGTTGTTTATTTTTGAAATACCAATAAAGTGCAGGTGCCTGGACGTCTAGTTTTTTTGCTAGATTACGCATAGACAGAGCGGAGAATTCCTTTTTTTCTGCTAAAATTGCAAAGGCATTTTGAATAATTACTTTTTGGGAAAGCTTGGGTTCCATTTAATCGACCTCTTGTATTGCATTATTTTTTTAAACATGGTAAATTGTTATGCGGTCTTATTTTACAGTGTTAAAGAGAGGCTGTCAATTTAACTAAAGGGGTGTATATAACACATGAATCTAATTTTAAGACATGCGAAGAAGTATAAAATGGCTGTCTTTATTTCATTGGTTTCCGTAGGGATTATGGTTGCGGCTACGTTGTGGCAACCAAAACTATTACAACAAGTACTTGAAGCTATTATTACAGAAGATAACGATGAAATGAAAACAATTGGTATCTATCTGATTGGCTTGGCTGTCCTAGGACTGCTTGCAGGCGTGACAAATACGATTTTTTCCGCTAGAGTAGCGCAAGGTGTAAGTGCGGATATTCGAGAAGAAGCATTTCGAAAAATTCAAACATTTTCATTTGGAAATATTGAGCAGTTTTCTGCAGGAAACTTGGTTGTTCGTTTGACGAATGACATCACGCAAATTCAAAATTTAGTAATGATTTCTTTACAATCACTTTTTAGAATTCCATTTTTATTTATTGGTGCATTTATTTTAGCGATGATGACAATGCCTCAATTATGGTGGATCATTGTTGCATTGATTGTTGCAGTAGTTATCATTACTGGACTTTCTTTTACAAGAATGGGTAAGCACTTTATGATCATTCAAGAGTTGATTGACAAAGTGAATAGTATTGCAAAAGAAAATCTCATGGGAATTCGCGTGGTCAAATCGTTTGTCCAAGAAAAGAACCAGCTAAAAACATTTACCAAAGTGAGCGATGAGTTAACTGAGCACAATATCATTGTAGGAACTTTGTTTTCAGTGATGATTCCTTCCTTCATGTTGGCAGCCAATCTAGCAGTAGTGGGTGCGATTTTCTTTGTGAGTGATTTGGCGAAAGATGATCCTACCCTAATTGGTGGAATAGCTTCATTTATGAACTATTTGATGCAAATCATGATGGCAATCATTATTGGCGGCATGATGATGATGATGACTTCAAGGGCTGCTGTTTCACTTAAACGAATCAAAGAAATCTTGGATACAGAACCAGATTTAACTTATCTTGATGTACCTGAACAAGAATTAACAGGCTCTGTAACGTTTGACCATGTGTCTTTCCGTTACCCTGGTGATGACGAAGATACATTAAAAGATATTAGCTTTGTGATTGAACCCGGAGAAATGATTGGGATTGTAGGTGCAACGGGTGCAGGTAAGTCAACTTTGGCACAATTGATTCCTCGACTATTCGATCCAACAGAAGGAACAGTTGAAGTTGGCGGTGTTGATTTGAAAAAGGTGAATGAAAAAAGTCTGCGTAAAACAGTTTCCTTTGTTTTACAAAAAGCAATTCTCTTTTCTGGAACAATTGCACAAAATTTGCGTCAAGGAAAAGAAGACGCAACAAAAAAAGACATGGAGCGTGCATCTAAAATTGCTCAAGCACAAGAATTTATCAGTAAATTAGCAGAGAGCTATGAAGCTCCTGTTGAAGAAAGAAGTAGTAATTTTTCTGGTGGGCAAAAGCAACGCTTATCTATTGCTCGTGGCGTAATTGGTGATCCTAAAATTTTGATTTTGGATGACAGTACTAGTGCCTTGGATGCTCGTTCAGAAAAATTAGTTCGTGAAGCATTGAATCACGAATTAAAAGAGACGACGACAATCGTTATTGCACAAAAAATCGCGTCTGTGGTCAAAGCAAATCGAATTCTAGTATTAGATGAAGGTCGCTTAGTGGGTGAAGGTACACATGAAGAATTAGTTGCAAGTAATCAAGTGTATCAAGAAATTTTTGAAACACAAAAAGGAATGGAGGAGTAATCAATGACTGATTTAATTAAAGCAAGTAAATTTTTCTATCATTATTTGAAACGTTATAAATTCTCCTTTTTCTTTATCTTTGTGACAGTGATTATTGCTACTTACTTACAAGTGAAGGCTCCTCAATTTGTTGGGGAAGCTTTTCAGGAGTTAGCAAATTATGTCACAGGATTAATGCAAGGCGTTGATGATAAGAGCAAATTCATTGATATTATTTGGAAATTGTTGATTTTTTATGTTTTAGCTAGTGCTGCAAACTTTATTTATAGTATTTTATTTACGCAAGTAGTTGGAAAATCAACAAATAGAATGCGTATTGGTTTGTTTAATAAACTTGAAAAATTGACGATTCGCTTCTTTGATTCTCATCAAGATGGTGAAATCTTAAGCCGTTTTACGAGTGATTTGGATAATATCCAAAATAGTTTGAACCAAGCATTGCTTCAAGTTATTACGAATGCAGTGTTGATGATTGGTATTTTAATTATGATGTTTCGTCAAAATGTGGAGTTGGCATGGGCAACGATTGCTTCTACTCCTGTTGCCATCTTGATTGCGGTATTTATCATTCAAAAAGCGCGAAAATATGTTGACTTACAGCAGGATGAAGTTGGTAAATTGAATGGTTATATGGATGAAAAAATCAGTGGGCAACGTGTAATCATCACTAATGGGCTACAAGAAGAAACAATTGATGGTTTTCTGGAACATAACCAAACAGTACGTAAAGCAACTTATAAAGGTCAAGTGTATTCAGGTTTACTGTTTCCAATGATGCAAGGAATGTCGTTGGTTAACACGGCAATCGTCATTTTCTTTGGTGGTTGGTTAGCTTTAAATGGTGATTTAGAACGTTCAGTTGCATTAGGATTAGTAGTAACTTTTGTTCAATATTCACAACAATATTATCAACCATTGATGCAAATTTCTTCTGGCTATAGCATGATCCAATTAGCAATTACAGGTGCTAGAAGATTAAATGAAATGTTTGATGAACCAGAAGAAGTCAAACCAGTTGATGGGAAAGCATTTGATGGTGTTGAACAAGAATTAGCATTAAAGCATGTTGATTTTGGTTACAAACCAGATAATTTAGTTTTGAAGGATGTTTCGATTAAGGTAAACAAAGGCGAAATGGTCGCTTTAGTTGGTCCAACTGGTTCTGGTAAGACAACGATTATGAACTTATTGAATCGTTTTTATGATGTCAATGATGGATCTGTTATGATTGATGGTACCGATATTCGTGAATTTGATTTAGATATGTTACGTAAACATGTGGGGATCGTGTTACAGGAATCTGTATTGTTTTCTGGAACGATTCGCGACAATATTACGTTTGGTAAACCAGAGGCAACGGATGAAGAGGTCATCAATGCAGCGAAACAAGCCAATATCCATGACTTTATCATGTCGTTAGAAAAAGGATATGAAACGGAAGTCTCAGAAGAAAATAATTTATTTAGTACAGGACAGAAACAATTGATTAGTATCGCACGAACAATTATTACGGAACCAAGTTTGTTGATTTTGGATGAAGCAACAAGTAATGTTGATACTGTTACAGAAGCAAGAATCCAAAAAGCAATGGATGAAGCAATCAAAGGGCGTACAAGCTTTGTTATCGCGCATCGTCTCAAAACCATTTTGAATGCCGATCGCATTGTTGTTTTACGTGATGGAGTAGTAATTGAAGAGGGCAATCATCATGAATTGCTAGCAGAAGACGGATTCTATGCTGAACTTTACCACAATCAATTTGTGTTTGAGTAAGAAGGAATGAAAGCATAACTATTTTTGACAGCTAGAGGCCATACAAAAAGAGAGTACAGCTATTTTTAGCTGAACTCTCTTTTTTTCTTCTTTTTCTCAATGCAATAAAGGATGGGTGGCTGATTTTTTTGATTGATAAATTGATAAGTTAAAACGTTGTATTGCTCCTGTGACAATTGTTGGCAAAATTCTTGAACCATGTCAAGTTCATTTTCTCCACCCACATGTCCGTAGTAAACAACTAAAATCAATCGACCTTTTGGAACTAGACGCGCTAAGATCTCTTCCATTGCTTGCTTAGTTGTTTGTGGCAAAGTGATAATTTCTTTGTCGCTTTGTGGAAGATAGCCCAAATTAAAAATACCTGCTTTGATTGGCTGATTAATTGAAATTACTTGGCCAAGGGTTTCATGACCTTGTAAAAATAAAGTAGTGCGTTCTGTTAAGTTGGCTGCTTTCAATTTTTCCTGAGTGGAATCAATAGCTTGTTGTTGGATATCAAAACTATAAACATGTCCTGTTTTACCAATCAACTCAGCCATAAAAACGGTGTCGTAACCATTTCCCATTGTCGCATCAACCACTTGATCACCGGGTTGCAAAATTTCTTTTAATAAGGTGTGGCTAAAATGAAGCGCTGTTTGTAGCATTTATATGAGCTCCTTTGTTCGAACGTTGAATTTTCCTTGGTAGCTATCACGACGAATTAATTCTTCATCAATTGCATTCAAGACTTCCCATTTTTTCAAGCTCCACATTGGTCCAATTAGTGAATCCCAGGGTGCATCACCAGTTAAACGATGAATAATGATTTCTTGAGGAATCATCTCTAGCTGATCACAGATTACATGAACATAGTCTTGTTGACTCATTAGCTGAAGGCGACCCTCATGATAATCACGCAGCATGCGGGTTTTACGCATTAAGTGCATGAGGTGCAGCTTAATTCCTTGAATGTCAGAATCTAAGATTGTTCGGCGAACGTTTTCACGCATCATCTCTAAAGATTCTCCAGGTAAGCCATTGATGAGGTGCGTACATACACGAATGTTGTGTTTGCGTAGTTTACTTACGCCGTCTAGATAAGTTTGATAATCGTGTGCACGATTGATTGAAGTCGAAGTTTCCTCAAAAGTCGTTTGCAGGCCGAGTTCCACCCAAAGATAGAGACGAGTATTTAATTCGGCTAGATAATCAACCACTTCATCTGGCAAGCAATCTGGTCGTGTACCAATCGAAAGTCCAACAACGCCAGGAAGATTGATAACTTGTTCAAAACGTTCTCGAATCACTTCAACAGGTGCATGTGTATTAGTGAAATTTTGAAAATAAACGATATATTGTTGTACATGTGGCCATTTTTGATGCATCATATCAATCTCTTTATGAAATTGAATAGGCAGCGGATCTTCAGGCGCAACAATCATGTCTCCCGACCCAGAAACACTACAAAAAGTACAACCACCATGAGCTACCGTACCGTCACGGTTAGGACAATCGAAGCCACCGTCGATAGGCACTTTGAAAATTTTGCCACCAAATTCATTGCGCAAAGCATAATTCCATGAATGATAACGTTTATTTCCTTCTGCATAAGGAAATTCCATTTAAATTCCTTCTTTCTTTTCCCTTGTTAGGTAATTGATTCCTTCTTTTTCAAATAAATTGGATAAGTATAACATAACCAAGTTAATCCTAATAAGTAACCACCTAAAACATCGCTTGGAAAGTGTACGCCTAAATAAATTCGGCTAATACCAACACTTAAAATAATCAATCCTAAGATAAATTGCAACAAAAATCGCACTGTTTTATTGTTTATCAAATGAGGTAATAAGAAAATCAAGGTGCCATACAAAATCATGCTCCCTGTCGAATGCCCACTAGGGAAGCTATAGCTTGATTCACTAACTAAGTGTGGTAAGGTTGGGCGATCACGCATAAAAAATAATTTAATCAATGGATTAGTAATTCCAGCAATCAAAATAAAATTAGTTGTTAACCAAATCAGTTCGACATGTTTCTTTTTGATCCACAAGAAAAAAATCAAGCAAACAAAAATAGAAATGACGGTTAACGGGTTTCCTAATTTTGTAACCATCATTTGATACGTATTCCAATGTGGCAGTGGTGCTCGAATAATTGAAGTGAAGAATTGATCGAAGCCATGAAGCTGTGATAAATGAAATTTTACAAAATAACTAAGAGTTAAGAAAAGTACAAGAAAAATACTCGCTGTAACTCGAAACGTCGTGTTTTGTTTCATAAAATGCCTCCTTAATCTAATGAAATCATTATAGCATTTTTTTAGTTGCTAGATTTTTTGCTCGGAGAAACGAAATGAAAAACTGATGAAATTTTGATGATAGGATCTAGCGTAATGCTGACGAAAAGATTTAGTAATATTTCTGAAATAAAAACTAATGATTTTAAAAAGTCATTAGTTTCTGCAACGTAGAGCTATCAAGACTTTTATGAACTCAAATGATTGGGTATTACATAAAATTACATACAGATTACAAAGGATAACAAAGAGTTTAAAGAACTTTTAATGTAGTTTAAGAAAAGTTATACTTATAGTAACTGAAAAATGGATGCGGAGGATAGAAAATGGAGAAGGCAACGATCGGAAGAAAAGAGCGGAGACGCCAAGAAGAAAAGAAACGTTTTAGAAATGCAAAACGTGGAGTAGCAGCAGTTGGTACTGCAATGGTTGGTTGTTCTGTTGCGGCACCGTTGATTCAACCAGTTCCTGTAGCCGCAAATGAGCTACCTGCTCAAGTTGGTGCAAGAATCAATACTTCAGCATTTATTGCGGAAATCTCAACTTATGCGCAACCTATTGCCCAAGCAAATGATTTATACGCTTCGGTTATGATTGCCCAAGCAGTTGTTGAAAGCGGCTGGGGAAGTAGTGCGTTGTCACAATCACCTTATCACAATTTATTTGGAATCAAAGGCAGTTACCAAGGTCAAACTGTTTATATGAATACATTAGAATATTTAAATAATAAATGGGTAACGAAAAAAGAACCTTTCCGTCATTACCCAACTTTTGCAGAATCATTTAGTGATAATGCTTATGTATTGTGCAATACTTCTTTTGGCAATGGCTACTATTATGCTGGTACTTGGAAAAGTAATACCAAGTCTTACACAGAAGCTACTGCAGCATTAACTGGTCGCTATGCGACAGATCCAACGTATTCAACAAAATTAAATAATATTATTGTAACTTATGGATTAACCAAATACGATACACCTGCAACTGGTAATGCGGGTGGTGGTGCTACAACTGGTTCAGGCAGTGGGGTGAATACAGGAACAGGCTCAAATAATTCTGTGACGACACCAACTGATAATGGTTCTACAACTACCACATCAACGTATACTGTCAAATCAGGTGATTCTGTCTGGGGTATTGCGAATGCGCATGGAATTACCATGGCGCAATTGATTGATTGGAACAATATCAAAAATAATTTTGTTTACCCAGGTCAACGTTTAACAATCAAAGGGGAACAATCAACAGGTTCATCAACAAATAATTCTGGAAGTAATACGAACTCTTCTGGTAACAGTAATACAACGAATACACAACCAAGTAATGGTTCGAAATATACCGTTAAATCAGGTGATTCTGTTTGGGGCATCTCAAATGCACATGGGATTACAATGAATCAATTGATCCAATGGAACAATATCAAAAATAATTTTGTTTATCCAGGTCAACAATTAGTTGTTTCTAATGGTACAACTGGCACAACGACAAATCCAGGTTCATCAAATTCAAATGCGAATACAAATCAATCAGGTAATGCAAGTGCATCGACTGGTTCTTATACGGTTAAAGCGGGTGATTCTGTCTGGGGCGTGGCAAATGCCCACGGAATCACGATGGCACAACTTATCCAATGGAATAAAATCTCGAATAACTTCATTTATCCAGGGCAAAAACTGATTGTGAAGAATGGGACATCAAGTAGTGCGACAACCAACAATAATGCTACTACGAATAATAGTAATTCGACCAGCTCTTCAGCAGAAACAACAACTTCTTCCACTTACACGGTGAAGGCAGGCGAATCTGTTTGGGGCGTAGCAAACAAAAACAACATTACAATGGCACAATTGATTGAATGGAATAATATTCAAAATAATTTCATTTATCCAGGGCAAAAATTGATTATCAAGGGTGGTTCTACTGCATCGACTAATTCAGCAAGTGGGAATGCAACAGCTACGACTGGAAATAACGCAGCGAATACAACTACTTCTTCAAATAATGCGAAACCAACGATAAGCACAAGTACCAGTGGAGATACGCTGTACACGGTGAAGGCAGGCGAATCTGTCTGGGGTGTAGCAAACAAAAACAACATTACTATGGAACAATTCATTGAATGGAACAACATAAAAAACAATTTCATTTATCCAGGCCAAAAAGTCATTGTGAAAAAAGGATCAGCACAAACAACAGCGCCTACTACTAACTCTGGGACTAAAAAGTACACAGTAAAAGCCGGTGAGTCTGTTTGGAGTGTTGCCAACGATCACAATTTATCAATGGCGCAATTCATTGAGTGGAATAATATTAAAGACAATTTCATTTATCCAGGTCAAAGTGTGATAGTTGCAAAATAAATCTAAAAATTTTGTCAAATACTATTTGAACTTACTGAAGATATTTGTTACTATGAATCTACTTAAATAAGCAACACTTGAAAAGGAATTAGTAAAAAGTTGGAAGTTTTAGAGAGCACATGGTTGGTGAAAATGTGTACGGACGCTTTTGAACTCGCCTTTGAGTTGCCTTTGCTGAAAATAAAAGTAAGCAATGGCGGTGACGACCGTTACAACGTTTGAGGCCTATTTCCAATGGAAAAGGTAAAAATTAGGTGGTACCACGTAGATTACGTCCTATAAAAAGAGCAATCTTTTTATAGGACTTTTTTGTTTTTTATCGGTAGAACGAAAAAAACAATGAGGAAAGTAACTTACTTTCAACGAAAAAAATGCAGGGGGACAGAAAATGAGTTATAACCATAAAGAAATTGAAAAAAAATGGCAAAAATATTGGGCGAAAAATCACACATTTAATACCCAAGATGATCCACAAAAACCAAAATTTTACGCACTAGATATGTTTCCGTATCCATCTGGTCAAGGATTACATGTGGGACATCCAGAAGGATATACTGCAACAGATATTCTTTCACGTGTGAAACGTAGTCAAGGTTTCAATGTGTTGCATCCAATGGGGTGGGATGCATTTGGACTTCCAGCAGAGCAGTACGCATTAGATACTGGGAATGATCCTGCAGAATTCACGAAGAAAAATATTGAAACGTTCCGCCGTCAAATCAATTCTTTAGGCTTTAGTTATGATTGGAACCGTGAAGTGAATACCACAGATCCAGAGTATTACAAATGGACACAATGGATCTTTACGAAATTATATGAAAAAGGGTTAGCGTATGAAGCAGAAGTTGCTGTGAACTGGGTTCCAGAACTAGGAACAGTGATTTCAAATGAAGAAGTTATTGATGGAAAGAGCGAACGTGGCGGCTTTGACGTCGTGCGTAAACCGATGCGCCAATGGATGTTGAAAATTACTGCATATGCGGATCGCTTATTAGACGATTTAGAAACCGTAGATTGGCCAGAAAGCATTAAAGAAATGCAAAGAAACTGGATTGGTCGCTCAGTTGGGGCAAATGTGGAATTCAAAGTGGCTGGGACAGATAAATCTTATACAGTCTTCACAACTCGTCCCGATACATTATTTGGAACAACTTATTCTGTTTTAGCACCAGAATTAGATTTGGTTCGTGAAATCACGACACCAGAACAAAAAGCAGCTGTTGAAGCGTATATTGAAGAAACTGCGAAAAAATCTGATTTGAAGCGGACAGATCTTGCCAAAGAAAAAACAGGAGTCTTTACTGGTGCGTATGCAATTAATCCAGCCAATGGCAAAGAAATTCCAATTTGGATTGCTGATTATGTACTTGCTTCTTATGGAACAGGTGCGATCATGGCAGTTCCTGCGCATGATGAGCGTGACTATGAATTTGCCAGAGTGTTTGATTTGCCAATCCAACCAGTTATTGAAGGTGGCGATCTTTCAAAAGCAGCACATACAGAAGATGGCCCACATATCAATTCTGAGTTTTTAGATGGCTTGAACACAGAAGAAGCCATTGCTAAAATGAATAGCTGGCTTGAGGAAAATGGTTTTGGTAAAAAAGAAGTTAGCTACCGTTTACGCGACTGGTTGTTCTCACGTCAACGTTATTGGGGAGAACCAATTCCAATTATTCATTGGGAAGACGGCACAGTAACTGCACTATCAGAAGAAGAATTACCATTACGTTTGCCAATTACAGATAACATTAAACCAAGTGGTACTGGTGAGTCACCATTAGCAAATATCACTGATTGGGTCAATGTTGTTGATCCAGAAACAGGTAAAAAAGGTCGTCGCGAAACAAATACGATGCCACAATGGGCTGGGAGTTCTTGGTATTACCTACGCTACATTGATCCACACAATAAAAAAGAATTAGCAAACTATGAAAAACTAGAACGCTGGATGCCAGTGGATATCTATGTTGGTGGTGCTGAACATGCAGTGCTACATTTATTATATGTTCGCTTCTGGCATAAATTCCTGTATGATATTGGTGTTGTTCCAACAAAAGAACCATTCCAAAAATTGTATAACCAAGGAATGATCTTAGGCGAGAACAATGAGAAAATGTCAAAATCACGTGGAAATGTTGTAAATCCAGATGACGTAGTTGAAGCTTATGGTGCGGATACATTACGTATGTATGAAATGTTCATGGGACCTTTAGATGCTTCGATTGCATGGAGCGAAAACGGACTAGAAGGTAGCCGTAAATTCTTGGATCGTGTATGGCGCCTGATCGTGGATGAAAACAATAAAATGCGTGATCGTATCACAACCATCAATGATGGCAAACTAGCAAAAGTTTACAATCAAACAGTGAAAAAGGTAACAGAAGACTATGCAAGCATGCATTTCAACACAGCTATTTCTCAATTAATGGTCTTTGTTAACGAAGCGTATAAAGCGGATGCCTTGCCTTACGAGTATGTTGAAGGATTTGTTCAATTGTTAGCGCCTGTTGCGCCACATTTGGGCGAAGAACTTTGGGCAATTTTAGGAAACGAAGATGGAATTTCTTATGTACCTTGGCCAACATATGATGAAGCTGCATTGGTTGAAGATGAGATTGAAGTTGTTTTCCAAGTCAACGGAAAAGTTCGTTCTAAAGCAAATGTTGCACATGACTTAGGCAAAGATGAGCTTGAAAAAGTAGCTTTAGCAGATGAAGCAATTCAAGAACAAATTGCTGGAAAAACGGTTCGTAAAGTGATTGCTGTTCCAAATAAATTGGTTAATATTGTTGCAAACTAAAAACAAGCAGCAAACGGATTAAAACGAGAGAGGAAACTCAAGCATCATTGAGTTTCCTCTCTTTGTTTTTCATTTGGAATGAGGTAGGAAAGCAAAGTAGGCGATAATCGTTTCAACCTATTTTTTTGTCTACTCAATCAAGAATGCTATACTTTATTAAAAAGGGGGAAATGACATGAAGCTTACAGAAAACGTTGAAACGTATTTACAAAAGAAACGAGCGGAAAGAAGTGAAACAATTCGAAAAAGGAATCAAGAACCGAATAGAAGAAAGAAGCAAACTGGCTGGGGAAAAATGGCAGATTCTGGATATGGTGGGTTGAACAGGGTAAATAAAATCGATTTAAAAGATTTTTTAGCCGCCGAGCAACGAAATGTAGAAGAGCGAGTAAAAAAACCTAAAAGATAAATTGGCTTACATAAAAAATGGACTGCGATTTTTTTCGCAGTCCATTTGCATTATTTAGTAATAATAGGATTAATGTGTATGCAGGTATAAATTACTAATTAAAGTTGTTTTTCCTCGATCAGTCGCTTCACGATAGCATAATCACCTTCATAAAGAACATCTTCGCCATTGATTTTTTGATAAGGATCCACGCCTTTTCCGGCAATGACTACGGAATCTTCGGCTGTACTTTCAGTCAAAGCCTGTTCAATCGCAGCTGGACGATCCATTTCATAATGAATAAGCAACTCTTCATTCGTGATTGCTTCAGCAATTTCATCGGCAATTTTTTGAGGATCTTCAAAGGCTGGATCATCAGCCGTTAAGAAAACAACATCTGCTGTTTCTGACAAGACTTTTCCAAAATCATGACGTCGAGAAATAGCTTTATTTCCGGGACTGCCCAAGACAACAATGACGCGCCCCTTAGGATGTTCACTTTTGGCAAATGCCAATAATGTTTTTAAACTTAAATAATTATGTGCATAGTCAACATAAACATGTGCACCATTCTGTTGAATTAGCTGATCCATACGTCCGGGAACGCGAGCTGCTTTTAAGCCAGTTTGCGCATCTTCGATTGAAGCACCAGTCAAAGCAGCTGCAATGATTGCGCTAGTCGCATTTTCTTGATTGAATCCGCCAGCCAGTAAAATATCATATTCTGCTTCGATGGGTAACTGTCCATGATGACTTGTCAAAGCAAAAGGATGACCTAATCCGGCTAAACTTGTGACTTGATAAGTTGTTTCAGGCGAGCGCCCATACACAATTGCAGGTATGTGATAAAGGTCAGCAGTTTCTTTCAACAGCTCGAAATAATCACTTTCATGATTCAAGACAACGGTTTTAGAATTTAAAATCAACTGACGTTTACAATAAAAGTAATCATCAAATGTTGGATGCTCGATTGGGCTAATGTGGTCGGGTGAAATGTTTAAGAAGATACCGACATCTAATGTTAGTCCATAGACGCGCTGTGTTTTATAAGCCTGAGAAGAAACTTCCATGACTAAATGAGTCATCCCATTCGTAACTGCTTCAGCCATCATTCGATACAAATCCAAAGATTCTGGTGTGGTCAAATGAGATTTAAAATAAGTTTGGCCATCTAGTGTTGTATTCATTGTCGAAAGCAAGGCAGTTTTCTTATTCGTTGTGTGGTCTAGGATTGCCTTGGTAAAATAAGCTGCTGTTGTTTTTCCTTTCGTGCCAGTGTAACCAATGACCTGTAGTTTTTGTTGTGGATAATCATAAAATGCCATGGCTAAAATGGCCATCGCTTTACGAATGTCGGTAACGATAACGCCCACAGCAGCTACTTCATAAGGCTGTTCAGCGACATAATAAGCTAGTCCTTGCGAAACAGCAGACTGTAAATACGCTTCTTTAAAGTTCAGACCTTTACAAAAAAATAAAGTTGATTCATCGACTTGACGAGAATCATAACTGATCGTTTCAAATGAAAAATTAGTTGGCGCAGTTAAATGCCAGCCTTGATTGGAAACAAATTCTTTTAATAGATTTTCTTTTAGTAACAATTCACGGACATCTTCTAAGGAGAAGCTCATTGATTGATCCCTCGCTTTGTTGAATTTTCTAACTAATTATAGCATAGCATGAAATGTTTTTCTTTAATGCAAGGTTCTTTTTAGGAAAATCGCTTAGGTTCAGATTACTTGAACAGAGTAGATACTTTTTAAGAAAAGAGCGTGTTGTAGACTAGCAAATTCAGTTGAAAAAGAAACCGAATTCAAAAAAAGCACATCTTCACAGAAAAACCATCGAAAAGAGATTGCTAGTTTCCTGTTTTACAATTAAAATAATAGTAATGTTTTGAAGAAAGTTGGAATAATTGAGATGAATAATCAAAGAGGACCGACAGAAAAAGTTTTAACTGCCCAAGAAAAAATGGCTCGAGGCTCTGCTTGGATGACAACAAGTAATATCCTTTCGCGTTTATTGGGTGCGATTTATATTATTCCGTGGTATGCCTGGATGGGCGAAAATGCAAAAGCAGCAAATGGTTTGTTTAACATGGGCTATAATATTTATGCGCTGTTTTTATTGATTTCAACAGCTGGGATTCCTGCGGCGATTGCCAAACAAACGGCTCGTTATAATTCATTAAATGAATATGGTACTTCTCGCCGACTTTTCTTCCGCGCTTTACAAATGATGGGGATTTTAGGCATTGTTTTTGCCGCGTTCATGTATCTTGCTTCACCTTGGCTTGCGCATGCTTCTGGTGGCGGAGACGAATTGATTCCAACAATGCGTTCATTGAGTATTGCGGTATTGGTATTCCCATGTATGAGTGTAATTCGTGGGTATTTCCAAGGAAATCAAGACATGATGCCTTATGCACTTTCACAAATTGTTGAACAAGTTGCACGAATTTTTTACATGTTGTTGATGACGTTTATCATCATGAAGATGACTACAGGCGATTACGTGGCTGCAGTCACGCAATCAACGTTTGCCGCGTTTATCGGAATGTTAGTTAGTATTGTGGTTTTGCTTTATTATTTAAGAAAACAACAACCACTGATGAATCAGCATATTGAACATAGCAATAACCAAGTAAATGTAGCAACTAGAAAACTATTACTGGATACTATGAAAGAGGCTATTCCATTTATCATTGTTGGATCAGGAGTAACGATTTTCAAATTGGTTGACCAGTTTACGTTCATTCGAATCATGTCTGCCACGACGGAATATTCAAAGGCACAGTTGCTTGATCTATTTTCTATTTTTAGCGCAAATCCAGATAAGTTAACGATGGTGGTCATTGCCTTAGCAACATCGATTGCAGCGACGGGCTTACCATTGATTACGGAAGCCATCACATTGAAGGATCGTCCTGGTTTGGCTAAGTTGACTAGTGGCAATCTACAATTGTTTTCGTTTGTCATGTTTCCTGCTACCGCAGGTGTGATGTTGTTAGCTTATCCATTGAATACACTCTTTTACACACCAGATGTATTGGGCAGTAAAGTATTGGTCCAAGCAAGTTTTGTAGGCTTATTTTTAGGTTTGTATATGTTGATTTCTAATATGTTGCAAGGAATGTTTGAAAATCGTGCAGCTATTCGCTACTTGTTGATAGGCTTTGTCGTGAAATTAATTTTACAGTATCCTGCGATCAGAATATTTCAAGTTTACGGACCGTTACTAGCAACCATGATTGGTTTCGCTGTTTCTTGTATCTTGATTCTTCGTAAAATGCACCAAGTCGTACGTTTTCGAGTTGGCTTTGTTTGGCGAAGAACGTTGTTGATTTTTATCATGACGCTATTGATGTTGTTAGCAACAGGATTAACAAAGCAACTTTTAAGTTTATTCTTAAGCCAAGATAGTAAATTTGAATCATTGATTTTAGTCGTCAGTGTGGCTGGCGTGGGTGTAGCAGTTTATGGTTATTTAGCATTGAAAATTCGCTTGGCGGAGAAATTATTGGGCAGCAGTATGGTCCGACTACGTTATCGCTTACGAATCAAATAAAAAGAAAGAAGAGGAAGTTGCGACAAACGTCAATAGACTGTTGTTGCAAGTTCTTTTCTTTTTAGAAAGTAGGAAAACGCATGCGTTTAGATAAATTTTTAGCCGATGTGGGGTTAGGCAGTCGAAAGGAAGTCAAAGGGTTAATCAAAAAAGGCCAAGTGACTGTTAATGGCAAAGTAATCAAAAGTGATAAGTTTCAGGTAAAAGAACTCTTAGATGAAATTGCTTATTTAGATGAAAAACTTATGTACCAAAAGAATTTTTATTATCTTTTAAATAAACCTGCGGGTGTGGTTTCTGCAACGCAAGATAACTATGATGAAACTGTTTTGGATTTGCTGAATGATTTTGATTATCGTGAGGATCTTTTTCCAGTAGGAAGATTGGATAAAGATACGGAAGGCTTATTGCTCATAACCAATGATGGTGCTTTGGCACATCGACTATTGTCGCCGAAGAAACATGTTGAAAAAGAATATTTTGCAAAAGTAGCTGGGGTGATGACGGCAGAAGATATTGATGCTTTTTCAAAGGGATTGGTCATCAGTCAAGGGGAAGAAACACTTCCTGCTGTGTTAACGATTGATGCAGTGAACGAAGCCGAACAAACGTCAGACATTCGTTTGATTCTTCATGAAGGAAAATTTCATCAAGTGAAACGAATGGTGAAAGCTGTTGGCAAAGAAGTGACTTACCTCAAACGAATCCGAATGGGAAATGTTGTATTACCTGCAGACTTAGGACTAGGTGAGTATCGGGAGTTGACGGCAGAGGAATTAGTAAAAATCCAAGAAAAGTAAACAATTAAAAAATTAGGTGCTATTCCTGCGTAAATACGCAAAAATAGGCAACCTCATTTAGTACAAATGAAAGGGGAGGAATCTGCTATATTCCTTCCTTTTTTTATTGATCAAACTCAAAAATAGGCAGCGACCAATTAAAAATAGTTCAATATCAGCTATAGTTTGTTTCATTATACCTATAATTTGTTTATTCAATCTTGTTTTTGAAAGCGCTATAATTACGGTGCGAACAAGTTGAAAGGAGTTTTTTGATGAAAAAAAGAAAGGGGTTAAAACATTTTTTCTCGATGGTTTGGCGTTTTAAAGCTTTGATTTTAATGGCTGTGCCTGGAATGTTGTGGATGATTTTCTTCTTCTATATTCCAGTGTTAGCAAACGTGGTTGCCTTTAAAAATTTCCATATCTCTGCAGATGGATTTTTGGCAAGTTTGAGAGAGAGCCCGTGGGTTGGTTGGGAGAATTTCAAATTTTTATTTTCTTCAGATCAGGCATTTTTAATTACGAAAAACACGATTTTGTATAATGTAGGATTTATTACACTAAACTTACTGATTTCGGTTGTTTTTGCCATTATCATGAGTGAATTAAGAAATAAAAAATTAGTAAAAGTGTATCAAACAATGTCATTACTACCTTATTTCTTGTCTTGGGTTATCATTAGTTACTTTGTTTATGCCTTTTTGAGCCCAGATAAAGGAATTTTCAACCAATGGCTGTTAGGTCATGGAAGAGAAGCAATCAATTGGTACAATGAACCAAAATATTGGCCATTTATTCTATTGTTCATTGGGACGTGGAAAGGAATCGGCTATAATAGTATCATTTACTTTGCTTCAGTAATGGGAATCGACCCCACTTACTATGAAGCAGCTATGGTTGATGGCGCAAGCAAATGGCAACAAATCAAACATGTGACAATTCCTCAATTAGTACCGTTGATGTCGATTTTAACGATTTTAGCTGTTGGGAATATATTCCGAGCTGATTTCGGATTGTTCTATAATATTCCAAGAAATTCAGGCGCACTGTATGACGTGACTCAAGTATTAGATACGTATATCTTTAATGGGTTGACTTCTACAGGTGACTTTGGAATGACTGCAGCAGCCGGATTGTATCAGTCAGTTGTAGGATTTGTTTTGTTAATGACTACGAATGCGATCGCACGTCGTTTCGACAGCGAATCAGCATTGTTTTAGGAGGGGGATTCGATGAAAAAGAAAAAAGTAGAGCAGGTTCAAGTGCGAGCTTTCAGCAAACCAATGAATCTCTTTTCTAATTTATTGATCGCGATTTTTGCCTTCTCCTGTATCTTGCCGTTTCTATTTGTTATCGCGATTTCTTTGACAGATGAAACAGCGTTAGCAACTAATGGTTATAGTTTCTGGCCAGAAAAATTCAGTACATTTGGTTATACGTATCTATTTGGACAGATGCAAGAGAAAATTTTCCAAGCATTATTTGTAACAGTTTTAGTAACGGTTTTAGGAACTTTGATTAATAGCACAGCTACTTCATTGTATGCCTATGCAATCTCTCGTTCTAATTTCCCGTTCCGTCGTTTCTTTACAGTCTTTTGTTTAATTACCATGTTGTTTTCACCAGGGATGGTAGCCAATTACTTGGTGATGACCAATTTGCTTCAATTAAAAGATACGATTTGGGCACTGATTTTGCCAATGGCAGTTAGCCCATTCAATATTATTGTGATGCGAACTTTCTTTAAACGCTCAGTCTCAGATTCAATTATTGAGTCTGCCAGAATTGATGGAGCAAGCGAGTTGCGAATTTTTATTCAAATCGTGTTACCTTTAGCTGTTCCCGGAATTGCGACAATTAGCTTATTTGCCGCATTAGGTTACTGGAATGATTGGTTCAACGCATTACTTTACATTCAAAATGATAACTTAGTCCCATTACAATACTTGTTGATGAAGATTCAAAGTAATATCCAATATCTCACACAAAATGCGGGAGCTGGAAGCCAGCTTGCTGGAGGTTTAGCAGCTGTACCAGGAGAATCAGCACGAATGGCAATCGTTGTTATCTCAACATTGCCAATTGCGATTAGTTACCCATTTTTCCAAAAACATTTTGTCAAAGGGTTAACGATTGGTGGAGTCAAGGAATAAATAATAAATTATTTTATTTAGGAGGAAGTAAGATGAAGTTATGGAAGAAACTAGCCTTTACAGGAGTTTCAGCGTTGATGGTTGGTACGTTAGCTGCTTGTGGTGGAGGTTCAAATGCAAGCAGTAATTCAGAAGGGTCTGACAGTATCACATTGCAGATGTATCAAATCGGGGATAAGCCAGATAATTATGATGCATTGATGGAAGTGGCGAATAAACGAATCGAAGACAAAATTGGCGCGAAGGTCAATATCAACTATATCGGTTTTGGGGACTACGAGAAAAAAATGAACGTAATCATTTCTTCTGGTGAAAACTACGATATCGCTTATGCAAATAACTATGTTTCTAATGCTCAAAAAGGTGCGTTTGCCGACCTAACTGAGTTAGCACCTAAATACGCTAAAGATGCTTATGATGCGTTAGACGAAGCCTATATTAAAGGAAATTTAGTCAATGACAAATTATATGCGCTTCCAGTAAATGGCAATGTGTTTGCTCAACAAGTGTTAACTTTTAACAAACCATTGTTAGATAAATACAATCTTTCAATTGATGGAATCGAATCTTATGCAGATGCCGAAAAAGTTTTACAAGAATTCCACAAAAAAGAACCAAATACAGCTGCTTTCGCCATTGGTCAAGGCTTCAAAGTTCAAGGTGACTTCGATTATCCATTAGGAAATACGTTACCATTTGCCATTGATTTAAATGGAGACAAAGCAAAGATTATCAATCAATACGACAACAAAACTTATGTTGACTTGCTTCGTACGATGCATAGCTGGTACCAACAAGGCTTGATTCCAAGTGATGCGGCAACAAGTAGCAAAGATTATCCTTTAGAAGGGAACACTTGGTTACTACGTGGCGAAACACAAGGGCCTTTCGATTATGGTGACACAATTTTAAGTAATGCAGCAAACCAAGAATTAGTTTCTAAATCAATCACTGTTCCTTTGAAATCAACAGGACAAGCACAAATGGCAAACTTCGTTGTTTCAAATACTTCAAAAAACAAAGAAAAAGCAGTTGAATTTTTAGGATTACTTAACAGCGATGCTGAATTATTGAACGGATTAGTTTGGGGAATTGAAGGCGAAGCGTGGGAAAAAGTAGACGGAACAGACGACAAGATCAAGTTGTTAGATGGTTACCAACCAAAAACACACATGTCTGCTTGGAACACAGGAAATAACGCAATTTTATACACACAAGAATCAATCACTGATGAAATGATCGCTACACGCGATAAATCAATTGAAGAAGCTGAAACTTCACCAATCTTAGGGTTCAGCTTTAATACAGACAGTGTTAAAACAGAAATCAGTAACATCTCAAACGTCATGAATCAGTATATGGATGGATTAAATACCGGAACAGTTGATCCAGACGAAACTTTGCCTAAATTGCTCGAGGCATTAGATAAAGCTGGTTACGAAAAAGTTTTAACTGAGATGCAAAAACAATACGATGAATTTCGAAAATAAATAAGTCTGACAGCGAGCGGTTCCATCTGCTCGCTGTTCTTTATATAATAAGAGAGAAAAGATTATGTTTTAAAAAGGAGATATTATGTTAGGAAAAGCTTTGGAGACATTGTTCATTCGTGTGTGGGTAGTTGTTAAACTAACACTTTTTTTCTGGTTGTTTAGTCTAGCAGGCGGGATTGTTTTAGGAATTGGACCAGCGTTGAAAACAATTAATGAATTATTTTATCACTATGAGTTTGAGTACAAAGACATAACACTTAAGCAAGGTTGGTACTGTTTTAAGAAATATTTTAAGCGAGGAAATTATTTGTTTTTCTTCTTTTTTGCAGGGTTAGCTATTCTAAGTTATAATCTTTATCTTTCAGTTCAAATACAAGGACTTTTATTTTTGGGAATTGATTTTATTTTGTTGTTTGGTTTACTTTATTTGTTTGCAACGTATCAATGGAGTTTAATTTTAGATAGTGAATATGAAATGACATTCGGCAATGTGATTAAGTTAAGTTTTATTTCAAGTTTATCGAGCTTTTCTACGTTGTTGAAGATGATTATTGGTAGCGGGATTATCCTTGCGTTGACGTGGCATTTCAAAGGTCTATTGTTATTTGGTTTGCTAGGTTTATTGACCGTATGGAATGTGTTGGCGACAAAAAAATGGCGCGAAGAATTAGCGGTTCGAATGGAAAACTATGAATAATCCATTCAAAGTTTTATTTTCAAAAGGGACGTTGCTCAACCGTTTGTTGCGTAAATACGCAGTAGTGATGACTGTACTCACAATTGGCGCAACAATTATTTTTAGTATCCATACTTGGAGTCAAAACCAAAATCAAGCAGAAAATGTCACCAATGAAGCACTGCAAACGACAAATCGAATGCTAAATGATAAAACAACATTAAGCAAAATTATCAAAGATCAACTTCTGGGAAGTCCAGAAAAAATCGAGAATGCGACAACTTATCTGACACAACCAATTGACCGGTATTTGATGTACGCATATACGCAACAAAGTAAAACCAATGAACTATTGTCTTTTCCAAATGAAATGTTGGATCTTTACGTCAACTATGAAGAGCTAAGTTCTCTCTACATTGTTTTTAGTCAACTGCCAGAATATTTTGAGTCTACCAGAGAACACAAAGCGGGAATTGTTAAAACGGGAACCCCGACATTAAAAAATGCTTTTTATATCAAAATGCCGATTACTCAAGGTGGCACGGAGCTGGGAAGCATCTTTGTTGGGTTCCAAAAGAAAGAATTGGAATCCAGTTTAGAAAGCCTGAATGCTTTTAATGGCTTATCTTTGTACATGATTTCTGGCTCTGCTAATCGTCTGTATACTTTTCATAGCGCAGGACTAGCACCAGAAAGCCGAAAGAAACAAGAAACACTGATTACACAAGAATTGGATAAGAATTCTGGACTCCCTTTATCGAAATTGGAAGAACATAACTTTGTTTCCTATCAGGAATTATCTGGTGAGTACCGTATACTAGCAACGCTAGACCAACGAAATGTTTATCGAGAAACTGCAAGAAGTCTGGCACCATTGATTATTGGCGTGATTCTTTTAGACAGTATTCTACTCGTATTCTTATATAAAACATTTAAACGTTATTCTCAGCAAATCGACGTAGTGATGCGTGCAATGAATGAAGCGGCAAATGGTAATCTGGACACGCGAATTGCCCAGGAACAAACGGAGTATGAGCTGAAAGATTTAGCGCAAGGTATTAATACTATGTTGGATAGCATCAACCAATACGTTGAAGATATCTATAAATTAGAAATCAAACAAAAAGATGCACATATGCGCGCATTACAAGCACAAATCAATCCTCATTTTCTTTACAACACATTGGAGTACATTCGAATGTATGCGTTGAGTGAGGGAAGCGAAGAACTTGCAGAAGTGGTCTATGCTTTCTCTGCATTATTAAGAAATAACACGAATCAAGAAACGAAAATTAGCCTTAAAGAAGAGCTGAATTTTTGTGAAAAGTATGTATTTCTCTACCAAATGCGTTATCCTAATCGTGTAGCCTATCATTTTTCGATTGAGGAATCACTAGAGCAAATTGAAGTACCGAAATTTGTAATCCAACCACTAGTTGAAAACTATTTTAAACATGGAATTGATTTTACTCGTTATGATAACGCATTGAGCGTAAAAGTTTTTCAACAAGGATCATTTGTACAAATTCAAGTGAAAGATAACGGTAAAGGAGTTACTCCAGAGCAGTTAGTGTCAATTGAAAATCGATTGGTACATCCAAAAGTCGAGTTACATGAATCAATTGGTTTGCAAAACGTAAATGAACGTTTACGCGCAAATTTCGGTAGCACGTACCGGATGCGATTGTTTGCGAATAAAGAAGGTGGCGTAACGATTAAAATTACATTTAAGAAGAAGGAGTCTGAAAATGTATAAAGTGTTGCTGGTTGATGATGAATACATGATTTTGAATGGATTGAAAAAAATTGTTGATTGGCCCAGTTTTGGATTTGAAATCGTAGCAACGGCAGAAAATGCTATGCAAGGGTTATTGGTTTTAGAAAAACAAGTTATTGATTTAGTTATTACAGATGTAACAATGCCAGAGATGAACGGTCTAGAATTTATTGAAGCAGCTCAAAAAGAGCAATATACCTTTGAGTTTATGATTCTTTCTGGCTACCAAGAATTTGAATACCTTAAAGGTGGTATGCAACTTGGGGCAGTTAATTATTTGATGAAGCCGGTGAATAAAACAGAGTTGATTGAAAGCTTAAAAAAAGTAAAAGAACGTTTGGATCAGCAAAATGAGCAAAAAAATCAGCAAGAAATTTATCAGGAACTTTTATTCAGTCAATGGTTAAATGAAGAGTTAGATGAAACCAGCGAAGAAGAGTTTTTGAGTGGATTACCTCAAGAGTCACAACAAATTTTATTGATTCAGCTAGAAAGAATACATGAATCTGCTATTATTCAATGGTTAAAAGAACAACAAGCAACTACTTATTATCAGCGAAGTTTTGGGGATGTGACTTGCTTCACCATTTTGCTTAGTCCCCAGAAAGTCGGGGACTTTTGTGACTATTTTCAAACGCAGTATGCACAACAAGATTGGCTGATTAGTGTGGGTGACGAAATAAAGGAAATAGATGATATTCCTGAAAGTTTTCGTCGGGCAAAAGACCAGTTGCATCTTCAACAGTTTTACGGTGAAGCCAGACGTGAAATCATTAGGTCCCTGCCTGCAGAAAATCAAGATCAGTTAATTGATTTTTCTACTTTTAGTCGCGCGCTTCAAAGTAATCAGTTAGATTTAGTTCAACAAATGATTCGTGAGTTTTTTGAACAATTCCAATCGGCAGTCATGACTCCCGAGGACATTCGGCACTTCACTTTCTTATTGTTTATGGATATTCAACGAGAGCTGATTACACTAGAAGATGATGAGTACTTGACAGGTATTCATCAAATAAATCAGGCAAAAAATGTGAATGACCTTCAAGAATTGTTGCTTTCATTAGTTCGTAAGCAGCAAAAGCAAAAAAACTATAGTGAAAATATCAAGCAAGCGCTGCAAATACTGCACGAAAATTACCGGGAGCCGTTAACATTAAAAGAAGTATCCGAAAGTTTGCACCTAAATGTGATGTATCTCGGGCAACTATTTAAAAAAGAAACGAAAAAAAGCTTTTCTACCTACTTAAATCATTTACGGATGGAGCAAGCAAAATGGTTGCTACTTCACAGTGAACAAAATATCAATGAAATTTCAAACGAGATTGGCTACAACAACACCACTTATTTCTCTAAATTATTTAAGAAAATTGTGGGACAATCACCAAAAGAGTACCGAGAAAAGCCCCTTACTTAGTTTAAAGAAAAAAGTAGGGAGTACAGTGTTTAGACGTAGGAACTTCTATATAGGTTGAATTGCTGATTTTGGAATGATAATGACTGAGTAAAAAAGACAATCAAAAAGACTGAGCCCAAACGAAAATATGTTTTGGTTCAGTCTTTTTTTATGAAAATAAAAATCAAATTTTATTTTTGCACGTAGTTTATTGTGAAGGCTTATTAGGTTAAAGAAAACGGTAAAGCATCGGCCGCGTATTTTTTGGGGTGAGGAACAGTACCTAAGTGATAACGAATTGTTCCTCCTGTGAGTAAGTCTTCGTGTGTAAAGAATAACTTAGAATGTATTTGATCATTACGGTCAACTTGATGAACAAACTGTTGCTGTGGTTGATTTGGTGAGCTTTCAATCGTAAGTGTCT
Source organism: Enterococcus sp. DIV0174 (assembly GCF_050529065.1). NCBI lineage: Bacteria > Bacillati > Bacillota > Bacilli > Lactobacillales > Enterococcaceae > Enterococcus > Enterococcus sp. DIV0174. Next base: position 2,441,866 of record NZ_CP172881.1, on the reverse strand, counting down.
GACCGTTTGCAAGTTTTAGTTCAACGTGATCGAACAGCGGCAAACCAATAACATATTCTCCAGAACCAGGTGTGACTGGATAAAAACCTAAACTGCTAAAGATATACCAACCTGACATGCTACCATTATCTTCATCACCGGGATAACCTGTCGGTGAATCATTGAAGGTTTGAGTCAACAATTGTTTAATTAACGGCTGAGCCATCTCTGGTTTACCAAGATAACTGAATAGATAAGGGTAGTGGAAGCTAGGTTGATTTGAGATAGCCAGTTGTCCAAATTCAATAGCGGCCATTTCACTCATTTCATGGATTTCAAATCCGTATCCACCAACTTCAAAGGAAGGAGATTGATTACAAAGCTTGATTAATTTTTCTTGAAAAGCAGCTTCTCCACCATGTTCACGAATCAAACCATTAAAATCTTGGTAGACGGCAAAGCTACTTTGCCATGCACTTCCTTCTGCGTAATCTTGACCCCAGCGAGTCGCTGAGAAGTTTTCTCTAAATTGTTGATTCGTATCTTTTGCACGCATGAACCCAACGGTAGGGTCAAAAATATTACGATAGTTTAAGGACTGTCTTTGATAAAAAGCACTGGTCTCATGATCCCCCAGTATAGCAGCAACTTGGCTGATACAAAAATCGCTATAAGCATAATCTAAAGTATGATTGACTGATTCATGATAGGTACTAGGAACATAGCCATATGTTAAATAATCAAGTGTTCCTTGGCGACCATAATTAGGTAACTCACTTTGGACAGTAGCGCTTTTTTTCATTGCTATTAAAAATTCAGGCATCAAATCGCTACGAATTCCTTTTACTGCGGCGTCAGCAATTACCGCATCAATCAATGTTCCGGGCATTAAACCTCGTTCATCAGGCGATAGCCATTTTGGCAAAAAGCCCGTTTCTCGATAACTTGTAAGAAAGCCCTCAAGCATTTCCTCATATTTTTCAGTGGCAATCAATGAATAGAGTGGGTAGACCGTTTTATACGTATCCCAAAATCCATTATTTGTATAAAGAACACCAGAGCGAATAGTTTTGCTGAATGTATCATAGTGAATTTTTTCGCCATCCTTAGTTACTTCATAGAATGTTTGAGGAAAGAGAAATACACGATATAAGTTATGATAAAAAGTACTTACTTGTTTTTTATCATGATGACTGATTTTGATTTTATCGAAATATTCTTGCCAAATTTGGCGATTTTTTTCCAGGTATTCATCAGGCGACTGTGCAGACTCTCTCAATAAATTTACCTGTGCTTGTTCTTCGCTAATAAAAGAAGTACCAAAGCGAATCGTTTGCTGTTCGATCGAGCCAAACGACAACAAAATAGAAGAACTATTTTCTGGAATTGCTAACTCAGTGTCGAATAATGGTTGTTCAAAGGAAAGGATAAAGTGAAAGCGAAAATCAGGATCCTCACATCCAGAAAAGTTGATGAGATAACCAGTAATTGTATGCGAGTCTACAACATTTAACTGGTATCGCTCAGGAAAAGTCAAAAGTAAACCGCTATCATTTTTGTGATAATCAATCGTAAGGACACCACCATACATACTAGGAATCAACGTGGATGAAATTTCATAACGCAGTTGATTGATTGACAGATGCGTAGGGCAAAACGTGCTTTCTTCTGGTCGATAAGAACTCTGAGCATGAAAAAGACTGTTTTCAGGTAGAGTACCACTAACTGGTGTCATTAGGAAATGACTGAAATCACCCATCCAAGGACTAGGTTGATGTGTTAAACGATAACCTTGAAAGATACGGTCTTCTGGGTGGAACCACCAACTTCCTTTTTGGTCGGTTGTTTGTGGGGCAAAATAATTCATTCCAAACGGAACGCCTGTGTAAGGCAGGCAATTTCCGTTTGAATAATTGGACTGGTTGGCAGTCCCGTGGCGAGTATCAATTTGTTGAATGTTCATTGTTAAGCTCCTTCGTTGAGTGTCTTGTTATTAATGTAACTGGGTATTTGGTATCCGCTGGTGATTCTTTGGTTTCAAGCCAATGAATCAACTTTTCTCCAGCAGATTTTCCAAGTTCTTTGAAATTTTGGGCAATAGTTGTCAAAGGCGGATCAACTAAAGCTGCAGCTTGAATATCATCAAAACCGATAATTGAAAAATCAGCAGGAACTGAAAAGCCAGCTTGTTTCAATTGGTTCATTGTTTGAATGGCAACAAGATCATTTTCACAGACAAACGCAGTAAGTTGGTGTTCTTTGATATAGTTTAATAACTCTTTATTCGTTGCTTTTTGGTCGTCAAGCGCAGTATGAAAAGCTAAATTAGCTTTATCAAGAGCTTCAAGATAGCCTAAATAGCGCTGACGAACTGATTGTGGATGAGTTGGTTCGCCAAATAAGAAGCCAATTTTTTGATGACCGTCAGCAATCAATTGATTTGTGGCTATCGAGCCGCCGGCGAAATTGTCTGAAAGAACGGTTGGAAATGGTAGTTCATAAATTTTCTTATCCAAAATAATGACTGGAAAATCTTTCAGTGAAAGTTCAAACAATAAATCTAAGTGTTGCTCCGTATCGATAGCGTAGTAAATCAATCCATCGAATTCATCCATCACTTCTTTTGCCGTTTTTGTTTGGAGAAAATCAAGAGAGGTCATCAATACGTCAAATTGATTTTCTTGCATAATTGGATTCAATCCTTCAGTGAAATCACCAACGGACAAATCAGTTAAGAACGGAAATAAAAAGAGAATTCTCTTTGTTTTTTGAATGTGGACAGCCGAGGTCTCTGGATTGTCTGCTTTGACAAAGCTGCCTTTTCCACGAATTCGATAAATCAAACCAAGCTGTTCCAATTCTGTTAATGCTCGTTTGGATGTGATTCGACTTACTTGATATTTTTGAGAAAGTTCTTTTTCAGTAGGAACTTGGCTATCAATGGCTAAAGTTCCATCAAGAATTGCGTTGTGTAGATCGATAAATATTTTCTTATATAATGGTTGCTCCATAATAACACCTCTTAATGATATATCATGTATAAATGATAGCATAAATAAAGCAAAAGTAAACAATAAAAAATATTGTGAAAGCGTAGACAAAAAACGAACCAAGAAGTATAATCTACTAAGATATATCAAATAGAAAAGAGGATATTGAGAGATGCCATATAAAGATATACCAAAATCAGTTGAAGAATTCATGGGAAAAATTGAACAGAAATGTGGAAGTGAGCATGCAGATTGGGCTAAAAATTTTTCTACTGCGTTTGCTAATACATTGTTAACCACAGTAAAGCGACATTCTGATGGAACAACTTTCTTGCTAACCGGTGATATACCAGCTATGTGGTTAAGAGATTCCACTGCACAAGTGCGCCCTTACTTAGTGATTGCCAAAGAAGATAAAGACTTAGCAGCAATGATTAGTGGGTTGGTAAAGAAACAATTCTTTTATATCAACATTGATCCGTATGCGAATGCGTTTAATGAAGAAGCGAACGGGGCGGGACATCAGAGTGACCATACTGAAATGAATGATTGGATTTGGGAAAGAAAATATGAGATTGACTCATTATGTTATCCTGTTCAACTTGCCTATCTTTTATATAAAAATACGGGGCGAACAGATCAGTTTGATGATTCATTTGTTTCAGGAATCGAAAAAATTCTAAATGTTTTTCAAACAGAACAAGACCATACTAAGTCACCTTATCGATTTGAACGTGATACTACTCGTCTGGAAGACACGCTTGTTAATGATGGGAAAGGTGCAAAAGTGGTACCTACAGGAATGACCTGGTCAGGTTTTCGACCAAGTGATGATACTTGCCAATATGGGTATTTAGTCCCATCGAACATGTTTGCTGTAGTCGTTTTAGGATATATTGAAGAAATTTTTCAAACAGTGTTATCAAATAATCAAATCGTAGCAAAAGCTACCACATTGCGAGAAGAGATTCAACGAGGGATCGAAGTGTATGGTAAAACTAAAAATCAAGCACAAGAGACTATTTTCGCATACGAAGTGGATGGTCAAGGAAATACCTCAATCATGGATGACAGCAATGTACCAAACCTAATGGCTGCTCCTTACCTAGGCTATTGTTCTTCGGAAGACGAGACGTATTTACAAACAAGAAAAACGTTGCTTAGCCCAGAAAATCCTTATTTTTATGAAGGAAAGTACGCAAAAGGAATCGGTTCTTCTCATACGCCTGAAAATTATGTTTGGCCAATTGCTTTAGCAATGGAAGGCATGACCACTGATGATCGAAAAGAAAAAGAGCGAATTTTAGATTTATTAGTAGCTACAGATGCTGGAACAAACTTGATGCACGAAGGTTTTGATGTGGATAACCCTAACAATTACACAAGAGAATGGTTTTCTTGGGCAAATATGATGTTTTGTGAATTAGTAATGGATTACTTTGATATTCGAGTAGAAAAATAGGAGCGATTAGATGAAAAAGAAAGTATATATTATTTCCCACAGTCACTGGGATCGAGAATGGTACATGGCTTATGAACAACACCATATGCGTCTAGTTGAATTAATGGATGATTTATTAGAACTTTTTGAGAATGACCCTGAATTCAATAGTTTTCACTTAGATGGACAAACAATTATTTTAGATGATTATTTACAAGTAAGACCGGAGAAAAGAGCGTTAGTTCAACAAGCGATTGATGCGGGTAAGCTACGTATTGGACCATTTTATATTTTGCAAGATGATTTTTTGATTAGCTCAGAATCCAACGTTCGTAATATGTTGATTGGGTTGGAAGAAACGCAAAAATGGGGTGTTCCAGTAATGCTGGGCTACTTCCCAGATACATTTGGAAATATGGGGCAAACACCTCAAATGATGAAGCAAGTTGGGATTGAAGCAGCAGCATTTGGCCGCGGAGTAAAACCGATTGGCTTTGATAATCAGGTGCTTGAGGCAGAAAATTATTCCTCCCAATATTCTGAAATGAAATGGAAAGGGCCTGATAACTCAGAAATTTTTGGTTTATTATTTGCTAATTGGTATAGTAATGGAAATGAAATACCAGCTGAAGAGCAAGAAGCCAAGGCATTTTGGGATCAAAAATTAGCTGATGCAGAACAATATGCTTCAACTGAACATTTATTAATGATGAATGGTGTCGATCATCAACCTGTTCAAAAAGATATATCAAAGGCAATTGCATTAGCAAATCGTTTATATCCAGATTACGAATTTATTCATTCTAATTTTACCGACTATTTAGCAGCAGTAACAAATGATTTACCTGAAGATTTGGGGACCGTAGAAGGCGAATTAACGAGTCAAGAAACAGATGGCTGGTATACCTTGGCAAATACTGCATCTGCGCGCGTGTATTTAAAACAATGGAATACGAAAGTTCAAAGACAATTAGAAAATATTGCTGAACCGTTAGCGACAATGGCATATGAAGTTTCGGGAAGCTATCCTCATGATCAATTAGATTATGCTTGGAAAACATTAATGCAAAATCACCCACATGATAGTATTTGTGGTTGTTCAGTGGATTCTGTTCATCGAGAAATGATTACACGATTCGAAAAAGCAGACGAAGTTGGGAAATTTGTGGCAGAAGAAGCAATGAGGCAGTTGTCGCAAGTTATTGATACAAGCGAATTCCCAGAGGATACGTATCCTTTTGTTGTAATCAATACAGCTGGAACAGCGAAAACTGGTGAAGCTGTGATTGAAGTCGAGTTGGAACGTAAAAAGTTTGCTGAAGGATTACCAGAGACATTGTTTAAAGAATTGGAAGATGCGCCTGTTAAGAGCTATCATGTTGAGAATGCACAAGGAGAAATCATTCCCGCAATTGTATCTGAAGCAACTGTTCGTTTTGACTATGACTTACCGAAAGATCGGTTCCGGATACCTTATATGGAAAAAGTAGTGACTGTAACTATTCCGCTAGAAGAAATGGCTGCTTTTTCATGGGAGACATTTACGTTAGCTGAAGGAAAAGCCCCAATCGCTATTACTGATTCGATGGTCAGTGACCAAGGACGAGTAATCGAAAATGAATTGCTCAAAATCAAAATTGAAGAGAATGGTTCATTAACGGTGTTGGACAAAAAAATGGATCGACAATTTGAGGATATGCTTGTTTTTGAAGATACGGGTGATGTTGGAAATGAGTATATCTATAAACAACCAAGTGACACCGCCCCAATTCTTTCAAACCAACAAGGGGATTCTCAAGTAGAAATTTTAGTTGATACACCAGAGATTGCTCAAATCCAACTCATTCAGACCATGATGATTCCAGTTTCTGCCGATGAACTTCTAGAAAGGGAACAACAAATGGTAGTTGAATTCCGTTATCGTAAAGCGAAACGAGCAAAAGAATTAAAACCATTATTAATAGAAACAAAAATTACTTTAAGGAAAAATAGTCGGAAAATCGACTTTGAAACGACGATTGACAATCAAATGAAAGACCATCGATTACGCGCGCTATTTCCAACGAAGTTACATGTGGAACACCATGAAGCAGATAGTATATTTGAAGTCGTTACGCGACCAAATAAAGTTTCCGCAAGCTGGGAAAATCCAACGAATCCGCAACATCAACATGCATTTGTTAATCTTCATGATGAAAATTATGGTGTCACAATTGGAAACTATGGCTTGAATGAATACGAAATTGTAGATGCAGGTCAAATTGCATTGACCTTATTGCGTTGTGTTGGTGAGTTAGGGGACTGGGGATATTTCCCAACTCCCGAGGCACAGTGTTTAGGACAGCAACACTTCCAGTATAGTATGGAAATTCATGAACCAAATGAAAAATTCGCATCTTATCAACACGCGTATGCTGCGCAAGTTCCATTTACGACGCAACAATTAGCTAATCAACAAGGTGAATTAAGCAGCAAAAATAATTATTTAGAAGTGGATGCTAAAACGTTTGCAATTACTGCTTTGAAGCGAAGCAAGTTTAATGATAAAGTAGTACTGAGAGGATTCAATCTGTCAGGAAACGAAGAAGAAATGGTTGTTCAAAAACCAGGGACAACTAGCAGATTGTTGAATCTTTTAGAAAAAGACAGTAAGCAAACGATTGAGCCGACATTGATGCCTTATGAAATTCGGACAATCGGATTCGAGGAGGAAAAGTAAATGTACGGCGGAATAGAAGCAGGTGGCACAAAGTTTGTTTGTGCAGTGGCGAATGATCAACATGAAATTATGGAGAAAGTAAGTATCCCTACAACGACTCCAATAGAAACGTTGCAACAAGTGTTTGCTTTTTTTGACAAGTTTGACTTATCTGCTATGGGGATTGGGTCTTTTGGCCCGATTGGCATTGACCAAACAAAAGATAACTATGGATATGTTTTAGCAACACCTAAAAAAGGTTGGGCTGATTTTGACTTTTTAGGGAGTGTTAAAGCACGTTATCAAATTCCAATTGCGTGGACAACGGATGTTAATGCTGCTGCCTATGGCGAATTGAAGAAAGGTGCAGCACAAGGAAAGAATAGCTGTATCTATCTAACCGTTGGTACTGGGATTGGTGCAGGTGTTGTTTTGAATCAAGATATCTTTTCGGGGATTGCTCATCCGGAAATGGGTCATATCTGGGTGAAACGTCATCCAGACGATACTTACGCTGGTACTTGTCCTTATCATGGGGACTGTTTGGAAGGTTTGGCGGCTGGTCCTTCATTAGAAGCAAGAACCGGAATCAAAGGTCAAGATTTACCGGTAGACCATCCTGTGTGGGATATCCAAGCATTCTATATTGCACAAGCTTTAATCAACTATACATTAACTTTAGCACCAGAAAAAATTATCCTTGGTGGTGGCGTAATGAACCAAGATCATTTACTACAAAAAATTCGCCAACAATTTGTTGAATTAATGGCAGGATATATGGAAGTTCCAGAAGCTAGTGAATATATTGTTCGCTGGGGCTTGCCGAATGAAAGTGGGATTATTGGTAGTTTATTATTAGCCGAAAAAGAGTATCGACAAAAATAAAATTTCAAAAAAGTGGTTGAAATAAGAGCAGTCAACTCTGATAGATAAGAAGGATAATCTGGAAATAGCTTTATCTGTTTTTGAGATTATTCTACTCATTTTTGAGAGATTTGCTTTCGAAAAGCCATTTATTCGTAAAAAAGTGTCTGGAGCATAATCATTTTGATTAATGTCACAGACACTTTTTTGTTTTCTCAAGGCCTACCATAGTCCAGGAGTTGCTCTAGCGATAATCGTTTCTTGTGTGAATGGATGTGTCAAATGAAGTTCAATTGCGTGAAGCATCATTCGTTGCGCTGGCCGTGACTGATAAAGTGGATCGCCTACAATTGGATGACCTAGGCTTTCGAGATGAACCCGAATTTGATGTGTCCTCCCAGTAGCTAAAACACAATAAATTTGTGTTTGTGTCGGTAGATTTTTTGCAACGGTTACGCGGGTTGTTGCTGTTTTCCCGTTACGTTCATCAATGACTTGTTTTCGTCGGTTGTGTCGATCGCGTCCAATTTTCTTGGTGATGGTGATATCTTTGGTTAACTTTCCCCAAACGATAGCTTGGTAGCGTCGATAAATCTTCTTTTGTTCGACTAATTGGCTTAAAATAGGCAGAATAAATGGGTTTTTAGCGAATAAAATAGCACCACTGGTTTCTTGATCTAAGCGATGTACAACATATGGTTTCTCATCTTTCGGAGCTAGATAAGCAGCTAAATCATTCAATAAGGTTCCAGTTTCTTTTGCGTTATTGGGATGGGTTTTTAGACCAGCTGGTTTATTTACAATCACTAATTGATCGTCTTCATAGAGCGTGTGGATTTTTTTAGGATCACCAAAGATGATTTCTTGATGACTGTAGTCACTTTCTTCAAAATGCAAAGTAATTGTGTCGCCACCGCGGATTTCTGAATGAAAAGGAGCGGGCTGCGCATTTACCCAAACATTTCTTCGGGTACGCAAAAAATGACGAACTTTTTTTGGTACTAGCCATTCTCGCTCTAATAATTCTTGGATAGTTGTTGCTGAGTGATCAGCGGGTAATGTAATTGTGATTTCCATAACGGAGCTCCTTTCGTCGAAGTCAGTTTTATTTTACCATTTTTAAAATATATTTAAGAAAAAGATTAAATCAATCAACTACTTATTATGCTAAACTACCGTCATTAACTACAAAACTTACATCTTAAGCAGGAAGAAAGGCGCAGTTAGTTGTGGTAAACTGACCGTGTGAATAAAAAGATAGGAGAACATGCAAATGGATTTTCAACGCGTTTGGGAAAAAATAAAAGCTTCTTTGATTAGCTTTTGGCGCTGGATTAAGCCATATTTGAGCCGATTTCATAAATGGCGAAGGCGGATTTGGAAAAAATATCATATCAATAAAGTTATTCTTTTGTTGGGACTGATTTTTATTTTGGTAACGAGTGTTTATTTGTTTATTTTAGCAAAACAAGCAAATGTGGAGACTTTAAAATCAGGATTAAGCCAATCTACTGTTATTTATGATAAAGATAATGAAGAAGCAGGTACACTTTATGCTCAAAAAGGGACTTACGTAGAACTAGATGCAATTTCTCCGTATATTCAGGATGCAGTTATTTCTACGGAAGATCGAAATTTTTATAATCATCATGGATTTGATGTGAAGGGGATTGCTCGAGCAGCAGTTCGTATGCTTACTTCAGGGAGTACCGCTGGTGGTGGAGGGAGTACGATTACGCAACAATTGGCAAAAAATGCGTATTTAACACTCGATCAAACCTTTGATAGAAAAGCAAAAGAGCTGTTTCTAGCGATAGAAATAGAAAAGAAATACAGTAAAGAAGAAATTTTAACTATGTATTTGAATAACGCTTATTTTGGTAATGGTGTTTGGGGTGTTCAAGATGCTGCAAGGAGATATTTTGGTGTCAATGCGAGTGACGTAACATTGTCAGAGGCGGCAACAATTGCGGGTATGCTTAAAGGACCAGGTATTTATAATCCAATTGATAACCCAGAAAATGCTAATAATCGAAAAAATACTGTGTTGAGTGTGATGAAAGAAAACGAAAAAATCACAGCAGAACAAGCCAGTGTGGAGAGCCAAACGAACATTACGGATTATTTAAATGACACGTATACGGATTCGGAATCAGGTTATCGCTATCCTTATTATTTTGATGCGGTAATTGATGAGGCTGTGGAAGCATATGGACTGGATGAATCAGATGTAATGAACAAGGGGTATAAAATATATACTGCGTTAGATCAAAATTATCAAAAGCAGCTAGAAGCGACTTATCAAAATGGACAGCTATTTCCGGCAGATGCTTCGGACGGGGCAATGGTTCAATCTGCGTCTGTTGCATTGAATCCGAAAAATGGTGGTGTACAAGCCTTGGTGGGGCGGCGTGGAGAACACGTCTTCCGTGGATTTAATTTTGCAACACAAATGAAAAGGTCGCCAGGTTCGACAATTAAACCATTGAGCGTGTACTCAGCTGCTTTAGAGTCTGGCTACTTACCTTCTAGTACTTTGCAAGACGCACCACAAAGTTACTATGCTGCTCAAAATTATGATGGTACGTATCAAGGTGAAGTGCCAATGTATCAAGCAGTAGCTCAAAGCTTGAACTTGCCAGCTGTTTGGTTACTCCATGAGATTGGTCTTCAAAAAGGGTATGATAAAGCAGAAGAATTCGGGTTAAGCTTATCAAAATCCGATAAATACTATGGTTTAGCATTAGGTGGCTTAGAAAAAGGTGTATCACCGTTAACCATGGCCGGAGCCTATAGTGCTTTTGCGAATGATGGGCAGATGTATTCGCCACATTTGATTACGAAAATCGTTGATTCTACAGGTGCAGTTATTGTAGATAATACGGACAAAAAACCTAAACAAGTAATTTCAAAAGAAACAGCAGAACAAATGACAAGTATGCTGCTTGGCACATTTTCTAATGGAACAGCAGTTGCTGCAAATCCAGCTGGTTATACGGTTGCTGGTAAAACTGGTACTACGGAAACGAATTTTGATGCCACTAAAGCAAATGATCAATGGATTGTTGGCTATACACCAGACGTAGTTATTTCAACTTGGATGGGTTACGAAGAGTCCAGCGAATTGCACTACTTAGAAGGAACGAGTGGGAATGTTGTGGGCCGAGTCTTTAAGTCTGCTGCAGAAGGAATTCTTCCTTATACTTCAAATACAAGTTTTAGTGTCGCGGATGCGTATGCAACAGGCGGAGAGGTCGTCCCAGCAGATCAAGTGGACAATCCATCAGAAGCAGAGGACAATGCTGAAAAATGGAAAGAAAACTTAGATCAATATGGCGAGAAAGCAAAAGAAGGATTGAAGAACTTTGGTGACTTTGTAAAAGACGGCGTACAAGGAATTGGCGATGCAGCCAAAGATTTGTGGCGGAAATATCAAAGTGAGTAGTTCTTTGAAAACGGATAGCTGCATGTTACAATGAACTCAACTACTGAAAGAAAAGAGGCAATATTATGTCAAATATCTATGATAGCGCGAATCAAATCGAACGCGAAATTCGTGAACTTCCTGAATTCAAAGCTTTACAAGAAGCATACGGTAAAGTAAAAGAAAATAAAGAAGCGCATGAACTATTTAAAAACTTCCAAGCAATGCAAATTGAATTACAGGAAAAACAAATGCGTGGCGAAGAATTCTCTGATGAAGATGCAATGAAAGCACAAGAAATGGCTATGAAAATTCAATCAGAATCAGTTATCAATGATTTAATGGAAAAAGAACAAGGTTTTAGTACAATTATTAATGATTTAAATCGAATCATCATGACACCAGTACGTGACCTATATAGCGAATAATTAATAGTAAATAGAAAAGAGCAGTGCTGATTGCAGTCCTGCTCTTTTTTTGCTTCTAGCTAAGTAAAATTCTTTCTCTAGTTTTTTATCAACCAACATAATGCAAGGAAATAACAATATTGTGAATATAAAAATAAAAAAATGAAGGGTATAATTTTGAAAGCGATTACCAAAAAGGAAAAGGAGTGACTGGAATGCTTTCGCAACAAGTAGTTTCTGAGGAGACAATCAATAAGAAAACAAGTGCGTTTGGTTTGAAGGACAAAATTGGTTACATGCTTGGTGATTTAGGGAATTGTTTTATTTTAGGATTGGTTAATAGCTTGTTGATGATTTATTACACAAATGTCCTTGGTGTTTCTGGAGCAATAGTAGGTACGCTTTTTCTAGTTTCAAGAATGTTAGATGCATTTGCGGATGTTTTCGTTGGACGGCTACGTGATATTTCTAAGGTAACAGAAGTTGGACGATCTATCCCGTAGATTCGCCGAATGAAGTATCCGTTTTGTACCGTAACAGTTCTAATGTTTTTGCCTATTATTCAGCATTTACCAATGTTGGACAAGATGATTTATATTTTTGTTTCATACATTGTGTATGGTATTTTTCTTTCAATAATTAATATTCCTTATGGGGCAATGGCGGCAGCAATCAGTTCAAATCCGGATAATCGGTCTTCGTTGTCGATTTTCAGAAGTATTGGATCAGCAATCGGTGGATTAACTACGGGTTTCTTTATTCCAATATTAATGTATACGCAAAATAAAAATGGTCAACAGATTATCTCAAGTGAACGCTTTTTCTGGATTGCCATTGGCTGCGCGTCAATAGCTTTTCTAGCATATATCTTAACTTGTAAGCTATCCACGGAGAGGGTAAGAGTAGAAAAAAAGAAGAGATTCAAGCAACCAGGTTGGTTAAAGACTTAATTTCGAATCGTGCACTAGTAGTACTAGTTGTTGTGGACATTTATATTGTGATCAATCAAATTTTAGCTGGGACAATTATGACTTATTTATTTAATGACTACTTCCATAATAAAGAAGCAATGTCGATTGCTTTATTATTCACGTATGGAACGGTCGTTGTATTGGCTCCTTTTGCAACGGCGTTGACAAGATGGTTTGGTAAGAAAGAAGCAAGCGTTGTCGCTCTAATGTTTTCTTCTATTATGTATTTATTGATGTATTTTTTACATATTACAAATGCATGGGTATACTTGTTCCTACTATTTATTGCAACATTGGGATCAGGATTATTCAATTTGATGGTGTGGGCTTTCATTACAGATGTAATTGATTATCATCAATATACAACGGGGTTACGAGAAGACGGAACAGTTTACGGTGTCAATTCTTTTGCTAGAAAATTGGGACAAGCATGTGCAGGGGCAATTGGTGGTTTTATGTTAACGATGATTGGCTATCAATCGTCTTCAGTAGGCGGAACAATTCAGTCAGCTTTAGTGCAAGAACGTATTTATACGATTGCTAATTTATTGCCAGCAGTTTGTTTGCTATTATCTGCGGTGATTTTACTTGTTGGTTATCCACTCAATAAGAAAGAAACGATTAAAATGGGTGAAAAATTAAAACAAATCAATCGTTAAGTTGTGAAGAGATAGAATTTAAAATTAGGTCAAGCGAAATGTAAAATTTTGCTTGACCATTCTTTTTTTTTATGATAGAGTGAATGAGTTGTTGAAAAACAACTAGAAGTTAAAAAAATAATTTCAAAAAGTTGTTGACGTGTGAATTATCACATGATAAGATAACTAAGTCGTTTAAAAAGGACTGCTTATGAAGCTTGATTTCATCAAGAAAAACTTTAAAAAAAGTTCTTGACAAATAACAAACGATGCGATATATTAAGTGGGTTGCTGAAAGATTTCTCGAATGAAATCAAAGAAACTTTTTTAAAAAAGAGTTGACATTCAAACGTCACTCTGATATGATATAAAAGTTGCTACGGCAATTCAAGTAGACCTTTGAAAACTGAACAAAGTAAGACAAACCAAATGTGTAGGGCGTCTTGATTCAATTCAAGACAACAAACATTTTTAAACAGCAAGCAATATGCTAGCAAACAAATTGAGCTTAACAATCGAAAGATTGTTCTAACTTTTATTATGAGAGTTTGATCCTGGCTCAGGACGAACGCTGGCGGCGTGCCTAATACATGCAAGTCGTACGCTTTTTCTTTCACCGGAGCTTGCTCCACCGAAAGAAAAGGAGTGGCGAACGGGTGAGTAACACGTGGGTAACCTGCCCATCAGAAGGGGATAACACTTGGAAACAGGTGCTAATACCGTATAACAATCGAAACCGCATGGTTTTGATTTGAAAGGCGCTTTCGGGTGTCGCTGATGGATGGACCCGCGGTGCATTAGCTAGTTGGTGAGGTAACGGCTCACCAAGGCCACGATGCATAGCCGACCTGAGAGGGTGATCGGCCACATTGGGACTGAGACACGGCCCAAACTCCTACGGGAGGCAGCAGTAGGGAATCTTCGGCAATGGACGAAAGTCTGACCGAGCAACGCCGCGTGAGTGAAGAAGGTTTTCGGATCGTAAAACTCTGTTGTTAGAGAAGAACAAGGATGAGAGTAACTGTTCATCCCTTGACGGTATCTAACCAGAAAGCCACGGCTAACTACGTGCCAGCAGCCGCGGTAATACGTAGGTGGCAAGCGTTGTCCGGATTTATTGGGCGTAAAGCGAGCGCAGGCGGTTTCTTAAGTCTGATGTGAAAGCCCCCGGCTCAACCGGGGAGGGTCATTGGAAACTGGGAGACTTGAGTGCAGAAGAGGAGAGTGGAATTCCATGTGTAGCGGTGAAATGCGTAGATATATGGAGGAACACCAGTGGCGAAGGCGACTCTCTGGTCTGCAACTGACGCTGAGGCTCGAAAGCGTGGGGAGCAAACAGGATTAGATACCCTGGTAGTCCACGCCGTAAACGATGAGTGCTAAGTGTTGGAGGGTTTCCGCCCTTCAGTGCTGCAGCTAACGCATTAAGCACTCCGCCTGGGGAGTACGACCGCAAGGTTGAAACTCAAAGGAATTGACGGGGGCCCGCACAAGCGGTGGAGCATGTGGTTTAATTCGAAGCAACGCGAAGAACCTTACCAGGTCTTGACATCCTTTGACCACTCTAGAGATAGAGCTTCCCCTTCGGGGGCAAAGTGACAGGTGGTGCATGGTTGTCGTCAGCTCGTGTCGTGAGATGTTGGGTTAAGTCCCGCAACGAGCGCAACCCTTATTGTTAGTTGCCATCATTTAGTTGGGCACTCTAGCAAGACTGCCGGTGACAAACCGGAGGAAGGTGGGGATGACGTCAAATCATCATGCCCCTTATGACCTGGGCTACACACGTGCTACAATGGGAAGTACAACGAGTCGCGAAGTCGCGAGGCTAAGCTAATCTCTTAAAGCTTCTCTCAGTTCGGATTGTAGGCTGCAACTCGCCTACATGAAGCCGGAATCGCTAGTAATCGCGGATCAGCACGCCGCGGTGAATACGTTCCCGGGCCTTGTACACACCGCCCGTCACACCACGAAAGTTTGTAACACCCGAAGTCGGTGAGGTAACCTTTTTGGAGCCAGCCGCCTAAGGTGGGATAGATGATTGGGGTGAAGTCGTAACAAGGTAGCCGTATCGGAAGGTGCGGCTGGATCACCTCCTTTCTAAGGAATATTACGGAGACTACACACGTTTGTCATCATTACTTTGTTCAGTTTTGAGAGGTTTACTCTCAAAACACTTTGTTCATTGAAAACTGGATATTTGAAGTAAGATCAAAACAAACCGAGAACACCGCGTTGAATGAGTTTTTTAATAAGTTCAATTGCTTATTTTTCTTGACTAGTTTCTATCGCTAGAAATGATGTCAAAACCCAACCGTAAGGTTGATAAGGTTAAGTGAATAAGGGCGCACGGTGGATGCCTTGGCACTAGGAGCCGATGAAGGACGGGACTAACACCGATATGCTTTGGGGAGCTGTACGTAAGCTATGATCCAGAGATTTCCGAATGGGGGAACCCAGCATCTTTTATAGGATGTTACAAATATGTGAATACATAGCATATTTGAGGTAGACGCAGAGAACTGAAACATCTAAGTACCTGCAGGAAGAGAAAGAAAATTCGATTCCCTGAGTAGCGGCGAGCGAAACGGGAAAAGCCCAAACCAACAAGCTTGCTTGTTGGGGTTGTAGGACTCCAATATGGTAGTTTTTTCAGATAATCGAATGACTTGGAAAAGTCAGTCAAAGAGGGTAAAAACCCCGTAGATGAAATTTGGAAGACACCTAGGAGGATCCTGAGTACGGCGGAACACGAGGAATTCCGTCGGAATCCGGGAGGACCATCTCCCAAGGCTAAATACTCCCTAGTGACCGATAGTGAACCAGTACCGTGAGGGAAAGGTGAAAAGCACCCCGGAAGGGGAGTGAAATAGAACCTGAAACCGTGTGCCTACAACAAGTCAAAGCCCGTTAATGGGTGATGGCGTGCCTTTTGTAGAATGAACCGGCGAGTTACGATTGCATGCGAGGTTAAGTCGAAGAGACGGAGCCGTAGCGAAAGCGAGTCTGAATAGGGCGTTTGAGTATGTAGTCGTAGACCCGAAACCATGTGATCTACCCATGTCCAGGTTGAAGGTGCGGTAAAACGCACTGGAGGACCGAACCCACGTACGTTGAAAAGTGCGGGGATGAGGTGTGGGTAGCGGAGAAATTCCAAACGAACTTGGAGATAGCTGGTTCTCTCCGAAATAGCTTTAGGGCTAGCCTCGGAATTGAGAATGATGGAGGTAGAGCACTGTTTGGACTAGGGGCCCATCTCGGGTTACCGAATTCAGATAAACTCCGAATGCCATTCATTCATATCCGGGAGTCAGACTGTGAGTGATAAGATCCATAGTCGAAAGGGAAACAGCCCAGACCACCAGCTAAGGTCCCAAAATATATGTTAAGTGGAAAAGGATGTGGGGTTGCACAGACAACTAGGATGTTGGCTCAGAAGCAGCCACCATTTAAAGAGTGCGTAATAGCTCACTAGTCGAGTGACCCTGCGCCGAAAATGTACCGGGGCTAAACATATTACCGAAGCTGTGGATAACACCTATGGTGTTATGGTAGGAGAGCGTTCTAAGGGCGTTGAAGGTAGATCGTGAGGACTGCTGGAGCGCTTAGAAGTGAGAATGCCGGTATGAGTAGCGAAAGACAGGTGAGAATCCTGTCCACCGAATGACTAAGGTTTCCTGGGGAAGGCTCGTCCGCCCAGGGTTAGTCGGGACCTAAGCCGAGGCCGAAAGGCGTAGGCGATGGATAACAGGTTGATATTCCTGTACCCGTTGTTTTTGTTTGAGCAATGGAGGGACGCAGGAGGCTAAGGAATGCAGACGATTGGAAATGTCTGTCCAAGCAGTAAGTCTTAGGTTGAGTCAAATGCTTAATCTTTTAAGGACAAGCTGTGATGGGGAGGGAAATAATAGTACCGAAGTTCCTGATGTCACACTGCCAAGAAAAGCTTCTAGTGAGAAAACAACGGCCCGTACCGCAAACCGACACAGGTAGTCGAGGAGAGAATCCTAAGGTGAGCGAGAGAACTCTCGTTAAGGAACTCGGCAAAATGACCCCGTAACTTCGGGAGAAGGGGTGCTGATCGTCAGATCAGCCGCAGTGAATAGGCCCAAGCGACTGTTTATCAAAAACACAGGTCTCTGCAAAATCGTAAGATGAAGTATAGGGGCTGACGCCTGCCCGGTGCTGGAAGGTTAAGAGGAGTGCTTAGCGTAAGCGAAGGTACGAATTGAAGCCCCAGTAAACGGCGGCCGTAACTATAACGGTCCTAAGGTAGCGAAATTCCTTGTCGGGTAAGTTCCGACCCGCACGAAAGGCGTAACGATTTGGGCACTGTCTCAACGAGAGACTCGGTGAAATTTTAGTACCTGTGAAGATGCAGGTTACCCGCGACAGGACGGAAAGACCCCATGGAGCTTTACTGTAGTTTGATATTGAGTGTCTGTACCGCATGTACAGGATAGGTAGGAGCCGTAGAAATCGGAACGCTAGTTTCGATGGAGGCGCTGGTGGGATACTACCCCTGCGTTATGGCCACTCTAACCCGCACCACTAATCGTGGTGGGAGACAGTGTCAGATGGGCAGTTTGACTGGGGCGGTCGCCTCCTAAAAGGTAACGGAGGCGCCCAAAGGTTCCCTCAGAATGGTTGGAAATCATTCGAAGAGTGTAAAGGCAGAAGGGAGCTTGACTGCGAGACCAACAAGTCGAGCAGGGACGAAAGTCGGGCTTAGTGATCCGGTGGTTCCGCATGGAAGGGCCATCGCTCAACGGATAAAAGCTACCCTGGGGATAACAGGCTTATCTCCCCCAAGAGTCCACATCGACGGGGAGGTTTGGCACCTCGATGTCGGCTCGTCGCATCCTGGGGCTGTAGTCGGTCCCAAGGGTTGGGCTGTTCGCCCATTAAAGCGGCACGCGAGCTGGGTTCAGAACGTCGTGAGACAGTTCGGTCCCTATCCGTCGCGGGCGTTGGAAATTTGAGAGGAGCTGTCCTTAGTACGAGAGGACCGGGATGGACTTACCGCTGGTGTACCAGTTGTTCTGCCAAGGGCATTGCTGGGTAGCTATGTAGGGAAGGGATAAACGCTGAAAGCATCTAAGTGTGAAGCCCACCTCAAGATGAGATTTCCCATTTCTTTAAGAAAGTAAGATCCCTGAGAGATGATCAGGTAGATAGGTCAGAAGTGGAAGTACAGTGATGTATGGAGCGGACTGATACTAATCGATCGAGGACTTAACCAAGAATGGTAAAAGAAAAAAACTCGGTAGAGTTGAGATTACTTCAAATCCAGTTTTGAGTGAGCAAAAGCAAACTCAATAAGATAACACCACAGTGTGGTGGCGATAGCGAGAAGGATACACCTGTAACCATGCCGAACACAGAAGTTAAGCTTCTTAGCGCCGATTGTAGTGAGGGGTTGCCCCTTGTGAGAGTAGGACGTCGCCACGCAACGGTAAAAAACAGATGAGTGATTAAGCTCATCTGTTTTTTTGTATTCTCATAAAATTTCTATATTAAAAAAGCGAACAAACTTTCGTATTCGGGTGAAAAAAACACATAAAAATGTTATGATAAAAGAAAAAAGGAGGGAATTTGATAGTGAAATTTATCCACGCGGCTGATTTACATATAGATAGATCTTTTGAAGGATCCATTCCATTCGATAAACGTGTTCAAGAAAAATTAATACAGGCAAATCAGATTGTTCTAGCAAATATTGTAGATCAAGCAGTGTTCCATGAAGTTGACTTTGTTCTGTTTGCTGGAGATACTTTTCATCAAAACAAACCTTCACTTAAAACACAAAAACACTTTTTTGAACAAATGGAACGTTTAAACCGAATAAATATTCCTGTATATATGATTTTTGGAAATCATGATTATTATCAGAAAGAAAGATACTGGTTTGAATTTCCTGAAAATGTTCATTTGTTTGTAGATGAAGAAGTAAAAACAAAAGTGCTGAAACTAAATTCGGGTGAAAAAGTTGCTATCAGTGCTTTTAGCTATTGTCATCCATGGATACAACAAGAAAAAGTACTAGAGTTTCCCTCTCGAGCAAATGTCGATTATCATGTTGGAATGTATCACGGGGAATTGGGCACAAAAGATCATAGTAACTATGCTCCATTTAGTTCCAGTCAAATGCAAGAAAAAAATTATGATTATTGGGCGTTAGGTCATATCCATGTTCCAACTATCGTTAGCAATCATGGAAGAATCGTATATTCTGGCGCACCTCAAGGACACACGAGAAAGGAACAAACTTCAACGTCTGTTTCATTAGTAGAATTGAAGCGAAGTGAATATCAAACAACGCCTATAGAAGTAGCTGAAGTATATTGGCATCGTCAAAAAATTTCTTTTGAGCAAGTTCGAACAACTAACGAGATTTTCCCCATGGTTCAACGACAACTGGAAATTTCTAACAATAAATTTCATCTAATTGAGCTAGAGATTGTTAACTATGAACATTTAGGAATGGATATTGTGGAGCGAATTGATTCTGGTGAAGTATTAGAATATTTAATTGAAGAATTAAGAAAGTATACATCAAATTTATTTATATGGCGTATTGTTCTTATGAAGGATACTGTTCAGAAACAAATAACCGTAACTGTTTCAAAAAAATTGAAGTATCAATTATTTGAAAGTTATCAAATTCCTCAAGATTTCAAACAAATTTTGAGTGAATTGTATAGCCATCCAGAAGCAACAAAATTATTGAATGAGTTACCTGATTATCAGAGTGAGACATTACTTGCTGCACAAGAATTAATCAATCAGGATTTTCAATTCAAGGAGGATAATGAATGAAAATTTTACGGATTGAAATTAATGCTTTTGGAAAATGGCGTCAAAAGAGTTTTGATTTTTCTTCAGGTAATCAATTGATTTATGGCGAAAACGAAGCAGGAAAATCGACTGTTTATCAGTTTATTCAAGCAATCCTCTTTGGTTTTCCATCAAAAGGGAGAAAAAAGAAAGACTATACACCAAAAGATGGAGCGGCTTATGGTGGTCGTGTCTGGTTCGAACATCCTGTTCATGGTGAATTTATGGTCGAGCGCTATAAACAACAGAATCGTGGAAAGGCAAAAGTTGTTTTTGGTGAACAAACAGGAAGTGAAGTACTCCTAGGACAGCTGATTTCACCATTGACTAGAGAATTATTTCAGCAAGTTTTCACTTTTCAACAAGAACAGTTATCAGAATTGGATCATCTTAGAGAAAAAGAACTACATGATATGCTGATTTCACTAGGTATTACTGGAAGTTCACAAGTTTTTCAAAAGCGACAAGAGTATTATAATCAAGCTCAAAATTTATATAAGAAAAAAGGTCAAAAATTACTTATTAATCAAAAATTAAATAGTTGGAAAAGTTTACAAGAAAAAATTTATCAGAAACAAGCACAAGAAGATTTTTTTAGCCAACTTGTAATGCAAGAGCAGGCTGCAAAAAAAAAGCAAGATAAGTTGAGACAAGAATTATCAAAGAACAATGAAAAATTATTGCAACTAAATCAGCAAAAAATCAATTTTTCACTTTATGAAGAATGGCAAGAATTACAAGAAAATACACTTAATGAATTACCAAGTGAACAGTTGCTGACAGATTTGCAAGAGTTTTCTAGCAGGTATCAACAAATGAGTGAACGTTTGGAAGAACTAGAATCAACGTTAGAAAAACATAGCGGCATGGATCAGCAATCAGCACGATACTATTTTTTCTTAGAACAAGAAACAGAATTAAAAGCTCTTTTAAAGGAACAGACTCAAGTTGAGCAGTTAGTCAATGAATGGCAAAGACTTCAGGTAGAAACACGAGAAACAGAAGCAGAGTTAAAGATTTTAGAACAGCGCTGGGGTTGGCAAAGACAAAATCAGCCAGTAGAATTTCAGCAAAGCCCCGAATGGAAGACACTGTTTTCACAAAATAGACAATTTAAAGAAGAAGACCAACAATTGACAATTCGACTACAAATTGCAAAAGAACAACAGGAATTGATTGATGCAGAAATTAGCCAGTTAGAAGCGCGGTACCCTTTTCTTTTACAGAACCAGCAGATGGAGAAAAAAAAGCGGAATAGTATTCCTTATATGGTTGCTGGTGGAGTTTTCATCGTCCTAGGCTTGTTATTGCCTTTCCCTTGGAAAATAATCTCATTACTTGGTGGAGCAGGGCTTGTAGGAAGCTACTTTCTTAACAAAGAAAAAGATAGCAAAAGTAATTCATTAGAAGTCAAAGGAATGTGGCAAGAAAAACTGGGGCAATTGGATGTCGCTTCTGCACAAATCGCAGAAGTTGAAGAAAATAGGAAACAAAATCAACGAATGCAACAACAGCTTGATCAACAAGTACAGTATTTGGCTACTCAATGGTCCCTAAAGCAATTGAATACAGTGGAGCTGATGAAGGAGTATGGTCAAGAAGTTACGGATTATCAACGTCTTTGTGCTATTTATGAACGAAAGCAAAAAAGAGAAAGAGAGATTCAAGAGAAGTTACTATTCCTAGAGCAAAAATTTGATGTTGTTCAAGAATGGCTACCAGTTCAAGATAAACTCATTTCTGAAAAAATGGACCTACTGGCACAATTTGTTCAAGAAATGGAACAAATGAAATTTGCTCGTAGCTACCAGCAAAATACCTTACTCACGCAAGAAATTAATCAATTGAAGAAGAAACAAAAAGCGTGGCTACAAGAGTATACGCAACAACTTAATGAGGCACAGCTTGCTTATCCATCTGAGGTGCCACTATTTCTGCAAAAAGCCCACGAAACGATTCAAAAAAAAGAAAGACTTGCTGAGTTAAGTAAAATAGTAACACCATTATTTCCTGAAAAAATGACACGCGTATTTTTAGAACAAGAAATCATTCGTTTAGACCAATTGCAACGACAACGACAACTAGAAGAAAAAGCTGCAAGTGAACAACAACAACGCTTGAGCATTCAAGTTGAGGAATTACAAAAAGATGGTACACTTGATGAACTGTATCAAGAAGAAAGCCGTCAAAAGGCAGAATTAGAACACTTGATGGTGCAGTGGGGAGCATATGAAGTTGCCGGCACTTTTTTAGGCGATCTATCGACTGAAATGAGTGAGCGACAATTGCCACAGTTGTTAAAAGAGGCTACTTATTATTTTGGATTACTAACTGACGGCAAGTATCAAAGGATTTTATTAAAAGAAGACTTGCTGACGCTCACAGATGGAAAGACAGAGTTTCCTATTTATGAACTGTCTACAGGTACCAAAGATCAATTAATCATGGCAATGCGGTTTGCTTATCTTTCTTTGGAAGCAAATCGAGCACTTTGTCCAGTAATTATTGACGATGGATGGCTACATTATGATTCGCACAGAAAGTATTACTTAGCAAAACTTTTAGCAGAGTTTGGTAAAAAGTATCAGATAATTTGTTTTTCTTCTGACAAAGAAATGTTAAGCTATTATCAAGAGTTACAACAATCCGTGAAAAGGTTAGAAGGAGCATAAGATGAAAAAAATTCGTGAATTAGTCATTGATGAACAGTTTGAATTGTTCGTCTTAATAAAAAATGCTGATGTAAGAATGGCAAAAAACGGTAAAAAATTTATTGCGTTTACTTTCCAAGATACTTCTGGAACGATTGATGGAAAATATTGGGATGCTTCTGAGGAAGAAATCAGCAAATTTACTGCGGGAACTGTGGTATTTTTGAGTGGTAAAAGAGAAATGTATCAAGGAAATCCTCAAGTGAAAATTATCCATATGCGTTTAACAAAAATTGATGAACCTAGTGACCCTAGTCTTTATATGGAACGGGCGCCAATAAAAAAAGAAGTAATGGAAGAAGAAATCAATCAATTATTGTTTGAAATTACGAATGCACACTGGAATCGTATCGTACGGTATTTATTAAATAAATATCAAAAACAATTTTTTGAGTTTCCAGCAGCAAAAAGAAATCATCATGCGTTTGCTAGTGGTCTAGCTTATCATACATTAACGATGCTTCACTTAGGAAAAGCAATTGCAGATGAATATCCAGAAATCAATCGCGCATTACTATATGCTGGGATTATTTTACATGACTTGGGTAAAGTCATTGAGTTATCTGGTCCAATGTCAACAGAATACACGTTAGCTGGTAATTTGGTAGGGCATTTAGTCCTTGTAGATGAAGAAATTACTAAAGCTTGTATTGCATTGAAAATCAGTGAAGAAGATGAAGATGTTTTAGTGCTAAGACACATGGTGCTAGCACATCATGGGTTATTGGAATATGGTTCACCTGTGCGACCAAGAATCATGGAAGCTGAAATTTTACATCAAATTGATAATATTGATGCGTCAATGCAAATGATGTTGACTTCTATTCGTCAAACGGAACCTGGAAAATATACAGATCGAATTTTTGGTATGGATAACCGCAGTTTCTATGTACCAAAAGAGATTTAACTAGTTTGTTTAAACAATAAAAAAAGAAGTAAAGCGACTCAATTTCACGAGTCTGCTTTACTTCTTTTTTAATTACAAAATTTATTTTGAAGAGTCTGTAGTTACTGTTTCTGAGCTATCAGTTGCTTCAGTTGATTTTTCTGTAGATGAAGAGTCTGTTGATTTTTCAGAATCAGATGTTGCTTCTGAACCTGAAGAAGATGTTGTGAATGCGCTCAAGACACTTTCGAAAGCATCGTCTTTGATTTTCACATTAGCTTCTTTTAATACTTCACCGATAACTTTTGTTGTAAATGCGCTATCGTTCAATTTTGTTTGAGTGGCGATTTCTTTTAATTCATCTTTGTATTTATCCATGTCGTCGCCTTTAGAAGAAGTTTTAACCATTTTTACAACGTAGTAATCAGTTGCATAAGTGGAAGCATTTGTTGCAGAAATCACGTCAGAAATTTCTCCATCTTTTAATTTAAAAGCAGCTTCTTTCACTTCGTTAGGGACAGTTGTTGTTTCAGAATCAAATTTGATTTTGCCACCGTCATCTTTAGTTGTTGTATCAGTTGAGTTTTCTTTTGCTAATTTAGTGAAATCATCACCTTTGTCAGCTTTTTCTTTGACACTTTTTGCATCATCTTCACTTGAAAGTTTGATGATTTGTGCTTCAACTTCTGGATGGAAAGATTCCCAAGCAGTTTTTAAGTCATCTTTAGTGATATCAACATGTGCTTTCAGGCCAGCTTCAAGAGCTAGGTTGTTACGGATATAATCTTTGTAAGAATCTTCTGTGTAACCAGCAGCTTTCAATTGAGATTCAAAACCATCACCTAATGATTCTGCTTGTTTTTTGTATTCAGCATCAACTTTTTTATCAGTTACTTTGTCGCCATATTTGTTATTGAATACTTTGTAAATAATCATTCGTTGAACTAAAGTTTGGTTAGATGATTCCAATTTTGCTTCGTCATAAAAGTCAGAAACAGTGATTGTTCCACCTTTCATTGTAGCGATATCTTTGTTTGTACCATCAGAACAAGCAGCTAGCGTTAGGACAGCTAAGGCACTAGTCGCTGCTAAAATTATTTTTTTTCTTTTCATTTTAGTTTTGCACTCCTGTTTTTTTATATTTAGTTGTTCACATCTACAACTATACCATATTCTAATTCCTAAAAAAAAGCTTCTAGTGAATAGTTTCAAAGAAAATTCATGTTTTAATCACATTCATTACGAGAGTATAACAAAAAAACAGTTTAGAATGCATAATCGTTGTATTTTGACTCAATTAATGAAGATTTTCTTCAGGAAGTTCAGGTAAGTTTGCAGAAATTTTTTCTACTTGTTCTTGGATTTGAGCAATTCTTGGTTCTGCTTGAAATTTAAATTCCAGTACATCTTTTTGAATAGAGTCTTGAAACTCTGGAATAAGGGTAGATGCCGTTTCTTTTGTTTCAATCAATGCCTCTTTAAAGTGGCTGAGACTATTATTTAAATCCATCGTTAAATCAGCAGCTTCATCTAACTCGTCAATTAATTTTTGGCGGGTATCATTGCCACTTCTTGGGGCAAAAAGAAGTCCACCTACAGCACCTACAGCTGAACCAAATACGAGACCTTTAAGAAAGTTTTTAATCAATGTCGTTCACCTGCGCTTCAATGATTTCCTGAATAGCTGTCAATTCACTTGCTGAGTAATCTGCTTGATGATTACCAAAATGAATTGAAAAATCATCTGTTTTTGCGTAGCGTGGTACCAGATGGATATGCGAGTGAAATACTGACTGGTATGCCAACTCGCGATTGTTATTCAAAATATTTAAACCTTTCATATCAGGAAATGCCTTTTCTAGACCACGAGCAATTTTCGGCACACGTGAAAAGACAGCACCAGCTAGTTCTTGGTCGTAATCAAAAATATCAGAAACGTGGCGTTTGGGTACGACTAAGGTGTGGCCCTTTGTAGCTTGTGATAAGTCCAAAAACGCATACACTTTGTCATCCTCATAAATTTTATAGCTAGGAATTTCTTGGTTGATAATTTTGCAAAAAATACAGTTTTCCATTCGAGACATCCTTTCTGCTAAGAATATTTTGGCTAAGTTAACTTTACCATAAGTTCCGATGGTTGTAAGGAAAAAAACAAATTGTCGCCATTTTCTTCATGGTATAATAAAAGAGCGAGTAAACAAGATCATTGGAGGAAAAGAAATGAGTTTAACGATTGAACATGTGACGGGGGGATATGGACATCTTCCTGTTTTAAAAGATATAAGTTTTGAAGTACATTCAGGTGAAATGGTTGGCTTGATTGGCTTAAATGGTGCTGGTAAAAGTACCACGATCAAACATATCATTGGGTTGTTAGAAGCAACTAAAGGAAAAATTGAAATTGATGATCTAACATTAAAAAGTGATAGTGAAAATTATCGGAAACAAATTGGCTATATTCCAGAAACACCTTCATTATATGAAGAATTAACTTTACGTGAACATATTGAAGTGACTGCTATTGCTTATGATATTCCACTGGAAGTAGCGCTGAAACGAGCAGAAAAATTATTAGAGACGTTTCGCTTGGAAAAACGTTTAGACTGGTTTCCTGCTAATTTTTCAAAAGGAATGAAGCAAAAAGTCATGATTTTATGTGCTTTTTTGATTGAACCATCGCTATATATCATTGATGAACCTTTTTTAGGACTTGATCCTTTAGCAATCAATGCGTTGTTAGAATTGATGGTTGAAATGAAACAAAGTGGTTCTGCGATTTTGATGTCAACGCATATTTTGGCAACTGCTGAAAAATACTGTGATCGCTTTATTGTTTTACATAATGGTGAAGTTCGAGCACAAGGGACACTACAAGAGCTAAGGGAAGCATTCAATCTTCCGGATTCATCACTGGATGAGATTTATGTCGCATTAACGAAGGAGCAAGAAGCATGAATGATTTTTTTCGAAAACGTTTAGCTAGACACCAAAAAAAAATGCTAAAGTATATGCGCTATGTTTTCAATGATCATTTTGTGTTAGTTTGTCTTTTTTTGGTGGGAGGAATTGGCTTTTATTATTCCAGTTGGCTAAAGAATTTAACACCTTCTTTTGTATTTGGTGGACTGATTGTTTCAATTTTTTGGCTGCTTAGCTTAGCGGTAGGAAAAATTGCTACTTTTGCAGAGGCAGCAGATATTGTTTTTTTATTGCCGAAAGAAAAAGCAATGCGAGCGTACTTAAGTGAAGCGTTTCGCTATTCTTGTGTATTTCCATCAGTTGTTTTATTTTTAGCTAGTGGATTTGCAATGCCGTTAATAGTAGTGAGTACCGGTCAGCCATTTTCAATGTACCTAATCTATTTGGTCTTACTTATCAGCCTAAAAACGGGTCATCTACAAGTGAAACGGGCAGAACTTTTTCGATTTTCTAGTCAAGTGTTACGTTGGTTTAAAATGGGATGGTATGTTTCAGCTTTTGCCATTTTATTACTTACTTTTTATGCATCCATTTGGTTAGGTTTAGCTGGTTCCTTGATACAAGCAGGTATTTATTATTGGTATTTATGGCGAAAAAATGAAGTACAGCTTGATTGGGAAAAAATGATTCAAATGGAAGAAAGCCGCCTTCATCAAATTTATCAATTTATCAATTTATTTACCGATGTACCAGAAATTTCAGCAAAGGTAAAACGACGTCGTTACCTAGATCCGCTATTGAAGAAAATTAAAGGGGATCAAAGTAAAACATATCTTTACTTGTATGCTAGACGATTTGCCCGTGGTTCAGATTTTAGTGGACTATATTTGAGATTACTATTGATTGGCAGTTTACTGATCGTAGGGGTAACAGATTTAACATTTAGTCTGATTATTGGCGCATTATTCTTGTACTTGATTGGTTTCCAATTGCTACCATTGTATAGTCAATTTCGCTATATGGTGTTAGTTCAATTGTATCCTGTAAAAGAGGCGCAGAAAAAAACAGCTATTCAGCAATTATTGTTGGGAATATTAGTTTTAGCAGCTCTTATTTTTGGAGTAATTGCAGCGTTTGTTTTGTCTGGAATAGAACGCTGGATTCCTATTTTGGTTTATCTGATCTTTGTTTTTCTGTTCGTAAAAATGTACGTTCCTACACGTCTGAAAAAACTGGCAGAGTAAGAACTGTCCAAGACGAAATGAGACTGAGACAAAACTAAAAATCCAGTCATTTTTAACGCATCTTTTAATTTAAAAAACGCCTAAAATCAACGTTTTCAAAAACGAATTTTAGGCGTTTTTTCTATTTAAGCTAATTTTGTCTTAGCCCCTATTTTTCTTTTTTAGAAAAGTTGGTTTTTTGAATGAAAAAATGCTGAAAAAGAACGTATATGTGCTTGACGTTATGTGTCTGGGCGACTAGAATAATAATTACTGCAAATGAAAGAGTTTAAGAGGATGGGAGAAAGCATGATGGAGTTTCAGTTAGACCAAGAGTGGCGGTTACGGCCCATCAAAGGTGATACAGGAAAAACATACATAGGCATGCGTGATGAGGATAAGGTCTTCATCAAGCGTAATACGACCCCCATGCTTGCTGCGTTATCTCGAGAAGGAATTACTCCAAAACTTGTTTGGACTAAAAGAACAGGGAACGGAGATACATTAACAGCTCAAGAGTGGTTAGATGGTCGCTTATTGACTACCGCAGAAATTGGGCAAAGAAACGATGTTATTGATGTTTTATACCATTTACATCATTCTGAATCATTAAAAACAATGTTGAATCGAATAGGTGGTCGCGTTGTCACACCTGAGACGATGTTGAAGAAATACAACCAAGAACTCCCAGAAATACTAAAAAAAAATCAGTTTATCCAACTTGTGCATCAATTTTTGAGTCAACAGGTTCCTCATACAGATAAAAAAGATTTTGCTGTTGTTCATGGAGATGTGAACCATCGTAATTGGCTAGTCTGTAAAAATTATTTATATTTAGTTGATTGGGATTCAATCATGTTCGCTGACCCAGCAGTTGATATTGGAACGATTTTAGGAAATTATGTTCCACTTTCAAATTGGAATCAATGGTTGATTAGTTATGGTATTCGCCCAACGAATGAAGTTCTCGAGAAACTTCACTGGTACGCGGTGATGAATTTATTACAAGAAATTACTCGGTATTGCCTTCGAGGAGATGACCGACGAATGAATGAAGAAATTTTACAATTAAAACGAATTTTTAGTGGCTGAGGTTGAGCCCAAACTCTTTGGAGATTTGGCCAACCTTTTTTATTTGAGAAAGGAATTATGAATTATGCGTGTTAGAAATCGTCCTGGTGCAACAGAATTATTAGCGGCACACCCAGAGTTTGTTATTAGTGATCCAACTGAATGGAAAGGTCAATGGGCTGAACTCTTTGGTAACAATCATCCAATTCATATCGAAATTGGAATGGGAAAAGGTCAATTCATCAATGGAATGGCAAAGGCACATCCAGAAATCAATTACATTGGCGTGGAAATGCAAGTCAGTGTTATTTCTCTGGCATTAGATAAATTGATTGAAGAGCCGCTACCTAATTTGAAATTACTTCATGTTGATGGCTCAGCACTGACAGAGTATTTTGCGGACAGTGAAGTCGATCAGATTTATTTGAACTTTTCTGATCCATGGCCAAAAAAGCGTCATGAAAAACGTCGTTTGACTTTTAAAACCTTTTTAGCGGTGGATGAACAAATTTTACGACCAGCTGGTGAAATCCATTTCAAAACAGATAATCAAGGATTGTTTGAGTATTCCTTAGCAAGTTTTTCACAGTATGGTATGATTATCAAACAAGTCTGGCTTGATTTACATGAGAGTACATTTGAAGGAAATATTATGACAGAGTATGAAGAAAAATTTTCTTCTCGTGGCCAACGGATTTATCGAGTGGAAGCGCAATTTAAAGATAAAACAAAATAATTAAAAGGAGGTGTGACAAAAGTCTTGTCACACCTCCTTTTTTCGAATAAGGGATATTCCTAAATCAACTCTTCAAAATCATTCACAACAATCTAAAAATATGGAACGCTATTTTTGTCAGCTATGAGTGATTTTTCGGGGTTAAGTGCGTTGTGCCATAATATTCAGTTGTAATGTTCAAGAAGTAATTTCTTCCAAGTAAACTTAAATTACGCAAAAATTTGAGAAACAAGTTCTGGTATTTTTTTTTATTTACTAAGCGGATTATTTCTGCTACAGACATTTTTTGTTAGCATGGCGGAATAAGTTGGAATTTTGAAAAGGAAAAAAGTCCCATATCTGTGATTTTTAACTCAGGAATAACAGATAATGTTAAAAATGATAAGGTCAAAAAGGGATCGAAGAGCTGACTAGCACCAATTTGATGGGCAGCATTTGTTAAGCTAGTTAATTCTTGATTCACTTCTAAAAAAGGTTTTTGAGACATCAATCCGCCAATCTTAAGTGGTAAGCTTGCCAATTCCTGTTGATGATTGACAGCAATCATGCCACCACCTTTTTTGATTAGCTGTTCTATAGCAAAAAGCATATCTTCATCGTTTGTTCCGACGACAACAATATTATGAGAATCATGCGAAATCGTAGTTGCTAAGGCGCCCTCTTTTAGTTCGAAACCTTTGACGATACCCAGACCAATATTTCCAGTTTCTTTGTGTCGTTCAATAACAGCAATTTTCAGGTAATCTTTTTCAATAGAAGGAACAAAGACCCCAGATTGAACAGTGACTTCTGCAAGTAAATCATTGGTAATCAAGCTGTTAGGAATAATCTCGATGATATGGGCTTCATTTGAATTTAAAGGCAGGTTTAAAGAAGCTTTTGTTAGAGGTGCAACTGCCATGCTTGGTAAGTGCTCAATCAGAGAATTTTTTGGTTGTTCACTTGTTTCACTGATAAAGTTTCCATTGGTCACAAGTTGTTCACCATTATGAAATACTTCTCGAATTGGCAATGTTTCAAGGTTATCTGTTAAGAAAAAGTCGGCTTGATAACCTGGCGCAACAGCGCCAATCGTGGATAAACCGAAACATTCCGCTGCATTTAGTGTTGCCATTTGGATTGCTTGCAATGGGTCCATCCCTAATTCAATCACCTTTCGGACGATATAATCAATCGATCCTTCACTCACTAAATCATTAATTAACTTATCATCAGTAACAAAAAAGCAACGTCGAGAATTTTCTGGGGTAATGGCTGGAAAGAGAGCAGCTAAATCTTTTGCAACAGTCCCTTCACGAATCATCAAGTACATCCCTAAATCAAGTCTTTCTCTCGCTTCTTCAGCAGTCGTGGCTTCGTGGTCAGTCCGAATACCAGCAACAGGATAAACATTCAACGCATCACCAGTAATTCCAGCTGCGTGGCCATCAATTTTTTTGTGATGATCAAGCATTAATTGAAGTTTGTCTAAAATTTCTGTTTCAGCATTTGCGACTGCTTGATAGTTCATTACTTCAGCAAGGCCAAGAACTTCAGGCATTTCTAAGAAGGTCGCCAAGGTTTCGGCATCTAGGACAGCGCCATTTGTTTCAAAAGGTGTAACGGGAACACAAGAAGGGAGCATGAAAAAAATATTCATCGGTGCTTTTTTAGCATCTTCCAGCATGAATTTCAAGCCGGTACTGCCAGCAACGTTTCCAATCTCATGAGGATCTGTTACAACAGTTGTCACACCATGCAACACAGAAATTTTAGCAAATTCTTGTGGACAAAGCAGAGAGCTTTCAATATGAACATGCCCATCAATAAAACCTGGAACTAAGTACTGATGATTTGCATCGTAAGTTTGTTTCCCTTCATATTCGCCAATTCCAATGATTTTCCCGTCACTGATAGCAAGAGTACCTGACATAATTTTTCTGGTAAAGACATTGACGATTTTGGCATTCTTGATAACTAAATCTGCTGGTTGTTGTTTGCTCGCAACTAAAAGATGTTTTTTTAGCAATGATTCCAAGGTGGCGCCTCCTAAGATAAATTTTTAATAGTATAACACAAATTCGGATTTAGCCAACATTTTTTATGAAATTATCAAAATCTACGATAAAAAATTGATAAAAGCGTATGTTTTTATTGGAGGGGAGGATAATGGACATTAAAAAATTATCAGATAAAATCATTGCAGATGCCTACAAAAGAAGAATAGAAGATGTTTACATTTTGCCAAAAGCAGAAGATTATCAACTTTTTGAACGTAAAGGTAAAAACCGAACATTAAAGCAGAATTTTTCAAAAGAAATAGGCCAACAGTTGATTTCCAGATTCAAGTACTTAGGGCAAATGGATATTGGTGAAAAAAGAAAAGTACAATCTGGTGCACTGACTTATGGGAGCGAGCATTCAAGTGTCAATGAGAAAATTCGATTGAGGCTCTCGTCTGTTGGGGATTATCAGCACCGAGAAACCTTGGTGATTCGTTTGCTTTATCCACTTAGTGACCAGCATTTTCGCTGTTTTTCTACAGAAGATCTAGTAGCATTACACCGGTATACTAAGGAAAGAGGATTATATCTCTTTAGTGGTCCGGTCGGATCAGGAAAAACATCTTTAATGTATCGTTTAGCCCAAGAAAATGCAGAACAAATCATTACGGTGGAAGATCCTGTAGAGCTGGAAGAAGCGACATTTTTACAACTACAAGTCAATGAGAAAATTCACCAAAGCTATGAGGAACTGTTAAAACTTTCTTTGCGTCATCGACCAGATCTATTGATTGTTGGAGAGATAAGAGATGCGTTAACTGCCCAAATGACTTTACGTGCGGCATTGACTGGCCATCGGGTGTTTGCCACGATTCATGCTAGAGAGCTAGCAGGGATCCTGCCAAGAATCGAAGAATTGATGGGTTACCAGCAAGCATTAATAGACTGTTTAAAAGGGATTGTTTATCAAGAAATACTACCAGATAAAGAACAGTCTTCTGCTGTGTTATGGAGTTATCAGTTTTTTGAAAAAATACAGGAAGAACCAACTAAGCGAAGTGATAAAGAGGCTACCTTTCAAGTGGTGAAAGAAAAATGTTGGCAAACAAGTCATCTTCAGGCAGAAAGAAACGACTGGAGGTCATATCCATTTGAAGAAATTGAATAAAAAACAGCAACAACAGTTTATACAAATCATTGCTGATTTATTGAGCAATGGCTTCAGTTTGCAAGAAGCATTGCAGTTAGTAATTAAGTTGAAATTATTTCCGGTTGAACTACTAGAACAAGCTCAAAAAATAGTGATTTCTGGTGGATCATTTACGGAAATACTAGCTTACTGTGGATTTAATAAAACTTATCTTGTACAGGTGGAATTGGCTGAAGTTCACGGGAATTTAATAACTACATTGGAAAGCATAGCCGACCAATTTCAACGAATGGGTGCATTTCGCAAAGAGTTGCAAAAATTATTAAGCTATCCTGCATTGCTTTCGTTGTTTTTGATTGGCATCTTGTTTAGTATGCGTCAAATTGTCTTACCACAGTTGTTAATTTCAGAGATGGTTCCCCAAAATCATTGGGGAATTCAGTTGATCCAAACATTTCACTGGTACGTGTTCGGCATTTTGATGTTGCTAATTCTTTTATATGGAGCTATTCGATTTTTTGATCGGAAGGGAAATTCATTACGGCGGAGTCAGTGGCTTAGTCAGTTGAAAATTTTAGGTCCAGTTTATACGTTGTATCAATCTGCTTATTTTTCGTTGGAATTAGGGAAACTTTTTAATGAAGGTCTTGAGTTGAAACAAGTCGTTTTTTGTTTAAAAGAGACAAAAACAGGAAGCTTGATGCAACAGTTAGCTTTACAAATGGCAAATGAATTGGAAAAAGGAATTTCATTAGCAACTCAACTTGAAAAATACTCTTTTTTAACCGAAGAGTTCAGCACAATCGTTCAGCAAGGAGAGTTAAAGGGAAATTTAGGTAAAGAATTATTATTTTATAGTAATTACACACGACAACATTTTTTTGAACGGTTAAATCGATGGTTAAGTTGGATTCAACCCGTACTCTTTTTAGTGATTGCTTGTTTAATATTAATGATTTATGCAGCGGTTTTATTACCAATTTATGGAAATCTTGAGGAGGTTATTTCATGAGGATAGAAAATGTAAGTAAGAACGAGCAATTTAAGGTAAATCTATCGAGAAAGGCGAATGCGTTTACTTTGATTGAAATGCTGATAGTTTTGTTAATTATCAGTGTGTTGATTTTATTATTTGTACCCAATCTTTCAAAATACAAAAATCATGTGGATAAAGAAAGCCAAGCAGCAGTGGTTCAGTTAGTTGATACACAAAAAGAATTGTATGCTTTACAAAATGATGGAAAAGTCCCAACTATTGATGAGCTACTTGCAGAGGGCTATATCAAGCAAGAACACGCAGATGTCTACAATAAGAAATAAATACGCAGGGTTTACTTTAGTAGAATCATTAGTTGTTTTTCTAATTACGTTGTTCTTCGTAGCAGTTCCTATTTTTTCGTTTGATCATTTGCAAAAAGACATAGTGGTGCATCAATTTTTCAGTCAGTTTGAAAAACGAATTTATGCAACGCAAAAGATTGCGATTGTTAGTCAGCAAGCGACTCGAATGCATCTAACCGATAATCAACAAAAAATTTACTTTGGTGTACCTAAATACATCACGTTTGATTGGGCATATCTAAAAATACCAGAAAATTTAAAAATTCAACGTCATGGGACAGTGACTTTTGCTGGTCGAACGGGAAATAACAGTTCACTAAAAACTTATCAGTTTTACTGGCCGAAGAAAAAACAAACAATTACTTATCAATTCCAGTTAGGAAGTGGTCATTATACGAAAAAAATCGAATAAGTCTGGCTACATATTATTGGAAACAATGACAGCATTGGGTTTAACCTTAATCATCGTCTATGGCATCAGTGCACATCAGACCTTTTTGTTAGAGCAAGGACAAAAGAGTAATCGAGAAGTTCAACTTGCACGCATTATTTATGAAGAGGCACGAAATTACCGGCTGCATGAGGGAGCAAAATATATTACTCGAGAACAACCAATAAAAAGTAAGATTGTTTTTCAAGCAGAACAAGGTGCTATTCAAAAAGTCGGGATTGAAGTTAAGGGGAAGGTCGTATTGGAAATTGAAAAAAATTCAGAAGTATCCAAGCTTTACTCTGATTGAGTGTTTGATATCTTTTCTTGTTTTTAGTGGAGTGATACTAACAATTACCTTGATTATTCGACGCGCAGACCAGGTAGATCAGTATTTACAAAGGAAGGATCAAAAAGAATGGTTGATTTTTTTGACGCAATTTGAAAATGAAGTGGCGGGTAGCACATTACTGGATATACAAAGCAGACAATTTTGCTATGTGATAGAAAATAAAACGTATATTATTGAACAATATCAATCAGTTATTCGAAAAAGACAAGTTGCTGGCGGACATCAACCAATGCTCATGAATGTGAGCGAGTTTAGTTTTGAGGAGAAGGGCAATGAAGTCATACTGGAAGTTAAATTTGAAAACGGAGAACGAGGGTATGGCAAATGGACGAAGCCATGACCAACGAAAGAAAAACAGGGTTAAGGGAAACATTTTATTTTCTACTTTATTATTGTTTTTGCTTTGTGGCTTTTTATTAACAGCAGTGGTTGATAGCTATCGATTAACAATTGATTTTAATCAACGAACAAAGTTTTTTTACATAGCACAAACAATGAAGGAGCTTTGTCTATCAGAACTTTTACAAGCTGAAAATACAACACAGAGAGGTAAATATATCTATACTACAGGAGTAGTTGAATATGAGATTGAAAACGAAAAGATGAAATTTCAAATTACAGTTGATACATTTGACTTTTATTTTACAGAAACGATACAGAATGATACAGTTAGTAGTACAGAATGAAGGGATAATCATGAAAACGTCCTCTTTTCTGTTATATCACTGTTTTAGCTAAAGAATGTTTGCCGTTTCACAAACAAAAAAACTGTGAAAACGATTGAAATTTTTGTGATTGTCCGATAGAATTAAACAGGTGAAAAAATTGTTATAATATATCTAGAAATGAGGTGCACCATGTTACCAGAAAAAATGGAGCAAGGGTTTAATCAAAACCTTGAAGCAATTCAGCTGCTACAAAATGCATTGGGAACTTCCTTTTTAGAGGCTTATGTCGAGAATGCTGAAAATTTAAATGATGATTATCAAGTTCGGGTAGTTGATGGCGTGCCAACACCAGAAGTTGTCCAACAAATTGAGGCTCTTTATAAAGAGTTGCAAAAATTGTCTTTTGAACCAGAAGAGTGGCGCCGTCTGTCACAATTGCTTTTATTAAAAGGTGGTCAAACAGAACGACTGCAAGCAAATCATCAGCTAACACCAGATAGTATTGGTTATCTATTTGTTTTCTTGATTGAACAGTTGTTCACAAATAAAAAAGAAGCAGTCAAAATTTTAGATATTTCGGCTGGAATGGGTAACTTACTACTAACAGTTCTTTTAAATTTGAAGATTGCCAACTATCAAGTTGAAGGATTTGGTGTAGATATTGATGATACGTTGTTGTCCGTGGCTGCGTCGACAAGTGAATTGACAAAAGCAAACGTGCAGTACTTTCATCAAGATGGTTTACAGGATTTATTGGTTGACCCTGTGGATGTAGCTATTAGTGATTTACCAATTGGTTATTATCCAAACGATCAAAAAGCGAGTGAATTTTTGACAAGCGCAGATGAAGGTCATAGTTATGCACATCATTTATTGTTAGAACAATCAATGAAATATGTAAAACCAGATGGCTTTGGTTTGTTCTTGATTCCAAGTAACTTCTTAGAAACTGATCAAAGCGAAATGATCAAAAAATGGTTTAAAGAAGAAGGCTATCTTCAAGGGATGGTTCAGTTGCCAGATGAATTATTCCGCAAAAAAGAATCACAAAAAAGTATTTTAATTTTACAGAAAAAAGGTCCGCAAGCGAAACAAGTCAAAGAAGTATTGCTTGTTAAACTTGCTTCACTTAAAGAACCAGAAAAGGTGACAGAATTCTTTAAAGAATTTGAAGATTGGAAATCATCTGCTCTGTAATCATTCAAAATAGAAGGAGAGTACTATGTCTAAAACAATTGCAATCAATGCTGGAAGTTCAAGTTTAAAATGGCAATTATATCAAATGCCTGAAGAAACAGTTATCGCCAAAGGAATCGTTGAGCGTATCGGTTTAAGCGACTCTATTTTTACAATTAAATATGGTGACAATCAAAAGTTCGAACAAATTTTGGATATCGCTGACCATGACATAGCTGTTAGAATGTTATTGGATCAATTGATTGAATTAACAATCTTGAGTTCTTATGACGAGATCACAGGTGTTGGACACCGTGTCGTTCATGGTGGAGAAACTTATAGTGACTCTGTTGTTGTGACTGACGAAGTAATGGAACGAATTGCAGAATTGGCAGAATTTGCCCCATTACACAACCCAGCAAACTTGATGGGAATCAAGGCATTCAAAAAAATCTTGCCTGATATCATCAGTGTTGCAGTATTTGACACATCTTTCCATGCAACTATGCCAAAACATAACTACTTGTATAGTTTACCAACTTCTTACTATGAGGACTTTAAAGTAAGAAAATATGGTTTCCATGGTACAAGTCATCGATATGTTTCAGAACGTGCAGCTAGTCTATTAGATAAACCAATTGAAGACTTAAAAATCATTACTTGTCATTTGGGTAATGGCGTTTCTATTACCGCTGTTGATGGTGGAAAATCAGTAGATACATCAATGGGATTCACACCGCTAGCAGGAGTAACAATGGGGACTCGTTCAGGTGATTTAGATCCAGCTGTTTTACCATACTTAATGGGTAAATTAGATTTGACAATCGATGAAATGATTACAGTTTTAAACAAAGAATCTGGTTTATTAGGCTTAACAGGATTATCAAGTGACATGCGTGATCTAGAGAAAAATTACGAAAAAGATCATATCCGCTTAGCTTATGATATTTTTGTTGACCGTATTCGTAAATACATTGGTGGTTATGTAACTACTATGAATGGCGTTGATGCAATTGTCTTTACCGCTGGAATCGGTGAAAATGATGCACACGTACGTAGTGAGATCATTAAAGGAATGACTTGGTTTGGGTGTGAAGTGGATCCCGAATTGAATAGTATTCGTGGTGAAGAAGTTGAAATTTCAACACCAGAATCCAAAGTGAAAGTGTTAGTTATTCCAACGGATGAAGAACTAATGATTGCTCGCGACGTGGAACGTTTACGCGGATAATAAAATGTTGAAACAGAAGGGATGCTAAACTTAAATTAAGTTTAGCATCCTTTTTACATAATCTAGAGATGAAAATGAAGGATAAAAAAGGTATTAACTATCTACAGATCAGTTTCTGTCTGCCATCCAGCAATGTTGTTTTATAAAATTAAAAATAATAGAAGTAGCTAAGGAGTAAGAGAGTGAACTTATCGTATCCAATTTATGATTTGATTGAAGAGAAGATTAAAAAGTTAAAGACGCCAAGTGTTGTAGGAATTGATGGTAGTTATGCTTCAGGGAAAACGAACTTTACAGCACAATTAGCCACTCATCTTAGAAAGAACGGTTACGATATACAAGTCATTCATTACGATGACTTTCACAAGCCACTTCCATCGATTACATGGTCTCAAGAAAAAAATAGCGAAGTGGATGCCTTTTATCATGCTTTCAACAGCCAAAAACTTTTGGATGAACTTTTGATTCCTTTGAAGCAAGAAGGTGTTCTTAACAAGACAATCAAGGGTCTTGATTGGGTGTCAGCTACATATGCTAATGATCGGATGATTACTATTGGTGAGCGTACAATTGTGCTTTTAGAAGGCTCGCTTTTATTTAGAGAGAAGTTACTTTCATTTATTGATTATAAAATCTTTTTAGAGGTGTCAATGGAGGAGGTTATGCGACGAGGGAGAGAAAGGGATGTGCCTAAATTCGGTGAATGGATTATGGATAAATATCGTACGCGTTATATTCCGGTTTATCAACGACATCTTAACCAAAATCATGTAAGAGAAATTGCTGATTTAGTTATTGATAATAACGACTATAATCATCCTAGTATCAAGTAGTTCACTTACGATAAAAATTCTTAAACCAAAATAGACTTGCTTTGTGTAACTCATCTTGTGATAAATATTTTAAAAATGAAAAAAACCGCCAATCGTACACGACGATTGACGGTTTTTTTAGTTAGATTATTCCTTGTCATCATCTTTTGGTAATTGATTTTCTAAATCTGTACGTACCACAAGGACATCGCAATTTGCATTACGAATAACGTATTCAGAAACTGAACCGATGAATAAACGTTCTACAGCGTTTAGCCCAGTTGCACCTAATAAAATCAAATCAATATCATTGTCATCAGGAATCTCTTTGGCAATGATTGGTTTTGGTGAACCATATTCCACAACAGTTGAAACTTTTTCTAAACCAGCTTCTTTTGCGCTCTTTTCATAATCAGCTAGTGTTTGTTTAGCCATTTCTGTTGCTTGTTCAGCTAGCATTCCATCAAATGAAGAAACTGTCTGAAATGCACGAGTATCAATAACGTGTGCTAATAAAAGTTCTCCGTTATTACGTTTTGCAACATTGACCGCTTTTTTAAAAGCTAACTCAGCTTCGGCAGAGCCATCAACGGCGACCATGATTTTTTTATATTGTTGTAACATAAGTGTTCGCTCCCTTCAAAGATCAGTTCTTTTACTATCTTTATTGTAAAGCACTTTGCAATAAAAGAAAATTATTTTACTGCTTAGTAGCAGATATTTTTTTAGCAAATGAAATACTGAAGACAGTTGAAGCTAGAATAACTACGATTAGGAATAAGAAAGCGAGCATTCTCTGATTAAAAAAGACTACGAGTAAGCCTAAAGCACCAAGAAAGGCATAGACGACACCAGAAAACTGTAAAAAGGCTTGGTTTTTTTCGGATGGTTCAATTAAAGCAAAGAAAATAGATTGTTTTTTGAGTAAATAATAGCTAACAAATACCAATAGTATGGTTGCAATAGATATCAACACACGAATCATGAAACGTCCTCCAAAAAATCAGAATAAAAACAGAAAAAGCAATTTGCTAAAAGCAAATTGCTTCATTCTTAAACAAAGGGTAATCTCCGTTAATGCCGTTGTTTGTCCTGTAGTATTGATCCCGCAAATTCTAGCAGGTGGGTCCCACGGTCGAAGCTTCGAACTACCAAATGATAAGGCATGTTACCAGCAGTGACACAAGACAGGTCCCAAGATATCAATAAAAATGTTCGGTCAACACACAAAGAGGACAATTCGAACATCACAGATTTCCCATCTCTATAGTAGCATAGGAATTTAAAAAGAGCAACGGGAGCGCTCTTTAAAAAGTAACCGTTTTATTTTTAAGAAGAATGCTTTTTCCAATTTTGGATTCGCTCATATTGTTGCTTTAAGGCTTGTTCATATTTTCCAGTTTCTTTTGGCTGATAATAGGTTTCATTTTTTAATTTATCTGGTAGATACTGTTGATTGACCCAAGCGTTTTCAAAGTTGTGAGGATATTGGTAATCAAGTCCACGTTTCAATTCTTTCGCACCCTGATAATGACTATCTCGCAAATGGTCTGGTACTTCTCCGGCTTTTCCAGCTCGAATATCTGCAATGGCAGCATCTAATGCAGTATAAGCAGAATTGGATTTAGGGGAAAGACAAAGGTCAACTACGACATCTGCCAAAGGAATTCGTGCTTCGGGTAATCCTAAACGTTCTGCTGCAAGAACAGCATTAACAGTACGAGCTGCTGCTGCAGGATTTCCTAAGCCGATGTCCTCGTAGCCAATAACCATTAGACGTCGACAAATACTTGCAAGATCGCCGGCTTCCACTAAACGTGCCAAGTAATGAAGTGCTGCATCCACATCGCTTCCACGAATCGACTTTTGAAAAGCCGAGATGACATCGTAATGAGCATCGCCATTTTTATCATGAGTCAATGCTTTTCTTTGTACACATTCTTCAATGATTGCTAAGGTGAGGTGGATGCGTCCATCTTCCATTGGTTTGGTTGAACGAGCCGCTAGTTCAAGACCATTCAAAGCACTTCGTAAATCGCCGTTTGTTGCTCGTGATAAATGAAGTAAGGCATCCTCATCAAGTTGAATCGGTAGTTCTCCAAGCCCACGTTCTTTATCAAGTAAGGCTGTTTGAATGGCTGATTGAATATCTGTTTCATCTAAAGGTTTGACTTCAAAAATTTGTGTTCGACTCCGAATCGCAGGATTAATTGTGATATAAGGATTTTCGGTCGTAGCGCCAATTAAAATAATGCGTCCACTTTCAAGATGAGGCAAAAGAAAATCTTGTTTTGTCTTATCTAATCGATGGACTTCATCGAGTAACAGAATGACTGTGCCGCTCAGTTTGGCTTCTTCAGCCACAATTTGTAAATCTTTTTTTGAATCAGTTGCAGCATTCAGCATACGAAAAGCATAGTTTGTTGAACCAGCAATGGCACTAGCAATACTGGTCTTTCCAGTTCCAGGTGGTCCATATAAAATCATTGATGACAACATTCGCGCGTCAACTATTCGGCGAATGATTTTTCCTTCACCGACTAGTTGCTGTTGTCCAACGACTTCATCGATTGTGCGAGGGCGCATTCGATAAGCTAAAGGTTGTTGCATGAAGTGACCTCCCTTTCAATTTTTCGTTCGTTTATTATAGCATAGTTTGCAAAAAAACTGGGGGAAAGAACACAAAGGAAACGTTTTGTTTTCATAGCATCTAACGAAAATATTGTGTATGATAAAGTAGGTGAAAAAAATGACGGAAAAAAAGAAAATCGAAACTTTTTTTGAAAATAAAACAACACCGGAAATTGCGCAAAATTTATTGGGAATGTATTTAGAACATGTAACACCGATGGGCAAATTAGCTGGTTACATCGTTGATGCTGAAGCTTATCTTGGGCCAGAGGACCGAGCTGCGCACAGTTATGGCATGCGAGATACGCCAAGGGTGCGGTCGATGTATCAAAAAGCAGGAACAATCTATCTCTATACGATGCATACAAATCGGATTTTGAATATCATTACTCAACCTGAGGGAATCCCCCAAGGTGTGATGATTCGTGCAGTTCAGCCAGCAGCTATGATTGAACAGATGAGTCAAAATCGTGGAGGAAAAGAGGGGCCAGACATTAGCAACGGTCCAGGTAAGCTAGTGAAAGCTTTAGCCATCGGTCCAGAACTTTATGGACAATCAATTATGGATAGTGAAAGTACGCTGCGTTTGAATTTTGAGAAACGTAAAGAACCAAAACAAATTATTGCTTTGCCAAGAATTGGTATTCCGAATAAGGGTGAGTGGACGGATATGCCGTTACGCTACATTGTTTCGGGAAATCCATATATTTCTTTACAAAAAAAGAGCCTGATTGATCAAAACGATTGGGGATGGAGGAACGAAGATGAAAAAAAATAATTTACTGAGTTATTTGGATGAGTCCATTGAAAAAAACATTGATGCTTATGATGTTGCATTAGATTGGGATACAAAAAATCATACGATTGAGATAGTTGCTCGCTTGTTTGCAGAAAACAAAGCACATTTAGAAATCGACGATGCACAAGGTGTTGTGTCTGAAGAAGAAATTATTGAATTTGAGGATGGTATTTTATTATTTAACCCACAAAAATCTTCATTTGACGAAGAAGACTACTTAGCAGTAATTCCTTATGAAGGTAAAAAAGGGTTAGAAAAAGCAGTTGCAGATGCAATTATTGATTATTTACAGGATGTACTAGACCAGGGACAAAGTGATTTGTTGGACTTTTTAGATGCAGACGACGAAGATGCAATTTTTGAATTACACTGGGATAATCAACAACTAGCACAGTTAGTTGAACAGAAACAACAGGAACAAAATACAACAACTTATTTACCTTACCCTAGTTATTAAGGAGTCGATAGCGATGAAATGGAACGAAGTAAAAGTAGAAACAGCGAGTGAGGCAGTCGAAGCTGTTGCCAATATTTTAATGGAAGCAGGAGCAAGTGGTGTGGCTATCGAAGATGCGCTTGATGTTGAAAATTTTAAATCAGATCAGTATGGTGAAATTTTAGATAAAGCTGATTTTACCTCATTAACTGAGGGTGCGCTAGTCATGGCATATTTTCCAGAAACAATTTTCTTGCCAGAAATTCTACCTTTTATCAAAGACCGCGTGACACAATTGCCTGAATTTGGCCTGGCCATTGGGAAAAATATTGTAACGGTTAGTGAAG
Organism: Enterococcus sp. DIV0174; assembly: GCF_050529065.1. Taxonomy (NCBI): domain Bacteria; kingdom Bacillati; phylum Bacillota; class Bacilli; order Lactobacillales; family Enterococcaceae; genus Enterococcus; species Enterococcus sp. DIV0174. The sequence goes on along the minus strand of NZ_CP172881.1, from coordinate 2,398,719 downwards.
TAGAAGAAAGTAACTGGGCAACGGCTTGGAAAAAGTACTATCATCCTGTCCGTATTACGCGAATGTTGACTGTTGCTCCGAGCTGGGAAAATTATACGACACAAGATCCAATGGAAAAAATCATTACATTAGATCCAGGTATGGCTTTTGGAACAGGAACACATCCAACGACCTTGCTGACTTTGGAAGCATTGGAATCTGTTTTACGCGGTGGTGAGACGGTACTAGACGTTGGTACAGGCTCAGGCGTGTTAAGTATTGCTGCCAAATATTTAGGTGCAAAGGAAGTTTATGCGTACGATCTTGACGATGTAGCTGTTCGTTCAGCAAAGGAAAATATGGACATGAATGAAATTGCAAAAGATGTTCATGTTGCTGCCAATGATTTATTGAACGGAATCGAGATTGAGAGTGACGTAATTGTTGCTAATATTTTAGCTGATATTATTTTATTGATGATTCCTGATGCTTGGCGTTTATTAAAGCAAACAGGCACTCTGGTTGTCTCTGGAATTATTGAAGATAAAAAACAAATGGTTATTGATGCTATGGAGGCGCAAGGATTTGTAGTTGATCAAATTTTCCAACAAAAAGATTGGTATGCAATTATTTTGAAAAAACCTGAGGTGGACTAAATGCAACGTTATTTTTTGGAAGAACCATACCAGCAAAAAGACCGTTTTGTATTAGTTGGTGAGCCATATCATCATATAACTCGCGTTATGCGTATGACGCCAGAAAATCGTGTTTACTTAGCTTTTAGCGACCAAGTGGCAATCATCGCTGAAATTACTGCTATCACAGAAAATGAAGTTGAATTAAAAGAGGTAATGAAAGAACAAGGGCAAAAGGAATTACCAAGTATGATTACCATTGCAAGTGGTTATCCAAAAGGTGAAAAACTAGACTGGATTGTGCAAAAAGGAACGGAACTTGGAGCACACGCATTTCTTGGCTTTCCGGCAAAAACGTCGGTTGTTAAATGGGATGAAAAGAAGCGAAACAAACGACAACAACGTTTAGCAAAAATTGCTCAAGAAGCTGCCGAACAAGCACATCGCCAAGTAGTACCACAAGTAGAATTGTTGAGTACAGCCAGCGAATTTTATCAACAAATCTCTTCTTACGACAAGGTGTTAGTTGCCTACGAAGAGTCAGCTAAGCGAGGAGAATTAGCTAACTTAGCACAAGCCTTACAAAAATCGGGCTCAGGACTACGTATTTTGGCAATTTTTGGGCCAGAAGGTGGATTAACGACAGATGAAGTGGAAAAACTATCGGCAGAAGGTGCAGTTATTTGTGGCTTAGGCCCAAGGATTTTGCGAACGGAAACAGCGCCATTATATTTATTGAGTGCCGCGAGCTATCAATGGGAATTACTAGGTGAACAGGATGGAAAATAAAGCATCCATTCGCGTACGATTATTGGATCATCAAATGAGTGATGACTTGTTAAAAGAAACAGTGTACCGGTTAGTTGCAGGAGGCGCAACGGAAATCGTTGTTTTGCCTACTCAAATTGCACGAGTAAAGTATCTTTTAGCAGATTCAGCGATCCAAATTGGGAGTGTAATTGATTTTCCATTGGGAGCAAGTACAGTGGAGAAAAAAGTGTTTGAAGCCGCACATGCGTATCAAGCAGGAGCGGGGTTTCTCGAAGTTTGTGTGAACCTAGCAGATATTTTTGAACACCCAGTTCGAGTAAAAGAATTGCGCGAGTCGTTGTTTTCTCTAGCTTTAAGTAATGGGAAATTAAGCTTTTATTTAGACACACGTCAAGTAAAGGAACTGACACTGGTGAAATTTGAGCGTGCGATGAAACCATTAGGGTGGACACGTTTATCATTAGGAGAAGATTTGCCTTATCGAGAAGCTTTACGTCTAGCGGAAATTTTTAAATCGGATACGGCGACTAAGCTAGCATTAACAATTAACGTGCACCAGATTACATCACAAGAAAAGCAAAAATTAGTTGCGAATGGCCTTACAAGAATTGCCATAAGTCATTTGAACTTTTCTTAATAAATTTGAACATGATAGAATTGAAAAAATAAACGACAATTTGTATAATAGTAGCAATAACCGTTCAAGAGTCCGATAAAAAATAAAAGAGGTTGGGACAAATTAACTAGCTCCGATGGAATTGACAAAAGGCACCACAAATCATTTTTAGGTTTTTGTGTGATGATGCGTTGTTTTTTCGGAGTTATTTTTTAATACCATTCGTGGAAAAACGAATTCTTTATACCAGTTAACTGTAATTTAGAAATTGTGATTTCAGATACCTCTCCTGTTTTGCTATCGAAACGAAAGGGGGATCGGTTTGTATGTCAAAAGAAGAAATTTTAACAGGTCCTGGCGTTATTGCGCTTGTTAGCAAATATATGGGACCGGATCATGTTGCATTCGTGCAAAAAGCATGTGACTATGCAACAGCAGCACATGACGGACAATTTAGAAAATCTGGGGAGCCTTATATTATTCATCCGATCCAAGTTGCTGGAATCTTAGCTGAGTTAAAAATGGATCCACACACTGTAGCAACAGGATTTTTACATGATGTAGTTGAAGATACAGAAGTAACTTTGGATGATTTGCGAGAAGAATTTGGTGATGATGTAGCCATGCTGGTTGACGGCGTGACGAAATTGGGAAAAATCAAATATAAATCTCATGAAGAACAATTGGCAGAGAATCATCGTAAAATGTTGTTAGCAATGGCACAAGACTTACGTGTAATCATGGTGAAATTGGCAGACCGTCTTCATAATATGCGCACGCTAAAACACTTACGTGAAGACAAACAACGTCGAATCGCACAAGAAACACTAGAAATCTATGCACCATTAGCACACCGTTTGGGGATTAGCCGAATCAAATGGGAATTGGAAGATACCGCTCTACGTTATCTGAATCCAAAACAATATTACCGAATCGTTCATTTAATGCGATCAAAACGTGAAGAACGTGAGCAATACGTGAATGCTACGGTGGAAGATATTCGATTGGCAACAGAAGAACTAGGTATCTATGCAGAAATATATGGCCGTCCAAAGCATATCTATTCGATTTATCGAAAAATGAAAGACCAGAAAAAACAATTTAGTGAAATCTATGATTTACTGGCTATCCGAGTCATCGTTGATTCAATCAAAGATTGTTATGCAGTCTTAGGCGCGATCCATACGAAATGGAAACCAATGCCTGGGCGATTTAAAGATTATATTGCTATGCCAAAAGCTAACATGTATCAATCTTTGCATACGACAGTGATTGGTCCAGCGGGAAATCCTGTTGAAATTCAAATTCGCACGCAAGAAATGCATGAAATCGCGGAATTTGGGGTAGCAGCACACTGGGCTTATAAAGAAGGAAAAAATGATAAAGTAGAACCTGATGGAATGACGAAACAATTAAGCTGGTTCCATGAAATTATTGAATTGCAAGACGAAAGTTATGATGCATCTGACTTTATGGAAGGTGTCAAAGGAGATATTTTCAGCGATAAAGTGTATGTCTTTACGCCAAAAGGAGATGTAACTGAGCTTCCTAAAGGATCAGGACCACTAGATTTCTCTTACAGTATCCATACCGATATTGGAAACAAGACAACTGGTGCAAAAGTGAACGGGAAAATGGTTCAATTAGATTACAAATTGAAAAATGGCGATATCATTGAAATCTTAACTTCGCCTAATTCATTTGGCCCAAGCCGTGACTGGTTAAAAATTGTTGCAACAAGTAAAGCAAAAAATAAAATCAAACGTTTCTTTAAAGCACAAGATCGCGAAGAGAATATTGTCAAAGGCCATGAATCAGTTACCAAATGTATTTCTGATCTTGGTTTCTTACCAAAAGATATTTTGACCAAAGAAAAATTGCAAGAAGTATTGGATCGTTTTAATTACAATAACGAAGATGATATTTATGCTGCTGTAGGTTATGGTGAAATCAGTCCGTTAACGATGGCAAATCGATTAACTGAAAAAGAACGTCGTGAACAAAAAATCGAGCAACAAAAACAAGAAGCCAATGAATTGATGAACCAACCGAAAAAAGAACCAGAAAAAATGAAGGTTCGTCATGAAGGCGGCGTGGTGATTCAAGGCGTCGAAAACTTGCTTATTCGCATCAGTCGGTGTTGTAATCCAGTTCCAGGAGACAATATCGTTGGATATATTACAAAAGGTCGAGGAATTTCCATTCATCGTCGTGATTGTCCTAATGTTCAGCCAGATAAACCAAATGTTGCTGAACGGTTAATCGAGGTAGAATGGGAAGACACTTCAAATTCAAAAAAAGAATACGATGCTGACCTAGAAATTTATGGATACAATCGTTCAGGACTGTTAAATGATGTTTTACAAACAGTTAATTCGATGACAAAAAATCTTAATAGTGTGGAAGCTCGCACAAATAAAGATAAGATGGCAACAATTCATTTAACTGTAGGGATTCAGAACTTAACACACTTAAAAAGTATTGTAGATAAAATCAAGTCTGTTCCAGATGTCTATAGTGTACGTCGAATGAACGGATAAACGTGAAGAGAGGGAGAATTTGATGCGAGCAGTCATTCAACGAGTGAGTCGTGCGGCAGTTACAATTAATGGTCAAGAAATTGGTAAAATCAATCAAGGGCTATTAATTTTATTAGGTATTCATGAAACAGATACTCAAAACGATGTGGAGTATTTGGTCAAAAAAATCGCACAAATGCGTATTTTTGAAGATGAACAAGGAAAAATGAACACAAGTATTGAAGATATTGGTGGTCAAATACTAAGCATTTCACAATTTACGTTATTTGCAGATACTAAAAAAGGGAATCGACCAAGTTTTATTGCTGCTGCTCGTCCAGAAACAGCTATTCCATTGTATGAAGCATTTAATACTGGTTTGAAACAACGTGGTATTCCAGTTTCAACTGGGAAGTTTGGTGAAGATATGGATGTGTCTTTAGTGAATGACGGCCCCGTAACCATTTTAATCGACTCTAAAAATAAATAAAAAACCAGAGATAACGGTTCCCTTAACTACGAAAATAGTTTAGATGAAAATCGACATGGCAGGTAGATGCTATGTCGATTTTTGTTTTTCATTTGTACTTTGGGTTGGACAATACTCTTGTACAACCCAAAGTCGTTGATAAAGTTAGGAGTGAATGTATTTTTCTGAAACTTATTGGAACATCGAATGAAAAAAAGCCGGACGTTGTAAAGTTTCGCAATCAATCGGGTTACATCAAGTCCAGTTAAGAGGATTTACTTTTTCAACATAGAAATCAATCGCTGCGCCAAACTTACTTTCTTCACGAATTTCTTACACAGGAACTTGGACCTGAGTTTTGCGATACAGTGAGGACAATTTTTTGTGATTCCATGTTATATTGATGGAGAAATATGAAAAAGAGGAGGAGTAATGATGAAAAATTTATTAGCTGGAGGTTTTTTATTTATTGGCGGGGCAATACTTATGTTAGCAGGCGAATATGCTAATTGGGTTCCAATTGTCGGAAGCATTATTGCACTAGTCGGGTTCGGAACAGTAGTTTATTTTTTGTTTAGCAAAGATGGTAAGTACGACGGGAAATAAGGCATATTTTGTCAGTGTTGAATACAAAAAAGGTGCTGGTAGAAAAGGAAGTCTAAATAGAAAAAAAGCCTAAAATTCGTTTTTGAAAACGTTGGTTTTAGGCTTTCTTTAATTGGAAATGTGTTCAAAACGACTGGTTTTTTTAGGTTTATCCCAGTCTCTTAGCTAGTGAAGAAAAAAGAAATAAGATTGTCCTAATTAAAATTCGGCAAATAATTGATCTATCTTTTGATAGTCTTCATTTGTCAAATGAATGTCTAAAGCTTGAGCATTGATTGCAACTTGTTCTGGTTTCTTTGCACCCGGGATTACGACAGAGATAACCGGATTTTTCATATACCAAGCTAAGACTAATTGAGCGATGTTCGTTTGATAGTTCGCTGCAAGTGGTCTTAGCTGCTCAACCGTACGAATGATTTTTTCAAAGCGTTCGCCCTGAAAATTTGGCTGTTTTAATCGAAGGTCACCTTTGGAAAATGAAAGTGGTTGTCCAATCTGATATTTACCAGTCAACAAACCTGAAGCTAATGGGAAATAAGGAACAAAACTAATTTTATGTTGTTTGATGTAAGGAAAAAGTTCGGTCTCTGCTTTTCGTTGAATCAAGCTGTAATGGTCTTCGATGATATCCACATACCCTTCTTGATTCGCTTCTTTTAGTTGTGCTAAAGAAAAGTTTGAAACGCCGATTGCTCGAATTTTCCCTGCTTCTTTTAATTGATGCAAAGCAGCAATTGCTTCATTTTTTGGCGTTGTTTCATCTGGAAAATGAATATAAAAAATATCAATATAATTTGTTTGTAGTCTTTTCAATGCCTCTTCAACAGCCTGTGTCAAAAATTCGGGTGTATTATTGAATTTCCCAGAATTGTTGGGGTCATGAGCCGCCTTAGTTGCAATGATTACGCGTGAACGATCATATTCTTTTTCTTTTAAAACTTCACCAATTAGTTCTTCAGAACGTCCAAAACCATAGGCATAAGCCGTATCAAGAAGGTTGATTCCATTATCGAGTGCTGTTCGAATGATTTGTTTCCCAACTTCATCTTCTAAATGAGGAAATAAATTGTGACCGCCAACGGCATTTGCTCCTAAACCAAGTTGTTCTGCATATACTTGTGAATGTCCGATTCTTACTTCTGCCATGTTGCATTCCTCCCTTTGCTTTTAGTTTAAAACAAACAAAAAAAATGCAAAACTAAATCGTCTTTTGAAAAATGAAATGAGCATAGTCCAACTTTTAGGGCAAATATTCTTGACTTTAAGATGTGTTTTTAGTAAGTTGTAGGTAATATAGAAAATCACTGAAAGAGCGAGTAAGTTACCGATACTTTTAGAAAGAGAGAATCATCGAGGCTGAAAATGATTCAAGAGTTGGTTACCGAAAAGACACTCTGGAGATGGACGCGTGCAAAGCCGTCCCGCGTACGAGCGTTATTCGTGAGAGGAAAGAGAAATCTTTCAAAATTAGGTGGTACCGTGTATGACTTTCATTCACCCTTGTTCATTGTGAACAGGGGTGAATTTTTTTATTTTCACTTAGTTACATAAAAGAAAAGGAGAGAGATGTATGAACTTCCAAAGACCAAAAGGAACGAATGATATTTTACCCGGTGAATCAGAAAAATGGCAATTTATTGAAGAGACAGCACGCTTATTATTTAGAGATTATCAATACAATGAAATGCGCACGCCGATTTTTGAACATTATGAAGTTATCTCACGTAGTGTAGGAGATACGACAGATATCGTTTCAAAAGAAATGTATGATTTTTATGACAAAGGTGATCGTCATGTAACTTTACGTCCAGAAGGAACAGCGCCAATCGTTCGTTCGTTTGTAGAACACAAATTATTTGGACCAGAGTTTGCTAAACCTTACAAAACTTTTTATATGGGGCCAATGTTCCGCTATGAACGTCCACAAAAAGGCCGTTTGCGTCAATTTCACCAAATTGGTGTTGAGGCATTTGGTTCAGATAATCCAGCAACAGACGTTGAAAGTATGGCAATGGCGCTAGACTTCTTTAAACAGTTGGGTATCACACAAATTCGCTTGGTTATCAATTCTTTAGGAGATCAAGAAACACGCCAAGCTTATCGCCAAGCGTTGATTGACTACTTAGAACCAGTTGAAAATGAATTAAGTGAAGATTCAAAACGCCGTTTACACCAAAATCCTTTACGTGTCCTTGACAGTAAAGATAAACGAGACCGAAAATTTGTTGTGGATGCACCTTCGATTTTAGATTATTTAAGTGAATCAGCTAAGAAACATTTTGAAACAGTAACAACGATGTTAGATGCACTAGAAATTCCTTATGAGATTGATAGCAATATGGTTCGTGGTCTAGATTACTATACACATACTATCTTTGAAATTATGAGTGATGCGCCAAAAATGGGTGCCCAAGCGACGATTTGTGCGGGTGGTCGTTATGATCGCTTGGTAGAAGAACTTGGTGGACCAGAAACACCAGCATTTGGTTTTGCAATGGGAATCGAACGTATCTTGTTAACTATGGAGGCAGAAGAAGTAGTTATTCCAGCCTTAAATGAATTAGATGCTTACGTAGTTGGAATTGGTGAAGCCACAAATCTTGAAGCACTAAAAGTTGTTCAAGCAATTCGTAACTTTGGCTTCTCTGCAGATCGTGATGTTATGAATCGTAAAGCGAAAGCTCAGTTCAAGACAGCGGATAAAGCAAATGCCAAATTAGTGCTAGTGCTTGGGGAAGATGAATTAAATAACCAAACAATTAATGTGAAGTCAATGGCAGATCGTAAAGAAAAAAGCTTTTCATTACAAGAAATCTATCAACGATTTGATGAAGTGTATGATGAAATGACAACGACATTATTTGAGTAAGAAGGAGAGAGAACGATGGCAAAAAGGACAATTTATTGTGGACTTGTTTCCCAAGAACAATTAGATCAAACAGTTACACTGAAAGGGTGGGTACAAAAGCGTCGTGATTTAGGCGGATTGATTTTTATTGACTTACGTGACCGTGAAGGAATTGTACAAGTAGTCTTCAACCCAGAAATTTCAAAAGATGCTTGGTCAGTAGCTGATAAATGCCGAAGTGAATATGTGATTGAAGTTACTGGTATCGTCAAACGTCGTGGCGAAAATGCAGTCAATCCGAAAATGGCGACAGGTGAAGTCGAAATTATTGCCAATGAAATTACGATTTTAAACCAAGCGAAAACACCTCCGTTTTCAATTGAAGATGACCAAACAATCAGCGATGAAGTTCGCTTGAAATATCGCTATTTAGATTTACGTCGTCCAAAAATGACAAAGAATATCAAAATGCGTCACGAAACAACTAAAGCTATTCGTCGTTATTTGGATGACAATGATTTTCTAGACATTGAAACACCTTATTTAGGTAAATCAACACCTGAAGGCGCGCGTGACTATTTAGTTCCTTCTCGTGTTCATGCAGGTCATTTCTATGCGTTGCCTCAATCACCACAATTATTTAAGCAGTTATTGATGAATGCAGGATTTGATCGTTACTACCAAATCGTCCGTTGCTTCCGAGATGAAGACTTACGTGGCGACCGCCAACCGGAATTTACCCAAGTCGATATTGAAACAACATTTTTAACTTCTGAAGAAATTCAAACTTATACTGAAGGTTTGATTGCTAAAGTTATGAAAGACGTTCGTGGATTAGAGGTAACATTACCATTCCCAAGAATGACTTATGATGATGCGATGAGCCGTTACGGTAGTGACAAACCAGATACACGTTTTGAAATGGAATTGATTGACTTGAGTGAAACGGTGAAATCAATCGAATTCAAAGTCTTCCAAATGGCTTTAGAGAACGGTGGGGCAGTGAAAGCATTGAATGCGAAAGGTGCTGCTGGCAATTATTCTCGAAAAGATTTAGATCATTTAGGTCAATATGTTGGTCAATTTGGAGCAAAAGGACTTGCATGGTTAAAAGTGGAAGAAGATGGGTTAAAAGGACCAATCGCAAAATTCATGGGTGAAGCGGGAGAAGACATCATTCAAGCAACGGATGCACAAGTTGGCGATTTACTGTTATTCTGTGCAGATAAGGTAGAAGTTGTCGCAGCGTCATTAGGTGCGCTTCGTACACGCTTAGCCAAAGAATTGGGATTGATTGATGAAGCAAAATTCAACTTCTTATGGGTAACTGATTGGCCACAATTTGAATACTCAGAAGAAGAAGGTCGCTATGTGTCTGCGCACCATCCATTTACGATGCCAAAAGCCAAAGATGTTGACTTGTTGGGTACAGACCCAGCGAAAGTTTATGCTGAAGCTTACGACATTGTCTTAAATGGTTATGAACTTGGTGGTGGATCAATTCGGATTCACACTCGTGAGTTACAAGAAAAAGTTCTTGAAACACTTGGATTCACGAAAGAACAAATGGAAGAACAATTTGGTTTCTTATTAACTGCGTTGGACTACGGCTTCCCTCCACATGGCGGAATTGCTTTAGGATTAGATCGTTTTGCTATGCTACTTGCAGGTGAAGAAAATATTCGTGAAGTGATTGCTTTCCCTAAAAACGGAAAAGCAGCTGATGTCATGAGTGAAGCACCAAGCTTAGTTTCTCCACTTCAATTGGCAGAATTAAGTATTGATGTCACTGAAATTGAAGAATAAAAATCAGTTAAATTGTAAATGATTCTGAGAAGACGGTAAAAGTGTTAAGCTTTTGTCATCTTCTCTTTTTTTTTATAAGAAAAAACCTTATAATAGAGCCATAATTATGTAAAGCGAGGCTTTTTCATGAAAAAAACGTTCGAAAATTGGGCCTATCACGACTATACGACCAAACTTTCGGTATCTATTGTTTATGCATTAATTGCATCTATTGCGTTAAATCTTTTTTATCAACCAGGTCATATTTATTCAAGTGGAATTACTGGTCTGGCGCAAATTTTAACAACCTTATCCAAAACGTTGATTGGTTTTGAAGTACCAGTGTCAACAACTCTTTATCTATTGAACATTCCATTATTTTTCCTAGCCTGGTTTAAAATCGGTAAAAAATTTACAATTTTCACGTTTATCACGGTTACTTTGACCTCGCTATTTATTCACATCGTACCCGAAACCGTGTTATCAACAGATCCAATCATCTGTGCATTATTTGGTGGAGCAGTGATGGGAGCTGGGATTGGTTTAGTACTTAGAAATGGTCTGTCTTCTGGTGGATTAGATATTGTCAGTATCACAATACGAAAGAAAACTGGTAAATCCATTGGTTCTATTTCAATTTATTTCAATGCATTGATTGTGTTTGTTGCTGGAATTCTGTTTGGTTGGCAATATATGTTTTATAGCACGTTGTCGATTTTTGTTAGTGGGAAAGTGACAGATGTTTTTTACACGAAGCAGAAGAAAATGCAGGTTATGATTGTGACGAAACATCCTGAAAAAGTCGTGAATGAAATCCAAAAATGTATGCGTCGAGGAATCACGATTATCAATGAAGCAGAAGGTGCGTACAAACATGACAAACAAACAGTCTTGATGACAATCGTGACACGTTACGAACTTCCGCTATTAAGAGAAGCAATGAAAGCCTCTGACCCGGATGCTTTCGTAAGTATTGCAGAGAATGTTCAAATTCTAGGACGTTTTTATGAAGATGGCGTCTAATCAGAAAATAAAAAATAAGAGGATAAAACGACTGTTCGTTTTATCCTCTTTTTGTATCTGCTTATTGATGACTTCAAAAAAATAACTTATCTCGTTAACTTTTGACTGGAAGTGAAAAAAGTTGCTACGTTATTTCTTTTGAAAATTTCTTAAACTCGATGAAATCATTGTTCTTTTGCCAAATTTTATGGGATGATAGAAAAGATGGCAAGAAGTTTAAATAAGTCTTGCTATTTTCTTATAATGAACGTATATTACAAATGAAAAAAGTTTATGAAAAGTTGGAAGATTGAATGGAAAAACAAAAAAGATTGAAAAAAAGTCGCTATATCACAGGCTTTGATGGTATTCGTTCTTTAGCCGTAATGGGCGTTATTCTCTATCATTTGTTACCAAGAGTAATGACAGGTGGTTATTTGGGCGTACCGATATTTTTTGTGGTATCTGGTTATTTGATTACCGATTTATTGCGACAAGAATGGGAACAAAATGGAAAAATAAATATTTGGCAGTTTTATGTTCGAAGGATGAAGCGACTTTATCCGGGCTTAGTCTTTTTATTAGTTACTGCTTCAGCGTATATTACTTTGTTTCAGCGAGGTTTGTTAAATAACTTGCGAGGCACGGTTATCAGTAGTTTGTTTTATGTGAATAACTGGTGGCAAATCAATAATGGGCTATCTTATTTTGATCGGTTTGCCAACGAATCACCGTTTACTCACATTTGGTCTTTGGCAGTTGAAGGACAAAATTATCTGTTTTGGCCAATTATCTTTGTCTTACTGATGACTTTAGTTCGAAAGAAAAAATGGATTTTTTACACCGTATTGGGAATGTCGGGAATTTCAGCTATCCTGATGATGATTTTGTATTCACCTGGCGCAGATCCAACTCGTGTTTATTATGGAACAGATACACGACTATTTTCGATTTGGCTCGGCTGTGCGTTGGCTTTTGTTTGGCCAAGCACACGATTGAAAAAAGAGATACCTAAACAAGCGAAGAAGACATTGAATATCGCTGGATTGATTTCGTTTGTCTTATTGGTTTCAGCATTCTTTTTCTTCAATGACCATATGGACTTTGTTTATTACGGTGGGATGTTGTTAGTTAGCTTGTTGTGTGTGGTGTTAGTTGCGGTGACAGCTCATCCTGGCGCAAGCTGGAATAGGTGGTTAACGAACCCAATCTTTACTTGGGTTGGTAAGCGAAGTTATGGCATCTATCTTTACCAATTTCCTGTGATGATTTTTTATGAGGCAAAAGTTTCTAATATTGGCGACCACGTCTTGATGCACACGTTAATTGAAGTAACTTTGATTCTGTTGATTAGTGAATTGTCTTATCGCTATATTGAACGACCATTGGCACGTTTTGATTATAGCAAAACATTTTCAGTTGTTAAGGGCTGGTTCCAAAAACCAATTCTTAGTCTTGAAAAGCCGTGGCTAGTTCCAGGTTTACTAGTTGTCATCATTGCATTAGTTGGCTTTACGATTGCGCCAAAGAATGCTGTGACAGCGGATCAACAACAGTTACAAGAAAAAATTGCTGCGAATAAAAAATTAGCAGAAAAAAGTAAAGAAGAAAATGGCAAAGCTTCTGGAACACTTGATCAGAGTGTTTTGGATAAATATGATTTGACTAAGGCACAAGGAAAGAAAGCACAAAAACTGGAACTGACAGCTTTTGGCGATTCGGTTATGCTTGATGCAGCCACAGACTTAAAAGAAATTTATCCTAAAGTAGTTGTGGACGGTGACGTCGGACGCCAGCTTTATACGAGCGAACCTTATCTTGAAGAACTGAAAAAACAAGAGCTCTTGAAAGATACCGTGTTGGTTGGTTTAGGAACGAATGGTGCATTTTCAGAAACGCAATTTGATAGTGTGATGGACACGATAGGTGATCGCAAAGTTTACTGGGTAAATGTTCGAGTACCAACTAAACGCTGGCAAAATGATGTAAATGATATGCTAGCTAAAATGGCGAAAAAATATGATAATATGACCCTGATTGATTGGTATGACTACAGCAAAGATCACGATGAATGGTTCTACGACGATCAAGTTCATCCAAACCCTGAAGGAATGATCCATTATGCGCACTTTGTTAGCCAAGCGTTATTAGGTGGCAAAAGTTCAAGCAGTGAGTCAACGAAAGATTCAGAAGTAACTGACGAGGCAACGAATCAGGACAATGAAGATTTAACTAATGGCGTAACTTCATCCTCAATGGCAAATACATCAGAAGATTTAGATACAGCACAATAAGAAAAAGACTTGAGATGAAGGTTCATCTCAAGTCTTTTTTTGTTCTAAATAGGAATAAGAAGAAGTTTTTCCCATTACACCTTAGGGAAGATCAACGGAAAGATGCGTGTCTAAATAAAGTTCTTTTTGTTTTCGAGTTAATTTTTTAAAGGCAGACTCTGCTTTGGTTGCTTCACTTCTAGTTTCAAAACATTCTGCATGAATCATTTGTAAAGGGCGACGCTTACGTAAGCGAGTGTACTTGGCGCCTGTACCGTTGTTATGCTCGGCAAGTCTTCGCTCAAGGTTGGTTGTATATCCACCATAAAAAGTGTCGTCCTTACAAGCGAGAACATAAAAATAATGCTTAGTCTCCATAAAGCATACCACGTAATTCTGGCGTATACTGACCATCTTCATCATAAGTGATAAGTGGTGAAGAAACCTTAAACCCGTCTAATTTTCCTTCTTTGATACCTTCAATCAATAAAATATTGGCATCTTTTCCAGCTTTTGGGTAGACAAAGCGAATGCGTTTTGGAATGATTTGGTGTTCACGCATGACATCTAAAATTTCTAAAAAGCGTTCAGGTCGATGAACCATTGCAAAGCGCCCGTTTGTCTTTAAAAGTTTACTAGAGATTTGGATAACGTCATTGAGTGTTGTATAAATCTCATGTCTCGCAATGGCTAAGTGTTCATTTGGATTTTTTTTGTTTGTGGGCAATCCTTTGAAGTAGGGTGGATTACAGACAACAAGATCACAAGAATTATGACGAACAACTGCTAAACTATTTTTTAAATCGGTGGTATGAACAGTGACTTGGTCTTCTAAATGGTTAAGCGCAACGCTTCTTTTCGCCATATCGGCTAAGCGAGGCTGTAGTTCAATCAAATCAATCTGTGCATTCGTTTTTCTACTTAAAAATAAACCGACTGCACCGTTTCCAGCACATAGGTCAACGATTTGTCCTCTTTTCGGCACACGCGCAAAATTTGCGAGTAAAACAGCATCAAGTGAAAAGGAAAAAACTTGCGCACTTTGGATAATTTTAATATCTTCTGCGTATAATTGGTCAATTCGTTCGTCTTCGTGAAGCATGGGTTTCCCTCCAAAGTGAATAAAATAATCGTTTGTATTATACTATGTTTGTTAAAAAGAACCAAGTTTGCTTGCCAAGGAAGATTTTTTTAGGCATACTATCTATGTTCAGCAAAGAGAAAGGAAGAGTCTATGTTTTATCGATTTATGCGCGGGGTTGTTCGAGTTGTCTTAGCGATAGTCAACGGCAATGCCCATTATGAAAATAAAGAATTGTTGCCTAAAGACGAGAATTACATATTAGTTGCGCCACATCGCACTTGGTGGGATCCATTGTACCTGGCTGTTGGGGCAGCACCAAAGAAATTTAGCTTTATGGCAAAAGAAGAGTTGTTCAAAAATTCGATTTTACGATTTATTTTGACACATGCGAATGCTTTTCCGGTCAAACGCGATAAACCAGGACCAAGCGCAATCAAAACACCTGTAAAAATATTGAAATCAACAGACTTGGGTCTAATCATGTTTCCAAGTGGTACGCGCCATGCGACAGAGTTGAAAGGTGGGATGGCGTTGATTGCTAAAATGGCAAAAGTGAAAATCGTTCCGGCTGTTTACCAAGGACCATTGACATTGGGGGATCTGTTTAAGCGCAAACGTGTAACGGTTCGGTTTGGAGAACCAATTGACTTATCTGACATTAAGAAAATGGATAAGGAAGGTTTGGAAGAAGTCGAACGTCGAACACAAGGTGCGTTTGATCAATTAGACAAAGAAGTAAATCCTGATTTTAAATATGAAATAAAATAAATGAGAAGCTACGAGAAAATCAATTTTGATTTTTTCGTAGTTTTTTGTTTCGTCTCTGTTTTTTTATGGATATAGGAGATGTGAAACATTTCTGTTACGACCTTCTGGGAAGTGTTATAATCATTAGAAGGACATTTTTTTGAGGTGAGTATATGCGTTTCTTGCACACAGCCGATTGGCATATTGGAAAAAAATTACAAGGCTATGATTTGCTTGAAGAACAAAAGCAAGTTATTTCAGATATTTTGAATGTAGCAAAAGAGGAACAAGTTGATGCAATCATCATCGCAGGTGATTTGTATGATCGAAGCGTGCCAGCGACGGAAGCAGTCGAGTTGTTTAATCAGTTGATGATTGATTGGAATTTAGAAGAAAAATTTCCGATTTTCGCAATTTCTGGCAATCACGATAGTAGCATTCGATTGTCGACAGGGACACCTTGGTTTAGTCAATCTGATTTTTTCTTGCGCACTCAGTTTGCTGAAGCGTTTCAACCGATTACGTTTGGTGACACACAGTTCTTTTTGTTACCTTACTTTGAACCAATTGCTGCTCGTTTATATTTTGAAGACGATGAAATTCGTACGATTCAACAAGCAATGACTTTAGTCGTTGAAAAAATGCAGACGCTATTTGAACCAAATAAAAAACAAGTATTAGTCAGTCACTTTTTTGTAACGGGAAGCTCAAAATCTGATTCAGAAACAAAGATTGAAGTCGGTGGTTTAGATGCAGTGTCTGGCGACTTGCTGAAAGATTTTGACTATGTTGCATTGGGTCATTTGCATAATCAAGCGGCTTTACACCAAGAAAATGCACGCTACAGTGGCTCACCGTTGAAGTTTTCTTTATCAGAAATCAATCAGAAAAAAGGTGTCTGGATAGTTGATTTGAATGATCGTTTACAATTGACTTTCCGTGAATTGACACCTCTTCATGATATTCAAGAACTACAAGCAAATTTTAAAGAACTATTGAGCCCAGCTTTTTACCAAACAGTTAATCGGGAAAATTACACACAAATCTACTTAACAGACCGAACAATCATCCCCAATATGATGAATCAGTTGCGGAAAATATATCCAAGAATCTTAGGCGTGGAACGAGTAAACGGCCGTCTGGATACAATAACGACAAAACAGTCGGTAGAAATGAAAGATCCGAAATCAATGGCGACAACTTTCTTTAAAGAAATAACGGATGAACCACTGACAGATCATCAAGAAAAGTGGCTCACAGAAACTCTACAAGAACTAATGGAAATGGAATGATCAGTGATGAAACCACAAAAATTACGATTAAAAAACTTTGGTCCCTTTATTGATGAAACCATTGATTTTTCGCTTTTGACTGAAGCACCACTATTTTTGATTAGCGGTAAAACAGGTGCAGGCAAGACGACAATCTTTGATGGGATGACCTATGCTTTGTTTGGAGAAACTTCAGGGCGACTGCGCTCGGGAAAAGAGATGCGTTCATTATTTGCGACACCGGCAGAAGAAACCAGTGTCACTTTTTCGTTTGAACATCAGAAGCTAACTTATGAAGTCACGCGCAAACCTGAGCAAGTGCTGGCTAAGTTAAAAGGCGACGGAAATCGTAAGCAATCAGCGAAAGTTTCCTTAACAATTTTTAACGAATCAGGAAAAGAAGTGCGTCAATTAACGAAACGCGGGGAAGTCGACGAGCTGATTAAAGAACTCTTGCACTTAGATGCTAAGCAATTTTCACAAATCGTACTATTGCCGCAAGGGGAATTTCGTAATTTTTTGATTTCATCTAGTAGCGAAAAGGAAGTAGTACTCCGTAATTTATTTGGTACGCAGATTTTCCAACAGTTCAATGAAATTTTAAAAGAAAAAGCCAAGAAACAACAAAAAACGCTTGATTACTTAGAACAAGAATTATTGCTTTTACAAAAACGTTTTGTTTCTCTAGAAGAACGAGATTTTTCTGATCTGAGCTTTGAAGAAGTGATGCAGTGTTGGACAAAAGAACAGCAAGTGTTAGCAGAGAAAATCCAACTCGTTCAACAACAGTTGAAAAAAGAGCAAGTTGTTCAAGGAAAGCTAGAAAAAGAGTATTACCAAATCCAATCGGTACAAAAACAAAGAGCAGAAAAGCAAACGTTACTCGAAAAAATGGGGAATTTGCTTGAAATGCAAGACGAAATAACAGAAAAAAAACAATGGATTCGTTATTATGAGTTTGGACAACGTTTGCTTGATCCTGTATCACATAACAAAGAATACGAAAATGAACGGAAATTGCTTCTTGAAGATGAATTAAAGCAGAAAGAGCTGTTGGACGAGTTACAAGAAGAACTCACGCAGTGGAAAGAAAAAGTCGAAGAACGGCGAAACTTGCAAAAAGCAATTGAACGGTTAAATGATGACTATCAAGAAAAGAAAACATTGCTTCCTCGTGTCAAAGAATACACCGAACAAGGCAAATCACTTCGATTGATCGATGAAGAACTAGCCGTCGCTACACAACAGTTAAAGGACTTTCAACAGCAACAAGGGGTATTGAATATACGCCAACAAGAAATAACGCAACTACTAGCAACACAAGAAGAACTAGCAAAGCAACAGCTTGCATTCGCAAACTTGCAGCAACAAAAAAGAGAATGGGAAAGTGCACAACAAGTGACACAAAAACTTGACCAACAAAAAACAAAGAGCCAGAAACAACTAGCTCAGTTAAGTAGTGAAGCCACAGAAATTCAAGAGAAACGAAAAAAACATCAAGTGAAGATTGCCCAACTTAAAAGTCAGTGGGCGAAACAGCAGATTGCTCGATTGCAATTATTACTTTTGCCAGGGGAACCTTGTCCTGTCTGCGGTTCAGTAGAACATCCTCTAGAAAATACCAGTCATGAAGTACCTGAACAACAAGTTGTGCAACAGCTAGAAAAAGAGCTAGCAGATGCGGAAGCCTATGCAGAATCGTTAAACCAATGTCATGGTCAAAATGAAGCGTACGTAGCAAAACTTGAACAACAATTGGCAAAAGAAGAAAAAGAGTTAGCTGATTCATTGATAAAAGTAACAACTTGTGAACAAGCATTGAGTGAATCATTACAAGATTTTCCTTTGGCCGAGTATGCATCAAACATAACGATTACCAGTGAACAAATATCAGATTTGTTCAGTAAGATTGAACAAAAAATAATTCAAGAAGAGCAAACGTTGACAAAAGCCAAGATTGAGCAAGTAGCCCTGCAAGCAAAACTTGAAAAAAATCGCCAAGCAGTTGAAGATCAACAAAAAATTCAGACAGATTTATTGGCGAAACACCAGCACAGTATTGGTCAAATGGAAACATTGAAGAAACAATTAGCAACAGTTGAAATTGATACACTGGAAGAAGTTGTCCAGCAGCTGGCTCAACAGATAGAAGAGCAAAGTAAACAATTAGCTCAAGAAAAAGCAGTCGGAGATAAACTCAATCAATCCATTGAGTTAACGAAAGCGCAACTTAGTCAAGTAACAGAACAATTAGCAAAATTGGCTGTCAAACAAATGAAAACAGAAGCAAAAATTCAGGATTTGTTAGCCGAACAAGAGTATTTTAATTCAGCAGATGAAGGAGTGTCTTTTGCTCAGCAACAAGTTGAATATGAGGAGTACAAAACGATTGTCGCAACATATCAAGAAGACCAATTGATTACGAAGGCGAAACTAGCACAACTAGAGTCGGTGGATTTGTCAGTTGAAGTGCCAGGGGATACCCATTTAGCTGAACAGATTGCGCAAGGAAAGCAAGTAATTGAAGAACAGCAAACGGCACTTTATAAAATCCAAGAGCAACAAGAAAATAATCAAGCGATTGTGACGGAATTTGCAGCACTTTATCAAACAAGTCAAAAGCAACTGGATGAGTTGGCACAGCTACAACAGCTTTCGCAAACAATCAATGGGGAAAACGTGAAAAAAATCAGTTTAGAAAGATATGTACTTCAAGTGTACTTACAAGAAGTACTCCAAGTTGCCAATACTCATTTACAACGTCTAACGAAAAATCGGTATCAGTTTGAGTTAGCCGATTCAGTTGGGAGCTATCGTGGCAAAACTGGATTGGAAATCAACGTGTATGATGACGAAGCTGGGATGACGCGAAGTGCGCACACCTTGTCTGGAGGAGAAAGTTTCATTGCTGCTCTCTCGTTAGCATTAGCATTAGCAGAAGTCATCCAGGCACAGTCAGGTGGAATTACTGTTGAGGCGTTATTTATCGATGAAGGTTTTGGCTCATTAGATGAGGAAGCACTAGAAATGGCAATGGAAGCTTTGGAAACGATTGAAAGCGAAGGAAGGATGATAGGAATCATCAGTCACGTCAGAGAACTAAAAGAACGAGTGTTACAACAAATAAGAATTGATGCAAAAGGTAGTGGACAAAGTACCGTTCGCTATCATCTTGGATAAAGGGAGATTGATAACGATGAAATGGAGTATTCCGGAAAAAGTGATTGAACGCGGACGCAAATACTTGCAAGAAGGTCGAGTGTTATCGGTTGTTCCTGATCAAGAAAATATCGTATGGCATGCTGAAGTATTAGGTAGCGAATTGTACATGGTCGATTTAGATGGCACAGCAAAGGAAGTTGATTATTGCCAATGTCCTTATTGGGAAGAGCATCATTATTGTAAGCATACGGTGGCTGTTGAATTATATCTACGTTCGAAAAATGTTTCCCGAGTGATGAGAAAAGACCAGCCAATGCTTGAACCAGTTCGAACAGTTAGTGAAGGTGAGATTTTAAGCAAAGGGTTTGCGCGTTTACAAACGAAACAAACAACGCGTGCAATCCAGCCGTTAATTGTTGAGTATCAAGTTGAAGCGATTGAAACAAATCAATACCATCCAGAATTATCACTACTAGCAGTTTCTTTGAGAATCGGCTACTTAAAAGCACCTAAGAAAACCTATATTGTCAAAAATATTTATGATTTTTTGCAAGCTTATACCGAAAATGAAGCTTACACCGTAAATAAACAATATCAATTTGAATTGAATAAACGCGCGTTTCAAGGAGAAGATCAAACGATTTTGAGCTTATTCGCTGGAACGGCACAAACACAACAACTACTGGGTGTCAGCGGTCTACAAGTCAAAGGAAAATTAGATAAGCGATATTTGATGTTACCCGTAGAGCAAGCAAAATATTTGTTGGAGCAGATGAATCAAACAACCCGTTTACAAGTGATAATTGATCAACAAACGTATCAGGGAATTGAATTTTCAGATCAAGAAAAGCCACTGCATTTTAAAGTAGTTAAAGAAGAAGATGCGTATCTATTACGTGCTGAAAATACATTTGATTTATTTTTTACTCACTATCAATGGGGAATGATGCAAGGAACGTTCTATTCCTTAACGAAACAACAGCAAACCATCTATCTTACCTGGCAACAACTAATGAAGCGTTTTGAAACACCTCAAGTCAGATTTGAAAAACAACAACTTTCTTCACTTTTTAAAGAACTGTTGCCTCTGTTAACCCAAATTGCAGAAGTGGAAGTGACAGAAGAGGTGGAATCGGAAGTTGCAGATATTCCTGTTGAATTCGTGTTTTTCTTCCGGAAATCCAAAGGGAAAATTCAAGCGCGAATTGATTTTATTTATGAAGATGTCATTTATTCAACTGATGAGAAGCATGAAGTACAATCAGACTCATCTCGTGAAATTTTACGAGATCAAGCACAAGAACAACGAGTGATTGACTTATTCAAGATGTATCACTATCAAGAAAATGAAACAGGTTATGAGCGGGTGTTGCCTGCGGGGGAAGAATTATACGCATTTTTCAGAACAGAATTAGCTGTTTTTCGCCAGTTCGGTGAAGTACGAATTGGAAAAAAATTACGTGAATTGTATTTAGATGCTCAAAAGCACCAACCGCAAATCGAAGTGACTGAAACAGGTTCATGGTTAGATATCCGGTTTGATGTCACAGGAATCCAGGAAAAAGAGATCGATCATGTGCTACAAAGTTTGTTGCGCAATGATGCGTTCTACACGTTGGAAAATGGACAAGTTTTATCTTTTGACTCAGAAGAATTTCAACAAACAAGTGAGGTTTTGCGTCAGTTAAGAGAATCAATTCGTTCGGAAGCAGGAACAATCCATGTACCTAAAAATCAAGGCCTGATTGTTCAAAGCCAATTATCAGGAAGTCGAACAACCTTTAGCGATTCTTTCAAAAAAATGGTACAAGATCTGATCCAACCAGAAAACTATGAAGTGGCGTTACCTGAGGGACTGAATGCGAAATTGCGCGATTATCAAAGACAAGGGTTCCAGTGGTTAAAAATGCTCGGTCATTATCAATTTGGTGGAATTTTAGCTGATGAGATGGGGTTAGGTAAGACGCTACAAACAATCGCTTTTTTACTTTCAGAAAAAGAAGAAAAGAATGGGTTATCTGCACTGATTGTTGCTCCTGCAAGTCTGATTTATAATTGGCAAGCAGAAATCAGAAAATTTGCGCCTTCTTTAAGTGTTCAAGTGATAAATGGAAATAAAAAAGAGCGGGAAACACTTCTTAAAAATGACGTTGATATTCGCGTAACTTCTTATGCAAGTTTGCGACAAGACGTTGCTGATTATCAAGAAATGTCGATTCAATATTTGGTTTTAGATGAGGCACAAATGGTAAAAAATAGTAGTACGAAAACGGCGCAAGCCTTGAGAGAACTACAAGTTCCACAACGATTTGCACTGAGCGGAACACCAATTGAAAATAATTTAGAAGAACTATGGTCATTATTTGCGACAATCATGCCTGGTTTCTTTCCAAATCGAACGAAATTCAGAGAACTTTCGACAGAAGAGATTGCACAAATGATTCGTCCGTTTGTCTTGAGAAGAGATAAGCAAACGGTGCTTCAAGATTTGCCAGAAAAAACGGAAATGAATTTATATTCTGCTTTAACAGAAGAACAAAAAACGGTTTATCTTGCTTATTTGCGCCAAATGCGTGAAGAAGTAGCTTCAATGGATGCAGAAGCATTTAAGAAAAATCGGATTGGAATTTTAGCTGGCTTAACACGCTTACGCCAAATTTGTTGTGATCCACGCTTGTTTATTGATGATTATCAAGGTGGGTCAGGAAAATTAGAACAAGTGAAAGATATGTTAGTAGCTGCCAAAGAAAACAACCGACGTGTATTACTCTTCTCTCAATTTACTGGGATGTTGAGCATCTTGGAAGAAGAGCTGGCAGAGCTAGGAATGACAACTTTCTATTTACGTGGAAGTACAAAACCACAAGATCGTTTAACAATGGTTGATGCTTTCAATGACGGTGAGCGAGATGTCTTTTTGATTTCATTGAAAGCTGGTGGGACCGGACTAAATCTGACAGGAGCAGACACCGTTATCTTGTACGATTTGTGGTGGAATCCCGCAATCGAAGAACAAGCAGCCGGACGGGCACACCGCATTGGTCAGAAAAACGTGGTGGAAGTTTGGCGAATGATTGCTGAAGGAACGATTGAAGAACGAATGAACTCTTTACAAAAAGAAAAACGAGAATTGTTCCAAAAAGTAATTCAAGGAAACGAAGAACAATTGACGAAGCTAACGGAAGACGATATTCGCATGATTTTAAGTGTGGGTGAATTGGAAGAGTAGGACTCAAAAAAAGTGCGGATTTAATCCGTTTTTTGAGAAAAAATTTGCCTAATTTTTTGCTAACAAAAATACTCAGGACAAACTACTTGTCCTGAGTATTTTTAACTTGATTAAGCAAAGACAGATTCCATTGTTTCAAGTAATTGATCGAATGAACTAATTTCGATGTCCGAAACAGGTGTTGTATCAATCGTTCTTCCACGATGATTAAACCAAAGAGAATGCCAATCTGCACGATGCGCGCCAAGAACGTCATTGTCATAGTTGTCACCAACGTAGAGTGTTTCTGCTGGTTCCATTGAAAATGTTGCGGCTGCTAATTGGAAAATTTCTTTTTCAGGTTTTTGAAAGCCAGTTGCTTGAGAAACAATCATATTTTTAGTTGGAATCCAATTTGCTAATTGTAGTTGGCTTAATTTTTTTGATTGGTGATCTGTTGGACCGTTCGTGATAATACCCATAGGTACGTGTTTTTCTTTTAGAAAGTCGAGTGTTTTGCGAACCTCATCATGTAGACAAATATTGTTTAGTTCGTCTTCATATACTTTTTGGAAAAACAAACCATCTTCTTCAGTAATATGTGGATAGTCTAAATCTTTTAGCGACTGGCTAATCCGATGTGCCCGCATATATTCTAATGTCCATTCCCCAGCCATCACTTTTGGGAAGTTTTCATCACTATGATGACGGAAACGAATATATAATGGATGCATATCTTCATCTGAAACCAGCGGAACCACTTTATTCACCGCATTTTTAAATGGTTGTTGTTGGTCATACATTGTATCGTCAACATCAAATACAACAGCTTTAATCAAATCTTACACGCCTTTCGATTTTCATTTGTTTTTTCACAAATCCTTCATCATTGTATCAGAAAAAAATCTCGATAAACGTTGATAATAAAGGTTTTTATTACTGTATTTTCTAGTTGTTGTTGTAGCAACGTTTTTAAATTTCAGTTTTTTTCACCAAAAATGATATAAAAAAAGAAAAAGATGACCAGAACAATCAATTAAGCTTTTTTGAGATTTTTTTGAGAGATAATTTTTCTTTTAAATCTAAAGAAATTGTTTAGAAATCAAATTTTGATACAGTAGCAAAATTTTGCAGGAAACTTTAAATAACACTATCTTTATTTTTAATTTAGAATAATTTTAATTACTTGTTTTTTATGTTAACAGTGTTGTTATTTAGTACAGATGAAATAGGCGTTATGTTAAACTTTTTTTATCGACTGTTGAATAGGCTTAATTGATTTCGTAGGAATAAAAAACATATTTGATCTAATGTATCCGATTTCTTTTTGCTTTAGTGATTTTAAAATAGTACAGTTTTTCAGGCTGTTTAATTTTGCAATAAAATTGCAAAATGATTGGAGTTTTCTCATTTTTAAATGTGTATCAAAATGAAAAACCTTGCTTTAACTGTAAAAAAACCTTAGATAACATTCATTTTTGAAAAAAAATATAAAAAAAAAGGTAGCTATTTAATTTGCGATTAGGTATAATAGAAACAGATGGAAGATGAAATGAGTCTTCTGTTACAAAAATGTGATGATTTTCACGAAAAGGAGTGGTGCACGTTGTTAACACTATATACTTCCCCAAGTTGTACATCCTGTAGAAAGGCTCGTGCGTGGCTGCAAGAGCATCAAATCCCATTTGTTGAGCGTAATATTTTCTCTGAACCGTTGAATAGCGCTGAATTAAAAGCTATTTTACAAATGACAGAAGATGGTACAGAAGAAATTATTTCAACGCGATCAAAGGTATTTCAAAAGTTGAATATGGATTTAGATGAGCTACCATTGCCAGAGCTACTAGACTTAGTTCAAAAAAACCCTGGATTGCTTCGTCGTCCAATTATGATTGACGACAAACGTTTGCAAGTTGGCTTCAATGAAGATGAAATTCGCCGTTTCTTACCACGCGATGTTCGCCAATTAGAGTTACGTCAGGCCCAGTTAATGGCTGGATTATAAAAGATTATCAAACTTGGAAGACTGTCTGTAGATGGTCTTCCAAGTTTTTTGTTATAATAAAAAATTTGGCTGATATTTTTAGTTCAAGGATTATGGTTATTTATTTGTGATTAGATAAGAAATCATTACACAATTATAAAAAATAGCGTAGGGTGATTGTTTCAGTAGCTGTTTCAATAAAGAAAAATTTTTTAACTTTCTATTGGTAAAGTAAGGTTTTTCTTTACATTTAAC
Source organism: Enterococcus sp. DIV0174 (assembly GCF_050529065.1). NCBI lineage: Bacteria > Bacillati > Bacillota > Bacilli > Lactobacillales > Enterococcaceae > Enterococcus > Enterococcus sp. DIV0174. Next base: position 2,373,505 of record NZ_CP172881.1, on the reverse strand, counting down.
TGGTTTTCGCTACAATGAAGCTATATTAACCGTTGCGGCAAAGTGAGGTGTTGCGAAATGGAAATGGAACATATCAATGAAAATACCATCCGCGTATTGATTGGTCATGAAGATTTAGAAGAACGAGGTGTTTCTTTTTTAGATTTGTTGGGTAATCACAAGGAGATAGAGAATTTCTTCTATAGTATTTTAGAAGAAGTCGATATCGAAGAAGAATTTCGTGGAAGCGAAGCTGTGACTTTCCAAGTTTTGCCAAAGGGTGATGGGCTAGAATTATTTATTAGTAAGAATTTGCCTGATGAAGAAATGATTCAAGCACATGATGGTCCGATTGACTCAGATGATGTTAGTGAGTTCTTGCGCCAACAAATGATGGATGATTATGATGAACCCAAAGATGCGGAAGATGAGCCTGTAAAAGCAGATGAGAGTCGTGCGATTTTTGTGTTTGATGATTTTGAACAAATGATTCAGTTGGCTCAAGATGTGCGATTAGAGTCTGCTTGGACAGATTTATATTTGTTTGACGAAAAGTATTATTTATCGGTACATTTTTGGCTCGAAAATCTTAACCAAGCAGATGTAGAAAATCAAATTGCGAGAATTCTTGAATTTTCTAAGAAGAGTGATCGAACTGCAGACGCGTTGAGTGAGCATGGAAAATGTTTAATGGAACGAAATGCGATTGAACGCACTAGATTTTATTTCAACTAAATATTGTCATTGGAAAAGCCATTGTTGATTGCATATCAACAATGGCTTTTTTTTGCAAAAAAAAAATCATTGAAAATCGCGTAACTTTTTTTGAGAAACAAAAAAGGGAGAGTACAATGTTGTGTGCAATCAATCAATATGGAAAAAGATTCATTGCTAGTCAAGCTGTGAAACAAGAAATTTATTTTTGTCCAGGCTGTCGGTTGCCGGTGATTTTAAAACAAGGAAAGCAAGTTCGTGCACATTTTGCACATAAGAAAAGTAGTGTATGTCAAGTTTTTAGCGAAGCAGAATCAGAGGAGCATGTATTCCTGAAAGAAGTCTTCTATCAATGGTTAAAAAAATTCGCTGAACAAGTAGAAATAGAACCTTATTTGTCTGAATTAGCCCAAAGACCAGATTTACTTAGCGGAAATTTTGCATTTGAGATCCAATGTTCACCATTAGCTTATTCACGATTTATTGAACGGACAACGAATTATCAGCGTAAGCAGTTCACCGTTTGGTGGATTCTTAGCAGTAGTTTGATTAACAAAAAGTTGTTAGCAGGCCCCAAATTATCACAATTAGTGAAAGGTGCTTGCCGCTATGACGAGCAACGTCATGTTCATTTTTGGGCGGTGGATAGACACACAGGAAAGTTGTATCTTTATCATGAGTTGACGTTGTCTGTCGCTCAGGAAATCAGTTATCGGGTAATGGAGTGGTCATTTTATACTTGTTCTTTAACTAAGATTCTGACCAATCAGTTGGTTAGTGACACACAAATCGTTGCTAGTCGAGCTAAAAAAGAAATTTATCAGGAACTTAATCGGCAATTGCGCCGGAAACAAGATGCTCTTTTGCAAGTTCAAGAGTTTTGTTATATGAGAGGAAAGCATCTTCTCTATCTTTCCTCATGGATCTATCAGCAAAGTGCATTTTTCTTTTTCTTTGGGACAAACGTGCTTGTGTATCGAGTGCTATTTGAGGAAACGTTGCAGGAAAAACGACTGCTTCATTATCTTTGCTGGCGTGAAAAGCTTGAAGACGTGGCCCCAGAGTGGTTGTTTCCGTTGATTTCGAAAGAACAAACGTGTTGGCGATTTTTTGAAGAGTGTTGTGACCTATGGAAAAAGAAAGTGGATAACTAAAAAGTTAAAAAACTTTTGTTAGAATATTTAGACGAATTTAAGCAAGAAGCTTTTGTCTGAGAAAATTTGTGATAAGATGAAGAAAGATTAAGAAAAAGGAGTCGATTTCATGAGTGAAACAACCCAATTACCGAATCGCGAAGAACTATCTGAAAATTTAACTTGGGACTTGACGAAAATTTTTGCAAATGATCAAGAATTTGACGAAAAATATCAAGAACTATCTGAGGAACTGACACAGGCAGAAAAGTATAAGGGAACGCTAGCTAACGGCGCAACCGCATTTTTGAATGCGCTTGAGTTTGTTTTAGATGTTTATCGTAAAATTGAAGTGTTGTACGTTTACGCTCATTTGAAGAATGATCAAGATACTGCAAACACGACATATCAAGCTTTGCATTCACGTGCGGGTAGCTTAATGGCAAAAGTGGGTGAATCAGTTTCTTGGTTGGAACCAGAAGTTCTCCAATTATCAGATGAAACGATTTGGAGTTACTTTGAAGAAGAGCCAAAATTAGAAATCTATCGCCATTTTGTTCAGCAAATGGTAGATAATCGTGCGCACGTCTTATCGGCTGATCAAGAAGCACTTTTAGCTGGTGCTGGAGAAATTTTTGGTGCATCAAGTAGTACATTTTCCGTATTGAATAATGCTGATTTAGTTTTTCCAACTATCACAGGAGAAAATGGCGAAAAAATCCAACTTTCTCATGGGGTCTATGGTCAGTTGTTAGAAAGTACAGACCGTTCTGTACGTGAAGCGGCATTTAAAGGACTATATGAAGTATATGAACAATTTAGAAATACTTTTGCTTCGACTTTGAGTGCACACATCAAAGGGTACAATTTTAAAGCGAAAGCACGTCATTATCATTCTGCTCGTGAAGCTTCTTTAAGCAACAACCATGTGCCTGAAAGTGTATATGATACATTGGTTGAAGTAGTGAATAAGCATTTGCCATTATTACATCGTTATATGGAATTGCGTAAACGTTTATTAAATGTTGAAGAACTACACATGTATGATTTGTATACTCCGGTATTAGGGGAAGCGCCAATCAAGTTTTCTTATGAGGATGCAAGAGCAAAAGCCTTAGAAGCTTTACAGCCAATGGGTGAAGAGTACATGGCAGTTGTTGAAGAAGCATTTGCTGATCGTTGGATCGATGTGGTTGAAAACAAAGGGAAACGCAGCGGAGCGTATTCTTCAGGAAGCTATGATACGAAACCATACATTTTGTTGAATTGGCATGATACACTAGATCAATTATTTACCTTAGTTCATGAAATGGGTCATAGCGTGCATAGTTTCTTTACTCGTTCAAACCAACCTTATGTTTATGGAGATTATTCAATTTTCTTGGCAGAGATTGCTTCGACAACAAATGAAAATATTTTGACTGAGTATTTGTTGGAAACAGAAACAGATCCTCGTGTGCGTGCATACGTGTTAAATCATTATTTGGATGGTTTCAAAGGAACAATTTTCCGTCAAACACAATTTGCTGAATTTGAACATTTTATGTATGTTGAAGACGCAAAAGGTGTGCCATTAACAAGTGAATATTTAAGTGAAAGTTATGGAAAATTAAATGCAAAATATTACGGACCAGCAGTAGAAGAAGATCCAGAAATCAAATATGAATGGTCACGGATTCCACATTTCTATTATAATTACTATGTTTTCCAATATGCGACAGGATTTTCTGCAGCGTCTGCATTAGCGAAGAAAATCTGGGCGAAAGAACCAGATGCGTTAGGTAACTACCTAGCTTATTTGAAAGCAGGAAACAGCGATTATCCAGTGGAAGTAATGAAAAAAGCAGGTGTTGATATGACGCAAGCAGCTTATATTGAAGATGCAATGGCGATGTTTGAAAAACGTTTAGATGAATTAGAAGCATTGATTGGTGAGTTATAAAAATCAAGCGAGCAAAGAATGTTTCTAGTGAGAAAGCAAATCTTTCGTGTGCAGAAATAGGAAAGAGTTTATAAAGCTGAATAAAGAGTCTCGACTTTTGTCGAGGCTCTTTATTTTTAGTGAAATAAAAAACATCCAAAACAGAATATTCAATCTGTCTTGGATGTTAAATAGATCTCATTTGTTTTGAATCAAAGTTAATTTGAAAGTAAAGATAAGTGGCTTGCGCCAGTTGTAAATTTTGAACCAGTTGTATGTAATTGTTGACCAGTAAAAATTTGATAGGATTCATCAGTTACTTTACAAAGTTCTTGAATACGGTGAGCAGTATTTGTCCCTTCGACTAAAACGCCGAAATCACAATCATATGCGTAGTTATAAACAACCGCGGAAGGATGTTTGGTAATCCCCATCTCTCGAGCGATTTTCTGATCAGAGAAAAAAGCTTCTTTTACAAATTCAGATTGACGGTCTTCTTTGAACATTGCTAAATCTCCACCAATAGACGTAAAAAGTTCCTCAGATAAAGCTTGTGAATAAGGAATATCTTTACAGCCTACAGCTTCTTGCAATTTAATCAAAAATTGACGTCCTTTTTTCTTTCCTTGAAACTGTGCAGCTTTACAATCAAGTGATGCAGAGTAGATTGTTGAAAATAAATTGTTACGTTCTTCTAAATCTTGACGATCAATGCCTCGTGTTTGCATGACATCCCCGATTGTCTGCAAGTTAACTAAAGGTAAAAAACGAAATTGAACTTTTTTGTTTTTTAGATTTGTCGTCCCATATTCTTCTTCGATGAACTGTAACAGCTGCCGTTCCATATTAAAACAGTATTTCCCCAAAGGGTTCACGAAAAGATAAATTTCGATCATATGAATCTCCCCCAAAAATAGATTCTATATAATTAGTGAATACTTTCATCCACAGACTATAACTTAACAGAAAAGGCGCAAAAAATGAACTCATGCGCCTTGTGAAAATGAAAGAAATCTAATTTTTTGCCTCAATCATTCGATGGATTTTATTTTTCGCCGGACGATAAGGAAGGTTGAAAGAACTTAGAAACTGCAAAAAATCAGCGCTTGTAGTAGTCGTGTCCTGTACTTCGAGCTCTAATTCATAGTCATGTAAATTCTGTGCCCAACTTTGATCGATAGCTAAGAGGCCTTCCTTTATGTGAAACTCTGCACGTTTAGTCGTTAACTCTCCAGTTTTGATGAGTTGAGAGGAGTGAATGCCAAGATCAATTAACTTTTCAAAGACGTGACCTGTGATTGGTAGCACATTTGATTGGAGGATGTCGTCAGCACAAGCTTTGGTTAGTGTATCAGTTGTTTCTAAAAGTCCAGATGTTGTTGGCGTTTTTAATGTGTATTCTGCCAAGTCCTCATATCTTCGGATGCGTAGTCCACAATTTTTTGCTTTTAATTGAAAATCAGGTGTGTCAAAGTAACTGTTTGTTTGCGTTTTAAAATCGGTTGCTGTCAATTGATAATGGGTAATCAATTGTTGATATTCTGATTGAGAAAGCATTGTTTTGAATTCAATCTCTAAATTTTCTGCCATGTTATTCGCCCCTTTTTCTTTATTTTGCCTAAATTTTCTTTTCTGGTCAATGAAAGGGTGAACGATTACGGAAACTCTTGGTTGTATGGTAAAATAGGCAATGAATGTCAGTGCAAAGTAGAGGTATGAGTTATGGAACGAGATTGGGAAACATTTTTAGCACCATATGAACAAACTGTATCAGAATTGAAAGTTAAGTTACGTGGGATTCGTAAACAATTCCGTGAACAAAATCAACATGTGCCAATTGAATTTGTAACTGGTCGTGTGAAACCAGTCGATAGCATTGTAACAAAATCTCAGTTACGACATATTCCAATGGGACGGTTAGAAGAAGAAATGTCCGATATTGCTGGGTTACGTATTATGTGCCAGTTTGTCGAAGATATCCACCAAGTTGTGGAAGTGATTCGTAAGCGTAAAGACATGAAGGTAATTCAAGAAAGAGACTACATTACGAATAAAAAAGCGAGTGGGTATCGTTCCTATCATTTAGTAATCGAATATCCTGTTCAGTTGATTAGCGGCGAAAAGAAAATATTAGCTGAAATCCAAATTCGAACATTAGCGATGAATTTTTGGGCAACAATTGAACATTCGCTAAATTATAAATACCAAGGCGTCTTTCCAGAAGAAATGAGTGAACGATTGCAACGTGCCGCAGAAGCTGCCTATCAATTAGACGAAGAAATGTCTAATATTCGTGAAGAAATTCAAGAGGCACAGCGCCTATTTTCTCATGGTCGAGGAAAATCAGATGATGTTTATTATCGAACATTGCTGGATAAAGAAGATGAGAAGCAAGGAGGCAACGAATGAAAGTAGCCATTGTTCATAATAATGAAGCAAAAACATTAGAAGTTACCGAACGGTTGGTTGCTCTTTTAACGCAAGCTGGTATCAAAATCAATGAAAAAAATCCAGAATTGGTGATTTCGGTTGGAGGGGATGGAACGTTACTTTCGGCTTTTCATCGGTTTAATCATCGGTTGAATGAAGTTCGCTTTTTAGGTGTGCATACTGGGCATCTTGGTTTTTATACAGACTGGCGCGATTACGAACTAGAAGAGTTAGTCGATAGTTTATTGACGACGCGCGAACAAAGTGTTAGTTATCCGTTACTCGATGTGCGAATTAGTTACACAAATGATCAACCAGATAAACATTTTTTTGCATTGAATGAATCAACAATCAAACGTGCGAACCGGACGATGGTTGCTGATGTGTATATCAAAGATGAATTGTTTGAAAGTTTTCGTGGTGATGGATTGGCGGTTTCAACGCCGACTGGTTCTACTGCGTACAATAAAAGTATTGGTGGAGCAGTTATCCATCCTAGTATTAATGCCTTTCAATTAACAGAAATTGCCTCTTTGAATAATCGTGTTTTTCGGACGTTAGGTTCCCCCATTGTAATTGGGCAAGATGAGTGGGTTGAAATCAAGTTAGAAAATACAGAAGATTATTTGGTGACAGTTGATCAATTGGACGTGGCAAAGGGACACATTCATTCAATTTATTACCGAATTGCGAAAGAACGCATCCATTTTGCTTCTTATAGACATATGCATTTTTGGCATCGCGTGAAGGATGCCTTTATTGGTGAGGGATAGTATGCAGTTTACATGGGTTTATCAAAAGGAGCATCCGCAACAAGTAAAATATTTCTTGAAAGAACAAGGGATTTCTAAAGGTTTATTAGCAAAAATAAAATTCCAAGGCGGCGAAATCAAAGTCAATGACCAAGTTGAAAATGTCTTGTTTTCTCTGACAGACAATGATAAGGTAACCATTGTGATTCCTGCTGAAGGAGAGCATGAAACGGTTCTTTTAGATGAGACACCAATCGACATTGTTTTTGAAGATGAACATGTTTTGGTAGTCAATAAACCAGCGGGTGTTTCTTCGATTCCGGCACAATACCATCCTAATGGTACGATGGCGAATCGGGTCAAAGCGTATTACAAAAAACAAGCGTATGAAAACCAAGTGATCCACGTAGTAACCAGATTGGATCGAGATACATCTGGATTGATGCTATTTGCCAAACATGGTTTTGCTCATGCCAAGTTGGATACGCAACTTCGAGAAAAGAAATTTACGAAGAAATATCAAGCATTAGTTAGCGGAAAAATGAATGAATTACAAACGCATGGGCGCATTGAATTGCCAATTGCGAGGGACTATACTTCGTTACTGAAACGAACGATTTCCCCAGAAGGTCGAGCTGCGGAAACAGAGTATTGGCTTGATCAAGCTTTTTCAGATGCAGCGTTAGTTGATATTCAACTTCATACAGGGCGTACGCATCAAATTAGGGTTCATTTTGCTGCAATAGGTTGTCCTTTGTTAGGCGATGATATGTATGAGGGACGCATGGATTTGGGTATCCAAAGACAGGCGCTCCATTGTTATGATTTACGCTTTTATCATCCTTTTACTCAAGAATTATTAGAATTTAAGCAGCCACTAGCAGAAGATATGGCGGCAGTGATCAAACGTTTTAAAGATTAAGGTGAGGTGAGATTGGTTTGGACGAAAATCAAGAATTAGAGGAAAGATTTGCCCAGTTGGCTCAGGATTTGAAGACAAATAATATTCAAGAATTTAGAAATGATTTCTTGGAGATGCATATTTATGAGCAGGGGCAGTTCTACCAGTCACTCCCTGAAGATGATCGTCAATTGATCTATACGTATCTTTCGCCAAAAGAATTAGCCGATATGTTCGACGTGATTGAAGAAGATAATGAACATATGAAGGAATATTTGGCAGAGATGCGACCAAGCTATGCCGCGGATATGTTGGCAGAAATGTATACCGATAATGCGGTCGATTTGTTAAATACGTTAGATAAAAAACAAATAGCTAAATACTTAAGTTTGATGTCCACTGAAGATGCCAGTGAAATCAAAGAATTGTTACACTATGAAGATGAAACAGCCGGCGCTATCATGACAACGGAATTTGTTTCAATCGTTGCAAATCAAACCGTTCGTTCAGCGATGTATGTATTGAAAAATGAGGCAGATGTGGCTGAAACGATTTACTACATTTATGTGGTCAATCAAGAAGGAAAACTAGTTGGTGTTATTTCTTTGCGCGATTTGATTGTCAACGATGACGATACAATGATCGCTGACTTAATGAGTGAACGAATTATTTCAGTGCATGTGGGTGATGACCAAGAAGACGTGGCGCAAACATTTCGGGACTATGACTTTCTAGCATTACCAGTTACTGACTATGATGATCATTTGTTAGGAATCGTAACGGTTGATGATATCATTGACGTTATTGATGATGAAGCAGCAAGTGACTACTCTGGTTTGGCTGGGGTCAATGTAGAAGAAGTCAATGAAAATCCAATCAAGGCTGCATCCAGGCGACTACCGTGGCTGATTACGCTATTGTTTTTAGGAATGTCAACAGCATCATTGATTAGTCATTACGAAGACCTTGTGAGTGAAGCGAGTATTTTAGCGGTGTTTATTTCACTAATTACGGGGACAGCTGGGAATGCGGGTACGCAATCATTGGCGGTTGCCGTGCGACGATTGGCTATCTCGGATGAAAAAGAAAATAGTTTTACACGATTGATTCTAGCGGAAGTTTTCACAGGTTTAGTTACTGGAGCTGTGACAGGTCTAACTATTTTCTTGATTGTTGGTTTTTGGAAGAATAATTTTATTTTAGGTTTTGTTATTGGTATGGCAATGTTATTTGCGATTACAGTTGCTAACCTAGCGGGAAGTTTGATTCCAATGTTGATGGATCGTTTGGGATTTGATCCGGCAGTTGCGAGTGGGCCTTTTATTACCACTTTAAGTGATTTGACAAGTGTGTTGATTTATTTTAATATTGCTTCTTTGTTTATGGGGTATTTTATGTAAGGTTGTGGCTCAAAATGCTCAGCTTCAAGCAATAAGACATTCTTTCTAAAAATAGCTTCTCATATTTTTATGAAAGATTGGCTTATGCCGAAGAAGCTGTTTTGAGAACACCGTGGATGAGGCTGTGGCTCAAAGCGTTCAGCTTCAACAAATTAGCGAGCAATTATTTATATAATCAAAAGGGAGTGTGACCTAATCAGGCCACACTCCCTTTTTGTGGTTAATCCAGTGGAATAATTTTTGTTCCATGTACTTCAGTGACACCTAATTCTTTTGCAACTTGTTCTGCATTTTTATCAGATACACCACCACCAGGTAAAATAATCAAACGATTATTTGCATAAGCAATTAATTTTTTCAAATGTGCAAAGTTATCTTCAATTGGTGTACCAGCTGTGCCACCATGGGTTAAAATTCGTTCAACGCCGTGTTCAACTAGCCAATCAATCGCTGCAAATTGACGCTCTTCGGGGATACTGTCAAATGCCATGTGGAAAGTAATCTGTAGACCTTCTGCTGTTTCGATCAACAACTCTAAAGCCTCTTCATCCAGCCAACCGGAAGGAGTCAGGCAGCCAATAACAACACCATCTGTTCCTAATTTCTTTGCTTCAATCAAATCAGTGTGCATAATCTTTAATTCAATATCATTGTAAACAAAGTCGCCTCCACGCGGACGAATAATCGTCATCACGGGGACTTCTTTTTCACCAGCGTAACTTAAAGCTTCTTCAATTACGCCAGTACTTGGTGTGGTTCCTCCCACAGCAAGATTGTCGCATAACTCAATCCGGTTCGCGCCGCGGGAAATCGCTAAAGGGATCGAGGTGTAATTTTCGGCACAAAATTCTTTAATCATAAACAGCACTCCTTTGCTCTTCTTCTTGGGCATTGTAACACATTTTTTCCGGTTGCTAAAGTTTTCGCCAACAGGTAAGATAAAAATGAAATGAGGGAAATATATGCTAAAAAAAATTGACCGTGGACGCCAGTTTTTACTGAAACATCAGCAATTGTTTTGTTGTCCTGTTTGTCAGGAATCAATTGTTGCAACAGAACAAGGTTTAATTTGTCAAAACAGCCATCGTTTTGATTTATCCAAAAAAGGAACACTTTATTTTTTATCACATGCAGTGAAAACGGACTATGACCAAGAAATGTTTGCTCCTAGACGCCGAATGATTCGTTCAGGAATGTACCAACCGGTAATCGAATTGCTTGCAAAAAACCTACCAGAAGGAGCGAGTGTTTTAGATGTTGGTTGCGGAGAAGGTAGTTTTTTAAATGAAATCAATGAATTGCAAAAAATAAATACAGCAGTTGGGTTTGATATTTCTAAAGAAGGCGTGTATGCTGCAACGGAACAAGAAATCCCTGCATTCTGGTGTGTGGCAGATTTGACGAACCTGCCGTTTGCATCACAACAGTTTTCAACGATTTTAAATATTTTTTCGCCGTCACACTATCAAGAATTTCAACGTGTGTTAACAGATGATGGCACGGTTTTAAAAATTGTACCTCAAGAGAACTATTTGAAAGAATTACGACAAGCTTTTTATCCGGATCAACCAGAAAAACAAAATTATTCAAATGAGCGAGTTGTCACAAAGTTTACTGAATCATTAGACTTGATTGAACGTCAGCGTGTCACGTATGAATTTGAAATCCCCGAAAAAAATCGACAAGATCTCTTGGCGATGTCACCTTTGGAATGGCAAGTTGCGCCAGAAATAAAAGAGAATTTGTACAAGCATCCGCTGGAAAAAATTACAATCGATGTTGAATTATTAAAAGGCACTAAGAAAAACCGTTTATATTGAGTTTTTATTAACAAGTGGTTGCAAAAATAATTTAATGGTGATATAGTAGCAACAAGTTGTTTTTTCATTGGTTTTTATCAGGTTCCTGTTCTGATAAAAGATAGTGAGAAGAGCTTCACTAACGTAACGACTCGCAGTGACTAACACCGAGTTGATACGTTTTTTTTTATGCCAAAATTCAATCGTATTTATTATAAAAAATGAACATTACCATGAGAGGATGAGCAACAGATGAATCATATCGTTTTATTTGAACCTTTGATTCCAGCGAACACTGGAAATATCGCACGAACATGTGCTGCAACGAACACACCTTTACATTTGATCGAGCCTTTAGGATTTTCGACAGATGATAAACATTTAAAACGTGCGGGGTTGGACTACTGGAATGACGTTAATATCAAGTATTATCCAAATCTTGAAGCATTTTTAGATTTTTTGGGGGATCGAAAATTACATTTAATCTCAAAATTTGCCAATAAAATCTATAGTGATGAAAACTTTGCAGATGGTGAAGAACATTTCTTTTTATTCGGCAAAGAAACGACAGGATTGCCTGAAGAATTTATGCGTAATAATGAAGAAAAATGTTTACGCATCCCAATGAATGATGAACATGTACGCTCACTAAATTTATCGAACACGGCAGCGATTATCGTATATGAAGCATTGCGCCAACAAGGATTTCCTGCGTTAGAATTAACACACCACTATGAACATGATAAACTAGACTAATCTTTGATAAAAAATAGTAAAAAGAATGCTAGATAAATGAGTGAGGTGTGAGGAAAAATGGATTTATATTTTACCCGACATGGTAAAACAGAGTGGAACCAAGAACGTCGTTTCCAAGGAAGTAATGGAGATTCACCTTTACTCCCACAAAGTTATGAAGAAATCAAAGCGCTAGGGGAAAAAGTGAAAAACGTTCCTTTTGAAGTCATTTACGCAAGCACGGCGAAGAGAGCACGTGATACAGCTGAAGGAATCAATCAAATGCTGGCACACCCAGTTGAAATTATTTTTACGGATAAACTTCGTGAGCTAGGACTAGGTTTGCTGGAAGGTCAAAAAATCGAAGAAATGTATGAAAGATTCCCGGAAAATCTACCTAATTTGCGTAATCATTTAGATAAATATGATCCAACACCGTTTAATGGTGAGCCAATTACGGCTGCGATTACGCGAATTGAAACGGTTGTAGCAGATGCAGTGGCGCAACATGATGGTCCCATTTTGTTCGTGGGACATGGTGCATCGTTGACGGCTGCAATTCAATGGATGACAGGAAAAGAACTAAGCCAATTACGTGAAATGGGTGGCTTATTTAATAGCAGTTTGACTATACTAGAGACAGAAGAGCCAAATAACTTATTACCTTACCAACTAAAAGTTTGGAATGAAGTCGATTTTTTAGGCTTGGAGAATAAACCAGAACCGTTACTATAGATGAAGGAGGCGGCTTCGATGCAGCCAGAAGAAATGCCATATTTCGTTGGGACAGTTGCCGCGATTTTTTTTCAAAATCCAAGTAATTTTTATAAAGTTCTCTTAGTCCATGTGAATGAAACGAGTGCAGATTATCGAGAAAAAGAAATTGTCGTTACGGGGAGTTTCGGGGAAATCCAAGAAAATGAGACGTATCGTTTCTATGGTGAACTAGTTGACCATCCTAAATACGGCCGTCAGTTAAAAGTTGAACGTTATGAGCAAGAAAAACCAACAACGGCTAATGGGATCGTTTCGTATCTCTCAAGTGAAAAATTTCCAGGGATTGGTAAAAAAACAGCTGAAAAAATTGTTGAGATGCTGGGGGAAGATGCCATTGAAAAAATCATTGAAGATCCTTCTCTTTTACGACAAATCTCTGGTTTAACGAAACCAAAGCGTGACATGATTGCTGAAACGATTCGCTTGAATCACGGAATGGATCAAGTCATTATGGGATTGAATCGCTATGGCTTCGGTAGTCAATTGGCTTTCAGCATCTATCAAGCATACAAAAATGAAGCGTTAGATATTATTCAAGAAAACCCGTATCAATTAGTCGAAGATATCGAAGGAATCGGGTTTAAACGAGCGGACAATTTGGCAGAACAAATTGGGATTGCTTCTGACTCGCCAAGACGAATCCGTGCGGCTATTTTACATCAAATTTTTCAACACAGTGTCCAAACAGGTGATACTTATGTTCCCGCTGACACACTATTGGAGCAAACGATCCGGATTTTAGAAACCAGTCGTCCAGTTGAGATTGAACCCGATCAAGTTGCCACAGTCATTATTCAGCTAGTCGAAGAAGGAAAAATCCAGCAAGAGGAAACTAACCTATATGAAAACAGCTTGTATTTTTCAGAGTGGGGGATCGGCAATTCAATTCAACGATTGTTAAGTCGTAAAAAAGAAATTCATTATCCTGAAAAAGAAGTCACTAAGAACATTCGACGCGTCGAAAAAATCTTTGGAATTCAATATGGTGATTCACAAGAAAAAGCGATTGCTGAAGCGATTCGCTCGCCTTTATTTATTTTAACTGGTGGGCCGGGAACGGGGAAAACAACAGTCATCAACGGAATCGTCAATTTGTTTGCTGAACTAAATGGAATTGAACTAGATCCCAATAAATATACGCAAGAACTATTTCCTATTTTATTGGCAGCACCAACAGGTCGGGCAGCTAAACGGATGAATGAAACAACGGGTTTACCGGCAAGTACGATTCATCGTCTACTTGGCTTGAATGGGCGTGAAAAAACACCTTCTGTCAGTACCAAGGAATTAGAAGGCGGTTTATTAATTGTGGATGAAATGTCGATGGTTGATACGTGGTTAGCAAATACTTTGTTTAAAGCAATTCCAACAAATATGCAGGTGATTTTAGTTGGAGATAAAGACCAGCTGCCATCTGTTGGTCCTGGGCAAGTTTTACATGATTTGCTAAACATCGAACAGATTCCAAAAATGGAGCTCAATGAGATTTATCGCCAAGGCGACGGATCCAGTATTATTCCGTTAGCACATGAAATCAAGGAAGGGCGCTTGCCTAGTGATTTTACGAAAAATCAAAAAGATCGCTCTTTTTTTAGAAGTGATGCGTACCAAATCGAACCTTTGATTTCGCAGATCGTAGAAAAAGCTAAAAATAAAGGATTTACTGCGCAAGATATTCAATTATTAGCTCCGATGTATCGAGGGGCAGCAGGAATTGATGCACTGAATAAAATGATGCAAGAAATTTTTAATCCAGGTGGACCAAATAAAAAAGAAGTTCGATGGAATGAAACAGTTTATCGAATTGGCGACAAAGTATTACAATTAGTCAATACGCCAGAATTGAATGTTTTCAACGGTGATATGGGTGTGATTACGGGAATTATTTTAGCAAAGGATTCTGACGATAAAGTGGATGAATTAGTCATTCAATTTGATGCAAATGAGGTAACGTATAAGCGAAACGAGTGGAATAAAATTACTTTGTCTTACTGTTGCTCGATCCATAAATCACAAGGTAGTGAATTTAAGATGGTTATCTTGCCAATGGTGCATCAGTATCAACGAATGTTGCAACGTAATTTATTGTATACGGCAGTTACCCGAAGTAAAGACCTGTTGATTTTGCTTGGAGAAGAACAAGCTTACCTGACTTGTGTGAAAAATGAAACTGCTAGTCGAATGACAACCTTGAAGCGAAGAATTGAAGAAAATGATAGCATGACGCTTGTGACACGGACGAAGTTGACTGCTTATGAAGATTCGTTAGCTGGAAATGATCCTTTTGAAGATGGTTCCTATACAAGTGAAGTATCAGAAAAAGTAGTAAAGACAGCCAAAAAAGAAGAGCGTACTGTTTCCAACAAAAAAGAAGTAAGAAATGAATTTATTGTCGAAGAAGTTCCTTTGTTTGAAACACAAACGATCGAAACGGAAAAAGAAGTGGCATCAAACGAACAACCTAAAACGTATATTTTAACAAGTGAAGCAATTGAAAATCAAACAATCGATCCAATGATTGGGATGGAAAAGATTCGTTTGCAATGAAAAAATACTAAAATTAGCGGGTAAAATCAACCATCGTTGATTTTACCCGCTAATTGCTTTTTAGCATGTATTAATTGTTTTAGAAACATGACCTTATTTTTTCGTCTGGCACCAGAATGACTGGTTTTTTGTTCCAAACTGTAAATCAAATGATTGAGGTGCAATGTCTTCACCGTCTGCTTGACCAAACTGGGGAGTCGTGGAAACGATGCGTAGTTTGCTTGTAGTAAAGTGATGGAAATTTTTTGATTTCAATTGTTTCTTTTGTAGTAATAAAATCACGATCCAAATAATTTTGAATAAATTAATTCTTTCAACCACAACGAAATCAATCGTTGGCTTAAATGCCTCAGCAGTTGGTGCAATAGCAACGCCGCCCCCAAAATAAGGATGGTTGGTTGTAGTACAAAGAAAAGCTTTTTCAAAATTTATTGTTTTCCCGCCAACATCTACCAAAATTGGGAATCCTTTTTGTGTAAAAAAGACACGTAAAATGGATAAAATATAGGAAAGTGAGCCTAAATTATATTTATTTAAGCGCTCTTTGGTAGCAGAATGGTTTGTTGCATGAACGATTGCTGCATCAAGACCAATTCCCAAATTGTTGACTAAAACCCCTTTAGTATCGGTCACTTGTTCTTGATAAGTCAGCAGATTGATTTCCTGTGGCTCGGTTGTGTTCAATAAATTAGTGACCGCTTGTTCTGTATTGCGAGATAAGCCAATTCCTCGAGCAAAATCATTTCCAGAACCAGCTGGAACATAAGCAACGGGGAATTCCAAATCTAATTGGTAAAAGGTATTTAAAACTTGGTGTAGCGTACCGTCACCACCGACGATAACTAGGAGTGGAAAGGTAGTCAATGTTTCTTGATTTTCAGTAGTCCATGGCACCAGTGTAGCTTTGGCAAGTTGTTCCGCTAGCTCTGCATCATGTCCGGGATATTCTGAATAGTAGACAGAATAGGTAGCTCGATACTGATCGAAGATAGGTAACATTTTATCGGCGACTTTCTGTCCATTGCCACTTCCAGCAGCTCGGTTGATTAAAAGATGATAATGAAAATTCATGTGTGCCTCCTGTGGCTAACGCAAAAAAAGATCTTTTTTTGCAGATTCCTAGTTATTATAGCAGAGGAAATCCGAAATAAAAAAGAACTTACACGAAAAAAACAAAAAAAGTCTAGCAAGTGCTTAATCCTTAACTGCGTAAGGAGAAGAATTCTAAGGTTCGAAATGTCCACTTAGTTCTTCCGCTGCTTGCTAGACCCTGGTAATAGTAAGAGGTAGCTCAAATTCCCACACCTTTCTGTTGTTTATTTAAGTTCATAACAATTCTCTGCGTGCAAAACCTACTTCGTTTGCGTGACGGGGAATTCCTATGTCCTCTTACACTTACTTTATACCATAAAACGTACGTTTTTGCAAGCGTTTGCACTGGTGCTGGCTACTAAAAAAGCAAAAGTATGGTTGAAAAGTAAAAGACATCTGCTATAATACCCTTTGCGGTTCGTCGACCATCCCGCGTTAACAAAACTAGGAGAAAAGAGGAAAAGGAAATGAAAACAAAGAGTAATCAGCGTTTAAGAGTAGTAATGATTAACGGAATTGTGATGGCTTTATATTTGGCGTTAACTTTTATTACACCACTTTCATCAGGTCCCGTTCAAATTCGGATTTCGGAAAGCTTGAACCATTTAGTCGTCTTCAACCGAAAATTATTATGGGGTGTCTTGGGTGGTGTAGTTGTATATAATGCATTTTTTGGCTTTGGTATTTTAGATGTCCTGTTCGGTGGTGGACAAACATTGCTTGCATTAGGTATTACAGCTCTATTGTATAATAAAGTAAAAAATGTCAAAGTTCGCTTAGCATTAAATACGCTATTTTTCACAGTGAGTATGATCTTGATTGCGTATATGCTAGTGCCAACAGGCGGGAAACCTTTTTGGATCACATATGGAACATTGGCGTTGAGTGAGTTCGTGACAATGGCAATCTCGGCACCAATTATGTATTACTTGAATCGAGCAATTGGATTCGATAAAAGAGTATAGATTTTTCTAACACGAGCAATAGCCGACTAAAAAATTATTTGGAGTTCGCTTGTGTCAGCTGGTTAATGAATAATCAATAAACAAAGCAGTTGCGCGAGTAACAGCTTAAACAGCACCGCCAAAATGGGTGGTAAGTGAGTCAATGAAGTTAAAAAGAACTAGCCAACTCTCTTGTTAGAGTGAGGGCTAGTTCTTTTTGTATTTTTGAGAGTTTGCCTAAAAGAGATGAAAATAGAATCTTATACGAAAAAAAGTTACGCCAATTTAGCGTAACTTTTTTTGTTACTTACATATCTCTTAAATTTTCGATTTCGACAACTTTGTAGTTTTTACGTTCCAAATGTTCAACAATTGTATCGCAAAGTTTTTGGTCTGTGTCAGCTGGTAAGGTAATCAATGTGCGACGAATAAATTCGTCTTTGCCAATATCCAATGTGATACAGCTGGCAATGCTGCTGTATTTAGAAATAATTTTAGAAATGGCTGCTAAGTCACCTTGCTTACCCGTAGAAGCAATAGTTAGAACGTAGCTTCCTTGCTCAACGCTCCAAGATTGTGACAACATGTTTAGCAATGTGCTATGCGTCAAGATGCCATAGAAATGATTTTCATCATCGAGAACAGCAATATAAGGTAACTCTTTAATTGTGAAGAACACTTTAAAGAATGAAGTATTCACGTAAATAAACTTTGTCGCATTTTTTAACAGGTGAGTGACTGGCAAAGTCATGTCTCCGCCGTTTGCTTTATGACGGTAGATGTGCATTTTGTAGATATTTCCGCGGAAGATTTTTCCGGATTCATCTAAGATTGGCACACAACGATAACCAGATGTTTCTAAGATTTCAAGTGCTTCTTCTAATGTATTTGTTTCTGTTACAGTTGTTAGATCTTTTTTCTTATATACAAGCGTTTTAAGTAGCATAATAATACCCCCATATCTCATTTTTACTTCATTTCTTACTAATCATATCATAAGTATTTATAAAACAATAGCTAGTACTCATCACAAATTGACAAGAACTTATTTCCATGCTACTGTTAGAGTGTATAAATTTGATTTTCAGTTAGGAGGTAGACACGGATGGCAAAGAAAAAAGCAGCATTAGCTTGTTCCGTTTGTGGCTCTCGAAACTACACCAAATCGGTTAGTGAAGGAAAAAGTGGCGCGCGTTTGGAAATCAATAAATTTTGTAAATATTGTAATCAGTACACATTACATAAAGAAACAAAATAAGAATGAAACGAGGACACAACGGTGAAATTTATTAAAAGTGTATTGGCTGAAATGAAACAAGTTACTTGGCCAACAAAAAGACAATTACGTCGTGACACTTTAGTTGTCATTGAAACATCAATTATTTTTGCTTTGATGTTTTTCATTATGGACACAGCAATCCAAAGCTTGTTTGCATTAGTTCTTAAATAAGACGCTAGTAAACGAGCGTGATTTGTGCTACAATTGGGTGGAAGAAAAACTTCGGGTGACTGAGGTTTTTTTATTTTACAACGAAATGAGGAGCCGTAAATGGAATCTTTTGAAAAAAATTGGTACGTGCTGCACACGTATTCTGGTTATGAAAATAAGGTAAAGGCAAACATTGAATCTCGTGCGCAAAGCATGAAAATGGCTGATTATATTTTCCGTGTCGTTGTCCCAGAAGAAACAGAGACTGAAGTGAAAAATGGCAAAGAAAAAGAAACGGTTCATAAAACATTTCCTGGTTATGTCCTAGTTGAAATGATTATGTCCGACGGTTCTTGGTATGTTGTTCGTAATACTCCAGGAGTAACTGGTTTTGTAGGATCTCACGGTGCTGGTAGTAAACCTGCTCCATTGTTACCTGAAGAAGCAAATCACATTTTACGTTCAATCGGTATGAGCGTACGCCAAAATGATTTAGAAGTTGGCGTTGGCGAAACAGTGAAAATTATTGAAGGTGCATTTGCTGGACTTGAAGGACACGTAACTGAAGTCGATGAAGAAAAAGAAAAACTAAAAGTAAATATCGATATGTTTGGTCGTGAAACAAGTACTGAGCTTGACTTCGATCAAGTAGATAAAATTGACTAATTAAACAGAAACCTGAAATGCTAATCCTAGTGATTGGCGCTTCAGGTTTTTTTAGTAGATAAGACGGATCGTGTGTGAAAAGGAGGAATCAGGTCATTGAAAAAATTTAACTCAAAGAAAATCAATCCTGCTTTGATCATCAGTTTACTTTTATTAGGGCTGGTCATCATGGCTGGTTGTCAAAGAACAAATGATAAATCTAGTTCCAATGCATCTACACAAACTGAACAAACGACGCAAACGAGCGATGCGTCAAAGAAGTCAACGACACCAACACTTTTTTTTCATGGCTACAGTGGAACAGTCAATTCTTTTAAGGGCATGTTGCAACGGTTAGAAGAAACGCAACTAGCAAAGCAATCGCTTCAGTTGACGGTCAGTCCAGATGGAACGGTTCAAGCAACAGGCAAGTTAAGTCAGCAGGCAGAAAATCCAATGATTCAAGTTTTGTTTACTGATAATGTCAACAATGAGTGGAATCAGACGGAGTGGATCAAAAACTGTTTAACCTATTTACAAACAACGTATGGTGTGGAAAAAGTGAATGTTGTTGGGCATTCGATGGGGGGCGTAAGTGCATTGCGCTACTTGGTAACTTATGGCCAAGAGCCTTCGTTACCTCAAGTCGAAAAATTTGTAGCGATTGGTGCGCCATTTAATGACTTTACAGATGATAGTGCACAAACTTTAACAGATGAACTAGCAAATGGTCCGGCAGTCACTTCCAGTCGCTATCAAGACTATCAGCAAATGATTGACAATGTTCCTACACAGACAAAGGTGTTGTTAATTGCGGGGCAGTTAAGTCAAACAGATTTAAGTGATGGAACGGTGCCACTCAATAGTGCGTTAGCTGTATTTGCTTTGCTAACCCAGCACGGAAACCAAGTGAAGGAAAAAGTCATCGAAGGAGATAACGCTTCCCATAGTATGCTTCATGAAAATCAAGAAGTAGATCAACTTGTGCAGAAATTTATTTGGGAAGAGAATGCAGCTAGTTAAAAAATTGATAAAGTAAGAACTTTTAGTTGAAATATATTGGGCGTTAGCTATTTTAAGCTAGCGCTCTTTTTGTCGAGTATAAATATTTGCTTACTTTTTGTAAGAGTAATATACTTAATTTCGTAAAGTTGAAAAGAAAGAAGGAGTCAAAATGACTTATCATACAAGTAATGAAGAACATCCAATCGAAATCGTAAACATTGCATCACTAGAAGACCGCGTGAAAGAACGTATGGAAGCGGGGGCTTTCGGTTATATTCGTGGCGGTTCTGAAGATGAATGGACGATGAAAGAAAATACTTCTGCATTCAATACTAAAAAAATTATGCCACGCGTCTTGCGCGGGATTGATCATGCTGATTTACACACGTCTGTTTTTGGTATTGATTTAGATACACCAATTATTCAAGCACCATCAGCTGCGCAAGGATTAGCTCATGAAAAAGGTGAGGCGGATACTGCAAAAGGTGTAGCAGCAGCTGGTTCAATTTTTTCAATCAGTACGTATGCGAATACAACAATTAAAGACGCCGCTGCAGCAGCACCAAATGCGCCACAATTTTTCCAACTATATATGAGTAAAGATGATGGTTTCAATGAATTTATTTTGACGCAAGCGATGGAAGCCGGAGCAAAAGCAATTATTCTTACTGCGGACTCAACATTAGGTGGTTATCGTGAAGAAGACGTCATCAATCAATTCCAATTCCCATTACCAATGCCTAACTTAGCTGCTTATAGCGAGCAGAGTGCTAGTGGAAGTGGTGAAGGAAAAGGAATTGCTGAAATTTATGCTGCTGCTAAACAAGGGCTAGTTCCAGATGATATCAAAAAAATCAAAGAATTTACTCATCTTCCTGTTTTTGTAAAAGGAATTCAATCACCAGAAGACGCCGAAGTTGCAATTGCTGCTGGAGCAGATGGTATCTGGGTTTCAAATCATGGTGGACGTCAATTAGATGGTGGTCCTGCCTCATTTGAAGTATTACCAATGATTGCTGCAACAGTTAATAAACGTGTACCAATTGTTTTTGATTCAGGCGTACGTCGTGGTGAACATGTTTTCAAAGCATTGGCAAGTGGTGCGGACTTAGTAGCAATAGGTCGTCCAGTGATTTATGGGTTGAATTTAGGCGGAGCAGAAGGCGTAACTTCTGTTTTTGAACATTTCAATAAAGAACTATCAATTACTATGCAATTGGCTGGAACAAAAACAATTGAAGAAGTAAAAAATACAACATTGTTGGATTAGGTGAGGGAGTTGTAGTCAAAAACTTTCTATCTACATTTAAATACACTAATAAAATGGAGAAAGAGCAGTGACGAAAATTTTGTCACTGCTCTTTCTCTGAATAAACGGTGTTCAAGAAGTAACTCCTTCGTAAATAAGTCGAAGTGTCACAAACATTTGAGAAGAGATTTTTAGAAAGTCCTTCTTATTTTTTTGAAGGTGCCCACCTTTGTTACAGCCACTTTATTATCAAGATTTTTGTAAGAACAATCAATTTAGTGAATTCGGCTAATTATTTTTTTCTTGATAAAAGATCTTGTACTTCGTAAGTGTGAAGTTGCTGCTTAATTTGGTCAATTTCATCTTGCTGTCTAGCGGATTTGATAGATAAAGATATTACGGCTCCTGAGAGTAATAAGATTGTGATGAAATCATAGTGATCAATAAAAAATTTAAAAAATTCCCTAAATATGTTCATTTCTATTCCTTTCGTAAGACAAATTAACGATTGTACATGTAATCATCAAAACCTAGTGCTGCTGGAAAGCCAAATGAGGCTGTAATTCTAGCCATTATCCAACCACCATTAGGTTTATATTCTTTTTTAGAAAGAATACCACGAGATACACATTGCTTAGCAGCGTATCTACCAACATTGTACATTCCTTGAATAATTGCAATAGCCGAGGCGATAATCCCTAAAATGACTTCAATACCAACTCTGGAATGAGACTTGGTACTTAAAAACTCAAGATAACCATTCAGTAATTCATCGTGATTTTCAGAAGTGACAGTTTTTCCATAAAAATATGCTTCAAAGTATTTTACGGAAAAGCTACTAGCATTTTCTTTTAAGTATGTCACAGCTTGGTTATAGTTTTGATTATTTTCATTAAGGACGTATGTTTCTTGTGTGCTTGTTTGTTCATTAGTCAGTTTAATCTGATTGTTTTCTTCAGCTAAGACAGTAACTGTTGGGGCAAGAGCTCCAGAAATTGTAATAACTGATAATAAACCTGTAACAACTTTTAAATTTTTTGCCAACATTCTCAACACTTCTTTCTAAAATTTTTCTTTACAAAAATAACTTACTACGTAATGATGTAATTAACTATCAAAGGTGTTTTACATAAGGCTTTACATTCGTAAAACTATATAGGAAAGGGGTTTGTTTGATGGCTATGTACCAAAAAATAAAAGCAGAAAGATTGAAAAAAGAACTAACACAAGAAGAATTAGCAGAAAAAATCTTAGTTTCTAGACAAACAATTTCTAATTGGGAAAATCAACGAGCGATTCCTACTACGGATAATATTATTCTATTGTCTCAATTGTTTGATTTGCCAGTTGATTATTTTTATTCTGAAAATGAAGTGATGGACTCAGAATATCTGAGTAAACGAGTGAGAAAAAATAGATTATTTGAAATGCAAGATTTGAAATTATGGAACCTTGCTTTGATTATTCTTTTAGTAATTGCGCTACTTATTCCTTACTCCGCGCCGATTGCTCTTTCCATGATTTTTACGTGGAAGAATAAAATTACTCCAAAACAATTTAAACGAGCGGCTGCACTGATAATTGTGATCGTTTCGCTTGATATTTCAGCGATGCTTATAGTGTTCCTTTATTTTGTAGGGTATAAATAGATAGAGCAGATAATAAATAAAAATAATTCATTCGTTTATAGTAAAAGGTCAATTATTAAGCTAAGAACTTTTTCTGAAGCAACAATGTATTTCAACATAGTAGTAGGCTGGCCGTGATAGGATGCATGAATTTATCGGTTAACAAATACATAGGTAAAGAAAATAAAAAACCTGAAGACAACAACCATGAAAGGATTGTTGTCTTCAGGTTGGTCGAGGCAGAATTATCTGCCCCGACCTTTTTAAGCTTGTTTAGTTAACAGCTCATTGGTTAAGCGCTGTGCAGTTGGCGTAGTAGCTAGACCACCCTCAGCCGTTTCTTTGAAAATCGATGGCATTTGACGACCAACTTGATACATAGCAGCAACTACTTCGTCTGGTGGGATGACGCTTTCGATTCCTGCAAGTGCCATGTCTGCTGAAATAAAAGCTTGTGAGGAACCTAAAGCATTTCGTTTCACACAGGGAACTTCTACTAGTCCTGCAACAGGATCACAAATCAGTCCCATCATATTTTTTAAAGTAATGGCAATTGCTTGAGCAGCTTGATGAGGTGTGCCATTTTTAGCACAAACTAAAGCCGCAGCTGCCATTGCGCTAGCGGAACCAACCTCCGCTTGACAACCGCCTTCGGCACCGCTGATTGAAGCATTGTTTGCAATGACTAATCCAAATGCTCCTGCTGTGAATAAAAAGTCTAGTTGTTGCTCGTGTGTCAAAGAAAGACGTTCACGAACGGCCATTAATACACCGGGGACAACGCCCGCACTTCCAGCAGTTGGTGTTGCACAGATGAGTCCCATTTTGGCGTTGACTTCATTCACTGCGATGGCATTTCTTACTGCTGTTAAAATCGTATCACCGCTCAAAAAATCACCTTGTTCTAAGTAAGTATCTAAACGTTTTGCATCTCCACCAGTAATTCCTGTGACAGAAGTAACGCCAGCTTTTCCTTCAGTGATTGATTGCTCCATGACTGCTAGATTTTTTTCCATGATTTGAATGATGTGTTCGCGCGAACGGCCGCTCATTTCCATCTCGGTTGCAATCATTAGCTCTGCGACAGATGAGTAGTCTTTTGCTTGTTCGACTAATTCTTCAATTGATAAAAACATAGGCTTTGCAGACTCCTTTAATCAAAGTAATTCACGCTATCAATATGTGGTAGCTGTTGTAGTTTTCGGACAGTTTCTTCGACTTGTGGATCATCCACTTCGATAATCATAATGGCATTTTCACCTTTTGACTCTCTTGTCACGGTCATCGTTCCGATATTTGTGTTTGTTTCGGAAAGAATATTGGTCACTTTGGCAATCATTCCAGGAACGTCTTGATGGACAACAATAAGTGTTGGTGTTCCCATACTTAAAGAAATCTTGAAACCGTTGAGTTCGGAAATCTGAATATTTCCGCCTCCAATCGAGATACCAGTGACTGACAATTTCCGTTTTCCTTTTGATAAAAGCATTTTGACTGAGTTTGGATGTTCTGCTTTTTCACTTTTTGGTACGAATAAAACTTCCATCCCAGCTTCATACGCTAATTTTAGTGAATCAGCTAAACGTTCATCATCAGGTTCCATTCCCAACAAACCACCAACCAAAGCAATGTCGGTACCGTGGCCACGATAAGTTTTCGCAAATGACTCATAAAGGTAAATATCAACAGAATCTGGTTGCTCACCAAAAATACTGCGAATCACTTTGCCAATTCTAGCTGCTCCAGCTGTATGAGAACTGCTTGGACCAATCATCACTGGCCCGATAATATCAAAGACGCTTCTATACTTTAACTCTTTCATTTTTTCACCTCGTCAAATTCTTAAGGAAAAAAGTTTCTACAAACTTCATTTTTCGTACATTTAATTATTCTGGCGTAAGTTTAGCACAAAAGGACGAAAGAAAGAAAAAAATCTTTCCTTTATAAGAAAATTTTTAGCACTTTTTGCTGATAACTATAAAAATAATCAAAAAAATTCTTGAAAATATGATTGGATTTGCTATAATGTATCAGTGTGCATTGAAATGCACATTTTTATCTAACTTTTTTAAATTGATAGATGAAAACGTGGGAGGAGAAATATGTATCTCCAATTAACCACATCACGGACTTAAGGAGGTATGTCTCGTGGCAAAGAAAGTAGAAAAAATCGTTAAATTGCAAATTCCTGCAGGTAAAGCAACTCCAGCACCACCAGTAGGTCCTGCACTAGGTCAAGCGGGTATCAACATTATGGGATTCACTAAAGAATTCAACGCTCGTACAGCTGATCAAGCAGGCTTGATTATCCCAGTTGTAATCTCAGTATATGAAGATCGTTCATTTACGTTTGTTACAAAAACACCACCAGCTGCAGTTTTATTGAAAAAATCAGCTAAAATCGAAAAAGGTTCAGGTGAACCAAACAAAAATAAAGTTGCTACAATTTCTAGCGATCAAGTAAGAGAAATCGCTGAATTGAAAATGGAAGACCTAAACGCTGCTAACGTTGAATCAGCAATGCGCATGGTTGAAGGAACTGCACGAAGCATGGGTATCGTTGTAGAATAATTTATTCTACCGTCCCCAAGAAAGTAGCTTCTCAGTTGGCTCTGTATTGAAAGATATAGAACACGTGGGAGGTACAACCGTTATAACCACAATCAAGGAGGAAACAAAATGGCTAAAAAGAGCAAAAAAATGCAAGATGCATTAAAAAAAGTTGATTCAAGTAAAGTTTATCCTGTTGCAGAAGCAGTAGCTTTGGCAAAAGAAACTAACATTGCAAAATTCGACGCAACTGTTGAAGTTGCTTACCGTTTGAATGTTGACCCTAAAAAAGCAGACCAACAAATTCGTGGTGCTGTTGTATTACCAAACGGAACTGGTAAAACACAATCTGTTTTAGTATTCGCTAAAGGCGAAAAAGCAAAAGAAGCTGAAGCAGCTGGTGCAGATTTCGTTGGTGACGACGACATGGTTCAAAAAATCCAAGGTGGATGGTTTGACTTTGACGTAGTTGTTGCAACACCTGATATGATGGCAACTGTTGGTAAATTAGGTCGTGTATTAGGACCTAAAGGCTTAATGCCTAACCCTAAAACTGGAACAGTTACAATGGACGTAACAAAAGCTGTTAACGAAGTAAAAGCTGGTAAAGTAACTTACCGCGTTGACAAAGCTGGTAACGTACATGTTCCAATCGGTAAAGTTTCATTCGATGACGCAAAACTTATCGAAAACTTCCAAACAATCCATGATGTATTAGTGAAAGCTAAACCATCAGCAGCTAAAGGTCAATACATGAAGAATGTTACTGTAACAACAACATTTGGACCTGGTATCCACGTTGACCAAGCTTCTTTCTAATTTTAATTAAGTTAGATAGTTGATTGATCCAACTGAAAAATAATTCTTGACTCAACTAGTTTAGCGTGCTAAGCTAGTTGAGGTTAATAATTAACTTGTACCGAAGACAGTAGGTGGCTTAGCCTTAATTTCCTACCGAGGACGTTTATTGAATAATTTCAATAGTCCCTCTATGTCTACGGTGGCATAGGGTTTTTTTATTGTGAATTACTAAGAAATTAGCTGATGAACAATACTCGCTAAGCGAAGTAAAAAGGATTTCTTTTGAACAGCATAATGAGGCAACTAAAAACTCTTCCATCAAAATTCAGGAGGTGAAACTCAAAATGAGTGAAGCAGCAATCGCAAAAAAAGCAGAAATCGTTGATAAAGTAAGTGAAAAATTTACAGCAGCAGCATCTGTAGTAGTCGTTGACTACCGTGGACTAACTGTTGATGAAGTAACTCGCTTACGTAAACAACTTCGTGATGCAAACGTAGAAATGAAAGTTATCAAAAACTCTATCCTTTCACGTGCTGCAAAACAAGCTGGATTAGAAGGCTTGGACGAAGTATTTACTGGCCCTACAGCCGTTGCATTTAGTAATGAAGATGTAGTTGCACCAGCAAAAATCATGGATGAATTTGCTAAAGAAGCAAAAGCATTAGAAATCAAAGGCGGTATCATCGAAGGTAAAGTATCTTCATTGGAAGAAATTACAGCCTTGGCAAAATTGCCAAACCGCGAAGGTCTTCTTTCTATGTTGCTATCTGTACTACAAGCGCCAGTCCGCAACGTGGCTTACGCTGTCAAAGCAGTCGCAGACAAAGAAGATGGAGATGCAGCTTAATAGCCGCATAGCATAAATAAAACAAACAACATTTAATGGAGGAAATTATCATGGCATTGAACATTGAAAACATCGTTGCTGAGTTAAAAGAAGCAACTATCCTAGAACTTAACGACCTAGTTAAAGCTATTGAAGAAGAATTTGGCGTATCTGCTGCTGCTCCTGTAGCTGCAGCTGGTGCTGTAGCAGGTGCTGCAGCTGAAGAACAAACTGAATTCACTGTAGAATTAACTGCAGCTGGAGACCAAAAAGTTAAAGTTATCAAAGCAGTTCGTGAAGCAACTGGCTTAGGCTTGAAAGAAGCTAAAGCTGTAGTTGACGGCGCTCCTGCACCAGTTAAAGAAGGCGTGTCTAAAGACGAAGCTGAAGAATTAAAAGCTAAACTTGAAGAAGTTGGCGCATCAGTAACAGTTAAATAATTTTTGCTGATTATAGAGCACCGAAATCCTTGATATGATGGGATTTTGGTGCTTTTTTTGTTCTTTGACCATACTTTTTAAGAATTGATATACTTTGCAAACTTGTTTACGGACTAATCTTTTTTTGTATGAGTATAGATGTTCATAGATAGTAGGATGAAATTCGTGAACACTTAGATCATTAAAAATATTTTCTTTACATATTCTGGGTAATATCATTTTTAGAGCTGTTTGAAGATAGGTATATCTTTAAGTCGGAATCATTTCAGACATTTTTGGAACTAGAATTGTTTTTTCCTTTCAGGAATATTGTTACTGTTTGTTGCAATAATAGCCAAGTAAAGAAAGGCATTATTTGATTGATAAAACATATGGGTATAACCACAAAATTGAATCAACTTTGCTGAATATAAAGCACCAGAATCTTTGATATGATCGGATTCAGGTGCTTTTTATGTTGGCTAGTAGTTAATAGCTGTATAAAAGATATAGGTGAACAGGTATTGGACGTGGTTTTGATTTTTTATTCCAAATGTTGTTTAGAAAGTATGATTAGATTAAGGAGGAAACAAAGAAAGAGAAACCTATGCTAAAATAAGATATAAATAGGGAGTATTTGAGAAAAGGAGTATCAATGAAAAAGAGAATAGTTCAAATCATTTTGATTCTATGTGGTATCGGATTGATTTCTTTTATTGGTTATCATGTCTATTTGCAATATGCAAAGGATATTGATATTTTGTTAAATCCAAAGGCAAGTCAGGCGTTATTACAAAAAACAGTACGTTCCCATGGGGTAATTACTGCGGCGTTATTGATTTTATTAACAACAGTGATGTGTGTTGTTCCAGGGATTCCGACATCAATTGTTGGCGTTTTGGTGGGGGTTAGTTATGGTCCAATTCTTGGAAGTCTCATCAATATTAGTGGGAATGCCTTGGGAAACTTATTCGCTATTTTTTTATTACATCACTTAACTTTTTTGGATCAGTCAACCAAAGAAAATCGCTGGGTGAAAGCAATTACTCGAATGAGGCATCCTAAAATAGGTGTGATGATTGGCTACATGGTACCAGTGATTCCTTCTTCCATTGTCAGTTTTACAGCCTATACACTGAATCTATCTTTAAAACAAGTAGCGTTATCGGTGATTTTAGGTGTATTACCGTCATCAATCTTATATGCTTGTGGGGGCGAAGCCTTGTTCCATGGCTATAACAAAACAGCAGTAGGAATTATTGCTAGTGTACTTCTACTGATTGGGTTAGTTGTTATTATTTATAAGGACCGTGAAAAACATCGTCTAGATAAGGTAAAGAAAAGTGAATAAAATGTTCTTAGATGATTTCATTTTTTTTATGAAAGAGCTACACTATTAGTTGGAAGTGAGGGGAAAGAATGGAACAAAAAAACCAAATTCAACTAACAGGAGCATTGACGACTTTACTAGCAACTACTTGTGGTGTAGTGGTTGCCAATATGTATTATATCCAACCGATTGGAACAAAAGTAGCAACAAGTTTTTCAGTTAGTACGAGTGCAATTGGTATTTTAACCATGTTGACGCAACTCGGCTATGCTTTAGGCTTATTATTCTTAGTGCCATTGGGCGATGTGGTAAATCGACCTAAATTGATTATTCGAATGGCTGCATTGTCTGCTATTTCGTTGTTGGCTGCTTTTTTTGCGCCATCGTTTACGTTATTTGCATGTGCATCTTTCTTAATTGGTTTACTGTCTATTGTGCCACAAATCATTATTCCGTATGGCGCTGTCTTAGCGGGCTCAGCCGCACGCGGAAAAGTAATGGGACAATTATTAAGTGGTTTATTGATTGGGATTTTATTATCGAGAACAGTATCAGGAATTATTGCCAGCGTGTTTTCTTGGCGAATGGTCTATTTATTTGCGTTGCTTGCTGTGGGGCTGTTAACAGCGTTGCTTTATGTGAAATTGCCGAGGACGCAAGAAAGTCGAAAAGCATCAGTTTCTTATATCGATTCTTTGAAGAGCTTACCGCATTTATTTGCATCTCAACGTTTATTACGTGAATCAGCATTCAACGGCTTTTTTATGTTTGGAACGTTTTCTATTTTTTGGTCAACTTTGATTTTTTATATTAGCAGTCCTGTTTATCATTGGGGCACATTTGAAGCAGGGATCTTAGCGATTTTTGGTTTGTCGGGAGCTGTTGCAGCACCGATTGTTGGGCGTTTAGCAGATTCCTATTCCGAAAGAAAGATTATTTCGATGGGATTGTGGATGCAAACACTTAGTTTTGTCTTACTTTTGATTGGCGGAGATCATCTAACGCTTCTATTATTTGCAATTATTTTATTAGATGTTGGTAATCAATTTGGTCAAGTTTCTAACCAAGCACGTGTTCAAGGTCTTGGTGAAGAAGCAAGTAACCGGAATAATACGATTTTCATGTTTATGTATTTTATCGGGGGAGCAACAGGTTCGTTAGTAGGAACAACGATGTGGGAACATTTTGGCTGGATGGGTGTCACACTTGCAGGACTCGCTTTTCAAGCATGTGCCTATTTCTGTCAATTGGTTTTATTCCGCAAGAAATAAAGAGTTAGTAATAATCAAAAACAAAAAAAGGTGAAACAAAACGTATTTTCGTTTTGCTTCACCTTTTTTGTTTTGACACCTGTCATTTGCTCAGTGCTTGCTGCTGTACGTTGCTTCATTCGTTTCGATCTCAATCACTCGATCAACCAGTTCTTGATAAAATTCTTGTTCATGGGAAACAACTAAGACAGTTCCTGTAAATTGTTGTATTTCTTTTTGCAAGCTTGCTTTTGTTTCGTGATCAATATGGTTA
This sequence comes from Enterococcus sp. DIV0174, assembly GCF_050529065.1. Classification (NCBI taxonomy): domain Bacteria; kingdom Bacillati; phylum Bacillota; class Bacilli; order Lactobacillales; family Enterococcaceae; genus Enterococcus; species Enterococcus sp. DIV0174. The sequence goes on along the minus strand of NZ_CP172881.1, from coordinate 2,342,974 downwards.
GTGGGCTCATCTAAAATCAGGAGATTGCCACTGTTCATAGTCATCTGTGCAAGTTTTACTTTTGTTTGCTCACCACCACTTAGCGTAGCTAGAGGTTCGCTTGCCAGCTGGTTAACTAAGCCAGCTTTGGCTAATTGACGACGTAATTCTTTGATCGTTGCTTTTGGAAAGTGCCCACTTAAATATTGCAAAGGTGTTTCTAATGGGTTTTCCCAAGTTAGGTCTTGCGAAAAATAATTGATTTTGGTGTTTTCTGGAAAATGAAAATCACCATCTAACTGTTTGATTTCACCAATTAAGGTTTTAAGCAGTGTTGATTTTCCGATTCCGTTAAAGCCACGAATCGCAACCGTTTCCCCAAAGCGAATAGTCAAGTTGATAGGTGCTAGTAGAGGTCGTTCATACCCAATGACTAAATCGGTTGTCTCTAGTGCTAATGTTGTCACGATTGGTGTGAAAGGAAAATCAAATACTGCAGTTGCTGTGTTGGTTGGTGGCTTCAATCGATCAACTTTATCTAATTGTTTTTGGCGACTCTTTGCCATTGTCGAGCGAGAACCGGCTTTGTATTTACGAATATAGGCTTCTGTTTTCTCAATTTGTTTTTGTTGCGCATAATATTGACGTAAATAACTTTCTCGGTTTTGTTCTTTTTGTTTCAAAGCCTGTTTTAGATGGCCAGTGTATTTCGTTAATTGACCGAATTCAATATCAGCAATGTGTGTAGTGATTTGGTCTAAAAATTCTTGATCGTGGGAAATCACGATATACGCACCTTGAAAGCTTTGCAGAAATTGTGTCAGCCATTGAATGTGTTGATCGTCTAAATGGTTCGTGGGTTCGTCCAAGATTAAAACATCAGGATTTTCTAAAAGTAATTTAGCTAAAATCACTTTTGAACGTTGTCCACCGCTTAGTTCTTTTAACAATGTGTTGGCTCCCAACACATCTAAGCCAAGTCCGCTACTCATTTCAGCGACAAGTGTATCAATTTGATAAAAGATTCCTTGATCGAGTTCGGTTTGTAATTTTCCTGCCTTTTCAAGTAGTGAATCATCAAAAGTTTCACCGTATTGGGTATAAAGCTCGCCAATTTTTTGTTCTTTTTCAAATTCATCGGCATAAGCAGTTTTCAGAAACTCTTGGATTGTCAATTGTTCGTCAACTTCGACATACTGGTCTAAATAGCCACGATGAATATTCTTTTGCCATTGGATATGACCGTTATCTGGCAAAATTTCCCCTGTGATAATTTTAATCAGGGTACTTTTACCCGCACCATTTTGACCAATCAGTCCTAAATGTTCACCAGCATTTAATTGCAGTTGGACATCTTCATAAAGAATTTTATCACCGAATTGTTGGGTGATATTTGTTAGTGTTAATATACTCATAATTTCTCCTTCTTAATAGTAAAAAAACTGCAGACAATTGTGTCCGCAGTCATCAAGTATCCTGGTTAAAGTGCAGCAAAAATCAATTTAATTATCTCGTCTTATGCAAACTAACACAGATGAATGAAAAATGTCAAGAAAACGAAAAAAAACGAATTTGGTCTATACTAATTATTGTAATTCCAAAAAAAGGGTGCTATAATTGGGCTATACCAAAACACAAAGGAGTAATCACTATGGAAATCATTCGTGTGAAAAACGCTGAAGAAGGCGGCAAAAAAGCTTTTGAAATAATCAAAGACGGCATGGAAAATGGGGCAAAGGTTTTAGGCTTGGCAACAGGTAGTACACCAATTACTTTATATAAAGAAATGACTTCAAGCGACATTGATTTTAGTGACATGACTTCTGTTAACTTAGATGAGTATGTTGGACTAGGCGGATCAGATGAACAAAGCTACCGTCATTTTATGAATGTTCAATTATTTGATAAAAAACCATTCAAAGCAACTTATGTACCAAATGGTAAAGCGGAGGATTTAGGTGCTGCATGTAAAGAATATGACAAAACAATTGATGAAAATCCAATTGATATTCAAATCTTAGGAATTGGTCAAAATGGACACATTGGTTTCAATGAACCTGGTGCGCCACTTGATGGAACAACTTCTGTCGTTGACTTAACTGAATCAACAATCAATGCAAATAAACGTTTCTTTGATAAAGTGGAAGATGTACCAACTAAAGCTGTTTCAATGGGAATTGGTTCAATTCTTAAAGGTAAGAAAATCGTCTTGATGGCTTATGGCGAAAACAAAGCAGATGCAATCAAAGGAATGGTGGATGGACCTGTGACGACAGAAATGCCAGCAAGTGCATTGCAAAACCATGATGACGTTGTTGTAATCATCGACGAAGAAGCTGCAAGTAAACTGTAAAGAAAAGGTTGTGGTTCCAAGCGACTAGCTCCGAAAAAATAGCAAACAGGCGCACAAAATAGCTCTTCATATTTTGGTGAGACTGTGAGCTATTTCGAGGAGTTGCTTGGGGAACACCGTGAATGAGGTTGTGGCGCAAAGCGTTTAGCTTCGAAAAAATAATGAGCAACTGACAAAAATAGCATTCCATATTTTTAGGCAGTTACGAATTATTTCGAGGAGTTGCTTGGGGAACACCGTGAATGAGGTTGTGGTTCCAAGCGTTAAACTTCAAGCAATAAGGAATTTTTTATAGAAATAGTTTCTCATGTTTTTATGAAAAAAAGACTTATTGCCGAAGGAGTTGCTTTGGGAACACCATTTGCTCGAAAACAGGAGGCATGACAAAACTTTTGTCATGCCTCCTGTTTTGTTGTATGAACTTAGATGAAACGAACGATTCGTGGTAGCCAGTTTTATTTTTAAAAGGGTAAAATTATTTGATAAATTTTTTTTCATTTGTTTTAGGTTAAGTAAAAAAGAAAAGCTGGCTGAATCCTTGAGGTTGAAAATGCTTAGTGCTAAGTTAATAGGTTAAGTTAGTAGCTAAAAAATTTTTTTCTCATCTAACATTCATTTTGAAAGAAATGTTGGGTTGAAAAAGCAGTGATGCCTTGTTATTCTTGACTGAAAGAGGTAAGGGGGGAGCTTGGATGTATCAGCAAGAGAGCCATCATTTTTTTACGCGCGAAGATTTTCAACATGCATTGGAAGAGATGATTCAGCCTTTACGAAATGAGATGATTCATTCGGAATTGGCCGGATTACACTTGGGGAGTAGCGGAGCAGTATACGATCAAAAACGCGCGGATATGGAAGCGCTTATCCGCGTGCTTTGGGGATTAGGACCATACTGGACGATGAATCAAGAGGATGAATTAAGAGATGTTTATATCCAAAAAGTTTCAAACGGAACCGACCCAGATAGTCCATACTACTGGGGGACAGTCGAAGACTACGATCAATATATTGTTGAAATGGCGGCACTTTCGCTAAATTTATTATTAAACAAAGATTCTTTTTGGGTAGAAATGTCTACAACGAGTCAACGCAATCTTGTTGCTTGGCTAGCACAAGCTTTGGATAAAAAAATTCCGAAAAATAATTGGACTTTTTTCAAAGTATTGATTCGTTTGGCATTAGCTCATTGTGGAGAAAAGTTGAATCGTGAAAAGTTAATTGAAGAGCTGACTTTAATTGATACAATGGCGATTGAAAATGGTTGGTATGTAGATGGTAAACCAACGCAAAAAGATTATTATGTACCTTTTGCTTTTCATTATTATGGGTTGATTTTTGCGAAATTTATGAAGGAAGAACTGCCAGAATGGGCAGATAAATTTATTGATCGAGCAAGACGGTTTACACAAGAATTTATTTATTTTTTTGACTCAGCTGGCGAAGCATTACCTTACGGACGAAGTCTGACTTATCGATTTGCGCAAGGTGCATTTTTTTCGGCACTGATTTTTGCAGAAGTGGAAGCAATTCCTTGGGGACAAATAAAAACACTTTTATCGAATCATCTACAGACCTGGTTGGCACATGATATCTTTACTTTTGATGGCCGATTGTCAATTGGTTATCACTATGAGAATCTTGTGATGGCGGAAGGATATAATGCACCAGGATCGCCTTATTGGGCATTTAAATTTTTCTTGTTATTAGCCACGGAACCAGCACATCCATTTTGGCAAGCAGAGCCAGAATCAATTGTAAAAAAAGAAAATCAGATAGTTACTGCGGGGAATATGTTCGTCGTTCAGGCAAAAAATGGGCAACATGTCCTGGGCTATCCATTTGGAAATCTAGTGCATAACCAAGCTCATGCTGAAGCAAAGTACAGTAAATTTGTTTATTCGACCAAGTTTGGGTTCAGTGTTCCAAAAGCTAGTTCTGAGTATGAAGCAGGTGCGTTTGATAATGTTCTGGCAGTTTCTAGAGATGGTCAGTATTACCGAGTGAAAGGAGAAGTCATTGATTATCACGCAGATAACAATTGTGTAAGTTATCTCTGGCGACCGTTTAGAGAAGTAGAAATTCAGACAGAAATTTATCCATTTGGTGAATGGCATGTGCGAGTGCATGAAATCAAAACGACAATCCCAATCGAAATCAGAGAAGGTGGATTTAGTTTGCCGTTAAAAGGGAAAAACATTGGGGGGATAATTGAACCATTATCCGCGAAAATCATTTCAGAAGAACTATGTTCGCAAATTATAGCGATTGAAGGATATGAGAAAGCAAAGATAACGCAACTGGAAGCAAATACTTCTTTGTTTTTTCCACGAACTAGTTTACCGTATTTAAAAAATCAGTTGCAACCAGGAACGCATCGCTTGATTTGTTTAGTTGGTGGCATAACAGTAGAGGGAGAGAAACATGCTGAAAATTAGTTTGAAGGATCAATACAATCAACCAATTATTGGAAAAATCGATCATGACAAAGAGACAGGTCCATTTGAAGCAAGAGGAGAAGAAATGGCTGTCTTGGCAATCAAAGATTACCGTTATCAGTTGGGAGATAAAGTCGTAGTGACTACAGAGGCAAATGAAAGTTATTTTGTCGTTCAGTTAGATGAAACATTAGCACCAAATTTAATCTATTTGCCCGAAGAAAAATGGGAATATCATTTTCCATTGGAGGCGTCCTTGACGAAATCAAGTGTAGAAACTGGATTTCAATCAGCTCGCCATCAGTTGATGATTCGCAAAGCTTATGAGTTTGAAATCACTAACTATCAAAACTTGTCCATCAACACACACGACCAAAAAAATGATTCAGGTGCTTACCCACATGCTTTTGCAAATGTAGAAACACGAAATGATTCTGTCTTTTTTGCTAAAAATGCAATTGATGGTAAATATGGAAACCTTTCTCATGGCTCCTATCCATTTGCTTCATGGGGGATCAATCAACAAGCAGATGCAGAGTTAGTTATCGATTTTGGACGAGTGATTGAGACAGACCGGGTACAAGTACTCTTTCGTGGCGATTATCCACATGATAGTTTTTGGACAGAGATCACTTTACTTTTTTCAGATGGCGAAACGTTGGTTGTACCAACAACAAATACTTTGTCATTTCAAGAAATTACTTTCCCCATGAAAAAGACAAGCAAACTAACAATCAAAAACTTGAAAAAAGCAAATGATGATTCACCATTTCCTGCATTGACACAAATCGAAGTCTTTGGACGAAATAGTCATGAATAACAAAAGAATAAATCACAGAAGGCTGAAGTAACTGATTCAGCCTTCTGTGATTTATTCTAGTAATGTATGCTATTCATCGAAATGGATGTTTTAAGCCATAAATTAAAAAAGGGATTGCCAAAGTCTCTCCACGTTGGCAATCCCTCTTTTTCATAGAAATAGGAGAAGTTATTTTTAAAAAGATGTTCTTATTGCTCGAAAGCTGCTTGGAGCCGCAACCTCATTCACGGTGTTCCCCAAGCAACTCCTTCGGCAATAAGTCTTTTTTTCATAAAAACATGAGAAACTATTTCTATGAAAAATTCCTTATTGCTTGAAGTTTAACGCTTGGAGCCACAACCTCATTCACGGTGTTCCCAAGCAACTCCTTCAAAACAAGCATAAATTACTCAAAAATTTGAGAAGCAATTTTCGTTAATTTATGCTTATTTATTGGAGCTGGGCACTTCTTTCACAACCTCTACAGGTTTGGCCGATCAATAACCTTTTCTTTCGGCATATCAACGAAGCAAAGCTCCTCGATTTCAATACCTTCCGTCTCAAAAATCACAAGTTCATTTTCTCCTTGCTTCAAGAAACTTTTTGGACAATATAGAGTTAGAAGTGGTCCTTGATTCCAGTAACGTCCTAGATTGATTCCGTTAACGACCACAACGCCTTTACCATAACGAGAACAATCAATAAAGGTATCAGCTGTTTCTGCTAAATCAAACTTAAATTGATAAAATGAAGGTTGCTCTGGCACTTTTCCAGCTTGATAATCAATTTTTTCGAGTTGTTCTTTTTCCAACGTCAATGGATAGTGAACATATCCTTGATGAAAATGGATATCTTGCATGATTCCTCCACGAATACCTTTTGATTGCTCGGGGCCGTTTAATTTTGCTCCGTAATTTACTCGACCTAAATTTTCTACTAATACATCAATTTGGATTACTTCGTTTTCTTTTTGACCAGCAATCATAATTTCTTCGCCAAGTGTTTCTTGATATTGTGTAGCCTGATGTTCGCCATCACTATAGATATGTGCGCGATCACTAGTTTCGACAAGTCGTAATTTATTTTTGTGCTGATAATTTTTCCACTGAGCAGAATACAGCACATAACCGTAACCTGTACTGATGTTTTCCATGGTTAGTGGGTAAGGCGAAGCAATTCCTGCCATCATTTGATCTTTTGTTTTGAAAAAAGAAACACTTTCTGTCACTGGATAGTTCCCAAGAGCACTTATTTTTTTCGTTCTTGGTTCTGCTTGCCAAACATCAGGACAGACCTCTTTGATTGCTTGTTGCACAAGATAGTACTTTTCAGTTGGTTCACCAGCTTCAGTTAACAACGCATCATAATCATAGCTTGTGACTTGTGGTAAGTCCAACATTCCTCGAGCTGAACAACCATTATAGAAACCGAAATTTGTACCGCCATGAAACATATACAGATTAAGCGAGCCAACCTCCAGCATCTCTTTGACTTCATTTGCTAAATCTTGGGCATCTCGTTTGATAATAGGTTCGTTCCAACGATTGAACCAGCCATCCCAGTATTCCATACACATGATGGGCCAATTTTTTCCATGTTGTTGCATAAATGTTTTTAAAACGTTTGCATTTTCTTTTGAATGGCTACCAAAGTTTCCAGTGACAAATACATCATCTTCAATCAATGTACCCGCATCTAAAACTTCAGGCCAAGAACCATCGGAGGTAAATAACGGAATAGTGATTGCAAAAGATTCAATCAATTGCTTTGTTTGTCGAAGATATTCTTTTTCCATGCCATAAGAACCATACTCATTTTCGATTTGCATCATGATAACAGGACCACCTTGAGAAACTTGAAGGGGTGCTAGTTTTGGTAACAAAACAGTGTAATAATTTTTGACTTTTTCCATAAATCGAGGGTCAGTCGAACGTAATCTTATACCAGATTCTTTCAAAAGCCAAGCTGGTAAACCACCAAATTCCCACTCAGCACAGATGTAAACAGAAGGACGTAAAATGACCATCAAACCTAATTCTTGTGCTAAGTTAACAAAAGCGACAACATCTTTCATTCCTTCAAAATCAAAAGTTCCCTCTTTAGGTTCATGGATGTTCCATGGAATGTAAGTTTCTACCGTGTTGGCGCCTAAAGCTTTTAAGTTATACAGGCTGTCTTCCCACTGAGCAGGTGCTAGTCGAAAGTAGTGAATTGCTCCGCTGATTAATTTGATGGGTTCTCCATCAAGTAAAAAATCTTCTTTGATTTCAAATGTCTGCATCTTTTTTTCTCCTCACCAATATTTTTTCCACTCGGGATTTGCTAAACGCATGAGTGCTTCGAAATAAAAATAGTCGCCCCAAAGATTTGGTTCATCAATGCCTTTTCCTTCGGCGTGTGCGTAGACACCGTGTAGTAGAAGACCTTCGTTTACAGTTTCATGTTTGGCTGAATACTTTTCTCCTAATTGATAAATCATTCCTTGAGCTAATTCCTTCGCGGCTGGATAGGCGTTACTTTTTTCTGCTTCCAGCAGGCCACATGCAGTAATTGCTAGGGCAGAACTGTCTTTGTCTGAAGGGACTTGGTCATTAAAATCAAAGTCCCAGTAAGGAACGAGATCTTGAGGCAAGTTAGTTAGAAAGACATCAACGATTTCGTTATAGTTTTGTGGAAAGCCAGCATTTGTTAACGACGTATCTTTCTGTGCCCCATTTTCTTGCTTATTTTGTGAATAGCTTTCGTTTAATGGGATACCCAAAATTGCCCAGCTTTGTCCACGTGCCCAAATCGAATCATCACTGTTTCCTTGATGAGTGGCACCGTGGCTGGGTTTGCCGGTTAGCGGATCAAAATAATAAGTATGGAAAGTTGTCGCATTTTCTCGAATAACCGTTTTTAGTAAAGTCTGATAGTGCTTTTGGGCAACTTCTTGATAGCGCATATCTCCAGAAATCTCTGTTGCACGAAAGAGCAATGGCAAATTAATTAGTGAGTCAATGATTAGTCGATACTCTTTGGGGTCACCCAATTTTCCCCAAGCTTGAATAAACTGTCCTTTTTTTTGAAAACGTGCCATTAAAACATCTGCAGCTTGTAAAATTTGTTGCTGACATAACAAACTGTCGGTAACAGTATAGCCCGCGCCGGCAGATAAACTATATAAAAAGCCGATATCGTGGTGATCTAAAACAAAATGATTTTCTAATCGCTCTTGAAAGCTATGGATATTTTCCATCGCACGAACTAAAAATGTCTCTCTCCCAGTCCATTCGTAAGCGAGCCAAAGCATCCCAGTCCAAAAACCATTTGTCCAATCATCATTTGGTTTGATTCGATAGTTTCCGTTTGTTGCACAGGCAGAAGGGAAATCTAACCCATAACGTTGCATGTTGGCTTCGATTGTTTGACAGCACCAATCTAATTGTTGTGTCAACCAGTCTTGTTGTACGTTGCTACCGAGTTGAATCAGTTCCTGTTTCTTATCTTGAAGTTTCATGAGAGCCTCCTTTTAACTTGTTAACATATTAACTTAGATTAGTATACCGTACTTAACTACAAAAAGCGAATATTCCATTTCTTTTTATTTATTTAAAAAAAGGATAGAAACGCAAAAAAAGTGGTCGCTTACTCAGCTTCCACTTCGATTTTTGTTTTGAAATATTTCCAATGTTTATAACTGACGATATATTCTGCAACACTTTGATCAGCTAAGTAAGAATGTTTGACTTGTTTGACGACAGGTTCTCTAAAACTTAACTGTAATAAATTCAATAATTCTGAGTTATCAGAAAAAATAATTTCGTCTGTTTCAACAGAAGACAAAGAGAATAAATCAATATCAAAGTCTTTACGTACTCGCTCATAAATGCTTGCGTAGGTTGAGAGATCTTTTGTCAGTGGTTCTTTTACTAACTTCTTAGGTAGATGAGTGATATGTAAAAGAAAAGGGACGTCTTCAAAAAAACGAACACGTTTGATTTTATAGTAGGAAGCATTGGCAGGTAAGCCCAGTTCCTTTAAAATAGTAGGGTGATTTTCTTCTTCAATAGCTAAAACTTTGACTTTCTCTTTATCTAAAGAATGAAGTTCAATATCAGAGAATTTCACACTTTGGGAGACTTTTGATTTAGAAACAAAAGTTCCTTTTCCTTGAATACGGTAAAGATAGCCAGCTGTCGTCAACTCATTTAATGCTTTGACAGCTGTGATTGAGCTGACAGAATATTTTTGTTTGATGTCAGCTTCTGAATAGAATTTATCGCCAGGAATAAATTTATGTTTTTTTATTTCCGCTAATAAATCTTGCTTAATTTGTTCATATTTGGGAATCATTCGATTATACCCTCCATTCTCTGCGGTAAATACTAACTAGTAGCATAACATGTTAACTTTAGTTTAGCAATTGATTATCGCTAGGCCAATTCACAAAATGTGATTTTTATCGAAAAAAATATAATATGTTAAGATGTTAGGTTTACGTGGAGAAAGTGGTGTGATATAGTATGGGTAAGCAAAACATAATATGTTAAGTTGAATATTCAATTTTGGGGGAGGAAGACAGATGAGAAATATCCTATTGATTAGCCATGGGAATATGGCGGAAGGAGTCAAAGCAAGTTTGGAGATGATTGTCGGTAAGCAGGCACATGTTCACACAGCTTCTTTGAAACCAGACGGGGATAATCTACAATTTGAAAATGAATTAGAAGAAAAAATGAAAGCCCTTAACGGCGAGACTTTGATCATTGCCGATTTATTGGGTGGAACACCGTGCAATGTTGCATTGACTAACTATCTTGAAAATGACGAGGTAGAAATCATTGCGGGAATGTCTTTACCATTAGTCATTGAAGCTACATTGAATAGCCATGCTAGTGTTAGTGAGTTGATTCAGCTATCGATAAGTGGGATTACAAATGTTAAAAAGAAAATGCTGGAAGCCGAAGTAGAAAAAGATCCGGTTGTTTCCAATGAAGATTTAGAAAAATACAAAGAATATGAAGGCAAAGCCAACATCGTGAATGTCCGCATCGACGAACGATTGATTCATGGACAGGTTGCAGGTATCTGGTCACCTAGCTTGAATACACAGCGAATCATTGTGATTAACGATGAAGCAGCTACAGATTCTTTACAAAAATCTTCACTAAGAATGGCAGCGCCTACATCTATGCGACTTTCAGTTTTAGATGTTGCTACTGCAGCTAAAAATATCCAATCAGGTAAGTACGGTAAGCAAAGAATATTCTTGGTCTTTAAAAATCCAACTGATGTATTGAGATACTTAGAAGCTGGTGGTCAATTGGAAACGGTCAATGTTGGAAACATGAGTTATAAGGAAGGCGCAAGAGATGTAACGAAGAGTATCAAAGTATTGAAAGAAGAAGAAATAGTTTTTGAAGCGATTGCCGCAAAAAAAGTGAAAGTAACTGCGCAATTGGTACCAAATGATCCAGTTATCGACTTTATGGAAAAATTAAGAAGCTAATATTAGGAGGAAGACAGCTATGCATTTAGAAATATATCAAATTATTCTTATTACTGTTTATGCTTTTATTGCCATTAATGATTCACTTATTTCAAATACACTAACGCAACCGGCAATTGCCGGAATGATTTCCGGAATGATTATGGGCGATTTAAAAACCGGATTAATGGTCGGTGGAACGCTTCAATTGATGCGTTTAGGTATCGCAGCATTTGGTGGCGCTTCAGTTCCTGATTACTTTACGGGAGCCGTGCTAGGAACTGCTTTTGCGGTGATTTCAGGTAAAGGGGCAGAGTATGGAATTGGGTTAGCTGTTCCAGTTTCTTTACTGATGCTGCAGCTTGATGTAGTAGCCCGCTTTTGTAATGTTTTCTTGCTACACCGCATTGATCGTGCAATTGATGATATGAAGATTAGTCGAATCCCTCGGCTTGTGTTATCAGGTTCTTTCCTATGGGGATTATCACGTGCGATTCCAATCTTGTTGATGTTACTTGTCGGTGATGCTGCTGTTTCAACAATTACTGAAAATACGCCTGCTTGGTTGATGGATGGACTAAAAACAGCTGGTGGTGTATTGCCAGTAGTTGGTATCGGAATCTTGCTACATTATCTTCCTACAAAACAATATATTCCATATTTGCTTTTAGGTTTCTTTTTAGCTGCTTATTTGCAAGTCCCAATGTTAGGTATTTCAATTGTGGGTGTGATTGCAGCAATGATTGTCTTTAAACGTGATAGCGAAAAAGCAGCAAGTGTTCAAACAGTAGCAAATACTGGAACTTTCGAGGGAGGATTTGATGGTGATGAATAATCAAAAACTAACAAAAAAAGAATTAAACGCAATTAGTTGGCGTTACATTTTAGGAAGTCAATTGAACTGGAACTATGAACGGATGATGAGTTCCGGGTATTTATACGGAATGTTGCCTGTCTTGAAAAAGTTTTATGGTGAAGATCCATTGGAATTGCAAGATATGTTACGAACACATAATCAGTTTTTTAACACAAACGCGATTTTTGGGAATTTGATTATGGGGATTGATGTCGCAATTGAAGAAGAAGATGGCTATCGAGCAAAAGATACGATCGTTGCGTTAAAAACAGCGTTGATGGGTTCACTTGCAGGTGTTGGGGACTCGTTATTCCACGTGATTTGGGGAACAATTTTTGGCTCAATTGCGGGTACCTTAGCTCAGAGTGGTTCAATTGTGGGATGTGTCATCTGGATTATTGCCAATATTGCTTTGTTATTTGGTCGAGCGGCTTTATTGCCATTGGGATATAAACAAGGGGTGAAGTTAGTTACGACCTTAAAAGATAAGTTATCTGCTTTTACGAATGCAGCGACTGTCTTAGGAGTTACGGTTATCGGGGCATTGATTCCTTCCGTTGTGAAAGCAACTGTACCGTTTGTCTATAAAAAAGATGGCGTAGAACTAGTGATTCAAGATACATTGGATGCTATTTTACCTGCACTAGTACCAGTGTTATTAGTTTTATTAACTTACTGGATGTTAGGTCATAAGAAATTGAATTCCACACGCGTTATCTGGATTATCTTGATTTTATCGATTGCGTTAAGTGCACTAGGAATTTTGGGCTAATCGTAAAGAAGACATGATTGAAAAGAAGACGACCAAATCAATGAGTATTTGGCTGTCTTCTTTTTTCTTACCCATAAAAAATGTGCTATATTGAATGGGAGGAGATGTTGAAATGGCAGATATGGTATTAACGATTCCAGAGATTACCTTGCGTTTAGGCTTGGCGATGTTATTTGGGGGCGCGATTGGTTTTGAAAGACAATATAAAAATCGTCCAGCGGGAATGCGCACACATATTTTAGTTTGCATGGGTGCATGTATTATTGCTTTGATCCAAGTGGAAATAGCTGGTGGGGCAGTGCAAGACGCAATGCAACATCCAGATCTTTCAGGTGTGATTCGTTCAGATGAAGCGAGATTGATTGCTCAAGTTGTTAGTGGGATTGGTTTTTTAGGTGCTGGGACAATTATTGTAACAAAGCGCTCGGTGACTGGATTGACAACGGCGGCCTCTCTTTGGGCAGGAGCCGGCCTAGGGATTGCAATCGGGATGGGTTTTTATTCGATTGCGATTATTAGTTTCATTGGTGTGATGATTGCTTTGACAATGGTTAAGCGAATTATTCACGTTCCAACGACAAAAAAATTAGAGATCCAATTTATTCACCGACAGGAGACCAAAGATTTTTTGTCTGATTATTTTGAAGCGAGAAAAATTAAAATTGAAGATGTGAATTTTGATGTTAAATTTGTCGAAGATTATCGCATTTACACGAATATTTACACAATTGATTTACCAAAAGGAATGACTTACACGGACGTGATTGAGGAACTTTCCACGTATAAAAATATTACTAAGTTGCGACTAGTTAGTCTTTCTTGATGAGCAGGAAAGAGGTTGTGGCGCAAAGCGTTCAGCTCTGACAAAATAATGAGCAACTGACAAAAAATAGCTGTCCATATTTTTGGGACAATTGGGCGTTATTGTGAGGAGTTGCTTTGGGAACACCGTGGAAAGAGGTTGTGGCGCAAAGCGTTTAGCTTCAAGCAATAAGGAAATTTTTCTGAAAATAGTTTCGCATATTTTTATGAAAAAAGACTTATTGCCGAAGAAGTTGCTTTGGGAACACCGTTTACTTACAAAAAGAGACGGGGACAAAACGAAAGACCCAGTCATTTTTAACACATGATTAAATAGAAAAACCACCTAAAATCACCGTTTTTTAAAACGAATTTTAGGCGGTTTTTTCTATTTGGGAAACCTTTGTTTGCTGAGAGAAAGTCTTGATAATTTTCTCTCAAAGATTATCAAGTTTTCTTATTCTAATCCAATCAAATAGTCATCATCTTTCATTGCTTCCACGTGACCTAGTAAATAGCCGTTCCCTACTTGAGAGAAGAAGTCATGGTTGCTTGTACCAGTTGAGATTCCATTCATGACGATTGGATTGACATCATTTGCGGTATCTGGGAAAAGTGGATCCATCCCCAAATTCATCAATGCTTTATTTGCATTGTAACGCAAGAAAGTTTTTACTTCCTCTGTCCAACCCATTTCATCATATAACTCTTCTGTATAACGTTCTTCATTTTCATACAATTCATAAAGTAAATTGTACATCCAATCTTTCAATTGTTCTTGTTCTGCTTCAGGTAACTCGTTGTAGCCGAGTTGGAATTTGTAACCAATATACGTTCCATGAACAGATTCATCGCGGATAATCAATTTGATGATTTCAGCAACGTTTGCTAGTTTATTATTTCCTAAATAATAAAGAGGTGTATAAAAACCAGAATAGAAGAGGAATGTTTCTAAGAAAACACTCGCTACTTTTTTCTCTAAAGGTGTACCATTTTTATAAATCTCATTGATGCGTTCCGCTTTGCGTTGTAAATAGATGTTTGTATTGGTCCACTCAAAAATTTCTTCGATTTCTTTTTTGGTATTTAATGTACTGAAAATAGAAGAATAGCTTTTCGCATGAACAGATTCCATAAACTGAATATTGTTTAAAACAGCTTCTTCATGTGGTGTACGGACATCATTTCGTAGCTGATCCATTCCGCTTTCTGATTGGACCGTATCAAGCAATGTCAAACCACCGAATACATGACCAACGGTTTCTTTTTCTAGTTCAGAAAGTGTCCGCCAGTCATCTAAGTCATTTGAAAGTGGGATACGAGTATCTAACCAAAACTGTTCCGTTAACTTTTCCCAGGTAGACTTGTCAATAATATCTTCGATTTCATTCCAGTTAATTGCTTCATAATAAGTTTCTGACATGAGTTTGCTCCTTTATTGATTGTCGTTTCTAAATTCGTTTGCTTGTTAAATGACACAACTTTCACATTGGTTGCTACCGATTTCTTCTGCATCATCGGTAAAGGTACGTACATAATAAATTGATTTCACGCCTTTATGGAAAGCATAGTGACGTAAAATGTTTAAATCACGTGTCGATTGTTTGCTACTTGTTTTCCATTCATATAAGCCTTCTGGAATTTCTGAACGCATAAATAAAGTTAAACTCATTCCTTGATCGACATGCTTTTGTGCAGTTGCATAAATGTCGATGACTTTGCGCATATCCATATCGTAAGCAGAAGTGTAATAAGGAATCGTTTCATTTGAAAGATAAGGTGCAGGATAGTAGATTTTACCGATTTTCTTTTCTTGACGTTCTTCAATCATTCGCGTAATCGGATGAATACTTGCACTTGTATCATTAATGTAAGAAATTGAACCGTTTGGCGCTACAGCCAGACGATTTTGATGATATAGACCATCTTTCATAATCGCTTGTTTTAACTCTTCCCAATCTTGTGCAGTTGGGACGAAGATACCTTCAAATAATGCTTTTACTTTTTCAGATTTTGGTTGGAACTCGCCAGTGATATATTTGTCAAAGTAAGAGCCATTCGCATAGTCTGATTTTTCAAAGTTATGGAAAACTTCCTTACGTTCACGAGCAATTTGATTACTTTCAACTAATGTCCAATAGTTCAGTAACATGAAATAGATATTGGTAAAGTCCAAAGAATCTTCAGAGCCATATTCCATTTGTTCTTTTGCAAAGTAAGTGTGTAAGCCCATCGCACCTAATCCAATGGTATGATTTAGTTGATTTCCATTTTGAATTGGTGGCACAACATCAATATCAGAAGCATCAGTGATGTAGGTTAAGGCACGAGTCATTGTTCGAATGGATTTTCCAAAGTCGGGACTGTCCATCAAGTTAACAATATTTGTTGAACCTAAGTTACATGAAATGTCTGTTCCTAACACTTCGTATTCTTGTTTGCCATTGATGACAGAAGGCGTTTGAACTTGTAAGATTTCAGAACATAGGTTACTCATAATGATTTTACCGTCGATTGGGTTTTCGCGGTTCGCTGTATCAATGTTGATGATATAAGGATAACCAGATTCTTGTTGCAATTTTGAGATTTCATTTTCTAAATCGCGTGCTTTGATTTTTTGTTTCCGAATATTAGGGTTGGCTACTAAGTTGTCATATTCTTTCGTGATGTCAACATAAGAGAATGGAACACCATATTCTTTTTCTACACTATAAGGACTAAATAAATACATTTCTTCGTTTTTACGAGTCAATTCATAGAACTTATCAGGAACAATAATCCCAAGAGAAAGTGTTTTTACCCGGATTTTTTCATCAGCATTTTCTTTTTTTGCAGATAAAAAGGCAACGATATCTGGATGGAAAACGTTCAGATAAACAACACCAGCACCTTGACGCTGACCTAATTGATTTGAATAACTAAAGCTATCTTCGAATAATTTCATGACAGGAACGACACCGCTGGCTGCGCCCTCGTAGCCTTTGATAGGAGCCCCTGCTTCACGCAAGTTGGAAAGAGTGATTCCGACACCGCCACCAATGCGAGATAGTTGTAGAGCAGAGTTGATTGAGCGCCCAATCGAGTTCATATCGTCAGTAACTTGTGTTAAGAAACAAGAAACTAATTCGCCACGGCGTTTACGTCCAGCATTCAAGAATGAAGGAGTTGCAGGTTGGTAACGTTGATGGATCATTTCATCAGCTAAAGCCAACGCAAGTGCTTCGTCACCATTTGCAAAATATAAGGCATTAAAAGCTACGCGGTCTTCGTAAGATTCAAGGTAAGCAGAGCCATCATTTGTTTTTAACGCATATTGAGAATAAAATTTATAAGCTGCCATAAATGACTTAAAGGTAAAGTGTTGGTCTGCCAAAAATTGATACAACTTTTCAATAAATTCATCAGAATATAATTGGATAAATTCTGCTTCGATATATTGATTTTCAATCAGATAATCGATTTTTTCTTTGATTGTTGGAAATGTCATCGTATTTGGTTGTACATTTTCCTCAAAAAAAGCTGCAAGAGCTTCTTTATCCTTATTCAAAGGAATTTGACCGTTAACTGGTCGGTTAATCTCGTTGTTTAACTTAAAGTAACTGACATCTTTTAAATTTTTAAGACTCATAAGTACGCCCAACCTTCTTTTCTTTTTGTTTAGTTTTGGAGAATCGTGCTTTAAAAAAGGATTTGGGGCTTTTGGTCGAGCCGTCAAATCCAAGTGTACTACCTATTTTTAGTTGATAAACAAATTAGCTAGCTAATCTGCGTAATTGATCTGGACGGAAACCAATAACCGTTTCAATCTCAGAAGTTGTCACAGGGACGCTTTGGAATCCTTGTTCTTTCAACCAATCAATTGCTTCTGGTTTTTCGTCAATATTTACTTCTTCAAAATCAATTTCGTTATCAGCTAAAAAACGTTTGACCATTTTACATTGCATACAGTTGTTTTTAGAAAAAATTTTTACGTTCATCGTTTGTGCCTCCTCGTAACACATTTCATCGTTATCTATAATCAATAGTATAAAACTCTTAGTAAAAAAGTCAAACAGGAAACACTATATATTGTGTTGTGGAAACTGTGGAATACTAAGTTTTGTGTTTTTTGAAAAACAATTGAAAGCAAGTATCAGTAAGGGAAATCCCATAATTAAGTAAAAATAAGCTGTGGATAACCACTTAAAAAGATTTTTTTTCTCATCAAATTAAAAGAATCTATAACAAAAGTGTAATCTTTCACAATGCTAATTGACTTTCTCAATTGATGGAGTTATTCTTGTTGAGAATGATTATCAATCGTTGTTCTGTTCAACAAAAATAAATAGAAACAAAAAGGAATGAAATCATTTCCCCACATGATTTTTTTCACAAGAAAGGATTTCGGATGGAAACTTTAGCACAAGCAAAACAGAATTTAGTTTACCAAATTGTCAAAATCCAGACAAAAGAGTCTGTCAAAAATCATTTGCAAAATTTAGGAATCATCCCAGGAACCAAAATTGTGGTTGTGAATTTGTCAGGGGAAAACGCAATTCTTCTATTAAAGAACAATCGAATTGCTGTAAATCGAGAATTACTAGCACAGATTTTTGTGAAGAAGCCAGATTCTATAGCAGAAAGCTGGACATCTCTTGATCAGCTGACTGTTGGCGAAAGCGCGACAGTGGTAGCTCTTCATGGACAAGGTGCGGTGAAACGACGCTTAATGGATATGGGCGTGACGAAAAATGTTCGAGTAGCGATTCGAAAGTTAGCACCGTTAGGCGATCCAATCGAGATTACTTTACGTGGATATGAATTAACATTGCGAAAAAAAGAAGCTGAATTGATTCTTGTTCAAAAGGAGCGAAGTGAATGAGTATTGAAGTTGCGTTAGTTGGTAATCCCAACAGTGGGAAGACGAGTTTATTCAATGCGTTGACGGGAGCCAATCAATATGTTGGAAATTGGCCAGGGGTTACAGTCGAAAAAAAATCAGGTAACCTAAAAAAACATCCAGCAATCCACATTCAAGATTTACCCGGCATTTATTCTCTCTCTCCATATACACCTGAAGAAATGGTTGCTAGAGAATATTTGATTCATGAACGCCCAGATGTTGTGTTGAATATCGTAGATGCGACTAATTTGGAAAGAAACCTTTATCTCACTACGCAGTTACTTGATTTAGGTATTCCGGTTGTTGTCTGCTTAAACATGATGGATGTGGTCAAAAAAGAAGGAAAGACAATCAACCTTGATAAATTGTCTTATGGGTTAGGCGTGCCAGTTATTCCAATGAGCGTTGTCAAAAACCAAGGACTTGAACGTGTCTCAAAGTTGTTAACCAATCAAGAAACCTTTACCGTACCAGAACCATGCGAATACGATCCACGATTGGAAGCAGCATTAAATGAAATTGAAGATGTCTTGCATTTTGATTTCACAATAAAAAATCAGCGTTGGTATGCTCTAAAGTACTTTGAACGAGAAACATTAGCTAGTTCTGAATTAGAGCTAACAACGCAACAAACAAAAGAAATTGAAGAGTTGATTCAGTTAACAGAAAAAATTTTTGCAGAAGAAAGTGAAACTATTCTAGTCAATGAAAGATATGAATTTATCACACAACTAACAGCTTTGAGTGTGGTAACTGTTGATTCTTTCCAATATTCGTTAAGTGACAAAATTGATCGCATCGTAACGAATCGCTGGTTGGCGTTACCAATCTTTGCGTTAGTGATGTGGTTTATCTATTATTTAGCCATTCAAACAATTGGAACGATGGGAACGGACTGGATCAATGATACGTTCTTTGGCTCATGGGTACCGGAAACGGTTGGAAGCTGGTTACAGGCCGCTCAAGTCGCGGACTGGATGCAGCAACTTATCTTAAATGGAATCATTGCTGGTGTTGGTGCAGTGTTAGGCTTTTTACCGCAACTGATGGTTCTGTTTCTCTGTTTAAGTTTTTTGGAAGATTGTGGGTACATGGCACGGATTGCTTTTGTGATGGACCGTTTATTCCGCAAATTTGGCTTGTCAGGAAAATCGTTCATTCCGATGCTGATTGCAACGGGTTGTGGTGTGCCGGGCGTGATGGCGAGCCGAACAATTGAAAATGAACAAGATCGTCGTTTAACGATTATGGTCACGACATTCATGCCTTGTTCCGCAAAATTACCAATTATTGCATTGATCGCAGGTGCTTTTTTCCCACGTTCTTCATGGGTGGCACCGTCTGCCTACTTTTTAGGAATGAGTGCCATTATTTTATCTGGGATTGCGTTGAAAAAAACGCGCTTATTTGCTGGTGAAACAGCTCCGTTTATTATGGAGTTGCCAATGTATCATTTTCCACAACTTCAGACGATTTTACGACAAACGTATGATCGTTGTAAATCATTTGTGAAAAAAGCAGGAACAATTATTTTTGTTTCAAGTATTGCTGTTTGGTTTTTATCTTCTTACAATTTCCGTGGTCAATCAGTAGCAGAAACCCACAGTATTTTAGCTTGGCTTGGAAGAATCATTGCACCTGTTTTTCAGCCACTTGGCTGGGGAAACTGGCAAGGTGCCGTTGCAACGATTACTGGATTAGTGGCAAAAGAAAATGTGATTGGAACATTTGGAATTCTGTTTGGAAATGCAGAAGTTTCCGAAAATGGACAAGAAATCTGGCAAGTGCTCCGTGGAACGTATACACCAGTTGCTGCCTATTCATTGCTTGCATTTAATTTGTTGTGTGCGCCATGTTTTGCTGCAATTGGTGCAATTCATCGCGAAATGGGTTCGAAAAAATGGACTTGGATTGCGATTGGCTATCAGTGTGGTTTAGCTTACTTAGTCAGCTTTATCATTTATCAAATTGGGCATGTGATCTTTGAAGGTGGCAACTTGTCAATCATGACTTATTTAGCTGGCTTAGTATTGATTGCTTTAGTGTATGGCATCATAAAAAAACCGATGGTACGAAAAGAATCAGTTGTGTCACTTTCATTGGAAGGAGAAAGGTAAGATGGCAACATTTTTATTAAGTGTGTTGATTTTTGGAAGTGCAGGATATATTGTTTATTCTCGCGTGAAGAAAGGCAAGAATTGTGATGATTGTCATACTACTTGTCCAGTGAAAAAAGCATCAAACACTGAAAAATAAGAAAATTGAGTAAGAACGAATAAAAAGCTGAGGTAAGAGCAACACTTTACTTCAGCTTTTTTTGCTTATTTTAACGGAGCATAGTAAGATGATTTTGACAAGATTTGAAAGGGAAGAGGAATAAGCTATGGCGGAAAAGAAAAAAGTTGTTCGTCCACGTTACCAGCAAATTGCAGTGGACTTAGCGGAGCGAATTGTGGAAAATCGTTACAAAGTTGGCGAAAAAATCCATGCCCGTTCAACCTTAGCAAGCACATATAATGCTTCACCAGAAACGACACGTAAAGCAATCAATGTTTTAGTCGATTTGGGAATTATGGAAGTTCGTCATGGTAGTGGTGCATTTGTCGCTTCCAAAGAAAAAGCGAAAGAATTTTTATTACAATATCAAGATGTACAATCCATTCAGGAAACGAAAGCAGATATTATGGCTAGTGTTGAGAAACAAAAAGAAGAGTTGGATCACTTTTCGCAACTTCTGGATCAATTAGTTAACCAAACAAAACGCATCCACAAAATGAATCCATTGTTACCGTTTGAACTGCAATTAAGCAAAAATGCGGAACATTTGGATCAATCAATTAGTGAATTAAACATTTGGCAAGTCACTGGTGCGACAGTCATTGCTATCTCGCATGAAGAAGAGCTACTTGTTTCCCCGGGGCCGTATGCAAAATTTAGCGAAGGTGATACGGTTCACTTTATTGGAAACGAATATACCTTGCAACGAATGATGAATTTTTTCTATCCAGAAGAATAAAAATTGAGTAAAACGCAGAGCGGACAAGCGATTGTTCGCTCTTTTTTTCTTTTTTGACAAAGTGACTACATGATGTTACTATTGTGTGGTCACTTTTTTTATGAAAAAAATTTGAAACTTGCGAAAAAAAGGAGAATTGGTTTGACAAAAGTTGAAGTAAAAAAATTAACAAAGATTTTTGGTAAAAAGACACAAACCGCATTAGAAATGATGCAACAGCATCAACCAAAAACAGAAATTTTAAAGAAAACTGGTGCAACAGTTGGCGTATATGATGTTAATTTCGATGTGAAAGAAGGCGAAATTTTCGTCATCATGGGACTTTCAGGAAGTGGAAAGTCCACATTGATTCGATTATTGAATCGTCTGATTGAGCCAACAGCTGGAAATATTTATATTGATGGGGAAGATGTATCCCAATTAAATAAAGAAGAATTACGTGAAGTTCGTCGTCATAAAATCAACATGGTTTTTCAAAACTTTGGGTTGTTTCCACAACGAACAATTTTAGAAAACACGGAGTATGGATTAGAAGTACGTGGCGTACCTAAAGAAGAGCGTCAGAAGAAAGCGGAACAAGCGTTAGAAAATTCTGGCTTACTTTCATTTAAAGATCAATACCCCAACCAATTATCTGGCGGGATGCAGCAACGCGTCGGTCTAGCACGAGCGCTAGCAAATGATCCGGAAATTTTGTTGATGGACGAGGCTTTTTCTGCGTTGGATCCATTGATTCGTCGTGAGATGCAAGATGAGCTACTTGAATTACAAGCTTCTGTTCAAAAAACAATTATTTTTATCACTCATGATTTAAATGAAGCTTTACGCATTGGGGATCGAATTGCACTAATGAAAGACGGAGAAATTATGCAGATCGGAACAGGAGAAGAAATTTTGACAAACCCTGCGAATGAATATGTCCGTGAATTCGTGGAAGAAGTCGATCGTTCGAAAGTCTTAACCGCCCAAAACATCATGGTGCCAGCTTTAACAACAAATATTGAAGTGGATGGACCAAATGTCGCATTGACACGCATGCGTAGCGAAGAAGTAAGTATGCTGATGGCCGTGGATAAAAAGCGTCACTTGAAAGGAATCATTACAGCTGAAAATGCTTTGGAAGCTCGTCGTCAAAAACGACCGTTGACTGATTTCTTAGATGAAAATGTGACAACAATTGATAAAGATATGCTAGTCAATGATATTTTTAATATCATTTATGATTCACCAACACCACTAGCAGTTGTTGATAATGGCAAGCTACGAGGAGTCGTCATTCGTGGAAGTGTGATTGAAGCGTTGGCAGAAACAAGTGAGGTGAGTGAACATGAATAATTTATTAAACTATCAAATTCCCGTTGCTGATTGGGTCGAAACAATGACGGAATGGTTCACAACGACATTCTCTGGCTTGTTTTCTTTCCTACAGACAATCGGGCAAGCAATCATGACTGGTATAACAAACATTTTGTTGGTTATACCAGCACCAATTTTCATTTTACTATTAACAATAGTAGCTTTCTTTATTTCTAAAAAACGTCTAGGTTTGACTTTATTTACACTGATTGGTTTATGGTTTATCTATAATCAAGGTTTATGGACTGATTTGATGAACACAGTTACTCTTGTTTTATTATCGAGTGTGATTTCAATTATCATTGGTGTGCCTTTAGGAATCTTGATGGCAAAAAGTGATAAAGCACAGAGTGTAATCAAACCGATTCTTGACTTTATGCAAACAATGCCTGGTTTTGTTTATTTAATTCCAGCAGTTGCCTTTTTCGGAATTGGAATGGTACCTGGTGTGTTCGCTTCTGTTATTTTTGCTTTACCGCCAACTGTTCGTTTTACGAATTTAGGCATTCGCCAAGTACCGAAAGAGTTAGTAGAAGCATCGGATTCATTTGGGAGCACAGGTTGGCAAAAATTATTTAAACTAGAATTACCTTTAGCAAAAAATACTATTATGGCTGGGATCAACCAAACAACGATGCTTTCATTATCTATGGTTGTTATTGCTTCAATGATTGGTGCACCTGGGCTGGGTCGTGGAGTACTGTCTGCTTTACAACGAGCGCAAGTTGGGAATGGATTCGTTAATGGTGTTGCTTTAGTTATTTTGGCGATTATCATTGACCGTTTCACACAACACTTGAATCAACCACGTACCAAAAAAGTAAGTGATGTAGCAGGAGCTAAAAGTAAAAAACGTCGTGGAGCCATCATTATTGCAACAGCAGTTATCTTGCTGGGTGCATTAGGTATCGGTAGCGTCTTTTCAAGTAAAGAAACGAAAAAAATCAACTTATCTTATGTCGAATGGGATACAGAAGTAGCATCAACGAATGTAGTTGGCGAAGTGCTACGTCAAATGGGGTATGATGTGACGATGACGCCCCTCGATAATTCAATCATGTGGGAATCAATTGCAAAAGGTGAATCAGATGGAATGGTTTCTGCTTGGTTGCCAAAAACACATGGTTCTCAATACGCTCAATATAAAGATCAAATCGTTGATCTAGGAGCAAATTTAAAAGGCGCAAAAGTTGGTTTAGTTGTTCCAGACTATATGGATGTTGATTCAATTGCTGATTTAACGAATCAAGCAAATAAAAAAATCATTGGGATCGAACCCGGTGCTGGTGTAGTCAACGCCGCAGAAAATACAATCAATACGTATGATAATCTAGCGGACTGGACAGTCGAAACATCTTCGTCAGGGGCAATGACCGTTGCACTAGGGCAAGCAATTAAAAAGCAAGAACCTATTGTAATCACTGGGTGGTCACCTCACTGGATGTTCGCAAAATATGAGTTGAAATATTTAGAAGATCCTAAAAATGGAATGGGTAGTGAAGAACAGATCCATACAATGGTTCGTAAAGGATTGAAAGAGGATCAAGCTGAAGCATATAAAGTATTGGACCAATTTAATTGGACCAAAGAAGATATGGAAGAAGTTATGCTAGAAATCAACAATGGAAAAGATCCACAAGAAGCTGCTAAAACTTGGATTGAAAATAACCAAGACAAGGTAGCTAGCTGGAAAGCTTAACAGAAGTTGGTTTGTGAGTTTATCAAAAAAGGAGTACAGCCAGTCTGGCTGTACTCCTTTTTGTTATTTTTGCCGTACAAAGAGAAAGTTACCTAGTTGAATGGATGGACTAGTCCTCCTCTAATGGAAGATTGACCATCCAGTTAATTCCGTAGCGGTCGGTGAATGTTCCATAAAGTTTTGCCCAAAAGGTAGGCTCTAAAGGCATAGTGACTTCTCCGGCCTCACTTAATTGTTGGAAAAGCTGCTTGGTTTCTGCTGGGGTTGTTGTCTGAATGACTAAAGCTACATTATTACCGTTAACAACAGGAGCGGACATTCCTTCTGGTGTGTCAGAAAACATAACTCGTGTTCCATAAATCATCAGACTAGCATTTAAAACAAGCTGTTTCTGTTCTTCCGGGATAGAAAAATCAGGTGAACTAGGCATATCTCCAAAAGTTGTCAGGTCGGTACAAGTCACTGAGAAGATTTCTTCGTAAAAATGGATTACTTCTTTTGCTTGATTAGTAAAGGTTAAATAGATGTCCATGTTGGTTCCTCCTAAAGGTTTTTCTGCAGAGTAAAATCTAGTTTGAGTTACTTAAAGTGGATGCCTACGTGACAACGAACAGCTGACAAAGCGACAGTCTGTATTTCATACTTCAAAGCTTAAATGAGTTATTAATGGAAAGCAAACGTTACGCTGTCTGCTGAAAAAGAAAAGGAACAACTAGTTTAAAACAGTAGTGATTCAAATGAAGGTAAGTCTTTTGGGGAACGAAAAGAATTAACCAATTGAGCGCTAAATCAATGCCGCATCTTCTTATCCTATACTCAGTTTAAATTAGTAGAAAACCGCTGGAAGACAATTGCTTTAGTAACGGCCTGTGAAAAATATCAATACTTATTGAGATCGATGATTAAGAGTCATTTCATTAGCTAGAAATATAACGCTGAACAGGGTGTTTCTACTATAAATATGTATTTATTTGGAAAATGAGAATAGCAGTTAAAGCGAAAATGAGGAAGGATAAGCAGAAAATTAGGAATAGAAGTTTTAATGAATTAGATTCTTTGCGTAGTATTAAGTTGAAAAAAGTAAGTAGCTTATCTGATTTTTATGCTCGAAAACAAAAAAAGAGAATGCGTAGTCTGTCTTCCAAACGTCCGAAGACGCCGACAAACTACCATTCTCGTGGGTTTGGCACCCAATGGGCCGTGAGGGGCTCGAACCCGCGACCCGCTGATTAAGAGTCAGCTGCTCTACCAACTGAGCTAACGGCCCGTACCAAAAGTACTTAATAATATTAGCACTAAGCGTTTTAAAATGCAAGAAGACATAGAAAAAAATCAAAGAAAAGTTTACAAGGTTAGAGAATTTTTTTCATAGTTTATTCATAATTTCTGGCTATTATATAAGCATACCAACAAAAGAAAGTTCTTAATAAAAGAACGAACCCTAACACTTTTTCATTTTTACTCCTTTCCCGCCGATTTTTCGGCGGGCCTCTTATTTCTTAACGAGAATAAAAACAAGCATGCTTTGGCTGGCGTGCTTGTTTTTTTGTGGAAAATAAGCAAGAGTCTGGACTATTACTGCCAATTTGCTAGTTTTTTTTAAACTTATTTTAGCAAAATTAACAGTATAGCTGAGGCATGCTAATCTTCAGTAGATCCTAAACTTAGATCATTTTGTCTGCAGCATCAGCAGTTACGCTAAAAAAGGCAGTTATTCATTTTGTGACACGAGCTATCCTCTCTCAAAAGAATGTTTGGAAGGATAGCTCGTAAAATTCATAATAAATTTTCGATTTCAAAAGATACAAAGAAATCTTTTAGGGTTAAGCAAATCGGGTAAACAAAGTTGTTTATTATTCTTCATTCACCAGTTTCGTCTTGTTATTTTCCATCACTTTGAAAAATGGGTAATAGATGACAGCACTGATAAGAATTAGTACGAGACAAAAGACAATATTTCGCCAATCCATACTTGAAAGATACGCCTGTGCAAAAAACGGTGTGAAGGACGGATCTACTATAAATCCTAGACCAATCAATCCCAGTTTTTGAGCAAAATAGGTTAGTAATAAAGAGACGATTGGCGTAACTAAAAATGGAATTGCCAAAATTGGATTGAAAACAATGGGTAAACCGAAAATAATTGGTTCATTTATGGAACAAATTCCAGGAATAATCGATAGTTTTCCAATCGTACGATATTCTGAAACTTTGCTACGCATCATTAAAATGACTAAACCAAGTGTTCCGCCAGCACCACCTAAAACAGAGATGCGGAACATTTGTAGATTCATAAGATGGGTCATCGTTTCGCCATTAGACATTTGCTCGGCATTCAGTCCAGTTTGTGCCATCCCCAAAGTAAAGACGATTGGAAAAATAATTGATGAACCGTTAATTCCAAATAACCATAAGATATTTCCTAAAGTAACTATTAACAGGAACCCGCCAAGACTCCCAGCAATGTCAGTTGCAGGTGTTAGCACGCTCATAATTGTTTCTGGGAAAATCTTTTTAGTTGTACTCAAGAAGAGTAAGTTAATTCCATAAAAAAGAATGATATTCGTCAATAGCGGGACCAAGGTGTTGATAAAGGTTGCTACCATGGGTGGTACGGTATCTGGTAATTTTAATTTAATATCTTTTACTTCAAATAATCGATTGATTTCAACAACCAGAAGTCCAATGATAATAGCCACAAATAATCCATTTGTTCCTAAATAATTTAAATTTATCGTTCCGTCTGTCACAGGTGTGCATACCATTAGAAAAATAACTGTTGCGACCATACCGTTCATAGATGGATTGATTTTGTATTCACTAGCAAGAGAAAAAGCAATCCCAAAAACACTAATTAGTCCGATAAGTCCCATAGTTAAATTGTACGGTGCAGTAATCAAATCATAATTTGCAACTGCGAAATCCTTCCAGCCTGCCATAAATTTCAGAAAAAAATTGGCTGTTTCGGGAGTATATTGATCTAAGTTGATAGGTGGGTTAGCAAAAATCAGAAAAAAAGAACCAATTACAATAAACGGTAAACCAAACATCATACCACTAGAAATTGCTTTAAGATGTCGCTGATTCCCAATTTTTGCAGCGATAGGGCTAAGCATGTCGTTGAGTTTTGTAATGATCGTAGAATTTTCCATAACATTTCCCCCTTATACTTGCCAAGGATTAAAAACAAAGGTACTTGGAACCACGTGCGTTGGATCATATTTCTCTATGATTGCTTCATATTGTTCTTTGTAGTTGTTAGTTACTTTTGCTTGTGGAACCACTTTACTGGCTTCATGTAAGAAATGTTCTGAACCTCGTCCCATTTCTTGGCCACGAGTCGTATGCTTGTCGAGTGCGATGTCTGGAATTTCAGGTACATAACCCATGGCAAAACTCTTTATCACAATATTTTTGAGTAAATCAGATGAACGATCTTTTTCTGACTCGCACAAGTAACGAATGGCATGAAAGAAAAACATTGCACGATCTGATTCATTATATTGAAACTCTTTACGCATCATGTTCAAGTTATTAATCATGATTGCAGCCATTGAATTTCCCATTCCAACATCTTCCACACTGATAGCTAATAATCGACGCCATAATTTTTCTTCAAATTGCGGTGAAGTGATGTACATCTCATAGGCAAATTCGCAGGCTTCTTTTTCTTTTCCTCTACGAATAGATTTTTGTAACGCGGAAATAACTTCGTCCCCTCGCAAACCATTTCTAGTAACCATTTTCGCCCAAGGGTCTTGAATAAACTGTTTTTCTGTCATAATATAATACTCCTAACTAAAGAATTGAATTTGAGGTGAACCTGTTGAATACGGAAACGCTAATTGAAAAATATCAGTTGAATGATTCAGAAGCTGCTGTTTTGCGATTTATGGATAAAAACCGTGAAACATTAAAAAATTTAGGTATTCGTGACGTAGCAAAAGAAACGTATGTCTCAACTGCAACGATTGTTAATATGGCAAAAAAGATTGGTTATTCTGGTTATAGTGAACTAGTTTTTGCTTATGGAAACAAGCAGTCTTCAAACAATTTCTCAAGTACTTTCTCAAGTGCCGACAGAGATACGTTCGTCCACTTGCTATCCGCCTATCGCGAAAAAAGAATCATGATTTTAGGATCAGGTTTTTCTCAAAATATCGCCAATCATTTTTCTGAAACATTTAATCTTTATGGATTTCGTGCAACAGCTAACAGTCACTTAGAATTTCTTCGCGAAAATGTTGAAAAAGATGTTCTGATTATTATTATTTCGAATTCTGGCGATACTTTTCGTTTAACAGAACTTGCAGAAATGGCAAAAAATCATCGAATCGATGTAATTGCCTTTGTTGGCGAAAAAAATTCTCGAATTGGACAGTTAGCAACGTTAACAATTAGTACAGAGACATATACAGCACAGGTTTTGTCAGAATATCAACCTAATCTTTTCTTTGGAACAGCATTAAATCAATTCGAACAATTACTTAGTGAAGCGTTAAAATCGATCTTTGAGTAGAAGAACGAGGTGGCCACTGTTTCTTCATTTCTTAGTATAAATATTGGGCTTGAAATTGTAAGGGGTTTCCTTGAGTTGTGAACATGTTTGTTAATTTATAAACGTGTTTAGAGGAAGCGGGTAGATCACAAAAAGTCCATTTGCTTAATATAGATGAAAATCGGATACATTTACTGTGCTTAATGTACAACTGTTAAAAATATATTTTGTAAAAAAATGTTCTTTCTTCGCGCATTTTGGTGAAAGTATCAATGAAGTCCGGCTAGAAGTTTTCTATATTAATAAAAATGATTGACCTAAAATTCTGAAAAGGATTTTGGGTCAATCATTTTTGCTGTTCGAGACGATGGTTCACGTTGTTCAAATTTTTTGTGTAATGAAAATTAAGAAAGTATCTAGTTTTAAAAACTAGATTGAATGTTTTTGATAACTTTGATATGATGTGGATGAAATTAGAAAAGGAGACGAACTAATGGAAAAAATGCGTGAACAATTAGTTGCGTGGGGAACAGATATTGAAACCTTTCGTTTGCCGCGTTGGGAAGAATTACCCGATTTAGAATTATACATGGATCAGGTAATCACTCTGATTGATCGTTATCTATCACCGATTATCCAAGGCGAAAAGCATCCATTATTGACGTCCTCAATGGTCAATAATTACGTCAAGCAAGGCTTGATTCCAGCGCCAATCAAAAAACGTTACAATAAGCGACATGTTGCTTTTTTAATCGCGATTACAACTTTGAAACAAGTTTTGACGATTCCAGAAATCAAAGATGGAATTTTGTTTCAAGGAAAAGTGATTGGTATTCGTGAAGCCTATAATTTATTTTGTGAAGAACAAGAAGCAGCGATTCATTTAATCAGTCAACAAGCACAAGGAAAAGAGCAAGCACCACTCATTTTAAATCAAACAATGGCAGTCGAAATGATTGCTGTCAAAACGGCGACATTATCTTTTGCCTTAAAATTACTTGCAGAAAAAACAATTATGTTAGAAACAGATTATCTAAAAGGGGAGAAATCAAATGAATAAAGAAAAAATTGCAATTTTAGTCGATTCAGGTACAGATGTTCCGGCAGAATTGATGGAACAATATCAGATGTATATGATTCCTTTGAAAATTATTTATTCAGATCGTGAATATATTGATAAGGTAGACATTACCCCAGAAGAGATTTATGAAAAGTTACCAACAGAAATTCCAGGAACTTCACTACCTGATGGTGAAACGATTACTGCTATTTTTGATCAAATCAAAGCAGATGGGTACGAAAAAGTGCTAGCAATTACAATTTCTAGTGGCTTATCTGGCACCTATAATGTTGTGCGATTGATTGCTGAACAACAAACGGCGTTAGAAACGTATATCCTTGATACAAAAAATATTGGAATTGGTGCGGGTTTCTCAGCTATTCAGGCAGCAAAATGGCTTGAAGAGGGAGTGAACTGGCAAACATTGATTAACAAATTGGAAACTCTAGTGAAGCAAACGAAAGTGTTTTTCAATGTAGCGACACTTGAATACTTACAAAAAGGTGGTCGAATTGGTTTAGTTGCATCCATTTTAGGAACAGCTTTGAAATTGAATCCAATCATTTCATGTAACGAGGAAGGAATCTATTACACGGTTGCTAAAGCCAGAGGTCGCAAAAAAAGTCTGGATAAAACTGTAGCGTTAATTAAAGAGCGAGTAGGAGATGCAAAAGTTTTCAATTTGGCTGTCGCACATGGAGCTGCGGAAGAGGAAGCACATGCAATGGAAGCAAGGTTGCGCCAAGAGTTTCCACAAGTGCAACAAATGTATTTTGGCCAAATTTCACCGGCTCTCGTAGTTCATACTGGACCTGGTTTATTAGGTGTAGGTGTTCAAATTTTGGGAGCCTGATTGAAAAATATGTCTCAGAAATGTAAATCCTTGGAAATTTTCAAGAAAATGATATAATTGCAAGGAGAGGGGATGTATTTTTTTATGAAAAAAGGTATCGCAGAATTTATTGGCACTTATATTCTAGTCTTTGTTGGGACTGGCGCAGCTGTACTAGGCGGAGGAGCAGAAGGGATTGTTGGGATTGCTGGCATCGCGTTAGCATTTGGTTTAACAATTGTTGCAGCAGCTTACAGTATTGGTACTGTGTCTGGCGCTCATTTGAATCCAGCTGTTTCGATTGCAATGTGGATGAATAAAAGAATTTCAGTTACTGAATTAGTTTATTATATCGTAGGTCAAGTTGTTGGGGCATTTGCAGCTTCATTAACATTATCTGGTTTGCTTGACTCAGCAGGTAAAAGTGTTGAAAACTTAGGACAAAATGTTTTTGAAATGGGTACAGTAGGTGCATTATCAGTTGAAATTATTTTAACTTTTATCTTTGTATTAGTTATCATGACTGTTACCAGCCAAACAAAAGGAAACAGCAGCTTAGCTGGTCTAGTGATTGGTTTGTCATTAACATTGATTCACTTCGTTGGGATTCCATTAACAGGAATGTCAGCTAACCCAGCACGTAGTTTAGCACCAGCTGTTTTAGTTGGTGGTCAAGCGTTAGAACAAGTTTGGGTATTTATCGTTGCGCCAATCGTAGGTGGGATTCTTGCAGCACTTGTTGCAAAATATCTATTAAATACTGAAAACGATAGCGTAGAAGCTTAAGCCTTCTTAAAAGAAAAGTCAGGACAGAAATGTTCTGGCTTTTTTTAGTAGCTTGAATTGTCAAATTAAGTGCAGCGTTACTCCAAAAAATATTTCGTAGGGTGTTTTCCAGTGTAAATATTTTCTTGACCGTAAATTTAATTTAAGAATATATTGATCAATTGCTTCATCAGTAACACTATCCATCTCTTTATTTTTTGGTAAATACTCTCTGAGTAAACCATTGGTGTTCTCATTTGTCCCTCGTTGCCAAGGCGCATGCGGATCAGGAAAATAGAAAGGAACACCATTAAGAGCTTTCGTGATTTCTGAATGTTTTGAAAACTCTTTTCCACGATCAGGAGTGATTGATTTCACTCGACTAGGATGGATAGAGGAAAATAATTCAATGAACGTGTCCTTAACAAATAGGGATAGTTTCTTCTCAATTTTTCCTCTTCTCTCAACATGATGTTTGGCATGTCTTGTTTTTCCGCGGCGTCTAAGTGAACGAATCAATCCTCGATTTCCATGGCTTAGAGGCTCTGTTTCAAAAAGTCCATTATAAATACCACGATAAATTGTCGTGTAGCTTATAGCAATACCAGTTCGTTCACTTTTTAAACGATGAGAAATTTCTTCAGGAGACCATTGTTCTTCTACAAATAATCTTCGAACGATAGTCCAGACCCTGTTGTTAGACAAGAGTAATTTTCGCCCACAGTTCTGTTTTCTATAAGAATATATAGTTTGAGCAAGCACAGGAGAATACGTAGTATTTTTTGTATTACGTTTAAGTTCTCTCGATATTGTAGAAGGGCTACGCTTCATAAGAGAAGCAATGGAACGTATAGACTTTCCTTGATTGAAGAATAAAAATATGTTTTCTCGCTCGAGTATTGTAAGGTGGTTATAGTGGCTCATAGCTATCTTCCTTTCAAATAGTGTTCTAGACAAACCTATTTTAACTGGATTTTAGCTATGAGTCTTTTTTTGTAATCAACTGTTGCACTTAAAGTGTATATTCAAGAGATAAAAAATTGGGGAAATGATTCATTTTTTGAAAGAGTAATTTATATTTAATTCTTTTTATATGATATCAAAATCAATTTATTTAAAATAAGGAACAGTTACCACAAAAATAGGAAACTATTTTGTGTTTTTGTTCTTTGTTTTTTTGTGGGCTTGAACGCTTTGTGCCACACCCTTTATTCACGGTGTTCCCAAAGTAGCTTCTTCGGTAATAAGCCCTCTTTTCTTAAAAATATGAAAAGCTATTTTTGTCAGTTGCTCATTATTTTTTCGAAGCTAAACGCTTTGCGCCACAACCTTTTTAAGTTTCCATTTCATTTCAAAAGCAAGGATGAAACAAATCTCGAAATACGGTATAATGAAAAGGTATGACAATAATAAAAAAGAGGTGGCTCTTTATGAAAAAAATTTTAGTTGTCGATGACGAAAAGCCGATTTCGGATATCGTTAAGTTTAATTTAACAAAAGAAGGTTACGATGTTTACACTGCGTACGATGGCGAAGAAGCCTTAGAAAAAGTCGAAGAGGTAGTACCTGATTTGATTTTATTAGATTTGATGTTGCCAAAAATGGATGGGCTAGAAGTAGCACGAGAAGTTCGTAAAACTTATGACATGCCGATCATCATGGTAACTGCAAAAGATTCTGAAATTGATAAAGTTTTAGGATTAGAACTTGGTGCGGATGACTACGTGACAAAACCGTTTTCGAATCGAGAATTGGTAGCTCGTGTCAAAGCCAATTTACGTCGTGGCGCAGCAGCTGCAAAAGAAGTGGAAGAGGTAACACCATCAGAACTAACAATTGGTGATCTAACAATCCATCCAGATGCTTACATGGTAACGAAACGTGGCGAAACAATTGAGTTGACACATCGTGAGTTTGAGTTGCTTTTCTATCTAGCAAAACATATTGGACAAGTAATGACACGTGAGCATTTACTACAGACTGTTTGGGGTTACGACTATTTTGGTGATGTCCGAACAGTTGATGTTACTGTACGTCGTTTGCGCGAAAAAATCGAAGATAATCCAAGTCACCCGAACTATTTAGTTACGCGTCGTGGCGTCGGTTACTACTTGCGTAACCCAGAACAGGAGTAATCAATGAAGAAAAAGGTCCGCTTTTTTCGATCAGTCAATTTTAAAATCGCCATTACATTTATTTTGATTTTATTGATTTCGATTGAAATTATTGGTGCGTATTTTATACGTGGTTTGGAGCGCTCCACGATCAACACTTTTATCAAAGATATGAATCAGACAGTTGTCTCATTAGCTTCAACAATTAGCCCTGAGCTTAGTCGAAAAGATACGGCAGATCCAGATGAGGTCAATGCGAATATCAAACGTTTTATCGAAAATAGTGCTTCAAGTGATATTATCGAAATTCGTGTGGTTGACGAAAAAGGGATCATTCGGGGGACAACGGATGTAAGTGAACAAAGTTCTATCGGTAAGAAAAATGATTATGTAGCCGTTGATGATTTTACTACTAAACGTTATGTCGCACTTGATTCAGATGACAAGCGGGTAAATATTAATGTTCAGCCTATTCTGTCCCCGACCGGCGATGCCGTCATCGGGGCTCTTTACGTCAAAAGTGATATTGAACAAAAGTACTCAGAAATTAGTAACACAGCGATTATCTTTTTCACGGCTTCTCTGATTGCGGCATTCATTTCCATGATTGTGTCGGTCTTAGTTGCACGTTCGATTACACAACCAATTGGCGAAATGCGCGAACAAGCTATCCGCATTGCGCGGGGTGACTATAGTCGAAAAGTAAAAGTCCATGGACAAGATGAATTGGGGCAATTGGCAGATACTTTTAACCAGTTGGCTGAACGAATCGAAGAAGCACAAGATACGATGGAAGCTGAACGAAATCGGTTGGATAGTGTCCTTTCGCATATGACGGATGGGGTCATTGCAACCGATCGTCGAGGAAAAGTCATTACGATTAACGATATGGCTTTATCGTTGTTAGATATTAAAAATGAAGAGGCAATTGGTCAGTCTATTTTGACCTTGCTTGACATCGAAGAAGAATATACGTTGCGTAAATTATTAGAGAATCCAGATGAAATGGTTCTCGATCGTTCAACAGGCTCCACTGAAAGTGACCAAATGATTTTACGCGTTGATTTCTCCATGATTCGTCGTGAATCAGGCTTTATTAGTGGTCTGGTAGCTGTCTTACATGATGTAACTGAGCAAGAAAAAACAGAACGTGAACGTCGTGAGTTTGTTTCCAATGTTTCCCATGAACTACGCACACCGTTAACAAGTATGCGTAGCTATATTGAAGCGTTGAGCGAAGGCGCGTGGCAAGACGAAGAAATTGCACCGAACTTTTTGAAGGTCACTTTAGATGAAACAGACCGAATGATTCGGATGATCAATGACTTATTGAATCTTTCTCGAATGGACACGGGAAACACACAGCTGCAATTAGAATACGTCAATTTTAATGAGCTAATCAATTTTGTACTTGATCGTTTCGATATGATGGTTGGTAATCAAGAAAAAAAATATGCGATTCGCCGTGAATTTACCCAACGAGATCTCTGGGTTGAAATAGATACTGACAAAATCATACAAGTAATCGACAATATCATGAATAACGCTATTAAATATTCTCCTGATGGAGGAACGATTACTTGCCGTTTGTTAGAAACACATAATAACGTTATTCTAAGCATAACTGACCAGGGGCTAGGTATCCCTAAAAAAGATTTGACTCGAGTATTCGAGCGTTTTTATCGTGTAGACAAAGCTCGGGCACGTGCTCAAGGCGGAACAGGTCTTGGCTTAGCGATTTCGCGTGAAGTAGTTAAGGCACACCGAGGCGCCATTTGGGCAGAAAGTAAAGAAGGTCAAGGTTCGACTTTCTATATTTCATTACCATATGAACCATATGAGGAGGACTGGTGGGAATGAAAATTTCAGGGAAAATCATCCGGATTGGACTAGTTTTGATGGTTGCACTGAGTTTATATTTCTCCTATGTCATCTGGCTAAGTCCTGCTGGAAAAGAAACAGTGAATGTTGACGAAACGAGTTCACAAGTGATGACTGAATCACAATCAAATCGAAAATCTTCAGAAATTTTTTTACCACTACACGTGACGTGGGTCCAAGGAGAAAATATCCAAGAAACAAATAGTGAAAACTTAGTTTCGCGCCTGCAAACAGTAATCGGTAAAGCTCGTTTTGGTAAGCTTTCAGAAGTGGTTACAGGAGATAAAACTGAATTTGATCAGAAAAAGGAACTTTCGGAAGGCTTTGAGTTAACTTATCTAGCACCATTTTTGTTACAAGAATATATCCAAGCATTTGGGTTGAACTTAGATGTAAGTAATCTATCTGATGATACAGAGATGATTTCTTTTACTTGTATTCAGTTTGATGAAAAAAATAAAAAAATTCGTTTCTTGGATTTTGTTCATCAAACGATTTATGAAGCTAACCTTTCTTTAAATTGGGAAGACATCAAAAAAGAGTTATCTTTTGATGAAAATAAATGGACTAAAATGTCTAAAAAAACATCTGTGATTGCTCATCAATATGATACAGAATCACCAATCAAGTTAAAAAAATACAGTTATATTTTATCGCAACAACCGTACACACTTTTTCGAAATGCTTTCTTTCAATCCCCAGATGAAGTGAAAAATAATGATGAAAGCAGCGAACTGATTTTTTATGGTGGCAATGAAACGATGACAATTCATTCTGCCAGTCAAGTTGTAGATTTTCGTGGAGAGTTATCTGATACAAATAATAACGGAAATATTTACTCGAAAAGTTTTCCATACATTAGTAAAATTGGCAGCAACTTAGGAAATCTTCATTATTTTGATCGTACGGATAATCAAATTGACTATCGGATTTTTGTTGAAGGATTCCCAGTGTTTGGCACGGATAGTAAAGGCAAAGTTGGTATAACGATTAATGGTGAAGCTACTGAAAAAACGCAAGTTAACATTCAGACCAGCTTAAATGCAATCCAAGTACCTATTCCTTCAGACGAGTCAGTGGAATTGGCTAGTACGGCAGACGTTATTCAACAATTAGTTACCCATGGTGCGGAAAAGGAAGAACTTGAATCAGTCATTATTGGTTACACGTGGCAAAATATCAAAGAAACGAACCGGGTCGTAGACTTGTTACCAGAATGGTATGTGAAATATCAAGGGAATTGGTACTCCGCCAGTGAGTTGTCTAACAAACTAGCTGAAATGGGGGCGAACTAAGTGGACTTTAAAAAAATTGAATGGATTTTTTTCCTAGCTTTCTTAGGCCTCAATGTTTTTTTATTCAGCAGTTATCACGAGGCAATGAATCAAGAAAACAATGTGATACGTTCAGACCAAACAGAATCGCTGCAAAATCGTCTAGCTAGTGATGATATTTCTTATTCAGGAAATATTTCTTCTGAGAGTAAACAGGGATACTATTTAAGTGCCGAACAAAGCGATCTTGGTACGGTCTTAGCACAACACCGAAAGAAGAATCCAACAGGGCTACTTCGTAGTGGAATCACTTTTGATGGGCTGTCGACTTTAACGAAGACGTTCACTGCTGAAGAATCTGAAAAGTACAAAATCGACAACAAACAGACCAAACATTCGATTACAGAATTTTTGAATAGTCAAAATAACGTACTTTATGGTGATGAATATGAATTTATGTCGAATTTCTCCACATTAGAAGGAAATTCACTAGAAATTGAAGCAAGCCAGTCCTATGAAGGAATCCCATTTCATGACGATACTGCTGAAATCAATTTTATAGTGGAAAAAGACGAGGGTGTTTATAAACTGACGAAATATACCCAGACGCACTTAACAAACATTGAACATCTACGTGAAAAAATGGATCTATATTCAGAAGAGGAAGCAATCCAAACGCTTTATGTGAATAATAAGATTCCTAGTTCTTCAAAAATTTTGTGGCGTCAACTTGCTTATTCTTGTATCGTGAAGGTTCGTGAAAAAAATGTATATGTTCCAATTTGGTATGTGGCTATTGAAACGAGTGATAAAAGTGTTCAAATTGAATCAGTCAACGCATTCAGTAATACGATTGTGACAAATAATGTGGTTCCAAAAGTGGAAGATAATTAAAAAAGTAGGTATAATGAAAAAAGTTTACAGTGTGAAGAAGGGAAGTAATAAATAAATGGTCGAAGAAAAACCAGCTTTTAAAATCAGTATCCTTGCGAGTGGGAGTTCAGGAAACTCACTTTATTTAGAAAGTGAGAAGAAACGACTATTGGTGGATGCAGGTCTTAGCGGGAAAAAAATTACTTCCTTGATGGCTCAAATTGATCGTAAACCTGAAGATTTAGATGGCATTCTAGTAACGCATGAACATCGAGATCACATTCATGGTGTAGGTGTGCTGGCGCGGAAATATCATTTAGATGTGTATGCCAATGAAAAAACGTGGGAAGCAATGTCGCCATTGATTGGCAATGTCCCCGTCGAGCAAAAACATTTATTTGAAATGGGAAAAGTCCAAACTTTTGGGGATGTAGATATTGAAAGTTTTGGTGTTTCGCATGATGCGGCTGCGCCACAGTTTTATCGTATCTACAAAGAAAATCATTCATTTGTGATGCTAACGGACACTGGTTACTGTAGTGATTATATGCGTGGAATTATTGAAAATGCGGACGGCTATCTAATGGAAAGTAATCACGATTTAGAAATGTTGCGAATGGGTTCTTATCCTTGGAATTTAAAACAACGAATTTTGGGAGATCGTGGTCATTTATCAAATGAAGATGGTGCATTAGTGATGACTGATGTAATTGGTAATCGGACAAAACGCATCTATTTAGGTCATTTGAGTAAAGAAAACAACTTGAAAGAGTTGGCGCATTTGACGATGGAAAATACGTTAAAAGAAAAGGATTTTGGTGTGGGTTCTGATTTTGATGTGTACGATACGGATCCTGATCAGGCGACGGAATTGTTTTCGATTTAAAAAGGTTGTGGCACAAAACGTTCAGCTCCGACTAGATAGCGAACAGTCATTCAAAATAGCTTTCCATATTTTGATATGGATGCAAGCTATATCGAGGAGCTGTTTTGGGAACACCGAAGGTAAAGATTGTGGCGTAAAACGTTAAGTAACAAGATGCTTTCTAGCAATCTGCTTTCTATTAAGAACATAAAGTATTCATTCCAAATAAAAAAGGTGCAATCGGTTATTTTTAGCTAACCGGTTGCACCTTTTTTATTTTAACTGCTTTATTGGCTCACGACACTAACATGCTCATTCTCATGTTTATCTGCCAGTACTTCGTCAATCAAAGCAATGGCATAGTCTGCCATGCTGACAACGCTTTCTCCCTGTGCATTCTTATGAAGAAAGTCATCATCTAGTTGATATTTTCCTGTTCGTTCGCCTGTTGGATTGAAGAACGCAGCTGGACTGATATAGGTCCAACGAAGTCCTTTTGTGTCTTTTAAATGAACAAGTGCTTGCGACATATGGAAAGCTGTTGGATAAAAAGGTGCGTCTTCTGGTACTTGGTCAATCATACGAGTTGTTTTTTCTGGATCAATAAATAGAGAAGAAGCACCACCAACGACAAGTAAACGAGTCGAAGTATTCGCTAAAATTTTTGCTAAGTGTGCAAGGGATGTTTGATGCATTTCTTCCTTACCTACAGGTGCATTGAACGCATCAACAACAACGTCAAAAGGAGCAAGGTCTTCAGTCGTCAAATCGTATAAATCCTTTTCAATAAATGGAACACTTACTGTTAATTTTTTGGCATTTCTGACAATGGCTGTAACGTCAAGATGACGAGCAAGAGCCTCCTTCAAAATCAATGAACCTGCGTGACCAGTTGCGCCAATAATTGCTATTTTCATCAAAAAACCTCCTATCATTTCCTTTATTGTATGAAGTTATGTCAATTGGGTCAAAGAATTGGTTTTTTATAGAAGATTTCAACACCAGACTTTCTTTTATAATTATTGCTCTGTTATAATTAAAAGATAATGAAAGGAGGGGGAGCCGTGTTTGAAGCAGAAAAAATCAAGCAACTGAATGAGCTGGAGATGATTGTTTATAATTACTTGATTGCTCATTTAGAAGAAGTGTCAAAAATGACGATTCGTCAATTGTCAGATGCATGCCATGTGTCAACTTCGACGATTTTACGTTGCTGTAACAAATTGGGCTTACAAGGCTTTTCTGAGCTGAAATTTGCAATAAAAAATTATCAAACACAAGCAAAACAACAGATGTTTGAACAATTTTATGATGCAACGGTTCAGGTAGATTCTTTTTTGAAAAAGGTCAATAATGAAAGTTATCGAATCGTTTTGGAGCAAGCAGTCCAAATGATTTTAGAAGCCCGTCATGTTGCTTTTTCTGGAATTGGTACAAGTGGTGTCCTTGGATTATATGGTAGTCGTTATTTTATCAATTTAGGGTTGAATGCCTATAGCATCACTGATCCGTTTGCTCCAGTCCCTTCTCGCGGATTAGAAAGTACATTAGCAATCATTTTGTCTGTATCAGGTGAAACGGTTGAAATGATTGAAAAAACAGAGGATTTTAAACGCTACGGTGCAAAAGTTCTTAGTATTACAAATGATGAAACCTCGACGATTGCTCGTTTGGCAGACTATAATTTGTCTTATTATATGCCAGAAACAAGAGGAAAAGAGGAATCGCTAAACCTGACAACACAAGTTCCGGTGGTGACTTTATTAGAAATGTTAGCGCAAAAAGCGAGTCAAGAAATAGAAAGAGCGCATTAGCCTGTTTTTTTTGTTGGAACATGTTCCTTCAGAAGGCTAAGCTCTTTTTTTCTTTGTACAGGTTAGTTATAGTTATATATGTAAACGGATACAAAAAAAGAAAGGAGTATAGAATAGGATTTATTGGATGAAATGCACTTATTTTTTATTGGATGATTTTTTTAATTTAACTGGATAAGGAGAGAAGTATTATGAATGAATGGATTAATGAGAAAGTTTTACCTCCGGTTTTAAAATTTGTTAATACGAAACCTATTACTGCGTTACGTAATGGGATGTTATACACAATGCCGTTCACAATTGTTGGCTCGGTTTTCTTACTACTTGCTAACTTCCCCGTCACAGCAGTTTCAGAATGGGTCAACAATTCTGGACTCGCAGTTTATTTTAACCAAGCGTATGGTGCTTCATTTGCTATTATGGCAATTTTTGCAGTAGTTGGGATTGCTTATTCTTACGTCAAAGATGAAGGCTTTGAAGGGCTACCAGCAGGGATGATTGCATTGGTTATCTTTTTACTAACGATGCGTTCAGATGTGACGGATGCAGAATCTGGTGTTGTAATTGGTAACGTAATTGATAAAGGTTGGACTGGTGGTCAAGGGATGATCAGTGCAATCTTGGTTGGTCTATTTGTTGGTTGGGGCTACACTTGGTTCCTAAAAAGAGATATTCGAATCAAATTGCCAGAGCAAGTGCCGGATAACGTAGCAAACTCATTTACAGCGTTGATTCCAGCAGCTGTTTTGATTACCTTTGCAATGCTTGTATATATTTTCTTTGATGCAGTCTTCAGCACAACAATGATTCAATGGATTTATGAAGTAATCCAAAGCCCAATGCAAGGTGTAACAGATTCACTTGGTGGTGCGTTGATGCTTGGTTTCTTAGTTCCATTCTTATGGTTCTTTGGAGTACATGGTTCAACAATTGTTGGTGGGATCATGGGACCAATCTTACAAGCAAACTCATTAGCAAACACAGAGATTCTTGAATCTGGTAAAGCATTGACCGTTGCAAATGGTGGACATATTGTTACGCAACAATTCTTAGACCAATTCATGACAGTAACAGGTGCTGGGATGACGATTGGTGTTGTGATGTTCATGGTTTTCTTTGCAAAATCAGCACAGTTCAAACAGCTTGGACGTTTATCTTTAGCTCCAGCTATCTTTAACATTAACGAACCAATTATTTTTGCAACACCAATCGTAATGAACCCGATTATGGCGATTCCATTTATTGCGACACCAGTTGTTTCTGGTGTGATTACTTACTTCGCTTTGTATACAGGATTAGTTCCATTGTTTACAGCTGTACAAGTACCATGGACAACACCACCAATTATTTCAGGATTTTTAGTAGGTGGCTGGCAAGCGGCGTTGTTACAAACATTTGTTTTAGCAATTGGTTTCTTTATCTATTTACCATTCGTGAAGAAAATTGATGCAATGAACTATGCACAAGAAAACGATCTTTCTTTTGCAGAAGCAGATCAATTAGAAGAATCACAAGTTTTATAAACGATTTTACAAATTAACGAGAAATGAGTCGATCGTATGAGCGTGTTGAGAAAAGGATTTTTATGGGGCGGTGCAGTAGCAGCCCATCAATTAGAAGGTGGTTGGCAAGAAGGTGGCAAAGGTGTTAGTGTTGCTGATGTTATGACTGCTGGAAAAAACGGTGTGGCAAGAAAGATCACAGATGGTGTGATTGAAGGCAACTATTATCCTAATCATGAGGCAATTGATTTTTATCATCATTATAAGGAAGATGTTCGTTTATTTGCTGAATTAGGTTTGAATTGTTTTCGGACATCAATTGCCTGGAGCAGAATTTTTCCAAAAGGTGATGAATTAGAACCAAATGAAGCAGGGTTACAATTTTATGATGACCTATTTGATGAATGTCTAAAATATGGGATCGAACCGGTTATCACGCTTTCCCATTTTGAAATGCCTTATCATTTAGTAAAAGAATATGGTGGTTGGCGAAATCGAAAAATGATTGAATTTTTTACTCGGTTTGCGGAAACTTGTTTCACTCGTTACCAAGAGAAAGTGAAATACTGGATGACCTTTAATGAAATCAATAACCAAGCGAATTTTCACGAAGATTTTGCACCATTTACTAATTCGGGCATTCGTTATGAAGAAGGCGAAGATCGCGAAGCAATCATGTATCAGGCTGCACACTATGAATTAGTGGCAAGTGCGCAAGCGGTAGAAATCGGACATCGGATTAATCCAGATTTTGAAATTGGTTGTATGATTGCCATGGTGCCAATCTATAGTTACTCATGTAGTCCTAATGATATGATGGCAGCAACAGTTGCGATGCAAAGACGTTATTGGTTTACTGACGTGCATTGTAAAGGTCGCTATCCAAGTTATATGGATGCGTACTTTAAACGAAAAGGATTTGAATTAGATCGAACAGCAGAAGATGCCCGTATTTTAAAGGTAGGGTGTGTCGACTATATCGGCTTTAGTTACTATATGTCGTTTGCAATCAAAGATCATGATAAAGCACCAACTTTTGACTATGATGAAGCAGCAGACTTAGTAGAAAATCCTTATGTGAAAGCATCTGACTGGGGATGGCAAATCGATCCTATGGGTTTGCGTTACGCAATGAACTGGTTCAATGAACGTTACGAAAAACCATTATTTATTGTGGAAAATGGGTTTGGTGCAATTGATGAGATTGGGGAAAGCGGACAAGTCGAAGATGAT
This sequence comes from Enterococcus sp. DIV0174, assembly GCF_050529065.1. Taxonomy (NCBI): domain Bacteria; kingdom Bacillati; phylum Bacillota; class Bacilli; order Lactobacillales; family Enterococcaceae; genus Enterococcus; species Enterococcus sp. DIV0174. Next base: position 2,299,845 of record NZ_CP172881.1, on the reverse strand, counting down.
TATCGCATTGAGTATTTGCGAGAGCACATTGCTTCAATGAAAGATGCTGTTGAATATGATGGTATTGATTTAATGGGCTACACGCCATGGGGATTCATTGATTTGGTTTCTGCCGGGACAGGAGAAATGAAAAAACGTTACGGCTTTATCTATGTTGATAAGGACAACGAAGGAAATGGAACATTGGCAAGAAGCAAGAAAAAATCGTTTGATTGGTATAAGGAAGTTATTGCCACAAACGGTGAAACATTAAGCTAAAAAAACTGCGACAAAATCGTTTAAGATTTTGTCGCAGTTTTTAATTGAAAGCAAAAATTATTTTTGGATTAACAACTGTACAACGATGACCAATGTATTCATACCTACATGTGTAATCATTGAAGTCCAAATTCGACCAGTTGATTTATACAATAAACTAAAGAAGAAACCTAAGAAAAAGTAAACCAATAGATGACCATCTGCATGTGCAACAGCAAAAAGTAGAGAACTGATTACAGCACCTACCCAAAAATTCGAGTAGTGACTAACGAGTCCTAGAATACTACGACGAAAAACAAGTTCCTCCATGATTGGGGCACCAATAGTCGTTGCTAGAATAAATGCGGGTGCTTTTAAAATCATTTGGATGATGTTTTGCGTATTTTCAGATGGAGCGCTTTGACCAAATAAGAAAGTTTCGATTCCGACAGCCGCACCTTGTAAAAAGATTGCTATCAAAATACCACCTAATCCAAGTAAAATGATTTCAGGAACACTTGCTTTAGGGACATCTGCCTCTATTGTTAAAGGTTCCTTTTGTTTGAAGTACAAAAACAGCAGCAAAACTGCTCCTAGTAAATAAGTAATAGTCATGGCCGAAATCAAACCAGTCGAAGAGGTAACGATACCTGTGATTCTTAAAAGGACAGGTGAAACAAAGACTAAACCGTAGCAAAAAATGCTTAGTAGACTATATTTTTTTAATGACATGAAATTCCTCCTTACAGGCTCTTATAAAAGATAACTTACCTGTGTTAGTAGACAAGATTTATTGGTAATTATACCATACGAAAGTTGTTCGCCAATGAAAATAAAAAATCAGATTTCTTTGATTTAAAAAGCTTGCAAAAAAGGAGCAGAATGAGTATTATTAAAAATGTAGGTTAGCACTCGAAAGGTAAGAGTGCTAACGGAACTAAAAATCGTGTTATCGGAGGGATTTATCGTGTTAAAACCATTAGGTGACCGCGTCATCATCGAAGTCGCAAAAGAAGAAGAAAAAACTGTTGGAGGAATCGTCTTAGCTTCCTCTGCCAAAGAAAAACCACAAACTGGTAGAATCGTTGCGGTTGGTGAAGGCCGTTTATTAGAAAACGGTGAAAAAGTTCCTGCCGCTGTTAAAGAAGGCGATCAAGTAATGTTTGAAAAGTATGCTGGAACAGAAGTGAAATTTGAAGGTAAAGAATATTTGATCGTTTCAGGTAAAGATATCATGGCGATCGTTGAGTAAAACAAGATAAACAAAATTTATTATTGAGGTGAAACCAATCATGGCAAAAGAATTAAAATTCGCAGAAGACGCACGCGCAGCAATGCTTCGTGGCGTAGATAAATTAGCTGATACAGTAAAAGTTACCTTAGGTCCAAAAGGCCGTAATGTTGTTTTAGAAAAATCTTATGGATCTCCATTGATTACTAATGACGGGGTAACAATTGCAAAAGAAATCGAATTAGAAGATCATTTTGAAAATATGGGTGCAAAATTAGTTTCTGAAGTTGCTTCAAAAACGAATGATATTGCTGGTGATGGTACAACTACTGCTACTGTTTTAACACAAGCAATCGTTCGTGAAGGCTTGAAAAACGTAACAGCCGGCGCTAATCCTTTAGGCATTCGTCGCGGAATTGAATTAGCTACAAAAGCGGCAGTAGAAGAATTACACAATATTTCAACAGTTGTTGATTCAAAAGAAGCAATTGCACAAGTTGCGGCTGTTTCTTCTGGTTCAGAACAAGTAGGTCATTTGATTGCGGATGCAATGGAAAAAGTCGGCAATGACGGTGTCATCACAATTGAAGAATCAAAAGGGATCGAAACAGAACTAGATGTTGTTGAAGGAATGCAGTTTGACCGTGGATATTTATCACAATACATGGTTACTGATAATGACAAAATGGAAGCTGTTTTAGATAATCCATATATCTTGATTACAGACAAAAAAATCTCAAATATTCAAGATATCTTGCCTCTATTAGAACAAATTTTACAACAATCTCGTCCATTATTAATCATTGCAGATGATGTAGATGGCGAAGCATTACCAACATTAGTATTGAATAAAATTCGTGGAACATTTAACGTAGTTGCTGTCAAAGCACCAGGATTTGGTGACCGTCGTAAAGCGATGCTTGAAGATATCGCTATTTTGACAGGTGGTACAGTAATCACTGATGATCTAGGTCTAGAATTAAAAGACGCAACTGTCGATAACTTAGGAAATGCTTCAAAAGTTGTTGTTGATAAAGACAATACAACAATCGTTGAAGGTTCTGGCGATAAAACAGCAATTGACGCACGCGTTCAATTGATCAAAAATCAAATTGCTGAAACAACTTCTGACTTTGATCGTGAAAAATTACAAGAGCGTCTAGCTAAATTAGCTGGCGGTGTTGCAGTAGTCAAAGTTGGTGCGGCGACTGAAACAGAATTAAAAGAATTGAAATTACGTATTGAAGATGCATTGAATGCTACTCGTGCTGCCGTAGAAGAAGGCATGGTTTCTGGTGGTGGTACTGCATTGGTAAATGTTATTGGAAAAGTTTCTGCAGTAGAAGCCCAAGGTGACGTAGCAACAGGAATTAAGATTGTTGTTCGTGCATTAGAAGAACCAATTCGTCAAATCGCGGAAAATGCTGGCTATGAAGGTTCAGTAATCGTTGATAAACTGAAAAATGTTGAACTTGGTACTGGGTTCAATGCTGCAACAGGCGAATGGGTAAACATGGTGGAAGCCGGAATCGTTGATCCAACAAAAGTAACTCGTTCTGCATTGCAAAATGCTGCTTCCGTTTCAGCATTGTTATTAACAACAGAAGCAGTTGTTGCAGATAAACCAGAACCAGCTGCACCTGCTGCTCCAGCAATGGATCCATCAATGATGGGCGGCATGATGTAATCACTACTTTCAATTCATAAAAATTGAAAGTATAACAAAAAAGAGGCACATCCTGTTCAAAGGGGGTGTGCCTCTTTTTTGTGCCTATTTTCTTTCGAGAAACAACATCTTAAAAAGAAATACGATTAAATTAGATTTAAAAAATTATCTGAGGAATAATTTTTATCTTCGTTCATATGGCTGCACAGCTTGCTGTTTGTTCTTACTAGAAAAAACTACAAGAAGTAGAAAAAATTTCTGTTGCTTTAGCTTAGTTATTAACTCTAAATAAACAAAAATCGTTTAGTACGTCTTCTTCATGGCCCAAAATAGTCGTCTGTGTTGTTTAGTAGGCACATATAAAAATATATGCTATATTTGTAATATCATTATAATGTATGCGCATACATTATAGGTGATGCAACTAAAACTTAGGAGGATGAAGATGGACGGATTGATGAAGTGGATGGAAAAATATATTTTACCTGTGGCAACAAAAATAGGGTCAGAAAAGCATTTAGTCGCCTTGCGAGATGCCTTTATTGGTACGATGCCAGCAACAATGGCTGGTGCAATCGCAGTTTTGCTCAATGCTTTCATGCGCGATTTTCCTAATACCTATTTAGGAGAGGGCAATGCAATTACAACCTTTTTTACACCTGTTATTGGTGTAAATGGATTGATTTGGAATGGAACATTGGCGATTATGGCAGTTGTGTTTGCACTTTCTTTAGGCGCAAATTTAGCAAAAGCGTATGAAGTTGATCCTGTGTCAGGAAGTATTGTTTCATTAGTCGCTTTTATCATCGGATTACCGGATGCCGCTACTGCAGTTTTGACATTACCAGAGAAGTTATCAGAAGAAGCTTCGACAATGATCACTACAGCAGGTGGAGTTATTTCTGATGCTGCAGAAGGTGGCCAAACGCTCTCGATGGGCGCATGGGGTTATTTTAACTTTGGTAAGTATATGGGTGGATCGGGTCTTTTTACTGCAATGATCTTTGGATTTATTTCAGTCATTATTTTTGCTCTTTTAATTCGAAAAAACATTATTATCCGTATGCCGGACTCTGTACCACCGGCTGTTTCTAAGGCTTTTGCTGCAATCATCCCTGCAGTGGTTTCCTTGTATGTTGTTGGAATTATTAACTATTTATTCAAACAAACGGCTGGTGTTCCTTTAATCGACTGGATTTCTGAAGCAATCCAAAAGCCTTTAATGCATCTTTCACAGGGCTACGGCGCAGTATTTATCATTGTGCTACTTGTTCATGTTCTCTGGTTCTTTGGGCTTCATGGAACGAACATCATGTCACCAGTACTACAAACACTTTATGGAACTGCTATGGTTGAAAATACGAATGCTTTTCAAAATAATGAGCCAATTCCGTTTAAGTGGGTAGCCGGCTCTTTTGAAGCTTTTGTCTGGCCTGGTGGTGCAGGTGTGACTTTAGTATTAATTGTAATGATTCTTTTCTTATCAAAACGTGCGGATTATAAAACAGTTGGGAAACTAGGTATTGCTCCGGGTTTATTCAATATTAATGAACCAGTGATGTTTGGTTTGCCGGTTGTACTAAATCCGTTATTAATGATTCCGTTTATTTTAGCGCCTTTAGCTACTGCCACTATTGCATACTTCGCAACGATGGCGGGATTTGTAAGACCTGTAGTTGTCAATGTAATCTGGGTCATGCCAACGATTATTAGTGGTTTCTTAGCGACTGCTGGAGATTGGCGTGCCATTGTGTTGACGATTGTGAATTTGCTTGTAGCAGCATTGATTTGGGCACCATTTATTCTTGCGGCAAATAAGTTAGACCCTAATTTGGGAGAAACAAACGAAACAAACTGATTGCACTGAAAAAGTTGTTAATAAGTATAAAAATAATCCAAGCAAACAGTATTTCCAACTTGTTTGCTTGGATTTTATTTAACCAAAACTTTCCGCTTGCTCTGGGACGCGTTTCATAAACTATACTCGAGCTATCAAGAAGGAGGGCTTACCTATGCATACTTATGTGAAAGTTTTGGGAACATCAAGCACTTGTTTTTACGCGTTGGTAGATTGTAATGAAAATAAACTAGTTTTAAAAAGTTTTCAAGGCCTGAACAAACCAATGAGAGAAGAAATCGATGTCAATCAGTTAACGAATTTAACAAAAGATACATTTTGGGGCGGACAGCGAATTAGTTTTTGTTATCAAGAAAAGTTGTATCAGTTTTATGAATGTGGGCCGGCTGTGATAGACTATCTACAAGAAAAACTTTTCGTTTAAGGTAGGTGAATCATCATCGTGGCAACTATTCGAGATATCGCACGTTTAACAGGTTATTCCGTCTCGACTATTTCTCGAGTTATTAATGAACACCCTTATGTGGATGAAAGAAAACGAGCAGAAATTTTAGCAGTTATGAAGGAACTAGACTATATTCCTAATGCAAATGCACGAACATTAAGCTATGGAGAAACCAAAAATTTAGGAGTCATTTTGCCATACACCAATCATCCATACTTTGATCAGTTGATTAGTGGAATTACTGAAGCCGCTTTCGATTCCAATTATAAAGTCACCTTGTTACCGACAAATTATCAAGCAAGTCGTGAAAAAGAGTATCTCGAAGAGTTTGCAGCAAAAAGATTTGATGGCTTGATCGTAACCTCGCGTGCTCATTCGTTAGAAAAATTGAAAGCGTACCAAAAATATGGCCCTATTATTTTTTGCGAAGAAATCAAAGATGAAAAATCAAGCTGTGTCTTTATTGATCGGGAACAATCGATTACGGAAGCATTGAAATTTTTACAAAAAGCTGGTGTCAAAAAACTAGGTGTTACTTTAGGAAGGAGTAGTCGACTTAGTTTTAATTCTAAGATTACCTTGCAATTATGTCGGAAAGTCTATTCGAATTTTGAAGAAGAAATGGTTTTCTGGGATTGTATTGGTTTGGAAGATGGGATCAAGGCAGGTGCTTTTTTTAATGAGCATCCAGTAGATGGCATTTTTACGAATTCAGATATGGTTGCAGCTGGTATCCTTAAAACATTTCCGAAAGGTCGAGCACCTAAATTAGTTGGCAGAGACAATCTGTATGTGAGTGATCTCTTAAATTTTCCCACTATTGATCATCACTTGAAGCAGTGTGGTGAAATGGCGTTTCACTTATTTTTGAAAAGACAACCGGAACAAATCAAGATTCCATATGAATTTATTCAAAGATAAAGAAAGTTTAAACAAACTAATAGCAAAAATAATTAGTGATTGTAAGAGGTTAGGCTAGAAATAATAAAAAAGACTGAATTAGCTTTACGTGATTCCTCAAAAAGTTCAATTGTAAAATTGGGCTTTTGGAGGGCACTGGAGTAAGCTACCTCAGTCTTTTTCTTCGGTAAAAATTAGAACAGATTGGATTGGAATAAATGTTTCGCCTATTTCAATAACTGATAAGGGTCAGAAAGTAATAATTATTTGCTGGTGTAATGTTGAATGATTTCATTCAATGCTTGGGTTGCACCATTCCCACTTCGTTCATCATAATAGGCGGTAAAACGTTCATCTGCCACATACATTTGTCCTAATCCTTGGTGAGCTTGTGGCGTATAAGTAGGCCAACTAAATGTTAGCCATTTTTTATGTGCGTCAAAAATGGCTTTTGCTAGTGGTTGATCCACTCCTGGCTGTGTAAGATAAGTTGTTAAATCAGCTAAAAGCTGTGACTCAACTGTTTGCATGGCTTGGAATTGTTCCTCAGTCATGTTCGCCCATTTTTGATTGGCTTTCGCAACTGTTTTTTCGCCATACGCTTCTCGAATCTCTTGCCCAAATTTTTCTTCATTTTCGCTGATTTTTTGTTGCTTGAATCCTGCAAATTTTTCTTGGTCTGACATAGTTATTCCTCCTTCGTAACTAGTAAGTGTTTTTTGTACAGTTGTCAAAAGGGCGTCAATTTGCGCTCTTTTTTTTAATAGAAGTTTTTGATGTTCAAGTAAAGCTTGGTGCTGATCAAAGTCTGGTTGGTTTAGTAATTCCTGAATTTGTTCAAGTTTGAACTCAAGTGAGCGATAAAATAAAATCTGTTGGAGTCGATCAATTTCATTTGCTCCATAGATGCGATAACCAGAAGAGTTAATCCTAGCTGGTTTGAGCAACCCAATTTCATCATAGAAACGTAATGTTCGGGGGCTAACACCTGATAGCTCTGCTATTTTTTTGATTGTATATTCCATTTTTTCCCTCCTGACACTTGCTAGAATACTCCCTCACGTAACGAGAAGGTCAAGGAAAAATTTCAAAATCCTATTAAAAATTATGTTATACTATTTCATAAGAAAAGGAAAAGGAGAAATCAATGAACATTGTTTTTTCAGATATTGATGGAACGTTTCAAGAGTTAGGAAAAGAAATTCCGCCGATTAATCGCAAAGCTATTCAAGCGTTACAAGCCAAAGGCGATCATTTTGTTTTTGTTACCGGACGCGGATACGACTTAGTCAAACAAATGAATGATGAATTATTAATTGATTGTGATGTTATTTTTGGAAATGGTGCAGGTATTAAGAAAATAGGCGAACCTGAACGTTATACTAGTACACTGACACATCAAGAAACAACAGAAGTAATCAACATTTTAGAAGAACAAGAAATTTTACACTTTATTCATACAAATCACGGTGTGGTGATAAGACCTACGAAAGAGTACACGAAACAGCTAAGTGCCTTGAGAGAATCATTAGAAAAACTTGGGGAGCAAGGCAAACGAATTATGGATTACAAGGAACAATATTTTGAAAACGATTGCGTACATACGGAAGATATCGCAAAGTATCTTTCTGAAAGACCTGAAACAATCGTGGTCAAGATCGAATTGATGGAAGCAGATGATGCACGTCACGAGGCGATTCGATCTTCTTTACAAGAAACAGAATTGCTTGTGTTCCATTCATTTATAAAAACCTTGGAAATTGTACATCCTGATAGTACAAAAGGAAGTGCCATCACCAATTATTTATCTGATTATCCATTAGCAACCAGCTATGGTATCGGAGATGGAGAAAATGATTTGGCTATGTTAGCTGTTGTTGATGTGCCTGTTGCTGTGGAAAATGCCGCAACCAATGTGAAAGAAAGTAGTCATGTGATTGCGCCTAGTTGCAGTGAAGGTGGCGTCGGCCGGTTTATTTTTGAACATATTTTATAATTAAAAAGAAAAAGAGGGATGAGATGAAATTAGTTGAAACACCAATAAATAGTAATCTAAATATCAAGACATTTTACCCAAAAATAGTGGATTTCTTTTTTGGAAATCAGGCAATTAACTACTATAAGTTCTATTCGCTAGATCGTACACAAATTTTATATGTAGATACGTATGATAAAATCCAGTTGGTGATGATTAATACGAAAAAGAAAATTACAAAGCAAGAAATCGACTATGCTATTCGTCGAATCTTGAAAGTAGCACGCGAAGATGTGACCGTTCACATTGGTGTCAAACAAGAATTGGAACGGGCTGGCCTTCAATTCAAACGTCCAAATAAAGATATTGTGATTATTGAACAAAATGTAACAAATGCCTAACAAAAAGGGACTGGGACGAAACTAAAAATTCAGTCGTTCTTAATCTATCTTTCAATGCAAAAAAGCCTAAAATCAACGTTTTAAAAAACGAATTTTAGGCTTTTTTTCTATTTAGGCTGCTTTTGTCCCAGACTCTTTTTATTTTTGAACGATATCCTTCCAAAAATGAAAATATTGTTCAGCCAAGCAAATTGTTGAAATCTGTTCCCACTGGATAAAATGTTCATCAAGATAGAAGCCATCAGGTGTGATGCTTGGTTGAACCAATCCTTCTGCATAACTATGGTCCAAACGTTCAACAATAATTTTTTGCTTTGCGATATAAGCAGTGATAATAACTGTTTCAAAGTGCTGTGTAATTGTACGCATAACAGCCTCCTTATCTATACTGTCCAAGTAGATTGCGCGAATAAATGAATGGATAACTACAATGAATTGAAGTCTTCAACAAATTTATTAGAACATATGTTCGTTTCTCTGTCAATCAATTCATCAAAGAAAAAATGAAAAGGAATAAAGAATATCAAGCTGATATTTTCGGAAAAAAATCAAGTTTTCTTTTCCTATTTCGTTTTTTTGATATAATGGTTAGGAAATGAAAAATTGCCAAGAGGAGTATTAAACAGATGAATAAAATTTACCCAGATGACAGTTTGACGCTACACACTGATTTGTACCAAATCAATATGATGCAGACATACTGGGAATTAGGTCGTGCAGATCTACATGCCGTTTTTGAATGTTACTTTCGAGAAATGCCTTTTAACCATGGTTATGCTGTCTTTGCTGGTCTGGAACGTTTAGTTCAATATTTAGAAAACTTAACTTTCAGTGAATCAGATATTGACTACTTACGAGAAGTGGGTAACTATCCAGAAGGCTTCCTTACTTATTTAAAAGAATTTGAATTTAAAGCAACCGTTCGTTCAATGCTTGAAGGCGAGATCGTCTTTAACAATGAACCACTTATTCAAGTCGAAGGACCGTTGGCACATTGCCAGTTGGTCGAAACAGCACTGCTGAATATGGTCAATTTCCAAACATTGATTGCTACGAAAGCAGCCCGAATCAAATCCGTTATTGGTGACGATCCACTATTGGAATTTGGAACAAGACGTGCGCAAGAACTTGATGCAGCGGTTTGGGGAACACGTGCAGCCTTCATTGGTGGTGCCGATGCGACAAGTAACGTGCGTGCTGGGAAAATTTTTGGTATTCCTGCGAGTGGAACTCATGCTCATTCATTAGTTCAGTCATATGGAAATGACTATGATGCTTTCATGGCTTACGCGAAAACACATAAAGACTGTGTCTTTTTAGTAGATACGTATAATACGTTGAAGTCAGGTGTGCCAAGTGCGATTCGAGTGGCGAGAGAAATGGGTGATAAAATCAATTTCCAAGGTGTTCGCATTGATAGTGGTGATATGGCGTATATTTCAAAACGTGTGCGTGAACAATTAGATGCAGCAGGCTTTACTGAAGCAAAAATCTATGCTTCTAACGACTTAGATGAAGCAACGATTCTAAATTTAAAAATGCAAAAAGCAAAAATCGATGTTTGGGGTGTGGGCACTAAGTTGATTACAGCTTACGACCAACCTGCACTAGGGGCTGTTTTCAAATTAGTATCTATTGAAAACGAAGAAGGAAAAATGATTGATACCATCAAGTTATCTAGTAATGCAGAAAAAGTAACAACGCCAGGGAAAAAACAAGTTTGGCGTATTACACGAAATTTTGACGGAAAATCTGAAGGAGACTATGTCACGTTATGGAATGAAGATCCTCGCAAGGAAGAGGAAATCTTTATGTTCCATCCTGTTCATACGTTCATCAATAAGACGGTACGTGATTTTTCGGCACGTCCGATGTTACAAGATATTTTTGTTGAAGGAAAGTTGGTCTATTCATTACCTTCGCTAAATGAAATTAAAGACTATGCACGTGAGAACTTGGACTCTCTATGGGAAGAATATAAACGTGATTTGAACCCACAAAAGTATCCAGTTGATTTATCAACAGAGTGCTGGAATCACAAGATGTCTATTATGGAACGAATGAAAAAAAGCGTTGCTGATCTACACAATGAAGCATGATTGAAATCACTGAGGGGGAACAAACATGAGTTTACAACAAGAAATTATTCAAGAACTAGGTGTGAAACCTATAATTGATGCACAAACAGAAATTCGTCGAAGTGTGGACTTTTTGAAAGACTACTTAAAAAAATACCCATTTATCAAAACATTTGTTTTAGGAATCAGTGGTGGACAAGATTCAACTTTAGCTGGTCGTTTAGCACAGTTAGCAATGGCTGAAATGCGTGAAGAAACACAAGATGACAGTTATCAATTTGTTGCTGTTCGCTTACCTTATGGCGAACAAGCTGACGAAGAAGATGCAAAAGCTGCATTGGATTTTATTCAGCCCGATGTGAGTTTACGTGTTGATATCAAACCTGCTGTGGATGCACAAGTTGCCTCATTGAGTGAAGCAGGTGTTGAAATCAGTGATTTTAATAAAGGAAATATCAAAGCACGTCAACGAATGATTACTCAATACGGTGTTGCTGGTGCAAAATTTGGTGCTGTCTTGGGAACAGATCATGCTGCAGAAAATATTACAGGATTCTTTACAAAATTTGGTGATGGTGGGGCAGATATTTTACCACTTTTTCGTTTGAACAAGCGACAAGGAAAAGCTCTGTTAAAAGAACTAGGTGCGCCAGCAGAATTGTATACAAAAATTCCAACGGCGGACTTGGAAGATGGGAAACCATTAATTGCAGATGAAGTTGCTTTAGGTGTCACTTATGATCAAATTGATGATTATTTAGAAGGAAAAGAAATTCCTGAACATGCACAAGAAACCCTTGAAGCTTGGTGGGATAAAACAAAACATAAACGTCATCTACCAATTACGGTTTTTGATGATTTTTGGAAGTAAGACAAAGCTGTAAAAGAAGTCGGAGGATTTTTAAATCTTCCGACTTCTTTTTTACTTATTTGAGCTAGCTATGCTCGCAAATGCCGATAAATGAGACAGAGAATTACAGAAACCGTTATAATAAAAGAAGAGAACAAGCTAGTTTAAAAAATAGGATTTGAATAAGGTTTGAATGATTCATAAGGGCGAGTAAGCTTGAAGGAAAAGCCAATTATAAATTTTAAAAAAATGTGTGATTGTACAGATTGGCTAAGCGATGAAACACGAGCAGTCGATTTTGATTATAAAAAATTAAAAATAATTATTTAGAAGGTGAACGAAAATGAGAAAAGAAATCAAACTAGTAATGAGTGATATTGACGGAACGATTTTAACTAGCGAACACAGAATTGATAACAAATTAGCTGGTCGTTTGAAACAACTAAAAGCTAGAAATATTCCTTTTGTTTTGGCATCTGCCAGATCTCCTAAAGGAATGCATGACATTGCGAAAGTATTGGAAATCACTGAATACCCAATGGCTTGTTACAATGGTGCTTTGATTGTCAGAGAAGGAGAAGACGACCCGTTTCAACAAATTTTTAGTCAAGAATTGAATGTAGGAGAAACACTTCAGCTCATTGAACTTTTAACGAAAAAATTTAAAACTATCTCAATTAGTTTGTATTCAGGAAGCGACTGGTATGTGGAGTCAGTTGACGAGTGGGTAGAGCAAGAAGCTGCAATCACGAAACTTGAACCAATTGTAGCCAATCTTAACCAATTACTTTTAGAACAAAGACTGCCAGTTCATAAGCTATTATTGATAGGATCAACTTCAGAAATTGAGCAACTAAAGGAAGTTTGCGAATCATTAAATCTGGAAACTAGTTCGTTTTATTTATCAAAGGAAAATTATCTGGAAGTTACTCACTATCAAGTATCGAAAGAAAAAGCGTTAACGATTGTGGCAAACCACTATCAAATTCCTTTAGAAAACACGATGGCAATTGGAGATAACTTTAACGATCTGCCTATGATCAAATTATCTGGAATGGGAGTGGCAATGGGCAACGCACCGGAAGAAGTGACTAAAGGGGCAACCATCCAAACAGCGACTAATGATGAAAATGGTGTGTCAAAAGTATTGTTGAATCAGATTCTTTTGCAAGAAATTTGATTGTATTTTTTAAGTGAAGAAAATAAATTATTTTGCTTGGGAAGCTAATTGGATAACAATGGTTGATTAATAGAAGTTAATTCTTGTCTAAATTTCTGTAATCAGAGATACTGATAAAAAGGAGGCGATTTTATGTACCGGATTTCTTTAGTTGATGATATTGCCACGGAACAGATGAAACAATTGGAAGAGCCATTTTTTGAACGGACAGATAAAAAGGATGCGCACGGCTTACTAGTAAGAAGTTCTATTGTTGAAGAAGACTGGATTGGATCAGAATTGTTAGCAATTTCAAGAGCTGGTGTTGGGGTCAACACGATCCAGGTACAAAAAGCCACCGAAAATGGCACGATTGTGATGAATACGCCTGGCGTTAATGCAAATGCAGTCAAAGAACTAGTATTAAGCTGTTTGTTTTTATCTGTTCGCCCGGTTATCAAAGCAAGCGAGATGGTTCAAGCTTTAGAGGGAGCAGACTTGTTAGAGCAAGCAGAAGCAAACCGAAAACCGTTTGTAGGTCAAGAATTACAAGGAAAAGTGATTGGTTTACTTGGATTAGGTTCAATTGGAAGAGAAGTTGCTCGAATTTGTTATGAATTAGGCATGGAAGTTTTAGGCTATGCTAGAAGAAATCACGAGTTAGACTATGTTGAGCAATTACCCTTGCCGGATATTTTACGATTGTCTGATTTCGTCGTGATTATGCTACCTTCAACGCCGGAAACAAATGGGCTGTTGGGGAAAGAAGAGTTATCTTTAATGAAAGAAGAGGCTATTTTAATTAATGTGGGACGAAGTGGAATTGTAGATAATGCAGCACTTTTACAAGTGATTGAGGATGGAAAACTGGCAAAATACATAACAGATTTTCCAGCACAAGAATTTTTAGGAAATGAAAAAATCATGATGCTTCCGCACATTGGTGGGTCCACAAAAGAAGCTTTAGCGGATAGCAGTCGGGAAGCTGTTCGAGCATTACGAAACTATCTGCTGTTTGGAACAGTTCGTTCATCGGTGAATTTTCCAGCTGTGCGAATGGTCTTTCGTGCGCCGTATCGTTTTACGATTTTTTATCAAAAAAGACAAGGAATCTTATCGGAAGTTTTTAAAATTTTGGAGGAAAATGATTTACCAATTGGTAATATGACGCGTAACCAGAAAGAGGATTACGTTTATACACTGATTGACATTGAGAGTACAGATGTCAAAAATTTATTAGAAGCTAACCGTCAGTTAGAAACGATTGCGGATGTTAAACGTGTACGGTTATTAGTACGTCCACAAGTTTAATCAAGTTATTTTTATTTCTTTAATTAGCCGATGACCGCTTTACTTTCAAATTTGATGCTACTAAAATAAGAGAGTGAGTCAAATTTAAAATAATCGTTTAAGTTCATAAAGTAGGCGATGAAGGAGCAATTAATTGAAGAAAAGAATAAATAATCTTTCACTTAAACAAAAGAGTATCATTCGAATTAGTTTGACTACGATTGGCGTGATCGCTTTAGTTGTATTGAGTAATTTATTTTTACAATGGTGCCAAAATGATTTGTCCTATGACTTAGCATTGAAATTTGCGTTTTCTTGGCATACAGAAAAGTTTATTTTAGCTTGCTTAGTTTTATTCGTTTTTCTGGCCTTCCTCAGCAGTGTTGCAGGATCGGTTCTGGTTGGATCTATTTTGTATACAACGATTATCGGCATTTTAGGTGTTGCTGACTATTTAAAAATGAGTTATCGACAAGAGCCTATTTATCCTGATGACATCAAAATGATTACGGAACTTAGTTTGTTGAAAGAGATGGCAGGGGGAACGACATTTTTTATTTTAATGGGAATTACTGGTTTAGTAATCATTTTATTTGCTTGGGGGCTATACCGGAGTTTCAAAAAAGGGCGTCGTTTTCAGGTCGTACGAGGAACTGTCTTCGTTTTATCTGCTATTCTATTGATGTACATTGGTAGTTTTAATAACCCGAATAATCTCTTACGAAAAGCGTACAACAAAACAGCTTTGTGGATTCCTTATAGTCAGAAAATGAACTACTATAATACAGGATTTATTGGCGGGTTTCTTTACAATCTACAAGTTGAAGCAATGGATGAACCAAAAGGCTATTCCAAAGCGAAAGTGGCAGAAATCACTAAGAATTATCAACAAATAGCTGATAAGAAAAATCAAACAGTTGAAGAAGAGCAACCAAACATCGTTTATGTGATGAGCGAAAGTTTTTCTGACCCTAGTCACTTAAACGGAATCGAAGTTTCAGGAAATCCACTGCAAGATTATTATGACATTGCGAATCAAACCTATAGTGGCAAAATGTTGTCCCAAAATTATGGGGGTGGAACTGCAAATATTGAGTTTGAAGCGTTAACTGGTTTTTCAATGGAACTATTTAATGCACAATTAACAACTCCGTACACGATGTTAGTTCCTAAAATGACAAAATTTCCATCATTGGTTTCCAATCTAGCAGCGCAAAATTATCAAACAACAGCGATTCATCCCTATAACACATCAATGTATAAGCGTGAAGATGTGTATGATGTTTTGGGATTTGATTCATTTATCAGTGAAAAAGAAATGAATTACACAGAAAAACTCCAAAACAATCCTTATATTTCAGATAAAGCCGCTTATCAAGAAGTTTTATCTATTTTAAAACAGCAAGATTCACCACAATTTGTTCATCTAGTAACGATGCAAACACATATGCCTTATGGTGGAAAGTATTCAGATATTGCTTACGATGCTCAGGCAAGTGACGGCAGTGACACCGATAATTTAACCAACTATTTGCAGGACGTTGCCTATAGCAGTGAGGCACTGAAGGAATTTGTTGATAGTTTACAAGATGTTTCGCGAAGAACCCTAGTTGTTTTCTGGGGAGATCATCTTCCTGGTATTTACTCAGAAGTAGTGCAAGGAGCAAACGATGAGCAGACTTTACATGAAACACAATTTTTAATGTTTGATAGCGAAGGAAAATTAACAAATCAAGCTACTCATGATGCAATCAGTAGTCCATTTTATTTTGCAGCTAACTTATTGGAACAAACGAATCAAGCAACAACAGGGTTCTATCAATTGCTATTGGAAATGGAGCAAGTTTTACCTGCGTTTGAAAGGGGCTTATATTATCAAAATGGGCAGTGGCGTAAAGAGGCACAACTGAATGAGCAACAAAAAAAATTATATGAAGACTATCAAATGATTCAATATGACATCGTTTCTGGTAAACAATATAGTTTACAGGCTAGTTTTTTTGAAAATAGTGATTGAAGTGAAAAGAAACAAGGCGAGAAATAAGCTTGTCATAAAATAGTAAAAACAGGTACAATAAAGGATAGATAAACGGAGAAAGTAGGGAATTTCATGTTACCAAATATTGGTTATTATGTTCAATCAGTCGATAACATTGTGAAACAAACGGAAGAAATTGGCGAGCAAATGCATCCCAAATACGAAATGATTCGTCAAGCAATTGATGAAAAGAAAGTGGCAGAATTAAATTCAGAACAATTAACAGAAGTTGTTCAATTGTTTGAAGCTGGAACTAAGCAATACCGAGCTATGCTGAAAAAAGTTAGTACGTTACGTCCTCCAGCAAAAGTGATGGGGATTCACAAAAAATTTGAACGTGCCTATCTTTCTTATGTAGCTGGTTGTGAAGAAATGATTCAAAGTATTAACGTAGAAAAGGGAATTGATACGGATTTATTTGAAGCTTCAGAAAAGAAACAAGACCAAGCAACAGATGATATTTCACTAGCAATCCAAAAAATGACCAATCTTTTGATGAAAAAATAATTTAAAGATAAAACTAGAGTTATTTAATCTAAATATAACGTTTTTTTTATGATAAGAGTTGTTCACTGCTATATGATAAAAGCATAACCAACAACAACCTTTATTTACTCTCATTGAGTAAGTAGCCTTTTCCACCGAGCCTAACCAACTCGGTGGTTTTTTGATGCTCAAAAATTCAATGTATAATAAAAAAGCTTGTGGTACAAAGCGTCCGACTCCGCCAGATAATTCACAACTAGCCCAAAATATGAAAAGCTATTTTGGGCAGTTGATTGTTATCTAGTCGGAGCTAGACGTTTTGTGCCACAAGCTCTACTCACGGTGTTCAAGAAGTAACTCCTGCTAAATAAGTCTAAATTTCGCAAAATTTGAAAAACAATTTCTGGAAATTTATTCTTATTTATTTAAGCTAGACACTTCTTTCACGACCTTTATTTACGGTGTTCCCCAAGCAACTCCTCCATATAACGTGCATTCACTTCAAAATATGAGAAGCTATTTTGAGTACCTGCTCATTATCTGTTTGGAGTTGAGTGCTTGGAACCACAACCTCTATTCACGGTGTTCTCAAAGTAGCTTCTTCGGTAATAAGTCCTCTTTTCTTAAAAATATGAGAAGCTATTTTTAGAAAAGATTCCTTATTACTTGAAGCTAACCACTTTGCGTCACAACCTTTTTCAGTTTTCAACATTCCTGACGTAGTTATCAAAATAATCTTCCAGATTTTTCTTTAGTTGTTGATAGTCTGCTTCAGTATACTCTTTATCTTCGATTTTCCCCTGAAAAAAAGGAATCTGCAAATCTTCTCGCAAACGATCTAACACTTCTTGTTGGTTCATGTTCTTCGCTTCTTTCTTCATCATTCATCTATAGTTATTACTAGGTTCATTTATAAGCTGTGAAAAATAGCAGTTAAATGTTCAAAGTTTTGTTTCATAATGGTCAATTTGCTATAAAGCAAAGCGGTATTAGAATCTTCATTGAAGGAGACTTGCTTGAGTTCAGCATAAAACTGATGAAAAGCATCAAAAAATTTGCTGACTTCTTTGATTTGCAATTCTGGATGTAGCTGAGTATATAATTTTGCTGTTTGAGCGAGGCTGTATAGCTCGTTCGTCACAACAATAACTCGATTTTTTTCATAGCGTGGGCTAGTAATCAATTCGTACAAGGGAAGACACTTATTATAAAGTTCAGAAAGGTTGTCTAATAGATACTCTTCAGCTGATTTTTGAATCATAAAAATTTCCTCCTTTGAAAAATAGGTTGATTTTAGTCGAAATAGACGCACACACACTCAGGTGCATAAATGTCTTTTTGTAGTAATGTTAACTTTCCGGTTTGAGCATCACGTGTGAATAAAGTTAAGTTATCACTATTTTGATTTGCACAAACTAAAAACTCATTTGTTGAATTTAAGGCAAAGTCACGAGGAAAATCACCTTCTGTTGAAATATTTTGAATAGCAGAAAGCTGTTCACCATTACTAGAAATCTCAAAGATTGCGATTGAGTTATGTCCACGATTAGAAGTATATAAGAAACGGCCGTCATTTGAAATTCGGATAGCAGCACCGCCATTTTCACCTGTGAAATCTTCTGGTAAAGTTGAAATTTTTTGTAACTTTTCAAATGAACCATTTTCTTGATAAGCGAGGACGCTTACGGTGCTGTCTAATTCACCAAATAAATAAGCAATTGGCTGTGTCGGATGGAAAACTAAATGACGGGGTCCAGTTCCAGGTTCAGCTACAAAAGTGGCTGCTAGAGTTAACTTTCCATTTTCTGCAACATCATAAGTGTACACTCGATCAGTTCCAAGATCACAAACAACTAAACGTTGGTCAGGTGTTAAATCAGTGTAGTGGACATGTGCGTGGTCTTGATTTTTATGTGGTCCAGTTTCCTCTTGATGATAAAGAGATTCGACAGCTTCAATACCACCATTATCTAAAATACGATAAACATTTACTTCACCTTTATGATAATTTGCACCATAAACCAGCTGACGAGTTTCATCTACTGCTACATAACAAAGAGGTGCTCCTTCTTCTGTTACCGCATTCAAAAATTGATACGTTGAATCGTATGCGCCTGCGCCACCTAATCCATCAACTGTTGTGACCGTGTATAGATTCTCTGCTTTACTCTTTGCTAAATAGGTGGGACTCACTTCTTTAGTTGCTAAAGTTAGTCCAGATAATTCTTTTTTTTCAGTATCAAGATCGATTGTATAAATTCCTTCACTTACTCGGCGTGTATAAGTACCCAAAATGATTTTTTCAATCATTTGATTCCCTCCTAAAAAAATGAAATTGTTTTCTTTTTTATTTTAGCATACAACTGTTCTTGGCGGATAATGAAAGAGAATATGCTATAATATTTTTGAGCGTAAAAATACGCTGTATGAAGAAAAACACTGTTCATTGTGATAGTAATCAAAGGAGAGATCAAGATGATTCAAGCCAATGTAGTAGAAATTGGACCAGAAGCAATTAATGAAAAAGAACCAATGCTGATTTTATTCAACAACACAGCAACAACTACTTTACGAAACTACTCGATTATCCAAGAATTTTTAAATAAAGAACCCTTTAAGCTAGAATCTGGAAAAACAATTCGATTTGATGAACAAGAATATACGATTGAACATGTCGGAACGACTGCTAATCAAAATCTGGAAACAGTTGGTCACGTAACGTTAGTGTTTGACGAGCATCAACCAGAAAATACGATTGTTAATGGTGTGTATTTGAATCCTTATCAACTTCCAGAAATTCATTTGGGAACACAAATTTATTATCAGTAGGAGGGACATATGGAGGAGAAAAATAAAAAAGGAAAACCAATTTCCTGGTTTTGGAAATGGTTTTTAAATAATCAAGTAGTAACGGCCTTATTAGTTGTTCTGCTTTTATTAGTAATCGTCTTTCTTTTTACGAAAGTGTCATACCTATTTGAACCTGTGTGGCAATTCTTAGCTATCGTTGGCCTACCAATTATTTTAGCGGGTATTTTATATTATTTGATGAATCCTGTGGTGGACTATTTAGAGAAGAAAAAGATTCCCAGAATTTACAGTATTATTGGTTTATTTGTCGTTGTGGTGGCGCTAATCGTTTGGGGAATCGTAGTGATTGTGCCAAAAATTCAAGAGCAATCAGTTAGCTTTGCTAGTAATTTCCCACAATATGTCGACACGATAGATGATAAATTAACAGAAATCTTACGCGATCCTTTGTTTAATCAATTTCGTGAACAACTTGAGACTGCGGGGGATAAAATTATTAATTCTGCCGGCGATTTGATTAAGAACCTTTCAAAAACGACCGTTCAAAGTGTTGGAAGTATCGTAGGAGCGGTAGCGACAGTCATTGTGGCAATTATGACGATGCCATTTATCTTGTTTTATTTATTGAAAGATGGACGTCAATTAGCACCTTACTTTGTTAAATTCTTACCAACACGTATGAGAAAACCAACTTTGAAAGTATTAAGTGAAATGAACGATCAAGTATCTTCTTATATAAGAGGTCAATTGACTGTGGCTTTTGCTGTGGCAATCATGTTTATCATTGGTTTTTCGATTATTGGATTGGAATATTCAGTGACGTTAGGTATTGTTGCAGGATTCTTGAATCTAATTCCGTACCTTGGCTCATTTTTAGCCATGATTCCAGCAGTCTTTCTTGGGATTGTAGCAGGGCCTTTGATGTTGGTGAAAGTGATTATCGTCTTTATTGCCGAGCAAACGATCGAAGGACGATTGATTTCACCATTAGTTTTAGGGAATCAATTAGCGATTCATCCAGTAACGATTTTATTGGTTTTACTGACTTCTGGAAAACTGTTTGGAATTGTGGGAGTTATTTTGGGAATACCTGTTTATGCGGCAGCCAAAGTAATCATCACGCATATTTTTGAATGGTACACAACGATTTCTTCCTTATATGAAGACGATCCAGTTGAAACGCCGAAAAAAGAATAGGCAACTATCTTAAAAATCAAAAAAAGAAACATAAATAAAAACAGCAAACGACAATCGAAAACTAGATTGTTGTTTGCTGTTTTTTTGTTGTAAAAGAGATCTGTTTTGCTTAGAAATCTTTTCCTAATTGAGTAGCTTTGTCTAGTGCTTCTTGCATCAATTCTTCTGCACGGTCAGGTGTGTAGTCGATTCCTTCGATAAATAATTGATCGATTTCGTCAATTCCAATAAAGTTCAAGATTCCTTTAACATATTGTGAAGCAAAATCTTGGCCTTGATAAATACCACCATTTGATTGGATGTGTAAAGCTTTCTTTCCTTGAACTAAACCTTGAGGACCATTTTCTGTATATTTGAATGTTTTACCAGCTACGTTGACCGTGTCAAACCAAGCTTTTAAACGTGTTGGAATATTTAGGTTCCAAAGTGCGTTGGCAATGACGATTTTATCAGCAGCTAGAAATTGTTCAGTTAATTCGTTAAACCGCGCGATTTTATGTTGTTGCTTTTCAGTTAATTCTGAGAAGTCGGCTCCAGTACGAAGAACTTCCCAACCAGATAATAATTCTTCGTCAATTTCAGGAATATCATCACGGTAAAGATCAAGAATAGTGATTTCATCTTCTGGATGACTTTCTTTATAGCTAGTTAGAAATGTAGAAAGAGCTTTAACTGAGCGTGATTCTTCAGCAGTTAAAGGATGACCTTTGACAATTAATACTGATGACATAATGATTCAATCTCCTTTTTTGTAAACATACTTGTTATGTTCAAGACTAACAAAGCTAGTTTAATCGAAAAAGAAAAGGCTATCAAGGTTTAAAAACAAAGAATAGTTCATTTAGCTGCTTTTCTTTTTTACTACTCATTCTTTTTTTACTGATCCATTTGGTGGAGCCAAAACAAAAGCATACTGAAATCAAGTGTAAAAAAATAAAAAAACTTCAACTAAAGGCCAGTTTGTTTAGATTTATTTACCTCGACATCGGTAAAAGTATATTGGAAATGATTGATTTGCATGGCTATAATTTAGTTATTCCACCATGTTGATTTGGGATGAACATCTCAAATAACCCCACAAGTGGAAGAGCTGATTTTTTTACATAGTCGTAGCAAATCATCACTCTTTCATTAGAGTTGCTGTTAGTTCATTGTTTTTACAAAAAGATAGCCGAAGAGACTTCTCATATTCTAAGTTCGTCTGGCTGGCAAACGGGTTTTCTTTTAGGCAAATAATGAACGAACTCAAACGTAAAAGGTGGGAAACCCTTACTCACTTATTTTTAAAAGAAGCAGTGCATTCGTTTAACGGATGTACTGTTTCTTTTTTGCAGTTGAAATAAAGGAAAAAAATAATGTAAAAAACTTGCAAAACAGTCTGCTGGTGTTATAATGACATAGCGTCATATGACAACGCGTCATTTGGGCGAAGAAACGAAAGGAGGAGGACTATGCCAACACAAACATTTTTTCATTTGCCAAAGGAAAAGCAACAACGATTATTAGCCGCTGCGAATGCTGAGTTTTCACGTGTGCCGTTAAAGGATGCGTCAATTGCTAATATCGTGAAACTAGCTGAGATACCACGTGGTAGTTTTTATCAATATTTTGAAAATAAAGAGGATCTGTACTTCTATTATTTTGAGACACTGCGACGTGATAGTTCGCGAGATATGCGAAACTTGATGAAAGAAGTTCATGGAGATCTTTTTGAAGGCTTCGAGCTTTATTTTGAAAAGATGATTCGCGAAATCTTAGCAGGAGAAAATTCTGCATTTTATCGACACTTATTCATGAACATGGATTATCGCGCTTCACGTAAAGTGACTCCTCATCTTTCTGAAGAGGAAAAGGCAAAAAAAATGCCACATAAAAGACATAAGCAGGATACTCAAGCTTTAATAGAAGTGATTGATCAAACAAAACTAAAAGTAAGAGATTCACACGAATTAGAGCTGCTGATATCACTGTTGATGAATGCTGTTTTTTCAACGATTACACATTCATACAAATCACTTTCAGTGACGAAAGACTACTCAGTTGAACAAGCAATCGAAGAATTTAAGTTAAAGCTTTCTTGGTTGAAAGAGGGAGCCTATAAGTAGAAAGAAGGGGAATAGATGCTGAAAATTATTAAACGAATTTCCATTACTTCTGCCATTGCCGCAGTTGGTTTTATGGTTGTTCAAGTTTTGGCAGACTTATATTTACCAACATTGACATCCAACATTATTGATAAAGGGGTAGCTAAAGGAGACATTGACTATATTTGGCAGACTGGCTTTGTCATGATTGGCTTTTCATTGATTAGTATTTTAGCTGCTATTGGAAATACTTTTTTTGCGACGCGTGAGTCACAAAAATTAGGGAAAAAATTACGCTCAGATGTTTATCAAAAGGCAGAAAATCTAACAAATGATGGCTTTGATAAATTTGGAACAGCCTCGTTGATTACGAGAACAACAAATGATGTGACACAAATTCAAATGGTTGTTCAAATGTTTTTACGGATGATGATCAACGCACCTATTACATTGATAGGGGCAAGTTTTCTTGCTTATCAAAAAGATCAAGAGTTAACAAAAATCTTTTTGGTAGTTATCCCAATCATGTTAGTTTTAGTTGGCGGTATTATGTATTTTGCGGTTCCGTTGTTTAAGAGTATGCAAAAGAAAACGGACCGCTTGAACTTAGTTTTCCGTGAAGGCTTAACGGGTGTCCGCGTGATTCGTGCGTTTGATAAAACAAAGTTTGAAGAGAACCGTTTTGATTTAGCAAATAAAGATTACACAAACACGGCGATTCGCGTGAACTCAATTGTTGCATTGATGATGCCGTTGATGACGCTAATCATGAGTGGAACAAACGTAGCAATTACTTGGTTTGGTGGACACTACATAGCTGAAATGAATTTAGAAGTTGGGAATTTAATTGCTTTTATGACTTATGCGATGCAAATCCTAATTAGTTTCATGATGCTATCAATGATCTTTATCATGGTTCCTCGTGCGCAAGCTTCTGCTGATCGGATCAATGAAGTATTAGACGAAGATATCGATATTACGGACCCAAAAAATCCAAAAGAAGTAACGCTTGCCGGAAAGTCTGCAACGTTGAATTTTGACCATGTGGATTATCGTTATCGTGGTGCAGAAAAATTAGCGCTTGAAGATATTGATTTTCGTGCAAAATCAGGGGAAATCGTTGCGATTATCGGTGGAACTGGTTCTGGTAAAACAACGTTAGTGAATTTGATTCCTCGACTATATGAAATTGAATCAGGCGAAATTCGTTTAAATCAAACGGATATTCGCGAAATGACTCAAGAAAACTTGCGTGATTTGATTGGTTTCGTTCCACAAAAAGCGATTTTATTTTCTGGAACGATTCGGGAAAACATGCAATATGGCTTACCTGACGCAACGGATGAAATGATCTGGAAAGCATTAGAAATTGCTCAAGCAAAAGAGTTTGTTTCTGAGTTGGAAGACGGGCTAGATAGTCATGTTGAACAAGGTGGAGGAAATTTTTCTGGTGGACAAAGACAGCGGTTAGCGATTGCTCGCGCATTAGTCAAACCAGCAGATGTTTATGTATTTGATGATTCATTTTCTGCGCTTGATTTCAAAACAGATGCAAAACTTCGTCAAGCATTGAAACAGGACATGACCGACAGTATAACTGTTTTAGTAGCGCAACGCGTAAGTACCGTCATGGATGCTGATACGATTTTAGTTTTAGATGAAGGCAAGTTAGTTGGTAAAGGAACACATAAAGAACTGCTAGAAACAAATGAAACTTATGCGGAAATTGTTCGTTCGCAATTAAGAGAGGAGGACTTAGCATGAGTAAAGAAAAAACACAATCCTCTCATGGATCAATGCGTGGCGGAGGTGGTCATGGACCTGGGCGTAACATTGGTGCAAAAGGAGAAAAAGCAAAAAACTTCTGGGGGACAGTTAGCCGCCTCTTTAGCTATATGTCAAAACGACTAATTGCGATTGTTTTAGTATTTGTCTTGGCAATTGCGGCAGTGATTTTCCAAATCCAAACGCCGAAAGTTCTAGGTCGTGCAACAACTGAAATTTTTAAAGGCGTCATGATTGGCGCGAAACAGATGCAGCAAGGTCAAAAAGTGACTGAATTTCCAATTGACTTTGATAAAATCGGCCAAATTATTGCGACCGTCATTGTCATGTATGTTATTGCTGCCGTGTTTAGTTTCTTACAACAATTTATTATGACGCGTGTCTCACAACGAACAGTTTATGATTTGCGTAAGGACTTAGAAGCTAAAATGAACCGAGTACCCATTTCTTATTATGATACACATACGAATGGGGATATTATGTCTCGGGCAATCAACGATATGGACAACATTGCAAGTACCCTTCAACAAAATTTGACGCAATTTGTAACGAGTACAGTTACACTGATTGGGGTCATCGTGATGATGTTATCAATTAGTTGGCAATTGACACTAGTCGCTTTACTAATGATTCCGTTAAGTTTAATCGTTGTGATGATCGTCGCACCAAAATCACAAGTATATTTTTCAGATCAACAAAAGAGTTTAGGTTTGTTGAATAACCAAGTAGAAGAAACCTATGCTGGTCACACGATTGTTAAAACCTTTAATCATACTGGAAAAGATCAGGAAGTTTTTGAAGTTGAAAATGAAAAACTTTATGCGTCTGGTTGGAAAGCCCAATTTATTTCGGCAATCATTATGCCATTGATGAACTTTGTTAAGAATTTAGGCTATGTGTTTGTCGCTGTCCTTGGTGGGATTAAAGTAGCAAATGGGAATGTTTCTTTAGGGGATGTTCAAGCATTCTTGCAATATACAAGCCAATTCTCACAACCAATTACTCAAATCGCTAGCTTAATGAATACCATTCAATCAACTGTCGCTTCTGCAGAACGTGTATTTGAAGTCTTAGACGAAGCTGAAATGACAGATGAACCTTCAGGACTCCCAGTAGAAGAAGATTCTCCCTATAAAGTTCGCTTTGAAAATGTACAGTTTGGTTATACTGAGGATAACTTATTGATGACCGATTTTAACTTAAATGTCAAACCGGGAGAAATGGTCGCAATCGTTGGCCCAACTGGTGCAGGTAAAACTACGTTGATCAATTTGTTGGAACGTTTTTATGATGTGTCTGGCGGAAGCATTCGCTATGAAGGTGTTGATACTCGAGACTTATCCCGTGATGAGTTGCGTGCCAAATTCTCGATGGTCTTACAAGATACGTGGTTATTCACAGGTACAATCTATGACAATATCCATTATGGAAATGAACAAGCCACAAAAGACCAAGTAATTGCCGCTGCCAAAGCTGCTCATGTGGATGATTTTGTTCGTAAATTACCAGAAGGATATGACACGATTTTAAATGAAGATGCAAGTAACATCTCTCAAGGACAACGCCAATTGATCACGATTGCTCGCGCATTCTTGGCTAATCCAGATGTCTTGATTCTGGATGAGGCAACTTCAAGTGTTGATACTCGAACAGAGATTTTGATCCAACGAGCAATGAACCGTCTCTTAGAAAATCGGACAAGTTTTGTGGTTGCGCATCGCTTGTCAACGATTCGCGATGCAGACAATATTATTGTGATGAATCATGGATCAATTGTAGAAACAGGTAACCATGAAGAACTAATGGCTAAAGATGGTTTTTATGCTGATCTTTATAATAGTCAATTTTCTGAAGAAGTTGCTTAATAACAAGAGGTTGTGGCGCCAAGCGATTAGCTTCAAGCAATAAGGATGCTTTTCTAAAAATAGTTTTCCATATTTTTATGAAAAGAGGACTTATTGCCGAAGAAGCTGCTTGGAGAACACCGTGAATAGAGGTTGTGGTGTCAAGCGATTAGCTTCAAGCAATAAGGATGCTTTTCCAAAAATAGTTTTCCATATTTTTATGAAAAGAGGACTTATTGCCGAAGAAGCTGCTTGGAGAACACCATGAATAGAGGTTGTGGTACCAAGCGATTAGCTTCGAAAAAATAATGAGCAACTGACAAAAATAGCTTTTCATATCTTTGTACAGTTGTGAATTATTTCGAGGAGTTGCTTTGGGAACACCGTTTATTCTAAAAAGGGATGTGACAGAAGGATTGTCACATCCCTTTTTCATATTTATTTGAAATAACCAACTGATTGGCAACGAAAAATAATTAAAAAAGCTGTATTCAGGAAAAGTTATTTGTTAGATTCCGCCAATTTTTTTGATTTTCTTGAAGAAAATGGAGATTGATGTTACTCTCGGACTAAATAAATTTCACAAATTCTTAGTTATTGCTTGAAAGAAGTGACATCCATCGTTAAAATATAATTTGACGCAGAAGGGGAGTAGAATAAATGAAAGATTTTAAATTGGGGGCTACTACCTATTTAAAAAGTGTGGCTATCCGAGTCAAAGATCGCGATAAAATGATTGCTTTTTATAAGGATACAGTTGGTTTTGATTTGAAGCGTGAAGAAAATGAGTTGGCTATTTTTGGTACACAAGATAGTGACAGTGAAATGCTTTTACTAGAAGAAAGCCCACGTGCGAACAATCACACAGGTGAAATCAAAAAGTTGAGTCGCTTTTCTTTGGTCATTCCAAGTGTGGAAGAAATGGCAGATATGTTATGCCGTATCCGTAAAACAAATTATCCAATTAAAGATGCACTGGAAGATCAAGCACGTATGGGAATCTTATTAGTTGACCCAGAAAGTAACGAACTTGAAATTTATTACGAAGAAAAAAATGCTGAAAAAGCAGAACCTGAAGTAATGGATCAAGAAGCTTTACTGCGAAAATCTGAAGAAAAATTCACAAAGTTAACATCAGGTGCCTATTTTGAAAAAATTCATTTGAATGTTAGCGACCTAGCGAAAGAGCGCCAATTTTTGAGTCATGTACTCGGACTAAAAGTACATAACGAAGAAAATGGTCTGCATGTACTGAACGAAGGCGATTTTCATGTTGGTTTGAACCAAGCAGTAGGTGGAACAATCGACTTACCAACAGATGAGGTTTTAGGATTAGACTTCTTGAAATTTGTCGTGACACCAGAAAACATGGAAACATTGATTGAACATTTACAAGCTGAAAATCTTGATTTCTTCGTAGATAAGAAAAAATCAGTCATCACTGTGTATGATGCAATTGGTATCGAGTGGTGGTTTGTCAGCAATCCTAAAAAATAGCTAAATAGATTGGAGTCAGCCAAAAAATAATTTCTTAACGATAGTGCTGACTGCAATCATTTTGATAAAGGACAAGAGTAGCTGGATGGCTTCTCTTATTTTTTTTAAACAAAGTAATCGAAAGAAATCAACTGAAACAGCTTGCTTCACTACCCAGAAAAATATATGCTTGTGCTGTATGAATGATCAAATCCTTCAAAGAGATTCTTTGAGTAGAAATGAGGAAAGAACATGTATCCAGAAACAAAACAAATGATTTTGACTAAACTTGCGGAAGGTTTTTACCCCGGTGTTGTAGCTGCTTTTATCAAACAAGAAAAAGTCGAATCATTTGCAGCAGGACAAGCCCAAATTGTTCCTGATACACAACCGATGTCAGAAGACTTACTTTTTGATGCAGCATCGTTAACGAAAGTCATCGCTACCACAACACTTGTTTTACGATTGTGGGAAGACGGTAAACTTGACTTGGATCAACCGCTCCAGCGCTATTTACCAGCATTTGAAAACCAGACAATTACCATTCGTCATTTATTGACGCACACTTCAGATATTCAAACTTGGATACCTGACCGAGATTCATTAACACAAGAAGAGTTGATTGCTGCTTATTTAACATTGCAACCTGGAGCTGAGTTAGGCAAAACGGTAAAATATACTGATGCAGGGACGATCTTGCTTGGTTTGATGTTGGAAGAAATTTATCAAGAGCCAGCGGTTGAATTATTTCAAGAACAAGTTCTTGAACCTTTAGGAATGATGAATAGTTTATTTTTACCTTTTCCATCTAAAAAAATCGTTCCTACTGAACAATTACCCTCTGGAGAAGTTTTAAGAGGAATCACTCATGACCCTAAAGCAAGAATTTTAGCTGAACATGCTGGAAATGCAGGGTTATTTTTGGATTTAGAAGATAGCATTTCTTTTGTTCAAATGTATTTGGCTAAAGGAAAAGTCAATGGGGGACAATTTTTGACTACCCAAACGATTGAGTCATTACTTCAAGATCATACACCTGAAAAAAATGGACAGCGATCATTAGGATGGGCTCTTAAATTAGATCAAAAGGATCAACATCCGATACTTTTCCACACGGGATATACAGGAACGTTCCTGTTAATTGATGTTATTAGTCAAGAAGGCTTTATCTTTTTATCCAACCGTATTCATCCAAATGATGCGCGTGAAGCCTATCTTGAATGTCGTGATGAAATTGTTGAAACTTATCTGAAAGAGAAAGCGTTCTTACAAAAATAGTGCTATAATAGCTATGAAAGTTGAGAGGAGTTTGAATTATGCAAGAACCTATGTTTTTAAAACCAGTTTTCCAAGAAAAAATTTGGGGAGGAAGTCGCCTACGTTCTGTATTTGGATTTGACATTCCTAGTGACAAAATTGGAGAGGACTGGGCAATCAGTGCGCATCCTCATGGTGTAAGTATCGTTGAAAATGGCGAATTTAAAGGTCAAAAATTAGATGACCTTTGGGCAAATCATAAAGAGTTATTCGGTCACCCCACAGAACCAGTTTTTCCATTACTAATTAAAATTTTAGATGCAGAAGATGAATTATCTGTTCAAGTCCATCCAGATGATACATATGGAATGGAACATGAAGGTGAACTAGGTAAAACAGAGTGCTGGTACATCATTGATGCAGAGCCAGGCGCAGAAATCATTTATGGTCATCACGCAAAAACACGTGAAGAACTTGCGAAAATGATTGAAGAAGGTCGTTGGGATGATTTATTGAAACGTGTTCCTGTGAAAAAAGGTGATTTCTTCTATGTACCAAGTGGAACAATCCACGCAATTGGTAAAGGAATCATGATTTTAGAAACACAACAAAGTTCAGATACGACTTACCGTGTTTATGATTACGATCGCAAAGACGATCAAGGAAATACCCGTGAATTACACATCCAACAATCAATTGATGTAACAACTGTTCCAGCGAAAACGCCAGAATTACACGTAAAAGAAATTCGTGAAGGCAATTCTTCCGTAGTTACGTATCTAGAAACAGAATTCTTTAACGTTTATGAATGGGACGTTAAAGGCATCATGTCATTTAAAAAACAAGCACCTTATACGCTGATGACAGTAATTGCTGGCGCTGGCGAGTTAGTGGTTGATGGAAAAACTTATTCATTGGAAAAAGGGACAAGCTGCATCATTCCTGATGGCGTCAAAGAATGGACGATCCAAGGTGAGTTAGCAATTATTGCTTCTGTTCCCGGTGAAAAGAAATAATTGATTGAAAGAATGCAAAAAAGAATGAGCCAACGCGAATTTCGCTTTGGTTCATTCTTTTTGTTTGAGTTTTTTGTATGAAATGCTAGGTGCTACATTTTTGTTGTCACAGTTGGCAAATCTAACTCTTTTCCATAACGCTTTTCTAAAGCTAGGCGAATCAAGCGTTCAGCTAAGTGTTCATTACGTGCTAAGATAGGACCATGGAAGTAAGAACCATAAACATTACGGTAAATAACTCCTTCAGACTGATCTTCGCCATTGTTTCCTTCTCCTTGAACGACTTTCCCAAGAGGACGTTCACCTTCACCTAAGAAAGTTCGTCCATTATGATTTTCAAATCCATAATAAGTTTCGTCAAATTCTTCATTGTGAATAACAATATCTCCGATAAAACGATTGTTGTCTTGGCTAAGTGTGTAGTGATCTAAAGCACTGATTCCTTGGATTTTTTCACCATTAGCGCCCATGTAATAGTGACCAAGTAATTGATAGCCACCACAAATCGCAAGCATGACACCATCATTTTCAATATAGTTTGTCAAAGATTCTTTCTTGTCTTGAATGTCTTCTGAAATAATCAGCTGTTCAAAGTCTTGCCCACCACCGAAAAAGACTAAGTCATATTTTTTTTCATCAAAAGGTTCATGGATGCTGACGATTTCAGAATTGAAAGTCACGCCCATTTTTTCGGCAACGTATTTGAGCATCAATAAATTTCCGTTATCCCCGTAAGTATTCATTAAATTACCATACAGGTGCGCAATAGTTAATTCATAATTAGCCATTATTCATGCCTCCCTTAATATATCCCTGATTTGCCAATTCTTTACGCAACTGCAAAACAGCGGTGTAAGTCGCTAGAATATAAACATGTTCGGTTGGAAGTGTTTTGATTTTTTCAATTACTTCAGGAATTTCTTTTGTTTCCGTTAATTTTTCTTCTGGAATACCCGCAACTTTTAAGCGCAAAGTCATGTCTGTATGGCGATCTCCACCAGAGATAACTGCTGGAATAGCCATGGTTGCGAAGTTTTCATAGTTGCCATCCCAAATCCAACTGACATCAATTCCATCAGCATAATTCGCATTTAGTAGGGAAACTAATGAAAACGGGTAAGGCGCAAGACCAATCATATCAATTACTTGATTGATTCCAACCGGATTTTTAACAAGGATCAATGTGCATTTCTTGTCATTGATTGTTATCGTTTCTTGCCGACCAAAGACTTTTTCATCATAACCCAGACCTTGTTTGATTTTTTCTGGTGCGACACCATAATATTCAGCCACAGCTGTAGCAGCTAACGCATTATACACGTTATACATTCCACCAACTTCGATACCATACTCATGTCCATCAATGACAAAATCAGCAGAAACGTTATCCATACGAATCATCTCAGTTAAACGATAATCAAGTTCAGGACGTTTAAAGTCACAATTTGGACAATAATACTTCCCTAAGTTCGCATAAGTGATCATTTTATAATGTAAGATATGATGACATTTTGGACACAGAACGCCATCTGTGTTGTAGTGAGCCATTTGTTCATGATCTTCTTCGTGATCAAACCCATAATATTTGTTTGGATTGACTGTTTGTACCGAATTGAAAATTGGTGAGTCACCATTTGAAATAATCGTTGCATTTGGTGCTTTTGCAGCACCGTCAACAATCATTTTGTACGTTGTATAAATTTCACCGTAACGATCCATTTGGTCACGAAAAATATTTGTGAATAAAAATAGTTCAGGTTTCATATATTCTGTCACTTTACTCAAGCTAGCTTCGTCAATTTCGAGAACAGCAAATTTTTTCTGTCCTTTTTTTGGTTTGGCTTGTAAGAATGTTGAAACGATTCCTTGAACCATGTTTGCACCAGTTGGATTTGTCAAAACTTCATCAAATTGTTGACGCAAAATATTAACAGTTAAGGCAGTGGTCAATGTTTTTCCATTTGTTCCAGTTACGACAACTACTTCATAATCTTTGGCTAAACTATCTAAAATATGCGGATCTATTTTAAGAGCAAGCTTACCAGGTAAGCTTGAGCCACCTTTAAAAAATGTTTTCAATGCCCATTGTGATGATTTCCCAACTGCAATCGCAAATTGACTGCGTATTCCCATTATGTAACCTCCAAAAAACGTCGTGTTGACGAGTAAATTCAACTTATCATACCACATGTTGAAAAAAAGGTTAAATTGCTTTTCTTTTTCTTAAGAAATGGAGGATTTTACAGAGGAAGTTAATAAAAAAAAGAAAAACGCTCTTGATTGATAGAATCAAGAACGTTCTTTTTTTCATATAGAAGAGATTACCCAATAATAATTTTTTCTGAAGGATATTCATAACCCAAATCTCGTGTCTCTTTTGGCACGAACAACATCAAGGTATAAAGCATACCGATTCGTCCGATAAACATCAGCCCAGCAATCGTGATTTTTCCAATGACAGAAAGATCTGGGGTGATACCTAATGAAAGACCAGTTGTCCCAAAAGCAGATGTGACCTCTACAATAATAGCTATTAGAGATTGTTCTTCTGTTGCAGATAGAAATAGGATACAAAAGAAACACATACCTAGGGATAACATAAACACAACGACTGATTTACGAACATCATCATCATCGATTCTTCGCCCAAAAATATTGATATTATCTTCACTTTTTAAGAAAGAGTACAGATAAAGCCCAATGATTGCAACAGTCGTCGTTCGAATTCCACCACCGACAGAGCTTGGACTACACCCGATAAACATGAGCAATGAAAAGACAATTAATGTGGTGATTTGAAAATTACCTAAATCATGGATTTGAAGTCCCGCATTCCGGGTAGTCATTGAATAAAACATGGAATTAATCCACTGGACACCTTGACTGGAAGAATGAAAGAGGTGATCTTTTTCCAGTAAATAAATCAACAGTGTGCCACTAATAAATAAAATGATAAATGCCAGAACTGCTAATTTGGTAAATAAAGAGAAGCGAAAAGGCAAGCGTTCTTTTCGTTTTCGATACAAAAACCACTCGCGAACTTCCATTAGAACCGGAAAACCAATCCCACCAATGAAGATCAAAAACATGATAGCAATCAGAAATGGATAGTCATGAGCAAAAGGCTTGATGGAGTCACCAGTCACGTCAAAGCCAGAGTTGGTTACGGCTGAGATTGCTTGATAAAAACCGTAAAAGATAGCATCACGCCAGCGCTCAAAGTACCCTTGATAGTAGAAATAAATTGAAAATAATGTACCAAAGATTACTTGAAACCAAATCAAAATGGAAAAAGTTGTCCGAATCAAGCGCACAATTCCCGAAAGTCGTGGCTGGTTCATATCGGTCATGATTAATTGCCGTTGACGCAACGTAATGCGCCTTTTGGATAAAATAATGAAAGCAGTCGAAATCATCATGATTCCTAACCCGCCGATTTGAAATAGAACTTCCAATAAAATAATGCCCGAATCATTGAATACCGAATTGATATCAAAAGTAGAAAGACCGGTTACGCTAACCGTGCTGATTGCCATAAATAGCATATCGACAAATGGAACGTGGCTACCTTTTTCTCGGAAAACAGGTAAATAAAACAATCCTAATGAAAGGATAGTCATCAAAATATAATAAGACACAATAATTTGAATCGAAGTAAAGTGATTCGTGATAAATCGTTGCGTGTGTCGTTGCGTCTTACGCAAAAAAAGCTCAATCTTCAAAAAAAGTAAGCCTCCTTCTTTGGGTTGTTGCTAACAGTATAACAGGTGCAAATGCAAAAGCTCAAAAAAATCGCTAAAATAAGTGTGAGATTCGTCTTTTTGTTTATGAAAAAATAGCATATAATGAAGCAATATTTTAAAAAGAGGTGAGCTGGCGTGACGGAAGTAGTTGATGCCACAGAAATAGTTGAAAAAATGAAGAATCAAAAAATAAATTATGATTCTGTTCTAAAAAAAATGATCAAACAATGGGAACTGGCACAAAAAAAGCCAACCATTTTAATCCACACCTGTTGTGCTCCTTGCAGCACGCACACATTAGAATTTATGTCAGAGCATGCAGAAGTCACTTTATTTTTCTCGAATTCAAATATCCATCCTAAAAGTGAATATTTACGTCGGTTAGCAGAGCAACAACGGTTTGTTGATGAATTTAACGAAAATACGAATCATCAAGTGAAACTAATTGTCGATGAGTATCGTCCTAGCGTTTTTAACAAAATGGTGTTGGAAAATCAGTTAGAAAATGAAAAAGAAGGTGGTGCACGTTGCACAGCTTGCTTTAATATGCGATTAGATTTAGTAGCACAAAAGGCACAAGAATTAGGCTATGATTACTTTGGGAGTGCCCTAACAATCTCGCCCAAAAAAAATGCGGCATTGATCAATCAAATTGGAATGGATATCCAAAAAATATATGGCACCCATTATTTGCCTAGTGATTTCAAGAAAAATAAGGGCTATGAACGCTCGATTCAGATGTGTAAGGAATATGATATCTATCGTCAATGTTATTGTGGTTGTGTATTTTCTGCCAAACAACAAGGGATTGACTTGAAAAAAGTGAATCGTGAAGCGAAAGAATATCTAGCGAATCAATAAAAACTTCATAAAAACGTAAGAAAAAAATAAAAGAATTATGATAAATATCAAGTAACATAGAAAGATCAGATGATACTAGAAAAGGAAGAGATATGATGCGAAAAGTAGCACCGATTTTAAAACCAATCGCAGTGTTAACCATTTCCACAATCGTGGCAACTGCAACCGGCGTAGTTAATAGCTCAAGTTATCGGGCTCCTAGCTCAAACTCCACGCCGCCAACTACAGAAGAAACGACACCAACCAGTTCGTCATTACCAAACACCCAGTCAACAGAGACAGGGGCCGAAACAACGGATTCAACAACTTATGAAACACCTACAAGTAGTTCAAAAGATAATTTTGGTGTAATTGATTCTGGTTCAGAGAATAACGATACGAATAACCAAACACCAACCACGAATTCCTCTGCAACGGAAGATGATGCCACTACAACTAGTGATGCGACTGGAAATGATACCACGCCGGAAGCAGAGACAGCGAATTCGCAGGACGACGTTGCAACACAAAAAGCGGGAACGCAAATGAGTAATCAGCAAGCAGGTGAGAATCAATGACATTTTTATTAGATTTGATTAATGGTGTGCACAAATTTTTAGGCTATTTGGATATTAGTCCAAAATATTTGAATCGAGGATACACGATTTTAAGCGTGATTCCAACGATGTATTTATTGCGAATCATTTTTGGTTTGTGGCAAAATCAGAATTATTTACAGTTTTTCCTTTATGGAATTGTTTTTTTAGTTTTAGTTTATTTTATCGTTTTAAACATCTTCTATTACTTTTTTGACAAAAACTCGAAAGCAGATGTCACACAAGTGTTCGTTAAGTACTTGCCAGATGAAGCTTTCAATATTCAAACGGAAGGTGGCATTCAAACTGGAAACACACTTCAATCAGTAGATACAGAAGAAGTGACTGTTGACTATAATGAAGATTATCAACTGCAATTGGCTGAAAATATGAGTTATTTGATTGCAGAGGGTCAAATCAAGGTTAATGATCTTGGTCGAATGGATGGCTTTTTAGTTGATCGTAATACGTTATATCCATATTATTACGTCAAAAAAGTAAGTGAACAAGAATATGTCTTGAAGATTGGAAAAAACTATTCAGAGTTAGTTGAGGTCGGCAAAATTCATGCAAAAGCTGGTCAGGAAACAATTAATCCGGTAGGGCTTTTTATTGTTGGTGGTGATTTCGTGAAAGATGGTCTGCGCTACCATGAGCCATATCGTCTAAAATTGATAGCGAAAAAAGAGCAACTGCAAGCAGCTACAGGAGAGCCTGTTGTTTACAGTCGAAGCCAGCGTCGAAAACATTCATAAAAGAAGTGAGACTTGCTAGTAAAGAATTTCCAAAAGAAAGCAGATTGTTTCTTTTGGAAAGTGGCAAGTTTTTCTTTTTTTATGCCTAAAATCGAAAACACAGAGGTCACTAAAAATGACACTTTTTCTTTTCTTTATTCTGTAAAAAATGTAGAATAAAAGGTAAGCATAATCTTATGTTATCAGTTTTATTTTTAAATGAACAAAGAGAATAAAAAACGAATGCAAAGAAAAAAGGAGGGATAGTGTGAAAAATTTTTTGAAAAACTGGGGCGTATTAATTCTCGTTTTGGCAGCTATTTTGCTAGCTAGAGTTTTTGTTTTTACACCAGTAACTGTCAATGGTCATTCGATGGATCCAACATTGAGTGATGGACAACGATTGATTTCATCTAAAATTTCAAAATATGAACGTTTTGATATTATTACCACGAAAGAACCGGAAGACGAAGAACGGATGATCGTGAAACGAATAATTGGGATGCCTGGTGACACAGTGAAGATGGTCAATGACCAGCTGACAATCAATGGGAAAAAATATGATGAATCTTATTTGGATGAATACAAAGAAAAGTTTGCCGATGACAAATTGCAAAACGAGTATTCTTATAATGAGTCATTCCAAATTCAAGCAGAAAATTCGACAAATTTCACTAGTGATTTTGAGTACACGGTGCCGGAAGGAAATTATTTGGTTTTAGGCGATAATCGCTTGATTTCAAAAGATAGCCGAATTTTTGGTTTAGTTGATGAGAAATTGGTTCAGGGAAAAGTAGTTTTCCGTTATTGGCCGTTGACAGAAATTTCGTTGATTAGTTAAGGTTGTGGCGCAAAGTGA
This sequence comes from Enterococcus sp. DIV0174, assembly GCF_050529065.1. NCBI lineage: Bacteria > Bacillati > Bacillota > Bacilli > Lactobacillales > Enterococcaceae > Enterococcus > Enterococcus sp. DIV0174. The sequence goes on along the minus strand of NZ_CP172881.1, from coordinate 2,262,989 downwards.
TTAGCTTCAAGTAATAAGGAATCTTTTCTAAAAATAACTTTTCATATTTTATGAAAAGAGAACTTATTACCGAAGAAGCTGCTTTGGGAACACCGAGAAAGAAGTTGTGAAAGAAGTGTTCAACTCCAATAAATAGGAATGAATTTTCAGAAATTATTTCTCAAATTTTTGTGAAATTTAGGCTTATTTGGAAGGAGTTACTTCTTGAGCACCGAGGAGAAGGTTGTGGCTTCAAGCACTCAGCTTCGAAAAAATAAAGCGTTTAGCTTCAAGCAATACGAAGTTCTTTCAAAAAATAGCTATTCATTTTACGAAAAAAATGATTGTAGAAAAGAGTGCAACCCGAAGGACGAAAGGTAAAACACAGCTAGCGAAAAAGAGACTGAGACAAAACTAAAAATCCAGTCGTTCTTAACAGATAAAAAAAGCCTAAATCAACGTTTTCAAAAACGGATTTTAGGCTTTTTTTCTATCCATTAGGCTACTTTTGTCCCAGCCCCTTTTTATTTCTGGCTAATAGCTAAGAACAAAGAAGCTGGTTGCCTCATAAAAAGGTTTTCTCCTTCATGGAAAGTTTCTAGCTTGAGGGGTGTTAGTCCAGCTTCTGCCAACAATTGCTCCAAAGGTTCTTGCTCAAATCCATTATGGACTTTTGGATGGTTGACTGCTTCATTTTTATTGAAGTCGACAATGAATAATTGACCGCCAGGGTTTAATAGTTCTGCTAGTTTTTTCAGAATCAATTTAGTATCGGGGATATGTAAAAGTACTAAAGATACCAGCAAAAGATCTGCTTTTTGACTCGGTAAATCCTTCGTCAAGTCTGCTAACTGAGTATGCACATTATTTAAGTGACTGTGAGTTATTTTTTGGTCAGCAACAGTTAACATTGCTTTAGAAGCATCCATGATCCAAGTTTCCTTGAATAACTTTGCCAAAGGTAAACTAACAAGTCCAGTACCGCCACCATAGTCAATAAAAACTTTTTGGTTTGTTTCTTTGGGTAAATTTTGACGAATTTCTGCACGAATAATTTCTGCGAGCGCCAATCTGTCAGGTGTGTCATAATGATTGGCCATTTGATTAAAAATATTTTCAGACATAGAAAGTCTCCTTTAACATCGTTGATAAGAAATTGATTGTAACATAAATTTTTTAGGTTAGCTGAAACAACGTTTATCGAGCTGTTTCAAATAAAAACAAGGAGAATCACTTCTTTGTTGAGATGGAATTGAGACAAATAAAAATGACTTTTCAAACTTATTTCAGTATGGTTAAAAATTGTCACTGTAAAAAATGATGAAAATCAAGTATAATACCTTAGGAACAAACTGGAAGGTGAACGGATAAATGGCACAACTTTTTTTTAAATATGGCGCAATGAATAGCGGCAAAACAATTGAGATTCTAAAAGTAGCGCATAACTACGAAGAACAAGGGAAAAATGTCGTATTAATGACCAGTGGTGTTGATACACGTGATGGGATTGGTGTAGTTTCAAGCCGAATTGGTTTGAAGCGAGAAGCCATACCAGTTTTTGAAGAAACAGATGTATTTGAATTGATTAGCCAAATGATTGATGAAGAAAGACCTTATTGTGTCTTGATTGATGAAGCGCAATTTTTGAAGAAGAAACATGTCATTGCGTTCACAAGAATTGTTGACGAACTAAATATTCCAGTTATGGCATTTGGTTTGAAAAATGATTTTCGAAATGAGTTATTTGAAGGATCAAAATACTTATTGCTTTATGCAGACAAGATTGAAGAAATGAAAACAATCTGTTGGTTCTGTCACAAAAAAGCAATCATGAATTTACATTATATCGACGATCAGCCTGTTTATGAAGGGGATCAAGTCCAAATTGGTGGAAATGAAGCTTACTATCCAGTATGTAGACATCATTATTTTCACCCACCAGTTATCAAAGAAGGAGAATAAGCATGTACGATCAATTACAATCAATTGAAGACCGTTATGAAGAACTGGGTGAGTTACTGAGTGACCCAGAAGTAATTACGGATACAAAACGCTTCATGGAATTATCAAAAGAAGAAGCAAACACACGCGAAACAGTTGAAGTTTATCGTCGTTATAAAGAAGTTGTCCAAGGAATTTCTGATACGGAAGAACTTTTAGGCGAAAAGCTTGATGATGAAATGGCTGAAATGGCAAAAGAAGAGTTATCAGATCTAAAAAAAGAAAAAGAAGTTTTAGAAGACCGCATTAAAATCTTACTTTTACCAAAAGATCCTAATGATGATAAAAATATCATCATGGAAATTCGCGGCGCTGCTGGCGGGGACGAAGCAGCCTTGTTCGCAGGTGATTTATTCAATATGTACCAAAAATATGCAGAAGCACAAGGTTGGAAAACCGAAGTGATGGAAGCGAATATTACTGGTATTGGCGGATACAAAGAAGTGATCATGATGATTACGGGCGAAAACGTGTATTCAAAACTAAAATATGAAAGTGGCGCACACCGCGTACAACGTGTGCCATCAACTGAATCACAAGGGCGCATCCATACATCAACAGCTACAGTTGTTGTTATGCCAGAAGCAGAAGAAGTTGAAATTGATATTGAAGACAAAGACATTCGTACAGATATTTATCACGCATCTGGTGCCGGTGGACAGCACGTCAATAAAACGGCATCTGCTGTTCGTTTGACTCACTTACCAACAGGAATCGTGGTCGCAATGCAGGACGAACGTTCACAGTTGAAGAACCGAGAAAAAGCAATGAAAATTCTACGTGCGCGTGTGTATGATAAAATTCAACAAGAAGCACAAAGTGAGTATGATGCAACTAGAAAATCAGCTGTTGGTACAGGTGATCGTTCAGAGCGTATTCGTACGTATAACTTCCCTCAAAATCGAGTAACCGATCATCGAATCGGTTTAACGATCCAAAAATTAGATCAAATTTTAGCTGGAAAATTAGATGAAATCGTAGACGCCTTGATTATGTATGATCAAACTTCTAAACTGGAAGCTATGCAAAATGGATAAGAAAACATATCGAGAAGCCTTGTTAGGGGCTTCTTCTTTTTTAGAGGCGCAAGGCAAAGAAGGTTATAGTATCCAATTCTTATTTCTGGAAAGAAAACAATGGCAAAAATTAGATTGGTTATTGCATATGAATGAGGTGATTTCAGAAGCTGACCAGCTCTTGATCCAAACGGATATGAAATTATTGCTGGAAAATCATCCCCCCCAATATTTACTGGGCTATGCAGATTTTTATGGTCATCGACTAAAAGTAACGGAGGCAACTCTTATTCCACGCCCAGAAACAGAAGAACTGGTGGACTGGTGTTTGGCGGAAGTAGCTGATTCTGAACAAGCCGTTATTGACATTGGAACGGGGACAGGTGCAATTGCCATTAGTTTAAAGGCTGAAAGACCAGAATGGCAAGTTTCGGCAGTAGACTTATCTGCGTCTGCCCTGGATGTCGCAAAAGAAAATGCTGAAAAAGAACAAGCTGAAATCGATTTTTATCTCGGTGATACATTGGAGCCGGTCTTAGATCAACGTTTTGACATAATTATTTCTAATCCACCATATATTAGTCACAAAGAATGGGATTTAATGGATGAAAGTGTTCGAACGTTTGAGCCTAAAATGGCATTATTTGCAGAAGCTGATGGCTTAGCGATTTATCGGAAAATTGCGAGGGAAGCACCAGACGTCTTGACTGAAGAAGGAAAGATTTTTCTTGAAATTGGTTTTCGTCAAGGAGAGGCAGTCCAAAATATCTTTCAACAGGCATTTCCACATAAAACGGTCATAGTAAAAAAAGATCTATCTGGAAATGAACGAATGATCCAAGTTTATTAACAGGTCTGTGGATGAAAAAATTTTTTAGTGTTTTTTTATGATAAAAAAACACTGATATAACAGTTAAAAAAGCGATTTTAAAACTTATCAACAAACTTATCCACTATTGACAAATAACTTATCAACAATTCGGGGATAATCTGAGGATAAATCGTTAAAAATCAAGGATTTTCAAAAAAAAGGATGTGGATAAACTGTGGAAACAAAACGATATGATGAATCAGAATTGAAAGAAGCGGCCCAAGCATTACGCAATGGCTCACTGGTGGCTTTTCCTACAGAAACGGTCTACGGATTAGGTGCTAATGCACTTTTACCCGATTCAGTTGCGAAAGTATTTACAGTGAAAGGACGACCACAAGATAATCCATTGATCATTCATGTTGCTTCGTTTGATCAAGTAAAAGAATATGTGGATAACTTTCATCCTGCAACAGCTAAAATTGTTGAAAATTTCTGGCCTGGACCGTTGACGATGATTTTTGAAATCAAAAAGAACAAGTTACCAAGTGTCGTAACAGGTGGCTTATCCACAGCTGCTTTTCGAATGCCAGATAACAAAAAAACACTTGAAGTTATTCGCCAAGCGGGTGTGCCTTTGGTAGGACCAAGTGCAAACACGTCAGGTAAGCCAAGTCCAACAACGGCAGATCATGTGTACCACGATTTACATGGGAAAATTACTGGAATCATCGAGGATGGAGCAACTCGAATTGGGGTAGAATCAACCGTGATTGATTTAAGTAATCCTGATGCAGTACCAATGATTTTACGACCAGGTGCAGTAACCAAAGAGCAATTGGAAGACGTTGTAGGAGAAGTTTCTGTTGACAAGCATTTAGTGAAAGAATCGGAGACACCGAAAGCACCAGGAATGAAATATAAACATTATTCACCTGACACAAAAGTCCTGATGGTTCATGATAATGATTGGGCAGATGCTATCCAATGGGCAAAAAATAAAGGGTTCAGAACAGGCGTGATTGCTGGACCAAAAATTGCAGAAGAGACACGATTTGATACGGCAGCTGTATATATGTTTCATGATGATTCTATTGAAGCGGCGGCAAAAGGTTTGTTTGCAGGTCTACGTGGTTTAGATGAACTACTGCTTGGATTGGACTTGATTTTTGTTCAAGTTTTCCCTAACGAAGGGTTAGGTGTCGCTTACATGAACCGTTTGAAAAAAGCGGCGGCTCAAAATTATTTTGAAAAATAGTCTAATACTTTTTACGATGAATTTTTAGTATGATACAATGCAGTATACTAGTTAAAAGGAGCTGTTGTTTGTGGTAGACTACAAAACGTTTGACCCTGATCTATGGAATGCAATTGCACGTGAGGAAGAGCGACAAGAAAATAATTTGGAGCTGATTGCTTCTGAAAATGTTGTTTCTGAAGCGGTGATGGCAGCACAAGGAAGTATTTTAACAAACAAATACGCTGAGGGATATCCTGGACATCGTTACTATGGCGGTTGTGAATTTGTTGATATCGTGGAAAATTTAGCAATTGACCGTGCCAAAGAATTATTTGGTGCCAAATTTGCAAATGTTCAACCACATTCTGGTTCACAAGCAAATACTGCGGCATACCTTGCCTTGGTAGAACCTGGTGATACGATTTTAGGTATGGATCTTTCTGCAGGTGGACATTTAACACATGGATCACCAGTAAATTTCAGTGGGAAAACGTATCATTTTGTGGCTTACGGCGTTGATCCAACAACAGAAGTCATTGACTACAATGTTGTACGAATTTTAGCACGAAAACATCATCCAAAATTAATTGTTGCGGGTGCTAGTGCTTATGGAAGAGAAATTGATTTTGCGAAATTCAGAGAAATTGCTGATGAAGTCGGCGCAAAATTAATGGTTGATATGGCACATATTGCTGGTTTAGTAGCTGCTGGTGTTCATCCTAGCCCAGTACCATATGCTGATATTACAACAACAACAACGCATAAAACACTTCGCGGTCCTCGTGGTGGAATGATTTTAACAAACAGTGAAGAATTAGCGAAAAAAATCAATAGTGCTGTCTTCCCAGGAATCCAAGGTGGTCCATTGGAGCATGTGATTGCTGGAAAAGCGGCTGCCTTTAAAGAAGCTTTGACACCAGAGTTCAAAGAGTATAGCGAACAAGTTGTTGCCAATGCTAAAGCGATGGTCAAAGTGTTCAATCAAGCAACGGGTACGCGTGTTATTTCAGGTGCCACTGATAATCATTTGATGCTAATCGATGTTCGTGAGATGGATCTTAATGGGAAGGAAGCAGAAGCAATTTTAGATAGTGTGAATATCACAGTAAATAAAAACTCAATTCCATTTGAAACATTAAGCCCGTTCAAGACAAGCGGTATCCGAATTGGGACACCTGCAATCACTACACGTGGCTTCAAAGAAGAAGACGCAGCTCAAGTAGCTGAACTTGTTGTGAAAGCTTTACAATCAAAAGGTGACGATGCCCAGTTAGACGAAGTAAAACAAGGCGTTCGTGAGTTGACTCAAAAATATCCTTTGTATTCAAAATAAATTTTAAGGTAAAACTATTTGGTAGATTGTGACACAAAATGCTTAGCTCCGACAAGATAGTGAGCAAACACGCAACTTTTCATATTTTGAGGAGTAGGCAAACTATATCGAGGAGTTGTTTTGGGAACACCGTTTATTCGTAAAAAGGAGTTATGACAAGAGTTTTGTCATAACTCCTTTTTTGCGAAAAACTTTTTTAATACGTTGGTTGAACAGATGACAGTTGAGTGTATTCTCATAGAGAAAAAAGCAATTGGAAGAGAATGAGGATTTGATAAAGTTGAAGCGACTTCCTCAAAAATTTGACTGATTATTTTTAAACAAATTAAACTAGACTATGATTTTCTTCCGGAAAAAGGCAACTCGGACTAGCTAAACTGATAATTTTGTTTTAAAATAAAAAAGAAACGACAGAACAAAGGAGAGCTAAAAATGGGCAAATTTCAAGTGATCGACCATCCATTAATTCAACACAAACTGACTATTATTCGAGACAAAAACTGCGGAACAAAGGTTTTTCGTGAAGTTGTCGATGAAATCGCTATGTTAATGGCGTATGAAGTATCACGTGATATGCCACTAGAAGATATCGTCATTGAAACACCAATTACAGAATCAACACAAAAAACATTGTCTGGAAAAAAAGTAGCAATCGTACCAATCTTGCGTGCAGGTATTGGAATGGTTGATGGAATTTTAGAACTGATTCCTGCTGCTAAAGTTGGCCATATTGGTTTATATCGTGATGAAGAAACATTAGAACCACACGAATATTTCGTTAAATTACCTGAAGACATCGACGTACGTCAATTATTTGTTGTTGATCCAATGTTAGCAACTGGTGGCTCAGCAATCATGGCTATTGATGCTTTGAAAGCACGTGGCGCATCAAACATTAAATTTGTTTGTCTTGTTGCTGCACCAGAAGGCGTGAAAGCTTTACAAGAAGCACATCCTGATATTGATATCTACACAGCAGCTCTTGATGAAAAATTAAATGAACAAGGGTACATCGTTCCTGGTTTAGGGGATGCTGGTGACCGTTTATTTGGAACAAAATAGTTAAAGGCTATAAGTTCAAATTTAGTTAAGAAATAAAAGATACCATTCTCTTTCTAATACGGAGAGAATGGTATCTTTTATTTTATCTAATGAATCAAAATGGTTTTAAATAACTTTTTTTGAAATTAAAAAAACATGTATTCTTTATTTTATCTATATTGACTGTCTTGTTTTTCTGTTGGTATAATTATTTTAGAATTAAAATTTTATATAAAAATAACGGGAGGTATAGTTTTGAAAAACGTGGTGTTTCGTAATGGCTTGTTAGCAGGAGTATTGTTATCGACGTTATTGTTAACAAGTACGGTAAGTGGACAAGTAATACAAGGGAATGAAAGCGCAATCTCTGACAGTGTTCTGTTGGAAGATAAGGGTTGGAAAGTCGAAGTTGCTAACTGGCAAGAGCTAAAAGATGCTTTAAGTGATGAGTACGTTTCAGATATCACATTAGCGAATGATTTGACATTAGAGTCAACTGTAGCGATTCAGGGAGGAGAAAAACATATTCATGGAAACGGTCATACATTAGATGCGAATTCTTATCAAATATATTTTAATGAAGATTCGTCAATCGGGTCCATTGATAGTGCAACGATTATCAACACAGATATTTATGGCTTATTGTGGAGTGACAATCAAAATGTGCAAATTACATATGAAAATATTACCCATAGTGGGAAGCAAATGATTTACTTACCAAACGGGAAATTGATTCTAGCTGGAAAAGTTAGTAGTCATTCGGATACAGAGGAAGTTTTTCAAGGAAAAGAAATAGAATTAACGACGGGTGCAGAAGTTTTATTTGAAAACGACTCTACTCTTTGGGCGCCAGTGTCAATGGATTATGACCAAGCGAAGTTAACGATTGGAACAGGTGCAAGCTTTACATTAAATTCTAGTTCAATTGGCATTTATGGCGGAACTAATTTTATATTGACAAATCAAGGAGATTTGGAGGTTACCTCAAAGCTACATCAAGCAATTCATTTAGCTTCAAAGAGTAAAATGAATTTTGAAGCAGGAAGTAGTACGAAGGCAAATGGCGGAGACACAATTGAAGAAGCGGTTGAAGCCACTTCAGGAAGTATATTTGTACGAACAGGTGCAGATTTTGTTGCAGAAAGTAAAGGGACACAAGGAACTTTGATCGCAGGTGAAAAGATTGTGTTTGAAGATGGCGCAAATTTCTCAATTACAAATCATAATAAAAATGGAGTTGTCATGGGTTCTTACACGACTCCAACAGATGTCAGCATTGCTTCAACCAGAGGAATCAATACTTGGAATTTGGGAAATAGTGAAGCAAGCCAGCCAGATAAAGTGTACCAGAAAACAACAGCTACTTTTACGTTGTCAGGCTATCTATCGAGTGTGAAACAAACGAACATGCAATCAAGTAATGCAGATTTTTCGAGTACATATGTCACAGGACAAACAAGTAAAATTCAAGGTGGAACTTACGTCGGAGAAAAAATTGATGCACCTGTTTTTAACGTTGTGAATGACAAAGATAAGCAGTTAACTGGTCTTGGTACACCAGGAGCAACAATTAATGCTTACGTAGACGGCGTGCTGCTTGGAACTGGAGTAGTAGGGGCAGATGGTCGCTGGACAATCTCGATTGAGCCACAAGCAGAAGGAACAAAAATTGATGTGAATCAAGTTGTTGACGGAAACGAAAGTGAGTTTGTTTCACAAGTCGTTAGTCATTTGGATCAAACAGTTAACTTTTTTAAATTAGGTTACTGGCAAGGATATGGTCTGATTTTAGAAGGTTCAATTGATAACGGAAGCTTAGACTTAACAAATAAAGATGCTGTGAAGAAAACGCTTCATCTAACAGCAACGGATGGAACAGAGGTCGGAACGTTTGCTTGTGCAAACCATGATTGGTACAACACTGGCGTTTTCAATGGCTATCAAGCAATTGTTGAAGATACAGTGCTAGCTGGGCTAGAACCAGGAGAATATAAATTAAGTATCACACTTGAAGTAGGCGACTTTAAAGAAACACAAGACTTAAATGTCGCAAGTGCTGTCCGTGATAACTATGCGCACATCTTTACTGAAATTCCAGAAACAACCGTTGGTAGTCACACCATTGCGCCATTAGATAAAGATGGCATTGGCTATTTAGTCGTAAAATAAATGATAACGTACAATAACTTGCAGAGTTAACAAAATACTTAGCAAATCAACTATTTCTTGGAGGAAAGAATAATGATAAAAAAAGCAATTTATTTTTCCGTGACATTATTCACTTGCGCAGTGATGATGAACGGAAGTGTTGGCTTAGCACAAACAATTTCGAATGCTGAGAGACAAAATGAAATTGAAGTGTATAAAGGATTAGCAGAAGTGTCTACTCCTGAACAGTTAAAGGCTGCTCTGATTGACAGTTCGATTACAGAAATTAGTTTGCAAAATGATCTGGACTTAAAAGAAACGATTTTAGCTAATGCTAAAAATAAAACGATTTATGGCAATAACCATAAAATCAATGCCAATCTATTTCAAATAAAGGTCACTGTTGAAGATGCCCAGATAGCATTAAAAGATATAAAAATTGAAAATACCGATAACTATGGGGTATTTTGGAGCGATCAACCTAACGTTGTATTGAATGTTGAGAATGTTGATTTTGAAAATGGGCATCAATTTACTTACTTGCCTTCTGGTGAATTACAAGTTGCAGGAAACTTTAAATGTGTTTCCAATTTAGAAGAGGCATTTCAAGGAAATAAACTAACAATTTTACCGAATGCAATTGCAGATATGCGTGCAAGAGTGGGCTATCCTAATCCCGCAACAAATGGAATTGATATGATCGGTACGAATCCAAATGTTACGATTGGGGAAAATGCTTCTTTAAACGTTCAAGGTACACTTCACGGAATACACAACAATTCAAATCTGACATTGACTAATGAAGGAGCGTTAGAAGTTCATGGATTTGGTGGTTCTGCCATTAGTGTTGATAATAATAGTTCTGCATATTTTGCATCTGGAAGTACCTCAAAAATAAGTGGCAGTACAGGAATTGTTGGAAAAAACACCGATATTACAGTAAAAAATGGCGCTACTTTTGAAGCGATTGGTACAAAAGCACAGGGAACAATTATGAGTAATGGAAAAATTATTTTTGAAGAAGGAGCTAACTTTAAAATTGTAAATAATAATAGTCAAAAATTAGGAACTATTTTTGGGAGCAATATTGGTGGAAAAGCAACTATCCAACTGAATTCTAAGGAAGGTGTAAAAACTTGGGTGCGTGGTCGGGCGCTTCTTCAAACACCAGATCAAATTTATGCTGAACCAGTTGAAGCAGAATTTTCACTTACTGGAATTGGCAGTACTGCTGTTCAGGAAATGATTTCCTCTTCAAACGAAGATTTTTCGGCTGGTTTTATGGCGAATCAAGTAGGAAAAATAATTGGCGGTTCATTCGTTAATGATGATACACCGTGGCTTTTATTGCCACCTACTATTCAAAGCGAAGTAACATCTGTTGATGACAAGTTACAAGGAACAGGTTTCAAAGGAGCAACAGTTATTGCAAAAGTAAACAATGTTGAAATTGGAAGGACAACTGTTGACGAAGATGAACAATGGGTAATGGACATTCCTGCACAGCTAACGGGCACTATTATTGAAGTTCATCAAGAATATAATGATAAGGTCAGCCTAAATATAACTGTTAACGTTAAATAAAAAAACGTTGAGAAAAAGTACTAAATAAAAACTGGGCTCTCACTGTCAAGAGAGTCCATTTTTTTATGCGATAGGCTATTGTTAACGATTTAAATGGGGTGAACGGTAACGAGTACAGTATCACCAATTTTCTTTTTAATTTTCTTTCGAATTTCTTTTTTTATACCGAGAATATAGCAAATGCTGCCGTCTTCATTCTTCACTCCCATGTTTACAATACTTCCTTGATAATCTTCACCATCAAAAGTAGCATGGACTTTTATACGCCCTTGATGAAATTCTTTTCGGAGGTCGTAAGGAAAGATAACGTAGGCCCCACCTTTGCCAGCTTCAGAACAATAAATTTTTGATTCAAACTGATAACTTTTCATCATAGTAAACTTCCTTTTGCTGTGAGGTATTTTTCAATATAAAATAAATAAGTGATTTTTGCTATAAAAAAGAGCCTAAGACAAGTGAATGCCCAAGACTCTTGCATTTGTTTAGTTGCGGCCAAGTACTTTGTGCCACAACTTCATTCACGGTGTTCAAGAAGTAACTCCTTCCAAATAAGCCTAAATTTTACAAAAATTTGGGAAGCAATTTCCGAAAATTTATTCTTATTTGTTGGAGCAGGTCACTTCTTTCACAACCTTTTTATGCCAGCTGCAGGAATCGAACCTGTGACCTACGCGTTACGAGTGCGTTGCTCTACCGACTGAGCTAAGCTGGCAAATGCCAAAGAAATTATAAACCCAATCTTAATGAATGTAAAGAGATATTCGTAGATTTTATCAATTTCATGATTTTTTTCATAAAATGTGCTATAATTGTAATGAAAGGCAGGTTTTATGAAATGGCAACTTTTGGAAAATTTGATACACATGTCGTCCCGTCAGAATTGGGTGAAAAATTTACAATTGACACTCACGTCACTTTTACAGTACATGGAAAACCACAAACTGGCACGATTTCAAAGCAGCTTAAGAATTCTGCAGTGGTTGAAATTGATGAAACTGCTGAAAATGCCAACCTGATGACCCAAAGCAAAGGCGTAGTTATTATTAATTACAAACAATTACAAAAAATTTAGTCATGAACCATCTCGTACCAGTGAGATGGTTTTTTCTATGTCTTTTTATAAAATAAAAAAGAGACTAGGATTTATTTTTATCCCAGCCTCGTTAAAAAAATTTGTATTGATTGACGTATGTTTTAGTGAGAATCAATTTGATGAGGTTTCATTTTCTCTGTTTCACGAATGATATAAATAGGACGACGCTTGGTTTCATGGAAAATTTTCCCAATATATTTGCCAATAATACCAAGGCACAACAACTGGATTCCACCGATGAATAAGGTAATTGAAACCATAGAAGGCCAACCAGATGTGGGATCGCCGAATAAAAGAGCGCGAACAATGATAAATAAAATTGCAATCCCTGAACCGATACAAGAAAGTGCGCCAATTAATGCAGCTAAGGTAAGCGGTGCATCAGAAAAGTTGATGATGCCATCAATCGAATAACTTAACAGCTTCCAAAAAGACCATGAAGTTTCTCCAGCTACACGTTCACGATTTTCATAAGAAATATATTCTGTTTTAAAACCAACCCAGCTGAATAAACCTTTAGAAAAACGATTGTATTCTGTTAATTCTAAAACAGCATTGACCATTTGACGCGTCATCAAACGAAAATCGCGGGCGCCATCCACCATTTCAGTATCACTGATTCGGTTAATCAATTGATAGAATTTTTTGGCAAAAAAACTACGGATTACTGGTTCGCCTTCCCGAGTAGATCGTCTTGTTCCGATGCAATCAACATCAGAGGTCAAGATACGCTCAATCATTTTTGGTAACAATTCAGGCGGGTCTTGCAAATCAACATCCATGACGGTGACTAAATCACCTGTTGCAGCTTGCAAGCCAGCATATAATGCAGCTTCTTTTCCAAAATTTCTGGAAAATGAGACGAACCGCACGGAATCATAGGCATTAGCTAATTCTTTGATGACAGGTAAGGTCTGATCTTTGGACCCGTCATCAATAAACAAGTATTCAAAAGTATAAGTTCCACGATATTTTTCAACTTCTTGGAAAAAGAGTGGAATTGCTGCTTCTTCATTAAAGCAGGGTACGACGATAGAGACTTTCATTCGTTTGTTCCTTTCTGTTGCTCAACAACTAGTACTTGGTTAGTTGATAAGTTGAGTATTATGCTTTTTAGTGATATGTCTAGTGTAGCATTTCATTCAAAATTAAAAAAATTTTTCTTTAAAGAAATTGCTAAAAAACAGGAAGAAAGCTCCTTCCAGTTGCAATTTTACCTGAGATAGTAGATGATGAAGCAAACTTTTGAAATAGTTTTAAAGATTATTTTTTACATACAATTCTAAGGAGGAAAGTCTACCACACATCTGTTGAGTAGGCACAAAGAAAATCATGAAGATGAACACAATTGCTGGGGATCTTTGGTTTGACGCAGACGAAAAAGGAGTAACAAAAGTTAGCTTTACTTTGATTGAAGAGAGCGAAAATGCTAATCAGGAAATTTTGAACTTGACCAAAGAACAATTTACAGAATATTTTGCTGAAAAGCGAGAAGCGTTTACAGTTCCATTATCGATTAAAACAGGTACGGCATTTCAGCAAGATGTTTGGCAAGCATTAATCAATATTCCTTATGGCGAAACTCGTAGTTACAAAGAAGTTGCTCAGGCAATTGACAACCCGAAAGCAGTGCGCGCAATTGGGCAAGCGAATCGAGTAAATCCTCTGCCAATTATTGTCCCTTGCCATCGAGTAATCGGCCATAATGGTCAGTTAACGGGCTACATGGGCAATGGAGAAGAAGGGTTAGCCAAGAAACGTAAATTGCTTTTATTAGAAAAAATTCTTTCAGAATAAAGATGAATAGAAAAAGTTAGAGGCACAAAAAAAGTATGTCAGAAAGATTCTGACATACTTTTTCTCCTGTTTTATTGTAAGCGAGGATTTTTATAGGCGAATGAGCCAAATCAAACCTACCGCTAAAATCGTTTGACAAAGACCTACGGCAAGACCATAAGATAAAAATCGTGGACCTTCTTTCATAAATTTGACAAAGTCTAAACGAAGACCAATGGCAGCTAGCGCAGTGATTTCAAACCAAGTGCTGATAAAATGTGCAGTGTGATCAATCACAGTCGGTAGCGTGAACACGCTATTGACTAGGCAAAATGCTAGAAACCCTAAGACATACCATGGTAGTGGTAATTTTCTTTTATTCACATCTTGAAGATTTTGAACAAAGTTTTCGGGGTGTTTACGAACCATTACTTTTTCAAAAATATATACTACAACTACGAGTAATACAATACGTAAGATTTTGAAGAGCATTGAAAATTGAACAACAGAAGCATCTAAAAAGCTAGCTCCGGCAACAACTTGACCGACAGATTGAAGTGTTCCACCTAAAAGTGCACTTTTTTCGATGAGATTAGCACCGAAAAGCTGAAGACCTAAAAATGGTAAAGTCAACATCATTACGGTTCCTAATAAGTTAACTAACGTAATGATTTGTCCTTTTTCTTCTTCGTCAGCGCGAATGCTTGGCCCAATCGCTGCGATGGCAGACGAACCACAGACTGCGTTACCACCTGCCATCATCAATGAAGCAGTATCAGAAAATAATAATTTTTTCCCGATAAAGTATGCTGCCAAGATTGTCCCTGTCATTTGTAAAAGAATAAAAAAGATTCCTTTGACGCCAATTTGCGCAATCGTTTGAACAGTTACTGTTGCGCCTAATAAGAAAACAGAACATTCAAGCAAGAAACTTTCTGCAAACTTTGTCCCAGTAGCTAATACTGGCTGTTTGAACAACGTGTTTCCTAAAAGAATCCCTAATAAGATAGCAATTGTTGCCCCTCCTAATGTAGGTAAAAAAATAGCTAAAACACGACTAATGGCTGCGACAATGATTGACAATCCTAGACCAGGTGCAATCTGTTTGAAGCGAGCCATCGCTGTTTTATTTTGGTGTATTGATAAATTATTCATGAATCAGAATCCTTCCTAGTAATATTTTAACTGATAGCTGTATTATAGAGAGAAAATAACTATTTGTAAAATTGATAATTACTATATTTATGATTATGTTTTGTAATGTTAAGGCTAACAAGTTACAATAGTAAAAAAGAAATAGAAAGAAGTGAACGTAATGTTTGAATGGATTCAGACATTTTTAGTTGTTTATGAAACACAGAATTTTAGTATTGCGGCAGAGCGATTGTTCATCTCACAGCCGACAGTATCTTCACAAATCAAAAAGTTAGAAGATCGTTTAGAGATTCAATTGTTTTTGAGAAATGGCAAGCAGAAAATTACAGCAACTAAAGAAGCTGATTTTTTATATCCTAAATTTTTAGCAGTCATGAATGAATTATTTACTTCGGTTGCCCAAGCTGCCAAAAAAGATAACTTTAAAGAAAATTGTGTCATTGCTTGTTCTCATACGACCGCAATTTATTTGTTACCCAAAGTAATGAAATCTTTAGTTGAAACTTTTCCGTTAATTGATTTCAGTATTAACATGATGAATTCAAACGAGGTTGCTTTGGCTGTTCAAGCTGGGCACGCGGACATTGGTTTGTTGGAGAAGCCGTTAGCAACAAATGATATTCGTAAAGAAATCATCTTAGAAGACCAATTGGTTTTGGCTGGTGATGCTGAAGCAGCGCATTGGTTAATTCGTGAAGAAGATTCTGGTATACGTTTCTTTAATGAATTATACTTGAATGAGTTTGATTTACATCCACAAATCATCTATGTGAACAATAATGAACTGTTATTACAACTGATTCGTGAAGGTGTTGGAAAATCAATCGTGTCATCATTATCGATTACAGAGGATATGAAGTGGCAACCGCTAGGTAATTTTTTACAAAAGAGGGATATTTTTATTGTAGCTGGTCATAGTAGTACAAACTCCCTAATTCCAGACGTCTACGATTGGCTGAAGCAGAAGCTAAAAACATTCTTTCATGAAAAAGAAATCAAGCAGAGAAAAGGTGAGAACAATGAAATTTTTGATTGAAACGATTAAACCAGAGGATTATTCAGCGACTAAGAGAATGGTTTATGAGGCATTTTTAACGGCAGAGCATCGAGATGGCGATGAGCATGAATTGATTGAGCGATTAAGAGGAACTGAGGCGTATGTTCCAGAGTTAGAAGTAGTGGCGAAAAAAGAAAATCAAATAGTTGGCTATGGACTACTGACAAAAATCAATATCTTATCTGAAGATTCAGCATACCAAGCATTAGTACTTGCGCCATTAGCAGTTAGTTCAACTTGTCAGCGTCAAGGAGTGGGTGCTGCAATTCTTCGAGAACTCGAAATACGAGCGAAACGATTAGGCTATGTGGCAATCAGTATTTTAGGTGAACCTGCGTATTATCAAAAATTTGGGTACTTCCCAGCAAGTCAAGCCCAAATTCGTTTGCCTTTCGATGTGCCCGACGCGTACTCTTTGATAAAATTTATTGGAGAAAAACCAGTGAAAACTGCTGGTGTCATTCAATATTCATCGGCTTTTGGAATTTAGTGATGGAAAGTTAATTTTTTCCCAAATCTCATTTGCTGAGACTTTCAATTATAGAATCAGACCGCTATAATAAATAGCAGTATGGTTTTAGGAAAAGGGATGAAACATGGAAAAGAAAAAAAGAGCGTCAAACGATAATCGGATTGACTACGGTGTCATTTTACCAGTGTTCCTTTTATGTTTAATTGGATTACTTTCTTTATACGTAGCACTTAGTCACGATCCGAATAATCCATCTGTCTTTCGAGGTGTAATGATGCAAACCGTGTGGTACATGGTTGGAGCTGTAGCAATTATTGTTATTATGCACCTGAATTCCAAATGGATTTGGAAGTTAACACCCTATTTATATGGTCTGGGTTTAGTAGTCATGGGATTGCTACTCAAATTTTATGACAAACAGCTCGCATTGGTAACTGGGTCAAAAAACTGGTTTAGTTTTGGCTCCTTCACTTTTCAGCCAGCGGAATTAATGAAAATTGCGTACATTTTGATGATGGCGTTAATCGTGACCAAGCACAACAGTCAGTTGAAAGAACGAACGACGAAAAATGATTTGTGGCTGATTGCTAAGATGTTGCTTGTAACGTTACCTGTTTTAGCTTTAGTTATGGCACAAGATGATTTTGGAACGATGCTAGTTTTCTTGGCTATCTTTGGTGGGATTTTCTTGATGTCAGGGATTTCTTGGAAAATTGTCATTCCTGTCGTAGTGATCGCTTTAGTTGTTGGGGCAGGGCTGATCTATTTAGTTACGACAGAAGGCGGAAGAGATTTATTATATAAAGTTGGTTTTAAGTCTTATCAATTTGCTCGGATCGATTCGTGGCTAGATCCTTTCCACGATACTTCTGGTATGAGTTATCAACCTGCCCAAGGCTTATTGGCAATTGGTTCTGGTGGATTATTAGGTAAAGGGTTCAATACCAGTGATGTATATGTACCTGTTCGTGAATCAGATATGATTTTTACAGTGATTGGCGAGAATTTTGGGTTTATTGGCGGCGCATTCGTGATCTTTTTATATTTTATTTTGATTTATCGAATGATTCGCGTTTGTTTTGACACAAATAATGAATTTTATGCGTATATCGCTAGTGGCTTAATCATGATGTTATTGTTCCATGTTTTTGAAAATATTGGCGCAAATATTGGTTTACTACCACTAACGGGGATTCCCCTACCATTTATTAGTCAAGGTGGTTCATCTATTTTGGGAAATATGATTGGGATTGGTTTAATTCTATCCATGCGTTTCCAAAACGAGACACCTGACAAAACATCTAGGAGGTAAGACGTTGTATACATTTTATTGGTATCCGAAATGTTCGACCTGCAAAAAAGCAAAAGCATGGCTAGATACACATCAGATTGCTTATCAAACAGTCGATATGGTTCAAGAAACACCAACCGCTCAAACAATTGAGACTTGGTTAACGAATACAGATTTACCGATGCGTCGTTTGTTCAATACGAGCGGGATGAAATATCGTGAATTAGGTTTGAAATCACAAATCGATGGTTTTTCAATCGAAGAAGCTAGTGAGCTACTTTCAACTGACGGAATGTTGATTAAACGTCCACTTTTAGTGAAAGAAGATCAGGTAGTAACAGTTGGTTATAATGAAAAAACTTATGAAGGAGCGTTAGTTTAACATGGCAGGCAAACATTTGAAGAAAACTGAAAATCTTTGGGTTTTATTTAACGGAAAAGAATACTGCATTGGTTTAACGAATGAAGCACAAGAAGAATTAGGACAAGTTACTTTTATCAATTTACCAAAAGTTGGCAAGACGTATCAAAAAGGTGAACCGTTGCTTGAAGTTGAAGCAGAAAAAGCGGTCAGCGAAATTGCCAGCCCAGTTACAGGAACGATTTCTTCCGTAAATGAAAAAATCGATGCGGATATCAACATTTTAAATGATGAAGACGAAATGAATGCTTGGATTTTAAGTTTTAAAGAGGTTGATCCACAGGATTTTGAAAACCTATAATCATTTTTTGATTAAGTATTCTAGTTTTAAAAATTGTTGACACTGGAATTTCTACTTGCTATAATCAAAGGCAATTACATGAAAGCTTTGAAAAGAAGAGTACATTTCACAGACGTTTGAAGAGAGCCCTGTTCGCTGAAAATGGGTAACGAACATGAGATGGAAGATGGTCTTAGAGCAGAGTGAGTGAGCACAAGCGAACTTACTACGGGAGTGCCCGTTATAGCACGACAGTATACGAATGATTATTCAAGTACTGTAAAGAGGTTATTGCTGTAAAGCATTAACGAATCAAGGTGGTAACACGGAAGTTTATGCTTTCGTCCTTTTGCTTAATGGAGCAAATGGGCGGAAGCTTTTTTGTTTATCCGAGAAAATTTTTAGAAGAAAGATGGGGAAAATATGGCACTAATCCAATTGACCAATGTCGAAAAGACTTTTGGTGGGAAAAACGGAGCAATCCACGCTGTCAACGATGTGTCTTTAAGTATCGAAAAAGGAGATATTTATGGAATCGTTGGGTACTCGGGCGCCGGAAAAAGTACATTAGTCCGCTTGTTAAATGGACTTGAGTTACCTAGCAGTGGCGAGGTCATTGTAAATAATCAAGATATCACAAAGTTGAAAAATAAAGAGTTACGAACTTTTCGTAAAAAAATCGGAATGATTTTTCAACATTTCAACCTTTTGTGGTCACGTACAGTGTTAGAAAATATCCAGTTGCCACTTGAGCTTGCTGGTATACCAAAAGCGCAACGTCAACAACGAGCAGAAGAACTATTGGGACTTGTTGGATTGGAAGGCAGAGGTGATGCGTATCCTTCGCAACTATCTGGTGGACAAAAGCAAAGAGTTGGGATTGCGCGCGCATTGGCAAATGATCCAGAAATTTTATTATGTGATGAAGCTACTAGTGCACTTGATCCGCAAACAACGGAAGAAGTGCTGGACCTGTTATTGGCAATCAACAAAAAATTAAATTTAACGATTGTTTTGATTACACATGAAATGAATGTTATTCGTAAAATTTGTAATAAGGTTGCTGTAATGGAACTTGGGAAAGTAGTTGAAGAAGGCGAGGTTCTAAATGTCTTCCGTCATCCAAAACAAGAAGTAACCAAACGTTTTGTTCAACAAGATATTGAACCAGAAGCTGATTCTACTGAACTATTAGCTGAATTGATCAAGGAAAATCCAAACGGCCGCCTAGTTACGCTAACGTTTGACGAAAATAACGCAAATGAACCAGTGATTTCTCAAGCAGTTCGTCGTTATAACGTGGATATCAATGTTGTTTATGGCAAAATCAAACAAGCAAAGGAAGGTTCGTTTGGTTCACTAACGATTTTGATGACAGGTGAAGAAAAAGAATTAGATCAAGCAGAAGTATTCTTTACCGAACAAGGCGTAGAAGTAGAGGTGATTCATCATGGATAAAAGCTTTTCAGCAACCTATTTAGATTTTAGCCAAATCAATGCAGAGACGATGAAACAAGCAATTGTTGATACTTTATACATGACATTGATTTCAATGGTTTTAGTTACAGTTATCGGATTAGTTTTAGGTTTAGTTCTTTATTCGATTGGTAGGAAAAATAAACCTTATGCACGTATCGTGTACGGGATTGTTTCGATTATCAGTAATATTTTCCGTTCAACACCATTTATGATCTTGATGGTATTGATCATTCCATTTACAAAAGCAATCGTTGGGACGATGCTTGGTGCGCAAGCAGCGATTCCAGCATTGGTATTATCTGCGGCACCATTTTACGCACGATTAGTTGAAATTGCTTTTCGTGAAGTAAGTCCGGGTGTTCTTGAAGCCGCAGATGCAATGGGCGCAAGTTATTGGGAAGTCATTTGGAAAGTGTTGATTCCTGAAAGTGTACCTGCTTTGATTTCAGGTTTAACGGTAACGACGATTTCAATGATTGGTTTCACTGCAATGGCAGGAGCAATCGGCGCTGGCGGACTAGGTGGTTTGGCTTGGCAAGAAGGCTACCAACGTGGTAATTTGACAGTGACATTTGTTGCAACATTAATTATTTTAGCTATTGTATTCGTTGTTCAGGGAATTGGAGATTTCTTAACGAAGAAAACAGATAGAAGATAAGAAAAATACTAGGGGGATATCAGGGTGAAAAAGAAAATTTTTGGATTAGCAGCAGCACTTTTATTAACAGTCGGTTTAGCAGCTTGTGGGAACAGCGGAAAAGACAGCGCAAAGGATAGTTCGGATGAAACAACATTAAAAGTTGGTGCATCACCAACACCACATGCAGAAATTTTGGAACACGTCCAACCATTATTGAAAGAGGAAGGCATCAATCTTGAAATTGTTAAGTTTGATGATTATGTGTTACCGAACCAAGCTCTTGAAGAAGGCGATATTGATGCCAACTATTTCCAACATATTCCTTATTTGAACAAAGAAATCAAAGAAAAAGGGTATGACTTTGCGAATGCTGGTGCCATCCATATTGAACCAATGGGCTTGTATTCTCAATCAATCAAAGATATTTCTGAATTAAAAGATGGTGCTACAATCATTACTTCAAACTCAGAATCTGACTGGGGTCGAATCATCACAATTTTACAAGATGCTGATTTAGTGAAAGTCAAAGATGGTGTGGATCTTGAAACAGCGACATTTGATGATATTGCAGAAAATCCTAAGAATTTAAAATTCAATCATACAATTGATCCTTCTTTACTTGCGTCGACTTATCAAAATAATGAAGGTGACTTAGTTGCAATCAATGCAAACTTTGCTTATGGTGCTGGTTTGAATCCATTGGAAGATGCGGTGCTATTAGAACAAGACAATTCACCTTATGTAAATATCATTGCAACACGTTCAAAAGATAAGGACAGCAAGAAAATCAAAGCTTTGATTGAAGTGTTACACCGTGATGATGTTCAAAAATGGATCACTGAAAAATGGGGCGGTTCTGTGAAGCCAGTCTCAGCAGATGCAAAATAAAGGTGTGGCGCAAAGCGACTAGCTCCAAAAAATAAAAAGTAACTGATAAAAATAGCTTTTCATATTTTTGACAGTTACGAATTATTTCGAGGAGTTGCTTTGGGAACACCGTGGAAAAGGTTGTGGCGCAAAGCGACTAGCTCCGAAAAAATAAAAAGTAACTGATAAAAATAGCTTTTCATATTTTTGACAGTTACGAATTATTTCGAGGAGTTGCTTTGGGAACACCGTGGAAAAGGTTGTGGCACAAAACGTTTAGCTCCGAATAGATAGTGAGTAAGCATGCAAAATAGCTTCTAAATTTTGAATAAAATCAGAATAAATCTCACGAGAAACGTCACTACGCACAACTATAAATGTTTCATAAAAGAGAGACCGAGACAAAACTAAAAATCAGTCGTTCATAATACATTTTTTAATTTAAAAAACGCCTAAAATCAACGTTTAAAAAAACGAATTTTAGGCGTTTTTTTCTATTTCGGCTACTTTTATCCTAGCTCCTTTCTTTTTATACAAATTACAATGTAAAAATAAAGCTTTTTTGAGAATAAATGAAAGTTATTCTAATTTCGACTGGTTAGATCATTGCGCTTCATTCTCAATTAGTCTAAAATGGGTGAGAACGAAAGAGAATTTGGAGGGAAACTGGCATGTCTGTCTTAGAAGTAAAAAATTTACATGTATCTATCGAGGAGAAAGAAATCCTTAAAGGTGTTAATTTAGTAATGAAAACGGGCGAAATCCACGCAATCATGGGACCAAATGGAACAGGTAAATCAACTTTATCTGCTGCAATCATGGGGAACCCTAATTATGAAGTAACAGAAGGCGAAGTTTTATTCGATGGGAAAAATATTTTAGACTTAGAAGTGGATGAACGTGCACGACTAGGGTTATTTTTAGCGATGCAATACCCAAGTGAGATTCCAGGAATCACTAATGCAGAATTTATGCGTGCAGCAATCAATGCAAAACGTGATGAAGATAACAAGATGTCTGTCATGACTTTCTTGAAAAAATTAGATGCAAAAATGGATCTATTAAACATGCCTGAAGAAATGGCTGAACGTTATCTGAACGAAGGTTTTTCTGGTGGTGAAAAGAAACGTAATGAAATTTTACAATTGTTGATGCTTGAACCAACATTTGCTATTTTAGATGAAATCGATTCAGGACTAGACATTGATGCATTAAAAGTAGTAGCAAAAGGTGTGAATGAAATGCGTGGCGAAAACTTTGGTGCATTAATCATCACTCACTATCAACGTTTGTTGAACTATATCACTCCTGACGTGGTCCATATCATGATGGAAGGTCGCGTTGTAATGACTGGAAACGCTGATTTAGCAAAACGTTTAGAAGCAGAAGGCTATGCTGGAATCAGTAAAGAATTAGGAATCGACTACAAAGAAGAAGAAGCGTAAGGAGGAGCAGGAATGAAAGAGAAAAACTGGCTCGACCATCTTGACGCGGTCAACGACTTTTCTTTGAGTAAAGGAGAGCCTGCTTGGATGACAGAGCTTCGTCAACAAGCATTGGCAAAAGCAAATGAATTGGTTTTACCAAAAATTGAACGAGTAAAATTTGCTCGCTGGCCGTTATTTGATATCAAAGAAATGACAGATGTTGTGACAGATGCTGGGAATGTTGCTGCGTTTGATACAATGAAAGACAATCCAGTGCTGGTACAACAGGGAACTTGGACTGTTTTTGAACAATTATCGACAGAATTAGCAGAACAAGGTGTGATTTTCACCGACATCTTTACTGCAATGCAAGAGTATCCTGAATTAGTACAAGAATACTATATGACAAAAGCTGTCAATATGGATGAAGATCAGTTAACTGCCTTGCACGCAGCATTTATGAATAGTGGTTTATTTCTTTATGTACCTAAAAATGTCGTGATTGAAGAACCAATTGAATCTTTATTTATTCAAGATGGCACAATCGATCAACATTTCTTTAAACATGTCTTGATTGTCGCAGATGAACATAGTGAATTTTCTTACCTTGAACGTTTTCAAACAACGGGTGAGCAACTAGCAAAAGTTTCTGGAAATATCGTGGTAGAAGTCATTGCGAAAGCTGGATCAAAAGTGAAATTTTCCGCAGTTGATCAACTAGGTGAGAATGTGACGGCTTATATGAATCGCCGTGGTCATATTTTACGTGATGCTTCTGTAGACTGGGCAATTGGTGTGATGAATGATGGCAATATTGTTGCTGACTTTGATTCTGATTTAGTTGGCGAAGGCGGTCATTCTGAAGTTAAGATCGTTGCTATTAGTGGCGGCAAACAAACACAAGGAATTGATACACGTGTGACGAATAAAGCACCACATACGATTGGTCATATTTTACAACATGGCGTGATTCGTGAGCGAGGTGTGTTAACATTTAACGGAATTGGGCACATCTTAAAAGGCGCAAAAGGTGCGGATGCACAGCAAGAAAGTCGTGTCTTGATGCTTTCAGATAAAGCTCGTGGTGATGCTAATCCAATTCTTTTGATTGACGAAAACGAAGTAACTGCTGGCCATGCTGCTAGTGTTGGTCGTGTAGATCCAGAGGAAATGTATTATTTGATGAGCCGTGGTTTGCATAAAGAAGAAGCTGAACGCTTAGTTATTCGCGGATTCCTTGGTTCCGTATTAACGGCTATCCCTGTTGAAGAAGTGCAAAAAGAATTGATTGAGGTCATTGAAGGGAAGTTGAATGCATGATTCATGCAGAAAAATTACGTGCTGATTTTCCTATCTTATTTCAAGAAGTGAACGATGAAGCCTTGGTGTATTTGGATAATGCTGCAACGACCCAAAAACCAAAGCAAGTGTTGGCTGCACTAACTAACTATTATGAAAAAGATAATGCGAATGTGCATCGTGGGGTTCATACTTTAGCAGAACGCGCAACGCATGAATACGAAGCTGCTCGAGAAAAAGTTCGCCGGTTTATCCATGCGAATGAAACAGCAGAGGTTCTATTCACGCGCGGGACGACGACAAGTTTAAACTGGGTTGCAAGAAGCTTTGGGGAGTTCATTCATGAAGGAGACGAAATCGTTCTTTCTTATATGGAACATCACTCTAATATCATTCCATGGCAACAACTGGCTAAACAAAAAGGTGCAACCTTAAAGTATATCGAATTAACACCAGAAAGATTACTCGATATGGCTGATGCAAAAGAAAAAATTACAGCAAAAACAAAGATTCTTGCAATCGCCCACGTTTCTAATGTTTTAGGTGTCAAAAATCCAGTGAAAGATTTAGCAGAACTCGTTCACGAAAAAGGTGGCGTAATCGTGGTTGATGGGGCGCAAGCTGCACCACATATGCCAATCAATGTTCAAGAACTTGATTGCGATTTTTATGCTTTTAGTGGTCATAAAATGTGTGGGCCAACTGGAATTGGTGTTTTATATGGTAAAAGAACTTGGCTAGAACAAATGGAACCAGTTGAGTTTGGTGGAGAAATGATTGACTTCGTTGAACTTTACGATAGCACATGGAAAGAACTTCCTTGGAAATTTGAAGCTGGAACGCCGAACATCGCTGGCGCGATTGCGCTTGGTCATGCGATTGATTATTTAGAAACGATTGGATTAGCAGAAATCCATCGTTATGAAGAAGAAATTGTAGCTTATGTATTGCCTAAACTTCAAGCAATCAAAGGATTAACGATTTATGGTCCACAAGAGCCAGAAAAGCGTACCGGAGTGATTGCATTTAATTTAGAAAATTTACATCCACATGATGTGGCAACAGCACTTGACATGGAAGGTGTAGCAGTTCGAGCAGGCCATCATTGCGCACAACCATTATTGAATTATTTACAGGTACCTGCAACAGCTCGAGCAAGTTTTTATTTCTATAATACTAAGCAAGACGCGGATCGGTTAGTTGAAGCAATTCTCGCAACAAAGGAGTTTTTCCAACATGGGACTATCTAAATTAGACAATCTTTATCGTCAAGTGATTCTAGATCATTCTTCCCATCCACACCATCGTGGAAGTTTGACCGAGTCAACGAATAAAATCGAACTAAACAATCCAACTTGTGGTGATGTGATCGAATTACAAGTAGATGTTAAAAATGGCGTGATTGAAAATATCGCATTTGATGGTAGTGGCTGTTCAATCAGTACAGCCAGTGCCTCGATGATGACGGATGCTGTAATCGGTAAAACCGTTGCCGAAGCACAACACTTAACAGTTGAATTTTTACAACTCGTACAAGGAAATGAAGTCGCCGATGAAGAAAAATTAGGTGATGCAGCCATGTTAAGTGGCGTTGCGAAGTTTCCAGCCAGAATCAAGTGTGCCACACTTGCTTGGAAAGCATTGAGTCAAGCAGTGACTGAAAATGGCACAGCAACAGCCCACCATTACCATAAAGAAGAGGAGTGAGAATATGGGCGTACCAGAATTAGAAGAATATAAATTTGGGTTTCACGATGATGTGCAACCTGTTTTCAGTACCGGAGAAGGATTAACTGAAGAAGTAATTCGTGAAATGTCACGAATTAAAGAAGAACCAGAATGGATGCTCGAGTTTCGCTTGAAGTCGTTAGAGACGTTTAATAAAATGCCGATGCAAACTTGGGGACCTGACTTGTCTGATATTGACTTTGAGGCCATTAAATATTATCAAAAACCAAGTGATAAGCCTGCTCGTGATTGGGAAGATGTACCAGAAAAAATCAAAGAAACCTTTGAAAAAATCGGTATTCCTGAAGCCGAACGTGCTTATTTAGCAGGAGCCTCAGCTCAATATGAATCAGAAGTGGTTTACCACAACATGAAAGAGGAATTCGAAAAATTAGGAATTATTTTTACTGACACTGACTCTGCATTGAAAGAATATCCAGAATTATTCAAGGAATATTTTGCTAAATTAGTTCCACCAACCGACAACAAATTAGCTGCACTTAACTCTGCGGTTTGGTCAGGTGGCACATTCATTTATGTACCAAAAGGTGTCCGAGTAGATGTTCCTTTACAAACCTACTTCCGAATCAATGCAGAAAATACTGGACAATTTGAACGAACATTAATTATTGTTGATGAAGGCGCTAGTGTTCACTATGTGGAAGGCTGTACGGCACCCACTTATTCAAGTAATAGTTTACATGCAGCGATTGTTGAAATCTATACCAGAAAAGATGCTTATTGCCGCTATACAACCATCCAAAACTGGTCTGACAACGTCTATAATTTAGTAACGAAACGTGCAAAAGCTTACGAAGGCGCAACAGTTGAATGGATTGATGGGAACCTTGGTGCGAAAACAACGATGAAATACCCAAGTGTTTACTTGGACGGAAAAGGTGCTCGAGGTACCATGTTGTCAATCGCTTTTGCAGGTGCAAATCAAATCCAAGATACAGGTGCTAAAATGATTCACAATGCACCAAACACTTCAAGCTCTATCGTCTCAAAATCAATTTCAAAAGACGGTGGCGAAGTCAACTATCGTGGACAAGTAACCTTTGCTAAAGACAGCGCAGGATCTATTTCTCACATTGAATGCGACACGATTATTATGGATGAACTATCAAAATCAGATACGATTCCATTCAATGAAATCCACAACAGTCAAGTTTCTTTAGAACATGAAGCGAAAGTTTCAAAAATTTCCGAAGAGCAGCTCTACTATTTGATGAGCCGTGGCTTGACTGAATCAGAAGCGACAGAAATGATCGTGATGGGCTTTGTTGAGCCATTCACTAAAGAACTTCCAATGGAATATGCGGTTGAACTCAATCGTTTGATCAGTTATGAGATGGAAGGGTCTGTGGGGTAAAAGAACAAACAAGAAGCCAAGAATGCTGTTACTATAGCATTCTTGGCTTCTTGTTTGCCTTCGATTTTATCAATTATCTCCTGAAAAATGTTAAAATAGTATTACTTTAAGAGAGAAATTAGGAGGGCTAAATAAAATTTTTATTGTGATTGATATTCTTTCCACCAATCTTCTTTTTGATACTCAAGTAAACGTAGCTTCCCATCAAAAAGTACTTGGAAAACTCGTCTATCCTTACTCAAGGTTCCATCAGGCCCACTTACATTTGGTGGAACTAAGAAGAATGCTAGCTCTCCATAATTAGTTACTGGATTAGTTCCGTGTACACGTACTTCAAAATAGCCATTTGTTTTTTGCGGCATATCAGATGCTTTTATTTCATAATTTCCGTGGGAAGTAATCCCATCCCAATAACCATTTGCAGATAGTGTAGGGAATACAGTAGTTCTATTATTATAATAATCATCTGGGGCATAGCCACCTAAAGTAAATCCAGAGTCTACAATTTTTTTGTTGAAATAGTCACTTGAAAATTGACCAGCAAATGGAGAGAGGTCTCCCTGTAAAACAATTTCATAGTTTTCATTTTCTTTTGGTTTTTGTTTAGTGAAGACCATTTTATGAGTAGGGTCACCGTCTTCCATAATAATTTCAATATCTGATTCATTTACATACGTTACGAGCACATGAAATCCAGAATATTCATCAGATTTTTCCATTGGTGTTTTTGATTGTTTTTCCTGACCTGAAATTTCCCAGTTCGTTTCAAAGGTAGCATTAACTTCACCTTCTAAAGTTGAATAAAATATTTCCCACTTGTTTTTGCTTAATAATTTTACACGTGCAGTATCACCTGATGTAGTATAAAAAGTTCCAGATATATCGATGTATGCCATATCTGCTGCTGGCTTATTTGGTTGTGTCATTTCTGTAATTTGCTCTTTATTAGTTGTTGAACTTTTTTCTTGTGTCTCTTCTGTAACTTGAAGTTCATTGTTATTACTTGCTTTTTGTGTTGCAGAACATCCTACAAGACCTACTATAAGTGTACCTATGAATATCAGTGAGACCTTTTTCAATGTAATAACTCCTCTGCTAAAGATGATGATAATACTCATTTTTTTATTTTTAAATAATATTCATTTATTTGATTTTATCATATACTTTAGGGGATAGACTCTCTAAAAAAGAAGAATGACATTTTATAGGCTAAGTGTGCGTGATAAAATAAGGGGAAATAAGCTTAGCGACAATAGTCAAAAAGGCTCAGTAGGCTAACAGCCATTTTACTTAAATCATTCAAGAAATAGTAAATAAAAAAAACCAAGGACTCGAAAATATTTTTATATTTTCGAGTCCTTGGATCTTTTTGTGGGGATACTATGTAAGATAACTTCACTGGTGATGATTTATAAGTAACTATTTTTGATTGATTTTAGTGATAATCATAAAGAAAAGAATAGTGTTTCTGTACGACCAACTATAGAAGTAAATTGCTAGAGAATTTTTAATAAGTATATGAACAAGTAATTTCAGTGTTTTATGAGATATTTAAAAATGTAACTAGAAAAATAACTATGCAAGTAACTGTCATATACAGAATGTTTTCAAATTTTCGTGTCTTTGTTTTGAAAAATAAACCGGGCTTAGTTGAAAAGAAGTTGCTACGGTATTTGATTGGACTAAATTTTCATTATTCAAGTTTTATTCCTCCATATCGTTTTATGTCATTTTACCATTATCATTGAAGGTTACACAAAAAGTCTTTGATTTATTTCAAGTATAACTGAAAAAGCTAGCGGAACCGACTTTGATTTTACTTGAACCAAGAGCGTAGTTACTGAATTAATTGCTTATTTTATTGATTTTAATAAGTGAATCAGAAAAGATATCTGACAAAAATTATGAACAGAAAGAACAAGTTGTTTTGTCTTCATTAGTACCTTTTTCAAATCAGCATAAGTTTTCACTATTTACAATTCGTAGGTAATTGTAGTAATAGATATAGTTCGTTATAATAACTTTGTAATGATAAAATAAAGTTATTTTATGAGGAGTTATAAAATGAAAAAAGTATGGATTACCAGTTTGCTGTTCGCAGCATTGCTATTGACTGCTTGCCAAAAAAATAGGGAAGTTATTTCTACATCATCATCTACAATAGCCACTAAAGAAACAAGCATGTCGTCTACAGAGCATTCATCTGCCAAGAAAGAAGTAAACTCAATATCTACTTCTACGGAATCAGTTAGTGAGGAACAAGAGACTTCGGAAAGTAGCAGTTCTTCGATTAAAGAAAGTCAAGTGGTGAATGTTTTGTGGAATGAGGCTAAGGCACAACAATTAAACACATTTATGGCTAGCTGGGGACAAACTATGAAACAAAGTTATAAAGAATATGGTCCCGGCAATAACGTTAATTTATATGGCTTACAGCTTCCTGATACGGTTCTTGCTAACACAAATGGCTGGCAAGCGACAGTCAATAATGTGCCAATTACTTTAACTTGGTCAGAAAATGGCGAAGCAAATGCTGGCTATGCGTTAGTAGCGGTCTATTCTGATGTGGAGACGCAAGCATCATTAGCTAAGCATGTTTATTTCTTTACGATTGATGCGGGTGTTCCTAAAGTCTTGGTGACGAGCCAGAATCAAGGAAATCCTGATAATTATTTATATTTCAAAGAGACAGAGAACCAACAATTGAAAGATGGCTTTACTGAAATTGTGGGAAATGTATAAAACGAAAGTTTAAAATTTTTTGACAAGAAAATGATTAAAATAACTTGTTAGTAACTCTAACAAGTTATTTTTTTATGCTCCTTGCAAATATAGATTAAAAAATCACCAATCCATCAATGAAAAAATGTTGATTTTTCAACAAAAAAGCGTTAAGTTTATAACTAGTTAATGTAGAATTTTCAACAATTTTGAGGAGTGAGCCATTTTGATCAATTTAGAAGAAGTATTTAGTCAAGCACACATTGATTTTGAGTTATATAATCATCGCGCGATTTACACCAATGAAGATGCGTTAGTGGTCAAGGCAGAGCAAGGATTCTCTGGCACAGAAACCAAAAGTTTATACCTAAAAGATAAACAAAAGAATAACTATATTTTTCTGACTTTCACAACGAAAAAGAGTGATTTTAAACGGTTAAGTAAGTTAATTGGCAAAAGAGTGTCGGTTGTTTCTGCGGAAATGATGGAAGAACAAACGGGGCAAAAACCTGGAGCTGTATCACCTTTTGGCTACGAAGCACATGTTCCAGTGATTATTGACGAAGAGTTATTGACACATGAAAAATTAGTTTTCGCACCAGGACGTCCAGATCAAACCATGGTGGTGAAAGTAGCAGACTTAGATAGAATAATTGAAGTGCTTAATTTGGAAACCTATCTATTGCCTGCAGAGGAGTAAAAAATGTCTGAAATTTTAAGAGAAATTGGAATTATTTCCCGTTCGTTATCATACATCAGCAATGTTGAGTTCAAGGAATTAGAGCTAAACAAAGAACAATATCTGTACTTAACAAGAATCTATGAAAATCCGGGTATCATCAATGATGCAGTAGCAGAGCTGGTCAAGCAAGACCGGACAACTGTCTCGAAGTCTGTTCAAAAACTTGTAAATGCTGGTTTAGTTCGGAAAGAAATTGATGCTGAAAATAAAAAAATTCGTCGATTATATGCAACTGAAAAAGCAGAAGCATTTTATGACTATTTAAAACGTGAGGAAGCCTATTCAGAAAAAGCTGCTTTACTCGATCTTTCAGCCAATGAAAGAGAAACTTTGTTAAAACTATTGAAAAAGGTGAGTAAAAATGTTGATGAAGAGTGGCTGTTTGTTAAAAACGGCAATAAACGAATCTATTAGGTTTTTCTAACAATAAAAGAGCCAAACAGGAGGGTAGTCTGTTTGGCTCTTTGTCTGTAATCAATGTTCTGGACGGATATAAAATAGCTTAAAATCCGTATTTTACGAAAGAAACTTTGGGGGGA
Organism: Enterococcus sp. DIV0174; assembly: GCF_050529065.1. NCBI lineage: Bacteria > Bacillati > Bacillota > Bacilli > Lactobacillales > Enterococcaceae > Enterococcus > Enterococcus sp. DIV0174. Next base: position 2,231,474 of record NZ_CP172881.1, on the reverse strand, counting down.
GAAGTAGTTTAGTGAATTATCTTATATGTTTACTAAAAATAAAGTCTATGCTATCATGCTTTTTGAAAACGCTTTATTTAGTTGTGTTGCGATTGGATTAAAGGCAGATGCTGTGGGTAAGTCATCTAGGAGGTATTGGATGAAAAAACGGAAGATGATTCAGTGGTTATCGTTAGTGGGAAGTATCATTGTTATTGGTATGTTTCAGAGTACAACAGTAAAAGCAGCGGAGATTTTTGAAACTAATTTTAGTCAAGAAAAAGGGAATTGGTTAGATATCAAAGGGACTTCCAAGACTAGTCTCAGTGAGAATCAATTAGTTATTAGTAATACAACACAAGGCACTTCAATTGAATCTGTGAGTATTTTACAAGATGCACCGTTAAAGAAAACTGGCGAAGTTGAGATAAGCTTTCTTTATGAAGGACAAAAAAACTTTGGGGTGATTTTTAGAGGTAGTGAGACTGATTCAGCGACTTGGCAATCCTTTGCTTACAATGGAGATGGGGACTGGCAGCTAGGGCAACCGGGTGGAAAGTGGATTACCACAATTAAAGGTTCACCATTGGTCAAAGGAAAAACATATCGTTTGTTGGTGCGCTATGAAGAGAAAAAAATTATGGCTTATTTGAATGGTCACTTGTTATATGAAAATCAAGAAGTCAACTATCCTAATGGCAATGGAAGCATTGATGGAGATTGGCAAGGAAAAATTGGTATTCGTCTTTTTGGTGATCGTGTGACGTTGAAGGTAGTGGCGTTAAAAAATGGGGAGATTGGTTCAATTCCTTTAGATCCTGAAGAGTCAAATGATCCAACAGAGGCAGAAGCAAAAGAGTTGCAACAAAAATGGAAAACCAATCTTGTTGGTGATTTTGAAAAAAATCCTGAATTGTTAAATGATCCAGATGTTATTGCGTATACGCAAAAGCTGTCAGAACAAGCGAATGAATTATATGGGAAACTAAATAAAGAATCCAGTCGCACATATTTGTGGGAAAAGGTAGCTTCAGACACAGCCTCAGCAGATATAACAACGCAATTTGCTAATCTTTCTGTTTTGGCTCGGGCTTACGGGACACAGGGAACGGCGCTTTACCAAAATCAACAGGTAGGAACGGACATTGTCGAGGCGCTTGATTTTATGGTAGATGTTCGAAAATATGATGGGAAAAAATATCACGGCAACTGGTGGGATTGGCAGATTGGTGTGCCACAAAAATTTATTGATATTCTAATGATTATGAAAGACGAACTGACACCGGACCAATTAGCGAAATACACGCAAGTAATTTCACGATATGTTCCAGATCCTTATAAACAATTGTATGGTAAGCCACAAGGAACCTTTGCTGATTTGCATTTTATTCCCAATTTCCAAACGACAGGAGCGAATCGGACGGATTTAGCGTTAACGATCATGGGCTTGGGTATTTTACAAAAAAATGGAGATAAATTAAGTGTTTCCGGAGAAAGTATCAAAGAAGTTTTTGCACTTGTGACAAAAGGAGATGGATTCTATAAAGATGGCTCGTTTATTCAACATGGGGATATTCCATATACTGGTTCATATGGAAATGTTTTAGTGAAAGGAACAAGTAAGATTTTAGGAATTTTAGCCAATTCAAAATGGAATTTACCAAAGGATGTAACAGATTCTTTTGTGACAAACGTGAATAATGCATTTATTCCGTTAATTGAGAAAGGCGAAATGATGCCAATGGTGAATGGGCGTTCAATTTCGCGGGCAACTTCGACAAAAACAACTGGTTTTGGTTCACCAACAATGTATAATTTGTTGCTAGTATCAGAATTTGCAGACCCATCAGCAAACAGTCAATTGAAGGAAAGTGTCAAGTATTGGTTGAAGGAGAATCCAGCTTATTACTATACCAACGCACGTGATTTCAAGGATTTATTGTTAACGAAACAGGTGATGAGCGATGAAACGATTCTTGGAAAAGAAAAACCGTTTCTAGGAAGCAAATTGTATGGTGCAATGGATCGTTATGTGTATGCTAGCGGTGATTTTAGTGTGGGACTTAGCATGTACTCGAACCGAATTTCTTCATTTGAGGCAGGTAACAAAGAGAATAAACGAGGCTGGCATACATCAGATGGTATGCTGTATTTATTCAATCAAGACCAGCAATATGGGGAAGGCTATTGGCCGACGATTGACCCATACCGATTACCTGGTACGACAGTTGATACAGTCAAATTAGCAGATGAAGTGAGCTCATTTACGACGGTGCGTTCTTCAGAAAAACAAGTAGGTGGTGCAACAGACGGGGAAAATGCCGCTATTGGAATGGCGTTAAACAAAGCAGGTACGAAAAATAACGGTACGGTTTTACCAATGGATCTCAAAGCACAGAAATCTTGGTTTGTATTTGATGACCAAATTGTTGCATTAGGATCAGGCATTCAAGGAACGACGTCAGCTTCGATTGAAACAGTGATTGAAAACCGAATGCTTGATTCCAACAGTACGTACCAGTTGTTGACAAATCAAGGTGAAGTTTCCAGCAACGGCGAACAAACGATGCAAGCAAATGAGTGGCTCCTATTGTCATCTTCACAAAAAAATCAGAGTATTGGATATTACTTCCCTCAAGAAGAAACAATTACTTTGGTTAATGAACAGCGTACTGGAAAATACAGTGATATTAATGAAGGTTTCCCAAACAGTCAAGTGTATACGGAAAACTATCAAAAAGTTTTGCTTAACCATGGTCAAAAACCAATCGATGAAAAGTATGCGTATGTTCTTTTACCAAATGCAACAAAGCAAGGTCTTGAGAATTATGCAAAACAAAATCGAATCGAAATTTTATCAAATGAAAAGGCAAATCAAAGTGTCAAAGATACAGTCACTGGAATAACAGCAGCAAATCTTTGGGTAGCCAATCAAACGGTGGCAGGAATTACCTTTAGCCATCCGGCATCTGTTTTGTTGAAAGAAGAATCAAATAAGGCGAAGGTAACCGTTGCTAATCCGCTACAAACGAATGAAACACTGACGTTGAATTTTTCAAAAGCAGTTAAAACAGTTATTCACGCAGATGAAAATATAACAATTAGTGAAGATGGAAGAAGTGCGCAAGTTCAAACAGCAGGTATGACAGGAGGATCTAGTCAGTTGGAAGTTGAGTGGGAATAAAAGGTTGTGGCGCCAAGCGTTCAGCTCCAAAAAAATAATGAGCAACTGGCAAAAATAGCATTTCATATTTTTGGACAGTTATGAATTATTTTGAGGAGTTGCTTGGGGAACACCGTGAATGAGGTTGTGGCGCCAAGCGTTCAGCTCCAAAAAAATAATGAGCAACTGGCAAAAATAGCATTTCATATTTTTGGATCGTTGAGAGTTATTTCGAGGAGTTATTTCGGCATAGGCGTTCACTATTTTGAAATAGTCATAACGTAAGGGTAATTTACTAGCTAATGGCCACGCAAAATGATGAGCTACTGTAAAAATTTATTGATTTAGTGCTGCAAATCGTAAACAGTGAGAATAGCAGGAAAGACTGAAGTTAAGAAGGAAGAACGGGTTTGCGCTCGTTCTTCTTTTTTTATGTAAAGATAGATGGTCAAAAACATTTAAAATATTTTACTGAATTTTCACTAAACTATTTGAAAAAATAGGTGAATCAATGGTATAGTCTACTAGAATGAAATGAAAGCGCTTTGTTAGGAGGGAGTATGAATGCGAAAAGCTGTGATTCAAAGTAAAATAACGACAACAGAACAAAAAAACATTTTAAAGGTTATTGTTGGAAATGTTTTTTTAGGGTTTGCTTACGCAAATTGGATGAAACCGAATAATATTATCAATGGAGGCGTGACAAGTGTCGCGATGATTTTAGAAAAAATCTCGCAAATACCGATTTTTTATTTAACCTCTGGTGTAACAGTCTTGCTACTGATTTTTTGTTGGTTCTTTCTGGGCAAAGGGAACTTTCTCAAATCAATCGTTAGCAGTATTTGCTACAATCTGTTCTTTACGATGTTTTATTTGCTGAAACTCAATGTGCAAATCAATTTGGTTGTCGATTTTCTTTTTGCTTGTATTTTTATCGCGATTGGGTATTATTGCTGCATTTCCGCGAATGCTTCTACGGTAGGAATGGATGTCATTGCTTTAGCAATCAATAAAAAACATCCAGAATTTAGTATTGCCAGAGGAATCCGTTACATCAATGTGATGGTACTGGCTTTGGGATTTTTGACTTATGGGGTAAAATCAGTAGTGATAGGTATTTTGTTCAGTTTACTGAACTCGTATATGTTAGATTTTTTATTAAAACGAAGGATTGAAGAATGAGGTGCTGACATGGCAACAATTAAAGACATTGCAGATTTAGCAAGCGTTTCTAAGACGACCGTTTCTAGAGTATTGAATTTTGATCAAACATTATCGGTAAGTGATGAAACGAAAAAACGAATTTTTGAAGCAGCAGAGAAACTAGAATATACCAAATATAAACGGAATCGCGTAATTGATAAAGGAAAAATCGCAATCGTTCAGTGGATGACGGAAAAAGATGAACTAGATGATGTATATTATCTTTCACTAAGAATGAGTGCTGAAAAGAAGATTTTGGATGAAGGCTATGAGATTGTGCGCTATTTTTATAACGATACACGCATATTTGACGAAGAGGTAATTGGGATTATTTCGATTGGCGAATGTACGCCAGAACAACAACAATCATTAATTGATTTTACAGATAACTTGGTTTTTGTTGGAATGGATATTCTTTCAACCAAATATGATTCTGTCTCACTAGACTTTGATCAAGCTGTGAATAGTGTGATTGATTTTTTCTGTGCGCGTGGCCATAAGAATATTGGGTTCATTGGTGGTTTGGACTACGGCAAAACATTACCTAATCATCCTGTTGGAAAAGATAAGCGAACAATTGCTTTTGAGAAATACACGAGTTTACGCGACGTGTATCGGGAGGAAAATGTATTTCAAAGTAGCTTTGATGTCGAAAGTGGTTACGAGATGATGAAACAAGCAATCGTTACCTTAGGGCAACAGTTACCAACGGCATTTTTTATCGCAAATGATCCTTTGGCAGTTGGTGCATTAAGAGCATTGCTAGAATCGGGAATCAAGGTACCTGAAAGGGTATCGTTAATTGGGTTCAACGATACGAGTGTTGCTAAACATATTTTTCCAACGTTGAGTTCAGTTAGAATACATACAGAACTGATGGGCGAAGCAAGCGTGGAGTTACTGTTGGAGAAATTAGAAACTGGCAGACAAGTAGCTAAAAAATTAATTATTGCGACGGAACTCAGTTTGCGTGGAAGTACAGGCGATTAAACTGGATTAATGGTTGATTATTTGTTTCACTGTTTAAGCGGATGAATAGGAAAAGGTTGTGGAGCAAAACACTTAACTCCGACGAGATAGCACCCCAAATAGCTAATTCCTATTTTGAAGTGCTTGCAAGCTAGGTGGAGGAGCTGTTTTGGGACACCATTCACTCGGAAACCAGAGGTATGACAATGCGTTTGTCATACCTTTTTTTTATTTAAAAAGACCCTATAAAAATTAATTCCAATAAGTTTAGTGAATAAAATAAAAAAGTTCACTAAACTTATTGACCTTTGACTAGCTTTCGTGTATTCTACGAATGAATAAAGCGTTTACAAAAATTTAGGAGGTACTTTATGAAGTACAAAAAATTGTTGAGCGGTGCTTTAGGATTATTGGCAGTAGTTAGTTTGGCAGCTTGTGGTGGCGGTGATTCAAAAGCAGAAGCCGGGGCAGATTCTGCTAAGGATTTGGCAAAAGAAGAACGCGTGAAAAAAGCAAGTATCGAGGTCTATGTTCCAAAAGGCAAAAATACCGATTATTTGCAAAAATCCATTGAGCTTTACAATCAGAAGTATGATACAGAATTGGAATTGAATCCAGTAGATGTCGCACCTGCCATCCCGATGGTTCAAAAGGTAACGCCAAAATTAGTTGCAAACGAAAAAATGCCAGATTTGATTTTCTTGCAAGATAGTAATGCTGGTTCGGTTTTTGACAAGTTTGAAGATTTGTTTTATTCATCTGAAGACTTTGGCTTTGTAAAAGAGTATGGCAAAGATTTTTATGATGCAAAAATGAACATGTTGGGGAATATTGCACCGTCGAAAAAAGTATTTGGTTTTCCTAATGATTGGGGAAATGCGTGCATGTTCTATAATGAAACCGCTTTTAAAGAAGCCGGGATTGACGTAACAACTATCAAAAATTGGGACGAGTTGATTGATGCAGGAAAGAAATTAAAAGAAAAAACGGGTAAAAAGCTATTATTCATGCGTGATACAGGAGAATTAGATCTTGTTAAATATTTGACGGAACAACAAGGTGTGTCTCTATTTGATAAAAATGGAAAATTGAATTTATTAGATGATGCTGTTAAAAAATCGTACGAAATCATTCAAAAACTTCAAGATGAAGATTTAGTGGCCTATGGTAATTCAAAAGATTATACAGTGATTGGGCAAGAGTGTGGCGTAATCTTTGCCGGTGGCTGGTTGGCTTCTTATCAAGCAACGGATTATCCAGATGATGCAGGAAACTGGCGAATCAGTGCGATTCCTGCGGTGGACGAATCGAAAAACTTTTCACCAATGAGTGGTGGTTCTAGCTATTATGTACCTAAAAAATCAGATAATGCGTTAGCTGCACTACAATTCATTACCTTTGCATTAACGGATAAAGATGCTTTAGATGCTTATATGGAACTAAGTGGTTTGCCTGCAAACGTGACTGCTTATCAAAGTGAAGTTGCTCAAAAAGAGTTTCCTTATTACGGAAACCAAAAGATTTTATTGGCGCTAGATGAAATTAGTCAAAATAGTATCAAGGGTTACGCATTCCCTTACTCAGCAGATTTAGATAATTATATTGAGGCTGCAAGCTATGACATCAAGAATAATGGTATGTCTGTTGATAAAGCATTGAAGAAACAGGCAGAAGATTTTGCGTCGAAATACAACGTAGAAATAAACGAGTAAATGAAACGGGTTAGGATAGTGAGGGCTGCCATACTGTCCTAACCTATTTTTAGAACAGAAAAGGAGCATCTGGACATGGAATTTCCAAAAAAGAAAAAAGGCATTACGAATTATTCCCGAACAGCTTACATCATGTTGTTGCCATTTTTAGCATTTTTCATCATTACTTTATTGATTCCAGCAGTGATGTCATTAGGATTTAGTTTTTCAAAAGTATCGACATCCATTGATTTTATTGGTTTAGATAATTTTACAGCTATTTTTAAAGATCCATTGTTTTTTAAATCATACTTCAATGTATTCATCTTTATGATTTTTTCAATTCCGATTACGATTTTCTTTGCTTTGATTTTTGCTGTTTTGTTGAATAAGCCAACGATTAAAGGAAAAGGTTTTTTCCGAACAGTGTATTATTTACCGGCAATCACATCGATTGTTGCTGTGTCATCCGTATTTTTAACTTTTTATAATCCAACAGGTTTGTTCAATACCGTGTTAACAACTTTGGGAATGGAGCCGATTCCTTGGCTAACGGATCCATTTTGGGCACGAGTATCCATCATCATTATCTCAATCTGGTTGAATGTTGGGTATTACACAGTCTTGTTTTTAGCTGGATTGCAAAATATCTCTTCAGAAATTTATGAGAGCGCGGATATCGATGGAGCAAATAGTTTCCACAAGTTCTTTAAAATCACGATTCCTTTGTTAAAACCAGTTGTGCTGATGGGAATGATTCTTTCGACAATCAATGGGTTAGGTGCTTTTGAAGTGCCAAACATCTTATTCAAAAATGGATTTGGACCAGAATCTTCTGCAGTAACAGTTGGTGTGAATTTGTATAAAACAAGTTTTGAAATGGTTGATTTTGGGAAAGCTTCTGCGATTGCCTGGACGATGGTAATTATCGCTGCAATCCTATCAATCATTCAGTTTATTGTAGGAGGAAAAAACAATGAAGCGTAAATTGAACCCTTTACTTATTTATTTCGTTTTGCTGATTGGTTTAGTGATCTTTGCTTTACCTTATGTTTATATGCTCATTGCTTCAACACAATCGAATGATGTCATTTTAGGGGAAAAAATCAATTTTACGATTGGCCCACATTTTTTGAAAAACCTCGGTGAGATACAAGAAAAATATAATTATATCCGAGTCTTATTTAATTCAGCTGTCATCACATTGGTAGGGACAGCACTTTCGACGATTGTCACAACGTTAGCTGGTTATGTTATGGCAAAATACCGGTTTAAAGGTAGCAATCTTATCTTTAATTTAGTGATGGTTTCGCGAATGATTCCAAGTTTTGCTACATTGATTCCTACCTTCTATATTTTAAGTAAGTTTGGTTTAACGAACACGTTTGCCGGGGTAATCATTCCGAGTGTTGCTTCGACAACTTCCGTATTTATGATGCGTCAATATGCACAGCAGTTTCCCAATGAATTGATGGAAGCTTCCCGGATCGACGGTGCTAGTGAGTGGACGATTTTTTGGAAAATTGCTGTTCCAGTGTTGACACCAAGTATCATTACGACAGCGTTACTGACATTTATGGGCTACTGGAATTCTTATTTGATTCCGTTGATTGTTTTATCCGATTCAAAAAAATTCACTGTACCATTAATTATTCAAAACATGACACAAAACAATTACGATCCTTTGAATTATGGTGCGCTGATGGCGGTCTTAGCAACGTCAGTTATCCCGATTGTCTTTCTTTATATGTTTTTACAATCAAAATTCAAGTCAAATGGTCTAGACTCTGCAATCAAATAAGAATTTTAGGAGGAACTGCAGGATGAATTTCGAAGTCAAAGAAGAATTTTATGTGGATGGGCAGCCAATCAAGTTGATTTCTGGTGCCGTTCATTATTTTAGAATTGCCCCGACACATTGGCGTCAAACGTTACAGAATTTGCAAGCAATAGGCTGTAATTGCGTGGAAACGTATATCCCTTGGAATTTACATGAACCACAAAAGGGAACGTTTGATTTTACTGGGATTGCGAATGTAACTAAATTCTTAGATATTGCAGAAGAATTAGGTTTGTATACCATTGTTCGACCAAGCCCGTATATTTGTGCAGAGTGGGATTTTGGTGGGTTGCCAGCTTGGTTATTGGCAGATCCAAGCATGCGTATTCGCAGCCAACATCCAGGTTATTTGCAGGCGGTGAAAGAATATTATCATGTATTATTACCAAAATTGGCGCCATATCAAGTTACACGTGGAGGGCGTTTGTTGCTTGTTCAAGTAGAAAATGAATATGGTTCTTACGGCGAAGATAAAATGTATTTAAAATTTTTGGCAGAGGAACTCCGTCGTTACTTTGATGTTCCTTTAGTAACTTCAGATGGTGGCTGGGAAGAAGTTTTAGAAGCTGGAACTTTACCACAAGAAGGTATTTTAGCTACAGCAAATTTTGGTTCTGATGCAAATGAAAACTTCAAATGGTTACAGAATTATCAGGAAAAAAATGGACTGAAGGAACCTTACATGTGCATGGAGTTTTGGGATGGCTGGTTCAATTCTTGGGGGAAACCAATTATTCGTCGTGATCCACAAGAAACAGCAGAAGAAGTACGCCAAGTGTTAAAAAAAGGGAGTATTAATTTCTATATGTTTCAAGGTGGCACAAACTTTGGATTTTATAATGGTTGTTCAGATGCAGGAGCAACCAATGAACCACAGATCACTTCTTATGATTATGATGCGCCATTAACAGAATGGGGTATGCCAACAGAAAAATATTTTGCTATTCAAAAAGTTATTCAAGAAGAAGTACCAACAGCTAAAATTTCAAAACCTGTTTATCCAAAGACAATTTACTTAGGTTCTTATGCAGTGAAGGAAAGTGTCAGTTTGTTTTCTGTTTTGGAAGAAATCAGTGAACCGATAATCAATGACTACACCTTACCAATGGAAAAAATCGGACAAAATTTTGGGTATACTTTGTATCGTAGCCAATTATTGAACAAACGTCATATTGCCAAAATGAAAGTTGTTGATGGTTTGGATCGTGTGCAGTTTTTCATGAATCAGCAGTTGATTACAACCCAATATCAGGCAGAATTAGGACAAGAATTTGCATGCGAATTGACTAAAGAACAAAATGAATTGAGTTTGTTGGTTGAAAATATGGGCCGAAATAATTATGGGCCGAAGTTAGTTGCAGATAGTCAACGAAAAGGGATTCGAAGTGGGGTGATGGAGGATATTCATTACATCTCTGATTGGGAACATTATCCGTTAGAATTGCAACCGGAGCAGTTAGAAAAAATTGATTTTACCAAAGCGACAATCGCGAAAACACCAAGTTTTTATAAGGTTGAGCTATTGCTAGAGGAAGTTGGAAATACGTTTTTAGATTGCAGCAGTTTTGGTAAAGGTGTTGTTTTCGTGAATGGGGAAAACATCGGGCGCTATTGGCAAGCAGGGCCGACCCAGTCTTTATTCATTCCTGATTTCTTTTGGAAAAAAGGGATAAATGAAGTCATTATTTTTGAAACAGAAGGTGTGCCAATCTATGAAATTCATTTTTCTGAAGCGCCTATCATGGCATAGGAGTCAGTGACATGGAGCAAAATTTTAAAGGTTTTTTCAATTGCACAAGTCAAGAAGAGCTGTTTGAATTTAAAGAAGAGTTGCTAAAAAATAACGAAAAAGAGTGTCAAGAACTGCTTGCGAGGAGTCAACGGTTTGTTTCTGGGGAATATCTTTTTGATAACGCATGGGACATGGAAAGAACCCACGAGCCTGTTTTCTGGCAAGTAGCAGACATTGAGTGGTCAACTAGTCCAAATGGTGATTTGGAATGGCTCTATATGTTACATCGTCATCGCTTTTTAGTTGATGTAGGATTGGCCTATTTATTAACTGAAGAGCCAGAGTACCAAGAATATCTTGAACGTTTTTTACACGCGTTTCTTCAACATAATCCGCTAAATCAACTAACAAAACAATCTAGCTGGCGAACCATTGATGTTGGGCTACGTGTAGTCAATTGGTTGAAGCTAGTTGAAATGAATCGCTTCTTGCCACTTTTTTCGGACGAATTGAAGCAAAAAGTAGAAACAGCTCTTGAGATTCAAGGAACGTATCTCTACGAAAATTTATCAATTGAACGAGGGCAGAGCAACTGGCAGGTTTTAGAAATTGCAGGGTTGTATAGTTTAAGTCTAGCTTTTCCCAATTTCGAGAAGGCAGATTTATGGCAAGCAGAAAGTCTCTTTTACTTAACGCATTCATTCGCTTTACAAGTGGAAGCAGATGGTATGCAACGAGAACAATCTTTTATGTATCACAATGAGGTTTTGCTTTGTTTATTGGAAATTTTACAACTCGCTCAAAGGACAGCAACTGACGTACCAGAAAAAATGGTTGACTATGCGAAACAATTGGCAAGAGCAGCAAGCTTGTTTGTGAAACCAAATGGTCAGCAACCAATGTATGGCGATAGCGATCAAGAAGATATGACGGGCTTATTGCAATATGCAGAAGTTATTTTAACCAATCTAGAAGAACCAGTGAAAAAAAATCAAGCAGACTTAACCTTTTTTGCAAAAACTTCTTTAGGAAGAGGTCAATTTCCAATTACCGATTGCTTGTTATTGAAAGAAGCCTTTCATCATTTTGAGCAAGCAGGAATCATGATTGCAAAAAGCCCACTGACGTATCATTTGTTTAAATGCGGACCTCTGGGGGGCGGGCATGGACATGATGATTTACTCCATATTGACTTAGCCTATCAAGGAAAAGATATCTTGATTGATTCAGGTCGATACAGCTACGAATTAAGTAAGCACCGACTGGTTTTCAAAGAAGCAACAGCGCATAATACCATCGTGGTTGATAAAGAAAACTTTAATCAGCATACAGATGCGTGGGACAGTGTCAAAGTGGCGACACCAATCAATCAAAAAGCTACCGAAAAGTCAGGCATCCAGTTTTTTGAAGGTGGACATTTGGGTTATTTTACATTAGCTGATCCAGTGTACGTCGATCGTAAAGTGATTCATTTTCCGGAGGGATTCAGCTTTGTTAGTGACAGCTATATTTGTCGCGGAAATCATGAAATTGAAACCTTTTTTCACTTTGATTCATCAACAGTTCAACAAAAGCAAAGTATGTTAATCTTCCCAGAATTAGGCTACGAGATTTCATGTTTAGCAAAAGAAGCACGCTGGGAATGTTACGAAAAAAATAGTGCGCCAACCTATAATGAATTGCGAAAAATCACTTGTGCGAGAGCAAAGAAAAATATTCAAGGAACAGCCGCAACAACTTATCTTTTAAACCCACAAGGACTGGTTACAAAAGTTGAAAAGCTACCCGTTTATTCAGAAGCAGAACAACAACCAGATGAAGTAGTGGAAGCAATCAAGGTTCAGTTGAAAGATCGCACACAAAAACTCATTCTAATTCAGCATCAAGAGCCTGCCCATGGGCGAAGAGCCTATTGTGTTGAGGGAGAATATTATTATGGCCGAGTGGTTGTAGCTACTGACCAAGAAAAAATTGTTTTGTATTAAATTGGAGGGCAATATGCTAACGAAAGAAAAAGTAGCACAAGAGCTTGAATTTGTTTATCAAAAAATCATTGAGAACCTGACAACATTTGAAACCTTAGTTCCGGCAGCAGTTTCTAAAAACTATTGTTATCCAGCTGTTGAAAACGCAGATTGGACAGATGGTTTTTGGATTGGTATGCTGCATTTGGCTCAAGGCTATCGACCAGACAAGCGAATTCAGCAAGTGATTACCAAACAGCTAGAAGTATTTCAACAACGACTAGATGAAGAAATTGTTTTGAACCACCATGATATTGGTTTTTTATACTCCTTGGCAGCAGTTGCCGACTATCGTGAAAATAACACAGCTTCTTCACGAAAAATGGCGCTCCAAGCCGCGGATGTTTTAATGCGACGTTATAACGAAACAGCGAAGATTTTCCAAGCATGGGGGGAGCTTTCTGATAAAGAGCAGCAAGGTCGAATGATTATTGACTGCAATATGAATTTGCCTTTACTGTATTTTGCTTCAAATGAAACAGGCGACCCACGTTATCGAGAAGCAGCTAAAAATCATGTGAAATTGGCACAAAAATATTTGATTCGTGAGGATTATTCGACTTTTCATACGTATTATATGGATATTGAGACAGGAAACCCTCGTTTTGGCGCGACAGCGCAAGGCTACGCAGACGATTCCTGTTGGGCAAGAGGTCAAGCTTGGGGAATCTATGGATTTCCAATCAGTTTTACTCATACAGGTGATGCAACGTTACTAGAGTCTTCTTGTTATTTAGCAGATTATTACTTAGCCCACTTGCCGGAAGATAAAATTGCTTATTGGGATCTGTTTTTTATGGATGGCGAGGAAGAAAGAGATACGTCTGCGTCAGCAATTACTGTTTGTGGTTTGTTGGAGTTGGCAAAAAACTTACCGTTAACGGATTCACGACGCCAAAAATATGAAGAGGCTGCGCAGGAAATCATGGTTAATCTGATGAATTACACGACAAAAAGTCATCCTGAATCAAATGGTTTACTAGTTCAAGGCGTATACTCTAAGCCAGGTGGGACAGGAGTTAACGAATGTACTACCTGGGGGGACTATTTTTATTTTGAGGCACTGACACGTTTGTATCGAAGCTGGGCAACTTATTGGTAGGAGGAAACAACATGAAAATTCATTATTTAGGCACGGCGGCAGCGGAAAGAGTTCCCGGGATTTTTTGTAACTGTCGTATTTGTCGTTATGCACGAGAACATGGTGGAAAAGACTTACGAACTCAGACACAAACCTTAATAGATGATGGTGAGTTATTAATTGATTTTCCTGGAGATAGCTATTTTCATTTACGGGAACATCAGCTGAATTTCAATGAGATTGAACATTTATTGATTACACATTGGCACAGCGATCATTTATATGTAGAAGATTTGGCTTTTCGAATGAGCTCGTATGCGAATGATTTGGATAAAAAACTGACCGTTTATGGTAATGCAACTGTTCATCGCTTCTTTGATCGTGCATTTGAATTAGAAAAAATGATTGAACCTGAACGAATCGAGTTTCAAGAATTAGCGCCATTTGAAAAGTATCAAATTGGTGAGTATCAAGTTCATACACTACCAGCTGTTCATGGTCAAAAAAATGGAGATTGTTTCATTTATGTGATTGAACGTGATGGGAAACGCTTATTTTATACACATGATACAGGATTTCCAACCGATGAAGTTCTGGATTATTTAGAAGAAAATCAATTAAAATTAGATGCGATCTCATTGGATTGTACAGGACAAAACATGACATATGTTGGTGGTATTCACATGAATTTAGGAGAAAATTTACGACTGATTCAATCGTTGTCCGAACGAGGGTTATGTGATGAAAAGACGACCTATGTTCTTAGTCATTTTTCTCACAATGGAGGTTTGACACATCAAGAAATGAAAGAATTAGCAGATGAGCACCAAATGTTGACAGCTTATGACGGTATGCTGATTGAAATTTAAGGATGAAGAGAAGAGTGGAGCAAAACGTGTGAATGTTTGGCTCTACTTTTTTTCTATTTTTATAATCAAGTTATTTTTTATAAATGAATCAGTGTGCCCAAAATACATTGTTTTTCTGACGCATGGTATAATAAAACTATAGAAGTTTCAACAGGCAGGTTCCAACGCGTAAAGATTTCAAGTTTTGATAAAAAGCAAAATATCGGTGGAAATGGGAGGGATTATGATGGAAGAAACAGTTTTTTTTAATTTAGGAAATGCATTAGCAGCAAAACGTGACCCAAAAGAATTGATTCGTGAAGCACAAATCGTGAAAGACCAACGTCAGCCACTGGGAAAATTGGTCATTGTCGAAGATGAATCAAGTGGAGAACATATATTGTTTGAATTAGCGAGCCAAGAAGAAAAATCGGAACAGACAAAAGAGTTCAAGGTGAAACAAGTGATTGATTAAGTAAAAATAATTCAATAAAGCAGGCTGACTACTGAAGTATGGTATGGGGAAACTTAGTTGCCTGTTTTTTTGTGGGATAGTGCTAGGTAGTTTCTTACCTAGACAAAAATAAGTAGAGAACACAGATGCCTCTGATTTGACACGTGTGTACTGTCTTTCTCCTTTTGATGCCACCAATAAACAATTTACTTTCAGAACAAATAAAAAATCCACCAACCATTAGTAATCTGGGCTAATGGTTGGTGGATTTTTTATTGTTTGCTGCGAGCAATTACTCGGCGAACTTTGGAAATTGAATCACGTGCTTTTTCTTGATTATAAAACATTAAAATGACGTAAAGCGAGTCCATAATGCTTAGTTGAGAAATTCGCGAAGCTAAAGCTTCAGAACGAAATTCGGTTTCTTCTGCAATGGAAATAAAGACCACGTCACCCAACTTAGCCAAAGGAGAATTTGCCTGACTTGTGACGACGATTGCTTTTGCCCCGGTGGCTTTGACGGTTTCTGCTAAACGAATGGTTTCTTTTGATTTACCTGTATGAGAAATCAAGATTGCACAATCAGTGGGTGTTAAAAGAGAAGCCTCCATCAATTGAATATGGTAATCCGTACTATGAAAAACTGAGATTGGTGAGCGTAAAAATTTGTGATAAGCATCGGTTGCAACGATTTCAGATCCACCTACACCAAAGAAAAAGAGCCGATCAGAAGTGTTGATCAGATCAACCGCTTGCTTTAAATCTTCTTGTCGCAATAACCTTTGTGTATCATTCAAAGTTGTGATGTTGGAGTCAAAAACTTTTTGTGCCATGGTTAATTCCGTATCATTTTGATCAATGTTTTCGTGGATGGCAATCGCAGAAAAATCATTTTCTTGAATGAGCATTGCCATTTTGAAATCTTTGAATCCATTGTAACCAAGTTTTTTCGTAAATTGAAAAAAAGTGGAGTCAGCGATTCCAAGCTCATTCGCTAAATCGCTAATGGAACTGTGGGCTACTTTACTTGAATTTTCTAGAACATAATCTGCAATGGCTTGCTCTTTCGGACTGAAATCATTGTACATGGTTCTTATTTGTAAGCGAATGGATACAGACATATGTGTTCCCCCTTTACTCTCTAAATAAAGGATATAATGTTTCAATAAAAAAATCAAACGAAAAAATTTTTATTTTTTATGTTTACAAAAAAATATTTTTTTGTATAATGAGGATATAGAAATGGAGGCGCTATCATGAAGGTGAGTTTTGTTGGATTAGGTAAGATGGGAATGAACTTAGCAATCAATTTGAAAGAGCGTGGCTATGAAATAAAGGGGACAGATTTAGCTGAAGAGACGTTAAATATTGCAAGTCATGAAGGGATCGAAGCCTTTCAAACAGTCGAAGACTTACTAGCTTCTTATCAAGAAGACAAGCTAGAGCAAAAAATTATTTGGTTGATGTTACCCGCAGGCAGCCCAACTGATCGAGTATTAGAGCAATTATTGCCACTTTTAGCACCGCAGGACATTGTGATTGAAGGTGGAAACTCAAATTATCAAGATTCAGTTCGGCGCGCAGCAATTTTTGAAGAACGTGGCATTTATTATTTTGATTGTGGAACTTCGGGTGGTATTTCAGGTGCGCGTAACAATGCGTGTTTGATGATTGGTGGAAACCAAGAAATCTTTTTATCTATTGAGCAATTATTTAAAGATCTTGCAATTGAAAACGGTTACCTATATGCTGGGCCAGCTGGGAGCGGTCACTTTTTGAAAATGGTTCACAACGGGATTGAATATGGCATGATGCAGGCAATCGGCGAAGGCTTTCAATTAGTGGAACAAAGTGATTATGATTTCGATCTAGCAGATGTAGCTCGTGTTTGGAATCACGGTTCCGTTATTCGAGGGTGGTTAATGGAAATCGCAGAAGAACAATTTCGCCAAAGTCCTGAATTGGCAGATTATCGTGGAATCGTAGCAGCTTCTGGTGAGGCAAAATGGACGGTAGAAACAGCATTAGCAATGAATGTCCCTGTTCCGGTGATTGCGATGAGTTTATTCATGAGAAATCTGTCACAGGAAGAAGACAGTTTTTCTGCAAAAGTTGTTTCTGCTTTGCGAAATGGTTTTGGTGGTCATGAAGTAATCAAAAAAGAGTGAAGGGAGTAAAAAAATGGCTAAGTATCAAATCGCAATTGTGAATTCAAGTAGCTTTGGCAAAATTTTTCCTGAACATTTAAAACGATTAGAAGCGTTAGGAACCGTCAAACACTTTACTGTAGATGGTGAGATACCTGGAAAAGAACTGGCAGAAATGTTGCACGGCTACAATGTGATTATTGCCAGTGTTACCCCGTTTTTTACCAAAGAATTTTTCGAGTATAAAGATGAACTACGTTTGATTTCTCGACACGGCATTGGGTACAACAATATCGACCTCGAAGCAGCAAAAGAAAAAGGAACGATTGTTTCAATCATTCCGGCATTAGTTGAGCGAGATGCCGTAGCCGAAAACAATATCACAAATCTGTTAGCTATTTTAAGATGCACAGTTGAAGCAGATTCTAGTGTGAAAAAGGATCACTGGGAAGATCGTGCACAATTTGTTGGTCGGGCACTCTTCAACAAAACAGTTGGCGTAATCGGGGTTGGAAACACAGGAAGCTGTGTGGTCGAGATTTTACGAAATGGATTTCGTTGCGAAGTTTTGGCATATGATCCTTATAAATCAGAGTTGTATTTACAAAGCTTTGGTGCCAAAAAAGTGGAGCTGGATGAATTACTTGCTTCAGCAGATATTATCTGTTTATGTGCCAATCTTACAGAAGAAAATTATCATATGATTTCAACGGCTGAAATCGAAAAGATGAAAGATCAGGTTTATCTGTCAAATAGTGCTAGGGGTGCTTTGATTGATGAGGAAGCACTGGTTGCAGGGCTAAAATCAGGAAAAATCGCTGGTTTTGCTACAGATGTCTTGGAAGAAGAACCGGGAAGAAAAGATCATCCTTATCTATCATTTGAAAATGTTGTAATGACACCACACACCTCTGCATATACAAGGGAATGCCTAGAAGAGATGGGAAAAAAATGTGTTGAAGATGTCGAGCGAATTGTTGCTGGTCGTTTACCAGAACGAGCGGTCCAAAGTCAGAGCTATTATTTAGTATAAAATTCAGTTGATAAAATCAGTTCGTAGGATAAAGGTCGTTAGGTCAAAACAAAAATGAACGAAAGTTTAGGGGAGGACTTATGGAAAATTTAAGTATCATACAAAGTTTATTGATTGCCTTATGGGTTGCAGCTATCATGTCAAGATGGCTTGGCGGAGGGGCAACGTTAACACTTCGATTCTCGCCATTGATGACAGGGTTAGTTGTCGGAATCATCATGGGAAACGTGGCACAAGCAATGATTATCACCGCTTCATTACAAATGATTTATATGGGTGTCTTTTCACCTGGAGGTTCAATGCCAGCTGAACCATCAATTGCAGCAGCGGTGGCTGTTCCAGTAGCACTTTTAGGAGATCTTTCACCTGAGGCAGCAATTGCAGTAGCTGTTCCAGTAGGATTATTAGGAAGTTATTTATATCAATTGCGCTTCTTTATCAATACATTTTTAGGGAAATATACAGATAAAGCTGTTGAAGACTTGAATGACAAAGCAATCAAACGTTCAATTATCTTATATCCAACCTTGGCTTCATTTCTGTTATTCGTACCGTTAGTATTTATCGCACTTTATTTGGGGGCACCAATTATTGCCGATGTGATTACTGCTTTAGAAGGAACGGTTGTGATTCATATTTTAGAAGTTGTTGGTGGTGGTTTAGCGGCAATTGGGATTGCTACAACAGTTTATGTTATTGGTCGAAAAGATTATATGGTGTTCTTCTTCTTGGCTTATTTCTTAAGTGTTGTCTTCAAATCATTAGAAATCACGATGGTAACTTACGCAATCTTTGGTGTATTGATTGCTTTGATTTTCGTGAAATCACAACAAGGAAAACATGTCCAAGCAGCTGCTGACAATGGTAATGGTACTGCAACGACAACGTTCGATGATGATGACGATGACTATGATGATGGATTCTAAGCAAAGTAAGGAGGAAGAATGATGACAGAAGCAATTGAAAAAACACAAGTAAACAGTCAAGCACCAGAAGAGATTACCAAAAAAGATGTGACGAAAGCCTACTTACGTTGGCATTTCGCTAATGAAATTCCGCACTCATTTGAACGCTATTTGGCACCATCCTTACTTTATGGAATGATGCCGATTTTGAAAAAATTGTATAAAGATGATGATGCTAGAAGAGCTGCTTATAAACGTCAGTTGTTGTTCTTCAATACCCAATTAAGTTGGGGTGGTGGTGTAATCACTGGGTTAATGTCTTCAATGGAACAACAACGTGCAGAAGAAGAATATACTGACAGTGAAGTTTTGATGCAAGATGATTTGATGTACAACACAAAAGCTGGTTTGATGGGGGCTTTAGCAGGAATTGGGGATGCGATTGACTCAGGAACTGTTCAATATATCTTTATTGCAATCGCAGTTCCATGGGCACAACAAGGTAGTGCGTTAGGCGCGTTGTTCCCATTCATCTGTTTTGCCACGTATCAAGCGATTTTAGGGGTGTTCTTTGCAAGACAAGCTTTTGCAATGGGACGAAATGCCACTGGTTTGATGCAAAGCACCGGCATTCAAACAGCAATTGAAACATTATCTGTTTTAGGGCTATTCATGATGGGTGTTTTAGCAGGTAATTATGTCAAAGTAGAGTCAACCTTGAAGTTTGTTATTTCGGGTAAAGATTTCGTCATTCAAGATATTTTGGACCAAATTGTTCCAGGGTTGTTGCCGTTAGCAGTCGTGATGGGTGTTTACTGGTTCTATAACAAAAAGGGACTAAAAGTAACTCAAGCGTTGCTCTGGTTAACATTGATTTTGATTGTCTTAGCAGGTATTGGAATTTTATAAAAATTAAAGGAAGTGTTTTTGATGGGAAAAGTAAACTTAGCACGTGTAGATGAACGTTTAATCCATGGTCAAGTAATGGTGACTTTGTCACAAAAGAGCGGAGTTAATTCCATTTTTGTAGTGGATGATGTTGTCGCAAAAGATAAATTCATGCGTGATCTTTATAAAAACGCGGGAAGTCGTACGGGGCAAAAAACGATTGTCATCACAAGCGATAAAGCAAAATTTTATTGGGATGAATATGAGTTTAAAGAGTATAACTGCATCTTGATTGCCAAAACAGTGAGTGTGATCTATGACTTAGTCAAACATGGTATACCAATGAAAGAATTAAATATTGGCGGGATTGCTCAAAAAGATCCAGAAAAAGATTTATTAGTAACAAAATCAGTTTATTTAAATAAAGAAGATGCGCAAAAATTAAAAGAATTGAACGAAGACTATGGGGTTGAAAATATTTATTTCCAAGCAACGCCATCTGCGCCAAAATCAACTTTAAAAGACATTTTAAGCAAATTTGATTTGTAAAATCACGCATAAGGATAAGCAAATGGAGTCTGGGATTGATTACCAGACTCCCCAAATAAACGAACAAGGATAGGTGGGGAGTACGATGCAAAAAAAGGAACGCTTTCAAGATTGGTTGTTTCGTTACCAATATGTCTATCGCTTACGGCGTACACACAAACAAAAAACAAGATTTATCTCAGCTGTTATTGCAGATATTTTGCCGATGCGAGAAGACGTACAAGTAATTGAATATAACCAACAGAAAAGAACCTCTTCCAGAAATATTTACATTGGCGATGTCGAAAATGCCGAGCGAGTGGTTTGCACGTATTATGACACACCACCTAGACATGTGGGGGCGTACACTTTGTTTCAACGAAAAGAACAAGCGAAGGCTACGACCAAATTTATTTTGTTAGGCACAGTCAGCCTGATTTTTATTGGCTTAATGGCGACGATCGTTTACTTAATGAAGCATGCATTGGTTTTTGATGTGACTACTTTTAGTACATGGCTCGTAATAGCTGTCTTTGCTAGTTACTTTTATTTTTTAGGCAAGGTGACTCAAGGATTGTCGAATCGTAAAAATCTTGTTCGGAATACGTCATCGATCTTGACGCTACTAGCAATGATGGAAGAACCCGATGAAAAAACAGCTTATGCACTGATTGATGAAGGATGCTTTGGTGAGCAAGGAGTTACGGTACTACAAAGTGTAACCAAAAGAAATTGTGAAGTGTACTTGTTGGATAGCATTGGGGCGAAGGCACCATTGAGAGTACTGGGTACGCCTAAAAAAACAAGTGAAGCTGCTAAAAAAGCAGGCATTGAAGTTGTGTCCGAACAATTGTTAGAAAAACAGCCGATGTATTTGTTTAGTGGTGAAAATCAAGCAGAGACAACTGGCTTTTATCTAAGTCGAGAAGTACTCGATCAAAAAGAACTTAATATGGAAAATATCGTAAAAGTTATGACTTTTTTCAAAAGAAATGAACCAAAACTGTCTGTCGAGGAGGAAGCATCATGTTAGGAATTGTGATTGCAACACATGGTACGTTGAGTGAAGGATTAAAAGATGCTGCAACGGTAATTATTGGGGCAACGAATAATACAGCAACCGTTCGCTTGAACCAAGCGGATGATGTACAACTTTTAGGTGAAAAAATCGGGAAAGCAATCCATGAAGTCAATCAAGAAAATGGTGTCATTGTATTAACAGACTTGGTAAGTGCTAGTCCCTACAATCAGTCAGTATTAGCTGTTAGTCAATTAGAACCAGCACTTCAAGAACAAGTGTATGTTATTGGCGGTGTCAACTTACCAATGTTATTGGAAACGATCAATCATCAATTAATTGAAACGCCTTTAGAACAAGTTGCTCCGGCAATCCTTGCACAGGGAGAAGATAGTTTACAAGCATGGCATACATCAATGACTGAAGAAAATGATGAAGAAGATGACTTTTAAAGGAGGCGTAAGCCAAGATGAAGTGGGGATTTAGATGGTATGGTCAAGGAGACTCGATTCCGCTGGAAAATGTAGGTCAAATTCCGGGCATCAATGGAATTGTAGGGACTTTGTTAGACAAGTTACCTGGTGATATCTGGGAAGTTGACGAAATTCAGGAATTAAAAGATTCTGTTGAAGCTGGAAATCTAGAATTATTAGGAATTGAAAGTGTGGCCATCCATGATGCAATTAAAGCAGGAACAGCCGATAGAGATCATTATATTGATAACTATATCCAGACAATCAAAAATTTGTCGAAGTGTGGCGTGCATTTGATTTGTTATAGCTTTAAGCCAATTTTTGGTTGGGCAAAGACCAATTTGTTTTATGAAAATGAAGATGGCAGCTTTTCGTTAGTCTATGATCAGTCAGTAGTTGACAACATGCAGCCAAGTGAAATGTATACATTGATCCATAGCCAATCAAAAGGATTTCGTTTGCCCGGCTGGGAGAAAGAACGCCTAGATAAATTCAATCGGTTGGTGGAAACTTATGAAGGTGTGACGGAAGAAGTTTTATTTGAAAATCTTTCCTATTTCCTGCAAAAAATTATTCCAGTTTGTGAGGAAATGGATGTGAAAATGGCTATCCATCCGGATGATCCACCATGGGAGATCTTTGGCTTCCCACGCATTACAAAGAACCTGGCAGACTTAAAACGAATTTTATCAATTGTTGATTCTCCTTACAATGGAATTACGTTATGCACAGGTTCCTTGGGAGCAGATCCAGCCAACGATTTGGTTGAAATCATTCATGAAGTTGGAGAACGAATTAACTTTGTCCACTTTAGAAATGTTGGCTTTATGGGTGAAAGAAAGTTCAAGGAAACAGCACATTTATCAACAGAAGGTTCACTTGATATGTATGCGCTGATGCAAGCATTAGTGGACGTTGGTTTTGATGGTGTGATTCGTCCTGACCATGGTCGAACGATTTGGGGAGAAGTGGCGATGCCAGGCTATGGTTTATATGACCGCGCAATGGGGATTACCTATATGCAAGGATTACACGAAGCAATCACAAAAGCCAAAAAATAGATCACGTTTTGTGAGGGAGCGAGTTTGAAAATGCAGACAATTCAAAACGAAGTTTATCAAAAAATCGAAGAAGCAAAGCTATTGCCTCTTTATACTGCAACGGATCTTGACTATCTGGATCGATTGGAAGAAATTCTGTTAGCAAATCAGTTACCGTTAGTTGAAGTCACGTTTCGTAGTGAATTGGCAGAAGCGGCCATCAAACAATTAGCAAAATCTGGAAAATTATTGGTGGGTGCGGGCACTGTGCGAACGTTGGCACAGGCAAAGGCAGCAGTTAAAAATGGCGCAAAATTTATTGTGTCACCAGCTGTGATTCCTGAAGTCATCGAATATAGTTTAGCTCAAGGTATTCCCGTTTTTCCTGGAACGGCAACATCCAGTGAAATTCAGCAAGCGGTGGATTATGGTATTCATATGGTTAAATTTTTCCCAGCAGATATCTATGGCGGGCTAAAGGCAATCAAGGCCTTGAGTGGACCATTTTATGACGTGAAATTTTTGCCAACGGGTGGCATTGATGAAACCAATGTTCTCGACTATTTGAACCATTCTCAAGTAGTAGCAGTTGGTGGGTCATTTATTCTTTCAGAAGCAAGTTTGAAGCAAGATGACGGAGTAACTGCCAGTCAGCACTTGAACGAATTAATAGAAACAATCAAAGAACAATCTTTCACGGCAAGCAGATAAAGTTGTGAATGTATCAAACGGGTAAAAAAGAGGGTGGGACAAAACGAACAGGCGTTTTGCCCGCCCTTTTGACGGAAATGACTACTAGTTAGGCGAGAAAAAGCAAAGAAAAAGCAAAGAAAAAACAACGTTCTGAAATGAGCAAATAATTGTAGAAAAAGCTGTGAATCCTCTGCTTTTTCTTTTCGTTAGAGGGTTCCTTAATCGCTTACTGCTGTCCTTTCTTTCCCTTTTGAGGTAGAATGAACCAACTCAAGTTATTGGAGGCTATTATGAATAAAATCGAATTATTTATTTTTGATATGGATGGACTAATGTTTGATACAGGTCGTCTTAGTTATCGAGGCTATTTCAATTCTGCAGAAAAACATGATTATGAATTGAATCATAATGTTTATTATTATTTAACAGGAAAAACGGATTCAGATATTCGTTTAGGGATGAAAGAACTCTATGGCGAGGAGGTACCTTACAATGAATGGCGTGACTCAATGAACGTGTTCAAAAATGAACTATTGGCGAAAGAAAAAACAGTTCATAAAAAATATGGTTTGGTTCCATTATTAGATTTCGCCAAAGAACAAGGGGTTAAAATCGCTGTTGCCTCGTCTTCAAACCGAGAAAAAGTCTTAACTTATTTAGAGATGGAAGGACTTACTGACTATTTTGATGTACTATTGGCGGGGGATGAAGTCGAAGCCGGGAAACCAAATCCAGAGATTTTCTTAAAAGCCAGTCAAAAAGCTGGTGTTGATCCAGCACATGCGCTTGTTTTTGAAGATTCAAGAGTCGGGATCGAAGCAGCGCGTCGTGCAGGAATTCTTTCTGTTCTAGTTGAAGATGATATCACGGATCTACCAGTTAGAAAAGGGCGCTATCCACTGAAAAAAGATCTTTCACGTTTACGAGAACGTCCAGCACCCGCAGATTTTCAGTTTCATGATTTGTTGCAAGCTAGAAATTTTTTGGCGAAAAAAGAGTTGTTTTTATAAGTATTTAGTAAATGAAAGAATGAAAAAGCTCAGTTGTCTAGTGTGGGACAACTGAGCTTCTTTTTTATGCAATCAATAAGTAGCAAACTGCTAACTATCTTTATTTAAAATTTGGTTGATTTCCTGACTCAAAAGATCTGCCTTACCACCAAAAACGGCTTGGATGCCACCTTTAACTTCAAAAACAGCTGTAGCGCCTAATTCTTGGATAGCTTGTTTATTGACCAGTTGTCCGTCGGTGACAGAAACACGCAGACGAGTAGCACAAGCTTCGACTGATTCAATATTTTCTTGGCTTCCGAGTGCAGTAATGATGGTTAGTGACTCGTCATGTAAAGTAGTTGGTTTCTTTTTGTTTTCCTTTTCAAATTCGTTCGGAGTTTCATCTGTAGCTAACTCCATACCTGGAATCGCCACTTTGAATTTTTTGATACAAAATGAAAAGACAACATAATAGATAACTGCCCAAGCAAGACCAAAGGGTAGTAATTTCAACCAATTTGTTTTGTCGTTTCCTTGTAAAACACCAAATAATAAGAAGTCAATGAGGCCTCCAGAAAATGAATTACCAATTCGAATGTTTAAAATATCAGCGAAATAAAAAGAGAGACCATCTAAAAATGCGTGAATGACATATAGCCATGGAGCTACAAATAAAAACATATATTCAATAGGTTCAGTAATCCCAGTTAAAAAAGAGGTCAACGCACCACTAAAATACAAACCACCATTCTTCTTACGGTTTTGTTTGGGAATCGCGCGATACATTGCATAACATGCAGCAGGTAAACCGAACATCATCGTAGCAAATCTTCCTGCGAAGAAACGGGTTCCGTAAGTGAATAGACCTGTGTGGCTAGAATCGGCTAACTGAGCAAAGAAAATATTTTGTGCACCTGAAATCGTTGAACCAGCAACTGTTTCTGTTCCGCCCAACGAAGTATACCAGAACAGTGGATAAATCGTGTGGTGCAAACCAACTGCACCAGTCAGACGAAGTAAAAAGCCATATAAAAATGTACCCAAACTACCCATTTGTGCAATTTGCTCTCCAGCAATGACTAAGCCGTTTTGAATTGGCGGCCAGATCAAATAAAAAAATGAACCGATAAGAATTGCAGCTAAACTAGAAACGATGGGAATAAAACGAGAGCCGCCAAAAAAACCAAGAAACTGTGGTAATTCGATTTTTCGATAACGATTATGCAAAAAGGCGACCGTGCCACCAATGGCAATTGAACCAACAACTCCAGTATCCAAAGAGGCACCCTCTGGAGAAAAAAGTTCCAGAAAGCCACTAATTGTTGCTGTATACACGAGATAGGCAACACCGCCAGCTAATCCAGCAGTTCCTTTATCGCCATTTGCCAAGCCAACTGCGATACCAATCGCAAAAATCAACGCTAGATTTGCAAAAACAGCATTACCAGCAACACTCATAATACTCAAAATCGTGTGTAGCCATGGTTGTGCTAAAAGTGGGTAGGCATTTATGGCGCTTTCATTTGTTAGCGCGCCACCCAGTCCAAGAAGAAGACCAGCGACAGGTAAGATAGCAATTGGGAGCATGAAAGCACGACCAAGCTGTGAAAATTTTTTGAACATAGTGATTCCTCCTAGTTTAATCCATCAACAAAACGCTGTGCAATTTCTTGCGGTCGCGTAATTGCACCACCAACAACAAGTCCAGCAACACCTAAGTCTTTGATTTTTTTTGCTTGTTCAGGTGTGTGGATCTTTCCTTCTGCGATAACACATAGATTTGCATCAACCAATTGTTTGATAAGCTCAATATCTGGCTCGTTTTGGTGTTTACTGTCTGCTGTGTAACCACTCAATGTTGTCCCAATAAAGTCAACTCCTGCCTTAGCAGCATTGACACCTTCTGCAAATGTGGCGATGTCCGCCATCAATAGTTGATTGGGATACTTATCTTTAATTTGAACAATAAAGTCATTGATTTTTAAGCCATCGTGACGTTTTCGTAAAGTACAATCAAGAGCAATAACTTCCACACCGGTTGCAACAAGCTCGTCAACTTCGCGCATGGTTGCAGTAATAAAAGGTTCTTCAGGTAAATAATCACGTTTGATGATACCAATCATCGGCAAGTCAACTTGTTCTTTGATTTCCAAAATATCACGAACAGAATTTGCACGAATACCAACAGCTCCTGCTTTTTGAGCAGCCAAAGCAAATAAAGGCATTATTCCGCCAGTTTCGCTGTAAAATACTTCGCCAGGTAAAGCCTGACAAGAAACAATCAACCCGCCAGAAATGGCATCTAAAAATGTTTGTTTTTTCATTCTCCTTAATTCTCCATTTTTTGTTTTATTTTTGGATAATAACTCCGAACATAGTGTAGCATCCGCTTACAATCATGTAAAGCCTTAATTGGAGAATTTTGGAGAATTCTTTTGTTTTGGAGTATAATGAAGCGAATACGTTGTAGTGAAGGAGAAGTCATGAAGTATACCTATTTGATTCGCGAGCACTATCCATTTTTAACAAAATCTGAAAAAAAAGTAGCTGACTATATTTTGGATTCTGGGAAATCAGTTATTTATAATACAATGAGTGACATCAAGGCAAAAACAAAAGTTGGCGATGCAACAATTATTCGTTTTTGTCAAAAATTAGGTTTTTCTGGTTTTTCTGATTTGAAAATCGAAATTGCGAAAGAAGACTTTAGCCAGAAACAAGAGCTACCGAAAGAAGCAAAATATTTTACTGAAATCGCAGTTGGAGTAAAAGAGGCATTGAATGCAACAGAATCATTACTTAACGAGGAAACATTAGCCGATGCGCTTCAACTGATTAGCCAGTCAAACAACATTTATATATTTGGAGTGGGATCAAGTGGAACGACTAGTTTAGATTTAGCTACTATGTTTCTAAGAGTTGGTGTAAAGGCGCATGCAGTAGTAGATCCGCATATTCAAGCACAGGTTGCTTCACTATTGGATGAAGGAGACACAGTAATTGTTTTTTCACTGTCAGGGAAAACAAAAGATACGTATGATTCAATGAAAATTGCGAAAAAAAATGGTGCCAAAATTTTGGCAATTACGAATTATCTTCAATCGCCAATTGGACGAACCGCCGATTTTGTTTTACAAACAGCAATTGAAGAGTTTCTGAACGGGGCGTCTTTAGCTGGAAAAATCTCTCAGCTTTATCTTTGCGATATTCTGGTTCAAGGTTATGAACGAAAAAATAACGTTGATTCGATTGAGTTAAGGGAAAAGGTACTGCGGGCAATTATCGATAAGAGTATCGATTAAACGCTTAAATAGACATAACGTATGTATAGGAAAAAAGCATCAAGAAAACGCAAGAAGAGGACGAGTCTTAGGCTCGTCCTCTTCTTTATTTTGTGACACTAGTTGAATTTTCAGGATTCATTTCCTGTGCAGTTAAAGACAGTTGTTCTATTTTTTTATTTTCAGCAATCAATTTTAGAACTAAAAAAACAGCCAGTAAGACAATACCTGCTCCGAAAATTGGCGTGTAACCAACGCCGACAGTTTTTGTTACTTGTCCTCCGACAAACGAGCCGAATGCGATTCCGATATTAAATGCAGAAATATTAAATGCTGAAGCTAGAGTAATATCTTTTGGTGTATAGCCTTCAGCTAGTTGAACGACATAAAATTGTAGCCCAGGAACATTCATGAAAGAGAAGAGTCCTAAGACGAGTGTTGCAACGGTTGCTACTAGTTTATTTCCACTCAAAATTGTTAAAAATAGGAAAAGTAGAGAAAGAACTAACAGACCAAACATAACACCTAAAGCTTTCAAAGGTTGCCGGTTAGAGTAATGCCCACCAATCGTATTTCCAATGGCAACCATTAGTCCATAGATAACTAATAAGATAACGACAGCATGTGCAGAATAACCAATTTTGTCTTGCAAAATTGGCGTTAGGTAAGTATAAGCAGCAAAAGTACCACCATAACCAAGTGCAGTGATCAAAAAGGAACCAACTAAAAATTTATTTTTAAAGATTCTTAGAATACCTCGCAAGTCTACCGACCCTGGGATAGGTAAGCCACTTGGAATCAAGAATAAATTGGCGAGTAACCCAATGAAACCAACAGCTGCAATAAAAATGAATGTCATGTGCCAATTGGTCTGTTGGCCGATGAAGGTACCTAATGGAACACCTGTAACGGTAGCCACGGTTAATCCAGTAAACATGATGGCAATTGCACTGGCACGTTTATGTGGCTGAACAACATCTGCTGCAATGACACTTGAAACGGACATGAAAATACCATGAGCTAGGGCAGAAATAACACGACCAATTAGTAACATGGCAAAGCTTGCAGCGAATGCAGCAAATAGATTTCCAACAATGAATAAAGACATAATCATCATCATTAAAAATTTTCGATTCCATTTTCCAGTTAAAATAGTTAAGAGTGGCGCGCCGACAGTAACGCCAATTGCGTAAAGGGAAACAGTCAGTCCTGCTTGTGCCAAGCTAACGTGAAAGCTATTTACAATCAAAGGCATAAGGCCAACACTGATAAATTCAGTTGAACCAATGGCAAAGGCATTGATAACTAATGCCATCAATGTAAGTGTGGGTGAGATTTTATTTTTCATTTTTTTCCTCCTAAAAGTTTGTTACCTGACGAATAGAAAATATAGACCTTATTTATGAAAGTAGAAAGTACCTACTTTTTAGTGCAATAGGTACTTTTTTGTAACATTTGCGTAAGTACGCGAAAAAAATCGTTTTATTGTAGTATTAGAAATTTTTCATTTTTTATTTAAGACGCTGATTATTAATTGATAGTCTTTGAAAAAAGTTTTTTTGCTTTCAAAAGTTGATAGAAGGTGCTAGTATTTGGAGCGTATCTTTTTTGGAGGAGAGTAAGTGAATGGAAAAAATTTATCATATTGGTGTTGAAGCAACTTTAGAAGTGATTGGGGGAAAATGGAAACCAATTATTCTTTGCCATTTAGGAAATGGGGCTATTCGCACGGGTGAACTACGCCGAAAAATTCCTACAATTACGCAAAAAATGTTAACGCAACAATTGCGTGAGTTAGAGCAAGACGGTATCGTTCATCGAAAGATTTATAATCAAGTGCCTCCTAAAGTAGAATATTCATTAACAGAAGAAGGAAAATCACTACGGGAGATTTTGGTTGCAATGTCTGTTTGGGGTGAGGAGCGAATTGAAAAGCAGCAAGAAGAAGGCAAGTCAGTCAAACTTTTACATACGCACGGCGGTTATTTGAATTATTAAGAGAAAGGTTGTGAAAGAAGTGCCCAGCTCCAATAAATAAGAGTAAATTTCCAGAAATTGTTCCTCAAATTTTTGTGAAATTTGGGCTTATTTTGAAGGAGGTACTTCTTGAACACTGAGAGAAAGGTTGTGGCTCCAGGTGTTTAGCTTCAAGGAATAAGAAAAAGTGGACTTATTGTCGAATAAGTTGCTTGAGGAACACTGAGGAAAAGGTTGTGGCGCAAAACGTTCAGCTCCGAACAGATAGCAAGCAGTTACTCAAAACAGCATCTCATGTTTTGAAGTGGATGAAAGCTATGTGGAGGAGTTGTTTTGGGAACACCGAGGGAAAAGGTTGTAGCGCAAAAGGCTTAACCTGTGACTCCAAGCGTTCAGTTCCGAAAAGAGAAAGAACAACTGACAAAAATATCAAACAGAGATACCAAAAACTTTTCATAAATGGTAAGAGTAGCATGTTATTTTTAGGAGCTACTCCTTAAATAGAAAAAAGGTTGGAACCATTTGTTCCAACCTTTTTTAGTATCAGAATGATTAGCCATCTTGGCGTGTTGCTGCAATGTCAATTTCTCTGATGTTCACTTCTTGTGGCATATCATAAATAAATTTAACCACTTCTGCGACGTGGACAGGATCAAGAGTGATTCCGCCCATTGTTTCTTTCCATGCTTGATAGTCCGACAAAGCACCAGTATCTGTAACATGAGTTAATAATTCCGTTTCGGCAGCGCCAGGGGCAACTAAGCTTACACGAACATTATCTTTTGAAACTTCTTCGCGAATGGTTTCGCTTAATCCGTGAACACCAAACTTTGAGGCAACATAAGCGGCATGATTCACAAAAGTTTTACGTCCAGCTAATGAAGACATGTTGATGATTGTACCGTGCTTTCTTTCAACCATATCTGCTAGTACAGCTTGCATACCATTTAACACACCTAAAACATTTGTGTCCATCATCGTTTTCCATTCCGATGGAGATTGTGATTGAACATTACCTAATAACATCACACCAGCGTTATTTACTAATAAATCAGTTTTTCCAAACTTTTCTTCTGCTGCGGCAATACTGGCTTTGAAAGCTTGTTCATCAGTCACGTCGACAGAGTCAACAAGCACTTGATCAAAATCAAGCGGTAAGGAATAGATTTTTTCTGTACGACGACCTAGCAATAACATGGGATAGTTTTCTTTATTAAATAATTTGGCGATTTCTGCTCCAAAGCCTGAGCTTGCTCCAGTAATCACGATTAGGGGTTTATTCATTTCATTTCCTGCTTTCTTCTGTTAAGATAAACGTAGTATACAACTTGGAGTTAGCTCCAAGTCAAGGAGGAAAAATGAAAACTTATACAATTGGCGAAATTGCTGAAAAGTATCAATTATCAACAGACACCTTACGCTATTATGATAAAGAAGGCTTGTTGCCATTCGTGAAAAAAAATTCAGCGGGGCGACGTGTATTTACCGAGGATGATTTAGGTTACTTGAATGTCATTGAGTGTTTAAAAAAATCGGCTATTCCAGTAAAAGATATTGCAACATTTATGGAATGGTGTATGCAAGGTGATGGGACTCTACCTGATCGCTATGCCTTTATTGTTGAACAAGAAACGATTTTAGAAGCAAAAATTCAAGTATTAGAAGCTAATTTGGCTTTTTTACGTTGGAAGAAATGGTATTATCAAAAAGCAAATGAAGTTGGAACAGAAACAGTTTTTTTTGAACCAGGAACAAGACAAGTCAGCGAAAAATGGCATCAAGAATATGAAGACCAATTATCAAAGACTGTCTACTAAAAAACTTAGTGATAAAAAGAAAGTAGGCCCGACAAATGAACAGTATGGAAAAAGTAAATAAATTTCGTGATGATCGGAATTGGCGACAATTTCATAACGAAAAAGATTTAGCGATTTCGATTTCTTTGGAAGCTTCAGAACTACTGGAACTTTTTCAATGGAAGCAACCTGAGGAAGTTACGACAAATCAGGTAGAACGAATTAAGGAAGAGCTAGCAGATGTTTTAATCTATTCGTACATGTTAGCGGATAATCTTGATTTCGATTTGGATGAAATCATTGAAGAAAAGTTAATCAAAAATAATAGAAAATATCCTGTCGAAAAGAGTATAGGAAAGCGCGAAAAATACACGGAACTCTAAAACAAATGAGTAGTAAGTTACGCTTGAATGATAGACAGAAGTAGGGACATCCATTAAAATGAAGAAAATATGGTGTGGAAAGAGGAGGTCGTACAATGGCGACTGACAACAACACGAATAAAGAGAAAAAAGGAAAACGCGTGAGACGTTGGCTAATGAATTTACTTTTGCTGTTACTCTTACTAGTAGGAATTGCTTTAATTTTTAATGAACAAATCAAAGATTTTTTTGTTAAGAATACTGGTGATCAATACGCGATAGCTAATGTAACTAAAGAAGATTTGCAAAAAAACAACGAACGAGAAACAACGTTTGATTTTGATGCAGTTGAACCAATGAGTTCTGAACGTGTGATTCGAGCAGAGGCCAGTTCTGAAAGTAAGGATCTGCCAGTGATTGCTAGTGTCGCAGTTCCATCTGTATCAATCAACTTACCAATTTTTAAGGGACTTTCAAATACAGCGTTATTGTATGGTGCAGGAACTTTATCACCTGATCAACAAATGGGAAAAGGAAATTATGCGCTGGCTAGTCACCGCTCAACCAATCCAGAGCTATTGTTCACTCCTTTAGAAAATCTATCAATGGGTGCTACAATCTATTTGACTGATTTAGAGAATGTGTACACGTATAAAGCTTTTTTCAAAGAAAAAGTAGCACCAACAGAAACTGAGTTATTAGATGTAGTGGACGGTAAAGAAATCGTGACCCTGATTACTTGTGGAGATAATAATGCAGTAACTCGCTTAGTTGTACAAGGCGCATTAGAAAAAGTAACACCGATAAAAGATGCAACAGATGAAATGAAACAAGCCTTTAACTTAGAAACAAAAACTTTTTAGTACGAAATTTCATAAAAAGTGTGAGCGCTGCTGGAGAATAGAAAGGCCTAGAAACTGAGAACTAAAGGTTCTCAGTTTTTTTATTTTAATAGTTGTCAACAGTTAACAATAGAAGAAAGCCAAAACAAAAAATAAAAAAACTTGGAAGGGGTTGCAAAGAAGAAAAGAAAGTGTTATCATAAATTCAGTTAAGAAATGGATTGTTACTGCTTAGCAGGCAAAACCAGAATTCAGCTGAGGATTTACAGGCGAATTCTAGGTTTTTTTTATTTTTTGGAAAGGGGAAGACGAGATGATTATTGAAAAAGTGTTGAATAATAATGTCGTCATTTCGAAAAATGAATTAGGTGAAGAAATTGTCTACATGGGTAAAGGACTGGCGTTTCAAAAGAAGCCCGGCGATTCGATTTCACCTGAAGCAATCCAAAAAGAGTTTGTACTCAAGGATTCTTTTTCAAGAAACCAATTTCAACAGCTGATGGCTGACATTCCCTCTGAGGAAGTCGAGCTAGTAAAGCAAATCGTTGATTTAGCGGAAGAAAAATTAGCTGTGAACTTTTCACCAAATATTTATTTAACACTAACGGATCACGTTCATTATGCAATTGGACGAGCAAAAGAAAAAATTCAATTGCCAAATCCGTTATTATTTGAAACAAAAAAGTTTTATCCTAAAGAGTATCAGATTGCTAAAGAAGCCTTGCATTTTCTTGAAGAAAAGACTGCTATTGAATTCCCTGAAGATGAAGCTGGATTTATCGCTTTTCATTTTGTGAATAGCCAGCAAGGAAATGGTGATATGCAAGTGACAATGACTGCGACAACCATGGTACGTGATATCTTGAGCATTATTAGTAAATTTTTCGGTGTCGTTTTTGATGAAGAATCATTGAATTATCAACGAATTATCACACATCTACAATTTTTTGCACAGCGTTACCTAAAAGGTGAGAATTCTGACGAAAAAGATGAGTTTCTTTACGCGTTAGTTCAGGGAAAATACCCACAAGCCTTTCGTTGTGTGCAACGAATTAATGATTATTTAGTTCATACGCAGCAGCAAGAGATGGAAGTTGCAGAACAAATTTATTTGACGATTCACATTCAACGTGTAGTGAATGAAAAACAGATCTAATCATAAGGGTTGTTACTGTCAGGCAGGCAAAACCTAGATTGAAAATATGGACACGAGCAAGCAGCTGGTGACCGTTTTTTCAATCTAGGTTTTTTATTTTATCAAAATTTAGTAGAAAGAAGGAAGAAAAATGGATAACAAAGCAGTTGGCAAACGTGTATGGGAAGCAGTTGGGGGGCAAAAAAATGTCAACAGTCTGGTTCATTGCGCAACACGATTACGTTTTAAATTAAAAGATGAATCTATTGCAGACACAGAAAAATTGAAGAGTGATCCAGATGTGATTCAGGTTGTTCAAAGTGGCGGTCAGTATCAAGTGGTGATTGGCAGTAATGTGGCTGATGTCTATCAAGCAATTGTGGATGAAGAAGGCTTGGCGGATCAACCAACAGAGGAAGAAAAATCAGGTAATTTGTTAAGTAAGTTTATTGATATCATCTCAAGTATTTTTACACCATTTTTAGGTGCAATGGCAGCAGCGGGGGTTTTAAAAGGATTTCTATCTTTGGCAACTGTTCTTGGCTGGCTAGCTGCAGATAGTGGGGCTTATCAGATTTTGTTTGCAGCGGCTGATGGCGTATTCACATTTTTACCAGTAATGTTGGCTTTTACAGCAGCTAAGAAATTTAAAACGAATCAATTTTTAGCAGTAGCTATTGCAATGGCACTGGTTTATCCAGCAATCACGGCAGCAGCTGGTGCTGGAACAGCA
Organism: Enterococcus sp. DIV0174; assembly: GCF_050529065.1. Classification (NCBI taxonomy): domain Bacteria; kingdom Bacillati; phylum Bacillota; class Bacilli; order Lactobacillales; family Enterococcaceae; genus Enterococcus; species Enterococcus sp. DIV0174. Next base: position 2,196,647 of record NZ_CP172881.1, on the reverse strand, counting down.
TTAGATTTCTTTGGGCTATCAGTTATTTTATCGCCATCTGGTTATACTTCTTCTGTTATTCCAATTCTTTTGGCTGTTTGGGTCCAAAGTAAGTTTGAACCACTTGTGAAAAAAATTATTCCACAATTTTTACAAATGATTTTGGTTCCTTTAATTATTTTAGTAGTCATGGTTCCTTTGGTTTTCTTAGCTTTAGGACCAATTGGAACAATTGCTGGGAATGCGTTAGGTAGCTTGTTCAACTCAATTTATGACTTTAGTCCAATTGTTGCTGGTTTGATTATGGGAAGCTTTTGGCAAGTATTTGTTATGTTTGGAATGCATTGGGGATTTGTCCCAATTATGTTCTTGAACCTTGATCAATTTGGTTATGATATTTTGATGCCAATGCTATTACCAGCTGTTTTAGCACAAGGGGGTGCAGCATTAGCTGTTGCAGTTCGTTCGAAAGATAGTAAATTACGTTCGTTAGGTATTTCATCCACAATTACTGCGTTATTTGGGATTACAGAACCAACTGTATATGGGGTAACATTACCATTGAAAAAACCGTTTATCGTAGCTTGTGTTTCTGGTGGGATTGGTGGTGCCTTGATCGGTTTTGCAGGCGTAAAATCTTTTGCTAGTGGATTAGTCAGCTTGCTAACGATCCCGTCGTTCATCAGTACAATTGATGGTGTAGAGTCCAATGTAACGATGGCAATCATTGCGACAGGAATTTCTTTCATTCTTGCCTTTGTAGGAACTTTATTGGTTGGATTTGAAGATCCTGCAGAAGAAACAAAGAAGAAAGCCACAGCAGGAGAAACACTTTCTTCTGGTCGTCATAATCTAAAGAGCCCATTGACAGGAAAAGTGTTACCATTAAGTGAAGTGGCCGATCAAGTCTTTTCATCTGGTGCGATGGGAAAAGGAATCGCAATTGAGCCAGAAAAAGGGGAACTTGTTGCACCAGCAGATGGCGAAATTACTACGATTTTCCCAACGGGTCACGCAGTTGGTTTAACAACAACGGATGGTATTGAAATCTTGATGCATATTGGAATGGATACGGTGGAATTAAATGGTACTGGTTTTGAAACGGTCGTAAAACAAGGGGACCAAGTGAAAGCGGGTGACCTGTTAGTAAAATTTGATATTGAGGCAATTCATGCTGCGGGTTACAGTACCGTGACACCAATTGTAATTACGAATACCGATCAATTTGCTGATGTTTTAGAACTAGATCAAAAAGAAATTATCTCGAATGAAGATTTTCTAGCAATCGTAAAATAAAGACACTAGGAGGATATAAGTGATGACAACACGTTTTTCAAAAGAGTTTTTATGGGGAGGCGCAACAGCCGCCAATCAATTAGAAGGTGCATTTGATCGTGATGGCAAAGGTTTATCCGTTGCCGATGCAATGCCGGGTGGAAAGCAACGATTTGCGATTATCGGTAGTGAGGACTTTGACTGGACAATTGATGAAGAAACATATATTTATCCAAATCACCGAGGAATCGAACATTATGACCGTTTTAAAGAAGACATTGCTTTATTTGCTGAAATGAACTTTAAATGTTATCGTTTCTCAATTGCTTGGTCACGAATTTTTCCTCAAGGAGACGAGTTGACGCCAAATGAAGCAGGTTTACGCTTTTACGATCAGTTGATTGATGAATGTTTGAAGTATGGTATTGAGCCTGTGATTACGATTTCTCATTATGAAATGCCGTTGAACTTAGCTAAAAAATATGGTGGCTGGAAAAACCGCGAATTGATTACGTTTTATGAACGATTCGCAGAAACAGTGTTGACTCGTTACCACGAAAAAGTAAAATACTGGATGACGTTCAATGAAATCAATTCAGCTTTCCATTTTCCTGCTTTAAGCCAAGGCTTAGTCCAAAGCAATGGGGCAGCAGATTATCAAAATATTTTTCAGGCGTGGCACAATCAATTTGTTGCTAGCAGTAAAGCAGTGAAGATTGCGCATGAATTACGTTCAGATATTGAAGTTGGATGCATGATTATTTATGCGACCACTTATAGTATTGATGCCAACCCAGTGAATCAGGTTGCAACAATGATCCAAAATCAAGAATTTAATTTCTTTTGTACGGATGTGCAAGTTCGTGGTGAATACCCTGCATATACCGCTCGAACTTATGCAAAATATGGCGTGGATGCGAGCCTTCTAGAACAAACAGCTGAAGACTTTGAGTTGTTGAAAAGTTATCCTGTAGATTACATTGGCTTTAGCTACTACATGTCTAGCGCAGTTGATGAAGTTAGTCCAGAAGCAGATACATCAATTGGTAATTTATTAGGCGGGGTCAAAAATCCATTCTTAGAAGCAAGTGAGTGGGGTTGGCAAATTGATCCAGATGGCCTTCGAATTGCATTGAACGAATTATATAATCGTTATGAAAAACCACTATTTATTGTAGAAAATGGCTTAGGTGCAATTGATGAAGTAAAGCCAGATGGAACGATTGATGATGATTATCGAATTGATTATTTACGTCGACATATTGATGCAATGGCGGATGCGGTGGCAGATGGTGTTGACTTGATGGGCTATACGCCGTGGGGTTGTATTGATTTAGTGAGTGCTTCTACTGGTGAAATGAGCAAGCGTTATGGATTCATCTATGTTGATTTGGATGATAATGGTGCTGGTACATTGAACCGTTCAAAGAAAAAATCATTTGATTGGTATAAAGAAGTTATTAAGACGAATGGTGAAAGAGCATAAGGTTGTGAAAAAGGTTGTGGCTCCAAGCGGTCAGCTTCGAAAAAATAAAGAGTAACTGACAAAAATAGCTTTCCATATTTTTGGACAGTTATGAATTATTTCGAGGAGCTGCTTGGGGAACACCGTGAAAAAGGTTGTGGCGCAAAACGCTTTGCTCTGAAAAGATAGTGAGCTGACACTCAAAATGGCTTTCCATGTTTTTAGAAAGTTGGGTGTTGATTCTTGAACACCGCAGATAGAAATTGTGATACAAACACTCAACGCTAATTGATAAAAATTTTTCCTAAAATCGCGAAATTACTCAAAAAGAAAAACGGTATCACTGTTGTATATGCAATAAAGAAGTCTGGGAGATCTATTCAATCCCAGGCTTTTATGTTCTTCTTTTTGTATTTTATTTTTTATGTGCTATTCTTTTACTAAGAGTAAAATAAAGGGTGAAACTATGAAGAGAACGCGGGTATTATACTTAGAAGTTGCAGATAAAATTAAAGCAGATATTTTCTCTGGAAAATATCCTGTAGGTTCCATGCTACCGACGGAAAATGAATTAGAAGAAATGTTTCAGGTAAGTAAAATCACTGTGCGTAAGGCAATTGAATTATTAGCTTCTGATGAATATGTGGAAAAGAAAAGTGGGCGTGGCACAACGGTTTTAAGTAATCGTCCATATAATCGTTTATCTAAAGCAGCAAGTTTTACGCAAATTTTAGAAAACTCACAACATGAAGTACGCAAAGAAACTTTAGAGCTTACCCCAATTGATTTGGCAGAAGAAGATCCATTATTTTCTTCTTTTGGAAATCAAGCGGTACGATTTAAGCGATTGTATTATCTCAACGAAAAGCCATATATTTATTTTGTGCATTATTTGCCAAAAGCAGTTACTGAGCTAGAGGAAAAAATGTTCCATCAAGAATCTTTATATCGTTTGTTAACGCAAAAAGGTTATGCAATTGATCAATTTTCGGATGATTTTTCTGCGGTATTTTTAAGCAAAGAAGAACAAGCAATCTTGAAAACAACTGAACCGCTAGGAATGAAACGAATCAGACGTTCATTGACAGAAGACGGTCAGCTAGTTGAGTATTCAGAAGCTATCTATCACACGGCTTTACATCCTTATCATATTGACTATGAAACGTAAGGAAGCTGAACCGAAAAGTAAGAAGGCACATCAAAAAGAAAAGGTGGGAGGACAATGAAGTGAGACCCAATAGTTAGACCACATACCGACTAGAAAATCTGGTCGGTATTTTTATTATGCTGTTATTCGTTCTCGATACTGAACTGGGCTACAGCCAAGCCTCGTCTTAATTCGACGATGGTTGTAGTAATCAATCCAATCCTCAATTGCTTTTTTTAAGCTTTCAAGACTGGTATATTCAACACCATGATACATTTCTTGCTTTAATAAACCGAAGAAGTTTTCTATCAGTGAGTTGTCCAAACAGTTTCCCTTTCGGGACATGCTTTGAAAAATATTCTTATTTGATAATGGTTTTCTATATTGCTTCAACTGGTAAGCCCAACCTTGGTCAGAGTGGAATGTCCGACGATATGGACAATCTGCGGTGTAGTCAATCGCTTCTTTTTGAGCCTCAAGAATGGCCTTTAACGTTGGTGTCTCTGAAATTCGGTAAGACAAAATTTCCCCATTAAACATATCAAGGAACGGGTTAAGGTACAGTTTTTTGATTACGATTCCCTTCGTATTGTCCCTTTCGTAATACTTAAATTCAGAGGTATCTGTAGTGATTTTTTGATGTGGAACCGATGTATAAAAACGGCGATGAATACGATTTTTCGCCACTTGTCCAACCGTTCCTTTGTAAGAACAGTACTTACGAGATTTTCGTGTGAACTTCGCGCATTTCAGTCCAAGCTTACACATCAATCGGCGGATTTTCTTTTGGTTCACTTTTAGTCCACGCTCATTCAAGACAATTTGAATCCGACGATAGCCATAATTGCCATTGTTTTCTTCGAAAATTTCTGTAATCATTTTTTCTAATGCGGCGTCTGGATTTTCACGGTCAAAGCGCTGTTGCCAATACATATACGTTGCTTTAGGAAATTTCGTCGCTTCAAGGAGAATCCCTAATCGGAACTCTTTTCGGAGTTCGTGGATGATTCGTGCGTCTCGTTCTTGAGTCGATCCGGGATAGTCATCCCTAAAGCTCGGAGCTTTTTTATGAAGGCCAGTTCTGCACGAAGCAGTTCATTCTCTCGTTCCAGTTCCTGCTCGCGCGTCAATGGTTTCTTTGGTGTTTTCATCTTCTTTTTCTTTGTCATAGACGGTCTTCCTTTCGGTTTTGGTGAAAGACCTTCCATGCCTTCGCGTAGAAATACTTGATGCCAGTGCTGGAGTAGGTCTCCAGATGGCAATCCATAGTTCAACGCAACATCAAGGTAAGAGTCACCACTAGTCAAATAATAGTGTATGACATCTTGCTTGAATTGAGAAGAATAAGTTTGTTTGCCTTTCCTTCGATTTAGAGCGCTGAAGCCAAGTCGTTCAACAGTTTTTACCCATTTTTTTACAGTTGAATCTGCTGGAATATGAAAGCGACGAGCCAAGATTCCATAGCCACCTTCACCATTCTGATAAGCTTCGACGACGATTCTTTTAAACTCATAATCATATTTGACCACTAAAAAAACCCCTTAAGTTAGATTTTTGGGTCTAACTTAGGGGGCGCACTTCACAATGATTCCACTTTTTCTTTTTTGTATTTTAAAAAGCGTTTACATTATAAAAAATATGTGTTATTCTCTTTGTGTAAACATTATAATGTTATAACAACAAAAGGAACTAGAGGGGGAGCAACATGGATAAATTTGTAGGCATCATTGAGCAAAAGATTATGCCAGTAGCCAATCGAATTGGAACACAACGACACATGACTGCAATCAGAAAGGGAATCATCGCAACAATGCCATTAACGATTGTTGGTTCATTTTTTACTATTTTGTTAAATATTCCGATTGAATCAGTTGCTGCAGTGATTGAACCATACCGAGAAATTTTAGATATTCCATTTCGTTACACCGTTGGGATCTTAGCATTATATGCAACTTTCGGGATTGCTTCATCATTAGCAAAAAGCTACAAAGTCGATTCATTAACAGCCGGAATTTTAGCATTAATGTCATTTTTGATCGTTGCAGCACCACCAACACGTGTATTTGAAGATGTGGATAACGTGATTGGTGCAGGACGCTATATCAATATTGCTAATTTAGGTTCAGGGTCATTATTTGGTGCAATCGTAACTGCAATTATTTCTGTAGAAATTTATCGCTTTTTTATTGAAAAGAAAATTACCATCAAAATGCCAGATGGCGTGCCACCTGAAGTCACCAATTCATTTGTCGCTTTGATCCCAGGTGCAGTAATCTTGATTTTCTTCTGGGTTATTCGTCATATGCTAGGATTCGATTTGAATGGATTCTTAAGTCAAATTTTGATGCCTCTAAAAGGAATTTTAGCTGGAAATAGCTTGTTTGGTGGTTTACTAACTGTTTTCTTAATCTGCTTCTTCTGGGTTTTAGGGATTCATGGGCCAGCAATCATGGGACCTGTTATCCGTCCGTTTTGGGATATTTCAATTGCTGAAAACATTGATGCATTCAATGCTGGAGCAAGTGCACAAAACATGCCAAATATTTTCACAGAACAATTTTTACAATGGTTCATTTGGATTGGTGGCGCTGGAACAACCCTTGCTTTAGTCGTGTTGTTCATGTTCTCAAAATCAAAATATTTGAAGAGTTTAGGACGATTATCCATTCTCCCTGGCTTATTTAACATCAATGAACCAGTGATTTTCGGGGCTCCAATCGTGATGAATCCTGTTTTAGGTATTCCATTTATCGTAGCACCGTTGATTACAACAACTTTATCTTATGTCTTAACAATCAGCGGAGTTGTACCGATGATGGTCGCACGCTTACCATTTGCAATGCCTGCACCAATCGCTGCTTGGATGAGCACGAATTGGAGCGTAGCCGCAGGAATCTTAGTTGTGGTGAACTTCTTCATTACGTTAGGAATTTACTATCCATTCTTTAAAGTATTTGAAAAACAACAGCTAGCAAGAGAAGCTGAAGAACAGGCACAAGAACAAGCAACACAAGAAGTATTGAATACTGGGATCACGCAAGAACAATAAACAACGAAGGGCGGGATGCAGTCCTGCCCTTTATTGAATTGAATCAGTAAAAGTGAATGGTGGTGAAAAAATGGAACTGATCGTTGGCATAGTTGTGTTAATTGCAGCACATACTTATTTGGAAAAAAGAGGATTACCTCCAAAAATGGAGCAGATGAAATTACGTTATTTTCTAGTTATTGCAATCATTGGTATTTCAACTGTGATTATTTTGAGTGGACTTTTTGCTGGTTTACACCAACTTGTAGGAATTGTGACCATTCTTTTTGCCACAAGTATTGCTTATAAGTACCGAAAAAAATTTGAAAAAATGGAACGAGGAGAAGAAGTATGAAGAGAGTTTTAGGTATTTCAGTTTATCCAGACCACAGTGATAGTGAGACAGATCGTGCTTATATTGAACTGGCACATCGTTATGGTTTCCGTCGAATTTTTATGAGTATGTTAGAAATCAATGAAGATAGTGAAGTTGTCAAAGAAAAATTCAAAAATTTGATTTTTTTCGCCAAATCACTTGGTTACGAAACGATTTTAGATGTTGCACCAACGATTTTTGAACAGCTTGGCATTTCGTATGATGATTTGAGTTTTTTCAACGAATTAGGTGCGGATGGCATTCGTTTAGATTTAGGTTTTGATGGAAATAAGGAAGCAATGCTAACATACAATCCTTATGAATTAGCAATCGAATTAAATATGAGTAATGATGTTGCTTACTTAGATAACATTTTGACTTATCAAGCAAATACACCATTTTTATATGGTTGTCATAATTTTTATCCCCAAGAAGGCACGGCTTTACCTTTTGAATTTTTTGAAAAATGTAGCCAACGCTTTAAACGTCAAGGTATTCGCACAGCGGCATTCATTACTTCACAAGTTGGAGAAATTGGCCCTTGGGACATCAACGATGGGTTACCAACATTAGAAATGCATCGCCATTTACCTGTTGATGTTGCTGCAAAACATTTATTTGCGACAGACTTGATTGATGACGTTATTATCGGAAATGCATATGCTTCAGAAGAAGAGCTAGAAGCTTTAGGCAAGATTGATCGTTATCAAACTGTTTTTGCGATTGAATTTGTACCAGAAGTAAATGAAGTAGAGCGTCAAATCGTATTGAATGAGCAACATGTTCGTCGTGGAGATATTACCAACCAAGTGATTCGTTCAACTGAAGTACGAAAAAAATATAAAAATGTAGACAATCCTGTCCATGATGCAAGTTTTGAATTTCAGGTGGGTGACGTTGTGATTGGCAATGATCAATTTGGCAAATACAAAAATGAACTTCAAGTCGTTTTAGAGCCTCATAGTGATTCAAGAAAAAATAAAGTAGGAACAATTCGTGAAGAAGAGCTTATTTTATTGCCATTTATTCATCCTTGGTCAAAATTTAAATTTATTGAAAAGTAGGGTGTCGCCATGTTTGATTTAGTAATAAAAAATGCAAAAGAACTTAAAGGTCCGTCCTTTGAAATTGGTATTGAAAATGGGAAAATCAGCCAAATTGCACCCAAAATTACGGGAGAGACAAAAGAAACGTTGACCTTATCCTCACAGCAATATTTATCAGCTGGCTGGATTGATGATCATGTACATTGTTTTGAAGAAATGACGCTTTATTATGATTATCCGGATAAAATTGGCGTTGAAAAAGGTGTGACGACCGTTATTGATGCCGGAACAACTGGCGCAGAAAATATCGAAACGTTTTATCGTTACGCCAAGCAAGCAAAAACGAATGTCTATGCGCTACTGAATATCTCTAAATGGGGAATTGTCACGCAAGATGAGTTAGCTGATTTAAGTAAAGTGCAAGAAACATTAGTGAAACAAAAAATGAATGAACTTCCTGAATTCATTGTTGGAATCAAGGCACGAATGAGTAAAACTGTGGTAGGAAAAAATGGCATCACACCACTAGATTTAGCTAAAAAAATCCAAAATGAGAATCAGCATCTACCTTTAATGGTTCATATTGGTTCTGCGCCACCAGAATTAGCCGAAGTTTTAGCTAGAATGGAAAAGGGAGATGTCTTGACTCACTGTTTCAATGGAAAAAGTAATGGTATCCTTGATTCAGAAACAAATGAAATCAAATTGATTGCTAAAGAAGCCTTTGCGAAAGGAATCATTTTTGATATTGGTCATGGGACAGATAGTTTCAATTTTCATGTGGCAGAAGTCGCAAAACAAGCAAATATCAAAGCATCATCAATTAGTACGGATATCTATATTCGTAATCGTGAAAATGGACCAGTTTATGATTTAGCAACCACGATGGAAAAGTTACATGTCGTTGGTTATTCTTGGGAAGAAATTATTGAAAAAGTAACAAAGGCACCTGCGGAAAACTTTCATCTAGCCAATAAAGGGCAGTTGAAAGAACGATTTGATGCAGATTTAACGATTTTTGAATTTTTAGAAGAACCAAAAGTGTTAACAGATTCCAATGGTTTTACTCGGACGACGGATAGTCAGATCAAACCAGTCAAAACCATTATTGGAGGGGAAATTTATGACTGTCAGTTATGAAAAATTTCACTTAAAAGAAGTCATCAACGCTTCTGGAAAAATGACCATTCTAGGTGTATCAAAGGTTTCAGAAAAAGTGCTGGAAGCGCAGCGTTTTGGCGGTGAACACTTTTTTGAAATGAGTGAATTAGTGAAAGAAACAGGGAGCTACTTGGCTGGGCTACTTCAAGTCGAAGATACTCAAATCGTTTCGAGTGCCTCAGCTGGAATTGCACAGTCAGTTGCTGGCATTATTGGGCAAGGAAGTGCCTATCACGTGTATCACCCTTATACCAAAAAAATCACCAAGCGAGAAATCATTTTACCTAAGGGTCATAATGTGGATTATGGTACGCCTGTTGAAGTGATGGTTGAACAAGGTGGTGGACAAGTTGTCGAGGCAGGATATGCCAATATGTGTACACCTGATCACCTAGAAATGATGATTACGGAAGAAACAGCAGCAATTTTATATATTAAAAGTCATCACACCGTTCAAAAAAGTATGCTGAGTGTCCAAGAAGCTGCAGCAGTGGCACATCAACATGATCTTCCTTTAATTGTTGATGCAGCCGCAGAAGAAGATTTGTTTACTTATAGTCAACTTGGTGCCGACTTAGTAATTTACTCTGGCGCGAAAGCAATTGAAGGCCCTAGTGCTGGCTTAGTGATTGGCAAGAAAACGTATGTGGAATGGGTTCGTTTGCAAAGCAAAGGAATCGGACGTGCGATGAAAATCGGCAAAGATAATTTACTAGGCTTTACTCAAGCCGTTGAGGACTATTTACTTACAGGAAGTGAAACTGGGGAATCAATGAAAAAAAGATTACTTCCTTTTGTTGAGGCGATGAACCAACTACCAAATATTGAAGCAAAAATCGTGCAGGATGGTGCTGGTCGGGATATTTATCGGGCAAGCATCAAAGTTTCAGGTGAAAAGTCAGCTAAAGAAGTGATTACTGAGTTGAAAGAAAAAGATCCTGCCATCTATACAAGAGAATATCAGGCAAACAATGGTGTGATCGAATTTGATATTCGGTCAGTCACAGAAGCCGAAATGAAAAAAATTATTACACGATTAGCAGAAATTTTAAACTAAAACCAATTGATGAGGAGAATGAAGATGTCACTTAGTCCAAATTATTTAGCCGATCGAATTTGTCTAAACGTTTTAGCAAACTCTGTCGAAAATGCAAAAGCATGTTATGAAGCAGCCAATGGTCATATTGTTTTAGGTGTTCTTTCAAAAAATTACGAAACAGATGAAGCAGCAATTACTGATATGAAAAAATATCAAGAAGCAACGAATAATGCTTTGTCCGTTGGTTTGGGTGCGGGCGATCCCAATCAAAGCCAAATGGTCTCAAGACTGTCGGCTGTTTTGCAACCACAACATGTGAACCAAGTATTTACGGGAGTAGGTGCTTCACGAGCATTACTACAACAAGAAGAAACAGTTGTCAATGGTCTTGTGTCACCGACTGGAAAAGTGGGCTATGTCAATATCGCAACTGGGCCATTAAGTTCACAAGCACCTGCAGCTGAAGTACCAATTGAAACAGCTATTCAGTTGTTAAAAGACATGGGCGGGACATCCATTAAATATTTCCCTATGAAGGGACTTGCGCACAAAGAAGAATATCAAGCAGTCGCAAAAGCTTGTGCGGAATTCGCTTTTGCGTTGGAGCCAACTGGTGGCATTGATTTGGCGAATTTCGAAGAGATCGTGCAGATTGCCGTTGATGCTGGTGTGAAAAAAATCATTCCCCATGTTTATAGCTCAATTATTGATTCAGAAACAGGAGATACAAAAGTTGAAGATGTTAAAACGTTATTGGAAATGATGGAGAAGCTGGTGAAGTAAAGTGAAAAAAATGAAGATTGGTGCATATGGTGAAGTGATGTTACGCTTGACGCCCCCTGAACATTTGCAATTGGAACAAACACATACTTTGCGAATGGCGTATACGGGAACAGGTGTGAATCTGGTTGGAAATTTAGCACATTTTGAAATAGAAAGTTATCTGTTGACGGCGTTACCCGATAATCGTTTGGGGAAAGCTGCGTTAGCTAATTTAAAAAGTTTAGGTATTCAAACAGCGTATATCGTTCAACAACATCAACATATTGGTACGTACTTTGCGGAGATGGGATTTGGTGCAAGACCAACCGAAGTGACTTACCAAAACCGAAAAAGTAGTTCGTTTAGTTTGTCTCCAATCGAAGCTTATGACGTGAAACAATTCATTGAGCAAGTGGATATGCTTCATATCTGCGGAATTAGTTTAAGTTTGACTGAAATTACAGCACAAACGGCGATTACGTTGGCAAAAGAGGCACATGCTGCGGGGAAAATCGTTTGTTTTGATTTTAATTTTCGCCCAAGTTTAAACCAAGAACCAGGGAAAAAAGAGCAAATGAAACAGCGTTACGAAGAAATATTGCCTTATTGTACGATAGTTTTTGGTTCCACCCGAGATTTGGTGGAGTTGATGCAATGGAAAACAGAAGTCTCCGTTTCAGAAAATGAAACAGCCTTTATCCAATCCTTTTTAGCACATTATGATATTACGTGGTTTGCTGGTACAAAACGCCAAGTGATTAATCACGAAAAATTTTTGAGCGGTTATTTGATAACGCCGACAGACGCATTTGAAATACCCAAACAACGATTAGAGGTTTTAGATCGGATTGGTGCTGGAGATGCGTATGCCGCAGGAATCCTACTTGGTTTTGCAGAAGGCTGGTCATTGGAAGAAACTGTTGCATTTGCTATTGCCAATGCACGACTTGCGCATGCGATTCAAGGGGATGTACCATTGACAACGCGAAAACAAGTCAAGCAATTATTGGAACATCCAGACACAGATTTGATTCGTTAAGAAAAAGGCTGTGGCTCAAAGTGGTTAGCTTTAAGTAATAAGGAATTTTTTCTAAAAATAGTTTCTCATGTTTTTATGAAAAAAAGACTTATTACCGAAGAAGCTACTTTGTGAACACCGTGAATAAAAGCTGTGGCTCAAAACGCTCAGCTCTAATAAATAAGAATAAATTTTCAGAAATTGCTTCTAAAATTTTTGTGAAATTTATTCTTATTTTGAAGGAGTTACTTCTTGAGTACCGAGGAAAAGGTTGTGGCGCAAAACGTTTAGCTCCGACAAGATAGCGAGCTGGCACTCAAAATAGCCTTTCATATTTTGAAGTGGATGCAAGCTATTGCGAGGAGTTGTTTTGGGAACACCGAGGAAAAAAGGTTGTAGCTCCAAGCGGTCAGCTTCACGCAATAAGAAATTTTTCTAAAAATAGTTCCTCATATTTTTATGAAAAGAGGACTTGTTGCCGAAAAAGCTGATTTGGGAAATATCGCCTATTAAGAAACAGGAGCTATGACAATCATTTTGTCACAGCTCCTGTTTTACTATGTTTGATGCTACTTTTTTTTGTTTGAATTTTTTATCAATTAATTAGTCTACTCTAGTCCATTCATCTAGACTTTTCCCATTCTCATCCAGAATTTCAAGCCAACTGTTTGTCCCGCCAAAGTAAAGGAACAGACTCACTTCATTGACACTTTTCAAAATAATATCAGCAGTTGTTTTATTACCAGAAATGTTTTCTTGATGATCGGCACGTAATTTGTCACCATACTTTGCGGCGTAACTCACGGAACCGTCTTTATTAAGCGGAGCTTCCTCCATCATAATAGCGCCTTTTTTAACTAGCATTTCATTTCGACTTTTCCAATAAAGGGTGGCTTTACTGCCACGAAAATGAACAGTGAATGGAATCTCACTGACTTCTTTTGTCCAACGATGACGTGCTTTGGCTGGTTTCTTTTTCTTTGTTTCTGCTGGCAAGAAGAAGTAACCGATTGTTGTCAGTATACGCAAAAATTGTTCGCGTGTTTCCTCGATTTTCGGTAAAACATTTGTAGGGATCTGCTTGGCAATTTCTTCTGGTTTCGAAATGGTTAAGTTGTTTTCTTCTGCGAGTACTAAAAAGGAGTGACTTAAATAATTTGCTTCTATTTCCCAAGGGAGCGTTACCAAAATAAGCGTATCGAAGTCTTTAGGTACGGAATCAATTCCAACACAGTGGCGATTTTGGAAGTATAATTCAAAAGAGTTGTCCATAGGTTCTACTTTCTTAGTTGAAATGGTTAAGGTTCCTTGGCTCTCAGCTAACTCGATAATTGTTTGGTCTGGTTTGATTGTTCCAGTAAATGAGATTGTCATAATGTTTTCCCTTCTCTCTCGTTTAGTTTAAGCAATAGCTACGTTCAGTTTAGCATGAATGAAAAACAACTTCCCTTTATTTGGCTTTAACTTTAGTGATTTTAGCAAAAGAACGCTAAAATAAAGAGAACTTGATAAGTTTAGAAAGAGGCGAGAACATGAATTATTTTATTAGTGATCTTCATTTTTTTCATGAGGCTCTATTAGGACAAAATGATTTTGCTCCACGTTTATTTAAAACAGTTGATGAAATGAATGCTCAACTTATCGATAGCTGGAATGCTATTGTAAAAGAGCAAGATACCGTTTATCACTTAGGTGATCTTGCCATGCATCCTCAGTATGAAAAGGGGAGTCAGGAAATACTTGAACAAGTGAAACAACTAAATGGGGAAATCCATTTTATTAAAGGCAACCATGATAGCCGTGCCTTTTTTCGTTATTTAGAAAAAAATGATCCTGGAATGATGAATCAAGACAAGAAGTTTTATTTTCATGATGTCGGTGCAATCGTTAAATTTAATCACCATCAATATTACTTAACGCATTATCCTTTATTGTTGGGGCAAAATGATGCCGTTCGTAATTTGCACGGTCACATCCATAATTATAGTGTTCCAATCGGCAATGATGTAAATGTGGGTGTAGATGCGCCGGAAAGGAAATTATTAGCCAAAACCTTACCATTCGGATCGCCATTATCAGAAGCAAACATTGATGAAATTTTTCAAGCAAAGCAAGAAGAATTAGCAAAAATTAACCGATTATGAACAAACTTCATCTTATATAAAACGGTGATTTTTTGGTTATAAATTATTGAAATTATTTTTGGTAAAATCTTAAGAACAAAGAGATGAAATTTTCAAAAAAATGACGTATAATGGAAAGCACTGAAAAGTTGCGACCTTCAACTCGTAGATGTTTCAGAAAATCTAATTGAAATGATGGTGATAGTATGACAGACAACAGCAAAACACGCGTTGTCGTAGGGATGAGTGGCGGAGTTGACTCATCAGTAACAGCACTTTTACTAAAGGAACAAGGGTATGATGTCGTTGGTATCTTCATGAAAAATTGGGACGATACTGACGAAAATGGCGTATGTACAGCGACGGAAGACTACAAAGATGTTGCAAAAGTTGCAGCGCAAATTGGAATTCCTTATTACTCTGTGAATTTTGAAAAAGAATATTGGGATCGAGTGTTTGAATATTTCTTAGCAGAATACCGTGCAGGACGGACACCAAATCCAGATGTGATGTGTAATAAAGAAATCAAGTTTAAGGCATTTTTAGATTACGCAATGGATTTAGGTGCAGAATATGTAGCAACTGGGCATTATGCACAAGTTTCTCGTGATGAAAATGGTGTGGTTCACATGCTTCGTGGTGTGGACAATAACAAGGATCAAACCTATTTCTTGAGCCAATTGTCACAAGAACAATTAGCAAAAACAATGTTCCCACTAGGCGGTATGGAAAAATCAGAAGTACGTGCCATTGCTGAACGTGCTGGCTTAGCGACAGCAAAGAAAAAAGACTCAACTGGGATCTGTTTTATTGGAGAAAAGAATTTCAAACAATTTTTAAGCAATTACTTACCAGCAAAAAAAGGAAACATGGTGACGCTTGATGGTGAAGTCATGGGACAACATGCTGGTTTAATGTATTACACAATCGGTCAACGCCAAGGATTAGGAATTGGTGGTGGCGGAAAGACACAAGAACCATGGTTTGTTGTTGGAAAAGACTTAACAACAAACACGTTATATGTTGGACAAGGATTTAATCATCCTGCCTTGTATGCAACAAGTCTTGAAGCAAGTGAAATTCATTTCACAACCAACAATGAAATGCCGAAAGAATTCAAATGCACAGCGAAATTCCGTTATCGTCAACAAGATGTTCCTGTAACGGTTCGCTTACTTCCTGGAAATCGTGCAGAAGTCATTTTTGATGAACCAGTACGTGCGATCACACCAGGGCAAGCAGTTGTCTTTTATGATGGAATGGAATGTTTGGGTGGCGGTTTAATTGATAATGCCTTCCAAGAAGCAAAAGTGTTGCAATATATCTAAAGGTTGCGGCCCAAATCGTTTAACTCCGAGAAGATAAGGAGTGATGTTCAAAAACAGTTGCCATCGTTTGGAACAATCAAGAGTTATCACAAGGAGTTGATTTGAGAGCACCGAATATCAAAGGTTGCGGCCCAAATCGTTTAACTCCGAGAAGATAAGGAGTGATGTTCAAAAACAGTTGTCATCGTTTGGAACAATCAAGAGTTATCACAAGGAGTTGATTTGAGAGCACCGAATATCAAAGGTTGCAGCCCAAATCGTTTAACTCCGAGAAGATAAGGAATGATGTTCAAAAGCAGTTGTCATCGTTTAGAACAAACATTAATGATTATTTTAAGTAACGCAAGTAACAAAAAATAAATAAAAAAATAGCTGCTCCTAATTGGGAGTAGCTATTTTTTTATTTACTAGCAGATAAGTTAAGAGAAATTGGTGTAAAAAAGGCTGGCTGACATGGCAACCAACCTTTTCATTTTTTAGTTAATGTAATTGTTTTTTTTTCAAAGAATGCTCTGTTAATGCTGAATCATCTAAAGAAACTGACTTTTCAACAACGGGTTCATGGATTTCTTGTGTATTATGACGGACTAATAAAAAATTAACCATAACGAGTAACGAGGTTGAGAGAAACACGCCCCGATAACCAAAAGCACTTGAAACGCTTGAACCAATCATTGGACCAATCACATTCCCTGTCGCTTGGAAAGATTGATTGTAACTAAAAATTCTACCAGCAGCGTGATGTGGTGAATATTTCGTGATCAATGCTTGAACCGCTGGAAGAAGACAAGCATCCGAGATCCCAACTAAAAAACGCAAACCAGCAAGCTGCCAAACATTTGTGACAAATGCCATTGGAATATAAACTAAGACGGCAAAGCCTAAGCCGATTGCTAGAATTCGTTCACTACCGATTCGATCACCAAGCCGTCCAAAACGAGGTGCTGCAATCAAAGTTGCTATCCCAGGAATCGATGCAATAATTCCGCTAACTAAAGTCACGTCTCCATGTCCATTCAATAACTGACGAATATACAAACTAATGATTGGACTAATTGAATTATTAGATGCTTGGATAATCATTGTAGTGATAAACATTCCCAAGACAACTTGAGGATACTTAAGCTCTCGAAAAATTTGTTTAGCAGAAACCATGTTTTCTTTTTTCACAGGTATAAATTCTTCATGAACAAAAAATAGACTAAGTAGAAAAACCAAAAATAAAATAATTCCAGTAATGAAAAATGTTGGACGATAGCCAAAGGTTGAAGCAGAAATACCACCTAACAGCGGACCGAGTAATGTTCCAGTAACTGATCCAGTAGCCAGTGTTCCAAGAACTTGACCACTTTTTTCTTTAGGAGTACCTGTCGCAACGAGAGCGGTGGCATTACTGATGTAGCCCGAAAAGATACCTTGCAAAAGACGTAAGCCAACAAGTTGATAAACATTGCTGACGCAACCCATTAAGGCAATCACAACTGCCATCCCAAGAGAAGCACGTAACAGCATCAATTTTCGCCCTTTTTGATCGGCAAGTTTTCCCCACCATGGGGAGATAATCGTCGTTACCAAAAAAGTAGAAGAAAAGGTTAAGCCACTCCAAAAATTCAACTGAGCGGTACTATAATGACCTAACGTATCTATGTAAAGTGACATAAATGGCATGACCAGACTGAACCCAATACCAGCCATAAAAGTTCCAAACCATAAAACGAGTAGATTGCGTTCCCAAACTTCTCTTCTTCTAAATATTTTTCTTTTTATTTCCGTAGTCAAGCAAAATCCTTCTTTCTGAAAATTTTCATCTACAGTCGATTATTATAAACTACAACTTGTAGTTTATCAACAAAACTTCCTTTTTTATCCGAGTTTTTCATGTTAAACTATGAATGTTAAGGATTTTTTTACTTATGAGGAGATTAAAGAAATGAAAAAGAGAAATCTGTCTCAAGAAAAAATCATCGACTGTTTTCGTGAGTTAGCAGAAGAAATGGATGTGCAACAACTTACTTTTCAACATTTAGCAAAACGTTTAGACATCAAGTCGCCTTCACTCTATAACTATTTTAAAAATATTCGTGAGGTGAAAACGGCGTTGACTGCGCAGCTTTTACGTGAACTGAATGACCAATTGTTACGAGCATTAGTTGGGAAAAGTGGTGCTGAGGCACTCCGAATATACGCAAAAACTTATCAAGAATTTGCTTTTGCCAATCGCGCAGTCTATGAGTTATTGATTAGTATTCCCCACACGAATGAAGAAATTTTACTCGATGGGATCCATGAAACGAATCAAATCATCTTGCAGATTTTTGAAGTATTTGAATTAACAAATGAAGAAAAAGTTCATCGCAGCCGTGAGCTAAGAAGTCTGATCCATGGGTATTTATCTTTACGTTTTTTAGGCTATTTTACTCGTGAACCACAAGTGGATCCAGAAGAAAGCTATCGCTGGATGATTGAAGATTTTATTGCGACATTGTCATCTAAAAAAGGTTTGGATAAATGAAAATTAAAATAGATTGATTTTCGTAAGAGTGATTTCTTGCAACTTTTTTGAAAAGTGACTAAGATGTAGCTATTGTGAAACGAGCAGAACAAAATGCTTACGTCTAAGTTGAAAAGAGGGAACGCAAATATGTATCAAGTAATAACCATGTTTGGTGATAATGAGCCATGGTGGTTTTTCGAGAATTGGGAAGAAGATATTCAAGATGAGAAAATCTTTGATTCTTTTGAAGAAGCCAAAGCTGAGTATGAAAAACAATGGATCGCAATCCATCAAAAATATGAATATATCAATGCGAAGAGCAACTTTCTAAGCGCCTTTTGGAATGAAGGAGAAGAGCGCTGGTGTGAAGAATGTGATGATGATCTCCAACAATATAAAGGTTTAGCTTTATTAAAAGAAAATCAACCACTCAGCGTAGAAAGTGGAAAGGAATTTTATGAAACAACTAATTCTAGCGGAAAAACCAAGCGTTGCCAAAGACCTAAGCAAGGTGCTTGGAGCTAATCAAAAACATAAAAATTATTACGAAGGACCCAAGGTGATTGTGACCTGGGCCCTTGGTCATTTATTGGGACTGAAAATGCCAGAAGACTTGAACAAAGAATGGCAGAGTTGGCAGATGGAAACATTACCGATGATTCCCAAAAATCTAGGAATCAAACCACTACCAAAAACTGGGCATCAATTAAAGGCAATCAAGCAATTAGCAACCCGAAAAGATGTGGATGAAGTTGTCATTGCAACGGATGCTGGAAGAGAAGGCGAGTTAGTCGCGCGCTGGATTTTAGAATACGTACATTTTAATAAACCAGTAAAACGTTTATGGATTTCTTCTCAAACAGATAAAGCAATCAAAGATGGATTTAAGCACCTCAAGCCAGCCAAAGAATACGATGCACTTTATGCGTCTGCTTTGGCAAGAGCAAAAGCAGACTGGTTAGTCGGTTTAAATGTGACACGAGCATTGACGGTTAAATATCAGGATAATTTATCTGCAGGCCGTGTGCAAACACCAACTTTAGCTTTAGTACGTGATCAAGAAAAGAAGATTGAACAATTTCGACCACAGACTTATTTTACAATCCATTTAGCGGTTGCTAACGAACAAGCGAAAATGATTCAAAAAAATCAATTTGCGTTGAAAAAAATAGAAGAAGCACAAGCACTTGTGAAAACATTAAGTCAGTCGAATGGTACGGTAACAGAGATTCAAGAAAAGCTAAAGACTGAACCTGCTCCGTTGCCTTATGATTTGACAGAAATCCAGCGTGAAGCGAACCAACGACATGGTTATTCAGCGAAAAAAACATTAAGTTTAGTTCAAAGTTTGTATGAAACACACAAAATCGTGACTTATCCGCGTACAGATAGTAAGTATTTGACAAATGATATGAAAAGCACGATGAAAGAGCGTCTACAAGCTGTTAGTGATTTTGCACCAGAAGTGAAACTTTACTTGAAAAATGGCGCAGTGGTGAAACAAACAAAAGTTTTTCAAGATAGCAAAGTAACTGATCATCATGCGCTGTTACCAACGGAAAATCGTCCACGTTATGAAAAATTGAGCAACGAGGAACAAAAAATTTATCAAATGATCGTCACACGTTTCTTAACGTTATTTGCTGAACCACATAAAGTGAGCCAGACAAAAATCACCGTAAATTTTGGAAAAGAAATATTTGTTTTTCGTCAAAATCGAGTGGTTCAAGCTGGCTGGAAGAAATCAGCGGAAGAAACGGTTAACGAAGTTGAATGGAAAAAAGGGCAGCGCATTACGCCAAACTTTACTATCAAAAAAGAACTTTCTGCACCGCCAAAGCCATTAACTGAAGCAAGTTTACTTGGATTTATGGAGAAGTATAGTTTGGGCACACCAGCGACTCGTGCGGAGATTATTGAAAAATTGATTAAATCAGAATTAATGGAGCGGACACCAGCTGGTCTACAAGTTTCGCCGAAAGGTAAGCAATTACTTGAGTTAGTTAATCCTTCATTAGTTACACCGGAATTGACTGAAAGTTGGGAAAAAGATCTGGAAGCCATTGCCGCAGGAAAAAAACAGGCGGGTCAATTTTTACAAGGAATTGAAAAGGAAACGAAACGTTTAGTTCAAGAAATCAAAACAAGCAAGCAATCTTATCAAGATTTTTCAATTACACAAAAGAAATGTCCTGAATGTGGTTCAAATTTACGAGAAAAAAATACGCGTGACGGTAAAATCTATGTCTGTACGAATGCGGACTGTAGTTATCGTCGACGAAAAGATCCTAAGGTGTCGAACCATCGTTGCCCACAATGTCATCGAAAAATGGAAATCATTGAGGGGAAAAATGGCGCTTATTTCCGTTGTAAATATGATGGAACGACAGAAAAAATGTTAGGGAAAAAAGAGCAAAAGAAAAAGATGACGAAGCATGAAGAGCGTCGTCTGATGAAAAAATATTCACAGCCGGAAGAGCCGGAAGAAAGTCCTTTGGCAGCTGCTTTAAAAGCTGCGATGAAAGAGTAGTAGAAAAAGGATGTGGTGCAAAACGCTTAGCTCCGACAAGATAGTGAGCAAACACGCAAAATAGCTTTTCATATTTTGCCGTGGATGCAAATTATCTGGAGGAGTTGTTTTAGGAACACCGTGAATAAAGGATGTGGCGCAAAGCGTGTAGCTTCAAGCAATAAGGAGTTTTTTCTAAAAATAGTTTCTCATGTTTTTATGAAAAAAGACTTATTGCCGAAGAAGTTGTTTTGGGAACACCGTGAATAAAGGATGTGGCGCAAAGCGTGTAGCTTCAAGCAATAAGGAGTTTTTTCTAAAAATAGTTTCTCATGTTTTTATGAAAAAAAGACTTATTGCCGAAGAAGTTGCTTTGGGAACACCGTGAAAAAGGTTGTGAAAGAAGTGCGCTGCTCCAATAAACAAGAATAAATTTTCGAAAATTGCTTTTCAAATTTTTGTGAAATTTGGACTTATTTGGAAGGAGTTATTTCTTGAATAACGTGAATAAAGATTGTGGCGCAAAACGCTTAGCTCCGACAAGATAGTGAGCAAACACGCAAAATAGCTTTTCATATTTTGCCGTGGATGCAAACTATCTGGAGGAGTTGTTTTGGGAACACCGTGAATAGAGGTTGTGGCACAAAACGTCTTGCTTCAAACAAGTAAGAACACTTTTCTAAAAATAATAGCTCAAAATTAGTTAAACAACTAAAGAATAAAAGAAAATCAAAAAAGCCACGCAAACTTCTACATGAGAAGCTGCGTGGCTTTTTATAAGATTTCTGCTATTTTTCAGCAGATTGTTTGATATGAATAAAGAAAATTTGAACCAGACTTATTTACTTAATTTCAAATGCCTATAAACTTTCAAAAATTGGCGGATGATTTAAATACTTTAGAATTTTTTGGAAATCTACAAAATCGATAATTAATGTTGTTGTATTTATGTTTGGGTGAAAGCCAACTGTGTCTTTTTGGTCGATTGCCGCATCAATAACTACTTGAATTTGATTTTCGGTATCGTGCATAAGGGCTAAAGGCGTGAGGGTGCCAGCAGGAACGCCTAATAATTGGGTCATTTGTTCTTCTGATAAAAAAGAAAGACGCTTCTCGGCTAATTCATCGGCTAACTTTTTTAAATCAGCATGTTTTTCATCAGGCAAGATAACAAGATAAATTTGCTTGCCTTTTTTTGATTTCAACAATAAATTTTTAACTTGAGGACCAGGTAAATCAAATGTCAAATTTTTAACAGATGTAATTGCTGGATGGTCCACTTTTTGATAAGAAATTCCTAGGTGAGAAAGTAGCTCGTACGCTTCTTGTTCAGTTGCTTGTGGCATATTTCATTCGACCTCCTTCATTTATTTTTATTTTAACAGGTAAAAAAAATTTGACAAATGAAAATTAATCCTGTAAATTACACGTAAGTAAATGAAATGACATCGAAAAGAAGAGTAGCCATTAGCAGTTTTTAGAGAGTCTCTGGTTGGTGCGAAGAGATAGCAACTAATTGTGAAACACATCTTGGAGTCGGTTTTTTGAAATTGAGAAGTAGGAGAACCCGGGTAGCCCGTTATAGCTGCGGTCATTGTTTGATGACCAGATGAGGTTGGCTGACTGTGAAGTGCCAACAAAAAAAGGTGGAACCACGTTTATTCGTCCTTTGGTCATAATGACCAAAGGCTTTTTTTTTCACCAATTTCTGGAAACAAGACCGCTAGAGGTTTTTTCTGCAAGGAAAAAGCAAACAGAGGTGGAACCACGTGTAAACGTCCTCTTGGCATCAAGCCAAGAGGGCTTTTTTTATTTAAAGGAGGAAAAACAATGAAAGATTTAATTGAAGTTATGCCGCAATTATTAGTTGGAGCACTGACAACCTTGAAATTATTTTGTTTGACATTAGTCGGCTCACTACCACTCGGATTGATTTTAGCGTTAGGATTATCGCTCAACTTTAAGCCAATTCGTTATCTTCTTCAAACGTATGTCTGGGTTATGCGAGGAACACCATTACTTTTACAATTGATTTTTGTTTTTTATGGGTTACCAACGATTGGGATTGTCTTCGATCGTTTTGAAGCAGCTTTACTAGCTTTTGTATTAAATTATGCGGCATACTTTGCCGAAATCTTTCGCGGGGGAATCCAATCTATTCCACAAGGACAGTATGAAGCAGCACAAGTTTTACAATTTAGTCCTTTTCAAACAGTGACGAAAATCGTGATCCCACAGGTAATAAAAATTGTTCTTCCTTCTGTAGGAAATGAAGTCATCAATTTGGTGAAAGATTCTTCATTAGTTTATATTTTAGGTTTAGGGGACGTTATGCGTGCAGGAAAAATTGCCATGGAACGGGATGCTAGTTTATTACCATTACTAGGTGTGGCAGGAATTTATCTTGCACTGACAGGAATCTTGACATTGATTATGAAACAAGTAGAAGAGAAGTTGAACTATTATCGCTAGGAGGAAAAAAGATGATCGAATTAAAAAAAGTAAGTAAAACATTTGGTAAAAAACAAGTAATCAAAGAGTTAGATTTAGTCATTCCTGATGGTAAGACATTAGCTATCGTTGGTCCTTCTGGTGGTGGGAAGACAACCCTCCTTCGTGTATTAGCTGGACTTGAAAAAGCAGATAGTGGTGAGTTTTATTTAGATCAAGAACCATT
Organism: Enterococcus sp. DIV0174; assembly: GCF_050529065.1. Lineage (NCBI taxonomy): Bacteria > Bacillati > Bacillota > Bacilli > Lactobacillales > Enterococcaceae > Enterococcus > Enterococcus sp. DIV0174. The sequence goes on along the minus strand of NZ_CP172881.1, from coordinate 2,173,220 downwards.
TAACCCAGCGGAACTAAAAAATCGGGAACAAGTGGTAGGCGTTGTATTCCAAGATTTTCAATTATTCCCACATTTAAGTATTTTCGATAACATCACTTTAGCGCCTAAGAATGTGTTAAAACAGCCAAAAGAAGTGTATACCAAAAAGGCAAAAGAGCTGGCAGAGTCTTTAGGTATCAGTGATTTATTAGACAGCTATCCTTTCCAATTGTCAGGTGGGCAAAAGCAACGTGTTGCAATCGCACGCGCGTTAGCTATGAATCCCAGAGTGTTAGCTTACGATGAGCCAACAAGTGCACTAGACCCTGAGTTGCGTCAACAAGTTGAAAAGTTGATTGTATCTCTGAAAGAAGAAGGTGTAACTCAAATTATCGTGACCCATGATTTAGTTTTTGCAGAAAATGTGAGCGATCAGTTATTAAAAGTAACACCAAACCAGTAAAAGAAAGGGAGAAAAAATAGATGAAAAAATTTACTCAGGCATTATTTTTAGTTCTTTTTATTTTACTCGGACTTTCTGGTTGTGGACAAAAGCCAACAGAAGACAGTTGGGCGACAATCAATCAAGAAAAAGAAATCACGATTGGCTTAGACGATACGTTTGTTCCGATGGGGTTTCGTGATAAAGATGGTAAGTTAACTGGCTTTGATATCGAGTTAGCTAAAGCTGTGTTTAAAGAATATGGAATCAAGGTCAACTTTCAACCGATTGACTGGTCGATGAAGGAGTTTGAGTTGACTAATGGAACGATTGATCTGATTTGGAATGGCTATTCCAAAACCCCTGCACGTGAAAAAAAAGTACAGTTTACACAACCTTACATGGAAAACCTGCAAGTTTTAATAACGCCTAAAAGTTCTAAAATCACAAGTTTTGCAGACATGAAGGGGAAGATTCTAGGTGCTCAAAATGGTTCATCAGGTTACGATGTCTTTACGAAGCAACCGGAAGTCCTAAAAGATTATGTTAAAAACCAGGAAGCTGTTCTATATGATAGCTTTAATGAAGCATTGATTGATTTGAGAAGTGGTCGAATTGATGGTTTATTAATGGATCGTGTGTATGCAAATTATTATTTGAAACAAAAAAATCAATTGCAAGATTATCACATTTTAACTGGAGATTATGCAAGCGAGGATTTTGCAGTAGGGGCGAGAAAATCAGATCAGACATTAGTGACAAAAATCAATCAGGCGTTTGATCAACTAGAAGCCTCAGGTGAGTTTCAGAAACTGTCACAGCGATGGTTTGGGGAAGATGTGACGCCAAAATGACTAAATGAAAGATAGTTTAAGAAATCAGTAACGGGGTTTCTTGAGCTATTTTTTATTTAAGTAAGTAAATATAAAGAAACAGAAGAGAAGGTTACCCTATAAAAAAGGAACACTGGTATGTGAAGATAAGAGCAGGTATGCGTCCGTTTGGATCACTCATGTTTTTTTATAAATGTAAAAAAGAATGTTATCATAAATGAGACATATTTTTACGGAGGAACAGTTTAATGAAAAAGGGTGTAGGGTATTTAGTATGTGTGACGTTGCTGTCAACAATGATGTTAGCAACGACAAGTGTTCTTGCTGAAGAAACAATTGATACAACGACGAATACAACAATGAATAAGCAGACGATAATGTCTACTTATACGGAGGAACAAACGAAAAGTAGTACAGTTACAGAGGAACACCAAGTGAATGAAGAAGTACAGACAACTATTGTCAATGGGGAACAAGTAACTGTTGAACCACCAGTCAAAGAAGGTCAAGCTGAGGCAGAGGCAACGGAGGCACCAAAAGAAGAGTTGCAAGAAGGTGGATCAAGTCTTTATGCGCGAAGTGCGATTCAAAGTTCTGTTCAAACATTTCCGATGTATCGTTTATTCAATCCCTATAGTGGGGAACATTTTTACACAAGAGATACTGGTGAGCGTGATAAACTGAGAAAAATTGGCTGGAACTATGAAGGAGTCGGCTGGCAAGCGCCAACAACTGGTGCACCTGTTTATCGTTTGTACAACCGTTACAATGGGGAACATTTTTACACGCTAAATGCGAAAGAGCGCGACAATATCACTAAATATGGTTGGAAGTATGAAGGCATTGGTTGGTACTCTTACACTGGCACAAATGGAATCCCCGTTAGCCGTCTGTATAGTAAACGGGTCAACTTGCATCATTACACGCTAGACGAAAACGAGAAAAATGTGATTAGTAAACAAGGCTGGAACTATGAAGGTGTAGGTTGGTATGCGGTAGGGAATGGCCAACAAACGAATGATGACTATAAGCTTCTTGGTGTAAAAAATTACAATCAATACGCTTTAGGTGCCCCAAGCGGTTGTGAGGGTGCTTCATTACTGCAAGCTTTACAATACAAAGGAAAAATCACTAACTGGAGCTTAACTCAATTTTTAAATACGATTCCTAAATCTACAAATGGAAATCCAAATACTGGTTTTGTTGGCAGTCCTTTTGTAGAAAATTCTTGGACCTATTCCGCAATCTATCCTGCACCATTAACAACTTGGGGACAAAAGTATGGCAATGTTCAAAACATTTCTGGAAGTTCGATGAATATTCTTTTAAATGAAGTGAAAAGCGGGAACCCAGTTGTTGCTTGGGTAACGATTAATTTCCAACCAATACGCTGGGGTAACTGGAATTTTGGGGTAGCAGCCAATAATAATCACGCAGTAACACTCGATGGCTACAACAAGGGCAGTAATCAAGTTCATGTTTCTGATCCAATCAGTGGCTCATATTGGCTAAGCCGAACAACATTTGAGAATATTTACAATGCAAGAAAATATGCAGTAGTTGTAAAATAAGTAAAAGACAAGACAGGGACAAAATTAAAATCCAGCCGTTCTTAACACATTTTCCAATTTAAAAAACGCCTAAAATTATCGTTTTCAAAACGAATTTTGGGCGTTTTTCTATTTAGGTTACTTTTGTTCCAGTCCAATTCTTTTATGAATTAGCCACCTGATTGAAAATAAAAAAATGAAAATTAAAAGGCAATCTCTTGAAAATGAGCAGGAGAATGGTTATAGTTTGTGGATTTATTTCCAGAAGGGAATAGGAAGGTAACGCATTTGAAGCAACTAATATATGATAATTAGCTACTTTTCTAAAGAAAAACAAGGATTGACTTTGAAGGCTTTTTTTCTATTATAAAGAGAAGGGGGGGAGTACATGAAAGAAGAATTGTTGAATTATTTGAAGAACCAAACGGCATTTCTCAATTTGAATGATTTAAGTGATATCTTCACTGCTTCAAAGTTGGCTGAAATATTTAAAGTGAAACGAAATACAGTTAGCCAATATTTAAATCTTATGACAGAAACTGGTGAGTTAGTGAAGATAAATTCACGCCCAGTTTATTATTTTCACAAAGAAGCATTCGAAAAACAGTTTTTTACTTTGCACACAAACTATTATGAAAGCGCTAAACAAATTTTATCTGAGCAACCCTTGTTTGGTAAAAAACAAGATTTATTTTCTCTTCTAATCGGTCACGATAAGAGTTTGCATCAAGTAATTGAACAAATCAAAGCAGCGCTTAACTATCCTGATGGTGGATTACCTGTCCTGATTAATGGAGAAAGTGGTACAGGAAAAAGCTATTTGGTTAAATTGATTCATCATTACTGTATCCAAAATGATCTTATCGCAGAAGACGCACCTTTTGTGACATTGAATTGTGCACAATATGCGAATAATCCTGAACTTCTGACTAGTAATCTTTTTGGACATGTGAGAGGGGCTTATACTGGGGCGAATGACGATCGCAAAGGCGCATTTGAATTAGCAAATGGCGGGATTTTATTTTTAGATGAAGTGCATCGCTTGACTGCTGAAGGTCAAGAAAAATTATTTACTTATTTAGATCAGCATTTAATTTATCGAATGGGAGATACAAGTAATCCAATTAATGTTCAAACAAGGTTATTTTTTGCAACAACAGAAGAGCTAACTAGTAATTTCTTAAATACATTTATTCGGCGAATCCCGATCCAAGTGACAATTCCTTCACTACAACAGCGAGAGAAGAATGAACGAGTCGAGTTAATTTATTCTTTTCTGATTAATGAACAAACAAAAATCAAACGCGATCTTTTGATTAGTGGTCAAACACTTGAATTACTGGCTAATGGAAAATTTAAAGGGAATATTGGGGAATTAAAAAATATTATTAAGGTCATGGTGGCTAAAGCTTTCTCTGAATCGATGAAAGAACAGCCAATCAAATTGACCATTTATCAGCTACCAGAAAGATTGTTTTCGCAACATAGTTACAACTTACAAACATCATTTCCAGAAGAAATAGTCATTCATAGTGAATCTAAAGTAGAACATTTAATGATGCCAAATACGCATAATCAAAAAAAAGTGGATGACTTTTTATCAACTATCATTTTAGAATATCAAAAATCTAACGGGCATTTGAACGAGTGCCATTTAAAATTAAAAGAAATAGTTGATCGGTTATTTGACTATTTGCTATTTAAAACAGACCGTAACCAAAAACATGAGACATTGCTATACCTAACGCAATATGTTCGTGAAACTTTTCAACAAATGGAAAATGCTTATCAGATAAAGTTTAACGGAAATAGTGTATACGCAGTTGGCTATTATTTATTTCAACGTGGTGCTAGTCGTTGGATACCTGAGGATCGACAGATTATGGGATTAGTCTATCAACTGGAAGCACAGCTCTTGGAAGCCTATCCAGCAAGCTATCATTATGTTGAAAGAATCCTTGAGTTATGCAAACCAAAGGTCGATATTGAAGTATCAGTAATGGATCGAATCGTTCTGACCCTATATTTAAAAAAAGCAGATTGGACCAAAAAACAGGGAATACCGAAAGCAATTATTGTCGCCCATGGTTATGCGACAGCTAGTAGTATTGCAAATGTTGCGAACCGTTTTTTAGAACATAATATTTTTGAATCATTTGATATGTCTTTAGATGTAACGCCACAGCAAATTGCAGAAGAAATCCTAGTATACAGTGAAAACAATGATATTTCTAATGGACTAGTCATTTTAGTGGATATGGGCAGCCTCAAAGAGATCTATCAGTATTTTCCGAAGCAAATCAATGTACCAATTGTCATTATGAACAATGTGACAACGCCACTAGCGATTTTAGTAGGTGAAAACATTAAGAACCAACGAACTTTAAATGAAATTGCAAGTGAGTCTGTTGATAAAGTACATTTTGATTGGGAGATCATCTATCCAGAGGAAAATCGACCAAAAGCCTTGTTAACCACTTGTCAAACAGGTATCGGAACGGCAACTAAGATTAGTCAGTTATTAGAAAAAAGTTTACCTAATTCCTGCAAACTAAAAATTTTGCCACAAGAATATCGGATTTTAAATGAAAGAAAAGTAAATGAGATTGTTTTTTCTGTTTATGACGTCTTAGGGATTATTGGTACAGATGATCCAGCGATTGAAGGTGTAGCATACCTATCTTTAGAAGAACTGATTTCAGGAGATGAGCATCAGAAATTGAATGAGTGGCTAAGTCAAGTGATGACACCAGAAGAAAAGCAGATTTTTAATACAAACATCGTCCGCAATTTTTCATTAGAAAGAGTGATTGATTCAGTCACGATTCTTGATACGGATAAAGTGATGAGTGAAATTGATTTATTTATACGCGACCTGGAATTAGTTAACTTGATTCAGTTATCAAATGCAAAAAAATTAGCACTATATGTCCATGTTAGCTGTCTGATTGAGCGTTTGATTCGAAATATCCCAATCGAAACTTATGAAGGACCCTTGGTATTTGATCAGTGTCAAAAGGAACGCTTGAAGAGCCTTAAGAAAGCTTTTAGTGTCATTGAACGTGATTATAGTGTCGTGATTCCAGATTCTGAAGTTGCTTATATTTTTGATATCGTCTATAGAAACACGGACACCTCAATGAAAACTGAAGAATTTTAGAAAAGTAAGCAGTACGCCACTAAAGTTGGCACGCTGCTTGCTTTTATTTAACTGTAAAGGACGGAGAGGTGAACATTATTGAAAAGAAAGCTGATTTTAGCATCACATGGAAAGTTAGCATCGGGGATAAAATCTTCTTTGGATTTGATTTGTGGAGAAAAAGAAATTGAAACACTAGATTGCTACTTGAGTGAAGAGTTTAATTTAGAAAAAGAAGTCAAAAAAATAATGGAACGTCACCAAGATCATCAGTTAGTAGTTGTGACGGATTTATTTGGTGGGAGTGTGAACAATGAATTTTTAACGTATATTCAACAAGACAATTTTTATTTAGTTACAGGAATGAATTTACCTTTTTTAATTGAGTTAACTATGCAGTTTCAAATAACAGAATCACTCTCAAGTTTAATTAAAGAAACTTTAGAGAAAACGAAACAAACGATTCTGTTTTGTAATTCATTAATCAGCAACGAAGTAGAGGAAGAAGAGTTTTAAATCATTAAATAAATGGAGGAAAAATAATGATTTTATTAACAAGAGTGGATCACCGTTTATTACATGGACAAGTGGCATTTTCTTGGACACAAGGGTTGGGGGCAGATTGTATTTTGATTGCAAATGATGATGTACCAACAAATGAAATTCGGAAAACGACAATCAAGTTAGCTAAACCACAAGGAGTAAAGTTGGTTATCAAAAATATCGAAGATTCAATTTCAGCATTACAAAGTGGTGTGACAGATAAGTACAAACTTTTTATTGTAGTGGAGTCAATTGCTGATGCCAAGAAATTAGCAGAAGGCTATCCAGAAATCAAAAAAATCAATTTGGGTGGAATCAAAGCAAAAGAAGGAACGCGAAGTCTGGGTAAGGCAGTCAATGTTTTACCGGAAGAAGAAGATCTATTAGCAGAAATGGTCGATAAAGGAATCGAAGTAGAAATACGACAAGTACCATCTGATAAAAAAGTTATTGTTACTGAAGTTCTTTAAAAGAAAGGTTGAAGAAAAATGTTCATTCAAGCAATTTTACTCGGACTCGTTGCATTTATTGCCCAGTCGGAATATGCATTAGGAACATCATTACTGTCACGGCCAATCGTTACAGGTCTATTTACTGGACTAGTATTAGGTGATTTGAAGACTGGAATCGTTATGGGAGCTACTCTAGAATTAGCATTTATCGGTTCATTTTCTGTTGGTGCAGCGATTCCACCAGATGTTGTTACTGGTGGTGTGTTGGGAACAGCTTTCGCAATTACTGCTGATGCGGGACCCGAAACAGCTTTGCTATTGGGCTTACCTATTGCGACATTGACTTTGATTTTAAAGAACGTCTATCTTGGCCTTTTGATTCCAATCATGAACCAAAAAGCGGACAAATACGCTCTAGAAGGAAACTATAAAGGTGTTGAGCGAATGCATTTGACTGCAGGGTTTGGTCTATCATTGATGCTAGGTTTAGTGGTCATGGTTTCATTTGTGGTGGGTAGTAAAACAATCGGTGATTTATTAAACATGATTCCTGATTTCATTCAGCATGGATTATCTGTAGCGACGGGATTGATTCCAGCACTTGGATTTGCTATGCTCGCACGACTTTTAATCAATAAAGAAGTAGCACCGTATTTTTTCCTAGGTTTTGCTTTAGCTGCTTATCTAGAAATTCCAGTTACTGGAATCGCAATTTTTGGCGCTATCGTAGCAGTCGTAGTTGTTAACATTATGAATGTACGTGGTAATCAAGAAAACAGTGCCCAAACTTCAACAGGAGGGATAGTTGATGATGATTTCTAATGAGAATAATGAGTTGAAAATCACTAAGAAAGATCTGAGCAAAGTATTTTGGCGTTCATTTCAGATGGAATTTTCTTGGAATTATGAGCGACAAATGAATCTTGCTTATTGTTATGCAATGATTCCTATTTTGAAAAAACTTTACAAAACTAAGAACGAAATGGCCAATGCTTTGAGACGTCATTTGGAGTTTTTCAATACAACACCACACATTGTTACGCTGATTTTAGGAATCAATGCAGCTATGGAAGAAGAAAATGCCAACGATCCCAATTTTGATGTGTCCACGATTGATAATATCAAAACCTCACTTATGGGACCATTGGCAGGTATCGGCGATTCTTTCTTTTGGGGAACACTACGTTTAATTGCTACTGGTGTAGGTACTTCGTTAGCAATGCAAGGAAATATATTAGGACCTATTCTATTTATACTTATTTTCAACATACCTCATTTACTATTTCGTTATTTTGCAACATCTTGGGGATACAAATTGGGAACAGGGTTCTTAAAGAAAATTCAAGAAAATGGCATGATGGGAAGTTTGACATTGGGAGCGTCGATCATTGGTTTGATGGTAGTGGGAGGAATGACAGCTTCAATGATTGATATCAATATTCCATTAAAAATTGGCACAGGAGAAAATGCAGTAACAGTTCAAAGTATTTTTGACGATATTGTTCCTCAAATTTTATCGCTTGGCGCTTTCGGTGTGGTCTTTTACTTACTTAAAAAGGAAGTCAAAGCATTAACGATTTTATTAGGCTTAGCTATCTTTGGGATTTTTGGTTCATGGGTCGGCTTTTTTTAGAATGGGGGAAATAAAATGGAACCAATGACAATGCTTCACTATATCAATGAGGAACAAAAAGCACTGTCTAAAATTTTAGATGAGTATGATTTTACGTTAGATCCCAGATTGACAAAGCTGAAAACAGTGACAATTTTGGCTACAGGATCTTCGTATAATGCGTGTTTATCCGCTAAAATGGCATTTGAAAAAATAGCTGATGCTACGATTGTGATTGAAGAGCCGTATCATTTTAATCATTATGGACGACTGATAGCGGGAACAGATACGATCATCGGTGTTTCACAAAGCGGGAAAAGTGCTTCTACTGTGGATGCTATCAAAAACTTAAAAAGTAGTGAGATACAACAAATTATTTTAACAAGTGATGTAACAAGTCCCATTGCACAAGTAGCTGATTATGTAATTGATTTGAATATGGGAGTTGAGACAGTAGGGTTTGTGACAAAAGGTTTTTCAGCAACGGTGTTACATCTTATGCTACTTGCCATTCGTGTTGGCGTTTCTAAAAAACAGATTGATAGTCACAGACTAAACGAATTAAAAAAAGAATTATATGAGCTAATCAGTCATTTTCAAGGAGTGATTGACCAGTCGAATGCTTTTTTTGAACAACACGAGAAAATATTGAAACTTGGTGGAAGATTCGTTGCATTAGGTTATGGACCAAATTGGGGAACGGTAAAAGAATTTGAAACGAAATTCACTGAAACAGTTCGTCGTCCTAGCCAAGGATTTGAGCTAGAGTCATACATGCACGGTCCTTATTTGGAGGCAAACTGGGAACATACACTGTTTTTTGTTGAAACGCCAAGTTGTAACAAAAGTCGGTCATACGCATTAGCAAATTATATGGCTAATTATGTTGGTAAATTGTTCAAGATTACAACAGAGGACAGCCCTGATAGTGATACTCTGGCATTGAATATTGCTGTTTCTGAGGAGTTTTCTCCACTACTACTAGTTATTCCGTTTCAAGTATTAGCTTATCGGATAGCCACAACCAAAGGGATAGATTTAAGCAAACGAATTTTTAATGATTTTGATTCAGTATTAAAAAGTAAAATAGAAAAAGTTGAGGAGAGTTAAAAATGTTGAAATTTAATGAACAAAAACAAGTTGATGATATTCAAGGTGCATTAAACTTACGTCCACACGTAGAGCAAATCGTAGATAAGATTTGCGAAAAAGGATATGATAACATTTTTTATTTAGGAATTGGAGGAACATACGCTTCAGCACTACAAGCGGAAACGTACATTAAGGGACATAGTAATTTACCGGTTTACGTTCAACATGCTGCCGAATATTATACGACAGGAAATCGGAGATTAACGAAAGATTCACTTGTGATTTTGTCATCTGTTACAGGAACAACGGAAGAAGTTGTTAAAGCAGTTAATGAAATCAAAAAAGTTGGGGCAACATTAGTAGGATTTATTGATACGAAAGATACATCACTTGCTGAAAGCTGTGACTATGTAATCATTTATCCTGCACCTGGTACAGAACAAATCAAATTCTTTATGGTAGCTGATCGACTAATGAATAACAATGGTGATTTTCCTGACTATGAAGAATATTATGCGGAACTAGAAGGTCATTTAGCCAAAGGATTAGTTGAGGCAGAAAAGCAGGCAGATACTTTTGGTCAAGCGTTCGCGGAAAAACATCGCCACGATGCAATGCATTATTTCATTGGTGCTGGTAATCAATGGGGAGGCGTATATTCGTATGCAATGTGTTATTGGGAAGAACAAAGTTGGTTGCGATCCAAGTCAATTCATGCAGCTGAATTTTTACATGGCACATTAGAAATCGTTGATGAAACAACACCAGTAACTTTATTCCTAGGCGAAGATGAGCAACGGCCACTAGCTGAACGCGTAAAAAAACTATTACCGCGTATCTGTGGAAATTATACGTTTATTGATTCAAAAGACTATTCTATCGAAGGAATTAGTGAAAAAAATAGAGGGAGAGTATTATCTCATTTATTGATGCACTGCGTGACACAACGAATTGATGCTCACGTTGAAAAACTAAATTGTCATCCACTAGATATTCGTCGTTATTATCGTCAATTTGAATATTAATTAAGAAAATAATGAATCTCTTTTGTGTGAGCAAAAGAGATTCAGACTGTAGACAAACACGCTCAACACTCTATTATTTTAATGATGTATTTTGTATCTAAGATTAATAGTTAGTGATATAGCAGGTGAAAATAGCAATACAGTTAGAATTAGAATGTAGAATCACGAGAAATAATCGGACAATTTTTGAGGTGATTAATGATGTAGATCCTGAAAAAAACTAAACTGGGAAAATTTGCTTAGCCAATTCGATTGCAGGATTTGAAATTTTGATTCTAAATGCCGAAGTTAGTGATGGAAAACTTCATTTTATTTAAAAGATGTTTCTTTGCAAAGTTATGTAGATTTAAGGACAACTATCGCTGGTGATGAAGGTGTAAAATCACCAGCTAAGATTAGCAGTTTACCGCAATATATAATGAGAAAATGAGTATGGTTGAATTACGCAACAGTTAATTCAACCATACTCATTTATTTAATAGAATAATCAGTTAGGAGAGGAGGAACCTTCAAGTGAAAAGCTTTTTTTTATTTGAAATCACTATACCGACAAGCTTGCAACAATTCATTGACTATTTAGTCAGTTAAAGCACTAATTAGCGACAGTTATGAGTGAGTCGTTTATTCATAATACTTGGATTGCTGAAATTATACTCAATTTAAAATTCAAAAGTACTTGCATTTTCTTTCGTTTATATGTATAATTTCGATAATTTAGGGTTATTTTTCAGGAAAAGGGGTAAGGTGAAATGTCAAAGTATCAACGGAAAGTTTTATTGTCAACATCAGCGGGAATCGCATTAGAAAATATGGATATCATGTTTTTAGCTTTTTCTTTATCTTCAATGATTGCAACTTTTCATATTAGTGGAACACAGGCGGGAATGATCGCTACAATCACTAATTTGGGGATGCTCGTTGGAGGTATTTTTTTTGGGCTCATGGCAGATAAATATGGACGAGTAAAAGTATTCTCACAAACAGTCATTTTATTCTCAATTGCTTCATTATTGATGTTTTTTGCTTCAAATATCTATCTCGTTTATCTTTTTCGTTTTATCGCAGGGATTGGTGCAGGAGGAGAATATGGCGCATGTATGTCCTTAATTTCTGAAAGCTTTTCGAAAAAACAAATTGGAAGAGCTTCTTCGATTGCAGGAATTGGCGCTCAGGTAGGGGCTGCTTTAGCAGCTATTTTAGCAGCTCTCGTTATTCCTTTGCTAGGTTGGAAAATGTTGTATGTTATTGGGGTACTGCCAGTACTAATGGTTTTATTTATACGTCGAGGATTGAAGGAACCAGAGGAATTCCAGAAAAAGCGAGTGACTGGTAAACCAACGAAACTGATTAATCTATTTGAAACAAAGAAACTAGCCTGGCAAACAATTGGTCTAAGTATCATGGTGACAGTGCAAATTGCTGGTTACTTTGGTTTGATGAATTGGTTACCTTCCATTATGCAGAAACAATTAGGTTTATCTGTCTCAGGTTCTTCAATATGGATGGTTAGTACGATTGCAGGGATGTCACTAGGAATGTTGACTTTTGGTATCATTATGGACAAATTAGGACCTAGAACTGCATTTACGTTATTTTTGATTTGTTCTTCATTGTCAGTATTCCTACTGGTAATGGCTCACAGTCAGTGGAGTTTAATCGCAGCTGCAGTTGTCGTTGGCTATTTTATCAACGGCATGTATGGCGGGTACGGTGCAATTATTAGTAGTTTATATCCAACTGAAATTAGAGCAACTGCGAATAATTTCATTATGAACTTAGGACGTGCAGTTGGTGGTTTTTCTTCTATTATTATTGGTTTTTTGATGGATCATTATGATTTGACCGCAGTTATCATTTTTTTAAGTAGTATTTATCTAGTTAGTTTGCTGGTTTTGATGACACTTACTGAGGTTAAAGCTTTAAAGGTAAGTTTGCAAGAATAGATGGTGTTGAAAGAGCTTAGCTGATTTAGATGCTAAGCTCTTTATTTATTACGTGATAAAAGGGACTACCTTCAATAGATAGTCCCTCAGACTGTAGACAAATACGTTCAACATTTAGAAAATAGAGAGTTGAACGTATTTTTTGTCTTAGTATCAAAGTAAAAAAAAGAAAGATGAAGGCTTTTCTTTTAGCCCCGTATGCACTGTGACTTTTCCCAACAAGGAAACCATCATGTATTGATTTATTTCATTCATTGAGTGTTTTGACATGTTTCTTCCGTATTTATTTAAAACGCTTTCGTGTATTGAGTGTAAAATAAAAAAACTGTAGATGTCACCCCTTTTTTGGGACTTTATTTATAGTCTGGAACCTCTTTTGTGTGAGCAAAAGAGGTTTTTGTTTTATAGAAAAACAAAATGGCTTATCTTACTAGTCCTGACTGAATAAATTTCATTTAAAATCATTTGGCCAGCTATTTAGGAATAAATGGCTGGTTTTGGTCGTTAAAAAAGCAAATTTCCTCCTTGCTACAGAAAAATGGACAATTTCGGACAAAAGAAAAATGCGGAAATTTCGAGTGCTTGCTAACATAAATTATAGAGTTGAGGTACTTGATTCGCCAGCCACCACCATAATGCGAAAGGGGGGATAATATGGGCAGTATGGAAATGAAAAATATTAATGTTTATCGTGTGGGATTTTGTAGTCAAAGAAAAAATGGTGGGATGTTACATGTAGAACGAGCTTTTGCATTTGAGCCAGAAATGACTGAAGCAGAAATCAAAAAAGTTTTGTCTGCTCGTATGGGAAGAATTTTATCGATTGAATATATTGATGAAATTGAGCGAGATGTCATTTGTTGGTAATTAAGTTGCTAAAAAGAAGATGGGAGGAAAACAGTGTGTAAATTTATTCGTTCATGTTTTCTAGCACTTCTTTGTACGCTGAGTTTGGGTTATACCTCAGAGGTAAATGCCAGAACAACGGTCCAAAGAGAATCTGAAGTACGTGTGAGAATCATCAATCCGCAAGATAGTAAGTTGGTCAATAACGAGAACAATTTGCTTCCCAAAACAGGGAGCATTGCAAATAACAAGTTCTTCTTTAGCGGTGTATTACTACTGTTGAGTGGAGCATATTTAATCAAAACTAGAAAAAGAAAGAAGGAACAGGAATAATGAAAAAAATTGGATTAACAGCTGTCGGTATTTTAGCTATTACAGGAGGTAGTGTTGTTGCACAAGCTACAACCGAGTTTCCAGAAGCAGGAAAAGCAGAGAGTTCTGTACGAGTATTGATTGAAGATGATGGAGAAATTGTCATTCCACCGATTGATCCGGAGGTGCCAGAACCACCAATTGACCCAGAAAAGCCAAATCCAGAACCTGGTTTACTAGATGTTTTGTATGTATCTCCTTTAGATTTTGGCACAGTTGTGTTGAATGGTGAAGAACAAGTGATTGATGCTGCAGATGATGTAGATAAAGCAGGACAAGTTTTTTCACCAATGGTTTCCGTTCAAGATCGACGCGCAGATGCGCAACGTCAAGGCTGGGCTTTAACGGTTCGGTACGAAGCTGATTTCTTAGATGGTGCAGAAATCAAAATGAATCCATATGTTCATAGTAGTAATCAAGAAGACTTTGGCATTGAGCCTGGCGGAGAAATTTCATTAAGCACTAATGCAACAACCTTTGCGGAAGCTGGTCAAGTACCGTATGCTCGTCACACGATTTCTATGGGAATGGCACAACCAGATCAAGCTGTTCAATTAGTTATTCCTGGAGAAGATTATGCTTCAGGTGAATATACAACAACGATCATCTGGGAATTAACAGACGGTCCGTTGGGCTAAACATTTGGTAACTCAAGCTAAAACTCCTTATGAAAAAAGTATTTAAAACAACAAACTTAGAAAAATAAAGATTAGAAAGCAGGAAAAAGATGAAATCAATCAAATTAATGAGCACAGCTACCTTAATGGCAATACTAGTAGGAACAGGTGTCCAAGTTTCCGCTACGACTTATGATGGACCTCTTGATGCAAATTCTTCGGTCACAGCAGAGATTACGATTCCACCGGTTGACCCAGAAAAACCAGGGATTCCACCAATTGACCCAGAAAATCCAGAACCACCGATTGATCCAGAAGAAACAAATCCGGAGCGTGGTGATGGATTATCTATCCGATATGTTTCATCACTTGATTTTGGAAGCACAGAGTTCTCAACGGAAGCACAACGGTTGACTGCACATCTGGATTCCGGCATGGAAGGACAAGAATTTGAAAACATGGTCACGGTAGAAGATATTCGTGGGGAACGAGACGGTTGGACATTGACGGTTCGTCAAGCAACAGCATTCATGGACGGCTCTGTTATGATGCTGAATCCACATGTGGCAAACAATGACTATGGTGTTACGACTGCTTCAGGTGGACTAATTATCAATACAGAAGATGAAGTTTTTGCACAAGCAGATAATCAAGAGGCCGATGCTGGTGTGATTTCCATGGGGATGGGGAATGTCACACTAGATGTACCCGCACGTGCAGGTGTAGGGGCATACGAAACAAGTTTGATGTGGAATTTGACAAACGGACCTGAGTAAGTCAAGACAAAAAAGCAAAAAAGAATGAACAACAGAAAAGGGTACTTATTCCCTTTTCTTGTTCATAACTAAAAAAAAGTCAAAAAAGAAAGGAAGATGCATACGTGCGACGAGTAGTAGTGGGATTGATTTGTTTTGCCTCTGTAGTAGGTTTGTTTTTTACGGGAGGCAGTTTAGTAGAAGCAAGTTCACCTGATTTTAGTGTACAAGCAGTGTTGCCCGAAAGCCAAACAAATGAAGGCGTTTCGTATTTTGATATTAACTTAGAACCAAAACAGGAAGAGACATTGGCAGTTCAAGTTACAAACAATTCGGAAGAAGAAATGACCCTTGACATAGGTGTGAATACTGCAACAACCAATAGTAATGGTGTGATTAACTATGGATTTAGTGAAGCAGAACCAGATGATACCTTACCAGTTAATTTTGCTGAAATCGTTGAGCTTGAAGACCAATCAATCACACTAGCTGCAAGCGAAACGCGCACGATTGAAGCGAAAGTGATAATGCCGGAACAATCTTTTGATGGCATCTTACTGGGTGGAATCACGATTTCTGAACAAGTACCAGAAAGTGAGAGCCAAATCACAAACCGCTTTTCCTATTCCTTAGCTGTGGTCATTAACCAAACGGATCAAGAAATTTCACCTGTGGTAGACCTCACACAAGTAAACGTAGACCAACGAAACCGTCGAAGTTTTGTGATTGGTTCGATTCAAAATCAAGCAGCAATGATTTTGAATGACGTACAGGTAGAAGCACAAGTGTTTGAAAAAGGAAACGAGACACCGATTTATACAGAAGCACGAGGCGATATGCGCATGGCACCTAATTCGACTTTACCTTTTGGGATTAGTACAGGGACGAAACCATTACAGGCTGGCGACTATCGATTAAAAATGGTTGTTGCTTCTGGCGAGGAAGAGTGGCAATTCGAAAAAAACTTTACCATCACCGCAAAAGAAGCCAGAGAACTAAATGAGAAAGCGGTGAATTTAGAAACGAATCGAACCGGTCTTTACTTGGCAATTGCTAGTGGTGTGGTCGTGTTGTTATTATTAGTGATTGCTTGGTTAGTGTATTCAAAACGAAAAAAGAAGTAGGTGAAAACATGAAACAGAAAATTTGGCAGAAGTTTTCCGTCCTCTGTATGGTTTTAGCTTTGATGATGCCAAGTATCGTACAAGCAACAGAAATCGTCGCCACAAGTGAGGCGGAAGTAAGCACTGATAAAATGGCAGAAGAAACTTCTGAAAAAGCAGAAGTGTCTAGCGAAAAACTGCCCGTCGAAGATGAAAATCAGCACAACAAAGAACATTTACCTACTGAGTTTTTAGAATCAGAAATCCCTGAATTAGAAGAAAATCGTTTATATGAGAATGAAATTCTAGAAAATAAGATTGGAGACGAATCTGATGAGTTAGAGTCAGGAATTGAGCCAAGCTGGATAATTATAGATGATATAATCTTTCGGTTTGAGGGAACGGACGGCAATTCATCAGCAACTGTGACCGGTTATTTGGGACCAGGAGGACATGTAGAAATTCCTTCGAAAGTTACTAATCAATTAGCTGGGTGGGTAAATCCCTCGCCAGTGACTCTTATTGGATCTCACGCGTTTCAAGGGGATAGTATTACAAGTGTGACAATCCCTGATACAATGGTTGGAATAGGAACATATGCTTTTTCTGACAACCAACTTACAAGCCTAATAATTCCTAATAGTGTGACAACCATCGACCCCTATGCCTTTATAAGAAATCGGCTTAATAGTATACAGATTTCCGAGAACCTTCAATCCCTATCTGTCGGTGTTTTTGGTTCAAACCGCTTATCAGATATAACGTTTCCGAGCAGTGTACAGTGGATAGGCCAAGGTGCTTTTGATAGTAATCTGTTAACAAGTTTAGTGCTACCAGAGAAAATTGGATATATAGGCGAGCGTGCGTTTAGTCGGAATTTAATTTCGCATGTAAAGTTTCTAGGTATGGGGGGCACTATACAGAGATGGATATTTGAAGGGAATCCAGTGCGTTATATAGAAACTAAACTCGAATACCTAGAAACAGTACGGAATTCATTGGAAGCACACTTGGTCATGTCTGGAGTTTCCGAACAAACGATACTTCGTTCATTGGCGTATATAGAGGGGACTCAGAGTAATCTTACGGTGGGCTATGGAGAAGATGTCAGTTATGAAATTTCACAGCAATATCGACTACAAACAAATTTTATGGGAACCATATACACCAGAGGTTCAGTGGTTTAAGGATGAAGCTGAATTATCTAGTCAAACAGAGCCAATACTTCATCTTGAATTGGAGGAACTACTCAATATTTAGATGATTCTTATCCTTTTGCTATGAGTATGACGAACTGGAAAGTTACAGGGGACACCTTTCTTGGCAATGAAACAGTAGCCGCTTCTCCTGGAGTAATCAGAATGTGTGATGATTATGATGATAGTTATAATTTAACACCTGAGCGGATTATTGATAGCTATCTCCAATTAGGTTATACCAAAATTGTGAACTTTTACATTGGTGCCTCCCATTACTATGATAAAAAAATTGTAGATGGTACTGGGATTTTACTCGAAGATAAATTGTTCAATCAGGCATTTGAAGCTTGGTATAAAGACTATGTAAGACGATTAGCTGATAACCAAATGGCTATTATTCATTCAATTTCCATGGAAAATGTAGATGCGAAAGAAGGATGGTGGCAACGAACATATGATGGAACACCAGGGACAAGTGGTTGGACACCTACCCCGCATTTTTTAAGTTTCACAAATGCAGAAGTTCAAGCATTTTATCAACGACTAGCAGTTGGCCTAGCTGACATTTCCAATCAATTTGGCTTAACGCCTATCGTGCAATTAGGAGAACCTTGGTGGTGGCATCAAGATGAATTAACTCCTTGTTTTTATGACCAAGCCACTAGAAATCTTTATAAAGCAGAAACTGGATTAGATATGCATGAATTTCATACAGTTAACGAATCAATCGTTGGTCATGAATCAATGCTTTCATGGTTGCAAACAAAAATTGGTTCCTTTACATTAATGTTGCGTGACGCAGTCAAAGCAAATTATTCAAATGCACAGTTCACAGTATTATTCTTCCCACCTTCTGTTATGGATAAGACTCGAACACCGATGATGATGGGAATGGTAAATTTTCCTAAAGTAGAGTGGGCATATCCAAATCTTGATTTCTTTATGCTGGAAGATTATGATTACTTGATTAAGAATCAGATGCGTGAACATCAAGATGTATTAGAATTCATTCAAAATAATTTGGGCTATCCTTCGGAAAAAATTCATTACTTTACGGGATTTGTACTTGATCCGGAAAAGGACGCACATGTCTGGAAAAGAATTCATCAAGCGATTATGGATGGCGTGAATGTTGGAATGGGCGAAACTTATATTTGGGCGTATGCGCAAGTCAAAAGGGATAATTGGTTACAACCAAAAGTGATTTATGCATCGCATAAATCTGGAAATTATACCCAACCATTTAATTTATCCTTTAACTACACTGGGGATAAATTAATCTATACAACAAATGGCTTGAACCCGACATTAGAGAATGGCACGGTGTATTCTGGGCCTATAAAAATCGATAAGTCGGTCACGTTTAAAGTCGCTCAAGTGATTGGAGACACAATATCTGAAATTTCTCAATTTAGTTATACGATGTACATGTCTAAAAAATTAAAAACGACGATTAGCTCAACGGGGGATTTTTCTGAGTGGGTAACAGTTAAGTCTCTAGCTATGGGTTCAGGTAAAATTTTTGATTTGAGTGCAGCCGAAGATAGTAAAAATCTTTATATTTATGTACGAGGATATGAGCTAGATACCTCTAGCAATTTTTACTTAGATACAGGTGCTGGAGCTGGAATGGACGTTTGGGCTTGGCCAAATGCAAAGATGAATCGGATGATTCAAAATGATAAAATTTATCGTTATACAGGGACAGGTTCTGATTTTTCTTGGGAGGAAATAGGACAAGCAAAAATCATCAAAAAAAGTAACTTTATTGAAGTGACAGCTAAATTAAGTGACCTAGGGATTGGTTCGCCAAAAGAAATAAAGCTTGGTTATGGTCGAAACTTCGAAGATTTTGCGCCTATTCCTGGTCGAAACGCAGCAGTCGTCAATACACAAGTAACTAATTACGAGAACGATCAAAATAATTTTATTGCGTTTGTTCAAAAAGTGGAAGATCTAGCTAAAGAGTATAAGCCTTTGTATTTACCACTTCATCGAGCACATTTAGTTGCAGATTATTTTAGACACGAGGTATATTCAGGGTACATTTGGGAATCCGTTGCGGGGAAAATTGATGATAACTTTGTAGCACTTGTTCATTCGAAAGTACCTGAAAATGAACGATATTTTGATTATATTGATCCTAGCAGTGACGATACTATTGGTGGCGCACATTGTTTCGCTGCTATTGCAGGTTATTTACAGCATGGGTTACCTGATATTAACGGAGCAAACCTTGGCGATGGCTGTGGCTGGTTGGGTGATTTAGATACTTTCCTAATTGATTATTGGAATAAAAAAGATATAATTGAATCTGTTTATAACTTTAGCTATGATTGGATTGGTGGTACGGGTGAAAATGCCAAGAGCTTCTTTTCAAGAGAAGACTTGATTTCTGATGTTGATGCATGGAATATGGCTTACCAAGTACTTAAAAATGAACGATCACTTGCTAGTGCTTTTACAGATTACTTAGGAGAACCTAGTTTATATGGTTATCGTTATACGAATTTTATTGCTACAAGATATGGTGCCACTGAAGATTATATGTTAGAAAGTGCAAAAGAAGCACTGTTAAGTTCAGCCGTAGAACATCCAATTATTTATGGATTTAGAATCGGGTTACTTACCCTGTTTGGGGGCTCAGATGCAGCCCTTGGTATTGAACAGGGCGAAGAATCAGTAGAAGCGAAGAAAGATATCTGTAAAGCATTTAAAGATAAACTTTTGGCTTTAGCAAAAGAAGAAATGTGACAACAGTAGAAACCAAAGAAGCGGAGATGAACAGAGAATGATGGAACTTAGTTATGCATTAATACTATTTTCAACCGTATTTTTTATGGTAATTAATCCATGGATAAGAACGATTTTTTTGTTCATAGGCATATTAACTTGGAATAGCTTCTTTTTTAGTCAATTTTTAGCAATGTTTCAGCAGACGATAACTACCAGTTTCTTGCTAACAATAATGAATTTTTTTGTTTTTCCTCTCTTTTTTCTTGTGATAGGTATACAGATGCTTATCATGGGAATGATTAAAAAAAATTGGAAGAACCTCTTACTGGCGATAACATTATTGATCTTCCTTATTTATACGTATAAACATCCTGAAGTAAGTATTCATTTTAATTTGGTAGATAGCGTGATAAGACTTAGTATTTTAGTAGCGCTATTTTTGAAAGGAAAACTTTTTTTTAAAAATACCAGTAAAAGTGAAATCAGCTAGCTAAATTAGTTAGAACGGTGATGATCGTTTACTCTTATAAATTGTGTTCACTTTTTCAAAATAAGAACCATATCTGGTATAGATGTGGTTCTTATTTGCTTTTTTTAAGAGAAAAAAGATGAGACAAGGTCAACAGGTCTGTCTTAACCAATGTCCGTACAGGTCATAGATATAAGAAAAGGTAAGTAATGAAAATTCGTTACGTTAATCAGGATTTGCGATTGATTTTCAAATGACATATGGAAAAGCCATTGCTCTTAAATAGAGCAATGGCTTTTTTGTTAATCAATTGTTACTTTCTTTCCTTTATAATAGCTAGCTGAAATAGGGATTTTTCGTGCTACAAATTCAGCAGTGGAAGTTGCATCAACTAATGTGAAATTTGCGGGCATGCCGATTTTTACCCAACCATCTGGCTCAATTAGCGGCTGATTCGTCACTAATTCGAGACTTTCAGTAAGTGCTTGCTGACTCGTCAAATTAAAAATTTCGGCATAACGATTTAGTTTATCTAGCACGTCACCATTACCGAAAGGAGACCAGCAATCATAAATATTGTCACAGCCAATGAATGTTTTTACCCCAGCAGCCCTTAATTCTGTTAACGGTGGAATCACGGGATTTAATGGAATGCTTGAGATAATCGTGATGTTATTTTCTGCTAAACGTGGAAACAGTTCTTTTCGTTCACTAGCAGATAAATCTTTCAGCCCATAAGCATGACTGACAGTTACTTTGCCAGCCCAGCCACTTTCTTCAGTTAATGCAATGATCTTTGCAAAAGTTTGGCGAACGTTGTCACCGCGTTCATGCAGGTGAAGGTCGATGGGCGCATCAAATTGTGTAGCCAAATCAAATGTGGTTGTTAATGATTTCTCCAAGTTACCATCAAGACTGAGTGGATCAACTCCGCCGACCAAGCTTGCACCATTTTGCAAAGCTTTTTTCATTTCATCGTAAGCATTTGAACGAAGTAATCCATGTTGAGGAAAGGCAACTAATTCGTACGCCAGTTTATCTGTATACTCAGTTAAAACTTTTTGTGCCCCTTCTAAATAACGTTGACCGACTAAGGGATGAACATCAATATGCGAACGAAAATGCGTGGCGCCATGAAGCAATTCCAAATTGAGTAAATTTTTCATTCGTTCGTCAAAAGAAAGTGGTGCGGATTCTAAATAGTCATACTCTCGAGTAAACCGCTCGACAATAGTTGCTGCCGGCTCGATGGGTGTCCAAGGAATACCCAGTTTACTTTTATCAAAATGACAGTGCATTTCTCTTAATTGGGGCAGAAAAAGTGCATTTTTGCCATCGATGACCTGTCGATTTTTGTCGGGTGTTTCGCCAGCAGTTCGAACAGAAACGATCGTGTCTTGGTTGAATAAAATATCGACTGTTCTCGTTTCCGTTCCATACGTATAATTTCCAGCTGTTAAGTAATTTGTTTCAACACGCACGTTTTTTAACAAAGTTTCCATTTTTGCACCTCCAAGTATGTATGATTACCATACCTAATTTTTGGAAAAGATACGAATTTTTGGCTTTTGATTAGCTTCTTGGATAAAACGAACACATCCACCAAAAGCACCAACTGATATGCATAAACTAGTTTCAAGCATTTCGGTAACACATTTAGCTATACTTTTTGAAAAAAAGAGGGTCTTGGAAACAAAGTGTGAAGAAAAGTTTTGATTCGTTAGAAATTTTGTCATTTTATTTTCGAAACTAAAAAAGGATTTTTTGTTTGGCAAAGACTATACACGAAAAAGAAAAATCAATCTGGAAACCTTTCTTTCCTGTGTTCTTTTTTTGAAAAACTTGGGACAATCAGTTTACAAAGGGAACGTATGTTTGTATAATAAGGGCGTGAAGTGAGGTGTAACGACGTGTTAGACTATTCAAATGAACCAGTGAATGACTATTTCATGATTGATATAAAGAGTTTCTATGCCTCAGTTGAATGTGTTGAACGTGG
This sequence comes from Enterococcus sp. DIV0174, assembly GCF_050529065.1. Lineage (NCBI taxonomy): Bacteria > Bacillati > Bacillota > Bacilli > Lactobacillales > Enterococcaceae > Enterococcus > Enterococcus sp. DIV0174. The sequence goes on along the minus strand of NZ_CP172881.1, from coordinate 2,150,514 downwards.
ACTGGATCCCTTAGCAACAGAACTGGTTGTAATGAGCCAAGCTGACAATACTGGTTCAGGACTTATTTTGGCTTCATCACCGATGGCTAAGAAACATTACGGAATCTCCAATGTAAGTCGTCCAAGAGATCTGCCTTCGCCTTTTCCTGATAGCCTAGTTATTGCCGCACCTAGAATGAATTTATACATCAAGAGAAACATGGAAGTGAATGATATTTTTAGGCAGTATGTAACTGATGAAGATTTGTTAATCTATTCAATTGATGAATCTATTTTGAAAGTCACTAAGTCGATGAAGTTATTTACGACAGAAGGAAAAAGTCGGAGTAAGCAGCGAAAACAATTAGCTAGAAAAATTCAACGACATGTTTATCAGAAAATGGGTTTGATCGCAACTGTTGGAATTGGGGACAATCCCTTGCTTGCGAAACTGGCATTAGACAACGAAGCCAAAAAAAATAACGGGTTTATCGCTGAATGGACATATCAAGATATCTCTAAGAAAGTTTGGAACATAGCAGAAATGACCGATTTTTGGGGGATTGGTTCACGAACGAAAAAAAGATTACATCAGATGGGCATTATGTCCATCGAAAATTTAGCTAATTGGAAACCTGATTTACTTAAGAATAAATTTGGTGTGATAGGTCTGCAATTATATTTTCATGCAAATGGTATAGATCGAACCGATATCGCAGTTGCGCCACCACCAACCAAAGAAAAAAGCTATGGCAATTCTCAAATATTACCAAGAGATTATACTAGAAGAAATGAGATTGAGATTGTCGTGAAAGAAATGGCTGAGCAAGTAGCCATTAGAATTCGAAAGCACGGCTGTAAAACAAGTTGTATTCATGTAGGTATTGGCACATCTATATTAGAAGAGAAAGAAGGCTTTTCTCGCCAAATGAAAATACCTTTGACTGATAATACGAAACAGCTACAAATGTATTGCGTGTATTTATTTAATAAATTTTATAATGGTCAAGAAGTTCGCAAAGTCTCCATCTCCTATAGCAAGTTAGTTTATACAGAGTCGATGCAATTGGATTTGTTTAGCAATCCAGAAAAACAAATCAAAGAGGAAAATTTGGATCGAATTATTGATAAAATTCGAGAAAAATATGGTTTTAGCTCAATTGTTCATGCATCTTCTTATCTTGAAGGTGCAAGAAGTATTGACCGAAGTCATTTGGTTGGTGGACACGCTGGTGGAAATGGAGGAATCAATCATGGTTGATTATGAAGATCGTGGAATAATCAAGTGGCAAGGGATGTATTTGTCTGACCATACTGAAAAAATTGCTTGCCAAGCGAAAGAAAAAAGGACAATCAATTTGGCAAAGGTGAAAATGACAAACGAAGAAATCGCTCGAGTCTTAAACAAAGCAATCATCAAAAATAAAGCAGTCGCGATCCAAAAAGAAGAAATGGATGTGGAAGGTCACTATTCTGATGAACTTATCGGACAGATTGATGGTCATGATGAATTAGGGATTTACATTCATTCAAATAAAGTGAATTATGACGAGATCAGGCATGTCGAATTATATACCCCAAAAAAATGGAGTGCGTTAGACTAGGTTTATTTTTGAAAGAATTCGAAAGCCTAGCCATGGTCAGAATATTCTTTCCTGAGTAAGTAAAGCTGTGATTGCTGAAGAAGTATTTTATTTATGAAAGAAGTTGAAAAATAGTTTTGAATTTTTTTCAATCGATTTAAAATAACCTATTATGGTAAGCAATGAAAACAAGCAAATAATGGCTATTTTCACACTGAAGCTCATTGATTTGATTATTCCTGAAATTGAATTTTTACTAGGGATATTTTATTACTACACAAATTATTTGTTTGAATCAGCCTTAATGCCAATAAAACTGAAACACTATCCTTATTTTAAAATGTCTAGTCTTTTTCGATAAAACTCTTTGAACTGAAAGGGGTTTCGTGTTATTCTAAGGTTGTAAGGATTGAATGAAGGAAGAGAGGAAGTAGACAATGGAACATCAAACATTAACTTCATTTCCAAATGATTTTTTATGGGGATCTGCCTCAGCTGCTTACCAAGTCGAAGGTGCTTGGCAAGAAGATGGTAAAGGAGAATCTGTCTGGGATCGGTTTGTCCGAATTCCGGGTAAAACATTTAAAGGTACCAATGGTGATTTAGCGGTCGATCATTATCATCGCTTTCAAGAAGATATTGCTTTAATGAAGGAACAGGGATTGAAAGCTTATCGTTTTTCAATTGCCTGGACTCGAATTTTCCCAACAGGTCGTGGGGAAGTCAATCAAGCTGGGTTAGCCTTTTATCAGGAACTAGTAGACGAGTTGATTAAAAACGACATTGAACCAATGGTTACTTTGTATCATTGGGACTTGCCACAAGCATTGCAAGATGAATACAATGGGTGGGAATCACGCCAAATTATTGAAGACTTTACGAAGTATGCTGAAACTTTATTTGAAGCTTTTCGTGGAAAAGTTCATTATTGGATTAGTTTAAATGAGCAAAATGTCTTCACTTCATTAGGCTACTTACTGGCTGTTCATCCACCAGGTGTAACCGATCCAAAAAGAATGTATGCAGTGAATCACATCGCGAATTTAGCGAATGCTTCTGTAATCAATAAATTCCATGAATTAAAAATGCCAGGAAAAATTGGTCCAAGTTTTGCGTATACGCCAAATTATCCAATCAATAGCGATCCAAAAAATATTTTGGCTGCTGAAAATGCCGAAGATTTAATGGCAAATTATTGGATGGACGTCTACATGTGGGGCAAGTATCCAATTGCTGCAATGAAGTTTTTAGAGGAGCAAGGTTGGGCACCAACGATTGAAGCGGGCGATGAAGAACTGCTAGAATCAGCAAAGCCTGACTTTTTAGGTATCAATTATTATCAGACAGCAACGAATGCATTTAACCCCTTAGATGGCGTTGGCGCAGGTAAAATGAACACAACTGGTAAAAAAGGTTCTTCTGAAGAAACCGGTGTACCGGGAATGTACAAAAAAGTTGAAAATCCTTTTGTGGAACGCACAAATTGGGACTGGGAAATCGATCCTGAAGGGTTAAGAATTGCTCTTCGTCGAATTACCAGCCGTTATCGAACACCTATTTTGATTACCGAAAATGGATTAGGTGAATATGATAAGTTAACTGACGACAAAAAAATCCATGATGAGTATCGAATTAATTATTTGGCGAGTCATGTGAAAGCCATCAAAGAAGCAATCTCTGATGGTGCGACGGTTTTAGGTTACTGCACATGGTCCTATACAGATTTGTTAAGTTGGTTGAATGGCTACCAAAAACGTTATGGCTTTGTTTATGTGGATCAAGATGAAACACAAGAAGGATCGCTTGAACGTTACAAAAAAGACAGCTATTATTGGTATCAATCAGTCATTAAAGAAAATGGCGAATCAATCGAATAATAAAAAATGAAGTCGAAAAGTTGAAACGATAGCTACGTAGCTGTTGTTTCAACTTTTTTGCGAGCAAAGGTTTAACTGAAAAATTCATTCTTGATAATAAAAAAATAAAGCATTCACTTCTTCCATTGTTATAATCAAATTTCTTTCGCATTTTTATGAAAAAATGACGAAATGAAAAGAAAGAGACGAGTTCTTTGAAACAAAACTTTAGTTCCCTTCTTTTTTTTTGTATAATGGGGAATGAAATGAGGGATAAATAATGGCGCAGAAAAAACGTCCTGCAAAGAAAAAGAAAAAGACGAAAAAGCAAAAGCAGCAACAAGAGCAACTCTTGACGATTTTTGTCGGTTTTGCACTTATTTTATTTGCTGCATTTGGTTTTTTAAGATTAGGGTTCTTAGGAACTTTAGTTGCTAATGGTTTTCGAATCTTTGCAGGTAACACTTATCCAATTCTTTGTTTGTTATTAGCCATCACAGGATTCTGGATCATTATCAAGAATACGGAATTAAAGATTGGCAAACCTCGACGTTTGGTAGGAGGTATTTTCTTTTATTTAGGAATATTACTTTTCTTCCACGCTCATTTATTTGGGAAGCTCCACAGTGGAGAACCGAATATTCTTGGCACTACTTGGGATTTATTAGCAAGTGATATTAAGCAAAGTCAAGTCAGTAGTAATGTAGGTGGTGGGATGGTTGGAGCACTGTTGTATCATTTCACTTACTTTTTGATTGCTCAACCAGGTAGCTATCTGGTCGCTGTTTTACTATTGATTGTCGGCGCGTTTTTATTTAGCAATCTTGAAGGGTATCAATTACTAGAGGGCATCCAAACATTAGGGGAGAGACTGCAAGGATTGTTGGAAGGTGACCCAGCAAAACAAGCAAAAAAACAAGCTGAAAAAGCAGAGAGAAAAGAACAACGAGCACAAGCAAGAGAAGCAAAACGTTTGGCTGCTCAAGAAGCAGCTGAGGCAGAAATCGCCGAAATGGAAAAAAATCGGGAACGTCAACAAACAAGAAACGACGAACCAGATGAATTACCAGCGACAGAAACAAACGAACCGAGTTTTGTGCCAATCAATAGCTTCCAAGAACAAATGCAGACGAAGCCACCGATTGAACATACACCTACACAAACAACGTTGCCGATTGATGCGCATGAAGGGCTTGAAGAAGAAGTTCCTGAAGATGACGGCTCTGTTTTAGAGTTTGAGATTGCCGCTGAAGAAGAAAATCATGCGTATGAATTACCGTCTGTTGATTTGCTCGATTCGATTCCAGCAGTGGACCAAAGTGATGAGTATAAGAAAATCGAAAAAAATATTGGTGTGCTAGAACAAACTTTCCAAAGTTTTGGCGTAGATGCCAAAGTAGTGAAAGCGAGTCTTGGTCCTTCCGTTACGAAATTCGAAGTACAGCCTGCCGTTGGTGTAAAGGTAAGCAAAATTGTTAACTTAACTGATGATATTGCCTTAGCTTTGGCAGCAAAAGATGTGCGGATGGAAGCGCCAATTCCAGGTAAATCTTTGATTGGGATTGAGGTTCCTAATGGCAAAATCAGTATGGTTTCGTTTAGAGAAGTAATTGAAGCACAGCCAAAACATCCGGATAAACTTTTGGAAGTACCATTAGGTCGTGATGTTTCTGGTCGCGTACAAACAGCTGATTTAAGCAAAATGCCTCACTTACTTGTGGCAGGTTCCACCGGTAGTGGGAAGTCTGTTGCAATCAATGGTATTATCACAAGTATCTTGATGCAGGCAAAACCACATGAGGTCAAATTAATGATGATTGATCCGAAAATGGTTGAGTTGAATATGTACAATGGGATTCCGCATCTTTTAACGCCCGTTGTAACAAATCCAAGAAAAGCAGCACAAGCTTTACAAAAAGTTGTTCAAGAAATGGAAGAACGTTACGAAAAATTTGCCGCTACAGGAGTCAGAAATATTTCTGGGTACAATGAATTTGTACAACAAAAGAATTTAGAAGATGGCACGAAGCATCCGACATTACCGTTTATTGTGGTAATCGTTGATGAATTAGCAGACTTGATGATGGTTGCCAGTAATGAAGTTGAGGATGCAATCATTCGTTTGGCACAAATGGCTCGGGCTGCTGGGATCCATATGATTCTAGCAACACAACGCCCTAGTGTGGATGTTATCACAGGGATTATCAAAGCTAATGTTCCTTCGCGAATGGCTTTTGCAGTTTCTAGTGGGACTGACTCTCGTACGATCATTGATTCAAATGGGGCAGAAAAATTACTTGGACGTGGTGATATGCTCTTCTTACCAATGGGAGAAAATAAACCAATCCGTGTTCAAGGCGCCTTCATCTCTGATCATGAAGTCGAACGCGTCGTAAGTTTTGTAACAGCACAACAAGAAGCACGTTATGAAGAAAAAATGATGCCAACAGATGAGGTCGAGACCACTGGTACTCCAGAACAACCACAAGATGAGTTATATGAAGAAGCGAAAGCTTTGGTTGTTGAGATGCAAACGGCAAGTATTTCTTTATTGCAAAGAAGATTTAGAATTGGCTACAATCGTGCAGCACGTCTAGTAGATGAACTAGAAACGCATGGTGTGGTAGGCCCCTCAGAAGGAAGCAAGCCAAGAAAAGTCTTTATTGAACAATTAGAAGATTCAATGAATGATTTACCAGAAGGACAGCCAGAGGATCATCTATAATTAATAGAAACAAAAAATTATATGTGTGTAAAAAAAAACAGCCAACACAGAGAATACTCCGTGCTGGCTGGTTTTTTTAGTTGGACTTCACTACGAAAGAACAAGTGAAGGATCTCGCAAACTTTCTTGCATTCCCAGATAGAATCAGTTATAGTATGTAGCGAAACTTTGAGAAAAAGAGGGAAATAATTTTGGAAAAAACGTCCATTTATGGCTTGACGAATGAAGAACTAACAAATTGGTTTATCAACAATGGCGAAAAGAAATTCCGTGCAGCCCAAGTTTGGGAATGGCTTTATCAAAAACGGGTGACAGCGTTTTCAGAAATGACCAATTTATCAAAAAATTTGATTGAAAAACTAACAGAAAACTTTGTGATTAATCCATTAAAACAAATGGTTGTGCAAGAAGCAGCTGACGGAACAGTCAAATATTTATTTGAATTACCGGATAAGAATATGATTGAGACTGTCTTGATGCGTCAAGAGTATGGTCTGTCCGTTTGTGTTACAACTCAGGTTGGCTGTAATATTGGCTGTACCTTCTGTGCTAGCGGATTACTGAAAAAAAATCGTGATTTAACTGCAGGAGAAATCGTTGCTCAAATCATGATGGTTCAACATTATTTTGATGAACGCGGAGAAGGTGAACGAGTATCTCACGTTGTTGTAATGGGGATTGGTGAACCATTTGATAACTATGATAACGTGATGGATTTCTTGCATATTATCAACGATGCGAAAGGTCTAGCAATCGGGGCACGTCACATCACTGTGTCAACGAGTGGCTTAGCAAATAAAATCAAAGAATTTGCCGATAATGGGCTGCAAGTAAACTTAGCAATCTCCTTACATGCACCCAATAATGAAGTTCGTACGTCAATCATGCGAATCAATCGAAGCTTTCCAATCGAAAAATTGATGGAAGCAGTTGATGAATACCTTGAGAAAACGAATCGTCGAATCACGTTTGAATACATTATGTTGAACAACGTGAATGATCGGCCAGAACACGCACAGCAGTTAGCAGATTTGTTACAGGATAAGAAAAAATTAGCATATGTCAATCTGATTCCATACAACCCAGTAAGTGAACATGACCAGTATTCACGTAGCCCTAAGGCAGATGTTTTGAAATTTTATGATGTCTTGAAGAAAAATGGGGTCAACTGTGTCGTTCGTAAAGAACACGGGACAGATATTGATGCAGCTTGTGGTCAATTGCGTAGCAAGCAGATGAAGAAAGAGAAAAAAGTAGCAGGTAAGTAAGAAACTGCTGTTTATTATTAGAAGACGTGACTTGTTCACGTCTTCTTTTTTATCTAAAATGATCGATCATTTTTTAAACGTCAAGAAGAAATCTTTGGGTTTTTCCACAATCATTGCTAAAATAAGTTGGAACGGGGGGAAACAAATGATTATTACTGAATTCGATCGTGACGATCTCGATCTGCGAGACCAACTTGCAGATTTATTGAGATTAACTTGGCCAGAAGAATATGGTACCGATGCGACAAAAGAAGTTGACCAGTTGATGGAACCAGATCGCATTGCTGTTTCTGCCTTAGATGGAGATACGCTGATTGGTTTTGTTGGAGCGATTCCTCAATACCGATTGACAGGCTGGGAATTGCATCCCTTAGTAGTAGAGAGCACTCGAAGGAGAAATCAAATTGGTACCAGACTTGTGACATACCTAGAAAAAGAAGTAACATCAAAAGGTGGAATCACGATGTACTTAGGTACAGATGATCTGGATCATGGAACAACGTTAAGTTATGAGAATTTATTTGAGCATACTTTTGATAAAGCAAAAGCCATTCAAAATTTGAAAAGTCATCCTTATGAGTTTTATGAGAAAATGGGGTATCAAATTGTTGGCGTGATTCCAGATGCAAATGGCTGGAATAAACCTGATATTTGGATGGCAAAAGGTCTTGTGCCAAGACCAACCACATAAAAAGAAGAAAAAAATGAGAAAGAGCCGTGCAAGAAAATGACTTGTACGGCTCTTTTTTTGAGCAAAAACCGAACATTAAAACCTTTTTTTAAGAAATCAAATCTTTTTTGCGTATTATTTTATTGAAAATAAAAAATTGTTATTTTCTTTATAAATAAAGGGAATTTTCTGAAAAATCTAACGAAAAATACTGATTAAAGAGATTATTTTAAGAAAAAAGAGAAAAAAGTAGTTGCTTTTTTAATAATTATTCATTAAACTCTTAAACAACTTCAGAAATATTTAATTATTCTGAAAATTCCGATAAAAGGGGTACGAAAGATGAAAAAGAAAGTAACTTTTGGTTTTGTTGCGGTTTGTGGCCTTGTCCTTGCTGGCTGTTATGGTGGCAGCTCAGATACAGGGAGCAGTAATACAAAAAGCAGTGGTTCTGCTAGTGGAGGCGGCGTATTTAATTTAGTTGTACCTCAAGAAATGCCAACAGCTGATTTATCTGTTGCGACAGATACAATTAGTTTTACAGCGTTGAACAACGTATATGAAGGAATTTATCGTCTTGATAAAGATAGTAAACCACAACCTGCAGGTGCAAGTGAGTTGGCAGACGTCAGCGAAGATGGTTTAACTTATAAAATCAAATTACGTGAAGATGCAAAATGGTCGAACGGTGAACCAGTAACAGCAGCAGATTATGTTTATGGCTGGCAACGTACGGTTGATCCAAAAACAGCATCTGAATATGCGTATCTATTTGAACCAGTTGCTAATGCAGCAGACATCACAGCTGGTAAAAAAGATAAATCAGAGTTAGGCATCAAAGCGAATGGTGATCACGAATTAGAAATCACACTAACAAAACAAACACCTTATTTCCAATATTTACTCGCTTTCCCATCTTTCTTCCCGCAAAGTCAAGCTGTTGTTGAAGAAAACGGTGATGCTTATGCTTCAGCAAGTGACAAAGCAGTATACAATGGTCCATTCACATTAGAAGACTTTGATGGTCCAGGAACGGATACAGAATGGACATACAAGAAAAATGATGAATACTGGGATAAGGACGAAGTGAAATTATCAGAAGTCAAAGTCAGTGTAGTAAAAGAATCTTCTACTTCATTGAATCTCTTTAAAGATGGTCAAGCAGATGATGTTATTTTATCAGGTGAGTTAGCACAACAAAATGCAAATGATCCAGCGTATACATCTGTGAAAGAAGCTCGTACAAGTTATATCGAGTTTAACCAACGTGAAGAAGACTCTCCATTCAACAATGCTGATTTGCGAAAAGCGATTTCTTACTCAATCAATCGCGATGCATTAGTAAAACAAGTTATGGGGGATGGCTCGGTTGCATCAACTGGCTTAATTCCAGCAGACATGACAAAAAATCCTGATACAAACGAAGACTTTGCCAAAGAAGCTGGTGATTTAGTTTCTTATGATAAAGACAAAGCAAAAGAACATTGGGAAAAAGCGAAGAAAGAGCTAGGTATTGATTCACTCGAATTTGAGTTGATGGCATCAGATGATGACTCAACGAAAAAAGTAATTGAATATATCCAAAACTCAATTCAAGAAAATTTAGATGGTGTGAAAGTTAAACCAGTTCCAGTACCGTTCTCTGTTCGTTTGGATCGTTCATCATCAGGTGATTTTGACACAGTATTAGGTGGTTGGGGTGCTGACTACGCAGATCCAAGTAGCTTTACTGATCTGTTCGTAACAGGAAACTCTTATAACCGTGGACAATGGAGTAATGAAGAGTATGACAAAGTAGTGAAAGCATCTTCTTCAACTGATGCCGGCGATGAAAAAGCGCGTTGGGATGATTTGCAAGAAGCAAACAAAATCATTGCTGATGATATGGGTGTAGCACCAGTTTACCAAAAGGCTGAAGGTCATTTAGTTAATGAAAAAGTTAAAGGAATCGTGCATCACGCAGCTGGGGCTTCATGGGATTACAAGTGGACATATATCGAAGAATAACCACTTTTATTCGTTAACAATTGAAGATGAGAAAAAACAGGGTAGGTCATTGATCCAACGACACACCCTGTTCTCATCAACAATTATAAAAGAGCGAATAGCATGAAGAGAATTGAAAAAATAAGTAAAATCCCGGCAATAATCAGCCAAAAGCTGTACATACCATGGCTGGCAGATGAAAGCAGCGAGAACTCTGGTTTTTTCTTCCGGTTTCTTGTTCGAGCTAGGTGAATCGATCGTTGAAAATGATCAAAGAAACCCGAGGAAAAAACCCATAAAAATCCGCCGATAATCAAAAACGGCAACGCGCATAAGAAAGAATCATTTGATAATTGTAGAAAAGTTAATTGATTGGTTAAAAAATTTTTTATCAAAATGAGGACCATCAACAAAATGGAAATGGCATAGGGAAGATACTTTTTGTTCATTTTTTTGCTCCTTTATCAGTTGGTTCATTACTTAATAATGTAGCGAAACATTTGTCAGAAGTCAAAAGCTAGGGGGAAACATCTGTGAATAGTTATATCAAATATGTTTTAAAACGTGTCTTCTTCATGATGATCACGCTGTGGCTGATTGCCACCATCACTTTTTTCTTAATGCAGTTATTACCAGGAACACCTTATACCAATCAGGAACGCTTGAGTCCTGAAACGATTGAAATGTTGAATAAACAAGTAGGTTTAGATAAGCCGGTACTTGTTCAATATGGCATTTATCTTTCTAATCTACTTCAAGGTGACTTTGGTATTTCTTTCCAATTTAAAAATCAACCTGTGGCTAATTTATTAGCAGGCAGAATTGGACCTTCTTTACAGTTAGGTTTACAAGCAATTATTGTTGGGACATTTGTTGGAACGATTTTAGGAACGATTTCCGCAATGAAGCAAAACACTTGGGTCGACAGTTCGTCAACCTTGATTGCAATCTTAGGACGTTCGATTCCTAACTTTGTGTTTGCGGTATTGCTTCAATATGTGTTTGCAATGAAATTACACATTTTACCAATCGCAAAATGGGATGGATTCGCTTATACCATTTTACCGACAATCGCTTTAGCGATGTCCCCGCTTGCCGATTCCGCCCGCTTTATTCGAACCGAAATGGTTGAAGTTCTTCATAGTGATTATGTTGAATTAGCTAGAGCAAAAGGGCTAAGTCGTTGGGAAATTGCCTTTAAACATGGCTTAAGAAACAGTTTGATTCCATTGATGACTTTATTAGGACCACTGGCAGTTGCTTTGATGACTGGTTCATTAGTGGTTGAAAATATTTTTGCCATTCCTGGAATCGGGGAACAATTTGTTAAATCAATTACCACAAATGACTATCCGACAATCATGGCTGTGACAATTCTTTATTCATTTATGTTGATTTTTGTCATCTTAGTCGTTGATTTATTGTATGGATTAGTTGATCCAAGAATTCGTGTTTCTGAAGGGAGTCGAGGATAGATGGAAATGGTACCAAAACGCTATGAAACAGTTGCGGAGATTCCTGCAGACGAGTTTCTTCCTTTACAAAAAAATACCGAAGCTGAGCGTGAACAGATTTCTGCTCCTTCGCTGAATTTCTTACAAGATTCTTGGCGTCGATTGAAGAAAAATAAAGCGGCAGTGGTTTCAATGGTCTTACTAACGACGATTATTTTGATTTCAATCGTGACAATTTTTGTTTCACCGCATAATCCGACTGCACAAAATGTTGATTATATCAACTTACCGCCACGTATTCCTGGTATCAGTATTGATGGTCTAAACGGAAAAGCGATGGTTGGTGGCGAGTTAGTCGATAAATATGCACAGGCAAATGTTCCAGCAAATGTGAACTTTCTTTTGGGAACAGATGGCCTAGGTCGTGATGTGCTGAGTCGCTTGTTTATGGGCACGAGAATCTCTCTATTAATTGCATTTATCGCAGCTATTCTAGACGTGACGATTGGTGTTGCTTATGGATTGGTTTCTGGTCTTTTAGGTGGACGTGTAGATAATGCAATGCAACGCTTTTTGGAAATCTTATCTGGGATTCCTAACTTAGTTGTAATGATTTTGATGCTGGTTGTATTTGAGCCAGGAATTTTTTCAATCGTAGCAGCGATGGCAATCACGAACTGGATTCCAATGGCACGGATTGTTCGTGCACAGACATTGAAATTGAAAGATCAAGAATATGTTTTAGCTGGTTTGACTTTGGGTGAATCAAAGTTGAAAATCGCGTTCAAACATATCTTACCGAATATCTCAAGTGTGATTATTATTCAAATGATGTTTAGTATCCCATCAGCTATTTTCTTCGAAGCATTCCTAAGTTTCATCGGGCTAGGTTTAACACCACCGTCTGCTTCATTAGGAACAATGCTAAGTGATGGCTACAAAACATTCTTATATCTGCCATATCTATTATGGATTCCGGCAGCAACTTTATCGGTTATCATGATTGGCTTTAACTTATTAGCTGATGGATTACGTGATGCCTTCGATCCTAAAATGAAAGAGTGAGAATTATGACGAAAATTTTAGAAGTGAAAGATTTAGAAATTTCTTTTGACACTTATGCTGGTAAAGTTCGAGCAATTCGCGGTGTTAATTTTCACTTGAATAAAGGAGAAACTTTGGCAATCGTTGGTGAATCTGGGAGTGGAAAATCTGTTACAACTCGGAGTATCATGCGACTTCTGTCAAGTAATGCCAACATTGACGCTGGTCAGATCCTATTTAAAGGAGAAGACATTGTTAACAAATCCGAAAAAGAAATGCAAAAAATTCGCGGAAAAGAAATTGCGATGATTTTCCAAGATCCAATGACATCGTTAGATCCAACGATGACGATTGGAAAGCAAGTAGCGGAATCTTTACGCAAACATAATAAAGTATCAAAAAAAGATGGCGAAAAAGCAGCGCTAGACCTACTAAATTTAGTTGGGATTCCAGAAGCTGAAAAACGAATCAAAAGCTACCCACATCAGTTTTCAGGTGGGCAGCGTCAACGGATCGTGATTGCGATTGCTTTGATTTGTTATCCAGAAATCTTGATTGCAGATGAACCAACAACCGCGTTAGACGTAACAATCCAAGCACAAATTTTAGAATTACTCAAAGAAATTCAAACAAAAATTGATACATCAATTATTTTTATTACCCATGACCTTGGTGTAGTGGCAAATGTCGCTGACCGAGTGGCTGTTATGTATGGTGGGAAAATCATCGAAGTAGGAACTTCGGAAGAAATTTTTTATAATCCACAACATCCTTATACTTGGGGATTACTTGGTTCAATGCCGACGTTGGAAAGTACAAGCAAACAGCTTTATGCGATTCCTGGTTCACCTCCAGATTTGTTGAATCCACCAAAAGGAGACGCATTTTATCCACGTAATGAATATGCTTTGAAAATCGATGCAGAGCAAGAGCCACCATTTTTTGAATTATCTGCAACACACAAAGCAGCAACTTGGTTATTAGCACCACAAGCACCAAAAGTTCTGCCGCCAGAAGAAATTCAACGTCGTTGGGCAATTTTTAAAGAAAAACAAGGGAGCCAAGGGGGAATAGTGGATGAAAAAAAAGCTACTCGAGGTTAAAGGTCTAAAACAATATTTCAACATTGGCAAAAAAAATGAAGTGCATGCGGTTAATGACATCAGTTTTCACATTTATGAAGGGGAAACGTTTGGATTAGTTGGTGAATCTGGGAGTGGAAAGTCGACGACCGGTCGGACAATCATTCGTTTAAATGAGCCAACTGGTGGCGAAATTTTATTTGATGGACAAGATGTGACAAAAATCAAAGGAAAAAAAGAAATGACGAAATTTCGTCATGAAGTCCAAATGATTTTTCAAGATCCATACGCATCCTTAAATCCGAGAATGAAAGTTCGTGACATTATTGCAGAAGGTATTGATGTGAACGGCTTAGCGAAGTCGCCACAGGAGCGTGCGCAAAAAGTCGATGATTTATTAAAAACAGTTGGGTTAAACCCGAGTCACGGAACGCGCTATCCTCATGAATTTTCAGGTGGACAACGTCAACGGATTGGCATTGCTCGAGCGTTAGCAGTCAATCCACGTTTTGTTATTTGTGATGAGCCTATTTCTGCACTAGATGTGTCCATTCAGGCTCAAGTAGTAAATTTATTACAAGACTTACAAGAAGAACAGAATTTAACTTACTTATTTATTGCCCATGATTTATCAATGGTGAAACACATTAGCGATCGCATTGGCGTTATGCACAATGGCTTGTTGTTAGAGATGGGAACAAGTGACGAAATTTATAACTTTGGTGTTCATCCATACACCGAAAGTTTGTTGTCTGCTATTCCATTACCAGATCCAGACCATGAGAGACAGCGCCGTCGAATCAAATACCAGCCAGAACCAGATGATAATCAAGTACGTACATTAAGAGAAATTGCACCAGAACATTTTGTGTACGCAACAGAACAAGAAGTTGCCTACTATGCGAAAAAATTGCAACGAAAAAAAGAAAACTTACTCGTAGCAAACTAGGGGGTAAGTGCTAATGCTCAAAGCCTTTAAATTCCGGATGTATCCCACCGATGAACAAAAAAAGTGGTTAATTCAAAATTTTGGTTGTGTTCGGTTCACCTATAATCATTTATTACTTTCACGACAAGAAACTTACAAGCAACTAGGTGTGATTGATTATTCGTTGACACCAGCTGCTTTGAAAAAACGTTATTCGTTTTTAAAAGAGGCAGATAGTTTGGCATTAGCCAATGCTCAGTTGAATTTGGATCGTGCGTTTCGCAATTATTTTAAAGGACGAGCCAGCTTTCCAAAGTTGAAAAGTAAGAAGAGTATGTGGCAATCTTATACCACAAATAACCAAGGACACACCATTTATTTAGAAGGAAATCAATTAAAATTACCAAAGCAAAAAAAGTTGTTCAACGTGCATGTCCACCGGCCAATCGAAGGAACAATTCGTTCAGCTACGATTTCTTCACGATATAATGAAGAGTTTTATGTTTCATTTTTATGTGAAGTTCCGCTGAATAAAAGACAGAAAACCAATGAATGGGTGGGAATCGCGTATTGCCCCAAAGGCTTAGTCGAAACTTCGCAGAAAATTGAGGTTGTTGCACCTAAACTTTTGGTGACAAATCAAAAAATCGCTGTAGCAGAAAGAAAATTGAGTATTCGAGCAAAAGCAGCTCAACAACGAAAAAAGGCTTTAGAACGAGCAAAAAATTATCAAAAGCAAAAAAGAAAAGTGCTGAATCTGTATCAAAAACAAAAATATCAACGGGAAGACTACTTAGAACAGCTTTCTGCTATTCTGGTGAATAAATTTGATTATTTGTTTATTGAATCATTACCAGATGAAAAGCTTGCTTCTGATTTTTCAGTGCAAGACTGGCACAAACTGTTGACCAAATTGAGGTATAAAGCAGAATGGTATCAAAAAACTTTTATTTTGATTAATACACAAGATATCCACAGTCATTCTGCACAAGAAAAGAGTCGGCTGTTGGAACGAATTGGAAAACAATTACTTTTTGATGTCTAAACTGGTAGGAGCGCCAGAGTTCGCCTTGCTAATAAAAAGTTTTTAAAACTTTTGTTTCTAGGAATTTTCTTTTCGCTTAAAGAGAAAGCTCACTAATTATGAGAAACCAAAAACCAAGGACTGTAACATAAATCAGCAATGATTTTGTGTTACAGTTCTTGGTTTTTACCGATTAATCTTCCATTTTTGGATGGTGTTCAGGTTTTAATTGATAGATTTTTGATGGACGACCGATTCCAACGGGGCGTTCACCGATTTCGTCAAAATATTGCAACATTGCCTTTTTAAAATTTGAGTGGTCGATTGTTTTAAAATCAATTCCTAAAAATTTTGCAAACACTTTGCGAGCTTCAGTAATTGTAAAATCCTTGCCTAATACTTGAAGGACTTGTGGCTCATGTTCCATTTTATTGACGATACGGTTAAAGGCTTTTAACACGATGAAACTGTGGTCAAATGCTAACTTATCTTTTCCAGTTGATTGGCCAGTTGCTAAATCAAGTGCGATTGAGACATCGCCACTGGTCAAGTGGATTTGATTCATTTGTCGTTCTAAAGTGAACCAGCGAACCTCTTTGGCGTCATCTCCGGCAATCAAAGGTTCTTCACCAATAAAGGCAAGATAGCTGACCGTCACGACCCAGCCACGTGGATCACGATCAGGTGTGCTGAATGTATGAAGCTGTTCGATATTTTCCTTAGAAATAATAACTCCAGTTTCTTCTTGTGTTTCGCGTAAGACACTTTCACCAGTTGACTCATCTCGTTGGACAAAGCCACCAGGCAATGCCCAAGAGTTTCGATAAGGATGCCCTTTTCTTTGAATCAAAAGAATTTTTAACTGATCTTCTTCTTTGTTGTAACACATCAAAACGATGTCGACAGTCAAAGAAGGTTTGTCGTATTCAGGGCGTTCTTGTGCTTGATACCAAGTTAAAAAATCTTCTTCGCTGGCTTCTTGTTCATAATATAGTTTTTCTTCTTCTTTAGAAGCAAATTCTTTCATTCTGACACCTCCACTGCCGATAAAAGTACATTTTACTTTATTGTAGCAGACTCTTGGAAAAAACCAAGGACTTCCCGCAAAATTTCGTGGTTATCAAAGATGAAAAATGAATGGTAAAACTAAATTGACTAAAAAGAACAGTAGATAAAAAGGTAAAAACTTCATTTTTTCTTCACGAAGTGCAAAGAACCCGCAAATAATGATAAATAAATCGAATGCGATACGAAAGAGATTCGAAACAAGAAGGAAACTATTCAAGTTACCATTTAAGTTAAAGTAACCATACATCCTTATATAAAAATAACTAAAAAATAAGTGAGCAATTGTGAGTACTGCGATACTAATCATAAAAATCGTGTGTTTTTTCTGCATAATCATTCCTACCTTTGTTCATTGGTTTTTCCCCTTCTATTATACATGATTCATTTTTGGAAAAATAGCGGGGAAAATTTTCCCAAAAAACGTAACTTAATAAACGTACAAAGAATTCTAAGTTTTTCCTTTTTTTCAACTAGGAAGACGAGCATTCCTACCGAATTCCCTTTTCAAAAATTCGCTAACATTAAGATTATTTTGTGGTATACTAGCAAGGAAACGAATTCGCATCATGCGATAAAGGAGGAGGAGCCCCGTGGCAGAAAAGGAAACTTTTTATATTACTACGCCAATCTATTATCCAAGTGGCAAACTGCACATCGGTAACTCGTACACAACGATTGCCTGCGATGCTGTTGCACGTTACAAACGGTTGATGGGCTTTGATGTGTTTTATCTTACTGGAGTGGATGAGCACGGTCAAAAAATCGAAACAAAAGCAGCAGAATTAGGTGTTGAACCACAGGAATATGTGGATAAAATGGCTGCAGACGTGAAAAAATTATGGAAAACACTTGATATCAGTTACGATAAATTTATTCGAACAACGGATGATTATCACAAAGTAGCTGTTCAAAAAATCTTTGATCGTTTACTAGAACAAGGCGATATTTATTTAGGTGAATACGAAGGCTGGTATTCAGTTTCTGATGAAGAATTCTTTACAGAAACACAACTAGCTGAAGTTTACAAAGACGATGAAGGCAACGTGATTGGTGGGAAAGCCCCAAGCGGACATGAAGTTGAATTAGTCAAAGAAGAATCTTATTTCTTCCGCATGAGTAAATACGCGGATCGTTTGCTTGAGTACTATGAAGCACATCCTGAATTTATCCAACCAGAATCACGCAAGAAAGAAATGATTAACAACTTTATCAAACCTGGTTTAGAAGACTTGGCTGTTTCAAGAACGACATTTAGCTGGGGAATCCCTGTGACACGTGATCCAAAGCACGTTGTATATGTTTGGATTGATGCATTATCAAACTATATTACAGCGTTAGGTTATGGTTCAGATGATGATAGTTTGTTTGAAAAATATTGGCCTGCTGATGTCCATATGGTTGGGAAAGAAATCGTTCGTTTCCACACAATTTATTGGCCAATTATGTTAATGGCGCTAGACTTGCCATTACCTAAAAAAGTTTTTGGACATGGTTGGTTATTGATGAAAGACGGCAAAATGTCCAAATCAAAAGGAAACGTTGTTTATCCTGAAATGTTAGTTGAACGTTACGGCTTAGACGCATTACGTTATTACTTATTGCGTGCAGTTCCATTTGGCTCTGATGGTGTCTTCACACCAGAAGATTTTGTTTCTCGTGTAAATTACGATTTAGCCAATGACTTAGGTAATCTATTGAACCGCACTGTTGCGATGATCAACAAATATTGTGAGGGTATCGTTCCTGATTATGCTTCATTAGTAACGCCTTTTGATAGTGAACTGTCAACAACTGCTGCAAACGTAGTTGGACGTTACCATGATGCCATGGAAAAAATGGAATTTAATACAGCTTTAGCTGAGGTCTGGGTATTGATTTCTCGTGCGAATAAATACATTGATGAAACAGAACCTTGGGTATTAGCAAAAGACGAAGAAAAGAAAAATGAATTGGATAGCGTAATGGTTCATTTAGCTGAAACATTACGAATTGCAGCCATTCTGTTGCAACCAATCATGACTGAAACACCAGTCAAAATCTTCAAACAATTGGGATTGGATGCGGAATCCATGAACTTGGAAGGCTTACACTTTGGTGAGTTTCCTTCTGGAACAAAAGTTATTGCTAAAGGTACACCAATTTTCCCACGTTTAGATATGGACGAAGAAGTTGCTTATATCCAAATGAAAATGTCTGAAGGAACCCAAAGTACAGAGGACACAGTGAAGTGGGACCCAGAAGAAACAGAATTTGTTTCTTCAAAAGAAAAACAAATCAAATTTGATGTATTCGACAAAGTTGAATTAAAAGTTGCTGAAGTTATCAGCTGTCAAAAAGTGGAAGGTGCAGATAAATTACTGCAATTCCGTTTAGCCGCAGGGGATAGTCAGGACCGTCAAATTTTATCTGGAATCGCAGAATATTATCCTGATCCAAGTGAGTTAATCGGCAAAAAGCTTGTGATCGTGGCAAACTTAAAACCACGTAAGATGCGTGGTCAAATCAGCCAAGGAATGATTCTCTCAGCAGAAGCACCGGATGGCTCATTGCAAGTAGTTGAAGCGCCAAAAGGCATGCCAAATGGTTCAGAAATTGCGTAAATAAAAAAGGAATCCAATCGTAATGATTGGATTCCTTTTTATTTACATATAAATGATTTTGTATCACTTTACTGAAGGAAATCTTTTCAATCGTTTTTTCAAGCGAGTAGGTAGCAACGCACTTAAAACGGTGAAAGGAATCGCAAAGATGTACCAAGAAATTGTTCGTCCAATGCCATATCGTTGGTAGAGGCTCATTAACATCAAGTGAAGTAAGCACAAACCAATAATTAACGAACCGGCGAGAAACCATTGATTATCCCATTTGAAATAACGTAAGCTCATGACAAAAACAGGATAAAGGTAAAAATAGATGCCAACCAAGGTGACACGCCAATTTTTAGTAAAGGTTCCAATGTTAAGCAAAAAGAAAATTGCAGATAAAATAATTCCTAGCGGTGGGAAAAGACTAACTAAAAAAGAATAGACGATGCTCCATAGAATCAAACCGGGTCCTCTGAATAACGCGACTAAAATTACTAGACCAGTGAGTAAAAGGAGCTGTTGACTAAACGAAGCGATGGTCAAAAGACCAAAAAGAATCAGCGTGGCCCAATGCCAGCGCGACTGTTGTTGTTCTTTTCGTGTA
The DNA here is from genome assembly GCF_050529065.1 of Enterococcus sp. DIV0174. Classification (NCBI taxonomy): domain Bacteria; kingdom Bacillati; phylum Bacillota; class Bacilli; order Lactobacillales; family Enterococcaceae; genus Enterococcus; species Enterococcus sp. DIV0174. Next base: position 2,130,658 of record NZ_CP172881.1, on the reverse strand, counting down.
ACTGAAACATGATCTGTGAGAAAATTTGCTAATTTTGGATGTGAACGTTGAAAGTCCAAAAGCAAAACCTCCTTTAAATAGAAACTGGCTAAATTGTAATCAAAAAGGAAAGAAAAAACATCCGACTTAAGGGGGATTTTTTTGAAAACCCTTTATTAGATTTGTGCGTAGCCAAGGGGAAAAAACTCGGTTATACTAGCAATTATATTAATAAAAATAGGAAAGAGGATGAGGAATGGGAAATAAATTAAAACGTGAAATTAATTTGTTTGGCGCATTAGCAACAGTTATGGGAACTGTTATTGGAGCAGGAGTTTTTTTTAAGACCGCTTCAGTAACTGCTAGCACACAATCACCGAGTTTAACACTTTTTGTATGGTTATTGGGTGGCTTTTTGACCATTTGTGCCGGGTTGACTGTTGCAGAATTAGCCACAGCAATTCCAGAAACAGGTGGAGCAGTTAAATACATAGAGGCTGCGTATGGAAAATTACCAAGTTTCTTATTAGGTTGGGCGCAAAGTCTGATTTATTTTCCAGCAAACATTGCGGCTCTTTCAATTATTTTTGCAACACAGTTGACGAATCTCTTTCAGTTATCCACTGATTATCTGGTATTGATTGCAGCTGTGACTGCTTTGTCAGTAACTGGATTGAATTTATTGGGGACAAAAGTTGGTGCAACTGTTCAATCTGCTACACTTATTATCAAATTGATCCCGATTGCAGTAATTGTTGTTTGGGGGTTAATGGTTCCCGGATCTGGTACGGTTCAGCTCTTTCCAATTGAAGCGGGGAAAGATGTTTCCTTTATGGAAGGATTGAGTAGTGCGTTACTGGCTACTTTGTTTGCGTATGATGGTTGGCTAGGTGTCGGCGCAATTGCTGGTGAAATGAAAAAGCCAGAAAAAGATTTGCCTAAAGCAATTATTTTAGGATTAAGTTTTGTGACAGTGGTCTATTTGTTGATTAACTTTGTTTTCTTGAAGACTTTACCAATCGAAGGAATTGCTGGAAACTTGAACGCAGCATCGGATGCTTCAGCAGTGATTTTTGGTTCATTTGGTGGAAAGTTAGTTACGATTGGTATTCTGATTTCTGTTTATGGCGCGCTGAATGGCTACACGTTGACTGGAATTCGTGTTCCTTATGCGATGGCCTTAGAAAATGAACTGCCATTCAGTAATCAGTTAACAAAATTATCAAAGAAATTCACAGTTCCTTACGTGCCAGCAATGTTTCAGTTGGTGATTGCCTGTATCATGATGACGATGGGTTCATTTGATTTTCTGACAGATATGTTAATTTTTGTGATGTGGCTGTTTAGTTTACTGATATTTATCGCTGTTTTTGTTTTACGCAAGAAAGCGCCAGAGATGAATCGTCCTTACAAAGTGCCGCTTTATCCGGTGATTCCGCTAATTGCGATTATTGGCGCAATTTTTATCTTAGGAATGACAATCTTAACGCAGACATCACTTGCGATGATTGGGATTGGCGTGACGTTATTAGGAATCCCAGTTTACTTATATAAAAATAAGAAATAAATAAAAAAGAGATTGGGGCTTACTCAATCTCTTTTTTACTTGTCTAACGCATTGCTAAGCTTAAAGATGGTTTTTTTAGCACATTTCTTCAGTTTATTCGTAACAAAAGAACTTGAAAATGAATTGTTGTTCATCAGGTAGTTTCCTGAAAAAATAAAATAAAAAGCAGTGATTTCTAAAAAGAATTTCTTGTTTGCTAGAATGAGAAACTTGAAGTTCTGAAACTCTCACAATCTTTTTTTCCGTCCCACTTCTGTCTCAACCGTTTATGTGCTAAAGTAGGAAAGAAAAGGAGCGATTTGAATGATATTTGATTCTCATACTCACTTAAATGCGGAACAATTTAATGAAGACATTCCCGAAACAATTGAGCGTGCTAAAGAGCTGGGCGTGACAAAGATGGCTGTGGTTGGCTTTGATCAACCAACGATTGAAAAATCCTTACAGCTTAGTCAAGACTACCCAAATATTTATAGTATCATTGGCTGGCATCCAACTGAGGCTGGTAGCTATACCAAAGAAGTTGAACAACAATTACAAGAACGATTGACGTTACCTAAGGTTGTGGCATTAGGAGAAATTGGTTTGGATTATTATTGGATGGAAGATCCAAAGGAAGTTCAAGCAAAAATTTTTCGTCGTCAAATTGCGATTGCCAAAGAAATGAATTTACCAATTAGCATCCATACGCGTGATGCGATAGAAGATACGTACCAGATTTTAAAAGAAGAAAAAGTCCACAATATTGGTGGAATCATGCATAGTTTTAGTGGTGACTATGAGTGGGCACAGCGCTTTCTTGATCTGGGTATGCATATTTCCTTTAGTGGTGTTGTGACATTCAAAAAAGCTTTAGATGTCCAAGAAGCTGCAACGAATGTTCCTTTCGATAAGATGTTGGTAGAAACGGATGCCCCTTACCTTGCGCCGGTACCTTATCGTGGTAAGCGAAATGAACCTGGGTATACTCGCTATACGGTTGAAAAAATTGCGGAACTTCGCCAAGTACCTTTTGAAGAAATTGCTACACACACATGGCACAATGCACATCGCTTATTTGGGATTTCAGAAAAATGAGTAAATTGACTATTGAAGAAATTGTAGTCGTTGAAGGAAAAGACGATACCAGACGATTGCAAGAAGTCGTGAATGTCGATACGATTGAAACAATTGGTTCAGCAATTAACGAAGCGATTTTGATGCAGATCGAGCATGCACAAGAAACAAGAGGGGTGATTGTTTTTACAGACCCAGATTTTTCAGGCGAAAAAATTCGTAAAACAATTATGGAAGTCGTACCACAAGCGAAACATGCCTTCTTACCTCGAAAGCAAGCTCAGCCAAAGAAAAAGGGTAGCTTAGGTGTTGAACACGCAAGCAATGAAGCCATTCTTGAAGCATTGAAGAAAGTTGTGACACCTAGCGAGGAAGAGTTTGACGAAATCCCTAGACAGATGCTTTTGGACTATGGTTTAATAGCGGGAGCACAAGCCAAAGAAAAAAGAGAAAAACTTGGGGATGAACTTAGGATTGGTTACACCAATGGCAAACAATTAGCGAAACGCTTGAAAATGTTTCGCATTACACCAGAAGAATTGACACAAGCAATGAAAAAAGTGGAGGCAAAACATGACTGAATATCGTGAGATCGCAACACCCTCTCGAACAAAAGAAATCTTGAAAGAACATGGATTTCAATTTAAAAAAAGTTTAGGACAAAATTTTTTAACAGAGCCTAACATTCTACGAAAAATCGTTGAAACAGCTGAGATCAACCATGAAACAAATGTAATTGAAGTAGGGCCAGGAATTGGCGCACTGACTGAACAATTAGCCATGAATGGAAATCAAGTCGTCGCATTTGAAATCGATGATCGTTTGATTCCAGTATTAGCAGATACACTTCACCGTTATCAAAATGTTAAGGTTGTTCACCAAGATATTTTAAAAACGGACTTGGCTACTGCTGTCAAAGAATATTTTACAGAAGATTTACCATTAAAAGTGGTCGCAAATCTTCCCTATTACATTACAACGCCAATCATGATGCACTTTCTTGAATCGGACGTACGTGTGGATGAAATGGTTGTTATGATGCAAAAAGAAGTTGCAGATCGAATTTCTGCAAAGCCTGGTACCAAAGCTTACGGCTCACTTTCAATTGCCGTGCAATATCATATGGATGCGTCCTTAGCATTTATCGTTCCTAAAACAGTTTTTGTACCACAACCAAACGTTGATTCAGCGATTTTAAAATTGACACGCAGAGAAGAACCAGCTGTTGAAGTCACGGATGAAAAAGAATTTTTCCGTTTGACGAAAGCCTCATTCCAATTGCGTCGCAAAACATTATGGAACAATTTGCAACACGCTTATGGAAAAGACGAAGCAACCAAAGCGTGGTTGACTCAAAGTTTAGCTGATGCAGGAATTGATCCAAAACGTCGTGGGGAAACACTGTCATTAGAAGAATTTGCTGCATTAAGCAATGCGATGATGGCGAATAAACAAGGGTAAGAAGTATTGTTCAAAAAATAGTTATCACAGAAAAGCGGAGCAGGATGCTCGCGTTTTTCTGTGATTTTTTTATCAAGTAGGATAAAATTTGGAGGAAAATGCGTACTTATAATAGGGATAGGATGAAAAAAGCAGCACAACTAAGTCACTTTCTAAATCATCTTTCGAATGACGAAAGGATGCTTTTGAAGTAAGTTAGCAACACAATTATTTTAATTGGAAAAGAAGAATGACTTGATAGCTCTATAATAAAATTGATGAGCTGACAGACATATCCAATTTGAAAAACATTTATACGATCCAACTAAGTGAGTAAAAAAAGAATTTGTCGAAGATTGTTGGCAACTTCTTTAAGTGTCTTGACAGATACATGGAATATCAGTACAATAAACAACATCAATGTGTCAAGACACATAAGGAGAGAAAAAATGAAAAAAAATTCTGTTCGTCACTTAACTATTTCTGCACTGCTGATTGGGATGGGAATCATCATTCCTTTAGTTATGCCAAAAATCATGATTCCACCAGCATCTTTTACCTTAGCTTCGCATGTGCCATTATTCTTAGCAATGTTTTTTTCACCAGGGGTAGCTGTTGCTGTCGCTTTAGGAACAACGTTTGGGTTCTTTTTATCGACACCAGTCATTATTGCATTAAGAGCATTGTCACACATTATTTTTGCAGTAGTTGGTGCTTGGTATTTGCAAAAGAAACCTGGAATCGTCTTGAAGGATGGAAAATTTACGCTAGCAAACTGGAAATTTCAAGGCTTTAATTTTGTCATTGGGGTTATCCATTCAATTGCCGAAATGTTGGTTGTGAGTGCTTTTTACTTTATGGGTAATATGCCTGATACGTATTATTCAGAAGGTTATTTCTACACAGTATTTATTTTGATGGGAATCGGTGGATTGATTCACAGTTTGGTTGACTACAATATTGCTTACTTTGTTGCGGGCACGTTGAGCAAATATTTTGATATTCCTGTATTTACTGCAGCGAAAGAACAGGCGAGGAAGATGGAGAAGCTTGGCTAAAAATAATTGAATGAGAAAAATTGATTAGATTTAGTTATTGTTGAATTTTTCAAATACATTAGTAAAAAATAGGTAACCTAAAACAGATTTTGTTTTAGGTTACCTATTTTTGTTTAACACGTTTGGCTAGTAAGTGAGAAAAAATAGTTGTAAAATCATTTGCGCTAAAATCTTTTGATTCATCAATTGTAAAATGCTGTCATTTGGGATTGAATAAGAAAATTAGTAAGAAAAAAGAAAGTTCACTATTAGCTAAGCTTTGTTTACAACTTGAAGAATGCAAGAGCACTTACTTTTTTTTACATTAGCAATCAATTAGCTTATGGCATCTAGAAAAGAGCTGCCAAAAAAAGTGAGCGATTTAATGGAAAAATATTTTTGATTGTTCTTTTAAAATGAATTTTCGAAAAATATTTTTTCTAAAAAAAACAAATTTTAAAATAGAAAGTCTAAGATGCGTACCCAAAATTAAAAATAATAAAAAAACTTATTGAAAGCGCTATCTTTTTATGGCATAGTGTAACTGAAGGTGCCTGATAAATAAAATCGTACGATTGAATGAAGAGGTGGTTGGAATAAAAATAACTTTTATTTGGCGTGGTTGGCGTACATATTGTTGTTTAATGGCTATATAATATTGTTATTTATATGCTCAATTATCTTCCTGATTAGTCATTTAGTTCGTTTGCTATGTAAAAAAGCACCAAATGGCTACGATATGTTTTGTAGCAAGCCTACTAGCTATGAATTTTGTCTTAACTTGGTTAACAACTTCCGTTAGTCTGATTGAGACAACTATTTAATGGAGGGAACAAAAATGAGTCTAGGAGACAAACTGAAAGAAGAACGTCTAAAGAATGAGTATACGCAAGAAGATATTGCCAAAATATTGAATGTTGCACGCTCCACTGTTTCAAGCTGGGAAGTGTCGAGAACATATCCTGATCTTTCTTTCCTGATTACTTTAAGTAAATTATATGGAGTAACAGTCGATTATTTAATTAAAGATGAAGAAGAGACAATTGACAACAATCAGACAATAAAAACAATGGGTTCTTTGAATCAGAAACAAAAATATTTTGGATTTGGCTTTTTGGCTTGCTTCATCTGCGCACTGTTGATTGGCTTATTTTTTCTGAATACGGCGAATCAGAGTACAAAAAAAGAAAAAGGACAAAAAGAACCGGTCGAGTATATTATTCCTTTGACGGATATCATGGATGTTACGGTCAAAGAAATCCCTTACGGTAAAGATAATAAATATCAAGTTCCTGAAATAACTGCAAATGTAAAATTACGTGAAGGCTGGAAAGAACCGGGATGGGTTTTTCATTTTGATAATAATACGGGAGCTGCGTATATTCATCTTTCACAAAATAAAGTGTATAAAGGTGAACCTTTTCCGACCAACTATTTTCCAAAATTGAGTTTTGTCGCTGCACAGTATGTTAGGGATACCGAGTACATGGATATTCCTAAAAAGATTATCTTGATTGACGATAATACCGCAGATCCCCCAAGTACAGCAAAAGAGCAACGGGTGATTTGGGAAAAATAAAAAAGGAGTGTTTAGAAATGAAAAAATTTGTTTGTCTGGGCTTGGTTACGTTTGGAATGTTACTGTTTGGTCAGCCAGCACAAGCTGCTGAAATTACTAACGATGTGGCACCAGAATTGGGGAAAATTTACATAGATGAGCGTGAGTCTGACTTGACTGACATTCTTTGTACGACTTCTGAAGGTAGATATGTGATTAATGAGAATAAGCTCGTCTTACTAGATAAAGAAATCCCAGGTGTAACGCCTTTTATCTATCATGATGTACAGCTTTTAAGCGGTGATGTAACAGGCTACAGCTTTACGATTGCAGGAAACACTCGATATACTTACCTAACTACTAATCATAATAGTGATTGGAGTCCGAGAGCAATGATTGTAAATCAAAATGGCGCGCAAATCCAATATTGGGAAGTGTACGGGACACCAGCTTCAATCGCTGATACAACATCAGCTACTGCAACGTATTATTTCGGTTTAAGAAACTTATCTTCCAGTGCCATGAATTATGGAATGAATATGATGTTTTAAAATAAGCAAACGAGTGTCTGGAACATCATCATTTTGATGAATGTTCCAGACACTTTTTTACGAACAAATGATGTTCAAAAAGTAAATTTCTCGAAAAACAAGCCGAATAATTTCAAAAATAGGCAGAGCTATTTCCAAACTGTTTTTCTTTTTTAGAGCTGAACGCGTTTGTCACAAGCTCTTTTATCTTTTTTTGTAATCGAACAAGGCCCTAGTATTGCAAAAAAAAGAACTGCACCGTTGGTTGCGGTACAGCTCTTAAAAAGGGGGCATCAATTAAAATTAAGGTAAAGTAATCACATCTTCTGTTTCTTTATCGAAGAAATGTCCTTTATTGATATTGAAAGCAAGGTCAATCATCTCGCCTGGTTTGTGGAAATCACGTGCATCGACTTTTGAAATAAATTCAGTTGAGCCAGTTTTTGTGTAAAGCATTGTTTCTGCACCTAGTAATTCTGAAACCACAACTTCAGAATGAACGACTGCTTCTGGTGAAGCATCTAAAGCAATTTGTTCGCTATGGATGTCTTCAGGACGAATACCGAAGATGACTTCTTTGCCGTTGTAGCCTTTTTCTACTAAGATTTTATTTTTTCCTTCTGGAATGCGAAGTCTTAATCCGTGACCATCAGTAATCACACCGTCATTTAGCGTTACATTGAAGAAGTTCATTGCAGGTGAACCAATAAATCCAGCAACGAAAACATTCACTGGTGTGTCATAAACTTCTTTTGGTGAACCAATTTGTTGAATAAATCCGTCTTTCATAATAACGATTCGATCTGCCATTGTCATCGCTTCTGTTTGGTCATGGGTAACGTAGATTGTTGTTGTTTCTAAACGTTGGTGTAATTTAGCAATTTCTGCACGCATTGCTACACGTAATTTAGCATCTAAGTTTGATAAAGGTTCATCCATCAAGAAGACTTTGGCATCACGAACGATTGCACGACCTAAAGCAACACGTTGACGTTGTCCACCAGATAATGCAGCTGGTTTACGAGATAGGTATTCGGTTAGACCTAAAATTTCTGCCGCATTTTCAACCCGATTTTTGATTTCAGCTTTGTCATATTTTCTCAATTTCAAACCAAATGCCATATTATCAAAAACAGTCATATGAGGATAAAGAGCGTAGTTTTGGAAAACCATTGCGATATCACGATCTTTTGGAGCTACATCATTCATGACTTTTTCGCCAATTTTTAATTCGCCTTCCGTAATATCTTCTAAACCAGCAATCATACGTAAAGTAGTTGATTTCCCACATCCAGATGGTCCAACAAAAACAATAAATTCACGATCTTGAATATTTAGATTAAAATCAGTAACTGAATAATTTTCTGCATTATCGTATTTTTTATAAACATGTGTCAACGCCATTTCTACCATAGTAAATTCCACACTTTCTATAAGTTTTATTTGACTAAAGTATAAATGAAAGCGCTAACCTGTAACAACGGCAGAATGAACAAGAATTTGTCTGTTTTTTGGTCAGAGTGACGAAGAAGCAAAGAAAATCAAAAAAATGGTAACAAAAAATTTAAACGGTTTCCTAAGTTTGTTACACTAAAGAAAAGAAAGGAAGTGTGACTGATGAAAATTGCTTTGATTGCACATGATCGAAAGAAACCATTGATGATTAAATTAGCGACAGCTTATCAAACGATTTTAGCGAAACACGAGCTTTATGCAACTGGGACGACAGGTTTACGAATTCAAGAGGCAACTAATTTGCCAGTTCATCGTTTTAAATCAGGTCCGTTGGGAGGCGACCAACAAATTGGGGCAATGATCTCGGAAGACGAAATTGATTTAGTCATTTTCTTGAGAGATCCACTGGCAGCGCAGCCACACGAACCAGACGTAACAGCGTTGATTCGTTTATCAGATGTATACGAGATTCCTTTGGCAACCAATATTGGCACAGCTGAAGTTTTACTGCGTGGATTAGCAGCGGGATATTTAGATTTTCGGACGGTCGTTCATGAAATGGAAAAAGAAGCGATTTCAACGGAACATGAATGAATTTTCGGTATTTTATCCAATAATATGAATAAATACTAATGGAAGTTGTTGAATAGCGAACATAAAAGACGGAAATCATAGTAACATTCAGTTTTCCTGTTTGCTAGTCAATGATAATTATGTTATATTTTGTGAGGGAATTGTTTCCCAAAATAAAATCAGAGTAGGAAATAAAGCGTTAAGTGCTGGGAGGATGGGATGTTGCCACCTGGACGAAGGATAAGGGAACTTATTCGCGGTTTTATTTTCGCATTCGCTGCATATTATTGTGTAGCAGCTCTTAAAGGAGATGCTAAAATGAAAAAAAATCGATTAGACGCACGGATGATAGCGATCATGGGGCTGTTGATTGCCTTAATGGTTACTTTATCACGACTAATATCTATCGAAACACCTTTTATCAAACTCAGTGTAACATTTATTCCACAGGTCATCATGGGGATTTTATTTGGCCCTTTTTGGTCTGGTATTGGATCAGTGTTAGCTGACCTTGTCGGAATGGCATTATTTTCAAAATCAGCATTCTTTATTGGGTTTACCTTGAATGCTTTTATCGAAGGTGCGATTTACGGCTTCTTTTTCTATAGAAAAGAAATTACTTGGAAAAATGCTATCTTAGCAACACTGAGTGTCACGTTGATTATCAATTTGATTTTGACGCCACTTTGGCTAGCTTTGATGTATCATGTCCCACTGTTTAGTTGGGTCGTTTGGGCACCACGATTGTTGAAAACAGTTATTTGGATCCCGCTTCAATCAATTGCAATTTACTATGTTGGACGAAGTATTCCTTATAAAAAGATTTTGCAAAGTCTAACAGTTCGCACGAAATAAAAATAAAAAAACAGGCAATCTTCCCATCCCAGAAGATTGCCTGTTTTTTTATTGATGTGTAAATTGTGCTTGATAAAGTTGATTGTAGTAACCAGCTTTTTTTAATAATTCATCATGTGTACCCATTTCAACGATTTCACCATGATCCATGACCAGAATTTGGTCCGCATTTTTAATAGTGGAAAGTCGGTGCGCAATTACAAAGCTGGTTTTCCCTTCCATCATTGTCAAGAAGGCTTGTTGGATTTTCTTTTCGGTTAGCGTATCAACAGAACTAGTTGCTTCATCTAAAATCAGCATGGGCGGGTTACTAATCATCGTTCGTGCAATCGTTAATAGTTGTCGCTGACCATCGGAAATTTTTAGTCCTTGACCACCGATTTTGGTTGAAAGTTTTTCTGGTAGTCGCTCGACAAATTCATACATATAGGCAGCTTTTAATGCTTCATTGATTTCCTCATCACTAGCACTTGGATTGCCATAGCGAAGGTTCGCACGTAAGGAACTGTCAAATAGCCAAGTGTCTTGTAAAACCATACCAAAGCTTTTGCGCAAAGTCGTTCGTTTGATGTCACGGAGATTGTGACCATCAATCAGAATCCTTCCGCTAGTGGTATCATAAAATCGCATTAAAAGATTGACCAGCGTTGATTTCCCGGCACCTGTTTTTCCGACGATTGCAATTGTTTGCCCAGGTTTTGCTTTGAAATTAAAGTCTTCAATCAAACGCTGATTTGGATCATATGAAAACGAAACGTGTTCAAAAACGACTTCTCCTTTGATTGTGTTGGGATCCAAAGCAAACGCATTAGGGGCGTCAGGTGTCTCTTCGGGCTGATCAATCAACTCGAACGCTCGATCCAATCCAGCAAAGGCCGTTTGAATTTGCGTAGTGATTCCAGATAATTCGATAAAAGGCTTAGAAAATTGACTCGAATAGATGGTAAAACTGGAAATAACACCAACGGTAATTGCTGACCCGCTTCGTAAAGCAAGCAAGCCGCCAACTAAACCAATTGACAGATAAGCTAAATGATCGACAAAACGGGAAGAAGGATTTGTCAAAGAAGAAGAAAATTGAGCACGCTGTCCCTTGACGTAAAGTTCTTGATTCAATGTTTCAAATGCCTGTTGACTAGCTGTTTCTTGTTGAAAAGCTTTTACGATTTTTTGATTTCCAATACGTTCAGTCACAAATCCGGAAATGTCACCAATAATTTTTTGCTGTTGATTAAAGTCGTTTTGGGAAGAACGTGCGACCAGAAAACTGACTAAAAAGATAATCGGGGTGGCACATAAAACGACAACTGTTAGCAACGGACTCAAATGAATCATAAAGATAAAAGATAAAATGATGATCGCAACGCCAGAAAATAATTGATTGAAGGCTGCTGCAATGGCGATAGAAATGTTATCCATATCATTGGTAAAACGACTGACGATATTTCCGTGTGCTGTTTGGTCATAATAGCGAAGAGGCAAACGGTTCAATCGTTCAAAAGCATCTTTTCTCAGCGCCGCTACCGAGAGATAAGCAAGCCGGTTACTTAAGACTTGAATCAACCACTGACTAAGAACATTGACGAGTACTACACCACCAAAGAGTAACAATAAATGAAAGAGTTCTTGAAATTGAACCCGTCCGATACCAATCATCAGATCAATACTTTGGCCAATTTGTAACGTCATGACGACGGTCGCGATACCGTTCAGCAAACCAAAGAAAATCGCTAAAGTAATTTCTTTAGGATAAGCCATCAGGTAGGGGATAAATCGTTTGAATAACTGCATTGAGAATTTTTTTTGTTTCATTTTATTCCTCCTCCTGCGATGCCACGATTTCTTGGTATTCTTTTGATGTACGCAACAGTTCAGCATTTGTTCCTTGAGCGACAATCCGTCCTTGATCCATGACTAAAATAGTTTCTGCTTCTTGGATTGAACGAACTCGTTGAGAAATAATCAGTACGGTACAATCAAGGGAAGTTTTCAAAGCTTTGCGTAAATTCAAATCTGTTTGATAGTCAAGTGCACTTAATGAATCGTCAAGAATTAGTAACGCTGGTTTTGCAATCAAAGCACGTGCGATGGTCAAACGTTGTTTTTGACCACCAGAAAAGTTTTTCCCGTTTTCCATAACTTTGGTGTCCAAACCATCAGGAAGTTGACGAACAAAATCGTCAGCTTGTGCAATTGTTAAAGCTTCCCAACATTCTTCATCTGTGGCATTCGTTTTGCCCCAATGCAAGTTGTCTCGGATGGAGCCAGTGAAAAGCACAGCTGTTTGAGGAACCATGGCAATTTGCGCTCGCAATTTTTCCATTTCCCATTGTCGGACATCTAGCTCGTCAACGAGAACCTCACCATTACTTACATCGTAGAAACGAGGAATGAGCTGAGTCAGAGTTGTTTTACCACTACCAGTGGGTCCAATGATGCCGACAATCGCATTTTTTCTCACTTGAAAATTGATGTTTTCCAAAGACAAACCAGAAGCTGGTGTATAGCGGAAATCAACGTGCTTAAATTCAAGGATTATCTGACTGTCAAGCGCAGGTGTGCTTGCGTCTGGCATTTCTTGGATTGAATTTTCCATGGTCAAGACTTCTTTGACACGTTTTCCTGAAGCTTCAGCACGGGTAAAAATCACGACTAAATTAGAAACAACAATCAAAGCTAACAACATTTGGTTCATATAATTGATTAACGCTAACACTTGTCCTTGCTGTAGTCCGCCAATATTGACTTTGATTCCACCAACTGTCAACAGGCAAATAATGCCTACATTCATGATTAATGTTGTGGCAGGGGTCAAAAGTGCAGAAATATTTGAAACGAGCAAATAATTTTTTGCCAGATCATCGGTACTTTCGTCAAAGGTTTTAACCTCTGTCTTTGTTCGACCAAAGGCGCGAATGACACGAACGCCACTAAGATTCTGACTAACGATTTCGTTTAAGTGATCTAATTTTTCTTGTACTTTTTGGTAAAGAGGAATTGTTTTTTTAATAATGAAATACAAGATTACCGCAAAAATGGGTAAAAAGAGTAAAAAGAACAAGCCAATTTGCCAATCAATGATAAAGGCCATCACGACAGAACCAATGCTTAAAAATGGCGCGCGGATCAATAGCCGGATAACCATCGCTAAAGCTAGTTGCAATTGATTGATATCATTGGTCATTCGGGTAATCAAGGTATCTGTTCCAAAATGATTTAGCTCGCTGTGGGAAAGTGTATTGATTTTTTTCATGAGTTGGTTACGTAACTCCGTACCGAAACCTTGCGAAGCAACTGAGGAATAGTATTGACAAATAATAGCACAAATCAGTCCGATAATTGACATGACAACCATCCAAATACCCATTTGAATGACTACACCTGTATCATTTTTTCTAAGTCCGTTATCAATCAACGAAGCCATCAATAAAGGGAGAATTAATTCAAAAACTGCTTCAAGAAATTTGAAAAAGGGTCCCAAAATGATTTGCTTACGATAGTCTTTTGCATAACGCAATAATTGAATCATATGATTCCTCCTAAGTAGTAAAATTTTCTATATTTATAGTAGAAAGAAAAACGATAAGTACATTACACATTGTAGCTTATGAAATTTGGAATGAAAAGCCAGCAAGCTCTTTCATTAGAGTTTCTTTTCATTTTTCCAGCTTATTGATACAATAAAAAGAAAAAGGAGGCACTTATGACCGAATTTATCCGTGTAGTATTGCTATTTTTTATTTATTCATTTGTCGGTTGGTTATGGGAAACAGTTTACTGTTCCATTAAAGCCAAACATTTCGTGTATCGAGGATTCTTAGTTGGTCCAATTACGCCAATCTATGGTTTTGGGATTTTAGGGGTATTGTATTTTATTGAACCATTCCAATCGAACCTTGTTTTACTGTATGTTTTATCAACTGCTCTGGTCACGATTTTGGAGTACCTGACTAGCTTTGGCTTAGAAAAATTATTTCATGCCACTTGGTGGGATTACCATGATGTTCCATTGAATATCAATGGAAGAGTTGCTTTACCAGTTTCACTTTTCTGGGGTGTGGGCTGTGTCTTGATCGTGAAAGTAATCCATCCGCATATTTTGATTTTGGAACGATTTTTGGCGGAACACTTTAGTTTTTACTTGCCAGTTCTTTTGATTGGGCTAATTATGATGGATCTTGGTTACACATTAGCGAATTTACAAAGTTTCCAAAAAGCAGTCACAGATTTACAGAAAGCAATTAATGAACAAAAAGCAAACTTGCAAGAAGTCTTTGAAAAAACCAAAGACGAATGGGAAGAACGACAAAAAACTTCTGGCACAGTTTTTGGCAAGGGAATTGTCTCAAAACCAGAGAAAAAATCTGCTGGTGATTGGTTACAAGCATTTAAAGAATCGACGAAAACCAATGATTATTTGCCACGTTTGAATTATACGCAACGACGCTTCTTAAAGAATTTCCCACAATTGTCATTGAAAGAAGGAAAAGATGTCAATGAAATTCGCCAATTAGTAAAAGAATTGCGCAAAAAAAAATAACTAGCAAATTTGCTCAAAAATAAAGCAATTGAACGAAAAAAAGTTCAATTGCTTTTTTATTTTAGCTAACAGTTAATCGAAAATGGATGTGAACGAATTATATTTGTAATAAATTGTAATATTTCTGACATATGAATTGTAATAATCATTTGTATAATGTAAGAGTTGGTATTTTAGGAGAAAGGTGTTGGAGTTCGTGAAGGCAAAAAAAGCCTTAGTTATGCTTGCTGTCTTATTGTCAGCAAATTTAGCACTACCCTTAGTGACTCAAGCAGAATCTCTTGATTCTTTAAATGAAAAAGAACAAGTTGCAAAACGTCAGGGTGAAGAAATCAGTGTCGAAGTACAAGTGGCATTGAATGATGTTAATGAAAAGTATCAAGAAGTTGAAAAAATAAAACAAGAGATTGTTCAAAACAAAAAAACGATTGATCAATCAAAACAAGAAATCAAGGAGACCGAAGCAACGATTGAGAAACGCAAAGAAGCCGTTGCACAACGACTAAAAGATGTTCAAATCAATGGTTCAAACGAGCGAAATTTACAAGCACTTTTAGACGCTGAAACTGTGGCCGAATTTATCAATCGTGCATACGCTGTTCGTGTTCTTCATCAAGCAGAAAAAGATAAAATTGCTAGCTTAGATAATCAAAGACAAAAGTTAGTTGATCTCAATCAAAAATTAGAGGATACACAAACTTCATTAAAGGATAATCAAGTTTCCCTAGAAGTCGAAGCGGACTCTTTGAATGAAAAAGTTGATTCTTTAAAACAAAAACTAACAGATAATCAAGTGACGCTTAGCGAAATTGCTAAGAATAAAGAAGCTGAAAAAACGCGAATTGCTACAGAAAACGCGAAAAAAGAGGCTGCTGAAAAACAAGCAAAAGAAGAAGCACAAAAACAGGCTGAAAAAGCAAAAGAAGAAGCAAAAGAAGAAGCACAACAAGCAAAAGAAGAAGCACAAAAATTGGCAGCAGAAAACGCAGAGAAGGAAACTGAGCCAGCCAAAGAAGAGTCAAACGAAAAGCCAAAAGAAGACACATCAAAAGAGGAAGTACCAACGTCAGGTGCTACTCGCATGATGGAATCTACGGCATATTCTTTTTCAGAACCCGGTTCAGGACATATCACTGCAAGTGGGTTAGATTTGTATGACAATCCACAAGCAATTGCCGTTGATCCAAGCGTGATTCCACTGAATTCAATCGTAAATGTTGAAGGCTATGGTGTAGCAATTGCCGCTGATACAGGTGGAGCAATCAAAGGAAATATTATTGATGTTCACTTTACAACGGTTGAGAAATGCGTTGCTTGGGGACGTCGTCAAGTAAAAGTAACCGTCATGAGTTAAAACTTTTCATAAATAAAAAAGAGGCTGAGACAAAGCGCATGCGCGTTTTGCCTCAGCCTTTCTTTTTATTGTGCTAAATTAGTCAAGCGATTTCCTTGTTTGACGTTTACATCAATTACATTGTAAAACGCATTTGGTGTGTCATCAATATCCCAAACGGCTAAAACCACGTGGTAGCCTAGATGATCTGTAGGAATTGTTACCTCATGAGTTTTATCTGTTGAAGCAACATCACCATCGTGATCGATTGTATCAATTAATTGTAATTCATCGCGAGTTAATGGTTTGTTTTGATCCCAACCATTTTTCGTAATATAGTAATGCCATTTTGTTGTTGCATGGTCGGCAGTAAATGTCCAAGAAAAATTATTTTTACCGGTGAATACTGTATGTTTGGTCCAACGATCAGCTGTTTGTTTGTCTAAAGTATAATCACCCAATACACCATCAGCTGAAGCAATGTGCCCATCAGCAGGTCCAGCTTGTGGGAACCCTTTTTTTCCTTCCAGTGATTGTGGGTCATCAATTACAGCACCATATTTATCATGCGCGGCACTCCAACCTAGCTGATTTTTGTCTAAAAAGCCTTGATAACCACGACTGGCTGGTTCTTTGACATACCCATGTGCATCAACAGAAACAGTTGTTAATGCAGTCAACCCAGTTGCAACTAAAACGAAACTTAACCCTAGCAGTGTACTCTTTTTCATCTTGAAACCCTCCAAAATAAATAATCTGTTTGAAATAAAACTCAGTTATTTCAACAACAAGTAGTATAAAATGGAACAGTTTTGAAAAATTATTTTGTATGTTATTGCAACAAAAATTATTTAATCAACTATAAGTTGTCTTCAATCGAATGATGAAGTCCGTCATTGCTGTTAGACCTAACCAATCAAAAAAATGAATTCCTTGATCGATTTCGGCAATTGCGCTTTGATCGCCTTGAGCTAAACGATCCAAGGCAGAAAAAATTTTATAATAAGCTATATTTAAGCTATTTGTATGTAATTCTGCTAGTTTTTTTAGTTCAGTAAGAAAAAGAGTTCTTAAAGTAGCTGATGAACGAGTAAAAGACAGTCTGACGCCATTTAAAATAAAATTGGCTAATAAGTTTTGCTGGACAGTTGTATCTTGATAAATCCCCATTTTAGTGACGCTATGATAGAAGGAACGTACGATATAATCTGTTTTAAAAATAAAAAGACATCTTGAAAAGATTGAAAGCTCAAAACGCCCCCAGGTATCAATATGTTCTAAATAGTTCATAATCAGTTGTATTTCTTTTTTCACCTCAGGAGTGGTTGCTTTGTTTTCCAAATGATTAAGGATGATTTTTCGTTGGGCGTAAAGTAAACGGTAAAAAATATTTCCGGTTTTTTCATATTCTTTTAGTAATTCGTCTTCTTGTGCAGAAGTGAGTCCAGGAGTCATAAGAAAATAATTGGTTAATTTTTGCTTTGGCGACAGCGAACCCTCGTTTAGTAAAAATTCGTATTCCTCTAAGGTCACATTCATTTTTTCTAAATAATTAATCAAAAGCTCAAAACTGATTTTTGTTCCACGAGATTCGAAAGCAGCGAGTGTTCCTCGTTGGGAAATTCCCATGGTCAACTGCTCCTGAGTAAAGCCACGTTCTTTTCTTAACTTCCGGATCAAAAAAGCATGTTCTGGCATCTTTAACACTCCTTTTGTTATTTTATTTCTAGTTTAAGATAACACACTCCAATTCGAATGAAGAAAGTCTTCTTTTGTGCTGCCTTTTTATTAAAAAGTGTGAACACCCTTTTGTTTTAAGGATATTTTGTTGCAATAGCGTACAAAAAAATCTTTTTTACAGGAGGCTGTTTATAATTGAGAAGGCTTTTAAAATAAAATAAGTGTTGGAGGGTAAAGAATGCAAAAAAAATTATTGTTATTTTCAATTAGTGTCATGGGAGGATTACTTGGCTGTGCTAATGGTGTTGCTGCGGATACCGCAGATGAAATGCCAAGTATTGCGAACAAGCAAATTTCAGTTGGTTATTATCATAACTGGCCTGGAGAAATGGGGGCAGGTTATGTGGGCGGAGCCCCCGCTGATATCCAATTAGAACAAATCAATCCTTTTTACAATGTCATTTCGGTTGCGTTTATGAAGGGTGAGGGAATTCCAACTTTCAAACCGTATAATATGAGTGATCAAGCATTCCGAAACCAAGTGGCAACCTTAAATGCACAAGATCGTGCGGTTCTTTTATCATTAGGTGGCGCAGATTCACATATTGAACTTTCAACTGGACAAGAACAAGCTTTTGCAAATGAAATTATTCGCTTGGTCGATACTTATGGCTTTGATGGATTAGATATTGATTTGGAACAAACGGCTGTAGCGGCAGGTGATAATGCGAAAGTAATCCCAGCAGCGTTAAAAATTGTGCGCAACCATTATGAACAACAAAATAAACACTTTATTATTTCAATGGCTCCAGAATTCCCGTACTTAAGAACAGCAGGGAAATATGTCCCTTACATTACTGCCTTGGAAAACGATTATGACTTTATTGCTCCACAGCTTTATAATCAAGCAGGAGATGGTATTAGCGTTGGCTCAGAGTGGATTGCTCAAAACAATGATAGCAAAAAGTTTGAATTTTTATATGGAATCTCAGATGCATTTGATAAAGGAAATAATGGCTTCATTCATATCCCAGCCAATAAATTAGCTTTAGGACTTCCAGCAAACCAAGATGCAGCAGCAAATGGTTATGTCAAAGATCCGAATGTTGTCTATCAAGTATTTGAAAAACTAGCGGCAAAAGGGACGCCTTTAAAAGGAATCATGACTTGGAGTGTTAACTGGGACGAAGGAAAAAATTCAGCAGGAATTGGTTACAATGAATCATTTGCACATGCGTATCAAGGATTATTTGAAGAACAGGTACCTGATACAGAGAAACCATCTGTTCCAACCAATTTAACAGCATCTGCGACCTCAAACAGTGTTTCATTGTCTTGGAAAGCGTCTACTGATAATGTCAAAGTAGATCATTACACTATTTATGAAAACAATCAGTTAGTTGGCACAAGTAAAACAACAAATTTTGTGCACACTGGTTTATCAGCAGCAACAAACTATAGCTATACAGTCGTAGCAGTAGATACGTCAAATAACCAATCTGCGCACTCAACTAAGCTAGATGTGATTACAAAAGAGGCATCCGAGTTAAACAAGCCATCTGCACCAACAAATGTAGAAATTAGCAAAGCTACAGCAAATAGTTTAACTTTAGCATGGGACAACAATGCACCAGAAGAAGAAGTAACCACCTATGAGATTTATCGTGAAAATAAAAAAGTGGCAACGACAACTGATAATCAATTCACGGATCAAAATCTAACACCAGAAACAACGTACATGTATCAGATCAAAGCGGTAAATCGAGTTGGTCTATCTGATTTTAGTCAGCAAGTGACAGGAACGACAACATCTGACAGTGGTCAAGTAGGTGAATGGAAAGTTGGCGTGACTTATCATATTGGGGATATTGTGACTCATCAAGGACATCAATATAAATGTTTACAAGAACATACTTCGATTTCCGTTTGGAGCCCAGACCAAGCACCAGCTTTATGGGAAAAGTTAAATAAATAAATTTGAATCAGTCAATTGAGCAAACATCTAACTACTGAGAAAAAAGGCGTGAGGTCTTTTGATTCGTGGTTAGATGTTTGTTTTTTTAAATAACATCAATTAAGCTGCATTTTACGAGGTTTAAAGATATTGTTTTTGATTTAGTCATTAAAAATACAATATAGCTGTAGATTTATGGTTTTATCAACTAATAAATAACAGTAATTAAAAAGCAGTACTTTACAAATAAGACTATAATATTAAATTATTATTACGTAAGTATTTCTCGAGTATTACACATAACGAATCACCTTTAAATTCTTTATATTATTCTGTATAATTAGATCAAATATTGCCTTTTTATAGACCGAAAATTGATTTTTTGTCGATTAGTTTGTGTGCATTTTGTGTATAAACTAGGATAGAAAATGTTGATTAGGTGACAAAATTGTTAGGTTGGGAAGGAGTAGTTCAGTGATGAATATATTGAAAAATGGATATATGACCGCTGCAATGCTTTGGCCTAAGAGAAAATTGACCTCGACGATTGTGTACATTATGAGTTTTTCGTTTAATGAAGGCGACTTGATTAAGCAGCTTCACTTGAACTATCCAGGAAAGGTGACTGTTTTTTTTGTAGACAAGTGCCGCGAGTATGCGGAAAAGTTAAAGAGTGAAGGAATCGATGTTCGCCCATTTACGCCCAAAAGTCTTTTTTTAGGAAGAAATCTCACGTTATTAAAACAAGCAAAAGTAATTATTGTTGATAACTACTTTCCTGAGTTAGCCGTGATGACGCCAAATCAAGTAGTCATTCAAGTCTGGCATGCTGATGGTGCAATCAAAAAATTTGGCTGGGATGATCCACAGACGAAACAACGTAGTCGGCAAGACAAAAAAAGATTTCAAAAAGTTTATGACTCCTTCAATTATGTAGTAGTCAATTCGGATAAGATGGCAGAGGTTTTTCAAAAAAGCTACAGTTTAAATCAAAAAGTGATTCAAAAGTTCGGTTCTTTGAGATTAGAAACAGCTCAAAAAGTAGCAGGATCAGTTGAACAAACAAAAAAATTTATTTTATATGCACCAACGTATCGTCCAGAAAAAAAAGATATGGAGCAAATTCTTAGTCAAGTATTAGCTACATTTTCTAAACTACCTGAGGAACAATTTTATGTACATCTGCATCCGACAATCCAGCAAGAAAATTGGGTATTACCTAAAAATGTACATTGGTGGAACCAAAACATTATGAAAAGTTATCCAAATGTCAAACTATTGATTACGGACTACTCGGCAAGTACTTTTGAGTATCTTACTATACAGGAACAGTCAAAAATTATTTTTTTCTGTCCTGATTTTGATAAATATAAAAAAAATCCAGGAATTCAAAATGATTTTCTTGAGTGGGCACCTGGACCAGTCGTGAAGAATCAGGAATTGTTGGGGCAAACAATTCAGACCTATTCATATGAAGCAAATGAACAAGGGGTAAAACAAGCAAAACTGTTATGGAATCAATATGAAAATGGCAAAACTGTTGGAAAGATAATGACGTTAGTGAAAAAGGAACTGGGTGAGATTGGTGGAAAAGAAGAGTAGGACAGAATACATAAGTGGAGTCCCTGTTGATAATTTGACCTATCAAACAATTGTGGAGGACATCCCCAAATATCTAGCTGCAAACAAAAAAATGTTAATCACAAGTGTTAATCCTCAAATTACATTGCAAGCTTATCAGTATCCAGAGGTAAAGGCTTATTTAGAACGGGCAACACATCGAATTGCTGACGGAATTGGCGTGGTTAAGGCTTCTAAAATGTTACGAGGAAATATTCGTGAACGGATAACTGGTATTGAAGTGATGGAAAGAAGTTTGCAGTTTGCGAATCAATTTGGCTACCGGATTTTCTTATATGGAGCGAAAAAGGATGTTGTGAATCAAGCTGCACGAAATATTCAAGAAAAATATCCGAATATTGAAGTAGCAGGTACACTTCATGGCTACACAAGTAGAAATACAGAAGAAGTGATTAAAAAAATCAATCAAGCAAACTGTACCTTTCTCTTTGTCGCTTTGGGTTCACCTAAGCAAGAAATCTTTTTGGAAAGAAACGTAGATCAATTGAATGCCAAAGTTTTTCTAGATGTTGGTGGTACTTTTGATGTCCTTGCAGGAGCAGTCAAGCGGGCACCAAAATTTTATTTAGACAACAATCTTGAATGGCTCTATCGTTCGCTTTCGATGAAGCGTTATGATCGTTTGGTGCAGATTCCGAAGTATTTGTATTCGATTGTGCGACATAGGGACGCCAAAATGGAAAACAAGGTGCAACAACTAGATGTAGAAATCAAAAAAGAGATAAAAGAGTGGAGACATTGATTTAACATTTTATATGAAAAAGGTGAAGTATAAACTTGCAAATATTAGCAGTAATAGATAATGATGAGAAAAGCACTTTTTTTGTCGCTTGTTTAGATAAAAAAAGTTTTGAAGTAGAAAGGATTCTTCCAATGTATACGATGAATGATAAAACGATCAGTCAAATATACAAAGAGAACTCTATGGAAGATTTTATTGCTATTCTCAACGGAAAAATAAATTATAGGATTGAGAATTTTATTGTAATATCCATAAACGTTCTAATTGACGTCCTTTTTTCATTAAAGTCCACTGTAATTATTTCAAACAAGAAAGATTTTATTCATATTGATGAATCAAGTGGGAAAAAAGCAGTCTTTCCAAAGGGGAAAATGGAACTCAATAAGTGTGAAATATATAAATATTTAGAATTTATACCAGAAGAATTGGATTATGATGCTTTTTTTTCTCGCCAAGAGCATGTTCTTAGGTTAGTAAAAAATGAGTTAACTGCCTCAAAAAATCCAATTGTGATTCAGAAAAAATATAAAGAACTAAGGAGTCATATACAAACGAATCTCACTGTAGGTCAAGTACTGAAACTGCTAACTATATACGTTTCAAGTGAACAAAAAAAAATAAACAAAAAAACATTAGCTTAGGATGGATGATAAAAAGTGGTAGAAGTTAGGCAAAAAATGGAACATATCTATCATAAATTTGTATGTGTATCTTTTAAAATTTTAGGTAAATTACCTAAAAAAAAACAGATTATTTTTGAAAGTTTTCATGGTAAACAATACAGTGATAATCCACGTGCTATTTATGAATATGTTCGAGAAAATCATCCTGAGTACACCTGTATTTGGGCAGTAAAAAAAGGTTTTGAAACTCCTTTTATTGAAAATAAAGTTCCTTATGTAAGACGAATGGGACTGAAATGGTTGATAGCGATGGGGATATCAAAGTATTGGATATTTAATACAAGAATGCCTGCATGGATGTTCAAATCTTCTCAAACAAAGTACATTCAAACTTGGCATGGAACACCATTAAAAAGATTAGGCTTAGATATCAAAAATGTAACGATGCCAGGAACGGATACAAATAAGTATCGGGAAAATTTTAAAAACGAAGCGGCCCGTTGGGATTATTTGATTTCACCTAATGCATACAGTACGGAAATTTTTCGAAGTGCGTTTGCATATGAGGGAGAGATATTAGAAATCGGTTATCCAAGGAATGATATTCTTCTGTTACCTGATAATAGTGAAAAGATCAAACAAATCAGAAAAAAGTTAACTATTGCTGAAAATCAAAAAGTTATCCTCTATGCACCTACTTGGCGAGATAACCAATTTATAAAAAAAGGTGCTTACAAATTTGACAACCAATTTCCGTTTGCTGAAATTTTAGAGCAAGAAAAAGATACGATTATTTTGACTAGATTGCATTACTTAGTGGCAGAAAAATTTGATTCTAAAAAATATGGAAACCGTGTAATAGACGTTTCTAGTTATGAAGATATCAGTCATTTATATTTGATTGCAGATTTGTTAATTACTGATTATTCTTCTGTTATGTTTGACTTTGCCTTAACGAAAAAGCCGATGATTTTTTATATGTATGATTTTGATTCTTATGGTCAAGAAATCAGAGGTTTTTATGATGGAGTGCTTGATAATTTGCCAGGACCGATAGTGAAAGATACAAATGAACTAGTTCAAATAATAAAACAAATTGTTGACATAAATGGGGAAGATGAAAGTTATTCGTTATTTAGGGGGAAATTTTGTGCTTTTAATGAAAAAGCTGCAACCCAAAAACTATGGGATATTATCACAACAGAGTAAGTTGACTTTCTTAGTACCTAAAAATGTTTTTGAAAGGAGCAATTAAGTTAGTGGAAGATAGTAATAAACTGAAAGTCAAAGCTACTTTAATTACCAAAGAATTTGATTTATTAAAGAAAAAATCAGATAAAATAAAAAGATTATTTATTGGTAACAAAGAAGAAATCGCTACTTTTTGGGCGCTAAAAGGTGTGAGTTTTGAAATCTATGATGGCGAAAGTGTTGGCCTTATCGGTGTGAACGGATCTGGAAAGTCTACATTATCTAATATTATCAGTGGTATTTTACCGCAGAGCTCTGGAGAATTAAGGATAAATGGCGAAACATCAATTATTTCAATTGGGGCTGGACTTAAAAATCAATTGACTGGAATAGAAAATATTCGTTTGAAAAGTTTAATGAGTGGAATGAGTAATAAAGAAATCGACGAAAAAATGGCAGATATTATTGACTTTGCTGATCTAGGCGATTTTACAAATCAGCCCGTCAAGAGCTATTCAAGTGGAATGAAATCCAGACTGGGGTTTGCAATAGCCGTTCATCAAAATCCAGATATTCTGATTATTGATGAAGCGTTATCTGTTGGTGATGAAACTTTTTATCAAAAGTGTGTAGATAAAATCATGGAATTCAAAAAACAAGGAAAAACAATTATCTTTGTCAGTCATTCACTAAATCAAATATCAAAACTTTGTGATAAAACAATTTGGATGCATTATGGGGAAATGAAACAGTTTGGACCAACAAACGAAGTTATTTCTGAATATAAAAAATTTATTAATTGGTTTAAAAAACTAAGTGCAAAAGAAAAAAAAGAATATCAAAGTAGAAAGAAAAAAGAACAAAAGGAATTTAGTTTAGATCAATTAGCGGAAAGAGAATTAGAAAAGACGACCAAAAAAATTGTTTCTAGAAGTGCTGTGAAAAAAATTAAAGAAGAAACTACAAAAAAAGTAGTGGGCGAAAAAATGACAGTACCAACGAAGTTAATTTTAGTTTTCTTGGGAATAATGATAATGTTTTCCAGTTTAGTCAGTTTTAACAATAATGCTTTTTCTAGTATTGCAAAATCACCTATTCAATTTATTGGTCAGCAGTTTAAAGAACTGAAACAAACTGTTTCTGGAAAAGATGAAGCTAAGGCCAAAAAGAAATCTGACAAAACATCAGATTCTGCAAAATCTAAAAAAGAAAATAGTATAGCAAAGAGTTCAACTGAAAATTCAACAAAGATTGATTCGAGTACAATTACTGAAACAAGTGGCTCTGAATTAGTGCCTAATCCTAACTACTCAATGAGTGGAACATATATTGTTCAACAAGGAGATTCTTGGAGCAGTATTTCTGCCAATAATGGTATTCAGTTGGATGAGCTTTTAAAGGCAAACAGTGTAACAGCCGAATATCAGTTACACGAAGGAGATACGGTATATATCCCAACTAATAATTGAATGAAATATGAAAGGTGACAAAAAATGGCAGAAGCTTGGTTAATTATTAAAGAGCAAATAGCAAACTATCGAACAATATTTAGACTTGCAAGATATGAAGAAAAAGCGACTTATCAGAGTCATTACTTAGGGTTAGTTTGGCAAATACTAAATCCTTTAATTCAAGTCGCAATTTATTATTTGATTTTTGGATTAGGAGTAAATGGTGGAAGAAAAGTTGAAGGAACACCATTTATTATTTGGATGTTAATTGGTATCATTGCTTGGTTTTTTATCAATTCTTCTTTATTAGGTGCATCAAATAGTATCTATAAGCAAGTTAATCTTGTATCGAAAATGAAATTTCCGGTCAGTATTTTACCGATGAATAACATTGTTAGTAACTTATCTTCATATTTTCCAATGATGTTTTTTTTAATTCTGGCATTATTTGTATATGGAATTTATCCTACTATATTTTGGATCCAATATTTCTATTATTTTTTTGCAATGATCATCTTCCTTTTTTCATTTGGAATACTGAATGCAACCATTACAACAGTAATTAGAGATTATCATATTGCGCTACAGTCTATTTTACGTTTATTATTTTATGTCTCTGGTCCAATTTGGGATATCAATAATAGAAATTTACCAGATGCTCTAATCAAAATTTTAAAACTGAATCCTATTTATTACTTAATTGAAGGTTTCCGAGATTCATTGCTATCTAGAGCTTGGTTCTGGGAAAAAGGAACATATGCATTGATATTTTGGGGAATAACTTTATTCATGCTAATTTTGGGAAGTCACCTACATCTAAAATTTAGAAATCGATTTGTTGATTTGGTATAGCAGAAGACTATTGCTATGAATAGAGGGGGATCAAATTGAAAAATAAAATAAGTGTTATACTTCCTGTATATAACTCTGAGAACTACATTTTAGACACATTAAATTCTATAAAAAAACAAACATATAATGAAATTGAACTGATAATAATTAACGATGCTTGTACGGATTCTACGAATGAAATAATTAAACAATTCATGACCGATAACCAACAAATAAACATAAATTATATAGTGAATGGTATGCAAGAAGGAGTATCGGTTTCACGAAATATTGGTATTAAACATGCTTCTGGGAACTTTATTTCATTTATAGATAGTGATGATTTAATTCCAACTGATTATTATAGAAGTCTTCTAGATACTGCTTTAAAAAATAACGCAGATTTTGTAACAAGTTCTGTATATAGATTTATTAGAGAAGTAAGTGAAAAAAAAGCATCGATTCTTCATAGAAGAGCGTTTAAGAAGAGCTATAAGAATACCGATTTACTTAGAAATCCACGCTTTGTTTTTGATTCATCTGTATGGAATAAATTATACCGTACTGATTTTTTGATAAAAAATAACATTATTTTTAAGGAAAAAACTGTGTACGAAGACTTACTTTTCTCAATACAGTGCTATACAAAAGCTCAGAGTGTTTCAGTATGTTATAACTTATTTTATTTCTGGCGTATCCGAAAAACAGGAGACTCGATAACTCAAAATATGGATAGTGACAAAAATTTCTATGATCGCATGAAGATTATCAACGAAATTGTAAGTATTCTAGAATCCTATGATTTTGTTGTATACAAAGCATATAAAGAAAAACTATTAGTACATGATTTATTTATATTCATAGAAAATTCTATAAATATGGGTGTGTTTAATAAGCAAAAGTTTAATAGTATTAAAAGCATTCTAGAAAGAATAAATTATAATTTTAATTTGAAAATACCTAATGAACTTCATTTACTATACAGTAGATTTCTTAGAGATGTTCCTAAATCAATTGAATCTATTAACGAAGTTTTACTATTAATAAAGTCAAAAGATATATATATAATTGATAATGATAAACTTCGATTTAATTTTAATAATATAACTGAAGAAGAAAATAAATTAATTAAATTGGAACAAAAGAGAATACGAATTCAACATCATATTACTGATTTATATATTAACGATAATTTTATAGAAATTGAAATAGCTTTATATGGTAAAAATTTTGATATTAACATAGTAAATTGGCTAAAAAAATTAAGAATATCAATGATTACGTCTGAGGGAGAAGAATATATTTTTGATGACAATGTTGTAGTTAAAGACTCTAAAACACGTATAAAAATAGATACTTATTATTTAAATAAGATAATAAATAATTCGAAATTAAGAATAGTATCTGAATCGGAGATAATCGATGACGTTTTAGGAGAGCCTATCAAAGCTAGCAAAATAGTAAGGGATAGTGTTGTTATTGGAACTGGATTATATTCTTTAGAGTTTGATGTTGACTGGAGATTAATAATAAAGAAATTGGTGAGTGATAATTTTGAGTGAACGAGTACTTCTAGATATAGAGTTTGAAGAGATAAGTGATATAGCTGGGTTTCAAGATTTTGTTTCAATGATTTCGGAGTCCTGTAAAGAAACGGGGTCTAAGCTATATTTATCTAGCTCTAGAGAAAGAAAAATTAAGATGCAAGGTGTGCAAAACATTAATGATACGTCATTAGCGTATGAGAAACTTTTAAAAAATGCAAAAACAATTTTTTCAAATAAAATGTATACAACTTATGGCTTACAAAAAGGTCAAAAGTTAGTTTTATTAGATAGTTTTAAAAATGATTTTGAAAAAGATATTGATAATATAAAGATTAGTATTTTACAAAGTAGACTATTGAATGCTTCATATATATTTTTAAATTCACAAACAGATTTATCACGTGTATTAAAAAAGCTACGATTAGTTAATGCTTACTTACCAAAGACTATACTTTATGACTCTTTGAAAAAATCCGATATTTTACATTTATTGGCTGAAAAAAATAGTAAAATGAATAAAAAATATGATTTTATTATTCATTTTGGTAGAAAAAGTCTTAAAGAATTAAGTAAGAAAATAGAATACGTAAAGAAAATAAGTCGTAGTAAAAAAGCATTAATAATGATTGATGTAACTAATGAATCTATTTTAGACTTTTTTAAGCTCAATTGTTTAAAACAATATGATATTTTATTGAATAATGAAAAGCTATATATTCATAGCAAAAAATATAGCACTTATAGAAATATTAATGTTGATAAATTTATTAATTTTGACAGTGATAATCATATTAACATAGGTAATTTATTTAGAGAAAGTGATAAATTTTTGTTTTTAGACAATGTTGGTGCTACTAATAAAGATATACTAGAAAATTATGATGTAATTGTTGTAAATAATGAAATTGAAAGAAGCCGTTGTATGGATATTTTTGATAAAAAAGTAATTATACTACACGATTTTCTAAACTTGAAATTCATGAATAAATTTTTAAGAAATAAAGAGAGCAAAGAAATGGCTATTAAACACATTACATCAACAATTAATGGGGAAAGCTATATTTTCGATAGAGAGATGATTAACGAAAATGGAATTTCAGAAAGAAGTTATCTTTTAGAGCCTCAGCAAGATAACTATAATATTTTTTCAATAGATTATAATTTAAATAATGAGGATAAAATAATTTCATTAATCAAACAGTTTTCCATAGTGAATAAATTGTATGGGAAAACGCATCTATATATTTTAGGTGGAGGGGATAAACGACGAATATTTAAAGAAATTGACTCTTTAAATTTAGAGGAAAATGTCACTTTATATGGTTATGTTAAAGATTTTGAAATAATCAAAAATTATATTGATATGGTGATACTTCTTAATAATATGTATGATCAAAAGATTCCTTTCTTAAAATTAATACAGGTAATCAACAACACTCCTACTATTTGCTTAGAAAACGATGATGACATGTTAAATATAATATCTTCTGTTGGGGGAAAGACCGCTGATTTGGAAACTCTTTCAGAAGTTATTTTAGAATTAATAATTGATAAAAATGGTATAAAGCAGTTTGATAGTGAATATTATAATCAAATAAACTATAGTAATTTTAAAAAGATTTTTGAATAGAGATTGGAGTAATACTGAGGTGTATATATTTTGAAAATAAAGAAAAAAATTAAGTATTATCGTGAGGTTTTGTCTTTTTTTGGTAATCCAGTAATGGAGAACATGACGAATAAACGTGTTAAGCAAAACAGCATTTATTTAAAGGAGCTAAAGAAGAAAACAATAAAAAAGAATAATGTTTTGTTGGAATCTTACCATGCAGTTAGTTTGACAGGGAATGTTTACGCCTTATATCAAGAACTAAGAAAAAGAGAAGAATATTCAATGTATTGGGTATATAAAGACAAAAACGATCCTATGATAGACCAAATCAAACAAACAGATAAGAAAGTAAAATTTGTAAAATACGAGTCTAACAAATATTATAAGTTACTAGCTAGCTGTGAATATTTAATAAATGATACTTCATTTATGCCCTATTTTATTAAACAAGAAGGTCAAATTTATATTAATACTTGGCATGGCACCCCATTGAAAACATTGGGCTTAGATATAAAAGATGCTGGTTTTTCAGACCATAAAAATATCCAGCGTAATTTACTCCATGTAGACTATTTATTGATGCCAAATGAATTTACTGCAGACAAGTTGATTAATAGTCATGACCTAAAAGGAATATTTCCTGGAAAAGTATTTGTTACTGGCAATCCAAGAGTAGACATGATTTTTAAAGAAAAAAAAGAGTTATTAGTGAAATATAATCTTCCAAAGGACCAAAAGATAATGCTTTATGCACCTACATGGAAGAAAGACATCGATTCTACAACGGATGAGGATATAAAAGAATTAATTAATGAGCTAGATAAATTACAAGATGCTGTTGGTGAAGAATATAAAGTACTTCTTAAAACTCACTATTTTATTTATGACTTATTTGTTGAAAAAGGATATGCCAATAAAATATTGCCTAATTGGATTGACACCAATGAATTATTGGCTTGTGTGGATAGATTAATAACCGACTATTCTAGTATTTTCTTTGATTTCTTACCTTTAAAAAAACCTATATATTTTTATATTCCAGATAAAAAAACATATGATAAAAAAAGAGGATTTTATTTAGATATAGACAATCTTCCGGGAGAGGTTAGCATGGATTTTGACTCTCTATGTAGTAGCCTTAAAGTGCCAGAAAAAAAATATTTAAAAAAATATAGTAGTAAAATCCACAGATATATCCAAAATTTTTGCTATCTAGACAATGGTGATAGTAGTAAGAGAGCCATAGAAGTTTTATTTAATAGTAACAGTAGTAATGTTAAGCAGCTGAATTATTCTAGCGAAAAAAAAGTGATATTGTTATATCCAGGAGGATTTTATAATAATGGTATAACTAATTCAATAATCAATTTATCACACAGAATTGATTATTCTCGTTATGAACTTGTACTTTTAGATTTTGCTAATATCAATACAGAAAAAAAGGAAAATATGAAAAGGTTACATCCAAAAGTTCATTTTATTTATAAATTTTCATATGTGAATAGAAGTATCTTAGATACCATAAATCAAAACATACTTTATAGACAAGGATACTCATCCAAATATTTAGATAAAGAAAGAATTCAAAGTACGTTAAATTACGAGTTAAAGAGAATTATTGGAAATCTTCAACCGGATATAGGTGTTGATTTTGGTGGGTATAATAAGATGTTTAATGCTTTAATTGGGCTGTCAAATATAAATCAAAAAACAGTTTATTTACACAATACTATGAAGAATGAATATGAAAAAAAAATAGGCAAAAAGTTTAAACATAAATGGAATTTAAAAGTCATATTCAGTTTGTATGATAAATATAACCGAATTATTTCAGTATCAGAAAGTGCTAATGAACAAAATATCTTAGATTTATCACAATACGTTAAGGATATTTCTAAAATGAAGTATGTAAATAACATAATTAATGATACAGAAATATTGAATCAACTTCAACAAACCTCTAAAATTGCGGACGGAAAGGTAATAATTTCTGAAATTGATCAAAAAGAGCGAGTACCATTTAAAGAAGAAAGCACAGATTACGGGGTAATAAAAATAAAATCAATAGTGCCTCCTGATAAACTGAAAATTAATTTTGTAAATGTCGCTAGGATTAGTCCAGAAAAAAACCATTTGGGCTTAATAAGTGCTTTTTCAAAATTATGTGAAGATTATGATAATTGTGTTCTTCACATTTTGGGTGCAGGCCCTATTGAAAAACAGGTATATAAATTGATTATAAAATTAGGACTATCTGATAAAGTCTTTCTCCATGGATTTGTTGAAAATCCTATGTTTTTTGTATCTAAATGTGATTGTTTTATTTTGCCATCAAATTATGAAGGACAGGGGCTCTCGTTAATTGAGTCGATGATTTTAAAAGTCCCTGTTATAGGTACAGATGTTCCGGGAATTAGAAGTGTTATAAATTCTAAAGAACGAGGCTTGCTAATCAACAATACTGTTGAGGATATATATATGGCTATGAAAAAATATATTGAGCATCCGTTTGAAAAACCTATTTTTAATTCTGAAGAATATAATGATGAGGCTATGGCTTCATTTTATAAATATGTTTGTAATGAATAGGTAATTCTATTCATAGAAAAGGAGAAAAAATGAAACGCGTTATTACTTATGGTACATTTGATTTGTTACATTATGGACACATTAATCTTTTAAAAAGAGCAAAAAAACAAGGGGATTACTTAATTGTAGTGTTATCTACAGATGAATTTAATTGGGATAAAAAACAAAAAAAATGTTATTTTTCCTATGATAAACGAGAAAAGTTGTTAGAAGCAATTCGATATGTCGACCTAGTCATTCCCGAGAACTCTTGGGAACAAAAAGTCTCAGATATTAAAGAATTTAAGGTTGATAAATTTGTGATGGGCAATGATTGGCAAGGAAAATTTGATTATCTTCACGAAGAAACTGGCGTGGAGGTAATCTATTTAGATCGAACTCCAGAGATTTCAACAAGTCAGATAAAAGAAGACTTAAATAAACAGTTAAAACAATAAAATTACTAAACATGTTTTGTTTTTCTGTATTATAATGAAAGATAACGATTAGTTTACTGGAGGAAATTTAATGAAAAAAATCGCAGTTTTAGGCCCAGGTTCTTGGGGGACTGCCCTAGCGCAGACCTTAGCAGAAAATGGTCATGATGTTCGAATTTGGGGAAACGTTCCTGAACAAATTGATGAAATCAATAACTATCATACCAATAAACATTTTTTACCAGACTTGCAAATTCCTGAATCAATTGTCGGATATAAAGAATTAGCGGAAGCTGTTGATGGCGCCGATGCTGTGTTATTCGTTGTCCCAACAAAAGCGATTCGTTCAGTTGCACAAGAATTGTTAGAAAAAATGAATACGAAACCAATCATCATTCATGCAAGTAAAGGTCTGGAACAAGGGACACACAAACGTATTTCAGAAGTGATTGCAGAAGAGCTTCCAGAAGAAAAACGCCAAGCAATCGTTGTTCTTTCTGGCCCAAGTCATGCGGAAGAAGTTGCTGTTCATGATATCACGACAATTACGGCTGCAAGTATTGATCAAAAAGCAGCAGAATTTGTTCAAGATTTATTTATGAACGATTATTTCCGAATCTATACAAATAACGATGTGATTGGTGTAGAAACAGGTGCTGCATTAAAAAACATTATCGCGATTGGCGCTGGTGCCATCCATGGGCTAGGATTTGGTGATGACGCAAAAGCGGCTATCATGACTCGCGGCTTAGCTGAAATCAGTCGTCTGGGTGTAGCTATGGGTGCTAACCCACTCACATTTATCGGTTTGAGCGGTGTCGGTGATTTGATTGTTACTTGTACAAGTGTTCATTCTCGTAACTGGCGTGCAGGAAACTTATTAGGACAAGGGCATAAATTACCAGAAGTTCTAGAAAACATGGGGATGGTTGTTGAAGGTGTTTCAACAACCAAAGCCGCTGTTGAACTAGCTAAGCAATTAAACGTGGAAATGCCAATCACTGAAACCATCTATAGTGTGTTATATGAAGATAAAGATATCAAGCAAGCTGCAAAAGACATCATGTTGCGCGATGGTAAAACAGAAAATGAATTTATGTAAATAATTAAAAGAGAGCGAGCAAAAGGGAAACGTCATCTTGCTCTCTTTTTTACTGAGTATAAAACCGAAAGAAAGTAGGGTTCCTATTTTACCTCTGCTATAATATTTGAATGAGAACTTTATTTTAAATGGATGATTGTGAGAAAGGAACGAACAAATCATGACAAAAGTTAGAAAAGCTGTGATTCCAGCAGCAGGATTAGGCACACGTTTTTTACCTGCCACAAAAGCGATGGCAAAGGAAATGTTGCCAATCGTTGATAAGCCGACGATTCAGTTTATTGTTGAGGAGGCTTTGGCTTCAGGGATCGAAGATATTTTAATTGTTACCGGAAAAGCAAAGCGACCAATTGAAGACCACTTTGATTCAAATGTTGAATTGGAAACAAACTTACGTGAAAAAGAAAAAAATGAATTATTGAAATTAGTCGAAGAAACGACAGACGTTAATTTACACTTCATCCGTCAATCTCATCCAAAAGGTTTAGGTCATGCTGTATTACAGGCGAAAGCTTTCGTAGGAGATGAACCTTTTATTGTGATGCTGGGGGACGATTTAATGGTGGATGATGTACCTTTGACAAAACAATTGATGAATGATTACGAACAAACAACATCTTCAACAATCGCTGTTATGAGTGTTCCGCATGAAGATACATCGAAATATGGCATTATCAATCCTGGTGAAATTGTTTCAGATGATGTTTACAGTGTGAAAGATTTTGTGGAGAAACCAGATCCAGCAGACGCACCAAGTAATTTGGCTATTATTGGACGTTATCTGTTAAATCCAGAAATCTTTACTATCTTGGAAACACAAAAACCTGGTGCGGGTAACGAGATTCAGTTGACGGATGCGATTGATGAACTGAACAAAAGTCAACGTGTATTTGCACATGAATTTAAAGGTACACGCTATGATGTCGGAGATAAGTTTGGCTACATGAAAACGAGTATCGAATATGGATTGCAGCACCCAGAAATTGGTGAAACGCTAAAAGAATATCTGATTGAATTAGGAAAAGAATTAAAGTAATTGATCGAGTAATTGATTTGAAGTAGAGGCCGGGTTGTTTGGTCTCTATTTTTATGTTTATCTGGTTTGAGTTGCGTGTTTTATCTCTTGATTTGACCTTTGATAGTCAAGAAGCTGTGTCTTCAAAGTAAGTTTAAATGATCAATAAACTGGTCCACAATATCTAATAGCGTGATTTCATTCTTGGAGGGCAACTATTTTTTTCTATTTGACAGCTGACTGGTTTGCTATAAAATAGATAGCAGACATCATTTTTACTTAAGATTAGTGGAGGGAAGTGTGGGTGGCTGACGTTGTACAAGCCGATTGTGATGAATAAACAAGACAAAGCTTTGAAAAAAGTTGCCCGAATGCAGTTACTTGAACTCTTGAATGAAAATCCTGAGTGGTATCATTCTCAAAAAGTAGCACCTAAAAAAATAAAACAGTTAGCCACACTTTTAGTAGAGAATCAGAAAATAACGAATCGTGTTCCCAAAAAAGAAACAGTAATCAATCCTCGCTATTTTTTATTACTTCATTTTTTGGGTTTTACCAATAAAGAGGTACAAGAAATCTTATTTCCAACGAAACAAAGTTATTTGCTGTGGAAAGAGGACTATGGGTATGACAAATTAAAGAGTACTGCCATTGTGAAAAAGAAACAGTTGTTGATCCAGACGCTGGCAGATCAGTGGCATGTATATGAGCTCGCAGAACATTCAGTGCAAACAGTTAACGATTTTTGGCGAGAACAAAAGGCATTAGCTGAAGCTGGACATAAAGCTGTGGATGGATTGAGTGTACAAGAAATTAATGAGATTTTAGGTTTTTATGAAGTGTTGGACGGTATTACTGATTTTTCTCGAATTCAAAAACAGCTAGTACTAGAAAAAAAGAATCGTTTTGTCTAAGGAAGTGCACGAATCTGTGCTTAAAAGAAGCTTTAATTTTTGCTTAAATGTACAAAAATAGAACGATATTAAAGAAGAAACGTTAACAATTTTTTTGAATTAGTAGTAAACTAGTGAAGAGTTTTTGTCGAACGGAATTTAAATAGAAGGTGTGAAGTTCATGGAGAAACTAATAGCAATCGCTCAATCATTATTAGATGGACTGAAGTGGTTACTGGAAGGAAGCAATTGGCTGATTTTATTACCTTTCTTTTGTGTCAGTTTTTATATCATGTTTCAGATGGTCAGACGCAAAGAAAAAGGATTGATTTTCGTATGGTATTTAGCAACGATTGCACTTGGTAGCTTAATGTTGCAAATAGCAGTTAACATCGAAGTGGCGCTGATCTTTGCAGCCGTTTTGATTAGTTTATATGTAGTAGTTTGTATCCCTTATCTGGGGCATCGAATGCATTTGATCAAAAAAGGAAAGCATGCGGCTCCGTATCGCTCAGTGAAAGAAGAAAAAGAGGTTGGATGAGTAGTCTATTCCAAAAGTTAGATGTTTGATCTAACTTTTGGGTGTACTATGTTGACTCCAGCCTCTTTTTTAGTCATTTTGTAGGTGAGTGTATGTGAATGAAATTTATTTAATTAAATTTTGACTGCTTGTTATTTGAAAAAGTGTTATGATAAAGGCTTTGTAACGGCTGATAAGCTAGTAAAAATAGTATATAATAACAAGATTATAATTATGAAAAGATAACATACTCTTGTTTTTTTAAGATTCACCTCTTGCACTCAGCAAATAGTTTCCTTACAATGGTGACAGATAGAAACAGCTGAATAAAAAAAAGGCTCCCTACTTCTTAGTTGGCGCTAAGAAGCAGGGAATGACTTGTCAGTACGCGCTGACCAATCATTTTGCCATAGTCAATGCAGTGCATCGACCTTTTTTATTGTACCTAATCTAAGGTGAAATTTCTACCCCTATGTAGATTTTTGTGAAGGTTGCACGCTTGTTTATTTGCTATGTCAAGGTATTGGGCTAGACGCTCAATACCTTTTTTTGTTGGGGAAAAATAACGACAAGTAAAAATAAGGCGTCAATCACTAATTCGTTGTTTTCCTTTTAGTGGGCAGCTGTTTCTATTGATTTTGATTCGTGGGGGAGACTAATGAGTTTACGTTATTTTGATTATTATCAGCAGTTGGAAGAAAAACTACGAGTAGAAGAACAATTAATGATTCAAGCAGGAACTTGGATTGCTCAGCGGGTAGCTGTAGGGGGACGATTACAGATTTTTGCTAGTCGAACGTTGGGTGGCGTTGCTTTTGAATTTTGGGAACAGCTTCCAGAGCTTATTCCTGGAAAGTTGATCAAAAATCCAGCTAATGGTATTTATGAGAGGTTAGAGGGAACCGGACAAGCGATTATTGAACAGGTAGATGCCCAGCCGCAAGACATTTTTTTATTGTTGTCAAATGAAGGGCGTAACCCAGCTATTATTGAACTTGCACAGTGGATCAAGGAACATGAAT
The DNA here is from genome assembly GCF_050529065.1 of Enterococcus sp. DIV0174. Taxonomy (NCBI): domain Bacteria; kingdom Bacillati; phylum Bacillota; class Bacilli; order Lactobacillales; family Enterococcaceae; genus Enterococcus; species Enterococcus sp. DIV0174. The sequence continues at coordinate 2,093,906 of NZ_CP172881.1, read as the reverse complement.
ATCCATTAATCATCGTGACGGGTTTTGATTTATCCAGAAGTATAAAATCACAGCACAGCAGTGGCTTACGGTTATTTGAGATTGCGGATTTGGTTTTAGATAATCATGCAAAATTGCATGATACAGTGCTGACTTTACCTGAGTTAGATCCAGCAATTTGTGGAACAGCCTCCATTTCTAGCATGCTTTTACTTCAGCAGATGCTCTATTTCATTGCTCAGTTTTTACTTCAAAAAGAGACATATTCAGATTAAGGGATTGTCAGTCAAAGAGTTTTCCACAGTAATTAGTGTGGAAAATGGGCAAAAATTCTGTGTTCCACAGCGAGAGAAACAGTTTTATGAAAAGAAAACGATTTTCTAAGGTGTAAATCCGTGACAAGTAATGAATGGTTAGTTATTTTTAGTAGTTAAATAGCTTATATAATAATGTTTTTATTATATATTCTGTTATTTATTTTGGTGTTTCACAAAAAAGTGTGGATAACAGTCGACCAAATGATTGATGTGGATGAATGGCTGATTGAATAAAAGAATAATCCACAAAAAGTTAAGGCCTTCTTATAGACTTTAAAGCAAACCTTTAATTGTTTGAAATCTCATTGAAAAGTTAGAATCATTTTGGTATCGTTATCTAAGAAAGTGAAGCGAGATCAACTTGTTATCTTAATAACTGTTGAGAAAAAATTAAAGGATAAGTGGGAAAAAAGATGAGAAGAGCTGAGAAAAAACGAATGGGCACGGGACGAAAAGTTTTTTTATGGATTTTAAGTATTTTGTTGATTATCATTGCGGGGATTGCCGTGTACGCAGGAAAAATTTATTTTGATGTGAAGTCAACAGCGGATAAGACTTATGAAACAGTTGATCGAATTACTGAATCAAAACGAGATAAAAAAATTGATTATGACGCAGGCGATCCATTCTCAATTTTACTATTAGGTGTGGATACGGGAGACTTTGGTCGAACGGATCAAGGCCGTTCGGATTCAATTATGGTTGCAACGGTCAATCCACAGAAGAAGACCACGACTTTAGTAAGTATTCCTCGTGATACCTACACGGAAATCGTTGGGCATGGGACAAGTGATAAAATCAACCATGCATATGCGTTTGGTGGTATGGCAATGTCTATTGCGACAGTTGAGAACATGTTAGATATTCCAATTGATCATTATGCGGAAATCAACATGAAAGGAATGCAAGACTTGGTTGATGCAGTTGGTGGCGTTGATGTAAATAATAAATTGACGTTTAGTTATGATGGAACTGATTTTCCAATTGGTAAACAAACCTTGAATGGCGCAGATGCTGTGAAATATGCACGGATGCGTTACGATGATCCAAAAGGCGATTACGGCCGTCAAGATCGTCAACGTCAGGTGATTTCTGGGATCATCAACAAAGTGAAATCAGTCGATACATTGACAAACTATACAAACTTGCTGGAAGCTTTGGGCAATAATGCAACGACAGATGTTTCTTGGGATACGATTAAAGTGTTAGCGACAAATTATCGTGATGCCTTTTCAACAATTCATTCAGAACAGTTAGCTGGAGATTCATTTACTGGCGATGGCACAACTGGAGAAAATGGCATTTCTTATCAACGAGCAAGCAGTGAAGAATTGGCTCGAATCCAAAAAGAATTAAAAGAACAATTGAAATAGAATAAATAAAAAAGAATTATTAACGAAAAACTCAGAGCAACCTTTTCACTGGTTGCTCTGAGTTTTTTTAGCGATAAGCTGGGGAAGATAAAAAAATAAGGGTCGGCTGAAAGGTTCTTTCCTTTTGTCCAATCCTTATTTTTGTTTGCTGTTAGATTAGATGAGTCCAAAAAATAAAGCGAAAGCAGCCAAGCAAAATGCTTTTGCAAAAGACATGATTTTTCGTGGATCCCGAACGATCGTTTTAGCATCAACAAATGCTTCGGAACTTAAAATATAAGAACTCACAATAATCAATAAAATAGCAATTAGTAATAGTACTAACATAACTCTCACTCCTTCAAGTTCTCAGCAGTAGTATAGCATGCTGACCTAGAAGTTGCGAGTTATTTACAATTTCTTAAATAAATTTATAACAAAATGGGTAAACGATTTAACATGATTACTATTCAAAATCTTGTTGTCCTTCCTGAAAAATGATTTGTTGATATTGGCGAAAAAAAGTGCCACGACGATAATGTTGCTGATGTGTCAAAACCTGTTGGAAGGAACGGACTACCCAGTTTGATTTTGGAAAGAATGGGAAAAATGTTGGACTATTGATTGGCGTGAAGTCTGTGTAGATCATCAAATGACAAGAAAACGCGAGGCGAATTCTTTTTGTTAAGTTTCGCTTCTTGATTGGAGAAAGAAAACGGAGCTGATTCGTTAACTGAATCGTTGTTTGAAAAGCTTGTTCTTCAATTAGCTGAATTTGTAATGGGTTAAACCAAATGGTGGTTACTTTTTTTGCAGATTCTAATGGTAGCAAACTTTGAGTACGAATCGCTGCCGGTAATTTGTAGTGGTTAACGGAAAGAAGTGTGCGCATCGTTTTGAGATACCAGCTTAATTTTAGCTGGTGATGGCTGTCTAGTAGATAAGTAATGATTTCTTGTGCAGAGCTTGCCACTAACATGCATTCATGCTGAAAAACGATCCAGCAACGCTTGAAGTTTGTGGTTGTGTCTGGAAGCAGTGCATAAATTTCGATATCTAAAGGAATTTGGTATAAAAAATAAAGTTGTTCTGATTTGGAAAAAGATTCTTTTCTTTCAATAGAAGAAACAAATGCCGATTCACAATAAATAGTTGTTAAATCATTGATGGTATAACGATTTTTGCAGGATATAATCATAAACTACCTCCAAGAATAATGTCATAATTCCTCGTGTAGCTACAGTTTAGCATATGGGGATAGGACAATTTGTGACGAGTAAAAGCTCTTTTTATTTTTTACAGTGAATTCATTTTTTCTTAAGCTGTGGGTACCGGCCGGAAAAATGGAAAAGGTAGAAAAAGATGGAGCAAAAAGAGTTAGAAGATCTATGTCAGAAATACGAAAAGCTGTATCACAAGGTGGTAATGAAATGTGGGATTTATCAAAACAATCAGGAATACGAGGAGTATGTTCAATTAGCGCGGATTGCTTTCTTTGAAGTGGTACGGGAATTTGCAACGCAAAAAAGTTTTGAAGCGGCTTATCCGATAGGTTATTTATTTCAAAAAATTGTCTGGAAAATAAAAGCACATCAACGAAAATTATGGCGCCAGCAAGAAATTTTAGTAGCAGCGAATGAGGAAAAAGAGCAACAGTTAATAAGTGGACTTTCTACTGGATCATCTGATTCTTCGTATGAATTCGCAGATCAAAGACTGGCAATGTGTTTTCTTTGGCACAAACTATCAGTAAAAGAAAAACGATTTTTGGAGTATCGCTTAGAAAAAGCTCGAAGTAGTCACTATCCTGCGCCAGCAAGTAGACAAACATTAGCCAATTGGCGAAAAAAACTAAAAAAACGGTGGCAGGATGAAAAAATCAACTAAAATTTTGACATTGTTCATTCTGAACGCGTTACTAGTGGTGTGAGTAAACGAATGATGAATGAACCGGTGCAGACGTTGTTCAAACTACTTACGAATCAAGAAGGGAGAAACTGATGGAGAAAAAATTAGAAAGTACCAAATTAACAATTTATTTTACAAATTTGGAAACAGAGGAAGAATATCGTCAAACGATTGGGTCGATCATTCCTAATCCAGAAGATGAAAAGGTGTTGGCTTTAGGAGATATTTTTCAATTATTGACGCCAAAAGAAGTAAAATTCGCTTCTGTGTTGAAAACGGAAGCAACGAGTTATCGAAAGAGTTAAGGGAGAAGAGAAAATGAAAAAACTACAGTTGATCTTTTCAGATAGTGAAGGGAAAAATCAAAGAATCAACCCCGTAATTGCGTCCCATTCATTGACAGCGGAGGAGGTTCAGGAAATGATGCGTCGCTTAAGTGAATTGAATCTTTCAGTCAAGGAAGGTGTGACGCTTTATGCGTATCCATTAGGTGCGAAGTATATTGAAACAACTGAAACGGTCTTGTTTTAACCAAAAATAAAAAGGAAAAGAGAGAAGAAAGAATTGTTGCCAATTCTTTCTTCTCTCTTTATACACGTTGATGAAAGAGTCTTCCCCAAAACTCTTTACACCATGATTATAATACATTTGTTATCAATTATGCAACGAAGTTTACCTTTTGTAATAAAAAAGTTTACAGATCAAGGTTTTACAGATAATGCATGTTATTTTTTCTGGTTATTAAAAAGAAATGTTAAGATTATTCGTTTGTTTTTAATGAAACAGTATGATAAATCCGTGGGAATTTTGGTTTAAATTTGCTTGGTGACGAAAAAAATTCTAATGAATTGGTTGCTTAATACAATGAAGTCAATGGTTTGTGTTGTATTATTCACTTATTATTTTCTAATAAATTATTCATGTGAGTGAAGAAGTTTTCCTGTATAATCTTTTTGATTATCCATTTTTTATTCATCACAATATCATTGTGAACAGAAAGGAAGAAACTACTTGAAGAAAAATCCTTCTTCGGAAAAAAACAAGCGAGACCTCACCAAGTTAACGACACCACATACGTATGTCATTATTTTTGGTGTAGTAATCTTTGCTTGGATCTTAACGTTTTTGGTACCAGCTGGTCGATTTAGCACACAGGAGATCGAATACCAAGACGCAAACGGAGAAACAAGTACACGAACAGTACTTCGTCAAGACTCTTTCCGTTATGCTTATGCACTTGATAAAGGGTATGTCTTCGATCAATTAGAAAAATTACAAGATAATCCAGCGGAACGTGAGAAATTGGATGTTCCAGAAGCCGGATTAGAAGATGTACTTGCTGCTGGCGAAAAACAGTTAACACAAGAAAAATTAGATGAGATTGCTTTAACAGATGAAGTACTTTATGACGAGTACGGAGATAATATTTATGACACGTCGAAAAAACTACACAAAACAGCAAGAGTTTGGGGAACGGACGATTTTGGTGGATTTGGCTTCCTGAATTTTGTGTTTGAAGGGTTAGTTTCCGGTGATAAATATGGTTCTGCAGTCGGAATTGCGGCACTGATCTTGGTTGTTGGTGGTGCTTTTGGGATTATCATGCGAACGGGTGCAATCGATGCAGGAATTTATGCCATTATTAGTAAAACAAAAGGACTTGAACGTTTAGCCTTACCGCTATTATTCTTTGCTTTTTCTTTTGGGGGCGCGACGTTTGGAATGGCAGAAGAAGTTATTCCGTTTTCAATGGTCATGGTACCGTTCGTCATTGCGCTGGGGTATGACTCGATTGTCGCAGTGACGGTCACCTACGTTGCTTCGCAGATTGGGAATGCAACATCTTGGATGAGTCCATTTAGTGTTGCAGTTGCGCAAGGGATTGCTGGGATTCCAGTATTGTCTGGGGCAACTTTCCGTTTGATTATGTGGGTGATCGTAACGGGGTTATCAGCTGTTTACTTAATGATTTATGCGGAACGAATTCGTAAAAATCCAGCTAGTTCTGTGACCTATAAATCAGATGCTTACTTCCGTGATCATCTTGAAAAAACAACAGACGAGAAAAAAGCTTTCACACTTGGTCATAAATTGATCTTAGCTGAAATGTTGATCGTTTTAGTTTGGATCATTTGGGGAGTAACACAAAAAGGATATTATATCCCAGAAATTGCTTCACAATTCTTTGTCATGGGATTAGCTGCAGGGATCATTGCAGTAATCTTTAATCTGAATGATATGAAGATTAATGATGTTGCTTCTTCTTTCCAATCAGGTGCAGCTGATTTAGCTGGAACAGCGATTGTTGTTGGTATGGCAAAAGGAATTTTACTCGTATTGGGTGGTTCAGATGCTTCGGTTCCTTCCGCATTGAATACGATACTGCACAGTATTGGAACAGTCTTAACTGGTGTACCTGCTGTGATTGGTGCATGGGCAATGTACCTGTTCCAAAGCTTGTTCAATTTAGTGGTCACATCAAACTCTGGTCAAGCAGCATTAACAATGCCAATCATGGCACCACTTGCTGATTTGGTTGGTGTTTCAAGACAAGTTGCTGTCTTAGCTTACCAGCTTGGTTCTGGATTTATGGATGCCTTCACGCCAGTTTCGGCTAGTTTGATTGGTGTGCTAGGTGTTGCTCGAATCGAGTGGGCCAAATGGGCGAAGTTCCAAATCAAAATGCAAGGCTTCTTATTTATTTTGGGAACAATTTTTATTATGATTGCGATTGCAATTGGGTTACAATAAAAAATAAAGTGAAGGGATGGACAGGTCAGCTAGCTGAGCTTCGTTCATCCTTTTTTTAAAAGAAATGGAGGAAAATCATGAAAATTATTCGACAGGCACAAGTTTATGCACCAGATTATTTAGGCGTAATGGATGTTTTACTTTCAGGAAATGAAATCATTGCCATGGAAGAACAATTGACTGGTGATTTTGCAGAAGTTGAGCTAGAAGAAATTGATGGTCAAGGGAAAATCTTGACTCCAGGTTTTATTGATGGTCACTTTCATATTTTAGGTGGTGGCGGTGAAGGTGGTTTTCAAAATCGGACGCCGGAAGTAACTCTTAGTCAGTTAACTAGTGCTGGCGTGACGACAGTCGTTGGATGTTTGGGAACTGATGGTCAAGGACGTGATATGACTGCGTTGATTAGTAAAGCACGAGGACTGGAAGCAGAGGGAATCACGACATATGTTTATGAAGGTTCGTATCGTTTGCCAGTCAAAACGATAACAGATTCATTGATCAAAGATTTTCTAGTAGTTGATAAAGTAATTGGAATTGGAGAAATTGCGGTTTCTGATCACCGTTCTTCCCAACCAACATTTGAAGAATTTTCTCGAGCAGTTGCAGATGCACGCGTTGGCGGTATGTTGTCTGGCAAAGCAGGAATTACCAACGTCCACTTAGGTGGTGGTTCAAGAAAACTGGAATTGTTGACACGTGTTGTGGAAGAAACTGAAATTCCAATTACACAATTTTGGCCAACGCATGCGAATCGAACAGCAGATTTATTTGAAGCTTGTTTAGCGTTTGCTAAGCAAGGGGGAACGATTGATTTTACCGCAAGTGAAGATCCTGATTTTTGGGAAAAAACCGATGGCGAAATTCGGTTTAGTCAAGCTTTAAAGCGAGTGATTGAAGAAGGTGTTTCTCTAGATAACTTTACGATGACTTCGGATGGTCAAGGAAGCTTACCTTACTTTGATGAAAATAATCATTTCTTAGGAATGGGTATTGGAAGTGCCCGCGCATTATTGGTTGGAATCAAAGAAGCAGTCGAGAAAGAGAATATTCCGTTGGAAATCGCACTAAGAGCAATCACTTCTAATCCGGCACGTGTGCTGAAGCTAGCTAAAAAAGGACAAATCAAAGTCGGAAATGATGCTGATTTATGTTTACTTGATGCAGACACACTGGCAATTGATACAGTGATCGCCAAGGGAAAAGTAATGGTCCAAGAAAAAGAAGTCAAGGTGTGGGGAACATTTGAACAACTTCGTTAATGAAAAAATAATGGACTGAGGTGTTCTATTTGTCTGAATAATTGGTTGATGTTACTCTATAAATAGAACAAACATTAATCATTATTTATCAAGGAGGAAGCATCATGGCAGATTTAAAAGGACGTTCAGAAGACTTGAAGGACAAAGTAGTCGGTGAAGGTAAAGAAGCTTATGGTAAAGCAACTGGTGATAAATCAAAAGAGGTTGAAGGTAAAGCACAATCTTTAGGTGCAGATATCAAAGAAAAAGTTCGTGACCTTGGTGACGATATCAAAGAAGGCTTTGAAGATGTCAAAGATAAGCTTTCAAAAAAAGATAAATAGGTCATTACTTTTGATACCTTAGACTAAAAAATAAAGGATGGAGCAAAACGTCATTGCGTTTTGTTCCATCCTTTTGTTTTTATTATTCAAACATGCTTGTAATTGAGTCCCACAGGCCACTGAAAAAGTTTTTGATTTGTGCCCAGAGTCCTTTAGATTTCTCTTCAATTTGTTTTTTAGTTTCAGTTAAGTCTAGTTCATTCACGAAGTCTTCAAAAATATTTTTGTCTTTCATATCGCTCATGAGTGAAGTTAATTCACTGACTTGATCTGTCGTCAGAATGTCTGCAAGTCCGTGATCCTTTAAAGCTGTTTCGACAGTTTGCTGAATTTCCTCTTTGGTTAGTTGCTGGCCGTCTTTGGTTTTAGTTGCTAATTCTGCTTTGGCTTGTTCTTGTGCTGCATTCAAGGCCTCATCAGAGTAGCCTTCTTTGTCCTTGTTTTCTTCGGTGATTGAAGAAAGAACATTCATCTCATCTTGCGCAACTTCTACGCGGTCTTTGTTGATGATTCCGCCAGACTCTTCGACGATTTTGTAGACACCGGCTAGTGCACCAGAACCGTCGATTGGAACAGCAGAGGCAATCGTTAGCTGAGCATCCGTGATTCCAGCTGTCAAAGCAGCATTTTGATATTGTGCTGCGGTAATTTTGGTAATATTTTCGGGTGTGGCAATGTCAACGTTGATTCCTTTTCCATCTGCCAAGGTTTGCATACGAACCGAACTGTAGACTGCCCATTCTTGATTAAAGCCACCATCAGGAATATAGTTCATTAGATCAGTTCCGTTGGTTGTGTAAATTGGTGTTTCACCTTTGATTCCTAATTTATTCAAGGTATAGTCTTGTTGCTCTTTTGTTAATGCGTTGCCAAGTGCAACAGCATTGATTTGAATTTTTTCTGATTGGCTGTTTGATTGACTCGTTTCTTGACTTGTTGTTGAAGTAGTCGCAACGGTTTCACTTGTTGTTGTGTCTTGAGCAAAAGCTAACGGTGTACTTAAAAGGACCTGACCTGTGATTAAAGTTGTGGCAAGCAGTGTCCATGTTTTTGGTTTAGTTTTTTTCATGTTGACCTCCAAAAGTTGTTAAAAATGAATTGAATAAGTAATTCAATGATTTCACTTAGTTTACTACAAGGTGCTTGAGAAAACTTGGGACTAGAGGCGGATTTAGGGAAATTTAAAAAAGGTTGTGGCTCAAAACGCTTAGCTCCGACAAGATAGCACGCAAGCACTCAAAATAGATTTTCATATTTTGCAGTGCTTGCAAGCTATATCAAGGAGTTGTTTTGGGAACACCGTGGGTAGAGGTTGTGGCGCAAAGCGATTAGCTTCAAGCAATAAGAAAGTTTTTCTAAAAATAGTCTCCCATATTTTTCTGAAAAGAGAGCTTATTGCCGAAGAAGCTGCTTTGGGAACACCGTGGGTAGAGGTTGTGGCGCAAAGCGATTAGCTTCAAGCAATAAGAAAGTTTTTCTAAAAATAGTCTCCCATATTTTTCTGAAAAGAGAGCTTATTGCCGAAGAAGCTGCTTTGGAAACACCGTAGGTAGAGGTTGTGGCGCAAAGCGATTAGCTTCAAGCAATAAGAAAGTTTTTCAAAAATAGCTTTTCATATTTTGGGAACATCGTCTATTCAAAAAAAGGCTGCGACAATACGTTTGTCACAGCTTTTTTGGTTTCATTATTCGTGATCAAAAGAGAGCATTTTACGAGTGAATTCTTTGTTTTTTAACTCATAAACTTCATCACATTTTTTGGCGACTTCTAATTCATGAGTAACAAGGATGATGCAACGATTTTGTTCATGTGCGATTTCTTGGAACAACTGAACGATTTCTTGAGACGTTGTTTCATCCAGATTTCCAGTGGGTTCATCAGCGACAATCAACTGATGATCACAACAGATTGCGCGAACGATAGCTACTCGCTGCTGTTGTCCACCGGAGAGTAATGTTACTTTTTTTTGAGCCATTTGTTCATCAATGGCAACTCGTGCTAAGTGTTCAAGTGCGATTTGGCGCCGATTTTTTTGTTTTGTTTGAGAAATTTCCATGGCTGCCACAACGTTATCGACTGCAGAAAGGTAAGGAAGCAAGTTGTATGCTTGAAAAATAATCGAAACGTCATTTTTGCGATAATTTCGCAGACCAATTTTTGCTAAGGGTCGATCTTCATAATACACTGTGCCTTCTTTAGGATTGTCTAAACCAGAAATCAATGAAAGAAACGTTGTTTTTCCGGAACCACTCGCCCCTAAAATTGCATACATTTTGCCTGTTTCAAAAGTTAAAGCCACAGCTTGATAAAGTGCATCTGCTGGATTTTGATACCAAAATCCTAAGTTTTCTGTTCGTAACATGTGTGTACCTCCTTTAATTCAATAAAATTTTTCGTGGATTCAAACGCAAGATTCCGATCGAAGCTAAGCAAACGGAAAGTAAGCTGATTCCTAAAGCAACTAAGGCAAGGAAACCGATTTGCGTTGGCGTTACATTGATAGAAAGTTCGCTGACTTCATCGGAAACAGCGAATGGATTACTGTTGCCACCAGGTGCACCCATTTGCCCACCGCGTCCACCAGGATTTTCACCGTCTGGTCGCTGAGATTTTGCATCATTGGTTTGTGTGTTTTGATCAGAGCTTGTTTGTTGCTCTAGCAGTTGTTGCCCAACCACATTGGCAACTACGTTTCCGCTAACTGCTGCCACACCTAGGGCTAAAATCATACATAAAGCTACTTCAGTGAATAATTGTAAAATGATTTTGATTCGAGATTCGCCTAATGAAAGTAAGACACCAAGTTCATGACGACGTTCACGGATGGTGATCATGATGATCAAAGTCAAGATAATAATGCCGGCAACAGCAACTAACAAGACCACATTTTTGGAAAAACTTGCGACATTGTTCAAAGGTTCTAACATTGATTGGTAAGCCGCATCATTTGATTGCAAGCTGAAAGTATCTGTATCAATTAGTTTTTTTGCTTTTGCTAAAAAATCATCCATGTTTTCTGGGTCGGCTAGCGTATAGACAGCAGAATCAATTGTATTGTCTTCGGCTGTGCCATTTAATTCATTGGCTAATGTGTAAGAAGTATACAAAGTATTTGAGGGATTCATCATACTGAATTGCATGCCCATACTATTACTGCTTGCACTAGATTCATAGATTCCTTTTACGGTCAGTTCATAAGTCGTTTCTTCGTCCTCAGAACTAGTAATCGTAAATGTATCACCAACAGCTAAATCATTGGCAGTTGCTAATGTTTGTTCAATCAAAACCTGATTCGTATCTTTATCGCTTTCATCAATTCCTTCACCATCAGTAATCGTGGCTGTTCCACTTGAAAAAGTACTGTTTTGTGCGGAAGCTAAAACACCAGTGACTTGAAAGTCGGCTTGTGTCATTTGACCACCACCAGGCATGCCGCCTCCCATTGGCTGATTTGCATCGGTTGATTCTGCAGAACTATCTGTTGAATCAGAACTTGAAATGGCTGTGATCCCATCACTTGCTAATGCAGAAGCGGAACTTTCAAAAGAGTAGCTCTTAACATCTGCTAAATCAGCAATTTTTTGCGCATCTTCTAATGAAACAGGTGTTAATGAAAAGCTTCCCGGGTCAATTCTTTCTTGGGTTGTCCCATCTGAATCTGTTTCGCTAGTTGCTGTTTCAGCTGGTTTTTGGAAACTTGCCTCGCGATTAGCACTTAGTGTGACGGTTGCTCCGACTTCTTTTTGTGCTTCGCTAGCGGCTTGTTCTGCTGCACTGCGAATGGTTAGACCCGCGAGAACAAAGACTAGAATAGCTGTAAAAACGGCGAATAAAAGGAGCGAACGCCCCCATTTCACCTTGGTACTTTTTAGTGCGCGTTTGATAAAATTCATTGTTTTCAATCCCTCCTATAGTGTTGCATTGCCAAATTGTAAAAGGTCTAACTTAAATGAACCTTAATGACGAGGAAAGAAAATCAAAGGAAATCAATCGGAATAAAAACAAGCTATAGTTATAGCTCAAAATGTGCTAAAATGTAACAAGTATGTTTCGAGCAAGTGGCAAAAAATCAGTAAGAGCGAAAATTGCAGGTGCTGGTCCATTCAAGTCTTTCCTGTCTTTGATTGTGTTGAATGAAAAGAAAAAGGTCTAGGACTTTTTTAGAAGGCTGTAGGAAACAAATTGTAGATGCTAGCGATTTGCTGATTTTGTTGTATAATGATAGCGACAGCTAAATTATTTGGCTTGGATGCAATCAGTTATTGCTTAAGGAAAGATTCATTGTAAAGCGAGAAACACTTATCCAAAACGAACAAGATGAATAATGGCAAAAGAATAGATAGGAAAGCAACAGTTCTATGTAAGGATTGCCTTTAGAGTCTCGTTGACTTTTGTATAAGCAATCAAAAAAATAGTTTTATTTTTGATTATTTACTGCAATGAATCAGTCAGCAATAAAGTAATTCGTTAATAAATTAGTAGTTAAATAGATTAGTAATTAATATAAGTAGAGAATTGGCATCATTTGAAAGTGATGTCATAGAAGAGGTGAAATTTGTGAGTACCATTAAAATTATTCCATTAGGCGGTGTCCGCGAAAATGGGAAAAATATGTATGTCGCAGAAGTTGGAGAAGATATTTTTGTATTAGACTGTGGATTGAAATATCCAGAAAATGAACTTTTGGGGATTGATGTCGTTATTCCTGACTTCACATATTTAGAAGAAAATGTGGATCGAGTGGCTGGTGTGTTTTTGACACACGGACATGCTGATGCTATTGGCGCGTTGCCTTATTTCTTATCTAAATTAGCTGTTCCAGTTTTTGGGACAGAGTTAACGATCGAATTAGCGAAAATAAGTGTTAGTCGCAATGAAGAGGCAAAGGGGTTCAAAGATTTCCATGTTGTGGATGAACACACTGAGATTGATTTTGGTGAAACAATCGTTAGTTTTTTCCGCACAACACATTCGATTCCCGATTCTGTCGGAATCAATTTGAAAACGCCAGAAGGAAATATTGTGTATACAGGTGATTTTAAATTTGACCAAACGGCTATCCCGATGTATCAAACAGATTATGCACGCTTGGCAGAGATTGGTAAGGAAGGCGTCCTAGCACTTCTTAGTGAATCAGCGAATGCTGAAAACCCAGCACCTGTTGCTTCTGAATTGCAAATCGCAGATGAAGTTTTCGATACAATCAAGTACTGGGAAGGCCGAATCATCGTTGCTTGCGTGGCAAGTAACTTACAACGAGTGCAACAAGTGTTGAATGCTGCAGCCAAAGCAAATCGAAAAGTTGTTTTGACTGGTCAAGATTTTGAACGAATCATCCGGACAGCTATGCGTTTGGAAAAAGTTCAATTACCAAGTGAAGATTTATTGGTAACCTTAAAAGAAATGAAAAACTATGAACCAGAAGAATTAATCATTCTTGAAACAGGTCGAATGGGTGAACCAATCAAGTCATTACAAAAAATGGCGAATGGCACACATCGCAATCTGAAAATCGAAGAAGGCGACTTAGTTTACATTACGACTACACCAAGTACAGCAATGGAAACAATGGTTGCAAAAACGGAAGATATGATTTATCGCGCTGGCGGAACAGTGAAGCTGATTTCAGAAAACATGCGTGTTTCTGGTCATGCAAATCCGAATGACTTGCAATTAATGTTAAACTTCATGCGTCCAACTTACTTTATCCCTGTTCAAGGGGAATATCGTGAATTAGCAGCACATGCGGACTTGGCACATGCTGTTGGCATTCCTTACAAAAACATCTACATCACTGGTCGTGGTGACATTTTAGAATATAAAAATAAACGAATGAGCGTTGCTGGTACAACTAGTGCTGAAAACGTAATGATTGATGGACTTGGTGTTGGTGACATTGGGAATATCGTGTTACGCGATCGCAAAATTTTATCTGAAGATGGGATTTTTGTGGCTGTCGTTACAATCAGTCGTCGAGAAAAGAAAATCGTTTCAAAACCACAGATTACTTCGCGAGGGTTTGTTTATGTTAAAGCCAGTCGTGATTTGATGAAAGAATGTACGGTGATGATTGAAGAAATCGTCAATAAACACTTGGAAAGTGATGATTTTGAGTGGAGCAAATTAAAACAAGACATCCGCGATCAATTGAGCCGTTACTTATTCGAACAAACAAAACGTCGTCCAGTGATTTTACCAGTCATTATGGAGGCAACACAACGACGTGGTAAAAAATAAGCGCTAGAGATTTTTCGTTCTAAACAAGCAAAAAGGTAGAAGATTTCCCCAGTTTGGTGGTCTTCTACTTTTTTCTTATGTCAGAGAATAAATCCGTTAGAATAATAATCATGGAAGGAATTGATGATGTATGACTAAAACCAGAGTAGAACAATATCTAGAAGAACAGGCGATTCCGTTTGAAGTTATTGATTTAGCAAGTGTCGAGGAAACAGACTTTTTATCTGCATTAGCCGCGAAAGGTTTGTCGGCTGATCTCGTTTGCAAAAATCTAGTATTAAAAGGGGACAAGACCGGCATTATTATTGCTTTAGTGCCACTGGATGCACGCCTTGATTATAAAAAAACACGAGAAATTACAAAAAATCATAAGGTAGGATTACCTGATATGGATTTTGTTTTTGCACACACTGGGTATGTACATGGTGCAAATACACCGATTGGTATTAAACTTCAACATCCAGAAGATCTTTTTGTGTTTGATCATTCTTTAAAAAAACAGTCCAAACTTTTGATTTCTAGTGGGGAATTAGGTCGAGGAATTTTATTAGCGCGGACAGATTTGGATGCAATTGTCGAACCGACCTATGCAGATTTGATCAAAGGCTCGTAAACTCCAGTGATCAAAAAGATGTGTGGAAAAAGGTTGTGGCGCAAAACGCTTAACTCCGACAAGATAGTGAGCAATCACTCAAAATAGCTTTCCATATTTTGAAGTGAATGTAAACTATCTGGAGGAGTTGTTTTGGGAACACCGTGGAAAAAGGTTGTGGCTCCAAGCGTTCAACTTTGAAAAAATAAAGAATAACTGGTAAAAATAGCTTTTCATATTTATGAGCAGTCATGAATTATTTCGAGGAGTTGCTTTGGGAACACCATTTATTCAGGAACAGAAGGTATGACAAAGCATTTGTGCCACCCTTTTCTGATTTGCTAAGATTGTTTACGAGAACAAATTACCCATTATTTTGGAAGAAGAGACAGAGATTCTTGGAATTTTAGCCAAGAATCTCTGTTTTTTTCTAAAAAAATAAGAAGAGGTCTGCTTGGTGAATTCTGTATTATCTGTTACAATAAAAAAGAACATACTGTACTAAAATTTCAAAAAAAATAAGTGAGGAAAGCGGTTTGTTTCATTGAAGCAATGAGGTTGAAATCGTTTTATTCTTTTTAGGTACACAAACCAAAAATCTGTGAGGAGTGAAGAAATGAAAATTACTTATCATGGTCATTCTTGTCTTTCGATTGAGATGGAAAACAAGCAACGTTTGTTGATTGATCCGTTTATTACTGGAAACAAATTAACGGATTTAACAGTTGATGAAGTGCAGACAGATTGGATTTTAGTAACCCACGGTCATAGCGACCATATTGGAGATATGATTCCAATTGCACAAAAAAACCAAGCGACAATTATCAGTATCGTTGAAATTGCCGACTATGCCCAAACAAGAGGTGTGAACGCATTTGGGATGAATCTTGGCGGTAAGCATGCGTTTCCTTTTGGTGAAGTAAAACTGGTTCCTGCGCAACATAGTTCAAGTTATGAGGTCAATGGAATCATTCAATATATGGGAGAAGCTAGTGGAATCATTCTTCAAGCAGAAGGAAAAACGATTTACCACGCTGGTGATACAGCTGACTTTAGTGACCTAGCTTTACTGGCAGAACAATTTGCTATTGATGTTGCTTTCTTACCGATCGGTGATATTTACACGATGGGCCCAGAGGATGCAGCGCGCGCAGCCAAACGAATTGGTGCAAAACAAGTTGTACCAATCCATTACAATACTTTTCCGGTAATCGAGCAAGATCCGCAAGTGTTTCTTGATTTATTACCAGCAAATGTCGGAAAAATAATGAGCGTATCAGATACGCTGGAAGTGTAGGGGAAAAATGGCGACAAAACATGATTTGATTTTAGAATATATCGAAAGTTTACCAGTGGGCAATCGGATTTCTGTGCGGAGTATTGCGAAGGAACTGAATGTCAGTGAAGGTACAGCTTATCGAGCAATCAAAGATGCTGAAAATATTGGCTTAGTATCAACCATCCAGCGTGTTGGAACGATTCGGATCGAGCGAAAATTAAAGAAGCATATTGAACGTTTGACCTTTGGTGAAGTTGTCCGAATTATTGAAGGAGATGTGTTAGGGGGCGCAGCTGGGTTAGATAAAGATCTCAACAAGTTTGTGATTGGTGCAATGACGAAGCATGCGATGGAACGCTATATCACTCCTGGTTCGCTAATGATTGTGGGAAATCGAACGGATGTCCAAAAGTTAGCACTAGAAGATGGTGCAGCTGTGTTGATTACTGGGGGATTTGAAACAACACCAGAGATTTCTCAATTAGCAGACGAGCTAGCAATGCCGATTTTGCGGACAACTTATGATACCTTTACTGTTGCAACCATGATTAACCGTGCGCTAAGTGACCAATTAATCAAAAAAGATATTATGTTAGTCAGCGACATTTATATGCCAGCAGAAAAAACATATCATCTTTTGCCAACGGAAACCGTTGCTGATTTTCAACGATTGTCAGAAGAAACCCAGCATTCACGCTTTCCAGTTGTTAATCGCCACCAACGGTTGATGGGAATCGTGACAGCCAAGGACATTTTAGGGAAATCTGAAAATCAGCTCATTGAACGAGTAATGACGAAAGAGCCAATTAGTGTCAAGAAAACGATGAGTGTTGCTTCGGTAAGCCATCAAATGATTTGGGATGGACTTGAAGTGATGCCCGTAGTCTCAGATGATTTGACATTAGAAGGTGTCATTACGCGTCAAGATGTGATGAAGGCTATGCAGCTGGTTCAGCGTCAACCACAAATTGCTGATACGATTTCGGATCAAATTTCGGGGGATATCCAAACGATTGAAACCGATCGTGAAGGAAGTCGTCTGGACAATCCCAAATTCAAATTTACAGTAACACCACAAATGGTTAACGGCGTAGGGACGATTTCATTTGGGGTATTAAGTGAGATTATTTCAGATGTCGCCCAAAAAACGATGTTGTTGAACCAACGACGTAATATTTTGATTGAACAAATGAACCTTCATTACTTACGCTTAATCCAGTTAGAGAGTGAATTAGATATTCAACCACGTGTGCTAGAAATCGGGCGTCGTTCAGCAAAACTAGATATTGAAGTGTACATTGAAAATATTATTGTGGCAAAAGCAATTGTTGTTTGCCAAGTAATGGAACGTTCTTAGAAAGCAGGGAAGACATGAGAAACACAACGGAACTAACGATCCAACAAGAAATTTTAACAGCAATTCAGGCAGCAAAACGAATTATCATTCATCGCCACCAACGCCCCGACCCAGATGCAATTGGTTCACAGGTCGGGTTGGCGGAGATTTTGCGAGAAAGTTTTCCAACAAAAGAAATTTATCAGGTAGGTGAAACTGTTGAAGGACTTCGTTTTTTAGCAGAAATGCAATCAATTGATGATGCACTTTATCAAGGGGCATTAGTCATTGTAACGGACACAGCGAATTCGCCACGAATCAGTGATGACCGTTATCCATTAGGCGATCAGTTGATTAAAATTGACCACCATCCAAACGATGAGCCTTATGGTGACCTCGTTTGGGTAGACACGAAGGCAAGCAGCTGTAGCGAAATGATTGCTTCATTTGCTTTGATGTTTCCAGATGAACTAACGATCAACGCAACTGCAGCCCGCTTACTCTATGGTGGGATTGTTGGCGATACGGGAAGATTTTTATATCCGGCAACAACTCCACGAACATTAGAAATTGCCGCTGTCTTAATGAGCTATCCATTTGATGCTGGTCAATTAAATCGTGAATTAGAGCAAATGCCAATGAAAGTTGCCAAACTTTCAGGATATTTATACCAACATCTTGATGTTGACCATAACGGTGCTGGTCGCGTGCTTTTATCAAAGGAATTGTTGGCTGACTACGGGATTGATGATTCTGAAACCGCAGCAATCGTTGCTTTGCCTGGTGTCATAGATGAAGTCTTGGCTTGGGGAATCTTTGTTCAACAACCAGAAGGACATTACCGTGTTCGTTTGCGTTCAAAAGGTCCTGTAATCAATGAGCTAGCAAAGCGTCATCACGGAGGCGGACATCCACTAGCAAGTGGTGCAAATGCAAAAGATTTACGTGAAGTAGAAGAAATCTATCAAGAAATTCAAACTTTGTGTCAGGATTACCAACAAAAATAATCGAAAAAGGTAATAAGTGAGTAAAGAAAAGCGACTTTTGGGAGAATTACAGCACATCAGTCATTTTCTTTGCTCTTTTTTGTACAAAATTCACAAGCACTCTTTTCAAAGTAACTTTTTTTCGTTACAATGATGCTCAATAATAGATTTTAAAGGAGAAAGAAGATGACATTACCAAATTGCCCAACTTGTGGGTCTGAGTATACTTATGAAGACAGAGGATTATTTATTTGTCCAGAATGCGGTCATGAATGGAGCGCCGAACAAACCGAGAACGTGGAAGAAGAACTTGTTGTGCTTGATGCAAATGGGAATCGTTTGGCAGAAGGTGACAGTGTAACAGTCATCAAAGATTTAAAAGTCAAAGGTGCTTCTGGTGCAATTAAGCAAGGAACAAAAGTCAAAAATATTCGTTTAGTTGAAGGCGACCACAATATTGATTGCAAAGTTGATGGCTTTGGTCCAATGAAGTTGAAATCTGAGTTCGTTAAGAAAAACTAAAAGCTTCAAAGTCTCTTCACATTTTTTTCTCTCTTCTCATGGTAGAATAAAGAAAATGAAAAGGAGTGAGCTTAAATGTACGGGATCTATAATCTACTTGATCCAACGTTTATCTTGGTCATCATCGGGTTAGCCATTTCAGGTATTGCTTCGGCATATGTCAATAGCACATTCAAGAAATATGATAAAATCCGTAGCAAAAATAATGTGACAGGAACACAAGCTGCCCAATATATTTTGAGCAGTCAAAACATCCAAAACGTAGGTGTCCAACCAATCGCTGGGAATCTAACAGATAATTATAATTCTGGAAATAAAATGCTAAGCTTATCACAAGCAACAGCGCAATCGACTTCAGTTGCTGCAATTGGTGTGGCAGCCCATGAATGCGGACACGCAGTCCAAGATGCTGTTGGTTATGCACCGTTAAAAATTCGTGCAGCATTGGTTCCAGTAGCTAATTTTGGCTCTGCAATTTCGTTGCCATTGATTATGGTCGGCGTTTTGTTTAGTTGGAATTACACGTTGATTAATATCGGGATTTTTGCTTTTTCATTGGCGTTGTTATTCCAATTAGTGACACTGCCAGTTGAATTCAATGCGTCAAGACGTGCGTTACAGATATTAAGTGAGGGCGGTTTGTTGACTGAAGATGAAGTGCCAATGGCGCGTCACGTCTTGTTTGCTGCAGCATTAACTTATGTCGCAGCAGCACTAGCAACTTTCCTACAATTACTCCGCTTGATTTTGTTGTTTGGCGGAAACAACCGTCGAGACTAAAGGATAAACAGCAAAGCAATAAGTAAGAATAAAAAGAAGCACCGGCTTTTGTCAGTTGATAAATGCCGGTGCTTCTTTTTGGTGATTGTTTGGCGCAGGTAACAAGTTTTGCGTCGTGTTGATCTGTGTTTTTTTGTCATAGAGTGTTTGGATAAGTAAGACAAGTTTTTGCCAACTGACTTCTTCATTTGTTAGATTCCAATAAAAAGAAGGGATGGCTTGTTGTGCTGCTTCAAACCAATCAGTAACGATCAAGTCCGCTTTTTCTGGTGAAAAGGTAAGAAGAACCGTTTCGTGATTGAATAACTTTTCCAAACGATTTTTCAGATGATAATTGCCAGTTAAGGTCTTCGTCATTTTTAAATGAATCAACAGTTGTGTATCTGTTTCAGAACGAATCAATTGATAGATCAGTGAACCCAAATAGTGAGCGACGTGAACTGAACGCAACTTGGCTGGGCAAAGAGCGTTGATCTCTGTGAGAATTAATTGCACTTGCGAGTCATCTGCCGACACCGTTTCTGTTACAGTGGGGAAATAGAGCGTATGAAATTCAATGATTGATTCCCCTAACAATGAAACAAAAGTGAACGCAAGCGTGATGAAGTAGTGATAGAAGGCAATTTTTTCAGTTGTATCAATGGTTGGAAAATGCTTGGCTAATTGAACAGTTAGTTTTTGTGTGAATTGACAAAAAACATGATCTGTTTGCATAAAACACTTACCAATGGTCAATTTCTGTTGGACGTGGACCCAACTTGGGAAGAAACAAAGAATCATAAAATTGAGCACAAACACTTCGTTCTCCGTATGTTTTTCGGGTAGCTCCACAGGCATGTTTTGTTTAAACGAACCGGTTAAATCACAGGTGTGAAAGAGTAGCTTCAGTAATTGCTGAATATCATTTTCGAGTGGTTCTAAGAAAGAAGCCTGCTTGATTCGAAGTTTAAACACCGCATAGAGTAAATAAATATTTTTTTGCTCTGTCTCGGAATGAAAGGGAAGCTGGAATGCATCTGACAGAGTAATTTCCTGCTTCACTGTTGCTAAATCAATTGTTGTAAATGGCCATTCAGGTCCTTGAAAGGCATCCGATAGAAATATGTATATATAGATTCGAATCAATAATTCATCTCCAGATAAGGTATAACAATTATTGGAAGAAATAATTTGTAGATTGAATTTTTTTAAATCCTTATTGATTCGCGTAGTTAATTTTTCTAAGTAAGAAGAAGAAATATATAATTTTTGGGTCAACTCTTCCTTGGCAACTGAAGCGTCAGGGCTGTCCATCAAAAGTAATAAGTAATTAAAACGCTGGGATTCGCGTAAAAAGATTAACTTCAAGTAATAGAATACCTGCATTTTTGTTTTTTCATAGTGTTCATTGATCTGAATCTCTCCTTTATGAGTCGAATAAATAAAAGAGTGAAATTCAAGTAACTGACTAATCGCTTGGTTAAGTTTTCGTATCAAGTCTTTCACCGTCCGTTTGGGAATCACGAGTTTATTTGAAAGATCTTGTAAGGAACAAGTATCGCTTTGGATAATCTCATACAGAACAAGTAGTTCCTTTTTTTTTGCATCAACTAACATTTCGAAACTCCTTTCCTCCTAAATATGTACAGGATAGGTCATAAAGTGTGAGTGGTAAGTGTTTTCATACTATGTTATTCTCACAGGGTATTAGACCTTTATAATATAACTTGTTATTTTAAAGTTATTATTTAGTTGTTTATTCTATTGTTTATGTCCAAGCGCGTTTTGTCAAGTTAGAAAAAAGTAATGAAATTTCTTTTAGACATACAAAATATAACAGTATAGCTAAGCTTGAGATGAATAATCCATTGGCTATGTGCGACCAAATCATTCCTAGTCACAGGTCTATTACGCAGGATATCAGCTACTATTTTATCGGATGATTGCTGTTATATTTATCATAAGAAATCATAACTTTTTCTATACGCTTTCCCCCTACATAAAGTTACGCAGGATATTGGCAAAGAATCGTTAGAGAAAAATATTACTGTGAATCATAAAATCAAATGAAGAGGGTGAAAGAAATGGGTAGAGTAACCAATTTTAGTAAAGAATATTTACTATTTAAAAGTATGGTCTATGCAGAAGAGTTTGGGTTGCATTCGATTACTGCTAGAAAATTAGCAGCTTATTGTGGCTGTTCGACATATCCGATTTATGCACATTTTGATTCCATTGGTGTGTTAAAAGAAACAATTATTGATGAAATCAAAAAGAGCTTTGAAAAATATTTAGACACGTATCAAATGACGGACTTTTTTAGTATCGTCCACTTATTGAAAGAATTTTTTGCAGTGAACGAAAGCGTTCGTGGAATCGTCTTCCAGTCTGATCTAGACTTAGCAGCTTTATTCAAGCTAAGTTTTAAGACTCATCTAAATGAACATACTAGAGTTAGTGAAGTTTATCTAGTTGAACTTTTGTGGCTGAATATTTTGGGGAGTTTAAATTCTGACGAAAATTCTCGTGAGTTTTATGAAACAATGACAGCAATCTGGAGTAAGTTGGCCGAACTAGATGAGGACTTACCAGAAGTTCTAACTGATATTCGCTTAGTTGCAGCTAAGTAATGGTGCTTCATGAGTCGAGTGAAATAGTTCGTTTATTTTTTTGTCTATGCTATGATAGAAGTAGATAAAAAGGAGCTGAAGACTTATGAAAACATCAACAAAAGTAACAATCGGTTTAGGTATCATGGCTGCTGCTGGTGTAGCAACTACAGCAGTTGTGTCAGGTAAAGTGGTGGAAAAAATTCGTCATATGTCTAATCGTTGCAAAGTCAAAAAATTTGTTAATGATAAGTTTGACGGAAATGAAAAGCTATTAGGATTAGTCGATGACTTATCGGATAGTGATTTGGACTCTTTGATGGGTGTTTTAGAAAAAATCAAAAAAGGCCGCAAGAAAATCTCTGTTTATGGTGACACGCTAAAAGATTCAACGGATGATTTGCGTGAGCGTTTGATGACTTTAGTTGATAAAATTATGTAATTTTTTGTGTTAAAAAAGCACAGCAAAAAAAGTGAGTGTTGGACTAGTCAGGCTAGTCGCAACGCTCACTTTTTTTAATTATTTTTTTTGGTAGGAGACATTTGGATGATTAGAAGATAACAAAAAAGAAGATCATTTGCTTGCTTTAAATTAAAGCCAGTTGCTTCCTGAAACTTTTCTATCCGATATTTCAACGTGTTACGATGAAGAAAAAGAGTTTTGGCAGCGGAGCTGATATTGCCCAAATGATTCCACAACGCTAAGATGATTTCTTCCATATCCATTTCTTCAAGCAAGAGCTGATAATTTTGGATAAGTAAATTCTCTTTGATCCCCTCTGTTGTAAAGTAGTGCAGGGCAACATCTTGTAGAGAAAACACAGCTTGACTGTTTTGTGGGGAGCGTTTTTCTGTAAGAAAAATTTTTCGTTCTTCAGCAAACAATGTTCCAAAATCTTGCGAAGGTGCATGAAAAGCGCCGACAAAAACATTTGTTGTAATTTCAAAGTCAATATCTAATGATTGAAAAATACCATTTAGTTCTGAAACTGGAAGAAAATTTTTCCCTTTAGGCTCAATCAGTAGTGCATCTTGTTGGCTATAGAAAAAGAAATCTGCAGGTTCATAAAACATCGCTAGTAACGTTTCTTGCCATTCCTTTTGCAAAAAGTCATCCTTTGCTGATACATGTAACTGGATGATTCGATAGGAACGATCCAATGTTAATGATTGTTGTTCGAATAAATAATGGTACCAAGGATGGTTTTTTGGATTGGTAGCCATTGGGAATAACGCTTTCAAAAGACTGATTTCAGATGGAGCTAACGATTTTTTTTCAAACCAAAGAAAGGCGTCACCAGTAGCTAAAGAAAGAATCGATGGTGATGCGGAAGGAAATTCTTTAAGTTGAGCATTTGGATATAATTCTAGTAATTGTGCTTGATTCATGTGCTTCACCTCACCGCTATTTTACCATAAAAAAACCTCATCAAAAGGACAAGCTAGTTACAAGTTTTTTTTTATATGGTAAAGTTATGCTGAAGAAAAATAATCGAGAAA
Source organism: Enterococcus sp. DIV0174 (assembly GCF_050529065.1). Lineage (NCBI taxonomy): Bacteria > Bacillati > Bacillota > Bacilli > Lactobacillales > Enterococcaceae > Enterococcus > Enterococcus sp. DIV0174. The sequence goes on along the minus strand of NZ_CP172881.1, from coordinate 2,070,194 downwards.
AAAGTGAGGGAATTTGTTGAACGAAGAACAGTTATCGCAACAAGAAAAAGAAAAATGGATGCGCCTCGCTCTTGAAGAAGCTAAAAAAGCAGAACGGTTAGCTGAGGTCCCAATTGGTGCAGTGGTGATTTTAGATAATCAAGTAATTGGTAGGGGGCATAATCTACGAGAAACAACGCAAGATGCCACAACCCATGCAGAGATGCTTGCAATTAAAGAAGCTTGTGCAGCTGTTGGTAGCTGGCGTTTAGAAGAAGCACAGTTATTTGTAACACTAGAGCCTTGTCCAATGTGCAGTGGTGCGATGATTTTGTCACGTGTCAAAGAAGTTTATTTTGGTGCTTATGATCCAAAAGGTGGAACTGCTGGAACGTTGATGAATTTATTGACGGATGAACGCTTCAATCATCAAGCCACCGTTGAAGGGGGTATTTTGGAAGAGGAATGTGGAGGAATTTTGGCAACATTCTTCCGTCAGTTGCGTACGAAAAAAAAGAAATCGAAAAAAAGCTAGTCAGAATGGAAAAAATGCGGTATACTATTTCTTGCCGAAAGGCTAGGACAATGGTGGGCTTATGAAGCGTGTCAGATCCGGAAGGAAGCAGCACTAAGTAGGCTCCGCCATGTGTCTGAATATAAAAAATAGCTGATTGATGAACAGGAATGCTATACCTGTTTTTTTTTGCCCAAAAAATAAGTGAACCAACTAAATATTAGGAATGAATGTGTGCCAATAGCTTCTTTTGAAGTCAAAGGCACGCTTTTTTTGTCAACAAGACCAGCCTCAATAGAAAAAATGAGGCTGGCAAGGTTGGAGGTAAAGAATGAAAAAAATGAATGTTTTGGGAATGACTTAATAATAACTAGGTTAGCTTAAAGAAACCATAAATGATTTTTTTATTCTATTTTTTTGAAGTAAATAATACTCAGGATCATTATTGGAAGGAAAAAATAGCTCTGTGGTATGATGGTCGAGAAGAGAGGCGAGAAGATGGAAAAAATAATGTTATTACACACAAATGATCTCCATTCACATCTGGAAAACTGGCCCAGAATCAGACGCTTTTTAGAGCAACGAAAACGTGAAAGTGAAAAGAAAGTACAGACAACGACTGTTACAGTGGACCTAGGAGATTTCGTTGACCGTTGGCATCCCTTATCGGAAGCAACGAATGGTCAAGCCAATGTCTTACTGATGAATGAAATTGGTTACGATGCCGCAACGATTGGAAACAATGAAGGTGTTGGAAATTCAAAACATGATTTGAATCATCTATATGATGAAGCTAATTTTGATGTTTTATTAGCAAATTTATTTGACAAAAAAACATTGCAGCCACCAGCATGGGCGAAGCCATACAAGATTATCGAAACGAAGCAGCAGACAAAAATCGGTTTGCTGGCATTTACGGCACCTTTTCCTTTAACGTATAGTCCAAACGGTTGGGATATCCGAAATCCGTATGATATATTACCGGAAATGGTGGAAGAATTACGTCCGAAAGTCGATGTGTTAGTGTTGATGAGCCATCTGGGTATTCAAGATGATATCCAAATTGCAAAAGAATTACCAGCAATAGATGTTATCTTAGGTTCACATACACATCATCTATTTCCTAATGGCGAAGTGATCAACGGGGTTCAATTAGCCGCAGCTGGTCGTTATGGTCAGTATGTAGGAGAAGTTCAATTGACGTTAGATGAGAATAAAAAAATTGTGAAATATTCTGCACAAGCAATTCCCACTGAGTCATTGACAGTCTTTGCAGAAGATGCGCAAGAAATCGCTAGTTATTTGGCAGAAGGGCACGCACTTTTAAAAGCTAAAAAGGTCGCTGACCTACCATTTCCACTAACAATGGATGTTTTTGGTGAAGAACCCTTTATTCAACTAGCATTAGAAGCAATCAAAGAACGTGGCAAGACGAAGGCGGCAATTTTGAATAGTGGCTTGTTTTTGACGGATATCCCCGTCGGAATTATCGACCAAGATGAGCTTCACACTGCGTTACCACATCCAATGCACTTATTGAATGTAACCGTTAAAGGAGCAGATTTGATTCGATTAATTTTGGAAATGGAAAAAAATCGCAACTTCTTACGTAACTTTCCTATGAATGGGATGGGATTTCGAGGGAAAATATTTGGACAAATCGTTTACAATGGTATTACCTACGATGAAGTAAATCATCAAGTACTCTTTCAAAATCAACCAATCAATGAGAAAGAAAGATATTCGTTTACGACGGTTGACCATTTCATGTTTGTACCGTTTTTCCCGACGATTGAGATTGCCGGCGAAAATGAATTTCTGTTCCCAGAGTTTATTCGTAGTGTTGTGGGTGATTACTTGAAAGCTCACTACCCAATCAAATAAAAACAAGGTATAATGACTAGGAATAGGTGGTGAAAGTATGTCTGCAAAACCAAAAGAAAAGAAACAACAGCTAGTTGCAAACAAAGAAACGAAAGAAACAACCCTAGCAACAGCTGAAAGTGAAGCAACAAATCTTGTCACAGATGAACTAACGACTGCTTTAGAAGAAATCGTTGAAGAAAAGCCTAAAGCAGAAAAAATCAAAGGGGAACTTGTGACACCTTTAGATGATAGTAATTTTTTAGTTGGTGATCGACAATTTCGTCTAGTAGCCAATCACCGTGAAGGGTTTGACGCACAAAAACTTGGCGAGCGGTACAGTGATGTGTTGTCTCGTTATGATTATATCGTTGGGGACTGGGGCTATGAACAGCTTCGCCTGAAAGGATTTTTCCGTGCAGACAATCGACGTGCCCATCCGGATCAGCGGATTGATTCATTAGAAGATTATCTTTATGAATACTGCAATTTTGGTTGTGCTTATTTTGTTATCGAGCGCATTGGCGGGGGAGACAAAAAGGAAAAGCCAGCACAACGTCGCAAAAAGAAAAAAAATTACAATCAGACAGCGTACATTGATGAAAAGAAAGGTCCAGTGTCTTCTAGTCATAAGAAACCTGTCATTAAAAAACGTAAGGAGACGCCCAAAAAAGCGACTGCTGCTAAAGAATCAGTAGAGCAGCCAGCAAATGAAAAAGCGAACTTTACGATAAGAAAAAGAAAAGAGTCGTGAGCATGAGTTATAAAGGATATTTGATTGATTTAGACGGAACGATTTATCGTGGAACAGAAGCGATTCCTGCAGGGAAACGTTTTGTCGAAGAATTACAACAACGTGAGTTACCCTTTTTATTCGTTACTAATAATACGACGAAGAGCCCTGCTACAGTTGCAAAACGCTTGGCAGATGAATTCGATATTCATGTCGCAGCAGAAACAGTTTATACGGCAAGTTTAGCGACGATTGATTTTATGCAAACAGATGGAAAAGGTAAAAAAGTTTTTGTTATTGGGGAGTCAGGATTAATTGACCTGATTTTGGAAGCTGGATTTGAATGGGAAGAAGAAAACCCAGATTACGTTGTTGTTGGATTAGATAATTATTTAACCTACGAAAAAGTGGTGGCAGCAACGCTTGCAATTCAAAAAGGGGCAACGTTCATTGGAACAAACCCAGACAAGAATATTCCTACTGAACGCGGGTTGCTACCAGGTGCAGGTTCAGTGGTTTCCTTCGTTGAAACAGCTACTCAAACAACTCCAATCTATATTGGTAAGCCAGAAGCAATCATCATGGATAAGGCAGTAGAAATCTTAGGACTTCAAAAAGAGGAAGTAATCATGGTTGGTGATAACTATGAAACAGATATTCAAGCCGGTATCCAAAACGGAATTGACACGTTGCTCGTTCTATCCGGGTTTACCAAGGCAGAAGATGTACCTCATTTACCAGTCCCAGCTACATTTGTCAAAAATTCATTAGATGAGTGGCAGTTCTAAATGGGTAAGCGTAAGGGACAATGGCTTGAGTATTTGGGGTTGACTAGCTTATTTCTGACCTTGATTAGTCTAGCGATTGCCTTGACTATCAATTTTCGACCGCTCTATGTATTTGATATTGATTATTTGCATATTTTGCGGTACACGTCTCTGGATCAGCAAACGTTGCTTCAGAATTTTGATGAATTGATGAAATACTTGAATAATCCGTTTCAATCTGTACTGAGTTTGCCAGATTTTCCTGTTTCGGCCAGTGGCGCACACCATTTTCGTGAAGTTCGTGTTCTTTTTTTCATTGATTATGCTGTGTTATTAGTCACGTTGATACCAAGTAGCTTATTTGTTTATTCGTTATGGAAAAATAAACGTTTCTGGCGATTAATACGTCCGTTTCAGTTTGGGATGCTTGCGCCAGTGGTTATTGGATTTTTTATGCTAATCGGTTTTGATCGATTCTTCATTGTTTTTCACGAAACATTTTTCAACAATGACGATTGGTTATTCGATCCTCGAACTGATCCAATTATCAATGTGTTACCGGAAGAATTTTTTATGCATAGTTTTGTTCTCTTTTTTGTTTTACTTGAACTCTTTTTCGCTATTTTCCTGTTCCTTGGAAAGCATGAGTTAAGAAAGAAAAGATAACTTTTTCAACAAGAAACGCTCTCAAAGATAAACCAAATCTGGCTTATTTTTTGAGGGTGTTTCTTTTACTTTTAGTGGAGAAAAAGGAGGTGTGACAAAAGCCTTGTCACACCTCCTTCAGTAATCAATCAAATTTTCACAAAAATATGAGAAGTCATTTTCGAAAACGGCTTCTCATATTTCTTGGAGTTAATCATTTCTGTCACAGTACCATTCTGTTGGTGACAGCCAATATTGCACTGCTCACTTGTTACCGATTCATTTTATTGTGTCAAACGACTGCGTTTTTCAGGTTCAGCATGGGCTAAACGACTTGCTGCAGATGCGGCAATCGCACCAACGATATCATCTAAAAAAGTATGGACATGATCGCCATCATGTCGGTTCAATTGTTTTAAAATCCCTGGTTTCACTTTGTCAATGTAGCCGTAGTTGGTAAATCCAATCGTTCCGTAAACATTAACAATAGATAAGGCGAGGATTTCATCAATTCCATACAAGCCTTCATCGTCTTCGATAATATGTTGTAAAGGTTCCATTAACTGTTTTTGTTCAGCTAAAATATCTAACTGGATTCCCGTGATGATTGCATTATGGACTTCTCGTTTTGTTAGAACCGAGTCAACGCTTTCTGCGCAATCCGCTAAAGTTAAATCAGTAATATAATCTTTTTGTAAAAACATAACTAATTCTGCAATATCTTCAATTGTTACACCGCGTTCAAGTAAAAGAGCACGTGCTTTTTCTTCTAATGTTTCCTTTTTAATAACCATGGTATTCCTCCTTCAAATAGTCTATATATTCATGTTAGCTTAATCAAGTAAAAAAGCAAGAAGGATACCTTTGCATCTGAGGTTTATTACAAGTGGATGCTAGTCATCTTTCAGGACGAAGTCGTTTATCATACAAGCTGGTACTGTGTCCAGGTTGTGCCCGTTCTTTGGGATTGATGTAATGTAGTGCATTGTTAACCGCAGTGGGTGCTTCACCAAATCCTGTAGCAATCAATTTCACTTTGCCATCATAGGAACAAATATCGCCTGCAGCGTAAATTCCAGGAATCGAGGTCGACATATCGGAGTTTACCATGATTGATTGGCGAGAACTTTCCAGCCCCCACGAAGCAATCTGACCTAAATTAGAAGTAAACCCATAATTGATAATCAAAGAATCAATGCTTAAATCAATCGTTTCATCGCTTTTTACCTTTTTTAAACGAAGGTCGGTTAACTGGTTTGATTCCCCAGCTAAATCTTCAATCAAATAAGGTGTCAATAAATGAACAGATGAATTTTTTAATTGAGCAACACTGTGTTCATGGCCACGAAATTCGCTTCGACGATGGATTAGATAGACTTCGCTAGCAATTGGCTCAAGCATCAATGCCCAATCAATCGCAGAATCGCCACCACCAGCAATTGCTACTTTTTTGCCAGCGTATTTCATTAAATCATTGACATAATAATCTAAACCGTTGTTCTCAAAGGCGTCGGCACCTTCGATAGTTAATTTTCTTGGCTGAAAAGAGCCATTTCCGAGTGCTAAAATCACCGCTTTTGAATAATGGATACCTTTGTTTGTAATGATTTCGATCACATCTTCTTCGCGTGTAATGGAAAGAACTTCTTCTTCTAAATGAAATGTATGATTAAAAGTCGTCAATTGCTTTTCAAGATTGCCGACCAATTCGTTTGCTTTAATTGCAGGATACCCTGGGATATCGTAAATATATTTTTCTGGATACAAGGTTGCTAACTGACCACCAAGTTGGGGTAAACTGTCAATGATCTTTGTTTTTGCTTGTCGCATTCCTGCATAAAATGCGGCAAACATACCCACGGGTCCAGCACCGATAATGGTAATATCATAAATGTCCATAAAAACTCCTCCTCCAGACACACTATAGCAGAATTTAACTGAGAATGCTTCTCAAATAAATTAATTTTACTTGGAGTTTAAACTTTCTTTTTAGTAATCTGATCTAGTTTTTTGAATAGACATTCGGTATTATGTTATTATTTGGTAGTAAGAAAACATTAGGAGGAACCAAACATGGCATTTCCACAATTAGATTTAGCAAATGAAAAAGGCCCAAAAGCAACAATCAAAACAAATCGCGGAGACATCACAGTTCAATTATTTCCTGAATTAGCACCTAAAACTGTTCAAAATTTTATTGAATTAGCTAAAAAAGGGTACTACGATGGTGTCATTTTCCACCGTGTCATTCCTGATTTCATGATCCAAGGTGGCGACCCAACTGGAACAGGTATGGGAGGAGAAAGCATCTACGGTGAAAGCTTTGAAGATGAATTTAGCCGTGAATTATTTAACCTACGTGGTGCATTATCAATGGCGAATGCTGGTCCAAATACTAACGGAAGCCAATTCTTTATCGTAAATAATGAAAATGTTCCTGCTAATATGCTTGGACAACTTGAAGGTGCCGGTTTCCCCGCAGAAGTTATCGAAGCTTACAAGGGTGGAGGTACACCTTGGCTAGATTTCCGTCACACAGTTTTTGGTCATGTTGTTGAAGGAATGACTGTTGTTGATGAAATTGCAAATGTACAACGTGGACCACAAGACCGACCAGTCCATGATGTAGTAATCGAAACAATTGAGATTGCAGAATAACTATTAGAAAATGTACTGATAATGTAAAAGAGATTGTGGTCCAAAGCGTTGAACTTCAAGTAATAAGTAAAAATTTTTAAAAATTGTTCTTCAAATTTTGGCGAAGTTTCAGCTTACTGCAGCAGAAGTTGCTTTGAGAACATCTTTTATTCGTATAAAAGGGACTGTGACAAATTTTTTGTCACAGTCCCTTTTTGCTTTTTTATAAAAAATTAAATAGAAAATTACTTTTCAAAAGAGTGTTTGATTCGTTGTAATCCTTCTAATAAAGTCGCTTTAGGGCAGGCAACATTCAAACGCATATGACAATGTCCAGCTGGGCCAAAAGAAATTCCTGGGTTCAAGACAACTTTTCCTTTTTTAATGAAACAGTCTTGCAATTCTTGATCATTTGTTTCGTAAGCGGAAAAATCTAACCACATTAGGTAAGTCCCTTCAGGCTTCATAACACGAACATCTGGCATTTCTTCTTGAAAAAAGGAACAAACAAGTGAAACATTTTCTTCTAAATAAGGAAGCAACTCTGAAAGCCAAGTTTCACCAGTTTCGTAAGCTGCCTGTGTACCAATTAAGCCAAATGTATTGATTTCTTGTTGCTGATTAGTTAAGAGACGTTGTGTAAAAGCTGCTTTAAGTTTTTTATTTTTGATAAAAACCATCGAATGTTTAATTGCAGCTAAATTAAATGTTTTTGTGGCAGAAGTAAATGCGATCATTTGATCATGAAGTTTCGGATTGATTGTCAACATTGATGTGAACTGATTGCCAAACAGCATAAGGTCCTGATGAATTTCATCACTGAATATGAAAACCTGATAGTTTAAACACAGGTCTGCTAACTGAGTTAATTCAGCTTTTGACCACACACGACCGCCAGGATTATGAGGGTTACATAAAATGAGGGCTTTGATATTGTGTTGTTGTATCTTTTGTTCCATATCTGCAAAGTCCATCTCGAAATGATTGTTTTTTTCTATTAAAGAACTGCGAACCAACTTTCGCTGATTGTTTTCTACTATAGAAGAAAAAGGTGGATAAACAGGATCATGAATCATAATTGAATCGCCTATTTCAGTAAATGTTTGGATACCTACAGCTAGACTGGACAAAACACCACTTGAAAAGACAATCTCTTCTTTTTTTATGGTGACTTGATGCTGTTCCTTTTCCCATTGAATAATAGAGTTATATAATTCATTGGAAATCGTTGAGTAACCAAACAAACCGTTTTGAACATAGCTGCTTAAAGCCTGAGTGACACCTTTGGGAGAAAGAAAATCCATATCTGCTACCCAAAGCGGTAATAAATCAGATGCATGATATGTTTCAGTAATACCATCCCATTTTACGCTATGCGTATTTTTTCTCGTTATTTGTTGATCGAATTCTACCATTTCAAAGCCTCCGATTTCACTTGTTTATTTTCAAAACTTCTTTTTTTAAATCATATACAGTATAATGAAAGATGCGAAGAGAGGGAAGTAAATGACTTATAAAATTGGACAAATAATTGAAGGAAAAGTAACTGGAATACAACCTTATGGTGCGTTTGTTTCTCTTGACGAGGAAACGCAGGGATTAATCCATGTTTCAGAAGTACAATCAGGTTATACAAAAAATATTCATGCATTGCTAACAATTGGACAACCAATCAGAGTACAAATTATTGATATTGATGAGTACTCTCAAAAAATCAGTTTATCTTTAAGGACTTTGGAGAGCAACAGTCCAGTAGTTGCACACCGTAGAAAAAGGTATTTTACAAACAAAAATAGAAAAATTGGTTTTAAAACAATCGAAGAACAACTACCCATCTGGATCAAAGAAGCATTGACTGAATTGGAGAAAAAATAAAACAAGAAATAAAAAGTGTATTTTTTCTGAAAATATGCTAAAATTTTTTTGTAAGCCATAGAACAAGAACAAGTTGATCGAGGTGGAGATTTTGGCAAACAAAAGAGTCGCTGGTACAATTATGTTGCATTTGGAGGATGGATCAAAGAGATTTCTGGTTCATTCAATTGATGATACGCTAGAATTCGCGTTAGCAGATCTTTCTGAAGGAAAGACTGGTCTAGCCAATATGCTTAATTTTTTAAAGGAAATCGTTCATATTGATGTGAGTCAAATCAACTTAATGGAGTTGACCAACACCCATATCGGACATGAAAATGTTCCGTTGTTTGTTTTTGAAACAGAGCAGAAGAATCAGGATGGTGAGCTGGCAGAAGGCTATCTTTGGGAAGAATCAGGGCAGATGCGAGCTGTTCTTGGGACTTACGAAGTAGAGGGTGTTCCTCTTTTCTAATCAGAAAATACAAAAATAAAAAGAAGATTGAAAAAAATTCAATCTTCTTTTTTTTGCCGTTTTAAACAAAAAAACAAGTAGAATGTTCCGGTTTATAATGCTTTTATAGCCATTTTAAAGCTTAACCAGAGACTTTGTTCGTAAAACACGAAAATTAGGAAGAAAAACAGTCTGAGTACTGTTTGAAAAAGGTCGAGAATTCAGTTGACCAATCAAAAAAAGAATGATAAATTAGACAACGTTGAAGCGAAAGTAACATTCATGAAACTTTCGTAAATAACATGAAAAATAGTTGTTGACATGTGAATTATCACATGATAAGATAACTAAGTCGTTTAAAAAGGGCTGCTTATGAAGCTTGATTTCATCAAGAAAAAATTCAAAAAAGTTCTTGACAAATAACAAACGATGCGATATGATAAATGAGTTGCTGAAAGATTTCTCAAACGAAATCAAAAAAACTTTTTTAAAAAAGAGTTGACATTCAAACGTCACTCTGATATGATATAAAAGTTGCTACGGCAATTCAAGTAGACCTTTGAAAACTGAACAAAGTAAGACAAACCAAATGTGTAGGGCGTCTTGATTCAATTCAAGACAACAAACATTTTTAAACAGCAAGCAATATGCTAGCAAACAAATTGAGCTTAACAATCGAAAGATTGTTCTAACTTTTATTATGAGAGTTTGATCCTGGCTCAGGACGAACGCTGGCGGCGTGCCTAATACATGCAAGTCGTACGCTTTTTCTTTCACCGGAGCTTGCTCCACCGAAAGAAAAGGAGTGGCGAACGGGTGAGTAACACGTGGGTAACCTGCCCATCAGAAGGGGATAACACTTGGAAACAGGTGCTAATACCGTATAACAATCGAAACCGCATGGTTTTGATTTGAAAGGCGCTTTCGGGTGTCGCTGATGGATGGACCCGCGGTGCATTAGCTAGTTGGTGAGGTAACGGCTCACCAAGGCCACGATGCATAGCCGACCTGAGAGGGTGATCGGCCACATTGGGACTGAGACACGGCCCAAACTCCTACGGGAGGCAGCAGTAGGGAATCTTCGGCAATGGACGAAAGTCTGACCGAGCAACGCCGCGTGAGTGAAGAAGGTTTTCGGATCGTAAAACTCTGTTGTTAGAGAAGAACAAGGATGAGAGTAACTGTTCATCCCTTGACGGTATCTAACCAGAAAGCCACGGCTAACTACGTGCCAGCAGCCGCGGTAATACGTAGGTGGCAAGCGTTGTCCGGATTTATTGGGCGTAAAGCGAGCGCAGGCGGTTTCTTAAGTCTGATGTGAAAGCCCCCGGCTCAACCGGGGAGGGTCATTGGAAACTGGGAGACTTGAGTGCAGAAGAGGAGAGTGGAATTCCATGTGTAGCGGTGAAATGCGTAGATATATGGAGGAACACCAGTGGCGAAGGCGACTCTCTGGTCTGCAACTGACGCTGAGGCTCGAAAGCGTGGGGAGCAAACAGGATTAGATACCCTGGTAGTCCACGCCGTAAACGATGAGTGCTAAGTGTTGGAGGGTTTCCGCCCTTCAGTGCTGCAGCTAACGCATTAAGCACTCCGCCTGGGGAGTACGACCGCAAGGTTGAAACTCAAAGGAATTGACGGGGGCCCGCACAAGCGGTGGAGCATGTGGTTTAATTCGAAGCAACGCGAAGAACCTTACCAGGTCTTGACATCCTTTGACCACTCTAGAGATAGAGCTTCCCCTTCGGGGGCAAAGTGACAGGTGGTGCATGGTTGTCGTCAGCTCGTGTCGTGAGATGTTGGGTTAAGTCCCGCAACGAGCGCAACCCTTATTGTTAGTTGCCATCATTTAGTTGGGCACTCTAGCAAGACTGCCGGTGACAAACCGGAGGAAGGTGGGGATGACGTCAAATCATCATGCCCCTTATGACCTGGGCTACACACGTGCTACAATGGGAAGTACAACGAGTCGCGAAGTCGCGAGGCTAAGCTAATCTCTTAAAGCTTCTCTCAGTTCGGATTGTAGGCTGCAACTCGCCTACATGAAGCCGGAATCGCTAGTAATCGCGGATCAGCACGCCGCGGTGAATACGTTCCCGGGCCTTGTACACACCGCCCGTCACACCACGAAAGTTTGTAACACCCGAAGTCGGTGAGGTAACCTTTTTGGAGCCAGCCGCCTAAGGTGGGATAGATGATTGGGGTGAAGTCGTAACAAGGTAGCCGTATCGGAAGGTGCGGCTGGATCACCTCCTTTCTAAGGAATATTACGGAGACTACACACGTTTGTCATCATTACTTTGTTCAGTTTTGAGAGGTTTACTCTCAAAACACTTTGTTCATTGAAAACTGGATATTTGAAGTAAGATCAAAACAAACCGAGAACACCGCGTTGAATGAGTTTTTTAATAAGTTCAATTGCTTATTTTTCTTGACTAGTTTCTATCGCTAGAAATGATGTCAAAACCCAACCGTAAGGTTGATAAGGTTAAGTGAATAAGGGCGCACGGTGGATGCCTTGGCACTAGGAGCCGATGAAGGACGGGACTAACACCGATATGCTTTGGGGAGCTGTACGTAAGCTATGATCCAGAGATTTCCGAATGGGGGAACCCAGCATCTTTTATAGGATGTTACAAATATGTGAATACATAGCATATTTGAGGTAGACGCAGAGAACTGAAACATCTAAGTACCTGCAGGAAGAGAAAGAAAATTCGATTCCCCGAGTAGCGGCGAGCGAAACGGGAAAAGCCCAAACCAACAAGCTTGCTTGTTGGGGTTGTAGGACTCCAATATGGTAGTTTTTTCAGATAATCGAATGACTTGGAAAAGTCAGTCAAAGAGGGTAAAAACCCCGTAGATGAAATTTGGAAGACACCTAGGAGGATCCTGAGTACGGCGGAACACGAGGAATTCCGTCGGAATCCGGGAGGACCATCTCCCAAGGCTAAATACTCCCTAGTGACCGATAGTGAACCAGTACCGTGAGGGAAAGGTGAAAAGCACCCCGGAAGGGGAGTGAAATAGAACCTGAAACCGTGTGCCTACAACAAGTCAAAGCCCGTTAATGGGTGATGGCGTGCCTTTTGTAGAATGAACCGGCGAGTTACGATTGCATGCGAGGTTAAGTCGAAGAGACGGAGCCGTAGCGAAAGCGAGTCTGAATAGGGCGTTTGAGTATGTAGTCGTAGACCCGAAACCATGTGATCTACCCATGTCCAGGTTGAAGGTGCGGTAAAACGCACTGGAGGACCGAACCCACGTACGTTGAAAAGTGCGGGGATGAGGTGTGGGTAGCGGAGAAATTCCAAACGAACTTGGAGATAGCTGGTTCTCTCCGAAATAGCTTTAGGGCTAGCCTCGGAATTGAGAATGATGGAGGTAGAGCACTGTTTGGACTAGGGGCCCATCTCGGGTTACCGAATTCAGATAAACTCCGAATGCCATTCATTCATATCCGGGAGTCAGACTGTGAGTGATAAGATCCATAGTCGAAAGGGAAACAGCCCAGACCACCAGCTAAGGTCCCAAAATATATGTTAAGTGGAAAAGGATGTGGGGTTGCACAGACAACTAGGATGTTGGCTCAGAAGCAGCCACCATTTAAAGAGTGCGTAATAGCTCACTAGTCGAGTGACCCTGCGCCGAAAATGTACCGGGGCTAAACATATTACCGAAGCTGTGGATAACACCTATGGTGTTATGGTAGGAGAGCGTTCTAAGGGCGTTGAAGGTAGATCGTGAGGACTGCTGGAGCGCTTAGAAGTGAGAATGCCGGTATGAGTAGCGAAAGACAGGTGAGAATCCTGTCCACCGAATGACTAAGGTTTCCTGGGGAAGGCTCGTCCGCCCAGGGTTAGTCGGGACCTAAGCCGAGGCCGAAAGGCGTAGGCGATGGATAACAGGTTGATATTCCTGTACCCGTTGTTTTTGTTTGAGCAATGGAGGGACGCAGGAGGCTAAGGAATGCAGACGATTGGAAATGTCTGTCCAAGCAGTAAGTCTTAGGTTGAGTCAAATGCTTAATCTTTTAAGGACAAGCTGTGATGGGGAGGGAAATAATAGTACCGAAGTTCCTGATGTCACACTGCCAAGAAAAGCTTCTAGTGAGAAAACAACGGCCCGTACCGCAAACCGACACAGGTAGTCGAGGAGAGAATCCTAAGGTGAGCGAGAGAACTCTCGTTAAGGAACTCGGCAAAATGACCCCGTAACTTCGGGAGAAGGGGTGCTGATCGTCAGATCAGCCGCAGTGAATAGGCCCAAGCGACTGTTTATCAAAAACACAGGTCTCTGCAAAATCGTAAGATGAAGTATAGGGGCTGACGCCTGCCCGGTGCTGGAAGGTTAAGAGGAGTGCTTAGCGTAAGCGAAGGTACGAATTGAAGCCCCAGTAAACGGCGGCCGTAACTATAACGGTCCTAAGGTAGCGAAATTCCTTGTCGGGTAAGTTCCGACCCGCACGAAAGGCGTAACGATTTGGGCACTGTCTCAACGAGAGACTCGGTGAAATTTTAGTACCTGTGAAGATGCAGGTTACCCGCGACAGGACGGAAAGACCCCATGGAGCTTTACTGTAGTTTGATATTGAGTGTCTGTACCGCATGTACAGGATAGGTAGGAGCCGTAGAAATCGGAACGCTAGTTTCGATGGAGGCGCTGGTGGGATACTACCCCTGCGTTATGGCCACTCTAACCCGCACCACTAATCGTGGTGGGAGACAGTGTCAGATGGGCAGTTTGACTGGGGCGGTCGCCTCCTAAAAGGTAACGGAGGCGCCCAAAGGTTCCCTCAGAATGGTTGGAAATCATTCGAAGAGTGTAAAGGCAGAAGGGAGCTTGACTGCGAGACCAACAAGTCGAGCAGGGACGAAAGTCGGGCTTAGTGATCCGGTGGTTCCGCATGGAAGGGCCATCGCTCAACGGATAAAAGCTACCCTGGGGATAACAGGCTTATCTCCCCCAAGAGTCCACATCGACGGGGAGGTTTGGCACCTCGATGTCGGCTCGTCGCATCCTGGGGCTGTAGTCGGTCCCAAGGGTTGGGCTGTTCGCCCATTAAAGCGGCACGCGAGCTGGGTTCAGAACGTCGTGAGACAGTTCGGTCCCTATCCGTCGCGGGCGTTGGAAATTTGAGAGGAGCTGTCCTTAGTACGAGAGGACCGGGATGGACTTACCGCTGGTGTACCAGTTGTTCTGCCAAGGGCATTGCTGGGTAGCTATGTAGGGAAGGGATAAACGCTGAAAGCATCTAAGTGTGAAGCCCACCTCAAGATGAGATTTCCCATTTCTTTAAGAAAGTAAGATCCCTGAGAGATGATCAGGTAGATAGGTCAGAAGTGGAAGTACAGTGATGTATGGAGCGGACTGATACTAATCGATCGAGGACTTAACCAAGAATGGTAAAAGAAAAAAACTCGGTAGAGTTGAGATTACTTCAAATCCAGTTTTGAGTGAGCAAAAGCAAACTCAATAAGATAACACCACAGTGTGGTGGCGATAGCGAGAAGGATACACCTGTAACCATGCCGAACACAGAAGTTAAGCTTCTTAGCGCCGATTGTAGTGAGGGGTTGCCCCTTGTGAGAGTAGGACGTCGCCACGCTGGTATTATTCCGGCATAGCTCAGTTGGTAGTAGCGCATGACTGTTAATCATGATGTCGTAGGTTCGAGTCCTACTGCCGGAGTACTAAAAAGAAGGAAGAAATCTTAACGATTTCTTCCTTCTTTTTTTGTTGTGTCAGTCGATGAGGCAAGTGTCTCGCTATATTTATTAATATGTGTTAGCATTTTTTTGGAAGAATAAAGGAGGTTTTAAATAATGTATTTAAAAATTTCTACTGAAGCACAAGAACGATTACAAAAATATTTAGATGAAGAAGCAACTGTAATTCTTGATCTAGATGATGGCGTAGGTGTGTATTCTAAAATGGGTGTCTGCTCATTAGACACTAGCTTTCGTCTATTGATTTTAGACAAAACACAAAAAAGAGAAGACTATCAATTAGTTTTGGATAGTGATGTCGGCGAGCTTTATGTGAAAGACTACTCCAAAATGTACATGGATGAAGCGATGACTTTGTCACTTGATACACGACTAGGTGTATTCCAATTATCGAGTCCTAGTGGTATGTTAGACAGCCATGTTCAATTAGTGGATCTTCGCCCTAACAAAATTGTCTAATGCAACTCTTCAATTAAATAAGAAAAACGCTCTAATGTATAAATTTTTGATACATTAGAGCGTTTTTTTAGTTAAACAAACCACTGTCAATAAGAATATAGATTCCTAAGCCAATAAAGATGACTGGTATAATAAATACTTGATGCCGATGAAGTTCCTCCTGTATAAAGGAAAGATTGGCTAATTTGAAACTGAAATAACACCAGATAGCAATCATAATTATAAATATAAGAACAGTTATAATTAAATCAATGACAGAATACCTACTAAATAGGGGGACGTAAATTCCAATATTATTTGAGCCATTGCCAAGAGTTAAAAGAGTAACATTTAAAAAATGTGGTCGTAAGCCACTTGTTAATAGAGTTTCATCTGTGAGATCTGCTTTGTTAGCTGAGGAGTCTTTCTCGATCGAAACAGTTCTTTTTTTATTTTTCACAAAATCAAGCCAAGACTTAATTCCTAGAAAAATTGGAATGATGCCTAGCAAACCTAAATACTCCGTTTGAATTCGATTCAAACTGTGAGATGCCAAAATACTAAATAGAACTAAGAGCCCTACTCCTAAATATTGTCCAAGAACAATATCTTTTTTTGATAAATTTTTTCCAACTTGAGAAAATAAAATGGTTAATATAAAAATGTCATCAATGTTGGTGCTGATAAAAGAAATCAAACTAGTAGTAAGTGTTGTAAGCATTGAAATCCCTCCTCACATTTAAGGATAAATAAAATAATCTTATACTTAATTATAACGTTTTATTTAGTTAGTGTGTTAGTGAGAGAGTGGTCACTATAAAATCAGACGATGGTTTAATCGTTGCAAGAAGTTTTGAGTGAGGAGAGTTAAAAAAAAAAGAACAGTTCCAGGCTAAAAATTTAGTCACGAGTGTTGTACACCTTATTTTAGTTAAATAAGTCTAAGCAGTTCTTGAATCCTAATTCAATGAGCATTGGTTAAGAGAGCTGGAAAATAAATAATCAAAAAAAGACATCAGAATGGGTGTTTTTATAACACATTCTGACGCCTTTAAGGAAGCCACTTGACAGCTTTAGTAGCTATAACCACATAATAAAAACACACTTTTTATAGTATGTTTAAATTATACAAGAACAATATTTTTCATAGCTAAATTTTTTATTTCGTGGAATTTTTGTGGAAGTCATTACATAATATCTTTTAAAAATAATTGTATTTTTTGTTTATTTTTATCGTGATTTTCTTTTGTACTTGAAGCATATTGATATGATTGAGAAATATCTTTGTGCCCAATTTGCGATTGAATATAGATAGGGTCAGTTTCAGCAAGTATCATAGCATCAATTCTAGCATGTCTAAATGAGTGGGTAGAAATGCGATTTATTTTTGCTAATTCGCAAGTTTCCTTGATGTACTTATTAACAGCAGAATTACTTACAGGCCATCCGTCTTTGTAGTTACAAAAAATAATATTGTGCGGATTTTTGAGCTTTCCGCTTATCATATCTAAATTTTGCTGTTTTCTATACCTTTTCAGTTCGGTAAATAATGAATTTGGAGCATCAACACTTCTTATCCCAGCTTCAGATTTTGTAGATCCAAATCGTTTGATTCCTGCATCGTATTTAAAAGCTCTATTAATTTGAATAGTTTCGTCTTCTGGAATTAAATCTTCCCACTTTAACGCAGCAACTTCCTGATAACGGCATCCTGTGTACAGTTGAGTAAGAACAAAAAACTTACTTGGCGAATCATTTCTTTTTAGTAATGTTTCTCTAAATTTCTTTGTGTCCTCGTAGCTTATTGTTTTTTCAGATTTACGTTCAGGTTTTTGACCTACTATTTTAATATTCTTAGTAGGGTTAGAATGTATGTACTGCATATCTAACGCTTCTAAGAACATTGATTTTACGATATTATGCCGATTGCTAACAGTTTCCACAGACAAGCCTCTTTTATTCACAGTATTGGGAGTTCCTAACCAGTTTATCCACTTCTGATACTTTAATTTATCCACACCTCTGAGCGTTTGATTTTCCCCGAAAAAATCAAGTAAGTTTTGCCTTACTAAAGCAATTTTTTGCATTCTGCCTGCGGACACTTTTCCCTTTTTAAATGTATCTACCCACTGATCGTAGAAATCAAGTAACTTTATTTTTTTTACTACTTCGCCACGAGCAATTTTACCCAAGAAATCTATTTCCTTTTCTTTGACAGCTTTTTTAGTTTCCGCAGTCAAAGATTTTTCTTTCCATTCATTAGTGATGGGATCTTGATATCGTGTTCTTAGTCGCCATTTGCCATTTGTTAATTTTTTTGGAGTAGCCATTTATAAATCAGACCTTTCGTATTAGATATTTAATAATAAGAAAATAGAAGTTAACGTTGTTTAAATAAATAAATTAAATAGTAAAAAACGTATTTCCTACCATTTAATACGAACCTATGTTCTTTTTTTGTTTAAAAAGAAAAGCCCGGAGGCTAAACTATAAATCCAATAAACTTTTTTTCTTCATTTCAAATTCTTCTTGAGTGATTATTTCTAAATCAAGAAGTTCTTTATACTTTTTGATTTCGTCAGTAGCAGAAAAGTTTACTTTACTAGAAACTGAACCTTTATAGTCTTTTAATAGTTCAGTTGATTTTTCATAAACCTTTATACTGTCTTGTACTGTTTTTTTACTAAAAGCTCTAATAATCACAGAGTTTGGATCTTCAGATGCTTGACGTGTAGTTCCAATCAAACCAACTTTTTGATTTCGAGCAGTTTCGATATTTGTAATAAACTGAATGTAGCCGTTAGCCATCATAGTAGCCTTCTTAAATTCAATAGATTTAATATCACTGAAAAATATTTCTCTATCACCTTTGATTCCTTGAGTTACAAATCCCATAGCAGTTTTCCTAGATATTACAACTTTATCTGAAAAAACTTTTACTATCCCGTTCAGCCCTTTTACACTCGCAATAATTTCATTATCCATCAAATTTCACCCCGTGATTACATATATTTAAATTAAAAATCTATAAGCCGAAGTAGGAAGACCATATAGACGAGTTAAATCTTCAATTTTTCTCGGATACATTTGTGTATCTTCTTTATATAAATCAGCTATAAGATTAGCAGCAAAACAATTTGCTTCGCTTTCAGACTTGCTTCTTGAATTTCTTGTTGAGACATAATAGCTAGAGATTTCTTTGTGAAATAGGGCATGTCCAAGTTCGTGAGCACAAATATAAAATCTTTCCTGTGATTCTTTTAGCGATTCATTCAAAAGAATCACAGGATAGCCCAATAAATCTTGAAATTGACCTTTAGGATTTTCTAAAAAAGGGACATATTTAATTTCAATTCCCATTTTTTCTGAAATTCCAAATGGATCAGCAGTACCATATTCTTTTTTTAGATTTCCAACTAAATTGATGATATCCATTTCCATGAAATCACTTCTCTTTATCTCTTTTTCTAAATTCCCAGAACAAGCCCGTCATAACATCTTTAACACGTTGCTTTTCTTCAGGAGTAAGCGTTTCTCCGCCATATGCCATATTGACATTTGATTCTAGAAGTTTATCAAGCTCAACTAAATCATCTTCATTTGCCCAATCAGGTGTTTGATTTCTTCCTAATAAATAGTCAGTAGTTACACCGAATAAATCAGCTAACTTATTTAGTGCATCTGAATTGGGCTCTGCACGACCGACTTCCCAGCTACCAATAGTTTGTTGAGATACATTCATTTTTTTTGCAAGCTCAGATTGAGTTAAGCCATGTTGATTTCTAAGTTCTTTTATTTTCAGGTTAAGCATTTAAAGCCCTCCTCTTAAATAGAATTATATACTACAAACTGTAGTAGCAACAACGAATAATAGTTAATACTAAAAAAAGTAGTAAAAAATATTGACTTACTACTTTTTGTGGTATATTATTACTACATAAGGTAGTAAAAGAGAGGTGAGCAAATTGAATAATTTATTAAACGATATTCGTACTTCGCAAAAAGTTTCTCAAGAAAAATTAGCATTACTTCTAAATGTATCTCAAAAAACTGTTAGTTCATGGGAAATTGGCAGAACTACTCCGAAACCAGCGCAAATGCAACACTTAGAAGACATTTTCAAAGTACCAAAAGAAAAAATTTTTTTTGCAGCTTTTAACTACAAAAATGAGTTAAAACATAATGAGGAGATGGTCAAATGACACGCCAAGAAAAAATAAACATCGTTTTAGATGCAAGACCTCGAATGATCCATATCATCAAATGTGCGAATGACGATCAACTTGATCGTTTAGTTGAAGAAGTCAACAAAGACCTTCAATGTGAATTAGACAAAGCTCAATTCGCTTGATTCTAATTAAATTATAGCGATAAATCTTTCGTATTGAAATTACGTTGAGTAAGAAATGAGGGTGTAAAAAATGCTAAAACAATCAGTAATTATTGATGAATCGTTAACAGAGGTTATCAATAAGAACGGTGAAACAAAAAAGGAAATAGCGAGAAATATAAACGTTTCTCAACAGTCGATGAGTGACTGGACTTCAAAAAATGGAGCTAAACCCGTCACGTTGGAAAATGCACAAGTATTATCTGATTACTTTAGAGATTCAGATTTTACATTACAAATTATTCATGAGTTTTTTGGATTGTTCAAATCAATCGATAGCAACGTTTATCGAAGAGATCCGTCATCATTAGATAAATTGCAAATGATTGAATCTGATGAACGTATGCAAAAGAAAAAAGACGTTGAAAAGATTCTACTAAAGCAAGTCAATTACTTAACTAACGATGATAGACAACAAATAATTTCATATGCTTTTGAGTTTTTAGATGAAATTATGGTTGATGTCACTTTGATAAGTGCCTTGTGTGAAATTTTAGGAATTGACATTAGGAAATTAAGTGAAGAAAGGCTTTCATACTGGGTGCAACAAGGATACATGAAAGGATGATGTTCAATATGACTAAATCAGAAGAGCAAATGAAGCAAGTAGCCCGTAGGCTATCCAAAAACTTGTATTTGTTAATGGGGCAGAACAAGAGAATAAAAATAACTGAACTTTCTAAGAAGAGTGGGGTTTCAGTGGGAACCATCAGCAGAATAAAAAATGATTGGGAAGGTGAAGAAACACCAAAAATGGAAACAGTCGTCAAACTAGCTACTGCTTTGGAGATTGATCCAGTTGAACTAATCAAATGAAATGAGGTGAGATTATGAAAAAAGACTTTCGTATGAACGTAAAAGGTGCGTTGTTTCTAATGCTTGTTGAATTAGTTCTAGCAATCATCAATCCGAAATTTGCAGGATTTGTGTTTATGGAATTGTTAGTTCTTTACTTGATATTTCAAGCGTTCAAAGAAGAAAAACGATTTACAAGTCAACAAAAAAAGCCAACCAGCGACGGCCATCGCTAATCGGCAACTAAATAAAACATCTAAGGAGATTTTATCATATGAACGAAAAAATTGAAAATTTAATTGCGGAATTACAAAACGAATGTAAAAAAAATAGTGCAGGGGTTGTTTTAAGCTTTGTTGATTTAGAACATGGAAATAGCGCACTTATGCTTGCTGGCGCTATGTCACTACAATCAATAGCAGTAATGATGTTGAATGACGAATTCAAAGAAGCTATGAAAACAAACGATTGTGATTGCGCTATTTGTCGAGCAACGAAGGAGATGATGTTTCATGAATAATTTTGAACAAGCTTTAGACCAATATCTAACTGATCCCAACTGGGGCAAACCTTATCTTGATGAGGAGGAAGAAACAGATGAAGACTAGTGAAGAAACAGATGAAATTTATAAAGGTCTCTATTTGTTGAAAGGTAAATTGAAACAGCCTAAATTCGATGCCTCAGTCAAGTATTCAACAAAAAAAGGTGAAAATATGAACTTTGAGTACGCAACTCTCAAAGCTATTGAGCAGGCAATAAGAACTGCATCTCAAGAGGCTGAAAGTGGTATCGACTTTGGTCAAGATGTAACTACAAGTGATAATCGTGTTGATATAACTACATGTGTCTATCATTCAAGTGGTCAATATATTATTTATGGACCACTAGGGTTTCCGTGCAACACAAACAACCCTCAAGCCTTAGGAAGTGTCATTACTTATGCAAAAAGATATTCGTTAGCAAGCTCTTTTGGGATTGTTGCTGATGGAGATGACGACGCAGCAATTGGAGCTGATGAGAATGAAAACATTAAGAGTGAAGATAATCTCCAGTCTGATTTTAAACAGACTTTCGATGAATACGTTAATCAAATAGCTAGCTTAACGAATCTTACAGAAGATTCTGTTATAGCGACAACTCTAAAAAGTAATGGATTTACTGATTTTAAACAAATTGAAAAAAACTCTTACTCAAAAATTATTGGTTTTCTTAAACATCATGCGATGAAAGAAGAACAAAAACATCGAGAATCTATGAAAAATAAATTGTCTTGGGAGGACCTATAGATGACAACAGAATTATCAACAGAGCTACTGTTTGACGTAGCTTACACACCAAGCACGATTAGTATCGTGAACGAGGATCAATTATCTGTATTGATTGATGCGACAGTCAAAAAATATGACAACTTAATTTTCAAAGAATCAGATATTAAAGATGCAAAAAAAGCCCGTACAGAGCTAAACAATATTTTCACGTTGATTGATGATAAACGCAAAGAAGTAAAAAAAGAATTTAATGAACCATTAAAAAACTTTGAAGAAAAAATCAAAGAGTACAGTCAAGAAATCAAACAAGTATCAAGTAAAATTGATTCTCAAATCAAAGATTTTGAAAATAAGGAAAAAGAAAGTCGTAGAGAGATTGTTTTGGCTGAACTAACAGAGCAAGCAAATAATTACGGATTGGATCCATTAGAAATTTCATTAAATCCAAAATGGCTTAACGCAACAAACTTTACTACAAAAAATAATCTTACTAAAAAAGTTGAACAAGAAATTTTAGCAACTTGTATCGAACTGAAACAGAAAAAAGATGCAGTCGAACAAAATAAGAAATTAGTCGAAAGCTATGCTAAAGCGAATAAATTAGAACCTCGAGCGTGGATGACGTTAGTTGATGAAGGACTAACTGCGCCAGCAATATTCAAAAAAATTGATGCAACAGCTAAAGAAATACTTCAACAAGAACAAGAAGAGTTGAAAAATGCTGAGGTTGAAATTAAACAGGCAGTTGAACCAAAAACAGCAGTCGAAGTTCAAAAAGAATTGCATGAGAATATAAGCGAAAAGTCACTAGATGAACAGTTGTATTCATTCACTTTGAAAATTGAAGGAACAGCAAAACAAATTTCAATCATCAAAAAAACAATTGAAGATTTACATGTCGGCTACACAGTCGAAATGGAAGAATGAGATTTTTAGCAAAAGTTCTTGAAGTGAAAAATAACTGGTTACGAATACAATCAACAAAATTACTCAATCGTGATTTTTTAAATTTATTGTCAGACGGTCAAGAGCTTTATGTAGAAGTGAAAGTACATGACAATCGCAAGATGTCTTCAAAACAAAATGCACTTTCACATGCATTGATACGAGATATTGCAAGATATAGCGATGATGACCCACAGCAAACCGAAACATGGATGAAATACTATTACAAAGGCAAAACAGGAGAAATATTTTCTCATAGCTTAGCAACAAAACAGGAGGCAAATGAATGGATTCATTTCTTAATTGATTTTGTTTTAGAATCAAATGTTGAGCTACCTGGAGACTATATCTATCTACTGGAAGATAACTACTGGTTTTACTCATGTTTGAAACATCGAAAATGTTGTATTTGCGGAAAACATGCAGATATTGCCCACTTTCAATCAGTGGGCTCAGGTAAGAACAGAAATAAAACAGATCACCGCTTATTGTTGTTGATGGCACTATGTCGTGAACATCATCAACTACAGCATCAGCAAGGTGTGAACTATTTTGTGAAAACTAATCGAATTATACCAGTTCGGTTGGAAGAAGAAGACATTTTAAAACTCAAATTGACTTCTAAGAAGGCGTTAGACGAGTTTAAGCAGAACGAAGTGATAGAAGGTCATTTCAACTTAGAAATAGCATGATTTTTTAGGAGATGATGACGTGGCAAGACCTACAAAAGACGGTCTTGATTATTTTCCTCTCGATGTTCACATCTTTGAAGATGAAAAAATAGAAGCAATTGCTGGCGAATTTGGTATCAAAGGTGAGCTTGCAGTAATCAAACTGTTATGTGCGGTATATGAAAAAGGATACTTCGCTGTATGGGATGAGCTGACAAAAGCAAAACTTTTGAAACGAATACCAGGCGCCAGCAAGGAATTGCTTGACCAAGTTGTAAACCGCTTAGTTACGTGGGGATTCTTTAATGAAGACCTGTTTAACTCGGCTAAGGTATTAACTAGTCAATCAATCCAAGCCACCTATTTTGAAGCAACAAAAAGACGAAAATCACCAAAACCGACTAAGTACGTGATTATTGCTAACAATAACTCACAAGATAAGACAGTTAATGTTAACAATAACTCACAAAGTAAAGTAAATAAAACTAAAGTAAATCAAAGTAAATCAAATACTACTGAAAAAGAACAGTATTCAATCAGGATATATTCGTATCTGGAACAGAATGGTTTCGGTAGTCCTTACGGAAATACAATGGGTCAAAATATTGATTTTTGGTTCAAAGACCTTGAAGAAGCTGGTCTAACTACTGAACAAGCAGATGCTTGGCTGATTCATGGTGTAAATACTGCTATTGAAAGTAACATTCGCCAATGGAAGTATTTGGACGGCATATTAAAAAATCGTTTTAACCTTAAATTATTTAGCAAGTCAGCTATCGACGGTGCAGAGGAAAAGCGAAAGAACAAGCAACCCGCTGGTTATCAAAAAAATGTAAGGCGTGAAGAGCTTCCTGATTGGGTTGATAAGCCACAAGAAGACGAAAAGCTTGATCCGCAAAAACAAGCAGAAATTGAAGCTAGATTTGCAGAATATAGAGCTAAGAGGGCAGGTGTGACAGTTGAATAAGATAGATGTCCCACCTAAAAAGAGACCTCGGTACTCATTGAGTGATGAAACCATAGCTAAGCTTGAATGGCTTTACGAACAAGAAAAGAAAAAGTCTGGCAAACGTATTTATCAGTCAGACACGCTAACAAAAATTATTGATGATGCTTACACGGTGAAAAAAGCATTTAGAAATTGAGGTGTTTATTTTGTCAACAGTCACAAGACAAGAAAAGAAAAAAGCAAGAATGAAGTTGCTCCTTTTAATGGATAGTGATCCAAAGTGGGACAGAAAGCCAGAAAAACGTAAATTAAGAAACCAATTGATGTCGATTATTGACGGTAGCTTTGTACCAAGCGACAAAATTATTTTCAGCCCAGAAGAGCGAGCAGAGGAATATCTAAACAATCATCCAGAACTTGAAAATGAAGTTGTCGAAGCAATTAAAAACAACATGACGAAAAAACAAATAAAAGAATATCTTTCTTGCACTGATGTAATTATCAATGCAGTTAGACGTAGAAATGGTTTAGAAGAACATCGTTCTTCACATTTTAACGAAGACGAAAAGACTATTAAAAAGGTTTATCAAGAACAAGGGATTTCTGGTTTGAAAACTTGTTACGGAATTAGCACAACAACTGCTTACAAGTGGATAAACAAGTACAAGTTGCCTAAAAAAACTGACGAAAGAATCTATCGAGTTGTTTTTCCTGATGGCAGTTTAAAAGACTTTAGTAGCCAATCGGCGTTAGCGATGTTCGTAGGACTATCTAAGTCAACCGTTAAACAAAAAATAAAAGACAAAACTAGCGATAGCGAAGGTCGCAGATATGAGAAGGTAAATAAATGATGGAATATATTTCAATTTACGGTGAAACAATCAAAGGCAAAATAGTTAGCGAACTAGAAAATACAGTAGTCGTTGAAGATAAAAGAGGCGTTCGATACCTCGTTCATAAAAAGAGCATTGATCCAAAACGTAAGAAGCCGAACTTTGACTTGTTGGCTACTCAAAGTTTTGGCAAGTGTCCAGAAAATAAAGTTCAAAAAATCGGGTATTACTAGGAGGAACACGATGAATAAACAAGAATTGATTTATGGATTAACGATTTTAATTCAAAAAAATATTTAAATTAGGAGGCCGACAAATGATAAAATATTTGTTTTTATCTTTATTTCTTAATTTTATTTTTCAAGCGATAATCTTAAGAATATACAGCAAAAGTTTAGCTGATGAACTAAAGAAACACGACGAAATAATTGATAGAAAATTACTATTTTTGAAATACTATATTGACAAAATCACGCCCTAAATTTGTAAGATCAACTCTTCCTTTTTGTATTATTGGTTCTTGAAACATTATTCCCCCAACTTCTCGAGGTGGCATATTTCTCAGATTGGAAATAAACTCAGTATTTTCGAAAGAAGTATACATTGCCTCATGGTAGTCGCTTCCTAAAGATAGTTCTTGATCAATTTTTAACAAGCCAAACATCTCTAGGGTATCTAAAACAGTGCGGGAGTTAGTGTCAAAGCCCTCTACGGAGAGAACAGTATTTTTAAGAATCGGTAAACTTCTATAACCATTTACTTCATGTAAAGTTGCTTGGACTAAAGGCATAGCACCATGACTGTCATTGATTTTTTTTAGAAACAGTGCATCAGCGTTGGTTAAGTTAGATAAGATATGAGAAAAAGAAGGAAGAACTTTATTATTTTTTCTATCGTCAAGCGTAGAAACTAGTAAATTAGAGAATAATTCTCTCATGAGTTCTTCGTCTAATTGATATCGTGAGTCTTCAAGAGATTTAAAAGCTAATCCAACTTTTGAATCATCTCTATTTTCTTCAGGGATTGATTCAGTTTTTTCGTAGATTTTTTTTTGAAAATCCAAAAGGTCCTTTTCTTTTACTATGTTGTATCTTCTAAGTCCATCTAATGAGAAATGGAAGAAAGCATCAACTACAGTCTGTAAAGCATTTCCAGTAGATTTTGTAGCAGGATTTACTAAATTTTCTACAGTGC
Organism: Enterococcus sp. DIV0174; assembly: GCF_050529065.1. Classification (NCBI taxonomy): domain Bacteria; kingdom Bacillati; phylum Bacillota; class Bacilli; order Lactobacillales; family Enterococcaceae; genus Enterococcus; species Enterococcus sp. DIV0174. The sequence goes on along the minus strand of NZ_CP172881.1, from coordinate 2,043,535 downwards.
TTTGTGGTATAGGAATCTTTGTAAAATCGTTGTCAGTAATTTTGAACACCTCTTTAATTTGTCGGTTACTCACTAACGATTAAATTATATCAAAACAATAAATATTATGTTTAAGCAATTTCAATAATTTCTGAAAAGGAGGAATCAAAATGAACAACAAACACCGCAGAGTTGCGAGACTGAAAAAGCAATCGATATGGTGAATCAGTATTCGGACAAATAAAAAAAGGTAGCTGACCACTCGCTACCTAACAGAATATTGAAGAATGGAGTTGCCCGTTTTCCGTCAGGCAACTCCGCTTGTATATGGTATAACGAACATTCCAATTCGCTATTCGATGATTTTATCATGAAAGAGGTAAATGAAAAAAGCACTAAGCTTTCGCTCAGCACTTAATGTTATCTAGTCAATGACATTATAGCACAAAAAAGGAGCGATTTGACTTGATGCAGTTACTACGAGAGGTAGATTTCAGACAGACAAGATGCAATGCGAGAGATGTACTTAAAAACTTTAGACGTTTAGAAAGACTGGCTGGTCGCTCTTTGGTAGATGTTAAATCACCAATAATTACAGATATGCCGAAAAGTGGAAGTTATAGTAACAAAGCAGAGGACGCAGTTATTCAATTAGTAGATATAGAGAATGAACGCGACGCAATACTAACTGGACTTATGTCATTAAGCTTAAATAGTCGTCAAATACTGTACTGGAGCTACTGTGCGACTGATACTTATTCGAATTACAAAATTAGTCGTGAAATTGGTTATTCAGAAAGAAGTGTTCAACGTATGAAATCAGAAGCATTGATTGAATTTGCTGAGGCATACAAACATGGATCACTAATTGTATACCTGTGAATTTTGGCGGTTTTTTGGCGGAAACGTGGCGGTTTTGGTTCGTTTTACGGTGATATTATGATAGTGTCGAGAGATTGGTGATAGGTCTTCGACAAAATAAAATGTAAGGGAGGAAGTCTCCCTCATCGTTAAAGCTTCCATTTATTAAGCATTGATGCTTACTTGTATAAAAAAAGGAAGATCAGTAATTAACTGATCTTCCTTTTTTTTATCACAGATAAAATCAGCATAGTATAATAAATACCTTGCAATATTTTAACCATGATTGATAGTAGAACTAACATAATTAACTCCTACTAAATTGTCCTAGAACATTATACCATCTATCAATGATAGATGTCCATCTTATTTATGTGGCGGAATGTTTAACACTCATCTATGTATTAGATACAACTTACAAGGTTCGATTCCTTGTCAGCGACTTTATATTTTGCAACCTTCATAAATGATGGTCACAATTTATTAGGTGCATTTCCATTGCAATCGAGGCTGTGGTAGGGAGGAGAAGCGCGACGTCGGGCTTGTGTAGATTGCTAGTACATATGAGATCGCTCTTTGAGTGGTCTTTTTATTTTGTTTGAAAGGAGGATTGAACTCATGAAAGAATATACTACTAAAGATTTTGAGGAAATGAAGCAATTAAAAAATGACTTCGAAGAGGTTGGTCAAGGTCAAGCATTTACAATTGGAACTATTCAACGTAGATTGCGTTGTGGAAAGGAACGAGCTAACGCTCTTTACAATGACTTGATTTCAGATAGAGAGAAGGCCACGCGATGAGGAGTTACTGGTATGTATCACTATCAAACAAATATCCTCATCCAAATCACGATGATCCAATTCGTGATGTGCAATCAGTTCAAATCAAAAAGAAATACTCAGTCATCGAAATGACAAGAGAAGCTACTCCTTTCGAGCTAGATAGCTGTCGACTGGTTTATTGTGGGCACGGCTATTTCAACGAACAGAATATACAGGCTAACTTATCCAGGTATGTGTGATTTTTGTGGGTTTTCTTAACGAATCAATCATGGTCCTTAACACATGTTCTTCCCTGAGGAGGTAATATGTTAACAACAAAAGAATAAGGGAGAATGATAACAATGAACGCATTACAATTAGCCGAAAAAATTAAAAACAATGACGAATGGAGAAAAGCATATAATCGAATTATTAATGCGAAAACTCATGAAAGAAAAATGAAGGCATATGCAAATTTTGAAAAGAAATTTGGTATTAACTTAAATGATTCCATTGGCATTTACGTAAAAGGATTTTTATAAAAAGTCTCTTATAAGAGGCTTTTTATTTTGGAGGAAAATATGGAAATTATAAAAATGAAACTGCAAGACCTGAAACCTGCAGACTACAATCCACGAGTTGAGCTTGTTCCAGAAATGGAAGAGTATCAAAAACTAAAAAAGTCAATTCTTGAATTTGGTTTTGTGGATCCGCCGATTTTCAATAAGCAAACTGGAAATTTGGTTGGTGGGCATCAACGTGTAGCTGTGGCAAAAGATTTGGAATTGTTTGATGAAATAGAAGTGTCTGTTGTTGATTTACCATTAGAGAAAGAAAAATCTCTTAACATTGCCTTGAATAAGATTTCTGGTCAGTGGGATGAAGACAAACTCGCTATTTTATTAAAAGATCTAGATGATGATTCATTAGATTTATCTGGTTTTGCAGAAGATGAGATTCAAGATGTTATTGATCAATACGATATGAAGCTAGATATGGAAACTGAATCTGTTGATGATGATTTTGAGATTGAACTTCCTGAAAAACCTAAAGCAAAACTGGGAGATATTTATCAGCTGGGTCATCATCGATTGATGTGTGGTGATAGTACAGATGCCATCCAAATAGAAAGACTTATGGATGGAGAAAAGGCAGATATGCTAATCACTGATCCGCCGTATAACGTAAACTATGAAGGAAAAACAGAAGATGCATTAACTATACAAAACGATAACAAAACTTCTATTGAATTCTATGAGTTTCTAAAAAGTGCTTTTGATGCAGTGGCTAGCAATTTATCTAAAGGCGCATCTTTTTATGTATGGTATGCATCATCCGAGGTCGTGAATTTTGTTACAGCATTAGTTGATTCAGGTTTTTTAGTTAAACAAGAACTCATATGGTGTAAAAATGCTTTTGTGCTTGGTAGACAAGACTATCATTGGCAGCATGAACCATGTTTATATGGATGGAAGTCTGACGGAAGTCACAAGTGGCGTGGAGATAGAAAACAAACAACCATTTTAGAGTTTGATAAGCCGTTAGCCAACAAAGATCATCCAACAATGAAGCCAGTACCTCTATTTGATTATCAGATTAAGAATAGTTCTAAAAAGGGCGATAAAGTCTTAGACGCGTTTGGTGGAAGTGGTACAACTATGATTGCATGTGAACAAAACGAACGTCATGCGTATTTAATGGAGTTAGATCCTCGATATGTAGATGTCATTATTCGTAGATGGGAAGAATTTACAGGTGAACAAGCAATAAAACTAAACTGAAATAAAAGAAGCCGAGTGCGCTAACACTCGACTACTCAACGAGAACCAAAAGCCCTCGAAGACACAGAAGCTAGCACGCGTGCGTTTCAGACAGTTCTGTGTCTTTTAGCATCATATCAGATGTAGAGGTGCTTGCACAATGGAAAATGAAAACTTTGATTTAGACTATGAGATTAAAAAGGCTGTAGAGAAGGCAGAATCGATTGACGAATACAAAAAGATTATTCGTGTTGCCTTAGGAAAGTGGCTTAAAAATCTACAATCAGGTGAAATCAAGTTAGATAAAGTTTCCGATTTAAAAATATTGATTGAAGCTGACCTTATGTTGAAAGATATTGAGAAGTAAAAAATATTAGAGTATCTTTAATTTAACAACAAAAATAAAGGAAGTGTTTGTTAATGGGATACTTGGATTTAAAAGAAATGCTGACTGATGCTAAAAATATTGCTACAGGAGCGAATGATCTTCAATTAAAATCTATTTTATTAGATATTCAAGGTGCAGTTTATGACTTGCAAGAAGAAAATAGGAATTTAAGAAATAAAATTCATGAGTTAGAGAGTAATGAAATTTTAGACGCTGAACTGGAGTACAGGAATGGGGTATATACCAAAGGAAAAGATGTGTTTTGTTCAGTCTGTTGGGATAGAGATAAAAGATTATCTAGAGTTCGAAAAGTAAAAAAATCAGAAAAAGGAAATACTGCATATTCTTGCGATGTTTGTAAGCAATGGAGATTTTCAGATATTAAATGGGAATAAGAAAGTAGTTGAAAAAATAGCTTACTAAATGTTTGCATCTTGTAAAAATTAGAAAACAAAACTCAACCTAAAAAGATTGTGAGGTGGTGTGTATTGAATGGCAAGACAACGTGATCCAAGACGTGACGAAGCCAAGAAAATTTGGTTAGACTCGAATGGTGAAAAGAAATTAAAAGAAATTGCATCTGAACTCAATGTTTCAGATTCACAGGTTAGAAAATGGAAATCAGTTGATAAATGGAGTGCTGAATTGAAAGGTAATGTTACCAATGCAAAAGGTAACGTTACTAATCAAGGTGGCGCTCCATTTGGTAATCAGAATGCAAAAGGTAATAAGGGTAATAGTCGTGCATCTCCTCCGAAGAGAAACAAGAACGCACTCAAAACAGGTGAATATGAAACGATATTTGCTGATGTTTTATCAGATGAGGAGCGGATGATTTACTACAGTTTTGAAGACGACCCGCTTTATATCTTATCTGAAGAAGTTCGTCTATTAAAGATAAGGCAACTTAGAATGATGCAACGTATTAAAAAAGCTGAATCTGGTCTAAATGAAGAAGAGATTGAACGACTACAGCAATTGCGAAAGATTAAAACGCCAGTAGATGTAAATGGGAAAATGCTTGAAGTCAAAAGAGAAGTGATGCAAGATGTTCAAATTACTAGAAAGACTCATCGAAAGATAGATGATATTTTAGCCATCGAAGCTGGTTTAACTAGAATAAGCGCACAGTTAACTCGAGCAATTAAACAAATGACTGAATTAAATGTACAAAGCAAACGAGCAGACTTGATGACAGCGCAAATGGAAAAACTCAATGCTGAAATTCGAGAGCTGAATGGTGGCGATGATGTACCGGAATCAACGGTCATCGTTGATGATATTCCATTAGTCGAAAGTGAGGTTGATTCAAATGGCGATGATGGCCAAGAAGAAACAAACTCAAATTAAGCTAACTGGGATGATTAACCCACATTTTTATAAAGTTTGGCATACAAAGTGTCCTTATGTTTTGATGAAGGGCGGGCGTGGCTCTTTTAAGTCATCGGTTATTAGCTTGAAATTGGCTACTGAAATGAAGAAACACACACAAGCTAAGCATAAAGTGAATGTAGTATGTATGATGAGTCAACACAAGTACTTGCGTGATGCTGTTTATGAGCAGATAAAATGGGCTCTTTCTATGTTGGGTATATCTAAAGAATATAGATTTCGTACATCTCCACTGCGAATTATCCATAAAAAAACGAGTTCTGCTTTTTACTTCTATGGCGTTGACGACCCTTTAAAACTTAAGTCTAATGCAATCGGTGATGTTATCTCGTTGTGGTATGAAGAAGCTGCTAACTTTGAAAGTGCAGAAGTATTCGATCAAACGAACGCCACTTTCATTCGTCAACGTTCACATTGGGTGGATCAAGTGCAAGTCTACTATTCATGGAACCCGCCTAAAAATCCATATGATTGGGTAAACGAATGGGTAGAGAAATGTATGAGGTTAGATGACCATTTAGTGGACCACTCAACTTATTTAGATGATGAGCTTGGCTTTACTGATCCGCAACAATTAAAGCTCATTCAAACTTATCGTGAAAATGACGAAGATTATTATAAGTGGCTGTATCTAGGTGAAGTAATTGGGTTAGGTACGCTCATCTATAATATGGATCACTTCCATCCGATTGATGAGTTGCCAAACGATGACTATATTACACAAATAAGTTTCTCTATTGATAGTGGTCACCAGATTTCTGCTACTACATGCGGTTGCTACGCTATTACGAGGAAAGGCAATGTAATTCTATTAGACACTTATTACTATTCGCCAGAAGGAAAAGTGAATAAGAAAGCACCAGACGAACTAGCAAAAGACTTACATGAATTTATTGAGAAGTGCCAAACAAAATATAATAAATTCGCTTATAAGATTACAATTGACTCGGCTGAAGGAGCTTTAAAAAATCAATACTATAAAGATTACGGTACAGCTTTTCATGCAGTAGCTAAAGCAAAAAAAGTGGATATGATTGACTACGTTCAAAACTTACTGGCTCAAGGTAGGTTTTTTTATTTGGACACAAAGGCTAATCAAATCTTTATCAAAGAACATCGAGATTATCGATGGGACGAAGATACATTACAATCGGATGATCCTAAAGTTATTAAAATAGCTGATCACACATGTGACCAGTTCCAATATTTTGTGAAAGACAATCTCGGTGACTTGGGTCTGAAATGGTAGGTGAGAAAATGGGAGTGTTACAACGAATTAAAAACTTTTTTAGGAAAGGAGTGAAACGTGCAGGTATGCAAATTAACGGTAGAGAACTTGGAAAGATTACAGATCATCCTAAAATCGGAATTGATCCAAAGGAGTATGAGCGAATAGCAGAAGACTTTCGTTATTATGCTGCTGACTTTCCGCAAGTCAAATATATTGACTCTTACGGTGAACGTATGAACCGCCAATTCAATTCTTTGAATGTTGCTAAAACAGCTTCAAGGAGATTAGCAAGTATTATTTTTAATGAGAAATGTAAAGTAACGCTTAACACACCAGACACAAAGACAGAAAACACTATCAATTTAGATGAAGCAAATGCCTTCTTAGAAAAAACGCTATACGCGAATAACTTCTATAACTTATTTGAACTGAACCTTGAAAAAGGTATTGCGGCAGGTGGTTTTGCTATGCGTCCATATGTCGATAATGATGAAATTAAAATTTCATGGATTCGTGCAGATCAGTTTTATCCACTGCGATCAAACACAAATGAAGTTAGTGAATGTGCAATAGCAACACGTTCAATTCAATCAGAGGGCAATATAAACTATTATTACACATTGCTTGAATTTCACGAGTGGGTGAACGGTAATTACGTTATCACGAATGAACTATATAAATCAGAATTAGAAAGTTCAGTGGGAAAACAAGTACCACTCGAAACGATTTATCCTGATTTAGCAGAAACGGTAACGTTGGAAGGACTCAAACGCCCACTTTTTGTTTATTTCCGCACGCCTGGAGCAAATAACAAATCGCTAGAAAGCCCGCTTGGATTGGGTATTGTCGATAATGCTAGAGAAGTATTAGACACAATCAATTCTACTCACGATCAATTCACATGGGAAATTGACATGGGACAACGTCGAGTAGTAGTTCCTGCAGAATTCTTAAAAACAGATGAAGCACATCCTCCGATGTTCGATAGTGGACAGAACGTTTTCGTTGGTATGTACGGCGCTGAACGTGTAGGTGTACAAGACATTACAACGGCTATTCGTACTGTTCAATATAAAGATGCTATTAGCCATTTCATTAAAGAGTTTGAGGTTCAAGTGGGATTGTCAGTTGGTTCCATGAACTATGCTGATGATGGACTAAAAACAGCCACTGAAATTGTTTCTAATAATTCAATGACGTATCAAACTCGTTCAAGCTATTTGACGATGGTGGAAAAAGCTATCAATGAACTGATTCACTCTATTTTTGAATTGGCAGGATACAAAGAATTCTTTAGTATGCAAATGCCACTCATTGAATTAGAATACGAAAGTTATGTTGTTAACGTGAGTTTTGAAGATGGCGTTTTTGTCAATCAAGATAAACAGCAAGAAGATGACTTGAAAGCGGTGGTTGCTGGTGTCATGCCGAAAAAACAATTTTTAATTAGAAATTATAATCTGACTGAGGAAGAATTAGAGGAGTGGTTAAGTGATTTAACCAACGAAATGCCATCACAAGAGGCAGGAACTAACGACAGGCGTAACCAAGACGCCATGTTTGATGTAGGTGATTAGAGTGATTACTCCAGAAAAAATGCAAAAACAAGCTGATGCGATAACGAACGTTTACTCGTTATTAGAGGACAAAATCTTTAATTTAATCATTAAGACATTGCTTAAACGCGATATCAGTAAAGTTGATAAGAAAAATGTGATGCTTTGGCAAATTGAACAGCTTAATTTAATGGGTGTGTTGAATGATAAAGTCATTAAGTTGCTAGCACTTTATACAAAGTCATCGCAAAATCAAATTAAGAAATTGATTGTTGATAATGGAATTCAAATTGTGAATGAAATAGATAAAGAATTAGAACGTATGCTTAAAAAAAGTGTACCTGTCACGAAAGAAATAAATGAAATTCTTGATTCATTTCTAAATCAAACGTTTCTAGATTTGAACAATAATGTGAATCAAACGTTAATCACTTCAAATTATAGTCAAAATTCAACGATGAGAGCTTATCAAGCAATCATTAAGCAATCGACCCTAGAAACCCTAACTGGTCTAAAAACGCATGAACAGGCTGTAAGAGATAACGTGTATAAAATGGTCGATGAAGGACTTAAATCTGGTTTTAAAGACAAAGCTGGACGTGAGTGGTCGATGGAAGCTTATTCACGTACTGTAATTGAAAGCACTACACATCGAACATTTAACGATTTACGTTTAAAGCGAATGAAAGATTTCGATTGTGTCACTGCTTTAATGAGTAGTCATTCATCAGCAAGAAAAGCGTGCGCAGGGATACAAGGAGACTGGGTTCTTACAGTGCCAAAATCAAAGGCACCAAGAGAATTTCACCATATACCTTCAATCTACGATCACGGATATGGTGAGCCATGGGGAACACAAGGTACTAATTGTTCTCATATTCTTTACCCTGGAATACCAGGAGTAAATACAAATAACCAGCCTCAATATGATCCCAAAGAAGTACAAAAAAATGCTGAAATCAAACAAAAACAACGGAAATTAGAGCGTGATATTCGTTACCAGAAGAAACGCTTAGCATCTGCAAAAGCATTGAATGATGAAGTGGTGCAAAAGAAGTGCAAAGATATGATTCGCTATAAGCAAAGTCAAATAAGAGAACTGGTCAAAGAACATGACTTTTTAACTCGTGATTATAGCAGAGAACAAGTTTATTTAAGTTGAAAGGGCTGATACGTCATGAAAAAGTTGATTATCAAAAAGAAAAGTACAGCTCGAGGAGATAAGATGCACGTTGGAAACTATGACATTTTAGTTGATGGCGAGCCAATAGATGCTAGACATCTTAAAAATATCAGAATCGAGGGTGTAGCTGGTGAATATCCAACTGTAGTGCTTGAATATGCGCCTAGGCAATTAGAAATTGATGGGTTAGTAGTAAATATTTCTAAAGAGGAGGCTAAATAAGTGGAATTTAAAGAAGCAAAAAGAAGAAAAGAGCGTGGGCAAACAAATGAAGAGTTTCTGAAATGGGTAATTGCTGAAGCAAAGGACTTTGAACAAATATCAATTACAGTGCAGTTTCCTTCTGGTTTGATTGAAACTTATTTTAGCCAAGAAGGTAGTTTGCCACTTGTAGGAATGCTAGAAGTTGGAAAGCAACAAATATTAAATGATATGAACAACTAGAATTTATCGCCCTGAACACGGCGTTAAAAGGTTTATTTTTTATACTCTCGTGGTCGTTGCCACGTTAAATATTCGAAGGAGGAAACAAAATGAAACGTGAACAACTGAAAGAATTAGGGTTAACTGATGAACAGATTGGTTCTGTTATGGCTCTACATGGGACAACTGTTAATGAATTGAATAGTAATGTTGCAACTGCAGAGCAACAAGCAAATCAATACAAAGAGCAGTTAGATGCGAATCAATCTGAACTTGATGCTTTGAAAAAGTCGGCAAAAGGGAATGAAGAACTTACCACTCAACTGTCTGAACTTCAAGAAAAGTACAATCAGGCTAAATCTGATTCAGAAACCAAAATTGCAGAAATCAAAAAAACTTCTGCTGTTGAATTGGCTTTAACCCAAGCAGGCGCTCGAAATATTAAAGCTGCAAAAGCTTTGTTAGATAACGAAAAATTAGAGCTATCAGATGAAGGAATCAAAGGACTTGAAGAACAACTAACAGCACTCAAAGAAAGTGATGCTTATTTGTTTGAGCAGGACACATCTACTCCGCCACCAGCTGACAAAAAGGCGACTTTTGACGGTAACGCTTCTGGTACTGCTACACCTAGCCAAGACGACGCAACTGCACAAATGATTGCTGCAATGACGAACGATATTCCAAAATAAAGAAAGAGGGAAAATACACATGGAAACATTAAACAAAATGATTTTACCAATGAAGCTACAAATGTTCGCTGATAATGCTACTTTGAATTATGCAGAAGCATATCAACAAGGACTGCAAAAACGTTATTCAGAAAATGGGATTCTATATTCTCAAAAACTATGGAATTCTCCATCGAATGGTTTATTGAAATGGGTAGGAGCGAAAACCGTTAAAGTTCCTAAATTACTAATCAAAGGTGGACGTAAAGACCGCACACGTCGTTCCATCACAACTGCAGGAGCAAATTATGAAAACCAGTGGGAAACTTACGAATTGAAAAATGAACGTTACTGGGATACTTTGGTTGATCCATTAGATGTTGACGAAACGAATTTTGTTACTTCAATTGCTAATATTACTAAAACATACAATGATACAGAGAAAATTCCTGAAAAAGATAAACAAATGTTCTCGTCTCTTTATACTTTGAAAAAAGCAAAAGACGGTGGAAAAGGAATTACTGAACTTGAATTGACTACTGAAAATATCTTGACACAATTTGATGAAATGATGACAGCGATGGATGAAGCAGCAGTTCCAGCTGTAGGACGTTCATTATACGTTACACCGACTGTTAAAAAAATCTTGAAAAACGCTCAAGGGTTGCAACGTACTTTATCTGTTCAAAATAATAACGGTGTGATTGATCGTGCGGTAAATCGTTTAGATGAAGTAACGATTGAACCAGCCGTTCCATCAGCATACATGAAAACTCTTTATGATTTCACTGTAGGTGCAGTTGAAGACCCAACAGCTCAAACTATCCAAATGATGCTAATTCACATTCCATGCATGTGCGCACCAGAAAAATATTCATTCGCTGGTTTAGATAAACCTTCTGCTTCCACTTCGGGTAACTATTTATACTATGAACAATCATATGACGATGTAATTTTGTTTGAAACCAAAACAGATGGCATTTCGTTTGTTGTAACTCCTGCACAAACAAGCGGTGGAGGTGAATAAAAATGAAGGCAAAAAAAGGGAATCGAGTGATTGCTGTAGATGACACTGACAAAGATTTTTATAAAGCTCAAGGTTATGACATTGTCGAATTAGACGAATCTCAAACAGCTTATAAAGTTGTCGAATCAGCAACTGGCGGAAAAACATATACTGTTAAACAGTACAATGCATTGTTAGCTGAAAACGAAAAATTGAAGCAACGCATTGCAGAACTAGAGAACAGTAACGAACCAAATCGTGACGAGTTAAAACAAAAGTTAACAGAATTGGGTGTAGAGTTTGCGAATAACACTTCAACTCAAAAACTAACTGAATTGCTAAAAAATGCTGAAACAAAAGGAGAAGTTGAGTAACCTCTCCTTTTTGTTGTGAGGTGCTTAAATGAGCTATTTAACATTCGAAGAATACAAAAAACTTCGTTTCAATAAAATTCAAGATAAAAATAAGTTCGATGAACTTGAACCATACGCTGAACAGCATATTGATCGTTTAACATCTGACTATTACCTAATAAATAAATTAGAACTCGATACAAACAGCTATCGAGTTCTGAAATTTAAAACGGCAATGGCCATTCAAACGGAATACCTTTATTCAATTGGTGGTAAAACTTCTCTACAAGAGTTATTGAGCAGTTCACCGTCAAGTGTTAGTATTGGTCGGATGCGTGTTGAATCAGGAAACTCTAATTCTGCCACTTATGGTAGGACTTTGGTTTCATCTGAGGCATATGACGAATTGCTTCGGACAGGTCTTTTATACAGAGGAGTTGATTATAAATGATTCCACAGATGCCAAAAGAATTCTGTAATCAGTCAATTATTCTTCGTTTAAAAAAAGGAAGCGATAAATGGCAAAAACCGATTTTTGAAGATGACATTACTATCGAAAATATGATCTTCCAACCTCAAACGGTATATAGTGGTTCGAATAATAATAGGAAAGTGGTAGCAAATGCTATCGCTTTTTTATTTTCTAATGTTTCAAGTCCTATGCCTGAAATTTCAAAGGAGCATGTGGGTTCTGAGATTATTTTTGAGGGCAAAACTTATTCTTTAGTGACTATCGTAGATAATCGGAATCCATTTAGTAATGAAGTTTACTCATACGAGTTGGAGGTGCTGTGATGCTTCATGTAAAAATTGATAAAAATGGAGTAGAACGAAAGCTTTCGGTCGTTAATTTAGAAAAAGCTTCTTACTTTATGACTAACCAAGCGCACGCAGATATGAATCTATACGTGCCAAAAAAGGAAGGTCACTTAAGACGTGATTCTTATACTCGTGATAATCATATTATTTTCACGGCTCCATATGCTAAAACGCAGTTTCGAGGGCTAATTGTTACTAAAACAGGTCGATTAGTTCGTATCAAACGATACACAACTCCTGGAACAGGTAGACGTTGGGATTTACGTGCTAAGTCAAAACATATCAATGACTGGCGAAAGGCGTTCATTAAAGGGGGGCAACTATAGTGGATCTCTTAGAACGATTAGCCGATTCTATTGATTCTGTTAAAGGAATGCCGATGCCATGTTCAATTGGTTTCTTAAACGGTGAAGATACCTTGTGTGTTTATACACTTCCAGGAAGCCGAACAACAGAAGAATACTTTGACGGAACTAGAGAACGTGAAATGCTTTATGAAATTGGGTTTAATACGAAAGACCAAGAAAAAGCGAATAGGGCTCTGTGGCTAATATCAAATTATTTAGAAAAACTGACTTCGATTCAATCGGAAAATGATAGTTTTGAATTTATTGGAATTGAAATAAGCGATACTCCTTTCGTAAGTGAACAGGACAGCGAAGGGTTATCAACATACTTACTAGATGTAAAAATCATGATTCATCAATTTTAGGAGGAATTTACTAATGAAAAATATTTTACCAATGGACCTACAAACATTTGCTGACCCAGCTCCAAGCAAAGAGTTTTTACTAAACTTTAAAAATAAAGTAGAAATTGACGTAGCTGGCAATAAATCACTAGATGCAATCGAAAGTGCAGATTTTGCTTTACTTGCAGCAGGAATTAGCAATATCACACCTGCAGCAGCCGATACAACTGATGCTACTCCGTATTACGACGGAGAAGGATTTACTGAATCGGAAGTAACAGGTAAAAATATTACGTTTGCCATTTCTGGTCATCGAGTTTTCGGGGATAAAGCACAAGATTTTGTTGCAAAACATTTCTTGTCAATTGGTGATGAACTTCGCACACTCGCTCGTTGGACTGACGCGAAAGGAAATAAAGTTCAAGCAGTTGTCACTATGACGTCTATCGTGCCATTTGGTGGTGCTGCTAATGCTAAACAAACATTTAGTTTCACTCTTGCATTTAATGGAAAGCCGGTCTTAGAAGAAGCGGGGGAGTAATTAGCCCTACAAGCGTAACGCTGAACAAAACAACGTTATCGCTCGCTGTTGGGGCAAATGAGACGCTAGTAGCGACTATTCTACCTACAAACACAACAAATAAAAATGTGGCTTGGTCAGCTGTTGATTCTACCATTGCCACAGTTGATACAAAAGGTAAAGTAGTTGCTGTTAAAGCTGGTACAACAAAAATTACAGTAAAAACGGTAGATGGAAATAAAAACGCAGAATGTGCACTAACTGTCACCGCACTATAAAACTATTTTAGAGCAGATGAGCGATTGGCTTGTCTGCTCTTATATTTCAGGAGGAAAACATGGCTATTAACAATGTAATTGACTTAGATGCCAAATTATCGCTAACAAAATCTGTGAGAATTGCAGGAAAAGTATATGAAGTTCAAATTTCAGATGAAATTGACAAAGTCTTAACTGATTTAACGACTTTTGATATTCCAGACCAATTAAAAAATATGACTTCAAAACTTGAAAAAATGGATGAAAATGACAGTGAAACTAAAGAATTCAAAGAATTTACTCAATCCGAAATGGATGAATTAAAAAATAAAGCCGTAACTACGCTAGATGTGATTCTTGGAAATGGTGAAGGTAATCGCGTTTATAATTTTTACAACAAAAGCACAAAAGCCCTTTTCACAATCATCGGATTGCTTGAAAAAGAATTGGGAGAAGTTGTTTCTGAGCGTAGTAAAACAGCAAAAAAACATTACAAAAATAATCGTAAGAAGTGATTAGATGTTTGATCTAACGAGAAAACCAGAAACAACAGTGATTATTTCAGGTAATGAATATCAAATTGATTTGTCTTTTGACACAGTTATTCGATTCTATGAACTAATAGACGATAAAAATTTGGAATCTATAGAAAAAATAATTCTTGGCTTCAAATTGTTTTATATCGATTCGAAAAAAGCAGAAGATACATTCACTTTTGAAGAAATGCAACAAGCTATTAACGACATAGTTGACTATATTCAATCGAATCCGTATGGAAGCGTTGGAAGTGAAGGAGAAACGACTGGTCAGGATTCAAATATGAATTACTCGTACTCACAAGATGCTGGAGCTATTTACTCTTCGTTTATGGCAGATTACAAAATCGATTTGTTAAATGAGCAAGGTTCAATGCATTATCTAACTTTCAAAGCATTGATGTCTGGTTTAAGCGAAGATACTCAATTTCAACGGATATTAGCGATTCGGTCAAGAAGTATCGCTGGTTTAGAAGGGGAAGAGTTAAATAGCTTATTAGAACTGAAAAATTATTATGCTCTTGAGTCTGAAAAAACAGTTAACAGTCTTGATGACCAGTTGGGCGATATGTTTTCTATGTTAGCAGCACAAGCCAAATCATAAGGAGGTGAGTGTTTGAGCGCAGATGCAACAATTAATATTGACGTGATGCTGTCAAATTTACCTAAATTTAAAACAGACGTTAATTTCGTGGATGATGTATTAACAAAATTGGGAATGAACACAGGTTCAAAAATTGACGATTCATTTAAAGCTGAGACCGCAAAAGTTACAACAATTGCCAAATCAACAAAAAAAGATGTCGATCAAACTTTTGATAAACCAGTTAAGTTCACAATCAAGGCTGATAATTCGGATGCTGAAAAAGACGTCAAAGAAACAAAGGCTTTTTTAAAAGGCATACCGAAAAGCAAAATAACTGAATTAAAGGCGGACAATGACGGGGCATCACTGAAAATAAAAGCTACAAAAGAGGGTATAAGCAAGATACCTAACAAAAAAGAAACAGTACTTAACGCAGATGCTTCACAAGCAAAAAACGAAACAAAAGAGCTCGGTGATACTGCTGAAAAAACCGAATCTAAGTTTATCAGCTTGAAAGATAAATTATCAATTGGTGCGATTGCTGGTGCTTCTTCACAAGCGTTGCAGATTTTAACAGGTAGTTTTTCAGATTTGATCGGTGAAACTACTCAATCATCTGACGCAATGGATAAATTCAAATCTACGATGCAATTTGCTGGCTTTACAGAAAAAGAAACAAAAGAAGCTGCTAAATTTGTAAAAAAATATGCAGATGACACAGTATATGAATTGTCCGATATCTCGAATACTACTGCCCAGTTAGGAGCGAATGGAATTGCAAATTATCAAGAGCTAACAGAAGCAGCAGGAAATTTGAACGCTGTGGCAGGTGGTAATGCTGAAACATTTAAATCAGTAGCAATGATGCTTACGCAAACGGCTGGTGCAGGTAAACTAACTACAGAAAACTGGAATCAAATGGCTGATGCCATTCCCGGTGCATCAGGTAAAATGCAAGAAGCGATGAAAAACAACGGTGCTTTCACAGGGAACTTTCGTGACGCGATGGAAGAAGGTCAAATATCAGCTGAAGAATTTAGTAAAGCGATTGTTGACTTAGGTATGACTGATGTAGCTGAAGAAGCTGCAAAGTCTACTAAGACTTTTGAGGGCGCAATGGGTAACCTCCAAGCGAATATCGTTACTAAAATGAACGAGATTGTTGATGGCATCGGTAAAGATAAACTTACAGATATCATCAGCTTCATATCAGACAATACTACTAAATTATTTGATTCTATTTTGAAAGGCATAGATTATTTAAACGATAATCAGGATAAATTATCGAGTATCTTTGATAATTTGAAAAAGATTTCTAAAATATTTTTTGGTGCTGCGTGGGACACGGTTCTTGATATTATTGAAAAACTCACTGGCAATTTTAGTTTACTTTCAAAAGAAACTGGCAAAACGAAAGACCCATTACAACGATTTGATGATGTCTTAAGTGCGTTGTCAAAACACGAAAAAGGAATAGCTCTTTTAGGAAAAGCATTAACTACCTTATTTATTGCCAACAAAATTGTTGGTGTGGTTACAGCTTTTGGGAAACTGCTTGATATATTTGGTGGAACGGCGTTACTTGCTAGTCCAATTTTTCTTATACCTGCAGCAATTGCAGGAATTGGATTTGCGTTTTATAAAGCATATAAAACAAGCAAGCCATTTCGCGAGTTCATAGATGGAATTGTTGATGCAGTAAAAAACTTTGTAGAGGTATCTTTGAAGAAAATAAAATCATTTTTTAAAAATGTATCAGAAGGATTTGTTGAATTTAAAGAGTCGGTTACAGAGAAAGTTACTAGCATCAAAAAAAGTATCAAAAAGGTTTTTAATTCCATTATCGATTTCTTCAAAGAAGACTGGAAAGAAGTATTAACATTCATTCTAAATCCAATTGCAGGTACAGTTGCTCTATTGTACAAACACAATAAGAAGTTTAAAAAGTGGGTAGATGATTTACTTGATACTATCAAAGATGGATTGAAAGCTTTTAAAAAGAAAGTTCTTGATCCACCATACGATGCAATTACAGATTTGATTGATAAAATAGCTAAAACTTTTTCAAAATGGATGGGCAAAATAGAAAAAGCCCTAGAAAAAGCGGGGAAGAAACTTGGGAAAGCTGCAGAGGTAATTTTTTGGCTTATCTATGGTCCAATACGACTAGTCGGCAGAAAAATAAAAAAAGGGTTCGATGAAGTTGTTGAATGGGTAGAAGACAAACTTGAAAAAGCAGGAAAAATAGTTGGGAAGGTTGTCGATAAAATCTCTTCAACAATAAAAAAAATATTTAATTCTTTATCAAAATCAGTAAAAAAATCAATGGAATTATTTACTGAATATGTTATTGAGCCTGTGGATTCAGTTCGAAAAAAAGTCGTTAAAACAATTAGTAACTTAGTAGATAAAGTAGTCGATTTCTTTGTTGATTTAGTCAATATTACAAAGCACAAATGGAGAGAAATAAAATCCTCGATGGAAAAACCGGTTGACGATGCTAAAGAAAATGTCTCTAAAACCATCAGCAAATTAAAAGAAAAAATAGCTGAAATTTTTGACCGTATCAAATCAACAACTAAAAGCGCATGGAATACAATTAAGCGCTACACAGTGGAACCAATAGAGGACGCCTACAAAAAAGTAGTTAAAAAAGTAGGAGAGATTTATTCTGGTGTGACAAAATATTGGAATGATTTAAAGGACAAAACAAAAGAAAAATTCGATGAAATTGTTGACTATGTTAAAAAAGTCCCTGGTCGTATCGGCAAAGCTTTTAAAGATGGAAAAGAAGCAATCGGCGATGGTGTTAAAGCCGCAGCACAATACATGATAGATATTTTGAAAAAAGGTGTGAATGGTGTAATTGGTGGTATCAACTGGGTTTTAGAAAAAGTTGATGCACCAGATTCAGTTCGAATTGACGAATGGAAACCTAAGGATGTTGCAAAATTTGCTACAGGTGGTATTCACCAAGGTGGGTTGATGCTTGTTAACGATGGCGAAGGAGAGGAATTGGTTCGACATCCTGATGGAAGAATGGAAATTCCAAAAGGGAAAAATGTTTTGATGCATGCGGAAGCTGGTACTCAAGTATTGAATCATAGCCAAACAAAATCGTTTGCTGAAGCTTTTGGTATTCCAATGTACTCAAAAGGGAACGTAAGCAATCTAGGTGATTTCTTCAAGTCTGCGTGGAATGGAATAAAAGACATTGGTTCTGATATTTTAGATGCAGTTCAACATCCAGTGGAGTTTGTTAAAAAAGCTATTTCGGAACATGTGAATTTTGATGCTACTCATCCAGTATTTGATATTGCAACAGGTGGTGTCAAGAAAGTAACGAATGGCGTTATGGATTGGATCAAAGATAAAATAGCAAGTTTTGGCTCTATTGGTGGAAGTTTTGATGGAGCAATGGCTGATAATGTTTATAAATATTTAGTCGATATTGCAAATCAGACCGTAAGCAAATTTGGTATGAGTGGAATAACTTCGGGTTACCGACCAGGAGACCCTTACTACCATGGAAAACACCAAGCGATTGATATTGCTTATCCTGCTGGAATGAATGGTTCAAGCAAGTATTTTGACCCTGCAAACTGGGTGTTTGAACACTTTGCTGATAAGGTTGGCTATGTTATTACACAAGGGAAAGTTCGAGATAGAACAGGCCAATCAGGACAACCAGCCACAGGTGAATGGGAACCTTGGCCAGATAACGATCACTATGACCATTTACACATTACAGGTAAGCTTGGCTCAGGTGATATTTATAAAGCAGGCGAAGGTGGCGGAAAAGGTTCGCCTACAGGCTCTGGCGTTGCAAGGTGGACTAGCCAATTAAAAGAAGCCTTGCGAATGAACGGATTGCCAACTAATGCTTCGTATATCAATGCTTGGTTAAGGCAAATTGAAACTGAGTCGGGTGGTAATGAACGAGCCGTTCAAGGTGGGTACACCGATATTAACTCCATAAGTGGTGATCTAGCCAAGGGACTTTTACAAACTATTACAGCAACGTTCAATGCATTTAAATTTCCTGGTCACGGAAATATTTTCAATGGCTTTGATAATATGTTAGCTGCAATCAACTATGCTAAAACTCGATACGGATCATCTATGCTTTCGGTAATTGGTAACGGACACGGTTATTCAAATGGGGGAGAAGTATTTGGTCCAGAGTTAGCTATGTTTGGTGAAGACCCTGCTTATCCATATGAAATAAACATCAATCCTGCAAAACCAAGTGCAGACATGCTGATTCAAAAAGCGATTGTTGCAAGAGAAAGATACAAACCAGCTGTACAAGCGAATCAAGCAGTTTATTCAAATCAACATTCAAATGGCGGAAATGAGCACAAAACGTTGAGTAAAAAAGATATTGAAACAATCGTTCAAGCATTAAATGAAAGACCAGTGCGCGTCGAAAGTATTCTTGATGGTGAAAAAGTCAGCAAGAATTTCGATGAACGAGGTGGTAGTGAATTAACCAAAAAAATGTACATGGGAGGTGGGTTAAGTTTTGGAAAATAAAACACTCGTCTATTTACAATTTAGCGATGGATTATATAATCTTTTAGAAAACTATCAAATAAAAATTATCGATATCAAAGTGGGAATGCCAGTTCCTAAAAATGAATTTACCTCTTCATCTGGATCAAGAGGACAAAGATTGTCAACACACTCTTTTGATGCTTTTCCACTCACATTTGACTTCGATTTTTTTGCTAAAACATTAGATGATTTAATACTTGTTGAAACGGAATTGAGAGAATTGTTTTTTCGTGAGACCGAATATTATTTTATTTATTCGAAAGAGCCTGGAAAGAAATTTCTAGTCACCGTTGATAGCATTACCTCATCAAAAAAAGCATTCTACATGGGAAATTTTTCTATTTCATTTAATGTATATAAAGGTTGTTCAGAGTCGTTGAGCTCTACGTTATCCAACTTTGATTTGAGCGATGAATGGCAATTTTCTCAAGGACTATTAGCTGATGATTACAAATATCAGCATGATACGAGTCGATTTGACATTTTTAATGGAGGCAGTTTTGAAGTCAATCCGAGAGAGAGCTATTTACAAATAAAAATTGAAGGTGAATCTGAAGGGAATTTGACAGTTTTCAATCGAACCACAGGTGATAGATTCGTCTATTATCCTAGTCTATCTACCGATTTAGGCCAGACTTTGATTATTGAGGGAATCTATCCAAAATTAAACGGAGTTAATTGTGGAATTGATACGAATCATGGGCTGATTAACTTAGCTGAAGGGATAAATGAGATTGAAATTCAGAATATTACTCGTGTACGCTCGTCTTGGGATTTCAATTTCTTGTATAAGTAGGTGAGTCCATGAATGATATTTTAATCAGAAATTATGAAGAGACAAAAGAAGAAATCCTTATCGACTTTGATAAGGATTCTTTTGTTTCTAATTGGCAACAAAATGAAGCTTGGGAAGTTTCTTTTACAGTGCCGAAAACTTTGAGGAATAAGGCAACATTTGAGCTGATTGAATTTGAAAGTTATGTCATATTTGAAGGTGAAATGTACTCAATCAAGCAACTACGAAGATATGCAGTTGGTCAACAACTATTTAAAGCTGTGACAGCTACGCACATTTATTACACTATTCAAGATGGAAGACAATACAATGTTATTACAGGCACAAAATCAATTAGTGAGTTACTAACTCATATTTTTAAGGCAGGTAGCAGGGGATTTAGTTGGGAAGTTATCGATCCAAATAATGTGTTTCTAAAGAAAGAGCAGGAGAATTTTGGGAATGATAATTATTTGAATCTAATCAATCAAATATTAGCAGATTATGGTGCTGTTGTTATCCCTAACAACAAGCATCTTGTTTTTTATCCGTCATCAGAATTTGGTCAAGTTACTGAAGAACAAATTCGTTATAAATACAATACGGATGATGTTTCATTTGATATCGATACGTATGCTTTGAAGA
Source organism: Enterococcus sp. DIV0174 (assembly GCF_050529065.1). NCBI lineage: Bacteria > Bacillati > Bacillota > Bacilli > Lactobacillales > Enterococcaceae > Enterococcus > Enterococcus sp. DIV0174. The sequence goes on along the minus strand of NZ_CP172881.1, from coordinate 2,022,584 downwards.
CTCAAATTCGTGGCTCAGGCAAGAAAAAAGAAGATGATACTTACTATTTCCCACCAGTCACTTATACAAGTCCTGTTTCAAACCAATTTGGGATTCGGATTCAAGATCCTGTTGAAGATGAACGTTATACCATTCAAGGCAACATGCTTGAATATTTAAAGCAATCAATTCATGACTATCCAGATATTTCGGGTTCAGTAAGTTTAAACTGGGCAATCTCTTTGGAAAAAGGAGATAAGGTTTCGTTTATTTACGAACCTTTAAATATCAATACATTAATTCAAGTGGTGGGTATTACAAAATATCCTGCGTTGCCTAATAAACCACCCGAGATCGTATTAAGTAATACGAAAAAAACAATGACTGCTATTCTGGCTAATTTAACTAGGAAAGGACTGATGTGATTTGGGACTATTAAAATTAGTCAAAAATAGAATTTCTAGCGAATGGAAAGAAATTTTTAATCAAAATGTTGATTATTTGAATGGCTTAGAAACGAAGGTTGACTCGCAAAACGAAGCAACTAATAGTCGAATAGACAACTTAGTGTTAAACGCTGGGGGAGATTCACCTAACGAAGTGGTGGACGCACGAGTCAACAGCAGAGGTGAAAAATTTGCTACATTACAAGGAAGACTGACTTACCATGAAGACTTAGCAGACCAAAAAATAGCTGACACTGAAAAAGAATTAGAGAGTCAGAAAGAGCAAATTGGTCAGTTAAACGAAGTAATCGCAGGCTTGTACGCAGGAAGCGGCTCAAACGTGGATATTTATGTTTCTACAAAAAACGGAAATGATAAAACTGGTGATGGAACTGAACAAAAACCATTTAAAACAATTCAAATTGCTATAAATCAAATACCACTAATTAACACATCAACGTCAACGATTTGGATTGACGATGGGGTATATTTAGAAGATGTATTTGTTCGAGGAATCAGCGCAGGAAAAATAATTATTCGAACGATACAAAGTCCAAGTACACTCGATGTGACAAAATCAGATATGCCTGTGAAAGTCAGATCTGTATCTTTCTTCTACTGTTCTGGTTATTTTCAAGCTCAAGGATTAGAACTTGTAGATCAAGCTAATGCGCCTATTTATGAAGGACGTAAGTACAGTTTTTGTTGCGAGCAGGGAGGGTATCTAGCTTTATACAAAGTTAGAGTAGCTGAAAATACTAAAAGCATGAGCGACCATACTGCAAGCTATGTTGGCGGTATGTCAAAAATGCATATATATGATTCATATTTTGCAAATCAAAATCAAATCAACGTTTCTCGATTGTTCGGTGAAACGAGAGCTTCAAGTACTGTCACTGGAGCTTCAAATAATATTGCGTTTGAGGCTGATAACGGAACCGTTCGCGACGGGACAACGTCAACGTTATCTGCAACAACAAAACATAAAGCAAGCGCTCAGGGATTGATCATTGCGAAAGGAACGGTGTTGAGCTGATGGTTTATAAATTGAATGAGTCTTTAATCAAAATTCAAGCAGAAGCAATCAATCCAATTCAGACAAATGTCGTTTTTTGGTCGCACGACAGAAGCACAGCAAAACTTCGCTTTAAGTTGATGAAGGACGGCGTTGCTCAAAGTTTGCCTGAGGGAACAATCGTTCCAATTCGATTGAAATTTCGTTCAGATACTGCTGAGGGCGGTTATGGAAGTCATGACTATTTAGCTACGATTGAAGATCGAGTAAACGGGATTGTGTCTATCGTGATTAAAGATAATCTGCTCGGATATGTTGGAAAAATCGAAGGTAGTATTTATGTGGAATTTCCTAACGATCAGTCATTAGATACGGCAGGTCGTTTTATTTTTGATATCAAGCGAAGTCCAATCGACGTAACAACGCAAGAAGTAGATGATTACTATTTTGAAGGATTTGAAGAAGTGATTGATCGTTTAGAAGCGATTAAAGCAGAAATGGATGCACTTGATTATAAATCATTTCAGAAACATAAATTAACTGTTGATGATGGAAGAGCGATGCGTTTAGCTGACTTAAATCCTCGTCCAACCACCATCGATGATTTGACGCGACCAGGCTTTTACTATATTACAAGTGCAGAATCAAATACCTTTATTCCTGCGGATCACTATATCCGACAAACTGGTATGGCTGGATCTGGTTGGATAACAATCTATCCTGGTGACACAGGTGGAGGAGTGGTTCAAGAATGGTATCGAAATACGGCAAATGCGGTCGTTAATACTCGACACTTATATCGTAAACAAGAATCAGTTTCTCCTGTTACGTGGAACCCTTGGTCAGAATATGCGCAGACAAACAGCACGATGCTATCGAGTAGCTATTATCAAGGTGCAGCACATCGAATTGCTGAAGCAACCACTACCGGAAAACAAGCAACTAGTTATCTTGAATTAAGCGAGAACACAGGAATTTATTATTTAACCACAAACGAAAGTAAAGCAATGTCTGATTTTACTCAATTACCGCCAGAATTTATTTATGGTGTTTTTGTAGAAAATATACCAAATGCAACAATTAACAATTTTTTACAACGAATTACCAGTAATGTTACTGATGGAGTATCACAACCACCGGTGACTTATTGGCGTGTCATTCAGAAAAAGGCTGATGGCTACACACCAACTAAATGGCGTAAAGTTGTTTCGCAAGACGATGCACAAATGCATAAACTGACAGGTGATGACGGCGCCGTCGTTCGTTTGAGTAGTTTAAGCCCTAAGCCAAAAAGTTACGAAGAATTCGCGCGTCTTTACACTGGTTGGTACTATTTATCGACAGCAGATAGTCAAACGATGGAAGACTATAGTCAGTTACCTCCAACATTGCAAAATGTCGGTGTTTTTATGCTGATTGGTGCAGGTATAGATGTAAATAATGCGACGCAAACATTAATTGCTAATACGACAGCTCAAACGATGGTTTATAGAATTGTTAGAAACGGTTCAGTACTTCCTTGGAAAACTGCAATGAATGATTCTAATACAGTTAATACTACAGAACCTCAGTCGGTTGGAGGCGTTAAAAATTTCTTAGAAGCACCAACGATCAAGGGGGTATCTATTCTTGCTGACAACGAACTACCTTTTGAAGCGTGGTATGTTCAAGCTGTCTCAATTAAAAAAATAGCTGACAAAGGTCGATTGCCTGTGGGAAAGGAAGCGACAACTGCTGGCAAGCAATATGGAAGAAAAATGAAAAGTAATCCTTTGAAATGGAATTCTGATCAAACGAAAGCGGAAGTTTTAAGAGATTGTAAGTTGTTTGTCGATGGAGTTGCAGTACTTGAGCTAGGAGGTTCGGCTGGGAAATGGGCGTACATTGATGTTTGGAACAATGAGGAGCAAACTCAATACATTGGCACAGGATATGGCGTGGGCGCAGCCACTGAGGGAACTCTTTGGTACAGACATAATGTTGCTTTTTCAAGATACATGGAAATCAAAGCAGGAACACAGATTTCTCTTGGTTTATCAATGGAAAGCGGTAAAGAATTAATCTCAGGACAAATTATTCATTTCCACGTCATGGAAATTATTTAGTGATAAGGGGGAAATAAGATGATAAGGGTTTGGCAATATGGTCGGACAGGTGGTAAAGAGTACGAAGTAGCAGACGATTTTCCAATCCAGGTGCCGTTTACGGATGTGCCACCACTTGAAGAAATCGAATTAGAAGATCAGTTTTTTATTCCATCAGAAGGGCGATGGAAAGAAATTATCAACGGATTGGATAAAGAGAAATTAGACAACTTAACAGCTCTTTATCCTGTGCTACAAAAAGAAAATGAAGAATTAAAAGAAAAAGCGGATAGTTTAAGTCAATTAAACGCGAAACTTATGCTAAATGATCTTGCAATCAAACAAGAGAATGCGGAACTTAAAGCAAAATCAGAAAGTCTAGCTCAAATCAATTCAAAAACAATGCTTGCTTCATTACAAAATAGCAAAGACATTGAGTTAATTAAGCAACAATTAAATCCGACCGAAGGAGGCGAGTAATATGTTTAGTTTTGATGATGTCAAGATGATGTATGATTGGGGCTGTTTTACAGATGAACAAGTACAAGAATTTGTTCCAACCTGCATTACTGAAGAAGAAGCGGAACAAATTATTAGCAAATAAAATGTAAGGGACGTGCTCAATTGAGTACGTCTTTTTCTTATGGGAGTTGGTGAGTAGGTGAAAGATGAAGCAGTACAAGATGTTGTCGAACGTTTGGTTCGTATTGAAACTAAACTTGACAACTACGAGGCTCTAAGAGAAAAAGCAGACAGTGCAAAAGATCAAGCTGAAAAAGCTTATTCTATTGCTTTGAACAATGCTGATGATATTAGAGAAATGAAGGCTAATAACAAGTGGTCATGGGGCTACATGATAGGTCTCGGTATCACTATTATTGGCTATTTTTTAACAAAATTATAGGAGGATAGTTTTATGATTTTACCAGACAAATATTACAACGTAATCAAGTGGGGCGTGCTGACGGTATTACCTGCAGCCTCTGTTTTAGTCGCAACATTGGGGAAAGCGTATGGCTGGCAAGGAGCCGACATGGCAGTTTTAACCATTAATGCGATTGCTACTTTCTTAGGTGTTGTTACTGGTGTTTCTGCATACAATTCGAATAAATAGGAGGTACTACATGAAAAAGAAATTTTTGTTTGGAGCTGTTACAGCTCTTTTTTTATTACCTGTAAACGCATTTGCTTACTCAATTAATAATGAGTTCAGTTTGTCAGCAAACGAAGGTAGTTCACAACTAGCAAACAATCGGTATATTTTGCTTCATGAAACGGCCAACGAAACTGCAACAGGTCGAAATGAAGCACAATATATGAAACGTTCTTGGTACAATGCTTACACAGCTTATATTGTGGGCGATGGTGGTATTGTTTACCAAGTTGGACAACCTGGTTATGTTCAATATGGAGCTGGTTCATATGCCAATGCAAATAGTCCAGTGCAAATCGAGTTGCAACATACTCACGACAAAAACACATTTGAAAAAAACTACAAGGCATATGTTGAACTAGCAAGAGATTCTGCTAAAAAATATGGAATTCCACTAACGTTGGATACACCTTATAATCAATCTGGAATTAAGTCTCATTTATGGGTAACTCAAAATATTTGGGGAGATCACAGTGATCCATACGGCTATCTTTCTGAGATGGGTGTCTCAAAAACTAAGCTAGCAAACGACCTTGTTCATGGATTTAGTTCAGAAAATGACAATCCTACAACATCACCTGCAGAACCAGTCATTGACCCAACAAGGGCGGGTGCAGGTAATAGCACGCTAACAGATGGAACAAACCATGCTCACATTGACCAGTTCGGTGAAATCGAAAATGCTAACTTGCATGTTGCAGGCTGGCACGTAGCTAATTACAAATACGAGTACATTTTTATTATGGACTACAACACAGGTAAAGAACTATCTCGTGTAAAAGCGAATGGCGTTTCACGTCCAGACGTAAACTCATCATATGGCACAAACGGAAACGTTGGCTATCATATTTCATTCAATATGCGTAGATTCCCAAATAAAAAAGTCTATGTTATGATGCGTGCAACCAACGATTCAAAAGGAAATACGCAAGGTGGAGCACAAGATTTTCACGATTCTCGCTGGTATTTGAATATTCCTAAACGATAAAAATAGCCCCTTATTGAGGGGCAGTACATACTAAAGTATAAAGTATAAAATTTAAAGTTTTATTTTGGGATAGCTTTCATTTATTGATATAAGTTGTTACAATTTATAATGATAAAATTTTTTTTGAAAGGAGTATTGCATCATGGTCGGAACAGTAATATCTTTTTTAAATATGAAAGGTGGCGTCGGTAAAACAGCTTTATGTAAAGAGATAGGTTATGCATTAGCAAAAAATGAGAAAAAAGTTTTATTTGTAGATATTGATCCACAATCGAACCTTACACAATCCATTTTTACTAAATGTAATTATATGACTGATGACTTATACAAGAATTTACCTGAAGCAGAAAAAAATAGAGACTCTAGAAAAAGAAAAAATAAGATAAAAAGAACTAGTAAATCAATAGGCAAGCTATTTGGAAATAATCCTACTAGGCCAACTTTAGATGATGTGATTTTAAAAATGGATGATTTTGATATTATTCCAGGCGAACTATCGACAATTTTTTTAGAGCGAGCTCTTGGAGGAGCAGCACAGGAAAATGCTTTAGATAACTTTTTTTTGGAGAATGCCATTACAAATCAGTATGACTATGTTTTTATAGATTGCCCTCCAACTTACTCTTTTTATACCACGGCAGCTCTAAATGCAAGCGACTATTATGTTGTTCCTGTTGGATTGGATGCTTATTCAGTTTTAGGGATTTCCTTACTTGAAGAGGTTGTTAAGAAAATTAAGGAAACGGATAAAAGAAAATTTCAATCTAAAACACTTGAGAATTTAGGAGTAATTTTCAACCCGTTTAACTTTTTTTCAGAGGAAGAAAACAGTAATATAATAAATTCTATTAAAAGCAATGATTCATTATCAAATTTTAATCTTTACTTTTTTAATGAAAAGTTTGAGTATAACCCTACTTTAAAGAAGAAGCCAAATTATTTTATTTTAGATAACCTTCACAAAAAAAGTATATCTAATTTAAATACTTTGGTTTCTGAATTTGAATATAGAGTTCATCAAATGAAAGGTGAGGAAAAATGATTCCAGAAAAATTACTAAAAAACGAGGTATTAAAATTAGATTCTCGTTTAGCCATTGATAAACAAAAATTGTTGCTATATGGAATTACTACAGCAATTATTCTTTCAAAAGAGATATTTCCAAACAATAAAGACATTCGGAATTTTACAGACTTTATTCATCTAACAATGTTAAAAGATTATTTATATAAAAGTAGAACAGCGCTATTAGCTAGAATGTGTAGAGAACTAGAAAAAATGACTGATGAACAAATAAAAAATACAACAGTACGAATTAGAGAATATTTTGATGTTAACGAAAAAAAATCTTTAAAAAATAGTTCTATGAATGACATGATAAACAGATTTGGTCGGAAATCTTAAATATGTCCAATAATAAACTTCATGTTGATTCTTATAAAAAATATATTTGTGATAATTTTCCTAATTCGTCAATAATAAAAAAATTTGATGATCAACATTTTTATGAATGTTATTATTCTACACAAAAAGTGATTCAGCATTGTGAATTATGTTTAGATTATTTGTCTGATGAGTATGAAAAAAAATTTCTTATAGAAATTAAAAATTCATTTTTTGAATTATTATATATTTTTGCACTACATGACGAATACATTACCTCTGCCATATTAAGAGGGATTTCTGAAGCAGTACTCAGGTTAATGGTTTATCATTGTTATAAAAAGAAATTAACCTATGAAATGGTGAAAGGCTTTTCGTATACAACTATAAAAGAATACTTTTGTAATGATGAAAGCAAAAAATTACTCAGCTTTCAACCTGCAGCGGGAATATATTTCGATATTTTTAAGATTAGGTCCACCAAGATTCATGACCCTATGAATTCAATTCAAAACAATCAGTATTTAAATGAATTTATGGAAACTTCTGCAGAAGATTATATTAAACATATGTCTAAAGATATGAAAAAAATATGGAAGTTTCATCTAGAGAAACTAACTTTATTTTTTGATCTAAATTCTAAGAATATATCCCTTCCCAATAAAATATGGATTGATAAAAATTTAAATGATAGGGAAAAAATTTTTTTACAATAATTAATTACTATCTTTATCATTAAGCGATATATTCACACTATAAAAACTCCTTTTACCAAGTAATATTAATTGCAGCGAAACACGTATTATATATGTATCCGGAGAAAAAAATATATATATATGAATAACGGTACAGTAAAATGGTTTAACTCAGATAAAGGTTTTAGATTTATCACTGGTGAAGATGGAAATGACGTATTTGCACACTTCTCAGCTATCCAAGGCGATGGATTCAAAACATTAGATGAAGGTCAAGCTGTTTCTTATGATATTGAAGAAGGACAACGTGGTCCTCAAGCAGTAAATATCGTAAAATAATATTGAACTTTAACCACCTCAATCGAGGTGGTTTTTATATAATGGCTCATAACCGTCCGGTCGTAGGTTCGAGTCCTACAGGGTACATAAAAGCCCTCAACCAATCAATTTTGGCTGAGGGCCTTTTTTATTTTTCTCCAACGTCGTATTCACCTTTGCGATAAGCAGCTAAATTATTAACTGTCCCCACAGAAACAGCCAATTTCTCGGCAACTTCTTGTGTCGTATAACCACTAGATAGCAACTCATTGATCTTAATGCTTTGTGGAGTAGAGTAGACACCTTCAGTTATCAAAATTTTTCGCACTTTCTGTCGTGACATATTATGATGAATAGCTGTTTCTCGGATAGAGCTACTATTCAAGTAAGTGCGAACAATATCGTCCGCATTTACCTGAACAGTTTTTTTGTATTTTTCTTCTAATTTATTTCTGTATTTACGAGCAGACTCTAAAGTTGTAAATCCTCTCTTTTGATAGTGTTTGCGATTGACGACTAAGTCTACTCGATATTTTTTTACTTCGTTTTGAAAGTAAGAGGTAATACCTGCAAATTCAGTTTTCATTTTGCAATCTCCTCAATCGGCATTTACATAGTAAACATAAACTTCTTTATCCATAAAATTAACAGTATATACGTCTAGTGTGTCGTTTAGTTTAAGGTCATCTGAAGAAATAATTACTTTTACGCGAGAATGCTTATGCCCAAAATCGTCTGATAATACTTCTACAGTTTCACCATTCATAATTTTTTTTGGATCAAATTCTTCTAAATCGCCGTGTCCAAAATCTTTTTCTGCGTAGTCGTTTTCGATAAACGTTTTTAATGATTCGTATTCTTCCATGACAAGTTCCTCTTTTCTATTTTTAAGTAATTGTTCCATTTCATTGATATCTTCCTTGTTAGTAATTTTCAAAAATCCACGTGCAGCAGATCGCTTTCTAATATAGTTCATTTGTTCTTTATTTTTTTCTTGCCATTTACGACTGGCTTTAATCTGTGCATCTGAAGTCTTTTTTTCTGTCATGCTGTTCACTCCTCAAAATAAGTTAGCTAACTTAACTACGATTGAAATAATCAAAATTATCATCACAATAATTAAAAATCCATTTAATAATTTTCTTTTCATTTAAATCAATCCTTTCATATATGATATAATAAAAGGGAAGGGAGGGCTTTTCAGCCCTTAACCCTACTTGAGTAGCTTGTTCAGCAAATCTATTAACTTATCAATCAGAGAAAGCACTGCGATTGCTAATCCGATTTTAGTTGTAAGTTGTTTTTGCTGTTCAAGCTTTTTTTCTTCCCTCTTATCTTTCCGACTCAATCGTTTATCACCTCCTTGACTATATATTTATTATATATCGGATATAGATATAGGTCAACACTTTTACATAATAAAAAGCAAAAAAACCTTACTTTTTAGTAAGGTTTTTTGTTTGGATAAATGCTCTTTTCAAATTCGACAACGATTTTTGGTTTGCTATTTAGCTTATATTTTTTTACGACAAATTGTTTTCTACTATTATAATATCCAAAAATAGTGATATTCATTTTTTCTTCGACATCGGCTAAGAAGTTCAAACTGTGATTAGCAATTAAGCAATTAACATCATTCAAACTAAAGCGGACGAGTGGGGTAGAACTGTATTGTACGATTTTAATTTTATCAATTGCTCCGTAAAGTCGTTCCATAGCAATCACTCCTTGTCTGGTTTGATGAAAGAATAACCCACGTAGTCATAGCGTTGGTGTTTTTTTCGAACGTCGGGGACATCTGTTTTCACATGAAATAAAAAATAAACTGACTTGCGATTTCTACTCTTGGATGCGGAAATCTTAATGTAATTTTTTTGACTATAATATAAATTGATTAGTAATCTATCTTCGATAGCTTCAAATATGATTTCAGTATTCCAAAACCTATACAAGTCGTTAACGAATTTGTGCGACGGATCATAATTGAACCACAAATAGAACCCATCGATTTCTAGCATAGTATCACCTCAAAAAACATTATACGAACAAATGTTCTTTTTGTAAACTTATAAAAGATATTAGACTAGTTTATACTTAACTACTATAAGAAGCGAATATTTTAAAATAAAAATGATTTTGTGGTATTTTCGTGGAATAAAATAAAAAAACAGCACAGATACGCTGTTTTAACAACGTATTGCGCTATTTAAGGAAGCCACTTGACGGGCTCGAACCGTCGACCCCCACCTTACCATGGTGGTGCTCTACCAGCTGAGCTAAAGCGGCATGAATATTTTTACAACTAATAGAATAGCGAAAATATTGAAATTTGTCAATCCTATTTATAGTGAAAAGTGAACATAATGGATTGGAAATAAGTGAGTTAGAGAATTATTTTGTATGGTATTTTATGAATGAGAAAGTAGTTTACCGCATTTGAAAATAACGGAAAGAGCAATGACCTTTTTCTAGCAAAAAAACCTTAAAAAAAACAAAAAAAGTATTGCACGTGATGGAATAAATTGCTATTATATTTATGTACTTGATTCCGGCATAGCTCAGTTGGTAGTAGCGCATGACTGTTAATCATGATGTCGTAGGTTCGAGTCCTACTGCCGGAGTAAGAATAAAAACACAACTTTTTGGAGTTGTGTTTTTTTGTTTTCCATTTGAATAGTTGTTCTCCTTGGGAAAGTCTATTTAGCAGATTGAAATTAGTAGAGTAGAAGAGTAGAATGATGGTTGTATCATGGATTTGGAAAGGATGATTGGATGTCAGCTATTACACCTGAGATGACAAAAAAATTTGAGGAACAATTTTTAGAAAACAATAAACAACAGGCGCTACAGCGTACCGTTGTGAAAAACGGAATTTCTGCATCAGCAGAGAATATTTCTGCTCATGTTGCAAATACACCCGTATTTTCAATTGATTTAGCAACAGGGAATGTCGCAAATCAAAAACAATCTGGACGCTGCTGGATGTTTGCAGCATTGAATACGTTCCGTCATAAAATGCTTACTCAATTTCAATTAAAAGATTTTGAATTATCACAGAATTATACTTTTTTCTGGGATAAGTATGAAAAAGCAAATTATTTCTATGAAAATGTTATTGCAACTGGTAAAGAGGATTTAACAAGCCGTAAAGTAGCCTTCTTGTTAGCAACACCACAACAAGATGGTGGCCAATGGGATATGATTGTTTCTTTATTCCAAAAATATGGAGTAGTTCCTAAATCTGTTATGCCAGAAAGTGCAAATAGTTCTAATTCTCGCGACTTAAATAATTATTTAAACAAAATTTTACGTAAAGATGCAGTTACTTTGCGCAAAATGGTTGCTGAAGGATTACCTGAAGCAGAAATTCAAGCTAAAAAAGAAGGAATGCTTAAAGAAGTGTATCAATTTTTGGCTATTTCATTAGGCACACCACCAGAATCTTTTGATTTTGAATACCGTGATGAAGACAAAAATTACCATATCGATCAAAATCTAACACCAAAAACGTTTTACGATAAGTATGTTGGTGTGAATTTGGACGACTATGTTAGCATCATTAATGCGCCAACTGAAGACAAGCCTTTTGATCGCTCATATACAGTTGAAATGTTAGGCAATGTCGTTGGTGGAAAAGAAGTTAAATATCTAAATGTTGATATGGAAACATTTAAAAAATTAGCGATTGCACAATTGGAACAAGGAGAATCTGTTTGGTTTGGCTGCGATGTAGGTCAATCTTCAACTAGAGATAGTGGAATCATGGCGCTAGACGCGTATGATATGAATGATTTATTCGATGTTGATTTTACAATGACTAAAGCTGAACGTTTAGATTTTGGTGAAAGCTTGATGACCCATGCAATGGTCTTAACGGGCGTTGATCTAGTGGACGATCAATCAACTAAATGGAAAGTTGAAAATAGTTGGGGAGAAAAAGTTGGAACAAAAGGTTTCTTTGTAATGAGTGATGAATGGATGGATGAGTATACTTATCAAATCGTTGTTCGAAAAGACTTATTAACTGAAGAACAACTTGCGGCATTTAACGCAGAACCAATTGTTTTAGCACCTTGGGATCCAATGGGCGCTTTAGCTTAATCGAAATAGTATGGGCTGTATGGCCTAAATAGTTGATTATTCGAAAGAAATCCAGTTTAGACAAATCATTGACTTGATTTGCTCTGAACTGGTTTTTTTAGTTTTGTTCTTCAATCGAGGAACAATGTTTTTTTAATCAGCTATGCTATAATTTTTAATAACAGAAAGGTTAAATAAGTGCTGTGGGTAATTGAGAAATGAAAGGGCTGAGTTATTTACATTAGGGGGGGAATAAGATGGAAATTCAATCGGTGCTAAAAGAATTAAATCTGACTGGTAAAGTTGTACCAGTTGTTGGTGGGGATGTCAATCAGGCATATCGAATCGAAGACCAAACGAGAACTTATTTTTTAAAGATTCACCCAAAAGTCAAACGTCGTTTTTTTGAAGTCGAAGTGAATGGTTTGAAAGAATTGTCACCTTATGTCAGAGTTCCTGAAACCTATTTATTAGGCGAAACAATCGAAGGAGCTTACTTGCTAATGGAATGGATTGAGCCTGGAAGTGGGGATCAAGCAGACTTAGGACGTGCCTTGGCAACAGTACATCAAGCAACGGCACCACAATTTGGTTTTTATGAAGATAATTATTTAGGTATTTTGGAACAAACGAATACTTTTGAAGAAAATTGGTGGACCTTTTTCTTTAAGAATCGACTAGAAAAGCAACTCATGATTGCAGAAGCGAATAATCATTGGAATCACTGGCGACAAGAAAAATTTTTTCGATTCAAAGAAGCTTTTTTACGAGATGTCGGGAAACAAAAGATTATCCCGAGCCTCTTGCATGGTGACCTGTGGAGTGGTAATGTTTTCTTTGACCAACAAGGACATCCAGTGTTGATTGACCCAGCTGTTTCATATGGTAATCGCGAGCAAGATATAGCCATGAGTCAGTTATTTGGCGGTTTTCGCCCTGAATTTTTAGTAGGCTATCAAGAACTAAATCCGCTGGATAAAGGCTGGGAAGAACGTTTACCTGTCTATCAGTTATATTATTTACTTGCTCACTTGAATATGTTTGGCGAAAGTTATGGTGCGCAAGTTGATCAATTATTAGCTAGGAAGTAAGAGGAGGATAATTTTTTGGCAAAGAAATATTCCAGAAAACATGAAGTAGCATATTACGAATGTGATATTAATCAAACGATGACTTTTCCAGCAATGCTAGGAATCGTGATTAAAACATCAGAGGATCAAAGTGATTCGCTGGGGAGAAGTAGTGACTTTATCAAAAATTTTGGGTTAACATGGGTGATAACTAATTATTCGATGGAAATTACACGACTTCCACGAGTGGGTGAAATCGTCAATGTGACAACCCAAGCAATGGAGTATAATAAATATTTTTGCTATCGAAACTTCTGGATTCATGATGAAGCAGGAAATGAATTAGTAAAGATTGATTCTGTGTTTGTTTTGATGGACTTTGTGAATCGAAAAATGAGTAGTGTGAATGAAGAAATCATCGCACCTTTTGAAAGTGAAAAAATCAAAAAAATTAAAAGACAACCTAAAATCGAGAAAATTGAAGCAGGTTTTATGTTGCCTTATCGCGTTCGATTTTATGACATTGATAGCAATCAGCATGTGAATAATGCAATGTATTTTAACTGGATGATTGATGTTTTGGGCCGTGAGTTCTTAACAACGCATGTACCAAAAAGTGTCGTGATTCGCTTTGATAAAGAGGTTGAGTATGGTCACGAAATCGAAAGTCATTTTGAACAAATTCCTGTGGAAAATGGTGTTAAAACTAGACATGAAATTCGAATGCAGGATCAAATTTACTGTGAAGCGAATATCATGTGGGAGCATAAATAATTAAAGAGAGGCTGGAATAGCTGTACATTTGGTACATTCCAACCTCTTTTTGTTTTGATTTCTTTAGTTATGAATAAATGTAACTAGTTCTTTCGCAGAAAGACCATAGTTGAGCGCAATTAACAATTTTAGTCGTGCTTTTTGACTATTGATGCTATCGCAGAAAATCACACCCATGTCTTCCAGTTCTTTACCGCCACCAGAATAATCATAGACTGGTTCAGCAATTCCATTAAAGCATCTTGAAACAAGAACTATTGGAATTTTTTGAATAAGTAGTTTTTTTAATGCAGCAAGTGTTTGTGGTGGAAGATTTCCTGCACCGAGGGCTTCAATAACTAAGCCATCTACTTTAGTGTGAGCTAGTGCTTCAATCAATTCTCCGTGCATTCCTGCATAGGCTTTTACAATTGGAATGACACCATCCACTGTTGCAATATCTAAGTGACGAGTAGGCAAGAGTTCTTGCATAAAAAGAATTCGATTTTTAGTAACTAAACCAATGGGACCTAAAGTTGGTGTTCGGAAAGTAGCTACGTTTGTGGTGTGTGTTTTCGTTACGTAACGTGCGGAATGAATCTCATCATTCATCACAATCAGGACACCTTTATCTTTTGCTTCAGCACAACTAGCTACTCGAATCGCACTTTCAAAATTATATAAGCCGTCACTACCAAGTTCATTACTAGAGCGCATCGCCCCTGTTAAGACAATCGGAAGTTGCTCGCCAATCGTTGTATCTAAAAAGAAAGCTGTTTCTTCTAATGTATCTGTACCATGTGTAATAACGACACCTGATACGCCAGCTTTGATCGCTTCTTGAATTCGATTCTTCAAAATCAGCATATGATTTGGCATGATATGTGGGGAGGGAAGATTAAAGATATCTTCAACTAATAGCTCCACATTTTCGGGAATTTGGATTTCTGCATCCATTAATGGATTGGCAACATCTGGACTGACGCCACCGGTTAAAACATTTTCTTTCATGGCGATTGTTCCGCCAGTGTGTAGTACAAGAATTTTTTTCATTCGACGACTTCCTTACCAATAATTTTGCATAGAGTTTCATGCTTATTGTATACTATATAAAAGAGTTTTGCTATCTATGAAAACAAGTGAGATTTGGTTGATTCTGTTGATAAAAAGACAAATAAAAGTCTATGCTTATGGAAGTATTTAGATAACTCAGCTTATTTTCCACTATCTTAGCGGAGAATGCAGTTGAGTTTTTCATTTTTAGAAAGCTCTTTGCTAAAACAAATTAGGAGGGAAGTAGATGATTCGTGTAGGTCTGACCTCATTTAAAGAACATGATAAATTAACCGGTAAAAAAAATAATACCTTGTTTGAATATGGCGCATTTTTACCGCTTGTTGAATTAGATACCGCTTATTATGGAATTCCCAGGAAAACATCTGTTGAAAAATGGATTCAAGAAGTTCCTGATTCTTTTCGTTTTGTTGTGAAAGCCTATCAAGGTATTAGTGGTCAGGGAAATTGGCAAGACTATTATCAGTCTGAGGAAGAAATGATTGATAAGTTTTTAGATGTGATGAAGCCGATGAGTGATGCTGGTAAGTTATTTTGCTTTTTGATTCAATTTCCTGCTTCGTTTAAATGTACAAAAGAAAGTGTCGCATATTTACGCAAATTACATGCTTGGTTTAAGGGCTTACCTGTCGCAATTGAATTACGTGACTATTCTTGGTACAGCGAAAACTATTTAGAAAGAACACATGATTTTATGCGTCGTGCGCAGTTTTCATTAGCAATTATTGATGAGCCGCAATTATTGAATGCAACGGTTCCTCGAGATTTGTTTATCACGAATGAGGCCTTCACTTTATTTCGTTTTCACGGTCGAAATGTGCAAGGCTGGCAAGCAAATGATGCAGATTGGCGCAAGAAACGAACACTTTACCGTTATTCGGAAGAAGAACTAGAAGAATTAGCGCAAGAAATCATCGCTTTACAAGACGAAACGCAAGAAATCGGAATTATTTTCAATAATAATTCTGGCGGAGATGCTGCTGAAAATGCGTTGGCATTACAACGTATTTTGGGGCTTAAGCCAGAGGGACTGAATCCAACCCAGATTGACTTATTCTAAGAAGGAGTCGGAGACATATGATTAAAGCAATCTTTTTTGATATCGATGGCACACTGGTTAATAGTCATTCAAAAGTGCTTGCGTCAACAAAAAAAGCAATCCAGGAAGCCCAAAAACAAGGAATCTTATGTGGGGTAGCTACAGGGCGAAGTCCTATACGATTAGAGGAAATGTTAGACGGGCTAGATCTTGATATGTATGTGGTCTACAATGGTCAACTTGTTTTTACAGCAGAAGAGACACTGGTTAGTCAGCCTTTTACACCAGCTGTTTTACAAAAAATCGTTGTATTTTCAGATGAAAATCATCGACAAATTTTATTTGGCGGAAGAGATCGTTTAGAAGGATCGTCTACAATGCTTCTTGCCCAGTCAACAAATATCAAACGTTTAGTTGCGTTATTACCAAAAAAATTTCCGGTCCGTTTATTAAAAAAAATGTTGCAACTTTTTAGTCCACACCGACAAAAAGAAAGGTATGAAACTTTGCCCATTCTGAAAGAGCCAGTTTATCAATGTATTTTGTTGAGCGCAGAGTCGGAACAACAAAAATTAAGTAAAACTTTCCCAGAGTGTACGTTTCAACGTTCGAATACCTATACCGTTGACATGATTCCTAAAGGGGGGTCCAAATTGTTAGGAATTCAGGCATTTGCCAAAGCAAAAGGCATTGAAATGTCCGAAATCATGGCGTTTGGCGATCATTTTAATGATGTAGAGATGTTGAAAGGTGTTGGTATTGGTGTCGCGATGGAAAATGGGCAGCCGAGCGTAAAAGCAGCCGCAGATTATATCACGAAAACAAACGACCAAGCCGGGATATTTGCAGCATTTCAACACTTTGGAATCGGAACATCAAAATAAACCAATTAAGGATTAATGGAAGGGAATAAACAAGATGTCAGACAAGACGCCTTTTGAGCAAGTGGAAGAATTTCATGCAGTATTTGATCCAAGAAAACCAGAGCAGCCCACTGCATTTTCAGAAAAAGAAGCGATTTATCGTGCTGGATTCAAAGCAGAAGAATTAGTCGAGCTGATTGCTGCAACGACTAATGGGCAAAAAGATCAGCTTCATCAGGCTGTCCAACAACTTCATGAAGCAATCGATCAAGCAGAACAAAAGATGCTAACCAAAGAACACTGGGGGCAACAGCCACTCGTTGAACAAGTTGATGCACTAACAGATATCTTGTACTTTACTTACGGATCATTTTCACTTTTAGGCGTTGATCCAACGAACATTTTTGATATTGTGCATCAAGCAAATATGGGAAAACTCTTTCCAGATCAACAACCACATTATCATCCTGTGACCAATAAAGTATTGAAACCTGAAAATTGGGAAAAAGACTACGCGCCTGAGCCACGAATTAAACAAGAAATTGCGAATCAAATTGCTCAAGCACAACAAAAAATCACAGAAAAAGAGTAATTGCTCCTTGATTAAATTCAAGTCTGAATGTAAATTAAATAACCAAAATTTCGTTATGTTTTGCTTAGATAAAAATGAAAGATTTTTTTCTAAGTTAGTGAATGCTCGAAAAGAGTGTGCTATAATCTAAGATAGATGTCTTTTTACACGAAAGATTACTATTGGTTTTTATGCGTGAAAGAATGTTATTTCGTGCGTAAAGAGATGCACATTGAAAACGGAGGAACCTTAAATGGGAAGTAATGTTATCATCGGAATCGTCACTGCAATTATTATTGTAGCCATCGTCGTTTTTCTGGTTGGTTATTTGCTAAAGAAAAAAAATCAAGACCGGTTGAATGCTTTGGAAAAACGCAAGGAAGAATTATTCGACTTGCCTGTGATAGAAGAAGTTGATGATGTAAAAAAGATGCATCTGGTTGGGCAAAGCCAAAATACTTTTCGTGAATGGAGTCAAAAATGGAACGACATATCTACCTCTTCATTTGCTGAGTTAGAAAGCCAAATTTTTGAAGTTGAGAACCTCAATGAAAGTTTTCGATTTTTAAAAGGCAAGAAAGCTGTCCTAGTTGCTGAAGCTACTATGGATAAAATGGAAAAAGAAGTTACTGAGATCCGTGATGGTTTAAAAGAATTGCGCGAAACAGAAGAACGTAACTCTTTAGCTGTCCAACAAGCTTTGGATGTCTATGAAGAATTGAAGAAAAAAGTCAATGAGGACGAAAACGAGTACGGTCCGGCAATCGCTGAGTTACGCAAACAAATTAAGACGATTGAAGATGAATTTACTAAATTTGTAACGTTAAATACCTCAGGTGATCCTGTCGAAGCCCGTGAAGTTTTGGATAATGCTGAAAAGCGTACGTATGAAGTTGAAGCTTGGATGAAAAAAGTACCACCTTTATTCGAAGACTTGAATACAACTTTCCCAGAACAAATCGAAGAGATCAACGACACTTATACAAAGCTTTTGAAGGAAGAATATGTTTTCCCAGAGGAAGATTTTGCGAACGATATTGAGCGTGTGAACAAACGAATTGAAAGTTCACTTGCGAATCTCGAAAAAACAGAAGTTGAAACGGTTGAAATCGAAAATCGTGAAACAGCTGATTTGATCGATTCGTTATACGATGTATTAGAAAGAGAAATGGAAGCCAAAGCATATGTGATGAAAAATCAAGCAACGATTGACGAGTATATCACACATGCAACAAAAAACAATCGTCAATTACTGATTGAATTGGATCATACTTCTCAAAGCTATGCACTAAATCATAACGAGATTGGTCGAGTACGTGGTTTCCAATCTGAAGTGGAAGAAATCGAGCGCCAAAATACACAGATGACACCACAAATTGAGAAACATGAGATTCCTTATTCTGAAGTACGGACTTTTTACAAGAATGTCTTCAAAGTCTTGGAAGATATCGAAACTCAGCAAATTGAAATCGATGACTCATTACATGAATTACGAAAAGGTGAAAAGATTGCGCAAGAAAAAATCGATGTGTTTGAATTTAAATTGCGTAGTCTAAAACGTTTTGTTGAAAAACAACGTTTGCCAGGCTTACCAAAAGACTATCTAGAGTTCTTCTACGTAGCAACTGACCGAATTGAAGAATTAAGTGTTGTTTTGAATAAAATCAGAATCAACATGGAAGAAGTCAATCGCTTAGTTGATCTTTGCGAAGAAGATTTGGAACTACTGGATAAGAAAACGCATGACTTAGTAGATGCTGCTGCATTGACTGAACAAATGTTGCAATATGCAAATCGTTATCGTCATACTCATGCAGAAATCAAAGAAGCAATTGATAAAAGTTTTTATTTATTTAATAAAGAAAATCAATATCAAGAAGCTTTGGATGAAATCGGCACAGCATTAGAACGTGTGGAACCAGGTGCATTTAAGCGAATTGAAGATTTTTACTTCAATAATCCTGACTTAGTTTAGTTAGCCAACGCTTAGTTTGCATAATCAACAATAAATAAAGAAAAGAAAGTGGGAAACTGATCCTACTTTCTTTTTTTGTCTGTTTAATGGAAGAAAGTAAGCTGTGGAAAATTTTTTTGGAGAGGTAGTGTTTTGTCAGTTGTTTGCTATCTTTTCGGAGCTGAACGTTTTGCGCCACAACCTTTTTCACGGTGTTCCCAAAGTAGCTTCTTCGGTAATAAGTCCTCTTTTCTTAAAAATATGGAAAGCTATTTTTAGAAAAGCTTTCTTATTGCTTGAAGCTAAGCACTTTGCGCCACAACCTCTTTCACGGTGTTCCCAAAACAACTCCTCCACATAGCTTTCAGTCATCTCAAAATATGAAAAACTATTTTGAATGCCTGCTCGCTATCTTTTCGGAGCTGAACGTTTTGCGCCACAACCTTATTTACGGTGTTCCCAAAGTAGCTTCTTCGGTAATAAGTCCTCTTTTCTTAAAAATATGGAAAGCTATTTTTAGAAAAGCTTTCTTATTGCTTGAAGCTAAGTACTTTGCGCCACAACCTTTTTCACGGTGTTCCCAAAACAACTCCTCCACATAGCTTTCAGTCATCTCAAAATATGAAAAACTATTTTGAATGCCTGCTCGCTATCTTTTCGGAGCTGAACGTTTTGCGCCACAACCTTATTTACGGTGTTCCCAAAGTAGCTTCTTCGGTAATAAGTCCTCTTTTCTTAAAAATATGGAAAACTATTTTTAGAAAAGCTTCCTTATTACTTGAAGCTAAGCACTTTGCGCCACAACCTTATTTACGGTGTTCCCAAAGTAGCTTCTTCGGTAATAAGTCCTCTTTTCTTAAAAATATGGAAAACTATTTTTAGAAAAGCTTCCTTATTACTTGAAGCTAAGCACTTTGCGCCACAACCTTTTGCAAAAAAAGAATTCTTGAAAGCATATAGGACAACCGTTATAATAGAAAAGAATTTCAAAAAAGAGGGGTTTCTTATGATATATTTTGACAATAGCGCGACAACCCCAATTTTTCCGCAAAGTTTAGATGCCTATGTGAAGACAAGTCAGCGGATTATTGGGAATCCATCAAGTTTACATGACTTGGGTAACCAAGCCAATCGTTTATTACAACAGGCAAGAAAGCAGATTGCTGAGCTTATTGGCGCAACTCCAGAAGAAATTTATTTTACCTCTGGTGGAACAGAAGGAGACAATTGGGTTCTAAAAGGCACAATGATCGAGAAACGTGAATATGGCAATCATTTGATTATTTCTGGAATCGAACATCCCGCAGTGAGTGAAACCGCCGAACAACTGAAAGAATTAGGAATGGAAGTTAGTATTGCGCCTGTGGATAAAAATGGTTTCGTGATTGTAGAAGAGCTTAAAAAACTAGTTCGCAAAGAAACCGTGCTGATTTCAATCATGGGTGTCAACAATGAAGTTGGATCCATTCAACCAATTCAAGAAATCAGTGAATTTTTAACAGACTATCCAAAAATTCACTTTCATGTTGATGCCGTACAAGCAATTGGAAAAGTTTCATTTGACCAATGGTTAACCGAACGTGTTGATTTTGCGACATTTTCTGCGCACAAATTTCATGGACCTCGTGGAATTGGTTTTATTTATTGGAAAAAAGGTCGTCGCTTAGCACCTTTACTAACTGGTGGAGGACAAGAAAACAATCAACGAAGCGGGACGGAGAATGTTCCTGCAGTCGTCGCAATGGCAAAAGCATTACGACTTTCTTTAGATACGAAAGCACGAAAACCTGAGCATACACAAAATCTTAAAACGGCATTAATCGGTGCGCTGAAAACGTATGACAAGGTGACGATTTTTTCTGAAGGAGAAAAGTATGCACCACATATTTTATGTTTTTCATTAAAAGGAATTCGTGGTGAAGTACTCGTACATGCGTTGGAAGAAAAACAAATCTTTATTTCAACAACGAGTGCTTGCTCTTCTCGTAAACACATGGCTAGTAGTACATTACATGCGATGCATGTTCCTCATGATTTGGCGACATCTGCTGTCCGAATTAGTTTGGATGAAAGCAATTCAATGGCTGAAGTAGAACAGTTTATGATTATTTTTAAACAACTTTATCAAAAGTTCTCAGCTATTAATTAAATGAAGGAGTGTTCCTGTGAAATATAGTGAAATTATGGTTCGCTACGGTGAACTATCAACAAAAGGGAAAAATCGCAAAACGTTTATTATGCAGTTGGCACAAAATGTGCGTCAAGCGTTAAAAGACTTCCCAGAAATCAAAATTCATGCAGATCGTGATCGCATGCATCTATTGTTAAATGGTGCAGATGGTCATTTGGTTATACCAAAACTTGCAAAAATTTTTGGTATTCAAAATTTTTCACCAAGTATTCGTGTAGAAAAAGATGTTCAAGTCTTAAAAGATAGTGTTCAAGCAATCATGAAAGAAATTTATACAGGTGAGCAAACATTTAAAATTGTTGCGAAACGTAGCGATCACGATTTTGAATTAACCAGTAATGAATTGAACCAAACACTGGGAAACGCTGTATTCGATATTTTCCCAGAAATCAACGTTCAAATGAAAAAACCAGATATTCCATTACGTGTGGAAATTCGTCGGGATGGCGCCTACCTGTCTTATGAAACAATCAAAGGTGCGGGGGGACTACCTGTCGGAACAAGTGGTAAAGGGATGTTAATGTTATCTGGCGGGATCGACTCACCTGTTGCGGGCTATTTTGCGATGAAACGTGGTGTCGAAATTGAAGCTGTTCATTTTGCTAGCCCACCTTATACAAGTGAGCAAGCCTTACAAAAGGCAAAAGACTTAACTGCTAAGTTAGCACCCTATGTGGGAACAATTCAGTTTATTGAAGTACCGTTTACAGAAATTCAAGAAGAAATTAAAAAATCAGTCCCACAAGGATACTGGATGACGATTACTCGTCGAATGATGTTACGATTAACGGATGAAATCCGTCGCATTCGCAATGGGTTGGTTATCTTAAATGGTGAATCATTAGGCCAAGTAGCTTCTCAAACATTGCAAAGTATGGTTGCAATCAATGAAGTAACAAATACACCAATTATTCGTCCTGTGGCAACAATGGACAAACTAGAAATTATCGAAGTTGCTGAAAAAATTGATACATTTGAGTTATCCATTCAGCCATTCGAGGACTGCTGTACTATATTTGCGCCGCCACAACCAAAAACGCGTCCAAACTTGGATAAAGTTCATCAGTATGAAGAGCGTTTAGCGATTGATGAAATGATTGAGCGTGCGCTGGCAGGGTTGAAAATCGAGGGTATTCGTGTGGAAGCTGTTCAGGAGCAAGAAGAGGAATTTGCTGATTTGTTGTAAAAGGTTGTGGCGCAAAATGTTCAGCTCCGAAAAGATAGCGAGCAGGCATTCAAAATAGTTTTTCATATTTTGAGATGACTGAAAGCTATGTGGAGGAGTTGTTTTGGGAACACCGTGAAAAAGGTTGTGGCGCAAAGTGCTTAGCTTCAAGTAATAAGAAAGATTTTCTAAAAATAGCTTTCCATATTTTTAAGAAAAGAGGACTTATTACCGAAGAAGCTACTTTGGGAACACCGTAAATAAGGTTGTGGCGCAAAACTTCCAGCTCCCAAAAATAATGAATAACTGACAAAAATAGTTTTTATATTTTTGAACAGTTATGAGTAATTTCGAGGGGTTACTTCGAAATCAAATAATAACAAGCAGGTATTTTTTTAAAAATAGCAAAGAACTAGATGATTAATGGATTGACTAACTAGAAAGCAAAGGATGATTTTTATTGTCCTTTGCTTTTTTCATTGGGATGAAAGCTTGTTCCAACGATTCAAACATGATACACTAAATATGTGAAAATATGAACAAGGAGCTTTGAACATGCGAGAGTTGAAAAAATCTGAAACGTTACCAAAAGCAACAGCAAAACGTTTACCGTTATACTTACGTTACTTAAAGATGTTGGATGATTCAGGAATTGTTCGCATCAAATCAAAAGAATTTAGTGAGATTACGCAAGTACCGCCTGCAACGATTCGAAGAGATTTTTCACATCTTGGCGAGTTGGGAAGAAGTGGTTATGGGTATGATGTTCCTTTCCTAATCGAAGTTTTTAATAGTATTTTAAATACCCGTGAAGAAAAAAGAATCGCGTTAGTTGGTTATGGAAATTTAGGAAAAGCTTTACGACATAATAACTTTCGTCGGAATGATAACTTAAATATCGTTTGTGTGTTTGACAATGATCCTGAACTAATTGGCCGAGAAATAGATGGCTTAACGATTTATCCAATCGAACGTTTTGCCGAAGTCTCAAAAGAAATGCAAGTCAGCGTAGCGATTACCACTGTGCCAAGCAAATACTCACAGTCAGCTATTGATGAAATTGTCAAAAGTGAAGTTACAGCTATCTTAAATTTTGCACCTGACCGGGTCGTTGTGCCGGAGCATATCAATATTCAGTACATTGACTTAACAACAGAACTGCAAACCCTGATTTATTTTGACGAAAATTATTCAACTGTTTTCTCTTAAATGTTAGCTAATAATAAAGTCTAGTTGACACATAAAAAAAAGGAATGTAGAATGAATCATGACGTTGAACAAGAGGAGTAACTAGTGATTTATTTTTAGAGAGAGAGCGAATAGCTGAAACGTTCTTAATAATAGCTGGTGAAGGTAGCTTGGAAGTCTTTGTCTTGAATCTCATTATGCTATTCAATGAGGGAGTAGAGATAAACGAGTCGTGATCGTTAACTCACTTGAGAGGTAGTAGCAAAACTTGCTAGTACAAATTAGGTGGTACCGCGTAAATTATACGTCCTAAAATACGAAAGTATTTTAGGACTTTTTTTATTTTAAAGGAGGAAACAGGATGACGGAAGAAAAAAACTTATCAACAAAATACAATCCGCAAGAAGTTGAAGCTGGTCGCTATCAAAACTGGTTAGATCAAGATTTATTCAAACCAAGTGGCGACAAGAAAGCGAAGCCTTATTCGATTGTTATTCCACCACCAAATGTAACAGGTAAATTACATTTGGGTCATGCTTGGGATACAACATTACAAGATATGTTGATTCGCCAAAAGAGAATGCAAGGTTTCGATACATTATGGTTACCAGGAATGGACCATGCAGGAATTGCAACGCAAGCAAAAGTAGAAGAAAAGCTTCGTGAGCAAGGAATCTCTCGTTATGATTTAGGGCGTGAAAAATTTATCGATCAAGTTTGGGATTGGAAGGAAGAATATGCTAGCCATATCCGGGAACAATGGGCAACAATGGGATTGTCTTTAGACTATAGTCGTGAACGTTTCACTTTGGATGATGGTTTGTCAGAAGCTGTCCGTAAAGTTTTCGTGACGTTATATGAAAAAGAGTTGATCTATCGTGGTGAGTACATTATCAACTGGGATCCACAAGCTAGAACGGCGTTATCTGATATTGAAGTAATCCACAAAGACATCGAAGGCGCATTTTACCATATGAGCTATGAACTAGCTGATGGCTCTGGTGTCGTTGAGATTGCAACAACGCGTCCGGAAACAATGCTTGGGGATACAGCAGTAGCCGTTCATCCCGATGACGAACGTTACCAAGAGTTGATTGGCAAAACAGTTATCTTACCATTAGTTAACAAAGAAATTCCGGTTGTTGCGGATACGTACGTTGATATGGAATTTGGAACAGGTGTTGTTAAAATTACACCAGCACATGATCCGAATGACTTTGAGGTTGGTAATCGTCATGATTTACCTCGTGTCAATGTAATGAATGAAGATGGCACAATGAACGAGTTAGCTGGAAAATATGCTGGTATGGATCGTTTTGAAGCAAGAAAAGCGGTTGTCAATGACTTAAAAGAAATTGGGCGTTTAATCAAAATCGAGACGATGACGCATAGTGTCGGTCACTCTGAACGTACAGGAGTTGTTGTTGAACCTCGCTTATCAACACAATGGTTTGTTAAAATGCAACCACTTGCTCAAAAAGCAATTGAAAACCAAGAAACAGATAATGCCGTAGAGTTTTTCCCACCACGTTTTGACCAGACGTTCTTACGTTGGATGGACAATGTGCATGACTGGGTTATCTCTCGTCAGTTATGGTGGGGACATCAAATTCCTGCTTGGTATCACAAAGAAACTGGCGAAATGTATGTTGGAATGGAAGCACCTGCAGATAGCGAAAACTGGGTACAAGATCCTGATGTTTTAGATACATGGTTCAGCTCTGCTTTATGGCCGTTTTCAACAATGGGCTGGCCCGATACAGAGAGTGAAGACTATCAACGTTATTTCCCAACAAGCACATTGGTGACTGGCTACGATATTATTTTCTTCTGGGTTAGCCGAATGATTTTCCAAAGTTTAGAGTTTACTGGGGAACGACCATTTAATAACGTCTTAATCCATGGATTGATTCGTGCAGAAGATGGTCGCAAGATGAGTAAATCACTGGGCAACGGAATTGATCCAATGGAAGTCATTGAAAAATATGGTGCTGATGCACTTCGTTGGTTCTTATCAAATGGTTCTGCGCCAGGACAAGATATGCGTTTCAGTTATGAAAAAATGGATGCTGCTTGGAACTTTATCAATAAAATTTGGAATGCTTCACGTTTTGTTATCATGAATGTGGAAGGCATGACAATTAACGACATTGATCTAACTGGTGAAAAATCAGTTGCTGATCGTTGGATTTTGACACGTCTAAATGAAACAGTTGCTAAAGTAACAGATTTATTTGACCACTTTGAATTTGGTGAAGCAGGTCGTCAATTGTACAACTTTATCTGGGATGACTTTTGTGATTGGTATATCGAAATGAGTAAAGAAGTTCTTTACGGGGATGATACTGATTCAAAACAAACAACACGTAGTATCTTAGTCCACACGTTAGATCAAATCTTGCGTCTGTTGCATCCAATCATGCCATTTGTAACGGAAGAAATTTGGCAACATATCCCACATGAAGGTACTTCATTGGTTGTTGCTAACTATCCTGTTGTTCGTCCTGAATTTGATGACGAAACAGCTTCAAAAGGAATGGAAGTTCTAAAAGAGTTGATTCGTGCAGTACGTAATATTCGTTCAGAAGTGAATACACCGTTATCAAAACCAATCACTCTATTGATTAAGACGACGGATCCCAAAATTGATCAATTCTTGGTTGAGAATACCAATTATATTGAACGTTTCTGTAATCCGGAAGAATTAGTTATTTCAAGTGAGATTACTGCACCAGATTTAGCAATGTCTGCTGTCCTAACAGGGGCTGAAATTTTCTTACCATTGGCTGGATTGATCAATATTGAAGAAGAAATCAAACGTCTTGAAAAAGAATTAGCTAAATGGACAGGTGAAGTGAAACGAGTTCAAGGAAAACTTGGTAATGAACGTTTTGTATCCAATGCGCCTGATGATGTTGTTGAGGCAGAACGTGCAAAAGAAAAAGATTATTTAGAAAAACAAGCCGCTGTTAAAGATCGTATTGAAAGTTTGCGTACGATTGGCTAAACAGTGAAAAAAGAACTACTTTCAACAAAATAATGCTTACAACTAAAGAAATTTAAGCATAAAGGGGAGGCCAGAATTTTTTGGTCTTCTCTTTTTTTGAAATGAAGACTAAGAAATTTTTTGTCTTTTTCTCAGAAGAAGACAAAATAAAAAAAGTGGAAAGCTGATTTTGAATGATTTTTCGGTTTTCTTTAAGCGGAACACTTCTTTCAGCCGTTCTTTTTGCTATAATGAAAGAGAAATGGGGGCATTGTTGATGACAATTGAAGAAGCAATTGCTTGGATCCATAGCCGATTACCTTTTGGCTCACGTCCAGGTTTAGATCGCGTGAATGCATTACTGGAAGTCGTTGATCACCCAGAAAAAAAAGTCAAAACGATTCATATTGCTGGGACCAATGGCAAGGGTTCAACTGTGACATATCTACGTTGTTTGTTAGAAGAAGCAGGGTTAACAGTAGGAACCTTTACCTCTCCTTACATTGAAACATTTAATGAACGAATTTCAATCAATGGGAAAGGAATTCCTGATGAAGAATTGATTCAATTAGTGGAAAAGTACCAGCCACTGGTTGAACATCTTGATAAATTTGAAGTAGTTGCTGGAATTACGGAGTTTGAAACTTTAACTGCAATGGCATTTGATTATTTTTTAGAAAAACAGGTCGATATCGCAATTATTGAAGTTGGCTTAGGTGGCTTATTGGACTCAACGAATGTTGCCCAGCCAATGCTGACAGCCATCACAACGATTGGGCTGGATCATACGGAGGTTCTTGGAAAAACACTAGAAGAAATTGCAGCACAAAAAGCGGGAATCATTAAGCAAGGTATACCCGTTGTGACAGGGAAAATTGAACCAAATGCATTAGCCGTGATTAATGAGACAGCTAAAAATAAAAATGCGAAACATTATTTATTTGGTGAAGAGTATCGAGTCATCTATCAACATCCAGCAAAAAATTGGGGTGAAGTTTTTGACTTTTATAATGAATCCGGAAAAATGGTCGGTCTAAGTACAAGTATGTTGGGCCAACATCAGGTAGAAAATGCAGGCGTTGCTATTGAATTGTATGCACTTTATTGCCAAATGGAAAAATTTCCGTTTCGCGAAAAAGAAGTCAAAAATGGCTTGAAACAAGCACACTGGCCTGGCAGAATGGAACGTTTAAGTGAAGAACCATTAGTTATTTTAGATGGTGCACATAACACCCATGCGATGAAGCGATTGGTTCAAAATATGAAAAAAGAATTTTCTGGTTATCGAATCAATATTTTGTTTTCGGCATTGACTACCAAAAATGTAAATAGTATGTTGCAACAATTACAAGATATTCCTAACGCCCATATTTATCTCACTACCTTTGAGTATCCAAAAGCAATTGAACTGGATCAAGTAGCAAATTTAGCCAATCAAAAAGTGTCAATCGTTTCACTTTGGCAATTTGGATTAGCGGAAATTTTAGAAAAAATGACAGACGAAGATGTATTACTGGTAACAGGTTCTCTTTACTTTATTTCAGAAGTTCGTAAACTATTAGTTGAATTAGGAGGAAATGATGAAGGTTAATGCAGTGATTTTTGACATGGATGGCTTATTGTTTGATACAGAAATGGTTTATTATGAAGCAACTCAGATGGTAGCCGATCAAATGGGTTTTCCGTACGATAAAGAATTTTATTTGCGCTTTCTCGGTGTTTCTGATGAAGAAGTCTGGGCAAATTATCATGAGATTTTTGCTGAGTATGGCCGAGAAACCGTTCAGCGATTTATTGACGAGTCTTTCCAGGAAACGCTTACTCGTTTTGCTTCCGGAAATGTTCAACTAAAGCCTGGTGTGATGGAACTACTAGATTTCTTGGAGGAACAAGATATTCCTAAAGTGGTGGCTTCTAGCAATCAACGAAAAGTGATCGAACTCTTATTAGAAAAAAATAATTTATTGACTCGTTTTGATATGATCGTTTCTGCTGAAAATGTAAAACGTGCCAAACCAGATCCAGAAATCTTTTTATTAGCGCAACAAAAGTTAGGAACAACTAAAGAAAATACCTTAATTTTAGAAGATTCACAAAATGGGATTTTAGCAGCAGAAGCAGCAGAAATACCTGTTATTATGGTACCAGATTTATTGGAGCCATCTGCTGAACTTGCAGATAAAACAGTTGCTGTGGTCTCTTCATTACATGAAATTCCAACATTTATTTGATAAAAAACACCTCTTTTTTCGTAAGTTATAGTGAACGGAATAGGAGGTTTTTTTATGGGGAAACGATTGATGAAAGAAGTACCGACGACATCACTTCCAAGAGAGCGAATGGAATCTTATGGTGTAGAGGCTTTGTCTGATCAAGAATTGCTAGCGATTTTACTACGTACAGGACAACACCCATATAATGTAATGGATATTGCAGGTGAGGTCTTGAAAAAATTTGCTAATTTAACTGCATTACGACAAGCTTCATTAACTGAGTTGCGGGAAATTCGTGGAATCGGTCGAGTCAAAGCATTAGAAATTTGTGCGTTGATTGAGTTAGGTCAACGCATTCAAGTGGAAGCCCGACCAGCAAGTGCACTGATACGCTCAAGCTATGACCTTGCGCAACAGCTGATTATGGAGATGCGTGATTTTCAACAAGAACATTTAGTATGTATTTATTTGGATACCCAGAATCAACTCATTTTGAAGAAAACGTTGTTTATTGGTTCTTTAAATCAGTCGATTGCTCATCCACGAGAAATTTTTCATTTCGCTGTGAGAGTTTCTGCAGCAAAAATCATCTTGGCGCATAATCATCCATCTGGTAATGTTCTCCCATCCAAACAAGATCTACATTTTACTAAACGGGTGAGAGAGTGTGGCGAGTTGATGGGAATCGAAGTATTAGATCATTTGATTATTGGTACGAAGCAATATTTGAGCTTAAGAGAAGAGGGATTACTGGAAGAGGAGTAAGTGACATTCTTGCAAAAAAAACTGAGCAAGTGTACAATTATAGTGTAATTTTGTTTGGGAATAGAAGTTAGACATTTGTTCACCTCTATCGTACACGAGCAATGTTACAAACAAATAAGTGCTCTTATGCACGAGGAGGCTATTATATAATGGAACATGGAACAGTTAAATGGTTTAATGCTGAAAAAGGATTTGGCTTCATTTCACGTGAAGACGGAAGCGACGTATTCGTTCACTTCTCAGCAATTCAAGGCGACGGATTCAAAACATTAGAAGAAGGCCAAGCTGTAACTTTTGATGTAGAAGATTCAGATCGTGGACCACAAGCTACAAACGTTGAGAAAGCTTAATTCACTCAATATTCAAAAGGCGGTAACTACAATTCATGTGGTTACTGTCTTTTTTTAGGTGAATATGTGGGAATAAGAGAAAAAACAAGTTACTTTTTTAGACAAAGAAAAACACCGCTACTTTCTTCATTATTAAAATGAAGGGAATAGAAGTGTTTTTTCGTTTATTCTCACTTATTTTGTGGGAGTAAGTTGCTAGTTATTCGCCCATATCGGGAGTCATAATCATTGGTAAAATCATTGGATGTCTTTCTGTTCGATCAAATAAGAAAGGTTGTAATGCACTAGTCATTGCTTCTTTTAATTTATGTTCTGAGCAATCAGGTGCGTTCAAACATTCTCGTAAGGCGTGGAATAAAATTCGCTGTGCCTCGTTGATCATTTCACCAGATTCACGCATATAAACAAAGCCGCGTGATAAGATATCTGGTCCAGCCAAGATTTCTTTTTTCTTGATGTCAACTGTAGCGACAGCTAACACAAGTCCTTCTTGAGATAAGGTGTGGCGATCACGCAAGACAACATTACCGATGTCACCAATTCCGCTACCATCAATATAGACATCGCCAGAAATAAAGTGACCGGCTGGTCGAGCAGAGTCCGCAGTTAATGCTAAGACATCCCCGTTTTCCATAATAAAGCAGTTTTCAGCAGGAACACCTACATCTTGTGCTAAGGAAGCATGGATTTTTAACATTCGAAATTCACCGTGAACGGGAATGAAATATTTTGGTTTCATTAAACGCAACATCAATTTTTGTTCTTCTTGGCCACCATGACCAGAAGTATGGATGTTGTTGATTTTTCCGTGAATAACTTCAGCACCAGCTTCAGATAACAAATTAATCAAGTGATTAACACTTGTTGTATTTCCTGGAATTGGTGAGCTTGAAAAAATCACAGTATCATCTGGTTGGATTTGAATTTGACGGTGAGTTCCATTAGCGATACGACTAAGAGCTGCCATTGGTTCACCTTGAGAACCAGTACATAAAATCATTGTTTCATTTGCAGGCAAACGATTAATCTCATGAGCATCGACAAATGTACCATCAGGAACATTGATGTAGCCTAGACGTTGTCCATTAACGATTGCATTTTCCATGCTTCGACCAAAGACTGCAATTTTTCGACCCGTTGCGACTGCTGCATCTGCGGCTTGCTGTAAACGGAAGATGTTTGAAGCAAAGCTGGCAAAAATAATGCGTCCTTCGATTTTTTCAAAGATTTTTAAAATGGATAAGCCAATGGTTTTTTCTGACTTTGTAAAGGTTGGAATTTCAGCGTTCGTACTATCGGATAGTAAACATAGAACACCTTCTTCTCCGATACGTGCCATTTTGTGTAAGTTAGCTGGTTCGCCAACGGGTGTGAAATCAAATTTGAAGTCACCTGTTGCAACGATGTTTCCAGATGGCGTTTTAACTACAACACCTAAAGCATCTGGAATACTATGAGTTGTACGGAAAAAGCTAACTGATGTTTTTCTAAAACGAATAATCGTATCTTCATTGATTTCGTGAAGCTCAGCATCACGAAGCAAGCCATGTTCATCCAATTTATTTGTAATCAAGGCTAATGCAAGAGGTCCAGCATAAATAGGAATGTTTGCTTGTTTCAAAAGATAAGGAATACCGCCGATATGATCTTCATGGCCATGAGTGATCACAAGAGCTTTCACCTTGTGCAAGTTTTGAACGATGTAGCTGTAGTCAGGAATCACATAGTCAATTCCAAGTAAATCATCTTCTGGGAATTTAATTCCAGCATCAATGATGATAATTTCATCTTGAAATTGTACCCCATACGTGTTTTTCCCAATTTCACCTAATCCACCAATTGCAAAGACACCTGTCTCATTATTTTTGATGGAAAGTTTCATCTTAAAACTCCACTAAAGTAAATTGAACGTTCTCTTTTTCGTATTCTAGGTGATTTCCTTCTAGAAGTTGAACGAACTCGATATTGTATGGGGTATTTTCTTCAACGCGTTGACGTGCTTCGACATCATCTTTCGCGTCAATGTAAAGCACTTGTGTTTCTTCCCGTTTAGGGTTACGGATTTTTGATTCTTGATAGTAAACTTTGTAAATCATTTATTTTGTCTCCTTTATCTGCATACGCAGGAATTTAGCTAGTTGATTTTTTAGACAACACAAAACGAGTGGGCAAGCCACCTGAATTTTGATATGCTTTGACTCAAATTAATTATTTGAATCAAAGAGACAAGCCTCGCTTTGCTTGTTCTGTTCGGAATTTTCTTCAACCGTACCTTTGTATAAAAAATTATACAATAATTACTTGTTATTCTAGCACAAATTGGGGAATAAGTATAGAAATCAACAGCAGAGTCCTAAAAAATCTTGAGGATTTATTTCCAGTAATTTTTTGAACGTGAAGTGTTCTAATAAGGTTTTTAGTGTGCTATCATGGGATTTAATGGCAAAAAAATGAAATTTTTAAAAGGGAGATGAGAAAGTGAAGTTAATGTGGCACTACACAATGAGGTACAAGAAATTCTTACTTTTGAATTTTATTTGTGTATTTGGTTTTATCCTCATTGAATTAGGTTTACCAACGATTTTGGCACGAATGATTGACTTTGGGATATTACAAGATGATTTTGATTACGTCAAACAACAAGGGATTGTCATGATTGTAATCACCGTTATCGGAATTATTTTAAATATTCTTTTAGGCTATTTTGGTTCAAGAATCACGACGAATATTGTTGCAGATATTCGTGATGATTTATTTGAAAAAATTCAAAGTTATTCGCATCAAGAGTATGAAAATTTAGGTGTTTCTTCTCTGATTACGCGTACGACGAATGATGCGTATCAGATTATGTTGTTTTTACAAAACATTTTGCGAATTGGTTTTATGACACCGATGATGTTTGCAGTCAGTCTATATATGGTTGTTCGGACAAGTGCGATATTAGGGTTGTATGTAGTCGGCGCACTCCCTTTCTTATTACTCGCAGTGATAGCGATTGCGAAAGTTTCTGAACCATTATCCAAAAAGCAACAAAAGAATTTAGATAAAATCAACAGTATACTAAGAGAAAATTTATCTGGTCTGCGTGTTATCCGCGCTTTTGTGAATGAAAAATTCGAAGAAAAACGTTTTGGCGAAGTCAATGAAAATTATGCATCAAGCTCAAAAAGTTTATTTCGTTTGATGGCAGTAGCACAACCAGGTTTTTACTTCCTGTTTAATATTGTAATGGTCTTGATTATTTGGAGCGGGACACTACAAATTGATGCTGGGTCACTAAAAGTAGGGGACTTGATTGCATTTATCGAATATATTTTCCACGCGCTCTTCTCGTTCATGCTTTTTGCAAGTGTCTTTATGATGTATCCACGGGCAGCTGTTTCTGCTTCGCGTATCCAAGAAGCTTTAGATGCTCAACCTGAGATTTCAGAAAATCCTGAAGGTGTTTCGGAAACGAAAACGAAAGGATTTGTTGAATTTAAGAATGTAACATTTGCTTACCCTGGTCATGCACAAGAACCAGTCATTCGTAATGTAAGTTTTACCGCTTCACCAGGTGAGACGGTTGCATTTATCGGAAGTACGGGGAGTGGCAAGTCAACCTTGATCCAGCTGATCCCGCGATTTTATGACGTGAGTGAAGGCGAAGTTCTGATTGACGGGGTAGATGTGCGAGACTATCGTTTAAGCACTTTACGTGACAAGATTGGTTTTATTCCGCAAAAAGCCTTGTTGTTTACTGGAACAATCGCAGAAAATCTCCGTTACGGAAAAGAAGATGCGACAGATGAAGAAATGAAAGAAGCAGCAGATATTGCACAAGCCACTGACTTTATTTCTCGTAAACCAGATGGATTCAATGAACATCTTTCAGAGGGAGGCGCAAACTTTTCTGGTGGACAAAAGCAACGGTTAGCCATTGCCCGCGCAATTATCCGCCGACCAGAAATTTACATTTTTGACGATAGTTTCTCTGCTTTGGATTACCAAACAGACGCGAAACTTCGTGCTCGCTTGAAGAAAGAAACAACGGAATCCACTGTTTTGATTGTGGCGCAACGTGTCGGAACGATTATGCACGCAGATAAAATTGTTGTGTTGAACGAAGGGGAAGTTGTTGGAATGGGTACGCACCGTGAATTACTGGAAAATTGCCCAATCTATTACGATATTGCTGCCTCTCAACTATCGAAGGAGGAATTAGCATGAAACAAACATTTTCTTCTTTAAAAAGACTGGCACATTATATTAATCCTTATAAAGCAACATTTATGCTAGTTCTTTTATTTACGGTCTTAACGGTTGCGTTCAATGCGGCTCTTCCTTATGTAACGGGGCTACCAACAACGGAAATCAGCCGAAATTTAGCAAACAATGAACCAATCAACTTTTCTTATATTATTCAATGTCTGATTTGGATCACGATTGTCGGGATCGGTTACTGTGTTTCGCAATTGTTATCAGGTGTGCTGATGACGAATGTGGTGCAAAGTGCGATGCAAGAT
Organism: Enterococcus sp. DIV0174; assembly: GCF_050529065.1. Classification (NCBI taxonomy): domain Bacteria; kingdom Bacillati; phylum Bacillota; class Bacilli; order Lactobacillales; family Enterococcaceae; genus Enterococcus; species Enterococcus sp. DIV0174. The sequence continues at coordinate 1,987,756 of NZ_CP172881.1, read as the reverse complement.
TTACGTCGTGATATTGAAGAAAAGATCAATCGTTTGCCCGTATCTTATTTTGATAAAAACCAACAAGGTAATATTTTATCTCGGGTAACCAATGATGTGGATGCTGTGAGTGGTGCATTACAGCAAGCTTTTATCGGAATTGTCAATGCTGTACTTGCGATTGCAATGGCTGCAGTGATGATGTTTTATATCCAACCAATCATGGCACTTATCTCAATGATCATGATTCCAGCTTCCATTTGGATTTCTAAAAAAATCGTGAATGTTTCGCAAAAAGATTTCCAAAACATGCAAAATTCACTTGGTGATTTGAACGGATATGTCCAAGAAAATATGACAGGATTTACTGTTTTAAAAGTTTATGGACGTGAAAAACAAACATTAGATGGTTTTAAAGCTGTCAATCATCAACTAAAATACTTTGGGTTTAAAGCGGCCTTTATTTCTGGTTTAATGATGCCATTAGTTCAATTGACTGCTTATGCAACGTATATTGGTATGGCTGTTATGGGAAGTTTTTATGTTATTACTGGTGTAATCGTTGTGGGGCAACTTCAAGCGTTTATTCAATACATTTGGCAAATCAGTCAACCAATGGGGAATATCACTCAACTTTCTTCTGTATTGCAAAGTGCTTCTGCAGCAACAAAACGCGTATTCGAAATTCTTGATGAGCCAGAAGAACCATTAAATGAAGTTGATGCGATTTTACCTGAGGTTGTTGAAGGTGCAGTCAAGTTTGAACATGTTGACTTTGCATACGATCCAAGTAAGCCGTTGATTCAAGACTTGAATTTTGAAGTCAAAGCAGGACAGATGGTTGCTGTAGTTGGACCAACTGGTGCAGGGAAAACGACCTTGATTAATTTATTGATGCGCTTTTATGATGTGAATAGCGGTGCGATCAAAATTGACGGTATTGACACAAAATCCTTGAGTCGAAGTGATGTCCGTTCATTATTTGGAATGGTGTTGCAAGATGCTTGGTTATATGAAGGAACCATTGCGGATAATATTCGCTTTGGGAAATTAGATGCTACTGATTATGAAGTCGTTGATGCAGCGAAAACAGCGAATGTCGATCACTTTATTCGTACAATGCCAGACGGTTATGAAATGGAAATCAATGCTGAAGGTGACAATGTTTCTCTTGGACAGAAGCAGTTATTAACAATTGCCCGTGCTGTGATTTCTGATCCTAAGATTTTGATTTTGGATGAGGCAACAAGTTCAGTTGACACACGTCTTGAAGCTTTGATTCAAAAGGCAATGGATCGTGTCATGAAAGGGCGCACGAGCTTTGTGATTGCGCACCGATTGTCGACGATTCGTGATGCGGATTTGATTTTAGTAATGGATCAAGGATCAATTATCGAAAAAGGAACACATGAAAGTTTGCTTGCGCAAGGTGGTTTTTATGAGAAACTTTATAACAGCCAATTTGCAGAAGAAGTCGAGTAGTAGTGTTAACTTGTTAAATGAGACATTATTTTTCGATGCGAAATTTTTGTTTTTCCAAAAACTTGGTGATACAGTTAAAGTATCAAGAAGAAACGGAGATGGAAATAATGGAACAATTCCTAAACAAACAAATTGCTGAAGCAAAAAAAGAAATCGACCGTTTGACAACACGCCGAGAAGAAGAACTAGGCAATTCAATCAATTTTATCGAAAACGAAGTACAAATTGAACGTTTATTAGCACAAGTTGAAGCTTATGAAGCTGTTTTAGAACAACTATAAGATTCAAACGAAGTTTAAGGTTGTAACATGAAGTCGGTGGACTTTTGTTGCAACCTTTTTTCGTCTAGTTTTTCTAGTATTCACTGAAAAGTATTGCTATACTTTGAACAAATAACGAGTGAAGGAGGGGGACAAATGGAGAAACTCTTTATTGCACCAAATGCAACAGTAGTCGGTGATGTTACTTTAGCAAAGGATGTAACGATTTGGTATCAAGCCGTTTTGCGAGGAGATAGTAACTGGATTAAGGTAGGACAAGGAACCAATATTCAAGATGGAACAATCATCCATGTGGATCATGATGCGCCGACAGAAATTGCAGAAAATGTTACTGTTGGTCATCAATGTATGCTCCATGGGTGTAAAATAGAAAAAGGTGCGTTGATTGGAATGGGTTCAACAATTCTAAACCATGCTCAAATCGGAGAGAATAGTTTGATTGGGGCAGGATCTTTGGTAACCGAGGGCAAAGTGATTCCACCAAATGTTTTGGCATTTGGACGACCAGCTAGAGTGATCCGTCCGTTAACGGAGGAAGAAATTCAAAAAAATCAAGCAAATATCCAACACTATATTGAGTTAGGGCAAGAATATTTAGCAGGCAAATATTAAATGAAAAGGTTGTGGTTCCAAGCGGTCAGCTTCGAAAAAATAAAGAGCAACTGACAAAAATAGCTGTTCATGTTTTTAGACAGTTATGAATTATATTGAGGAGTTGCTTGGGGAACACCGTGGATAAAGTTGTGGTGCAAAATGCTGAGCTCTGACAATCTAGCGAGCAGGGATTAAAAATAGCATTTTATATTTTGAAGTAAATGCAAGCTATCAAGTTATATTGAGGAGTTGTTTTCGGAACACTGTTTATTCGTAAAAAAAGTTTGAGGCAAAATATCCTAAATAGAAAAACCGCCTAAAGTTCGTTTCCAAAAACGAACTTTAGGCGGTTTTAAAATTGAAAAAGGTGTTACGGAAGACTTGGTTTTCTAGTTTTGTCCCAGTCTTTTTATGCTTATTTTAAAGCAGAATTGTTTTCCATTACTTCGTCGATCAAGCCATAATCTTTTGCTTGTTGAGCAGTCATATAGTTGTCACGATCAGTATCTTTTTCGATGACTTCAAGTGGTTGACCTGTGCGTTCAGCCAAGATTTTATTTAAGCGTTCACGGGTTTGTAAAATATGGCGAGCAGCGATTTCAATCTCAGTTGCTTGGCCTTGCGCGCCACCAAGTGGTTGGTGAATCATGATTTCTGCGTTTGGTAAAGCAAAACGTTTCCCTTTTGTACCAGCAGTTAGTAAGAAGCTACCCATTGAAGCAGCCATCCCCATAACGATTGTTTGAACATCTGCTTTGACAAAGTTCATTGTGTCATAAATAGCCATACCTGCTGTCACAGATCCACCTGGAGAGTTGATGTAAAGATAAATATCTTTTTCAGAGTCTTGTGCATCAAGGAAAAGCAATTGTGCAATGATTGAATTTGCAAGATCATCTGTTACTTGGCCACTCAACATGATGATGCGGTCTTTTAATAGGCGAGAATAAATATCGTAGGCTCTTTCACCACGAGATGATTGTTCGATAACTGTAGGAATTAAATTCATTCTAAATTTCCTCCTTAAAATTCTTTCAAAGTTAGTGTAACATAAAGTATTCTTAATACCTAAGAAGAAGTATACCTTTTTGGTCAACAAAGGTCAAATGAAAAAACTTCGATAAATTAATCGAAGAAAGTCATCTTTATGTTATGATAAAAAGAGAATAGAAACAAGGGGGAGCAGTAGATTTGGAAGTGGGAATCATAGGATTTATTGGCGTTCTTTTGGGTGCGTTGGTTGTCTATCTTGGCATGGCAATCCAGATGCGTCATTTAGAAAATAAAGAAACACGTCGACGTGAACTAGAACTAAAGGTCAAAGAAATTGAAACGTTGAATCAATTGAATAAGAAGGTTAATGAGATTTTGCAAAAACGTTCGACTTTAATGGAAGAGTACGTCAGCTTTGATGCATTTGATGACTGTTACATCACGATTGATGACTTTGCTTATTTGCAATCATATGCGACACAAAACAATTTTTATTTACCTAATTACATTTTAGATGAATTATTCAAAACAATCGCTCATCGAAAAGTAATTCTTTCACCTGATGAAACGATGAAAGTAGGCGGGTACGCGTACAAAGGTGGTCGTGTCATTTTAGAAAACTTTAGCGATAATTTGACTGAGATGATTAACGAGAAAAAATTGCAATTAAAAAATCTGACGAAACAACCAATTGGCTTCTTTTCAAAAGACGACGTGTGGAGCTAACTAGCAAATCAACTAGCAATAGAACCGTGACGAGAGTCAGGGTTCTTTTTTGTTTTTGCGCAATGAATGTTTTTTAGTAACAAATTTACTCGTGAGCTTTTAAAGTAAGAAATCCAAAAAATGCGTAGCTATCTAAAAACAGGGAAAGTTCTTTGAACTGCTTATGTACTTGTTCAACTAGCTCAGTGCTTGAGCTGAAACTTCTTCCATATGTTACAATAGTACTCGATTGGAGTGAATGAATATGGTACAGATTTACGCACATCGTGGAAGTAGCGGAACACATCCTGAAAATACTTTGCCAGCATTTGCTGAAGCAGTTCGTGTTGGTTCAGATGGAATCGAGTTAGACGTTCATCTTAGTGCAGATGGCCAAATAGTTGTGATGCATGATGAGGAAGTCGATCGGACAACGAATGGTAAAGGATTGCTTCGCGAAAAAACGTTGGAAGAAATCAAAAAGTTGAACGCCGGTAGTTGGTTTAGCAAAGATTTTTCTGCGGCAAAAGTGCCAACGTTAAAAGAGGTACTGAACCTTTTGCTCCAAAAAAATTATCGCGGTGTATTAATGATTGAATTAAAGACAGACAAGTATGAGTATCCTCAAATCGAGGAAAAAGTGTCTGCTTTGTTGCAACAGTCTTGGCCGTTTGAACATGGGTATTGCAGTTTTAACCTGGCTTCTTTGGAGCGCATGGCGAAACTAGAACCCGATGTTCAATTAGATGTTTTGACAGGGACTTCAAAAAATAAAATCATGTATGCAAAGGAAAACAAATTTATCGAAGGCGTTCATCCTAAGAAAACTTGGTTGCAAGAACAGCCCGAACAATTAGGAATCTTTGACAAGCCTATTCGACCGTGGACAATCAATACAGAAGAAGAAATCAATTGGTGCTATGGACTTGGAGTGACAGGAATCATTACCGATTATCCAGAGAGAGCCATTCGCCTGAAACAATTTATGAAAAAGTAGGATGTTTATGGAAAAAGTATTAGTAATTGTTGGCCCAACGGCTGTTGGTAAAACAGCTTTGAGCATTGAATTAGCAAAAAAATTTAATGGAGAAATTATTAGCGGTGATTCTTTGCAAGTGTACCGAAAACTAGACATTGGAACAGCCAAGGTCACCTCAGAAGAAATGGCGGGCGTGCCACATCATTTAATTGATGTGATTGAGCCGACACAACGCTACTCAGCTGCTGATTTTCAGCGGTCTGCTAGACAATTGATTGCTGAAATCACGGCTCGAGGTCATTTGCCAATTATTGCAGGTGGTACGGGGTTATATATTCAGTCTTTACTTTATGATTATCAATTAGGCGCTGCAGACAAACAGCAAGAGGAAACAAAAATAGTTCGCCAAAAATACGAAGCATTTGCTGACGAGTATGGAAACGAAGCTTTATGGACGATGCTTAAGGAAAAAGATCCAGAAGCAGCAGAAAAAATCCATTGGAACAATCAACGAAAAGTTGTCCGGGCACTGGAAGTTTTAGAAATGACAGGCTTCAGTATTACTGCTCCCAAAGAACAGCCAAAACAATTCTATGATTATTACATGATTGGTTTGGATACGAACCGAGAAAAGCTTTACGAGCGAATCAATTTACGCGTGGATTTGATGCTAAAAGCTGGTTTGGAAGAGGAGGCACGTTTTGTTTATCAATTAGGTGACACACAAGCGAGTCAAGGAATTGGTTATAAAGAATTTTTCCCTTATTTTAATGGACAGAATTCTTTAGAAGAAGTCGCAGAACAAATCAAACAGAATTCCAGACGTTATGCAAAACGACAACTCACTTGGTTTAGAAATCGACTAACTGCCCAGTGGTTTGATTTGGTGGAGCAACCCGAAAAACAGCAAGTAATTGAAACGAAAATTCAAAAATGGCTGGAGGAATCACAATGATTGAAGAGAAAGAAAAAGTGGTGATCGTCGGGGTCGAAACGGAAAAAAATCAATCTTATTTTGCAGAATCAATGAAAGAATTGATTCAATTAACGAAAACCGCGGCGGGAGAAGTGGTTTTTTCGCTTACACAAAAAAGACCACAAGTTGATCGCCAAACATTGATTGGTAAAGGTAAATTAGAAGAATTAATCCAGCAAGCAACTGCTTATGAAGCTGATTTGATTATTTTTAACCACGAGCTAACGCCACGACAAAGCCAAATCATTTCGGATGCCGTAGGATTGCCGGTGATCGACCGAGTACAATTGATTTTAGATATTTTTGCGATGCGTGCGCGTTCAAGAGAAGGTAAATTGCAAGTTGAGTTGGCACAACTTGAATATTTGTTGCCGCGATTGGTGGGACAAGGGAAGACTTTATCTCGTTTAGGCGGGGGAATTGGGACAAGAGGACCTGGGGAAACAAAACTGGAAACGGATCGTCGGCATATTCGCAACAAAATCTATGCAGTCAAACGTGAACTGAAAGAAGTTGAGGCACATCGTGAGCGCAATCGACAACAACGAAAAAACAATGAGATTTTTCAAATTGGTCTAATTGGTTACACGAATGCTGGTAAATCAACGATTTTAAATCTGTTGACCCAAGCAGATACGTATTCAAAAGATCAGTTATTTGCAACACTTGATCCATTGACAAAAAAATGGCATTTTCCTGAAGGGTTTGAAGTAACGATGACGGATACTGTTGGTTTTATTCAAGATTTGCCAACACAACTGATTGATGCGTTCCATTCAACGTTAGAAGAAAGCCAAAACATGGATTTACTTCTACATGTCGTAGATGCTAGCGCGCCTGAACGAATTTTACAGGAACAAACGGTTTTGAAATTAATGGATGAACTTGAAATGAAAGATGTACCAATCTTGACTGTTTATAATAAAGCAGACCAAGTCAATCGTGGAGCTTTCACACCAACTTTATTTCCTAATCGTTTAATTTCAGCCAAAAGTGAATCGGGAAAACAAGAATTAACACGAGCAATCAAGCGAGAAATCATGGAACTACTAACCCCCTATACGCTTTTCTTACCAAGTGAGGCAGGGCAACAGTTAAGTGAAATCAAGCGGCAAACCTTGGTGTTAAGTGAGGAATTTATCGAAGAAAAGAATAGCTATGAAGTCAGAGGCTTTGCTAAAAGTACTTCGAAATGGATAAGGAGAATGACAGATGAGTTGGACAGCTGAGTTAGCGCCTGAACTAGTTGAAAAAATAGATGAAGTGGATCAAAAGATTGCTAAGCGATTAGCGGAGGTTCGAGAAGTAGCATTGACGAATCAAGCAAAAGTATTAACAGCGTTTCGAGAGCAACAAGTATCAGAAACTCACTTTTTACCATCAACTGGTTATGGAAATGACGATTTAGGGCGTGACGTTCTGGAAGCTGTGTATGCTCAAGTTTTCGGGGCGGAAGCTGCACTTGTTCGTCCACAAATTGTTTCGGGGACACATGCAATTGCGACAGCCCTTTTTGGTGTATTGCGCCCTGGGGATGATTTGCTTTATATTACAGGAACTCCATATGATACTTTATTAGAAGTCATCGGTGTTGCCGGAAACGGGATTGGTTCGTTTAAAGAGTACGGGATTGGCTACGATCATGTTGACTTGCAAACAAATGGAAAAGTAGACTTTGAACAAGTTAAAAAGAAGATGACAAGCAAAACAAAAGTGGTTGCGATTCAACGTTCACGAGGTTATGCTACACGTCCATCCTTTACGATTGAAAAAATAAAAGAAATGTGTACATTTGTGCATGAAATTGATCCAAATGTGGTCATTTTCGTTGATAATTGTTATGGAGAATTTGCTGAACTAATGGAACCCACTCAAATTGGTGCGGATCTCATTGCTGGGTCATTAATCAAGAATCCTGGTGGTGGAATTGCGAAAACGGGTGGTTACATTGCTGGAAAGAAAGAGTTTGTTGAGCGTGCGGCTTATCGTTTGACTACACCAGGCGTTGGTGCAGAAGGGGGCGCAATGTTAGGGAATGTTTATGATATGCTGCAAGGATTTTTCCTAGCGCCACATGTAGTTAGTCAAGCGATTCAAGGTGCAGTATTTACGGCAGCTTTATTAGAGAGTTATCAACTACGTTCGACACCACGTTGGGATGAGCCACGAACGGATTTGATTCAATTAGTTGAAATGGAAAATGCGGAAGCGATGGTCACGTTTTGCCAAGCAATCCAAAAGTTTTCACCAATTGATTCATTTGTTGCGCCGATTCCTTCTTATATGGCTGGATATGAAGATGATATTATTATGGCAGCAGGTACTTTTGTCCAAGGTGCGAGTATTGAACTAAGTGCAGACGGTCCTTTGAGAGAGCCCTATGCTCTTTATATTCAAGGTGGCTTGACCTTTGAACATGTAAAAATTGCGGTTTCTCACGCATTGAATGCTGTTTACCATCAATAAATAATCAATCTATCTATGAGCTTTTTCTAGCAAAGAAAGAGCTCATTTTTTTGTACGGAAAAATTTTTTATCTTTCATGTTAGAAAACCTAACATGAATCGTTGACAATTAAAAAATAAATTGGTACACTTTTCTCAACTTAGAAAACGAAAGGGGACATCTGATGGGAGAAAAGGAATTACGACGCTCAATGTCAGTTTTTCCAATTGGTACAGTTATGAAGTTGACTGATCTAACTGCGAGACAGATTCGTTATTATGAGGAGCAAGAGCTTGTTCATCCTGAACGTAGCGAAGGAAATCGTCGTATGTATTCGTTGAATGATATTGATACATTGTTGGAAATCAAAGATTATCTTTCGGATGGTCTGAATATGGCAGGAATCAAACGTGTCTATGAAATGGCGCAGGCGAAGAAAAAAGAAGCCAAGAAAAAACGACCATTGACCGATCATGATGTCCGTCAAATCTTTCGTGATGAAATGTTATCACAAGGTGGGCTAAGTAAAACTGGGCACTATCAGTCGCAAGGAATGCAACATCAATTCTATGACTGAATAAAATAAAAAAATAAAAATGAAAGAGAAAGAGGGATACCATGGTAAAGAAACAAATAACTGGCGAAGAAATCAAACGAATTATTGAGGAAGAAAACGTACGTTTTTTACGTTTAATGTTCACAGATATTTTAGGAACAATCAAAAATGTTGAAGTTCCAGTAAGTCAAATTGACAAGGTTTTAGAAAATAAAATGATGTTTGATGGTTCTTCAATCGAAGGATTTGTTCGAATTGAAGAAAGCGATATGTATTTGTATCCAGATCTTTCAACTTGGATGATTTTCCCATGGGAGAGTGCGCATGGAAAAGTTGCACGTTTAATTTGTGATATTTACAACCCAAATGGAACACCGTTTGCTGGCGACCCTCGTGGAAACTTAAAACGTGCGTTGTCAGACATGAGAGAACTTGGTTTTACCTCTTTCAACTTAGGCCCAGAACCTGAATTCTTCTTATTTAAACTTGATGAGGATGGCGGAATTACTACGACATTAAATGACAAGGGCGGTTACTTTGATTTTGCCCCAACAGATTTAGGGGAAAATTGTCGTCGTGATATCGTTTTAGAATTGGAGAGTTTAGGATTTGAAGTCGAAGCTTCTCACCATGAAGTTGCGCCAGGACAACATGAAATTGATTTTAAATATGCAGATGTAGTAGATGCTTGTGATAACATTCAAACGTTCAAGTTGGTTGTCAAAACAATTGCTAGAAAACATGGCCTACATGCAACCTTTATGCCAAAACCATTATATGGAATCAATGGATCAGGAATGCATTGTAATATGTCCTTGTTCAATGAAGACGGCAACGCTTTTTATGATAAAGATGGCGAATTAGAATTAAGTCAAACCGCTTATCATTTCTTAGGTGGGTTGTTGCATCATGCGCGTGCTTACACAGCTGTTTGCAATCCAACAGTGAACTCATACAAACGTTTAGTTCCTGGATATGAAGCACCTGTTTACGTTGCATGGAGTGGGCATAATCGTTCACCATTAGTTCGAGTTCCTGAATCACGTGGCGTATCCACTCGTTTAGAATTACGTTCAGTTGATCCATCTGCAAATCCTTACTTGGCAATGGCCGTATTATTGCAAGCTGGTTTAGATGGTATCCGTCGTGAATTAACACCGCCAGATGCGGTTGACCGTAATATTTATGTGATGAATGAAGAAGAACGTGAAGCAGCGCAAATTCAAGATTTACCTTCAACGATTCACAACGCAATTAAAGAATTGCGTAAAGATGAAGTGATGATCGATGCACTAGGTCAACACATCTTCTCAAACTTTGTTGAAGCGAAACGTTTGGAATGGGCAGCTTTCCGTCAAACAGTTTCTGAGTGGGAAAGAGAACAATATTTAGAACTTTATTAAGTCAAAAAAGTAGTAAACACAGAGGCAATCTTTTGTCTCTGTGTTTTTTTCATCCATTATGTTTTGTTTCCCACAGGTTTATTTTCCCATGATATAATAAGAAAAAACAATTGTTGAAGTACTCTAACTGAAGTTTTGCTATGGACGAGTAGTGCGATTACGAAATCTTGAATTTTTTTGCGAGGTTTTAGAGCTATGTTGTTTAGAATGCTTCCAAAACTACGTATATCAATATGTAACAATGAACGATGTTTTAGAGCTATGTTGTTTAGAATGCTTCCAAAACAAAAATGAAAGAGGTACTAAAATGATTATTGTTTTAGAGCTATGTTGTTTAGAATGCTTCCAAAACGTGTTCCGGCTGGGAACGTCACCTGTGAACGTTTTAGAGCTATGTTGTTTAGAATGCTTCCAAAACGTAGTATTCAAAAGCTCTTTCCCAATTTTCGTTTTAGAGCTATGTTGTTTAGAATGCTTCCAAAACAGATGTTGTATTAGATAATTGTATGGGTAGGTTTTAGAGCTACGTTGTTTAGAATACTTCCAACACCAACAAATTTTTTTGAAATCGCAATCATCAAATTGATGTCTTGACTTTCAATTCTGGAGCTTGTATTATACTCCTTGGGCACCCTTTTAAAGGGTCAGAAGTTTACAGAAATTTCAGCTCCCTATTCTTGTTAGAAGAATAGGGAGCTTTCTTTATTTTTTCTGGGACTTTTCCTGCAGATAAAACAAGAAGGAGTTTTTGAATTTATGACAAAATACATTTTTGTAACTGGCGGCGTTGTATCTTCGATTGGTAAAGGGATCGTAGCAGCTTCATTGGGTCGCTTGTTGAAAAATCGTGGCCTAAAGGTAACTATCCAAAAATTTGATCCGTATATCAATGTTGACCCAGGAACAATGAGTCCTTATCAACATGGAGAAGTATTTGTAACAGATGATGGTGCGGAAACAGACTTAGACTTAGGACACTATGAACGTTTTATCGACATCAATTTGAACAAATACTCCAATGTTACCACAGGAAAAATCTATTCTGAAGTATTGCGTAAAGAACGTAAAGGGGAATACTTAGGAGCAACTGTCCAAGTGATTCCACATATCACAAATGAAATCAAAGAAAAGATCATGCGTGCCGCAAAATTAACAGACTCTGATGTCATCATCACCGAAGTTGGCGGAACAGTGGGTGATATCGAATCATTACCATTCTTGGAGGCTTTGCGTCAAATGAAAGCTGATGTTGGTGCAGATAACGTAATGTACGTGCATACAACATTGATTCCTTATTTAAAAGCTGCTGGTGAAATGAAAACAAAACCAACACAACACAGTGTGAAAGAATTACGTGGCTTGGGAATCCAACCAAATATTTTAGTCGTTCGTACGGAACAACCTGTTTCACAAAACGTAAAAAATAAATTAGCACAATTTTGTGACGTTGAACCAGAAGCCGTGATTGAATCACCGGATGTGGATACATTATATTCCATTCCATTATTGCTACAAAAACAAGGGATGGACCGAATTGTTTGCGAACACTTGAAACTTGAAACACCAGAAGCAGACATGACGGAATGGAAAGAATTAGAAGAACGTGTCTTGAACTTGAAGAAAAAAGTCCGTATTGCTTTAGTTGGTAAATATGTTGAGTTACCTGATGCTTATATCTCAGTAGTAGAAGCTTTGAAACATTCAGGCTTTGCTTATGATGCAGATATTGAATTGGATTGGGTCAAAGCACAAGAATTAACGGAAGAAAATGTCGCAGAACGTTTGAAAGATGCTGACGGAATTTTGGTTCCTGGTGGATTTGGTGATCGAGGCGTTGAAGGTAAAATTGAAGCAATTCGTTTTGCCAGAGAAAATGATATTCCATTTTTAGGTATTTGTTTAGGTATGCAAATGGCTTGTGTTGAATTTGCACGCAATGTAGTGGGTCTTCCTGACGCAGCTTCAGCTGAAACAAATCCTGATGCTCAAAATAATATTATTGATTTGATGGCTGACCAAGAAAATGTTGAAAACCTTGGTGGCACACTTCGTTTGGGCTTATATCCATGTAAAATCAAAAAAGGAACGAAAACAGCAACAGCATACGAAGAGGCAGATGTCGTTCAAGAACGTCACCGTCATCGTTATGAATTCAACAACCAATACCGTGAAATGTTTGAAGAACAAGGATTGGTTTTCTCTGGTGTTTCACCAGACAATCGCTTGGTTGAAATCGTTGAAATTCCTGAAAAGAAATTCTTTGTTGGTTGTCAATTCCATCCAGAGTTGATTTCACGACCAAATCGTCCACAAAAATTAATCAAAGCATTTGTTGGTGCTTCGCTAGCAGATCGCGAAGCAAAATAAGAAATAGGTCAAACAGAGTAGTTTTCATAAACTGCTCTGTTTTTTTGCGGGAAGAGTCAAAAGCAGGAATTAAGTGAAATAAATGCGGGTTTATGAAAAAAGAATGATTTTTTCTATTTGTTTTTTTGTTATTAAATGAGAAGAAGAAACATAATAAAACAGTATTTTTATCTAATTGTGGTTCGTTATTGTGTTTCTTTTTTACAAAAAACTTGTTGAAAATTTTCATTTTCAATGATTTTAGTAGAAAAGTACCACAATGTTTGGTAAAATAAGGTCGTTGGTTAAGAATTGTCTTAACAAATTTAGTTTTTACAAAACTTAGGAGGAATTTTATTATGCCAGTAGTATCAGGAGCTGAATTTTTAAAAGCTGCTCGTAAAGGCGGTTACGCTGTCGGCGGATTCAACACAAACAACTTAGAATGGACTCAAGCTATTCTTGAAGCAGCTGAAGCTAAAAAAGCACCAGTACTTATCCAAACTTCAATGGGTGCAGCTAAATACATGGGTGGTTACAAAGTATGTAAAGATTTAATCACTGATTTAGTTGAAGCAATGAACATCACTGTTCCAGTTGCTATCCACTTAGACCATGGTGACTACGATGCAGCTTTAGAATGTATCGAAATCGGCTATACTTCAGTTATGTTCGATGGTTCTCATTTACCATTCGAAGAAAACTTGAAATTAGCTAAAGACGTTGTTGAAAGAGCTCACGCTAAAGGAATCTCTGTAGAATGTGAAGTTGGTTCAATCGGCGGAGAAGAAGACGGAATCATCGGTAACGGCGAATTAGCTGACATTGAAGAATGTAAACAAATGGTTGCTACAGGTATCGACTACTTAGCATGTGGTATCGGTAACATCCACGGTCAATACCCAGAAAACTGGAACGGATTAGCATTTGATCACTTACAAGCAATTGCTGATGCTGTAGGTCCAGACATGCCTTTAGTATTACACGGCGGATCAGGTATTCCTCAAGACCAAATCGAAAAAGCTATCTCAATGGGTATTTCAAAAGTTAATGTTAATACTGAATTCCAATTATCATTTGCTGCTGCTACTCGTGAATACATCGAAGCTGGTAAAGACCGCGAAGGTAAAGGATTTGACCCTCGTAAATTATTAGCACCAGGTAAAGCTGCAATCGTTAAAGATGCAGAATCTCATATTGACTGGTTCGGTTCAGCAAACAAAGCTTAATTTGCTTCCTTTGTTGACTGATGAAAAGGGTGGGACAAAACGGATTCGTTTTGTCTCACTTTTTTTGTTTACTAAAGATTTTCGTTTCTCTAAATTAAAAAAGAAGAGGTTGCTGACATGCACAACATGGAAGATGACGAGTTAATCTTAATTGAAGCCTCATTGATTTAATGGCGAAATAAAACGAGGCTTACATAAACATTTTTGTTCCTTTGTTCCTGAATTGTTTAACAAAAAATCTGAAAAATCTTATCGTGAACTATTTAAAAAATTATTCCTTACTTGATTTGCTAGCTATTATGAGTTATTTTGTTCTAGAATAAGCTTTGTAACCGTTTTTTCGCTACTTGAAAAAATAGAAATAAGTGAGAAAATTTGAATTTAGTTGCAACTAGGGGGAGAACAAATGAGTTTTTTTGGTAATATTGATTTTAATGCTTTGTCTGATACCGACCAAGCAATTTATCATTATATGAGTAGCAATGTGGATAAAGTTCCGTATATGCGCGTACGAGACATTGCACAAGAATCGCATACCTCGGCATCTTCCGTGATGCGTTTGATTCGTAAGCTAGGTTATGAAAGTTATACTGAATTTCGCAGTCAGTTTAGTACGAGTGTGGTAGAAGGAGAAGATTTTAACGCGGCTTTGACAATTTTGAGTCGGGATAGTTTTCGTAAAGATATTGAAAGTAAATTAAATCAAGTTGTGGAGAAAATCCAATATTGTGAGAATATCGTCTTTTTTGGTATGGGAGCATCAGGGGCGATTTGTGAGTATGCGGCACGTCGTTTTGCTTTGATGGGGTACAATAGTTATCCATTAATTGATCCGACTTATCCAATTAAATCGAAACTGCAAAATACGAGTGACAATGTGCTAGTGACCTTATCCGTTTCAGGAATGACAAATGAGGTGGTCGAAGTAGTGAATGGTTTCCGAAATCAAGACGATTGTTTGACGATTGCCATTACTTCAGATATCAATTCGACCTTGAGTCGAATGTCTGATTATGTGCTAGACTATCATGTGGATGTTCGCCGAGTAAAAAAACATGAAGATTTAACAAGTCAGATACCTTGTATTTTTTTGATTGAACAACTCGCGGATCGACTTCAACAACGCGACTAAAAAGATTATTACTTTTAGGTACATGGCGTTTTGGAAAACACTATTTTGGTACAGAATGTACCATGATGGTGTTTTTTTCTATTTACTGGATTTCATGCCAGAGTTTTGTACAGGCATTGAGTAAGTCAGATTTCCTAACTATACTAAGGGCATTAACTAATTGAGGTGACCAATAATGGCAAATAAATTTCCAAAAGATTTTTTATGGGGTGGCGCAGTAGCAGCTCATCAAATTGAAGGTGCTTGGAATGCTGACGGCAAAGGAATCAGTATTGCTGACGTAATGACAGCTGGTGCAAATGGGGTTGCACGAGAAATTACGAAAGGTGTGATCCCTGGTAAAAATTATCCCAACCATGAAGCAATCGACTTCTATCATCGTTACAAAGAAGATATTGCTTTGTTTAAAGAATTAGGCTTAAACGTGTTTCGAACATCAATCAACTGGGCAAGAATTTTTCCGAATGGAGATGAGGAAGAGCCAAATGAAGCAGGTTTGCAATTCTATGATAATTTATTTGATGAATTATTGAGAAATGGGATTGAACCGGTGATTACTTTATCACATTTTGAAATTCCTTATCATTTACATGAAGCATACGGTGGATTCAAAAACAAAAAGTTGATTGATTTCTTCGTTCATTACGCTGAAACAGTCATGACACGCTATCAGAAAAAAGTGAAATATTGGATGACCTTTAACGAAATCAATAATCAGGCAGACGGACAACATGAGCTACACACTTGGACCAATTCTGCCATGCTTTTTCAGGCGGGTGAAAATAAAGAAGAATTGACTTTTCAAGCAGGTTTAAATGAGTTGATTGCCAGTGCAAAAGTCGTTCGACTAGGACATAAAATCAATCCTGAGTTTCAAATTGGTTGCATGATGGCGTACGTACCAGTTTATCCATATTCTTGTAATCCAGAAGATTTAATGGCATCCGTCAAAGTAATGGATCGTCGCTTCTTTTATTCTGATATTCATGCTCGTGGTGTTATTCCTACTTATGCCAAAAAATATTGGGAAGAAAAAGGGTATCAAATCGAAATTACCGAAGACGAAACACAAGCTTTGAAAGAAGGAACAGTTGATTATATTGGTTTCAGTTATTATATGTCTGGTGCAGTAACGACTTTACCAGAGATTTCAGGGGAAAACATCACTGATTTTCCAGGTGCAAAAGTCGTTCGAAATCCTTATGTTCAAGCAAGTGATTGGGGTTGGCAAATTGATCCAGTCGGGTTGCGTTATACCTTGAATGTTGTCTATGAACGTTATAATCTACCTCTTTTTATTGTTGAAAATGGCTTTGGTGCCTACGACCGATTAGAAGATGGGCAAGTCCATGATACCTATCGGATTGACTATTTGCAAAAACACATTGAGCAAATGAATCTGGCTGTACATGTTGATGGTGTTGATTTGCTGGGCTATACACCTTGGGGGATCATTGATTTAGTTAGCTTTGGTTCCGGTGAAATGGAAAAACGCTACGGCATGATTTATGTTGATAAAGATAATGAAGGCAAGGGAAGTTTGGTTCGTTTGAAAAAAGATTCCTTTGCTTGGTATCAAAAATTGATTCAAGAAAATCAATAGCCTAAAGGAGCACATCATGGAAATTCGTGAACTAAAAAAAGTAATGGACAAGTTAAGTCTAGCTGAAAAAATTGGGCAATTAGCTCAAGTAACGCCTAATTTTTTTGGAAATCAAGGAGAAATTACTGGCCCAATGTCAGAGTGGTCAATGGGGATGGATCAGCTTTATCAAGTAGGATCTGTTTTAGGTACCCACCGAGGAACGGAAGTCAGAAAAATTCAAGAAGATTATTTAGCGCACAGTCAACATCAGATTCCTTTAATGTTTATGGCAGATGTTATTCATGGTTATGAAACGATTTTTCCGATTCCATTAGCGCTAGCTAGTAGTTTTGATCCTGAATTGATTGAAAAAGTAGCAAAGGCATCTGCCGCAGAAGCTGCCAGTGAGGGTATTCAAGTAACTTTTTCTCCGATGGCAGACTATGTCAAAGATCCTCGTTGGGGACGCGTATTAGAAAGTAATGGTGAAGACCCTAGACTTTCTCGCGCATTAACAGAAGCGTATGTCAAAGGCTATCAAGGAACAAATTTAGCAACAGAATCACATCGTGTAGCGGCTTGTGTGAAGCACTTTGTTGGTTACGGAGCTGCCGAGGGTGGTCGTGATTATAATACGGTAGATTTTTCTGATGTTGAGTTGTACCAAAACTATCTGCCTGCTTTTGAAGGAGCAATTGCGAATGGCGTAAAAATGGTTATGACGTCATTCAATAGTTTACATGGGGTACCAGTAACGGGAAATCGAAAGCTGATTAAAGGCATTTTGCGAGATGAATTGGGTTTTGACGGTGCCGTAATTTCAGATTGGGCAGCAATTGCTGAGTTGATGAATCACCGCGTAGCTGAAAACCCACGTGAAGCAGCAAAAAAAGCCTTCGAGGCAACCGTTGATATCGATATGATGACAGATTGCTATTTAAATGAGCTTGCAGAAATGATTGAAACAAAAGAGCAATTAAAAAAATTAGATGAAGCAGTTTGGCGTATCTTGACTTTGAAGAATGAGTTAGGCTTATTTGAAAATCCGTATCGTGGGCTGGACGTGACGGTTGATTTATCTGAACTCCAAGAATTAAGTTATCAAGCAGCTCTTAATTCTGCTGTACTTTTGAAAAATAATGCTGTTCTACCTTTAGAATCAACAGAAAAAATTTTATTGATCGGTACGAAAGCAACAACACAAGACGTACTTGGAGCATGGTCATGGATTGGCGATTCGAAAAAAGCCATTTCACTTGCTAGTGGGCTAAAACAGCAATTTTCTGAAGTCCAGCTTATTTCAGTGACTGACCAACTTGACAAAAAAGCAATTGAGCAAGCAATCCAAGTCGCTGATAAAGTTATCATCGCAGTTGGGGAGAAAAGCGAAGAAGCGGGCGAAGCTGCAAGTCGCGCAGAATTAAAATTAAAAGCGATCGAACTCGAATTGATTGATTTATTAGCGACAGATGAGATTGAAAAGATTTTAGTGACCTTTAGTGGACGGCCATTAGTTCTGACAGATGTCGTTGAGAAAGTAGATGCTATTGTTTCTGCTTGGTTTTTAGGTAGCCAAACAGGAGATGCTTTAGCGATGCTTTTGAGTGGTGCAGAAAATTTTACGGCACACTTACCGATGAGTTTTCCTCGTAGTGTTGGGCAACTGCCTTATTCTTATCAAGAGATGTCGACTGGACGGCCACAAACAAAAGAAAACTATCATGAAAAATATATTTCACGCTATATGGATGAAGAAAATCATCCATTGTACTGTTTCGGTCATGGATTGTCTTATAGCGAGTTTCAATATAAAAATTTTTCCCTCTCAAGTGATACGCTAACGAAAGAGGAAGAGTTGACAGTGAGTTTTGAAGTGAGGAATAACTCCAAGATTAAAGGGTGGGCGTTACCACAACTTTATTTCCAAGATGAGGTTACCAAAGTTATTCGACCAAAAATCGAACTTTTGAAGTGGACAAAAGTTGAACTAGCTGCAGGCGAAACAAAGAAAGTCGAGTTTGTAGTTTCGCCAGCTGAATTGGCCTATAGTCATATAGATTTAAAAAAGACGATTGAATCGGGCGGATTTCGTTTATTTTTAGGGGAAAGTGTAGCGAATATTGTGGCAGAAAGCCGATTTCTCCTAACATAATTTTCTTAGTGGTACAGCTTGTGCCACTATGACTTTTTTTTCAAAAGTGGGAAACGAAAACCATTAAGAGGACAAGTTATTGTTTTTGAAAACGTTTTTATTTATGATGTGAATGTAAAAAAGAATTCTTTACTTATTTAAGAAAAATAAAAACGTTTTTATTTGGAGGGAGTTATGAAAGAACGAATAACTATTCGTGAAGTTGCTCAAGAAGCGAATGTCTCAATTGCTACTGTTTCAAAAGCATTGAATAATGTTGATGTGGTAACACCAAAAACAAAAGAAAAAGTCCTGACTGCGGCTAAAAAACTGCATTATACACCGAATTTATTTGGTAAAAATCTAAAAGCAAAACACACCAATATGATTGGCTTTTATACGCATACGATTATCGGTCCTTACTTTAGTACCCTGATCGAAGCAATCGTGAAGGAAGCAGAACAGCATCACTATGGTGTGAACGTAATTATTTCTTCTGATAGAAAGGTGCTAAGCTCGCATCTATTAGGAAATATGGTTGATGGGTTTATCGGATTTGAAGATCTGATTGATGATGAAGCACTAGGTACGATTCAGTCAGAAGGAATCAAAGCTGTTTTTATGGATCGAGAAATTGAGGATCAAAGTATCAGTAGTGTGGTCTTTTCTTCTCGAAAGGCTGGAAAATTAGCGACACAGTATTTAATTGAAAAAGGACATCAAAAAATTGGGTTTTTACCCGGACATCCAGGTGTCTATGATAGTGATGAACGTTATTTAGGCTTTGAAGAGACTATGAAGGAAGCTGGATTGACAATTAACGAACAGTGGATTATCCCAGGATTATTTGAAGAAAAAGCTAGTTTTAACAATATGACACAGTACTTAAACATGCAAGAAAAGAACAGCTGGCCTACAGCGTGGATTGCTGGAAATGATTTAAGTGCAATCGGCGTTATCAAAGCAATCGAAGGGTTAGCAATGTCGGTACCAGAAGATTTTAGTGTGGTTGGGTTTGATGATATTGAATTACTTCGTTATTTCAAACCAAAGATATCGACGATTCGGAATCCGATTCGTGAGCAGGGACGTCAAGCAGTTATTGAGCTATTGCATTTGATTGATAATCAAAAAACTGGTGAGAATAAAAGTTTAGACTGCCAGTTGATTGCGGGAGAAACAGCGAAAGAGTTGCGTAACAAACACGAAAGTTAGCGTAATAGATTTAAAAGGAAAAACAACGAGGAGGAAGATCAGTTGGAAGCAAAAGTAAAACCAACACTAAACGTTCGTATCAAGAAGTGGTTTCGAAATTTTGGTCGCCAGTGGCAATTACAATCGATGGCGATTCCAGGTATTGTCTACATGATTATATTCAGCTTTATTCCCATCTATGGCTTAGTGATTGCTTTTAAAAATTATACAGTGATTGATACGATTGAAAGTGCACAATGGGTGGGACTGGAAAACTTTAAAATTATTATGGAAGATAAATATTTCTGGCAATCAGTGGTCAATACGTTAGGAATTAGTGGCTTAAAACTAGCTTTTGGTTTTGTCCTACCGATTATTATTGCGGTGATGATTTATGAATTAAGAGACAGCGTCTTTAAACGGACGATCCAAACGATTTCTTACTTACCACACTTCCTTTCTTGGATTATACTCGGTGGGATGTTGATTACTTGGTTTTCTTCTAACGGAATGATTAATGAACTTTTGAATTTCATTGGTATCCAAGCGAAGCAAAACCATATGTTGGATGCAGGAAAATATTGGTGGATTGCTTCTTTATCTGATGTGTGGAAAGAAGCCGGGTGGGGAACGATTTTGTACCTTGCGACGATGTCACGAATTGATCCCACGTATTATGAAGCAGCAAAAATGGATGGTGCCACTCGAATGCGTCAAATTTGGAGTATCACGATCCCGATGATTCGAAATATTATTTCTTTAAACTTGATCCTTAGTGTAAGCGGTTTATTTAATTCGAATTTAGATCAGACATTGGTTTTAATGAACTCACAAAATCAACCCAAGGCAGAAGTAATCAATTCATATGTTTATCGAGTTGGTTTAATGCAGGGAGATTTTTCTTACGCCACGGCTGTTGGATTAGGTATTTCAATCATTTCAGTTATCTTACTGGTTGCAACGAATATCGTAACTAAGAAATTAAACGATAATCAGTCCGTTTTATAAGAAAGGAGTAAAGACGATGGAAAAAAGAAAATTATCTTTATCAAAACCCAAGAGTAATGTTGTACAAGACAAAGACAGTAAGATCTTTAATTTTGTCAATGTCTTGCTCTTGCTAGTTTTCACAATCATGATTATCGTACCTGTTTGGAATATTGTTGCTTCCTCTTTTGCTTCAAGTGATGCTTTGGCAAAAGGAGATTTTGTCTTTTGGCCTTCGGAAATCTCGATGGATAACTATCGCAAAGTGCTTGGCGATTCCTCTATGTGGCAGGCATTGATTATCTCGATTGGAAAAACGGTTCTTGGTGTGTTAGCACATACGGCTTTTTGTGCAATTATGGCCTATGCTTTGTCTAAGCGCAATTTAAAAGGCCGCAATCTTTACTCGACAATGGGAATTATTACGATGTTTTTCTCAGGGGGAATGATCCCAACCTATTTATTAATCAAATCGTTAGGCCTGTTGAATACTTTTTGGGTTTATATTATCCCAGCGTTGTTGTCATACTATGATGTTATTATTTTAATGAATTTTTTCCGTGATGTACCGACTTCACTAGAAGAGTCAGCAAAAATTGATGGCGCAAGCGATTGGGGCGTTTTCTTAAAAATTTTTGTGCCATTATCAAAGCCAGCACTTGCAACAATTGCCCTCTTTCACGGTGTCTGGCAATGGAATGATTTCATGACAGCAAAACTGTATGTTACGGATAAAGCACTCTATCCATTACAAATGAAACTTTATGAAATCATTACACAATCTCAGGCAGCCTCACAGCAAGGATTGAATGCTGCTGTTGAAATCAGTACTACATCTAAAGGAGTACAGTTGGCAACGATCGTTGTTACGACCGTTCCAATTTTAATCATTTATCCATTGCTACAAAAACATTTTATCTCAGGCATGATGCTTGGGGCAGTCAAAGAATAGGAGGAATAATCAATGTTTGGAGTCTCAAAGAAAAAGGTCGTAGGTATGTTGGCATTAACGAGTACGGTGTTACTAGCTTTAGGTGCTTGTGGTAGCGGCAAAGAGGAAGCATCAGCAGATAAAACAGTAGAACTTCCCTCAATTGAAGATCGCTATACACCAGAGAAAGATACACCTGCTTGGAAGTTAGATAAAAAAGAAGAGGCAACGAAATTAACTTGGTATGTCAATGCCGACTGGTGGAATACTGAATTTGGGAAAGATATGGTGACAAAAAAAGTAAAAGAAGACTTGAATATTGATATTAAATTCATCACAGGTGATGACACAAAATTAAATACTTATTTTGCTGGTGGTGACATGCCAGATATCGTGACTGTCTTTGATTCAAATTCACAAGTAGCTAGAAAAGCCAACTCTTGGGCGCTTCCATTACAAGATCTAGCTGAAAAGTATGATCCATATTTCAATCAAGTGGCACGTCAAGAAACATTAAACTGGTACAAACTCTCAGATGGAAAATCTTATGGCTATCCAGATTATTCAAATGTTCAAGCAGATTTTGACAGTGGTGATATTTTTGCCCGTGATGCGTTCATTATTCGAAAAGATGTCTATGAAGCAATTGGCAAACCAGATTTCACTACACCAGATGGTTTTGTTGCTGGAATGAAGAAAATCAAAGAACAGTTTCCTGAATTGATTCCGTTTGGATTTAATGACTTTGCCAAAGATGGTTCATCCAATGGTTCAATGGATAGTGTGGTTCAAGATATGCTGGGTGTTCCTTATACAGATGGTGATGATTACTACGATCGTAATTTAGACGAAGATTATATCAAATGGGTCAAAGCATTCCGCCAAGTCCATGAAGATGGAAATATCTCGGATGACACGTTTACTGATGATGGTGATAAATTCAAAGAAAAATTACAAACTGGAAAATATGGCGCTGTAATGATTGGTTCATTTGTTAACCAAGGTATCCCGCTGCAAACATTTAAAGCTGCTAATCCTGATTCTGAATACATTGCAGTTGATGGAATTCAAAGCACCAAAGGAAATGATCCAACGTTAACACAGGCAGGTATCTCTGGTTGGATGATCAACTATATTGGTAAAAATTGTCAAGATCCTGCAAAAGCAATCCAATTATTTACTTATTTGCTAAGTGATGAAGGCGAAATGTTAACGAACTTTGGGATTGAAGGCGAAACTTATACCAAAGATGGTGATAAAGTACAATGGACAGATGAAGCAAGAAAAATTCAACAAGAAGATCCAGAAAAGTGGCAATTGGAGTATCGAATGGGTGAATTTATCCAGTTTGGTCATGACCGTTTTAAAGCAATGAACGATGATTCCTACGTTGATGCAGTTAAACAAATGCAACAATGGGGAGAAGGCAAACTAACTTCTCAATTCTTAACGGAAAATATTGGACCAGATGCTGGAAGTCAAGAAGCGCGTGCCTTAAGTGCCATCCAAACAAACTGGAGTACAACATTGGTTGGTATGTTACGTGCCAAAGATGAAAAAGAACTAGATGATTTATTAGCTAAGTACAAAACGTTCCAAGAAGAAAACAAAATCGATGATGTGAATAAAGTTCGTAATGAGAAAATTCAAGAGAATAAAGAAAAATTAGCGATGTAATCTTTAAAAATAAAAAAGAAGTCTTAAATAAAAAAGAGCTTCTCAAAAATGTACGCATCAATTTTCGAGAAGCTCGACTTCTTTTTGAAAAAGGAGTCTGTGAACACCTACGAAATAAACAGAGTTCGTTCAAATAAGCTAGCTGAATGACGGCTAAAAATGTTCAAAGAATCAAAATAAGTGCCATAGTTTTGAATTGAGGCGAAATGACTGAACTACCTTGTGACGAAAAGTTAAAACGCGAGCAACGAAACATTTCTAATCTGTGACCATCTTTTTGATTTGTATGAACAGGATTATTCAGGAGGGAAAAAAATGCAAAAAATTTTTAGTACAGAAGGTAAAATCTACGAAGGAATGCAACGAATTTATCAAGTGCTATTATTGACGATTATTTTTATACTTTCCTGTTTACCAGTACTCACAATTGGTGCGGCGATGGCTAGTGCTTATGGGACTGCTTATAAAATGGTCGATCATAGAGAAGGTGTCTTGTATAAAGAATATGTTCATCAGTTTAAACAAAATTTTGTTCTGGCAACGAAAATGTGGTTGCTGATTTTGGGTGTGAGTAGTGGTGTTTTTTTTCTGTTGCCTTTCATTCAACCGTTATTGATTGGAAATAAAATTGCCTATTATTTAGTAATGTTATTTGTCACATTACTTGTTTTGATGGGATTATATCTGTTTCCGTTAATTGCTCGTTTTGAAAATAATTTAACAGGAACATTGGTCAATGCTTGCATCTTATCACTAAAACATTTACCAAGTAGTATCCTGTTGTTTTTTATAACAATTGGTGGAGGGATAATGCTGCCTCTTTATTTGCCAAGTTTATTATTTGCATGGCTCTTTTTAGGAATCGGCACGATCATTTTTATCAAAGCAAAGTTATTGTTGGGCGTTTTTCATTCGTACGAGAATTTAGAAGAGGGAAGTTGATCATATGTATGTAGGATTTGATATTGGTGGAACGACTGTCAAATATGGTGTTCTAGATGAAGTTGGGAATATTTTAGAAAAATCTGCAATTCCAACAAATTATCAGTTGGCAGACTTTTTGGTTGAGCTAGATACAATCGTGAAAGATGCTCAAAAACGATATGAAAAAATTGAGGGGATTGGTATTAGTGCGCCAGGTATTATCCAAGAAGATGGATACATGCTTACTGCTGGTGCAATTAGACCTTTTTATGGAGCCAATATCAAAATAGAACTGGAACGACTAACTGGCTTGCCTGTTTCTATCGAAAATGATGCGAATGCCGCAGCGATTGCAGAACATTGGATTGGGAATGCACAAGGGCTAGAAAATTATTTATGCATTGTTTTAGGAACAGGTATTGGCGGAGGAATCGTGCTCAATGGGGAAGTTTTTCGAGGCGCTCATGGGATGGCTGGCGAATTTGGGTGGAGTATCATTGATCACTTACCAGCAGAAGGCGATATCGAAGAAGTTTCGTGGAACAAACGAGCAGCAACCGTTGGCGGTCTCTGTTATCAATATAATTTGAGCCAAAAAAAATTAGATGCAGCTGCACCAATGATTTTAGATGCTCGAGAAATTTTTCAAAGAGAGGCAGAAGGAGAAGTGCTGGCAATCAATATAGTAGAACAATTTTTAACAGATCTATCTGTGGGAATGTTGAATCTGATTAGTTTTTTTGATCCAGAACTGATTTTATTTGGTGGAGGAATCAGTTCCAACGAGGAATTTAATCAACGATTTCAAAAACGTTTGGAAGAAGTGATGAATCGTCACGAATCAATTCATTATCTTAAAAACAAAACGATTGCTGCTGTTCGCCCAGCTAAATTGCAAAATGATGCAGGCATGATTGGTGCTGTTTATCAAATTCATCGTCAAGTGACAAAGTGAATAAAGCACTTGATTATTCAAAGAATGTTTGAGAAAAAATAGTTCAAATTACTAAATAGAAAGTAGGCTGGAAAATTATTTTTCAGTCTCTTTTTTTTGTAAAAAAGTGGTCGAAAGGGACAATAAAAAGTTGTTTATGTGTAGATATGATCCCAAGCTTTTGAAAAATGACAGTCTATGGTAAAATTAGCGAGTATGAATAAATTAAGAATAGGTGGATTTTATGAAGAAAATCGTTATCAATGGTGGCCGTTCACTAACAGGTGAAGTAACGATTAGTGGGGCAAAAAATAGTGCTGTGGCATTGATTCCGGCGGCTATTTTAGCAAATTCCCCAGTGATTTTAGAAGGTGTCCCTGATATTCAGGATGTCCATTCATTAATTGAAATTTTAGAAATTATGGGTGCAAAGATTACTTTTTCAAATAACGTATTAGAAATTGATCCAACAGAAATCGTATCTGTGCCAATGCCAAATGGGAAAATCAATAGTTTACGTGCATCGTACTATTTTATGGGAACATTATTAGGAAAATTTGGTGAAGCTGTAGTTGGCTTGCCTGGTGGCTGTTATTTAGGTCCGCGACCAATTGATTTACATGTTAAAGGATTCGAGGCACTAGGCGCACAAGTTACAAATGAACATGGCGCAATGTATTTGCGAACTGAAAATGGCCAAATGCAAGGAAATCGAATTTTTATGGATGTTGTTTCTGTAGGTGCGACAATCAATGTCATGCTTGCGGCAGTAAAAGCAAAAGGCCAAACAATCATTGAAAACGCGGCTCGTGAGCCAGAAATTATTGACGTTGCAACATTATTGAACAACATGGGTGCAAACGTTCGTGGTGCAGGTACGGACATTATCCGTATCGACGGTGTTGATGAATTACATGGTTGTCGTCATTTCATGATTCCTGACCGAATTGAAGCGGGAACGTACTTAGCTCTTGCAGCAGCTGCAGGAGATGGAATAAAAGTAAAAAATGTTATTTATGAGCATCTTGAAAGCTTCATTGCTAAATTACAAGAAATTGGTGTCAAAATGAAAATCAGTGAGGACGAGATTGAAGTCTATCCGGCGACGGAGTTGAAAGCTGTGAATGTGATGACTTATCCATATCCAGGTTTTGCGACAGATTTGCAACAACCATTGACGCCATTATTGTTAATGACATCTGGCACCGCAGAAATCATTGATACGGTCTATGCCAAGCGTGTCAATCATGTACCTGAGCTAGCGCGAATGGGTGCAGACATTTCAGTTGAAGGAAACATGATTATTATAAATGGTCCAAGTAAGTTACATGGGGCAGAAGTTGTGGCATCTGATCTTCGTGCAGGAGCTTGTTTAGTTATTGCTGGGTTGCTAGCAGAAGGAACGACGACAATTTATAATGTCGAATATATTTTACGTGGCTATGATCATATTATTGAAAAGTTGACTGCTTTAGGTGCATCAATTGAAATGATTGAGGAAGTGGAGGCCGAATGAGCGATTATTTGACAATGGCGGAGCTGGAAAATAAAACGTTAAAAGAAATTTACAGTTACGCAAAGGATTTTAAAATTCCTTATTACAGTAAAATGAATAAAAAAGAACTCGCACTCTCTGTCATTCGTGCACAAGCAGAAAAACAAGGATTCTATTATATGGAAGGAATTTTAGATATCGTAGGACAAGATGGGTATGGATTTTTACGTCCAATTAATTATGGTCCCAGTGTAGAAGACATCTATATTTCTGCTTCACAAATTCGCCGTTTTGGTTTGAGAAATGGGGATAAAGTTGCCGGGAAAGCCCGCCCACCGAAAGAATCAGAACGTTATTATGGCTTGATGCATGTTGAAAGTGTCAATGGAAAAGACCCAGAAGAAGCGAAAGAGCGCCCTCATTTTCCAGCACTAACACCTCTTTATCCACAAGAACAGTTAACGTTAGAAACGACTACTAATCGATTATCCACACGAATGATTGACATTTTTTCTCCTGTTGGTTTTGGTCAACGTGGATTAATCGTTGCTCCACCTAAAGCAGGGAAAACAACGGTTTTAAAAGAAATTGCAAATGGTATCACTGAGAATTATCCTGATGTTGAATTGATTGTTTTATTAATTGATGAACGACCAGAAGAAGTGACCGATTTGGAGCGTAGCGTAAAAGGTGATGTGGTGTCTTCAACGTTTGATTTACAACCACAGAATCATACGCGTGTCGCGGAATTAGTTTTAGAACGTGCAATGCGTTTGGTTGAAGATAAGCGAGATGTTGTCATTTTAATGGACAGTATCACGCGACTTGCCAGAGCCTATAACTTAGTTGTTCCGCCAAGTGGTAGAACTTTAAGTGGAGGGATTGATCCAGCTGCGTTGTACAAACCAAAGAAATTTTTTGGAGCGGCACGTAATATCGAAGAAGGCGGGAGCTTAACGATTCTAGCAACTGCTTTAGTCGATACGGGTAGTCGAATGGACGATGTCATTTACGAAGAGTTCAAAGGAACGGGAAATCTTGAACTCCAATTGTCACGTGAATTGGCAGAAAGAAGAATTTTCCCAGCAATCGACATCAAAAAATCAGGAACTCGTAAAGAAGAGTTATTGATTCCAAGTGCGCAATTAGAAGAAATTTGGAAGCTACGGAAAAATATGATTGGTGATTCTTTGGAATACACTGAGCAATTGATTCGTTTCTTACGAAAAACGAAGAACAATCAACAATTTTTTGCGGAGTTTCAAGATGTTTCCTTTGGTAAGAAAAATCAAATGAGAAATCAAAAAAGATAATTGCAACCTTGAATGAAACATGATAAGATGTTACTGTTGTAAATCGACAAATCAACTCTGGTTCAGCAAATGAAGCAGGGCAAAGGAGCGAAAAAACTATGAAAGCAAACATTCATCCAGATTACCATCCAGTAGTATTCATGGATTCAACAACTGGTTTCAAATTCTTGTCAGGTTCAACAAAATCTTCACAAGAAACAGTTGAATGGGAAGACGGTAATACATACCCAGTAATCCGTGTCGAAGTAACTTCTGACTCACATCCATTCTACACTGGACGTCAAAAATTCACACAAGCAGACGGACGTGTGGACCGTTTCAACAAAAAATACGGTCTCAAAGATCAAAACGCTGCAGAATAATCAAATTATTGTTTATGCAATATTTGGCAGGCCTCATCTTCGGATGGGGTCTGTTTTTTTTTGCAGGTTTTTTATACTTGGTTCTCGACATAGCCGAATTAGTTCATTGAAAACAAAGAAAAAATCGCACATAATAAATTAGTTTGAATCTATATTTTGTATTCACATTTCTATAGTTTGTTCATGTACTTATCTCAAAGTAAGCGCTATCATTTTACTGGGATAAAAAAACTATAGGAGGAATCATGGATGAAGTGTTGGTTTAAAAGTGGAGTAGGGCTGTTGTTGGCAATTGGTGTAGTTGGTGTCTCAGGATGTGGCGTCAAAAATCAAGCAGAGTCAAATTCGATTGACTATCAAGAAACGGAAGAAGCAAAAGTTGATCGAGGGATGGCTAATCAGCCAGAATCTTCTTATTGGTTTCCAGAAGAGTTATTGCAATGGGACTTTTCAAAAGACGAAGATGCAAAATACAA
Source organism: Enterococcus sp. DIV0174 (assembly GCF_050529065.1). Lineage (NCBI taxonomy): Bacteria > Bacillati > Bacillota > Bacilli > Lactobacillales > Enterococcaceae > Enterococcus > Enterococcus sp. DIV0174. Next base: position 1,958,647 of record NZ_CP172881.1, on the reverse strand, counting down.
TGTTAGTGCTGTACCATTGGCACAACGGGTAGATAAAACAAAGTTGATTCCTTCAAATAAAACACAAAATACAGAGATGAAAGTAGTAGCTTTATCCATTATGAACAGTAGTACCAGCGGCAATGCACCACGAGGTGTGAACACTTTTGATGCCAATGTTTTTTCTAACTGGCAATATATCGATCAATTAGTTTACTGGGGGGGTTCATCTGGTGAAGGAATTATTGTTCCACCAAGTCCGGATGTGATTGATGCGGCTCATAAAAATGGTGTGCCAGTGTTAGGAACTGTGTTCTTTCCACAAACTGCGCATGGTGGAAAAATCGAATGGCTAGATACTTTCTTAGAAAAAGATGCTAATGGGACATTTCCTTTAGTCGACAAGCTGATTGAAGTTGCGCAAAGTTACGGGTTTGATGGCTGGTTCATTAACCAAGAAACAGATACAGTTGTGACTAGCTTTGATGAAGCTAAAGAAAACAAAAATGCTCAAATAGCAGATAAAGCTGATGGATTGAACAAAGAACATGCCGATTTAATGCAAGAATTTATCAAAGAATTTAAAGGGAAACAAGCTGATTTAGATATCATGTGGTATGATTCGATGACATCTGAAGGAAAAATGGATTGGCAAAATGCTTTGACCGATCAAAACCAAGCTTATTTAGTAGATGCAGACATGAATCCAGTAGCGGATAGCATGTTTTTGAATTTTTGGTGGAATACGGAGCAATTAGCAAGCAAGGAACTTTTGAAAGCATCTAAGAAAAAAGCAAATGAATTAGGCATTGATCCTTATGATTTATTTGCAGGAATCGATGTTCAAGAAAAAGGTTACGCTACCCCAGTTGATTGGGAGTTATTTGTGGATGATAAAGGTGTCCCTTATACTTCTTTGGGATTATACGTTCCTAGTTGGACGTACAGTTCTGCTAGTGATCCAGATGATTTTCAAAATCGAGAAGAACGTTTTTGGGTCAATGACAAGGGAGATCCAACTCAAAATATCGCCTTAAAAGGGCAAGATTGGCCGGGAGTTTCGACGTATGCGCTGGAGCAAACAGCAATCACTTCTTTGCCTTTTGTAACGAATTTCAATACAGGAAATGGGTATAATTATTTTATCAAAGGCCAAAAGGTATCAAGTCTAGATTGGAATAACCGAAGCATGCAAGATATCATGCCGACTTACCGTTGGATAATGGAGCATGAAAATAACAATGATTTATCAATTAGAATGGATTATGCAGATGCTTTCAATGGAGGTAATTCATTATTGTTTAGAGGAAATATGACAAAAAATGCGGTTAGCCAAGTGAAGCTTTATCGAATGGAAACAACGCTAACAAAAGATTCAGAGATAACTACAACCGCTAAAGCATCAGATGCTACCAAGCTGGAGATTGTCTTGACGTTTGAAGACGGAAGTACAGAAACAGTTGCATCAAGTCAAAAAGTAACAAATGATTGGACAACCTTGAAGTATTCATTAGAAAAATTTGCAGGAAAAACAGTCACATCACTTTCTTATAAAATAACTTCAGAAAAAACAAATGACACTTATGAATTACATTTAGGACAGCTAGCAATGACGGACTCACCTGCTACAGAAAAAATGGCTGTTGCAAATGCTGAAGTGGAAGATGTTGTTTTTGATGAAGAAGAAAGTAATTATGCAGGGATTCGCTTGACATGGGATAGTAAAGACAGTGAAGCAGAACATTATGAAATTTATCGAATAAATAAAGATAATACTCGTTCTTTCCTAGGTGCAACACCTGCGACGACACATTACATCAATGGACTGGAAAGACAAAAGAACGTGCAACAGACAAAATTGGAAATTGTTCCCGTTGATACTCTTGGAAATCGAGGCATGGCATCAGATCCAATCTCTTTTGAATGGCCAGATAATACATTACCAAAAGCAAGTTTTACGGCTTCTAAAACATTGGCGGCTCCCGGGGAACAAATTAGTTTCACAAATACATCTTCTTCCAATACGGACAAAGTAACTTGGGAATTTGAAGGTGGCGATATTGAAACAAGTACCGAAAATAAGCCTGTCGTTACTTATGATAAAGAGGGTGTGTATAAAGTAAAACTGACCGCAGAAAATGAAGAAGGAAAAACACCGATTGAGATGGAAGGTTTGATTACAATCAGTCAAAAAGTCCCTGCCGAATTGGTGTTGCTATCTTTAAATGCGAAAACAGAAGCCTCTTCGTTTACAAATGATTCGGAAGCGCCTGAATTTGCAGTTGATGGGAAACTTGAAACAAAATGGTGTGCAACGGGAACACCTCCCCATGAAATCATTGTCGATTTGGGTAATAGCCAAACAGTCAGTGAAGTTCGATTCGCACATGCAGAGGCTGGTGGCGAAAATGCAGATATGAATACAAAGGCTTATACAATCGAAGTAAGCCAAGATGGAAAAGAGTACAAGAAAGTTTCACGAACAATCAATAATACGGAAAAAAATAGCACCAATACCTTTGCCGTGGAACAAGCACGATATGTGAAAGTAAGTGTGGATAAACCTACACAAGGTTCAGACACAGCAGTGCGAATGTATGAACTGGGTGTTTATGGAATGAAAGATTTATTGAAATAAAAAATTGACAAGAAGATAGGTCAGCCCTATTGCAAAAAAGGAAACAAGTGAATAAAAATTTAGGAGCTGTGACAAAACTCGTGTCACAGCTCTTTCTTTTTCCTTTAATTAGACTTTTTTGTTAATCATCAAAAAAGTCTATCCTTTTTCGGATAATCCAGACAAAAAGTTGGCAGTTTGCCAGTTAAAAGGTACACTTAGAAATAGCGATTATCAAAAGAGTTGCTGACAATCATTAAGAGAAAAAAGGACGTGGTCTGAAATGAAAAAATATCGTGGAGCAATTGTTATCTCGGTAATCATTACCTTGTTACCACTTGTGGCAAGTGCCATTTTTTGGGAAGAAATTCCGAATCAAGTTGCGACACATTTTGATTTGAATTGGCAAGCGAATGGCTGGAGCTCAAAGGGATTTGCGTTGATTGGCTTACCATTTCTTCTGGCAGGCTTACAATTATTGGTTGCCTTTTTCGTGTTAAATGATCCAAAGCAAAAAGTGACAAAACGTTGGATTATCTACAGCGTTTTAGGAATCATTCCGCTGATTGCACTTTTTGTTCAAGCATTGACCATCAGTTATGCTTTAGGCAATCAGGCAACATGGTTGATGAAAATTAGTCCCGCTGCATTTATCGGAATCATCTTTATTGTTTCAGGAGTGATTCTGACCGCTGTTCCGCAAAATTATACAGTGGGTATTCGTTTACCTTGGACGTTGAGCAGTGAACAGAATTGGCTACAAACAAATAGACTGGGTGCCAAAACATTTATTGCAGGCGGTATTTTGATGTTACTCGCAAGTTTTGTTTCATGGGAATTTTTAATGATGCCAATTATCGTGATTGTTATTTTGATTCCAACGATTTATTCATTTTGGCTGCATCGAAAAGGAATTTGATAAAGTGAAAACTAGTAAAAATAGCAGAAAATAGGATGAAAATGAACTATTTTAGGAGATGAAGAAGGATGCATATTGAACATTTAGCTGTTTGGACGAAAGATTTGGAAAAAATGAGAACGTTTTACGAAAAATATTTTCAGGCAACAAGTAGTGAACGCTATCGTAATCCAAAAACACAATTTCAATCTTACTTTTTAAGTTTTGGTTCAGGGAGTCGCTTAGAATTGACAACGAAACCACATCTAGCAAATCGAGTCACAGATCATTTAGGCTATGCACACTTAGCGATGGCGGTAGGGACGAAAGAAGAAGTTGATCGTTTTGCTGATCGATTTGTCCAAGATGGCTATCCTTTACTGAGCGGACCGCGAACGACAGGTGATGGTTATTATGAGGCAGTAATCCAAGATCCAGAAGGAAACTTGATTGAATTAACGACAGATGCGATCGACTAATCAAAGATAAAAAAGGTGGTTAAAGCGAATGGCAAGAGATTTTGATTACGAGCAAATGCTAGCTGGTGAACTTTATAAGGCATCAGGTATTTTTCCAGAAAATCGCTCGATTAATGGACAAAAGCTAGCACAGAAAATCAATCAATTACCAATTGATGAAACGAAAAAAATTGTGGCACTGGAAAAAGAACTTTTTGGTAAAACGGGTGAACATATTTATGTCAATCCACCTCTTCATGTCGATTATGGTCGTCATGTGGAGATTGGCGAAAATTTTTATGCAAATATGGATTGCATCTTTCTAGACGTGAATAAAATAAAAATTGGGGATAATGTCATGGTGGGGCCAAGAGTCAGTTTCTTTACCGCAGGTCACCCAACAGATGCAGAAATCCGCATAACAGATTTAGAATTTGGCTTACCGATTACTGTTGGAAATAATGTTTGGATTGGTGGAAACAGTGTTCTACTACCTGGAATAACGGTTGGAAACAATTCGATTATTGCGGCGGGGTCAGTTGTTACAAAAGACGTACCTGATCATACGATTGTTGGCGGAAACCCAGCAAAAGTGATTCGTAAAGTCAATCAAGCTGATAAAGAAAAATGGCAAAAGCAAATGAAAAAATATCACTTGCGTAAGGAAGAACATCTCAATAAAATGAGTGAGTAAAATAGACAGTAAACCAACTAGACAAAAAACGAGACGAGGAAATGTTCTTTCCTAATCTCGTTTTTTTACTTTATTTAATTGAGCAGTGAGGACACTGGCACATTCTCAAAAATATTTTTCTGCCCCAATCCACATTCTTTTCTCAAACAGATATGAACGATTTTTTAGAAGCTGGATACTTCTTCTACCACTTTCTTTTTCCGTTTGTTTATGAAATAAAGGAAGGTACAAATCAATGGAATGATTCCAGAAACAATGTATAATCCTCTGAATGAAGTGAACGATTTCAAGGTTCCCATAATATAAGGACCAACGCCTAATCCTAAATCTAATCCGATGAAGTAAGTAGATAACGCAATACTGATTCGATGTTCACGAACGATTTTCAAACAAACTGCTTGTCCGTTAGACATAAAGGTTCCATAACCAAGTCCAACTAAGGCTCCTGAAACCAGTAACATGAAACTATTGGTTGTTGCACTAAGTAAAAACAAGCCAGCAGTTAAGAAAAGATAACTAGGATACATAACGTATTGTTCACCTTTTGTATCAAAAATTCGACCCGTCAATGGGCGAGTAAAAGTGATTACCAACGCGTAAACAACAAAGAAAAAAGAACCAGCGCTAACTAAATGAATCACTTGCGTATAAGAAGATAAGAAGGACAGAACACTTGAATAAGATAAGCCCATCAAAAAAGCGATTCCTGTAATAAATAAGGCTTTTTTCTCAATAAAACTATCAACTGTCCATGAAGTCAATTGTTCTTTTTGTTCAGCTGACAAAACAATGTTTTTGACAGGGAAGAACAGACAAGCGATAGTGACTAAGAAAACTAAGACAATCGTGAACCAAATGATGAAATGGAAATCAGTCATGTTTAACAAGATCATTCCTAAAAATGGTCCAATTGCAGCGGCTAAGCTAGTACTCAAACCATAATAATTGATTCCTTCACCTTTTTTATTCATTGGAATATATGCCGTCACGATTGCATTTGTTGCAGTTGAAACTGTTCCATAACCAAAACCATTTAAAAAGCGAACAAGGTAAAGAATTCCGATGGAAGGCATGTAAAGATAAGCGATGGTAGTCAATAGATAAAAAATTGCACCACCTTGTAACGTAATTTTTCGGCCAATCAATTCAAGTTGTTTCCCCATCAATAAACGAGCAAGCAAAGTACCAATAATATAAATGCCAGAAGCAAATCCTGCTTGACTTAAGCTAGCGTGTAAGCTGTCTTGGGCGATAACTGCGATGATGACCATTAATAAGTAATAAACGAGATAAACAATAAAGTTAATAAGTGTGATACCAATAAAATGTTTGTTGAATAATTTGTCTTCCATTTGTTTTGCTAATTCCCCTTAATGTACATATGAATATGCTTTTAGTTTTTCAATTTGAACTTCAACATCGTGATAATTTGATGGATAACGATCGACAAGTTGTTGGATAAATAGATCACGTGTTTCCATAAACAATTGTAAGAATTCTTGACACTCTTCATCTGGCGTTTCTTCAACAGATTTAATCAACTCAATTGAGTTTTGATAAGCATCATTTAGGAAAACTAATGATGCTTTCATATCAAATCTTGTGCGGTACGCTGTTTCTAATCGGTTAATAATAGTGTTCATCCAAAATTGCATTTTTTTGACCTCGATTCAGTAATTTTTTTTACATACGGAGTATAGCGAAGAAAAAAAATGAAGAAAATGAACTTGGTTATACAAAAAGGTACTTAACAAATGTTACTATCATTAGTAAAATACCTATGAACTTTAAAAATCTTGGAAATCTTGTATTATTTTTTTAGATAAATGTTTGGATGGGGGAGCATGATTGGATAATCGAGCACTAGCAGAATATGTAACAAGTAAAAATATTCCAATTATACGAAAGGGGTATCACAAGTATTTAACATTTGAAGGAGTCGAGGATTGTTACACTTACATCTTGAAAGAGGGAATCGTTAAAGCAAGCGTGATCTCAAACGACGGAAGAGAATTCAATCTAAGATATGTCAATGACTTAGAAGTGGTATCACTAATTAAAGATGAATACTCACAATTTATTGATTCACCTTATAATATTCGGGTGGAATCAGAATATGCGGAGTTTTATCGTGTCAATCGGGTGAAGTTCTGGGAGGACATCAATAATAATCCTGATTTGCAGCATCATGTAAAAGAATTTTACCGTTTTCGCTTATTAAGCGTCATGAAAAAAATGCAACAGATGCTATTAAATGGAAAATTGGGCGCAGTTTGTACGCAGTTGTATGAATTGTATGACATGTTTGGTGTGCGAACACCTGAAGGGTTGCTGATTGATTTTCCAATTACGAATGAAGAAATTGCTAAGTTTTGTGGTATTTCGACGGCAAGTAGTGTCAGTCGAATTTTGAAGCAACTAAAAGATAAGGGGATTATTACAGTTCAGGATCACCATTTGATCATTACGAATATGGAGCTGTTGGAAGATAATATTATTTTTTAAAAAAGGTTGTGGCGCAAAACGTTCAGCTCCGAACAGATAGCGAGCAGTCACTCAAAACAGTATCTCATGTTTTGAAGTGAATGAAAGCTATATGGAGGAGTTGTTTTGGGAACACCGAGAGAAAGGTTGTGGCGCCAAGCGTTCAGCTTCAAGCAATAAGGAATTTTTCTAAAAATAGCTACTCATGTTTTTATGAAAAAAAGACTTATTGCCGAAGAAGCTGCTTGGGGAACACCGAGAAAAAGGTTGTGGCGCCAAGCGTTCAGCTTCAAGCAATAAGGAATTTTTCTAAAAATAGCTACTCATGTTTTTATGAAAAAAAGACTTATTGCCGAAGAAGCTGCTTGGGGAACACCGAGAAAAAGGTTGTGGCGCCAAGCGTTCAGCTTCAAGCAATAAGGAATTTTTCTAAAAATAGCTACTCATGTTTTTATGAAAAAAAGACTTATTGCCGAAGAAGCTGCTTGGGGAACACCGAGAAAAAAGATTGAAGCACAAAACGTCTAGCTCTAACACGTTAGCAAGTAAGCAAGCACAACAGTTTGATCAATAGCAAAAGAGGGGAAGACAATACTGTCTTCCCCTCTTTTTAACGGATGTTAGTAACATAATTATTTAAACGACTTAGGATTTGCTTTCAACAACAGTTGTTGAAACTAATTCTTCAGTCTCAGTTTTTTCTTGTTCTAAGGCATGCTCTTTTGCTAATTCATTTTTGTCATAAATTTTAACAAATGGATAGTACATTACGACTGACAGAACAATCAACAGACAGTTTAAAACTGCTGCGCGCCAGTCGCCTCCAGTAGCTAAATACGCACCAATTGGTCCAGGTAGAGTCCAAGGAGCAGTGATTGTAACGGCACTGACAAAACCTAGTCTAGTTGCGAACCAAGCAATAGTTGCGCAAGCCATCGGAGTTAAAATGAAGGGAATAATCAATGTTGGGTTTAAAACAATTGGGACACCAAAAATAACTGGTTCATTGATATTGAAAATGGATGGTGTAATAATTGCTTTTCCTAGTTTTGAAGCGTATTTTGATTTGGCAGTGAAGGCTAGTAAGATAGCAAGGCCGATTGTACAACCAGATCCGCCAATCCAGATAAACCATTGATAAAAAGGCTCAGCTGCAATATTTGGTAAAGTTTCACCAGCAGCAGCAGCTGTAGTATTAGCTTCTAAGATTTGTAACCATAGTGGACGCGCCAGTGATCCAATAATTGAAACGCCGTGAATCCCAAATGCCCAGAAGAAAGTAATCATGAAAATCAGTAGCAATACACTTGGCAGCGTATCAGTTGCACTGATTAAAGGACTAACAATTTTTGAAACAGCTGAATGCCAGTCAAAACCAATATAATAGCTAATAGTAGAGATAACTAGAATGACGATTAACGTTGGTGTTAATGATTCAAAAGAACGAGCAACTGCAGGTGGTACTTGGTCGGGCATAGTGATTTTGAATTTTGATTTATCTGTTAAGCGATAGACTTCAACTGCAAAAATTGATGTGATGATGCCGACAAACATTCCTCCACCACCAAGGTTCGCCATTGGTAAGACAAAACCAGAAGTTCCAGCAGCATCAGCAGCTTCTAAAGGAATATTTACAGGTACAAAAGTCAACAGAAAAGCAATTGTAGACAGAATGCCGCCGGAAACAACATCTAAGTTGTACGTTTTTGAAAGGCTAGCCCCAATTCCGAATGTTGCATAAAGGGACATAATGTACATGGTCATACGATAAGGTAACAAGATTGTTGCGGCGTTAGAAGACAAAAACTGATAAATGCCCCATGATTGTGGTAGTGGTGGAAAGGCAATAATCAAAAAGAACGAACCAACAATAATTAACGGTAGCGTTGCAATGATTCCGTCACGAATCGCTCGTAAGTGTCGTTGATTGGCTATTTTTGCCATTGGTCCAGCTAAATGTAACTCAATAAAATTAGTGAAAGCTGTTAACATAGTTTACACTCCTTTAAATAAAATCAATTAAAAAATAATTCCTTGATAGATCCAAATGTACGCTAAAATTTCTAAAATAATCAGTGAGATGCCAAAAGTAATAAAAAAGCCCTTACAAAATCCTCTTTTTGTTTGGATGAAATATGGATTCACCGCTAAAACTGTCGCTAAGCTAATGGGTAAGAAAAGCATAACGCCAAGATTGATACTCCAGTTTGCCAAGTAAAATAAATAAGGAATAAAAATACCACCAAAAATGCAAGCAAGTAAAAGTAATCCAGCTGTTTTCACACCAAAGTGAATATGCAATGTTTCATTTGTTTCTCTTTGCATAAAATTACCTCCTTTCAACAATTAATTAAACGCTTACAAAAGATAACAATAAAAAAGAGCGCCTAGAGATCTCTTCTTTTTTAGTATACAGTTAAGAAATTAAAAATCAATATATTTTTTATTTTTTTGTAATTTTGTTTCTTAGTAGAATTGAAATTTCTTTATTTTTTTATATGTTTGAAAACGCATTTCTTAGATGGTATGATAAAGGCAATTAAGAAGGAGGAGGACAATGACAAAAATTTTATGGGGCGGGGCAACTGCTGCCAGTCAATATGAAGGCGGTTACACAAAGAGAGGGATAGACACACAAGACTGTCGACCTTATTTAGAAAAAACATCGAATGCGACAGTGGCTACACGATTGCTAACTAAAAAGACTGTTGAACAAGCGATGGAAGAAAATCAATTTTTTTATCCGTTCAGAAAAGGATCTAGCGGAGAGGAACGAACGGCTGAAGACTTAACATTGCTTAGTGAGCTAGGCTTAGATGTTTATCGTTTATCAATTAGTTGGTCACGCTTATTTCCAAATGGTGATGAAGAGATTCCTAATGAAGACGGAATGAAGTATTACGACGACATTTTTAAAGAGCTAACCAAACAAAAAATCAAAATCTTTTTGACAATCAATCACTATGCGTTGCCACTTCAATTAGTAACAGAACAAGGCGGATGGAAAAATCGTAAAACAATTGATAGTTATTTGAGATTAGTTACAGTTATTTTTAGTCATTGGGGCGAGTTGATTGATTATTATTTACCTTTCAATGAAATCAATGCTGGATACTTTAGTCCTTATAATGGTACGGGATTATTGAAGCCAGAAGATGATGCTTACGCGTACAATGACATCTTTTTAAGTTTGCATCATCAATTTATTGCTAGTGCACAAGCGATTGCTCTAGGGAAAAAAATGAAGGTCAAAGGACAATTTGGTGCAATGATTTCATGTTTTTGTTACTATCCTTTAACACCAAAACCTGAGGATAATTTACAGTTAGTTTTAGATGAACAAATCAATCAATGGTTCTGTATGGACGTCCTAGCAAGAGGAGAATATCCTTATTATATGGACAAATTTTTCTTGGAACACAATGTCGATTTTGAAATAAGTGAAGCAGATCGTCAGCTTTTAAAAGAAAATACTTGTGATTTTGTCTCCTTTTCTTATTATTCTTCAAGTATTAGTTCGGTAGAAGAAAGTCAACAGCAAACGGCTGGAAATTTAGTAGCGACGACAAAAAATCCTTATTTAAAAGCAAGTGAATGGGGCTGGCAAATTGATCCAGTTGGATTGAAGACAACACTGCTAAAGGTGTATGACCGTTATCAAAAACCAGTAATGATTGCTGAAAATGGATTGGGTGCAAGAGATTTGAAAGAGGCAGATGGTATCCATGATGTGTATCGTATCGAATACTTTAAGCAGCATTTTAAGCAAATTTTAGAAGCAGAGCAAGTAGGAGTAAATGTCCTAGCATACTTTGCTTGGGGGATTATTGACATTGTTTCGGCGGGAAGTTGTGAAATGGAAAAACGATATGGTGTTATTTTTGTTGAAGCAGATAACCAAGGAAATGGATCTTATAATCGTTATAAAAAAGATAGCTTTTATTGGTATCAAACATTTATTGCCGAGCAAAAAGCAGAAAGAAGAAAGTCACAAAAAGTGGAGTAGAGGAAGTTATGAAATATGTCATTGGAATTGATTGTGGAGGAACGAAAACACAGGCGATTGCGTATGATTTAGAAGAGAATGTTTTAGGAGAGGCAATTGAAGGCTTTGGCAATTTGTTGATTTCTTATGAACAAGCAAAGGCGAATATTTTTCGAGCAATTGACGACTTGCTAACTAAATTTGGAAGAGCTGACTGTCAATTGATTGCGTTAGGCATCGCTGGTATTGATGGTGGTGGTTTACGAGAGAAAATTCAGAACGAGTTAGCGTACTATGACTATCCTGTTTATTTATATAATGATGCACAATTTAGCTATTTAGCAAAGGTGGGGTTTCAACCAGGAATTTTAGCAATTGCTGGAACAGGTTCTGCATTTTTTGGTCTAAAAGAAAAACAGTGGTACCGCGTAGGTGGCTGGGGTCAGTTATTAGGTGATGAAGGTTCCGCTTATCATTTAGCAATTGCTGCTATCAAATTAGTTCTAGCAGAATTTGATGAAGGAAAAACATTGTCACCTTTTGCTCAAGACTTATTAGCTTTTTTTGGTGCGGAGGATGTGATGAGCTTGGTAAAGATAATTTATCAAAAAAACAAAGGCGAAATTGCTAGTGTAGCATCTTTTTGTTCAAGCTATGAACAAAAAGATGCGCGTGTGTCAGAACTGCTGAAACAAACGGGTGAATTACTAGCCAAGCAAGTCACTCAGTTAGCTAAAAAAATGAAGTTAACCACAGGATTTTATTTGGGGATTAATGGTAGCTTGCTGGAAAAACAGGCGACGGTGCGACAAGTTTTTCTCGAACAATTAAAAAGTTACGAAGTTGTGCTTACAACTGATACGGTTCAGAATGCGAAGGCTGCATTAGTTATTTGGAAGAATCAGTTGGCTGCACAAAGCATAAGTACTGCTAACTTTCGCTAAAAAAACTCCTCGAAATCAATCCGATTTTGAGGAGTTTTTCTTTGACAGATAATGGCTTAAAAGCTTCTTCCACCACCGCCAAAAGTTCCACCACCACTTGAGTGAGTAGTGCTTCCGCCACCACCGCCACTTCCTGGCGGCGGGCTTTTAGGAATTCGTCTAGTAGTGACAAAAGAGTTTGTTAAACGATCGGTTTTATCAGTTAACTTGATGCTTGAATTTTCACGATAAGGATATTTATATGAACCAAATTTTAGTTGATATTTAGAAACTGTTACAAAGTAAAAAACAAGGCTTAATACCAATGCAACGATGAGCGCAAGTACAATTTCAACAGTTGTTAAGACTTTGTAGCGAGTGATCTTTCCAGTTTCTTCATCCACTCGATAGTGCCCACCTGGAACACCTGCTTCGACGTAATCGGCAACCTTGGTAAGATAAGCAGTCGCAGCTTGGTAGTAATCTTGATTGGACATGCCATCATAGACTTCGTCAAGTGTTGATTCGATTCGATTGTCATCCAAGTAGTCAATCATGTTGCCCGAGGTTGAAATGTAAATTTCTCTTTGCCCCATATCTAACAATAAAACAGAACCATTTTCATTATTTCCAACGGCATCTCGCAAGTAATCATCTGCAAAATCACGTGGTTGATCAGAATTGTTTGTTGTTGTAACGATGAAGACTTCGCCTTTGATTTTTTCGTTGATAGGCTTAGCTTGGTTTTCTAATGCTTGAATTTGTTCGGTTGTAAACAAACCAGCTTCATCATTGACTGTCGGGGTTGCGGCATGAGCAACCAGCGGGAAAAAACAGCCAATTAAAACGAAAAAGAAAATCGAAAGTTGTTTTTTCATATCAAATACCCCACAATCATCAACAAGATAGCAGTAATGGTGAAGATACCAAGTGATGTGAGCCCCAATTTCTTTTTGCTGACAGGCAGAACACCACTTACTTTTCCTGTTTGTCCATTCATTGCATAATAGTAAACTTTTTTTGAGTCACGACTACGGTAAGTCACCAGCCAGACCGGAAGTAACAAATAATTATTTTTTTGATTGTTAATTGCAACGGAACTACGAACACCAGTTAAAGTGGTGTAACCAGAGGCTGTTTCGCGTAAAAGTTTTTCGGAATAGTCTTTTAATTCTGATTCGACTTCTGAACGAATCGCTTGATATTCAATATCCCGTTTTTCTGCCTGAAATCCAGCAAGGTATTGATTTTTAAAGTCGATTGCTTTATTCAACGGAAAAGGTTGGACACCTTCAACCATTTTTTGCTGAGTATTTTTAGATAGAGCATTCTTGACTAACTCTTTAAAAGAAAGTTTTCCCTCACGATAGACAGCAAATTGTTTTGTCTCGGTATATTCAATATCGCCAACACGCCAGACGCGCAAGACAGTTCCATTTGCTTGGAAATCTCCTTCTAATTCAGCATCGGTTGACCAATAGGGAAAATAAACGCCAGTTAGTTTGTCGATTTGTTCAGAATTAAAGAAGGCTTTTGGAATAAACCATTTTTTCTTTGTCCATGCTAAAAATTGTTTGATTGCTTCCTCTTTTTCAATTGCAAAAGGGAGGACCTTATTTGGTAAAAATTCACCACTTAATCGGCCCGACAAAACAACTGGATTATGGCAATAATAACAATACGTCGCAGCTGTTGTTGCATCAGTCACGATTTCGGCTCCACAACTTGGACAAAGAAATAGTTCCATGGTAGGCGCTTCATCATTTGTTTCTTGACCATTTGCTTCAGTGGCGCCCACGGCTTCATCATAAGCTTGACGTTCGGTGTCGTCCATTTTATCTAATTGTTCTTGTGCTGTGAAGGTAAAGTCACCAGTTGCATTTATTGATTCATCAGCTGTATCAGCTGATGAATCAATAGCGCGAGCTTCTTTTTGCTGTTGCTCATAGAGGCTCACTTCTTCTTCTGTAAATATGCTTAGGCAGTAGTCACAATGAAATTTTTGGTCTTTAGGATCAAAAGTTAAAGGACCGCCGCAGTTTGGACATTTATGTGTAATGACATCCATTGGCTACACCCCTTCTTTTTTAGTCCAAAGGTACTCCTTTAAATGGTTTGCCACAATGCGGGCAGAATTTTGGGATACCATTTGAAAGATCAACGACCTCACCACATTCACTGCATTTCATTTCTAGTTTTGGTTGTGCAGCGGGTGCAGGTCTAGCTGCTCCACAATTAGAACAGAATTTACCTGTGTTTTCCGTACCGCAAACGGGACAAGTCCAAGTATCAGCATTTCCAGTTGCAGCTTGTTGATTTTGTTTTTCTGCTTGTTGTTTCATTTGTTCTTGGTTATTTTGTGCAGCTTGAGCAAGGTAAGCACTGTTAGCATTCATTCCCATGCCAACACCCATGAAACCAGTCATTGCACCGCCTTCATTTTTTCCGGCGGCTTCCATTCCGCGAGCAATCGAGCCTTGAACATAGCCCTCACGAACACTTGGATCACCAAGCATGGCACCTTCATTTCGCATGTTGATTAGTTTGACAGAATCATCGGTGTAAGAAATACTTGCAACGGCTACAGAAACAATTTCCATCCCACGTAGTTCACGCCACGAATCATCTAAAGCAGAGGCCATATATTTACTTAATTCCAAACTTTTTGATGGGACATAAGAAATTCGTTGACCATCTGCTGACATTTGGTTGATTGCCGATTGCAAAGCAGTTAAAAACTCTGCTAAATATTGTTCATTGATGTCGGCAATTTCCACTTGTGTTTTATTTTTTGGAATAGCATTTGTATAAAATAAGATTGGATCTGTGATGTGGATTGAGTAAGCGCCATGCGCACGTAAAAATAATTCTGCATTATAAAAATTGTCAAAATAATTTAACGGTGAAGTTGTACCAAACTTGATTCCTTTTAATTCTTGTAAATTAATATAGAAGACTTGTTGTTTTTGTGGTGTGACGCCACCAAATTTAAAACGACTAAATGTTTCGCTGATTGCGTCTTTTAATGAGCCATTAAACATAGAAGGTGCAGCATCATTCTTGATGGTGTAGTAACCTTCTTCAGCTGTGTAATCAATGATTTTTCCACCGTCAACAAGGAGCATCATCATGTTTGGATAGACATGGACAACAGTTCCGTCTGTTAAAACATCTTCCGTCCCTTTACGATTTGAACCGCGTTTATCATCTTTACGAACTTTGACACCTTTTGTCATCACGGTCGTATCACTCATGTTATCTGGTTCAATGACCTCAAGCCATTGATCAGCTAATCCACCACCGACTGTACTTGTTGCAGCTTTAATTAATCCCATAAAAAATTCCTCCTTAGATAAATAGCCTAAAGAAACAGCTTAAATTATTTTCTTTATTATACCATAGGGGAATGAAAATGCTCTCAGCCAAAAGTCTTAAAGAGCTTTCGTGTGAATGAATGTTTCCTCTTGGAAAAAGCCAAGGAGTAGAGTAGTTTTTTTTAATAAAATCACGTATAATAAATAATAGTGAATTTTTTTAAGAGGGGGATCTATATGGCATACCAAGCACTTTACCGTGTCTGGCGTTCACAACGCTTCGATGACATTGTTGGACAAAAAGCTGTTACACAGACATTGAAAAATGCTATCGTTTCCCATAAAACATCTCATGCGTATTTATTTACTGGGCCTCGAGGAACTGGTAAGACAAGTGCAGCAAAAATTTTTGCTAAAGCAATCAACTGTCCAAACAGTCAAGATGGTGAACCTTGTAATGAATGTGAGATGTGTCGATCAATTACAGCTGGAACACAAGAAGATGTAATTGAAATCGATGCTGCAAGTAATAACGGAGTGGAAGAAATCCGTTTTATTCGTGATCGCGCCAATTATGCACCCACGAAGGCAACCTATAAAGTTTATATTATTGATGAAGTCCATATGCTTTCGACAGGGGCTTTTAATGCGTTACTAAAAACATTAGAAGAACCAAAAGAAAGTGTCATTTTTATTTTGGCAACGACAGAACCACACAAAATTCCAGCAACAATTATTTCTCGTACACAGCGATTTGATTTTAAACGAATCAATGCATCTGATATTGTTGAGCATTTGGAATTTATTTTAAATGAATCAAATATCTCATATGAAGAGCAAGCGCTAGGCGTCATCGCGCGCGCTGCTGAAGGCGGGATGCGGGATGCGCTGAGTATCTTAGACCAATCCATTTCTTTTAGTGAAGGAATGATTACGCTAAATGATGCAATGCAGGTAACCGGTAGCTTAACGTATGAAATGATGGACGACTATTTGAGTGCTTGTGTCGAACAGAATGTTGCACAAGCATTGAATGCGTTGGAACAGATGTTAGCCGCAGGAAAAGAAGCCCGTCGTTTTTTAGAAGACTTATTACAATATTGTCGTGATTTGCTGATGTATCAGCAAGCACCTCAATTAGTGACGGAGAAAACGAGTCAGCTAACTCCGACATTTGTGAAACTTTCACAAGAAATGAAAGCTGAACAGCTTTTTCAAATGATCAAGATATTAAGTGAAACACAAAATGAGATTCGTTTTACCAATAGTGCTACGATTTATTTGGAAGTCGCAACTGTCAAGCTAGCACAAAAAACATCATTGACAGGCCCGCAAGCACTGCCTCAAGGTGAACCAGCTGAAAGCCAAGCAGTGGAGAAGCTTCAGCAAGAAGTTTCCGAGCTGAAAAAAGAATTAAAAGCACTCAAAAGTAATCAGGGTACAGCCAATAACGCTAGTCAGCCTGCGCCACAAGTAGTGCATAAAAAACAAGCAAGCTCTTATCGCGTACCGACTGAGCGAGTGTACCAAGTGTTAAAAGAAGCGACTCGTCAAGATTTGAATCAGGTCAAAGAAGTTTGGGATGATTTATTGATGAGCCTGTCAGTGACACAACGAGCGATGTTGAAAGCAAGTGAACCAGTGGCAGCAGGACCAAAAAGTATGGTAATCGCTTTTGACTACGAAATCGTTTGTCAACGAGCAACAAATGACGATGAGTTGCAATTAGCGATTCACAATAACTTGAGTCGAATGATTCACGATTATGCACCAGATACTGTGTATATCACGCGAGAAAGCTGGCCAGAATTGCGTAAAAATTATTTGATTCAAAGTAAAGATAACGGACAATCCACTTCTTTTGTTCCAGAAACAGATGAAGAAGAAATCGAGTTGATTCCCCAAGAGCCAGAAACAGTAGAAACTGTGGTGGCAAAGGCAGAAGAGCTATTTGGAACAGACTCAGTAACTATTATTGATGATTAACATTTAAAGGAGAGAGATACAATGATGCGTGGAATGGGAAATATGCAAGGAATGATGAAACAAGTACAAAAAATGCAAAAAGAAATGGTTCAGGCACAAGATGCGTTGAATGAGAAAGAATTTACAGGGGCAGCAACCAATGATTTAGTAAAAGTAGCGTTCACTGGGGATCGTCGCATGAAAGACGTTGAGATCAAACCAGAAGTACTAGATCCAGAAGATCCAGAAATGTTGCAAGACTTGTTAGTTATGGCTGTCAATGATGCGTTAACAAAAATTGACACAGAAACTGAAAAAACAATGGGTAAATATACCAAAGGAATGCCTGGATTCTAATTTTTTCGTGAAGGAGTAATGATTATGCAATATCCAGAACCAATTGCCAAACTGATCGACAGCTATATGAAACTTCCTGGGATTGGTCAAAAAACGGCTACACGTTTAGCATTTTTTACAATCGATATGAAAGATGAAGTAGTTAATGAATTTGCCAAATCGTTGTTGAGTGTCAAGCGTGATTTGCACTTTTGTAGCATTTGCGGAAACATTACTGAAGAAGACCCTTGCGAAATTTGTAAAGATCCGTCACGCGACCGCAGTATTATTTTAGTAGTCGAGGAACCCAAAGATGTGATGGCAATGGAAAAAATGCGCGAGTACCATGGCTTATACCATGTTCTTCATGGCGTGTTATCGCCAACTGAAGGAACTGGACCAGAAGATATCAATATTTCCTCTTTATTGCAACGACTGCATAACGATGAGGTAAAAGAAGTCATCATAGCAACAAACGCAACAACGGAAGGTGAAGCAACTGCGATGTATCTATCTCGTTTAATCAAACCTGCTGGCATCAAAGTCACTCGACTAGCACATGGTTTATCTGTCGGTTCAGATATCGAGTATGCGGATGAAGTTACGTTGTTAAAAGCAGTTGAAGGACGGCGTGAGCTGTAATTTTTTGAAATAATTTGAATTTCAGCTACAATGAAGATGTAGTGCAAGAGATGGAGGCAAAAGTGTGAACGGACTATTTATCACAATTGAGGGGCCGGATGGTGCTGGAAAAACGAGCATCCTGAAGGAATTATTTCCTCTATTGAAAAAAGTCGCAAAAACAGAAATGATTCAAACAAGAGAACCTGGTGGTATTCCAATTGCGGAAGAAATTCGCCAAGTCATTCTTGATCCTAAAAACGAACGGATGGATGAACGAACAGAAGCACTTCTTTATGCAGCTGCTAGAAGACAACATTTAGTTGAAAAGATTTTGCCCGCATTAAAAGAAGGAAATATTGTTCTTTGTGATCGTTTTGTGGATAGTTCACTTGCCTATCAAGGTGCTGGACGACGTATTGGCATGCGTGAAATCGCTCGATTAAATGAGTTTGCAACGGAAGGATTGACGCCTGATTTTACTTTATATCTGGATGTTGATTCTGATACCGGGTTGCATCGTATCCAAAAAAATCGCCAGAATCAAATTGATCGCTTAGATTCTGAGGGACTTGAGTTTCATCAACGGGTTCGTCATGCGTATCTAAAACTTGCGGAAGAATACCCAGAACGTATTCATAAAATTGATGCAAGATTGAGTTTTGAAGAAGTTCTTCAGGCTAGTTATTATGCTATTATTGAGAAATATCCACAATTTTTTGAAAATTAGGAAGGTGACTGTGTATGAAAATTATTTTAGCTATTATCCAAGACAAAGATAGTAACCGTTTATCTAATGAATTGATTGATGCCAATATCCGAGCAACAAAATTATCTTCAACTGGTGGCTTTTTAAAAGCTGGCAATAGCACATTTATTGTAGGGATTGAAGATGACCGAGTAGATGAAGCGCTTGAAATTATCAAGAAGACTTGTGAATCTCGTAAACAATTTGTTTCAACACCAGTTACGTTAGATATTTCTATGGATGGCGGCGTTCCTTACCCAGTAGAGGTGGAAGTTGGCGGAGCAACAGTCTTTGTTTTACCTGTCGAAGGATTCCATCATTTTTAGGAGGAGCTATGAAACAAGAAGAGTTAGTAAAACTGGCTCAAATGCAACATTTCGTTTATCAACAGCTTCAACGAAGTTTTGAGCATGGGCGCCTCGCTCATGCTTATCTTTTTGAGGGCGAAAAAGGAACGGGTAAACATGAAATGGGTATTTGGTTGGCTCAGCATTTATTTTGTACACAATTAACAGATAACCAGCCTTGTGGTGTTTGCAATAACTGCCAGCGGATTCAAAATAACGAACATCCAGACGTATTAGTGGTCGAACCTGAAGGGCAAACAATCAAGGTAGATCAAATTCGTCGTTTACAAACAGAATTTAGTCGAAGTGGATATGAATCAAAAAAGAAAGTTTTCATAATCAAGGAAGCAGAGAAAATGAATGTGAGTGCGGCAAATAGTCTACTCAAGTTCTTAGAAGAGCCACCGGGTGATTTTCTAGCGATTTTAGAAACAGATGCGATTGGCCGAATTTTACCAACGATTCAATCACGTTGCCAAGTTTTGCATTTTCAAGAACTTTCAAAAGAAGTTTTAATCTACAAGCTACAAGAAGAACAAATTCCATTGGAAAAAGCGAAACTTTTGGCATTCTTAACCAACAGTTTACGAAAAGCAGTTGAAATCTCAGAAGATGAATGGTTTAATGAGGCTAAGGACTCGATTTATCAGTGGTTCACCTATCTACAAAAGCAAGACCCACAAGCATTTATCTATGTCCAAAAGAAATTGACCAAAGTATTTAAGGAAAAAAGTCAACAGTTTATGGCACTTTCAATTCTGTTATTTTATTTCCAAGAAGCACAAAAACAAGCAATTTTTGCTGAAGAATCAAACAAGACAAAAAAAGCCAATCAAATCATTGAACATATTTTAGTTGCTGAACAAAAACTACGCAGTAATGTGAGTTTTCAAGCAGTAGCTGAACAGTTCGTTTTACAAACGATTTTTTAATTATAGCTGAGTAACCAAGGAGGTTGGAAATGGTAGAAGTAGTAGGCGTCCGTTATAGAGATGCTGGGCATATCTATTATTTTGCGCCAGGGGATTCTGAATATTTTTATAATGATAAGGTGTTAGTCGAATCTCAACAAACCTTACATATTGCAACAGTTGCCATTCCCAAACGAGAACTTGATTCCCAAGATTTACCAGAAGAAGTCAAACCCATTTTGCATAAAGCCTCGGCTACCGAGTTAGCAAAAGAACAAAAAAATCAACAAGATGCTACCGAAGCGTTAAAAATCGCCAAACAAAAAGCGCGCGAACACGAATTAGAAATGAAAATCGTGAAGGTGGAGTACACGTTTGATCGAAGTAAAATGATTTTTTCTTTTACTGCTGATGGACGAATTGACTTTCGGGAATTGGTGAAAGAGTTAGCAAGTATTTTTCGGACTAGGATCGAGTTACGTCAAATTGGCGTTCGTGATGAAGCGAAAATTATTGGTGGAATAGGCCCCTGTGGTCGACCATTATGCTGTTCGACATTTTTAGGAGATTTTGTACCGGTTTCAATCAAAATGGCAAAAGATCAAGGGCTTTCTTTGAATCCAACAAAAATTTCTGGCTTATGTGGACGGTTGATGTGTTGTCTGCAATATGAGAGCGCAGAATATGAGGCGGCAAAAAAAGAACTCCCTGACTTTGGAAAAATGATTGAAACACCTGATGGTAAAGGGAAAGTCGTAGGATTAAACCTGCTTAGCCGAATTGTAAAAGTTCGGCTGACAGGACGAGAAAATCCAGTGGAGTATGAATGGGATGAATTAAAAGACTTCATTCAAGTAGGTGAGATGAATGGATAAGCGATCTTTATATGACGGCTTAAACCAGCTAGAATCAGAATTACGAAATACCTTAACTGAATTAGTAGAAATGAAGCACGCACTTCATGAAATCGTCGAAAAAAATACTACGCTTGAGATGGAAAACCAACGCCTGCGTGAACATTTGCGTGAGTTGAATCAAGTGGCAGAAGCACCTGCTGAAAGCGTCAAACAAGAACTGTCAAAATCCCGAATGAATTTAGAAAAAATTTACGAAGAAGGATTTCATGTTTGTTATGATCTCTATGGTTCACGTCGCGAAAATGATGAGCCTTGCGCGTTTTGTTTAGAAGTCATTTATCGTGAAAGTGGACGCTAATACTAAAAAGTTGTCTATGCTAGGGGCAAAGACGTGAGTCGTTCGACTTGTGTCTTCGCTCTTTTTTTATTAAGGAGGCAGGAAATGTATAATCAAAAAAGTTTTAAGGATCATTCAGGTATAGGAACTTTGTATCTTGTTCCTACGCCGATTGGTAACCTTGAAGATATGACTTACCGGAGTGTTCGTCTGTTACATGAAGCAGATTTGATTGCAAGTGAAGATACACGTAATACACAAAAATTATTAAACCATTTTGAAGTGGAGACACCACAAAAAAGTTTGCATGAACATAACTATAAAGAACGAATTCCGTACTTACTCGAGCAATTGAAAATAGGACAATCGATTGCCCAAGTGAGTGATGCGGGAATGCCTTCTATTAGCGATCCTGGTCACGAATTAGTCGTCGCATGTATCGAAGAAGGAATCCCAGTCGTTTCGGTACCCGGACCTACGGCAGGTATCACGGCTTTGATTGCTTCAGGTCTCGTACCACAACCATTTTTATTTTATGGATTTTTACCAAGGAAAAAGAAAGAACAAAAAGAAACTTTGGCGCAATTAAAGACCCAAACAGCAACACTTATTTTTTATGAATCACCATACCGTGTAAGTGCTACACTCGAAAACATACGCGTGGTATTTGGAAATCGCCAAGTGGTTCTATGTCGAGAACTAACGAAGATCCATGAAGAATATCTACGTGGAGACGTAGACGAACTATTAATGTATCTAAAAGAAAATCAAATCAAAGGTGAATGTTGCTTGATGGTTGCGGGCGATGATGGTCGCCTGATCGAAGCAGAGGAAGTCAATCAAGTTTCTTTGAAGGAGCAAGTAGAGGCGTTGATTACAGCTGGTGAGAAACCAAATGCTGCTATTAAAAAAGTGGCTGCAATGAATCATCTGAAAAAGCAAGAAGTCTATCGACAATTTCATGAATTAGATGAATGAGAACAAAATTTCAACGTAATAGACAAAAAGTCGGGAACAAAGCATGTGTTTTGTTCCCGACTTTTTGTCTAAAAGCTGATTTAATACATGTTACTCAAAATAAGTGGGAAGAGGAGTGTTGAATTTCAGAAATGTGTACGCTTGTTTATTAATGACTTTAGTCGGTTTCATCTGTTTTACGTGCGAAACAAAAGCTAGGTGTTTCTACATGTGTACGAAATAGTTTCAACGATAAAAAAGTCCTTTCCATAGACTAATAAAGGACTGTTAACCAAATTTTAGATTGAAAGTTTTTTCATATCTAATGATGATAAAAATTTAGCGTATACTATCTGGAATGGTGAGTAGTCTATCGTTTTTACTTCTTTTTTGCATGAAGCGAACCGAATGAATGATTTTGCACCGAGTAAATGGAACCATTTCATGATTAAGCAACAAAAAAAGTAACGCTCTTTATCAATAATCACGCATGTTTCAAAACATAAGATTTAAATCACAATTGCTTGATAGGGAACAAAAGTTCGACTATAATAACAAAGAGAGTAAGGTCGAGGTGAATAAATATGGAACTACAGTTTCCTTTACATAATGATACATCTAGAAAAATCATCCATATCGACATGGATGCTTTTTTCGCCTCGGTTGAAGAACGAGATCATCCAGAATTCAGAGGACATCCGTTGGTTATTGCTCGCCATCCAAGTGATACTGGTGGTCGGGGTGTCGTGACAACAGCAAATTATGAAGCCAGACAATATGGAATTCACTCAGCGATGAGTGCGCAAAAAGCATTTGAATTGTGTCCAACAGCTATTTTTAAACCTGGCGATCATCAAAAGTATTCTGAAGTATCCCAAATCGTTCGAGAAGTTTTTCACCGGTACACGGATATCGTTGAACCTGTCAGTATTGACGAAGCGTATCTGGATGTGACAGAAAACAAAGTGGGGTGTAAATCAGCAATTAAAATTGCTCGAATGATCCAAGCAGATATTTGGGAAGCTGTTCATTTAACTTGCTCGGCAGGAGTCAGCTACAATAAATTTTTGGCAAAACTGGCTTCTGATTATCAAAAGCCAAGAGGGATTACTGTGGTGACTCCTCAAGAAGCGGTGTCTTTTTTGAAAAAATTACCAATTGAAAAATTTCATGGTGTTGGTAAAAAAACAGTTCCTAAAATGAATGAGCTAGGAATTTTTACAGGTGCAGATTTATATGAAATGAGTGAAATGCAGCTGATTCAAAACTTTGGAAAAATGGGCTATTCACTTTATCGAAAAGTTCGCGGGATTCATGATTCTCCAGTCAACGTAACTCGAGAGCGAAAATCAGTTGGTAAAGAGCATACCTATGGTCAGCCATTGCAAACAGAAGAAGCTGTTTTGGCACAGCTTCGACAGTTGGCAGAAAAGGTAGAAGAAGCACTACGAAAAGTTCAAAAGCATGGAAAAACAGTCGTATTAAAAGTTCGCTATACGGACTATTCAACAATTACGAAGCGGGTAACGTTACCTGAATATATTTACAAAAAAGAAGCTCTATATTATCAAGCTAGTTTGATTTGGGAAGAAGTTTTGGGCGTAGAGAAGGGTGTTCGATTGTTAGGAATCACACTTACGAACTTAGATCCTATGACCTATGAAAATATTGTTTTACCTTTATGGGATTTGAAGGATTGATTAGGAGAGGTTGTAAAAGAAGTGCCTAGCTCCAATAAATAAGAATAAATTACCAGAAATCTTTCTCAAATTTTTGAGTAATTTAGACTTATTTTAAGGAAGTTACTTCTTGAACACCGTGGATAAGGCTGTGGCGCAAACTGCTTAGCTCCGAACAGATAGCGAGCAAGCACTCAAAATAGCTCTTTATATTTTGGAGTGAATGCAAGCTATCTCGAGGAGTTGGTTTGGGAACACCGTTTACTCTTAAAAAGAGGGTGTGGCAAGACTTATGCCACACCCTTTTTTGGGTTTTCTGATATATTAGTATTTGCTGTTTTTTTAATTATAAGATAAAAATAAATGAAATCGACGTATTGACAAAGCCTAAATGGGCGAATATAATGCAAGTATCAAAACAACTGATATATCAGTTTGGAGGGGATTTTGTGATTGACTTAAAAGATTGGCAAAAATCACTAACTGAGTTAAAACAGGCAGGAATTACTATTCCTAACTATGATGTTGCTTCAGTCAAGGAAAAGGGAAAAGAAGTACCTGTGTGGCTTCATTTTGGTGGTGGAAATTTATATCGTGGGTTTCACGCAGAGATTGCACAACGGTTAGCTGATAAAAAAGAATTAGCTGCTGGTATAGTTGTATGTGAAACTTTAGACAAAGAAATAATTGAGAAGGCTTACAAACCATTTCATAGTGATGTAGTGGAAGTAGTGATGCATGATGATGGAATGTTAGATAAAAAGCTTTTAGCTGCAACAGCAGATGCTTTCTTTTGTCATCCTAGTGAGAAAGAAAGTTTTGCACAAGTTGTTCATTATTTTGAAAATCCTAGCTTACAGTTTACCACCTTTACGATTACTGAAAAAGGGTATCACTTGAAAGACGCTGCTGGGAAATTTTTCCCAGTAGTAGAAGCAGATATTGAAAATGGTCTTGAAGCTCCTCAACATACGATGAGCATTGTGACCGCATTATTACACAAACGATTTTTAGCGGGAAAATTACCGATTGCCATGATTTCAACTGATAATTTTTCGCAAAATGGAAAGCGATTCCAAGATAGCGTACTGACAATTGCCAAATGCTGGCAAGAAAAAGGGTTTGTTTCCAATGAATTTCTTGATTATTTAACTGATTCAGAAAAAGTAACCTTTCCTTGGAGCATGATTGATCGCATTACACCAAACCCCGCAAAAATTGTACAGGCGGAACTTGAGAAGCTCGGTTTTGTTGATATGGAAATTATTCATACAGAAAAACGCACGAATATTGCACCATTTGTGAATACAGAGGTTATTCATTATTTGATTATCGAAGATCATTTTCCAAATGGGCGCCCTGCGTTGGAAAAGGCAGGTGTCGTCCTTACGAGCCAGGAAATTGTTGATAAAGCAGATGTGATGAAAGTAACAACATGTTTGAATCCACTTCATACGGCAATGGCAATTACTGGTTGTTTGCTTGGTTATCAATCGATTGCAGCTGAGATGGAAGACGAAGAGATTGTGGGATTGATTAAAGCAATTGGGTATCAAGAAGGCCTACCAGTAGTAGAAGATCCCCAAATAATTGATCCTAAACAATTCATTGATGAGGTGATTAAGAAACGATTGCCTAATCCCAACATACCTGATACACCGCAACGAATTGCGAGCGATACTTCGCAAAAAGTGGCAATTCGTTTTGGTGAAACCATTAAAAAATATACAGAAAAGTCAGCTGCGCAATCTCTCGTATTTATTCCAGTGGCAATTGCAGCTTGGTTACGTTACTTGTTGGCAGTTGATGATGAAGGAAATGAATTTGTACCAAGCCCTGATCCATTGTTAGCTGAATTACAGGAGCAGCTGGCAAGTCTTCATTTAGGTGAACAATCGCCAGAGGTAATTCATCAAAGTGTTGCAAGTATTTTAGCCAATGAAACAATTTTTGGTTCAAATTTATATGAAGTAGGCCTTGGCGAAAAAATTGAACAAATAGTAACAGAAATGTTAGTAGGTCCAGGAGCAGTTAGACAAACGATTCGTACCTACTTAACAAATTTCGGAGGAAAATAATCATGGAAATGACTTTTAGATGGTACGGTTCACAAGAAGAAAAGATTACTTTAGAAGAAATTCGACAAATTCCAGCGATGAAGGGGATTGTGGGAACACTTATGGATATCCCCGTTGGAGAAGTGTGGCCGAAAGAACGAATCAAATCACTGAAAGAAGAAATTGAAGCAGCAGGCTTAACGTTAAAAGTTATAGAAAGTGTTAACGTTCATGATGCTATCAAGATTGGCTTGCCAAGTAGGGACCGATATATTGCAAATTATCAACAAACGATTCGAAATTTGGCAGCATTTGGTATTGAAGTAATCTGTTATAATTTCATGCCTGTTTTTGACTGGGTAAAATCCGATCTCGATTATCGCTTGTCAGACGGTTCCTCAACATTAGCGTATATTGCAGCAGATATTCCGGAAGATCCAGAAGAGATTATTAAAAAAGTTGAAAATTCCAGCAATGACTTTGAGTTACCGGGCTGGGAACCAGAACGTTTGGCACAAGTAAAAGAATTACTTCAAGCCTATAAAGAGGTGGATGAAGCTAAGTTACGCGAAAACTTTGCTTATTTTCTGAAGGCGATTATTCCGACTTGTGAAGAAGTTGGTATAAAAATGGCGGTCCATCCAGATGATCCACCGTATTCGATTTTTGGCTTGCCACGAATCGTGAAAAATCGAGAAGACTTGGACTGGATTTGTCAAGTAGTTGATAGTCCTGCAAATGGAATTACGTTGTGTACAGGTAGCATTGCGGAAGACCCAGCAAATAATGTTTATGAAATCATGGCAGAATTTTGTCAACGAGATCGGATTCCGTTTGCCCATGTTCGTAACATCAAATTTATCCAAGAAAAAGATTTCTATGAAGCACCACACAAATCAGAATACGGATCATTAGATATGTATCGAATTTTAAAAGCAATGTATGACAATGGGTTTAATGGTTATATCCGTCCTGACCATGGACGAATGATCTGGGGGGAAACAGGACGCCCGGGTTATGGCTTATATGATCGCGCACTTGGGGCGGTGTATTTGAATGGTCTTTGGGAAGCATTAGAAAAAGAAAATCAAAAATAATTGAAAGGAATCATCTTTAACGTCAACAGAAAAGGAATGAGGCTGAGCAATTTTTAAGTTCAGCCTCTGAATAAAAATCAAAAAGAAGGAAGCGCTTAACTATGTTTTTAGATGAAAATTTTTTATTAACCAATGAAGTAGGACGCAAGTTATTCCATCAGTATGCCAAAGATGAACCAATTATTGATTACCACTGTCACTTAGAGCCAAAAGTCATTTTTGAAAATCAACAGTATGAGAACCTAACTCAAGTTTGGCTCAACAATCGCGGAGCAGGCGATCATTATAAATGGCGTTTGATGCGAGCTAATGGTATCGCTGAAGAACTAATTAGTGGCGATGGTGATGATTATGAAAAGTTTTTGGCCTTTGTTCGAACAATGGAAAAAGCTCCGGGAAATCCAATTTATGAATGGTCTCATTTAGAGTTGCGTCGTTACTTTGCTATTGATTTAATCATTAATCAAAAAAATGCACCAGAAATTTGGCGACAAGCCAATGAAAAAATTCAAACCGATGCGTATCGACCAAAAAAATTATTAGAAATGATGAAAGTTAAAGCAATCTGCACAACCGATGATCCTACTGATGACTTAGGGTATCATGCAGTATTAGCACAAGAACATAATTCCTTTAAAGTATTGCCAACTTTTCGTCCAGATAACACTTGGGCAATTACTACAGAAGAATATCGTGAATACTTAGAAAAACTAGGTGAGAGTGCACAACAATCAATTCAAACGTTTGCAGATTTAACAATTGCTTTATCAAATCGTGTAGCATTTTTCCACGAAATGGGGGGACGTTTAGCAGATCAAGGATTGAATACGTTTGTGTATGCGCCGGCAACCAATGAAGAATTAGATGCAATTTTAGCACGTGCACTAACTGGAGAAACGAACTTTACAACAACGGAAGTGGCTCAATTTACAACAGCAATCCAAAAGCATTTGATGGGAGAATATCATCAGCGTCAATGGACGATGCAGATGCACATGAACGCGTTTCGCAACGACTCAACGAAAATGAAACGAGAAATCGGAATCAATGTTGGTGGTGATTCAATGGGGGATCAAAGTGAACTGACAAAAAATATCGTAAACTTATTTGCTGAGGTAGAAGAGGCAAATCAGTTACCAAAAACAATCTTATATTCGTTGAATCCAAATGACTGGTTACCATTAGCAACAGCCATGCAAAGTTTTCAAGGAGAAATTGTTCAGAAACTTCAACTGGGTTGTGCGTGGTGGTTTAACGACACTTGTGAAGGAATGCGCAAGCAACTAACGATTATGGCACAACAAAGTTTGTTGGCTAACTTTACTGGGATGTTGACTGATTCTCGAAGTTTCTTGAGTTATCCACGTCATGAATATTTCCGTCGCGTATTATGTCAGCTCTTAGGTGAATGGGTCGATCAAGGCCGATTGCCTGAGGAAGATGAATATTTGGGACAGATCGTCAAAGATATTTGTTATGGCAATGCACATGAATATTTTGGCTTTTTTGAAAGTTGACGGAGGGTGGATGAAGAGAAATGGACAAAAATAAGCAGTGGGTTTATCAACCGAAAAAAATTACAATTGGTCGAGGAGTTGCCTATGGATTAACTGATTTAATGGGTGGTGGTTGGAATAATATCGTTTCAGGTGTTATTTTCGCTTTCGTGTTGAGTCAAGGAATCAATCCAGCGTTTGCCGGAGCAATCACAGGGATTGGTCGGATCATTGACGCCATGTTTTCGTTATTTTTTGGTGCGATTACGGATGGCTTTTATCGGACAAAATTAGGTCAACGTTTCGGACGTCGTCATTTCTTTATTTTATTAGGCGGAATTTTGTTTACGATTCTCTTTCCGTTGTTCTGGGTTCAGGCAGATAGTTGGATCTATTATCTAGTTATTTATGTAGCAATCGAACTTGCAATTGCCATGATTTTGATTCCGTGGGAAACTTTACCAACAGAAATGACCGATGATTATAATCTGCGTACGATTTTATCTAGCTCGCGTATGTTTATTTCTGCAACGGGGACAGCACTTGTTTTCTTAGTATTAGCAGCGTTGCAGCATATGGAAAACCAAAATGCTTATCTGATTACGGGCATTATTTGGACGGTGATTTTTGTTGTTGCGATTTTTATTTCTTACCGAACAACGTGGGAACGTCCGCTAACGCCTGAATTTTTAGCAGAGTTAGAAAGTCAACCCAAATTATCTTTAGGCGAATTTATGAAGAAAACAGTCCAAGATTATTTTTCAACCTTCAAAAATCGAGCATTTCGTCAACATTTAGGTATTTACTTATTATCATTTACTGGGAAAGATTTTTATTCTACGTTGTTACCAACTTTTATTATTTGTTGTATTCATGGCGTAAAAGAGGATACACCGTGGACACTTCAAGCACTTTCCATTTTTGGAATCATTGCAACATTGGTGGCTGCACGCCTGATGTTAACTCGTGGCCCTCGTTACTTATTTATGCTAAGCTACGTTACGATTATTGTTACGATGGTTGGGTACCTCTTAACTTGGGCACTGCACATCCAAAATGCTTTTTGGGTCTTAGTAATTATTTCCGTATTTTATCAATGTGCGCGTGCAATTTTAGAATTTACACCTTGGAATGTTTTTCCCTTTATTCCAGATGTTGACCGCATGATGACTCGAGGCGATCGTGCCGGAATTTATGCAGCAGTGATGACGTTCTTTAGAAAATCAACTGGTGCATTAGCTTCTTGGATTGCCGGGATTTTACTAGCAGCGATTGGTTTTGATTCAAAAACAATGACGAATTTTACGAATACCCCTCACCATATTCAAACGGGCATCGCCTTGATTTTCTTTATTGCACCCGTCGTTCTGATTTCTTGTGCTTTAGTGATGGCTCTGACGTTTAAATTGAATCGTGAAACGCATGAAGTGTTGAAACATGAAATTGATCGTTTGGAAGATGGTGGCTTGAAAGCAATGGTGACACCAGAAGCAAAAGATGTAGTAGAAGAATTAACCGGACATCCTTATCAAGAGGCGTGGCCAAAGCAACCGAATGTTTAAATAATAAATTTAAAATAGGAAAACAAACAACCAGCTACCAAAGTTGACTGAATAATCAACTCTGGTAGCTGGTTGTGCTTCTTGTCAAATCAAATCTTGTTTTTTGATTTGCTCGTATGTTTGAGTAGCGTCGAAACATTTTTCCCAGATAACGACTTTATTTTGTGCTAAAGATTTTTGAACATCGACAATTCGTTGGTTGCTGCTTCCACGAAATTGTAGTTTCAAATCACGTTTGGAAAGATCAAAACGACCATCAACTAAGATATCGATTTCTGCTAGTAAAGCTAGCTTATCTTCGGAGTCTTGTAACAATTCATCAAAAGTATAACCAGTCCACGACCAGATGTCTTTAGTATGACCAAACTCTTGACGGATTCGACGAACAACTTGCAAACAAACATCTGTATTCAAAAAGGGCTCCCCACCAAGTAAGGTCAAACCTTGAACATAATCATGGCGAAGGTCTTCGATTACTTGTTCCTCTAGTTCTTGAGTGAATGGTTTTCCATAGCGGAAATTTTGAGCTGCTTTATTGAAACAACCTTCGCAAGCAAACAGGCAACCACTGACGTATAAGCTATTGCGGACACCTTCGCCATCGACAAAATTAAATGCTTTATAGTCAGCAATATAATTTTGACTATAATCTTCAGCTAACCATTCTTTTGGTTTTGGATTTCTCATCAAAACACTTCTTTCTATAGTATAAGTTCTTGCAGTTTAGCTACCAAAGTAATCTAAATTAGTGGAAAAGTGCTTATCAAAAAAGTTGTGACAAAAAGCAATTTGATTTTTATCACAACTTTCAGTTTTACAATCGGGTAATGGACTATTTCATGTGTTTTACACGAGAAGAAATTTCTTTATGACGTCCATGAACCATTGGGCGAGCTTGTGGATTACCTAAATAACCACAAGTACGTTTAACAACGTCACAAGTTTTTGGATCGTGGTTGCCACATTCAGGACATTCAAAACCACGTTCTGTTGGAGTGAAATCACCTTCAAAACCACATTCATAGCAGTGGTCGATTGGTGTATTTGTTCCAAGGTAACCAACTTTGTCGTAAGCATAGTCCCAAACAGCTTCCAATGCTTTTGGATTCTGTTGCAACATTGGATACTCACAATAGTGGATGAAACCACCAGAACAATATTGTGGGTAATCTTTTTCAAAATCAAGTTTTTCAAAAGGTGTTGGATTTTTACGAACATCGTAATGGAAACTGTTTGTATAGTATTCTTTGTCTGTAATGTTATCAATGATGCCAAACTTTTCAGTATCTAAACGACAGAAACGATCAGTTAAACTTTCACTTGGTGTTGAATATACACTAAAGTGATAGCCATATTCATCACCCCAATTATCTGCATTGGCTTTTAATTTTTTAAGAATAGCTAAGGTAAATTCTTTTGCTTCCGGATCTGATTCCCACTCACCACCATAAAAAGCAGAGGCGACTTCGTATAAACCAATATAACCAAGAGAGACAGTTGCCCGACGGTTTTTGAATAATTCATCAACGGCATCTGTACGTGACAGACGTTTGCCAAAAGCACCATACATATATAGAATAGGCGCATTCGCAGGAATAGCTTCTTTACAACGTTCTACACGATAAACAAGTGCGTCTTTCATGATTTCAAGACGGTCAGATAATAATTGCCAAAACTTTTCTTGATTTCCTTTTGCTTCAATTGCAATTCGAGGCAAGTTTAGTGTGACAACACCTAGATTCATGCGTCCTACATTGATTTCTGTTCCATTTTCGTCTTTCCAGCCTTGTAAAAATGAGCGACAACCCATTGGGACTTTGAAGCTACCAGTTAGTTCAACGATTTTATCGTAATTTAAAATATCTGGATACATCCGTTTAGTTGCACATTCCAAAGCTAATTCTTTGATATCATAGTTTGGATCAGTTGGAGCAAGATTCACGCCAGCTTTGAGGGTAAAAATAAGTTTTGGAAAAATAGCTGTCCGCTTTTCGCTTCCAAGTCCGTTGATTCGAATTTGTAGAATGGCTTTTTGAATTTCACGTTCAAACCAATTTTCACCAAGACCAAAGCCAAGAGAAGTAAAAGGTGTTTGTCCGTTAGAGGTAAACAGCGTATTGATTTCATATTCTAAACTTTGCATCGCATCAAAAATATCTTTTTTCGTTTTTGATTTGGCATAAGCTTCTTGTCGCTCAGTTGTTTCGACCCATTCTTTTGCATCTTTTAAATGTTTTTGGTAATTTAATTCAGCAAATGGGGCAAGTAATTCATCTGTACGGTCTGCCGAGCAGCCACCATATTGGCTAGAAGCTACGTTGGCGATGATTTGTGAGATTTGGGCAGTTGCTGTTTGAATTGATTTTGGTGATTCAACTTCAGCATTTCCAATTTTAAACCCATTATTTAACATGCCTTTAAAGTCGATCAAACAGCAATTAGTCATTGGTGTATATGGATGATAGTCCAAATCGTGATAATGGATATCGCCTTTTTGATGTGCATTGGCAATATGAGGAGGTAACATCTTCAAGCCAATTGACTTACCAACGATTCCGGCAGTCAAATCACGTTGCGTGTTAAAAACATTGCTGTCTTTGTTCGCATTTTCATTGACGACTGTTTGATCCTTGTTAATCAATTTTTCGATGGAAAAGTTAATATCAGTTGCTTTGCTACGTTCAAAATCACGGCGTGTCCGATAATTGATATATTCTTCAGCAAGTTCATATTCATTTTTTTCAAGTAGAATGTGTTCAACGATATTTTGAACTTCATAGATTTTAACATTTTCAACAAAACGACTATTGATTTCAGTAACGACTAAATCAACGATTGTCTGAATACGTTCATAGGCAAGTGGAGATAAAGAGCCATGAACTTTCTTTTCAGCTTTCACTAGTGCTTCATTAATTTTTTGTTCATCAAAGTCGACGTGACGACCATCACGTTTGATGATTTTGATTGTTGATGCTTGTACTTCATTGGCTGGAATTTCTTTATAGTTTACCTTCATCTTCTCAACTCCTACTAAATTGTTCTTGTCTATCATAAAACAAATCAGTGAAACGGGCAACTATATGTAGTGGGTTTGTCGATGTATAAATAAGTGAATATACCATATATGGTGTATATTTCCTTGTGAAAAAAAGTGAAAACGTGAAAGTACAGGATTTATAAAATGAATAAAAAAAAATTAAAAAAATAAAAAAACATTTTTTTTGCTCCAAGTGACAAAAACTAAAGAGAAAAAAACAAAAGACTATGCTACGATGCAAGTATAATAAAAGTAGTGAGGAATATTTTAGGAGGGCAAACACATGGAACGAATGATTGAGGTGAAACATCTCAGTAAAATTTATGGAAATAAATTAGCACCCGTCAAAGTACTAGACAATCTTTCTTTCACTGTGGACGAAGGAGAATTCGTAGGAATCATGGGTCCAAGTGGTGCAGGGAAAACAACTTTGATGAATATTTTATCGACGATCAGTTTGCCAACTATGGGAAGTGTCACGATTGAAGGAAAAGAAATCACTAAAATGAAGAGTAGTCAGCTTAGTGATTTTAGACGAAAGCAATTAGGCTTTATTTTTCAGGAATTTAATTTAGTAGATACCTTGAATGCAAAAGATAATATTTTGTTGCCTTTAGCAGTGGAACGAATACCGAAAGAAGAAATGGAGCGTCGTGTCTTACATGTGGCACAGCTACTCGATATTGAAGAAATCATGAAACGCTACCCAGATGAATTATCGGTTGGACAACGCCAGCGAATTGCGGCGGCGCGTGCCTTGGTTGTTCATCCAAAAGTTATTTTTGCAGATGAACCAACAGGATCTCTTGATTCAAAATCAGCAACAGAATTATTAAATTATTTAACGTTGATGAATCAAAAAGAAAAAGCAACTGTTTTGATGG
The DNA here is from genome assembly GCF_050529065.1 of Enterococcus sp. DIV0174. NCBI lineage: Bacteria > Bacillati > Bacillota > Bacilli > Lactobacillales > Enterococcaceae > Enterococcus > Enterococcus sp. DIV0174. The sequence goes on along the minus strand of NZ_CP172881.1, from coordinate 1,924,404 downwards.
TGACCCATGATCCTTACACCGCAAGTTATTGTAATCGCATTTTATTTATCAAAGACGGTGTGATTTTTTCTGAAGTTGTTCGTCGTGGCTCGCGAAGTGAATTTTTTGAAAAAGTGATCGATATGCAAGCGACAATCGGGGGAGGTGGCAAAATCAATGCTTTATAAGTTGGCTGCCAGAAGTTTACTTAGACAGTCGCGAGGGTACTTGATTTATTTTTTTAGTCTGACCTTTTCAGTTATGATTTATTATTCCTTCAATTCGATGACGTACGATCAATCGTTAGTTCGCCGTGCCAGTCAAGATGGTTCTATTGACGGTGCACTCGGTTTTGGAACGTTCATGATTACCTTGGTATTACTGTTTTTTGTTTTTAGTGCGAATCGTTTTTTTCTAAACCGTCGTGAAAAAGAAATCGGTATCTATCAATTGTTTGGTGTAAGTAAGTTTCAGATTTCTTCTATCTATCTGATTGAAACGATGGTGATTGGCTTATTTTCTTGTATAACAGGAATTCTGTTAGGAATTATTTTTTCAAAACTCTTTCAAATGATTTTAGTCCGAATGATGCGAATGCAAATTACTAGTCCATTTTTTGTCTCTTGGTCGTCCATTGTCGATACGTTGGTTGCATTTTTTCTGATTATTTTGATTGTGTCGGTACACTCGACTTGGAAGATTTGGCGTTACCCGATGATTCAAAGCTTTGGTAATACAGAGCGAGTGGTTAGTAAAAAAATGCGTTTGCGAACCAGACATCGTTTGTTGGGTATTATCGGCTTATTTCTGCTGACAAGTGGTTATTTTGGGGCAATTCATTTTCGAGAGTACTTGACTTGGTTAGTTGAAAATGGTGCTCAATTTGGGTTGATTTTTAGTTATCCCTTCTTGATTTTTATCCTATGCGTGATTGGTACGTATCTGTTTTTCTGTTTTTCTTTACGCTTCTTGCTCAATAGTTTTAGTAAATGGAAAGTTAGTTACCGTGGAATTAATCTGTTGATGATTGGCAATACTCAGATCCATCTGATGAAAGGCTGGCGAACAAGTTCCTTGATTACGTTGATCTTAGGTGTTTCTTTAGCTACGATTGGTGGGGTGACTTCCTTATCTACCTTATTGACGCATACAACGGACATTGAAAACGCAACGGATTATCAATTAGATGCCCAAACAGCTGAGTTTATTGCACCGATTTTAGCTAAAGAAAAGCAAAAAATTACACAAGAAATGATATTGAACTATAAAGTAGTTGGAAGTGTACATGATTTTCGTCTTGGACAAGTAGAAGATGGGCAAGAGTTTCAACTGGTGAATTTAATTACAGAGAAAGAATATCAAGACTTCCGAAAAATGAATCCTCGATTGCCAAACATTCGATTGAAGTCGGATAAGCACACGGTATTGTTGGATGAAGTCCAGTCATTAGTGAGAAATATTTCGATTTATGGAAAGGGAATCTACCTGCCGAATCAAACAGCTTTGAAAATTCAATCCATCCATCCTGATGTCTTAGGTGAGAGCGCGATGCGTTACAGTGGCCCAACATTGATTGTCAGTGAGAAAATTTATCACGCAACACCAGGAGCGGCGTATCAAGTTGTTCATTGGAATGTAACTGGTGGAAATAATGAAGCTATTAATGAGATTTTGGATCGAAAAGTTGAAATCAACTGGAATCATTCTGTTGCGTATCAATATGAAATCAATCAGCAGCAATTGACTGGGAAAATCGTTGCAAAAGTTACAGAAGACGATGAGGCATTTGAAGATAGTTCAACGGAAGATTTTGCTGATACGAGTAAAGAAACAGGGCAGTCCGCACGCTTGAATTTTACAGCAAGGTATCCACAGATGCGTTCGGTTTATCGCCAAACGGGGAGTTACACGTTTGTTTCGTTATTCGTTGGGATGATTGTTGTCATTACGACGGGTAGTATCTTAATGGTACGGCAGTTAGCAGAAGCAGAAGAAGAAAAAGGAAATTATCATTTACTTACGAAACTAGGTATCCCACAAAGAAGAGTAAGTTTGATGATTTATGGGCAAAATGCGATTACCTTTTTCCCGTCAATGATTTTAGGTATTTTGCATGCCGTTTTTGCAATTAATGTCTTTGCTCAATACATTAAGACTGCTGATTACTGGCTTGCATACTTAGTCTGTGGACTACTTGTGGTTGTCTATGTGCTGCTTTATGTGATTACTTGTCGTTGGTACTATCGAATTATCAAAGAATAAATAAAATGAAACCCACAACACTTTTATCGATGGACAGTCGATAGGAGTGTTGTTTTTTTGTGCGTTGAATAGGAGAAAGTGAAGGAGTAATGCTTGCAGGGAGAATTACTAAAAATAGGTTGGAAAAAAGTTTAAATTTTTTTGAAGGAATTAGAAAAATTTCTGTTAATTTTTATTTTTATTTTTTGACATAATCCTTATTTCTCAACCTTGTGACAAAAGTGTTAGCCTGAAATCGCTTATCGTAAGCTAGATAGATGTCCCCTTAGACGAAAAATCGTTAAAATTTCTGTAGAAGTTTGATATGGAGGTGTTTTGATGAAGAAATGGTGGGCACAACCTCAAGTTAATTATTGGGGAAAATTTTTCATTCGCACCCTTTTTTATAGTTTGATATTCCTTGCGCTGATTTATTTGTATCACTATAAAAATATCCAGGGAGGATCCTTTATCTACAATGAGTTTTAGGAGGGACATCATGAAATTTAGCACAATCATTGAAGCAATCGATCGCTGGGGCGTAACTGAGCCAGAACGCGTGGCTTACCGCACGGCGAACGAAGAGTACACATATGGAAAATTGAAAGCAGCATCTGATGCTTTTGCCTATTATTTAGAATCAAATGTAGACGATAAAAAGCCAATCGTCGTATTTGGTAATTTAGAATTTGAAATGCTGGTTGCTTTTTTAGGAGCTGTCAAAGCGGGACACGCCTATTTGCCAATTGAAGAACAGACACCGCAAGAACGAATCGAAGCCATTTTAACGGTGGCGCAGCCAACCTTGATTGTGGGAGTGGGCGAATGGCCAGAAGCATTGAATCAGCAAACAGTTTTAACAAAAAAAGAATTCGTTTCTATTTTTGAAGAGAAAGTTTCATTTCAGCCTAGTCATCCAGTAAACAGGACGGAAAACTTTTATATTATTTTTACTTCGGGAACAACAGGACAACCAAAGGGCGTTCAAATTAGTCACGACAACTTAAAAAGTTTTGTGGAATGGACATTAACAGATTTTACTATCCATCCCGGCATGCGTTTTTTAGCACAGGCACCTTTTTCATTTGACTTATCGGTCTTCTCTATTTATCCAGCATTGGTTTCTGGTGGAATACTTGTTCCATTGGCAAAAGCAGTTATTCAAGATTTCAAGCAATTATTTCAGACTTTGCCACAGTTAAAATTGGAAACATGGGTTTCGACACCGTCCTTTATGGATATTTGTTTGATGGAACCAAACTTTAATGAACAGCATGTTCCTGAACTCGAACAATTTATTTTTTGTGGAGAAGAACTGACGAAAAAAACAGCACAAGAATTATTGAAACGATTTCCCAATGCGGCAATTTACAATACTTATGGTCCAACTGAAGCTACAGTTGCAATTTCTAGTGTTCAAGTTACGCAAGCTGTGTTAGATGCGTATGAACGAATTCCAATTGGTAAAGTGAAATCAGATACAAAAGTAACAATCTTTGCGGAAAATCAGCCTTGTGTAGCCGGTGAAACAGGCGAAATCATTATTTCAGGACCAAGTGTTTCAAAAGGTTATTTGAATAACCCAGAAAAAACGGAAGCAGCATTCTTTGATTATGAAAATCAGGCAAGCTACCGAACAGGTGATGCCGGAAGCTTGACTACAGATGGCATGCTTTTGTATGAAGGTCGTTTGGATTTTCAAGTCAAGTTACATGGTTATCGAATTGAGCTTGGCGACATCGAACATTATTTAGGGATGAATCCAAATGTTAAACAAGCAGTAGTGGTACCTAAATATCAAGGAGTGAAAGTTCAGCAATTGGTTGCGTTTATTGTCTTAGAACAAAAGGTCGAACCATCGTTTCAGTTAACGAAAGCAATTAAACAAGAGCTAGGACAATCAGTGATGGAGTACATGATTCCACAAAGAATCAACTATCTTGATCAATTACCACAAACACCAAACGATAAAATTGATCGTAAGAAATTACTGGCTGAGGTGAATCCAACATGACGATTCCTCATATGATTCCTTATGCGCAACCCTTGTACTTTCTGCTATTGTTGGTTGCGTTAGCACCTATCGTTTTTTCCTTACTCGTACGGAACAAGCGATTACCGATTTATCAGGCAATCGTCACTGTCTTTTTCTTATTCATTAGTTTTGGTGGGGCAGACTGGAAACAAGGAGTTGCTTTAATTGGCTATGTTATCTGGCAGGTAATCTTAGTTTGGCTTTATTTCAGTTATCGCCAGAGAAAGAACGAAACAGTTTGGTTTTACTTAGCAGTATTTTTGGCGATTGCACCTTTGACAATCACCAAGATTATGCCATTACTAACAGATAAGCCAATTTCATTCATCGGATTTCTAGGCATCTCATATCTGACCTTTAAATCCGTTCAGATGATTATGGAGATTCGCGATGGCATGATCAAAGCATATCATCCATTGCGTTATGTCCAATTTTTACTCTTTTTCCCAACCATTTCATCGGGACCAATCGACCGCTATCGTCGTTTTGAAAAGGACGAGTTGCAGCCGCCAAGTACTGAGAAATATGTTGAGTTATTGGGAAAAGGTGTCCAAAATATTTTTGTTGGTTTTCTTTACAAATTTATTATTGGGTATTATCTAGGGCAAGTTCTAGAACCAGCTTTGAAACATATGGTGGTTCATAATGGTGGCATTTCGTGGGCATTACTTGGTTATATGTATGTCTATAGTTTGTATCTATTCTTTGACTTTGCTGGCTATAGTTTGTTTGCGATTGGCACGAGCTATCTCATGGGTTATGAGACACCAATCAACTTTAACAAACCGTTTTTATCTTGGAACATCAAAGAATTCTGGAATCGTTGGCACATGACGTTATCTTTTTGGTTTAGAGATTATATTTATATGCGCCTGATGTTTTTCTTGATGAAGAATAAAGTTTTTAAAAGCAAAATCGTTGCCTCTAATGTTGGCTACTTTGTGTTATTTCTAATCATGGGTGTCTGGCATGGGTTAACTTGGTTTTACATTGTTTACGGGATTTACCACGCAACTTTGATTTGTCTGACCGATGCGTGGATTCGTTTCAAACGCAAGCACAAAGGTCAGTTACCTGCAAATAAGTTGACACACGCATTTGCAGTTTTCTTAACATTTCAGGCAATCTGTTTTGGTTTGTTGATCTTTTCAGGAATTTTAAATACCTTACTTTTTGCTTGATCTTTGATTCAACAAAAGAAAATTACATTTATTAAAAGGAGAGAATACACATGGGGGAACAAATTTTAACAATTTTAACAGAAATTACTGGAACGGATGAGGTTCGAAACAATCGCGATATGAACTTATTTGATGAAGGACTACTTGATTCACTTGCAACTGTTCAACTATTAGTAGAATTAGATGGCGAGTTAGGAATTCAAGTACCTGTTTCTGAATTTGAACGTGAAGAGTGGGCGACTCCAAATAAAATTATTGCACAAGCGGAAAACTTAAAGGATTAATGATGAAAAAGAAGCTTTTTGCCATATTTGGACCAGTTGTTTTGGCAATCGGATTATTAGTTTTCTTATTTATTTCGCCCTATCGTGTGAATGTAAATGATCCAAAAGTTATTCATGAAGCAGCTAGTTCAATGTCTGGTAATTTGTTGAAGGGGGACGCTATCAAAAACGAAGCGTTAGCCGAAGAAAAATATGTGCCCTTCTTTGGTTCAAGCGAACTAAGTCGAATCAGCCCTTTCCACCCTAGTGTTTTAGCAAAAAAATATCAGCGTGACTACGAACCTTTTTTATTAGGCGCACCAGGTACCCAATCGTTTAGTCAATTTATGTTGATGCAATCTGCTGGAAGTCATTTGAAAGATAAGAAAGCAGTCTTTATTATTTCCCCTCAGTGGTTTGTTAAGAAGGGGGTAAGTAAAGATTACTTCAATATGTATTATTCAGAGTTACAAACATATGATTGGCTCTTTGGATTGAAAAAAGTGACATCAGCTGACCGCTATGTAGCTCGCCGATTGCTTAGCTTTCCTAAAGTAACAGAAAACCAAACGCTGACTGAGTTGCTCCAACAAATCAAAGCTGGTCGGTTGCCAACTGAGAAAAGTCGTAAGAAACTCTATCCAGCGTGGCAGTTATTGAAAAGAGAAGATGAATTATTTAGTCAGATTGGACTAGTTGGGAAGCAAAAACGAATTGATCATGCAACTGGACAATTACCAGAAGTTTATCAAGATACACAATTGAAAAAACTAGCAAATAAAATTGGTGAAAAATCGACGAATAATAATCCATATGGACTAAAAAATGAATTTTATACGCATCGCGTACGTCCAGAAATTGAAAAATTAAAGCAGTCACAGACAAACTGGGACTATCGTTGCTCACCAGAGTTTTCAGATTTTCAGTTAGTTTTGGAACAATTTGCTAAACAAAAAATGCAAGTGATGTTCATCATTCCACCAGTGAATGAAAAATGGAGTGATTACACTGGATTGTCTCAAGAGATGTTGCAACAATTTGCGAAAAAAGTGAAATTCCAATTAACCAGTCAAGGCTTTGAACAAGTTGTTGATCTAACAAATCAAGCAAATACACCCTATTTTATGGAAGACACAATTCATTTAGGTTGGCAAGGTTGGTTAGCCGCCGATCAAAAAATTGCACCTTTTTTAGCAGAAAAGCAAGCACCTGTTCATTACAAGTTGGATAATGCTTTTTATAGTAAAGAGTGGCAACAAAAAGAGCCAGATAAGTTAAATTAACGATTAAGTAGGTCGAAAGTTGCGGCAACAAGTAAGCCATACGGGATTTCCCCTAAAAATAGCCACTCGTATTTGTAGAGGAAAAAGATTGATTGCCCAAGTGGCTGCTTGGGGAATACCATTTATTCTGAAAAAAAGAGGTATGACACGAATTTTGTCATACCTCTTTTTCTTTTTTTCATGATTTTCTTGAAAACCTTTTTCTCCATTCTTGCAGAGAAATGGTATAATTTAGTTTACTAAATAAGAAAAGAGGGAACGAGTTTGGATAAAAAGGAAGAAGAATTATTAATCAAATTAACATCTGCTAAAGGTGTACCTGGAAATGAAGAAGAAGTGCGCGAAGTTTTCAAAGAGTATGCGCAATCATTTGCGGATGATATTTTCTTTGATGGGTTAGGAAGCGTCATTGCAAAGCATGGTGCTGGCGGCGGACCAAAAGTTTTTATTTCTGGTCACATGGATGAAGTCGGTTTCATGGTTACAAAAATTACAGAAAAAGGTTTCTTAGAATTTCAAACACTTGGTGGCTGGTGGGGACAAGTAATGCTTGCACAACAAGTTGAAATCAAAACACAAGCGGGAGATGTGATCCATGGTGTGATTGGTTCAAAACCGCCTCACGTTTTAACGCCCGCAGTTAGAAATAAACCATATGATATCAAGGACATGTTTATTGATATTGGTGCAACGAGTGACAAGGAAGCTAAAGAGTGGGGCATTCGACCTGGAGATATGGTTACGCCTTATATTGAATATAAACGATTAAATGGTGGCAAATTTTTATTAGCCAAAGCTTGGGACAATCGAATTGGAACAGCCGTTTCTTTACGAGTTTTAGAAAACTTAGCCAAAGAAGGTCATCCGAATGTTTTATTTGCAGGTAGTGATGTTCAAGAAGAAGTTGGCTTACGTGGTGCACGAACAAGTACCCATTTGGTAAATCCAGATATTGCTTTTGCATTAGACACGGGAACAGCCGGTGATACACCAGGAATGACACCAAAAGAAGCAGATTCTGTTTTAGGAAAAGGTCCACAAATCTTGATTTTTGACGCTTCAATGATTCCGCATAAAAAATTATTGAACTTTGTGATTGATGTAGCAGAAGAACTGGAGATTCCTTTCCAATATACAGTCATTACTGGTGGAGGAACAGATGCAGGTCAAATGCATTTAACAAGAGATGGTGTTCCTTCAGTTGCAATCACTGTTCCGGTTCGTTACTTACATTCACATACATCGGTTATTCATGAAGATGACTATTTAAATACAGTCAAATTGGTGACGGAGTTAGTAAAACGTCTAGACCATGAAACTGTTGAAAAGATTCGGAGCTATTAATTGATGAATAAGACGGTAAGCATTTCAGACTATCGTGCGCAGGCGCGTACGGCGTTAAAGGAACAGTGGGGTATTAATGCTGGGCTAATCTTTTTAGCTGGCTTGATCTCGGGCATCATTGAGATGATTTTTGGAAATATGACCTCTTTTGCTCCAGATAGCACGCAAGAAAATATTCTCAACTTTTTGCTAGATAACTTTTTACTATTTGCATTTACTTATTCGCTAGTGTACATTGCTTTATTTGTAATGCGTGGTGGGAAGGCAAAAATGAATCTATTGCTAGTTGTTTTTCAAAAGGAATATTTTGTGCCATTATTGCTGATCCATTTGTTGAACACTGTAGTGAATTGGTTGATTAATTCATTGGTGTTTTTACCAGCAATCTTGATGTCTGGTGTTCGTTCATATGCCAGTTTGATTTTAAATTCATCTGGGACAGTGGCTGTCAGTGTGAGCGAGGGTGGTTTTCTTGATTTTGGTGTCATTTTTGGCATGTTATTGTTACTTTTTATCTCAGTTATCTTGATGAACATTGTGGGTGGTTTATTTCAGTTTGCTGTTTGGGCAAAGTTTGATTATCCAGAATTAACCGTAATGCAAGCACTTCGCTATGCTTGGTATTTGATGAAAGATCGTTGGTTCACTTATATTTTATTGCAGTTGTCATTTGTTGGCTGGTACATTTTAGGAGCGTTGGCTTTAGTCTTTGGTTTATTATGGGTTATTGCATATGTTAACGTGACTGCCGCTGGATTTTACGACCATGCAAGGAATGAAAAAGGCGCACCTGCAGAATATTTTGCACAAGTGTAAGCAGTTTATTCATCGAAAAGATTACTTTTGTGGTAGGATAAGTTTTTGAGGAGGAATGTACGATGAAATTAACGGTTTTAGGCTGTTTAGGTGCCTATCCTTATCAAAATCAAGGAACAACCGGTTATTTATTACAATCTGACAAGTTTCATTTACTAATTGATGCGGGAAGTGCAACGTTAGTTAAACTGGAGGAACATCTTGAACCACTGGATTTGGATGCGGTGATTTTGAGTCACTATCACCATGACCATATTGCGGATTTAGGTGTGTTGCAGTACTATTGGCAACTTCATCCTGAAAAAGACCCAGAGGCAGTATTACCGATTTATGGTCATACGGAAGATGCTTTTCATTTTGCTGAATTAAGTATGCCCGGTGTCTCAGAAGGAATTGCTTATTATGAACCAGAAGAACTAAAAGTGGGGCCGTTTCTCATTACTTTTATGAAGACGATCCATCCAGTTCCTTGCTATGCGATGCGAATCGTAGAAGAAGCTACTGGAAAAGTATTTGTGTTCACTGGTGACTCTGGTTATCTGGAAAGTTTTATTCCGTTTGCACGAGAAGCCGATTTATTTTTAGCAGACACTTATTTATTTGAAGGAAATGAACGCCATCGTGCGCATTTTACGTCAAAAGAGTCCGGTGAGTTGGCACAAGCTGCACAGGTGAAAAAACTTGTTTTGACGCATTTACCTCAATTTGGTGATTTGGAACAACTAAGAAACGAAGCACAAAAAGCTGCTGGTCCAGATGTGATTGTTGAATTGGCAGCTGTCGATAAAGTATTTGAAATCTAGGAGGACGACCATGATTTTTGTACCGAATGAAAACCACGACCCAAGAGTAAATTTAGCAATTGAACAATTTTTATTACAAGAAATGCCTTTAGATGAACCTATTCTACTTTTTTATATCAATGAGCCTTCGATTATTATCGGACGTAATCAAAATACGATTGAAGAAATCAATCGTGACTATGTTGAAGAGCAAGGAATCCATGTGGTTCGCCGACTAAGTGGTGGCGGAGCTGTCTATCACGATCTTGGTAATTTGAATTTCAGTTTTATCATGCCTGATGATGGAAATTCTTTCCGTGATTTTGCAAAAGTTACACAACCAATTATTCAAGCACTTCATGAATTAGGTGTTACAGGTGCCGAGTTAAAAGGTCGAAATGACTTAGTAATTGATGGAATGAAGTTTTCTGGGAATGCAATGTATGCGACAAGTGGCAGAATGTTTGCCCATGGGACAATCATGTTCGATTCCGATATCAATGAAGTTGTTAATGCTTTGAAGGTGAAAAAAGACAAGATTGAATCAAAAGGGATCAAGTCTATTCGTTCACGTGTGACAAATATCAAACCATTCTTGCCAGAAGATAAACAAGAGATGACAACGGAAGAGTTTCGTCAAGAAATCTTATTAAAAATCTTTGGTGTAGAATCAGAGGCTGATATTAAAGAATATCAATTAACTGAAGCTGATTGGGAAAAAATCAATCAAATTTCTGAAGATTATTACAGAAATTGGAATTGGAATTATGGAAAATCACCTGATTTCAATTTTTCTCGTCAAAAACGTTTTCCAATTGGCTCGATTGAAGTTCATTTAGATGTTGCTGATGGATTGATCGACGATGCAAAAATTTATGGTGATTTCTTTGGTTTAGGAAATATCGCTGATGTTGAACAAGCGTTGATTGGTCAAAAATATGAAAAAGCTTCATTAGAGAAAACGGTCGATACAATCGACGTTAAAAAATACTTTGGTGCAATCGAGTCGGAAGACTTACTGTCATTACTTTATTAAAAAGAGTGACCGATTAGTAACCAAAAAAGCTTCCGGGAAATTTTTCCGGAAGCTTTTTTAGTTTTTTAAATGCGAGAAAGTTGAATCGTAACACGATCAAAAATTTCATCTTTTTCTTGAGTTAATTTACCAGAATACTTATCAGTGACAAGCTTTATCATCATTAAATCAAAGTGTTCTTGACTATCTAATTCGGTCGTTATTCCACGGTCAAAAATATTTGTATCATAATGTGCATTGTGTTCACAATGAATAATGAAATCATCATCACTGACACGCATTGAAAGGAAAATTTTTCGCTGTAATGGGTTTTCAATTGCATGTGATTCTCTGAAAGAATGTTCCAAGATATGAATCAATAATTGGGTCAAGTCGTCATCGTGAACAAATAACGTTCCTGGAAGGTCGGCATTAAAATGAATTTCAATACTTTGCTTATTCGCAATTTCTTGATAACGTGCCAAAATCAAATTTGTCAATGAATGACCAGATAAAGAAGTCATAAGCTCAAAATTTTGTGCTTCATCAAGAAGTTCATTCAGATAGTTTTCTGCTTGCTCTGGTTGACTAGTTTGCAACATTGCTTGAATTGTTGTCATTCGATCTAAAAAGTCTAAACGAAGTGTGCTGATTTCCTTCATATGTGCACGTAAGGATTCATAATGCGCCTCAAGCAGCTCAGTTTTAGTTTTTAAAAAATTAGCTTCTCGAATATTTTGATCTACGGCATGGATATGTTCAGAAATACTATAAATGACAATTACTAGCAAAATAATCATATAAAGAATAGTTGACCAGTTGAGTGTGCTAGCGTAATTTCCTAGGGTGCTTTGGATAAACAAGTAGCAGTGGCTAATTGCAATCAGAATGATCCAAGGCGTACAGGAAACGAAAAAACGATTTCCATGATAGGCTTCACCAATACAGGCAAGGGAAGTCACCAGTGTACTGAAAACTCGAATGATACTAATCAATTGCATCATTTCAGGAAGCTCTTCTGGTGTGAAAAGAACATATAAAATGGGTAAGCAAGATAAGAAAACTTGAATAAGACACCAGATTCCAAAAAGCCGTCGATAACGTTCCATGCGTAACGCATAATAAGAAATTAGGAACAATGCACTTAAAACGGTAAAAAGATGCGACAGAGTAGAATGAACGATTGGATCAAATAACAATCCACTCAAAATATCTTCAGACATTGCGCTAAAGCCGACGATTAATGCAAAACAGCTTAAAAAAATCAATGAGAGATCCAGCCGTTGTTGTTTATACATAATATAGATTGCCATAATCAATGTTCCAACCGCTAATAGAATTGCGATAATCATAGTTAAAAACTGTGGTACTGATTTAGAGAAGATAAACGTGACCATTGAAGAGGCAGTGCCAATATAAACTTTTGGTGGGATCCCCGCAAAATTTATGTAAGGAGAGGCAACTTCAATTGATAATTTTTTTCCAACATAATTGTCAGGTAAATCAATGACTGCTAGTGATAACCCAGGATTTTTGGTATTTGCGTCACCTGTTCGTTCGTAAAGAATTTGTTGATCTAATCGAACTTTGATCCATTGATGATTTCCTTTCAACAAGATACTGGCTTGGTCAAGCTTTTTTGTTAAAGTGGTTTCCATCACGAAAGTTTCATTTTTTGAAACTTGGGGCACTTTTTCTAAATACTCACTGTTGTAGCGAGTCTCAGGATCATCCTTTGAATAAAAATCCCAAGCTTGTTGAATTTCTTTTGTTTCATCACTATCGACTGGAGAAAGGATAAAATAGAAGAAATAGCTAATGCCAAATAAAAATAACAAGGATAATGTTATTATAGAAAACCATTTCATTTTTGTTGAAAAAAAATCTTTTTTATTATATGTGTTATTTAAAGGAGTCATATGTAACGGTCCTTTCCAATTGGAGTACATTTAGGTTAAACTTTTTTTTATTTGTAGTCAATGCCTTTATAACACTTAATTAGCTATTTAATTAAGAAAATAAGGAGATTTTCCATTTTTAAATATCAGTTTTCTAATAAAAAAGAAATATAGATAAGAATTTGTGTTATTATATTGTTACTTTAGTAAATTAGGGGATTGAGGTGGAAAACGGTGCCTTTTAACAAAAAAATAACTCTTATTGGCTCGATTGTATTGATTCTATTTTTAGCCATTATCTTATGTATTGTTTTATTGCCACACTTGCTTGGCCTAACACCACAAATTGTTACTGATAAAGATATGGCTCCACTGTATTCAAACGGAAGTGTTGTTTATGTTCGACCACAAAAAGCGGAAGATATTTTAGTTGGTGACGTCATTACTTATTATGAAAATTCTGGTGAGCGAGTGAAAACCCGGCGTGTGGTCGCTGCAGGTGAGAACCAAGAATATTTTTATACGAAAGCAGATACGCAGACACAAGTTGAATCAGGCATGATAAAACCACGAAGTGTAATTGGAAAACCAGTTTTTCAAATTCCCTATGTAGGTGCGCTACTGGCTAAAGATAGCTTTTCGAAAATGAATATCTTGTTTTGGGGTATGGCATTTTGTTTAACTGCTGTCACGACGTGGAATACGGTAGATGAATTTCGGAAAAAGAAAAATTGTAGAATGATTTGATTAAATACTTAGTTCGACAGAATTTCTGTCGAACTTTTTTTGCTAAGAAAAACTTTTAGTAACTTGTACAATAAATTTGTTCTAAGTATAATGTTGGAAAGAGGAGGAGAAGTATGCGCAATGAAATGATGCATCGTCCAGTTATAAAGGAAGAATTACTGGATTTTATGCGAACACAACAAAAAAAATTACCTGGTGAGCTAGGGCTTCTTGAAGAAGAGGCGCATGAGGCAGGAGTTCCTGTCATTCCTCATGAAACGGCACTCTTTTTGAAATTTTTCCTTGGTCAAATGAAACCAGAAAATATATTAGAAATTGGCGCTGCCATAGGCTTCTCGTCTAGCTTGATGGCAACTTCAATTAGTGAGGTAGGCCACGTTACAACGATTGATCGTTTTGATGTAATGATTGAAAAAGCGAAAAAAAATTATGAACGTCTTGGTTTAACAGATAAAGTAACGTTACTTGAAGGACAAGCAGCTGAAATTTTGCCAACATTGATAGGCCCATACGATTTTATTTTTATGGATAGTGCGAAGTCAAAATATATTGAGTTTCTTCCAGAATGTTTGCGTTTATTAAGAAAAGGCGGGGTGCTGATGGTAGATGATATTTTTCAAGGCGGCACAATTTTATTACCAGATGAAGAAATTCCCAGAGGAAAACGAGCAATTCATCGTAAATTAAATGAATTTCTAAGAGTTGTTATGAATCATCCTGGACTAACATCAAGCATCTTGCCGTTGGGTGATGGCGTGATTATGATTACTAAAGAAGCTGATGATGTTTCATTAGCTGAAGTTCAATAAACAATCAGAACTAAGCAATCACTGATTCTAAAAAGAAAATAAAAATAGTTATCTGGCTGGGAAGGAGAGATCCCAGTCTTTTTTGTGAAATTAATTTAGTAAATTGTCTAATCTAAGCCTTCACAAAAAGATACGTAGAAAAAAGCTTTTATTTTGAATTCTATGATTTTGTTGAAAACTTTTTGCAATTAAATAACTAAATTCTTATTGACAGAATCTTTTTGTTTCTCTATAATTACCTTGTTGCGCTAATTCATGTGATAAACATGTGAGGTCATAGTAGCTCAGCTGGATAGAGCATCCGCCTTCTAAGCGGACGGTCGGGGGTTCGAATCCCTCCTGTGACGTATAAAAACCGTTAGAAACGTTCGTTTCTAACGGTTTTTTGTTTTTGTGTCAAACTTGTGGTAAAAGTTTTTACTCAGTTAAAGTTAGAAGCAGTTGGGTTAGCTAGGTCTTTTAAATGCGTCTATTTGACACTTCAAAATAGCTAGAATTTATCGGAAAATAGTTCGTATCATCAACAAATAACTAGATGCATTTGAGAAAATAGATACAAAAATAATCCATCCAGCACCAGAAAAATTTATTATTAAAGTTAGGGAGAAAGCATATGTTGACGCATAAAAAAGCTGTACTGGATGATTACCCTAAAGTACTAGAAGTTTGGGGGAAATCAGTTAAAGAAACACATAACTTTTTATCACAAAAAGATTTTGTGTTTTATCAAGAAGCTATACCAAACTACTTGAATGCTGTTGAACTCTTGTTATGGTACGATGATGAACAGTTGCTAGGATTTAGTGGTACACAGGATGAAGAGTTAGCAATGCTATTTCTTAACCCAGAGTTTATGGGAAAAAAATATGGCAGTAAAATTTTAGTTTGGTTATTAGAAAATAAAAACATTCAAAAAATAGATGTCAACGCGCAAAATAAAAACGCTAAAGCATTTTATTTGAAACATGGATTTACAATTGATTCAGAGGACCAAATAGATGGTTTTGGGAAAAATTATCCCATCCTTCATTTAGTTAAGCAGAGCGAGAACGAGAAAGAAGGAGTAGACAAATGAACTATATCTCATTTTTTCGGGGAATTAATGTTGGAAGTAAAAATCGCATTAAGATGGCTGATTTAAGAGTATTATTTAGTGATTTAGGTTATCAAAATGTCAAAACGTATATTCAAAGTGGGAATGTCATTTTTGAGTCAAATAGACCAGAAACAATGATTATGTCTGAACTTGCCAGAGCATTTGTTGAACGATTTGGTTTTGAGAGCAAAATTGTTTTACGAACAGCTGAGGAATTTGCAACTATCTTAGCTGAGTTTCCATTTACAGAAGCTGAAATCCAGAAAATGAATGATCATTTGCCAGAGGTCGAGCACGTGTATTTTTATCTCGGCAATCAAGAAATCGATGCGTCTGCTGTAGCAAAGCTGGCTGAAGAATTTGTAGGGCAAGACAAGGTTTTTGTTGGAAAAAGAGAAATTTATTTCTTGAGTGCGCAGAGTATTCGGAATTCTAAACTGGGAAATAAATTGACAAAACTCGATGATTCTTTTACTGTTCGCAATCGAAAAACCTTAAATAAAATCAGTGAATTATTGACTAGCTGACTTTTTTACGATAAAAAGCAAACAACTAAAGAAAAGAATAATTGAACACGACAAGAGGCAGATCAAGAAGAGATTTTTTTGGTCTACCTCTTGTTCTATTTATTTTAATATATTTTCTCACGTTTTTTAGTTCAGTAGTAGCAAAGCTGATTAATGATAACAGGACTTTGTGAATGTTCTTACTTTTAGACTAAAATTATGCTATCCTAATGATTGTGTATTTAAGAAATTCTCATGAAAAGGAGTTTGTAGGTTGTTCAAAAATTATCGTTTGTTGTTAAAAAAAGAATTTTCAGGGTATGATTTAGCAAAGTTTCAAAAAGATTTGTTGGCAGGTGTAACTGTTGCAGCAGTTGCTTTGCCTCTTGCGTTAGCGTTCGGGGTTTCAAGTGGTGCTGATGCGGCGGCAGGATTGATTACTGCTATTTTAGCTGGTGTCATTATTGGTGGTTTGTCAGGTGGTTTCTATCAAATTTCTGGACCAACTGGGGCAATGGCAGCAATCTTAATGTCCATTGTAGCAACGCAAGGAATCCATGGTGTGTTGCTGGCGACTTTCTTAGCTGGGATTTTCTTGTTGATTGCCGGAATTTTTCGGTTGGGAACATTAACCTCTTTTATTCCGGCGCCGGTAATTACCGGTTTTACGTCAGGAATCGCAATCATTATTGGTTTGGGCCAAGTGGATAATTTATTTGGTGTTCATTCACAAGGCGCGAATGTGATTGAAAAATTAAGCAGTTATCAGACGTTAGGGTTTACGGTTAATTGGAGCGCCTTGTTCATGGGAAGTTTAGTGATTCTGGGAATGGCTTTTTATCCGAAAAGCTGGGCACAAAAAATGCCAAGCTCGCTTTTAGCAATTATTCTTGCGACAGGTGCCATGTTGATTTTTCATTTGCCTGTGGCGACGGTAGGTAAAATTCCACAGACAATAATTAGTAGCAATCGTTTAGTTTTAAGTGATTTTCAGATTGCCGATTTACAACAAGTAGCAGTTCCGGCAGTCAGCATTGCACTTTTAGGAATGGTCGAGAGTTTATTATGCGGGGCGTCAGCTGGAAGAATGGCAAACAAACCATTAGATAGTAATCAAGAATTAGTGGCGCAAGGAATCGGTAACTTGTTATTACCTTTCTTTGGTGGGATTCCTGCGACAGCCGCAATTGCTCGAACGAGTGTTGCGATTAAATCAGGTGCTCAGACACGTCTAGCTGGAATCATTCATGCCGGTGTTCTATTCCTATCTATGCTCGTTTTCGCACCAGTGATGTCTCAAATTCCGATGCCTGCATTGGCGGGTGTTTTGATTGTTACTGCTTGGCGAATGAATGAGTGGGAAACCATCCGCGAGTTGTTTTCAAAAAAATATTGGACTTCTATTCTTCTATTTTTCCTAACAATGATTTGTACGGTTGTTTTTGATTTAAGTATTGCAATCGTCATCGGAATCATTGGCGGGTGCATTTTCTTTGTCATGAAAAGTGCGGCGATTACGATTTCGCTTGAAACAATTGATTGGAAACGAGTGGATTTACCTGAAACTGAAAAATTAAAAGACTGGACAGTTGTTTATATCAGTGGCCCTTTGTTTTTCATGTCATCAGAAAAATTAAAATCAAAATTAGCTGAATTGAGTGACCAAGATGGCATTATCTTTTCGATGCGTGGTGTTCCGAGTATTGACCTGACGGCGCTGTCTGTCTTTGACGAATTTCAAACGAATGCAGACGAAAGAGGCCAACTAGTTATCTATACTTCCCTCCAACCAGAAGTAGAAAAATATATGAAACACTTGTGGCAAGGAGAAAGCACGGAACAACATCAAACCGTAGCACATGCATTGTCTGCATTACATGCACGATATGAAACGAATGAATAAAAGAAATAACTAAACTAAAAAAAGGAAGCCTGAGATTATTCAGAGCTTCCTTTTCTTGTATCGTTGATGAGCGTATCCAGTATTTCCCAGTCTTGCTTAATAAGTGGAGCTAAAGAACGATTGTAAAAAATAGCAGCAGGATGAAACAGGGGAACAATGCGATAAGTTTTCTTTGACCATTCGTAGTGTGTTTTCTGTTTGTTCAATTCTAAAACGGGTCCCACATATAATTGCCCATGATTTTTTGAAACAGTGTGGTCTTTTCCTAGTAAACGTTGTAGGCCGATATTTCCTAAAGTAGCAATTAAATCAGGTTTGATTTTGGCAATTTCATAGTCGAGAATGGGGGCGTGTGCAAACACTTCAGCTTTAGTCGGGGTTCTGTTTGGATAAACGATTTCTTTTTCATGAGTTCGCTTATTTATTCGTTCAACGACACGATAAGGTCGACTGCGAACTGCACTAGTAATGTAGACATCTGCCCTGGTTAAATTCAGTCCTTCAAGGCAGGCCATCAATTCTTTCCCTGCTTGTCCGCTGAAAGGGATATGGTTTTCAACTTCGTTTTTTCCTGGAGCTTCACCAACAAACATTATTTTTGGTTCAAGAGAACCTTGCCCTGCGACAAAACCTTCGACAGGTCGATTATTCATTCGTTGTTTTACTTCTTTCACTAATGTAGTAGGGTAGTTCATGCGTTCATCTACTTTCATTTTTCGTTTGACTCTTTTTTAGTATAAAAGGATAGAGAAAAAAATGCGACTAAAGAGGTTAGAAAAATCAGAAATTTTAGTTGACGGATAGTGTTTATTTTGTTAAGCTAGTAACGTTGTAATTGTGGACTCCACAGCTACAACCGCACAGAATAAGTAGTAAGCACAGCCTGGCTGTCACTTAGGATGGCGAGTCTAAGTATAAAATAAGGAGGTGCTTTATAGCATGTACGCAATTATTAAAACTGGTGGTAAACAAGTAAAAGTTGAAGTTGGTCAAGCAATCTACATCGAAAAACTTGACGTTGAAGCAGGTGAAAAAGTTGTCTTTGACGAAGTTATTTTAGTAGGTGGCGAATCTACAAAAGTAGGCGCTCCAACAGTCAACGGTGCAACTGTTGAAGGAACTGTTGAAAAACACGGCAAACAAAAGAAAGTCGTTACTTTCAAATACAAACCTAAAAAACATTCACACCGCAAACAAGGTCACCGTCAACCATACACAAAAGTGGTTATCGACGCAATCAACGCTTAATTAGTGTTTGAGAAAGAAGGCCTGAATGATGATCAAAGGAACATTTAAGCGAAATGACGCAGGTCAAATCGTTTCATTTACTTTGACAGGGCATGCTGATGCGGGTCCTTATGGAAGTGACATTGTATGTGCAGGTGTTTCTGCATTAGCAATCAGCACAGTCAATGGGATTGCTTCATTAGCTGGTTTTGATCCGATTGTTGACGTGAATGAAGAAGACGGCGGGTATCTTTATACCGAAGTTAGCTCAATCATGACACAGGAACAAACGAATATTGCCGAAATTCTACTGGAAAATCTTTTATTAGGTTTACAATCCATAGAAGCTGAGAATTCAGAATATATCCAAATTAAAACAATTACTGATAAATAGGAGGTGCAGACCATGTTATTATCTATGAATCTTCAATTATTTGCCCACAAAAAAGGTGGCGGTTCTACATCTAACGGCCGTGACTCAGAATCAAAACGTTTAGGTGCTAAACGTGCTGATGGACAAACTGTTACAGGTGGATCAATTCTTTACCGTCAACGCGGTACAAAAATCTATCCAGGTGTAAACGTGGGTATTGGTGGAGACGACACTTTATTTGCTAAAGTTGATGGCGTAGTACGTTTCGAACGTAAAGGCCGCGACAAAAAACAAGTGTCTGTTTATCCAGTAGCTCAAGAAGCTTAATAAACAGTTAGCTCCATCCCTCGCTTGGCGAGGGATGGAGCTTTTTTGTTTTTAAGCAAGTTTGTACAATTTTTTGATGACCTATTAGCTAAGCAATTTTTAAATAAAAAGTACCTAAAGAATGTCGCTAATTTATTTTGCTTCTACTTCAATTTTTGTTTTGAAATATTTCCAATGTTTGTAACTAACGATATACTCCGCAACACTTTTATCTGGTAGGTAAGAATGTTTGACCTGTTTGACAGCAGGCTCTCTAAAACTTAGATTCAACAAACGAAGCAACTCGGGATCATCAGGAAAGACAATTTCATTTGTTTCAACAGATGCTAAGGAAAAAAGATCGATACCGAAATCTAAACGGATTCGTTCGTAGACACTTGTGTAAGTTGATAAGTCATCTGCAAGTGGTTGCTTCATTAGCTTTTTGGGTAAGTGAGTAAGGTGAACCAAGAAAGGCGTTTCATCAAAGTAACGAACGCGTTTGATTTTGTAATAGGTTTCATCGCTAGGTAATTTTAATTCATGCAAAATCGTGGCATCATTTTTTTCTTCGATGGATAATACAGTGACGTGTTCTTTATCAAATGAATTCCGTTCAAGATCTGAGAATTTGACAGTTTCTGCTACTTTTGATCGTGAAATAAAAGTGCCTTTTCCCTGTACTCGATAAAGGTAGCCGGCATTCGTTAGCTCATTGAGTGCTTTAACCGCTGTGATTGAGCTGACGGCATACTTTTGCTTAATCGCAGCTTCTGAATAAAATTTATCACCTGGAACAAATTTATTTGTTTTGATTTCAGTTAGTAAATCTTGTTTGATTTGTTCATACTTTGGAATCATAAAATCACCTTTTTCCGAAATGTTGGTGTAGTGTTATCAATTTTAAGAATAGCATGTTCATTTTTCTTTCGCAATAAAGGGAATAATAGAAAGAACAAATTTGCGGTTGTCAAAATAAAATGAAGAAAGAAGGGAAGTTAGAGCAAGTCATTCATCGTGTTGTGTAGTCTGGTTTACTGAAACAAGTGGTCTTTTTGTCCACAATTGACCGATTGAGAAAAGCGCATTATATAATTAGCAAAAAAGGATTTCATTATGAAGAAACTATATTATTTACGTAAGCAGCATCAGCTAACGATTCGAAAATTAGCTGAACATCTTCACTGTGATTATTCTGTCTATTCAAAATATGAGCGTGGTGAACGGGAAGTTCCGCTATATATTTTGATTGCACTCGCTGATTTTTTTGAGACAAATTTAGATTTTTTGTTAGGGCGCACGGATTTTTCAAAGAAGTTGCCAGAGCCAAGAAGGAAAAAATAATTGAAAGAACAGGTGGAAAGAAAGCGGAACTAAACAGTTTGTAAATTTTGTCTATGGTAAATATTTTAGATACATTGTATGGTGAAGGAAAGTTGGGGGAGTGAATAAGTCACAGGACAAAAGAAGGGCTTTTGATGAAGGTAAAATCAGTGAACCTAAATGGGCATCCGTTGCTTCAAGTATTGTTGTTTGTAGCTGAAGTTTTATTTGGGCTGGTTGCCTGCCTGTTGGTAAGTGTTTGGTTTGGGCGGTTGATGCAAGTGATTATTGGTTATTTTGCGGGTTGGTAAAACATTGTAATGTAAGATCTATGTTAAAAAATATTGTGTGTATGACAAGTATCATTGAATAAAAAGAAATTTGACAGACGTCAGGTTTCTCAGACTGTAGGACAAAGGAAAAATTCTTTGTCCTACAGTTTTTTGTTATAAACTAAGACGATGAAAGAGAAACGTTGCCAACGATTTTGATGAAAACATCATCAATTGAAGCCTTCTGTAGTTTGCGTTATGTATTCAGCTATTCTAAATGACAATTTTTGTTGTTTGTTCTTGCTGGGCACATGTTTATTCGCATCACTGATTGGTGAAAAAGTTCCAAGTGCGGTACTAAATAATACAAGTGAATTGACTGTAAAAAATGATAGTTTTAGTTACTTTTAAAGAAAGTTTTTTTAATGAAAAAAGAACAATAGTGTATAAAAGTAAATACTTGTTTAACAAATGTTTCGTTTATTTTGAAAAAGCATGAGGTAAATAGTTGACGAATCCTCTAGAAATCCATAGTATTATGTTTTGTAGTTAGCTATTTTTAGTTATGTTTGTTCTATAATAGTAAGGAAATAGTGTAGCAGGAAATTTGGAAACACAGGAAGGGGCGTATCAATTGACAAAGCGTATTGACCGAATTTATCTCTATGTCAAAGAAAAAACCGCTCATTTAACAAAAGTAGAAGCAGATCAAGGAGTAACTACTCAAGAAATTGCTGAAATATTAGGAATTCAACGAACAAATAGCAGTAAAGATTTAAACCAGCTAGTTCGTGAAGGAAAATTAGTCAAGTCCGATGGCAGACCAGTCCGTTACATATATCAAAAGGCAGACGAATATCAAAAACCTGTAAGCAAGCACGTGGTTAGTTACAAAGAAGATGTTCTACCAGTTGAAGAACCAATCGTTCATATTGATACAAAAGATATTTTTTCCAAAATTATCGGTGAAAATGGCAGTATGAAAAATGCTGTTGAACAGGCGAAAGCTGCTATTTTATATCCACCTAGAGGATTAAATTGTTTAATTACGGGACCAACTGGTTCTGGAAAAACCTACTTTGCACATGCAATGTTTCATTTTGCCAAAGCAAATCATGTCATTGATGAAGAAAATGAATTGATTGTGTTTAATTGTGCCGATTATGCGAATAATCCAGAATTATTGATGAGTCATCTTTTTGGTTATACCAAAGGAGCATTTACTGGTGCGGCTGAAGAAAAAATGGGGATTATCGACCAGGCAGATGGCGGGATGCTCTTTTTAGATGAAATTCATCGCTTACCACCAGAAGGACAAGAAATGATCTTTTATTTTATGGATCATGGAACTTATAGCCGATTGGGTGAGACGACAAAATCACATGAAGCAAATGTCCGGATCGTTGGCGCAACAACAGAAGACCCAGGTTCTTCTTTATTAGAAACTTTTGTGAGACGAATTCCAATCAACATTCAGTTGCCGTCTTTTGAAAAGCGACCTGCTAATGAAAAAGTCGATTTGGTAAAAATCATGATTGCTCACGAAGCGAATCGAATCCAACGAAAAATTTCTCTGACAGAAGATGTTGCCAAAGCCTTGATTGGTAGCGTTACTTATGGGAATATTGGACAATTGAAATCAAATATCCAATTGATTTGTGCGCGTGGATTCCTGAATCATATGAACTCACCCGAAATTTCGATTACGGTTAGTGATTTAACTGAAGGAATTCGAAGTGGTCTGATCCAATTAGCCAGCAACCGAGTAGCAATGGCAGAGCTATCAAAAATTTTAGAACCGAAGCTAACAATCGTACCAAACGATGATGTGATGAAAATTCAATCAGATTCGTATGAATTACCTTATAACTTATACGATATTATTGGAGATAAAGCGGCTTTGTTGAAATCTGATGGCTTAGATCAAGAAGCAATCAACCATTTTATTTCGACAGATATCAATATTCATTTGAAATCTTTCTATAAAGATCATGGTTTTTCTTTCAATGCTGACAATAAGTTAGCTGAATTTGTTGATCCTAAAGTAATCGAAGTGACACATCAAATTTATAGTATGGTTAAGAACTCTTTACCTTATGAATTTCAACAGAATTTTATTTATGCAATGAGTTTGCATATCAGTTCATTTTTGAAAAAAATCAATTTAGGTGAAGAACGACATACCAATGATAATATTCGAGAAATGACATTTGATTTTCCAGAAGAGTATGCTGTTGCAAAAGAAGTACGTAAATACATTGAAGAATATTTTCAAGTTCGTATTCCGGAAAGTGAAGATTATTATTTGACGGTCTTGTTAGTTTCTTTAAGAGCCAATCAAGCTACTGGCCGAATCGGAGTGGTCGTTGCAGCTCACGGGAATAGCACAGCTAGTAGCATGGTTCAAGTGGTGAAACAACTTTTAGATGTTGATAATGTTCGAGCAGTCGATATGCCGTTGGACATGGATCCTAAAACTGCGCTTAGTCGCATTGAACGAAATGTTCAAGAAGTTGATGAGGGAAGTGGGGTTGTGTTGTTGGTTGATATGGGGTCGTTGGCTTCATTCAATACCCAAATTCAACGAGATACAGGGGTTCCCATTCGAACAGTCGACATGGTGACGACCTCATTAGTCTTAGAAACTGTTCGAAAAGTTTCTGTCCTAGGCACAGACTTAGATACGCTTTATGACTCCTTAAAAAACTTTCGTGGTTACGCGGCCGTTTCTCCTGCACCAGTTATTGAGAAGCCAGTCCAAGAGCAAAAAGCAATTTTAGCTATTTGTGCTTCGGGTGAAGGTACGGCAAAAAGAATCAAAGAATTGATCGAACGTGCGGTAAGTAAGCGACAAGAAGCAGAACTGACGGTTTTAGCTTTGTCCATCGTTGAATTAGAAAAAGAACTACCACGTATTCAAGCAGATTATCAAGTGATTGCTACAACGGGAATCACTGATCCTAAAATTGCAGCGCCATTTATTCCACTAGAACGATTCATTGATCAAAATATCGAATTGATTTTAGATCAACTGTTGCTTGAAGCAGATTTAGAAGAAACACCAGATGTTTCTTTAACCGAGGAAACAGCGAAAGAAACCTGCGTGGAATTTATATCAGACAACTTTACGTTTATTAATGGAAGAAAGCTGATTGATCCTATTTGGGACTTTGCTGAGCATGTGACAGAAAGTATTGGACTGGCTAGTAGGGAATACGGTTTTAAAATCAATTTGGTCATGCACACCGCAGGAATGATCGAACGAATCGTATTAAATGAACCGCTAACTGCTGAGAAAGAAGAGCTGGATGAAACAGTACAAGACCCATTTTATAGGATGCTTCAAAATTTAATTGTTCCATTGGAAGAAAGAGTGAATCTCAAGATTCCTTTAGTTGAAAGCTATTATATTTTGCGCTTAATTCATAATCAGTTGGCCAAGGTGTAACACACTAAATAAACAATACACAAAAAGGATACACTTTTTTAGTGTATCCTTTTTGTGTATTGTTTAAAAAAGCTTAAAGAACCAGTAGTGTATTGTTTGAAAGTTGGCACGCTTCTTGCTTTTATATAAGTGTGCTAGGAATTGGTTGCTTTCACAGAAATGATAGGGGTTTCTGTGAAGTAGTTTGAAAAAAGGAGTTTTGAAGATGGATATTCGATTAGCGCGTATAGATGATCGTTTAATCCACGGACAAGTTGCGACGGCTTGGTCAAAATCGACTGGTGTTGAACGAATCATTGTGGTCAGCGATATGGTGGCAAAAGATGATTTGAGAAAGTTTCTGTTAAAAGAGGCTGCACCGCCAGGAATTCATGCGAACGTTATAACCGTTCAAAAGATGATTCAAGTTTATCAAAGTGGATTATTAGCAAATGCGAAAGTAATGCTGTTGTTCACCAACCCTCAGGATGTAGAAGCAATTGTTCGCTGTGGTGTACAGCTCAGCTCATTAAATATTGGCGGTATGAGTTTTACTGATGGTAAAACAATGATTACTAATTTTGTTTCAGTAAATCAGCGCGATATAGAAGCTTTTAACTATTTGGATAGTCAAAAAGTAGAGTTAGAGATTCGCAAAGTACCCGCAGACAGAAAAGTTCTTTTGATGGAGCTACTAGCAAAAGCAAAAAAGGCATAGTTGGATGTTGTGGTCGGTCAAACAATCTGTTGTAATGGTTAGCAATTATTTTTAATTTTGATTTTTGTTACAACAAAAAGAAATAGGAGGTATAAGTATGGTAGGAATTATCCTAGCAAGTCACGGACAGTTTGCTGAAGGAATCTTACAGTCTGGTTCAATGATCTTTGGCGAACAAGAAAACGTTAAAGCAGTTATTTTGAAACCAAGCGAAGGTCCAGATGACTTGAGAGCCAAGTTAGAAGAGGCTGTTGCTTCTTTTGACAATCAAGACGAAGTGTTATTCTTAGTTGATTTATGGGGTGGTACTCCATTCAATCAAGCAAATACATTGTTTGAAGAACACAAAGACAAATGGGCAATCGTCAGTGGTTTGAACTTGCCAATGTTAATTGAAGCATATGCTTCTCGTTTTTCAATGGAATCTGCGCAAGAAATTGCAGCACATATCATTGAAACTGCAAAAGAAGGTGTGAAGGTTAAACCTGAAGAGTTGGAACCAGAAGAAGCACCAAAAGCTGAAGTACAGCAATCTGCATCTGGAACTCCAGGTAAGTTTAGTTATGTTTTAGCTCGTGTTGATTCACGTTTACTTCATGGACAAGTTGCAACAGCTTGGACAAAGACAACAAACCCAACTCGTATTATTGTTGTTTCTGATGCAGTAGCTAAAGACGAACTTCGTAAAAAATTGATTCAACAAGCTGCTCCTCCAGGTGTAAAAGCTCATGTTGTTCCAATTGAACAAATGATCAAGTTAGCTAAAGATGACCAACACTTTGGTGGACAACGTGCTTTACTTTTATTCGAAAACCCACAAGATGTTTTAAGAGCG
Organism: Enterococcus sp. DIV0174; assembly: GCF_050529065.1. Lineage (NCBI taxonomy): Bacteria > Bacillati > Bacillota > Bacilli > Lactobacillales > Enterococcaceae > Enterococcus > Enterococcus sp. DIV0174. Next base: position 1,898,025 of record NZ_CP172881.1, on the reverse strand, counting down.
GTTGAAGGTGGCGTACCATTAGAAACAGTTAACGTTGGTTCTATGGCTCATTCACCAGGTAAAGTGCAACCAAATAAAGTATTGGCATTTAGTCAAGATGATATTGATACTTTCCGTAAACTTGAAGACGCTGGCGTCAAATTTGATGTACGTAAAGTACCAAATGATTCAAAAGGAAACATGGATGAAATCTTGAAAAAAGCACAAGAAGAACTAAACAAAAAATAATAAACAAGCATAGTTTTAACTATCAGAGAAAAATGGAGGCTTAACATCATGGAATTAAACTTTATTCAAATGATATTAGTCGTTATCGTAGCATTTTTGGCTGGTATGGAAGGAATTCTTGATGAATTTCATTTCCATCAACCAGTAATCGCATGTACGTTAATCGGCTTAGTTACTGGGAACTTAATACCTTGCCTTATTTTAGGTGGTACTTTACAAATGATCGCTCTTGGTTGGGCAAATATCGGCGCTGCTGTAGCTCCCGATGCTGCTTTAGCATCTGTTGCATCTGCAATTATTTTAGTATTAGGTGGTCAAGGAAGAGCTGGGGTTTCTTCAGCTATCGCGATCGCTGTACCTCTAGCTGTAGCTGGTCTATTATTAACAATTATCTGTCGTACAATCGCAACGGCTTTCGTTCACTTGATGGATGCTGCTGCTAAAGAAGGTAACTTCAGAAAAGTTGAATTATGGCATATTGTAGCAATTTGTATGCAAGGTATTCGTATTGCGATTCCAGCTGCTTTGATCTTGGCAATCGGTGAAGGTCCTGTGAAAGGCTTACTTGAATCTATGCCAGTTTGGTTAACAGACGGTTTAGCAATCGGTGGTGGTATGGTTGTAGCTGTAGGTTATGCAATGGTTATCAACATGATGGCTACAAAAGAAGTATGGCCATTCTTTGCAATTGGTTTCGTATTGGCAACTGTTTCTGAAATTACTCTTATCGGACTTGGTGCAATCGGTGTAGCTCTTGCTCTTATCTACTTAGCCCTTTCTAAACAAGGCGGCGGTTCAGGTAACGGCGGTGGCTCAAATACTGGTGACCCACTAGGCGATATCATAGATAACTACTAAAGGAGGCGTACACGAAAATGGCAGAAGAAAGAATTCAATTATCGAAAAAAGATCGTATTTCTGTTTGGTGGCGTTCAACTTTCATCCAAGGATCATGGAACTACGAACGTATGCAAAATGGTGGCTGGGCTTTCTCAATGATTCCAGCAATCAAAAAATTATATAAAACAAAAGAAGACCGTGCAGCTGCACTAGAACGTCACTTGGAGTTCTTTAATACTCACCCATATGTAGCTTCACCAATTCTAGGGGTTACATTGGCACTTGAAGAAGAACGTGCAAATGGTGCACCTGTTGACGATGTAACAATTCAAGGGGTTAAGGTTGGTATGATGGGACCTTTAGCTGGTATCGGAGATCCAGTTTTCTGGTTCACAGTGAAACCAATCCTTGGCGCATTAGCAGCTTCTCTTGCAATGAGTGGTAATATCTTAGGTCCAATCATCTATTTCTTAGGTTGGAATATTATTCGTATGGCTTTCATGTGGTACACACAGGAATTCGGCTACAAAGCTGGTTCAAAAATCACGGAAGATTTATCTGGTGGATTACTACAAGACATCACTAAAGGTGCTTCAATTCTGGGGATGTTTATCTTGGGTTCATTAGTTAACCGTTGGGTATCAATCAGCTTTGCGCCTACAGTATCTACAGTAAAACTTGATAAAGGTGCATACATCGAGTGGGACAAATTACCTGCTGGTGCTGAAGGAATTAAATCTGCTTTGGAACAACAAGCAGCAGGTTTATCTTTAACTTCTTCTAAAGTTACTACATTACAAGACAACTTAGACAGCTTGATCCCTGGTCTTGCTGCACTATGTTTAACATTGTTCTGTATGTGGTTACTTAAGAAAAAAGTATCACCTATCATCATTATCCTTGGATTATTCGTGGTTGGTATTGTCTTCCACTTAATCGGATTGATGTAAAAATTATAATCAGATAGTCTGAGCTCATTTTGAGCTTCAGACTATTTTTTTTAGGGAGGTAGCGTTGATATTTACGAAATTACTTTTGTAGATGAAATATGGATAATAAGAGTCCTGACCAACCCTCCTTTCAACTAGTAACGGAAAAAGAAATCAGTGAATTTTTAGATAATTTCACCAAATTTTTCTAGAAAAATTGATAAGTTAAGTGATTTCATCCTGCATTGCTTTATTTTTTAGAAATGTCTATAATTGTAATGATACTGACGAGCATTTTGTTCTGTTGGAACAGAGAATAACTTGAATGGAGTTAATATTAGCATGGTACAATCAATCAATACAAAAGTCGATTTAACAGTCAATGCTACTTCTTATTTAGGAATTACTGAATATGGGAAAATCATGATTGGTGATAAAGGGTTTGAATTTTATAATGAAAGAGATGCACGTAAGTTTGTTCAAATCCCTTGGGAAGAAGTTGATTACGTGATTGCTTCTGTAATGTTTAAGGGTAAATGGATACCTCGGTATGCTATTCAAACAAAAAGAAATGGTACGTACTCTTTTTCATCAAAAAAACCAAAAGTCGTTTTAAGAGCAGTCCGTAATTATGTTGATCCTGATCACATGGTCAAATCTTTGAGTCTCTTTGATGTTGTTAAGAGAGGCGTTCGCAATATCTTTAAACGTAAATAAAAAAGAACGAGTGATTTTTCTGTTAGGAAAAGTTACTCGTTCTTTTTCTGTTTTGTTCTTGGAGTAAAATTCAATCATTTGCTCGTAAGAAAATCATTATGATAAAATTATCTTGTAAAGAAGGGGGTTAGATTATGGGTTGGTTATGGACACTAATCGTTGGCGCAATTATTGGAGCAATTGCTGGCGCCATCACAAACAGAGGAAATTCAATGGGCTGCATTACAAATATCATCGCAGGATTGATTGGTTCAAGTATTGGTCAAGCGATTTTTGGCGACTGGGGACCAAGTGCTGCAGGCATGGCGATTGTGCCTTCAATTTTAGGCGCAGTTATTTTAGTTGCAGTTGTTTCATTTTTCTTTGGGAAAAAAGCATAAGTTTTTAAATAGAAAAAGCAATGATTCGATTGTTTTTTGTTGGAAAAGAATTTGTTTGGCGTTTGCTGAACAAATTCTTTTTTCTTTTTGCTGAGGAAAGAAAGTTAACAAATTTTTTTCATTCATATTCATACGAGAAACAACAATAATTTGCTATAATAGAAAAAAGAAAGTAAAGAAAGAAGGATTTTATTGATGATGGTACGTGTTGAAAAACTACGCAAAAAAATGCAAGAAGAAAATTTGGATTCATTTTTAGTTACAAGTCCCTATAACCTTCGTTACTTGACCAATTTCACAGGTACTACTGGTTTAGCAGTTATCACGTTGGACAAAGCATTCTTTATTACAGATTTCCGTTACACAGAACAAGCTGCTAATCAAGCACAAGGTTTTGAAATTATTAAAAACGTTGGCCCGATTTTTGATGAAGTAGCTGATTTAGTGAAAAGAGAAAACTTAAATGCTTTAGCGTTCGAAGAAACAACGGTATCCTTCTTAGAATATTCTGTGTTAGAAGAAATTATCAATGCAGAATTGATCCCAGTTAGTGGAATGATTGAAGAGTTACGCGAAGTAAAAGACGAAGAAGAAATCGCGATTATTGAAAAAGCATGTAGCATTGCTGATATGGCTTATGACCATATTCTAAAAATGATTCGACCAGGAATGACTGAAATCGAAGTAGCAAATCAGGTTGATTTCTACATGCGTTCGTTAGGTGCAACGAGCGTTTCGTTTGATACGATTGTTGCCAGTGGGTTACGTTCAGCCATGCCTCATGGTGTAGCGAGTGAAAAAGTAATCGAGCAAGGTGACTTGATTACGTTGGACTTTGGTTGTTATTATCAAGGATATGTTTCTGATATGACTCGGACGTTTGCTATTGGTGATCCTGGTGAAAAGTTAAAAGAAATCTATCAAATCGTGTTAGATGCACAGCTTGCTGTCTTAGATGCAGCAAAACCTGGGCTTACAGGTATTCAACTAGATGCGGTAGCACGTGACTATATTACAAAATATGGGTACGGTGAAGCGTTCGGTCATTCGACTGGACATGGTATCGGGTTAGAAATTCATGAAGGTCCAAATGTTTCTTCTCGTGCAGAAAAACAATTTGTTCCTGGAAATGTTATCACTGATGAGCCTGGAATTTACTTGCCAGGAATTGGTGGCGTTCGAATTGAAGATGATTTATTAATTACAAAAGAGGGAAATCGTGTGCTGACTCACTCACCAAAAGAATTGATTATTCTATAGTTTCACCCGATGTTTAAAAATTTCTTTTCCTGCTTGGCACACCGACTTTTGTTATAGAAAATAGCTAGATTTAGTGATACACTATAGAAGGACTTTTACGCATGTAGAAGATAGCAGAGCTGGGAGTTTTTCTCCGTAAAGAATTAGGAGGCTATTTATGATTTCTGTAAATGATTTCAAAACAGGACTAACAATTGAAGTGGATGGCGGGATTTGGCGAGTGATTGAATTCCAACATGTTAAGCCAGGAAAAGGTGCTGCATTTGTTCGTTCAAAATTAAAAAACTTGCGTACAGGCGGCGTACAGGAAAAAACTTTTCGTGCTGGAGAAAAAGTAGCAAAAGCTCAAATCAGTAATCGAAAAATGCAATATCTTTATGAAAGTGCAGGAAGCCATGTTTTCATGGATTTAGAAACCTATGAACAAATTGAAATTCCTGAAGAACAGATTAAAGATGAATTGAAGTATATTTTAGAAAACATGGAAGTTAACATTATCATGTATGACACAGAAATTTTAGGTCTTGAGTTACCCAATACAGTTATTCTCGAGGTTGCTGAAACGGATCCGAACATCAAAGGAGATACATCTTCTGGCGGAACGAAACCAGCAATTATGGAAACTGGGTTAACGGTTAATGTACCTTTCTTTGTGAACCAAGGAGATAAACTGATTGTTAATACCGGAGACGGTTCATATGTATCTCGTGCTTAGGTAAAAGGAGGAAGAAAAATGGCAGAAGAAAAAAATCTTGTCTTAAACGCAAATCAAGATTTAGGAGAAATTGTTATTGCTCCTGAAGTTATTGAAGTAATTATTGGAATTGCAGCTTCTAAAGTAGAAGGTGTATATGGCATGCGTGGTACTTTTGCTAGCAATGTAACTGAACTATTAGGTCGCGCAGCTCATGGTAAAGGTGTCTATCTTGCGAATGAAGAAGATGGCTTAAAAGTAGATATTTATTGCTATTTAGAATACGGAGTATCGGTTCCCAAAGTGGCAATGGAGATGCAAGAACGTGTTGTCCAACAAGTTTTATTTATGACAGACGTGGCTTTAGCTGAAGTGAATATTCACGTGGTAGCAGTGGTACCTGAAAAATTAGAACAACCCGCACTGGAAGAACTTTTTGAAGACGATGAGGACGAAAATGAATAAAGAAATATCAAGACATAAGATTCGTGAAATGGCGTTGCAAGCACTATTTCCACTAGATTTCAATGCAGATTTAACAAAAGAAGATGCAATCATGCATGCAATTGAGTTAGATCAGCGTGAATTGATTAATGAGGAAGAATCAGAATTTGTTCCGGTTTATCTGGACACACTAGTTGGTGGTGTGTGTGCGAAAAAAGATGAATTAGATCAAATGATTGAAAAACATTTAAAAAATAATTGGCGTATCAATCGAATTTCAAAAATGGATTTAGTTATCTTGCGCATTGCAATCTTTGAAATGAAATATGTGGCCGATGTTCCAGCTCCAGTTGCTTTAAATGAAGCAATCGAGTTAACGAAAACATTTAGTGATGATCGTTCACGCAAATTTGTGAACGGCGTATTATCCAATATTTTAAATGAAATGGAAGCTGGGGCATAGGCCCTAGCTTTTTTTTGAGAAATAAAAATCATTGTTATTGGGTAATCAAATTCTATGGTAGAATAAAAAGACAAAAAGTTCAGGGAGTGGTTCTATGGCAGTCACAATCAATGGAAAAGAATTAGCAGAAAAAATGCAAACAGAAATTGCTGAAAAAGTGCATGAACTCAATGAAGTTGGTATCCATCCTGGTCTAGTTGTTTTATTAGTAGGAGAAAACCAAGCAAGTCAAGTTTATGTTCGAAATAAAGAACGAGTTGCAAAAGAAATTGGTATCCACTCAAAAGTAGAACGTTATCCAGAAACCATTTCTGAAGAAGAATTACTTTTAGAAATTGAAAAATATAATCAAGATCCATTATTCCATGGAATCTTAGTACAATTACCTCTACCAAAACATATCAACGAAGAACAAGTGTTATTGGCAATCCGACCTGAAAAAGATGTCGATGGATTCCACCCAATGAATCTTGGTCGTTTATTTGCTGGTGATCCAGACATGATTCCTTGTACACCATATGGAATTATGAAAATGTTTGAAGCTTACTCGATTGATCCTGCTGGGAAGCGAGCCGTTGTAATTGGGCGTAGTAATATCGTTGGTAAGCCAATGGGACTGTTATTATTGATGGCAGATGCGACAGTTACCATTGCACATTCAAAAACAAAAGACTTACCAGCACTTGCGCGTGAGGCAGATATTTTAGTTGTTGCGATTGGACGCGGTCATTTTGTAACAAAAGAATTTATCAAACCAGGTGCAGTAGTAATTGATGTGGGAATGAATCGAAATGAAAAGGGCAAACTAATTGGGGATGTCAAGTTTGATGAAGTCGAGCCATTAGCAAGCTATATCACGCCAGTACCTCGAGGTGTTGGGCCAATGACCATTACAATGTTGATGTATCAAACAGTTAAGTCTGCTGAAGCTTTTGGAGCAGGTGAGTAAATGACGCAAGAATATTTAACAGTAACGTCGTTGACTAAATATCTAAAAAGAAAATTTGATTTAGATCCTTATTTGGAACGAGTGTATTTGACTGGAGAAATTTCTAACTTTCGCCTGCGGGCAAACGCGCATCAATATTTCAGCTTGAAAGACGATCATGCAAAAATCTCGGCAATTATGTTTAAAGGCGCGTTTCAAAAACTTAAATTCCAACCAAAAGAGGGAATGAAGGTTTTAGTCGTCGGTCGAATTTCACTTTATGAAGCTGGTGGTTCTTACCAAATCTATGTGGAGCATATGGAACCAGATGGTGTCGGTGCGCTGTATCAAGCGCTAGAAGAAAGAAAAGAAAAATTGATGAAAGAAGGTCTGTTTCAAGGACCTAAAAAACCGCTACCTCGTTTTCCTAAGCGAATTGCTGTCCTAACTAGTCCTAGCGGTGCAGTTATTCGGGATATTATTACGACGGTGAAAAGACGTTATCCAATTGCGCAGTTAGTATTGTTTCCGACTGTAGTTCAGGGCAATCAGGCGGCAGACGATGTTGTGAAAAATATTGAACGAGTGGAAGCGCTAGGCAATTTTGATACGATGATAATTGGTCGCGGTGGGGGATCAATTGAAGATCTTTGGCCTTTTAATGAAGAACGGGTAGCCAGGGCGATTTATGCGGCAAATACGCCGATTATCTCTTCTGTCGGGCATGAAACAGATACAACGATTGCTGATTTAGTTGCAGATGTGCGGGCTGCAACCCCAACGGCAGCAGCTGAATTAGCGGTGCCGGTTTTATCAGAAGTATTGTTGAAAATCAAAGAACGACAAGCCCGATTAGAGCAAGCTTTTTCGCGTCAAATTCAAACGAAACAACAGCGTTTTGAACATTCGAGACAGTCGTATGTTTTCAGACAACCAGAACGCCTGTATGAAGGACAAACAATCAAATTAGATCACTTCAAGCAACGTTTACAACAAGCCGCGCAACAAGTTTATTATGAAAAGGAAAAGCAAGTTATTTCTCTTAAACATCAGCTCGAACAAGTAGCTCCTGATTATCGTGTAAAAACAGCTAAGCAAGAAACCGATTATCTACAACAGCGTTTGAAAGAAAAAATGGAACAATATATGCAACAACAAAAAAGCCATTTTCAAACAGCTGTTCAATCCCTTGATTTACTAAGCCCGTTGAAAATCATGGGCCGAGGTTACAGCTATACGACATTACCTAATAATCAAGTAGCTAAAAGTGTGACAGAGATCCAACAAGGAGAACTACTGACTGTTCACTACCAAGATGGGCAAGTTATTACAAAAGTCCAAGAAATCGAAGAAGGAGAATAACCGATGGAAAATCCAACATTTGAAGAATCATTGCAAGAATTAGAAAAAATCGTTGTGCAATTAGAGCAAGGCGATGTACCTTTGGAAAAAGCATTAGACGCATTTAAACGCGGAATGGAACTAAGTAAACAATGTCAAGATACACTGACAAAAGCAGAAGAAACCTTGACTAAGATGATGACTGAAACAAACGAAGAAGTTGCTTTTGGTGAGAGCGAGGAAGCTTGATGCAATTAACCGAATTTTCAGCAACCAATTTACCGATGGTTGAACAAGAAATCACCCAATTTTTAATGGAATATACAACTGATGAAGCATTGAAGGAGAGTATGCTTTATTCGATTAATGCTGGTGGAAAACGAATTAGACCATTACTACTTTTAGCGACAGCAAGTTCCTTTGGTGAAACATTATCTACTCCCATATATCAAGTAGCAGGGGCTCTTGAAATGGTTCATACGTACTCATTAATCCATGATGATCTACCTGCAATGGACAATGATGATTTACGTAGAGGAAAACCGACAAACCATAAAGTTTTTGGTGAAGCAATTGCTATTTTGGCTGGAGATGGCCTGTTGACAGGGGCGTTTCAATTAATTAGTTTGACACAACTAGAACCCTTAAAAAAGTTATTGCTTATCCAACAATTGGCAAGTAATAGTGGGGCTCAAGGAATGGTAGCCGGGCAAACGGCAGATATTTTAGGTGAAAAACAAGAATTGACTATAGAAGAACTTGCCTTTGTCCATGAACGAAAAACGGGTCGCTTGATTCGCTATGCGTTGTTAGCAGGTGGTATTTTAGCTAATCAGCCAGAAGAAGTTTTGATGTGTTTACAAAAATTGGCTGGACATCTCGGACTTGCTTTTCAAATTCGGGATGATCTATTAGATGTGGTGAGTACAACCGAAAAATTAGGTAAGACAGCTGGTAAAGATGCGCAAGAAGGAAAAAATACGTATCCGCGTTTACTAGGAATTGAAAAAGCGTATGCAGCTTTAGCAAATGAAATCCAACAAGCCAATGAATTGGTTACACAGTTAGAAAAAGATGTTTTAGTATTTGATGGCGAGTTGCTACGTCAATTAATCAGACAATTTGATATGGAGAAATGAGGAAAAAGATGGAAAAAGAACGTGTAGACGTTTTGGCCGTTAAACAAGGACTTTTTGAAACAAGAGAACAAGCAAAACGCTCTGTCATGGCTGGGTTAATTTATAATGAAAAGAATGAACGCTTTGATAAACCGGGTGAAAAGATTCCTGTAACGAATGAATTGAAAATCAAAGGGAAAAAATTACCGTATGTTTCTCGTGGTGGTCTTAAACTAGAAAAAGCTTTAAAAGCTTTTGATCTAACTGTTCAAGATAAAATTTTATTAGATATTGGTGCTTCTACTGGAGGATTCACAGACGCGGCATTACAAAATGGTGCAAAAATGAGCTACGCCTTAGATGTTGGGTACAACCAACTTGCTTGGAAAATTCGTCAAGATCCACGAGTAGTCGTGATGGAGCGCGTCAACTTTCGTTACTCAAAACCAGAAGATTTTGAACAGGGCGTACCAGAAGTAGCAGTGATTGATGTTTCTTTTATTTCACTGAAATTAATGCTACCGCCTCTACATGCAATTCTGGCCGATCAGGGAGAAGTCGTTACGCTGATTAAGCCTCAATTTGAAGCTGGCAGAGAAGCCGTCGGGAAAAATGGAATTGTTCGAAATGCTCAAACGCACCAAAAAGTAATCGAAAACACATTAGTTTTTGCAATGGCGAGTGGTTACGATGTCTTAGAACTGAGTTTCTCACCAATTACAGGTGGCGAAGGAAACATCGAATTCTTGGCACATCTCCAAAAAGTTTCTGGTAAAGGAACAATGAGTCCGACAATTGATATTTCAGCAGTTGTCACTAAGGCACATGAACAATTTGAACAAAAGTAAGCGGTTTGCAGATTTCTTCTTTCTTAAGCCGGAAAAATAAGCTATCATTAACAAGAAGAATGAGCTAAGGAGCGAAAAGCAATGAGAAAAAAAGATCGACACCGTTTGATTACTCGATTATTGAGCGAACGTGATATCCGGAAACAAGAAGAGTTTGTCGAAATTTTGAAAAACAAAGGAATTTCTGTGACTCAAGCCACTATTTCTCGGGATATTAAAGAACTAAAGTTGATTAAAGTTCCCGCTTCTGATGGTGGTTATCGTTATAGTTTGCCGGCAGAAACAAGTGAAGATGTTCAAACAAAATTAGAAAAAATTTTAAAAGATGCTTTTGTTGCAGTGGATCAAATGGAAAAATTTGTCATTTTGAAAACATTACCTGGGAATGCTTCTGCAGCGGCGAACCTAATCGATAAGTGCTACAAGAAAGAACTATTTTCGATCATTAATGATGACGATAATGTTTTGATGATTACACGCACAGAAGAAGATGCAGTGTCATTAAAAAAAGATTTCTTACATTACTTGTAATTAAGGGGTGATTGCTGTGTTACAAGAAATTAGTATTACCAACTTTGCGATTATTCCCGAGTTGCAATTGTCTTTTCACGAAGGGATGACGGCACTAACTGGCGAAACTGGAGCTGGGAAATCAATCATCATTGATGCTTTGGGATTACTAGCAGGTGGTCGCGGCTCAAGTGATTATATTCGTCAAGGTGCAGATAAGTGTATTCTTGAAGGCCTTTTTGAGTTGCCTAAACAGCCGGGATTTTCTGATTTAATGGAAGAATTAGGAATTGAATCAGATGAAGATAACCTAATCGTTCGACGAGATATGGCTTTGACAGGTAAAAATATTTGTCGCGTCAATGGACACATTGTGACTTTGGCAAATTTACGACGAATTGGCGCTTTTTTAGTTGATATTCAAGGACAAAATGAACATCAAGAACTATTACAGCCTGAATCACATTTAATCTTACTAGATCGATTCGGTGATACGGCCTTCCAACAGAAGAAAAAAATGTATCAAAAATTATACGGACATTATCGAACGTTAGAAGCTAAAGTGCGAAAAGTTCAGCAAAATGAGAAGTCTTTTGTTCAGCGTATGGATATGCTTCATTTTCAGCAAGAAGAGATTGCGGCTGCGAAGCTTCAACTAGGTGAAGAAGAACGATTAGTTGAGGAACGCGATAAATTAAGTAATTATCAGAAAATCGTGGATAGCTTGAATGCTGGATATGGCGCGCTGGATAATGGTGAGCAGAGTAGCGTGGATGGAATTGGACGAGCGGTTTCAGAAATGCAGGGGATTGCACATTTAGATCCAGAGTATGAAGCGATTTTTGAGAACATTCAAAATGCGTACTACTTGTTACAAGATGCAGTTGGAGATATGAGTCGTCAAATTGATCATTTGGAACTTGATGATAATCGCTTGGAAGAGGTAAATCAGCGATTAGAAGTAATCCGTCAATTGAAACGAAAATATGGCGAGTCAATTGAAGCAATCTTAACTTACTATGAGGATATCACCAAAGAGTTAGGTGACTCTGATTTTTCTGAGGGTCAGTTAGAGAAAATGAAAAAAGAACTCGAAGAAAAGGCAACAGAACTTCATCAGCAAGCGATGATTTTGCGTGAGCAACGACAAAAAATTGCTAAGGAACTTGAGACGTCAATTTTACAAGAACTAAAAGGGTTGTACATGGAAAATACAGAGTTTGAAGTTCGTTTTGCTAAACAAGAAACAACCTTTGACCAAAATGGATTTGACCAAGTTGAATTTTACATAACGACAAATCCTGGTGAACCATTAAAACCTTTAGTGAAAGTTGCTTCTGGAGGAGAATTATCGCGAATGTTATTAGCGTTAAAAACGATTTTTTCTTCGGAACAAGGCGTGACAAGTATTATTTTTGATGAGGTAGATACTGGGGTAAGCGGTCGAGTGGCGCAAGCAATCGCAGACAAAATTGCGCAGATTTCAAAATATTCTCAAGTTTTGTGTATCACGCATCTTCCGCAAGTTGCAGCGGTTGCTGATTACCAATACTATATTGTGAAAGATGTTGTTGCAGGTCGAACACAAACTTCAGTTTCAGAACTTGCTGAACCACAAAGAATTGAAGAAATTGCTCGGATGCTAGCTGGAAGTGAAATTACGCCATTGACGATTGAGCATGCCAAAGAGTTATTGAAAATGGCAAAAAAAAATCATAATAAATAAAAAAGAGCACCAGCTCTCTCTTGAAAGCAAGAGAATAGCTGGTGCTTCTTTTTTTATAATACGCTCATTACAGCAGTTAGTACAACTGACCCAACAGTTAAAATCAGCATTGTCCAAATCACTACTTTTGTTACTTTAGAAAAAGTACTTGTTTGCTTTTTATTATTCATCGCGTTCATCCTTAAGTTAGATTCATTAGCAATAGTGTACAACCTTTTGTGTTTTTGTTCAAGTTACGAAGTAAATTTTTCGTTGGTAAAAATAAAATATTTAAGAATGACTTTTTAAAACGGTGGTTCACAGATGAAAATTATGATAAGCTCTTTTTTAGATGTTGTCTAATTAGTAACAGCTGTCAAGTTATTTACTAGTTTCTACTATAAAAATAATCTGACTGTAATAGACAAGAAACAAAAGTGATGGTCTGAAAATGATAATCACAATAAATTAAATAAAATGAAATAGTTGTGTAAAGTATTTGCAGTATACTTAGAGCAATTAGAAAGAAGGAGTTTTCATCACATGGGTACTTTTACACCAATTGTATTATTTTGGTATATCTTTCCGGCAATCGTTTTATTTGGTTGCCAATTTTTAGTGCGAATCTTTGCATTGAATCGCCGCTTTAATTTAAAGGCTCCTGATTTATCTGTCCCATTTCTGTGGGGAGGAATGCATGAACTCTCAAGAAATATGGGCACAATTTCAGTTTTACCCTTTTTTATTATTTCTGTACTACTTTTAGGAATTTGTATTGCAGTTTTTCAGGCATACTATTATGAAGAAATTGTTTATTCACGTTATCTGAAAATGACGTGGCGGTTAACTTTTTTGCTAACAATCATTTTGTATTTAGTGCTCATTGTGTTCAACATTGTGAGTTATTTATAACGTCAAAAAAGCTGTGGAAAGTCTTTTAAAAGATTTTTCGCAGCTTGATTTTTTAAAAAATAGTTAATGTAAAAAAAGTTCGTCTCAGATTTTCCAGAAAAGGTGGTAGAAAGTGGGGGATTGTGGTAGACTAATTTTAGTTAGTGGAGGAATGGGGGTAGTTTCAATGTTTATGGGCGAATATCGGCATAATATTGACACAAAAGGTCGTTTGATCGTGCCTTCAAAACTTCGTGATGAGCTTGGTGAAAAGTTCGTACTAACTCGTGGCTTAGATGGCTGTCTTTTTGGCTATCCAATGAGCGAGTGGGAAAACTTAGAAGATAAGCTTAGCGAAATGCCGTTAACCAAAAAAGATGCACGTACTTTTGTGCGGTTTTTTTATTCGGCTGCCACTGAATGCGAACTTGATAAACAAGGTCGTATCAACATTCCCAGCACTTTGAGAAGTCATGCAAGTCTAGAAAAAGAATGCGTAGTGATTGGTGTTTCAAATCGAATCGAAATTTGGGACGAATCACGTTGGCAAACATTTTCTGATGAAGCTGAGAGTAACTTCGATGAAATTGCTGAAAATATGATTGATTTTGGACTATAGAATAGGAAGAGGCTGACCAATGACTGAAACATTTCAACACTATACAGTCATGTTGAAGGAAACCGTAAATGGCTTAAACATTAAACCAAACGGGACTTATGTAGACTGTACTTTAGGCGGTGCCGGACATAGTGAATATTTACTAAGCCAATTGAACACCGATGGGCATCTTTATGCTTTTGATCAGGATCAAAAGGCAATTGACCATGCAAAACAACGGTTAGCGCCATATGTTGAAAAAGGAATGGTTACTTTTATCAAGGCTAATTTTAGGGAGTTAGAACTTCAGTTAGCTGAACGAGAAGTGACAGAAGTCGATGGGATTTTGTATGACTTAGGTGTTTCTTCACCTCAATTAGATGAGGCCGAACGTGGGTTTAGTTACCACCAGGATGCACCATTAGATATGCGGATGGATCAGTCAGCACCAATTTCTGCTTTTCATGTTATCAATGAATATTCTTATCAAGAACTGGTAAAAATTTTCTTTCGTTATGGCGAAGAAAAATTTTCGAAACAAATCGCTCGTGAAATTGAGCGTGTACGAAAAGAAAAGCCAATCGAAACAACTGGCGAATTAGTTGAAATCATCAAACGTGTGATTCCAGCCCCAGCTAGGAGAAAAGGTGGTCATCCTGCAAAAAGAATTTTCCAAGCAGTTCGAATTGCGGTAAATGATGAACTTGGAGCAGAAGAAACTTCTTTAGAACAAGCAATCAAATTATTGAAATTAAATGGTCGAATCAGTGCGATTACGTTCCATTCATTAGAAGATCGAATCGTTAAAAGTTTATTCAAAGAATACAGTACAGTTAGAGATCTACCACCAGGATTACCAGTTGTTCCTGAGGAGTTTCAACCGGAATTAAAAGTAATCACTAGAAAGCCAATCCTTCCATCAGAAGAAGAATTAGCAGAAAACAATCGTTCACGTAGTGCAAAACTGCGAATTGCGGAAAAAATACGAGTGACAGAGGAGTAGAATAATGGCAGAACTAAAAAGAGCACATGAATATCCATATGATTTCCCCGACATGGTGGATCAAGCTGAACAACTGCCAGATTCTAGTCAAGAAGTTGTTCTACCTCAATCACCTGCTAGACGATTGAAACGAATTTCTAATTTAGAAAAATTAGTTATCAGTGGTTTAATTGTTATGCTAATTTCTTTGTCCGTTTTGACAATTATGTTAAGAACCAACATTAGTGGTGCTGAACAAGCAATTACTTCGATCCAAACGGATATTACTGAAAAGAAAACAGAAAAAACAACTTTGGAACAAGAAAAGAATGAACTTTCGCGTACAGAACGCGTAAAACAAATCGCAGAAGAAAAAGGATTGTCAATTAATGACGACAATTTAAGGAAAGTGAAGTAAATGAGTCTTAAAAATAAATTTCGGCGGTTTATGGAAAAGAAAAATCAAAATCCGATGAACAATCGCAAAAAAGTAGGTATCATTTTATTTGCTACGAGTATTGGGTTGTTCTTTTTATTTGCCGTCCGTTTCTCGTACATTATAATAGGTGGTCACGTGGCTGGTACTTCGTTATCTGAAAAAACAGAGCAGCTTTACCGAGGAAGTGAAGTTGTGCAGGCGAAACGAGGCACAATCTATGACCGAAATGGTATTGCAATTGCTGAAGATGCGACCTCTTATTCCATCAAAGCAATTCTTTCAAAAACATATACGTCTGAAAATAAAAAACTTTATGCTCAAGAAAAAGATTTTAGTAAAATCGCAACAATTTTAAGTGATAATTTATCAATTAAGAAAAATGCCGCACTAAAAATCTTGCAAAATGGAGCGGATAATGAGTTATATCAAGTTGAATTTGGTAATTACGGACAGAATATCACGCAGGAAACAAAGCAGACGATTGAGTCACAAATGAAAAAGGCTGGTTTAGCTGGTCTTTATTTTGATTCTCACAAGTCTCGCATGTATCCAAATGGTGTGTTTTCTTCCCACTTTATTGGATTTGCAATTCCTAATAAGGAAGGCAATGGGCTAGTCGGTAGTTTGGGATTAGAATCCGCTTATAATGATATTTTAACTGGGAAAGATGGCAAGATTGTTTATCAAAAAGATAAATATCAAAATCCTTTACCAGGAACGGTTGCTGATGAAGTTGCTTCTAAAGATGGTCAGGATATCTATACCACTCTAGATAGTAGATTACAAAGTTATTTAGAAACTTTGATGGATCAAGTCAATCAAGAATATCAACCTGAAGAGCTGACTGCTGTTTTAATGGAAGCTAAAACTGGTGAAATCGTAGCAATGGGTCAACGCCCTACCTTTAACCCCGAAACAATGGAGGGGCTAAATGACGAAAATGCTGTTTGGCGTAATTTCTTAGTACAGGATCGGTATGAACCAGGTTCGACAATGAAAGTCTTTACGACTGCTGCGGCTATCGAAGAAGGCGAGTACAACGAAAACGAAACATTTGTTTCTGGTAAAATCGCTGTGGCTGATGCAACTATCAATGACCATGACTTTGGTGAAAAAGGTGTATTGACAATGCGTCAAGCACTATCTTGGTCAAGTAACGTGGGAATGGTTATTTTAGAACAAAGACTAGGTGGACGTTGGTACAACTACCTTCAAAAACTTGGCTTTGGTCAAAGTACTCACTCTGGACTAGACGACGAAAATGCAGGCACATTGCCAACAGAAAATATTGTTGACCGAGCAATGAGTGCATATGGTCAAGCAGTTGGTGTAACTAATTTTCAAATGATGAAGGCATTTTCTTCAATCGCTAACAATGGAACGATGCTTCAACCTAGATTCATCAGTAAAATCGTTGATCCACAAACTGGAGAAGAACGAACAACTCAGACAGAAGTATTAGGACAACCATATTCAAAAGAAACGACAGAAAAAGTACGTGAATATATGCGTGATGTTGTTGAAAGTGAAAATTACGGAAGTGCTTATGGTGTTTATTCTGTACCAGGGTATAACGTATCAGCAAAAACTGGTACAGCACAGATTGCTTCTGACTCTGGTGGTTATCAAGTTGGAGATACTTCTTATCTTTATTCAATCGTTGAAATGGTTCCTTCAGAAGATCCTGAATATGTTCTTTATCTAACGATGAAACATCCAAAAACATATGATCGAATGGCTTTAGCAAAAATTGCAAATCCATTAATGAAACGTGCGATGGACTTCAAAGAAACAGAAGGCGACACTAAAGAAACGACGGATCAAACAGAAAAAGTGGTGGTTGCTGATTACCGCAATTTGGAATCAGATATTGCTGCGGCTGATGCGCAAAAGAGCGGCTTACAGCCAGTAGTGATTGGTAACGGAAAGAAAGTTATCAAGCAATCAACTTCCAACGGCGACAAACTCATTCTGGGAGAAAAATTGATTCTACAAACGGGTGGCGATGAACTGATGCCTGATGTTACTGGTTGGTCAAAAGCCGATATTATGAAGTTAGGCAAAATTCTTGGCATTGAAGTCACTTTTGATGGTGATGGTTATTGTACCGAGCAAAGTCTCGCGCCGTATGAAAAAATTACCGATAAAAAATTACACTTTACTTTAAAAGAGTAAGAAAAGAAATAGGAGAGAAAAAAAGCATGGAATGGACACAAGCATTAATTCCCATTGTGAGTAGCTTTGCGATGACAGTTGCAGTAATGCCATTGTTTATTGGCTACTTTCAAATGAAAAAACAAGGACAGGCGATTCGTGAAGAAGGACCTAAATGGCATAACATCAAAGCCGGGACTCCGACGATGGGTGGCTTAGTGTTCCTAATTGCAGCAATCTTAACTGGCATCTGGGTGGGAGCATGGCAAAACCAGCTAACACCCATACTCTTTATTTTGTTATTTGTTTTAGCGTTATATGGTGCCATTGGTTTTTTAGATGATTTCATTAAAGTTTTTAAAAAAAGAAATATGGGATTAAATTCCATTCAAAAATTGATTGGTCAAATTGTTGGAGGAGTAGCTTTTTATCTCGTTTATCGTTCAGAAGGTTACCCAGGTATACTTAACTTTTTTGGATTAGAAATTAGCTTAGGAATTCTCTATGGGCTATTCGCAATTTTCTGGTTGGTTGGGTTCTCAAATGCAGTGAATTTGACGGATGGAATCGATGGCTTAGTTGCAGGACTAGGAACGATTTCTTTTGCAACTTATGCCCTTATTGCTTGGCATCAAAACCAACTAGATGTTTTGATTATTTGTTTAAGTGTCGTTGGTGGATTAATTGGTTTCTTTTCTTACAATCACAAACCTGCGAAAATTTTTATGGGTGATGTGGGTTCTTTGGCTTTAGGTGGTTTGTTAGCAGCAATCTCAATGATGCTAAATCAAGAATGGACGTTGTTATTAGTTGGTTTGATTTATGTTATGGAAACGGCAAGTGTAATGTTACAAGTAGCTTCATTTAAGTTAACTGGGAAACGAATTTTCAAAATGTCACCAATTCATCATCACTTTGAAATGAGTGGCTGGTCTGAATGGAAAATCGATATTGTTTTTTGGTTAGTTAGCTTAGGAACTTCACTTATTACATTATGGCTTGTTTGGTAGGAGATGACAGGAAATGAAAAAAATAACAACATATGAAAATAAAAAAGTCCTAGTCTTAGGACTTGCAAAAAGCGGATTTAGTGCGGCCAAATTGTTACATGAATTGGGCGCACTTGTCACCGTTAACGACGGAAAACCATTTGATGAGAACCCTGAGGCCCAAGATTTATTAGCTTTAGGAATCAAAGTAGTTACAGGTAGTCATCCAATTGAACTTTTGGATGAAGATTTTTCTGTAATGGTAAAGAATCCTGGTATTCCTTATAACCATCCATTGGTGGCGAAGGCACAAGAAATGGGTATTCCGGTAATTACGGAAGTAGAGTTAGCTTACGAGGTAGCGGAATGTCCAATTATTGGTATCACTGGAACGAATGGAAAAACGACAACGACAACAATGACGGGATTACTGTTAAATGCTGGAGAAAGCAAGGGAATGGCTCATTTAGCCGGAAATATTGGTTATCCAGCAAGTAGCGTAGCTCAGGAAGCACAAGCAGACGATAAAATTGTTATGGAATTGTCAAGTTTTCAACTAATGGGTATTACAGACTTTCATCCAAATGTAGCAGTTATCACAAATATCTATGAAGCACATATTGACTATCATGGAACACGTGAAGAGTATGTAAAAGCAAAATGGGAAATTCAAAAAAATATGACAACTGAAGATTATTTGATTTTGAATTGGAACCAGGAAGAACTACGAATGTTATCTCAAACGACGCAAGCACAGATCTTACCTTTCTCGACAACAGAAGTATTGGAAAAAGGTGCGTATTGCGTAGAGGGAATCATTTATTATAATCAAGAAAAAATCATGGATGCTTCAGATTTAGGCGTTCCTGGTGCGCACAATATTGAAAATGCTTTGGCGGCAATTACGGTTGCTAAATTATACGATATCTCGACGGAAGCAATTAAACAAACACTGCATTTATTCCATGGCGTTCCTCATCGCACTCAATATGTAGGAGAAATTCAGGGAAGAAAATTTTATAACGATTCTAAAGCAACCAATATCTTAGCAACGGAAATGGCACTAAGTGGTTTTGCTCCAGAAAAAATGATTTTATTAGCTGGTGGATTAGACAGAGGTAATAGTTTTGATGAACTAGTTCCGTCTCTTCAAAATGTGAAAGCGTTGATTGCGTTCGGCGAAACGAAACATAAACTAGTTGAAGCTGGTCAAAAGGCCGGTATTCAAGTAATTGAAATAACAGAAAATGTTGAAACAGCTGTACCACTAGCATTAGCGTTGAGTGATGAAGAAGATGTTATTTTGTTATCTCCAGCTAATGCAAGCTGGGATCAATATCCTAACTTCGAGATTCGTGGTACGCGCTTCATGGAAGCTGTCAATAAATTAAAATAGAAAAGAAACGAGCGATAAAAATGAAAATTTTGGTTACAGGCGGCGGAACAGGTGGTCATATCTATCCAGCATTAGCCTTTGTTAATTATGTGAAATCTCAAGATCAAGATGCTGAGTTTATGTATGTCGGGGCAAAACGAGGATTAGAAAATAAGATTGTTCCAGAGACTGGTATTCCTTTTCATACTTTAGAAATTCAAGGATTTAAACGGAAATTGTCATTTGACAATGTCAAAACAGTCCAACTATTTTTGAAAAGTATTCGCCAAGCAAAAAAAATCTTGAAAGATTTTCAGCCAGATGTGGTGATTGGAACAGGTGGATATGTATCAGGTGCTGTTGTATACGCTGCGGCAAAGTTGAATATTCCAACAATCATTCATGAACAAAATAGTGTTCCAGGAATTACCAATAAGTTTCTTAGTCGTTATGTTGACCATATTGCGCTTTCTTTCCAAGATGTAGCACAATTTTTTCCAGAAGAAAAATCAAGTCTGATTGGTAATCCTCGCGCACAGGAAGTCGCTGACACACCGAAATCGACTATTTTAGCTAATTTCGGATTAGCAACAGATAAAAAAACAGTTCTGATTTTTGGTGGAAGCCAAGGTGCGTTGAAGTTGAATGAAGCGGTAATGAATTTCCTAGATAGCTTTAATGATGATAGTTACCAAGTATTATACGCTTCAGGAGATCGCTACTATGAACAAATTAAAAGTCAAGTTGGTGCTATCAAGCTAAGCAATGTCAGTATTCAACCATATATTCGACAGATGGCTGAAGTGATGGCAAGTAGTGATTTGCTTGTAGGAAGAGCAGGTGCAACGTCCATTGCAGAATTTACAGCATTAGGATTACCAGCAATTTTGATCCCAAGTCCTTATGTTACTAATGATCATCAAACTAAAAATGCGCAAAGCTTAGTGAATGCGGGTGCTGCAAGAATGATCGCAGATGGCGAGTTAACAGGTGAAACTTTAGGAAGAGCAATCAATGAAATCATGACAGACGAAAAAGTGCAACAGCAAATGTCACAGGCTTCAAAAAAACAAGGGATGCCAGACGCATCTAAACGTTTATATGAATTGGTTCAAAGTGTTATTAAAAAGTAAAAGGTGGTGGTCTTAGTGAGTAAAAAGAAAGAACCAAATGATTTACCCAAATCATCTGATAACCAAGATGAACTAACTCCGTGGCAAAAGGCCAACCAAAAGTATTTAGCTGAACATCATAAAAAGGACGAGAAACTTCACGAAGATTCAGACGAATCTGTTACAAACCAAGAAGAACAGTCAAAAGATTCGTCCAACGAAGACGAAAAGGATGAACTTCCAGCGTTTCTGACTGAACCAGAAGAGTCAACCAAACAGACAGGTCCATATAATGGTTCTTTCTTAAATCGATTGCCTAATTTGAAAAATCAGCGTAACAAAGTCTTGATGCGTAGACTGTCATTAATTATAACAATCTTAGGGATTCCGTTGTTATTTTTGATTTATTATATTTCACCATATAGTAAGCTAGAAGCAGTTACTGTAACTGGAAATGAGCTCATTTCTAATCAGACAGTGATCGCTGAATCAAAGTTAAGAATTGGTGACAATTTGTGGACACAATATTGGGACAGAGATCAACATGTAAAAGAATTGAAAACTGAACAACCTCGAGTGAAGACAGCAGAAATTAGTTTTCATTCAATCAATCAATTTGAGCTAGCAATCACGGAATATAAAGATATTGCGTTAATTGCTACTGAAAACAAGTATTATCCTGTACTTGAAAATGGCATTGTTTTAGATCAAAAAGTAGATAACCCTACGAAAAATTTACCGATTCTTGAAGACTTCAAAAGTGATGCAAAAATTAAGGCCTTGGTAAAACAATACAATCAACTTTCTGCTGAGCTACAAAAAGCCATTTCAGAAATTAAATATGCACCCACAGAAAGTAATGAAAATTTACTTCAGATGAACATGAACGATGGTAATCAGGTATTAGTGAATATCACGAATTTGGCTAGTCAAATGAAATATTACCCACAAGTTGCTAAAGAGATGCAAGAAAATGGTGTGATTGACATGGAAGTTGGCATTTTTTCTTATCCTTACTCAAATAGTACAGAAGAGCAAACCGAAACTTCCGCTGACGAAGAAACAAATCAAAATGCTGTCACATCAACAGAAATAGAGTCTGGTGAGTCAACTGAAGCAGACCAACAAGCTGATGAGTCAACGCCATCTTCAAGTAGTTCAATCGAAAATCAATAAAACAACCTTAAAAAGTGATAATCTACTTTCTAAAAACTATTAATTTATGGTAGAATTGAAAGCAGTGAATATCTATAATATAGTATATTTAAAAACGAACGTTAGTTGTTCGCTTGTATATGGAATAGTAAGTAGGAGGGAATCCCATTCATGGCAAAAACAGGAATGTATGTAGGCCTTGATATTGGAACGACATCTGTCAAAGTTGTCGTGGCTGAATATATCGACAGCCAAATGAATATTATTGGAGTAGGAAACGCAAAATCAGAAGGGATTAACCGCGGCATTATCGTTGATATTGATAAAACAGTTCAAGCAATTCAACGTGCAGTACGACAAGCAGAAGAAAAAGCCGGCATTCAAATTAAGGGTGTCAGTGTGGGATTACCTGCAAATATGCTTGAAGTCGAAAATTGCCAAGGAATGATTGCAGTAAATGGGGATTCAAAAGAAATCACCGATGAAGATGTCAGAAATGTGGCTTCAGCTGCCCTTGTTCGTTCAATTCCTCCTGAACGTCAGATCGTGTCAATTTTGCCACAAGACTTTACTGTAGATGGTTTTGAAGGGATTAGAGATCCTCGAGGAATGATCGGTGTGCGCTTAGAAATGTTTGGTCTATTATTTACTGGACCAAAAACGATTGTTCACAATATCAGAAAGTGCGTCGAAAAAGCTGGCTTAATTGTCAATGAATTAGTAATTACACCGTTAGCTTTAACGGAAACGATTCTTTCTGACGGAGAAAAAGATTTTGGAACGATTGTTATTGACATGGGTGGTGGCCAAACTACAACGGCTGTTATGCATGACAAACAATTGAAATTTACAAACACAGATCAAGAAGGTGGCGAATTTGTCACTAAAGATATCTCAATCGTTTTGAATACTTCATTCAACAACGCAGAGGCATTAAAAATTAATTATGGTGATGCGTATCCAGAAAGAACATCAGAAAACGAAGAATTTCCTGTGGATGTAATTGGACAATCAGAACCTGTCAAGGTTGATGAACGTTATCTATCAGAAGTAATTTCAGCTCGTATGGAACAAATCTTTAATAAAGCAAAAGATGCTTTGGATCAAATCGAAGCGTTGGAATTACCTGGTGGTGTCATATTAACAGGTGGTGCGGCTAGCTTGCCAGGCGTAGTTGAACTAGCACAAGAAATTTTTGGTGTTAATGTAAAACTGTATGTTCCTAACCATATGGGACTAAGAAATCCAGTCTTTACAAACGTCATTAGTATTGTTGATTATTCAGCAAACTTAAGTGAAGTATATCAACTTGCTAAATCAGCAGTTACTGGCGAAACAGCTATTCAGCATGTATCAGTTACTGAACATGAAGCACCTTCTTATGACTCTTACGAATCAGCTGAAGAGGTAACTTATGAAGAACCAGAAGAAAAAAAATCTGGTGAAAACGTAACAAGTAAAATCAAAGGTTTCTTTACAAATATTTTTGATTAATTCATCCTGGGAGGAATAAAACATGGAATTCTCAATTGATAATAATATCAATGACGGCGCAGTTATCAAAGTCATCGGTGTCGGTGGCGGCGGTGGAAATGCTGTAAACCGTATGATTGAAGAAAACGTTAAAGGTGTTGAATTCATCACAGCCAACACAGACGTTCAAGCATTAAAAAATTCAAAGGCTGAAACTGTTATTCAATTAGGCCCTAAATATACACGTGGTCTTGGTGCTGGTTCTCAACCAGAAGTTGGCCAAAAAGCTGCTGAAGAAAGTGAACAATCATTGCGTGAAGCTTTAGATGGCGCAGATATGATTTTTATCACTGCTGGAATGGGTGGAGGTACTGGTACCGGTGCTGCACCAATCGTTGCAGGAATTGCAAAAGAATTAGGC
This sequence comes from Enterococcus sp. DIV0174, assembly GCF_050529065.1. Lineage (NCBI taxonomy): Bacteria > Bacillati > Bacillota > Bacilli > Lactobacillales > Enterococcaceae > Enterococcus > Enterococcus sp. DIV0174. The sequence goes on along the minus strand of NZ_CP172881.1, from coordinate 1,874,031 downwards.
GCTTTGACAGTGGGAGTTGTTACACGACCATTTACTTTTGAAGGTCCTAAACGTGGACGTTTCGCTGCTGAAGGTATTGCTCGATTGAAAGAAAATGTCGATACATTATTGATTATTTCAAACAATCGTTTACTTGAAGTTGTTGATAAGAAGACACCAATGCTTGAAGCATTCCGTGAAGCAGATAATGTTTTACGACAAGGTGTTCAAGGAATTTCTGATCTAATCACTGCACCAGGTTATGTAAATCTTGACTTTGCTGACGTTAAAACTGTGATGGAAAATCAAGGAACTGCATTAATGGGAATTGGTGTTGCCAGCGGTGAAGAACGTGTCATTGAAGCAACGAAGAAAGCTATTTCTTCTCCACTTCTTGAAACATCAATCGATGGAGCAGAGCAAGTATTGTTGAACATTACTGGTGGGCTAGACATGACATTATTTGAAGCACAAGATGCGTCTGATATTGTTGCCAATGCTGCTACAGGTGATGTAAACATTATCTTAGGTACATCAATTAACGAAGAATTGGGCGATGAAATCCGCGTAACGGTTATTGCAACAGGTATTGATGAGTCAAAAAAGGAGCGTAAGTCTAGCCGTCCAGCTAGACAACAAATGCAATCACAAGCTCAAAAACCAATCTTAGATATGGACCAAGCAAAACCAACTTCAACTGAAGATGAAAACAGCTTTGGTGACTGGGATATCAGACGTGAACAAAATGTCCGTCCTAAAGTTGAAGAATCAAACTTTGATAATGTTGAAAAAAAAGATTTTGATACATTCAGCCGCGAAGAAACAAAAGCGAATGACGATGACGAATTAAATACGCCACCGTTTTTCCGTCGCAAGCGATAAAGGAGAGGAAAGAGCACATGATTGCTGACAACTTGCAAGAAATTGAGCAAGAAATTCAGGATTCGTGTGCTCTTGTTCATCGAAATCCGAAAGAAGTTCAATTAGTTGCTGTAACAAAATCAGTTGATTCAGATACGACCAAACAACTTGTTGAAGCGGGTGTTCTGCATTGTGCAGAAAATCGTGTAGACAAATTATTACAGAAGAAGCAAGATTTAGTTGATTTTCCTGAAATAAAATGGCATTTGATTGGTAATTTACAGCGTAGGAAGGTAAAATTGATTGTAAATGAAATTGATTATTTTCATGCGCTGGATAGTTTGAAATTAGCAGAAGAAATCCAAAAGAGGGCTGAGAAAGAATTGGCTTGCTTTATTGAAGTAAATGTATCAGGTGAGGAATCCAAGCATGGAATTTCTCCAGATGAGTTGCTTTCATTTGTTGAATCTTTAGGTGATTATTCAAAAATCAAGGTAATTGGCTTGATGACTATGGCCCCCAAAGATGCTTCTGTTGAACAAATCCACAAAGTATTTGGAACACTTGAAGACTTACGTAACCTTGTCCATCAGCAAGGATTTGCTCATGCACCGTGTGAAGAATTAAGTATGGGAATGAGTCAAGATTTTCCGATTGCGATACAAGAAGGAGCAACATTTATCCGTGTAGGTACAGCGCTATTCAAGGACAAATAAGGGAGGAAGAGTCATGCCACTTTTAAATAGAGGAGCAATTGCTAATTTTTTCGGATTAGCCGATGAAGAAGAGTACGAATATCCAGATTTTCCTGAAACAAAAAAACAAACGGTGACTCAGTCACAAACACAAAAAACAGTAAAACCAACAGTTAATAAACCAACGCGTGAGGCAACTCAAACAGTTACCAATACTTCGCATTATGCGATACGTGAGGAAAAACCGACTGTTGAGCAGAAGAAAGTAATTGAGCTTCGTCAAGCTCCAACACGACCAGTGAAACAAGAAGAAAAGACTGCTCGTCAATCTTATGAACCGAAAACTAATTTGGCAAATAAAATCACAGTGATGGAACCACGTGCCTACTCAGAAGCAATGATGATTGCTAAAAAAATCATTGCTGGTGAAGCGACATTAGTGAACTTCCATTTAGTGGAAGAAAAACAAGCACGTCGCATTGTTGATTTCTTAACTGGAACAGTTTACGCATTGGATGGAGACATCAAAAGGGTTGGCGATGAAATGTTTCTTTGTACACCAACTGGTATGGAAATTGATAGTTCAACTGCTCAAACATTCGCAGATGCAAATATTTTTGATCTGTAAGAGGAGGAAGGACCATTTTAATTTATCGTTTGCTTAATCTACTTAATGATGCAGTTTATCTATATACTATTTTATTAGTTATTTATGCATTGTTGTCCTGGTTTCCTGGAGGGTATCAATCAGCTTTTGGAAAATTTTTATCCAGAATCTGTGAACCTTACCTTAGCTTGTTTGATCGATTAAATTTACGCTTTGGACCAATTGACCTTACAATCATGGTGGCAGTTATTATTTTGAATCTAGCTAGCCAAGGATTAACAATGATTATTGTTTCACTTTTATAGTTTTAGGAGGTGAGTAGTATGGATGAAAATATCTACCAACATTTCCGAACGGAAGAACGGACATTTATTGATTCGGTTGGCGATTGGATTGAGCAAGTACAAAGCCAATATGCACCGTACTTAACTGATTTCTTAGATCCAAGACAAGCTTATATTTTGGAAACTTTGATTCGCCAAGACAGTGAGCTGCGTTTTACGTTTTATGGTGGATATGAACAAGCGGAGAGAAAACGATGCTTGATTTATCCGGAGTATTACGAACCTACTGAAGACGATTTTGAAGTGAGCTTGTATGAGGTGCACTATCCTAGTAAATTTGCTAGCTTAAGTCATGGGAAAATATTAGGTACATTGGTAGGTACTGGCATTAAGCGTGCTTATTTTGGAGATATTATCTCAGATGGTGAACGATGGCAAATCTTTGTTGCAAGAGAGATTGAACACTTTGTTGTTGCTCAAATAACGAAAATTGGTAAAGTAACGGCTCGATTAGAACCAATTGCTTATACAGAAATGTTATTGCCAAAAGATAGTTGGACACAAGAAAGAGGAACAGTGACTTCGATGCGCCTTGATAGCGTCATTTCAGAAATCTATAATATTTCTAGGCAAAGGTCGAAACAATTGATTGAATCTGGTAAAGTGAAAGTGAACTGGACGGAAAACACACGACCAGATTTTATTCTTGAATTATTAGATATTGTTTCGATTCGTGGATATGGGCGAATCCAGATTCAAGAACTTGAGGGAAAAACGAAAAAAGAAAAATATAGGGTATTATTTGGTGTATTACGCAAATAAAACAAAGAGGTGGTTTATTCATGGCTTTAACTCCATTAGATATTCAAAATAAAACATTCCCAACAAAAATGCGTGGGTATAATCAAGATGAAGTAGATGATTTTTTAGATTTAGTTGTTCGTGACTATGAGGAAGCAACAACTAAAAATCGTGAATTAGAAAAAGCAATTAAACATTCTGAAGAAAAATTAGAGTACTTCAATGAATTAAAAGATGCATTGAACCAATCAATTATTGTTGCACAAGATACAGCAGATAAAGTAAAAACAAGTGCAAGCAAAGAATCAGAAGTTATTGTGACATCTGCTCAAAATAAAGCGGATGAATTAGTTGCTAATGCTGAAAAACGCGCACACCAACTAACAACTGATGCGGAAGAAAAAGCACGTCAAATCTTAACAGATGCGACTGAAAAAGCAAAACAACTTGCAACAGAAACGGAAGACTTGAAAAAACGGACACGTGTCTTCCACCAACGTATCAGCTTGATGTTAGAATCACAACTAGAACAAGTGAAGAGTCCTGAGTGGGATGAAATTTTACAACCATTCTCAAGTTATGTGAATGATAGCCATGAAGTGATTAAAGAAGTTTTGGCAAAACAGCTTGACAATGAAAATAATCCTGTTGTAAACTCAGAATCAGAAACGTTAGAGTCTCCAGCAGTTCAAACATTTGATACGAGAGAAATTGATCTCTCTGTTATTGCTGACGAAAACGAGTAGAACAGAAAAGCACTTTGAATTCTTTTAGCGAGCCAATGATAGTGTGAGTTTGGCAAGACCCTACAAAGTGAAAGATCCTCTACCTTAATTATTTCTGAAATAAAAGTAAGAAGTAACGGCTGACCTCGTTATTGGTCTCGAAGAAGTTACGTTTTTTGTAACTTAAATTTGGGTGGTACCACGGCATGTTCGTCCCTTTGGGATGCACGTGCCTTTTTTGCGTTTAGAAAAAATCAAAGGAGTGAAGTTCTTTTATGAAAATGAAAGAGACATTACAATTAGGAAAAACAAAATTTCCTATGCGTGGAAATTTGCCCAACCGTGAAGGTGAATGGCAAAAAGAATGGGAAGAAGTAGGCATCTACCAAAAAAGACAAGAATTAAATGAAGGCAAACCAAGTTTTATTCTACATGATGGACCTCCCTATGCGAACGGTAATATTCATTTAGGTCACTCTTTGAATAAAATTAGTAAAGATATTATCATTCGCTCAAAATCAATGTCTGGATTCCGTGCACCTTACGTTCCAGGTTGGGATACACATGGATTGCCAATCGAACAAGTATTAGCAAACAAAGGTATCAAACGTAAAGAAATGCCAATCACTGAGTATTTAGAAAAATGTCGTGAATATGCGCTTTCTCAAGTTGATAAGCAACGTGAAGATTTTAAGCGCTTAGGTGTTGCTGGAGATTGGGCACATCCTTATGTAACATTAGACCCATCGTACGAAGCGGCACAAATTCGTGTGTTTGGAAAAATGGCAGAAAAAGGTTACATCTATAAAGGATTAAAACCAATTTACTGGTCTCCATCAAGTGAATCTTCTCTTGCCGAAGCTGAAATTGAATATAAAGATGTAAAATCACCATCAATCTTTGTTGCTTTTAAAGTGAAAGATGGCAAAGGAGTCTTAGATGAAGATACGTCATTTGTTATTTGGACAACAACGCCATGGACTTTGCCAGCAAACCAAGGAATCGCTGTAAACGAAAACTTTGTTTATGTTCTAGTTGAAGCAGACGGACGCAAGTTTGTTGTAGCAAAAGATTTATTAGAAAAAGTTCAAGCTGAAATTGGTTGGGAAAATGTTACTGTACTGAAGGAAATCTCTGGTAAAGAGATGGAACTCATGACAGCACAACATCCTTTTTATGATCGTGAATCTGTAGTTATTTTAGGTGACCATGTAACATTAGAAGCAGGAACTGGTTTAGTTCACACTGCTCCTGGACACGGGGAAGATGACTACATTGCTGGGAATAAATATAAATTACCAGTTGTTTCACCAGTAGATTCTAAAGGTGTGTTTACTGATGAAGCACCAGGCTTTGAAGGCATTTTTTATGATAAAGCAAATCCAATGATTACAGAGTTGCTTGAAGAAAAAGGCGCGTTATTGAAAATTGAATTCTTTACACATAGCTATCCACATGACTGGCGTACAAAAAAACCAGTTATCTATCGTGCAACACCACAATGGTTTGCATCAATTGATGACTTCCGCCAAAACATTTTAGATGAAGTTGAAAATGTAGATTGGATTATCCCATGGGGCAAAACTCGTTTGTACAACATGATTCGTGATCGTGGGGACTGGGTTATCTCTCGCCAACGTGCATGGGGTGTACCATTACCAATTTTCTATGCGGAAAACGGTGAGGCAATCATTACACCAGAAACAATCGAGCACGTGGCAAAACTATTTGCAGAACATGGCTCAATCATTTGGTTTGAAAAAGAGGCGAAAGATCTTTTACCAGAAGGCTTTACACATCCTGGCTCACCAAATGGCGAATTTACTAAAGAAACTGATATCATGGATGTTTGGTTCGACTCTGGTTCTTCACATGAAGCTGTTTTACGTCAACGACCAGAATTATCATTCCCAGCAGATATGTATTTGGAAGGTTCTGACCAATATCGTGGCTGGTTCAACTCAAGTATTACAACGAGTGTAGCAATCAATGGTGTAGCGCCTTATCGCTCAGTTCTTTCTCAAGGTTTCACACTTGATGGTGAAGGACGCAAGATGAGTAAATCTTTAGGGAATACGATTGTTCCTGATAAAGTAATCAAACAATTCGGTGCAGATATTCTTCGTTTATGGGTGTCAAGTGTTGATTATGAAGCAGACGTTCGTGTTTCAATGGATATCTTAGGTCAAGTAGCAGAAGTATACCGCAAAATCAGAAATACAATGCGTTTCTTGATTGCTAATACGGAAGACTTTGATCCAAAACAAGATGCGGTTTCTTACAATGAATTACGTTCAGTTGATAAGTATATGACCGTTCGTTTGAACCAAGTGATTAAAGAAATCCGTGATGAAGGCTATGAAAAATATAATTTCATGCATATTTATCGTACAGTGATGAATTTCTTAACCGTTGATTTATCTGCATTCTATTTAGATTTTGCCAAAGACGTTGTTTATATCGAGTCAGAAAATGACTATCAACGTCGTTGTATGCAGACTGTCTTCTACCAAACTGCTGTTGCATTAACAAAATTATTAACACCAATCATTCCTCATACAACAGAAGAAATCTGGTCATTCTTAAAAGAAGAAGAAGACTATGTACAATTGAGTGAATTGCCTGGTTATGAAGAATTTTCAAATCAAGCTGAATTGATGGATACTTGGGAAGCATTTATGGATTTCCGTGACAAAGTGTTAAAAGCTTTGGAAGAAGCAAGAAACGCAAAATTGATTGGTAAATCTTTAGAAGCAAAAGTAACGGTTTATCCAAATGAACAAGTTCGTGAATTATTGACAGCAGTGGATGCTGATATTCCACAATTGTTGATTATTTCTCCTGACTATTTTGAAATTGCCTCTGCAGGAGAAGTTGCTCCAGCTGACGCAGTTGATTTTGAAGATGTAGCAATTTTAGTTGAAAAAGCAGACGGAGAAGTTTGTGATCGTTGTCGCCAAATCCGTAAAGATGTTGGTGTGGATGAAAAATTACCACACTTATGCGGACGTTGTGCCAAAATTGTTGAAGAAAACTATCCAGAAGCTGTTGCAGAAGGATTCGAATAAGAAAAGAACAAAAGAACAAAAGAAAGAACTATCTATTTAGTTGGATAGTTCTTTTTTATGTAAACTAACTAGACAAAAAAGAAGCACGTTTCTTATCAACTGTTGTTGATAAGAAACGTGCTTCTTTGAGTCACAAGAGTTGTTAATTTAATTTTCCACGTTCACGGTACCAATGGTCGGGTTGCCAGATCCATTCAAAACCATCTTTTTCTAGAAGTTCGAATGCTTCATCAGGCCCCATTGAACCAGCTTTATAATTGGGAAAATCAGGCTGGATTTGATCCCACGTTTTACGAATTACGTCAACGATATGCCAAGATTGAGCAACTTCTTCCCAATGTGAAAAGTTTGTTCCATCACCATTTAAGGAATCTAAAAGTAATTTTTCGTAAGCTTCAGGACTATTTTCAACCATTTCAGCACTATTTCGAAAGGCTAACTTGATTGGTTCAGTATCAAACCCTTGTCCAACTTCTTTCCCATTAAGTGAAAGAGAAAAACCTTCTGTTGGTTGAATGTAGATGGTCAAAACATTTGGTGGAAGGTTTTTTTCTTCGCAAGCTTCATCAACAGAAGTTTTAAAAACATTGACGGGCACTTGTTTGAAGACCACGTTGATTCGGGTTCCTTTTTCCGTCAAACGCTTACCAGTTCGGATATAAAAGGGAACACCGGACCATCGAAAATTATCGATAGTGAATTTTCCAGCGACAAATGTTTCTGTTTCAGAATGTTCATCTACTTTATCTTCATCACGATAAGCCTTGAAACGTTGTCCATCCAATTCTCCAGCTGCATATTGTCCACGAACAAAGTTTTCTTTGACCTCATCTTCGTTATAAATCCGAACAGCTTTTAAGGCTTTGATTTTTTCTGTACGAATTTCTTTTTCAGAAAAGGCAACAGGAGGTTCCATCGCTAATAAAGCGACAACTTGTAGAATGTGGTTTTGCACCATATCTTTTAGTGCACCACTGTGATCGTAATATCCACCACGATCTTCGACACCAAGACTTTCACCAAATGTGATTTGGATATTGTCAATGTAACGGTTGTTCCATTGTGATTCAAAGATATTGTTAGCAAAGCGAATAGCTGAAATATTTTGAATCATTTCTTTTCCTAGATAGTGGTCGATTCGAAAAATATCCTGTTCAGGAAAAACCTGTCGAATTTGTTGGTTCAAGTCAAAAGCAGATTGATAATCTGCGCCAAATGGTTTTTCGATAATCAAACGATTGAACCCAGTCTCGGTAACGATTTTTTCTGATTTCAAATGTGTAACGATCGTTCCAAAAAATTGTGGTGCCATTGCTAAATAGTACACGCGATTTCCGCTGATTTGGTATTTCTCATCCAATTCGTCCGCTAATTCTTTAAGGGTTTGGTAATGCGTAGAATCATTTACATCATGTGACTGATAGTAGAAATGGTCAGCAAAGCGTTCAGCTTCTTCAGCAGTTGGGTTCAATGATTGAATCGTCTCTTTGACTACTTCACGGTAGTGTTCATCTGACCAAGGACGGCGCGCGGTACCAATCACTGCAAAGTGTTCATTTAAATTCCCCTTTTTATAAAGGCGGAATAAGGAAGGGTACAGCTTGCGTTGTGCTAAATCGCCTGTACCGCCAAAAATCGTAAATAAAACATTTTTTTCATTTGACATGCAGATGTCCTCCTTTATAGTTTATCAACAAAAATGGTACTAGCCGCCTTGAAGCTGACGGAAATTTGTTTGGTTTCGTTCTTTATCGTAATCGGGCCTTCGTAAGCTGCGATATCAATGATTTCATATTCTTCATCAATATTTAGATCAATGGTTACAAGGTAGTCGAGTAGTTCTTTTTCATCTAGTACGCGAGCAATCCGAATGTGTGTGCCAAGTGGATAAGATTCTAATGTTTGGCGGCGCTCTTCATGAACAACTTGTTCTTTTTGTGGGATAATGCCGCCGTGAGGGCAATGCTTAGGATGATTCAAATAGTTTTCTAAACGATCTGCAAGTTGTTCTGACGTAACATGTTCTAAGACTTCAGCGTCATCATGTACTTCATTCCAACGATAATCTAAATGTTCAACTAAAAAAACTTCCCATAAACGATGTTTGCGAATCAAGCTACTAGCTTTATAAAGTCCCGCGGTCGTTAATTGTACGCCTTGGTAGGGTGAATGTTCAACTAATTGCTCTTTCACAAGTTTTGAAATCATTTCACTAACGGACGCCGGCGAGACATCCAGGCTGGATACGATTTGTTTATTGTTAACTTTGGTTGTATCGCCACCCAACTCTAAAATGATTTTTAAGTAATCCTCTCGATTTGGTGTCATGTTCGATCATCCTTTCATGGTAAAAACCATCAATAGTAAGTGTAACAAAAAAAAATGAAAATGACTATTTTTCTAAATGAAAAAATGAGGAATTTTTGTTCGCTCTTCACAAACAAAAACAGCTGACACAAATTGGTCAGCTGGATTATTTACCGGAATCAATTGAATTGTTTGAAGTGATTTTCTAGGTTATTTTTGTGACAAGAAAATTGAAATAAATTATTGCTCTTTTTTGCTCAAAACATATGAGATATCTTCAGCTTCATCATAAAATGTCATCGGCGATTGGTTCGTCAATACGAGATGGTAACCATATTGATCACGAACAACAAATTTTTGAGCATTTAATTCGATTAAGGTTGCTTGGATTGGTTGCTGATCTAAAACTAACGTGTATTCAGGAAGAACAGTTAGTTGATGCTTTTGCTGAAGGTGATCTTGAAAATACCAGGTGCGAACATAAGTTGTAACATCACTTGCTTTTTCTTGCTTTTTTTGTTGCCTTTTTTGAACAGCGACCCCACCGAGCAAGGTCAATAACGACATGCCAATCAGATACGAAATTCTTTTTTTCATCGAATCGCTCCTTCTTAACTAAATTAAACGGGGAAAGTTCGTAGTCATTTTTATGCTTACATTCATTCTACCGAAAAAAGGATAAAAATTCTCTAAGACTTTCGACTGGTTTTTCAAGTGTTTTTAGTAAAATTATGATAGGATACTAAATAGAAAGATAGGTGACAACAAGTGGATTATCAGCAAGTCGAGGTCGTCTCTTTTCTTGAACGACCCAATCGTTTTATTGCCTATTGTCAAAAAACAGACGGCGAGGTCATCACTGCTCATGTCAAGAATACAGGACGCGGAAGAGAAGTGTTTCTTCCAGGTGCGCAAGTTGCAGTGACTTACACGCCAAGTCCTAAAAGAAAAACAGATTATGATTTAATTGCAGTTAAGAAAAAAGACGCTTGGTTCAACATTGATAGCCAATTGCCTAATCAGTTAGCTGCTGAAGGAATTTTAAATGGGAAAATCCAGTTGCCTGAGCTGATGGGGGAAATTACTTTTTTGAAACGTGAAGTTGTGTATCATCATTCAAAATTTGATATCTATTTGGAAACTTCAACGAATCAAAAAATTTTTGTGGAAGTCAAAGGAATGACGTTAGAAAATTTAGCTGTCGGAGCATTTCCGGATGCGCCAACGACGCGAGGGCTAAAACATATTTTGGAATTAGTAGACGCACACAAAGAAGGGTACTTGACATATGTTTTGTTTATTGCTCAATTTGAACAATTAACAGTCTCTACGATTCATCAAGAGATGCAACCAGAATTTGCACTGGCTATTCGAGCAGCTCAAATAGAAGGCGTCCAAGTTCTTACGTATAATTGTTTGGTGAACGCGGATAGTGTACGATTAAAGCAAAGAATTCCTTTTGATCTGGATGCACCGTTTAAAAATCCAGTGAATGAAAATAATTAAAGAAAAGAGGACGAGAAAATGATTCATTTAGGTATTATTGGAACAAATTGGATCACACATCAATTTGTTGAAGCAGCTTTAAGTACAAAAAAATATGAACTAACAGCAGTTTATTCAAGAAAACTGGAAAAAGCGCAAGCATTTGGCGAAAAATACTCGGGTGATATTGAGTTTGCGACAGACTTAGTAACATTCTTTGGAATTGCCCATATGGATACCGTTTATATTGCTTCGCCAAACAGTCTTCATTTTGAACAGGCAAAACAAGCTATTTTAGCTGGTAAGAATGTAATCGTTGAAAAACCTGCATTCTCAACACCAAAAGAAATGGATGAAATCATTCATCTAGCGAATGAACAAAAAGTGTACTTCTTTGAAGCCGCTCGTAATATTCATGAAAAAGGCTTTAAAAAAGTTACAGATCACTTACCTTCAAAAGACGAAATCATTGGTGCGAACTTTAGTTATATGAAGTATTCTTCTCGATATGACCAAGTCCTAGATGGTGAAGAACCAAATATTTTCTCTCCTCATTTTTCTGGTGGGGCAATGATGGATTTAGGTGTTTATTTAGTTTATGCGGCAGTTGCTTGGTTTGGTATGCCAAAAGAAGTCCACTATTTTTCAAGAAAAATTTCGACTGGAGTCGATGGTCTTGGCTGGGGGATTTTACGCTATGATTCCTTTGATGTTGCAATTCAACCCGGAAAAATTGGCGATTCCTTTATGCCTTCTGAAATTTATTTTGATTCAGGAACCTTAGTTTTAAATGGGGTGAATGCGATTGAAAAGGCGGAGTTCCATGATCGAAATCAACAGGAAATCGTGGATTTAGCAATCCAAGTCGCAGAAAATCCAATGGTGGAAGAAGCGGCAGACTTTGCGAATGTACTCAATTATCGCGAAGATCGTGCATGGGGCTTATTGTATGAAGAATGGGTCGAATTAGCACGAAATGTGAACCAAGTCGTTTACGATTTAAGAAAAAATGGAGGCATCACTTTTGATGCAGATAATGAGGAAGAAATTTAATGAATGAATTTATACAAACATTTCCTGAAAAATGGCAAGAAAAATGGACGAGTCAAGGATTTGAAGAACCTTCTTTGATTCAGCAAGCTGTTTTTCAAAAATTACGTGAGAAAGAAAGCTTAGTAGCAATCTCCCCAACGGGTTCTGGCAAAACGTTAGCCTATCTTTGGCCGTTACTACTCAATGTTCAACCACAAGCTGGTAGCAGTTTACTGATTTTGACTTCATCGCAGGAACTGGCAATCCAAGTAACGGAAGTTGCTCGCACATGGGCAGCTTTAGTTGATTTAAAAGTTCAATCGTTACTTGGCGGTGCCAATGTGAAACGACAAGTCGAAGGGCTGAAGAAAAAACCAGAAATCTTGGTAGGAACACCCGGGCGCGTTTTAGAATTGATGAAGGGGAAGAAACTGAAAGCACACCAAATCCAAACAATGGTATTTGATGAAGCAGATCAGTTATTTGATGAAAGTAGTGTTCAATTAGTGAAACAAATCTTGCATCAAGCACCAGTTGATTATCAATTAGCTTTCTTTTCTGCTACGGCAGATCGTTTGTTGGAAATGTTTGAAGAGATTAGTGGGAAACAGCTCCAAGTGGTAGATGTTTCCAAAGAAGACGAGTCAAGAAAGGGACTGCAACATTACTTTTTACGTGTTCCCGCACGTAAAAAAGATGATTATTTGCGTCGTTTGATGCATGTAGCTGGTTTTCAAGGATTAGTGTTCTTTAACCAGCTAAGTGAATTGGGTCTGATGGAAGAAAAACTAACATTCCGTGGTGTAACGGTGGGAAGTTTGGCTTCAGATCAAAATAAACTACTTAGAAAAGCAGCATTGGATTATTTCAAGGCAGGTAAAACAACAGCCTTATTGACAACAGATGTGGCTGCTCGTGGCTTAGATATTGCTAAACTACCTTATGTTATCAACGCGGAAGTTCCCTTCAATGTCGAAACATATCTTCACCGTTCAGGTCGTACAGGTCGAATGGGAAATGCTGGTACAGTCATTACTTTGGTTCAAGACAATCAGCTAAGAGATATGAAGAAAATCGCGCGTGAAGCAAACATCACGATGACCGAAATCTATTTGTATGGTGGGATGTTGCATCATGAGCCTGCTGAAAAAGAAGAAAAAACAGAACGTCCACTAAAAAAGGTGAATCCAACAGTAGCAAAACACACAAAAATGCTTCCTGAAACAGAAAAAATCAACAAAAAAAACAAGAACAAGAAGAAAACAAAAAAGCAAAAAAATAAAGGAGCAAGGCGCAAATAAGCGCCTTTTTGTGTTATTATGTTGAAAACGGCATCAATGAAAACTCACTAAAGGAGGGTTTGTATGAATGCTCGCCAGAAAGAAATCATCCATTTATTAACAATCAATCAACACGGCTTAACTGCAAGTGACGTAGCCAAACATCTTCACATTGATCGAAGTAATGCAAGCCGTTATTTAAGTGATCTATATAAAGAGCGACAAATCATGAAAACCGCTGGTCGTCCGGTGGTTTATTCTATGTCCAAAGAAGCAAAAGAAGAAGTCCATGTTGATTCATCAACACAAGTAACCTTTGAAACATTAGTAGGAGAAAACGAATCGCTAAAAGTGAGTATCCAACAAGCAAAAGCAGCGATTCTCTATCCACCAAGAGGCTTACATACAATTATTTTTGGGGAAACAGGTACAGGGAAATCTATGTTTGCAGAATGTATGTATCATTTTGCGATGGACGCTGAAACTTTGGCACCTGATGCACCGTTTGTTTCATTTAACTGTGCTGATTATGCACAGAATCCTCAATTGCTGTTTGGACACATTTTTGGGATCAAAAAAGGCGCCTACACGGGAGCTGCAGAAGACAGCCCAGGGTTAATTGCAAAAGCAGATGGCGGAATTTTGTTCCTTGACGAAATCCATCGACTTCCACCTGAAGGTCAAGAAATGTTGTTTACTTTTATTGATAAAGGAATTTATCGACCATTAGGTGAAAGTGCGCAAGTTCATGAAGCAGCTGTGCAAATTATAGGTGCTACGACGGAGTCTTCTGAAAGTTTCTTGACGACGTTTAATCGTCGTATTCCGATGGCAATTACATTGCCAAACTTAGCTTCACGTTCATTGGATGAACGGTATGAAATTATTTCGCTCTTCATTAAACAAGAGGCTAATCGATTGAATCAACGCATCGATATTGAACGAGAAGCGATTTTAGCATTTATGCTCTATGATGCAGAAGGAAATATCGGTCAAGTGAAACGTGATTTAAAATTAGTTTGTGCCAAATCATTTCTGCATTACCGCACGCATAATGAACAAAAGTTGATTATTCGTAAAGAAGAACTTTCGTTACAAGTTCAAAAAGGCTTATTAAAAATCAAGGAACTTCCAGAGCGCTTAGATCATTTTATCGAAAGTAAAAGCCAATACTTGACCTTTGAGCCAGGATTGGCAGATGTTGTTTGGTCACAAGATCCTGAACGTAATATGCAAGTTTATAATGACATTGAAGAAAAAGTAGCTAGTTTGGCTGAAACTGGTGTGGAAAGTATCGATTTAGAAGCGCTGATTTCAAAAGATGTCGATGAATACTTTGAAACCTATGTCGAAGAGCTAACGCAAAGCAATATTCCTAAAGATTTGTTGCCAGATGATATCTGGCAGTTGACGAACCAATTATATGATGTGGCAGAAGAACGATTGGATCGGATTTATAATGAAAAAGCACGGTTTGCTTTTGCTTTACATTTACAAAGTACATTAGATCGCGTACGTGATGGACACATGATTGTTCATCCGGATTTGAATAATATCCGCAAGCACTTTAAGAAAGAATTTCAAGTCGCAATTGATTTATCTACTATTATTGAAGACGAGTGCGAAGTTGAGATTCCGTTTGATGAGATAGGCTTCATCAGTATGTTTTTATCAATTAATTTAGGTGAGAGCGAGCGGGTCAAAGAAAATAATGTCGATGTCCTTGTGTTGATGCATGGGCGCCAAACGGCTTCCAGTATGTTGGAGATGGCGCAGGAACTTCTTGGAACTAAAATCGGGGCAGCCTTTAACATGCCGCTTGCTATGGAAGTGCAAACGATGTATGAAGAAGTCTTAGCTTACGTGAAAGCTCGTCAAGCACAACTAAGCAATGGATTACTGTTATTAACTGATATGGGTTCCTTAAACACATTTAGTAATTTGATTTATGAAGAGACCGGTGTTCGGACAAAAGCAATTACGATGACAAGTACGATGATTGTGATTGAAGCAATCCGAATGGCGAATGTGGGAAGAAGTTTAGAAGATATTTATCAAAATATCCAGTTATCCTTTGAATCAATTGTTCGTGACCAATTCAAGTTGGGTGATGTGGCAGATAATCAACGTAAAAAAGCAGTTATCGTGACTTGCTTTACTGGTGAGGGCGTAGCCGCGAAGCTTTACCAACGGATTGCACCAGTTATCAATCAACAAAAAGTTGAGTTGATCCAAATGCAATTTTTAGAAAGAGAGTCCTTCAAAAAACATATTGATGCTCTTTTAGAAGAATACGAGATTAAAGCAATTGCTGGGACGGTGGATGTGGATTATCAAAATATCCCGTTCTTTTCAGCATATGATATTTTCAATGATGAGAAGTTGAACACATTGAAACGAATGGCTGACGATGAAATCCCAATTGATAAGATTGTCTATTCTTTAAAAGACTCGTTATCAGCCATTCCGGCAATCGATGAACTGATTTATTCCTTACAAAAGGTAGTTCAACAAGTTCAAACAGATATTTCAATCATCGTGGAGCCAGGAGTCGATGCAGGAATCTTGATTCATTTAGCATTTATGATTGACGCTCTTATCAAAAATGAAGAGAGCCGTGTCTTTAAACAACTGCCAGAATTTGCTAAGAAATATCGACTTGAGATGGATATGGTTCGTACAAATTTAATGCCGTTAGAAAGAAAGTATCAAATCAAAATCTCGGAAGATGAGATTGCGTATCTTACACAGATGTTTCTGGAAAATAAGATTAAAAATGAATAGAGTATACAGTACAGCACACTAATCGTTGTTTTGCACACAAAACCAATAGTGTGCGCACTGTTTTTGAAGGCTAAAAGGCGTGAAAACGCTATTTTAGCCTTTTTTTTTATTGGCACGCTTCTTGCATTATAATAAAGTGTAAAACAAATTAGAGGGAGTGGAGAAAATGGTGAAAAAAACGATCATGTTAGTTTGTTCCGCTGGAATGAGCACAAGCCTACTTGTAACAAAAATGCAAAAAGCAGCTGAAGAAAAAGGAATCGATGCAGATATCTTTGCAGTTTCAGCTTCAGATGCAGACAACAATTTAGAAGCAAAAAATGTAGACGTACTCTTATTAGGACCTCAAGTCCGCTTCATGAAATCCCAATTTGAACAAAAACTAGCGCCAAAAGGTATTCCTTTAGATGTAATCAACATGCAAGACTATGGCATGATGAATGGTGCAAAAGTACTTGAACAAGCAGAAAGTTTAATGAAATAACTGATTAAGAAATTTGGAGGAAGACAAACGTGGAAGATCAACAAAATTTAGAAGCCATCATGGGTTTGATTATGTATGGTGGTAACGCAAAAAGTGATGCGATGGAAGCAATCGCGGCAGCGAAACAAGGTGACTTTACCTTAGCAGATCAAAAAATCGCAGATGCTGAGGAATCACTAGTCCAAGCACATCATTCACAAACAGAAATGCTAACACAAGAAGCACAAGGAAATCATGTACAAGTGACTTTATTAACGGTTCATAGCCAAGATCACTTGATGACTTCGATTGCGTTTACAGATTTAGCAAAAGAAATTATTGATATTTATCGTCGCTTAGGAAATGAGTAATACTTCTTTTTTGAACGGGAGAAGTTATACGCCAACACCTTCTTTTTTGAACGGAAGAAGAAAAAAATTTTGAACGGATTTTTTAACTTGGTATAGGGAGGCAACTCTTTGTATAAATAAACTTATAGGAGGAACAATAAAATGAACGGATTAACAGCTTGGATGGAGAAACACATCCTACCGGTTGCCGCTAAAATTGGCGCGCAGAAGCACTTAGTTGCTTTACGTGACGCTTTTATCGGTACAATGCCTGCAACGATGGCAGGGTCTGTTGCTGTAATGATCAATGCAATCATTCGTGATTTGCCACAGCAATTTATTAGTACTTATGCAGATAGTTTAGCAGCAGACAAAGGTTTCTTTGCAGTATTAAATGTTATTATTGGTATCAACGGCTTTGTTTGGAACGGAACACTAGCTATCGCAGGTTTGATTTTTGCCTTTTCTTGGGGCTATAACTTAGCACGAGCTTATGGTGTAAATGACCTAGCAGGTGGTATCGTAGGTTTAGCAACGTTGATTCAAGGGATCGCGTTTGGTCCTTCTCTTTCAGCAGCGCTAAATGTGGATGTTCCAGCAAATGTAGCAGAAGCAATCAACAATAGTGGTGTTGGTGCGACTGTAGCAGATGGTACATTATCTGTTGGTTTATGGGGTTGGTTGAATTTAAATCACCTAAATGGAAATGCTTACTTCACTGTTATGATTATGGGTGCCATTTCTGTTATTATCTTCTGTAAATTGATGTTAGCTGACATTACAATCAAAATGCCTGATTCAGTACCACCGGCAGTTTCTAAAGCTTTCGCAGCTATTTTGCCAGCAACAATCGCTTTATATGTAATTGCAATTATTAACTATGTTGTCGGACGTTTCACTGATGGTCAATTGATTATTGACTTAGTTCAAAAATACATTGCTGAACCATTCCTTGGTTTATCACAAGGGATCGGCGCTGTATTGATCGTTACAGTCTTTGTGCAAATTTTCTGGTTCTTCGGGATTCATGGTCCAAACGTATTGGCACCAGTGCTAGAAGGTATCTGGGGACAAGCACAATTGATCAATATCGATATTTTCCAAAAAGGTTACAATGGAAAAACAGGTACACCAGCTGTTTTAGATGCTATTGAAGACGGCAAAGCTTACATGTGGGTTCGTGGTTCATTTGATGCGTTCGCTTGGTTTGGTGGTTCAGGTGGGACAATCGTTCTCTTGATTGCTATCTTGATTTTCTCAAAACGTGCGGATTATCTAACAGTTGCAAAACTGTCAATTGGACCTGGTCTTTTCAATATCAATGAACCAGTAATGTTTGGTTTACCAATCGTATTGAACGCAATCATGTTCATTCCTTTCTTGATTGCGCCAGTTGTTGCGACAGCAATTGGTTGGGTAGCAACTTACCTAGGTCTGGTCGCACCGGTATCGCAACAAGTAACATGGGTTGTACCGCCATTCTTACTATCATTCTTAGCAACAGGGGCAGACTGGCGTGCGCCAATCGTAACCTTAGTATGTATGGTCGTGACCTTCTTAATCTGGGCACCATTTGTTATTGCAGCAAACAAAATGGACCCTAATGCTGGGGAACAATAATTAACTAAAGATAGACTGCTGACGCTTCCAGTGAGGTGGAGGCAGTCTTTTTTGTAAATATTAGGAGGACAAATCAATGATTACAATCGCAAGTGCAATGCAGCAAGATGCTATTAAAGAACTTTTAGAAGGATTTAACGAAGATGGAATTAGCTTCCAATTTAAAGAAAAACAAGGGATTAAGCTAATGTTTGAAACAACAGCAAGTGATCCAGAAGTAGCCGCTAAAAAGGCAAAAGAACTAATCAAAGCGCAACCTTGGGGCACAGTTTTATATTTCCAAGCAACTGCAGTATAATAAAAGTGTTTGAAAGATAGGATGGTTTAAATGATAAAAAATGGCTTATTTTTATGTAGTATTGGCTCTTTAGTGTTATTGTATAGTCTAAACCCCAATACCCAAAGTTATGATTTATATAGTATGGTTACGGGCTTGTTTTTGTTAGGTTTAGGTATCTATTTCTTTAAAAAAGGAAAGAAAAAAGAAGTAAAGGAGAAAAATAACTAATGGAACTTACAAAAAAATTGAATATTCCGGCATCGTTCTTTTACGATAAAGTTATGGACTCTGTTCTTTTTGATGTGCGTAAAGCAACAGGGAAAAGCATCACACGTAAACAGCTAAATAACTTTGAATATGTAAAAGTATTTTCTAAATCAAGCCGTGCTCGAATCAAAATCGAGGAAGTTATCGAAAATCAATCTTATAAATTTCGGACATCAACGACCAAAAATGATTTTGTTGTTCACTATCAAATCAAACCAATCGATGATTCCTCATGTGAAATCCGTTATACGGAACAAATGACTTCGCATGGCGTATTGCAAAAATTGAATGATATGGTTTTGGGCACAATCTTGATGTATTTCAAACGTCGCCAATTCAAAAAAATGTTGACGATGATTGAAGAAACGTATTAGGTTATCATTACATGACAAAAAGAAAAAGCAAGTTGTAAATGAACTGATTGAGCGTGGATTGGAGTTTGCAGGTAACCAAACTTCAAGCGAGTTATCAATCAGTTTTTTGTGTAGGAGGAGTAGCAAGAATGAATAAAAAGGTCAAGGAATTAGGCAGTGCACAAATCGACGAGATGTTTGATTTAGCTGCTTACGCATTTAATTTTGAAGATACGTTTGAACGGCGGGAACGATTTCAAACCATCGCAGAACACTCATGGAATTATGGTTTTTTCAATGAAGAAGAACAATTGATGAGCCAAGTAATGGCTACACCGTTTCCGGTTGCTTTTCATGGGAAAGAACTGTTGATGGCTGGAATTGGTTATGTTGCTTCGTATCCGGAGGCAAGAGGGCAAGGCGGTATCAATCAAATCATGGAGCAAATCCTTACTGATTGTCGAGAAAGAGATGTGACATTGTCTTATTTAGCACCATTTTCTTATCCTTTTTATCGTCGTTATGGCTATGAACTGTTATTTGAAAAAGTTCATTATGAATTAGCTAGTCGTGATTTCCCCGCAGTCAAAAAAGTACCGGGAAAGATGGTTCGGACTTCGTTTGACCAGGCACAAGAAGCAATAGCAAAAATTTATCCTAAAATGGCTGACAATCAACGTGGTGCAGTTGCACGGGAAGCTTGGTGGATTGATTTTAAATTCCGCCAAAAGAAAGGACATCAGTTTGCATTGTATTATGATGAAGCTGGTGCAGTAGCAGGTTATTTAGTTTATCGTTTGGATACACCAACATTTACCATTGTAGAATGGGGCTATTTGACACACACTGCGTTTCAGGCGCTTGCTCGCTTTGTTGGTTCACACAGTGGGGCATTTGAAACATTTGCATTTGCTTGTGGCTACGCTGGCAATAATCTGAATACACTACTTGCCAATCCTTTTGCAAAAACAACAATCACACCAGATATGATGGCAAGAATCGTTGACTTAGCTAAATTTTTAGCTGCTTATCCATTTCCAAAAACACAAGTGGCTTTTGCTGTTGAAGTAACAGAAGATGCTTACGCAAGTTGGAATGAAGGTATCTTTGAAGTGGTCCTAGTTGACGGTGAAGTTCGTGTCAATCCCGTAACAGACTCTATGTTGCCAAGAGTTAGTGGGACAATCCAAAGTTTAACGCAATTATTTATGGGTTATAAAAAAGTTCAAGAATTGGTTTTCCAAGAAAAATTGATTTGTTCAGAAGCGTTAGTTGAAAAATTGGCGGAACTGATTCCAGATCAAAAACCTGTTTTAAACGATTATTTCTAAAAAAAGGGTCAGACAAAATGCGATGCACTTTGCCTGACTCTTTTTTTAAACGTTTATTTGTTCATAAAATTTTTTCGTCCGTGTTTTATCACGGACACAATCAGTTCCTACTGAGTGGGTTTTTTCTTAAACTTGAATTTTTTATTTGGCGGTTGAGGATGAGCTTCTTTATGTTCCTGGATAGCAGCTTTTGAAATTTTTTCCCGATCTTTCTTTGAGGCATCGAAACGTTCAGCATAGATTTTTTCTTTCGGCTTTTCTGTCATCAAATATTCCTCCTAAGCATAAGACTTATTCATACTCTAAGTGTAGCATCAGCGAGTAGAAGATTGCGAATAGTTTGCTTTGAGAAGAAAAAACGTAAGAAATACTTCGTTTTTTGTCAGGGGAAGGCTTGCAAGAAAAAAACAAAACAGCTACAATAATTCTGTTGGACTTAAATTGTTCAAAGTAGTTTTTATGTTTCTTTATGTTTCAATTAATTGTTAAAAAGTTCCCTTAGTTAAATGGATATAACAAATCCCTCCTAAGGATTAGTTGCTGGTTCGATTCCGGCAGGGAACGTAATGGCTTAAAAAGTTAGCCTCTAAAACTTACTTCTAAAAGTTAGTTTTAGAGGCTTTTTGTTTACTTTTGGTCCCCAATTTGTGCCAAACAAGTTTTTTATTTACTTCTCAACTCTTGCCAAATGATGTAGCAAGTAGTTGTTTGAATCAATTCTATTTAATACCAATCGTTGATCGAATGTAATTCTGATAAGTCAGGCTACTTGTTTTGGACTTTCACTGGCTCGGACGATATCGTTGTATGAGCAGACATGTTTTCAGGGCTTTGCGATACTTCTTCATAACCTGTATCAGTTGAGCTTTCATACTCTGTTTGAGGTGATTGAGAAGTGCTTTCACGTTCCGATTGAGATTTGCTAGAAGAGGCATAATCTTGCTGGACGGATTGTTCAGTATTTTTGTCGTTTGCATCGACAGCTACAGTCATTGAGTATGCTAAATATTCACTGATTATTTTTTGAGATTCAGTCGTGTATACGTCGGTCAATTTACTGGCCCAACTTTCATAAGTAGCGTAATTATCGGAAATCGAATAATGATAATTTGCCATTTGGTTCATTCCTTCAGTGGAAATCATCGCAAGTTTTTCAACCTTATTATTTGAAATAGCAGCTAATCCATCGACTCCGGACGTATTATTCGCCGCCTCGCTTCTAAATTCTTCTATTAGAGATGGAGTAGAGCTTTGTAAACTGGTCGTGTACTCATTTAGTATTGCTTGATAGTCGTTAGTAGTAGCTACAGTTGAAATTTCTGTAGTGCTCTCCTTTGTTGAAAAGGCAGTACTGGTGCTAGCCTTTGTAGTACTCGAAGATTTTTTATTACTACTGGAGCTAGTGCTTTTTGTAGATTTAATCGTTTTCCTTTTTGTATAGGGCTTTAGTATCAATTTTTCCTTGTTGTCCGACTTATTATTCTTGTCAGGTGCTAAAATAAGATCTTTTTTTTCTTTGCTAACGATATAGGTAGCATCGTTTTTTTTATCTTCATCATCTTTCCACACCATTTCATTATTTTTTAGCGTGTATTCAAATTTATAATTCATTTGTTCTACTAACGTTTTGGCAAATTCTTCACCTAAAGCTTCCCATTCGTTAGCTTTAGAGTCCATTTCACTGGTATCAATGCTAAATGAAACGACGTGGTCGGAAAATGAGGCTATTATATTTGGTTCACCTTCTTTAGTTGTTTCAATTAACCAATCATTTGCTTTTAAATCTTTTGTTGTGATGTTTTTTTCACAGCCCGTGAAAAAAAATAATAATACAAACAATGCCAAACTACCTAACACTTTTCTCATTTTTAGTTCCTCATCTCTGTGATATAATTTTGTTAGAGAATCTTAGAAATAAGGTTTTAGTCCACGTTGCCGCGTGGACTTTTTTAGTTTAAATTATATTCTTAACCGAGACATTAAACTCTTTTAGGTTGTTAACATAATAAAAATGGTTATCAATTTTTTGAATTGAATAAGTGATTATCAAAATCCTGACGGGGGTTTCCATGGTGGAAGTATAAGTACTACAGGAAGATAGTAAAAAATGAATAAATTAACAAAATCATTTTTCATGTTTGTACTGTCAGATCAGCGCCATTTTAAGTATAAACGAAAATTTAATATAACACACGAAAAGCGCTACCAATAGCTAGGATTTCTTGAGCATACAAAATGACTAAATGAATTTTGAAGCATGGGTGTTTCGAGATTGGTTAGTAAAGTATCTTTATAAAGCAAGTAAGGGTGTGGATTATCACAATGTATTTAAGATATGTAGAAGATATGTAGACTTTTCAATAAAAAGGATATCTTATGATTCATGCACTAGATGAAGCAAGTAGCTAACCAACCTATAATGATAGTCAAATTTAGATGTCTCCGTTGAAGTAAAAAAGAATCAGTACAACGTTTTGTCATTATCAAAGTTGTTTAAATGAAAGCAATTTTTTTGGTAGTTTATTTTCTTGATCTCCGTGTTAAGATACTGTGGCTAACGTAATAGTTTTAAAGCAATGTTGCTGTGACTGTTTTCAAAAAGAAAGACCTCAACCAGATACTATTATTGGTTGAGGTCTTTGTATTGAATAGCACATGTAATGTAAGAGCTATTACTGGAAAAAACTATGCCCAATCACCATTTCTAAAGATTGGAACAGTTGAACCATCTTCGCGAATACCGTCTATATCCATTTGATTAGAACCAACCATGAAGTCTACGTGGGTTTGGCTACGGTTCAAGCCGGCATCAGCTAGTTGTTCTTCGGTCATTTCTGTTCCGCCTTTCAAGCTGAATGCGTAAGCCGAACCAAGTGCCAAGTGATTTGAAGCATTTTCATCAAATAAGGTGTTGAAGAAAATAATACCAGATTGGGAAATGGGTGACGGATCTGGAACAAGAGCAACTTCACCTAAATGACGTGCGCCTTCATCTGTGTCTAATAGTTTTGCTAAAACTTCTTCGCCTTTTTCAGCAGAGAAGTCAATCACTTTTCCATCTTTGAAGGTAAATTTCATTCCTTCGATGATTGTTCCAGCATAGCTTAAAGGTTTCGTGCTAGAAATAAATCCATCTACACGACGACTGTCAGGAGCTGTGAAAACTTCTTCAGTAGGCATGTTTGCCATGAATTTTTCGTTGCGTGCGTTCAAGCTGCCAGCACCTTCCCATAAATGGTTTTTCGGTAGACCAATAATTAAGTCAGTTCCTGGTGCGATATAGTGTAAAGCAGTAAATTGTTCTTGATTTAATTCATTTGCTTTTTTCGCTAATTTTTCATCGTGATTTTTCCATGCGCGTACAGGATCTTCTTCATAAATGCGAGTAGTTTTGAAAATTTCGTCCCAAAGTGCATCGACTTGTTCGGACTCAGGTAAATCAGGAAACACTTTGGCTGCCCATTGTTTGCCAGCAGCAGCGACGACTGTCCAACTTACTTTGTTTGCTTGAGTTGCTTTACGTAAATTGATCATTGCTTTACCAACAGCGCTTTGATAACTTGCTACACGATCGCCATCAACACCAGCTAGAGAATCCGGGTCAGCAGAAACGACGCTAATTCGACTAGCCCCTTTTTCTACCCAGTCATTTGTTTGGTCGATTTTGTATTGTGGGACATTTTCGATACGGTCTGTTGCAGCATGAGTTAAAAATTCTTTTTGAATAGTATCGTCTGTCCATTGTACGATGACTTCCGCAGCCCCTAATTGGTAGGCTTCCTGTGTAATCAGACGTGCTAATGGTGCTTGGTCAACGCTGATTTGTAGAACAACGGTTTGTCCTGCTGAAACATTGACACCAGTTTCAGTGATTAGACGTGCATATTTCTCAAGGTATTTATTAAAATTTGCTAACATGTATATTACTCCCCCTCATTATTTGATTTAATAACCAGTAATATGATAACATTTATTAATAGTAGAAACAATTAGTAAATAAGGAATGGATATGTTGGATTTTATGATTTTTATAAAAACGGAAACCAAGAGTATTCCTGTGATAAAAGGGTGGACGAAGAGTAAAAAAACAAATTTTGCATATCAAAAAAAACGTGTTACAATTAAAATAACCAATAGGTGGAAGCGTTATAAATAATTTTTGAGGAGATTAAAAAATTATGGCAAGAAAAAAGACGATTACCAGAGAGCAGATTTTAGCTGCTGCGTATGAAGTGGTTGCTACAGAGGGTTTTTCAAGATTTACTGCAAGAAATATTGCCAGTAAAATGAAATGTTCGACACAGCCAATTTATTTGGAATTCAAAAATATGGATGATTTAAAAACAGAGTTATTTGAACAAATTTATAGTTATCTAAGCAATGAAGTTTTTCCAGTTGAACACACAGGGCATAAAATCATTGATTTAGCGTACAATTACATTCATTTTGCCAATCGTGAGAAAAAATTGTATCGTTCTTTATACTTGGAAGAGTATGGTGGAGGGGAAGAGATGCAAGAATTTTCTTATAATTATTTCACGAATGCAGTCAAACAAGATGCTGCATATGCAAATTTATCAAAAGAACAAATCGAATCACTTCATAATGGTACTTGGATCGTCGCAACTGGGATTGCTGCATTGATGTCTTCAGGAATTATTCACCCAACTGATGCTCAAATTGAAAAATTGATTCAAGATAGTATCGATGCAATTCTTGTACAGGAAGAACCAATCAAGGTAAATTATTAGTGTGACTTCATGCTGTACATTGTTTTTACATAAGCTAGTTGAATCATTTTTTGAAAAAGAGCTTGGACAAAAGAAGCCTAAACAGAAAAAAAGCCTAAAATTCGTTTTTTAAAACGCTGATTTTAGGCTTTTCTTAATTAAAAAATGTAGTAAGAATAGCTGAATTTTTGGTTTTGTCCCAGACTCTTTATTGTTTTTAGTGCGTAACGAGTAAGTAGAAAAAATCGGTAAATCTAAAAACCGCTAAAAATCAAACAGTGATTTTTAGCGGTTTTCTTACATATATTTGAGTAGTTGAAACTAGTTTGCTTTAGCGACAAGTGCTTTGGCAAAGGCTTCAAGATTTTCGATGTCTTCTTCTTCAGCGTTCAAGTCCACTTTGACATTTTCTGCTCCTTTTGTTGCCCCCGTTTTGGCAAAGACAGCATCAAAGTCATCTACAGATTTACAAAATTCATCATAAAATGTATCGCCAGAACCACAAACGCCATAAATTTTTCCTTCAAGGTCAACTTCTTGCAAGTCTTCGTAAAAATCAACAATCTCATCTGGTAGTTCACCATCACCATATGTATAGGTTGCGACAACACAAATGTCTGCGTCTTCAAATTCATCTGCATCTACTTGGGTACATTCATTGATTTCTACATCAATATCTAAATTTTCAAAAGCTTCTGCTACAATATCAGCAATTTCTTCAGTATTGCCGGTCATGCTTGCATAAACGATTTTTGCTAAAGTCATGATTTGCCTCCTAATTTATCAACGATTTTAACTTAATACGTAAGAATTATACCAAACCATGCGTAAAAAAGAAAATAGAACTCGATGAGATGATAACTGTGATTTGGCTAAACGTTGGTAACTATGGTAAAATGAGAACGATTTGTAAAAAGGAGACGAGAGAATGATTACATTAAAATCAGCACGTGAAATTGAAACAATGGCAGAGTCTGGCGCCTTATTAGCAGACGTGCATAAAAACTTACGCGATTTTATCAAGCCTGGTATTACAAGCTGGGATATTGAAGTTTTTGTCAGAAATTATATTGAAAGCCACGGTGGAATTGCTGCCCAAATCGGCTTTGAAGGTTACGAATATGCGACATGTATTAGTATTAACGATGAAATTTGTCATGGATTTCCTCGCAAAAAACCACTAGAAAGTGGCGATTTAGTTAAAGTTGATATGTGTATTGATTTAAAAGGTGGCATTTCTGATTCTTGTTGGGCGTATGTCGTTGGCGAATCAACACCTGAAATCGATCATTTAATGGAAGTAACAAAAAAAGCATTATACCTTGGGATTGAACAAGCGAAAGTCGGCAATCGCATTGGAGATATTGGTCATGCAATCCAAACCTATGTTGAATCTGAAAACTTATCTGTTGTCCGCGATTTCATCGGTCATGGCGTTGGTCCAACGATTCATGAAGAACCAGCTGTCCCTCATTATGGTGAAGCAGGTAAAGGACTTCGATTGAAAGAAGGCATGGTCATTACCATCGAACCAATGGTCAATACCGGAACTTGGAAGATGAAAATGGACCCAAATGGCTGGACTGCATATACGCGTGATGGTGGGTTATCTTGTCAGTATGAACATACTTTGGCGATTACGAAAGACGGTCCAAAAATTTTAACGTCACAAGGTGAAGAAGGCACATACTAATAACAAAAGTATAGGGGAAATAAATGGGGATTTGGCAGAAAATTAAAGAAAATAAGGATTTTATGCGATTTATCGAAACAACGCAAAAGCGAATGAATGATTCGGAAATTGGAACAACTTCTGTGGTTGTTGCTTATTACTTGTTGTTATCGTTGTTTCCGCTGATTATTGCATTTGGCAACGTATTGCCTTTTTTGAATATTGATCCAAATACAGTGTTAACTTATGTTCGAGAGGTTATGCCTGAAACGATTTACCAATTTATTGGCCCTGCAATCAAAGATCTACTGACGCAAAGCTCTGGCGGATTGCTTTCAATTTCTGCATTAGCTGCGCTTTGGTCAGCAAGTCAAAGTATCAACGCATTACAAATTGCAATGAATAAAGCCTATGGTGTGGACAATCGAAAGAACTTTTTGATTGTCCGCCTTGTTTCATTAGTGGTCATTGTCTTATTTATGGTTGCAATAGGTGGGGTGACAATCGTCTTAGGGCTAGGAAACTTGATTCTTGAAGCAATTCAACCGATTTTTCAGTTTCCGCTACATTTGATTGATCAGTTCCAAGCTTTGAAATGGCCTGTAACATTAGTTGCGCTATTTGTGATTTTATTTTTGATTTATTTGATTGTGCCTAATGCGCAATTGAAGTTAAAAACGATTTTGCCTGGAACAATCTTTGCCACGGTTGGCTGGATGTTGTTGTCGCAGGTCTTTGGGATCTATGCGAAGTATTTTGCTTCACGTGTCAGCGGTTATCAAATCATTGGAAGTTTCATCGTTTTGATGCTGTGGTTGAACTTTGCTGCCACGATTGTCATTCTTGGTGGAATCATTAATGCGGTTGTTCAAGAGTATGTATTGGGGAGTCAGGCGACACGTCGTAAA
Source organism: Enterococcus sp. DIV0174 (assembly GCF_050529065.1). Taxonomy (NCBI): domain Bacteria; kingdom Bacillati; phylum Bacillota; class Bacilli; order Lactobacillales; family Enterococcaceae; genus Enterococcus; species Enterococcus sp. DIV0174. Next base: position 1,846,149 of record NZ_CP172881.1, on the reverse strand, counting down.
GGCCCGCTTAATCGTTGGGTTGAAAAAATAAAAAATAAAATTTCTAATAAAAAAACGTAAATTCTTACGTTCTTTTACTCGACTTATTGTAAACTATTAGTAGTGTTTTATAATAACGGGAAAACTCTCAAGTTAAAGTAGGTGTCCAGATGCTTGTTTCGTTTAGTATGGTCGTTAGGTTTTTTCTAACGATAGTATTATCGTTGATTTTAACACCAATATTTAAAATAATTTCTGTCCAAACAGGAATGGTCGATAAACCGAACGCGCGAAGAATCAATACAGTACCGATGCCAAGTGCCGGAGGGTTGCCAATTTTTATATCTTTTGTTATTTCAACGTTGATTTTGTTTCATGATATTATTCCAAGATTTTATATTGTACCAATTTTATTAGCAGCGTTGATTATTATCATTACAGGGGTATTAGATGATCGATTTGAGTTGACACCAAAACAAAAGAGTGTCGGGATCTTATTCGCTTCACTTGTTATCTACTTTTTAGCAGGTATTCATATCGACTCGTTTACTTTACCATTTTTTGGCCATTTTGAACTCGGATGGTTAAGCTTTCCAGTAACAATCTTTTGGATTTTCGGTATTACGAATGCCGTGAATTTGATTGATGGATTGGATGGGTTGGCTGCGGGAGTATCACTTATTGGGTTGACTACAATTGGAATCATTGGGTATTTCTTTTTGCATTCATCCACTGTGTATATTCCAATTGTTATTTTCTGTTTAGTAGCGAGTATCATCGGCTTCTTCCCGTATAATTTTTATCCTGCTAAGATTTATTTGGGGGATACAGGTGCATTATTTTTAGGGTTTATGTTGGCTGTTTTATCTTTACAAGGGTTAAAAAATGTAACGTTTGTTTCATCAATTTCTTTATTGATTGTTTTGGGTGTTCCAGTAACGGATACTTTTTTTGCAATCGTTCGTCGCAAGGCAAACCGAGTATCTTTTTCAACTGCGGATAAAAAGCATTTGCATCACCGCTTATTAAGCTTAGGCTTCACACACAAAGGAGCAGTTTTGGCGATTTATGCGATGGCATTAATGTTTTCTTTCACAGCAATGATCATGAATTATGCTGGTCAGGTCGGGACAATTGTTCTGGTACTAGTAATGTTATTTGCGATTATTTTGTTACTGGAGTTAATCGGGTTGATTGGTGAGAAACATCAATTTATTTTGAAAACTTTACGATTTTTGGGAAATAAAGAATATCGTACGCAAGTACTGCAGAAATATTTGAAGAAATGGGACCATCATTAGATGAATAAAAAATTAGAACAGCCGGTCCTAATCAGTATAGTGACCGCAAATAGTCAAAAGATTTTTCGTACATTAGATACCTTGATTGCAACCATTGGTGAAAAACCAGCAATTGAGATCATTATTTTTGATAATAACTCCTCGCCTGAATATCAGGCTAAATTGAAGGAGTATTTACACTATCCTTATCTACACATTAACTTTCATCAGGAAAACAGTGGTTTTGGTTACGGACATAATCAAAATCTGTTGAACAGCAAGTATCGCTATGCTGTTATTTTTAATCCGGATATTTTGGTAGACGAGCAAACAATTACCGAAGTTGTTGAGTTACTGGTTGACCACCCTGAATGTGCGATGCTAGCACCTAAGATTTTAAACGAGGATGGTTCTATTCAATATTTGATTCGTGAACGCCTAGATGTTTTTGATTATATGCTGCGTTTCATTCCCTTTAAATGGGTGAAAAAGTTGTTTGATAAACGATTGGCTAAGTTTGAGTGCAGGGATCTTCCGCTAAATCAAAATAGTTATGTTCGTATGATTTCTGGGAGTTTCATGGTCGTTGACACAGTGAAGTTTACTGAAGTTGCAGGATTTGATTCTCGCTATTTTATGTACTTTGAAGACAATGATTTGTGTTTGAAATTTGAACAAGCGGGTTACAAATTACTGTATACCCCAACGCACTCAGTCGTTCATTTATATGGAAAAGGTGCACATCGTAATTTTAAATTATTCCGAATTTTTATGTCTTCGATGGCAAAATTTTTCCATAAGTGGGGGTGGCGTTTTTTCTAATGAAACCAACTAATTTAGTTGTTGTCGTATTGTATCAGCAACCCATAGAAAAAACACCTTCTTTTGCTCTATTATCACAAGCTGTGGTGGATCAAAAAATCCAACTCGTTATTTTTGATAACAGTCCAACGGAGCAACACCATTCATTGTTTGAAAAAAAGTTCGTGAATTACTATCATGATGCGCAAAATCCGGGATTGGCAGTAGCATACAACTATGCACTGTCGCAAGCTCAACCCACGATTCAACGACTGATTACGTTGGATCAAGATACTGTCTTAAATGAAAGCTATTTGGAGCAAATCAGTCAGGTTGAATTTTCAGATGACTGTGTTGTTGCTGTACCGATGATTTTTGATCAAGGGCAACAAATTTCACCTGTTTATGCCGATCAGTATGTTAATCGTACCTATCGAGCAGTTTCTGAAGTAGGGCTGACGGAGCAACGAGTGATGGCAATCAATTCGGGAACAGTTTTTTCAATCTCATTTTTACAAACAATTGGCGGGTTTAATCCTGCTTTTTCTTTAGATTTTTTAGATCATTGGTTTTTTTGGAAAGTTTATCAACTTCACAAAAAAATTGAAATTTTACCAATCCGCTTGGAGCATGACTTATCTGTGCTCAATTATGAAAAAGTATCGACAACAAGATATGAATCGATTTTAGCTGCCGAAACAAAATTTTATCGCGAGTACGATCAAATTCATTGGAAAAAGCATCGTAAGCAGCTGCTGTTAAGAAGCATTAAACAATTTTTGACAGTGAAGAACCGAAAAATTTGGCGTTTAACCTTGCGAGTTTATGTTGAGATGGGGAAGGTGTAAGTTTTTGCGATCTGTTTGCATGGCCACATTTAATGGCGAAAAATATCTGAGAGAACAATTAAATAGCATTTTACGACAGCTTTCTACAACCGATGAGTTAGTTATCTCTGATGATGGTTCAGTTGACAGCACTTGGAATATTTTGCTGGAATACGCACAACAAGATTCACGTATTAAACTATTAAAAGGACCTCAACGTGGACTGATTCAAAATTTTGCTCATGCAATTGAACAAGCAAATGGGGAAATCATTTTTTTGGCTGACCAAGATGATGTTTGGTTAGACAATAAAGTGAAAAGGATAACGGCTGATTTTGCAGCCCATCCGAAAAGGCAAGTTGTTGTTTCGGACTTGGTGATTGTGGACGAGGATCTTAAAACCATTTATCCCTCTTATTTTACTTATCGGCATTCAAAAGAAGGATGGTTGAATAACTTTGTCCGTAGTCATTATATTGGAGCTGGTATGGCCTTTCGTTCGAGTCTGAAGCCTAAAATCTTACCAATTCCAGATGATGTACCTATGCACGATATGTGGATTGGTTTATTAGGTGGAAATCAGGTCGGATTTATTCGCGAACCGTTGACGTTGTATCGACGCCACGACTTGAACGCAAGTGAGATCCAAACGCATTCCAGTTTTCAACAAAAATTGGCGTGGCGATTTCATTTATTGGTGTCCTACCTAAAAAGAAAGTGGCAGCGACACTAAGTTTAATAAAAAAGTATTAAATGCCAAATAGCTCATGACAAATGTTTGGATTGATGAGATAATAACAAAGTGAAATTTGAAAAAAGGAGCGCTTAAAGCCATGAAGGGAATTATTCTTGCTGGGGGAAGCGGAACACGCTTGTACCCATTGACAAAGGCAACTTCAAAACAGTTGATGCCGATTTACGACAAACCAATGATTTATTATCCAATGTCAACATTGATGTTGGCTGGAATTAAAGAAATCTTGATTATTTCAACACCACAAGATACACCTCGTTTCGAAGAATTATTTGGGGACGGGCATGACTTGGGGATTCAAATTGAGTATGCAGTTCAAGAAAGTCCTGATGGTTTAGCACAAGCTTTTATCATTGGTGAAGAATTTATTGGCGATGACAGTGTCTGCTTAGTTTTAGGCGATAATATCTACTATGGTGGCGGTCTATCTAAAATGTTGCAGCGCGCTGCAGCAAAAGAAAGTGGCGCAACGGTGTTTGGGTATCATGTAAATGACCCTGAACGCTTTGGAGTTGTTGAATTTGATGAGAACATGAATGCTTTGTCAATCGAGGAAAAACCAACTCAACCAAAATCAAATTATGCTGTTACAGGTCTTTATTTCTACGATAACGATGTCATTTCAATTGCAAAAGACATTAAACCATCTGAACGTGGTGAATTAGAAATCACAGATGTCAATAAAGCATACCTAGAAAAAGGAACTTTATCTGTTGAATTGATGGGACGTGGGTTTGCTTGGTTAGATACTGGTACACACGAATCACTACTTGAAGCTTCAACATTTATTGAAACCATTGAAAAACGTCAAAATTTAAAAGTAGCTTGTTTAGAAGAAATTGCTTATCGCATGGGCTACATTACGAAAGAACAATTGTTTGCATTAGCGCAACCATTGAAAAAAAATCAATACGGTCAATATTTATTAGCTTTGGCCGCTGAATAGGGAGTCTGACAACATGAAAGTAACTGATACAAAATTAACAGATGTCAAGATTATCGAAATGGATGTTTTTGGTGATCACCGTGGCTTTTTTACTGAGAGCTATTCAAAAGCAAAATTTGAAGAACATGGGTTGACTTATGACTTTGTTCAAGATAATCACTCTTTATCTGCTGAAGCCGGCGTGCTACGTGGCTTACACTTTCAAAAAGGAGAATCTGCTCAAACAAAATTGATTCGTGTAGTCACTGGAGCAGTTTTAGATGTGGTCGTTGATATTCGTAAAGGCAGCCCAACTTATGGACAATGGGACGGCTTTATTTTATCCGAACATAACCACCGTCAACTACTTGTTCCTAAAGGATATGCGCATGGTTTCGTTACGCTGACACCAGATGTCAACTTCCTTTACAAATGCGATAACTATTATGACGCTGCTGCAGATGGCGGAATTGCTTTTGATGATCCTGAGTTAGCTATTGAGTGGCCAATTGACATCAGTAAAGCAATTATGTCAGAAAAGGATCATAACCATCCAACGTTAAAAGAATTTGAAGCAGAAAATCCATTCGTTTATGGCGAAATTTAAACTTTAAAGGAGAACCATTTTAATGAAAAATATCATTGTAACAGGTGGCGCTGGATTTATCGGTTCAAATTTTGTGCACTATGTCGTACAAAACCATCCGGAAGTTCATGTAACTGTTTTAGATAAATTAACTTATGCTGGAAACAAAGAAAATTTAGCGGGATTACCAAGTGATCGGGTAGAGCTTGTGGTGGGCGATATTGCTGATGCACCATTAGTTGATCGTCTAGTGAAAGACGCAGATGCAGTTGTTCATTATGCAGCTGAATCACATAACGATAATTCATTAAAAGATCCATTTCCATTTGTTCAAACCAATATTATTGGGACATATACTTTATTGGAAGCTTGTCGAAAATATGATGTGCGTTATCATCATGTTTCAACGGATGAAGTGTATGGCGATTTACCATTAAGAGAAGATTTACCAGGACATGGTGATGGTCCAGGCGAAAAATTTACAGCTGAAACACCATACAATCCTTCTAGTCCTTATTCTTCAACTAAAGCGGGATCAGATTTATTAGTGAAAGCCTGGGTACGTTCATTTGGCTTACGTGCAACAATTTCTAACTGCTCAAATAATTATGGACCTTATCAACACATTGAGAAATTTATCCCACGTCAAATCACTAACGTTTTAAGTGGTATTCGTCCTAAATTATATGGCGACGGCAAAAATGTGCGTGACTGGATTCACACAAACGATCATTCATCTGCTGTTTGGTTAATCTTGACAAAAGGTGAAATTGGCGAAACATATTTGATTGGTGCCGATGGCGAAGAAGACAATAAAGCAGTGATGGAATTGATTTTAGAGTTGATGGGTCAATCAAAAGATGCGTACGATCACGTAAAAGACCGTGCGGGTCACGATTTACGTTACGCAATTGATTCAACTAAATTACGTGAAGAACTTGGCTGGAAGCCAGAGTTCACGAATTTCCGTGATGGTTTAGCGAATACGATCAAGTGGTATGAAGAAAATGAAGACTGGTGGAAAAAAGAAAAAGAAGCCGTAGAAGCAGCATATGCCAAAAATGGTCAATAACAATTATTGATGAGATAAAAGTGTGAGGCAGGCGCTAGCCTGTCTCTTTTTTCAAACAAATTTAAAGGAGCGAAAAACAATGTTTTTATTAACTGGAGGAAATGGCCAATTAGGTACAGAATTGCGCCATCTATTAGATGAAAAAAATCTACCATATGTTTCGACAGATGCGAAAGAATTAGACATTACTGATGAAAAAGGAACCATGGAATATATCGCCGAATTGAAACCGGATGTTATCTTTCATTGTGCAGCCTACACTGCAGTTGATAAAGCAGAGGATGAAGGCAAAGAATTAGACGAGAAAATCAATGTCGACGGTACAAGAAATGTCGCACTTGCTGCGAAAGCGGTCAATGCTAAATTGGTTTACATTAGTACAGACTATGTATTCGATGGAAAGAAAGAACAAGCAGAATATGAAGTGGATGATTCAACTAATCCGTTGAACGAATATGGTCGAACAAAACTTTTAGGTGAACAAGCTGTCGAAGAAATTTTAGAAGATTATTATATTATCCGTACTTCTTGGGTATTTGGTATCTATGGCCATAATTTTGTATTTACAATGCAACGTCTGGCGGAAACACACGATCGTTTGACAGTTGTAAACGATCAATTTGGACGCCCAACATGGACACGTACACTAGCCGAGTTCATGGTATACGTCATTGAACAAAAAGCACCATATGGCATTTACCACTTATCAAACGAAAACAGTTGCTCTTGGTATGAATTCGCGAAAGAAATCTTAAAAGATACTGACGTGGAAGTAGCACCTGTGACATCAGCGGAATTTCCACAAAAAGCAGTACGTCCACAATATTCTGTGATGAGTCTTAAGAAAGCTGAAAAATTAGGTTTTTCTATTCCAACTTGGCAAGAAGCTTTGGCACAAATGCTGATTGCCGCTGAAGAAGCAAAAGCGTAATTCGTTTCTGCTAGTTTAGGAAACAAAAGAGAAATTGGGGAATTTTATGGAAAAACAAACGAGAAGTGTACGGCATAGCACTGAAAAAACAAATCGTGCGCCTCAGACAATTTTTGACTCATTGCTTAGGCTCCGTTATTTGTTTGGCTTACTAGCAATTGTCATAGTCGTCACATTTAATTTAAATGGCAGCTCAATTGGCATGTGGGATAAATACGTTTCTCAGCGAGATGACGGGAAAGAAACAGATGTTTTGTTTGGGAAAGATCGTGAAGTTCGCTCAGATGAATGGCTGGTACAGACGCCATTTTATCTTTCGCAAGCAGAAAATGATTATCCAGTAATCAACGAAGATTACTCCTTAAATGGTCAAAATATGATTATTGCTTATAATTCACCGGTTAAAGACATTACGGTTATCGGCAAGCCATTTAACTGGGGGTTTTTCTTCTTGGGACGTGATCGAGGGCTATCTTGGTACTGGGGAATGAAAATCGTCGGGATGCTCTTGTTGTCTTTTGAATTATTGATGATCATCACTAGAAAACGAAAGGGATTGTCATTGGTTGGTTCATTTGCACTGACCTTTGCGCCGGCTGTTCAATGGTGGTTCATGCAACATGTGGGAGATTTGATTTTCTTCACTGTCGGACTGATGGTGGCTTTCTATCATTATTTTTATCAACATGATCGCAAAGGGATACGAGCCCTGATGATGTTGCTGGTAGTTATTTTTGGCTTAGGCTTCATTTTAGTCATTTACCCAGCACATCAAGTAATGTTAGGTTATTTGCTCGTCTTTTATTTTGTTGGCCTGTTGATTCATTTCAGGAAAAAAGTAGTTTGGGATCTATTGGATGCTGTCCTGATTGTCGGAGCGATAGCGATAATCGGAGGAATCATGGTTCATTTTTGGCTAGTTTCGAAGGATGCCCTGATGGCTTCACTAGAAACGTTGTATCCAGGAAAACGAATCAGTACAGGTGGAGAATTCACTTTTGGTAAGTTCTTTTACTTTTTGACTAACTGGAAGATTCCATTTACAGACATCACGTTTTCAAATAATTCAGAAGTGGCCTTTTTCTATCATTTCTTCCCAACTGTGCTTTTGGCTAGCCCATTTGTATTATTTGGTAAGAAAAACAGTGAACAGAAATTATTAGGACGAATATTAATGGTTTTTTGTTTGTTTGCGATTTTTTGGATCACCGTTGGCTTACCAAAAGAATTAGCTGAAATTACGCTTCTTTCCTATGTACCAGCATCCCGTGCATTTACAACTTTTGGCTTTGCAGCTTGTCTGTTAACGATTTGGTTCATTGCCTATGTTTGGCGAGAAGATGTTATTCCAACCTGGTATAAAATTGTCTTATTAGTTGTTAATGCTGGAACGTTTGCTGTGTCAATCTTCACTTCTAGCATGATTAATTATTTTTCAGGGATTGAAATTACAGGGATCGTTGTACTAGGAACATTGTTGCTGGGGTTTGCTTTGTTTCACCAAAGACATTTGTTTTATGTTTCATTCGCAGCATTAATTGTTGCTTCTGGTTTTTTTGTCAATCCGGTTGTTGAAGGAACGGGTGCTATTTTTGAAAAGACTTTAGCGAAAGAAATTCAAAAAATCAATAACGAACATCCAGATCAATTATGGTTATCTGAAGATGAATTGTATAATTTTACACCAACACTTGGAGTAAAATCATTCAATACGGTTCGTTTTTATCCAGATATGAAAGCATGGAAAATCATTGATCCAGATGGAACCTATGAGAAATATTATAATCGTTATGCTCACACTCGTGCATTTATCGCGAAGGAAGACACAACGTTTATCCTTGATCGACCTGATATGTTCTCTGTGACATTGAATTTTGATGATGCCGAAAAACTTGGTATACGTTATGTCGTAAGTAAGCGACCTTTAGCAGACTACAATCAATTAAATGAGGCGCAGTTTACTCAATTATATGGCCCAGACAATGATGGCTATCGAATATTTGAAGTAGATTATCCGGCCAATGGACAAATCATTAGCCAGCAATAACAAAGTTATTCAGTTAAATAAAAGAGAGAAGCTAGTACAGGAGAGTGGGGAAATGCAGAAAATCCTACGAAAAATGATTAATGAAATGAGTGTTGCTTGGCTGCTTCTATTAGTAGGTTCATTGTATTTTATATGGACCGTTGGGCTAAGCAACAACACTGCACTATTTTTATATGAAAATAGTTCGCAATTAATTTTGGGCGGCATAGCCGTTTTGTTTTTATTGAATGTTTACAAAGCAAGAGGTATTGATTTTATTTTTATTGGGATTGGTTTCCTGTTCTTTTTCTTCTTTTCGTATTTCAGGGAAGTGAGAAGCGCTTCATTTTACACAGATATGATGATTCCGTTGATTATTGCTTTTGTATTGTCGATAAAATGGATTGAGTTTGGAAAAATAGATCGAGCTGTTTTCTTGCTGTTGTTTTCAGTTGTTCTGACAGTGACTGTCTATCGTGTTTTTACGGAAATTCCGATTCGTGAAGGACAAAGTATCTGGTCTCCAGGGAACAAGCTTTCTGATATTTGGATCAATACCAACACGATAGGCGCATCAGTGATGACACTGGCTTTCTTAATTAGTGGTTTTGCTAGCTCATTTGAAAAGTGGTACATTCGTCTGTTAAGTGTGCCAGCTGTTGTTGCAGCGTTTGCCACGATTTGGGTTTGTCAGTCAAGAGGTGCATTAGTTGCATTGATCGTTTTTATTCTTTTGGACTTGATTCCTAAGTCATTTATGCGAGTGACTCGCGCACCATTTATCATTTATACGGTGACCGCAGTTGCCGCTTTACCACTTTCATATTTTGCGGCAGCTTCAAAAGAAGTAAATCTTTTTACTGGAAGAGAAGAAATTTGGGCAGATTTTTATCAGACTTTGGCTGCTAAAACGCAACAAGTGTTGGTAGGAATGAAACCTTATTTTTACACGAAACGAGCAAATCAAATTTTGGGTAATCATAATAGTTATAATTCTTTCTTGAATCTTTATGGAGTGATTGGATTAGCCATCGTGGTTACTTTATTACTGATTTTTATTGGTCGAAGAACACTAAAAGGTGATTTATCGAACGGCCAATTAACTTTTATCTGGGCTTTCTTTGGCATAATGACACAATCTTTTATGGAAGATACTTTGACTTCTTTCGCTTGGCTTCCGATTATTTATCTATTACTAGGAATGAGTGTTCACCGCTTTGACCAGCCAGCAGAAATGCAAAAAGTACCGGATGAATTAGAAACAGCAGATGAGTCGTTCGAAAATTCAGAAGAGAATCACAATGAATTTTCACGGATGAAGAAGTATCATCATTAAGAAGTAATCAAAGAGAGGCTGAAACAGTTTTGTTTCACTCTCTTTTTTTATAAAAATAAGTATGCATCAGAAATGAAGTAATACCTTGCTTGATTGCAATTAGAAACTATCTTTTGTAGAATAGTAACGGTCGAGTATTTGTTACTTAATAGAAAAATTAAGAAATAAATAATATCGCAGTCAGCTAGTAAAAATATGGTAAAATGGCAGTTGATTGTAATTAACAGAAATCGCTTGGAGGAACACAAATGTTTAAAGATCTGTTTTTATTTATGAAAGATATTTATCAGAACAGAAAATTATTGATTCAGTTTTCATTAAATGACTTTAAATCACGTTATGCTGGTTCTTTTTTAGGAATCATGTGGGCATTCATCAACCCGATATTCACTGTGTTGATCTACTGGTTAGTCTTTGGCTTCGGCTTGAAAGCTGCAATGACTGATGGTAAATATCCATTCATTGTTTATCTGATTACGGGGATGGTTCCCTGGTTCTTCTTCTCAGATGCATTTACCTCAACGACATTAGTCTTTCGAGAGTACACGTATTTAGTCAAGAAGGTCGTTTTCAACATTCGTATCTTGCCAAGTACGAAAATTTTATCTAATTTATACACACACCTCTTTTTTATCGTGATTGGCTTAGTTGTGACAATTGGACATGGAATATTCCCAACCATTATGACACTACAACTGATTTATTATCTATTTTGTATGTGTGCATTTCTAACAGGGATTACTTGGTTGACAGCATCTATCCAACCGTTTTTACCAGATATCGTACAATTCATTACGATTTTGTTGCAATTGATTATGTGGACATTACCAATTCTTTGGAGTCCAAGTCAGTTTAACCCGACAATTGTTCAAATTTTGAAATTAAATCCACTTTATTACATCGTTCAAGGGTATCGTGAATCTTTCTTGAGCCAAGCGTGGTTCTTTGAACATGGCATGTATACTTTATACTTTTGGATAGTTACATTAGCATTCTTTGTGGTTGGTTCAGCTGTGTTCCGTAGACTGAAACCACATTTTTCAGATGTACTGTAAGGAGAATAGAAATGACAGAATATGCGATTAAATTAGAAAACATCACCAAATCATATAATATGTACGCAAAACCGAGTGATCGTTTTCGTGAGGCACTGAATCCTTTCAAAAAATCTTATCACGATGTCTTTTATGCATTGAAAAACGTTAATATTGAAATAAAAAAAGGCGAAATGATTGGTTTTGTTGGCGAAAATGGTTCAGGAAAATCGACGATGCTCAAAATCATTACCGGTGTGTTGACACCTTCTGCTGGTACAATGGAAATCGATGGAAAAATTTCTGCATTGCTTGAGTTAGGTTCTGGATTCAATCCAGAATATTCTGGCTATGAAAATATCTTTTTAAATGGTATGGTCTTAGGATTTTCACGAGATGAAATTGAAGGTATGGTCGATGACATCATTGATTTTGCCGATATTGGGGATCATATTTATCAACCAGTAAAAACTTATTCAAGCGGGATGTTTGTCCGTTTGGCATTTGCGGTAGCAATCAATGTGAATCCAGATATTTTGATTGTTGATGAAGCATTAGCAGTCGGTGATTTAGAGTTTCAATTGAAATGTATGGAAAAATTTACTGAAATCAAGAATTCTGGAAAAACGATTTTATTCGTATCCCATGATATTAGCTCAATTCGTCGTTTTTGCGACCGTAGTTATTGGTTGAAAAACGGTGAAGTCGTAGAATACGGGGACACGATGGACGTTACGACCAATTATGAAAACTTCTTGAAGAAAAAATCAGTGAAGACAGTTGACCGCAATAAGAATCAAGTTGAACGTCATGCCGCACCAGATATCGTTGATGTGCTAAGTGCCGAATTGCTTGATAAAGAGAAGAAACCGGTCGATATGATTGAACAAGGGGAGACACTCTTTGTGAAAGTTACCTATAATGTCAAAGACGAGTCAATCAAAAAGCCAGTCTTGGGGATTGCTTTACGAACGGTTGATAATTTTTATGTTTGTGGCTTGAACACATTATTGGATGACATAACGATTCCTTGGAAAAAAGGTGAAAATGTTTTTTATCTTGAATATGAAAAACTAGGCTTACTAGCTGGTGAGTATTATTTTGATGTGGCAGTTTTTGAAGAAAATGCTACAGTTCCGTTAGTTTATAAGACAAAATATATGAACTTATTTGTTAGTGGCTCATACATTGGTGAAGGTATTGTCATCTTGGATCACAAATGGGAAGAAGGTAGTCAAAAAGATGAAATATGATTTTGAAATGGATTTAGATGAGCAAAGTAGTGTTGGAAAAATCGCCGCTCAAATCAAACCAGGAAGCAAAGTGTTAGAATTTGGTCCGGGAAATGGCCGATTAACAAAACATTTGATTGGTGCGAAGCAATGTGAGGTTAGCATTGTCGAATTAGATAAAGAGCTATTTGATTTTGTGAGTGAATTTGCACAGGATGGCTTTTATGGGGACATTGAAAGTTTTGAATGGGCCACTTATTTTGAAGGTCAAACATTTGATTATGTTTTGTTTGCAGATGTCTTGGAGCATTTGGTTGATCCAGGCGCAACTTTGAAAAAAGTCAGTGAATTTTTGAGTGAAAATGGAGAAATTTTGATTACGTTCCCTAACTTAGCTCATAACTCTGTAATGATTGATTTATTTAATAATCAACTTCCATGGACTTCTTATGGCTTGTTAGATGAAACACACAATTCATTTTATACGCATGAGGGTTTTCAAAGAGTGTTTGAAAAAGCTGGCTTGATGATTAACATCGAAGACTATTTATACTTAGCAGTAGAAGACACCGAGCTTTCTTCTCGTTACGAAGATTTGCCAGAAGCGGTTCGATATGACTTCAAAATGCGTCCATTTGGAGAAGTTTATCAATACTTCTTCTCGTTAAAAAAACAGGCAGTACCCGAAATTGCACAGCCACAAAATTCAAATTACGTCAAAGTCTTTGATTTGGTTCAACAAACGGCTGAGGGAGAAACTAGTCAACAGATTCCTATTAACAATTACACTGGTGAAAACCAACGTTTGACATTTCCAATTGCTGAAAATATTGAAAACGTGTTATTCCGTTTTGAAAAACAGCCAAGTTTTATTGAATTTACTGCTGAAATTGCGGGAGAAAAAATTGATTTCATTCGTTCAAATGCTGCGCTAAAAACAAACAGGGATTGCTATCTATTTGATGGAAAAAGCGTACCAGAATTAGCAGTAAAAAATGTCGCTGGACATGAATTAACGGTGAATATCCATTATCGTTTTATTGGAGAGCTTACTCAAACTTTCTCAGAAGTCTTGGAAACTGTTCAACCAATGATGGCTGTTCATCAAGAATTGACAGGGAAAATAGCAGATTTAGAAAAAGATAATTATCAAATTAGAGAAGAAAATGCTAAGCTTGATCATTACTTGCAAACAACAACTACGCGTTATTGCTCACTTTTAGATAACGATGAATGGGCAATTAAATCAAAAAAAACTCGTCGAACAAAAGAAACTCCTAAAAAAGTTCAAGCAAAAGAGTTAGCTTTATGTATTGATGAAAAGCATTGGGATGAAGAAACCAAAGTTTTAACAATTATTGGTTGGGGCATCTCACAAGCAGATCGAAACGCATTGTCTTATCATTTATCAGTAGATCAATCACCGTTTTTCGATGCTAAACCGATTTATCGCAAAGAAGTGAATGAGGCTGAAAATCTTGCAGAAAATGTTTCTGCCGGTTTTGAATTGCAGATTCTTTGTGAACATGAACGTACATTTTTAATTGAAGTAACAGCAGAAAATGGTCAAACTTGGATTATTGAAATGTAATTCATTGGCCTACTTGATAAAGGAGTAACTGGACAGTGACAAAGAAAGAAATTGCTGTATTTATTGATACAATCACTCGGGAACGAGCTACTGGAGACTTACTTATTGTGGGTTGGGCAATTGATGAAGTAACTAAAGAAATCCCTTCAGTCACAGTAGAAAAAAGCCAAGTTTTGATTGAAACAACGCCTGTCGTTCGTTTGGACATCAATCATTTATACGAACTAGATGTCAAAACGCAAAGCGGATTTAAAATTCGACTTTCAGGAAAATTAAAAGGAAAAGCTATCTTAGATTTTCAGACAACTACTCACCAAAATGGAATTGCCGTGAAGCTAAATGGACGTTATCCTTTCGATGATGGATTTGAGACCTCTTGGCAAAAACAAATACGTTTGCTGAAAAAAGGTGTCAATTACGCAAGAACACATGGCTTAAAAAAAGCTGTTCGTCGCGTCAAGCTAGAATTGAAACCTGGTTCAGTTGACTATGCAGAGTGGATTACTCGTCACGAAAAAGTTGATTTAGAAGCACAGCGTAAAGCTGCTACTGCCTTAGAATATCGTCCATTGATTTCAATTGCTATGCCTGTTTACAATGTTGAAATTAAGTGGTTAGAAAAATGCATTGATTCTGTTCTAGGACAAACGTATGATCACTGGGAACTATGCATTAGTGATGATGCTTCAACAGATCCGGCTATTCGCAAATGTCTGGAAACTTACCAAGCAAAAGACGAGCGAATCAAAGTCGTCTTTCGACAAGAAAATGGACATATTAGCTTAGCAACTAATTCAGCTTTAGAATTAGCTTCGGGTGAATTTTTAGCTTTGTTGGACAATGATGACGAGTTGCCAGCTTCAGCGCTATATGAAGTAGCCAAGGTATTGAACGAACGACCTGAGCTGGATCTAATCTATAGCGACGAAGATAAAATCGATTCTGATGGGAATCGTTTTGACCCCCATTTTAAAGCTGATTGGTCACCAGACACACTAATGGGAAACAATTATATTTCTCATCTAGGTGTTTATCGCACAAGCATCGTGAAAGAATTAGGTGGATTTCGTAAGGGGTATGAGGGCTCACAAGATTATGATCTTGTTTTACGTGTGACAGAAAAAATCCCAGCAAATCACATTTATCATATTGATAAAGTTCTGTATCACTGGCGAACGATTCCAGGTTCTACAGCAAGTAGTGGCGAAGCGAAAAGTTATATTTATGATTCTGGTGTAAAAGCGTTGACTGATGCACTGAATCGTCGTGGAATCAAAGGGAAAGTACGTCCGGGAAGAATCTCGGGTTTTTATGAAGTGATGTATGACGTGATTAAAGAAGACTTAGTGAGTGTCATTATTCCAACTAAAAATGGGTATAAAGATTTAAAAGTCTGTGTTGATTCAATTATTGAGAAAACAACATATCCCAACTATGAAATTATTATTGCAGATAATGGAAGTACGGATCCAAAAATGCAAGAATTGTTTGCAAACTACAAAGAACGTTTAAACGATCGTTTCATTGTCGAGTTGATTGATATTCCGTTTAACTACTCACGGATCAATAATCTAGCAGCTGAAAAAGCAAGTGGAAAGTATTTCTTATTTTTGAACAATGATACTGAAGTTATTGCACCAGACTGGATGACGACAATGGTTTCTTATGCACAATTTGATCGAATTGGCTGTGTAGGTGCAAAATTGTATTATCCAGATGAAACAACCCAACATGCTGGTGTCCTTGTTGGAATTGGTGGCGTAGCAGGACATGCGCTAAATAATTATGATAAAACACACTGCGGTTATTTTGGTCGTTTGGTGATTGATGTTGATTATTTAGCAGTGACTGCAGCTTGTATGATGGTTAAAGCAAGGGACTTTCATGCTGTTTCCGGATTTGACGAGACATTAGAAGTTGCATTTAATGATGTTGATCTATGTTTGAAAGTCTATGAACTGGGACGTAACAATGTTTACGCACATCAAGTGGAACTTTATCATTTTGAATCAAAATCAAGAGGATATGAAGATACTCCAGAAAAACAAAAACGCTTTGCTGGTGAAATCAAAAAAATGCAAGACAAGTGGCCAAGCTACATTGCACACGATCCATTTTACAATGATAATTTGACTAAAGAAGGTATTGGCGATTTTTCTCTAAGACCAGACTAATCAAAAGCGATGAACGTATCGAACTTGGATACGTTCATCGCTTTTTGTTATTTATCACGCCTGTAAGAATGAAGACACCGAGTGTGGATTTTAGAAACAAAAATGAAAAGATAAAATAGTCTATTTTATTGCATATAATAGTTTAATTTCCTTTACATTTTGGTTACTCGCTAGGCTTTTAAGGCTTGCTATGGTAAGATGATAAAGGCATTATTCTGAGGTTAGGAGTGTATATATGAATAAAAATGGGGAGTGGAGCGCCGCTCGCAGAATATTTATTATTTTAATGGATGTGATTGTTTATAACGTTGCAGTCTATATAAGCTTTTTACTGAAGTTTCAAGGAGAAATACCAGTGCGTAACTTTGAAACTTTTGAGAATTCCGCAGTTTTTATTTCGATTATATTTATTGTTCTTAATATTTTGTTAGGGGCTTACGTCTTTTATAATCGAATGATCAGCGACATTATTTTTGTAACTGTTATTGGTCAAGTATTGATGACCTTTGGGATTATGATTGTAACTTTTGCTGGGCGTTGGTTTGCATTTCCGCGGCTAGTTATCTTACTTTCTTTTGTGATCGGAACGATTTTGGTCAGTACTTATCGCATTTTGGTGTATAAACTTTACTTGAAAATCAGCAGTGACAAAAAAGTGATTATTGTTGGTTTAGAAAAAGATGTTGCACCAGCAATTCAAAATTTCCAATCAAAGAAAAATAATAAACATAAAGTAGAAGCAGTTATCGTTGATCATTTTTATGAGCATACGAAACAACTGATTGATGGAATCGATATTGTGTACTTGGCTTCGGAAATTGAAGAACAAGAAAAAATTAAAATCTACCAGTTGGTTACCAAGAAAGAGAAAAAATTATTTTTAAATACAACATTTGAAAACTTGATCATGATCAATCCAAATATCATGAATTTTGAAGATGAAAGCATTATTGAATCATCTGGTTTTAGAATCCCTCCAGAAGATGAGCTTTTCAAACGATTATTTGATATTCTTGTTTCACTTGTTTTGTTGATCTTGGCTTCACCATTTATGTTATTAACAGCGATTTTAGTAAAAGTAACATCACCAGGTCCTGTTATCTATAAGCAAGTGCGTATCACAAAAAATCAAAAAGAATTTTCAATTTATAAATTCCGTTCAATGAGCGCAACAGCTGAATCAAAATCAGGCCCAGTCCTTGCTAAAAGCAATGACGCACGCGTAACGCCTGTTGGTAAATTTATTCGTGCCGTACGATTTGATGAATTACCACAAATCTTTAATGTCTTAAAAGGCGATATGTCAATCGTGGGTCCACGTCCAGAACGACCATTCTTTGTTGATCAATTTAATGAAGAAAATCCTTATTACTATTTACGTCATAATGTCCGTGCGGGTATTACTGGCTATGCGCAAGTCTATGGGAAATATGTCTCAGACTACAATAGTAAGTTGCGTTTTGATTTGTTATATATCAAAAAATATTCGTTGTTATTGGATTTGAAAATCTTATTGCAAACAATTAAAATTTTATTCGATAAAATGTCTTCACAAGGTGTGGATGAAGAAGCTGCTTGTTCTTTAGCAGAACTGCATTTCCCAGAAGATAAGATTTATGGATAAATAGAGATAATTTAAATCAATGCTGTAGCCTAAGCTTAGTAAGCTACACAAAAGATAAGTGGGGAAGAAATTGGAAAAAAATAAAATTAGTATGCTTCTTTCTTTATATGATAAAGAAAAACCAGAATATCTGAATGAAGCATTAACAAGTATTTTTAAACAGACAGTTATGCCAGATGAGATTGTTTTGGTATATGATGGACCAATTAATTCTGATTTAGAAGCAGTTGTACAGAAATTTCAGCAAGTAGCCCCTGATATATTCACACTTGTGAAATTTGAGAAAAATCAAGGATTAGGTGTTGCTCTAGCTAAAGGTTTAGAGCACACTAAATATCAGATAGTTGCTCGAATGGATACAGATGACATTATGGCTCCAGAACGATTGCAAAAGCAATTAGCTATTTTTGAAAGCAATCCTGATATTGCAATCGTTGGGAGTAATATCGAAGAGTTTGTTGACTCGACAGATCAAATTATTGGTCGTCGCCTAGTGCCAGAAACAAATCAGGAAATTTGTGCATTTTCTAAAAAAAGAAACCCGTTTAATCACATGACGGTGATGTTCGATAAGAAAGCGATATTAGCTGTTGGAAATTATCGTCCTTTAAAAGGTTTTGAAGACTATTATTTATGGGTAAGATTATTGAAGGCTGGTTATCAAGGCTACAACATTCAAGAACCGTTAGTTCACGCTCGTGCAGGTGCTGACATGTATGCTCGACGTGGTGGCTTAAATTATTTGTTGCCAGGAATCAAGGGGCGCTACCATATTTGGCGTGATGGACTGGGTTCTGTGACGGATTTTCTATTTGTTACTGGTGGACATGTAGTAATTAGTTTGTTGCCCAATAAACTGCGTGGTAAATTCTACGAAAAGCAGTTAAGAAATTAAGAATTAGGAATATGTAATCTTATTTTTAGATAAAACAGGAGGTTTTTTTTTGTATAGCACAGATGCTAAAATGCAAAAGGTCCAAAAAGTTACCTTGACTATGGCACAGAAAATTGTCGATTTTTGTGAAGAAAATCAATTATTATGCTATTTTTGCGGTGGAGGAGCAATCGGAGCAATCAGAGAAGGTGGCTTTATTCCATGGGATGATGATTTAGACTTTTTTATGCCAAGAAATGATTATGAACGTTTTTACGATTTATGGTCTCAAGCTCAAATCAATCAAACTCTTCCTGTACAGAAAGCTTCAGCAACTTACAATGATCATAATTCATTTATGACGATAAGAGACGAAGAAACAACGTTCATAAAAACATATCAAAAAGATTTAAATATTGTTCATGGTATTACGATTGATATCTTTCCATTGGATGTTGCACCAGATTCTAAAGTTAGCCGAAAAATTCAAAAGCTATGGGCTCTTGTATATGCCCTTTTTTGTTCACAAGTAGTTCCAGAAAATCATGGTGGTATATTAGCTTTTGGTAGTAATTTGTTACTGAATACTTTTAAATCTGATAATATTCGCTATAAAATTTGGTCATTTGCAGAAAAACAAATGACTAAGTATAATCAAAAGCCGACAGAAAATGTGACTGAACTATGCGTTGGACCAAAGTATATGGGAAATATTTACTCTGCTAAGGATTTTTCTGAGGCTGTTTGGGTTCCTTTTGAAGAGACCAAAATGCCAATTCCTGTGGGATATGACAATTATTTACGTGCTGCGTTTGGTGATTACATGCAACGTCCATCTTTAGAAAATCAAAAAACAATACATGATTCAATTTACATTGATCCAGATCATTCATACAAAAATTACCAAGGAAAATATTATTTAACTAAAGGAGCAAGCAACAGATGATTACAGCTATTATTATTGCCGGTGGTGTTGGTAAACGGATGGGACAAGATATCCCAAAACAGTTTATTAGTATCGATGGAAAACCAATCATTATTTACACACTTGAATCATTCCAGAAACATCCACAAATTGATCGCATTTTAGTGGTTTGTAAATCTGGATGGGAAGAAACGATGTGGGCTTACATTAAAGAATTTAATATAAGTAAAGTTCAATGGGTAATAACAGGTGGTTCAAAAGGACAAGAATCAATCAATAATGGCGTCCAATTTTTGAAAGACCATTCTGATGAAGATGATACGATCATTATTCATGATGGTATTCGTCCATTGGTTGATGAACTTGTTTTGTCTGATGTTATTGTGAAATGTAAGGAATATGGAAATGGCGTGACTTCATTACCTTATAATGAACAAATTTTTATTAAAAAAACGGAGGATACGACGGTTGAATACGTGGACCGTAATACTTTGCGAAGAGTATCAACTCCACAAGCCTATCAATATGGTAAACTGCTTGCAGCTTATAATCGCGCGGTAGCAGAAAACATTGGGATGACTGATTCTTCATACACAAATACAATGATGGTGGATCTGGGTGAGACGTTATATTTTGCAGCTGGTTCTGATAAAAATATCAAGTTGACTACAACGGATGACTTGGAATTGTTTAAAGCTTATTTAAAAATGAAAGATTAGGTGAGATAAAGATGACATTAGTTGAACAGCCCATGTATCAAGCTGATTTGGCGAAAGTAGTTGAGAGTCTACCTGAACTGGAAAAACTTGATGGTAAATCAATTTTAATGATTGGTGCTTCTGGAATGATTGGCTCATTTTTAATTGATACTTTGATGCTAGCAAACCAGCAATTGGGATTAAAAATCAAAGTATTTGCTATGGGGAGAAATAGGGAAAAACTTGAAACGCGTTTTTTAACATATCGAAACTTGTCAACTTTTGAGATTGTTGAAGGCGACGTGACAGAACCTTTACCGGAAGAGCTTTTGGTTGATTATATGATTCATGGAGCAAGCAACACACATCCTAAAGCCTATGCGACTGATCCAATTGGAACTATCATGACCAATTTAGCTGGGACAGATCAAGTGTTAAAACATGCAGCGGCAACCAATGTCCAACGAACATTATTTTTATCAACAGTTGAAATTTATGGTGAAAATCGTGGAGACGTTGAAAAATTTAACGAAGAATATTGTGGTTATATTGACTGTAATACGTTACGTGCTGGTTATCCAGAAGGCAAAAGAGTGAGCGAATCACTTTGTCAAGCATACATTGCGAAAAATGGGTTAGATATTGTTATTCCACGTCTATGCCGAACATTTGGGCCAACGATGTTAACTTCTGATACCAAAGCTTCTTCTCAATTTATTCTAAATGCTGTCAATCACGAAGATATCGTGTTAAAAAGTGAAGGTAACCAATACTTTTCTTATGTTTATGTTGCAGATGCAGTTTCTGCAATTTTGTATTTACTATTACATGGTGAAAGTGGTCAAGCTTACAATGTTTCAAACGAGCAATTTGATTTGCATTTGAAAGATTTGGCAAAAAAATTAGCAAACATCAGTGGTAAAAAAGTTATTTTTGAATTACCAGATGAAATTGAAAGTAAAGGATTTTCTAAAGCAAATACAGCTGTTTTGGACAATACAAAATTGACAGCAACGGGCTGGATGCCTTTATTTGATTTAGAGGAATCGTTAGAACATACAGTGAAAATTATTCAGGAAGTGAAGTAGATGCATAAAATAAGCGTGATTGTCCCAGTATACAATGTAGAAGATTATCTAGAAAGTTGCTTAGATTCAATCTCCAACCAAACGTACTCTAATCTTGAAATTATTGTTGTAGATGATGGGTCACCAGATAACAGTGGACAAATTGCTGACGAATACAAGAAAAAAGATAATAGGGTATCTGTTATTCATCAGCAAAACGGTGGATTGAGTGCAGCTAGAAATTCTGGCTTAGAACAAGCGACAGGAGATTTTGTCTGCTTTATTGATAGTGACGATTGGATTGAACCAGATTATTTAGAACTTCTATATGCCGGTGTTCAAACTTTTAATGCAGAAATATCAGTAATAAAACTGAAAAAGATAAATGATTTAAAAGAACTTAAAGAGTTAACGCCAACCAAGGAAGATTGGTTGGTACTGGATAAACATGAGGCGATGAAATCATTATTCACTAGTAATAATATCGGTTACTCTGCCAATAATAAATTGTTCAATATGAATTTATTTTCTGACTTAAGATTCCCTGTTGGAAAGTTAATGGAAGATAAAGCAACAACATATCTTTTAATTGATAAGTCAAATCGGATTGCTTTAAATTCATCTGAAAAATATCATTATTTCCAAAGTCCAAAAAGTATATTACGAGGTAGTTTTAATCCTAGAAAATTTGATACTTTTGATATACATGAAGAGATTATTATGTTTATTGACAAGTTCTATCCAGAAGTGTCATTAAATGTTCGCTCAAGATACGTCTATACAGCGGTAAGAATGATGATGTCTATGATTGAGAACAACTATTCAAATCAAAAAGATTATGACCGATCAATGGAGATTTTATCTCGCTTTGAGCAAGAAGCTCAAGCAGATCCAGACTTTTCACCAAAATTGAAAAAGTTAATAAAATTTTTATTGAAACATCCTAATCTCCCATATCATTTATCCAAAAGTAAAGTGACAGCTAGTGTCTTGAATAGAATAGAATCTATGAGGTAATTGTAAATATGAATAAAATAAAAAAATTATTTTCTAGATATGTTTTTCCAGTAATTTTTAAAATGTTTCCTTTAAAAGAAAATAGGATTGTTTTTTCTAGTTTCGGTGGTCGAAACTATTCTGGAAATCCACGTGTGATTTCTGAAACAATAGGTAATCAAAATTTGAATTACAAATGTATATGGCTCTTGAAAAAGGGAGTTCAGGTAAATGATTTGCCAAATGATGTAAAGAGAGTAGATACAGATTCTTTACTAAGTACTTATTATTTGTATACATCTAAATTCTGGATTGATGATAGTCGAAAAACGATTGTATATGGAAAACGTAAAAAACAGATTTATTTTCAAACGTGGCATGGGACACCATTGAAAAAAATTGAATTTGATGCAGAAGATAAATTATCAAGTCATTATTTGAAATATGCTAAAAAAGATAGTGAATCAATCACATATCTTTTATCGGGTAATCGCTATAGTTCAGAAAAATATTTATCTGCTTTTCGTGTTTCAAAGAATCAGCTATTAGAAATTGGTACGCCAAGAAATGATAAGCTTGTTTCAAAAGCAAATGTACAACAATCTGATTATTTAAATAAGAATGAAATTACAATATTGTTTGCTCCAACGTTCAGAAATAATATGGAAAATAATGGAATTCCTCAATTAGAAAAACTTGAAATCAACGTGCTGAAAGAATTTTTTGCGCTTCGAGGTCAAAAACTTAATTTTATGACAAAGTTTCACCCCAACGTAAATCAACGTTTAGCTAATGACAAAAAAAGTAGAGAGTATATGAAAAGACATGAAGTGGAACTTGTGGATGATGGTATTCCGCTAGAAAATTTATTTGAAAATATAGATGTCCTAATCACTGATTACTCCTCTATTTTTTTTGATTATGCTTTATTAAAAAAACCGCTTATTTTATTTAACTATGATGAAGATTCTTACAGCAAGGAACGTGGGTTTTATATTGAGTTAGGTTCATTGCCTGTACCTGTTGCTCAAGATGGAAAGATGTTGATTCAAATTTTTGAAGAACAAGCACAAGATTTGTTGAATAGTTCTGAACGTTTACTGAACTATGTGGGGAATTTTGAGGACGGAACTAGTACAGAAAAAGTAATCGAATTGATGAAGAAGGCAAGTAAATGAAAAAAACACTAAAAGATATTATTTATAATGCAATTTATCAGGTTTTCTTAATTGTTTTGCCGTTAATCACAATTCCAATTCTTAGCCGTAGAATTGGAGCTGACGGGCTAGGCGTTTATGGTTATGTATTTTCAATAGCGCAATTTTTAATGACTGTCATTGCTGTAGGAATGAATCCTTTTCGTATTCGTAATATTGCAAAAGCGCGAGATGACAAAAAAGAACTCTCGATGCAGTTTTGGAATATTTATTTCATGCAACTTTTAATTGGACTGGGTGCCTCAATTGTTTACATCATGTATATTTATCTATTTGATATCCAATACAAAAATTTGTACTTCATTCAGTTGATATTTATTTTGGGGTTAACACTGGATATCTCATGGTTTTTCCAAGGGATTGAGGAATTTGCAAAAGTTGTAATAAGGAATACGTTAATCAAAATTTCTTCAGTTTTTTTAATTGTCTTATTTGTAACTACCAAAGATGATTTGTGGATTTATGTTTTTATTACATCTATCACTAACTTTTTAGGAAGTCTGGTTTTTTGGCTAAATATCAAAGGTAAGGTATACAGACCTAAATTTAATTCAGCTCTTTTTAGAAAATTGTGGAAACCCGCTTTTATTATCTTAGTCCCACAATTGTTTATGCAAGTATATACGACATTAGATAAAACGGTCGTTGGTTATTTTGTTAATCCTACTGAATTATCTTATTATGATCAGTCGCAAAAGATAGCTAGAATTATCCTGGCTGTGCTTTCTTCTATTACAATTGTTATGCTTCCAAAAATCTCAAAAGCACAAGCTAATGGTGATAAGCGTAATATTCTAATTTACACAAAAAAATCTTTTGATTATACATTTATTATTGCGATGATTTTATTTAGCGTTGTTTTTGTCAATACGAAAGAATTTGTTCCATGGTTCTTTGGTGAAAAGTTTGAGCCAATGGTAATCAATATGTTACTCTCATGCTTACTCATTATCTTTAGCCCAATTGGAGGGGTATTTGCTAATCAATTTACGATTGCAATTGAGAAAGACAAAGAATTTGCTTATCCAATGATTATTGGAGCTTTGATCAGTATAGTTGGTAACATTTTATTAGTGCCTAAATATGGTGCGCTAGGGGCAACATTAGTACTCGTAATTGTAGAATTTTTGGTCTGCTTCTTCAGGATTTTCTTTATTAGAGATGAAATTCAGGTTGGTTATTTCTTTGATAAACGAATCAATTTATTCTTCGTCATGGGTATGGCTTTGTCGTTGTTGTTTTACTATTTTGTTCCTACGATATTAGACTCTAGCTTCTTAGATATGGCACTAAAATCTATCATTATTGTGCTAGTGTATCTACCAATTACTTATTTTAATTTTCCACATCTAAAAGAAGAAATTAGTAGAATGTTCAAATAAAACAAAACTCCTTCATTATTTTTTAAATAATGAAGGAGTTTTGTTTTATTTACTTGTCTTTTGAATTAAGATCTTTTTTTATTTGTGTCGTAGAAATTTCAGGAGTTCTAGGCAAGTAGATAACTTCTGCATCTGTTAGTTGTTCTAACTCATCAAAGTGTCCTGCCCAGTCATCGCCCATCACGAAGTAATCGACTTGAAATTCTTTAATATCTTTTGCTTTTTGATCCCAGCTTTTTTCAGGGATAACTAAGTCAACGTATCGAATAGCTTCAAGAAGTTGTTTTCTTTTCTCATAGCTAAAATAACATTTTTTTTGTTTCTCGTCCCAATTAAATTCATCTGTTGAAAGAGCAACAATTAAATAGTCACCATATTCTTTAGCACGTTTTAGCAAGTTGATGTGTCCGTAGTGTAACAAGTCAAAAGTACCATAGGTAATTACTCTTTTCATTTTTCACCTCTCGAAATTCATTAATATACATTGTTAGTCTAACATTTTTTTGATAGAATTGGAAGGTACAGGTTAATTTCAAAAAATACAACTAAGAGAATATTCAAAGAATGTTTTAAAAGAAGAAAGTTATTGATGGGGGGATTGTTAGTTAAGCAATAGCGCATTAACTATGACGGTGTTAGTGTTAGAAATAGGAAAAGAGTAAGCTTAATAGTTCGATGTATAATTCTGGAATCATCATGTATTTAGTATTGCGAAAGGCATAAATTTCTTTTTATATTTTGATATATAAATTTTATGGATTAGGAGAGTAAGGAATGAAATTTAAAGTAAATATTTCTTTTTATAAAAGAATGTTCAAAAAATATGGGGTTTTTGTTCTTGTAGTTACGGCTTTGTTTGGAATGCTACTTGCTGGAATCCAATATTTTGCAAACGATAGTTATACATCAGAATCAAAAATTATGGTAAGTTTGCCTCAAAATGAATCAACAACGAATGCTGATGCTATTGTGGCTAATCAAGAGATGATTGGTACTTATAGTGAAATTATAAAGAGTGATGAATTTTTGGAACCAATCGCTGATCAATTTGAAAATTTAGACTTAGAAGATTTAAAAAGCAATATAAAAGTTGAAAAAGCAGAAAATTCCTATGTTTTCAAAGTCAGCATGATTGGAAGTTCTGAATCTGAGGCTAAAAGTCTTGGTGAAAAAATTACTTCTGCTTTTGAAAAAAACATTGGACAATATATTTCTGTAGAAAAAGTAAAAATTCTTTCTTCTAACGTGTCTTCAAGTGATAGAGGTGGAGCTGTATCTATACTTCGCTCCTTATTAATTGGTGTTCTTACAGGATTTTGTTTATCAATAGGTATACTATTAGTTAGGGAATTTATTGTATTTGAATAGGAGAATTTTATGAGTATAGTATTTTGGTTCTTTTTAGTGAATCCCTTAATAGGGGTCCTACTGGTCCCAAAGTTTATTTTTGAAGAAAAGAAGAGAATTAAGGCATGGTCTTTTTTGCTAGGAACTTCATTTGGATATATGAGTTATTTTATCAACCCTTCGCCAACAATCGATTTAGCTAGATACTTCGAAAAAATAGAGATGTTAGCTAATTTTTCAATGAGTCAGTTTTTGAGCTACTACGATTTGAGTGCAAAGTTAGATTTGTCTAATTGGTTTTTCTTTTTAATTTCAAAGTTAAATGATGTCCATTTTATGCCTCTCATAGTAATAACGTTTGTATACACTATTATTTTTTATATGATTCTTGATAACAGTACAAGGAATGAGCTTAGCAATAAAATCGTCTTTTTACAGATTGCAATTGTCGTTTCATTTCTTTCCTTCCCAGGAGTTACGAGTAATATACGAAATATTTCTGCTTTCGTATTATTTATGTTTGGATTTTATCTAGAAGTCTATCACCAGAAAAAAAACACTCAAGTATGGGGAATATATGTTTTATCAGTGTTACTTCATAAAACGGCTGTAATTTTAATTGCATTCAGAATTTTAAGTTATGTTATTTCGAAATTAAAGAGTAAAAAAATATTACTATCTATCACTCTGATTTTTCTATTTTGTTCCTTAACAGTCAGCGTTATATATCATGTTGTTCATATGATACCATTTACTGTCCCATTAACATCCATAGTAGACAAAGCATATACTTATGCTACTGGTTTTGGCAGTGATAATAGTTATATGGCCTATATTCAAGGAAGCTTATTCATGAAGTTACAGAAAATCTTTTATTTATTAATCAATCTTCTATTTTTGTTTTTATTTTATAGAAATGATTATGTAAGTAAGATTTTTTCTTTTGTGAAAGATGACAAAAAGCAACAATTTATGTTATTTTACTTTCTTAATTTAGTTTTAACTATAGGTACGATCCCTATAATTTTACCAGTCTATTGGCGTTTTTCGTTTGTCTCAATTATTTTTTCTTGGTGTATAGTAACAGCTAAAGCGATGAGGGGACAACTATTGATAATAGTCACCATTTTTTTAATTTTGGGTGGAATTATTTACCAATTGCTGGTTTTAGGACAATATACAGATTTTATTGAGTTTATTGTAAACTTATTTACGAATAATTACTTTTCTATTTTTTTGCGCTGAACGGATAAAATCAGTAAATATATTATCGAAAGTCTGACTTGATGCCTGAAAAAATATGCAATACTATTAATGTGATAATTAAAAAAATGGAGTGAGATTTGTGGATAACATATTAATCACTGGCGGAGCTGGATTTATTGGCTCTACGCTAGCAAATTATTTAAGTAAAGAAAATAAAATCGTTGTTGTGGATGATTTATCCATGGGAAAACAGGAGAATTTAGTTGTATCAAGTAATCTTAAATTTGTAAAAGGTGATGTGACAGATGAAAGCCTAATGGAGAAATTGTTACGTGATCATTCATTTGACTATATTTTTCATTTAGCTGCGGTTGCGAGTGTTGCAGATTCTGTTGCGCGTCCAGTTGCAACACATCGGGTGAACTTTGAAAGTGTTTTGATGTTATTAGAATTGATTCGCCAATATCAACCCAAACTAAAGCGTTTAGTTTTCAGTTCTTCTGCAGCTGTCTATGGAGATGAATTGACTTTACCAAAACAAGAAGAGTCTGTGATTCGTCCGTTGACACCTTATGCAGTGGATAAATTTGCAGCAGAGCAATATGTTTTGGATTATTATCATTTGTATGATGTGCCAACTAGCGCCGTTCGTTTCTTTAATGTGTATGGGCCAAATCAAAATCCAAATTCACCTTATAGCGGTGTTATTTCGATTTTAATGGATCGCTACAAAAAACAATTGGCAGGTGAGGCAACTGTTTTCACTTTGTTTGGTGATGGCAGTCAATCAAGGGACTTCGTTTATATCGAAGACGTGATTCAAGCGTTGATGTTAGTGGCAACGAAGGAAGAAGCATTAGGCAAACAGTTTAATGTAGGCACCGGTGACGGTACAACGTTACTTGAATTGATTCAGGCAATTGATGAAATTTTACAGGTGAAGTTGAAACTGAAATTTGAAGAGGAACGTTCAGGGGACATTCACGACTCTTTGGCAAATATTTCAAAAATCAAAACATTAGGCTATCAGCCAAAATTTGATATTTTGGCTGGTATGAAATGTTATATTGAAAGTGAGCTTGTCAAGTAAAGAATTTACTTTGAAAAATAGCGGGGCGGTAATTTTACTTACCACCTCGCTATTTTTTTGTAGTTAAAATTATGAAGGAAGTTTTTTGCCTGTTAGAATTTCGTACAGTTGATTCCTGATAGCAACTGCCCCAGGTTTGATTTTTGTGTCAGATTGGATATTACTTTGCATAACGATTGCGTTTTTAGTATCTTTTGTCATAGCAACAACTGAGTGAAAACGATTGATGTTCCCTTGCGCTAAAATGTAATCTGCACCGCTGTAAACACCCCCGCTATAAGGATGTTTCAGTTGATTATTCTGCCAAAGTGAGAAGAGTAGTTTTTTGGGAATAAGTTGACCGGATAGTACTTTTGTAAAAAAAGCTGCCAAGTCATACGTATTCATACTGATATTTCCGGTTCCTAATTCGTTATGGATCGCAGTTTCGTTTTCATCTAACTCTTTCCAGTAGTCATCATCAGCTGACATTTGATAAGATTTTGCATGCTGAGGAGAATTTTTGACATTTTCATAAAAATCGGTGTGTTGCAATTGAAGAGGTTTGATTAACGAATCTGATAATAGCTCTTCATAGCTTTTATTAGTCAACTGCATTAGAATTCCCGCCAATAAAGTAAAGTTTAGTGGTTCATAATGATACGTCTGGTAATCAGTCCATTTTAAATGTTCTACAGTAAATTGAATAATGTCACGGTCAGTCAGTGGAACAGAAGGTTGCTCGGTCTTATGCAACCCTGATCGCATTGTCAACAAGTCGTGAATCGTGATTGATTGACTACCTGGAATTTGCGGATAGAAGGTTGCTAAAGGTGTTGTAAAGCTTATTTTTTTCTGTTCGATTTGTTTTAGAATGAGGAGTGCCGTCATCGCTTTTTGAATCGAACCAATCTGATAGTCGAGTGATAGAGAATTTGGCTGATTTGTTTCTTTGTCTGCATAGCCATAAGTTTTCTCTAAGATAATTCGATTGTTTTTTCGAACATAGATTGTGCCAATATATTTCGATTTTTTCAGCAATTGATCCATTTCCGTTGCTGCTTTTTTTTCGGAAGCTGTCAAGTTTACGACAGTTGCTGGTTCTTGATCTGCAACGGGCTTGATTGTGTCAGAAAGTAGGAGCAAATACCAACTCGTGGTTACGCCTAATCCCAGAAAAATTGTTAAGATAGCAAGAAGAACCGTCTTTTTCCTTGCTTGCCTTTTTTGATGTTTTTTATTGTGCATAGGATGACCCTTTCTGATATTTGTTAAAACATCTTCATTTTAATACGGATAGTAAGAAGATTCCTACTAACAATTTTGCAATAATATATTTTATGAAAAGAATTCACTCTGAAAGGAATTTCATGTATAATGGATGAAGTTATGAACTTGAGAGTAAGGAGGAGTTGTTTTGTCAGAAAACAAACAACATCCAGAAGAAAAAAATAAAATTGAACACACGACAACGCAAGAAGTGATGGTCAAACGTAAAAATTTGCGTAAAAAAGAAGATAAAATCGTTGGCAAGATCATTTTAGTGATCGTAATCACTTTATTAGCAATCGTTGGAGTATTTGGTTTTACTACCTATAAGTATGTTGAAAGTGGTTTAAAACCATTAGATAATTCGGATAGTCAATTGGTTCAAGTAGAGATTCCAAGTGGTTCTTCGAATAAACAAATTGGTGAAATCCTAGAAAACGATCATGTTATCAAAAGTGGTATCGTTTTTAATTATTATACGAAATTCAAAAATTTAACTGGTTTCCAAGCAGGATTTTATCAAATGGCTCCAAACATGACTTTAGATGAGATTGGTAAATTACTGCAAGAAGGTGGTACTGCTGAACCCAAAGAAGTTGCTGATGGGAAAATCACGATTCCTGAAGGTTATGATATCGATCAAATAGCAAGTCGGGTGGCTAAGATTACCGGGAAAGACAAGCAAGAATTTTTAGATTTGATAACAGATGATGCTTTCTTAAAAGAGTTGTATCAAAAATTCCCAGAATTGCTGGAAAGTTCATCTCAAGCTAAAGATGTAAAATATCATTTAGAAGGCTATTTGTTCCCAGCTACTTATGATTATTATAAGGATACTTCGTTGAAAGATTTAGTTATCCAAATGGTTGAAAAAACAGACTCAGTTATGCAAGATTACTATGCGACGATTAAGCAACAAAATCGCACTGTTCAAGAAGTATTGACATTGGCATCTTTAGTTGAAAAAGAAGGCGTCAAGGAAAATGATCGTAAGAATATTGCACGAGTTTTCTATAACCGAATTGAGTCAGATATGCCGCTACAAACGGATATTTCCGTTTTATACGCTCTTGGCGAACACAAAGAGACAGTAAGTTATGCTGATACTGCGGTTGATTCTCCATATAACTTATACACGAATCCTGGGTTTGGACCTGGACCATTTGATAGTCCTAGTGAGGAGTCCATCAAAGCAGTCTTATCTCCTGCAGATAATGATTATTACTATTTTGTGGCAGACATAAGTACAGGAAATGTTTACTTTGCCAAAACGTATGAAGAACACTTAGAATTAGTTGAAAAATATGTCAATAAATCATAAAATAAACTAGTGTTATTCATTCATTTTTAGAAAAACATTTACATTTTAGAAAAAGCATGGTAATCTTTTTTGGACTATAGTCCATAAAAGGTTACCTTTTGTGGTAGTTTATTGAGATGAAGGAGACGTTACGAATGGTAGAGAAAGTTTACCCAATGACGCTAGAAGGAAAAGAAAAACTAGAACAAGAATTGGAAGAATTAAAAACAGTTAAACGCGGAGAAATTATTGAGCGTATCAAAATTGCTCGGAGCTTTGGTGACTTGTCAGAAAACTCAGAGTATGAATCAGCAAAAGATGAACAAGCTTTTGTAGAAGGACGTATCACAACGATTGAAACAATGATTCGTTTTGCACAAATCATTGATAATAATGGCGTGGATTCTGACGAAGTTTCAATCGGAAAAACAGTTACATTTGTTGAACTTCCTGATGGTGATGAAGAAGAATATACTATCGTTGGTAGTGCTGAAGCTGATCCATTTTCCGGTAAGATTTCAAATGACTCTCCAATTGCACAAGCTTTGATTGGAAAAGTAAAAGGCGATGAAGTAACAATCACTACACCAGGTGGAGATATGTTAGTTAAAATCGTTAAAGTTGAACAGGCTTAATTTTTTGTTAACTAGAGACCTAGAGCATAATCAGATGATTAGTCTAGGTCTTTCTTTTTGGTTTATTTGATAAGAAAAATAGCTTTTTACAACCAGAGACCTATAGTAAAGCTTAGAAAAAATAGGTATGATGAAGAAAGTGAATAGGAAAGGAGCAAGCTGATGAATAGTTCTTTACGATTTTTTGTCGTAGTAGAAACCTTATTGCTATTATTTGCTGTTTGGCAAATTGTTAATAATACAGAAATTTTAATCTTCGTGGTCTTTGGCGCACTCAATATTTATTTGGCACTACGCAAACAACCACGCAAAAAATTCCAAAAATTTCAATTGATTCTAGGGAGCTTGATCCTTTTTTTCAGTTTAGTTAGCAGTCCAGCACTCTGGTTGATGCTGATTTTTGCTGTGTTGTTTATTGGACTAAAGGGTGTTGAAATTTCTGGCATTGATTTAACCAAGAATGCTTTTTGGCGCAAAAAGCAAATGATGATGATTCAGACAGAACAGTTGAAACCACATAACAACGAACGTACGAAACAACAATTGATTGGCAATCAGAGAATTGGTTCAGATGTGTATGAATGGGATGACATCAATATTGCGATTGCTACGGGTGATACAATCATTGATTTAGGCAATACTTTGTTGCCTAAAGATGATAATATTGTCATCGTTCGAAAAGGTGTTGGTCGAACAAGAATTCTTGTTCCATTAGGGATTGCTATCAGTTTAGAACATGCGACGATAGTTGGAAATGTTTACTTTGAAGAAGAACAATTTGCATTGAAAAATGAATCAATCAAAATTTACAGTAATGATTATGACGAGAATCCACGTCGATTGAAAATTATTACGAATACCTTGCTTGGTGATGTCGAGGTGATTCGTGTATGATTGGGAAAATTTCTCGACCAATGATTGCCTTTTATGCCTCTCTTAGCACATTTATGGTTATTTTATTCGCTATGTTTACCTATTTTTATGCAAGTAAACAGAAACATTGGTGGGCAGAATTACTGCAAGCAAGATTGCTTTATGTACCACTGATTTTTCACCTATTTGCGATTTCTTTAGGTGTAGGATTATTGACTTTTTTGATCGTATCAGTTGTTCAAAAAACAAGATATGGTAAAATCGAAGAAAAGTTACGAGCAATTTCTTCTGGTAACTATGATGCAAAAATTTTGGATCAACCGATTTTAGCAGCAGCTGATAACGAATATATCAAAGATATTGACCAAGAAATTATTAAAATTAAAGAAAAAATGATTGAAGTTTCTAGTGAACTTCAAATTTTGACAAGTCGTCCGCAATATGTAAATGGACAAACAAAAGAAGAAATTTTAGAATTAGAGCGTCATCGATTAGCGCGTGAATTGCATGACTCTGTTTCACAGCAGTTATTTGCAGCCATGATGATGATGTCTGCTTTGACTGAGCAGGCAGAAAAAAGTGATACACCAGAAGTTTTTCGGAAACAACTACGTATGGTCGCAGAGATCATCAACGCTTCTCAATCAGAGATGCGCGCGTTATTATTACATTTACGCCCAGTTAATCTGGAAGAGAAAAGTTTGAAACAAGGAATTGAGCAATTATTAAAAGAATTACAAAATAAAATTCAAATTTCATTGAAGTGGGAGATTGAAGATGTTCAATTATCCAGTTCAATCGAAGATCATCTTTTCCGAATTGTGCAAGAGTTGCTTTCAAATACATTACGCCATGCAAAAGCGAATGAATTAGAGGTTTATTTACACCGAATCGACAATAATTTATTGTTACGGGTCATTGATGACGGAACGGGATTCAATATGAACGAAACGAAAACGGGAAGTTACGGTTTAGGAAATATCAAAGAACGTGTTGCAGGAATTGGTGGCACAGTGAAAATTATTAGCTTTAAGGGACAGGGAACGAGTGTCGAGATCAAGGTTCCTTTAATTAAGGAGGTATAACGGCGGATGATAAAAGTAATGCTCGTAGATGACCACGAAATGGTGCGTTTAGGCGTTTCTTCTTACTTATCTATTCAAGAGGATATCGAAGTAGTCGGAGAGGCTGAGAATGGCTTAATTGGCTATGAGAAAGCAATGGAACTGAGACCAGATGTTATTCTAATGGATTTAGTGATGGAAGAAATGGATGGAATTGAGTCAACAAAAGCTATCTTAAAAGATTGGCCAGAGGCAAAAATTATTATTGTCACCAGTTTTATTGATGATGAAAAAGTATATCCTGCAATTGAGGCTGGTGCTGCAGGTTACTTATTAAAAACTTCGACTGCGCATGAAATCGCAGATGCAATTCGCGCGACGCAACGTGGCGAACGAGTACTGGAGCCAGAAGTAACAACCAAAATGATGGAAAAAATGAGCCGCCGAAACGAACCAATTCTGCATGAAGACTTGACGAAACGAGAAAATGAAATTCTGATGTTGATTTCTGAAGGAAAGAGTAATCAAGAAATCGCAGATGAGTTATTTATCACTTTGAAAACAGTCAAAACCCATGTTTCAAATATTTTGGCAAAACTTGAAGTTGAGGATCGTACACAAGCCGCAATTTATGCGTTCAAACATGGTTTGGTCAAATAACGAAAAAAAAAATAATTGATCATGAACAGCTGATTGAATTTAAAAAGACTGTGGGACAAAACAAATTTGTGTTTGTCCCGCTTTTTTATTTTTTTGAAGGAAAATCAGTCAATTTTTGAAGGAAAAAAGATTGGCTAAGTGATAGAAAAAAGGTTTCGTTTGATACAAGGAATAGTCAAAAAGTAAAGGAGGGGGTGTCCGAAATGAATAATCGTAATCCTAAAATATTTTCAACAATCTGTGAAGAATTTTATTTAAATAAAATTCAAATAAATCAGTCGTATGAGTATAAAAGAATTCATACGACTGATTTATGATGTTTTTGGTTAGTAATACATATATAGGAAATTATCAAACTTGAGCGATATAAATCTTATATAACTTTGCTTATTCTCTGAAATTTCTAGAAAATGAAAAATTCCTATATATATAGTATTCGATACTAGCTCACTAAAATGAAGTACTTCTTGGTAACCAAGGACTCTTTTTTCAATAAGTTTATCTTGTTACGTTCCCAGTTGTATCAATCGCAACAGAATCCAAAATAGCTTGAGTTTCCGCACTTAATACAACGATATTTAATCCTGTTCCGTTCCTCGAATAGTCAACATTATCAATTATGATTTGATTAAAAACGGTATTTTCTTCGTTAATACGCCCACTACGTATGTTAACTTGTTTTTTTCCTATATTAATTTTTTTCTGGCTAAATACTGGATTGCCTTCCAGAGGTAAATGATCTACGTTAGAACCTATGATAGCATCACCGTCTGTAAACACTAGATCATTTACTAAAAAATCAATATATTGACCAGACACATTGCTGTAAGTTCCTGAGAGAAGAACGATATATTTACTATTATTAATCTTACTAAAATATTTCTTTGCTTTAACAATATTCATCAATTCCGAAGAACCATTTTTATAAATAAGTTGCCAGTCTTTTTCACTAACAGATGCAACTGATTCTAAACCAAAGTAATTTGCTGTTGCACGATTTATTTGGGCTTTTTTATCTTTTCCAACATGGGACAAACGATTAGAGTATGCTGGATAATTACTAAGGTTCTCTTCATCAAAATTTGCAAAAACAGGATTTAAATTTCCTAGAGTCTTTTGTTGGACTAAATAATTATATCGTTCGTTTATCTTTTTATGAGATAGTGTAATGTCAATCGTTCCAAGTACGAATGAAAAAGTAAAAGAGACGATTAATATAGTAAAAGTACCACTATAAAATAATTGTTTTTTATCTATTTTATCTGGCCAACTTATTAGTAGCGCAATGACCAAATAAAGAGCACCACCGTAATATGATCGTCCCCAATTTAATCCAGTTGGCG
Organism: Enterococcus sp. DIV0174; assembly: GCF_050529065.1. Classification (NCBI taxonomy): domain Bacteria; kingdom Bacillati; phylum Bacillota; class Bacilli; order Lactobacillales; family Enterococcaceae; genus Enterococcus; species Enterococcus sp. DIV0174. Next base: position 1,810,052 of record NZ_CP172881.1, on the reverse strand, counting down.
AGAATGCTAATACATAAATAGTAGCAATTCCTGCAAAAATATAGCCTATACTTAAAATTAATTTTTCTGAGTTATTAAAAAGAATAAAGCCTATAACAGTAGCAAGCATGACTAACAAAATAAAATAAAATGCATTTTCTTGTAACGATTGAGTGATTTGAAATACACCTTCTACTAATTTTTTAGTAAAAGACCAATTACTTCGATTAAAATACGTTGATCGAATTGCATTTCCTGGAGCTTTAACCATAATGACTAGTCCAGTTACTGCACCAATTAGTCCTGAAATCATCCATTTTGGAATTGGTTGCTGTCGTAATTTATTATAGCCAATATAGCCTAGTGCTAATAAAACAGCACCACCAGAAGTGTTTTCATTACACCAACCGCTTAACAACCCTAAGAAGAATAAAGCAAAGATACTAACGCAATTGGCGGGATTAATCCACTTTACCTTTTGTGAAACTGTCTGTTTATGATAAATCGCTAAAAATGTTAAGATGATAGTACTTCCCCATAGGTAATTAGCTGCACCTGTTTCCCAAAGAAAGACTTCCCCAAATGCTGGTGTAAATAACCACAGAGAAAAAAGAATAACCAAATATTTAGAGATAGAGTATCTCTTTTTAGTAGATAAAATATAAATTAATAAAGTTACATAAATAAATGCTAATGGATTTAAGATATTGAAAAAAATTTTAGGCATTAATAAAAAAATACGAGCAATAATATGGACGATGGATCTTCCAGTCCATGTTTGATATTGTGTGTACTCATTATTTAAGATGGTGAAAAAACCTTCTGTTTTAGCCATGTATTGTAGATCGTCAGCAATTAAAGGGGTTAAAAAATTTAATAGCACCATGACGAGATACGTTAATATTACAATTGAAAAAAATATTTTTTTTTGTGTAGAATATTTTTGGTTCATTCTATACTCCTTTACTTTTTTAATATATACAACATATCATATTTTCCAATTGTTACGTATATCTTTAGTCCATTTTAAGTTAAATATGTATGGATTTTTTCATTTTTTTTTTTGATATTAATTAATCGATTTTTTTAAACAAAAGTGAAGTGAGGGGGGGAATCTAACACGATATAGAGTGTTCTTATTATAAAAATTGGTTCTAAATTAGCTTATGATTGATAGTCTAGGATAACGTAATGTTAATCTTAACAACATAAAATATTTATAAAGACTACACGATTTATTTGAAATGTATTTTTAGTTATTTTATTTTCAATGAAATGATAGGAAGATTATTTGTGACTCTTTTATGGAAAAGTTCAGAAATTACTGGAATATTTAAGTCCATTTGTGATGTTGAGGTATGAAATATTAATTTTAAAAAGTAAGAAAATTGTTGTAAAGAATCTTGGATTACAGGAAATACTTTATAACTGATTAAAGAAAAATAGTTTTTTGACTTTATAAATATGTTAATAATGATGATGGTTGTAGACACGAAACCCATCCTTTTACACTTTAGAAGATTTGAAAATAAACATGGTTAAGTCTCGCCCCTTTTGTTTTTGAAAAGGCTTTGCTATACTTGAAAAGAAATAAGGATGAAGAGGAGTAATGACTTGAAACAAAATTTTGCAATCATCGGTCTTGGTCGTTTCGGTGGCAGTATTTGTCGCACATTGATTGAATCAGGACAAGAAGTTTTGGCAATCGACAGCAATGAAGATCGCGTAAATGAATATATGAATATTGCTACGCATGCAGTGGTAGCAAATGCGCAAGATGAGATGACTTTGCGCTCGTTAGGAATTCGTAACTTTGACCATGTGATTGTGGCGATTGGTGAAGACATTCAAGCTAGCATTTTAGTAACGCTAATGGTCAAGGAAATGGGTGTACCTAACATACTAGTGAAGGCACAAAATGAATATCATGCACGCGTTTTAGAAAAAATTGGCGCAGATCGCGTAGTACATCCGGAAAGAGATATGGGTGTTCGAATTGCGCATAATTTAGTTTCAAAAAATATTTTAGATTACTTAGAACTGACGGATGCGTACTCATTAGCTGAAATTCGAGTAGCTAATCCTAAGTTTTTCAATAAAACACTTGGCGAACTAAATTTCCGTCAACGGTTTGATTTAACTGTTGTAGCGATTCGTCGAGTGGATCGAACAGTGGTTGTTTCTCCAGCAGCAGATGAGTTTGTCCGTCAAAATGATAATTTATTAGTAATTGGAGAAACGGAAGATGTAGAGATGCTTGACGATAAAATGAATCAATAATTATAGGGGTGAGTGATTTTGACGAAGTTAACAGTAACACCTGCAGCACAAGAATGGTTCAAAAAAGAAGTGAATCCACCTGAAAATCTTGGCATTCGCTTTTTCGGAAAAGTTTATGGTAAAACAGAGGTACACGAAGGCTTTTCGATTGGTTTATCAGTTGAAGAACCAGAAAATGTCATTGAAGAAGAATTGATTGATGGCATGAAGTTCTTTATTGAAGAAGCGGATGAATGGTTCTTCAAAGGATACGATTTAGTTGTCGATTACGACGCCAAAAAGGATGAACCAGCCTATCATTTTGAAAAAAATGATTAACAATAAAATAAAAACAACGGAGAAATCATTGATTGGTTTCTCCGTTATTTTTTGACTAATAACTCTAATCTGCTTCGTTCACAAAACAAAAAATTACGCGATTAATCGATTTTATTCAGTGAGCGAACCTTTATTTTAATAACCAGAAAGCAACTGTACTTGATTGACTACAAGAGTCTGTGTTGAAAGATAACTTTCAAGATTCTTGAGAAAAATATCCATAAATTTAGTTTGAAAATGGGGAGTCAAACCAGCAATGTGTGGAGTAATCAACACATTTTCCATTGACCAAAGTGGGCTGTTTTCTGGGAGTGGTTCCTCTTCAAAGACATCTAGCGCAGCAAAAGCTAGTTTCTTTTGCTTGAGCGCATCAATTAGTTCGTTGGTCTTGACAGATGGTCCACGACCAACATTGATGAAGAGCGCTGTTGGTGAAAAGAAAGTGAACAACTCTTGATTAAATAAACCGTTAGTTTGTTCGGTTAAGGGCAAGATATTGATTACAATATCCATGGTTGGTAAGACTTCTTTAAGTTTTGCTAACGGAAACGTTTCTTTAATATGCTCTACTGGCCGACCAGTCGTGTTGATACCATAGATTTCCATTCCAAAAACTTCTGCTCTTTGAGCAACCATTTTACCGATCCGTCCAGTACCAATAATCAGCAGTTTTTTATTCTGGATTGCTTGATAGTGAACAGATGAGCCAAGCCAATTTTGAGAAACTTGTGCTTTTTGTGCCTGAAAAAGACCACGTGAATATCCAAAGATAACGCCCATTAGATGTTCAGCAATTGATTCACTATGGATACCACTACCATTTGAAAGTAAAATGTCATGCTTTGAGAATTCTTCCAATGGTAATGTGTCAACACCCGCAGAAATGGATTGAACCCATTTCAAGTTATTACTTGCTAGTAGTTCAGACTGAAATTCACGATTCCAACCTAAACTAATCTCGACTTTTGAGAGTTCAGCAGGAGTTAGCTCTGTTTTGAATTGATAATTTGGTGCAAATGTCTGAATTTGTTTTATAAATTCGTCACGAAAAGGACGAGTGGAGTAAATGATTGGCTGTTTCATAGATTTGACCACCTTTCTTGTCTTAAGTTTAGCGCAAAGTATGAAAAGTTTGAAGTAAGTTGATGAGGAAGAGGTCAGCAAATAAAAAAAGAGCTATGACAGCTGTCATAGCTCAAATAGAATTATTGTTTTGGTAATTGAAATCTTGGCCAACCTTTACTTGCCTGAATGAAAATAAATAACCCAACTAATGTGATGAAGATACTTGTATCAAATGTTGGAACAAAAATTAAAAGCACAGTGGAAAGAAGTGTTGGTAAAGTAATCGCATAAATCATTGTTTTTAAACAATCAAGGAATGTTGCTCTAGTCAAACGCAAACGAGCATAGATATAACCGGCAAAGCTTGCAATAATTAATGTAATTAGTAAGTTAAGAAAACTTGGATAAATAGTGATAATAAAAGTCACTGCTTTAATCCAAAACGGAATCGTTGATTTTGCTAAGACTTCACGCATTTGTTTCCCATTCAAGTTAGCTAATGCTTCATTTGAATAACTCAAGGTCATTTCATTGCTACCCAACAAAGAAGTAGTTGTGCCAGAATTTGGTAAGGCAATAACCATTTGATCTTTCAGCATGCCAACACTGATAAAATTACCCATCAAATCAGTTGAGATGTCATGTTCAGAACGTTTTCCATCTGGATCAAAAGTAAAAATGATGGAATTTGTTTGATAAATGAAACCTTCAGCGCCATGGGCATCTAATTGCCCATCTTTGATTTCAAAATCAGGGATTTTTTTTGCAATTTGTTGTCCATCTGTCTTGATGTTATCCAAAACTTGAAAGACTTGGAATGAAATTGGCAAAGCCATGATTACACTTAGCGCTAAGAGATAAAGAATTGATTTCCAAAAAGGAGTTTGTCGTGCCTCTTTGAGATTTTTGAATTGTGTAAATGAACTGAATAATAATTGTTTTGTTGTCATAATAGCTCCTCTTTAGTATTGTCTTCAACAGCAATTCTAGCGAAGTATGGCTGGAAATACAAGGGAAGGAGCCAAAATTACACGATTGATTGGTTGTCAATCAGAAAAATGTTATTCTTAAAGAAATTAGTTGCTTGTTTTTTTATGGCTAAACGAAGCTGTTTACTAATTTTTTGATAATCTGGCTGAAAATTTTGCGAAAATAGCGTATGATAAATAAGAATTTTAATAAGGTAGGTTCAAAAATGAAAGCATATCTGCAAATCAAAGAATTTTTAGAAGAAAAAGGGTACTGGGAAATTTTTGTGTACATTTTTTTTGGCGGACTAGCAACAGTGGTAAACTTCGTGACCTTTGCGTTGGCATTACAAGTATTTGGTTTCAGCATGGTTGTTTCCAATACGATTTCCTGGATTTGTTCAGTGTTGTTCGCTTTTGTAACAAATAAAATTTGGGTTTTTCATTCTAAATCACCAAGTTTTTGGCACGTGCTGGAAGAATTTGGCAAGTTTCTTTTTTATCGAATTGTTTCCTATGGACTGGATATGGGCGCTATGATTTTACTAATTCAGGGGCTCCATAGTAACGAGTATGTGGCCAAAATCATTACACAAATTTTAGTTGTTTTGGCTAACTATGTATTCAGTAAGTTATTTATTTTCAAAAAAACTGAGGTAATCGATGAAATCAAAGAAACCAAATGATCAAATCAAAGAACAATAACAAAAATCGTAGGCATAACTTTTGAAGAAATCTCAACTCTTTGTTACTCTTTTGAGTGTAAAGACTAACAGAATTACTGAGGAGGAAGATTTTCAATGACTTACACATTACCTGATTTACCATACGCATATGATGCTTTAGAACCTTATATCGATGAAGAAACAATGCACCTTCATCATGACAAGCACCATAATACTTATGTTACGAATTTAAATGCAGCAATCGAAAAATATCCAGAACTTGGCGAAAAATCAGTAGAAGAATTAATTTCTGATATGGATGCTATTCCTGAAGATATTAAAACTGCAGTTCGCAATAACGGTGGAGGTCACGCAAACCATTCATTCTTCTGGAAAATTATGGCACCAAATGCCGGTGGCGAACCAACAGGAGCAATCAAAGAAGCAATTGATGCTGCTTTTGGTGATTTTGCTTCATTTAAAGCGGAATTTAAAACTGCTGCAACTGGTCGTTTTGGCTCTGGTTGGGCTTGGCTAGCTGTTGATAATGGCAAATTAGTTGTTACTTCAACTGCTAATCAAGATTCACCTTTGATGGAAGGTCAAATACCAGTGTTAGGCTTGGATGTGTGGGAACATGCATATTATTTGAACTATAAAAATGTACGTCCTGATTACATCGAAGCATTCTGGAACCTTGTGAATTGGGATGAAGTAAATAAACAGTTTGAACAAGCAAAATAACATGTTTATGTGTTAGCTCTCTCTTTGACTGATTCCGGAAAAAGTGAAAAACAGCCTTGCGAGCGTTTTCTAAATTCGGTATAATATTTTTGTAAGAAGAATTCTTACAAGAACATTTTTTGGAGGCTATACACTTATGGAACACGGAACAGTTAAATGGTTCAACAATGAAAAAGGATTTGGGTTTATTACAGTAGATGGCGGAGATGACGTATTCGTACACTTCTCAGCAATTCAAGGAGATGGCTTCAAGAGCTTAGAAGAAGGCCAAGAAGTTGAATTCACAATTGTTGAAGGTTCACGCGGACCTCAAGCTGCTGAAGTGACTAAATTATAATATTTGTTGAATAAAACGATCTTGTCAAAAACAAGTGACTTTGAAAAAGGTTGACTTCTTTTACAAGATCATGCAAAAAAGGAGTTGTGGCGTATGCCATGACTCCTTTTTTATTTATATTTATAGAAAAAATGGATTATGGAGTAAAACGTTCTTTAATGAAGTGAACCAGTGAATGGATTTGTTTTTCAATGTATTGGATGGAAATTGTAACAGCTGTTGGTTCTTCTTCAAATTTTGGCATGGTAAGTAACGTGTCTGTTGTTCGGATAATCAAATCTGGTTGAATCACAAGATCATTTGTCATAAAAACATTGATGTACGGACGTAAAGAATCATTGATTTTTTTCATTGTCGCTAACTCTAGTGAATGAGGAAGGTCACTTTCAAATTTGATATTGACCTGTTTATCAAAATAAGTTGGTGGAGCAATAATCAGGAATGCTTCCGTCAAAATCCAAGGTTGTAACCAATAGAGCGCTTGGTCTTGATCCTTGAACTCGGTACAGACACGCGTCATTTCCTCTAAGAGTTTTGGATGTTTTTCTTCTATATCAAAAATAAATTCTTTATTTAATGTTAAAAAGTTCGGAAATAAAATGGCGTGCATCGAGTTAGCTAGTAAGGTTGCGTTTAACAGCTTACGTTTTTTGATATGGTTAAGCTGATTTCGTTTCAATGTATTTAAATAGGAAAAAAACTTAATCAAAAATAATCTTGCTGAAGTTTGTTTTGCCAAATGAAGCTTTAGCGCTCTTTCCAAAAAATTTTCTGCTAAATAAAAATTTGTTTTTGACTGCATCCAGAGAAAAGAAAAACGTAATTCTGTTTCCGAAAATTTATCTCCAATTGCTTGCTGAAAGCTTTCCACTTCTTCCGAAAATTCTTTCCAGATTTGTGTGGTAAATGAAGGTAATGTCTTGTTATCGATTAAATGTCCTTGAGAGGATCGTAAGAGATTAATGGCAGAAATATAGCACCATTGCAGAGCTTTTATTTTATTTGGTTGCTGACCTACAGCTTCAAAAAGACCTTCTACATCAGATAATGTTTGTTCAAAGTCAATGGTTGAAAAAGGCCAGGTTACGCCCTGATAAGTCTCCCATAGAACTAAGTAACTAAAATAGCGAATTTGCGTTTCTTTTCCAGTTAGGTAAATGTCTCCTTTTTTAGTTTTGATTTGGATTTGATAAGGATCAAGTTTTTTATTTAATTGTGTCATATGTCTACGCAAAATAAATTCACTGATCTCAAGTGAATCCAAGAACTCGTTTATTTGAATTTTAGAAAGTAAAATTAACTGGTAAACTAGTTGGAAGATCGGTGATAGAGCTAAGATATCTGAACGTAGGAGCTGATACTCTTTTGCATCACCTGAGAAACGATAATAGGATGAAGTTTTGGAAAAATGAATCGCATTTGGTAATTCTTGGATTTTTTGACAATATTGAGCAGCTGATCGTTTGTCAGATGAGATTGAGTGAGCAAGTTTCTCTAAAGAATAAGACTTTTCTGAAAAGTAAAGTGTTTCAAGAATGGTCAACTGCATTTGTATCGGACGTTCTAAACTAAAAAATTGATTCATATAAGTTATTCCTCCAAAAATTATTTAAAATAGATAATATTAGTAAACTTCGTTAAAAATTCTCGTTTTTTGTAACTTGACAAACGCAAAAAATAAGAAAAAATAACGTAAAACTACAAAAAGATAAAATATCGTATGATATTTTATCTTTTTTGCGTGTTATAGATTTATTTGTTTTATAAGAGTTTTTATCTATTTATGGTGAATATTATAATACATTTTTTATTATTTTTTAATCTTAAAGTAACAATTTCGTTTAATGGTGGTTATTTTATTGACTAACGAGCAAAATAATAGATTTTATAATATACCCTTGATAAACTCCGAATAACTTAAGTTGCTAGTGAATGAAAATACCTAAAAAGGCGCCTTTTAGGTATAAAAATCGAATATAAAGGGGAGGTCGTTAGCTACTTCACATATTTATTCTTTTGTCGGAGGACAGGACAGTTAGGAGATGTGTTTCAAAAAGGAGGATAAACATGAAAAAGGACTACCGAAAATTAATGGACCAAAAAGCAAGTGCTAAGCGCCGCTCAAGAAAGTACTTGCTTGTAGGAACGTCGTTAGCAACAGGTATGTTGTTAGGGTTAGCCCCAATTTCAATTGCTACGCCACTTTTTACCCTTGAAACGAACGAAGTTTACGCAGATTTGATTAGCGGACAGCTATTCAGTAATTTAACTTCGTCTAACACAAGTGGAACCACCAGCTCTGCCCCTTATCCTTTAGAAAATACTAGTCGTGCTGTTGATTTTATCATATCAGCAGATAGTGGAATTGATTTAAGTGTTTTACCAGGAAATCGTCTAGCAGTTCTAGCAATTCCAGAAGAAATGCAAGGACTAGTAACGCCAAATGGTGATGGAACATTCTCAACCGAAATTCTGCTTCCTACGAATGCCTTAGATCCGTTACTAACAGTTGTAAATGGTGCGGTGACTACCTTAGTGAATGGAATAAACGCCGCACTAGCACTTAACCCGTTAGCAACAGTAGATTTATCACAAGTTTATACACAGTTAGACTTATTGAATAACCTAAGTAATTTAACGGCTGCTGATGTTGCCTTACAACTCGAAGCACAAGGTGATGAATACATCTATGCCGAACTCGAAGGCGTTCTTGAAGTAATCATTCGTGAATCACTAACGGATATTTTAACAGATTTGAATAACGCAGTGCAATCTATCCAAGCAGTTCCAACTTCTGGCTCAGGGATAGCAGGCACGATTGCGGCAAGTGCAGTTAATGGAACGTTAAATGCCACACTTAAACCAGCTTTTACACTCACTTACAATACGGCTTTAGCTCTAGTTAACGTAGGTTCTGCATTGATTGGTAATTTAGTAGATGGCAGTGTGCTTGGTGAAACAACCGTGACCATTCCAACTCTAATCCAAGATCCAACTTATCAAGACTTATTAACAGCGGGAGTAGACATCTCGAATCCCTATGAAGCAGGTTTTTTAGCAACGATGATTAAATCAAGTCTATTGGCGATTGACATTGCTTCAAATTATGACGGGTACACACCGGTTTTCTATGAGGCAAGTGATGTAACTGCTCCTTACAATGTTGAGGTGACTGGAAATGTAGCTGATGGCTATGAAGTCACGGGTATGGCTGATCCTGGTGCTACAGTAAGAATTTATAAAGATGGAGTATTGATTGGTGAAGGACCAGCGGATGAAGTAACAGGAAGCTTTACTATTCCAATTTCTTCAGAGGACGTTGATCCATTAGATGAAATTCAGTTGATTGCTTACGATGAGAATGAGATTCCAAGTTTACCAACGCAAGCATTTATTCCGGATGAAGACGACGATGATGCGGACGCGGATGCCGACGCGGATGCCGATGCCGATGCTGATGCCGATGCTGACGCCGATGCTGATGCGGACGCCGATGCCGACGCCGATGCGGATGCTGATGCCGATGCGGATGCTGATGCCGATGCTGATGCCGACGCCGATGCTGATGCCGACGCCGATGCGGATGCGGATGCCGATGCGGATGCTGACGCCGACGCGGATGCTGACGCCGATGCCGACGCGGATGCCGACGCCGACGCCGATGCTGACGCGGATGCCGATGCCGATGCTGATGCCGATGCTGATGCGGACGCCGATGCCGACGCGGATGCCGACGCCGATGCCGACGCGGATGCTGATGCCGACGCCGATGCTGACGCAGATGCCGATGCTGATGCCGATGCCGACGCCGACGCCGATGCCGACGCCGATGCTGACGCTGACGCCGACGCCGATGCCGATGCCGACGCGGATGCCGATGCTGATGCCGATGCCGACGCAGATGCTGATGCCGACGCAGATGCTGATGCTGACGATGATGATCCTACTCCAGTTAAGCAAACAGGACCGACACCAAAATTACCGCTTCAACTTGGTAATGACCGTTATCCACCAAGTAGTAAAGGTGGGACTGGAATTGGAGCGACATCGAAGACGAGTCCAAAAACTTATCCGAAAACATCTGATCAAACAAGTGCTTCAACCTCATTACTAGGAGCATTAACAGCGTTTATTTCTGGACTAGGGATTTGGAAACTTCGCAAAGGAAAAAAGAATAAATAAAGCTAAGTAGGAAAATAAAATAGATTGATGAAGGGAGCATTCTCTTCATCAGTCTTTCATGAGGTGAGGATATGTTTGTTCAGACGACCGAAAATAGTTTGGCTTCAATCAAAGAAATCATTGATCAAGTTGAAACGAGTGCGACTAATAAACTGCTGATTGTTAGCACCGGTGATTTTAGTGAACGCGGACGAGTCATTGAATTTTATGGCAACAATTTCAAGACAATCTGGAACAACTTTTTATCCGCATATAAAATCAATCAATTCAATCAAGCTCCTTATTTAAGAATTGATATTTTGACAAAAGAAACAAAAATCGATTTTACCCAGTTTTTAGCAGGTTTAAAAAAAGTTCGCCGAAATAACTACGTTGATTTTAATGTCAGGATCGATGGTTTACGAAAACGAAGCTTCTTAATGGAAGAACTTGTTGCTAATGCAATCTTGAAACCAAGTAAAGCACATAAAGTAGGAAAAAATCTTCCAGATTTACAAATTGATGAACAAAACTACCGTGGTTATGTCAAACGAAAATACGGGAGAAATGAACAAGATCTAAGTTACTTACAGCGCTCGGACTTTTATTTGTTTGAAACGAAGTCCTATTACTTTGAGGAGGGGCAACTTTTACCGATTAAGGACTATGGAAATGGGAATCGAATACGGGAAATTTCTCGAGAAAATTTAGCACAAATGACAGACTTGGTTATTGCTAAAGGGAGTAGTTATTTAGAAAATCAGTTAACTTCTACTGGAAAATTTATTTATGGCTATTATCCCTGCTATGATCAACCAATTAAAGGTTATAATTCAGTTCGACATTTTTCTTCCTTATATGCGTTGGCAGAAGCAGCCGAATACTTTTCCGATCAAAAGATGCTGGCATCAGTAAAAGATGGATTGCTCTGGGGGATGGAACACTTAACAGTTGAACTCGATGATTATCTCTTCATTAAAGAGCAACTAACAAAAGATGTGGAGTATAAGCTAGGCGCACAAGCAACGGCGATACTCGCTGTTTCCAAGTATGTTGAGCTAACTCAAGACGAACAGTTTCATTCCTTTTTACAAGAGCTGATTCGAGTAGTTGAAGATAAGTTTTTAACAGCAGAAAAGAAAACAATTCATGTGCTGGATGGTCAATTGCAAGTGAAAGAGCAATTCCGAATCGTTTACTATGACGGTGAAATTTTGTTTGCGTTGTTACGTGCTTATGAGATTTTGAAACAGCAAGAAATTTTGGCAATCTGCGAAGGTCTAATGGCACAGTTCGTTGCTAATAATTATCAAAAATATCACGACCATTGGTTAAGCTATGCGACAAATGAATTACTGAAATATCAACAGAAAAAGGAATATTATCAATTTGGGCTAAAAAACGCTCTGGAAAATATCAATTTCATTGATAAACGTGATACTGCTTATCCAACCATGTTGGAATTGTTAGTTGCAGCATCAAAAATGATGACTAAATTAGAAGTGAGTCCATTTAGAAAAGAAATCTTTCCATTAGATGAAGATTTTTTTCAAGCAAAATCTAGAATTAATCAGGTGATGGAAAAGAGAGCTTTACATGAAATAACAACAGGTGTGATGTTCCCAGAATTTGCGCAATTTTTTAAACAGCCGGCCGTTGTTTGTTATGGTTTTTTTGCCCGACATGACCGTTTTCGAATGCGAATTGACGATGCGGAGCACTTTCTGTCAGGCTTGATCAATTATCGAATGCATACCAATAAAGAGGAGGGATTCTAATGGTTGGAACGATTCGTTTTATTGCGTTATCTTTGATTGGTTTATCTTATTTTATTTTTAAGGTACGCCGGAAAAAAGAGCGGAAAGGTCAGCAGCCTCCAGCAGATCTAACTGGGTATGAGAAAGATGAAAATGGCTTGTATCCTTGGGAAAACGACCAGAATGATTCACCTGAAAGAATTAAAAAAACAGCAACCAGATACGTGAACCAGGCACGTCCAAGACGTGGTCGCTGGTAGCCGATAAATGAAGAAGGTGGGGTGAAAAAATGACGACCATTCGAACATTGCTAACGGAAATCGAAGGAAATTATTTCAGAGAGTATGAAAATTTGGATCAAGAAATAACAGATTTAGAATATTTCTCAGGACACTTAAAGAAACACCATGATTATTCTTCAACGATTTTTGTTTGTATCACGCCTGGAAGAAGAAATTATATCAATCGAAAACCAGTTAAATGGTTAGATGGCAATGAACAAATTGCTGGAAGAGAAAATGAGTTTGGCTTGATTGTAACGGAACATCCAATCACAGATGAGACAGTTCAGGTTCCACAGTTTATCGTTCCGAATAGTTGGGAATTTCTATTGAACTTGTCAGCTAAGCTGCGAGCAGATTTTACTAAACCAGTGATTGCCATTACAGGCTCTGCGGGAAAAACATCGACGCGAATGATGATTTCTCATTTATTTAAAGAAAAGAAAGTATTAGAAAACCGAGGAAATCACAATGTACGTTTTGCGGTCCCGCTGTATATGAGCAAGTTATTAACTGATCCAGAAGTTTTTAATTTAGAAGTTTCAGTAAATGCATTGAATTCCTATGATACTGGTTCTATGTCAAAGTTGATTGAACCAGATATTGCGTTGGTGACCTCAATTGGCGAAGCACATCTTAGCTCGTTGAAGGATACAAAAGGTGTAGCAATTCACAAAGCCAAGATTTTTGAAGGGTTAAAAAAAGGTGGAACGGCAATTATCAATAAAGATATGGGACGAGAAGAGTTCACTATTTTAGTTGATGGTGCCAGAAAAAGAGAGGCGAAAATCTACACTTATTCATTACAAGATTCACTAGCCGATGTCTATGTCAAACACTGGCAACAAAAAAGAGAATACTGTGAGTTAGTGATTTCTTTTTTAGGCGAAGAAATGGCTGTCAATCTAACAGTTTCTTCTGCTGGAATGATTTCCAATGCCTTAGCAACGTTACTAGTGGTTCATGAGGTGGAAGGGACGATCAAGCCGTACCTTAGAAAATTTGAGACATTTAGACCACTACACAAAATTTTAGAAAAATCATCAATAACGATTGCACCACAAAAAAAAGTTACGTTTATTGATGACACCCACAACGCTTCATTACCGGCTATGAGAAATGCGATTGGTTATTTTAATGATGTACGTCCTTATTATTTAGGAAAAAGTTTTCTGATTTTAGGACAAATTGCTGATTTAGGAGATGCAGCGAAATCTGTTCATCTTGCAATCAAAAAAGATATGGAAGATGCCGACGCTGATTATATCTTTGGCTATGGGGAACAGTTCAAAGAAATCTTTGCTTTGGAGCAACAAAACGATCCGAAGTTTCACTGGTTTGCTACGTTAAAAGAATTATCCAATCAATTGGAAGCGCTACTGAGTGATGATAGTTTGATTTTAGCTAAAGGCTCAGTAACAGGAAGCGATTTTCAGCAAATTGATCAGTATATCCGTAGTTTAGGGAGAAATTTCAATAGTCAAAAGGTTCATTGATTGAGTTCAAATTGATGCGAGGGAGGGGGTTAGATGTGTTTTTTTCAAAGAAAAAAAGTTTGGCAAATACTTGGAATGACTTTCTGCTTGGTTTGGATTATTTTAAGTCAGACTTATGTCGTTCATGCACTTTCTTTAGAACTATTTGGAACAACGACACTTTCAAATAACAGCCAAACCACGGTAGAAGAACCATTTTTGCATGTGGAAAATACGCCAGTTACTTTTGTGCTTACGGGAGAAGATGGCGTAGGTATTGGAGCGATTACAACGGGTGAAAAATACGGAATACTTGAAATTCCAACGGAGATGGTTGGTTATGTTCAAGTTAACGGGCCTGCAACTGTACAGACGACGGTGACTGTTCCTTTGAGCCAATCCCCTTTACAAGTATTGATGCCGACAATCAGTTCAGTAATTTCTCTGATCGTTAATTCGCCACTGGTCTCTGCAGCAAATAAAACGGCTGTGAACCAAGCATTAACGGAATTAACCTCGGAAAATTTTGGTAGTCAAAATTTGTCTCTTGCGATTACCCCAAGAACTAGCACACAATTTGAAGTAGCTATTAGTCAAGGGTTATTACCGATTTTGGCTACCACGTTAAAAAATCGTGTTCAAAATCTATTGACTGTTGTCACGGCAATTCCTCTAATTGGAACGGTTTTGGGAGTGTTATTAACCCCGTTTACAACGGCGTTGAATCAATTGATTAATAACTTGAATTCACCGACTTCTGCGGATAGTCGTGCGTTGGTAGCAGGCTCAATTTTGGGAAATATGCAAGCATCATTCCCTTTTTTAATTTCTTCGCCTGCGATTACAAGTGATTATGTTGCAAATTTTTCAGGAATGTTTATCCAGACAGATGAAACGTTGATCCAACTAGAAGAATCTGTTGCGCAGACAGCCATTTATTTTTCTGCAGGATCATTAGATATGGAAACGGCATTGCTTCCAAGTGATTTGGATTTTGGTGAACATACCATTCAAACGCAAATAGATGAGTTACTGATTGCTAAAGAAAATCAACAAGTAACGACAGGGGTTGTTCAAATTAGTGATACGCGATTGGTAGAAAAATTTTGGCAGTTAAAAGTGGAGCAGCTAACTTCATGGAACCAAGGTACGAATGAACTTTTGGCACAATTACAAATTAAAAATGCTGATCTGATTTCAACTTTTCCTGCAGGTTCAGTTAGTAGCACTGCCAATCAGACAGTTGGCTTAAATGTTGGCGTTCAACAAACTCTTGTCCAGTTAAATGGAACGACGCAACCAGGTAATGTTCTATTAAATCTGAGTGAATTTCAACTGTTTGTTCCAAAAGAAGCTGTGAAGTCGACGGGAACTTACCAAACCGTTTTGGAGTGGGTGTTGTCAGATACACCTAGTTAGATTGCTAAAGGAGGAGGAATTGTTATGAAAAAGAAAATTTTTACAAGCTTAGCGATGTTAGGGCTGTGCTTATTCTCTGGTCAATTTGTTTTGGCAGACTCACAGACACAAGGTGAAGTGAATTATATCCCTGGAGCATTGGAATTCGATTACACTAGTGAGATTCCGACTGATTTAAATTTTGGTGAACATCCAATTCAAACCGTCACACCGGAAAACTGGACTGCTACTACGACTGGTGAACAGACAGCGCCTGCAACAACTGGAGCAGTTGACGTTCGAGATAACCGAGGAGATCTTACAGGAACTTGGCTGGTGAAAGTAGCACAAGTCGAACAATTTCAAACGAGTGACGAAGTGGAATTGACAGATGCAGTGTTAAGTTTATCGTTTGGTTCAGTTACAAATAACTTATCTTTAAGCCCAACAAGCACTTATGAAAATGATGAATTAGCTATTCAGGTATTTAACCAAGAATTTACGGTATTAAGTGCAACTGCTGGGGAGAATTCTGGGGATACTTCTTTGGCAATTGACCAGTTTTCTTTAGCGGTACCAGCTAATACGAATAAAGTAGCAGCAGAGTATACGACAACCTTGAATTGGACATTTTCTTCAACACCCGAACCATAAAAACTTGAGTAGATGAAAAGAGGAGGGATAATTGTGAAATGGTTGATTGGAATACTCGGGATAGTAGGATTGAGTTTGGGATTTATAGTACCGGTTCAGGGAGAATCACTTCAAAGCTTTGATGCGCAAATTCAGTCGAATCAGGAAATACCTTCCCAAAATGATGCCTATTTTGATTTGCAATTAGCACCTGAACAAGAGGTTCAGTTAAAAGTAACCGTGACTAATTTAAAAGAGTCGCCAGTCACGATTATTCCTTCTTTTAATCGCGCAAGAACGAACCAACTTGGTGTCGTCGAGTATTCAGGGAAAAACCAGGATACAACACAAGCATTACCAGCCGATATTGAGAAAGTAGTTCAATTGTCACAAAAAGAATTTACTTTAAAAGAAAATGAACAAAAAATTCTTGAGTTAACTGTCACAATGCCAAATAAACCATTTGAAGGTGTGCTTGCTGGCGGAATTTATCTTCAAGAAAAGCCACGAGAAAAAGCACAAGGTAACATTCAAAATGTCTTTTCTCGAGAAATAGCTGTCTTGCTACAAAATGAACGAGAAAAAATTGAACCTGTTCTTGAAATGAAGGAAGCTTCCCCAACTCAAGTTAATGGCAGAAATGCTGTGAAGGTAGGTTTACAAAATACAAAGGCAACGTATTTATCGACAGCTGATATTCAGTATGAGTTATTTAACGGAAATGAAGAAACTCCTCAATTAAGTGGGAATCAAGCAATCGGATTTGCTCCGAATAGCGGGATGGCATACTTGATTTTTTTAGAAGGACAAAAGTTTGAGGAGGGAACGTATCGTTTAAAGATAACAGTTAGTAAAGAAAACTTTCATTGGAGTGATGAAACGTTATTCAAGGTGAGTAAGAAGACATCTGACTCTTACAATAGAAAAGATGCTTCAATCGAAGAACCTGAAAAGCCGTTTCCATGGTTGATATGGCTAGGGATTGGGACAATCGTGGGACTGGTTTTAGTCATTGTCTGGTTACTAAACAAATTCCGAAAAAATAACCAAAATGAATAAAGTTTGAACCGGAAAGCTGGGACAGTGTGGTGTTCCAGCTTTTTTGTGTGGTATATAGAAATTTTTTATCATAAAAGTGTTCTTGAATAGGATAGGTAAAAAGAGAACATATTTTTTAGAAAAGTGTTCTCATTGCTTGGAGATAACTACTTAGTGCCAAAACTTCCAGCATAAATTTTCATTTTCTGTCAATTTATCGCTCATTTATGCACAATTCTGACTTTTCTCAAAAGAAGTGCTATGGTATGATAATGAAGAATTTTGAAAATTTACATAATTTCCTCGCATTTTGTTCCTGTTTTTTAAAGTTTTATTATGATTAAAGTGGGGAATTGCTGAATAAATTGTTGTATGAGAAAATATTTTAGAAAATGTGAAACAGAGGTGTACTATGAAGCGGTGGCAAAAAGTAGTTTTAGCTTTTCTCGGAGTTTTTGTTCTTTTGATTGTCGGACTTTCGGCATATGGAATCAAATTTATGGGTGAAGCAAATCAAACAGTCAACAAAATTTCAAAGAATTTAAATCGAGTTTCAACTAAACGATCGGACAAAGTTAGTATTGACGATCGAGAACCATTTTCCGTTTTATTACTCGGACTAGACACTGGTGGATTGGGACGAACAGAACAAGGACGTTCAGACACCATGATGGTTGTGACAGTTAATCCAGAAAAGAAAACTTCAACAATTGTCAGCTTGGATCGTGATATTTATACGAACATCGTTGGCTATGGAACAGTGGACAAATTAAATCATGCCTACGCATTTGGCGGAGTTGAAATGGCAATGGATTCGATTGAACAGTTGTTGGACATACCACTTGATCACTATGTGACGATCAATTTGGATGGAATGAAAGATTTGATTGATGCAGTTGGTGGGATTGAAGTCAATAATAAAATCGACTTTACCCTAGATGGTGTTCACGTGCCAGTTGGCAAACAAAAGCTGGATGGTGAAACAGGATTAGCTTATGCCAGAATGCGCCACGAAGATCCAGAAGGGGACATTGGTCGTCAACGTCGTCAACGTGAAGTTGTAACAAAAATCGTCAACAAAGTACTAAGTCTAGATGGTGTGAGCAATTATCAAAAGATTTTAAAAGCAGTTGAAAACAACGTGAAGACAGACTTGGAGTGGGACGACATGTTAGATGTTGCAACGAATTACACTGCAGCATTCAGCAAAATCGATCAAGGACAACTGCAAGGAGAAAGCACGACAATTAACGAAATTTATTACCAAATTCTTGGTCAAAATGAGTTATTGAAAGTTCAAAACAAATTGAAAAAACAATTAGACTTGAAAACAAGTAGTACTTTGCCTAATTTAGAAAATGACAATGCGTATCAAATGTTTTATGATGATTCAGAAGATGGTACGGGTCTAACTTCGGGTAGCACTGTCACCGATGGAAATGGCTACTCAAATAATTATTCAAATGACTATTCCAACAGTTATTCAGACGATTATTCATCAACCTACTCAGATGGTAACGGTAATTATAACCAAGACTATAACAATCAAGACAATGGGTATGGTACTGAAAATAACTACGATCAAAACAACAATCAAGAAACATATGAGCAATATACACCAGAAGATACGAATCAATATAATTACAATGGAAATTATTAACTAAAAATGAATCGCCCTATTAAAAGTCGTTGAGTAACTTTTAATAGGGCGATTTTGGTTGATCGATCGGAAATGAAAACTTCTTTTTATCCGTTTATTTTTTTGTTAGCTTTACAACGACTTCACAGCGAGCAGTTTGTGGAAACATGTCGACAGATTGCAAGTAGTCGACTTGATAACAGTTTGTTAATTCAACTAAGTCGCGCGCCAAGGTTGAAACATTACAAGAGATATAAACCAATTTTTTGGCTGGATGTTTCAACAAAGCTTGAACTAATTTCGCATCCAAACCAGTTCGAGGTGGATCAACGATAATTCCATCTGGTTGGAACCCTTCTTCGAGCCACTTAGGTAAAAGTTCTTCTGCCGTTCCGACTTCATAGCGAGTGTTGTCGTAGCCTAAACGAGTGGCATTTTTTTTTGCATCATCAATTGCTTGAGGAACAATGTCCATTCCGCGAACTTCTTTGGCATATTTTGCAACAGTTAACCCGATTGTTCCAACACCACAATACGCATCCACAACTGTGTCATCTTTTTCGATTGCCAGTGCTTTGATTCCTTCTTGATAAAGAACTTTTGTTTGTTCTGGATTCAGTTGGAAAAAGGCGCGTGGCGATAGATCAAAAGTGACTTCATTGATTCGTTCTTCGATTGCTTCTTTTCCCCAAAGATGAATTGTTTCGTCACCCATTACTAAAGAAGTTTTTTGCGGTTGAACATTTTGCATAATGGAAACTACTTCGGGTAATCGCTCGTTGATTTCACGAATCAGTGCATTTTTTTGTGGGAACTTTTGGCTACGAGTAATGAAGACGACTTGTAGTTCCCCCGTTTGGATTCCCACACGAACCATGATTGTTCGAAAGATACCGCTATTTGTTCGTTCGTCATAAATGGGTAGATCATATTTATTTAACAAGCGAACGACCGTATTCATCACTTTTTGTGTTCGAGGTTCTTGGACTAAGCAATCAGTCAGCGGAACTAAGTTATGTGAATTCGCTTGATACAAACCAGCCTCGATTTGGTTTGTTTTTTTGTTTTTTCTTAGCTGAAATTGGGCTTTGTTACGATAACGCCAAGGGTCTTCCATGCCAATCGTTGGTAATAAAGAAAAATGACGAAAGCCAGCTGGTTTGAATTTTTCAAGTGCTTGTAAAAGCAAATCTTTTTTGAAATCGAGTTGTGCATGGTAGGCTAAATGTTGTAATTGACAACCACCACACTCGTAATAAACAGGACAGGGAGCGACAACACGTTGACTACTCGGCTTTTTCACTTTCACAAGTTCTGCTTCAGCGTAGCGAGGTGTCGCTTTGGTGATTTTTACCAGTACTTCTTCCTTTGGTAAAGCATAGGGAACAAAAATAATCAATCGTTTGAAGTAGCCAATGCCTTCACCATTGATACCAAGTCGTTTAATTTTTAAAGGAACTGTTTGTCCGGTTTTGACAATTGTTTCTGCCATAGGTATCTCCTTTTTTTCGTTTGATGTGGGTCTATTCTATCACAAAATCGCTGTCGGCGGGGAGTTTCTATGATATGATAGAGAATATATGTTCGAGGAGGAGTTTCATGATAACAGTGACGAGGATCAGTAAAGGCAAAGGCCCTTTTTACCAAGTCGATTTATCTGTTGGCGAGCCACTGCGCGTGTCAGAAGATGTTTTAATTCGTTATCGTTTATTAAAGGGACGAGAGTTAGATGAAGAATTAATCAAAGAAATCAAAAAAAGCAGTGGAGAAGACTTTGGTTTTCAACAAGCATTGAATTATTTGAGTTATCAATTACGTTCAGAAAAAGAAATTCGTACCTATTTAAAAGAAAAAGAAATTGTTCAAGAAGATCGAAATAAAATCGTTGCACGATTGAAAGAATTAGATTTGATTAATGATCTTGTTTACGGAGAAAGCTACGTCCGAACTCAGATGCGATTGAGTGACAAAGGTCCCAGAAAGTTGAGCCAGCAATTACAGCAAAAAGGGCTAAAACCAGAAATCATCGAGCAAGCATTGAGCCAATATCTTTTTGAAGACCAAGTGGAGGTTGCCAGTATCGCGGCACAAAAAGCATATAAAAAAAATCATGGAAAAAGTCAGAAAGAACTTTTACGAAAAATCCAACAAAATTTAATGACTAAAGGCTTTAACTCGGAAGTCATCCAGCAGGCGATTGCCCAATTACCACAAGAAGTTGATGAGGAAGCTGAGTATGAGTTGTTGGTAAGCCAAGGCGAAAAATTATGGCGAAAGAATGCACGTTTTGATTTAACAAAACGCAGAATGAAAGTCAAACAAAGTCTGTATCAAAAAGGATTCAATCTGGATTTGATTCAACGATTTATTTCAGAAAAGGAAGCAGAAATCAGTGAATAAAGAATGGCAAAACTGGTCAACAGAGCAGACAAAAGAATTTCAGGAAGAATTTGTTGAGTGGTATGAAAGAGAAAAAAGGAATTTACCTTGGCGCTATAATCACGACCCATACCGCATCTGGATCTCAGAAATTATGTTACAACAAACGCGCGTCGATACAGTTATCGACTATTTTTATCGGTTTATGGAGTGGTTTCCAACGATTGAGGAGTTAGCCAATGCACCAGAAGAAAAATTATTGAAGGCTTGGGAAGGGTTAGGTTATTACTCCCGCGCTCGAAATATTCAAGCAGCAGCGAAACAAATCATGAGTGAATTTGGTGGGGAAATGCCCCAAACAGTTGCTGAAATTAGTTCGTTGAAAGGAATCGGTCCTTATACGACGGGAGCGATTGCTAGCATTGCCTTTGATTTGCCTGAACCCGCAATTGATGGAAATGTGATGCGAGTTGTGAGTCGTTTGTTTTGCATTGAAGAAGACATTGCGAAAGCGTCTAGTAGGAAAGTTTTTGATGAAGCAGTTCGAAGCATTATTGACGAAGAACATCCGGGAGAATTCAATCAGGCATTCATGGATTTAGGTTCGGCTATTTGTACACCGACGTCACCCAAATGTGAGATTTGTCCCATTCAATCTTTTTGTTTAGCAAATAAACGGGGAATACAAGCCAACTTTCCTGTTAAAACAAAAAAAGCAAAGCCAAAAGATGTTTATTATGTGGCAGCAGCAATTCAAGATCAAGCAGGAAGCTTTTATTTGGAAAAACGAACCAGTCAAAAGTTATTGGCAGACATGTGGACGTTTCCGTTAGTTGAAGTCACACTTGAACGGTATCAGGAACTTCAGCAAGAATGGGCATCAGTTGTTGACAATCAACCGAATTTGTTTGATGAGTTACTGGTCGCAGAAAAACAGATAGATTTACCCTTTGCACACCAAGAGACAGTCGTTTGGCAAAAGCGTCATTTGGGCGAGGTAGTCCATGTGTTCAGTCATTTAAAATGGCATGTTCTTTTGTTTTACGGGCGAGCAACAAGCAGGACTAATCAGCTGTTACCGGAAACAGAAGCTGCTTTGTGGACTGATGAAGCAAAGTTTGCTCAATTTGTTTTTCCGAAAGTTCAAATGAAATTGGTGGAACAACTTGAGAAAAATAGAAACAATAGTAATCCTTCCTAGGCAAAGAGAAAGTTTATTGATATAATAATTACGATGTCGGTGTAATGAACACCCAAACACAAAGCACAAGATGCTGCTTAAGGAAGGGTTGCTATGGGAGTTCCAAAAGAAGGAGAGTTTGTCACGATCCAAAGTTACAAACACGACGGCAAATTGCATCGAACGTGGCGTGATACCATGGTATTAAAAACAAGCGAACACTCAATGATTGGCGTGAACGATCACACTTTAGTTACCGAGTCTGACGGTCGCCGCTGGGTAACGCGAGAACCAGCGATTGTGTATTTCCACAAAAAATACTGGTTTAATGTAATAGCAATGATTCGTGAAAAGGGGGTTTCCTATTATTGTAATCTAGCTTCACCTTTTTTATTAGACGATGAAGCCTTGAAGTATATCGACTATGATTTAGATATCAAGGTGTTTCCTGATGGAGAGAAACGATTGTTGGATGTTGATGAATATGAAATGCATAGTAAAATCATGCATTATCCTAATGACATCGACTTCATTTTAAAAGAGAATGTGAAGATTTTAGTTGACTGGATCAATAATGAACAAGGACCTTTTTCTGAAGGCTATATTGATGTTTGGTATGATCGTTATAAGCAATTGTCGCGAAAGTAAAACAAAAAAGAACAGCGAGCTTAAGAAATTTTTCTTAAGCTCGCTGTTCTTTTTTATGGTTGTGACATTTTTTTTCGCATATGTAGATGAGGCATTCCCGCATCTTCAAATGGTTCGCCATAAATTTCATAACCTAGTTTGGAATAAAAATTCACAGCAGTTTCTTGAGCACCTAAAAGAATGGTATTGTAGCCTTGATTTTTGGTGAATTCTTCCGCTTCTTTCACTAAATGATTTCCTAAACCTTGTTGACGGAAATTTTGAAGAATTGCCATTCGCTGCAATTTCATTTTGCCATTATCTAATGGTAGTAAACGAACAGTTCCGCAGGGTTCTTTTTTTTCTGAATAAAGGACAAAATGAATACATCTAGCTTCATCTTTATCAATTTCTCGTTCTAATGGAACGCCTTGCTCAACGACAAATACTTGATGTCGAATGCGAATAGCATCTAAATAAATCCCACTTAACGTATCTCTTGTTTGTACGATTTTCATTCTACAATCACCTCTCATTATTTTTTAGTATACTGGAAAGTTTGTGAAATGAAAAGCCGTGGCAATCCTAGTCGTTAGATAAAAAAAGAGAAGTTAGAGAAGAATTTTTAAACTAGATGCGCTATACTATAAAAAAGAGAAAAGGAGGAAATCGATTGTTTGAAAAACTGAGAAATTCCAAATTAATGTTTTGGTCTTTTGAATTATTGATCTTAGCCACATTGATTTTGGTTTCTTCAAAAATCAATTTTATATTTGAACCCATTGGGACATTTTTTTCAACCTTATTTGCACCAGTTTTAATTGCTGGATTCTTGTATTATATTTTGAATCCGATTGTTAAGTTGCTGATGCGAACAAAAATCAAACGAACTTGGGCAGTGGTTCTTGTATTGCTGATGTTATTAACGGCAATTATTTGGATTTTACTAAGCGTAATCCCAAATCTGGTACAACAAATTTCTTCATTGGCTTCAAACATGCCTGACTTCATAAAACAGGTCGAACGCTGGTTAAGAGAAATGGCAGAATTGCCGATTTTTAAAGAAGTGAATATCAGCAAATATTTAGACCAGCTAGATATTTCTTATGGGCGAATCATTCAACAATTTTTAAGCGGAATCTCTTCTAGCTTAGGTTCGATTGTTGGAACGATTGCTTCTGCGACAATCGTGATTGTGACGGCACCATTTATTTTGTTCTATATGCTAAAAGATGGTGAAAAGTTAGTACCGAATATTGAGCGCTTTTTCCCAGAAAAAAGAAGAAGTCAAATTGTCGAATTACTTGGCCAACTGAATCAAACATTAGCTAACTATATTAGTGGGCAAGCAATCGAATGTTTATTTGTCGGTACATTTACCTTCCTAGGATATTTTCTTCTAGGGGTTGATTATGCCTTTTTATTCGGCGTGATTGCAGGATTGACCAATTTGATTCCCTACTTAGGTCCTTATTTAGGGTTAGCTCCAGCCTTTTTAGTGACGGTTTTCAATGAGCCATTTAAAGCATTGCTTTGCTGTGTCGTTGTATTAGTCGTTCAACAACTAGATGGAAATATCATTTATCCAAATGTTATTGGGAAATCATTGAAAATCCATCCATTAACAATTATTATCGTCTTATTAGTTGCTGGAAATATTGCTGGACTATTAGGAATCTTCTTAGGTGTACCTTTTTATGCGATTTGTAAAACAATTGTTTCTTATGTTATCAAAATCGTTAAGGAAGATCAGCGAAACGAAAGTACGAAGAAAATCGCGACGACACCATAAGACGTGCACCGCTATTTTTATTGCAAAGAAAATCGCTTTGTGATACCATTTTAACGTGGCTACCTAGCCACGTTTTTTTCTATCGTAAACTAAAAAAATTTAACTTAACAAGGAGAGAATGCGATTATGAATGCTGACCCTGAGAGTCAGTCGCTGTTAGCGCAGATTTTATTATTGATCGTTTTGACATTGATCAATGCTTTTTTAGCTGCTTCAGAGATTGCGGTTGTGTCTATCAATAAAAACCGGGTTGAACAAAAAGCTGAAGAAGGAGATACAAAATCACAAAAACTTTTGAAAATA
This sequence comes from Enterococcus sp. DIV0174, assembly GCF_050529065.1. NCBI lineage: Bacteria > Bacillati > Bacillota > Bacilli > Lactobacillales > Enterococcaceae > Enterococcus > Enterococcus sp. DIV0174. The sequence continues at coordinate 1,785,033 of NZ_CP172881.1, read as the reverse complement.
TTGCAAGACCCTACCAACTTTTTATCTACGATTCAAGTTGGGATTACGTTGGTCAACATTTTATCTGGTGCTTCTTTGGCCAATACGTTGTCTGAGAAACTTGCTCCAGTGCTAGGTGGTAGTGCGGCAGCAAAAAATCTTGCTAGTGTGATTGTTTTAGCGATTTTAACTTATGTATCGATTGTTTTTGGTGAGCTTTATCCAAAACGAATCGCTTTGAATAAATCTGAAGAAGTTGCACAATTAACTTCTGGTTTTATCCGAGCAATTGGTGTGGTAGCAAAACCTTTCGTGTGGTTGTTGTCTGCCTCAACTAGTTTGTTAGCCCGAATCACTCCGATGACATTTGACGATGAGGACTCAAAGATGACTCGAGACGAAATGCGTTACATGTTGGAAACAGAAGGTGTCTTGGATAATGAAGAACTAGAAATGTTGCAAGGTGTTTTTTCTTTAGATACGAAAGTTGCGCGAGAAGTGATGGTACCTCGAACGGATGCTTTTATGATCGACATCAATGATTCCGTTGAAGATAATATCAATGAAGTTTTATCCGAAAACTATTCTCGAATACCTGTCTATAACGAAGATAAGGATAAAGTAATCGGGATTCTTCATACGAAAAACTTATTAAAAGCTGCTCACAAATTTGGCTTTGCTAACTTAGAAATTCGTAAAATCATGCAAGAACCATTGTTTGTTCCTGAAACAATTTTTATTGATGATTTGTTGTATGAATTGAAGAAAACACAAAATCAAATGGCCATTTTGCTTGACGAGTATGGTGGTGTAGTAGGTTTAGCAACTTTAGAAGATTTGCTAGAAGAAATCGTTGGTGAAATCGACGATGAATCTGATGAAGTTGAAAGCCTTTATGAAAAAGTAGCAGAACATGAATATATCATTCAAGGACGGATGCTGATCGACGAATTCAATGAAGCGTTTGACACAGATCTTCATATGAGCGATGTCGATACGATGGCTGGTTACTTGATTACAGCATTAGGATTGATTCCTGATGAAGGCGAAAAGCTTTCGTTTGATGTTGATAACGTGACATTGATTTCAGAAGAAATGGAAGGATCAAGAATTTTAAAAATTCGTGTCCAATTCCATGATCCAGAAGAAGTCGAAGTCGAGCCAGAAGAGGAACGTCGTTATTTTAGAAAAGAGTTCGAAGACGACGAACTTAGAAGATAAAACGAAGAGAAGCTGTGATGAAAATCATAGCTTCTTTTTTGAATTTATCCACTCACTGACTGTTTCATTCAAGAAATACATGATATACTAATCTAGTTGTAAGACGAGACTATTAGGTATTCGCGGAAACAGTAAATAAATGATGAAGAAACGGAGTTAATCTATGAACAAGGAATTAAAACAACAAGTTGATAATCGCCGCACATTTGCGATTATTTCCCATCCGGATGCGGGGAAAACAACGATTACTGAACAATTACTTTTGTTTGGTGGTGCAATTCGCCAAGCCGGTACGGTTAAAGGAAAAAAAACAGGGAATTTTGCTAAATCTGACTGGATGGAAATCGAAAAACAACGTGGAATCTCAGTTACCAGTTCAGTGATGCAATTGGATTACAAAGGAAAACGCGTCAATATTTTGGACACACCTGGACACGAAGACTTCTCTGAAGATACTTATCGAACATTGATGGCTGTCGACAGTGCAGTGATGGTGATTGATAGCGCGAAGGGGATCGAAGCACAAACGAAAAAATTATTTAAAGTTGTCAAAAAACGCGGTATCCCGATTTTTACTTTCATCAATAAACTAGATCGTGATGGTCGCGAACCACTTGAATTACTTGAAGAACTCGAAGAATTATTGGATATCGAGTCTTACCCAATGAACTGGCCAATTGGTATGGGAAAAGGGTTGGAAGGCTTATATGATATTTACCATAATCGTGTGGAATTTTACCGTCCTGAAAACTATAACGATGAACGTTTAGTTGAACTAGATGAAGATGGCTTGTTGCCTGACAATCATCCATTAACTCAAAATTCAATTTACTCACAAGTATTGGAAGAGGTTGAGTTAGTCAAAGAAGCCGGCGATGCTTTTAATGCGGAAAAAATTGCACGAGGTGAGCAAACACCTGTCTTCTTTGGTTCAGCGCTAACGAATTTTGGGGTGCAAACTTTCTTGGAAACTTTTGTAGACTTAGCGCCATCACCACATGGACATAAAACTCGGGATGAGCAAGTCATTAGTCCTTACGAAGAAGAATTTTCAGGCTTTGTCTTTAAAATTCAAGCAAATATGAATCCTGCACATCGTGACAGAATTGCCTTTGTGCGAATCTGTTCAGGAACATTTGAGCGCGGAATGGACGTTTCTTTGGAACGTACAAGCAAAAAATTGAAATTAAGTAATGTGACTCAATTTATGGCAGATGCTCGTGAAAATGTCGAAAATGCAGTTGCAGGTGATATTATTGGGGTCTATGATACCGGAAATTACCAAATTGGTGATACTTTATATGAAGGAAAATTAAAAGTTGCTTATGAAGAATTGCCTTCATTTACACCAGAATTGTTTATGAAAGTCACAGCAAAAAATGTGATGAAACAAAAATCTTTCCATAAAGGAATCCAACAATTGGTTCAAGAAGGTGCAATTCAGTTGTATAAAACTTATTTGACTGAAGAATACATTATTGGTGCTGTAGGACAACTCCAATTTGAAGTTTTCCAATACCGAATGATGAATGAATACAATTCAGAAGTCATTATGACGCCAATGGGGAATAAAATCGCGCGTTGGATCAATCCAGAAGACCTAGACGAAAAGATGAGTTCAAGTCGAAATATCTTAGCTCGTGACCGTTTCGATCAACCACTCTTCTTGTTTGAAAATCAATTCGCCATGCGCTGGTTTAGCGACAAGTATCCGGATGTTGAATTGAAAAGTTTGCTCTAAAAAGATTGCTCGTGAATCAGCTGTAAAAAATAAAAATCGTACACTTACAAAAGCTCTTTTTTGTCAAAATTTGATGGAAAAGGGCTTTTTTTGTTTGGAATGATCGAAACATTCCTATGCTATAATAAAGTACAGGATTAAGTATAAAAGAAATGGATTTTGATTGATTACATAGAAGAAAAAATGATGTGAGGAGGGCCCAGACATGTTTCGAAAAATAGATCAAATTCTTAAGAAATCACCATTTTATAGGATGATTGCAGTGGTTAGTTTAGTTGCAATAGGCGAAAGCTTTTTAAATCTCTTCAATCATCGCTTCCTATTTAGTAACATGCAAACAACCTATACGTTTCTATTTCTCTATGGGGCAATGTTGCTTCTTTCAAAACTGTCTTTGCCTAAATGGTTGCTATTCATCTTGGTTTATTTGATTTTTTTTACTATTGCTAGCGTTGAAATGTTTCTTGATCATAGTTATGTTGACTACACTTCCTTTATTGTTGTTGGTGGAGTCACTCTGTTGGTTGCAACAATTGTAACAATCGGTGCGGTGGAAATCAAAAGGCGAGGGTATCGTTAATACAAATGCTTGAGAAAACACTTGATGAATTAATAGAAAGAAATAACTAGCTAAAAGATAAAACAATAGCACAGAAGAGCCTATTTTTGATGGGCTTTTTTTTGTAATTGAAAAAGTCAAAAGGAATATTTTTCTAAAAATGGTAAGAAAACTGAACAGGTAAAAAAAAAGTATATCTCATGCTTCAACTTTTTTTGTTGACGACTAAATGAAATTTTAGTATCATCAATATGAACATTGTTCATGTTAGAGGAGGATGAGTGATGAATAATGCTGTTAGCTCAAAAGAAGAACTGATTAGCTATTGTAAAGAAATTGTGAAAGAGCAAGGGATTCAGGCGGTTAATATCCGTTCTTTAGCCAAAAAAAGCGGTATCTCTGTTGGGGCTGTTTATAATTATTTTCCTTCAAAAAGTCATTTGCTATCTGCAACAATTGGAAGTATTTGGGCAGAAATCTTTCATTTGTCTGAAACATCTTTCGACTTTAGCAACTTTCTTGACTGCTTAGCAGCTTTGCTAAGAAGCATTGAAAAAGGAAAAGAACTATATCCTAATTTTTTTACGGCGCATGCGTTAGTTATGCCTGCGGAAGATCAAGCAATGGGTTCAGAATTGATGGAAACTTATTGGAACCACATCAAGCAAGGAATGCTCAAGGCGTTACAAAAAGATTCACAAGTTCGAGAAAGTGTGTTTAATCAACAATTATCAATGGAAGAATATGTCGATTATATATTTGAGCTATTCTTGTACACAATAATTAGCGAAAAAAAACATGAAAATTTATTGCAACTCGTCCGTAACTCAATCTATTAGTAAAAATTTTAAAGCAAAATGAACATCGTTCACAAGGAGTGCTTATGGTAAAAAAAATCCAGTTATTATTAATTGCAAGTTTGGTTTGGCTGTTTGCAGGTTTTAATGTCATAAAGATTGGAATAGATGCATATCAAAATTATGTTGGAATATTGAACATATTTCTATCCATTTTCATTTTTTTACTCTTTTGGTTCATGGTATTTGGACCTTTGACAAAAAAACATACACAAAGAATCAGTGAACTTAACGAAGAAAAACAGTTCTTTTTAAAGTTTTTTGATGGCAAATCATTTAGTATCATGGCAATCATGATTCTTGGAGGTTTTAGTATTCGAAAGTTTCAACTATTACCTGAACAATTTATCGCCATTTTTTACAGTGGTCTAGGGTCTGCATTGTTTTTAGCAGGCATCGTTTTTGGGTATAACTACTTTAATTCAAATAGAAAGTGAGCGGAAAATATGAAAAAAGTGATGAATACAGCTATTGTTTATTTTGTTCTGGCAATGATTAGTGGCGTTTTTTATCGAGAAGCCACCAAGTTAAATGATTTTACGGGTCAGACGGTTTTGGCAGTTGTCCATACTCATTTATTTGCTTTAGGAACAGGACTCTTTTTATTGATAGCAGTTCTTTTTAAGGTGACACGCTTAGAAGAAAATAAACGATATAAAAAGTTTTATATACTGTATAACTTATCTTTTCCTTTGATGATTGTAATGATGGTTGTTAGAGGGCTAATCCAAATCCAACAACAAACGATTTCTACTGGTGTGGATGCCATGATTTCTGGGATTGCGGGTTTATCGCATATTGGAGTCACAGTGGCATTGTTGATGGTGTTATTAGCAATAAAAAAAGAAATGCTTAATGAAATGTAGGAAGAAGGAGAAGTGTAGATGTCAACTTTATTGATTGCAGCAATTAGTTGCATGGTTTTAGCTTTAACGTTTTATACAATTGGAGTATTTGCCGAAAGAAAAAAAGGTTTATTGTTGAACTGGCATGCATTGGTTTTCTGGTGTGGTTTTGTCTTTGATACTGCTGGAACAACGATCATGAGTAAAATTTCTGGTCGTGGTTTTACATTTAATTTGCACAGCGTAACGGGATTAGTTGCGTTACTATTAATGGCTTTTCATGCAATTTGGGCAACAATTATTTTGATTAAAAAAGACGACAAAGCCAAACAGACATTTCATCAATTTAGTTTATTTGTCTGGATTGCATGGCTAGTTCCTTTCGTTCTAGGGATTTTCATTGGCATGAATCAGTAGGAATTTTTGTCTAAAAAGTTTAAAAATAAAAAACAGTTTTAGAGGGTGAGATAAAACAAAATCTCATCCTCTTTTTCATCTCATTCTGAGAGTATAGTCCACATTTTAAGTTAGCAGGCGACAAATAGAACCGTTTTTTGTTATGATTTTATCAAGAATAAATTTCAGGGAGTGAGTGACAATGGCAAGACCGAAGACGAAGACTGATCTGATGTTCCTTGCAGAGGAACAATTTGTTGCGTTGATGGAGTTGGTAAATACGTTGACTGATGAGGAACAGAAGGCACCATTTACCTTTGATGAGGCGTTTTTGACCAAGAAAAAAGAAAAACACTGGCGTCGAGATAAAAATGTCCGAGATGTTTTCATTCATTTATATGAATGGCATCAATTACTTTTAACTTGGGTGAAAGAAAATCAAGCTGGTCAAGAAATTTCATTTCTGCCGTCACCTTATAACTGGCGAACATATGGAGAAATGAATGAAGTATTTGTTGAAAAGCACCAAACTACTTCTCTGGAGCAAGCAAAAAAATTGTTGGAGCAGAGCCATCACGAAGTAATGACTGTAATCAATTCTTTTACAAATGAAGAACTATTTGAAAAAAATCAACTAAGCTGGACGGGGCATTCGACGTTAGGCAGTTATTGTGTATCTTCGACTTCCAGTCACTATGAGTGGGTAATAAAAAAAATCAAGCAACAAATCAAAAGCAAAAAATAAACTTGCTATACAAAGAAACTAAACTGTTTTACTCCATTCATGTTATGAAAAATCGACTAAAGATGTCTAGCTAAAATCAAGTATAGTCACTGACAAAAGGATAACCTGTTAATGAAGTTAGGAGGAAAAGATGATTCAAAACTTAAACAAACTAATCGATTATATCGAAGAAAACTTAACAGGTGAACTTTCATTGACTGAAATTGCTCAACAAATGGGCATTTCTGACTATCATCTAAAGCGAACTTTTTCATTTGTTGCTGGTATGACTTTAACGGAATATGTTAAAAATCGAAGACTGGCATTAGCAAATCAAGACTTGATTTCAGGAAAAAAAGTTACCGAAGTCGCATTTAGCTATGGATATCAGACAGTTGAAGGTTTTTCAAGAGCTTTTCGAGAGTGGAGTGGATACCTACCTTCAGAGATTAGAAAAATAGGAATTCAAAAATCTTTTCCTAAACTTTCATTTTATATTGAAGTAAGAGGAGGAATTTCAATGGAATTCAAAATTGAAAAAAAAGCGCCATTTCGACTAGTAGGTGTGTCGAAGCGTGTACCAATCCAATTTGAGGGAGAAAATCAAAGAATTGTTGAACTGGCACAATCCATTACCGAAAAACAGCGGGAAGAAATGCATCAATTAGGTGACTTATATCCTCACCAAGTAGTAAATGCTTCTTATCATTTTGATGAGGGAAGATTAGCAGAAACAGGAAGCTTAACCCATATGATTGGTTTTTTAACTAGTAAAGAAAATATTTTTAGTGATTTGGAACAGATAACTGTTCCAGAACATACATGGGCTATTTTTCCTAACCGTGGAAAGTTTCCTGAAGTGTTACAAGAAACAATGGCACTGATTTTCTCTGAATGGTTACCTTCATCAGAATACCAATTAGTAGAGGCACCGGAAATTTCTTTTACTAGTTGGACAAAAGATCAAGAAAATTTGGCTAGTGAAATCTGGTTAGCTGTTACTAAAAAAGAAGGAATAACTGATGAAGGTTAAACTGATTTTAGAAAGTCGATAGATTACAAGGACGAGATAATTGTGTTTTGTTCTACGAGGCTGGGAGGAATTTAACTCCCAGCTTTTTTGTGATTGGTGCTAAACGGATGAAAAAGTACATACAAAAGTTTCTTAAGTTTTCCCGCTACGAGTATTTTTACGTTACTTGCGAAAAATAAATTTTTAAATAAAAAAAATATTCTTTTTTGCGTATATAAACTTAAAAAAGGAAAGTGAGGTGGGAAACGATGGAGACAGAATGGCAAAAACGAGAACGAAAATTGAGAAAAAAAGCGGAGATGCTAAGACTGTGCCGACTATTGGATATTGAAGACTGGGATCAAAATCAAGCAATCAGTAGTGAAATCAAAAAAATAGTTAGCGGAGTGACTCGAAAACCAGAAGTTAACAATAAAAATGTCATGAAGACCCAAAAAGAACAAAGAATCAGAGAAATAAAAAAATTAAGCAACGAACTAAGTGTCGCAAGAAGCAATGAGAACAACTAACTAAAATAGTTTACTAGCTACTGTATATATATGTACAGGTACGTGTAGCTGTATGCAGTGTAGTATAGAAAAAACATGATTATCTCAATATTAAGAAAGACAAAAATAAAATAAGCCTGACCAACAAGAATTGATGAACAATTCTTGTTGATTAGGCTTATTTTTAATTATATGCTAATTCTTGTCCTAGTGGTTGTTTTGGAATAGAAATTTCAACCATACCTTCAAGTTCAATAACTGTGATATCTTCTTTACGATAGTCTGCGTCATGGAGTTTCTTCAAGAAGTATTTTTGCACTTCTTGAATTTCATTTTGGCGGATATTTCGCTTATGATTCACTAGCAAAATCTCATTGTGTTCAGGTGCTTCAGTATAGACAACTGTGGTATTTCCCATGCTATAAACTTTGACCATATGTGCGTCAGTATTTTCTAATTGATTTAATACAAGGCGTGAATGGCTATTCGTCACGTTTACTAATTTCATGGCGCTCACCTCTCTTCTTTACGCATAAGTACATAAGTAACAGAATTATTTACCTAATTATAATTTTTTTCTCATAAAATGAACAGTAATTTGCATTGTCTTTTAAAAAAAACTAAGGAGAGAAAGAAAAGCCGAACTTTCTATAAAATTTGTAAAACAAATTGAAGAAAGCACGACTTATCTTTTTGATTCACACTGCGAACAGTTGTTAGTTGTCAATTATTCCACAGCTTCAGATTTTGATTCTTTTGCCAAACGTTCAGGTTTTGATGTAATAACGATTCGGTTTTCTTTATCTAGTTTTGCTTTCAAATCATGGATTGTTGGATGATCTAGATAGAATTCCGCAATCCCGTCTTCAATTTGTTCTTGGATTGTTCGACGAAGTGGACGTGCGCCCATTGATGGATCATATCCTAAATCAACTAATTTTTCTTTGACATTTTCAGGTACTTCAATATGAAGTTGTTGAGGTGCCAACATTTCATTCACGTCATTCAACATTAAAGTAACGATGGACATTAAATCTTCTTTTGACAAAGCACTGAATTCAATGATGCCATCAAAACGGTTCAAGAATTCTGGTGTGAAATAGTTGTTTAATTGATTCAAAACAGAGCGAGTAACGCCTTCTCTCGCTGCACCGAAACCAACATTTGCTTCAACTTTACCTGTACCAGCATTACTTGTCATAATGATGATCGTATCTTTGAAGCTGACTGTCCGACCTTGCGCATCTGTTAAACGACCATCATCCAAAATTTGCAAGAACATGTGCAAGACATCTGGATGTGCCTTTTCAACTTCATCAAGCAAGATTAGGCTATACGGATTACGTCGTACTTTTTCAGTTAATTGACCAGCTTCTTCATAACCAACATAGCCAGGAGGGGAACCAATCAATTTTGACACGCTGTGTTTTTCCATGTATTCAGACATGTCGAAACGAATCATTGAGTCTTCGGAACCAAATAACTCGAAAGCTAATTGTTTAGCAAGTTCTGTTTTCCCGACGCCAGTAGGTCCAACAAATAAGAATGAACCAATTGGGCGATCTTTTTTGCTTAATCCAACGCGGTTACGGCGGATGGCTTTGGCAACGCGTTCTACGGCGTTGTCTTGACCAATTACGTGCGCTTTCAAATCAGTTGCAAGATTTTTAAGCTGTGTTTGTTCTTTTTCTTTCAATTCACCAACAGGAATACCTGTGCGTTGTTCAACAATTTGTTCCATATCTTTTTCTGTGATGACTGGTGTTTCTTCATCGGTGATTTGTTTTTCCTTCATTTTTTGAAGTTTATTGATTTGGTCACGATAATAGGCTGCTTTTTCAAAGTCTTCTTCGTTAGAAGCTTGCGTTTTTTGTGTTTCAGCTTCTTGCAGTTTTTTATCAATCGTTTTTGGATCAACGATTTGGATCGTCAAATTTTTCTTTGAACCAGTTTCATCTAATAAATCAATTGCTTTATCAGGTAAAAAGCGGTCTTGGATGTAACGGTTAGACAGGACAGCTGCAGCTTTGATTGCTTCATCTGTATATTTCACATGATGGTAGTCCTCATAACGTTTTTGTAGACCTTTTAAAATACTAATTGTTTCATCGACAGTTGGCTCATCGACACGGACTGGCTGCATCCGACGTTCAAGAGCAGCATCTTTTTCAATAATTCGGTATTCGTTCAAAGTAGTAGCACCAACCATTTGAAGTTCACCACGAGCTAAAGCTGGTTTTAAGATATTTCCGGCGTCCATGTTTCCATCACCCGCAGCACCTGCACCAACGATTTCATGAACTTCATCAATGAATAAGATTACATTTTCTGCTTGTGTGATTTCTTCAATCAGTTTTTGCATCCGTTCTTCAAACTGACCACGAATCCCAGTTCCTTGAACTAAAGAAACAACATCTAGACGAATGACTTCTTTATCCATCAATTTTTGTGGAACATCGCCATCAACGATTTTTTGTGCCAAACCCTCAACGACTGCTGTTTTACCAACACCAGGTTCACCAATTAAAACAGGATTGTTTTTTGTTCGGCGGTTGAGGATTTCAACCACACGTTTGATTTCTTCATCACGACCGATAACTGGGTCGATATCACCTTGACGAGCTTGTTCAGTGATATTAATGCCATACTCACCAAGCAAACCTTCAGTATTTCCTTGTGGTGGTTGTCCACCGTTAAAGTTATTACCGCCACCGAATTGAGTAGGTGGTGTTTGTTCATAACCATTTCCTTGTTGTTGCATTTGATTAGACATTGAACGGAATAGATCGTCAAGACTACCAAATCCAAATGGATCATTTTGGGCCATATTTGTCAGACCTCCATTTTTTTGATTTTTCATTTTTTGATAACAGCTCTGGCAATAATCTAATTGCGCTCGATGTCCGTTAACTGTTGCGTATAAATGAATCGTTGCTTCATTTTTGCCACAATTTTGACAAAGCATGTGTAGTTCACGTCCTTTCACAAAATGGGTTGCATCTTTATTTTACAACGCATATTTCAAGAGGTAAAAAGAAAACCCTTATCTTTCTTCCATCATTCGTTAGTTGAGAAGGTAAAAAAAGTCTATTGACCATTTCTGACCTTTGAACTTATTATACTAAAAAAAAGAAGAGAATCAACTATTTTAACTCGAATCAATTTTGATTTTAAAATAGCGTAATAAAGGCGCATCTAATAGAAAGAATGTCTTAGACTACATAACAAAGCCTTGTCCTTTTTCTTAAGGAAGAGAGAAGAAAAAAATTCGTGTGATTTGTCCAAAAAAGAAGATAAAATAATAGAAGTTTATTGAAAACGGAATCAACGAATGAATGCGAAAGGATAAATCCAATAACGAAAAGAAAAGGAGTTTAAATAAAATACTTTTCATTGAATTTGAATGAAAACTGTTGTATCTGTCGACAAAAAATGGTAATCTTTACAAATGAAAGGGTAAAGCTTTATTAGAAATCTTCTGGATTGCTAAAAAAGAAAACCCTCACATAAAAACAACACTCACTTAAAGGAGACCGATCAATATGGAAAAGAAAGAATTTCACGTAGTAGCAGAAACTGGGATCCACGCACGTCCAGCTACATTATTAGTACAAACAGCAAGCAAATTTAACTCTGATGTAAACTTAGAGTATAAAGGTAAATCAGTAAACTTGAAATCTATCATGGGCGTTATGTCTTTAGGTGTAGGTCAAGGTTCTGACGTTACAATTACAGCTGAAGGTGCTGACGAAGCAGACGCTATGGCAGCTATCGTAGAAACAATGAAGAAAGAAGGCTTATCTGAATAATGGTTGAAATGCTAAAAGGGATTGCCGCTAGTGACGGTGTAGCCGTTGCAAAAGCTTACCTGCTAGTTCAACCGGATTTATCATTCAGTAAGACAACAGTAGAAGATACAGCTGCTGAAGAAACTCGTTTAGATGCTGCATTATTAAAATCTACTGAAGAATTGCAACAAATTCGTGAAAAAGCAGCGCAAAGCTTAGGTGAAGCAGAAGCGCAAGTATTTGATGCTCATTTGATGGTTCTATCAGACCCAGAAATGATTGGTCAAATCAAGCAAAATATTAAAGATAACAGTGTGAATGCTGAATCAGCTCTTAAAGAAGTAACTGATATGTATATTGGCATGTTTGAAGCTATGGATGACAACGCTTATATGCAAGAACGTGCTGCTGACATTCGTGACGTTGCAAAACGTATTTTAGCGCATCTATTAGGTGTGAACTTGCCAAATCCTTCAATGATTAACGAAGAAGTTGTCGTTGTTGCTCATGATTTGACACCAAGTGACACAGCTCAATTAGATCGTACATTTGTTAAAGCTTTTGTGACTGATATTGGCGGACGCACTTCTCACTCTGCAATTATGGCTCGTTCTTTAGAAATTCCAGCAATCGTTGGAACGAAAGAAATCACTGCTAAAGTAAAAGAAGGTCAAATGTTAGCTGTTAATGGTATCGAAGGTGATGTAATCATCGAACCAACAGAAGAACAAAAGGCTGAATTTATTAAAGCAGGAGAATCTTACGCTGCACAAAAAGCAGAATGGGAAAAATTAAAAAATGCTGAAACAGTTACGGCTGATGGCAAGCATTTTGAATTAGCCGCAAATATTGGAACACCAAAAGATTTAGTTGGTGTTCATAACAACGGCGGAGAAGCTGTTGGTCTTTATCGTACAGAATTTTTATACATGGATTCTCCGGACTTCCCTACAGAAGACGACCAATATAAAGCTTACAAAGCTGTCCTAGAAGGTATGGAAGGTAAACCTGTTGTTGTTCGTACAATGGACATCGGTGGGGACAAAGAATTGCCTTACTTACAATTACCACACGAAATGAACCCATTCTTGGGTTATCGTGCACTACGTATCAGCTTGTCTGAACAAGGTGATGACATGTTCCGCACACAAATGCGTGCATTGTTACGTGCCTCTGTTCATGGTAACTTGCGTATCATGTTCCCAATGGTAGCTACTTTGAAAGAATTCCGTGCAGCAAAAGGAATCTTTGAAGATGAAAAACAAAAATTAATTAATGAAGGCGTGGAAGTATCTGATACAATCCAAGTCGGAATTATGATTGAAATTCCTGCCGCAGCTGTCATTGCTGACAAGTTTGCTAAGGAAGTTGACTTCTTCTCAGTAGGTACAAACGACTTGATCCAATATACTATGGCTGCTGATCGTATGAATGAACGTGTTTCATATCTATATCAACCTTACAATCCATCAATCTTACGTCTAATTAAAAACGTGATTGACGCAGCACATGCTGAAGGCAAATGGGCTGGAATGTGTGGAGAAATGGCTGGGGATCAAACAGCTGTGCCTCTATTAGTTGGTATGGGCTTAGATGAGTTCTCAATGAGCGCAACATCTATTCTTAAAACACGTAGCTTGATGAAACGTTTAGATACAACGAAAATGGCTGAACTTGCAGATCGCGCATTGAAAGATTGCGATACAATGGAAGAAGTCGTTGAACTTGTAAATGAATACGTAAAATAAGCTTGACTATTGAGTGTTAGAAATTTTGCTAGCTTTAGCGAGATTTCTAACACTTTTTTTATTTTCTCGTAACATGTTTAGTTTTTTCAATTGAATCGCTTACTTTTTAAGTTGTTGAAAAATAGGGCTTAAGTTTGAGTGACAGTTTCTTGGCTATGTTATACTATATAGAAGAAGGGGGACGTAAGGTGAAAGTATTATTATATTTTGAAAGTGAAAAAATACTTGCAAAATCTGGGATTGGGCGTGCGCTTGATCATCAAAAGCGTGCTTTGTCAGATGTAGGGATTCCTTATACATTAGATACCAACGACGACTATGATATTTTGCACATTAATACTTATGGTATCAATAGTCATAATATGGTTAACAAAGCGCGAAGAGATGGCAAGAAAGTTGTTTATCATGCACATTCGACAGAAGAAGACTTTCGCAATTCGTTTATTGGCTCTAACCAATTATCTCCTGTCGTCAAAAAATATCTAGTGAGTTTGTATCAAAAGGCAGATTATTTGATTACGCCTACGCCATATTCTAAAAAGTTATTAGAAAGCTACGGAATCGAAGTACCTATTCGTGCAATTTCCAATGGAATTGATTTAGATAAATACCAACCTGATCTTACGAAAGAACAAAGGTTTAGAGAATATTTCAATTTGTCTTCAGATCAAAAAGTAGTGATTTGTGTTGGCTTGTTTTTTGAACGAAAGGGAATCATTGACTTCGTTGAAATTGCTAGAGAAATGCCTGAGTACACATTTGTTTGGTTTGGTCATGTACCGATGTACTCGATCCCTAAAAATATTCGAAAAATCGTTAAAGAAGACCATCCGGAAAATGTCATATTCCCTGGTTACATTCGTGGAGATGTCATTGAGGGTGCTTATTCAGGTGCAGATTTGTTTTTCTTTCCTTCATACGAAGAAACTGAAGGAATCGTTGTTTTAGAGGCGCTAGCAAGTCGACAAAATGTCTTAGTTAGAGATATTCCAGTGTATGAAGGCTGGTTAAAAGATGGCGAAAACTGTTATATGGGACGAACGAATCAAGAATTTATTGAAAAGATCAGACAAATAACTGAAAAAGAGGTTCCAAGTTTGGTGCAAGCTGGTTATCAAACAGCCGAAGAACGTAGCATCGAACGAATTGGGCGAGAACTTCAAGAAGTTTATGAAATGGTGTTAGAGGAACAAGAAACACCTTTAGAGGTAAGAAAAAGTAAATCAATGAAAAGGTAGTTTGGAGGCAAAAAAACATGAAAGTTGGCTTTTTTACCGATACCTATTTTCCGCAAGTTAGCGGGGTTTCTACATCAATAAAGACATTAAAAGATGAACTTGAAAAAAATGGTCATGAAGTCTATATTTTCACTACAACAGATCCGAATGCGGATAAATTAGAAAAAGATGTTATTAGGATGCCAAGTGTTCCGTTTGTTTCTTTCAAAGATCGGCGAATCGTTGTAAGAGGTATGTGGTATGCTTATTTAGTTGCCAAAGAGCTGGAGCTAGATTTGATTCATACACATACCGAATTTGGAGCGGGGATTCTGGGGAAAATGGTAGCCAAGAAATTGAAAATTCCAGTTATTCATACTTACCATACAATGTATGAGGATTATCTTCATTATATTGCAAATGGTAAGGTGATCAGACAGTCACACGTCAAATATTTTTCGCGTATTTTTGCTAACCATACGACAGGAGTGGTTTGTCCAAGTGAACGAGTGATTGACACGTTACGTGGGTATGGTGTAGTTGCACCGTTGCGAGTGATTCCAACGGGGATTGATATCGAGAAGTTTAAGCGATCAGATATTACCACTCAGGAAATCAGCGCCTTACGTACGTCATTAGGAATGACTGATGACCAATTGATGGTGCTTTCGCTTAGTCGGCTCTCGTATGAGAAAAACATTCAAGCAATTATTCAAGGTTTTCCAGAAGTCATTGCATCTTATCCAAATGCGCGCTTAGTGATTGTTGGAAAAGGACCTTATATGGAAGAATTACAAGAGTTAATAGAAGAATTAGACTTACAAGAAGTCGTTCAGTTTACTGGTGAAGTTGATAACAATGCAGTTGCTCTGTATTATAAAGCAGCTGATTATTTTGTCAGCGCGTCCACTTCCGAGACACAAGGGTTAACATATACAGAAGCTATGGCTGCTGGTACACCGTGTGTGGTTGAAGGTAACGCTTATTTAAATCGCCTATTTGATCACGCATCATTAGGAAAAACATTTGAAACAGACCAAGATTTTGCACCAGCACTTATTCAATATATAACAGATGAGATTCCTCGTGATGAAGCAGTTTTAGCTGCGAAGCTTTATGAAATTTCGTCTACTCATTTTGGTGAAGCAATGATTGAATTTTATCAAGACATGATTGTTTATCATGAAGAGGAAACGCGCAGAAAAGAAGAAGAAGCTTCCATCGAGCGAATTAAAATTAAATTAAATTCATTTAAACGATAAATAAAGCAATTTATTCTTAAAAAACCTTGATTCTAGCGTATACTAGAGTCAAGGTTTTTTTTTAGGAGGTTGAAAGATGAAACTCGGATTTATTGGAACAGGAGTAATGGGTAGCTCAATTGTTGAACACTTATTACGAGCAGGATACGAAGTGGTCGTTTATAATCGAACAAAAGCAAAAGCAGATCCTTTAGTTGCTAAGGGAGCTGTTTGGGCAGAGACACCACAACTAGTTGCTAGACAAAGCGAAGTGATTTTTACAATGGTTGGATACCCAACAGACGTTGAAGAAATCTATTATGGGCAAAATGGGATTTTTTCAGCAGATGTTTCGGGGAAAATTGTAGTTGACTTAACAACCAGTACGCCAACTTTGGCAGAAAAAATTGCTCAGACAGCTTCTGAAAAGGGAGCAGCTGCGTTGGATGCGCCAGTTTCTGGTGGCGACTTAGGAGCAAAGAACGCGACATTAACCATTATGGTTGGTGGACAATCAGATGTCTACGAAAAAGTTTTACCAATTTTTAGAGAGTTTGGCTCAACTTTTACATTACATGGTGATGCAGGAAAAGGTCAGCATACAAAAATGGCCAACCAAATCATGATTGCTGGTACAATGACAGGGATGACCGAAATGTTAGCTTACGCACAAAAAAATCAACTTGATTTGAAAAAGGTGATTGAAACGCTTTCTGGTGGTAGTGCAGCAAACTGGTCTTTGAGCAATTATGCGCCACGTATTTTACGCGAAGACTACTCTCCCGGATTTTTTGTTAAACATTTTATCAAAGATTTAAAAATTGCTTTAGATGAAGCTGAAAACCAATCACTTGAACTACCAGCTACAAAACAAGCACTTATCTTGTACGAACAGTTGGCTGGTAAAGGGTTTGAAAATGATGGGACACAAGCGTTGATTAAACTTTGGTGGCCGAATGGAAATGTTCCAGAAAAAAAATCATAAAAAACTGGTTTTTTTCGCGAAAATCAATGCAAGACAGCCATGACTTTGATACAATATAACAGAAATAAGAAAAGGAGGACCTCCTATGACACATTCACAATTAGTCGCAATTATTAAACGACTGGAGGCTATGGTCGAATCAGCAGACAACGAGTTGCAAGTTCGTCGCTTTGAAAAAGAAGGCGTTGAAAAATGTACAGTAACTTATGATAAAGCAACTACTACATTTGAATTAACTGAAACAGATACACACCAACAATACGAGTTTGATAATATTGATATCGTTGCGATGGAAATCTACGACTTAATCCAATAAGTTTTGCTCATTTAGCGTAAGCTTGTAAACAACATAAAAAGACCGAGATGATTATTCGTCTTGGTCTTTTTATGTTGTTCTGTTTGAGTGGCTATTAAGAGACGCTCGTAGGTTATTTATTGTGACTGTTCTTTGCTAAGCTTGCGTTGATAGCTGAGTAAAATTTGAACAGGATCAACTTCAGCTTTTGTTAGCTGTTGTTTTTTTGCTAAAGTATCATTTCCAACAGCAAAATGAAAATTAGGTGGGGTGTTACCAGCTATTTTAGTTGTCGCTACTAATTGACCGTAGCAAATCAAATAATATTTTGTCAATTCTTGATCTGCTGCAACGGGTAAAGACAAAATGAGACGAGGTGTTTGCAAAAAGGTCTTTTGGTTTTGGATTTGCTGGATGAAGTAAGTCATTAACTCAATTTCACTTTGAATACTACTTGCACGTTCGAAATTGAGAAGTTCAATAAAGTGTTCTTGTCGTTGTTTAAGATAAGTTAAAACTTTTTTATTTCGACCTTTTAAAAGACCTTCAATTTCTTTTTTCTTTTGTTGAAAGGAAAACTGAGCGATTGTTGGAAGTTGTGTTCGCAAAGCTAATAAACTAATTTCTTTCAGCCAAGGCATTTGGTAAGTCTCTTCTAAAATACGTAAGATAGTAGGTATTTTTTTGTAGGAACGAAAAGGACCGAAGCTTTGAGCAGTCGGCTCATCTGACAGGATAAAACCAGTATCAGTTAATTGAAGATAATTGTAATTGGTAAAATAGTTCATCTGTCGATTATAGAATGGATGATAGTGTTGAATCAATTCACATTCTAAAAGCAATGCATCTAATTCGGTATCTACCACCACAAAATCAAAATCGACAATTGTATGTACCATTCGTAGCACTTTAGTTGAATGTTGTTTGTTTTGCTGAAAGTAACTACTCACACGATTTTTTAATTGCTTGGCTTTACCAACATAAATCACTGAGCCATGTTTATCTTTCATTAAATAAACCCCGGGAAGAAGAGGCAAATGTTTCACTTTTTCTTTAAGCATAATTACTCCTTTTATCTTTCAATCAAAAAAACTATATCAAATTTGAAAAAAACAAACAAGAAAACTTGTTTTTTTAGAAAACTACTGGACAAAAAAGCTTTGATAATCAAAATATTTTTTTGAAATGAATTTTTAATCTATCTTTGTTAAATATTTGTTTTATCAGCATTTATAAATGAATTTTTTCTTAAAATAAACTGAGAATCGAAAAAAGTTGTTGATTATGGTTGATTTTTGAAAAAAGTTAAGATATAGTTTGAACATCAAAAGATTTGATAATCAAACTAATTAGTGGATGGTGGAACATGGAACCAGATTTGAAAACAGTTAATGATTATCTCGTAAGTGTGTTCAATGATATTTTGACGATCGAAGAGTCTGAGTTGAAAAAATCACAATTCAACGATCTATCAATTACTGAGATGCATACGATCGAGGCAATCGGGATGTATAAGAAAAAAACAACTTCAGAAGTAGCAAAGGAGTTATCGATCACTGTTGGGACCTTGACCACTGCCATCAACAAATTAGTGAAAAAAGGGTATGTTGAGCGTATTCGCAGTGAAGATGATCGGCGTGTGGTGAAACTGGGCTTGACGAAAAAAGGAAAGCTATTGTATCGCGTACATCAACATTTTCATCGAGAAATGGTCAAAAACATTCTGGATGGAATGGGCGACCAAGAACAACATGCTTTGCTAAATGCACTGAAAAACTTGCATGATTTCTTGCGAGAGTATAAGTGAGGAACGTTAATGGAACAATTTGGAACAATTACGGCAACTGCAAGTGTACTTCCTGAAAGAATCGTGACTAACGATGAGCTTTCACAAATGATGGAAACATCAGATGAATGGATTCGTTCACGAACTGGGATTAGAGAAAGACGTTGTGTAACGAATCAAACAACATCAGATCTTTGTTTCCTAGTTGCGCAAAAATTACTAGAAAAGCAAAAAATCCAACCCGAAGAACTGGATTTCATCGTAGTTGCTACGATTTCTCCGGATTATGCAATGCCGTCAGTGGCTGCGCAAGTCCAAGGTCGATTGGGCGCAACCAAAGCAATTGCTTTTGATTTGAGTGCTGCTTGTACTGGTTTTGTGTATGCACTAAGTATTGCTGAAAAACTGATTCGCTGTGGCTCGAAAAAAGGGCTTGTCATTGGTGGAGAAACGTTGTCTAAGTTACTTGACTGGACAGACCGCTCTACAGCTGTTTTATTCGGTGATGGAGCAGGTGGTGTGTTATTAGAAGCTGGCGCAACACAAAAATTATTAGTGGAGCATTTAGCAACGGATGGTACACGAGGTTCTTCGTTAACAGCAGGATATCATGAAAATAAAAGTCCATTTTATTCTGAAAAGTCAGAAGGTTCTTACTATTTGCAAATGGTTGGACGTGATATTTTTGACTTTGCAGTCCGAGATGTCGCGAAAAATCTAAAAGAAATAACGCAAGAAAATTCAGTTGATTATCTACTTTTGCATCAAGCAAATCAACGAATTATTGAAAAAATTGCTCGGAAGGTCAAAATTCCACAAGAGCAGTTTCTAGCAAACATGGATAAATATGGTAATACTTCTGCTGCAAGTATTCCTATTTTATTAGACGAGGCGGTTTCCGCTGGAACGCTTCAATTAGGCAGTAATCAAAAAGTGGTATTTACAGGTTATGGCGGAGGTTTAACATGGGGAAGTATCCTCATGGAGCTATAAACTGATAAATGATAAAAATAAAACTATAAAATTGTAAACAATATCGGAGGAATATATCGTATGGTATTCGAAAAAATTCAAGAAATTATTGCAGAAGAATTAGGTAAAGAAACAGAAGAAATTAAATTAACCACAGATATTCAAGAAGATTTAGAAGCTGATAGCTTGGACTTATTCCAAATCATCAACGAAATCGAAGATGAATTCGATGTGAAAATTGAAACAGAAGATGGCATTAAAACTGTACAAGATTTAGTTACTTACGTTGAAAAACAAACTGCATAATCATGTAATAAGGTTGGGGGCTGGGACATTTCCGATGTGAAATGTCTTAGCCTTTTTGAATAAATGGATACTTAGTCGTCTATCCTAAATTATTGGAGAATATAATGAAAACAGCATTTTTATTTAGTGGGCAAGGCGCTCAATACCAAGGCATGGGTCAAGATTTATACCATGAACCCGTAGTAAAACAAACATTTGATGAAGCAAGCCAAATTCTTGGTTATGACATGGCAGAATTGTGTTTTACTGAAAATCAGCAACTAGATCAGACCACTTACACACAACCGGCGATTTTAACGGTAAGTGTTGCCTATCATCGCTTATTACAAGAACAAGGAATTACTCCGGACGCAGCATTAGGGCTTAGCTTAGGAGAATATTCAGCATTGGTTGCAAGCGAAGCGCTATCGTTTGCAGAAGCAGTAGCATTAGTGGCTAAACGCGGTGCTTATATGACTGAGGCTGCGCCAACCGGAAGTGGCAAAATGGTCGCTGTGATGAATACGCCGATTGAATTGATTGAAGCTTGTTGTCAGGAAGCAAGTCAGTTTGGCATTGTTTCACCTGCAAATTACAATACACCACAGCAAATCGTTATTGGTGGGGAAGTGACAGCTGTTGACGCGGCGATGACTTTGTTACAAGAACAAGGCGCCAAACGAATGATTCCATTAAATGTTAGTGGACCATTTCATACAGCCATCCTAGCGCCAGCAGCGCAAAAGCTAGCGAAGGAATTAAAAACAATCTCATTTAACGAACCAAGGATCCCAGTGATTAGCAATACAACCACTGAGGTTATGACAAAAGAAGCAATTCCAAACTTATTAGAGCGTCAAGTGATGTCTCCTGTTCGTTTTTATGAAAGTATTGAAAAATTAAAATCATTGGGAATTGACCAAATGATTGAAGTCGGACCAGGGAAAGTCTTGAGTGGTTTCATGAAAAAAATCGATAAAACGATTCCTGTTTACCGTGTTGAGAATCAACAAACATTTGAAGAAACTTATCAACGATTATCGGGGAGGTAATTATGGACGTTAGAGGAAAAAACGTTTTTGTCACAGGAAGTACGAGAGGTATCGGGGAAGCAATTGCAATTGCGTTTGCTAAAGCGGGTGCCAATGTTGTCTTAAATGGTCGCAGCGCGATTTCTTCAGAAAAATTGGCTGAAATTTCAGCTTTAGGTGTTACCTGCATTGGGGTATCTGGTGATATCGCAGATTTTACTAAAGCAGGTGAAATGATCAAGGAAGCGCAAGAGCAGCTAGGTTCTGTTGATATTTTAGTCAATAACGCTGGAATCACAAATGACAAATTATTACTTCGGATGGACGCTGAAGACTTCAAAAAATGTTTGGATATCAATTTGACTGGTACATTCAACATGACCCAACATGTTCTAAAACAAATGATGAAAAAACGTGAAGGTGCAATCATCAATTTGGCAAGTGTTTCTGGTTTAATCGGGAATGTCGGACAAGCAAACTATGCAGCCAGTAAAGCCGGAGTTGTTGGCTTAACCAAATCAGTTGCTAGAGAAGTAGCGACGCGTGGAATTACATGTAACGCCATTGCGCCGGGCTTTATTGCAACAGACATGACGGATGTTCTATCAGAAAAAGTAAAAGAACAAGTCACAAAACAAATTCCATTGCAGCGCTTTGGTAACGTGGAAGATATTGCCAAGACTGCAGTTTTCTTAGCAGAAAATGCGTACATCACAGGTCAAGTGATTAATGTTGATGGCGGTTTGGTCATGCACGGATAATAGAAAGGAAGATGATTGATGAATCGAGTAGTAATTACAGGCTATGGTGTTACTTCGCCAATCGGAAACGATGGAGATAGCTTTTTAGATAGTTTAAAAAACGGAACGAACGGAATTGCACCAATTACGAAATTTGATGCAACTGAAACAGGGATTACGCTAGCTGGTGAAGTAAAAGATTTCCCTTATGATAAATATTTTATTAAAAAAGATAGCAAACGTATGGATATGTTTTCAATTTATGGAATCTATGCTGCTCTTGAAGCAATTGAAATGAGTGGATTAGAAAAAGAAAAAATTGATCAAGATCGTTTCGGTGTTATCGTTGGTTCAGGAATTGGTGGTTTACCAACAATTGAGAATCAAGTAATTCGCTTGCATGAAAAAGGCGCTAAACGAGTATCACCAATGTTTGTTCCTATGTCGATTGCCAACATGGCTGCTGGGAATATTGCTTTACGAGTAGGTGCTAAAGGCATTTGTACATCAATCGTTACAGCTTGTGCTAGTGGAACGAACTCCATTGGTGAAGCTTACCGTAACATTAAACATGGTTATTCAGATGTTATCCTAGCTGGCGGAACAGAAGCAACGATTTGTGAAATGGGAATCGCAGGTTTTGCTGCGTTGACAGCTTTATCAACTGCTACAGATCCAGACCGTGGTTCTATTCCATTCGATGAAGAACGTAATGGTTTTGTTATGGGAGAAGGCGCTGGAATCTTAGTGATCGAGTCCTTAGAACATGCAAAAGCACGCGGTGCGAAAATCTATGGTGAAATCGTAGGTTATGGATCAAATTGTGATGCATATCATATGACAGCACCAACGCCAGACGGATCAGGGGCTTCAAAAGCAATGAAATTGGCGATGGACGAAGCAGGCATCCAACCAGAAGAAGTGGGCTATATTAATGCGCATGGAACAAGCACACCTGCAAATGACCAAGCAGAAGCAAAAGCAATTCAGCTAGCACTTGGTGAAAACTTCCGAGACACTTATGTTAGCAGTACAAAATCAATGACAGGACATTTACTAGGTGCTGCTGGGGGAATCGAGGCTTTAGCAACATTATTAGCGTTAGAGCACCAATTTGTACCACCAACTATCAACGTAGTAAATCAAGATCCAGAAATTGATTTAACAGTCGTAAAAAATGAGAGCAAACCTGCTGAACTTACTTATGCCATGAGTAACTCACTAGGCTTTGGCGGACACAATGCGGTCCTTTGCATGAAACGCTGGGAGGAATAAGCTTGAACATCAGTGAAATTAAAGAACTAGTAACGCAATTCGATCAATCTTCTTTGACTGAATTTGATTTACGTGAAGGTCAATTTGAACTTTATATGAATAAAAACAATACCAGTCGTGGAGCAGTAACAGCACCTCAAATGATGGAAGCACCTGCAGTTCAACCTGTATCAGCGAAACCAGAAATCAAAGCAGATGAACCTGTTAAAGAACAGACTGTAGTAGCAGACACAAAGCAAGAAATTGAAGGCATTGAAGTAAAATCACCAATTGTTGGTGTTGTGTACTTGCAACCTTCACCGGATAAACCAGCTTACAAAAAAGTTGGTGACCAAGTAGCAAAAGGTGAAATCATCTGCATTATTGAAGCAATGAAGCTAATGAATGAGATCACCAGTGACTTTGACGGAGAAATTGTTGAAATTCTGGTTGAAAATGAAGAAGTTGTTGAATTTGGTCAACCACTCGTTAAAATTCAGCCAAAATAAGAAAGAGGTAGAAGATGAATATTCAAGAAATCAAAGAAATCATTCCACATCGTTACCCAATGCTGCTGATTGATCGAGTGGAAGAAATGGTTGCAGGTGAAAGTGTTATCGCTAAGAAAAATGTCACAATCAATGAACCCTTTTTTCAAGGTCATTTTCCAGAAGAACCGGTTATGCCCGGTGTGCTGATTGTTGAAGCAATGGCACAAGCTGGAGCCGTTGCCTTATTGTCTTTAGAACAATTTAAAGGAAAGACAGCTTATTTTGGCGGATTGGATAAAGCAAAATTCCGTCGCAAAGTGACACCAGGAGATACTTTGTATTTGGAAGTTGAAATTATCAAAGTAAAATCTTCCGCTGGAATCGGGAAGGGTGTCGCAAAAGTGGATGGCAAAAAAGTTGCCGAAGCTGAATTAACCTTTATGATTGGATAGGTGAAATATGTTTTCAAAAGTTTTGATAGCTAACCGCGGTGAAATTGCCGTGCGGATTATTCGTGCCTGTCGTGAATTAGGTATTCAAACAGTTGCTGTATATTCAGAAGCAGATGCTGATGCATTGCATACTCAATTAGCAGATGAAGCGATCTGTATTGGACCAGCTAAAGCTGTTGATTCTTATTTGAATGTGCAACAAGTTTTAAGTGCGGCAATTGTTACCAAGGCAGAAGCGATTCACCCAGGTTTTGGTTTTTTATCTGAAAATAGTCGTTTTGCATCAATGTGTGAAGAATGCAATATTGTTTTTATTGGACCTAAAAGTGAAACCATTGATGCGATGGGGAATAAAATCAATGCCCGCCGCTTGATGCAAGAAGCCAAAGTTCCGGTAATTCCGGGAAGTGAAGGTGTACTTTCGACTGTGGAAGAAGCTTTGTCAGTTGCAGATAAGATTGGCTACCCAGTTATGTTAAAAGCTGCTGCGGGTGGTGGTGGTAAAGGAATTCGAAAAGTAATGACCAAAGAAGAACTACCACAACACTTTGCTTCAGCGCAACAAGAAGCTGCTGCAGCGTTTGGAAATGACGAAATGTATTTGGAGAAAATTATTTATCCAGCAAGACATATTGAAGTTCAAATATTGGGCGATCATTATGGAAATGTCATTCATTTAGGTGAGCGTGATTGTTCGTTGCAAAGAAATAATCAAAAAGTTCTTGAAGAATCACCATCGGTTGTGATTTCTGCTGCAAAACGTGCAGATTTAGGCGCTGCGGCTGTTCGTGCAGCGAAAGCTGTAAATTACGAGAATGCTGGAACCATTGAATTTCTAATGGATGAATCTGGTGCCTTTTACTTTATGGAAATGAATACGCGAATTCAAGTGGAACATCCTGTAACAGAAATGGTAACAGGTGTTGACTTAGTGAAAAAACAAATTGAAATTGCAGCGGGTGAACCATTGGGCTTAGAACAAAATGACATCAAGTTTCAAGGCCATGCGATTGAATGTCGAATCAATGCAGAAAACCCAGCTTTTCATTTTGCTCCATCACCCGGAACCATTGAAAACTTATTACTTCCCGCTGGGGGCATGGGTTTACGTGTTGATAGCGCAGTTTATTCAGGCTATAAAATACCGCCATATTATGATTCAATGATTGCCAAAGTCATCGTTCATGGTGATACGCGTTTTGAAGCGTTGATGAAAATGCAACGTGCCTTGAGCGAAATCGTGACAGACGGTGTTGTGACAAATGCCGAATTTCAAATGGACTTGATTAGTCACCCAGCAGTGATTGCTGGTGATTATACAACGGCATTTTTACAAGAAGAATTTTTACCAAATTGGACACCTGAAACGGAGATTGGAGGCGAGTAGATGGCTCTGTTTAAAAAGAAAAAATATATTCGCATTAACCCAAATCGAGGAGCTCAACCTACAAGTCCACCAACTGTTCCTGACAATATGTGGGCAAAATGTCCGAATTGTAAACATATCATTTATACGAAAGATATTGGTGAAGAACGCGTTTGTCCCAATTGTGGTTACACGTTTCGTATCAGTGCTTGGCAACGATTAGCGTTAACGATTGATGAAAAAAGTTTTGAAGAGTGGGATACCGAATTAACGACAGAAGATCCTTTGAATTTCCCAGGGTACCAAGAAAAAATTGAAGTGATACAAGAAAAAACTGGTTTGCATGAAGCAGTTTTGACTGGTAAAGCAACAATCAATGATATTCCTTTAGCGATTGGTGTTATGGATTCAAATTTTATTATGGGAAGCATGGGGACGATTGTTGGTGAAAAAATAACTAGATTATTTGAACGAGCATTAACTGCTAAATTACCTGTGGTCTTGTTCACTGCCTCTGGTGGTGCCAGAATGCAAGAAGGCATTTTTTCTTTAATGCAAATGGCGAAAATTTCCGCGGCGGTGAAACGTCACAGCAACGCAGGGCTTTTTTACTTAACCGTTTTGACTGACCCTACAACTGGTGGTGTAACCGCCAGTTTTGCGATGGAAGGTGACGTGATTTTAGCTGAGCCGCAAAGTTTGATTGGTTTTGCTGGACGTCGGGTAATCGAACAAACGATTAAGCAAGAATTACCAGAAGACTTTCAAAAGGCAGAATTTTTGTTAGCTCATGGTTTTGTTGATCAGATTGTTCCGCGAACAGAATTGAAGAAAACGATTCATCATTTGCTCGAATTGCATACACAGAAAGGTTGGTTGGATCATGAATAAAACTGCTCATGAGGTTGTTCAACTGGCTAGAGCAAAAGAACGTTGGACGAGTTTAGATTTTTTTGAAGAAATTTTTGATGGGTTTCAGGAGTTTCATGGGGATCGTTTATTTGGTGACGACGAAGCAATCGTTGGTGGTGTTGCTAGCTTAGCTGGTAAACCAGTCACGGTGATTGGAATCCAAAAAGGTCGAGATCTACAGGAAAATATCCAACGAAACTTTGGTTCACCGCATCCGGAAGGGTATCGTAAAGCATTGCGATTGATGAAACAGGCAGAAAAATTTAAACGCCCAGTCATCACGTTGATCAATACTGCTGGGGCTTATTGTGGTGTGGGAGCGGAAGAACGCGGCGAAGGAGAAGCAATTGCTAAGAATCTTTTAGAAATGTCTGATCTAAACGTGCCAATTTTAGCAATCATCATTGGCGAAGGCGGCAGCGGTGGTGCACTTGCACTTGGCGTTGCAGATGAAGTTTGGATGCTTGAACAAACAATTTATGCGATTCTTTCGCCAGAAGGTTTTGCATCTATTTTATGGAAAGATGGT
Source organism: Enterococcus sp. DIV0174 (assembly GCF_050529065.1). Lineage (NCBI taxonomy): Bacteria > Bacillati > Bacillota > Bacilli > Lactobacillales > Enterococcaceae > Enterococcus > Enterococcus sp. DIV0174. Next base: position 1,758,098 of record NZ_CP172881.1, on the reverse strand, counting down.
AGCCGAGCGGCGGAAGCGGCGGAGCTGATGAAAATTACCGCGCCTGAATTACATGAGCTAGGGATTGTGGACAAGGTGATTCCAGAAACTTTTAATGGGGAACCAATTCCCTGGGCTAAAATAGCATACATGATGAAAAAATCAATGATTGAAAAATTAACTGAATTATCGCAAACGGATGTAACATCTTTACTTGAAAAGCGTTATGAAAGATTCCGTAAGTATTAAGCGATTTGATGATGAGAGGTCGGGATAAATCCCGACCTTTTTTTGTATTGAAAAAACAAAACAGCTTGCGTCTCTTTCGTTCGATTGGATTTTACAACGGCTTGGAATCGTTTGATATGTGGGTGAATGGGAATGATTTTTTAGTTGGAAAAGAAGAAAAACGCACAATAAATGAAATTTGCGCATATTTTTTCAAAAAACACTCTTGAAATGAATAAAAAATCTGATATTATGTATAATAACTCATTAAGTTTATGTTGGGTGTATAAATATTAGAGGAGAGTAACGATGAAGAAAATAATTTGGCTTACGATGGTTTCAATGGTGGTTCTTTTAGGGGCGTGTAGCTCTGGTGGAAAAGAAACAAGTAACGATTCAAAAAAAGAGGGGATTCAAAGCATCCAGGATTCTGGAAAATTAGTAGTGGGAACTTCTGCAGATTTTGCTCCGTTTGAATTTCATACGATGATTGATGGGAAAGACCAGATTGTTGGCGTGGATATTGATTTGGCGAATGAAATTGCAAAAGAACTAGGTGTCAAAGTCGAAGTGATGGATATGGAATTCAACGCAGTGTTAGCAGCCTTACAACAAGGAAAAGTCAATTTAGCAATTTCTGGTATTTCGGCAACAGAAGAGCGTCAGCAAACATTTGATTTCTCAGATAATTATTTTGCTCCACCACAAAAAATGGTCATCAACAAAGAAAACGCAAATGAATTAACCAGTCTCAAAAGTTTTGCAAAGAAAAAAGTAGGAGCGCAAAAAGGATCAGTTCAAGAAGACGTTGTAAAAGAACAAGTTCCAGATGCACAATTAGTTTCTGTAGCTAAAGTGCCTAATTTGATTATTGAGTTAAAGCAAGGATCAATTGATGGATTAGTTTTAGAAGAAACCGTTGCAAACTCTTATATTGAAAATAATCCAGAGTTAATGTTAGCAGATGTTGACTTAGTCTCAAGCGATGAAGAAGCCTACGCAATTGCGTTACCAAAAGGCGAAGAAGATTTACAAAAGAAAGTCAATCAAGTCATCAAAGAATTACAAAGCTCAGGAAAAATGGATGAATTCATCAAAAAAAATACAGAGCTAGCTAAAAAAGCAGAAGAATAAAGGAGTTTGATTACGTGAATTTTTCATTTCTATCGGTATACTATCCCTATTTCCTGTCGGGTGCATTAATTACATTAATTATTTCCGTTATCACGATTGTTTTTGGAACAATAATTGGCGTCATTATGGCACTGTTGAAACTTTCAAAAATTCGACCATTACGGTGGTTTGCCAATGCTTATATTGAAGTCTTACGTGGGACACCGATGCTAATCCAAATTTTGATCGGTTTTGGCTTGTTACAAGGCGTGGTTCATGCGCCTACATTAACTCTGGGTGTATTAGATGTTGACTTTAGCCGGCTGATACCGGGGATGATTGTTTTATCAATGAATTCAGGTGCCTATGTCGCTGAAATCGTCCGTGGTGGAATCATGGCTGTCAATTTTGGTCAAGAAGAGGCGGCTAGCTCGTTGGGACTCAGACCAATGCAGACGATGCGATATGTGATTTTACCGCAAGCATTAAGAAATATCTTACCTCCAATGGGTAATGAATTTATCACGTTGATCAAGGATTCTTCCCTACTTTCAACGATTGGGATCTATGAGTTATTAAATAGTGCACAAATCGTTATCTCGAATTCGTATCTCCCTTTAGAGCCCCTCTATGTAGCTGCAATTATTTATTTTGTTCTAACATTTTTGATGTCGAGATTGCTACATGTTTGGGAAATAAAATTAGGTAAAGGATACCGATGAAAGGAAGGCTGTCAATGGAAGCACTTATTCAAGTGAATCACTTAACCAAAACGTTTGGACAAAAAGAAATTTTAAAAGGCATCACATTAGAGATTACTCAAGGAGAGGTCATGGTAGTGATTGGCCCGTCTGGCTCTGGGAAAAGTACATTTTTACGTTGCTTGAATTTGCTAGAAGAGCCGACCAGTGGGACGATCCTATTTGATGGTCAAGAAATCACCAACAAAAAAACAGATATTTATGAAATGAGAGAACAAATGGGCATGGTTTTTCAACAGTTCAATTTATTTCCAAATCTAACTGTTTTAGAAAATATTTTGTTGGCACCGACGAAAGTAAAAAAGATCAGTCGCGCAGAAGCAGAAGAAAAAGCGTTAGTATTACTTGATAAAGTTGGCTTGGTAACAAAAGCAGATGAATATCCTCAATCATTGTCAGGTGGACAACAACAAAGAATCGCAATTGCTAGAGCTCTTGCAATGGAACCCAAAGTCATGTTATTTGATGAACCAACGTCTGCGTTAGATCCAGAAATGGTCGGAGAAGTTCTATCTGTTATGCAGGAGTTAGCAAAAGAAGGTATGACAATGGTAATTGTGACCCATGAAATGGGTTTTGCGCGAGAAGTTGGTGATCGTGTTTTATTCATGGATGATGGAAAGATAATTGAAGAAGGAGCGCCAAAAGAACTTTTTGAAGAAACGAAGAAAGAACGAACACGACAGTTTCTGGAAAAAGTTTTATAAAAGAAAAACGATTGCCAAAGTGGTGATCGTTTTTCTTTTTGCAAAAGAGCAAGACAAAAGAAAGTAAATAAACAATTGTGAACGGATACAAAAATGTGTGGGATGGATTGAATGGTAAAGGTAGTTTTTTTTTAGATTATGCAGTATAATTAGGGGCTGAGGAGTACCTGGTGTGCTCCTTCATTTTTTGCAAATGAGGAGACAAGATGTTTTCAAATTATAAACCAACATGGATGGTAGAAGCCATCTATCAAATTACCCCTGCACAGTTGAAAAATTTAGGCATCAAAGCCGTGTTAACTGATTTGGATAACACTTTGATTGCTTGGAATAACCCAGATGGAACAGAAGAATTGTTAAATTGGATTTTAGAAATGAAAAATGCTGGTATTCCTGTTGTAGTTGTTTCGAATAATAACTCGAAGAGAATTGAGCGAGCAATCGAAAAATTTGATTTACTTTATATTGCTCGTGCGATGAAACCATTTGCTGTGGGAATCAATCAAGCAAAGAAAAAGTTGAACCTTGCTGATGAAGAACTTGTAATGATTGGCGATCAAATCATGACGGATATTCGTGGTGCAAATCGCGCAGGAATCCGAAGTATTTTGGTGAAACCAATTATTGAGACGGATAGCTGGAAAACACAAATTAATCGTTTTTTTGAAAAAAGAATCATGGCCCATTTATTAGTAAATAATCCTGATATGGGCTGGCGAGGTGGAATTGAATGAGTGAAGAATTACACTGTATCGGGTGCGGCTCGATTATTCAAACAGATAGACCAGGAGAACTAGGGTATACACCGCAATCTGCCTTAGAAAAAGGTTTAGAATCAGGTGAGGTCTATTGCCAACGCTGTTTCAGACTACGTCATTACAATGAGATCCAAGATGTTTCTTTAACAGATGATGATTTTTTACGTTTGTTAAATGAATTAGGTCAAAAAGACGCGTTGATTGTTAATGTTGTCGATATCTTTGATTTCAACGGTTCATTGATTCCGGGACTACATCGTTTTGTCGGTGATAATCCGGTATTATTAGTAGGTAATAAAGTCGATATCTTACCGAAATCACTGAAGAAACCTAAAATGATCCAATGGATGACTGAACGTGCGCATGAAGCAGGGCTAAGACCTGTCGAAGTGTTATTAACAAGTGCTAAAAAAGCACATGAAATGGAAGATCTACTAGCTAAAATCGAAGAATATCGCGAAGGTAGAGATGTCTATGTCGTTGGTGTAACGAATGTCGGTAAATCAACATTGATTAACCAGATCATTAAGAATACTGCGGGTGTTCAAGATGTGATTACTACCTCACAATTTCCCGGAACGACTTTAGATAAAATTGAAATTCCTTTAGATGATGGTCAAGCTTTAATTGACACACCGGGAATTATTCATCGTCATCAAATGGCACATTACTTAGGTAAAAAAGATTTGCGGATCATTGCACCAACAAAAGAAATTAAACCAAAAGTTTATCAATTGAATGACGGTCAAACGCTTTTCTTAGGCGGATTGGCTCGCTTTGATTTTGTAAGTGGTGAACGTGGCTCATTTATTGCTTATGTTTCAAATGATGTGAATATCCATCGAACAAAACTCGAAAAAGCAGATGAATTTTACGCAAAACATGTGGGTGGACTTTTACAGCCACCACGTCCTGACGAGGTAGAAGAGTTCCCTGAATTAGTTCGCTTTGAATTTTCAGTGAAAGAAAAAACAGATATTGTTTTTGCCGGTCTTGGATGGATCACTGTAGCACAGCCAGCAGTTGTTGCTGGGTGGGCGCCTAAGGGTGTTGATGTAATCAAGCGTAAAGCTTTAATTTAAGGAAGAAGGACGAAAATGGAATTAAGAGGAAAACAAAAACGTTTTTTACGTAGTCAAGCACATCACCTACAACCTATTTTTCAAATTGGAAAAGGTGGAATCAACTCAGCAATGCTTGTTCAAATCAATGAAGCATTAGAAAAACGTGAGTTGATCAAAGTTACTTTGCTACAAAATACAGATGAAATCGCGGAAGATGTTGCACGAATTTTAGAAGAAGAAGTTCAATGTGAGATTGTTCAAATCATTGGACGTGTATTGGTATTATATAAACCATCAAGTAAAGAAAAATACCAACGCATTTCACGAGAAGTAAAAGCAATCTAAGGAGTGGTCGTTAATGAGTACGCAGGCTAATCTATTTGTTCGTTCACAAGTTTTTCCGAAAGAAATGCCACAAGTTTTTGAAAAAAAACGACAAGTTGGAATCTTGGGAGGAACATTTAACCCTGTCCATCTGGCACATCTGGTTATGGCTGAACAAGTTGGACAAAATTTAGGACTGGATCGCGTATTTTTAATGCCATCCTATGAACCACCACATATTGATGAGAAAAAAACGATTCCGGCAGCGCATCGTTTGAATATGCTCGAGCTTGCAATCGAAGACAATCCATTTTTGGCAATTGAAACAGTTGAATTGAGCCGTGGTGGGAAAAGTTATACTTATGACACGATGAAAGCCTTGACGCAGAACAATCCAGATACAGATTATTATTTCATCATCGGCGGTGACATGGTTGAGTATCTTCCAAAATGGTACAAAATTGATGAATTAGTTCATCTTGTTCATTTTGTAGGTATCAAGCGTGCTGGTTATGGAGTCGAAACACCGTATCCGGTCATTTGGGTCGATGTACCTGAAATTGACATTAGTTCGACCAAGATTCGTCAAAAAGTTCGCCAAGGTTGCTCTATCCGCTACTTAGTTCCTGACAAAGTAGTTGATTATATTCAGAAAGAAGGCTTGTATCAACATGGATTATAGTAGTCATTATACTGCAGATACTCGCGAAACACTGATGCAAAAAGTCCAAATGCGAATGAGTGAACGTCGTTTTCAACATGTCTTAGGCGTGGAAAAAATGGCGGTAGCATTAGCTGAGAAATATGGTTGTTCACCAGAAAAAGCTAGTATTGCAGCGTTGACCCATGATTATGCAAAAGAACGTCCGGATGATGAGTTTATACTAGTCATCAAACGTGATGGATTTGATTCTGATTTGTTGAATTATGGCAATGCGATTTGGCATGGACTTGTGGGTGCTTCATTTGTTGAACGTGAATTGGGCATTACTGATCCCGAGATTTTAAATGCTATTCGAGTGCATACAACTGGAGCAGCAAAAATGACTTTACTGGATAAAATCATTTATGTTGCTGATTACATTGAACCAGGCAGAAATTTCCCTGGGGTAGAAGACGCGCGCGAAATTGCATTAGTCGACTTAGATGAAGCAGTTGCTTTTGAAACAAAGCACACATTAGCTCACTTAATTGAACAAGAACAACAAATTTATCCAAAAACAATCGAAACATACAATCATTGGGTGGCGAAAAAATAAATTTGTCACCAAATGTTAAGGAGGAAATTATCATAGATAGCAAAGAACAATTACAAATTGCGGTAAAAGCAGCAGATTCAAAACGTGCAGAAGATATTTTAGCACTTGACGTGAGAGAAGTTTCGTTATTGGCAGATTATTTTATGATTTGTTCAGCAAACAGTGAACGTCAAATGAACGCAATTACAGAAGAAATTATTGACAAAGAAGAAGAAAATAACTACGAAGTGAAACGCATTGAAGGAAAAGAAGGCGGAAAATGGATCTTGATTGACCTTGGTGACTTGATTGTCCATGTCTTCCACGCACCTGAAAGAGAATTTTATAATTTAGAAAAATTATGGTCAGATGCACCACTTGTAAACATTTCTGAATGGTTGGATTAATATGGCTTACGAAACATTCGCTTTTATTTATGATGAAGTAATGGATGAAGCGCTATATCAACAATGGTTAGCATTTTCAAAGAGACACTTACCTGAGCAAACAAAGAACATTTTAGAGCTTGCTTGTGGTACGGGTGCATTAGCTGTTGAATTTGCAAAAGCAGGTTATAATGTGACTGGACTTGATTTGTCGGAAGATATGTTAATGATGGCAAGTCAGCGCGCTTTTGAGCAAGAAACAGCCGTCCAATTTGTTGAAGGAAACATGTTAGATCTTTCAGAAGTAGGACAATACGAAGCAATTACTTGTTATTCAGATTCATTATGTTACATGGAAAATGGGCAAGAAGTTCAACAAGTTTTTGATGAAGTATATCAAGCTTTGGAAGAAAATGGCCGTTTTTTATTTGATGTACATTCTGTTTATCAAGTAGATACGGTTTTTCCAGAATATAGCTATCACTATCAAAGTGAAAAGTTTGCTTTTTTATGGGACAGTTATCCAGGAAAAGAACCACATAGTATTGAACATTTCTTAACCTTTTTTGTAGAGGATTTGGATCAGCCTGAAAAATTCATCCGTGAAGACGAGCTTCATCAAGAACGCACGTATTCAATGGAAAGCTATTTGCGCATGTTAGAAAATAGTGGTTTTTCAAAAGTAGAAGCTTATGGTGATTTTACAGATGAAACACCAACTGAAGAAACGAAACGCTGGTTCTTTGTAGCCTATAAAGAATGAATTTAAAAAGAGCCGTGACAAATGTCGCTGCTCTTTTTTCTTGTTTTCCTTAGAAAAAGAGTAATGGGGAGGGATCTGATGAGAAGTTGTGGCTTAATTGTAGAATATAATCCATTTCATAATGGTCATCGCTACCACGCAGAAATGGCAAGGAAACAGACAGATGCGGAAGTCGTCATTGCTGTGATGAGTGGTAATTTTTTGCAACGAGGTGAGCCGGCCATTCTTGATAAATGGCAGCGTGCAAATGAAGCATTACAAAATGGCGTTGATCTAGTTATCGAATTACCGGTTGAATGGGCAGTTCAATCTGCCGATTATTTTGCAAAAGGTGCAGTGAGATTGTTGCAAGATTTAGGCTGTGACTCATTATGTTTTGGAACAGAAAATACGACTCATTTTGACTACGAGTCATTTGGAAAATTTGTTCGGGACAACCAACGTGAAATTGATCAGGCATTTCAAAATTTAGCCGATCAAAAAATCAGCTATCCACAAAAAATGACAGAAGTTTTTCGCACACTACTGCAAGATGAACAGCTCGATTTTGCCTCACCTAACCATATTTTGGGCTTGAGTTATGCCAAAGAAAATGCAAGGTATGAACGACCGATGGCACTGCATCCGATTGAAAGGAAAAGTGCTGGTTATCATGAAAAAGAAATTGCTGATGAGACGATCGCAAGTGCCACTGCCATTCGAGAAGCTGTTGCTAGGCAAGCTGAGATTCAACACGTTGTTCCAGAAGTAACAGCTCACGATTTACTAACGAAACCAACTCAAACTTGGGATGAATTATGGCCATATCTGCGTTATAAATTATTATCGACGCATGTAACACAATTGAAGGAAATTTATCAAATGACGGAAGGCTTAGAAGTTCGCTTACAAGAAGCTGCGAAGCAATCTACAGACTTTCATTCTTTCGTATCTTTGGTTAAGACGAAACGTTATACTTGGACAAGAATCCAACGATTGGCGTGCTACGTGTTATTAAATATAACGGAATCTGAAATTTTCGCGCAGCAAGAAAAAAATTATCTTCACATATTAGGATTTACTGAAGCGGGGAGACAGTTTCTGAAAGAAAAAAAACAAGACATTAGTCATGTCTATTCACGAATAGGGAAAAAAGAAGCCACAGAAGCACAGTTATTAATTCGTAGCGATCAAATTTATTGTTTAGCGAACAGTCAGTTGATTGAACAAAATTTTGGCCGAATGCCAATTCTAATCAAGGGATAGAGAAAATAAATTGCTGATTTTTTGATAAAATGGGAATAATGAAAAAAAGCTTCACAGAATTAGGATTCACAAGTATAATGAAACAGGACGTTTTTGCGTTACGGAACTAGAAAAAGAGAAAGCGAAGTGAAAATATGGGTCGTAAATGGGCTAATATTGTGGCAAAGAAAACTGCTAAAGATGCAAACAACAGTCGAATTTATGCAAAATTCGGGATTGAAATTTATGCGGCAGCGAAATCAGGTGAACCTGACCCACACGCTAACCAAAAGTTACATTTCGTTATTGATCGTGCGAAAACCTATAATGTGCCTAAACATATTATTGACCGCGCCATTGAAAAAGCAAAAGGTTCAGGAGATGAAACATATTCTGAATTGCGCTATGAAGGATTTGGACCGAATGGCTCAATGGTGATTGTTGATACATTGACAAACAATGTGAACCGAACTGCAGCAGATGTTCGTGCAGCTTTTGGTAAGAACGGCGGAAACATGGGTGTCTCTGGTGCCGTTTCTTATATGTTTGATAACACAGCTATTTTTGGTTTTGCTGGCGACGATGCGGATGAAATTCTTGAATATTTAATGGAAAAAGATATCGATGTTCGTGATGTCATCGAAGAAGAAGGACAAATCATCGTTTATGGTGAAGTTCCTGATTTCCACGCTATCCAAGAAGCATTGAAAGAAAAAGGCATTACAGAATTTTCGATTGCAGAAATTCAAATGTTACCACAAACTGAAATCACTTTAACTGGTGATGATCTAGTACAATTTGAAAAAATGATCGATGCGTTAGATGAACTTGAAGATGTTCAAAATATTTTCCATAACGTTGAATTGGACGATTAGGCGTTTGCCTAGTTTATTCAAACTTTTTTCAAATCAAAGAAGTATGGCAGGTTGATGCCATGCTTCTTTTTTGATGAAGGAAAGATTTTACTAGTTGATTTTTGTTTTTTATTCCATTTCACCTGTGGTATCATAAGGTTACAGGTATTATTTTGAAATGATACAGAGTATATTGGAATTTGGGCGAGGAATAATGATGGAAGCAAAAATAATTTTGGAACCTTTCGATAGAATATTAAGCGGTTACGAAAAAGTAGAAGAATTAGCGGTAAATATTGCTGATTGCTCAAGTATCGCACATAAGTATGCAAGATTTGGTGTAGAAGGCTATCGTTTAGGAAATTATACTGGGATAGGTTATTTGAATCGTTATTTGGAATGTGCAATTGATCGAGTACCCATGCTCATTTATCAAAAGAATTATTTGATTCCACTCTTGTTTAAAAATGCTGAAACCTCTTTCCAGCTGTTTAACGAGGGGTATCGAATGGAAGCTTTCTTTTTGTTGTTAGAATGGAGTCTGAAACATCAACCAGAGAAGATTTTGATTGAACAAGATCCAACTGTTACTTCATCCAAAGAGAAAATCATCGACAGTGCCTATCTCGTGTTTCGCTTGACCGAAATTTTGGACAGCGGAGGATATCCAATCAGTCATTTTCAAACAATTGAACAATTTATTGACTGGAATCGAATTTATCGTTTGATCGACAATGGTGGAGTGGGGCGTCATAGTAAAATATTTGATCCCGAATTTCCAGAAAACATTGAAGAATTACGAATGATCGTGACTTTAGTTAGTTTGAAATATCCGGAAACAGGTTTGCAGATACCTGAATAATATAAAAATTTTCGGTGCAGATACTAATTTTTTGGTAATCGGTACAGCATAAACATATTAAGAGGGGAGGGGAACATCGGCTGACGCTGATGCTTCTCTCTTTTTTTACTTTAGATTATTGTAAGGTTGTGACAGAAATAGTCAGTTTCGAGAAATAAGGAGAAATTTTCAGAAATGATTTTTCAAATTTTTGTCAAATTTAGACTTATTTGAAAGAAGTTACTTATTGAATACGGTGAATGAGGTTGCAGCTCCAAGCAATAAGGATGCTTTATTTAAAATAGCTTTCCATAAGTTTGAAGTGGATGCAAACTATGCCGAGGAGTTGTTTTTGAATAACCTTTATTCGTATATTCAAAAAGGGGTACGACAAGCTTTTTGTCGTACCCCTTTTTTTGGTAAAATGCTTTAAATCACTTCTTTGTTATAAGTCAAAGAATCAATTGCCTTCAATAATGGACTCTTATTGAAGGACGTAAACAGTGTCAATTCGTGCATTGCGCGTGTACACATAGTATACAAAATTAGCTTGTCTTGTTCTGTGTGGAACTGCTCATCGTTAATATTCCATAAGAAGACGCGATCGAATTCAAGTCCTTTTGCCAAGAAGGCAGGTAACAGAATAATTGAACGTTTCATAAAGTCTTCCTCATCAAGAATCAATTGAACTTGTTGTTTCAAATTTTCAGGGAATTGTTCATATAACTGTTCACATTCCTCTTGTGTTTTAGCAATGATTGCTGTCCGCCAGTGTTTTGCTTTGGCTTGCGTTTGTTCAAGTGTTTCTTCAAACCAATGAAGTTGTTTTTCAGCAGTTGAAGCTTCGATGATGACTGGTTTATCACCTTTTCGAGCAGTTGTTTCGACACGATCTTCTTTGGATAAGAAATGATTTGCGAAGTCAGTGATTTCTTTAGTTGAACGGTAACTGGTTGTTAATTGGAAACGTGTGACCTCTTGATTGTCAAAAAGCTGTGAAAGAGAACCAACGATGGTTTCATTACCAAAGACATTTTGATTGAGATCGCCACAGAAAGTTAAGTTTGCTTTTGGATAAAGTGCTTGAAGCAGGGCAACCTGTGAAGGTGCGAAATCTTGCATTTCATCAATAAAAACATAACGAGCTTTCTGAGTGATTGTTACTGGAAATGTGCGACGCATTAGCAAGAAGAATAAAACAGCATCTTCTTGTTTCATTTGTTTTTGACGAAAATTTAGACGAATCTCAGCAATTTGTTTTGTCCATTGTTCTTTGGAAATCCCATGGGAAACCAGTGCTTTTTCTGGAACACTTTGTAAAAAGTGGAGATATTGTTTAGGCATATTCACAAATTGATAGCTGGTAATACCACGATGAACACGACGAAATTTTTTACGTACGATTTGATTTGCCAGTTTTTTGCGTAAAGATTTTTCTTTTTGCTCTGTGTACTCAAGGTTTGGATCAGTTGCGTATAATTCTTGCAATTGTTCTTCAGCCAAATCTTTCACCCATTGTTGACGCGTTTCATCTTTTTGTAAGCCACCTAATTTTTTAAGTAGCTTTGTTTGCAGCAGAGAAAGACGTTGATGCAATGGTAGCAAAGTATTTGTTTCTTGGTACCATTTTCGTATAGAATCTTTTGCGAGAATGGTTCGTCCATTGATTTTCATGTCACGGAATAAAGGTCCATAATTCGTAATTGCCTTCACATAATGATTGATATGGTTAACTAGTGTTAAGCCATTTTTTAAGTCGTGGATTGGATCATTTTTTCCAAATAAAAAACCATGTTCTTGTTGATCTTCTTCAACTAGCGAATAATCTTGTAGCAGTTCTTCTATATAGCTTCTAAATGTCTTGGTTGGGACACCACTTTCACCAAGAGAAGGTAAGACAGTTGAAATATAGTCTGAGAATAAATGGTTGGGTGAAAATAACAATACGTGTTCCGCATCTAACCATTTCCGATTATGGTACAGTAAAAAAGCAATTCGTTGAAGCAAAGCAGAAGTTTTTCCACTTCCTGCGATTCCTTCAATCAGCATTACTTTGCTAGTTGTATCGCGGATGATTGCATTTTGTGCTTTTTGGATTGTCGAAACGATATTTTTCATATGGGTACTTGAAGCTTCATCTAAAATCTCTAGTAAAAAATCATCGTTGATTACTTCAGAAGTGTCTACCATTGAGAGAATCTCGCCGTCTTGGATTTTGAATTGGCGTTTAAGTAACAACTCCACGGTCATACGTTCGACATCTGTTTCATAGTAAGCAGGTCCGATTTCACCTTCATAATAAAGATTGGCAATTGGTGCGCGCCAGTCGATGACAATTGTTTCTTCGGTCAAATCACGTAAAGAAGCAATCCCTAAATAAAGGGTTTCTGCTTCATTTTCTTCTTTAAAATCAATGCGGGCAAAATAGGGATTCCCTTGCATGACATCTAAAGTCTGTAAACGATGCTGTTGTGCATCGAGAGTATGATATTTTAACAGTAGTTCTTGTTCATGTTGGCGGTATTCAACAGCAGACTCGTAAAATGACTCATTAGAACCAGCACGGATACGGTGATTAGCTGTTTCCTTTGTTGAGGTATTCATTTCTTGGGTCAATTCTTGTTGCTTACTGTTTAATAATTTTTGTTCAAGCTGGATTAATTGAACGGTTTCGTCCACATGTGCTTGTTCCATTTGTCTTTCATTCATGGCTTATTTGCTCCTTCCGCCTTAAATAACGAACTAAAAGTATAGCACAATTATGGGAAAAAAGGTATTTTTTAAAAGTTAGTGAAAAAAAGTTTGGTAACAGCTTAGTCAAAGTAATGTGTGAAAAAGGAAAGAATAAACAAGAATGATAGTTGTTTTCATTTAGCACGTATTAGTTTAAAAACGAGAAAAAAACGCCTATGCTTGAAAGTGAAAGAAGGTTGAGAAAGATGACACATTTAAAAAAATTTCTTTTAACAGTATTGATTGGTGGGATAGCGTTAATCAGTGAATTTATTTTTCATCAGTCTCAACTGGCATTTTTCTTGATTGCAGTTACTGGTGGTATTCTTGCCTTTTTGATGTTCCTCGAAATGATCAAAACATTACGCTCAGGAAAATATGGCGTCGATATTTTAGCAATTACAGCGATTGTAGCAACGTTAATAGTGAAAGAATATTGGGCGAGCTTGATGATTTTGATTATGTTAACGGGTGGCGATAGTCTAGAAGATTATGCGAATCAAAAAGCTAGTAAAGAGTTACAAGCACTGCTTGATAATACACCTCAAACAGCACATAAGTGGATTGATGGAAATTGGCAAGAATTACCCGTCGAGCAAATCGAAGTCAACGATAAACTAGTTGTTAAACCGGGTGAAACAATCCCTGTTGATGGGCGAGTAATCAAAGGAAGCTCGGAAATAGATGAGTCTTCACTAACAGGTGAATCACAACCCATTACTAAGAATATTGGTGATATGTTATTGTCTGGTTCAATCAATGGTGATCGTTCATTAGAAATGCGGGTCGAAAAACGTGCTGCAGATAGCCAATATCAATTGATTCTTAATCTGGTTCAAGAATCGAAAGAAAAACCTGCAAAGTTTGTCCGAATGGCAGATCGCTATGCAGTCCCATTTACATTGGTAGCTTATTTCATTGGCGGAATCGCTTGGTGGCTTTCAGGTGATCCACATCGTTTTGTCGAAGTCTTAGTTGTTGCTTCACCTTGCCCCTTAATTTTGGCAGCGCCCGTCGCACTTGTTGCCGGAATGAGTCGTTCGAGTAAAAATGGAATCGTTGTTAAAAATGGCACCACGCTTGAAAAGCTAGCAGTGACTAAAACGATTGCTTTTGATAAAACCGGGACAATCACCAAGGGACAATTGGAGGTGACAGCAGTTCAACCAGCTGGTAAATTGTCAAAAGAAGAATTACTAATGTATGCAGCTAGTGCAGAACAAGAATCAAGCCATATTTTAGCTCGTTCATTAGTTAGTTACGCAAAAAATCAAAAACTGTTGCCAACTTCAGAATTAAAAGAAATTGTTGGTCAAGGAATAGAAGCAAGAATTGATAATCACTTTCTTCAAGTTGGCAGAGCCAAATGGCTGGGCGTACCCGAAATCGCTTCGGAGGAAACTATTATTTATGTTGCTTTTGATCGAGAATTTGTTGGCACAATCCACTTTGCAGATGTGATTCGTCCTGAGGCAACAAATGCCATCAAACAACTGAAAGATTTCCACTTGAAACAGGTGATGATGCTAACTGGGGACAATCAAACTGTGGCGCAAACAATCGCCAAAAAAGTCGGAATCACGACGGTTCATGCGCAATGTTTACCACAAGATAAATGGCAAATTTTAGCGGATGTCCCTGAGAAACAACGACCAGTAACGATGGTAGGTGATGGCGTGAACGACGCACCTGCGCTAAGTGCAGCAGATGTTGGTATTGCAATGGGGGCACATGGTGCAACAGCCGCTAGCGAAAGTGCAGACGTAGTCATTTTAAAAGATGATTTGACACGGGTTCCTGAAGCCGTTTTGATTGCCAAAGAAACGATGCGTATTGCACGCCAATCAGTCTTAATTGGCATTTTTATTTGTATTGCACTCATGTTGATCGCAAGTTTTGGAATAATCCCTGCACTCTTGGGAGCTATGTTACAAGAAGTAGTTGATACAGTCTCGATTTTAAGTGCGTTACGTGCAAAAAAATAGTTGCACTCAAATGAAGGCAGTAAACCTGGTTGTGAGAAGTGATTATTGATGATTCAGGCTATTTTTTAAGTGAGTAAGGGTTTCATTTTTAGGGATTGTCAACTTTGAAAATGGGTAGGAACAAGATAAGAAAATAAATGAGGATTAGTTAGGTGGTAGCCAACTAATCCTTTTTTCTTTTATTTAGCAAGTGTAGAGAATAAGGGGTGTTATAATTAGTGAAAAAGAGAAACCAACATATCAAACGAAAAAGTGGTTCTGTTTGTAGAAATGAATGGTGAGGAGGCTACAGTTGATGCAGTATAAGTTGGAACAGTTTATTGAGAACAGTGAATTTCCAGCTATCTTTATTATCCAAAAGGCCGAGGAAACACAAATTTTGCGTCATTGGCATAAAGAGATTGAGATAACTTATGTCGCTAAAGGAAAGGTTGATAGTTACTTTATCGAAGGAAAAAATTATACAGTTAATGAAGGTGAAGCAGTATTTGTCAATCCATTTGAAATACATGGTATACGAAATATCAAGGAAACTTCTTATCCGGATAGTGTACTTACAATTATTTTTCCAACACCGTGGATTGAAAAATATTTTCCGGATATAGCAAAATTTAGGATAAATCAATCAAAAATTTCTCAAGAGAGTGTTACCAAGAAACAGTATGCCATGTTTATTTCAGAACTTGATTCGCTGTTTGAGTTAGTCAAGAAACCAGTTGATAGAATAAACAATGTCATGATTACTGCCAGTTTATTGAAACTATTGGGAATGTATGTCAAAGAATTTGCTATTGAACAAGCAGAAAATTCAAGCCATCTGTTGGATGAAAAAATTTACAAAATATTAGACTATATACACAAAAATTCTGATCAACGCTTGAAAATTTCAATGATTGCTGATGAATTTTATTTATCAGAAGGGTACCTTTCTCGCTACTTTAACAGTAAAGTTGGTGTTTCAATCATTAGCTATTTAGAATTGATTAGGAGCTATCAGGCGATACAGTTGATTCGCGAAACAGATCGAACAATTGAAGAAATTGCTTTAGAAACAGGGTTTGCCAGTACAAAGTCTTTAAATAAAACACTAAAAAATATTATAATCAGACGGCAAAATTCTTTCGCTAAGCATCAAAAGGTCAGGATATGCCCTAATAGTAAGCAGGAAAGCCTCTTATTTTATTTAATCGCGTGAGCTAATATTCAAGTATAGAAAGCGCTATCTAAATAAATTGGAGGTTTTTTAGTATGAGTAAGAATAACCCATTATTCAAATTTGCTATTTTGTCGATATCCCTAATCTGTATGGTCGCGCCAGCTGTATCGGCGACTGTGCCAGATATCTTATCAGTGTTTCCAAACAGAAGTGCTGGTTCAATTGAACTATTAATGTCAGTCCCCAATTTTGGTATTTTTCTATTTGTTTTTATTGCTCCAATGATTACTCGGAAAATTGGTGACAAACCGACTGTATTGCTGGGGCTAACGATTGCCCTCTTAGCAGGAGTCACACCAGTTTTTACAACAAACTATACTCTTTTATTGGTTTCACGATTCTTGCTTGGTTGCGGAATAGGTTTATTCAATGCATTAGCATATTCTTTAATTACCAAATACTACAGTGGTGAGGAAAGGAATCGCTTATTGGGATACCAAGGAGCGTTAACAGCTTTAGGTAGTACCATTTTTAGCCTGATTGCAGGATGGTTATTACAATTCAACTGGCATTTAAGCTATCTTGTGTATTTCATTGCGATTATTCCAATCATTTTATTTGGATTTGTCGTACCGAATGGCCAACAAGACTTAGAAGAAAATGCATCAGATGAAAAAGTAACAATAGAAAGAGCAGTTATTTTTTATTCAGTTTATCTATTTTTTGTTTATGCTTTCTTTATGACTGCAATTTTCAAACTGGCTTCTTTATTCATCGAAATGGGGATTGGGACACCAGCACAAGCCAGCTTGAGTTTAGCCATTTTAACTGCATGTGGATTTTTTAGTGGAATTGTTTTTGGAAAAGTAAAACAAGGATTTAAGTCATTTACTGGTCCGGTTGCTGTTGCATGTCTTGGTGTTGCACTTGGAAGTCTCAGTTTAGTGAATCACTTGGTGCTAGTTACTTTGTTAGTGATTGCTATTGGATTTTTCCAAGGATTAATTAACCCAACGGTCTTTAGTGAAGTGGCAGAAGTCAGCAACGCTGCTTCTCAAAATATTGCTTCCACCTGTCTGTTAGTTGGAATTAATCTGGGCGTGTTTTTAAATCCTACAATTATATCAGGTTTCAGTAAATTGGCTGGAATCACTACGACATCAACAACCTTTTTGTTGTCAGGTGCTTTGTTGCTTATTAGTGCAGTAATCTATCAGCTATTTATTCAAGCACAAAATAAAAAAGTAAAGAAGGTAATGGAACAATGAACATTGAAAGAAAAAACTTAGTTGGAAAATTAACTTCTGGGAGTAGAGAGGAGCTAATGCCATCGTCAGGACAATCGAATACAGAAAGCACACCACAAACGATTGTTCAAATGAGAGATGGTATGGGGTGGTCAGCTAAAGACATCACAACGCATAGCCTGCTAATTGAGGACACGGTACTTAAGGGGCATATCCCCGTAAGAGTGTATCGCAAGGAAAAACTTAAAGGGAAAGTATTACCCGTTTTAGTTTATTATCATGGTGGAGGCTTCTTTGGGGGCTCAATCCAAAATGTAGAGCAAATTTGTAGAACATTTGCTGATAGAGCAGATTTGGCAGTAGTCTCTGTTGGCTATCGCTTAAGTCCAGAGAATCCTTTTCCAGCTGGATTGATGGATTGTTATAAAGTGGTTGAAGTTTTGGCAACGGAAGGTCATTTATTCCATATTTCATCAGACAAAATTTTTGTTGCTGGTGATTCAGCAGGCGGGAATTTAGCAATCAGCGTAGCTATTTTAGATGCGTCAATTATGACCACTGGTTATGTAAAAAAAATAGTTTCTTACTATCCTGTTGTTGACCTGACATCAAAAGGAAAAGGTGAATTTTGGGATACGCGTGCGATCAAAACGCAAAGCTAAGAAGAAAAAGAACTGGTTACGGAGTATATTAATGGGTTCTCGTCTTTGGAGGCACAGGTTGAAGATTGGTATTGTGGGGCTTCAATCAATCGTTCAAATGAGTTGATTTCACCACTATTCGCTTCGGATAAGATCTTGTCCCAATTACCACCGTTAAAAATCATCGTCGGTGAATTTGATCCGTTAAGACAGCAAGTAGAATCATTTGCTGAAAAGTTGCTAGCTGCAAAGACAGAAGGTTCAATGACCGTATATCCAGGAGTCATTCATGCATTTATGGATAAAATCGGTATTTATGATGAAGCAGAAGAGGGGATTTTGGAAGGAATTACTTTTTTGAAAGGGGATAATTAGGATGAAATGGAATAGACGTTCTAAAATAAGGTTGTGGCGCAAACTGCTTAGCTCCGAACAGATAGCGAGAAACTGACAAAAATAACTTTTCATATTTTTGGACAGTTGTGAATGATGTGGAGAGGAGTTGCGTTGGGAACATCGCTTATTCGGCAAAAGGAGGTATGACAAGATTTTTGTCATACCTCCTTTATTTAACAAGAAACTAATGACAGCAAATAACAGGATGATTATCACAAGCAAAGCAGAACTGAGTATGACATAATGGGATAGCTAAGCTTGGAGTTTTTTGCTGAAAATGAAAAACAAAAGGTTTTGCAGGAGAACAATCCAGAACGAGTAGTATTAAGCTAGAACGGAACAAAATAAAAGGAATAAAAATAAATGAGAAAAACGATCTATTCGACGACATCTGAAAGAAATTCCAAGAAAAGGCTCTATGTAGTTCAACTCATTTTTGTTTTATTGATGCTAGTTTGCTTATGGATAGAGCACTATTTTCTTACATGCAATTTTGGTATGATATCCAGTCTGTTTTATTTTTTTCAAAAGACAAACAGGCGTTAAGGAAAAATACTCCTTAATTTTTATTTTTTTGTATGTGATTATTCCGAAAAGTGAAACGCAAAATAAATTTACTTTGACTGCTTTTTTATTTTAGAAAGTTTTTTTTCTGTTTCATAAAAATGTCTTGAAACAAGTAAAATTGATCCTTATTTTTGTGCTAATATAAAGTACGGAAGAACAAGGTTCATTAGTTGAAAAACGAGTACTTGAGTTCAAATGAAAACGTAGATGATTTATATGCTGTATGTCATCCATTTTTATTTTTGTCTTAAGAAAGAAAAACTATCGCGAAAGGGGGTGAAGAAAATGCCGTTTGTTCATGTCGAATTAGTCGAAGGCCGTAGCCCAGAACAATTAGAAAATATGATGAAAGATATCACTGAGGCTGTTCATAAAAATACGGACGCACCAAAAGAGCATATCCATGTCATTATCAATGAAATGAAAAAAGGTACTTATGGTGTAAATGGAGAATGGAAAAAATAAGTCTGATTTCATACTTGCTTTTTCTAAATATTAGTGGTTAAATAAACACATAATTGATTGACGAGAAAGACAACTGAATTTGAGAGTCTTCTATTAGAGAGGAAAAGCTAGGCTGAAACTTTTCCAGAAGAAAACCAAAGGATGACCACTTTCGAAACCTTTGTTGAAACAAAGGCGGTCGGACCGTTAACACGCTCGAGGAACACATCTTTTGTGTTCAAAATTAGGTGGAACCACGAAATTTTCGTCCTAGTATCTGTTTAGATACTAGGGCTTTTTTTGTCGAATCGAGTCAATCAAAATTCAAAGGAGGAATTTCTATGTTAAAAATTACTTTTCCAGATGGCGCAGTCAAAGAGTTTGAGGTTGGCATCACAACCTTAGCAATTGCTGAAAGCATCTCAAAAAGTTTAGCTAAAAAAGCACTAGCAGGTAAAGTGAATGGCCAATTAGTTGATTTGGATCGTCCAATTGAAGAAGATGCAACAATTGAAATTGTGACACCAGATCACGAAGACGCACTTGGATTAGTTCGTCATTCTGCCGCCCATTTGATGGCTCAAGCAATGCGTCGTTTATATCCTAGTATTCATTTTGGTGTAGGCCCAGCGATTGAATCTGGGTTTTACTATGATACTGACAATGGCGAAAATCCTGTTACAGCGGAAGATTTGCCAGCCATTGAAGCTGAAATGATGAAAATCGTTAAAGAAAACTTGCCAATTGAACGTCGTGTGTTATCAAAACAAGAAGCACTAGAAGTTTTTGCAAGCGATCCTTACAAAGTAGAATTAATTACTGAATTGCCAGAAAATGAAGTAATTACTGCTTACCAACAAGGTGAATTCATTGATTTATGCCGTGGCCCACACGTTCCGTCAACTGGACGCATCCAAGTATTCAAACTATTATCAGTGGCAGGTGCTTACTGGCGCGGAAATTCAGATAACCATATGATGCAACGTGTCTATGGAACAGCATTCTTCAACAAAAAAGAGTTGAAAGAATTTATTCGCTTACGTGAAGAAGCAAAAGAAAGAGATCACCGTAAACTAGGAAAAGAACTTGGTTTATTCATGGTTTCACCTGAAGTTGGTTCAGGATTACCATTCTGGTTACCAAAAGGTGCAACAATCCGACGCACAATTGAGCGTTATATTGTAGATAAAGAAGTTAGCTTAGGTTATCAACATGTATACACTCCAATTATGGGTGATGTTGAACTGTACAAAACATCTGGACACTGGGACCACTATCAAGAAGATATGTTTCCACCAATGGATATGGGCGATGGCGAAATGTTAGTATTGCGCCCAATGAATTGCCCTCACCACATGATGGTTTATAAAAACAATATCCATTCTTATCGTGAATTACCAATTCGTATTGCTGAATTAGGAATGATGCACCGCTATGAAAAATCTGGGGCACTTTCAGGTTTACAACGCGTACGTGAAATGACTTTGAATGATGGACACACTTTTGTACGACCAGATCAAATCAAAGACGAATTCAAACGCACACTTGAATTGATGGTTGCTGTCTATGCAGACTTTAACGTCACAGACTATCGTTTCCGTCTAAGCTATCGCGATCCAAACAATACAGAGAAATATTTTGATGACGATGCAATGTGGGAAAAAGCCCAAACAATGTTAAAAGCTGCAATGGATGAATTAGAACTTGACTATTTTGAAGCAGAAGGTGAAGCTGCATTCTACGGACCAAAATTAGACGTTCAAGTAAAAACAGCTTTAGGAACAGAAGAAACATTGTCAACGATTCAATTAGACTTCTTGTTACCAGAACGTTTTGACTTAACATATGTAGGCGAAGATGGCGAAAATACACATCGTCCAGTAGTTATTCACCGTGGAATCGTTTCAACGATGGAACGTTTTGTTGCTTATTTAACAGAAGTATACAAAGGTGCATTCCCAACTTGGTTAGCACCAATCCAAGCAACAATTATCCCTGTTTCTGTCGAAGCACATGGTGATTACGCTTATGAAATCAAAGAACGTCTTCAAATGAAGGGCTTGCGTGTGGAAGTTGATGATCGTAATGAAAAAATGGGTTACAAGATTCGTGCTTCACAAACACAAAAAATTCCTTATCAATTAGTTGTTGGGGACAAAGAAATGGATGATGCAACTGTCAACGTTCGTCGTTATGGAAGTAAAGAAACTTCTGTTGAAGACTTAAATATTTTTGTTGATGCAATGGTTGCTGAAGTGAAAAACTACAGTCGTGAAGGCTAAACGATTTTTTTGCCAAGGTTAGGATGCGTAAGTGTCCTAGCCTTTTTTTTATTTTGGATTTTTCGAACAAATTAACCAATTTTTTCTTGGTGGAATCAAATGAAAAAATTTTTCGTATGTTATACTAAAGTGACTCTAATTAAATGGATGGTGACTTATGAGCGTAATTAGTCGTATCGAAAGTATGATGGAAGAATATTCTTCTGCGGAAAGAAAACTTGCCAATTATATTATCAATCATGTAGAAAAAATTCCGACAATGACTGCGAATGATTTAGCCGAAGCAGCTGGGTCAAGTGCACCGACAGTTGTTCGTTTTTCCAAAAAAATTGGCTTTCAAAGTCTAACGGATTTCAAAATTACCGTTTCAACGGAATTACAAACGGGATTAGTTGAAGGGTTTAGTGATATTGAACCAAATGAATCGTTTTATTCAATCAAAAATAAACTTGGAAATAATGCACAAGTGGCAATCAAAGAAACCGTTGATATTTTGGAGGAAGAAACCATCCGGACTGTTGTTCAAAGTTTAGAAGAAGCAGAAACGGTTTTCCTTTATGGTGTGGGCGCCTCGTCTTTAGTTGTTGAAGATATTTTGCAAAAGTGGTCGCGAGTGGGCAAACCGATTATTTTTGAAAAAGATATCCATGTGCTACTGCCTCAATTAGTCAGCAACGAACAAAAAAAAGTTCTTTGGCTCGTTTCGAATTCGGGAAAGAGTGCAGATGTCGTTGCTTTAGGAGAGTTAGCAAAATCATTGAATATCGAAGTAATCGTGTTAACTCAATTTGGAAACAATCCATTAAGTAAATTAGCAGATGTAACTGTACAAACTTCTCGCCCTAAAGAAATCACGAATCGAAGTGCGGCCACAAACTCACTATTGGCACAATTTGCGACAGTTGATATCATTTTTTATTTCTATATGGCAAAAAATGAGTACTTAAGCGAGAAAGTGGCTCAAACACGTGAAGCAATTCAGCAATATTTTAAATAATGAGCGTAAAAAAGCTGGATTTGATTCGTGAAAAAGAAAACTTGTGTGGAGAAAGTTTTCCACAAGGTTAAGTTTTTTGTAGATGTTTCACAGAAATGGGAAACGTTGTTTTCAAAAAAACACTTAAAATTATGAGTTTTCAGTCAAGCTTCCTTGACTGTGTTCCACCTAGTGTGAAACAAAAAAACTCTGGTATCTTGAATTTCGTTAAAGAATTTCATCATCTGATGATTTTTTCTTTGTTATTCATACTTTTTTGGGTATAATTTTTCGTGAATGTAAGTATGCGGGAAGGATAGGAAATAATGAAAGATTTTATGAAAAAAATAAAGAATAATTCTTGGTTTGACAAGTTAAAAAAGGGAACACAAGAACCGAGGAATAAACCCTATCGGCGTTCCCACGTTCCTTTTCGTTTAAATGTTCTCTTCTTTATTATATTTACGTTATTCGTAGCATTGATTGCTAGGTTAGGTTATTTACAAATCGTTGATGGTGAGACGATGGAAGCCAAAGTTAAATCATCTTCAACAATTACCGTTCAAGAAAGTTCACCTCGTGGGATGATTTACGATGCAACTGGAAAAGCTTTAGTAAAAAATCAAGCAAATCAGGCAATCACTTTTACAAGAGGCTCACAGATGACATCAACGGACCTATTGAAATTAACAAAAAAATTGAACGAACTAATTGATGTGCCAGCTGATGACTCATTAACAGCTCGTGATAAAAAGGATTTTTGGTTAGCAGATGCGGATCATTTAGCGGAAGCAACAAAACGTCTTTCTTCTACTGAAAAACAACTAGATAATAGCCAACAATACGCAGCAACAGTGGAGAAAGTAACGGACGAAGAAATCAACTTCGATGAAGAACAATTAAAGATGGCAACCATTTTCAAACGAATGAACAGCGCGTATGAATTAAATACGGTTTATATCAAAAATTCTGGTGTAACAGATCGTGAATTAGCAGTTGTTGCTGAAAATGCTTCAGAGTTACCAGGGGTTTCAACTGGTGTTGATTGGACCCGTGAGTATTTAGCTGCCGATTCGATGAAAAGTATTCTAGGTAGTGTAACAACCGAAAAACAAGGATTGCCTGCCGATGATATTGATGCTTATTTAGCAAAAGGATACTCACGAAATGATCGTGTTGGTCAAAGTTATTTGGAAAAACAATATGAAGATGTGCTACAAGGAACAAAAACACAATATGAAGTGAAATTAGATAACGAAGGAAATGTTTCAAGTCAAAAAGAAATTTTTGCTGGCGAAAAAGGTTCAAATTTAAAATTATCGATTGATGCAGAATTTCAAAATAAAGTGGATGAAATTTTAAAACGGAACTTCCAAGCTTTAGTTGATAGCGGCAAAGCCAAATATTCACCAGGTGCATACGCAGTTGCGATGAATCCACAAACTGGGGAAGTATTAGCATTAGCTGGTTTTAGCCATGAAGAAAGTTCAGGAGAAATCACGGAGAATGCTCTTGGAACAATCACCAACGCATTCACGCCAGGGTCAGTGGTCAAAGCTGGTACTTTGGCAGCTGGTTGGAAAACTGGTGTTATTAGTGGAAACCAGGTCTTGATTGACGAACCCATTCAATTACAAGGTTCTGCTGAAAAAAGTTCTGTCTTTAACAGAAGTGGTCAAATAGCACTAAATGCAGTGAAAGCACTCGAATTATCTTCGAATACGTATATGATCAAAGTAGCATTAAAAATGTTAGGATTAGAATATACACCTAACATGGGACTTCCTGGCCTTGATGAAGAAACAAAAGCTTACGATGAACTACGAAACTCTTTTAAAGAATTTGGGTTGGGAACGACTACAGGAATTGATTTACCTAATGAATCAGCTGGAATTTCTCGTTCAGTTGACTTTATGAAGAAATTTAACGCGGACAATGACGGTGAATGGTATACATCTGGTAACTTTACCGACTTAGCATTTGGTCAGTTTGATACGTATACACCAATTCAATTGGCTCAATACGCTTCAACTGTTGCCAATGGAGGAAAGAGAATTCAACCACATATCGTTTCTGGAATTTATGGAAATGATGAAAATGGTAACTTAGGTGAACAAAAGAAAAAAATCGAAACAACTGTTCAAAATGAAGTAAATATTTCGCCTGAAAATATGGCTATTCTTCGAGAAGGATTCTATCAAGTAGTCCATGGAACAGAAGGGTATACAACAGGTAAACCCTTAGCTGGTGCAAAAATGGATCTATCAGCAAAAACTGGTACAGCTGAAACGGTTGCAGAGGGTCATCCTGACATCACAACAGTGAACAGTAACGTGGTTGCTTATGGGCCAACGGATAATCCGGAAATTGCAATCAGTGTCGTTTTACCGAACTTAACGGATGAAAAAGACCATATGAATTTAACAATTGCCAAAGAAATCACAGATGCTTATTATGATATGTATTTAGCGAACTAATTTGTTCGGGCGATTTTAAGCCAAATCAAACCAGTTTTAAACTAGTTTGATTTGGCTTTTCCTTTTACAGCGTAAAACTTTTTTCAAGTGAAATTACTTGTCAAAATAAAAAAATAAACGAAATGAACTGGATTTTATCAATGAATGATGGTTGAAATAAAAAAACGTCAAGTAAAACTACTTAACGAATTGTCGGAAAAGGGTAGATTTCTCTCAACAATCATGGTAAAATTATCAAGTCTGAGAGTCATCTTAGAGGATTCTAGTAGTATGGGAGGGAAAATCATGCGCGTAAACATCACATTAGAATGTACTTCTTGTAAAGAACGTAACTACCTAACAAGCAAAAACAAACGTAACAATCCAGATCGTTTGGAAAAACAAAAATATTGCCCACGCGAACGCAAAGTTACTTTGCACCGCGAAACAAAATAAGTTTGATTAAAGAAGTTGCAAGAAACATTTCGATGTTTTTTGTAACTTTTTTTATGCACTTTTTTTGGAAACACTGGTATTGACGAAAGGTGAAAAATCATTGATAATACATAGATAGTTATCAATATGTAATTGAGTAGTATTTAAATGTGAGGCTTGTTAGCAAAGGAGAGGAAAGAATGGATCATGAGCAAATGGCAAAAATGTTTAAAGCATTAGCTGAGCCCAACCGTATTAAAATTATTGAACTACTTTCGACGAGACCAATGTGTGCCTGTGAAGTCCTAGATTATTTTGATTTTACACAGCCAACTCTTTCCCACCATATGAAAGTTCTAGAGTCTGTAGGAATCGTTTCAGTTGAGAAGGATCGTAAGTGGCATTATTATTTTTTGAAAAAAGAAGAGGCCTCAGAATTATTAAAAGCAATGTTAGATCTTTTTCCTAACTAACGCACAAATACAGGCGCGATCATGTCAGGAGAAAAATTATTTTGTTACCTAATTGTGCCTATGTGATTCAATGGATCTAAACAACCAACGAATCATATGAACTGCTTTGGAGATAAGAAAAATTCAATTTACAAGGAGAAAAATTCATGACTTATGCGTTAGAAATAAACGAACTAAAAAAAGTATATGCAACTGGTGTTGAGGCCTTAAGAGGTATCGATTTAGCTGTAGAAGAAGGAGACTTTTATGCACTGCTTGGACCAAATGGTGCTGGGAAGTCCACAACAATTGGTATTATTACTTCATTGGTCAATAAAACATCTGGAAAAGTGAGTGTTTTTGGTTATGACCTTGATACTGATTTGGTGCGTGCCAAACAACAAATCGGATTGGTTCCTCAAGAATTTAATTTCAACCCGTTTGAAACAGTGCAACAAATTGTTGTCAATCAAGCGGGCTACTATGGCGTTTCACGTCAGGAAGCTTTAAGACGAAGTGAAAAATATTTAAAGCAATCGAACTTATGGGAAAAACGAAATGTTCGCGCACGAATGCTTTCTGGAGGAATGAAACGACGATTGATGATTGCTCGTGCTTTGATGCATGAACCGCGTTTACTGATACTTGATGAGCCAACAGCTGGCGTTGATATTGAACTAAGAAGAGAAATGTGGACATTTTTGCGAGAATTAAATGAACATGGAACAACAATCATCTTGACGACTCATTATCTGGAAGAAGCAGAAATGCTTTGTCGAAATATTGGAATCATTCAAGCGGGTGAATTGATTGAAAATACTAGCATGAAGAGTTTACTGTCAAAATTACAATATGAAACATTTATTTTCGATTTAGAACCACATACTAAATCATTTTATTTACTGGGTTACAACCATCTTTGGGAAGATGAACAAACACTTGCAGTTGAGGTCGAGCGTAATCAAGGTGTGAATGGAATTTTTGAACAATTGACGGAAAAAGGAATCAAGGTACTCTCAATGCGTAATAAATCCAATCGTTTAGAAGAATTGTTCTTGAAGATTACAGAAGAAAATGGTCATGTGGAGGAAAGAAATGTTTAATTTATATGTAACGGCGCTTAAAAGTTTAGCAGTCAAAGAAACAAATCGCTATTTGCGAATCTGGGTTCAGACATTAGTACCACCAGTTATCACGACTTCTTTATATTTTATTATTTTTGGGAAAATGATTGGTGGACGAATTGGTGAGATGGGTGGATTTTCTTACATGGAATTCATTGTTCCAGGTTTAATCATGATGTCAGCGATCACTAGTTCTTATGCAAATGTTTCTTCCTCATTCTTTTCACAAAAATTCCAAAAAAATATTGAAGAATTATTAGTAGCACCTGTACCCACACATGTGATTATCTGGGGATTTGTCATTGGTGGTTTGGGTCGAAGTGTTTTAGTTGGGACACTGGTAACAATTATTTCGCTCTTTTTTGTTCCATTACACGTTTATTCATGGTCAATGGTCGTCCTCACGTTATTGATGACAGCCATTTTGTTTTCATTGGCTGGGTTACTTAATGGTATCTTTGCGAAGTCTTATGATGATGTTTCAATCGTACCGACGTTTGTGTTACAACCTTTGACTTATCTTGGCGGTGTCTTTTATTCGATTTCAATGTTACCACCTATTTGGCAAGCTGTTTCAAAAATCAATCCAATTGTGTATATGATATCGGGCTTTCGCTATGGATTTCTTGGGACGATTGATGTTCCTATTTTCTTCTCGATTTTTATTTTAGTTGTCTTCATTCTTGTCCTTTATAGTGTTTGCTGGTATTTGATCGAAAAGGGTCGAGGACTACGGAGTTAAAGAAAATAATTAACAAAACTTGACAGTTCTCTTCAAAAAATAAAAGGTCGCGCCAAGATGTTGGCGCGACCTTTTTTATTGGTTTTACTCTATAATAAAAGAGACAGATCTGTAAAGAGCTATCTCTCAGTGATGCAGACGATGGGATTTGAACCCACACGAGCTAACGCTCACAAGACCCTCAATCTTGCATGTCTGCCGTTCCATCACGTCTGCAAAATAAATAACAAAATAATCATAGCGATGATTGCTTCAGATGTCAAGATAGAAAGTAGTGAAAAGAACGATGAAAAAATATGATGGTGAATTTTCTGGATTAGGAATGATTGCCGGGCTTTTAATTGGTTTAGCAAAAGGAAATATTTTGTTTGGCTTGATGCTTGGTGTTGTTTGTGGTGTGGCAATGGATTGGGGCGCTAATTTATGGAATGACTATCAGCAAAATAGAAACGATGATAGTTAAAAAATAAGGTTGAAGAACTGGATTTAACGAAATATGCTGGTATATTTATACGGGATAGAGTATGATATTGGATAACTTAGTAAATAACTATCGATAATATAGTCAGAAGTTTCTAACTTTTTGAAATGAGGGATCGGAGAATATGAGAGAATTTGAAAAGTCCAACAAATTAGAAGGTGTTAGTTATGATGTACGTGGTCCGGTTCTTGAAGAAGCAGACCGCATGCAAGAAGAAGGAATTAGCATCATGAAATTGAATACGGGGAATCCTGCCCCGTTTGGCTTTGAAGCACCTAATGAAGTTATTCGTGATTTGATTATGAATGTGCGTGAGTCAGAAGGTTATTCTGATTCAAAAGGGATTTTTTCTGCAAGAAAAGCGATTCAGCAATACTGTCAATTAAAAAAATTTCCTAATGTTACAATCAACGACATTTATACAGGTAATGGTGTCAGTGAATTAATTTCAATGTGTATGCAAGGGTTGTTAGACAATGGTGATGAAGTTTTAGTCCCAATGCCAGATTATCCGTTATGGACAGCCTCCATTGCACTTGCAGGAGGAAACCCCGTTCACTATATTTGTGATGAAGAAGCGGAGTGGTATCCGGATATTGCAGACATCAAGGCTAAAATCACTAGTCGTACGAAAGCAATCGTGATTATTAATCCAAATAATCCAACAGGGGCTCTTTATCCTAAAGAGTTATTAGAAGAAATTGTTGAGGTTGCTCGTCAAAATGATTTAATCATTTATTCAGATGAAATTTATGATCGCCTAGTAATGGATGGCTTAGAGCATATCCCAATCGCAACTTTGGCACCAGATTTGTTTGTCGTGACTCTAAATGGTCTTTCAAAATCCCATCGAGTAGCAGGTTTCCGCGTAGGATGGATGGTACTTAGTGGAGATAAGTCACGAGTGCAAGGATATATTGAGGGCTTAAATATGTTATCTTCGATGCGTTTGTGCTCTAATGTTTTATCCCAGCAAATCGTACAAACCGCTTTAGGTGGTTATCAAAGCGTAGATGAGTTATTGCTACCTGGTGGCCGAATTTACGAACAAAGAGAATATGTTTATAATGCGATTAATGATATTCCAGGTTTATCAGCAGTGAAACCTAAAGCAGCATTTTATATTTTTCCAAAAATTGATACAAAACGTTTTAATATTTTTGATGATGAAAAGTTTGTACTTGATTTCTTGCATGAACACCATATTTTACTTGTTCACGGTGGCGGATTCAATTGGCATCAGCCAGACCATTTCCGAATCGTTTATTTACCAAAATTAGATGATTTGAAGGTCATGGCTGGAAAAATGCGAGAATTTTTGACGACTTATCAACAAAAATAACGACGATTCTTAAGGAATTGTTTTGCTAGCCAAACAGTTTAGAAATGTCTGTGGCATTAAAAATGTCACAGCTTTTTCTTTGTTGTTAAAAAAGTTAGCAAAAAGTAAGTGAGTAATTTTCTTTCCCAAGAAAAAGTGAAACAGCCCTTTTCTTGAAGTTTACTCATCCGTAAAGTAAAATACTGTTATCATGCGAGTACGCATATTTTGGGGAGGATACATAATGGAAACGTTTGTCGATTCCTTTGGGACAATTATCAAGACAATACGAAAAGAACGAAACATGACACAAAAAATGCTTTCTCAAGGTATTTGTTCTCAAAGTGTTTTAAGCAGAATTGAAAATAATGAAGAATTGCCAAATGTTCTGGTAATGGCACAAATTTGTCAACGGCTAGGTGTGACCATTGATCATGTGATGACCTTATCCAATGGGGATATTCGTAAAAATCTGCAACAGTTAGACTTGCTAGATTTTTATTTTCAAAGGCGCGACTATCGCAAATTAGCACAGCTTTTGAAAAATGATGAAGTCAAAAGTAGCCTGTACTCAGATGCAGATTACCAACGTTACTATTACTATTTAGGTGTATGTGAATTTTATCTAGCAAAAAACATTTCTCAAGCTGTTTGTTATTTAAAAGAAGCGCTGACTTATTCGAGTCATAGTGAGCATGTGCATGTTTCTGATACGGAAGTTCAGTTGATTAGTGCAATTGGTAAGATTTATGGAGTTGCAGGAAGACCAACGGAAGCACGCTATTATTTGAGTAAAAGTATTCAACTTTTTCAACAATCGATTGAAACACGTGTCAAAAGTGAGTTGTCACAAATCTTTTATAACTATGGAACATTCTTATTTCAGCAAGGAGAAATCGATACGGCACTTGAGCATGTCAATCGAGGGATTCGTTGGACGCAAGAAAAAAATAGTTATTACTTTTTAAATGACTTGTTTGCATTGAAAAGTTTGATTTATAAAAAGAAAAATGAACCGCAAAAAGCAGCTTTTTATGAAGAATTGGCGCAAGCTGTTCGAAAGATTTCAAAAAACTCATAAATGGTGTAGACCATTATTGACTTTTGATAGAAATAAGAGTACCTTAAGGGTAGAAAATCAAAGGAGCGAGTTAGAATGAGAACTTTTATTTATGCTGACAAATTCTTTTTATCGTCAGGTGTAAAAAATGCCGGTTACCTAGAAATTACCGATGGACTATTTGGTGTGTATTCACAAGAATTACCAGATGGAGAAGCAAAAGTGATTGATCAAAGTGGTAAATGGATTGCACCTGGTTTAGTTGATACACACATTCATGGTTACATGAATCACGACGTAATGGATAATGATGCTGAAGGTATCAAAGTTATGTCTGAAGGGTTATTATCTTGCGGGGTAACTTCTTTCTTACCAACAACATTGACTTCAAGTAAAGAACGCTTGAAAGATGTAGCAGAAACAATCGGAAAAATGTATCAAGAAGCTCCAGGGGCAAAAATCAAAGGAATTTACTTTGAAGGACCTTTCTTCACAGAAGAACATAAAGGCGCTCAAAACCCTAGCTATTTTGGTGATCCAGACTTGGATACTTTCCATGAATGGCAAGAAGCTTCAGGTGGATTAATTAAAAAAATTGCTTTAGCACCTGAACGTCATGGTGTAGAAGATTTCGTTAAACAAGTAACAGATGAAGGCGTTGTCGTGGCTCTTGGTCACAGTAACGCAACAATTGATGAAGCTCAAAAAGCTGTTGAAGCAGGAGCTAGTGTCTTTGTTCATGCCTACAACGGAATGCGTGGATTGAATCACCGTGAACCAGGTATGGTTGGTGCATTATTATCATTAGAACATGTTTTCTCAGAATTGATTTGTGACGGACACCATGTTCATCCAAATGCTGCTGAAATTTTGATGGAAAAAGCAGGCCATGACCATGTTGCTTTGATTACCGACTGTATGATGGCAGGTGGGATGCCAGACGGAAATTATAATTTAGGTGAATTCCCAGTAGTTGTAGCAGAAGGAACAGCTCGTTTAGAATCAGGTAACTTAGCAGGTAGTATCTTACGACTAAAAGAAGCAATCAAAAACGTTGTTGACTGGGGTATCGCAACACCAGAACAAGCAGTTATGATGGCAAGTTTAGTACCAGCAATCAGCTGTAAGATTGATGATTCTTGTGGTAAGATCGTTCAAGGACGCGATGCAGACTTTATCGTATTGAATCCTGATATGTCACTTGAAGCAACTTATTTAGATGGTGTGGAACGTTACCACGCATAGAAATCTTTTTAAGAAAAAATCAAAAGGTGAAACAAAACGTATTTATGTTTTGTTTCACCTTTTTTATTTTTAGTTTTTTATTTAAAAAAATCATTTTTTGAAAAAAGTTTCGATTGAATTTTTAGAATTCGCATACTTTATTATGAGGGAAGAAAACGTGTTGTAATAATACAAGAAATCTTCCTTGATATGAGAATGAGGAAGCATAACCACTTCATGTTCATTTGCTAAGAGATAATCCCCATCAATTGTGCGAGCAACTAATTCGTAATGATCGAACATCTGCAGATACTCAGTGACTGTTATTGTTAGCTCAGACGGCGTTGCGGCTAGACTTTTTTGCAGATAGTCTGTCGATGGGAAAAGCACTAATTCACCAATTATTTCGACTTTTTCTTCTTGAAGCCATGTGATCGTTTTAGTTAATGTTTGGTTATACAGGATTTCAAACATAGAACCACCTATTTCTTATTTGGAATTTCAACTTTGAAGTTGATCGTTGTGTTTGCATTCAGTCCTTGTGCTTCGAGGGTTACACTTTCTGGGATCAATTCATTTTTTGTGTAGTTTGGTGTAACACGATAGCGAACAGTTTCGCCTTTGTTGAGTGCTTGTCGAATTGCTAGTTCGTAATAATTCATGTACGGATCATTAACTGGGAATTGATAAAGCGTGACCAAGTTTTTTCTTTCATCACCACTGCCACCAAATTGTTTGGCAATCAAGTGACCTCTGGAATGATCATATTTTGGTCCAGAAACAAAACCTGGTGGACGAATTTCTCGATTGGCACTAGTACCAGTGTTGATCATTTTTTTCTTGATTAGTGCTTCTGCACCTGTCGGACGTTTCAATTGATCAAGAGAGTGGTAGGTAATCCAACCATTCTGATTGTCTTTTAACTCATCTGCTGAAAAAGTCGCGAGACCTACTTCCTTTGGCCCAGAATTATTTCCAGTAGGGGCTAGATCTTCTTTAGTTGGTAATCCGTTTTGTGTATGCTGTTGGGTCACCTGTTCATGAGTAGTAGAAGAAGGTGTTGATTTGTCATTTGAAGAATTTAAATCCAACCCCAGCCAGCTAGCAGCTCCCACAATCAATAAGGTAAGTAGCGTGCCTAAAAGTTTGTTCATGTTTTTCATTTTTTCACCTCGTTATCCAGTATAGGTGAAATAGATTATTTATAATAGTAAAATTTATTAATAACGACAACAAAAACTCATAAAGTGTTGTCTTGAAGTCATAAAATACTGATTTTCACTCATAAAATGTGGTGTACACGCTTATTGATAATTGGTATGATAGAAGATAAAAGGAGGCGCTTTATGTTTGGGGGGATCGCATTAGAAACGATTTATTGGTATACGTTACTTATTTGTGCTGGAATCGCAGTTCTTTTGGTTATTTTTGGCGATGTATTTGATTTTGACGGGCCGCTAGATCCAATGTTGTTAGTACCTTGGTTAGCATTTACAAGTCTGTTTGGCTACTTAGGAGAAAGTTTGACTGAATGGTCGTCAGTTTTGATTTTTGTGATTAGTGCTGCAATTTCAAGTGTATTGGTATTCTTGCTCAATTTTTATATTTTGATGCCAATGAAGAATGCAGAAGCAACACTATCTTCGTCTGAAAAAACATTAGAGGGACAAGTAGCGCAAGTCGTTACACCAATTCCAATCAAAGGAATGGGAGAAATACAACTTCAAAGTGTAACGGGATCGATCAATCGACCTGCTTGTTTTTATGCGGAACAGGAAACAATGGCTCAAAGAGGGACAAAAGTGTTGATTATCGAAGTAAAAGACAGAGTATGTTACGTCATCCCATATGACGGAATGCTAAAATCTTAAGGGAGTGTGTTGAATGGTTATATCAGGAGCTTTTTTATCAGTTGCAATTGTTATCTTTATTTTATTGATGCTTTTAATTGTTTTCGTATCAAAGTATCAAACAGCAAAACCCGATGAAGCGTTAATTATCAGTGGTAGTTATTTAGGAAAGAAAAATGTCCACACAGACGAAAGTAATAATAAAATCAAAATCGTCCGCGGTGGCGGTGCATTTGTTTTACCCGTTTTCCAACGTTCTAACCGAATCAGTTTACTTTCTAGTAAGTTAGATGTTTCTACGCCAGAAGTTTACACAGAGCAAGGTGTACCAGTTATGTGTGATGGAACATCGATCATTAAAATCGGTTCATCTGTGGAAGAAATTGCAACAGCGGCAGAACAATTTTTAGGAAAAACAACCGATGAATTAGAAAACGAAGCGAGAGAAGTTCTTGAAGGACATTTACGTTCAATCTTGGGCTCGATGACAGTGGAAGAAATTTATCAAAATCGTGATAAATTCAGCCAAAGTGTTCAAGAAGTTGCTTCTGTTGATTTAGCGAAGATGGGGCTGATTATTGTTTCATTTACGATCAAAGAAGTTCGTGATAAAAACGGCTATCTTGATTCATTAGGGAAACCAAGAATTGCTCAAGTGAAGCGAGATGCAGAAATTGCGGAAGCCGAAGCATTGAAAGAAACGCGAATCAAAAAAGCACAAGCTGAAAAAGAATCACAAGCTGCAGAATTACAACGACAAACAGAAATCGCTGAATCAGTAAAAGAAAAAGAATTGAAGTTAGCAACTTATAAACAAGAACAAGATGTTGCTAAAGCGAAGGCAGACCAAGCGTATAACTTAGAAAGTGCCCGTGCACAACAACAAGTTATTGAGCAAGAAATGCAAATGAAGGTCGTTGAAAGACAAAAGCAAATTGAATTAGAAGAAAAAGAAATCATCCGTCGAGAAAAGCAATATGATTCTGAAGTGAAGAAAAAAGCAGATGCTGACCGTTACGCGAAAGAACAAGAAGCACAAGCACAGAAAGTAAAAGAAGTAACTGAAGCCGAGGCAGAACGTTTTAGAGTAGAAGCTTTAGCTGAGGCACAAGCAAGCCAAACTCGTTTGGCTGGTCAAGCGGAAGCCGAAGCCATTTTAGCAAAAGGGAAAGCCGAAGCCGAAGCAAAACAAAAAATTGCTGATGCCTTTAAAGAATATGGTGAGGCGGCTGTGTTAAGCATGGTGATTGAAATGTTACCACAATTGATGCGTGAAGCAGCACAACCATTAGGAAACATTGAAAAAATTTCTGTTGTTGATACTGGAAATGGATCTGGTGAAAATGGTGGAGCGAATCGAGTAACCGGATATGCAACCAACTTATTAGCATCCACACAAGAAACTTTAAAAGCAACAACGGGTCTGGATTTAAAAGAAATTATTGAGAATCTTTCAACCAAAGGGACTTCAAGTCAAGTGAATTTGTACGAAGGCGACTCAAAACCAGCAAATAATGACGAGGTATAGTTAAAAATCAAAAAGACCACTGTAAAATGTTTAATCATTTTACAGTGGTCTTTTTGTGGGACAATGTTTATTTTTTTTGTTTTTCGATTTGTTTTTCAATTTCTACTAAACTTTTACGCAAAGTACGTTCTTTCTTTTGTAACTCGACTAAATCTTCAGCCAATTCTTTTTTCTTCTCATCTTCTGGTGGTCGTAACACAAAATTAATTCCTAGAGCAATGAATGTTCCAATGAAGGTATCGAAAACCCGCTGTAATGCGTAAAGAGTAGACTCACCTTGAGGAATACTCAAAGAAATCATTAGCAAAGTAGAAATGGCTGAAATGATTCCAGAATTGTTGTCGATGCCATCTGAAACTACGATGGTTATGATAACCAAAACAGGTAATAAAAATAGTTCAACTAAAAAATCATTGTGGAAGTAGTGCTTGATGAAGAAAAAGATAATGGCTAGAACACCGCCAATTGAATTTCCGATGATTCGAGAGCGACCAAAGGAAACAGTCGATGTTAAATCTTGGCGTAAAGAAAAAACGGCTGACAGCGCAGCAATCAATGGATTGCCTCGCTGAAAGAAGTGAAAGACTAACATACAGATAAAAACAGCTAGTGCACTTTTTATAGTCCGCATACCGAGGCGGAAACGACCGATTTGCATAACTTTTTCTCCTTTAATCCCTTTTTTTAATCATAACGAATCTTCGGCATGTTTGCTAGTTTTTAGCGTAGAGGTTTAGTATAATTGGATGAAAAAAGGGGGAAATGTATGCGGATTGGTATGCGAACGATAAAAACAGTAATTAGTGCAACATTTGCGATGCTGATCGCGAACAGCTTGCCTTTACTTTATTGGCCTTCAGCTGGGATTATTGCCGTTTTGAGTGTTGGTAATACGAGGAGGTCGACAATAAGGACGGGTGTCGATCGTTTTATTGCTTTCATTTTGGCGACAGTCGTTGCTTTCCTTAGCTTTAAGCTCCTTGGTTTTTCTCCGATTGGGTTTGGATTCTTTTTACTTCTTTTTATTCCGTTAGCAGTTCAATTTAAGTTAACAGAAGGAATCGTTGTGAACTCTGTTTTGGTTACACAGTATTTAGTTGAGCAAAGCATGGCTGTGTCACTAATTTTAAATGCATTAGGATTGATGGTTATTGGCGTAGGATTAGCTTTAGTAGCAAATATTTACATGCCTAATACCGAAAAGCGGCTACAAGAAAATCAATTAGTGATTGAGGTTGAATTTCGCCAGTTGTTACAAGAAATGGCTGATTCATTGTTAAAAGAGGAAAACGAGCGACTTATCGAAGAAGATTGCCAACAACTATTAGCGTTTATTCGTACAAGTCAGTTAGAAGCTCGAAATCATCATGAAAATGATTGGGTCAGACAAGAAGGGTATTATGAAACTTATTTTTCAATGAGACGGGCACAATTAAATGTGTTAAATAATATGATTCAAAACTTAGAGCGGATTGAGTCACCCAATCCATACAGTGAGCAAATTTACGGTTTGCTAATCTATACAGCAGAAACGTTTGCTGAAGAAAATGACGGTACACGTATTATGGAGCGAATTTATGAAGTTTATGCTGAATATCGGCAAATGCCCTTACCACAAAAGCGGTCTGAGTTTGAGAATCGTGCAGAACTGTTTCAGTTTTTACAATCATTTAAAAGTTTTATTGAAATCAAAGCAGAATTTGCACAGCAAAACCAACAGAGTAATTCATAAAAAAGTGTCTGGGACAGGAATCAAAATGATTATGTCCCAGACACTTTTTCACGATTAAATGTTTTCTCAAAAGTAGCTCTCTCGGAAAAAGAAGCTGAATAATTTTTAAAAAATAGATGAAGCGATTTTTAAATTGCCCTTCTTACTTTTGAAGCTAATTATTTTTTGATTTCTGTTTGTCTAATTGTTACGCTTTTTGCCAATATGTGTGCATTTGGTCCAGAATGTCAATGACATCTTTGGTTAAATAAAGTGAGCGATTAGGTAATTCACCTTCAATCATCTGTACCATGTTCGCAATTTCATAATTTAAAGCTTGTGAAGTGCTGCCGCTTTCGATGAATTCTTTTGTACCATCGACATAAGTAATCTCAGCACGATCTGCACGTGGGTAATCAGTAATTGTAATGTAGCCATTTTCATAAGCAACGATACCAACTTTAGGCATTTTTGCTCGGAAGGTTAGGCTAACAGTTGCTAATTCGTCCTGATCATTTCGTAAAATCGTAACCGATTGTTCATCAACGCCTGTTTCAAACGGAATCATCGTCGAAGCAACTACTTCTGGTTGAGCAGTTAGAAAGAAACGCGCAAATGAAACTGCGTAGGTACCAATATCAAGTAAAGCACCGCCAGCTAAATCTGGATTGAAAAAACGATTAGTAGGATCTGGTTCCTTTGCACTACCAAAAGGAGCCTGAATCATTTTTAATTTACCTAATTTCTTGCTGTCAACTAGTGAATGAAGTCGTTGATAAAGTGGCATGTTAAAGATGGTCATTGCTTCAGCAAGAATCAACCCTTTTTCCTCCGCTAGTTTCATTGCCTCAGCTAACTCAGCAGTATTCATTGTGATTGCTTTTTCGCATAAGACGTGTTTTCCTGCTTCTAATGCTGCCAAAATGTGTGAAAGATGTTGGCGATTTGGTACAGCTATATAAATGATATCAATCTCGTCATCTGCCAAAAGGTCTTGATAACTTCCATAAGCTTTTTCAATACCATAATCTGTTGCAAATGCCTGTGCTTTGGCTAGCGAACGAGAAGCAACTGCGGATAGTGTACTTGAATTTTGATTGAAATTTTCAGCGAATTCTTTCGCAATTGTTCCTAAACCGATAATTCCCCATTGATATTTTTTCATGAGAGATAGCTCCTTTTTAATCTTTAAAATAGATGCAGTTTACCTATTAAGTATAGCAAAGTTTGACTTGATTTTAAGAAAAAGTGCCTAAACGATAAAAAAACTTGAAGGCGCAATGAAAAAGATGATTTTTTTTCTGAATTTAAGTAAAATGAAAAGAGGAGGGGATTCGGATGCATCAAGTATATATTGATCTTATTATAAGTGTATTATTAGAACAATTTGAATCAGAGCAATTTTTCTTAGACGAGTACCTACTAATCAATAAAGAAGAATGGGACGCATGGAAAAAGGGTGAAAAAAATTTACCATCTGAAGCTATGCAGAAAGTAAAAAATCTTTTTACTGATTATGAATGGATGTTGACCCAAAAAATTCTAAGACAGACAATTATTTTTCCAGAAAAGAGAACGATTGCTGTTGCTGAATACAAACAAATCAAGACACGAATTGCCCAAAAATGGTTGCACAGTGGCGTCGCAGAGGTTGAATTGATTCCGTTAAAAAATGAACAACATCCTAGCAGATACCTTGACTTGAAAGTGAGTATTCACTATGATGAATGGGGCTATGACGATATTTTGAATTTCCGATTGCCAGCGGATATTCAGCAACAAATCGAAGGCGAAAAAGTGGAACTTTTAGACTGGGTGAATGAAAACCTTGAGGAAACCTATGTCCATGAAGTAAACGCTGAGCATTAAAGGGAATGAAAGGATTTTTTAAGTGAAGAAAATTTTAGGTTTTGCTTCAGTCATTATTATGATTGGCGCGATGGGCTACATTTTTATGTCAGACCATAATGCTGGCGAAGTCGAGGCGACAAGACAAACAGAAGTAAAGAAAGCTGCAAAAAGTCCTAAAAAGGGGCTTGCCAGTATTACCGATACGACTGAAAGTTCATCAACAAATAAGAAAAGTAAACAAAAAACAAAAACGACGTCAGAATTACCTGATGTTAGTACAGATGACTGGAAGCTAGTATTAGTTGGACCAGAAAATAAGTTGGAAACTGAAGTAGATGAGTCAAGTCAATTGACGGCTTTATCAAATGGTTATTTGATTGATAAGAGAATTGAACCTGATTATCAAGAATTTTCCCAAGCAGCACAAGAGGCTGGTTATCCACTTGTCATGGTTTCAGCGTTTCGTTCAGTCACGTCACAAGAGCAAGTATTCGCACAACATGTCCAAGAAGTAATGGCACAACAGGGAATTACTGAAGAAGCAGCAACGAAAATCACGAAACAAACGATTACCGAGCCAGGCTATAGTGAGCATCATACGGGTTTAGCCGTCGATGTAGTTGATGAAGATTGGTACAACAACTATCCTTCAACTGTTTTGGAAGCTAGCTATGGCGATCAACCAGGTGCAAAATGGATTGCAGAAAATTGTGCTAAATATGGTTTTATTGTTCGCTATCCAAAAAATCGTGAAGATATTACCAAAATCACTTATGAACCTTGGCACCTTCGCTACGTGGGAAAAGAAAGTGCTGAATATATCACAAAAAATCAGTTGACGTTAGAAGAGTATTTGAATGAATTAAAGGAAAAGTAGGAACATAGATGGCAATTAAAAAATTCAAAAGTCGTCGACGGAAAAAAATGCGTTTCATCGTTTTATGCGCAGGAAGCTTACTCATCCTATTTGCTTTTTTTGCTTCTTTAAGAGGATTGATGACACCACTTACCGATCATTCGGCAGAGCAAGAAGCACAATCTCATCAAGAATTTATCCAACAACTTGTTCCGCATGCACAAGAATTACAAAATGCTTATGGTATCTTGCCGAGCATTATTCTGGGACAAGCAATTCTTGAATCAAACTGGGGGAAAAGCACGTTAGCGAGTGAATATAAAAATTTATTTGGAATCAAAGCTTATGGTGATCAAGAAAAAGTAAGTCTTGAAACCAAAGAATATGTCAACGAAGCATGGATTACGATTCAAGGTGAGTTTCGCGTATACCATTCATGGGAAGAATCCATGGATGACCATACTCAACTATTTATTCAAGGCGTTGACTGGAATCCGGCTTTGTACGAAAGAGTAATCACAGCAAGTAATTACCAAGAAGCTTCGCAAGCACTACAAGATGCAGGGTATGCAACAGATCCCACATATGCACAAAAAATTATTCAAGTAATTGAAACCTATCACCTTGATCAATACGATCGTAGATAACGCGGAGAGGAAGTGGCAGGATGGCAGAGTTTGTTCCTGAAATCATGACAGAATTAAGAAAAGATATTGTTCGTGTACCAGAAGTTATTTCGCAAGCAAGTGGAATTAAAGTTTTTGGTAAAAAAATTCGATCAATTATTTTTACAACGGATATTGCGATTATTAGAAACACGAATGCGAATGCAGTAATCGCAGTTTATCCTTTTACACCGCACCCAGCAATTACCAAAAGTATAATTGAAGCTGCGGACATTCCGGTATTTTCTGGTGTGGGAGGCGGTTTAACTCAGGGCGCTCGTTCTGCTTATATGAGTATGTTTGCTGAAGCACAAGGTTCCTTAGGCGTTGTCTTAAATGGACCAACGCCGTTAGAAACAGTTCGAGAAGTTTGTCGGATTGTTGACATTCCTGTAGTTAGCACGGTGACCTCTAAATATACAGAACTTGATGAAAAGCTAGAAGCAGGTATTTCAATCATCAACATTAGTGCTGGTAAAGAAACTGCAGAAACTGTTCGTTATTTCCGAGAAAAGTATCCGGAACTACCAATTATTGCAACTGGTGGTCCAACAGAGGAAAGTATCTTGGAAACAATTGAAGCAGGAGCCAATGCTATCACCTATACACCGCCAACAAATGGTGAATTGTTCAGTGCGAAGATGGACAAGTATCGTCAACTTGAAAAAGAGAATCATCAAAATTAAAAGAGACCTTTTCAAACGCGAAGCAAGTTAATTTGCTTCGCGTTTTTCTTGTTTTTCAAGTAAAAATAGCTGAAAAAACGAACAAAACATGAAAATAATGAAAAAAGATTAGATTTTAGAAAATTTTTATTGAAAGTACATT
Source organism: Enterococcus sp. DIV0174 (assembly GCF_050529065.1). Lineage (NCBI taxonomy): Bacteria > Bacillati > Bacillota > Bacilli > Lactobacillales > Enterococcaceae > Enterococcus > Enterococcus sp. DIV0174. Next base: position 1,716,847 of record NZ_CP172881.1, on the reverse strand, counting down.
GTCAGTTTCAGTAAGTAGTGTTAGACTATTTTCAATCTTTAATCAATCGAATTTTGTTTAGAAGGAAAAATTTTTAATGAAAAACGATCGATTTACCTGAGGATTCTGTTAAAAAAACAACTCCTCTGGCTTTAAACATCTTATCGAGTTATTGTATATTACTGACTTGTCAGTTCTACATACCTACTTATATATCGTCATAATATGGATGACAGTTTCTAGCCAATGCCGTAAAGATTGGACTATAAGTAAAAGAGTGGACAACACACCCTTTTTTGCTTATTTTAAAGTAGAAGGGTGTTTTTCTTTATCAGAAATTTTACGATAGAGTGTGGATGAAAAAGCTATTAATTGAACAAAAAATCAAGGAAAAGGGGCAAAGAAAGTGAAAGAATTAGTTGAACGCATCAAAAAAGATGGGCGTGTATTGGGTGAAGGTGTGCTAAAAGTTGATAGCTTTGTGACTCACCAAGTAGATCCAGTTTTGATGGAACAAATGGGTCAACGTTTTGCAGAAGTATTTAAAAACCAAGGAATTACCAAGGTGGTAACGATTGAAGCTTCTGGGATTGCGCCCGCTTTATATGCTGCAAAAGAATTGGGTGTGCCAATGATTTTTGCTAGAAAAGCAAAAAGTTTAACGATGGACGAAGAACTTTTAACAGCTTCTGTCTATTCTTTCACCAAACAAGTAACAAGCACGATTTCAATTTCACGAAAATTTTTATCAGAAAACGATAAAGTTTTGATTATTGATGATTTCTTGGCAAATGGTCAAGCTGCTAAAGGATTGATTGAGTTGTGTCAACAAGCTGGGGCAGAAGTTGAAGGAATCGGAATTGTCATTGAAAAATCTTTCCAAGATGGACGAGAATTACTTGAACAAATGGGACTACGTGTTGTTTCTTTAGCGCGTATCGCTTCCTTATCAAATGGTCAAGTTGAGTTTCTTGAGGAGGACGCATAACATTGGAAAAAGAAACGCAAAATGGAAAAGCAGCAGTCTTAGGGTTACAACATCTATTAGCAATGTATGCAGGTGCAGTTGCAGTGCCATTACTAATAGGAACAGGTCTTGGTTTTAATCAAGAACAAATGACTTACTTGATTTCAATTGATATTTTTATGTGCGGGTTAGCTACTTTACTACAACTGACTGTCAATCGTTTCTTTGGAATTGGTTTGCCTGTTGTTTTGGGTTGTGCAATCCAAGCAGTAGCTCCGTTGATTTTGATTGGTACAGATAAGGGTGTTGGTGCAATCTATGGTTCAATCATCGCATCTGGGATTTTTGTGGTATTAGCTGCAGGCTTCTTTTCTAAAATCAAAAAATTATTTCCACCGCTTGTAACAGGAACTGTTATTACAGTCATTGGCTTGACCTTAATCCCTGTGGCAATTGAAAAAATGGGTGGCGGTAGTGCTGCTGCAACAAATTTTGGTGACAAAACTAATCTATTGTTGGCTTTTGTAACGATTGGATTGATTGTTGGTGTCCAAATGCTTGGCAAAGGATTTATTCGTTCAATTGCTGTATTGATTGGTTTAGTTGGCGGGAGCGTATTAGCTGGCTTGATGGGAATGATTAACTTAGAGGCAATTGGTCAAGCGCCATTGTTCCATGTACCACAACCATTTTATTTTGGAAAACCAACATTTGATATCTGGTCTATTTTGCTAATGATTATTATTTCGATTGTTAGTATGGTTGAATCAACAGGTGTTTACTTTGCACTTGGCGATATTACTGGTAAAAAAGTTGGCGAAGAAGAGCTGAAAAAAGGTTATCGTGCGGAAGGGCTGGCAGTTATTCTTGGTGGTATTTTCAACACATTCCCTTATACTGGTTTTTCTCAAAATGTTGGGCTAGTTCAGTTATCCGGAATCAAAACAAGAAAACCAATTTACTTTTCGGCTGCATTCTTGATTATCTTAGGTCTATTTCCAAAAATTGGTGCTATTGCCCAAATCATTCCTGAACCCGTACTTGGTGGCGGAATGTTAGTGATGTTTGGAATGGTGGCTGTTCAAGGAATTCGTATGTTGTTAGATGTTGATTTTGATAATGATAAAAATTTATTGATTGTTGCTGTTTCAATTGGTTTTGGATTAGGTTTCAACATCATGCCGTCTTTATTTGGACAGCTTCCTGAAACAATTCAAATGTTCACTGGTAACGGAATTGTTATGAGCAGTATTACAGCTATTGTCTTGAATTTGGTTTTTAATGGAATCAAAGAGGATGAAGCAATTATTGAAGAGGCATTCGAAAAATAAAAGTGAAAATAAAAGTAGCAGAAAATATTTTTTGTTACTTTTATTTTTTTGTTCAAAAAAATAAACACGAACGTTATTGTTGTATCGTTAATTAATATTCGATTTTTGTTTGACGTTGGAAAATTCACTTGTTAAAATATGAGTGTATTGTAGCAGAGAGGGGAAAAAAATCGTGGAAGTTGCAGTCATTATGGGAAGTATTTCGGATTGGGAAACTATGAAATTTGCTTGTGACATGTTAGATGAATTTGGTGTTGCCTATGAAAAAAAAGTTGTGTCAGCGCATCGCACGCCAGATTTAATGTTTCAATTTGCGAAAGAAGCAAGAGAAAGAGGAATTAAAGTAATTATTGCAGGCGCAGGTGGTGCAGCCCATTTACCCGGAATGGTTGCTGCGCAGACAACACTACCAGTGATTGGTGTTCCTGTTCAATCACGAACATTAAATGGTTTAGACTCGTTATTATCGATTGTTCAAATGCCAGGTGGTGTGCCAGTAGCAACAACAGCAATTGGAAAAGCTGGCGCAATTAACGCCGGACTACTTGCGGTACAGATGCTTTCAATGTATGATTTAGAATTGGAAGCTAAATTGGCTGAAAGACGTTCAATGATGGCTGAAACTGTTATAGAAAGTAGTGATCAACTTGGTTAAACCATTACTGCCTGGATCAACGATTGGTATTGTCGGCGGCGGTCAATTAGGTCGGATGATGACAATTAGTGCAAAAGAAATGGGCTTTAAAGTAGGTGTATTAGATCCTGTTAGTGGTTGCCCAGCAGCTCAAGTGGCTGATTGGCATATCGAAAGTTCCTATGATGATACTTTTGCGTTAGAAGAACTTGCTAGACGAACAGATGTCATTACCTATGAATTTGAAAATGTAAGTGTGGAAGCACTTAATGCTATTTTACCAAAATCATTTATTCCACAAGGTACGGACTTGTTGGCAATTACGCAAGACCGCCTACTAGAAAAATCATTTTTAGAAACAAATAATATTGTGATTGCACCTTATGCAACAATTGTTAGTCCAACAGATATTCAAGATGCAATCGACGGAATTGGTTACCCTTGTGTTTTAAAAACGACACGCGGTGGGTATGATGGCAAAGGCCAATGTGTATTGTATGGCCGAGCTGACTTAGCACCAGCAATGGACTTATTACGTAAAGGAACTTGTGTGTTGGAAGCTTGGATTCCTTTTGAAAAAGAAATTTCTGTCATGGTGGCTGGCAACGGTCAAGGAGAGTACACAACATTTCCTGTGGTAGAAAATGTTCACCGAAATAATATTTTGCATGAAACAATTGCACCAGCTCGTGTACCTGCTGAAGTAGTCGAGGAAGCTGAGCGAATCGCAAAAGTAGTAGCAAAAGCAGTGAACCTCTCTGGTGTTTTAGGTGTCGAAATGTTTTTGACTAAGACAGGTGGTTTATATGTCAATGAGTTAGCACCAAGACCACATAATTCTGGACACTATTCAATTGAAGCTTGTTCAATGAGTCAATTCGATGCACACATTCGTGGTATTTGTGGTTGGCCTTTAAGTAAGATTCGGTTGCTAAGTGATGCTGTCATGGTCAATGTGTTAGGTGAACAGCTGCTAGAAAGCTATCGTTTAATTGAGAAAAAACCAGATTGGCAATTCCATTTCTACGGTAAGAGTCAAGCGCAAAAAGGGCGTAAAATGGGACATATCACTATTTTGACTGAAGATACGCATGAAACGCTAGAAGAAATCTATCAAACCAACATTTGGGACTAAAGGAGAAAGTTAAATGTTAGAACGTTATACACGACCTGAGATGGGAAATATCTGGACAGAAACAAATAAATATCAAGCTTGGTTGGAGGTTGAGATTTTAGCAGATGAAGCTTGGGCAGAACTTGGCGATATTCCTAAAGAAGATGTGAAAAAAATCCGGGAAAATGCTTCATTTGATATCAATCGAATTTTAGAGATTGAAAAATCAACACGCCACGATGTTGTAGCTTTCACGCGTGCAGTATCTGAAACACTTGGCGAAGAACGTAAGTGGGTACATTATGGGTTAACAAGTACAGATGTTGTTGATACTGCCTATGGTTATTTAATCAAACAAGCGAATGATATTTTGCGTGAAGACTTAAAACGATTCACAGAAATTATTGGTGAAAAAGCAAAAGAACATAAATATACAGTCATGATGGGGCGGACACACGGGGTTCATGCTGAACCAACGACATTTGGCTTGAAATTAGCTACTTGGTACTCTGAAATGAAACGGAATATTGAACGGTTTGAACATGCAGCTAAAGGTGTAGAAGCTGGAAAAATTTCTGGTGCAGTAGGAACATTTGCGAATATTCCACCATTCATTGAAGAATATGTTTGTGAAAATTTAGGCATTCGACCACAAGAAATCTCAACCCAAGTTTTACCGCGCGATTTACACGCTGAATACTTTGCAACAATGGCATTGATTGCAACGAGTATTGAACGATTTGCGACAGAAATTCGTGGGTTGCAAAAATCAGAAACGCGTGAAGTCGAAGAGTTTTTTGCTAAAGGGCAAAAGGGATCTTCTGCAATGCCACATAAACGCAATCCAATTGGGTCGGAGAACATGTCTGGTTTGGCGAGAGTGATTCGTGGACATATGGTTACTGCGTACGAAAATGTTTCTTTATGGCATGAAAGAGATATTTCTCATTCATCTGCTGAACGAATTATTTTACCTGATACAACGATCCTTTTGGATTATATGTTGAATCGTTTTGGAAATATCGTGAAGAATCTGACGGTCTTCCCAGAAAATATGAAACGTAATATGGATGCCACATTTGGCTTGATTTATAGTCAAAGAGTATTGTTAAAATTAATTGATAAAGGCATGACTCGTGAAGAAGCGTATGATTTAGTTCAACCAAAAACTGCGCAAGCGTGGGATGAGCAAACAGCTTTCCGTCCTTTATTGGAAAACGATACTAAAATCACTTCTGTGTTATCAGCAGAAGATATTGAAGATGCGTTTGACTATCACTACCATTTAAAAAATGTCGACGCAATTTTTGAACGTGTTGGCTTGGCATAAGTCGATGAAACGCTACAGCAAAAAATGCTGTAGCGTTTTTTTTTGTGTAAATAAATAAAGAGGTTTGCCACTGATCTGGCAGACCTCTTTTGTTTTTTCAGTTAGTAGAACATTCGCTGATTACTTACGCAAGTGCTTGCGTATTTGTAAAATGAAGCGAGTGAAGCAGATTGAGTAAATAATCAATGAAATCATAATTGTATTCTTGAGTGTTAAACACGATTTGGATACGATATTGATTTTTGAATACTTTTTGTTCATGAATTTGATTGATTAACAACTCATGATTGGAATTCGTTTGATAGTGTGCAGTTTTTTTCCGGCATTCAGCATGACGTTTCGTTGCACGGCGAATTTTTCGGAAAGTATAAAAGCTTGTATCTTTATTGCACAGATAAACATCTTTGATACCCAATAAATCGTTGTATAAGCGAGCACGTTCTTCTGGTGTTAGTTCAGAAAGGAATTGTTGTGCAGTATAAGTTGAATCTTCCATATGCTAGTGCCTCCTTGAATAAACATACATGGTAATCACACGTTTACTATACCATTAAGTTTTTCTGATGTAAACGCTTCGGTTAAGGGTGTTTTTACACATTGATTGTCTAAAAGCGAACATTAGATGATTCTAATGCTAATAATGTACAGTAGTTGGTTGATTTACCTAAAAAGTGTTGTTAAAATCAAAAGTGAAAAGACGAACAAAAACAACTGTTTGTCAATTAAATGTAAGTTTATAAGGAGAGAGACTTGTGGAGAAAGCGGAATTGTTATACGAAGGAAAAGCAAAAAAAATGTTTGCAACAGAGGACAAACAAGTGATTTGGGTTGAATATCTTGATCAAGCAACTGCATTGAATGGGGTCATGAAAGACCAAATTCAAGGAAAAGGTGAATTAAATAATCAGATCACTAGCCGAATTTTCCAATACTTAACAAAAAAAGGAATTGACAATCATTTCATTGATATTTTGTCAAAAACCGAACAATTAGTAAAAAAAGTCGAAGTGATTCCTTTGGAGGTAGTTGTCAGAAATTTTGCAGCGGGAAGCTTCTCCAAACGATTAGCGGTACCAGAAGGAACCTTGTTACCTGAACCAATCATCGAATTTTATTATAAAGATGATTCGTTAGATGATCCGTTTATCAATGAAGCACACATTGCATTCTTAGAACTTGCAACACCAGCTGAAATTCAAGAAATCAAGTTGATCGCCTTACAAGTCAACGAAGCTTTACAGGAATTATTTGCGGGTATCGGCTTACAGTTGATTGATTTTAAATTAGAGTTTGGTCGTTTAGCAGATGGAAAAATCTTACTTGCTGATGAGATTTCTCCTGATACTTGCCGTTTATGGGATAGTGACTCTCATGAGCATATGGATAAAGATGTGTATCGTCGAAAAATCGGTAATTTGGTTCCAGTTTATCAAGAAGTGTTGGCTCGGTTGAACAATTATTCATTCTAATAATCATTGCTACTTAAAAACTTACTTTTAAAGGAGAAAAACAAATGTATTTTGTAAAAGTTTATGTGACGTATAAAGATTCTGTATTAGATCCACAAGGAGAAGCAGTAAAACATGCAGTGCATCGAATGGGTTATGAAGAGATTACAGAAATTCGTATGGGAAAATACTTTGAAATTCAAGTTGCACCATCACAGGCATCGGTTGAAGAAACGATTGAACAAATTTGTGACAAATTATTAGCGAATGTCAACATGGAAACATATCGTTACGAAATTGAGGAAATGGAGGAAGTTTAGCATGAAGTTTGCAGTGATTGTTTTTCCTGGCTCAAACTGTGATGCAGATATGCTGTGGGCTGTGCAAGAAATTATGGGTGTGGAAGCAGCCTATGTTCGTTACGATGAAGATTCACTTTCTGGATTTGACGGTGTATTACTTCCTGGTGGTTTTTCTTACGGTGATTATCTTCGTTGTGGAGCAATTGCTCGCTTTTCGACAATTATGCAAGAAGTGATTCGTTTTGCTGAAGAAGGCAAACCAGTATTTGGAACGTGTAATGGATTCCAAATTTTAACTGAAGCAGGATTACTCCCTGGTGTTCTACGCAGAAATGAGTCGTTACAATTTATTTGCAAGACAGTTCCGTTAAGAGTTGCAAATAATCAAACGGCGTTTACCTCAGAATATCGTGAGGGTGAAGTGATTCAATTGCCAGTCGCTCATGGTGAAGGAAATTATTTTTGTGACGAAGAAACGTTACGTGAACTAAAGGAAAATAATCAAATCGTTTTTACGTATGAAGAAGAAAATATCAATGGCAGTGTGGAACGTATCGCAGGAATTACGAACCAAGCTGGAAATGTTCTGGGAATGATGCCTCATCCTGAACGTGCGATGGAGCAGTTATTAGGTTCAGAAGACGGAAAACGTTTCTTTCAATCAATGATCAAAAACTTCGGGAAGGTGACTGTTTAGATGAAAACAATGATGGAGCCAACAGCACAAGAAATCAAAGAGCAGAAAATCTACACTGAATGGGGTTTGTCTGATGAAGAATACCGCATGATTGAAGAAGATATATTGGGTAGAATGCCTAATTATACTGAAACAGGTCTGTTTTCTGTTATGTGGAGTGAACATTGTTCTTATAAGAATTCCAAACCTGTTCTACGAAAATTCCCGGTTATTGGACCGAACGTTTTGCAAGGACCTGGTGAAGGAGCTGGGATTGTGGATATCGGTGATGGGCAAGCAGTCGTTTTTAAGGCAGAAAGTCATAATCATCCTTCTGCTGTAGAACCTTATGAAGGTGCAGCAACTGGAGTTGGCGGGATTATTCGTGATATTTTCAGCATGGGTGCACGACCAATTGCGTTGCTTGACTCTTTACGTTTTGGTGAGCTGAATAATTCACGCACAAAATATTTACTTGATGAAGTAGTTGCGGGAATTGGTGGCTATGGTAATTGTATTGGTATCCCAACAGTTGGTGGCGAGATTGCTTTTGATGCTTGTTATGAAGGGAATCCATTAGTCAATGCGATGTGTGTTGGGTTGATTGACCATAAAGATATTCAAAAAGGTCAGGCATCAGGTGTCGGAAATTCTATTATGTATGTCGGAGCTAAAACAGGTCGTGACGGTATCCATGGTGCAACATTTGCTTCAGAGGAGTTTAGTCAAGAAGAAGAACAGCAACGCTCTGCTGTTCAAGTTGGTGATCCTTTCATGGAAAAATTGTTGTTGGAAGCCTGCCTTGAGTTGATTCTGAAACATGCAGAAATTTTAGTAGGTATCCAAGATATGGGTGCTGCGGGATTGGTATCATCCAGTTCAGAAATGGCTTCCAAAGCAGGATCAGGTTTGATTTTAACGCTAGATGATGTGCCCCAACGAGAAACAGGTATGTCTCCTTATGAAATGATGTTATCTGAATCTCAAGAACGTATGTTAATTTGCGTCAAAGCTGGTGCAGAGGAAGAAGTAAAAGCGTTATTCAAAAAATATGATTTAGATGCTGTAACAATTGGAAAGGTAACAGATGATGGCCAATATCGTTTATATCATCATGGAAATGAAGTGGCTAACTTACCAGTTGATGCTTTGGCAGAAGATGCGCCAGTTTACGACAAGCCAAGAAAAGAACCAGCGAGAATGGCGGAGTTTCGAACAATGCCAGCATATGTGCCTGTCATTGGCGACCCAAACGAAACACTCTTATCGTTATTAGCGCAACCAACAATTGCTTCAAAGAAGTCAATTTACGAAACGTACGACTCTCAAGTTCAAACAAATACCGTTGTTCGTCCGGGAAGTGATGCAGCTGTTTTACGAATCCGCGGAACGAAAAAAGCTTTAGCAATGACAACTGATTGTAATGCAAGATACCTTTATTTAAATCCAGAAATCGGTGGTCAGATTGCAGTTGCTGAAGCAGCACGAAATATTGTTGCTAGCGGTGGAAAACCTTTAGCAATTACAGATTGCTTGAACTATGGTTCACCGGATAAGCCTGAAGTTTTTTGGGAACTTTGGCACTCGGCAGATGGAATAGTAGAAGCTTGTCGTACCTTTGAAACACCAGTTATTTCTGGAAACGTGTCACTTTACAATGAAACAGATGGCAAGGCAATCTATCCAACTCCGATGATTGGTATGGTAGGTTTGATTGAATCGCATGAGCAGATTACTACGCAGGAATTTAAGCAAGCAGGAGATCAAATTTATGTTATTGGTCAAACAGGCAATGATTTTAATGGGAGCGAGATTCAAAAGCTTTTGACAGGAACGATTCAAGGTCAGTTAACTAATTTTGATTTAGCAGTTGAAAAGAAAAATCAAGACTTAATGTTAGCTGCTATTCAACAAGGCTTGGTAGCTAGTTCTCATGATTGTTCTGAAGGTGGCCTGGCGGTTGCCATTGCAGAAGCTGCTTTTGCGAATGGATTAGGTGTTAAAGTTCAAGTCGAGTTGACTGTTGCGGAACTTTTCTCGGAAACACAATCACGATTTGTGGTGTCAATCAATTCGGAAAATCAGACAGCTTTTGAACAATTAGCAGGAGAACAGGCTTACCATCTTGGTGAAGTAACAGCTGATTCTCAATTGCGAATGCAAGCAGTTGATGGCGAAATCAATCTAACAACTCAAATGGCTAAAGCAAGCTGGGAGGAAGCTATTCCATGTCTTATGAAGTAAAAAGTTTGAATGAGGAATGTGGGATTTTTGGTGTCTGGGGACATCAGGATGCAGCAAGTGTTACTTATTTTGGCTTGCATAGCCTACAACATCGTGGCCAAGAAGGTGCGGGGATTGTTTCGAATGATGAAGGCAAACTCCATGGGCATCGCGATCTTGGTTTATTATCAGAAGTATTCAAAGATCAACGAAAATTAACTCAATTAACAGGAAATGCAGCAATTGGTCATGTGCGCTACGCGACTGCGGGAAATGGAAGTGTCGATAATATCCAACCATTTTTATTCAAGTTTTATGATGTTTCAGTTGGCTTAGCCCACAATGGTAATTTGACTAATGCTCGCTCTTTGCGAAAAGAATTAGAGCAAGATGGAGCCATTTTTCATTCAAATTCGGATACAGAAATTTTAATGCATTTGATACGTCGAAGTGACGAAGAAACATTTTTAGCAAAATTAAAAGCATCTTTGAACAAAGTAAAAGGCGGTTTTGCGTATTTACTAATGACAGAAGACGCAATGATTGCGGCGCTTGATCCTAATGGGTTCCGTCCATTAGCAATTGGACAGATGAAAAATGGTGCTTATGTCGTTGCCTCTGAAACCTGTGCTTTAGAAGTAGTTGGTGCAGAATTTCTCCGTGATGTGCATCCCGGAGAAGTAGTGATAATCAACGATGAAGGACTAAGAATTGAAACGTACACACAAGATACACAGCTAGCAATCTGTTCAATGGAGTATATCTATTTTGCACGACCAGATTCGAATATCAATGGGGTCAATGTCCATACTGCTCGAAAAAATATGGGTAAAAATCTAGCGGAAGAAGCACCAATCGAGGCAGATATGGTGGTAGGTGTCCCCAATTCTTCTTTGTCAGCTGCCAGTGGGTATGCTGAAGCTAGTGGAATTCCTTATGAAATTGGTTTAGTAAAAAACCAATATATTGCGCGAACCTTCATTCAACCTACACCAGAGTTACGCGAACAAGGTGTGCGTATGAAACTATCAGCTGTTCGAGGAGTAGTAGAAGGTAAAAAAATCGTGATGGTAGACGACTCAATTGTACGTGGTACGACAAGTCGACGAATCGTCCGGCTATTAAAAGAAGCTGGGGCGAAAGAGGTCCATGTTCGAATTGCTTCTCCACCCCTAAAATATCCTTGTTTTTACGGAATCGACATTCAAACGAGGAAAGAATTGATTGCTGCTAATCATAGTATCGAAGAAATTCGGCAATGTATTGGTGCAGATTCTTTAGAATTCCTTAGTGAGGAAGGTTTGATTACTGCCATTGGGTTAAAAGAAGAAGCGCCTTATTCAGGATTATGTATGGCTTATTTTAATGGTGACTATCCAACTCCTTTATATGATTATGAGGAGAAATACCAAGCATCTCTAAAAGAAAAAGTTTCGTTTTTCTAATAATAAAGGAGTGAATCATCGCATGAAAAATGCATATGCAAAAGCTGGCGTGGATGTCGAAGCTGGTTATGAAGTTGTTGAACGAATAAAAAAACATGTCAAAAAAACGGAACGTCTTGGTGTAATGGGCGCGCTAGGCGGTTTTGGTGGTTGTTTTGATCTTTCGTTGTTTGATGTCAAAGAACCTGTTTTAGTTTCGGGAACGGATGGCGTTGGAACAAAATTAGCAGTAGCAATTGAAGCTGGTCAACATGATACGATTGGCATTGATTGTGTCGCAATGTGTGTGAATGATATTTTAGCCCAAGGGGCAGAGCCTCTTTATTTCTTAGATTACTTAGCTACTGGAAAGAACCAACCAGAAAAATTAGAGCAAGTGGTTGCAGGTGTAGCAAATGGTTGCGTTCAAGCAAATATGGCGCTGATTGGCGGAGAAACGGCTGAGATGCCAGGAATGTATCAAGGAGACGACTATGATTTAGCCGGTTTTGCCGTTGGGATTGCTGAAAAATCACAACTGATTACAGGAGCGTTGATTGAACCTGGAGATATTTTATTAGGATTACCTTCAAGTGGGATTCATTCAAATGGGTATTCGTTAGTACGGAAAATTTTCTTTGAAGAACATCAACTCACAACTGCTAGTATTTTGCCGGAATTAAATGAAACATTAGCTGATAGTTTATTAGTTCCAACAAGAATTTATGTTGCAAGTCTTTTGCCATTGATCAAAAAAAATCTATTGAAAGGCTGTGCGCACATTACCGGTGGTGGTTTTGTAGAGAACATTCCCCGAATGTTGCCAGCTGGAGTCAGCGCAAATATTCAACTAGGAAGCTGGCCGATTTTACCAATTTTTGATTGTTTACAAAGCTATGGAAAGCTGTCCTCGCCGGAAATGTATGAAATTTTTAATATGGGGATTGGAATGGTCGTTGCTGTTTCACCAGAAAAAGTAGCTGAGGTCACGGCTGCTTTTGCAGAGCAAGGAGAAACTTTTTACCAAATCGGTGAAATTGTCCCAGAAGACACACAGAAAATTATTTTCACTGGAGAAACGGCATGAAGTTAGCCATTTTTGCTTCGGGTAATGGAAGTAACTTTCAAGCTTTGGTAACGAATCTAAGAGAAAAAAAGCTAGCTGTCACGGTTGACTGGTTATTTTGTGACCAGCCAGAGGCGTATGTGCTACAAAGGGCAGAAGAATTGGGAGTTCCTGCTAGTCAGTTTTCGCCAAAAGATTTTGCAAATAAAGTAGCGTATGAACAGGAGATACTACGGCAGTTGCGTGAACGAAAAATTGATTTGGTTATTTTGGCTGGCTACATGCGAATTGTGGGGCCTACTTTGCTGACAGCATTTGAAAATAAAATTGTGAATATTCACCCCTCGTTATTGCCGAATTTTCCCGGATTGCACGGGATTCGTGATGCATATGAAGCAGGAGTGGCAACCACGGGTGTGACTGTTCATTTAATTGATGCAGGTGTCGATACAGGCCCAATCATTCGCCAAGAAAAAGTCGAGATTGAGCCAACAGATACCTTGGAAATTCTTGAACAAAAAATCCATGCAGTCGAGCATCGAATTTATCCAGAAATCGTCGAAGAAATGATCAAAAATGGAGGCTATTTAAAATGACAAGAGCGTTGATTAGTGTATCAGACAAAACAGGAATTGTTGACTTTGCAAAAGGCTTGATTGCTAATAATATCGAAATTATCTCAACAGGTGGAACGAAAAAAGCATTAGATCAAGCAGGTGTCAAAACAATTTCTATTGATGAGGTCACTGGTTTTCCAGAAATGATGGATGGCAGAGTGAAAACCTTGCATCCGAAGATTCACGGTGGACTTTTAGGGCGCCGAGATGTCGTTGAACATATGGAAGACATGGCGCGCGGTGAAATCCTGCCAATCGATTTTGTTTGTGTGAATCTTTATCCATTTAAGGAAACCATTTTAAAACCAGAAGTAACTGAACAAGAGGCGATTGAAAATATTGATATTGGTGGCCCAAGTATGTTGCGAAGTGGTGCTAAAAATCATGAATTTGTCACAGTAATCGTTGATCCGGCAGATTATTCATTGGTACTCCAAGAATTAAAAGCCCACGGGGAAACTCAGTTAGCCACTCGAAAACGTCTAGCAGCGAAAGTCTTTCGCCATACGGCTGCATACGATGCGTTAATTGCTCAGTATTTGACAGAGATGGTGGATGAAAAAGAACCAGAAAAATTAACGTTGACGTATGAGCGAAAACAAGATTTGCGTTACGGCGAAAATAGTCATCAAGAAGCAGCTTTTTATCAATCTGCTTTACCGGAAGAATATTCGATTGCTGCAGCAAAACAAGTACATGGCAAGGAACTCTCATTCAACAATATTCGTGATGCAGATGCAGCGCTAAGAATTGCCCGGGAGTATGATGAACCAACAGTTGTTGCGTTGAAACATATGAATCCGTGTGGCATTGGAACGGCACCAACGATTTTTGAAGCTTGGAATTACGCGTTTGAAGCAGACCCAGTCTCGATTTTTGGCGGAATTATTGTTTTGAATCGTGAGGTGGATGTAGCTACTGCGGAAAAAATGCATGAACTATTTTTAGAAATCATTATTGCCCCGGGATTCACTGATGCTGCACTAGAAGTTTTGAAGAAAAAGAAAAATCTGCGTATTTTAACAATCAGTTTTGAACAAAGAACAGCCAGCATAGTTGATGAAACAGTTTCTGTTTTAGGTGGTTTATTAGTTCAAAATCAAGATTTAGCAATGGAACATGAAGAAGACTGGACTGTAGTGACAGAAAAGAAACCCACAGTAGAACAAATGGAGGCATTAGCATTTGCTTGGAAAGCGGTGAAGCATGTTAAATCCAATGCTATCGTTGTTGCAAATGAACACCAAACTGTGGGGATAGGTGCAGGACAAATGAATCGTGTGGGTTCTGTCAAGATAGCGATTGAACAAGCAGGTGAAAAACTAGAAGGTGCAGTATTGGCTAGTGATGCGTTTTTCCCAATGGATGATTCTGTTGAATATGCTGCAACACATGGGATTAAGGCCATCATTCAGCCGGGTGGAAGTATCAAAGATCAGGCTTCAATTGATATGGCTAATCATTATGACATTGTGATGGTCTTTACTAATGTACGTCATTTTAGACATTAAAATTTAGTGGAAAAGGAGTAACTCATGAAAATTTTGATTATAGGTGCAGGCGGTCGCGAGCATGCGATTGGGAAAAAAATGGCGGATAGTCCGTTAGTTGAAACAGTCTACTGCGCCCCGGGAAATCCTGGAATGAAAAAGGATGGGATACAACCAGTCACAATTGCAGAAACAGATCATGATGCGCTCATCTCATTTGCAAAAGAAAAGCACATTTCTTGGACATTTGTTGGGCCAGAAGTTCCTTTGTTAAATGGAATTGTCGATGACTTTATGGCGGCAGATTTGAAAATTTTTGGACCAACAAAACGTGCAGCGTTGATTGAGGGATCTAAAAGTTTTGCTAAACAACTAATGAAAGAGTGTCAGATTCCGACAGCTGAATCCCAAACGTTTAATGATTATGAGCTGGCTATAGCTTATATCAAAGAAAAAGGCGTACCGATTGTTGTAAAAGCAGATGGTTTAGCTGCTGGTAAAGGTGTCGTTGTCGCGATGACGATGGAAGAAGCTGTACAAGCCGCAAAGGACATGTTGAAGAGTCATCGATTTGGTGAAAGCGGGAGTCAAATTGTGGTTGAAGAGTTTCTGGAAGGGGAAGAGTTCTCGCTTTTAGCGTTTGTTCGTGGCACAGAAGTTTATCCAATGGTAATTTCACAAGACCATAAACGAGCGTATGACTTAGACAAAGGACCAAATACTGGGGGAATGGGTGCTTATTCGCCAGTCCCACAAATTCCGGAAGAGATGATTAATGAAGCTATTGAAACGATTTTGAAACCAGCGGCGCAGGGCATGGTTGAACAAGGTCGTTCTTTCACGGGTATCTTGTACGCTGGTTTGATTGCAACCGTTGATGGACCGAAAGTGATTGAATTCAATGCTCGATTTGGTGATCCAGAAACACAAGTTGTTTTACCAAGACTAGTGAATGATTTTGCTCAAGTGATTGATGATCTACTAGAAAATCGTTCAATCGAATTAGAATGGTCGCAAGGTGATTTTCATGTGGGTGTTGTTGTCGCTGCTGAAGGTTACCCGGCAACGTATGAAACAGAGATGGTGTTGCCAGATTTTTCTGATGAACCGCATGTTCAGGTATATTATGCAGGTGTGGCAGAAAAAGAAGGACGTTTAGTTGGAAAGGGTGGAAGAATCTATTTAGTCGAAGCCAAAGCTGAAACGTTAGAGCAAGCACAAAAATTTATTTATGAAGCACTTCGAAGAAAAGAAACGACCAAAACATTTTATCGGCATGACATTGGAAACAAGGCATTAAAATTAGTCAAAGAGAAATCATCGGCTAAAAGATAAAAATATTTTTGATTTGATAAAGCCTTTTCATAGAAGTTGTGCTACACTTTTATTGTGTAAAAAAGGAGGAATTTTTTATGAAACAGGTTCAATTTGGAACAGTAAATCACGCAGTTTCAGCAGTAATTCTTGGTTGTATGCGTATCAATAGTGCGAAAGATCCAGCTAAGGCAATCGAGACTGCTTATGATAATGGAATCAATTTCTTTGATCATGCAGATATCTATGGAAATGGTGAATGTGAATCAATTTTTGCAGACGCATTGGCAAAAACTTCGTTGAAGCGTGAAGATTTATTTATCCAAACAAAATGTGGAATCGTTCCAGGAGTTATGTTTGATTTTTCAAAAGAACATATTATTGCCTCTGTCGAAGGCAGTTTACAACGCTTAAAAATGGATTATGTAGACGCTTTGTTGTTGCATCGACCAGATACATTAGTCGAACCTGATGAAGTCGCTGCAGCTTTTGATGAATTAGAAAAAGCGGGTAAAGTTCGCTATTTTGGTGTAAGTAATCAAAAACCAATGCAAATCGAGCTATTGAAAAAATCAGTACGTCAACCTTTAGTAGCTAACCAATTACAGTTTGGTTTAAAGCATTCAGAAATGGTTGATCAAGGAATTCATGTGAACATGACGGACGCTGCAAGTATCGATCATGATGGCAGTGTACTAGATTATTCAAGGTTGCATGATATGACAATTCAAGCATGGTCTCCTTATCAATATGGTTTTTTTGAAGGTGTCTTTATCGGTAATGAAAAATTCCCAGAATTAAATCAAAAATTAAACGAAATGGCTGAAAAATACAACACAACACCAACTGGTTTAGCTTCAGCCTGGATCTTGCGTCATCCAGCAAACATGCAAGTGATTGCTGGGACGATGAATCTTAGCCGAATTGAAGAAATTGCAAAAGCTTCTGAAATTATGTTAACAAGAGAAGATTGGTATGATCTATACATGGCTGCAGGAAATATTTTGCCATAGAACTTGGTGTGTAGTATTGGTTATCCGATAACTAAAAAAACAGGACTTGCTATTTTTTGTAGCAAGTCCTGTTTTTGTCTTTTTACCTTTTTTCCGAACATTACCCTGTTTAAAGGAACAGATTATTGAAAAAAGTCTAAGAAAACGCATTATTCGTAAAATGTTCATGTTTTTCGCTTGATTTTTTTATTTAGTTGAGTTAAATTACATAGGGCGCTAAAAAACGCCTGAATAAAACGAAGAATGTTCGTGTTTTACTGAACTGAACATTAGGAGGACAATTTGATGAAAGTATTTGATTACGAAGATATCCAACTAATTCCGAATAAATGTATCGTAAATAGCCGATCAGAGTGTGACACAACAGTGACTTTAGGTAAGCACTCATTTAAAATGCCAGTAGTACCTGCAAACATGCAAACAATTATTGATGAGTCAATTGCAGAATTTTTAGCAAAAAACGGCTATTTTTATATTATGCACCGTTTTGATGAAGAAGCGCGTATCCCATTTATAAAAAAAATGAAACAAGAAGGATATATCTCATCAATTAGTGTCGGTGTAAAAGAAAACGAATATGCTTTCGTTGAAGAATTAGCACAAAAAAATCTAGTACCAGATTACATCACAATTGACATTGCTCACGGGCATTCCAATTCAGTAATTAACATGATTCAACATATAAAAAAACATCTTCCTGAAACATTTGTGATTGCGGGAAATGTTGGGACACCTGAAGCAGTTCGTGAATTAGAAAATGCTGGCGCTGATGCAACAAAGGTTGGCATTGGACCAGGAAAAGTTTGCATCACGAAAATCAAAACAGGTTTTGGAACAGGTGGCTGGCAGTTAGCTGCGTTAAGATGGTGTGCAAAAGCTGCTCGTAAACCAATTATTGCAGATGGCGGGATTCGGACACATGGAGATGTGGCGAAATCAGTTCGTTTTGGTGCAACGATGGTTATGATCGGTTCACTATTTGCTGGACACGAAGAATCTCCGGGCGAAACAAAAGTTGAAAATGGAGTTGTTTATAAAGAGTATTTTGGCTCCGCTTCTGAATTTCAAAAAGGCGAAAAGAAAAACGTTGAAGGTAAGAAAATTTGGATTCAACACAAAGGTTCACTAAAAGATACGTTAGTTGAAATGCAACAAGATTTACAATCTTCAATTTCTTATGCAGGTGGACGTGACTTAGAAGCGATTCGCAAAGTGGATTATGTAATCGTGAAGAATTCTATTTTTAATGGAGATACAATTTAAAATAGAAAAATTTTTCAATCTTAAATAGTAGTAAGTAGAGTGTCAGATGAATCTTTGTCTGATGCTCTTTTTTTTGGATTGAGAAAATAGGTTACGCAAAAATTTGTTATTTTTATTTCTTTTTTTTCGAAAATTCAGCTACAATAGAAGATGGAAAGAAAAGGAGAATGGAAGTTATGAAAAAAGTAAAAGTATTATCTGTTTTTGGTACAAGACCAGAAGCGATTAAGATGGCGCCTTTAGTTAAAGCTCTTGCAAAAGATGAACGCTTTATTGGAAAAGTTGCCGTTACGGCGCAGCATCGGGAAATGCTTGATCAAGTGTTAGAAGTATTTGAAATTACTCCTGATTATGATTTGAATTTGATGAAAGGTGGACAAACTTTAGCAGGAATTACTTCAAGAATTCTTGATGATTTGACACCTGTGTTATTAGAAGAACAACCAGACATCGTTTTAGTTCATGGAGATACAACAACGACTTATGCGAGTGCGACAGCAGCGTTCTATCAACAAATCAAAGTTGGTCACGTGGAAGCGGGTTTGCGAACTTGGAATAAGTGGTCGCCATTCCCTGAAGAAATGAATCGTCAATTGACAGATGTCTTAAGTGATATTTATTTTGCACCAACAAGCCAAAGCAAAGAAAACTTAGAAAAAGAAAATCATCCAACAGATGCTATTTTTGTAACTGGGAATACTGCAATTGATGCAATGGGCTACACTGTTGATGATGAATATCAAAGTGAACATCTACCAGCATCAAAAGAGGATAAAATGGTCTTGGTGACAATGCATCGCCGCGAAAATATCGGTCAACCAATGCGTCAAGTATTCCAAGCAATTGCGCGTGTTGCCAATGAACATCCAGAAGTGAAATTTATTTTTCCGATGCATCGCAATCCAAAAGTACGTGAAGAAGCAATTGGCATTCTGGGGGATTTAGCTAATGTATCATTGATTGAGCCTTTAGACGTTGTCGATTTCCATAATTTTGCAGCACGAAGTTATTTGATTTTGACGGATTCTGGTGGTGTTCAAGAAGAAGCACCATCACTTGGCGTACCGGTACTTGTCTTGCGTGATACCACAGAGCGCCCAGAAGGTGTTGAGGCAGGTACTTTGAAAATGGTTGGAACAGATGAAGAAACTGTCTATGACGAAACAACTCGTTTGCTTGAAAGCAAAGAAGCACATCAAGAAATGGCGCATGCCTCCAATCCATATGGTGATGGCCAAGCAAGTCAACGTATTTTAGATGCAATGGCGTATTACTTTAATATAGAAGAAAACCGACCAACTGATTTTGAATAATGGTTATTTTTTCGTAAGTTTTATTCTTTTTTTAGAGATAAAAAGTAAGTGAGGAGATCTCATGTGGCAAAAAATTGATAAGGCACAAGGACCTGCATATCGACAAATGATGGATCAAATCATGCGGAAAATCGAACAAGGCGAATTAAATCCAGGAGAGCGACTTGCTTCGGAACGGAAGTTAGCAGAGGCTTTCGGGGTGAATCGTTCCACCGTGGTTCATGCATTGGAAGAGTTACGTGCGCTTGGAATTTTGACAAGTAAACAAGGTAGTGGACGTTACGTCAATCAAACGGAATGGGGCAAGTTTTCCATTCCGAGAATTGACTGGCGTCAACTGATTGCTCATCGATATGAGCAGTCAATTAATCATTATGAAGAAAAAATCAATCGTGGAAAAAAACAAACCAGTGAGTTTCTTGATTTGTATTCTAGTGAAATGCCGAATGAGTTATTACCTGATTTTCAATTTCCCTCTTATTCATTAGCAGATATATTAATGGAAGAAAAGAGAATGAATCGCTATGGCTACTTGCCTTTGAAAGAAAAAATCACGGGATATTTAAAAGAAGAACTTCAATTGACATTTGCTGCGGACCAACTTTTGGTCACGGGTGGCGGTCAGCAAGCTATTTTTTTGATTTTGCAAACCATTTTGTCGTCAGGAGATGCAATCGCGGTAGAATCACCGTCCTTTTTCTATCGTCTTCCTTTGTTTAAAGCAGCGGGGATTCGCCTTTTTGGTGTAGCGATGGATGAAGAAGGAATTGATTTGAAGCAGTTAGAAACATCAATTTTAAAAAATCAGGTAAAAGCTGTCTTAGTCAATCCTAATTTTCAAAATCCTACGGGAAAAGTCATGAGTCAGAAAAGACGCGAAGCGCTTGTGCAATTATGTCGTCGATACCAATTGCCTATTATTGAAGATGATGTTTTTACTGATTTTTCTTTTTCGGAGATGAATGAGGTCCAACCGCTACGGTTACTTGATCCAGATAATGTCTTATATATTGGTTCTTTGTCACGCGTTTTAGGTCGAACGACAAAAATCGGTTGGGTATTAGGTCCTGAAACATTAATCGCTCGCTTAGCAAATGCACAAGAAATGATGGAGTTTTCACTAAGTATCGTTTCACAAATGTTAGCAACGAGTGTTTTTGATGAAGCTTTTCTCTCGAAAATGTCATTAGTGCGGCAACAATTAGTTAAGCGAAGTCAACGATTGATTGATTGGTCGAAGGAGCAAACTTTTTTTGAGTTACATCCAATAAAAGGTGGTTACTATGCTTGGCTGACGTGGGAAGGTAAGCAATTATCAACGGAGATTGCGGATGAATTAATTGCGCAAGGGTTAGGGATTGCTCCAGCGCAATTATTTGGAGAAGAAGTGAACGGGTTGCGATTGAACTTCAGTCGGCTATCAGAAGAAGAGTTACCAAAATTTAGTGAATTAATGAACCAAGCAGCAGAAATGCTAAAAAAATAAAGAAAACTGTAACAGCATAGTGATTTTTCTATGCTGTTTTTTTGTTGATGAATTTTTTTACAGAAGTTCGGTATAACAGCTTCATTAGTTGTTTGTAAAGTTATGCACGATCCTAGAATGCGTCGAGAATAAACTTTTATAAAAGTTGTAACAACAAGGTTTGTAAATAGAAACAGTTCGATGTTTTGCTATTAAAATACGGAGGATTTTTTTAAGTAAAATGTAAACCGCTTTCTTGTTTGTGATTCAATTCACTATCGCTGATGTAGCAAGGATTATTTTTATAAAAAATTATCGTGAATTTATGGGCTTATAACTTGTATTTCTCCATGATACATGATAATTTATGTATGAAGCCGGTTAAATAGTGATACAGATTCTATTACTGTTTCAATCGTAGCTAGAAGAGAATTTCTTATAGACGAGAGAGGAATGTGTGACAAATGGCAAACAAAAAAGCACCAATCGACTTCCAGGCTTTACTTGATGAAGTCAATTCAGATTTTCCAGTTTATCAAGCACTTGATCAAGATGGAAAAGTTGTAAATGAAGATTTGATCCCTGATTTATCAGATGATGAATTAGTTGAGTTAATGACAAAAATGGTTTGGTCACGTGTCTTGGATCAACGTTCAACAGCATTGAACCGTCAAGGACGTCTTGGATTTTTTGCGCCTACAGCAGGCCAAGAAGCAAGCCAACTTGCGAGTGCATTTGCTTTTGACAAAGAAGACGTTTTATTACCTGGTTATCGTGATGTTCCCCAACTTGTTCAACACGGCTTACCATTAACGCAAGCGTTTTTATGGTCTCGTGGACATGTTGCTGGTAATTTATATCCGGAAGAATTGAAAGCTCTACCACCGCAAATTATTATTGGTGCACAGTACGTTCAAGCTGCTGGTGTAGCACTAGGCTTGAAAAAACGTAACAAGAAAAACGTTGTCTTCACTTATACTGGTGATGGCGGTTCTTCACAAGGAGATTTCTACGAAGCAATTAACTTTGCGGGTGCTTACCATGCAAATGCTGTTTTCTATATTCAAAATAACGGTTTTGCAATTTCAACACCTCGTGAAAAACAAACAGCTGCTAAAACATTAGCACAAAAAGCTGTTGCAGCTGGAATTCCTGGTATCCAAGTTGATGGAATGGATCCACTAGCTGTTTATACTGTTTCAAAAATGGCTCGTGATTGGGCAATTAGCGGAAAAGGTCCTGTGTTGATTGAAACATTGACTTATCGTTATGGTCCACATACTTTATCAGGTGATGATCCAACACGTTACCGTTCAAAAGAGATGGATGGCGAGTGGCAAAAGAAAGATCCATTGATTCGTTTCCGTAACTATCTAGTTGAAAAAGGATTATGGTCTGAAGAAAAAGAAGAACAAGTAATTGAACAAACAAAAGAAGAAATTAAAGAAGCAATTGCAGAAGCTGATAAAGTACCAAAACAAAAAGTTTCGGATTTCTTGAAGAATATGTTTGAAGAATCACCACAAACAATTAAAGAACAAATTGCAATCTATGAAGCGAAGGAGTCGAAATAATCATGGCACAAAAAACAATGATTCAAGCAATCACTGATGCTTTAGCACTTGAACTAGAACATGATGAAAATGTCGTCATTTTTGGTGAAGATGTTGGTAAAAACGGAGGGGTTTTCCGTGCAACAGAAGGATTGCAAGAAAAATTTGGTGAAGATCGTGTGTTCGATACACCTTTAGCAGAATCAGGGATTGCAGGTCTTGGGTTTGGTTTAGCTTTAGAAGGATTCCGTCCAGTTCCTGAAATTCAATTCTTTGGCTTTATTTTTGAAGCAATGGATGAAGTTGTTGCGCAAATGGCGCGTACGCGTTATCGCATGGGTGGAACAAGAAACTTACCAATCACGATTCGTTCACCGTTTGGTGGTGGTGTGCATACACCAGAATTGCACTCAGATAATTTAGAAGGATTGATTGCACAGTCACCTGGTATTCGTGTGGTGATTCCATCAAATCCTTATGATGCAAAAGGTTTATTAATTTCTTCAATCAGAAGTAATGATCCAGTTGTTTTCCTAGAACACATGAAACTGTATCGTTCTTTCCGTGAGGAAGTGCCAGATGAAGCGTATGAAGTGCCTTTGGATAAAGCAGCAGTAACTCGTGAAGGATCAGACGTTTCAATCATTACTTACGGTGCAATGGTTCGTGAAGCAATCAAGGCTGCGGATAAATTAGCGCAAGAAAATATTTCGGTTGAAATTATTGATTTACGAACAGTTGCTCCTCTTGATATTGAAACAATCATTCAATCTGTTGAAAAAACAGGCCGTGTAGTTGTTGTTCAAGAAGCACAAAGACAAGCAGGCGTTGCCGCACAAGTGGTTTCTGAAATTTCAGAACGCGCGATTCTTTCTTTAGAAGCACCAATCGGACGTGTTTCTGCACCTGATACTGTCTTCCCATTTGGACAAGCGGAAAATGCTTGGTTACCAAACGCTTCTGATATTGAAGCAAAAGTCAAAGAAATCGCAGAATTCTAAGAAAAGAAGGGGAAAATTCATGGCTTATCAATTTAAATTACCGGATATCGGTGAAGGGATTGCAGAAGGCGAAATCGTAAAATGGTTCGTTAAAGCAGGCGACACGATCAATGAAGACGATACATTGTTAGAAGTTCAAAACGACAAATCAGTTGAAGAAATTCCATCTCCTATTACAGGAACGGTTAAAAACGTATTAGTTCCAGAAGGCACTGTGGCAAATGTGGGTGATGTTTTAGTAGAAATCGATGCACCTGGTTATGAAGATAGCGAACCAGCTGCTCCCGCTCAAGAACAAACACCTGAATCTCCTGCTGCAACACCAACAGCTGAAGGTTCTAGTGAAGGCGTCTTTGAATTTAAATTACCGGATATCGGTGAAGGAATTGCAGAAGGCGAAATCGTAAAATGGTTTGTTAAAGCAGGCGACACAATCAACGAAGATGATACATTATTAGAAGTCCAAAATGACAAATCAGTTGAAGAAATTCCATCACCTGTTACTGGAACAGTCAAAAACGTATTAGTTCCAGAAGGTACTGTGGCAAATGTGGGTGATGTTTTGGTAGAAATCGATGCACCAGGACATAACACAAGTCAATCTTCAGCACCAAGTACCCAAGCACCAGCTGCGGCAGCTCCTCAAGAAACAAAAGCTGCGCCATCAACAGTTGTTGCTACAGCTGACGAATCAAAACGCATTCTTGCAATGCCTTCTGTTCGTCAATATGCTCGCGAAAAAGATGTAGATATCTCACAAGTAACTGCTACTGGAAAAGGTGGCCGTATCACAAAAGAAGATATCGATCAATTTGCTTCAGGTGGCGCACCTGTTCAAGCGACTGCACCAGAAGCAGCACCAACAGCTGCAAAAGCAACGCCAGAAGCACCGGCTGCTGCACCAAAAGCAGAACCAGCTGCATTCAAGTCTGGTCAAGCAGAGCGTGAAACTCGTGAAGCTTTAACACCAACACGTAAAGCAATTGCTAAAGCGATGGTTAATAGCAAACACACAGCACCACATGTAACTTTACATGATGATGTTGAGGTTTCAAAACTTTGGGATCACCGTAAGAAATTTAAAGATGTTGCTGCTGAAAATGGCACAAAATTAACTTTCTTACCATATGTTGTTAAAGCATTGACAGCAACTGCGAAGAAATTCCCAGTGTTGAATGCGTCAATTGATGACAAAACACAAGAAATTGTGTACAAACATTACTACAATATTGGTATTGCAACTGATACGGACCACGGGTTGTATGTACCAAATATCAAAGATGCAAACATGAAGAGTATGTTTGCGATTGCTGATGAAATCAATGAAAAAGCAGCATTAGCGCACGATGGTAAACTTTCTGCCCAAGATATGCGTGATGGCTCAATTACAATCAGTAATATTGGTTCTGTTGGTGGTGGTTGGTTTACACCAGTTATCAACTACCCTGAAGTTGCTATTTTAGGTGTGGGTACAATTGCACAACAACCAGTCGTGAATAGCGAGGGTGAAATCGTTGTTGGTCGCGTGATGAAATTATCATTAAGCTTTGATCATCGAATCGTTGACGGTGCAACTGCACAGAAAGCAATGAATAACATCAAACGTTTATTAGCAGATCCAGAATTATTATTGATGGAAGGATGAGTGGAAAATGGTAGTAGGAGATTTTGCCATTGAGTTAGATACAGTTGTAATCGGTGCTGGACCTGGCGGCTATGTAGCTGCCATCCGTGCCGCAGAAATGGGACAAAAAGTTGCCATTATTGAACGTGAGTATATCGGTGGAGTTTGTTTGAATGTAGGATGTATTCCTTCTAAAGCTTTGATTTCTGCCGGTCATCATTACCAAGAATCATTAGATTCAACTTTATTTGGTGTAACAAGTAAAGGTGTTGAGTTAGACTTTACTAAAACACAAGATTGGAAAGACAATCAAGTTGTTAAAAGTTTGACAAGTGGTGTTGGAATGTTGCTTAAAAAACATAAAGTAGAAATCATCGAAGGAGAAGCTTTCTTTGTAGATGACCACACATTACGTGTTATTCATCCTGATTCTGCTCAAACGTACTCATTTAACAACGCAATTGTTGCAACTGGTTCTCGTCCAATCGAAATTCCAGGATTTAAATTTGGTGGACGCGTGTTAGATTCAACTGGTGGTTTAAACTTGAAAGAAGTTCCTAAGAAATTTGTGATTATCGGTGGCGGTGTTATCGGTGCTGAATTAGGTGGTGCTTATGCAAACCTTGGATCAGAAGTTACAATTTTAGAAGGCTCACCTTCAATTTTACCAACGTATGAAAAAGACATGGTTAAACTAGTTACTGATGATTTCAAAAAGAAAAATGTTACAGTGGTCACTTCAGCAATGGCGAAAGAAGCAATTGACAATGGTGATAGCGTAACAGTGAAATATGAAGTAGACGGCAAAGAACAATCAGTTGAAGCTGACTTTGTTATGGTTACAGTTGGTCGTCGTCCAAATACGGATGATCTTGGTTTGGAACAAGCTGGTGTTGAAATCGGCGAGCGTGGATTGATCCCCGTTGACAAACAAGGCCGAACAAATGTGGCTAATATTTTTGCAATCGGTGATATTGTTCCTGGTGCGGCGCTTGCTCACAAAGCAAGTTATGAAGCAAAAATTGCTGCTGAAGCTATTTCTGGTAAAAAAGTTGCTGTTGATTACAAAGCAATGCCAGCTGTTGCATTTACTGATCCTGAACTAGCAAGTGTTGGGATGACGATTGCAGAAGCGAAAGAGGCTGGGATTGAAGCAAAATCGTTCAAATTCCCATTTGCAGGTAATGGACGTGCTATTTCATTAGGAAAAACAGAAGGATTCTTGCGTCTAGTAACAACAATTGAAGATCACGTGATTATTGGTGCGCAAATTGGTGGTGTTGGAGCAAGTGACATGGTTTCTGAACTTGCTTTGGCAATTGAATCAGGCATGAATGCTGAGGATATTGCTTTAACAATTCATCCACATCCATCTCTTGGTGAAATTACAATGGATACAGCTGAATTAGCTTTAGGGCTACCAATTCATATCTAAAAAATCAGTTTATGAATTTTAAGATGTGCGACAGTTGATGTCGTACATCTTTTTTTGTTAGCTAGAGAAGGAAATCAGGGAGTTTTGTTATACATAACACTTTTTTTATCGTAGAATGAAGAAAGATTATAGTAAACGGAGCGATTGAAATGTTGAAAGAAGAACGTTGGAATGCGATTGTAGCTTTAGTAGATCAAAAAGGAACGATTAAAGTGAGTGAAATTGTTGAACGTCTATCGGTTTCTGACATGACTGTTCGCCGAGATTTAACAGAGTTGGAAGAAGCAGGACGCCTGAAACGGGTTCATGGCGGCGCGCGAAGTCTAAATGTTTATCAACATGCCGAGCTTTCTCATCGTGACAAACAAATTATTAATAGCGAAGAGAAAAAGGAAATTGCGCAAAAGGCTGTGCAACTAATCAAAGAAGATGAAACAATTTTTCTGGGACCTGGGACGACCATTGAGTTATTGGCAGAAATTATGGAATTTGAACGTTTGCGCGTAGTAACTAATTGTTTGCCAGTATTCAAAACATTGAGTAAAAAACAAGGAAATTTAAAAGTGTACTTAGTTGGTGGTGAAATGCGTGAGCTGACAAAATCATTTTTTGGCGAAATTTCCAACAAAGCATTACAAGATATGCATTTTCATAAGGCATTCTTCAGCAGCAATGCAGTGAAGGATGATGAAGTGATGACTGCGACGATCGAAGAAGGACAAACACAAGCAATTGCTCTAGATAATTCAATCGAGCGCTATTTATTGATTGATTCATCCAAGGTGGGGAAACAAGATTTTTATTCTTATTATCGATTAAAAGATATTACAGCAGTTGTGATGAATAAGGACGATTATGATACTTACCAAAAACTGGAAAAAGAAGTTCAGGTGATCGTTTAGCTTTCTTTATAAAGTTTTTTATAAAAGAAAAGACCAAGACGCTGGTAAAAAAAGAGACTGGGACAAAACCCCAGTCGTTCTTAACACATTTTACAATTTAAAAAACGCCTAAAATCAACGTTTTCAAAAACGGATTTTAGGCGTTTTTTTCGAGTTAGGTTACTTCTGTTCCGGTCTCGTTTTTCGAATAAATGGTGTTCTCAAACCAAAATTTTGTTATAGCTTACGTTTGCTTCAAAAGACGTTTAGCTATTTTTGAAGTATCTGCTAACTATCTAGTCAGAGATGAATAGTTTGAGCTAAACACTTTGCGCCACAACGTTTTACACGGTGTTCCCAAAGCAACTCCTCGAAATAATTCGTAACTGTCTCAAAATATGAAAAGATATTTTTGTCAGTTGCTCATTATTTTGTCAGAGCTGACCGCTTTGCACCACAACCTTTTTTACATAGTAGCTTTTTCCGCAGCGTAAGCAGCATTTCTTTTTTTCATTTGACGAGCATACCAAACAAAAATCAATAGGTAAGCGACAAGTGCTAAAATCGCATACAGAATAAATTCAATTTGCCCTTGAGAAGCATGACCAACTAAATAGCCCAAGAATTTTTCGACTGGACCTTCCATTGTAGTGTGAGAAATCAAGGAGTCAGCATTTAGTCCTGCTGGGAATGCACCAACTTTTTTTGCAGTTTCTGTAACGAATGGAGCAATCAAGGTACCTGACCATAAGAATAACGGTAATTCGATTGCACCAATGACAATCATACGAATCAATTTACCGCGAGTCACAACTAATAGGGCGGGTGTAACACCCATAGCGATGATACCACCTAAAGGTAATAATTTATTTCCTGGTAAAACAATCGCTTCAAGAAGCATGATCGGTGCTAACACATTGGCAGCAGCCCAAATTTCTGCACGACCAGCAATGAAGGGCCAGTCTAAACCGATATTGATGGTCCGACCTTTTAATTTGTTTGAGGCAAAATCTGTAATTCCTTGTGATAAAGGCTCAACAGCAGCAATGAACCATGCGCCAATCAAAGAAAATAGCTCTAAACAGACAGCGGCAGTGAATGCGAGTGAGAAGATTTCGGTTGGTGTTTGACCAGCTAGTAGGCCAACAAAGATACCTAAGTAAATCCCGATAGCAAATTTTGATCCCCAAAAACCGATTTTGCTATTTAATTTGGCAGCGTCGAAGTCATATTTATCTAACCATGGGAAAATTTTATCAAAAATTTTATCGAAAACCATGATGATTGGATTCATCATATAGTTCATATGTGTGGTAGTCATTGGGTTTGAATCAGGTGCATTTAACAAATCGTTGAAAGTTGGCTTCATCAAGTCAGAATTGATGATTTTTAAGACACCGATAAAAATAACCAACAGTGTAGCAATCAATAGATTTGCTCCGCAGAAAATGGCGAATAGACCGACAATTGATAAATGCCAAATGTCAAAAATATCAACATCTAATGTGTTTGTTTTATTTAAGAACAACATAACAACGTTGACGATAACCATAATCAATAAGAAATACAACGTATAAGGGGAGCCCCAAGTGATTGTTGCTAGAGGAGCCCAGCCAACATCGGTGATATTTAATGAAATACCGGTACGTTCAACAAAATCGGTCATTGCGCCCGAAAATGCAGTCGTTAGAATACCAATAATTGCACCAATCCCTGTTAAGGCAATCCCTAATTTCAGCCCGCCTTCCAGTGCGCGAGTGGGCTTGACTTTAAAACAAAGCGCGATCAGTGTTAAAACAATAGTCATCAAAGGTGCAGCCCCTAAGTTGATTAGAGGCTGGAAAATCGTATTTGCGATATCAATAATTGCATTCATGCTCTTTTCTCCTTTATGTCAAGTTGAAAATCATTTTTTCTTATTTTTGAATCGATTGGATTGCTTGTTCCATTTGAGAATACACAGGTTCAGCCATTGCAGGGATGCGGTATAAGATCGCGCCAGCATCAACGATTGGAATGTTGACTGGGAAACCAAGATCGGTATTTGCGATTTGTGCAAAAATATCGTAGTGAGAAAGCATTTCTTGATTGATGTCTTTAATCATGACCGCGTCACAAGAAACTTGATACCCACGTTTACCTAGTTCATTTTCTAATGCAGATTTGATTTGGTGGCTTGAGTTAACGCCTGCACCACAAGCGGCTAAAATGTTAATCATTCGAAATTCCTCTTTTCTTATTTTTGAATTGATTGAATTGCTTGTTCCATTTGAGAATACACAGGTTCAGCCATTGCAGGGATGCGGTATAAGATCGCACCAGCATCAACGATTGGAATGTTGACTGGGAAACCAAGATCGGTATTTGCGATTTGCGCAAAAATATCGTAGTGAGAAAGCATTTCTTGATTGATGTCTTTAATCATGACCGCGTCACAAGAAACTTGATACCCGCGTTTACCTAGTTCATTTTCTAATGCAGATTTGATTTGGTGGCTTGAGTTAACACCCGCACCACAAGCAGCTAAAATTTTGATCATTTCAGAACACTCCTCTAATTAAAATTCTTTTCTAAAAATGTATAAATTTCCTTTGGGTCTTCATATGAGAAAAATCTTTGTAACTCCTTTTTGTCAACAGAATTGATAAAGTCCATGATGTCTGCCAACATACCCGCTTGTTCTGCACCATTTTCATTTAAAATCATAAATAAAAAGGAAGCATCCAAAGTGTCTGATGGCCGAATCATGTGATGAAATAAAATTGGGTGCGTTAATTTGATTGGAACGATTCGAGTCGTTTTGACGAACTCGCTTTCAGTATGGGGAATCGCAATATCTGGCAAAGATGAATCGATGGGCGATAAGTCTAACCCAGTTGGATAATTGGCCTCTCTTTCTAATAAATGATCGAAAAAGTCTTCAGTGACTAATTCTTTTTCTACTAAATCTAAATAAACTTCCTCAAACACCTCTGTTTGGGTTTGTTTATTTGAAACATAGACTGTTTCGGGGAAAAAGAATGTAGTAGTTGTTGACATATTTCCTCCTCCTTTGTTTGAAAATGTTTGTATATCTCAATTACACCTACAGTATAACCGCTTACATAAGAAAGTCAAGCATCTTTTCAAAAGAAAATAAACATATTTTTGCTTTTTGGTGTTGATATTTGTTTGCAAATGTTTTATTATGTCGTTGGAAAGGTGGTGCCTATGTTGAAAAGTGAACGGCAACGTTCTATTTTAGAATTGTGTGAGCAGTTTGGCGTTATTACGGTGAAAATGATTCAAAAAAATTTACCAGTGTCAGATATGACGATTCGTCGAGATTTAGATGAACTGGCTCAGCAAGGTAAAATCGAGCGTGTGCATGGTGGTGCACAGAGTAAGGGATATGCCGAATCTGCGATAACGATAAGAGAACAGCCACTGACAGGGGTTGAGTTATCTCATACTGAGAAAAAAGCCATCAGTATAGAAGAAAAAAAGTATATTGCAAAAAATGCTGCTAAAAAAATTTCAGCAGGAGATACGATTTTTTTAGGATCTGGAACAACCATCGAATTAATGACTCAATTTATTCAAGAAGGGCCGTTACGGATTGTGACGAACAGTTTGCCAGTTTTTAATTTGCTAGAAAAAAAGGAAGATCTCGAGCTGTATTTAGTAGGTGGTTCTTTTCGTAAGAAGACCGGTGCATTTGTTGGTTCTATGGCAAATGAGACGATTCAAAAACTAAGTATCGAAAAAGCATTTGTCGGCGTGAATGGTATTTTGGACGAGCACGTCTTCACCTTCAGCATTGAGGAAGGAAAGTTCCAGCAATTAGTCTTGGAAAAAGCACACAAAAAATATTTAGTAGGTGATGCGCATAAATTTGGCCATAGCGACTTTTACAATTTTTATTCACTTACTGAAATCAATGGTTTTTTTACGGATTACACAATCTCAGAGGAAATGAAAACTCAATACGAACAATATACTCAAATTTTTAATTGATTAGAGGAGGAGTACAGATGAAAATCGTCATTGGATCAGATGAACAAGGAATGAAATTGAAAGAACCGATCAAAGAATATTTACTTAAAAAGGGTTTTGAAGTGGTTGACAAAAGTGAAACCGCTTCGACTGATTTTATCGAATCAACATTAGCTGTAGCAACAGACGTTTTAGCTGAAGAAGGAAGTCTTGGAATTGCATTTGACGGATATGGTGCAGGAAGTTTCATGACAGCAACAAAAGTGAAAGGTATGGTAGCGGCGGAAGTATCTGATGAGCGTTCAGCTTATATGACTCGAGAACATAATAATGCGCGAATGATTACGATTGGCTCAGAAATCGTTGGTGAAGGATTAGCCAAAAATATCGTCAAAGAATTTTTAGCAGCTGATTATGATGGCGGGCGTCACCAAATTCGCGTAGATATGTTAAATAAAATGGCGTAAAAAGAAAAGGATGGTAAATATTCATGAAAATAGCTATTGGTTGTGACCATATTGTGACAGATGTAAAAATTGCTGTTTCAGATTTTTTGAAAGGCAAAGGATATGAAGTTATTGATATGGGGACATATGACTTTACACGAACACATTATCCTATTTATGGCAAAAAAGTAGGTGAAGCAGTTGTCAGTCATGAAGCAGATTTAGGCGTATGTATATGTGGAACTGGTGTAGGAATTAATAATGCAGTCAATAAAGTTCCTGGTGTCCGTTCTGCTTTAGTTCGCGATATGACAAGTGCGATTTATGCGAAAGAAGAATTGAATGCGAACGTGATTGGTTTTGGTGGGAAAATCACCGGAGAATTTTTGATTTGTGATATTATCGAGGCCTTTATTCAAGCGAAATACCAAGAAACACCTGAAAACAAACGTTTGATTGCAAAAATCGATCACGTTGAAAAAAATCATCCAGAGCAAGCAGATGAACATTTCTTTGATGAATTTTTAGAAAAATGGGACCGTGGCGAGTACCACGATTAAAATGGAGGTGAAAAAATGATTGTCACGATCACAATGAATCCTTCAGTTGACATCTCTTATCCGCTGGAACATTTTCAACTGGATACGGTCAATCGTGTTTCGAAAGTGAGGAAAACTGCTGGCGGTAAAGGATTAAATGTCACACGAGTCTTAGAACAGTTGGGTGCCGATGTTTTAGCAAGTGGCTTATTGGGTGGTGAACTGGGCGATGCCATCCAACATGAATTGACAAGTGCAGGGATTAAACATGCGTTTTCACCTATTAGTGGTAAGACGCGAAATTGCATTGCCATTTTGCATGAAGGGAAACAAACAGAAATTTTAGAACAAGGGCCGGTCATTTCAGCTTCAGAAGCGGAAGACTTTTTAGTTCATTTTGAACAGTTGGCAGAAGATGCAACGATTCTAAGTTTCTCTGGGAGTTTGCCGGCAGGATTACCTGTTGATTTTTATAGTGAAATGTTGGCGATTTGTCAGCAAAAGAAGAAACCAGTCGTACTAGATTGCTCAGGGAAAGCTTTGCAAGCCGTTTTGGAAAGTCAGGAAAAACCAACAGTAATCAAACCGAATCTGGAAGAGTTATCAGAACTATTAGCGTTTGAAGTGACCAATGAGTTGCCAGTTTTAAAAGAAGCATTAAGAAATGAACGTTTCGCTGGGATTGAATGGATCGTTGTTTCACTGGGAGCGCACGGCGCTTTTGCCAAGCATGGAAATACTTTTTATCAAGTAAACATTCCTAAAATCGACGTGGTGAATCCAGTTGGTTCAGGGGATGCGACAGTTGCCGGTATCACCTATGCGTTGGAACAAGGGAAAAGTGCAGAAGAATTATTGAAAATAGCCAATGTTTTAGGAATGTTAAATGCGCAAGAAGCAGTAACTGGTCAAGTAAACTTAATGAATTTCCCTCATTTATATAACCAAATCAAGGTTGCGAAAGTTTAACTAATTATTTGACAAAATACATCAAACATTGAAGTGATTGATGATGAAACTCAATAAGGACGGTGCAAAATCAATGATTGGAACTAAAGGAAAACAAGCATATATTGAGCAATTAACGGATGAAAATAAAATTATCAGTGCATTAGCCATTGACCAACGGGGCGCATTGAAAAAAATGATTGCGAAACATCAAGCAACCCCCGCAACAGATGGACAAATTGAAAACTTCAAAAAAATCGTTTCAGAAGAATTAACCCCGTATGCTTCAGCTATTTTGTTGGATCCTGAATATGGCTTGCCGGCAGCTCAAGCGCGTGCAGAGAGTGCTGGGTTACTTTTAGCTTATGAAAAAACAGGTTATGACGCTTCGACACCGGGACGATTACCCGACCTTTTAGCAGATTGGTCAGTGAAACGGTTAAAAGAACAAGGGGCGGATGCCTGTAAATTTTTATTGTACTACGATGTGGATGAAGCTACCGAAATCAATCAACGAAAACAAGCGTTTATTGAACGAATTGGATCAGAATGTGAAGCAGAAGAATTGCCATTTTTCTTAGAGCTAGTTTCTTATGACGCTGAGAATGCGGATAGCGCATCTTCAGCATATGCCAAAGTTAAACCACATAAGGTGATTGAGATGATGAAAGAATTTTCTCGCGAACGCTATCATGTTGATGTCTTGAAAGTAGAAGTCCCAGTCAATATGAATTATGTTGAAGGGTATGCAACTGATGAAGTTGTTTATACACAAGCTGAAGCTGCGGCTTATTTCAAAGAGCAGACAGAAGCAACTTCATTGCCTTTTATCTTTTTGAGTGCAGGAGTGTCTGCCGAGTTGTTTCAAGAAACATTGCGCTTTGCTAAAGCGGCAGGGTCAACATTTAATGGTGTCTTGTGTGGACGAGCAACGTGGGCAAATGGTGTGGAACCATTCATTGTTGAAGGGGAAGTAGCTGCACGCAAATGGTTAAACCAAACTGGTCGAGAAAATATCGAGGCATTGAACACGGTATTAAAGGAAACAGCAACGCCAGTTTCCTTATAGGTAACATTTAGCTAATAACGTAACTGAGCATTTTTAGCAAAAAAACTGTAGCGATGACGAATAAGTGATCGGCTACAGTTTTTTGTTTTGATTTTTTGAAGTAAAAGCTTTATGACAAAAATTTCCGTTATTTCGGAATCAAATTGTCCTTAATAAAAAGAAACCGTTTTTATATACTAAGTGAGTAGAAAGAAAGGTGGAAGAAAGATGAAAAAAATTGTTGCAATCACCTCTTGTCCAGTTGGAATTGCCCATACATACATGGCTGCTGAAAATTTAGAAAAAGCTGGGAAAGAACTTGGTGTCGAAGTGAAGGTCGAAACACATGGTTCGATTGGTGTAGAGAACGAGTTAACAGCCAGCGACATCAAAGAAGCAGCAGGTGTCATTATCGCGGCTGATACGAAAGTTGATAAATCACGCTTTGGTGGTAAACCACTAATCAATGTGGGTGTTCAAGATGGCATTCATCATGCGAATACATTAGTTGAAGATATCTTAACAGGAAAAGCGCCTGTTTTTGAAAGCGCTCTGACAGATGTTTCTGCTGAGAACAAGGGCGAAACAGAAGGACTAGGGAAAAAAGTTTATAAAAGTTTGATGAATGGTGTTTCTTATATGGTGCCGTTTGTTGTTACCGGTGGGTTGTTGATTGCAATTTCATTGACTTTAGGTGGGACAGCGACGCCAGAAGGAATCAAAATTCCTGAAGGCACGATCTGGGCAACGATGAACAGTATTGGCGGAATTGCTATGGGCTTGATGGTTCCTATTTTGTCAGCGTTTATTGCGCAAAGTATTGCGGATCGTCCGGGCTTAGTTCCAGGGTTTGTCGGTGGCATGTTGGCAGCTAACGGTGCTTTATATGGAAGTGATGCAAACGCTGGTTTCCTAGGTGGGATCATCACAGGGTTCCTGGCTGGATTTATTGCTTTGGGAATCAAAAAAATTCCTGTACCGAAAGCTTTGCAATCCATTATGCCGATTATCGTCATTCCGATTTTAGGTTCACTGGCAGTTGGCTTTGTCTTTATCTATGTTATTGGTGAACCTGTTGCACTTTTGTTTAATTCATTGACACAATTCTTAGCAGGTATGCAAGGTGGAAGTGAAGTTGTTTTAGCGATGATTCTTGGTGCGATGATTGCTTTTGATATGGGTGGACCATTTAATAAAGTTGCCTTTTTATTTGGATCAGGATTGATTGCTGAAGGAAATTACTCAATTATGGGGCCAATTGCAGTTGCAATTTGTATTCCTCCTTTAGCGTTAGGTTTAGCTTCATTGATCTTGAAAACGAAATTTACAAAAACTGAGCGAGAAGCAGGAAAAGCTTCGTTAGCGATGGGCTTGTTTGGGATTACAGAAGGTGCGATTCCATTTGCCTCAACTGACCCATTACGTGTTATTCCAAGTATTGTAGTTGGTGCGATGACTGGTAGTGTAATTGCGATGCTTTCAGGTGTAACTGACCACGTTGCACATGGTGGACCAATTGTAGCGGTGTTAGGTGCAGTTGATCATGTGGCAATGTTCTTTGCAGCAGTGATTGCTGGAATCGCAGTAACTGTTTTAATGTTAAGAATCTTGAAACCAACTTTACAAGTTACACCAGTTGTTGCGACACCAAACGGAGCAATGCACCTAGACGAAGTAGAAGACGCAGAAACTGAACCAACGATTGCTCCAGAAAATTTTGATTCAATCACAGAAATCATGACAGATGATACGATTGTTTTAGACACAACTGAAACAACAAAAGATACCGTTGTTGAAGATTTAGTACAACGTTTAGGGAAAACAGGTCACATTACAGATACAGCAGGGTTTAAAAAAGCAATCTATACTCGTGAAAATGAAAGTACAACTGGAATTGGGATGGGTATCGCAATCCCTCATGGTAAATCAGCCCATGTTACCAAGCCAACACTTGCTTTTGCGAGAAGTCAACAAGGAATTGATTGGCAATCACTCGATGGTGAACCGGCGCATTTGATTTTTATGATTGCTGTTCCAGAAAATAGCCAAGGAGATATGCACTTAAAAATTCTCCAACGTCTTTCACGCAAATTAATGGATGATGACTTCCGTCAAGCATTGATGGAAGCCCCAAATAAAGCGGCTGTTAATCAATTATTAAGCGAAATGTAACATAAGATGAAAAATCGACTGTGATGAGACATAATAGATGTGTTATCATAGTCGATTTTTTTATTCAGAAGGGAGCTTCTTTTCTTAATGAATCAACGCCAGCAATCTTTAATTTATCAATTAATAAAAAATAATAGTTATTTAACTACCAAAGAATTAGCAACGTGCTTCCAAGTTTCTGAGCGCACTATCCATAGTGATTTAAACAAAATCGAAGACTGGTTGAATGCGCACCAATTACCTTTAATTATTGAAAGAAAAAAAGGAACAGGTATTTTACTAGTTGGCTTACCTCATGAAAAAGATCAGGTCAAACGTCTGCTGAATGAAAAGACTGAAACGGAACTGGAGAAAAGCCAGTTAAGGCAATTGTTGATTTTTCATTTGTTAGTTGCAAAAGACGGTCTCAGTCTTGAAGAATTAGCAGAGAAATTATTTGTTGGTCGCCGAACAGTCAGAAAAGAATTAACAGATTTGCAAAGTTTTTTCCAACAACATCATTTAGTGTTAGTGTCAAAAACAAAACTGGGCACATTTATCACCGGTGACGAGCAAGAAAAAAGGCGACTGCTGGTGAAAACATTGCGTAATATGCAAAAGGCAGATCCACAAAGTCCATCCTTGAAGGAATTTTTTGCAAAAGACACACTAAAAGTAATTCAACATACGTTACGAGATGTCTTCTATGAGAATCAGCTAGAGGAACCAGCAGGCTTGTCTACTGTTGAGATTCATATTTATTTTATGTTAGAACGCATGAAGCAATTGCAAAAAGTCAAATTGAGTGAAGATGAAAATGAAGCAGTCAATCATACGCAAGCGCAAAAAATCAGTAGCCAAGTCTTAGCCAAGTTAGCAAACGTGTATCCAATTGAATTTTCACCGGATGAAATCAACTATTTAGCGTTAAGAATTGCTAACTTATTTTCTAAATCTCAGTCTGCTGCACGCTTTCAAGGTGAAGCAGATGAATTAGCCCTTCATTTGATTGATCAAGTTGAGCAATTCTTAGGTTATTCATTGAAAGAAGACCAGCTTTTGGCACAAAATTTAAGTTCTCATTTATCTTCCACTTATTTTCGTTTGAATTATGGATTAACGATTTCAAATCCGTTAACGAAAAATGTTTTTAGCACGTATACGCAATTATTTTTAGTTCTGCAATTGATTTTGGAGGATTATTTTGATAAAGAACCCTTTTATGTGCCGCAAGATGAGATTGCTTATTTGACGATCCATTTCCAAGCGGCAATCGAGCGCCACCAGCATCAAAAAAGTCGGAGATACCAAACGATTTTAGTTAGCGAATACTCAAAGGCAATGGCAACTTTTCTTGAAGCGAGACTTAATCGAGAACTTCCTGAATTGACAATTTTGGATTTAGTTGAGCATAGTTCTGAGCTGAATGCTGAAGAATTTCCACCGGTTGATTTTATTTTGACGACGCTCCCTTTTCAACATGAAAGCATTCCTGTAATCGAAATTTCACCGATGATTACGGAAACCGATTTATCGAGGTTGGCGAAATACATGCTAGAGCATGTGCCAAATAAACGAACAAAAACGTTTGATTTGGCAAATTTCACGAATCCATTCTTGATTTTCCCACATTTAGACTTAACAGACCCTACAGAAATCTTGTCTTTCATGGGAAATGTCTTAGTTGAAAATCAATATGTTCATCCGGAATTCATTGAATCTGTGTTAGAGCGAGATCGCCATTCGAGTACGCGGGTCGCATCACTAATCACGCTTCCCCATGGCAATCCATTTTATGTGAAGCATTCAACGATTTCGATTGCGACGATGAAGCAACCAATTACTTGGCACGGTGAGCAAATCTGTGTTGTTTTGTTGCTGGCGGTCAAGAAAAATGATTTGAAACATCCAGAATTCAAAAAATTATTCTCCGTCATTCATTATTTAGAGAAGCAGCCTGAACGTATGAACGAATTGTTGCAAACAGATCATCCGTTAGAAATTTTAACTTTGTTGTCTAGCTATGAGTAAAAGATATCCAAAGTTAAGAATAGTTGAACATATTTTTTTGGATAATAAATGTTTTTTTATATCTGACATTATTCCGTATAGGATGTTCAAATCCATTTTGCTACTTTATTAGCGAAATATTTGTATTATAAAAAAAGTATGGTATCATTAAGTTAGTTCAAATTATTAGATTTTCTTAAGGTAACACTGCCCGTTAGTGAAGTTTCAGGCAGTGTTACTTTTTTTGTTTATTTATGAAATAAAATTAGTTAAAATGTTATTATAAAAAAAACATTGTGTTTTTTTAGTAAAGAGTTCTTTTGTTAATTATGGCGATCATTTTGATGAAAGTAATATGTTAATTAAGTTTGGGTAGGACTGAACGTTATTGCGTACATAATAATAGGAGATAAAATTGGAAAAGTTAGGGAATATAGGTGAGCAAAATGAATCATTTAGTTGACGGGATGTTTGAAACCTTATTTTTTGAGTCAAACAGTCGAAACAAACTTCATTTATTTAAATATTTGATTGTGCAAGAACAAAAAGTTTCGTTAAAAAGTGTAGCAAAACAGTTTAATCTTTCCTATCAAGGAATACAAACATTGACGAAAGAAATTATTCAAGATGAGTTACAAGAACATGGTCAATCGCAATTTATCTTAAAAACGGGAAAGGTTCTTCGGGAGCAAGAAGTACAATTATTTACGATTGACAGTTATCGTTTATTTTTGCTAAAAAAAGAAAGTGTTACGTTTACCTATTTAGTTTATAAAGTGCGTCATCCTAATAAAAATGAACTCAGTTATGCGCAAAAACACTTGATTAGTATCTCAACTTTTCATCGAAAAATTCAATTGCTAAAAAATCTTCTAGCAGTTTATCAAATGAATCTAACACTTAAAACGACAAACGATCTTCAAGAAACGGCTTATCGGACCTTTCTTTACTTTTCATTGTGGTGGGGATATCGCGGGCAAGAAAATTTATTTACTTATCTAGGTAATGAAAAGAAATATCAGGTGATTGCGAATCAAGATATCTCATTTATCACAAAACAGCAGCTGGTTTTGCTATTAAATGTGTTGGAAAGTCGCTATTTATTAAAAAAATATTTAACGAATTTTGAGTTACAGGACGAATTACATACCCTCTTTTACGATTATGGAGCTCCTTATGCTGAATTATGGCATTACACACCGAAAAAGGTCAGAAGTGCAGAGAAAAAATTCTTGAGCACGTTTATCAATTTGTTTATCTTGAATGAGCGAATCACCACGGAACAAAAGAGAGTATTTGCCAGACAACAATTAAAACAAAACAAACAATTAGCCGAGTTTGTCAAAACGTATCTGAGATTACTTGAAAAAAATCAATTTGAAATCATCAGTGACAGTGAGTTTGTGTATGATGTCTTGCTTTTTTCAGGAATGGTCAACAACTTGATTGGGGAAGAAGCCAAAGAAATTATCCAGCTTATTCAACAATTGTTACCAGCTAGCTATCAAAAAACGTTAGTCGCATTGAAAGGAAAAGTGATTGAACAGGAGGAACTACAAGTCGCAACAAAAAGCAGACCTTTATTGGTGCTCTGTGTATTGTTGACACTTCACTACCGTAAGTATCGCGTGCCATCAGTGACCGTTGGTTTACCTAAAGAATTGGGAATCATATGTATCAAGGATTTGCAATCATTTTTGGGAAGCTTTGGCTTTGTCAAAGTCATTATTCTTGAGGATATTTCAACTAACTCCTGTGATTTACTTTTAATCAATTATTCGCTCATGAAACAAAAGGTGCCAAAAAAACAACGATATTATTATTGGGATCAAAGTAATTTTCCAGAAAATTACACCGCACTTGAAAGAAAAATTTTTGAAGAAAAAAATAGAAGAACTACTGAAAATCATTGAGTTTTCAGTAGTTTTTTTATTTTTTTAAAAGATAAGTAGAGACTGATTCCATGAAATTTGAAAAAGCGTCATTTATTTTTTGAATTTTGAAGAGGAAAGCATAAATTATGCTTGTTATACTAATTTTCGTTGGCTGACTTCTCAATATCTGAAAAAAATTTTTTAAAATAATGGGAAGTTGACTATCCAAGAGGGTGCTACTATTTAATAGAAGGACAGGAGGAATTTTAATTGTTTACGTTACCAAATTATTTATTTGAACCGCTATCTTGGATTTGTACAGCGTTGATTGTACTTGTTTTTGCAAATCTATTATTTTTTACAGCATTATCTGTTTTTGGTCTCATCACGCCAAAAAGAGATTATGAAATAGTTGCTCCGAAAAAGAAATTTTTATTTTTGATTCCTGCGCATAACGAAGCGGCAGTAATCAAAGAAACTGTCGAAGCGTTAGTTCATCAGGATTACGATCCTAACTTATTTGACATTGTGGTGATTGCTGATAACTGCACTGATAATACAGCAGAGATTGTACGGAGTATTGGCAAAGCAAAAGTGTTTGAAAACACATCGAAGCCTGATGAACCAAGAGGGAAACCACATGCAATTGCAAGCTTCATCAATAATGAAAGTTGGCAAGAGTATGATTATATTGCATTTATTGATGCGGATAATATTGTAGAACCTAACTACTTAACAGAAATGAATTCACAAAGTATTGCTCATCCGGAATTTGTAGTCATCCAAGGATATTTGGGTATGAAAAATGTGTTTACATCGATTACAGCATCTGGTTATTCTGCTGTGTACTTTATTACTAATCGTGCGGTTCAATTTGCCAATTATGTTTTAGGCTGGAATGCAGCGATTGGTGGCACAGGATTTATTTTAGACACAAAATATTTAATGGAACGTGGCTGGAATCCAAGAAGTTATACAGAAGATTTCGAGTTGCAAGTGGAGTTGTCAATGAATGGGTTAAGAAGTGGTTGGAATCAGTTTGCAGTTGTCCATGATGAAAAACCAAATAGCTTTTTAGCAAGCCATCATCAACGAACACGTTGGGCGCAAGGACACTGGTATGTAGCATTTTCAACAACTTTTAAACAAATTAAGTCGTTATTTAAATCAAAACACTTCAATGAACTAATGAGTAAGATTGAAACCTTATTTTATTCTTATTCAATGGTTCGTCCGGTAGCTTACTTAATTATTTTAGCATTAGGAATTATTGATATTCGTTTGTTGAAATACTTACCTAATTTGTTTTCTGTTATCACATTCTGGTTAACAATGGAAGCATTCAACTTTTTGATTATACCGACCGTTTACTTTATTGAAGAAGGTAAGGACTATTTCCAATTGAAAAACACTTGGTGGAAAAAAATCCTGTTTTTCATTCGCTTGGTTTACTGCTTTATTTATAATTCGTTAACGTATATGATTGCGCAAATCGTAGGCTTCTTTACGTGGTTCAAGCCACAAAACAAATGGAACAAAACAGTACATTCCGTACAATACAAAGATTTGGAAGGTGAACAATATGCAAGTACAAAATAATTTGAAGTTAGATCAAAAAACAAGTCGTCATCAGACGAAGAAAGAACATCGCGCAGGTTATTTCGGAAAAAATTTGGTTTATTTAGTGGTAATTGCAGGAATTTTAGCATTTTTCTTTATCAGTGCATAAGTCTTAACTAGCGTAATTAGCTTGTGAAAGTTTATTCATTCTTTGAAATTGAAAAATTTTTTTAAATATTAAAGAGGAAAAGGTTTTTTATGATTAGTACAATGGGTTTGTAAGTAAATAACAGCGAAATGTTATTTAGGTGCAATACATTTGAAGGGAGGTGAAAGAAGTGAAAAGTTCAGCATATAAGAAGTTTGTTTTATTAAGTAGCGTGTTTCTAACTTTATCAGTAACAAATGATCTTGTAACAATTGTTTATGCAGAAACAGCTGACCAAACAACTCTCTCATCGGAAGCAACAGAAACAACAACCACTCAAACCTCTGACAATTTAAGTGAGACAACAAATACTTCCGAAAAAGAGTCCAGTGAAAAAAATATTTCAAGTTCCATTATAACGGAAACTGAAACGAGTGCAACAGAAAAAGAAACAACAGCAGATGATGCAATCAAAAAAGATGTTCTCCCCGGAATAACTCCAAAAATTGCTACCGGCTCTGTTTCTTATAAAGCTAACTCTAGTGAATATACGTTAAATACAACTTATACAGGAACGATTACGTTGAGCAACAAAGATGGTGATTCGATTCCTGCAGGTACAACAATCGTTATTTCTATTCCGTCAGAAGCAATTGATTATAGCACGATTGATTTAACAGATGAAAACATTTCAAATTATTTTGATGTAACAATTGATGAAAGTGCGGGAACGCTCACGTTCGTGGTCAAAAAAGATATTGTTGGTAATACTACAATTTCGGCTGATTTTCATACAAAAGTAATTGGAACCCCTGGAACAACGTATAATGTGTCTGCAACGACGACATCAAACGGACAGGACATACCAACAATTGTTGGCACGCCTAAGTTAAAAGTAAATACCAATACACCGCCGATTTATAATTATGTTAACTCTTATTGGGGGATTTCAAATAGTAATCCTGGAAATTTTGTTGCAAGAGATGGCTCTGATATAGGTGGACTACCAACTGGTAATTTTAATCGTACGTTAGACGTGATTCAAAACTTTATTGAGGTAAACTATACTGGAGAAAACATTTTGCCTTCTGATTGCTTTTATCGTTTTGCTTGGTACATCGAACCAGTAGGAAACGGAAAAGTGACTATTACAGACGAAGACATAGCGAATATTGTTGTTCGAGATACGTTAACACAAGCAGTGATTCCTAAACAATATTACAAAGTGTATCGGGATTCTGGAAAGCCAGACAACAATGAAATTTGGATCGATTTACAGTCTGAAGACGTTTCGGGAGGCTATATCAAACGAGATGGTCGCTACGAAGCAAGTGTCAGCGCACATGCTAATAATGATAGTATCACTTACCCAAGTCAAGCTTATATCTATATGGCTACAGCTAATGGTGGGAATATCGGTGGTGGCGCACATTTTGATTTGAATAATCGGTTCTTGACGACTGGTGACAGTACCGTTTTTGCTAACTTAACTGTTGAAGATAAAACATTTTATGTTGGTGATCTAACAGACGAAAATATTAAAGAAAAATTATTAGAAAATATTACGGCTAGAGACACTGAAGATGGCGATATCAGTAAAGATGTGACAGTTGATTATAGTAGTGTTCAACCGAATACGCCAGACAAGTACCAAGTCACTTATTCTGTGACAAATTCTTCTGGACATCTCTCAACTAAGACGGCAACCGTTACGATTTTGGAAAAACAAGATGGTGCGCCAGTTACTGTGAAGTATGTTGATGAAGATCAAAATGAAATTGCTGAAGCAAAGGTTCTAAATGGAAAAGTTGGTGATCCTTATACTTCTCAAGCAGCAACAATCGATAACTATACTTTATTAGATGAACCTGATAATAAAGAGGGGCAATTTACAGATAAACCTCAAACAGTCACATATATTTATCAAGGCAAACTTCTCTTTGTTGATGCGCCAACTCAACTGCAATTTGGCGAGCACACCATTTCAGCAGGAGATGAAACTTACTCTTTAGAATCTTTGGATAAGAACTTACTCGTCCAAGATTTACGTAAAAATGGATCTACTTGGAGCTTAACTGCAAAATTGAATCAAGAATTCATTGGCACAA
Source organism: Enterococcus sp. DIV0174 (assembly GCF_050529065.1). Classification (NCBI taxonomy): domain Bacteria; kingdom Bacillati; phylum Bacillota; class Bacilli; order Lactobacillales; family Enterococcaceae; genus Enterococcus; species Enterococcus sp. DIV0174. The sequence goes on along the minus strand of NZ_CP172881.1, from coordinate 1,672,577 downwards.
CAACGAGCAAAAAATTAGGTGCTACACTGTATTACAATAATCCGACACAAGGTAAACAAGCAATCACAACAGACGAAAGTGTCGTTATCCATAATCAAACAACAAGCAACCATGATGAACAGAATGTGTCTCAAGACTGGCAGTCAAAACCCGACACTCTTCAATTATTCGTTCCTGGTGGAAAAGCTGTTGCAGATACGTACGATGCAACGATCGAATGGGATCTAAGTGATGTTGTAGCAAATGAATAAGGGGATAGAAAGCTATGAAAAAAAGAAACAAGCGATTCGCTGCATTACTATCCTTGATCTTATTCTTTGGTTTTGCTTCACAGGTTCAAGCAGAGCAAGTCGCTGATTCTGGTGGAAGTAAAGCAAGCGTTGGTTTTTACAAAACAGAGGATAGTAGTACAAGTGATTCACAAGAAGATTCAAACAATCAGATCATCAATAATAACGATCAAACAACAAATAATACAGTGAACAACGATACAAGACAACTTGTTCCTGATACGACACAATCAGGTTCTTACAAAATAAGCTCTGGCATCCTGCCCAAAACAGGTACTGTTAACTCAGACCCGATTACACTTCTTGGAGTTGCCATGATGATTATCGGGGTCATGTATTTATTAAAAAAACGAAAAGAGGAATTTTAAAATGAAAAAAGCAATTATGGGAATCGTATTATCTGCAACTTTATTATCTGCAACAGCTGGGGCAACTGTTTATGCTGCTGACATTGATCAAAAAGATACAACTGGTGAAGTTGGTTTTAAAGCACCAGATACTGGCGCTTTGACACTTGTAGAGGCTGCTGACCTAGACTTTGGTATGCATGAAATCTCAGCTACTGACCAAAACTATACAACTGAATCAGATACTTTCAGCAAAGTTCAAGATTTACGTGGTACTGAAGCTGGTTGGGCATTACAAGTTTCTGAAGCTGGTCAATTTAAAAATGATACACATGAATTAACAAATGCACAAATTACATTAGTTTCACCAACGATTGATGCAAGTTCAACAGCAGTTGCTCACGAAAAAGCAGGTGTTGTTTTGAAAACTACCAATGAAGCAGCAGTCATCATGGATGCTCAAACAGGTGAAGGTAATGGTTTAGCAATTGAAGATTTTGCTAAAGGTGCTGCATCTTTAAGCGTTCCTGGTGCAACAGTTAAAGTGGCTGGTCAATATACTACTACGCTTAACTGGGTATTGACAGATGGAGTTGCAAACAACTAACCATTCGTAAACGTGTAGGAATAGACAGTCATCCGGCTATCTATTCCTATTTTTTTGAAGGAGAAAAAAGATGAAAAACAAAGTCAAGGCTTTTTTATTATGTGCTATTTCAGTAGGTACGTTTTACTCATTTCAAAACGTGTCTGCTTCTGCGGTTGATTTTCAAGTAAATCCATTACCTTCTGAGAAACAGGTAGATAAGTCGTTATCGTATTACGATTTACAGCTGAAACCGAAAGAAGCAATAGAGTTAGTCGTTCAAGTGACGAATAATGCCAACCATCCAATTGTAGTCGATACAAATGTGGATCATGCATCAACAAATAGTAATGGTGTTGTGGAATATAAGAATAGTCAACAGTTTGAAGTAGCAAACTTAACAAATGATATGAAACAGTTGGTGAAAGTCCAAGTCGATAAAATTGCGCTAAAAGCCAATGAAACAAAAGAATTAACTTATACAATTACTGCACCAGAAAAAACGTTTGATGGAGTTGTAGCAGGCGGAATCAATTTGATAGAAGAGATTTCTAAAGAAACGCAAGACAGTGCTGCAAATAAGAGCAGTATGGCAGTCCAAAATCAATATGGATACACGATTGCACTTATTTTACATGGCGAAAAAGAAATCACAAAGCCGATTGTCGAAGCTGGCAAAATCAAGGTGGAACAAATTAACGGCCGAAATAGTATTAAATTCCCTCTAAAAAATACCAGTGCAATGTTTATCAATAAGTTAAATGTGAAGGGGGACATTCGCAAAGCCGATGAAGAAAAGGTGTTATACACCACGAAAATCGAAAACGGGCAACAAGCGCCAAACTCAGTGTATAACTTTGATATTCGAACCGATGGAAAAGAATTGAGTCCGGGTAAATACACGGCAACTCTGACTGCTGAATCAAAAGGAGAAAAATGGGAATTCAAACAAAATTTCACTATTTCGAAAAAAACAGCAGCTGATTTAAATAAAACGGCAATAACTAAGGAAGAAGATCACACGATGCTTTACCTGATTCTTCTAGTGTGTGGTATTTTATTACTTCTTTTTATTATTATCTTTATCTACATTCGTAAGAAAAATCAGAAAATCAAAAAATTAATGAATGAACTACAGAAAGAAGATAGCGCCAGCTAAATAGTAGCTATTTTAAAGAGGAATCGTATGAAGGAACTATTTGAAAAAGAGACGTTAGCAAAGCTGATGTTATTCTCATATATTGATAATTTAGACACTGACTCTTTTGCAGTCAAAGATATTGAAAAACAATTTGACTTAACTTATTTTCGGGCAAATAAACTTTTAGGTTTATTAATCGAAGACTTTAAAACGATGGAGCTGGATGATTACTTCTTTATCTCCAAAAATAAAAGTAAATATATTTATAAGAAAAACTGTTTGGATTCTATCAATCGTTTGATTTGGAAATATGGTAGAGAATCTTATTTATTTAGTCTTTTAGATTACTTCTTAAAAAATGGTATGAACACCAAAGAAATAATGGAGAACTATAGCTATTACCATTATGTAAGTGTTTCTTATTCCTATGTCATCAAAAATAAATTGGAAGCATTTTTGGAGATGCACCAAATGAATTTTTTGGTTGAAAATGTAAGTGAAAGCAAGTTACGCATTTTTTTAGCACAGATTTATTTTTATATTTTTAAAAATTATGAAAATCCTTTTTCAGCGGAAGAGTGGACAACTGCGCAAGCTTTTATTGAGGAATTACAAGAATTAAAAGTAATCGAGCCAATTGAAAAATTGAAAAAAACAAAACTTCTGTATTATTGTTTGGTTTCTTTTTTTAGGGTAGAAAACAAGCAAAATAGTGGCGATGAGGTATTGCTTGTATCAACTGATGAACGCTATATGGAACCAATTATCTTAAGTTATCGCAAATTTGCGGAAAATCGGGATGAAGTCAAAACTGAAGACGTCATCACGTTGATCAACTATTTGAGAGTCAACCATTATCTTTTTCAGGAAAAAGACAGTAGCTTAAAAAAAGAAAATGATCTTATGCAACTAACACGCAATTTGTTAACTACAGTAGGAATCGAACAACCAGATGAAAAGCTTAATAACCAGTTATACGAATTGTTGTTTAAATTTTCTTATTACAAAGATAGTCTATTAGACGGTCATTTTTATGTCATCTTAGATTTCTTTTTTGATGGTTTTGGTCAAGAAGCAGAGCGAATTTTACAATTTTTGCGTAATAAAGAAACGATTGCGGTGATTGGTAATCAAGCGGAAAGCCAACAACTATTATTAGAAACACTTTTACTTATCATCAACAGTCAAGCCTATCGAAATCAAAAACAAGCAATCACAATCACGATTGATTTCACTTTAGGAGAAGAATACAACAAGTACATTGCCAATAATATTGTGCATTTGCCGTTTGTTACCCTAAAAGTCGATAATCAGTACTCGGCTCAAACAGATATCTATCTATCAGATGTTCTATCCGAAGTAGTTGAGAGTGAATACTTAATTTGGAATAGTCCGCCAAGTTCAAAGGATTGGAAAGTCTTTGGGAATTTGGTATCAAAAATTTATGGAATGAGAAATAGCTTATGAAAAAATATTTAATCGTTTTTTTGTTTAGTTCGGTTATGATGATGAATGGTGAAAAAGCAAGTGTTCCTAAACTTTATCATGCAGAAGAAGATGTGGTACACGAAGAAGAGCATACCCGTGAAACAAGTGTTGGCTTCTATGAAAAAAAGTTGAGGAAGAAAAAATCAGCACAACCAGTTGTTGGTTTTGCACCAAGTAATGGGATTAGTAAGAAGAAAGTCGCGAATTTTGGAAGTAGCTCAATCCCGGTAACTAAATTGGGGAATGTTTTCGAAAGTCTGTCCGGTACGCTTATCTTTGGAGGAAAATCGAATGAAAAAGAATAAAAAAGTTTATTTTCTGCTGTTTTTCTACATTGCTTTAGCGTTGGTCGCTTATCGGTACATTGAAAATTCAATTTTTACACAGCACATAGTAACTGCCGAGTATACGGTGGGCGACAACGTAGCAAACTTACCAACGATTCCATTTGAAGAAGTGCAGTCTGCGACGATGAATGATGTGTTTACGTTGAAAAATGAGGAGTCAACGGCAATCGGTGCATTATCAATCCCTGAATTAACATTAGCTGTTCCGATTTTTCCTGGAATCAGTCAAAGTGCTATGCTTATCGGTGCAGCGTCTATGTATCCGAGCCGGAATCCATTGAAAGAAAATATGATTTTTCTAGGACATCATTTAAGCGAAAAAGGTTTATTGTTTGGAAAATTAGTAGATGCGAAAAAAGGACAGCATATTGATATGACGTATTTAGACAAAAGCTATCACTATGTAATAAGCGAGAAAAAGATAATTGATGAAAAAGAAGTCAATTACATCGAAGAAAATCCAGAAAAGACAGTAACGCTATTGACGTGTGATAAGGCAGCAGCAACAACAAAGCGCATTTTAGTTAAGGCAAAAATGATCGAGGATACACAAACAGCATTAACAAAAAAACAACTTTCAGCAAAAGAGCCACTTCAAATGATTGAACAGGTGAACAAAAAGGCAATGCATAAAGTTTATTTACAAATCGCCTTGTTTGGTTTGTTTGCAATCGTTGGAACAGGTGTCGTTTTATTTAGCAATAAGATTTGAGGTGTCACAATGAATTATTATGGAAAAATATCAAGTTATAAACAAAGATATTACTTGGAAAGAATTGCTAGCTTGAATCAAAAACTTCCGCGAATGGGTGCCTACAATTATCAAATAGAAACAATATTTTTAGAAAACTACTGTCCAGTTACATCTATTTCACTTTATCAAAAAAAGAAATGGATCAAAACTTGGCGAATCAGTGTTCAAAATGATGCCAATATCATTAGAAAAACAAAGGATGATTTTGTCATTGGCATTGATGGTCAATGGACGAATGCCAAAAATAAGATTTTAAATGATGCAAAATCGATTATTTTACAATCATAAATAACTTAAAAGTTGAAATACCCGATATGAATTGTATCAGGTATTTTTTTTATTGTTTCAAAGCGTTTTTTTAATATAAATCATTGATTTCTATGGTTTTTAGTTATTTTAATTATAATAATTATTTTTAAAGTATATTTTCACTCAAATAAAATAACTTTTATATTTTAATTTTTTGTTATATTTTAATGTTGATGTTTCTTTTTATAGGTGTTATATTAGTTCTTGTAAGCGGTTGTTACATAATTTGTTTATTTTTTGATATTATCGTTATAACTGTAATTACATAAAAATAAGTGTAGAGGTGTTTTGTTATGAAAAAATCATCAATTGTTTTATCGTTATCAGGAGTTCTTTTTTCAGTCGCGCTATTAGGTCAAGCGCAATCAGTTAAAGCCGAGACAAGCCAGCCAGCTATTGAGGTTAAACAAGTAGAAAATAACGTAGATGTGTCGACGTGGGAAGAGTTTAAAGAAGCAATTAATGATGACACAGTGACAGATATCAGCTTGTCTTCCGATATCGCAATGGCGACGACAGAATCAATTACGAACTTATCGAAAAATATTCATGGTAACGGACATACGATTGATGCCGACTTACATCAACTTTATTTTACGAAAGCCGATGCGGTTGGTTTGATGGAAAATGTGAAAATTATCAACACAGATATTTATGGACTACTTTGGAGTTCACATACAGCAAATATTACATATAAAAACGTTGAACATACAGGAAGACAAATGATTTATTTACCAGAAGGAAAGCTAACTTTAGATGGTAAAGTATCTAGTGTTTCTACAACAGAAGAAGTTTATCAAGGAAAAGAATTAGAAGTGAAACCAGGTGCCGTAATTAACTTTGAAAATGAATCAACTACCATTCCTGCTGTTCATATGATTTATTCAAAAGGCATCTTATCGGTTGGAAAAGATGCACAAGTAACAATCAAATCAAATACAACCTCAGTTTTAGGTGGGACAAACTTTTCTTTTGTGAATGAAGGGAATATCGTTGCGACTTCCGCTGATGATCGAGGAATCAATTTAGGAGCAAGCAGTACTTTAGAATTAAAAGAGGGTAGTCATTTGAAAATTCACACAGACGATACAGTTTATGAAAGTATTTTAGTTACTTCTGGTAATTTCTTCGTACGAAAAGGTGCGACTGTTGAAGCTGATTCAAATGGTAACCACAGTACAATCATCGCAGGAAAAGAAATCGTTTTCGAAAATGGGTCAAACTATTCAATTACCAATCATCACTCAGAGGGCCCTATTTTAGGTGGCTATGCAACAACAGCGCATGTAACTTTGGATTCACCAACAGGCTACAATCTTTGGTGGATTGACAGTGTAGAAGAAGCAACGCCTGAAGAAGTAATTGCGGGGCCGGTAAAATCGTCATTTAATATCTCGGGGTATACACATACAGGAATTAAGACCACGGATTTCTCATCAACTGATTCACATTTTGAAACGACACCATTTACAAATTACGGAAAAATTCAAGGGGGGTCATTTGTTGATGATGGCATCGTTATTGAGAAACCAGTTTTCAATGCAGTAACGGATCAAGACAAAGAGTTAACTGGAACAGGAACGCCGGGGGCGACAGTTAATGCGTATGTGAATGGTGACTTGATTGGAACAGGAACAGTGGATTCAGAAGGAAACTGGACAATCACAATTGATCCACAGGCAGAAGGAACGAAAGTTGATGTGAATCAAGTTGTTGATGGAAAAGAAAGTGAAATGGTTTCACAAGTAGTTACTCATGAAGAAAAAGTTGATGCGCCTGTTTTTAATGTTGTCAATGATAAAGACAAACAGTTAACAGGACTTGGCGTACCAGGTGCAACAATCAATGCTTATGTAGATGGCGTATTACTTGGAACGGGAACCGTAGAAGCGGATGGTCGTTGGACAATCACGATCGAACCACAAACTGAAGGAACAAAAATTGACGTGAATCAAGTCATTGATGGAAATGAAAGTGAGTTTGTTTCACAAATTGTTAGCCACTTAGATCAGACTGTTAACTTCTTCAAAACAGGTTATTGGCAAAGTTATGGGTTGATTTTAGAAGGATCAATGGATAACGGGAACTTAGATTTAACAAATCAAGATGCTGTGAAGAAAACGCTTCATTTGACAGCTGCAGACGGAACAGAGGTTGGTACGATTGCCTGTGCAAATCAAGATTGGTATAATCATGGTGTTTTCAATGGCTATCAAGGCATTATTGACAACACATTACTAGGTGGATTAGAACCCGGGGAATATAAACTTAGCGTAACGTTGCAAGTTGGCGACTTTGACGAAACACAAGATTTAAATGTAACAGGATCTGTACGTGATGATTATCAGCATGTGTTTACAGACATTGAAGAAACGACAGTTGGTAGTCATACGATTTCAACATTGGACAAAGATGGAATTGGTTATTTAGTTGTAAAATAAAGGAATAATCAAAAGAAGCATTTGGGACAACAGATAATGTTCCAGATGCTTCTTTTTTTTAGGTAACGACAGCTTTAAGCGTTGCACAGATAAAGAAAATTTTTTTGCTATAATTAATCTGTAGAGTTGGTTTCTTTTTGACGTAGTGTTCGAGTCAATGTGAGGGTTAAGATTTCTGTGTGGTAGTGATAGTCCATTTGCTTCAAAAGTTCGATTGCAGCTCGCGCTTTTTTTTCGCCGTTTGGGTGGTTGGTAAGAATCTGCCAAAGTCCTAAATAAAAATGATAATAATTTCGAAAAAACATCTGGTGCGCTTTATCTGAAAAATCATATAAAGTAGTTAGCAAGGCTGGAATGCCTTCTATATGGAAATCTTCAATTAACTCATGAATCGCGTTAACTAAGAGCACACAAATCACATTCCGTGCTTTTTCAAAATTTTTGTAGCGATCCATTGCTGGTAATATGGACTGAAAATAAAGTACACGATCAGTTGAGTCAAGTAAATCCAAGGTGTTAGCAAAAAATCGAAAATCTTCGATTGTCCAAGATTGGATACTACTTAACGTTTGTTTTATTTTTGTTGTTGTTTGTAAGCTGACGCTGTCTTTTGTTAGTTTATTGGTTTCTTGATAATAAACTAACTGATCTAAGCGAGCATCTAATTGGAGTTTCCAAGGATGATCGGCTGAATGCTCTGTATATGTCTTTAAATAATGTTCCTTTAAAGAGAATAAAGCTGTGCTATCTGTTTGGTTGCCGCGTTTGCTAAATTCTTCGTAGAACCACTCTGTTTCAGATTCTTGATAATTCTGATGAATATAGAGAAACTCATCAATCTCCATTGGAAAGCGTGCCAAAATTTTGAGCAATAAATAAAAAGAGATATCGTGTTTTCCTTGTTCCAATCGAATGGCATATGATTTCGATAAAATATCTTGGTAGAGTACTTTTTGAGGCATATTTTTTTTTAAGCGAATCGTACGAATTGTTTCACCATAATTTTTCATGATTGCTACCTCCCTAACATGGATTTTAGCATCTAGGTAGTAAATAAGGTACTTTTCAGCTTGAACTTTTTTTTGGCAGTATAATTATGCCATTCCATAGCTAGCAATGGCTAAATATTGTTCATCAGTACAATGTAGTTGTGGAAAGGATGAGAAGAATAGGAGGAACTAAGATGGATTACTTAGTTAACGTGAAAATTAAATGGCAGCAATTAATAATTGGTAGCGCACTTTTGATTATGGGGTTCGGTTTATTATCACTATTTGAATGGACTTGGTGGGCATTGTTTTTTACGAGTATTCTTGCGTGGGTCGTTGTATTTGGTCCTGCTAGCAAAGAGATTTTTACTTTTCCAAGAAAATTTTGGGTGATTCCTTGTGCGGCACTTTTTTACTTGATTTTCGGCGGGGTCATAAGTGCGCTAACAAAAAGTATTGGATTTGACTGGACCAGTAATCCAGCAACAGGTAATCTGATGCTTTTGATCTTTAAGTTACCTTTTATGTTAATGGGGGAGGAATTATTAGGAATTGGTGTTCTGGAAGTTGCACATAATAAAGGCTTTTCCCTAACGATTAGTAATTTAATAAGTGCACTAGTTTTTGGGTTGATGCATGTATTTGTGTATTGGGACGGATCCATCATTTCAACAGTAATCCATGTATTGTTGTTGCAAGGTGCCGCGCGATTAATTTTTAATTATGTCTATATCATTACTGGAAGAAGTATTTGGGGATCTTGGTGTACACATGTTTTAGTGGATTTAGTTGCATTAAGTCTGTAAACAAGTATACGAATGTTAAAAAGTTTATGAGATTACGCGGAGCCGTTTATTTCATAAACTTTTTATGTGTTTTTAAAAATTAGACTCTTACTTATAAGTTTGCTGGGAAAAGTTTAAAGCTTGTGAGATTCTGTTGTAAATGTCTTAGCTGTGATAAACTAAGGTGGAGTAGGAAAATGGAGGAATGAATGCATGCAAGATTACCAATATCCAATTGATTTAGATTGGACAACGGATGAAATGGTGACCGTAATGAATATGTGGGAAGCGTTAGAAAAAGCAAACGAAGCCGGCATTAATAATGAAAAATTTTTAGCTGCGTATCAGCAGTTTAAAACAGTGGTGAAATCTATTGGAGAAGAAAAGCGTTTAGGTCGAGAATTTGAAAAAGTTTCAGGCTATTCGCTGTATCGAACAGTTCAAATGGCGAAAAAAAATCAGAAAAAAACTTTGAAAATGAATGGGTGAACCAGATGGAACCAATAATTCACGAAATCAAAAGTTGGCTGCTTGAAGCGGGAGAACAAATCAAAGCAAGTGAGAGGCAACAACTAACTATCTTTGAAAAAACAAATCGAAAAGACTTAGTCACAAATATGGATCGAACAGTTCAACAATTCTTAGTTCAGAAGATTGCTGCATTCGATCCAGATGCAAGAATTCTAGCGGAAGAAGATGGTTATAATGAGTTAACTGACTTAACTGGACGAGTATTTATTATTGACCCCATCGACGGAACGCTCAATTTTGTGATGGAAGGCGAAAATTTTTGTATCATGCTGGCTATGTATGAAAACGGCGTAGGACAGTTAGGGTTTATTTATGATGTGATGCAAGAAGAACTTTACTGGGGCGGACGTGGAATAGGCGTCTATCAAAATGATTTGCAGCTTTCACAACCTGTGAATAAAACGTTAGAGGCTGGATTGTTAGGAATGAATGGCTATTTATTTGCGCATAATAAGTTTAATATCCGAACAATTGGTGAAAAAAGTATGGGGGTCAGAATCACTGGGTGTGCCGGCTTGGAAATGATTGCAATGCTAAAAGGAAATCATATTGGCTATTTGTCAAACTTGAGTCCATGGGATTATGCGGCTGGTTGTGTTTTGTTAACAGAATTCGGTTTCTTCTATAGTAATATGAATGGCGAGCAGTTAGCATTTCATGGGCGTGAATTATTTGTAGCAGCAACTCCGAAAGCGTTCCAGCAAATCCACTCATTCTTAGAAATCTGAGTAGGCAGGTACAAATGAAACTTAAAAAAGCTGTGAAACGGAATTTTTCGAGATGAAAATGAAAAAAAGTTGATAGTTTATTAAGTTTCGCGAAAAAATGAAAACATTTCACTATATTTCATGAAAAAAGTTTGCTATAATAAGCAGTCGAGTAAATTGCCCTGTCAGAAATAAACTGATAAAAGAAGGAGTTAGTTACATTGAATTATAGAAACGATATCCGTAACGTAGCAATTATTGCCCACGTCGATCACGGAAAAACAACATTAGTTGATGAGTTATTGAAACAATCAGATACATTAGACGCACATACACAATTACAAGAACGTGCGATGGACTCAAATGCATTAGAAAAAGAACGTGGAATCACAATCTTAGCTAAGAATACAGCTGTTGATTATAAAGGTATTCGCGTAAACATCATGGATACACCTGGACATGCGGACTTCGGTGGTGAAGTTGAACGTATCATGAAAATGGTTGATGGCGTAGTTTTAGTTGTTGATGCTTATGAAGGTACAATGCCTCAAACACGTTTTGTTTTGAAAAAAGCTTTAGAACAACACATTACACCTATCGTTGTTGTTAATAAAATTGACAAACCGTCTGCTCGCCCTGAACACGTTGTTGATGAAGTTCTTGAACTTTTCATCGAATTAGGAGCAGATGACGATCAATTAGATTTCCCAGTTATTTATGCTTCTGCATTGAACGGAACTTCAAGCTTATCTGATGATCCTGCAGATCAAGAAGCAACAATGGCACCAATTTTTGATACAATTATTGAAAAAATTCCTGCGCCAGTTGATAACAGTGACGAACCTTTACAATTCCAAGTTTCATTGCTTGATTACAATGATTACGTTGGACGTATCGGTATTGGTCGTGTGTTCCGCGGAACAATCAAAGTGGGCGATCAAGTTGCTTTGATGAAACTTGATGGAACAGTTAAAAAATTCCGTGTAACAAAATTATTTGGTTTCTTTGGTTTGAAACGTTTAGAAATCGAAGAAGCAAAAGCTGGAGATTTGATTGCTGTGTCTGGTATGGAAGATATCTTCGTTGGAGAAACTGTTACACCAGTCGATCATCAAGATGCTTTACCAATCCTACACATTGATGAACCAACTTTACAAATGACTTTCTTAGTTAATAATTCACCATTCGCAGGTCGCGAAGGTAAATATGTAACAGCTAGAAAAATCGAAGAACGTCTAATGGCTGAATTACAAACTGACGTGTCGTTACGTGTTGAACCAACAAATTCACCTGATGCTTGGACTGTTTCAGGCCGTGGGGAACTACATTTATCAATTTTGATCGAAACAATGCGTCGTGAAGGTTATGAATTACAAGTTTCACGTCCAGAAGTTATTGAAAAAGAAATTGATGGTGTAAAATGCGAACCTTTTGAACGTGTACAAATCGACACACCAGAAGAATACATGGGTAGTGTGATTGAATCACTAAGCTTGCGTAAAGGTGAAATGCAAGATATGGTTCATACTGGAAATGGCCAAATTCGTTTGACTTTCTTAACACCGGCGCGTGGCTTGATTGGTTACTCAACAGAGTTCCTTTCAATGACTCGTGGTTATGGTATCATGAACCACACATTCGACCAATATTTACCAATGCTAGCTGGTCAAATTGGTGGACGTCACCAAGGTGCATTAGTTTCTATTGATACTGGTAAAGCAACTACTTACTCAATCATGAGTATTGAAGAACGTGGAACAGTCTTTGTAGAACCAGGTACAGATGTTTATGAAGGTATGATCATTGGTGAAAACAGCCGTGATAATGACTTAACAGTTAACATTACAAAAGCAAAACAAATGACTAATGTTCGTTCTGCTAACAAGGATCAAACTTCTGTAATCAAAAAACCTAAGCAATTAACACTTGAAGAATCTCTTGAATTCTTGAATGATGATGAGTACTGTGAAGTAACTCCAGAATCAATTCGTTTGAGAAAACATATCTTAAACAAAAATGCTCGTGAAAAAGCATCTAAAAAGAAAAAATAATTCATTGATGAATGAATAATCTTAAGACCAGCTCGTTCAAAATGAGCTGGTCTTTTTTTACCTGTGGAGAAGTGAGAAAGAAAAGGAAGAAAAATCTCGTAAAAACAAATAAGGACTTTTAAAAGTTTTCTTAAAGTTTTAAAAAACCAGTGAAAATGTTTCATATTTTATATTTGTTTCACAAATGAAACGAGTACTTGTATTGCTCCAACTCTCGAAGTAAACTAAAAAAGAAAGGAGTCACAACATGTATGAAGTATTAAAAAAATATTTTGGCTATGAACAATTTCGTCCTGGACAGCAAGAAATCATTCAAAAAATTTTTGAACAACAGGATGTATTAGGAATCATGCCGACTGGTAGTGGGAAATCAATCTGTTATCAACTCCCGGCAATTATGATGGATGGACTAACAATTGTTGTGTCACCCTTAATTTCCTTGATGAAAGATCAAGTCGACGCTGCCAACCAACTAGGCATCCCTGCTACGTTTATCAACAGTTCGCTAACAGGAAAAGAAACAGCCGAAAGATTTCAGTTATTGAATCACGATCAGTGTAAATTACTTTATGTTGCACCAGAACGTTTTATTATGCCTGATTTTCAGCAGGCAATGAGCTATTGGAAAGTTGAATTGGTTGCAATCGATGAAGCACACTGTATTTCACAGTGGGGACATGACTTTCGTCCAAGCTATTTGCAAATGGCTGAAGTTTTAACTCAATTACCAAGTCGACCAGTAATTGTAGCGTTGACAGCGACGGCAACCATTCAAGTTGCTGCAGATATCAAAAGACTTTTAAAAATCCCTGATAGTAATCATATTCAAACTGGTTTTGCTCGGGAAAATTTGACCTTTCAAGTAATCAAAGATCAAAAAAAGGAACAATACTTAATTGAATATTTAAAAATCAACAAAAATCAATCTGGAATTATTTACGCGGCGACCCGAAAAGAAGTTGATCGTGTGTATCATTTGCTACAAAAGTTTGGGTTTTCAGTTGGACGCTATCATGGTGGACTAAATGAACGTGAGCGGACCGAAATGCAAGAAGCATTTTTGTTTGATCGTGTTCAGCTGATTGTAGCAACCAACGCATTTGGTATGGGAATCAACAAAAGTAACGTTCGCTTTGTCATCCATTATCAAATTCCTGGATCCTTAGAAGCTTACTATCAAGAAGCAGGTCGGGCTGGTCGAGATGGATTACCAAGTGAAGCAATTTTATTGTTTGCTGCTCAAGACATTCAAGTTCAAAAGTTTTTTATCCAACAATCACAGCGTGACGAAGGACAAAAGCAAAAAGAATATGAAAAATTAAAAGCAATGACTGAATATGCGTATATTGAGTCTTGTTTGCAGCAATATATCTTAAATTACTTTGGTGAAAAGAGTCTACCTTGCAATCGATGCGGAAACTGTTTAGACGATCGTGAGCTGATTGAAGTAACAACTGAAGCGCAAATGGTTTTGTCATGCCTTAAAAGAATGGGTGAAGCTTACGGAAAACAGCTTTTGATGAAAGTTTTGGCGGGTTCTAAAGAACAGAAAGTAAAAACGTTAGGATTTCAACAATTATCGACCTACGGGCTATTGAAGAAGCAATCTCAAAAAGATATTTTACAACTCATTGAGTATTTGATTTCAAGCGGTTATCTGTTATCTGTGACGGGTGAGTTTCCAGTACTCAAGGTGACTGATAAAGGAATCCAAGTGTTGAAAAATGAACAGAAGGTTTATCGAAAAGAAGCGAAGAAAGTTCGGCAATTGGCAGAAGATGATACTTTGTTTGAACAGCTTCGTGAGTTGCGAACTGACTTGGCTGCTGATGCAGGTGTGCCACCTTATGTGGTTTTCTCTGATTCAACATTGAAAGAATTGAGTCAGGTACGTCCAACAAATCGACTAGAAATGTTACAAATCAAAGGTGTAGGACAAAGTAAATTAGATAAATATGGCGAGGCATTTTTAAAAATTTTGAATGAAACAACTTAAAAAAATAACAAATAACTACTTGTTTTACAAAAGTGATTTTTTATTTTGTAGAAAAGTTTGTAACCTGAAAAAAATTTGTGTCTATGTAAGAAAAAAAGGATAAAAAAAGCGAGGAATCCCTTGATTTTACTGTTCGTTAAAAAATCAAGTATGTTATAATGAATAAATTAGAATAGGGGGTAGACATAGATGGATTCTCTAACCAAAGAATTCGCCGTTCATGTATTAAAGGAAGATGCAAATCGGATCAAACGATTGATTCGCAATCAAAAAAACAGTTTGTGTATTTCACAGTGCAAAGCATTTGAAGAAGTTGTTGATACGCAAATGTATGGTTTTTCTCAACAAGTTAGCTTTGCTATTCGTGTGGGAATCATTGGAAAAGACGAAGGACAGCTAATTTTGAGTGAACTAGAGCGTGAATTGAATCAGTTATATAATGATGTTTATCAGGAAAACTATGAAAAAAATGAAAGTGGCAAGGAGGAATAAACTTGCCTAAAAAAGTAAAAAAACGGCATTTAATGGACTATACGATTTTAATTCCCTATTTGATTTTGTGTGCACTAGGCTTGATTATGGTCTATAGTTCTACTTCATATTTATTATTAGAAAATGGTCAAAATCCCATGTCATCGGTGATCAATCAAAGTGTCTTTTGGGTATTGAGCTTAGTGGCAATCGCACTTTTATACAAGATGAAGACAGATGTTTTGAAAAATCAGCGACTCATTATGATTGCTTTTGTTGTCTTGGGACTCTTGTTGATAATCGTGCTATTTTTTGGGAAAGAAGTAAACGGAGCCAAAGGTTGGCTAACAATTGCAGGTTTTTCCATTCAGCCAGCTGAGTATTTAAAAATCATTGCCATCTGGTATTTGTCATTGACGTTGGCAAATCGTCAAAATGGTGTGCAGAAAGATTTTGTGGGTTCGATTAAACGACCCTTAGCATTGGTTCTCGGATTGACAGTTATCGTGGCTATCTTACCCGATTTTGGGAACGCAACAGTAATCTTCTTGATCGTTTTAGTTATGCTTTTAGCAAGTGGTGTAAACTACTACTACACTTGGATTGTCGGAATTGGTGGAGTTGGCTTAAGTATTTTTGTTATTTGGCTGATGAATGTTACGCATGGGAAAATTTTACCTGCACGTTTGCAGTACATTTATAGCCGCTTTTCGATTTTTCAAAATCCATTTGCTGATGAGCTGGATAAAGGACATCAAATGGTCAATGGTTATTATGCAATTTTCAACGGTGGTTTGTTTGGCCGCGGTTTAGGTAATAGTATTCAGAAAAAAGGATTTCTGCAAGAGGCACAAACAGACTTTATTTTCGCTATCGTTGTAGAAGAACTTGGGTTGATAATGGCAGTCTTGATTTTAGCTTTGCTATTTTTCATGATTGCTCGCATTATCTTAGTTGGAATTCGCTCAAGTGATCCATTTAATTCGTTGTTATGTATAGGAATTGGCGGAATGTTTTTGATCCAAGTGTTTATCAACTTGGGTGGGATTACTGGCGTTATTCCTTTAACTGGGATTACCTTTCCCTTTTTAAGTCAGGGAGGATCAAGTTTACTGATGCTCTCGGTGTGTGTCGGATTTGTACTTAATATTAGTGCAGATGAAAAACGGAAAAGTTTAGGATTATACTAAAAAAGATGTAGGAGTGGTTCGATGAAAAAGGTTTTAGTTGCTAACCGTGGAGAGATTGCCGTGCGAGTATTTCGTGCTTGTACAGAATTAGGAATTAAAACTGTTGGGATCTACGCACAAGAAGATGAATATTCTGTCCATCGCTTTAAAGCGGATGAAGCTTATTTGGTTGGTAAAGGGAAAAAACCAATTGATGCGTATCTTGATATTGAAGGAATCATTGAAATTGCGAAAGAATGCGGTGCGGATGCCATTCATCCTGGTTATGGATTGTTATCAGAAAATTTAAGCTTTGCTCGTCGTTGTGAGGAAGAGGGCATTATTTTTGTGGGACCTAAACTTCACCATTTAGATATTTTTGGTGATAAGATTAAAGCAAAAACTGCTGCAATTGAAGCTGGAATTGCTTCCATTCCTGGGACAGATGGACCAATCGCAACTGTCGAAGAGGCATTACAATTTGCTGATACTTACGGTTATCCAATCATGATCAAAGCTGCCCTTGGCGGTGGCGGCCGTGGGATGCGTGTTGCTTATGACGAAAAGAGCGCTCGTGAAGGGTATGAACGTGCTAAAAGTGAAGCAAAAGCTGCTTTTGGTAGCGATGAAGTCTATGCAGAAAAATATATTGGTAATCCCAAACATATTGAAGTCCAAATCTTAGGTGATACTCATGGGAATGTGATTCATCTTTTTGAACGTGATTGCTCTGTTCAACGCCGTCATCAAAAAGTCGTTGAAGTTGCACCATGTGTATCTTTAAGTGAAGAACAGCGCCAAAAAATTTGTGAAGCAGCTGTTCAGTTAATGAAACATGTTGGTTATGTGAATGCAGGAACTGTTGAATTTTTAGTGGAAGGGGAGAACTTCTACTTTATTGAAGTCAACCCACGTGTCCAAGTTGAACACACGATCACTGAAATGATCACTGACGTAGATATTGTAACTACCCAATTATTGATTGCCCAAGGAAAAGATCTCCATAAAGAGATTGGGTTGCCACAACAAAAAGATCTTCAATTGAATGGTTCAGCTATCCAGTGTCGAATTACAACGGAAGATCCATTGAACCACTTCTTGCCAGACACAGGGGAGATTGATACTTATCGTTCACCAGGTGGATTTGGTGTTCGTTTGGATGTGGGTAACGCCTATGCTGGTTATGTCGTTACACCTTATTTCGATTCATTGTTAGTAAAAGTGTGTACGCATGCGGCTGATTTTGATACAGCAATCCAAAAAATGGAACGTTGTCTGAAAGAATTTAGAATCCGTGGGGTCAAAACGAATATTCCATTTATGCTAAATGTGATTACTCACCCGGAATTTCAGTCTGGCCATGCCAAAACGACGTTTATTGATAATACACCTCAGTTATTTGAATTTCCACGTTTACGTGACAGAGGAAATAAAACAATGAAATATATTGGCGAAATCACGGTGAATGGATTCCCAGGAATCGAAAAAATGGAAAAACCATTTTATGATGAACCAAGAATTCCAACTTCATTGGAACTTCGTCAAGACTATGTGACAGCAAAAAATGTTTTAGATGATCAAGGTGCAGATGGTTTGGTTGATTGGATTACAAATCAAGAGAACCTTCTGTTAACAGATACGACATTTAGAGATGCACATCAAAGTCTGTTAGCTACGCGTGTAAGAACGCAAGAATTCAAGAAAATTGCTCGCTTAACTGGTGAGGCGTTACCTGAATTATTCTCAAGTGAGATGTGGGGTGGCGCAACCTTTGATGTTGCTTATCGTTTCCTAAATGAAGACCCATGGCAACGACTTAGAAAAATCCGTGCATTGATGCCTAATACATTACTACAAATGCTCTTTAGAGGATCAAATGCTGTTGGTTATTCTAATTACCCAGATAATGTTCTAGTTGAGTTCGTACAAGAAGCAGCGGCACAAGGAATTGATGTTTTCCGAATTTTTGATAGTTTGAACTGGACACCGCAAATGGAAAAAAGTATTCAAGCAGTTCGTGATGCAGGAAAAGTGGCTGAAGCAGCAATTTGTTATACTGGTGACATCAATGACCCAAGTCGTGCAAAATATAATGTGCAGTATTATAAAGATATGGCAAAAGAGCTGGAGCAATTAGGTGCTCATATCATTGCAATCAAAGATATGGCAGGTTTATTAAAACCACAAGCAGCTTATCGCTTGATTAGTGAATTAAAAGCAACAACAGACTTACCAATTCATTTGCATACACATGATACCAGTGGCAACGGGATCATTACTTACTCTGCTGCTTCAAAAGCAGGTGTTGATATCGTCGATGTGGCAATGAGTGCAATGAGTGGAAATACGAGTCAACCAAGCATGAGTAGTTTGTATTATGCTTTGGTAAACGGTCCACGTTTACCAGAAATCAATATTGAACATGCCCAAAAACTGAATCATTATTGGGAAGATGTCAGAATGTATTATAAGCCTTTTGAAAATGGCCTGAATGCTCCTGAAACAGAAGTGTATATGCATGAAATGCCTGGTGGACAATATTCGAATCTCCAACAACAAGCAAAAGCTGTTGGTCTTGGCCATCGTTGGGATGAAATCAAGAAAATGTATCATACAGTTAACCTGATGTTTGGGGATATCGTAAAGGTGACACCTTCTTCTAAAGTAGTAGGAGATATGGCGTTATTTATGGTTCAAAATGATTTAACAGAAGAAGCTATTTATGAAAATGGGGATAACTTGAGTTTCCCTGAGTCAGTCGTAACATTTTTCCAAGGAGAACTTGGTCAGCCTGTTGGTGGATTTCCAGAGAAACTGCAAGCAATCATCTTGAAAGATCGTCCAGCATTTACGAAACGTCCAGGATTATTAGCTGAACCAATTGATTTTGAAAAAGTAAAAGCAGAATTGGCAGAAAAAATTGGTTATACTCCTCGCAAAGATGAAGTGTTAAGCTATTTGATGTATCCACAAGTCTTTTTAGATTACCAAACGTCCTATAACCAATTTGGAGATGTTACGTTACTGGATACACCGACATTCTTCCAAGGAATTCGTTTGGGCGAAACAGTGAATGTTCAAATCGAGCGTGGGAAAATCTTGATTATTCGTTTAGATGAAATTGGGGAACCTGATATTGATGGAAACCGAGTATTATTCTTTAATTTGAATGGACAACGTCGTGAGATTCTCGTTAAAGACAATTCAATTATCAGCTCAGTTCAAACGAAACGTCGTGCTGAACCAACAAATAAAGAACAAATCGGGGCAACGATGTCTGGGTCTGTTTTAGAAGTATTAGTGAAAAAAGGTGACGTAGTCAAAAAAGGTGATACGTTATTGATTACAGAAGCAATGAAGATGGAAACAACGATCGAAGCACGTTTTGACGGAAAAGTCGAACATGTCTACGTGAGTGCTGGTGAAGTCATCAATTCAGGTGATTTGTTAATCGAAGTGACCGAACAATAAAATTTGATGAAGGGTGGAATTAAAAACGTGAAAAGAGTAGGATTGTTTACTGCCATCTTCTTTTTGGTAGTTGTGGCATTTTACATGGAACCTGTTTTCTTTCCACCTAAGACAGAAATCAAAAATGATCGAACTCAGCAAATAGAAGAAAATCAAATGACAACGTGGAAATATCAGGAGCTTCAAGCGACTGGTTTTTCCACGTACATAGACCAACCCGTTAGCAAGCTTGAAGCGGATTTTGGCAGTGCGCATGATCGATTAGCCAGTGGATTTGGATTTGAAATCAGATATTACCAAGATGCCGAAAAACAGCTTCTCTTAGAAGCAAATATTCAAGAGAACAAGGTGAAAGCCGTTAAGGTACTAAACAGTGCGAATGATCAGATTGCACCATTTTCTTTTGGCATGACGATGCAAGATTTAACAGCTTTTACAACGATTTATACGAATTTCACATTTGATTATCAAAAAGAAGAAATTGGAATCGAATTGATGGAAGAAGATATGAACTACCGTCCCTTGATTGCTTTTGATAACGATACTTTTGCAATTATGTTTTTTGATCAGACAACAAATGGTCTATTTGCAGTAACATATTTGGATAAAGAAAGCTTGCTGAAATTGCTTCCTTATCAAGTTTTTGGTGACAATCTGCCAACCTATCAACTAGATAAAGAAGCAGACTGGGATAAAATCAATCGGGTAAAAGAACAAAAAGGAACAGAACTACTTAATCAACTGAGAGAAGAAGATAGTTTACCTGCTTACCGACAGATGTTACTTTTTGAAGAAAAAACAAAACATGTTTTATCAAGCTTTTTGACTAAACCAGAAGATTACTTAACACCAGAACGAGTAGAAGAATGGCAAGCAGCAGTGACTTCTTCTAAAACAATGAAACGTTTCTCTCTGACTGGTGATGAGTTGATGGATATTCTTGAAAAAAATCAATTGAAGCAAACCACTGGCTTGTTTACGCACCCGATGATTGACCCAACCTTTTCTTTTTTACAGTGGTATAGTGATCCGTATACACACGAGCGTTTTATGAGTGAATCGGCTGATACATTAGCAATTGCCTTTTCAAAAGAAAATGTGTTAGTCTTATTGCAAGAAGAGCAGGAAGAAAGTAGTGATAGCAGTGATCATTAATGAAGAATTATTTTGCTTAGAAGATCAATGTCAACAAGTGGTTCAGCGTATTCGTGAAAGTGAAACATTTCGTGCATATCTGATAAGTAAAAGAGTCATGAATCACTCTGATGAAGTTGAAGAGCTAAAAAAAGATTTTTTAACGAAAAAAGCTAGCTTTGAGCAAATTGCCGATTATGGGAAGTATGCCCCTGATTTTCGAGAAAAACAACGTGCAGTCAGAGCTGCCAAAAGAAAACTAGACTTAACGGATGAAGTGTCAGAGTTTCGGGTAAATGAAACACAATTACAAGGAATTTTGGATGAGATAGGGCAACAACTTGCAAGCGGGATTTCCAGTGAAATCAAAATTGATGCAGGTAGTCCGTTTTTTGAAACAAGTAAACATGCTGGATGCGGAGGGAACTGTCATGCAAGTTGATAAAACTAACTTTGAAATAACGAAACGTCGTGGAATAATCGTTTGGGTATACAGCTTAAAACAATTAAAAAATCTAAAGAAATTTGGGTTACTCCACTATGTCTCAAGAAGAATGAAATATGTTGTTCTTTACTTAAATGAAGAGACATTTGAGCAAACACAAGAGAGAATCCAAAAGCTTCATTTCGTTCGGCGAGTAGAACCTTCTTATCGTCCTGACATTGAAATGAATTTTGCAGAAAAAATTGGTTCTAAAGATGCAATCAAAGATGATGGCTTTGAAATCGAAGAACTAAGCACAGAAATTCGTTTAGCTGAAAATATTTAAGTCATACTTTCATAGATAAAAAAGAGTGAGGACTGTAAGTTACTAAGAAATTGTTTGGTGACTTGCAGTCCTTTTTTTGTCAGGTTTTGGTATACTAGTAAAAGCGAGAAACAAGGAGTGAGCATATGCGAGTTATTTCCGGAGAATACGGCGGACGCCGATTAAAAAGTTTGCCTGGTGCAAATACGAGACCAACAACTGATAAAGTCAAAGAATCGATTTTTAACATGATTGGCCCTTACTTTGACGGTGAGCGAGTATTAGATTTGTTTGCAGGTAGTGGTGGATTAGCAATTGAAGCTATTTCACGAGGCTGTTCACACGCTGTTTGTGTGGATAAAAATTATCAGGCTTTAAAAATCATCAAAGAAAATATTGCAATCACCAAAGAACCAGAAAAATTCACTACATTGAAATTAGATGCTGATCGTGCAATCGAACAATTAGCAAACCAAAAGGAGCAATTTGATTTTCTTTTTTTAGATCCCCCCTACGCAAAACAAAAAATCGTGGATCAAATTGAGAAAATGCTAGAACTTCGTTTGCTCAAACCAGATGCGATTATTGTGTGTGAAACAGATAAAACAGTTGAGCTTCCTGAAACGATTGAAAGTTTGACACAAATCAGACAGCAAAATTATGGGATTGCTGCTGTAACTATTTATCGAAATGAGGCGAAAGCATGACACGTGCATTATTTCCTGGAAGTTTTGATCCTTTAACAATGGGGCATCTTGATACAATTGAACGAGGAGCAGAGTTATTTGATGAAGTCATCGTTGGCGTGTTCGTCAACACATCAAAGAAAAGTTTGTTTTCGGCAGAAGAACGAGTGGTGCTTATTACGAAAGCTGTTGCACATTTACCAAATGTTCGCGTGATTCACCAAGAGCATCAGCTAACTGTAGAAACAGCAAAAGAATTAGGTGTTAAAGCGTTGATTCGTGGGATTAGAAATGTGAAAGATTTTGAGTATGAACGAGGTATTGCTCAAATGAATCACCACTTAAATAGTGAATTAGAAACAGTTTTTCTTTTAGCAAAACCTGAGTACAGCCATATTAGTTCAAGTTTGTTAAAAGAAGTACTCTATTTTAATGGTGACGTAAGTATTTATTTACCACCAGTAATCAATGAAGCTTTAGCTAGAAAGCAGGATCAAAATGAAGCTTAAACCATGGATCAAAAGTGTTATTATCGTACTGATTGGGCTAGCGGTGGCAGCCTTTGTAATTGTTCCACTGCCATTTTATATTGAGGCACCAGGGGCAACAATCAATTTAAAAGAACTGATTACTGTTGATGGAAAAGCAGATGAGTCATCAGGTTCGTTTTCTTTGACCTCTGTAGGTATTCGTCAAGCAACAGGTTTATTAGCAGTTAAAGCAAAGTTCACCGATTTTGAAGATATTATTAGTAAAGAAGAATTGACAGGTGGAGCAACGAGTGAAGAATATAATCAGATGCAAAAGTATTATATGGAATCTTCACAAAATGCGGCTATCGAACAAGCGCTTAAATTAGCAAACCAATCGTACACAATGAAGTTCGAAGGCGTGTATGTGATGAGTGTTGAAAAAAATTCAAATTTTTATGGCAAACTGGCTGTGGGAGATACCGTAACAAAAGTCGATGGCAAAACATTTAAGAGTTCTGAAGAATTTATGAAGTACATCAAAAGCCAAGAAGTTGGGCAAAGTGTAACAGTGACATTCTTACATGCTGGAGAAGAAAAAGAAGCGACTGGCGACTTAATTAAGTTATCTACAGATAAAAAGCCAGGAATTGGGATTACTTTGACAGATCATACAGAGATTTCATCTGATACAAACGTAAAAATTAATGCTGGTTCCATTGGTGGTCCTTCAGCAGGATTAATGTTTACCTTAGAAATTTACGATCAAGTAACAGGAAGTAATCTTCGACAAGGAAAAGCGATTGCTGGAACGGGTACGATTAACAGTTCGGGAGAAGTTGGTCGAATTGGCGGAATCGATAAAAAGGTTGCAAGTGCAAATCAAGCAGGTATGGATATTTTCTTTGCACCAGATGATACGCTAGATCCTGCAATTAAGAAAAAATACCCAGAACTAAAATCAAATTACGAAGAAGCAAAAGCTGCTGCCGAAAAACTGGACAGTAAAATGAAAATCGTTCCGGTTAAAACGGTACAAGATGCGTTAAATTATCTAAAAAAGATGAGCTGATTTAAACACTAGACGAAAAGTTCGGACAACTTGTTCCGGATTTTTCGTTTATTTTTTTGAAAAACAAATGCATTAAGAGCGATGAGATTGTCAAAAAATTGCGAAATAAAAAAATAAAATCTCATTTCGACGTAACTAATTGTGAATGGGGAAGTACCAAATAACAAAATGGGAACAAAAAAAGTGGAGAGGAGCGATTTCCAAATGTTGGCAAAAGTAGTTGCATCGTTGAAAGCACAATTAGCCCAGATCTATCATAAATTTGTCGAATCACCTAAACTTGTGGTCAGTCTTTTTTTAGGATTAATATTACTTTGTCTGGGTGGAGGGATCTATTTTTTTCAAATAAATACAATGAAAAAACTTCCAGCGACAACGATAGACCAAACAATTTTAACGACTGAGACGACAGCCAAAGAGCAGAGGAGTAGCGCAGTCGAAGAAATATATGTGGATATCAAAGGAAGTGTTAAGTATCCTGGTGTTTATTCTGTGACGCAAAGCCAACGTATAAAAGATTTGCTAACTAAAGCTGGTGGATTGACCGAAGACGCAGATGCGAGTCAACTTAATTTTGCTGCGAAGCTGGTTGACCAACAATTGATTTATGTTCCGAAAATCGGAGAGATTCGTTCACATCCGCCACAGAGTCAAACATCAACAGCCACAGATTCAAAAATCAATATCAATACGGCTGATATTTCAGAATTGCAAGAATTATCAGGGATCGGGGCAAAGAAAGCGCAAGACATTATCAACTATCGTGAAGAGAATGGGCACTTTAAATCAGTAGAAGAACTACAGGAAATATCGGGAATCGGGGAAAAGACGGTTGAAAAACTAAAAAACTTAGTTACAATAACAATAGACTAACTCACAGAGGTGAAGAAAATGAGCAATGATCGAATTCCTTGGGACCAGTATTTTATGGCCCAATCTGTATTATTATCTTTACGTAGTACGTGTACACGATTAGAAGTCGGAGCGACTTTGGTTAGAGAAAAACGCATCATTGCTGGTGGATACAATGGCGCTGTAAGTGGCGATGTTCACTGTATTGATGAAGGATGTTACATTGTCGACGGTCATTGTCTGCGAACAATTCATGCGGAGATGAACGCTTTACTTCAATGTGCAAAGCTAGGAATCCCCACAGAAGGTTCAGAGATTTACGTGACCCATTTCCCATGTTTGGCTTGTACGAAAGCATTATTACAAGCTGGTATTACTAAAATCAATTATCTACATGATTATCGAAATGATGCGTATGCACTTTCGTTGATTGATCAAATGGGTGCATCAATCCATCAAGTATCACTAGATTCAGCCTACTTCTCTAAACTACAAAGAGAGCTATCTGGTGAACACGTTTAGTTTAAAACTTTGTCTTGTCCAAAATCGCTTGATTTTTCCTGCATTGATTTCTGGCTTGATTAGTTTAAGTTATTATACAGAAAGCTGGCAATATCGTTTGATTTTTGCCAGCCTTTTTTTCTGGATTTGTTTAAAAGAAGATCGTTCGATTTTGTTTTTAAGCTTAGTTGGTGGCGCTCTGGTATTTTCATCTTGTTTATTTTTAGAAAAACCAGCGATTCAACCAAAGGTGTCAACTTCCAGTAGCTTCATGATTAACACTGATACAATGCGTGAATCAGGTGATTTTATTACATTGATTGGAACACTGATAGATGAAAAACAGCAAAAAATTCAGTTGAGTTATCGAGTCCAGTCTGAAGAGGAACTGATTCAAATTAAAAATCTTCGAGGAACAGCTTTTATTTTATGGGCAAGCGGTGAGTTCGAAGAGCCTGAACGAGCGCGAAATCCTTATAATTTTGACCAAACCGCCTATTTTAAGAGCCAACGAATAATGGGGAAATTTACAATTCAAAAAGTAAAAAAAATTCAAGAGCATCATACTTGGCGTAATTTTTTACAACGAAAAAGAGCTGCTGGAATCATGCACGTCAAAAAACATCTACCAGATAAAGTAGGGGTGTATGTTAACGCTTTACTATTTGGTTACAAAGATGCGACTTTCACTGACTCCCAAGAAGTGTACCAAGATACGGGCTTGCTTCATTTATTCAGTTTGTCGGGACTACATATCCAGGTCTACTTAGGTTGGATCTATTATGTTTTTAGACGACTGGGAGGGACAGTGCAAGAAAATACTGGTTTCTTGCTGATTATCACACTATGTTATGTTGTACTATCCGGGGGATCTGTGTCTATTTTACGTGCGAGCTTCTTGTTTTTACTTCGTCTAGTAGGAAAGTGTTTTAAGTTACGATTGTCTGCAATGGATCGTTTCGCAGTTGTTATGTGGCTATTGTTGTTGCTGGAACCTTTGACACTTTATCAAACTGGAGGTCAATTAAGTCTTTGGTTTAGTTTTTTGTTTATTATTTTGCCGTTATCGGAAAGAAGGCAAGGCATATTTCAATATTTTATGAAGTTGGCTATCTTTAGCATAGTCATGATGCCATTAATCATTTGGCATTTTTTTCAATGGCCAATTTTTGGGATGTTCTTGACACTACTCTTTTTACCGTTATTTGAATACTTATTGTTGCCGCTTGTAGTTAGTATTTTCTTTTTACATAATTATCTACCAAGTAGTCTTTTATTTGCTTTAAATGAAGGATTAGGTTATTTGGAGCAATTGACGAAGCAACTGACATTTGGCAATTTGATCGTTGGGCGCCCAGATAGTTTACTCTTTTTGTTAACTATGGTATATCTGTTATCTCTTCACACTATTTCTTTTCGAAAAAATGATTTGTTTAAACGGATGATCCTTTCTTTTTTTGTTCCGTTCATTTTGTGTCATGGAACAAAGTTTGATTTGACAACCTCAGTGACTTTTATTGATGTTGGCCAAGGAGATAGTATTCTTTTAAAGGCACCTAATGGACGAGAAAACGTTTTGATCGATACAGGTGGTAAGTTATCCTTTAATAAAGAAAAGTGGCGAGAACGTCCAAAACGAGCATACTCTGATTATAATCTCGTTCCGTTTTTAAAAGGACAAGGAATCAGAACAATTCATCGATTGATTTTGACCCATGATGATACAGATCATGTAGGTGAACTTGCTAATTTAGCAAAACATTTTACCATTGAAACTATTTTTATCGGTAAAGGGTCTGGGAAAACGAAAGAGGTCAAGAACCAGCTGAATCAACTAAAGAAACAAGGGACAATTGTTCAAGAAATAGGTGCGGGGCAAGAAATCACTGGTTATTTTGGACTGCGCGTATTGGCACCTTTGAGTCAAGGAAAGGGGGAAAATGAGGACTCTGTTGTTCTTTTAGCAGAAGTCAACCAACGAAAATTTTTATTTTTGGGAGATTTAGACCAAACAACAGAGGAAAAAATAGCGAAGCGATACCCTCTGTTAAGAGCGGATATTGTCAAGTTAGGACACCATGGAAGCAGAAGTTCAACCAGCCCTTTATTGATGTCACAACTTCAAGCAAAATTAGCAATTATTTCCTGTGGAGCAAATAATTTATATGGTCACCCACATCAAGAAGTGTTAACTAGTTTAACGAAACAACACATTGCCTACCGTAGAACAGATGAGGAAGGAATGATTCGTTTTCTTTGGAAACCATTTGATGTAGCAGAGGAAATTCAAACGATGGAAGGCTGGTAATTCAATTCTTGAAATGGTAGGATAAGTTTTGAAAGTGGTGAATAATTTGAGCGTGCAAGCAGACTTACAAAAAATTCGCAAAGAAAAATTACAACCTTGTTACTTAGTTTTAGGAACTGAAAAATTTTTACAAGATCAAGTGCGAGAAGAAATTTTGAAAAAAATACAAGTTGATAGTAAAGATGACTTAAACTTTTTGAGTTTTGATATGGAAAATGCTAGTTTGGACGAAGTAGTCGCAGAGGCGGAAACTCTTCCATTTTTTGGAGAGCAACGATTAGTATTCGTAGAAAATCCTTATTTTTTAACTGGTGAGAAAGTTAATAATGGGATTGAGCAAAATACCGATTTATTAGTCGATTATTTAAAAGCGCCATTAGAGTCCACCGTGTTGGTTTTCTTTGCACCGTATGAGAAGCTAGATGAACGAAAAAAAGTAACAAAGCAGTTAAAAAAGACAGCAATCACAATTGATGTTAAGCAACTAAATGAAAAAGAAGTCCGTCAATATTTGATGAACACGCTAAATAACTCAGAAATTGAGATGGATCGTTACGCAATCGATTTATTTTTACGATTAACGGATCTAGATTTATCAAAATTGATGCGAGAGCTGCAAAAATTAATGCTTTTTGCACAAGACCAAAAGAAAATCACGACCAAAGAAGTGGAACAGCTTGTGCCTAAAACGCTGGAGCATAATCTTTTCGATATGACACAATATGTGTTAACTGGGAATACAGAACAGGCATTGCGACTATATGAAGATTTAGTCTTGCAAGGAGAAGAAACAATCAAAATCAATGCCATTTTATTGGCACAATTGCGCTTATTACTACAAACAAAATTTTTAATTAAAATTGGCTACCAGCAAGCAAATATTGCAGAAACATTAAAGGTCCATCCTTACCGGGTCAAGTTAGCGATGCAAGAAGTTCGTCGTTTTGACGAAGGATTATTGATACGACTATTTGATCGATTGGTGGAGTTGGATTACCAAATCAAAACAGGGCAGATTGATAAAGAATTAAGTTTCCAACTATTTGTTTTGCAAGCTGGACAATTAGTTAGGAAGTAGACAAAAACATAACTGAACATAGAATTCGTGACATAGGATTCGAGAAAAAAAGTGTATGAAACAATACGCAGTTATTTTTGTTTGGCGCGCTGATTTTGCTTAAATTTATAGACGTGTGTTTAATAAGTTAAAGAAAACAATCAAACAGGGGGTTAGGACAAAACATATTGGTTTTGTCCTAACCCCCTGTTTGATAATCAGCAAATAAAAAAATCGGCATCAGCCGATTCTTTTATTATTTAGCAATTTTTTTGCTTAAACGAGATTTGTCGCGGTTAGCTTTGTTTTTGTGGATTAGACCTTTTGACTCAGCCATGTCGATTGCTTTAACAGCTTCTTTATATAACGCATCTACGTTTTCAGCACCTGAAGCAACAGCGTCTTCAAATTTCTTGACAGCAGTACGCATAGCGCTTGTTTGAGATGAATTCTTTACATTAGCGTTTTCGCTTGTGCGAACGCGTTTAATTGCAGATTCAATGTTTGGCATTAGTTTCACCTCCGATAATTTAAGTTCTTACGCGAGTTACCGCATAATTCAACATTCATTATTATACCTAAAGGAAGCTAGCTTTGCAATATGAACATGACAAGTTTTTTTCCTTAACAGTAAAAGAACGCAATTTTTTTGGTTGTTTATCAATAAATGAATAAAATAAAGCACCTGACAGTGAGCTAGGGAAGTAGGCAACAAAAAAACGCTATTGTGGGAGACAATAGCGTTAACCAAACTAGATTAGATCTATAGTTTAAAACAAAATTTGAATGGGAATGTTTGGTACATGGATATTATATAACAAGTGCTACCGTTTGCAAAGTATTTTTTGAAAAGGGATTACATTCTTGATTTAATAAATGTTTATGATTGAAATCATTAGTTATTTTATAACTTTGAAAATATCATGAAAACAGTTACTCAGGCGTGCCGACGATTTTGATATATTCATCAATATTTTTGATGATCATCTTTTTGATAACTAATTGATTTCTACGGTTCCATTTTCCTGAAACTTCTAGGACATACTTGTTCAATGGTAAGCGTAAAATATATTTAGCTAAATAACGATCTTTTAACAAGCCGTTAATTACGCGATCTTCAAGCTGAAGATTGATGCCAGTTAGCATCATAGGTTGTTCTTGTAGTACATAAGTATCTATTAAAAGACCTTCAAAGGTTTCCATGAGCGTCTTCCTTTCTATTAATTGTAACAATCTGACATCATTTTCTGATGTTCTTAACATTTAGTATAGCAAAAAAAGTGCATTTGAGCCAAAAAAGAAAAGAGTTGTCACCAGAAGTCTTTCGGCTAGGCAGCAACTCTTAAACGAACAAAAGATTGAGAAAAATCAATCGTTGTGATTTAAAATTTAAATTGGAAAACATTTTGGATCAAGTCAGGAAAGAGAACATATGCTAAGCCTAAAATCAATAGAATAGCCAAGACAAACCAGCCAATAGTACCAAAGAAATATTTTATTTTTTCTAACATTGCATTCACCTCCCTATCAGTATACCATGGATTTTGCATAATCATTTATTAAGAAACAGCAAAATATCAATGTTCTTGTTGAAAACTAAGGTGCATTACACGAAAATATTCGTTACAATATGAGAGAAAAGGAGTGGTTTGATGTTTATTTGGTTTGTTCGTTTGTTGACAGCCGCTGTCATGGTTGTCACATTCATCCCAGATACTCCATTAGTTTTTTTACCAGTTAACACGTTTCTTGCGTATCTTCCTATAGAATTATCCTACCAGATTTTGCGAAATAAGACCAAAAAGAGTAGTAATGTATTGTTACCAATCTGGTTACTCTTTTTTCCTAATATCCCTTACTTATTAACTGACTTTGTTCACGTAAAGAGACTGCACATTTATGCGCCAGCCGAGTTAGCTGGGATACCAGATGTTAGACACTGGACGCTGTTCGTGATTTTAGCGTTATTGGTTTTTACGTATGTTTTATTAGGATTTACTTTAGCTGAAAAAATCATTGAAACGTTCCCGCTATTTGGGCAAACGAGAGCATTGAAAAATTGTTCATTGATGATTTTTTCATTTTTATCTTCGCTTGGAGTGTATGTAGGAAGATTTCCACCGAGGATTCATTCAATTTATTTGTTCAAAGAACCTTTGAGGGTCATTCAAATTGTCTTTTTTGAATGGAGCTTTGAAAAATTATTGATTATTTTGTTATTTACTGTTTTTCATCTTTGGTTATTTTTTATGTTTTGGCTTATAAAAAAAGTTGTCATGGAAGCAGAAGGTGTCAAATAAATAGAAAAAAAGCTTATCTTAGTGTGACTCAATCGTCGAGATTACGACTTGTTTTGGGCACACCAAAGATAAGCTTTTTTATTTTCCGATTGAAATGAGTTGTAAGATACAATAGGCGATGCCAGATGCAATAACAGGCCCAGCAGCAATTCCTTTTAGGAAAACAACTCCAAGAATTGTTCCAAAAACTAAAGCTACAGTAATCTGAGGATCAGAAGCAATCAGACCAACTCCCTTTGAAGAAAGGACCGCAACCAAACCACCACAAAAAATAGCAACCCAGCCCATTGGTGATTTAAAAGCTTCTAACAAGTCTTTTAAACCAATTTCGCCCGTAGCGATCGGAATCAAAATTGTTGCAGTAATGATGGTAACTCCGATATTGATCCCTTTTCCTTGAAGCCAAGGATAGATATTTTTTGAAAGGGGAATCAATTTAAGTAAGAGTACAAAACCTGTCGCAATCAGTAAGCTTTGGTTTTTTGCAATAAATGCAATCAATAAAATAAGACCAAGAAATAACCAGCTTTCCATTAAGAGACCTCCTTTATTTAGAAGTTAATCATACCATTTCAATTATCCAAACAAAAGTGGAGATGTGGTGAAGCAATGAGAGAATAGAAAAAAGTTCGTGGATTGAAACACAAAAAGGCTGTGAGGCTCGTTCGTGCTTTAAATAATCAGAAAAAAATTATTTCTTAAAGGCAAACGGGGGTTCACAACCTTTTTAATTTTAATGTGTAATTGCCGCTTGGTACAATGGACAAGGTGTGCATCGTTTAGAATCATCGTTTTTCAAAGGCGCTAATGGTTGTAACATTCGTAGTCCGTTGAGAATCACTAAAATAGTACTGCCTTCATGACCAATCACACCAAAAGGTAAATTTAAAAATTGAAGGAAGTTTGAAAGAATCAATAAAACAATTACACCAACAGAAAAGACGATGTTTTGCTTAATGATTCGTTTTAATTTCAAGGAGAGACGATGACTGTATACTAATTTGTCTAAGTCACTATTCATTAAAACGAGGTCGGCAACGTCAATCGCAATATCAGTTCCTTTTCCCATAGCAATACCAAGGGTCGCGGTAGCTAAAGCTGGTGCATCATTCACACCATCACCAACCATTGCATTTGTCTGATACTTTATTTGTTCTTGTTTGATGAGCGCTGTTTTTTCTTCAGGCGTACACCCGGCATGAAAAGCGGAAAGACCTACTTGGGTAGCAATTGCTTTGGCAGTCCCAAGGTTATCGCCAGTAATCATACTGGTATGAATAGCAGATTCGTTGAAATAATGAATAGCAGCTGCCGCATTTGTTTTGGGAACGTCTAACAGACCAAGAATCGCTAATAGTTCATTTTCTTTTGAGAAGAAAATAACAGTTTTGCCTTGCTTCTCTAGTTCTTCAACAAGACTCGCCAATTTTTCATCTTTTTTAATCTCAGCTAGTGAATAAGCATGCTTTCCGACATGCCACTGACTTCCTTGATAGTTGGTGGTAAGGCCAAAACCAGTGATTTCTTCAACAGTCAATTGTTGAAATTCTTTAGTTGATTGACTTCCAAAATGAGTTGTAATTGCTTCAGCCAATGGGTGTGTTGTTTGGCTTTCCATAGCAACTAAAACGTTTTTGCTGACTGGATCATCTGTTAAAAAGAAAGAATCCGTTACAATTGGTTTTCCACGAGTCAGTGTTCCAGTTTTGTCAAAAGCAACTGCCTTTAATTCAGCCAACTGTTCTAAGTGAATCCCACCTTTGATTAAAATCCCGTTTTTAGCAGCGTTTGATAACGCAGCTAAGGTTGCGGGTGTTGCAGAGGCGACGAGGGCACAAGGTGAAGCGACAACAAGTAAGACCATTCCTCGGTAAAAACTTTCTTCCCATGTCCATCCAGCCAAAAAGGGAGGGAGAAGAATCATCAGCGGAACGCTAAGCAGTACGAGTTTGACATAAGTGTTTTCGATTCGTTCGATGAAGGAAGCTGTTTTTGTTGGCGTATTTTGAGCTTCCTCAACAAGTTGGATAATTTTAGCAAAAACTGTATCCGAACTAAGTTTCGTCACGGTCATCGTAAAGGGGTTTCCTTGATTCAACGTTCCTGCGAAAACTGGATCTTGCTGTTGTTTTTCCACTGGTACGGATTCACCGCTGATTGCTGCTTCATCAATTGTTGCTACTGGGCTCGTTAATTGACCATCGATTGGAATTGCTGCACCTTTAGGAACAAAGACTTTATCGTTGATTGTTAACTCAGTTACATCGACTTCCTTTGTTTCGCCACTTTCAAAAAGTTTTAAGGCACGTTGTGGTTGCAAATTCATCAAAGCGGTAATTTCTTTTTGACTTTTATTTGTCGTATATTCTTCTAACGCGCCACTTAAACAAAAAATAAATGTCAGCATGGCACCTTCAAAATAATTTCCAATCAAACACGCACCAATAGCGGCGAGAGCCATGAGCAAATCGACATTTAATGTATGGTCGAAAAATAATTCAGTCAAACCTTCCTTTGTCTGCTTAAAGCCACCAATTCCAATTGCCAAGAGATACAAGAACGGTGCAAAGGGGAGGGCAAGTTTAGTAAAGATGAAGCCTAAACTCATGAATACAAAACAAAAAATCGTAGAAATAAATGCTTTTCTTTTAAAAAGTTCCATTGGGCATTCCTCCTTCTCAAAATTACTATAGCATAGTCAAAATCTAATTGATAATAAAATATGCTAATTGAGAACGATAATGGTTATCAGTTGTATTTGCAGATTCTATCTATTATTCAAATAATAATTATTATCAATAAAACAATAAAAAAAGAAGCTGGGGTCAAGAGAAACCCCAACTTCGTTTCTTATTTCCTACATACTAATAAACCAATAACCAATTAAAATAATTCCTAGAATAATTCGATACCAACCAAAAGCAGTAAAGTCATTTTTCTTCAAGTAACTTAATAAGAATTTGATTGCTAAAATAGAAACAATGAATGAAACAAGTGTACCGACTAGTAAAACGACGGTTTCTTCAGTTCCAAAAGTATTTCCTTCCATCAAATACTTCACGATTTTCAACCCGCTAGCTCCAAACATCACTGGAATGCCTAAAAAGAATGAAAATTCAGTTGCAACAAAACGTGAAGCACCAATAATGATTGCACCTAAAATTGTTGCGCCTGAACGAGAAGTCCCAGGAACAAGTGCCAACACTTGGAATAAACCAACCATCAAAGCTGCTTGATAAGTAAAATCGTTTAATGATTCCCAACGTGGTTTTCTTGTTTTGTTTCTTTTTTCAACGATGATAAATGCAATCCCATAAATAATCAAAACAATAGCGACTGACAAGAAGTTATGAAAATGTTCCTCCAACCAATCATCAAGTGGTAATCCAATAATTACAGCTGGTAGACAAGCAACCACCACTTTGAACCATAAAGACCAAGTATCTTTTTTCTCAATTGCTGTTTTACTAGGTGAGAACGGGTTTAACTTATGAAAATAAAGAACTACGACGGCTAGAATCGCACCTAATTGGATGACCACGTTGAACATTGACATGAATTGTGTGCTAGCATCCAGTTTGATGAATTCGTCAGCTAAAATCAAATGGCCAGTGCTACTAATAGGTAACCACTCGGTAATGCCTTCGATGATTCCCAAAATAACTGCTTTAATAACATTTGCAAAAAACATAAATTCCTTCCTTTCCAAACAAAATACATGTTATAGTATACCGTTCTTTTTTTTGAAAACCAAACTGTTTTAAAATATTAAGAAAAAATTTCTAAAGTTCCTTTCAACGCAAAAAAACAACTACGTCAAGAAAGTCAACGTAGTTGTTTTTTCGAGTATTTTTGATTATAGAAAAGAATCATGAGTAAGTTCTTTTCCTTTTTCAATATAGCTAACATCATTGATCCCTAAAATAGTAAATTTTCCATCTTGATAAGAAACCTTTGTCACGCTACCATTTTGCAAACCAGCACGTACAGGTTGTTTTCCATCAATCAAATTTAGTAAGAAGGCAATCGTTAAACCATGTGAAACGACTAGAACATTTCCGCCACCGTGTTTCTCGCAGTGATGTGCGATATCTTCGAAGCCATTCCAGACACGTTCTTTCAGTGTTTGATAAGTTTCAGCCCAGCCTGCAGTATCTAAATCATAGACAGCATTTGCAATCTGTTCAAAGGTCACATCAGTGGTAAACATTTCATCAGGTGTTTGAAAATTCAAGACACGAGGGATGACACCCCACATTTCTTTATCATAGCCACCTTCAAGTGAACCAAAACACCACTCGCGAATTCTTGGGTCGATTGAATATGGAATTTCTTTTCCTTTTAAATGCTCCCCTAAAATCGTACGAGCAGTTTCGATTGCGCGACCGCTATCACTTGAATGAGCAAAAGCGAATTCAATTTCTTTTAATCCACGTCCCAGATGACGTATACCTTCTTTTCCTTCACGTGTGAGTGGCGTATCACACCAACCTTGGACACGCTCGATCGTATTAAACATGGTCTTTCCATGTCTGACAATATAAAGAGTTGTTTCAGTCATTTGAACATTCCTCCTAAAATAGATTATGCATTGAAAAATGGATTTGTTTGTTTTTCATGTTCGATGGTAGTCGCGTCACCATGCCCGGGATAGACCGCGAATTCATTTGGTAAAATAAATAATTGCGTTTTGATACTATCTAGTAATTGTTCTAAATTACCAGTATACAAGTCTGTTCGTCCAATACTTCCCCGGAATAATGCATCACCAGAGACGACAAAGTCATCAAAAATAAAACTGACACTTCCAATTGAATGTCCGGGGGTAGGTACGACCCGAAAATGAATGTCACCGAGTGTATATTCTTTCATTTCAAATTCGTATTCAGCAGGGGCAACGATAATATTATTGATGTCATCGTGACGACCAAGCCCAGAAAGGTTAAGGATCGGATCGCCTAACCAAGATTGTTCTAGTGGGCTGACATAAACAGGGATGTCATAAAAATGACGTAGTTCTTCCACGGCACCGATATGATCATAATGCGTGTGTGTCAACAGAATAGCTACAGGTTGCTGAGTGGTTTTAGCGATTTGCTGACGAATCAAATCAGCGTCTTCTCCGGGATCGATAATTAGTAGTGCCTCGTCGTTATAAACTAAGTAACAATTTTCTTCGATAGGCCCAGTTTTTAGACGTTCAATGTGCATAAGAATTCCTCCAATATGTTTTCAAGCAAGTCGAATTACTTACTATAGTATAACGTATTCATCCTGATCAAACAAAAAAGCTCACTTATCTGAATTATCAGACTATATGAAAAGTATTTATAGATTTTAAACGGAAGGATAGTGAGTTTTCATCACATTTTAATTTGTCCTTGTTATATTTAACTCATCCAAAAATCCAAATTCTATATCCTATATCCCTGCCCATCCAGCAGGGTGTTTTTTTTTGCCAAAAAACGAAAAAAATGTTCGTTTATTGTATTTCATCCTTTGCGAATGAGTTTTTTTCAGGTAATCTTATAGACGAAAGAAGGAGGCGGATGTGGTGAAACAATCAAAAATCTCTGTGCGAAATCTTGTTGAATTTATTTTGAAAAGAGGAAGCATTGATAATCGCAAAAAGAGTAACCATACCGCATTAGAAGGTGCAAAAATTCACCGGAAGTTGCAAAAGCAAGGTGGAGATACTTATGAAAAAGAAGTATTTCTTAAGAAAACGGTGGATTTAGACGGTTACCAATTAACGATTGAAGGCAGAGCAGATGGAATTTTTCAAAAAGAAGGTATTTATTATATCGACGAAATCAAGACTTCTGAACCACGCTTTGAAGATTTGGAGAAAGAACAAGTTGAATTGTTCTTTCATCAAGCACGAGTGTATGCTTATATCTATAGTCATGAGCACGACTTGACAGAAATCAATTTACAATTAACTTATTTTCAAACAACGGAAGAAATTATTACTCGGAAAATCGAGCATCAAACGATTGAAGAGTTAGATACTTTTTTTACAAAATTAGTAGCGGACTATCAAGAATGGCTGATTTTTTCTGAGAATTGGCGGACTGTTCGGAATGCGTCGTTGATGGCATTGAAATTTCCTTATGAACAGTACCGAAAAGGACAACGTGAACTTGCAGTTGCGGCTTATAAAACGATCCGGACAAAACAAAAACTTTTTGTCGAAGCGCCCACAGGAACAGGAAAAACGATTTCAACGTTGTTTCCGAGTCTGAAAGCAATTGGCGAAGGTGAAGGAGAACGACTTTTTTATTTAACAGCCAAAACAATCACGCGGCAAGTGGCGGAAGATGCTTTAGTTGCCTTGAAAGATGTTGGAGCACAAGCAAAAAGTGTAACGATTACTGCAAAAGATAAAATTTGTTTTCTAACAGAAACAACGTGTAATCCAGACCAGTGTCCTTATGCCAATGGTTACTATAATCGGATCAATGAAGGTTTATGGGATCTACTGAATCACGAAAATCAGCTGACCAGAGAAGTGATTGAAAAATATGCAAAAAAACATACTCTGTGTCCGTTTGAATTGTCTTTGGATGCAAGTCTTTGGTGCGATGTGATTATTGGTGATTACAATTATTTGTTTGATCCAACTGTTTATTTGCGACGATTTTTTGAAGAAGAAAAAAATGAAGAGAACCTTTTTCTGATTGATGAAGCGCATAATCTGGTGGGGCGTTCAAGAGAAATGTATTCGGCAGAAATCTCTTATGCAAAAACAAAAAAAATAAAAAAAGAGATTCCAAAAGAATACGCAAAGTTACGACGACGTTTTACAAAAGTAGAAAAGGAATTCAAGCAAATTGAACAAGCGTTAGATACCAAAACATATCATCATCAAAAAGCTTCTGCAGATTCATTGGCCAATGCGTTGTATCAAGTCAGTGAACATATCAAAGAATGGCTAGCTGAATATCCAGAGCATCCAGTGCAAGAACAGTTATTATCCTATTATTTTGAGGTGTTGCATTTTTTGAAAATCAGTGAGTTTTATGACGATCATTATGAAACAACAGTTGAGAAGAGTTTGTATGATTTGGTAGTGAAAGAATTTTGTATCGATCCAAGTTATTTTCTTGAGCAGTCATTAGCGAAAGGACGAAGTAGCTTGTTGTTTTCTGCTAGTTTTTCTCCGTTATCTTACTATCAAGAAACATTGGGTGGAAAAGATAGTTTGGCATATCGTTTGCCAAGCCCATTTTCAGAAGAAAATCAGCAAGTGATTGTTGCAAGTTATCTTGAAACCACTTATCGAAAACGAGAAACAAGCTTGCCGGCATTAGTTGAAACGATTGCACATTTCACGCAGGGAAAAACAGGAAACTATTTTGTTTTCTTTCCTTCTTATAGCTATCTAGATCAAGTAGTAACGGTTTTTAAAGAACAGTATCCTGAGGTGGAAGTACTAATTCAAGAAACAAAGATGGATGAGAACGAGCGCGAAACATTTTTATTGAATTTTCAGGAAAATCCTCAGGAAACCTTGATTGCATTTTGTGTATTGGGTGGTATTTTCTCAGAAGGCATTGATTTAAAAGGAACGCGCCTGATTGGTAGTATGATTGTTGGCGTTGGGTTACCTCAAATGAATCACGAACAAGAATTGATTAAAGAATACTATGACGAAAAAGAGCAGTTGGGATTTGCTTACGCGTATCAATTACCAGGGATGAATAAAGTATTGCAAGCTGCTGGTCGAGTGATTCGAGAGATGACCGATCAAGGAATTATTTTATTAGCAGATCGGCGTTTTGCTAGCCCACAGTATAGTCAACTGTTTCCTAAACATTGGCAAAATGCTGCAAAGGTCCAAACTTTAAGCGGGCTTGATGAAACGGTAAACCAATTTTGGCAACGAACGACAAAATAAACATCAAAGAAGGATCTCAGGACAAAACGGCAGTCGTTCTTAACACATTTTTCAATTAAAAAAAGCCTAAAATCAACGTTTTCAAAAACGAATTTTAGGCTTTTTCTTTATTTAGGCTACTTTTGTTCCAGCCTCTTTTTTGTTAGTGAAGAAAATCAATCTTTGCGTTAGTTCATCGAAAGGAAGTGAAGCTAAGCTTCTGTGGCAACTCTTGCAAGTAACTCAAAATATGTGTTTGCAAGGGTTGTTTTTTATTTGTTGACGCTAGGCGCTTTGCGACATGATCTAATACGCGATGTTCCCCAAGCAACTCCTTGAAATAATTCATAACTGACCAAAAATATGAAAAGCAATTTTTGTTAGTTGCTCATTATTTTTTCGGAGTTGACCGCTTGGAGCCACAACCTTTAACGATAGTTAGTAAATTGCAACTCAATCGGCAAATCAAGTTTTCTTAATAAAGAAATTACTTCTTGCAAATCATCACGGCTTTTACCCGTCACACGAATTTGATCTTCTTGAATTTGTGCTTTTACTTTTAACTTGGCATTTTTAATTGCGGTAGTAATTTTCTTAGCATTTTCACGGTCAATTCCACTAACTAAATCAGCATTTTGCTTAGCTTTTCCACCAAGTGCGTGTTCAGAATCAGAAAAATGAATGTTTTTAATTGGAACACCACGCTTAATCAATTTACTTAATAAAACATCTTTGATCTGTTCTAATTTAAAATCGTCATCACCTAAAACAACTAAACGATTTTGCTCTAATTTGATTTCAACAGTTGAACCTTTAAAATCAAAACGATTAGTTAATTCTTTGGTTGTTTGTTGAATGGCATTTTTTACTTCTTCCATATTGACCTCGGAAACGATATCGAAACTAGCATCTTTTGCCATGGATAATCCTCCTTATTGCTACAATTAGTTTTCTTCATTGTAGCATAGTACCGCATTTATAAAGTAGCCTTTGTTAAAATTCTTCTCATTTATCTAACAGGTGTTTTATTTTAATTAAGAAACTGTTATTCTTACATTTGAAATAAGGTGTAGAGGAGAGGTGCTCGTGAGCAAAGTGATGACTGTCTATCAAAAAAATGAAATGCTGAAGAAATTAGTGGTGATTTTGATAACCGGAGTAACAGCAGCTGTTGCTTTGAACTATTTTTTGATCCCAGCAAATGTTTTTTCTGCGGGGATGAATGGGATTGCACAAATCATCGCTTCTTTGTTGTATGAGTGGTTTCATATCCAAGCTGATACCGGAATCTTTATCTTCATACTAAATATTCCTGTGTTTATTTTAGGTTTTTTAAAAGTTGGTAAAGGATCTACGATTTTAAGTTTTATCAATGTTCTCGGTGTGTCGTTGATGACAACCATTATGCCAGTGGGACACGTAACAGATAATATTTTGATGAATGCTTTAGTTGGAGGCGTTTTGCTTGGGGTTGGCGCAGGACTTTCTCTTAAAATGGGGTTTACGACTGGTGGAATGGATATCATTTCTTTAGTTCTATCGCAAACAACGGGGAAGACTGTTGGTAATTATATGTTTATCTTAAATGGTATCATTGTTGTCATTGCTGGCTTCTTTTTCAATTGGGAGAGTGCGTTATATACAATTATTTCAATTTATGCTTTGACACAAGTCGTTGACGCGATTCACACAAGTCACCAGAAAGTAACGGCGATGATTGTAACGGTCAAACCAGACCAAGTAACCGAAGAGTTAATGAAAAATATGGTACGCGGACTCACTTTATTACCATCAGTTGGCGGTTATTCAAAAAAAGATGGCAAAATGATTATGATGGTAATTACACGTTATGAGTTATACGATTTAGATCAAATCGTTCATGAGGTCGATGAAGAGGCCTTTATTAATATTTTGCCAACACAATCTGTTTTTGGTCGTTTTGCAAACGAGCAAGAACAAAAGACGTATCGTTCAACCGGTGTCTTGCCGGAACCTAAAAAGAAACAAAATCGTAAAAAAAGATAAGTAGTTAATAATAACTTTAATATAATAACTTGGTAATTAAAAAAATTCTTAGCTAAACGAGAACATAGCATCACAATTCTCATTTACAAATAATTAAAAAGAGAGTATGATAAACGAAAATCAGATGAAGGAGTGTCGACTATGACAGAAGCAAACCAAGACTGGTCTGCACAAGAAACAGAAGCAATCAAGGAACGAATTCTTTCTGCACTAGAAACGGTTATCGACCCTGAATTGGGAATCGACATCGTGAACCTAGGCTTAATTTATGATATTGAATTCAACCCAGAAGATGGCGACACAGTAATTAAAATGACGTTAACAACGATGGGCTGCCCGCTAGCAGATATCCTAACAGACTCCATTCACGATGCTTTGCGTGAAGTCGAAGAAGTAAAAAAAGTCGAAGTGAAACTTGTTTGGTATCCCGCTTGGACGACCGATAAAATGAGTCGTTACGCACGGATTGCTTTGGGGATTCGTTAAGGATTTGTGTTGATTTAACAGCGTTTCTCACTCATTTAGTATGTAGTCTGAGCCGTTTTTTCGGACTTCGGATACCAGATAAAATGAGGGTATTTTCGATACGGATACCATACCTAATGAGGAAACAATTTCTGAACTCTTTTATTAACTTTTAGAAAAAGTTGGTAAAGGAGTTTTTTGTTTTGCAAAATTTCAGGTTAGAGGAACTATTAGAAGAAATGTTATTCAATGAAAAAGCTAGAGGAATCTCACAAAAGACAATAAAGAAGCATCAGAAGTTTTTGAAACTGTTTTTTGAATTTTTGAAAAAAGAGCAGATATACTTTATTGAAGACGTGACACCAAAAAGCATTCGGCAATTCATGTTGATGAAATTAGAAGAGGGATGTGCTGAAACATATGTGAATAGCCATCTAAGAAGCATCAGAGCGTATTTTAAGTATTGCGTAGATGAAGATTATATCCGATACGATAGAAACCCCTGTATGCGTGTTAAGTGGGTAAAAGAGCGTAAGGTAATTATTCAGACATTTAATGATATGGAAATCAAAGAGATGTTGAAAGTAGCAAAGAAGTTAACTTTTTTCAAACCTCAGAAAATGGATAAGCAACACACTGGCTATCAAACAAAATTCACGAATCAAAGAGATTATTTGCTCTTACTAATTCTTGTAGATACAGGACTTAGGATTAATGAGGTAATGAACTTAAAAGATTTTCACATCACTAATAAAGAGTTATTCGTTGAAAATGGGAAAGGGAAAAAAGATAGGATTGTTCATTGCTCACCGTTGATTTACAAAGAATATATAAAATACAAGCGAGTAGCAAATTCCTTTTTTGAATATAATGAAATAAAGAATATAAACGATTATGTATTTTTGACAAGAGAGGGCAAACAATACAACTATATTTTAGCTGAACGAGCAATCATAAAAATTGGGAGTCAATGCAAGATTAGAAAATCTATTCGGATAAGTCCACACAGTTTTCGGCATTATTTTGCCCAAAAATTAGTTCGGAATGGAACTGATATTTATAGAATTCAGAAACTACTAGGACATGCTTCAATAAAAACGACTGAGGTGTATTTAAGAAGTTTAAATATTGAAGATGAAATCAGTGAAACGGTAAATTTTTCACCATTGCAAACATTATAGAAGTCCAATTTTTAATAAAACTTGGTATACTAAATTTATAGAATTTGAAAGGTGATTTAAAGAATGAAAAATAATTGGATTAAGTTTTATGGCGAAAATGATTTATCAACTGGATTAGATTTAAGTAATGTAGAAACTTTTATCAATGACTTTATTTTAAACCCTATAATCAATACTCTTAATGAAGCAATTGAGATATATAATGTGTTAAAGTTTTTGGATTTGAATTATTTTAAGGAAATGTCATCAGAAAAAATTTCTGAATGTAGAAAAAGTTCTCATCGACTATTAAACGAATATTTCGGTAAAGGAGAATTGTCAGAATACATAACAGAATATAGTGATTTACACTTTCAATATCAATCAGATTTTTGGGATATATTTGTTAGGTTCAAGGTAATAAAGAGGACAGAATATGTTGACTTCGAGAAAATTATTGATGAATATAAAATACCTATTCACTTATTATTAGAATATCAAAAAATATGTGAAAAGTATAAATTGTTTTTTAAGAAGAAACTATTGTCAAATCCTGTTTACTTTGAGTTTTTTCTTGATAAGTATGATTCTCCTAATATTAAAAACATTTATTTACCAGATAACTTATCTGATGAAGAAATAAATGACTGGGCTAGAAGATATTGTGAACTTGATGAAGCGAATATTAACTACTTAGAGCGAATTTCATATTGGAGCTTACATCATGAATATAAACTTGATTCAAGAATAATTTCAAAAGCAAGAAAGAAAAAAATAGAACAAACTGAAAAGACGATGTCCTTAAAAAATGGAGTATCTTGGAAAATGGCAGTAGGTCTTAAAGAAGGCTTAAAAACAGACTTTGAATTTGTGCAAGAAAGTTCTAGAGATTTGCAATTTTTGTTATCTAAAGATTGGATTGATGAGGAACATGATTACCCTACAATTTTGAATAATTTTATTTATTTTTTTGGTTTTTTTAACCATTTCTTTCAATTTTCTATGATTGATTCACCATATGAACATGGCGGTTTGTTAGAGATATTTCAAACTAAATCAAATTATGCGTATAATCAAACACTCATATCTGAATACCAAAACAATTTTTATAAGCTTTCTTTATTAGCATACTTTGATTATTTAACTTTCTTAAAAATTGATTTGGAAGAAGTTTTCGCTTTTTACTACAATGAACATTTAAAATCTGAGTATGGTTTTCCTGATTTTTTCTTTAATGCAAGTTCGAAAAGCTATACTTATTATGAAAGATGTAAACTGTTAATTCCAGAACTGGATAGTTTATTAAAACAATTTGATTTTGTTCAGAGATATGGTGAAATTGATTCTGATGTTTTCGAATTGGATTCAAAAATTACTAACTATCAGGAAATTAAATCATTGAGTGAAAAAAAATTTGTCTACTTTGATTCAAAAGAAAAGCTAAATTTTTGTAAATTAATCTTTAACAGCCAATCGAATTTATCATTCCCAGAAAAGAAAAAAGGTAGAA
This sequence comes from Enterococcus sp. DIV0174, assembly GCF_050529065.1. Lineage (NCBI taxonomy): Bacteria > Bacillati > Bacillota > Bacilli > Lactobacillales > Enterococcaceae > Enterococcus > Enterococcus sp. DIV0174. The sequence goes on along the minus strand of NZ_CP172881.1, from coordinate 1,628,536 downwards.
AGAATTTTTATGAGTATGTTCAATATGGAATTTCGATTAATGACTTCTATGAGTATCAGAAGAAAGTGATAGATTCTCTTATAAAGGATAAAGTTTTGTATATTAATTTGGCTAACCAAATAAGATTTACAAATCCTACAAGTATAAGTTTTTATTATTTGTTGTGGGAGAAAGGTTATTTATCTACTCTATACCTATCAGAATCAGATTTAAAAGTTATTGAGGAAGAAAATGTGAAAGGAAATGTTAAATATAGTAATACTTTATTTTCTAAACAAGAGAGTGATTATATTTCATATATAATGGATAATAAAAAATTTAGCAATGCATTGGCAATTCGAAACAAGATTACTCATGGTAGCTATGGAAAAAAACAAGACAGTGATTATAAGAGTTATTATTTGGAACTGCTTATGATTCTGATAATATTTACTGTTAGAATAAATGAAGAATTGGACTGTTACAAGAGTAATTAATCTTAGAATTATAGAATGACATTAGAAATTTATAAGTTGTATTTTAAATGGTCTTCAAATTTGCCTTCTTATATTGATGATGCTATAAAGGTCCTTGAAAGGGATACTTTTGTAATTTCTATCCATCACAAATCCTATTCTATCAATGGCTAGGATTGTGATTTAGTAAAGATGGATAGATTTATATTATGAGAGATAGAAAGTATCCATAAATCATTTATCATGGAGGGAGGAAAATGGTACAAAAAATTATTAATGTAAAACCGATTAAGGATAAAGAAGTCTTGAACCAGTTTGCTTCAGAATTACTAAAAAATAAACATGGACAAAGAGATTATACGATATTTGTCTTTGGAATTTTTACAGGACTGCGTATTTCAGATATTCTTAATCTGAAAGTTAGTGATGTGAAAGGAAAGTTAAAAACTGATATTGTAGAGCAAAAAACTGGGAAGAAACGAACACTGAATCTAATGCAATTAACGAATCAAATCATTAAATACCTAGATGAAGAGCATGATGGAGAAAGCGAGTGGTTATTTCCAAGTCCAAGAGATTCAAACAAACCTTTATCGACACACCAATATTATAAAATCATGCAAAAAACAGCTGAAATGCTCGATTTAGATTATATTGGAACCCATAGCTTGCGAAAAACATTTGGATATAGTTATTATAAAAAAACAAAGGATTTATCGAGCCTAATGAAGATTTTGAATCATAGTTCTCAAAGTGTAACTCTTCGATACATAGGAATTGAAGAAGAAGAACTTCAATCTAGTTTAGATAATTTTAATCCACTTCAATAATAAATATAGAAGCACAATCAACTAAGACTGTGCTTCTTTTTTTGCATTCTTTTTACCTATCGTATTGTATTGTTTTCTATTTTTACTACTTTTTACATATAGGGTTTCTAAGGTTTTATATTTTTCTTCATCATTTGAAAAATTAATTTGTTTAGAAGATTTAAAATAATTAGATAAGTAAAAAATGAATTCAAATAAACTATCAACTTTATACAAAATCCATTGGCGTTGTTCATTTTTACTATAGAAAAAGAAGCAATCTTTACTTTGAATATAGAGTAAGATATCATCTCTTATAAATGTGGTGTTGTTCTTCACTCGATACCTACTAAAATCTTCCAATCTCTTTTTGATAGCAGGTAATTGTTGCATAGTAGGAATTGCAATAACATCTAAAGCATCTAAAGAATACGTATGAATTGGTAGATTCTTATCATAAATACTAGAAAAGTGAATAGGCACTTCAACATGATGATGATTTATAAATTTCGAGAACAACTCTTTGTTTTCATTAGATAAGCATTGATTAAACAATTGAAAAGCTTGGGGCTTTTGACTAAAATTTTTATGGTTGTATATTTTTTTGACTGCACTATGAAAAGAAGCAACTATTTGTTTTTTCTGATTCGTAGTGATTGATACGCTACTTGTTCTGAAGCCCAATGTTAACATTTTTTGTAAGGCATCAGCTTGCAAATCTAGTTGATTTAAATTGTCTAAATCAAACTTTTTAGCGAAATAGAAGTGTTTAGATAGCTTCCTTTTAGAAATCCACTTATGCTTTTCAAGTGTTTTTAAACGAGCTTCTAGGCTAGTTCTGTTGCATTGTAGTAAGTTTTGTAGTGTGGATTCATAAATTCCATCAGATGCGATAATTAGTTGTAGTAATTCATCATTATCTATTGCTCTTTTGTTGACAATATATTTTTTCAAATTCACTCCCTCCAATAATTTTTTACATATTTTTTTCAATAATTTTCATTCTCAAAAGTATCCATTTTTATATAGCCCTAATAGGTTGAAATACTCCAATTTTATGTCCCCTAGACGATGGGTAATCTCTTGTTTAAATTTCAGTCCAATTTTCAGATAGCTGCTGTTTTGAAAAATTCACGGAGGTTTCCATTCAAAATTTCTAAAATTTCATCAAAAATGACTGAGTTTTAAAAAAGTTCGCATGAAAGTTCTCAAAAAGTTCTCGTTTACAATATTAAAAAAGTACCTTATGTAGGGTTGCTGTAGGGGGTATGTAGGGTATAAAAATTTACAATGTAGGGATAATGTAAGGATAGAAAATCAAGAGAAAAAATCGAGAAATTTCTCTTAAGTATCCATCTCGTAATTATCCATTTTCAATTTACTCCATATCTAAATTATAGCATCCTAAAAACAAGGATGGAAATTTGAATGTTGTGTATAAAATTTGTAGACAAATAAACTTCCATCTAAAGATAATAGATGGAAGTTTATTTTCAGGCATTATTTCCGTTGTAAAAAACACCGTTTGCTAACTTAATTGCATTTGTATCGATTCCTTCTCCACCAAATAAGATATCTCCAATTTCTAAATTACCTTTGTCTACAGTAGTTATTTTACTGTTCATAAAAGCATACCGATTAATAAGTCTGGTATGGGAAACATCTAAGTGACCACTAAAATTTGATTTGCTAAAAGCACTATATCCAATATCTTTTAATGAATCAGGTAGAGAAAGATTGCCAGTAAATGTAGCTTTGCTAAATGCAGAAGAACCAATGAATTCTAGTCTATCTGATAAGACAATTGTACCAGTAAAAGAAGAGTCGTAAAAAGCTCCTGAACCAATTGATTGCAAATAGTAAGGTAATCTAATTTCTCCATCAAATTTTGCACCTTTAAAAGGAGCAGATTTATCAATTTGGTTTCCAGTCAATTTGCCCTTGCCTATACTTATAATTTTTCTTCTATTTATACTATCAGGTATAGTTAAGCTTCCAGTCATTAGTGTGCTACCTGAACCATAGTTACTATCTGTCGTAGATGATGAAGTAATAACGAGTGTTCCATCAGATTGTTTGTCAGCTCTAATCCAAATTTCCGTTTCGTTTTTACTTGGATTTGCTTCACGTATTTTTGCATAGATAAATTGTTCGTCTTCTCGTTCAGCTTCAACATCAGTAGGGCAGTAATTTTTTAAAGAACAGAGACCTTGTTCCAAGCCATCAGTAAAAATTCCACCTAAACTTGGTTTTAGAGTATCTCTAAAGAGTAGATAGCTAATGAATATAAATATACCGAAAATAATGATTGCAACGACTACAAATAGTCCTTGATTTGTTCCATTTGTCATGATAAATGACCTCCTTTCTATATATATTTGTTATTTAAAATTATACCAAGAAATAGTCTTTTTACAAATTTATAGCAGATAATATTTTTCTTGTATTGTTGATAAATCAACGATTATCGCTATGTTTTTAAGGGGATAATAGAAAAGTAAAGGGTGATTGATTTACTCGACAATTATTTATTTGGATGTAATAATATAACTATACCTTGATGAACACCGTTTGAAGTCACCTCCATATATTTGATTAAATTTCACCTTCCCTGACTTCATTGATAAGTCGGGGTATTTTTATATCACAAAATATATGATTAGACTATAAAGAGAAAGGAGCGTAATCGGAATGAAAAATAAGACTATTGGTTATATTCGTACTAGTAAAAATACACAAGATTTGGGGTTAGAAGTCCAACGAAAAGCGTTGGAAAAGTTTGAACCTGATGAATTATTTTCTGAACAGATTAGTGGGAGAAAAGAACATCGAACAGAACTTGTTAAAGCATTGGAACAATTAAAAAAAGGAGATACGTTACTTATTTATAATTTAGCAAGATTAAGTAGGTCATCTAGACAATTAGTAAATCTGATGTCTGAACTGAATGAGAAAGAGATATATCTGAAAAGTATTCAAGAATCCATTGATACCCGAACAGCAAGTGGACGACTATTCTTCACTGTTTTAGCTGGAATAGCAGAATTTGAAGCAGAAAGTATTAGTTTACGAACAAAAGAAGCATTGGCTAACTCGGATAAACGACTAGGTAGACCGCCGATTAAGAAAAGTAAATGCAAAAAAATTATTATTTTGTATCAAGAAAATCAGTTATCGCTAAAAGAAATCGCCAAAAAATGTGGTGTATCTGAGAAAACGGTTTACAATATTGCTAAACGAGAAGGATTATCTCGAAAATGAGACTTGATATTTCAATGGACAAACGGTAAGATTTAGTAGTATAAGTTGTTTATTGACCGGCAATAAATCAACGTTTTTTACCGATACCAAATGAAAAAATAATTTACATAAAAAAGACGATTGTATCAACATTTCAGAAGTTGATTCGATGGTCTTATTTTTGTGCTGAAAAAACGTTGAATTTTTACATCAAACAATAGTTAGAAAGGATTGAAATAATGGCGTTAAAGGGTGGAAGAATTTTTTTAAAACGGATTGAAGTCCCTAACATTGTGATTAGTTTATTTAAAAAAAATAATGGAAGAGGTGAATAAAATGAAAAAATGGGTAGCGATAACAACTATTGGCTTGTTATCACTTGGTGTATTAAGTGCTTGTGGGAAAGAACAAAATAATAAGGCTAGTGAAGCGGAAATCCAATCGTCAACGCTTGAATTAACAGCACATACTGAAGAAAAAGAATCAATTATTCAATCAAAAACAGCTACAGATTATGATAGCATTTACGTTCAAAATGGTTTAGTTATTGCACAAACTGGGGATAATAGTTCATATAATTGGACGGTTTATGATACATTATTAAATGAAAAAAATTCTATTTTAAATGCTGATATGAAACGAGATGAATTAGCACATTCCTTAAAAACAGGGTATTCTAAAAAAGTGAATGGAACAGCAGTAATAGAACAGGATGTTCATGAAGATGAAGTGTATTCCACTTATTTAGATGGAAATGCTGAATTGGCAAAGACTAGTTTAGGAGAACGAACAGTTGATAATCCTATTTCTCTTAATACATTAACTTCTGGGAAACATGAAATTATTCCTTATCGTGATTGGTCAGGAGTTACAATTAATTATTTAGCAAATGATTATAGAGAAAAAAGATTTTCAACAGCACATGGTAGTATGTCAGGCGATATAAATAAAAATGGCTATTTCACACTTCTTGACCAAATGAATGATAGCAAGACAGTTAATGATACTTCTGTTCAGATTTATGATGCAAAATTAACTGATATTGGTGATAACCGTAGTGGTGAAAAAGATATAGCCACTAAAACAATCAATACAGTCAAATTAGATACAGCAACAAATATAAACGATAAAAACCGCCTATTTATCAGGCAGTATACAACTGGTTTAGTTGATGACCCTGCGATTTGGACGTTTTATGACTTGAATTCTGGTACGAGTTACAATTATCCATCAAATATAGAAATTGTTAAATTTGTTGACTATGGCATTGATAAACCAATTGGTGATGGTGAGTTTTTTGGAGATATTGGTGAAGCAGAAAACTATATTTTTGAAGATTTGAACGAAAAAGTAACACCTGATGGCTCGACCCCATCTAGTATTGATTTTACACCAAGAAAAAAAGGGATTATTTCATCCGATGGAACAGTAATAAAAGAACCGTTTGCCTTTGAAATTAAGAAACCGAACATCAATGGAATTGCTCCTTATAAACTAGAAAAAGAGGACAAGTATGGACTAATAAACGTAAATACTGGTGAAATTATCAAAGAACCATTTGCCCATACTATTCAACAATATAACGACAGTGGATTATCAGCGATGACAGTATCTGAAGATGGGAAATATAGTATTATTGATGAGCGAGGGAATGTATTAGAAGAAACAGAATATATTTATATATCCCCCCTAACGAATGACAATCTAGCCAGTTATCGAGAAAAGGCAAATGAAAGTTTAGGCGTGTTGAAAGTCAATGGATAAATTAGTTCAGAAAAAATATGTTCAACATAGGATAAAGCGAACTTTTGTCAATGCAAATGTGACGATACCTAAAATTGTGATAAATAAATTGTCAAATGAACTTTATGTTGAATTTGAAAAATTATCAGAGCTTGACCAAGAGCAAGTAATATTTTCTGATGATTTAGTTGTAGAATTGTGGAATAAGCATATGGGTAAAATGAATACAGAATTGTTAGAAGAGATATGAGTAAAATCATGTCTCTTTTTTATTAGAAATTTTTTCCAAAATATTGTCAAAAACCACTTAAAAAACGACCCCTTTAAAACCTTGATTTTGTAGGGGTTTTTATATTGTTGACAAAATTAATAGATTGTTGTTATATCAAGTTTTTAAAGAGTTATTTTTGAAAAAACACTTTAAATTGAACGTGAAAAAAATTTTATGGGGAATTATCCACTACATGTTCAATTTAAGGTGTTTTTTTGTATATAGAAATGAGAAGAAGTAAATAAAACGTTGATAAACAAAGGATTTTAATAAATTTTATTACTTCTAAAATAATTTAGATAAAAGAATAGTTTTTTATATAAAAATAAACGATAGATTTTCTTTACTTCAGTTTTAAATGATGGTATGGTCCATCCGTGATTAATAAATTAATTTTATACGGAGGAATATTATTTGGAAAAAGAAATAGCTAAAAATGAAAATTTAGAGCAGGTACAAGAAAAAATAAAAGAATGGTTGATGGTGTTAGATAAAGTTTATTATGTAAAAATGACAATGGTTGCGAAAGCAATAGGCATTCATGCCCAAAATCTACATAATTTTAGAAAAAACAAAAGAGGATTGAGTGAAGAAAAGACGTTTTTGTTGGAAAAGTATCTGGTGCTAAAATATGGAAAATTATTGGATTTAGGGGAGATAGACTATGCGATTTTATTTAAGTAGTATTAAAAATACTGAAAAACCTAAAACTATTCTTGTTAAAGCCATTTCAGCAACTATTTTAGAAGAATTAGTGGATATTTCTATGGAAGAATTCGCTGAAGAGTTAACAAAGCATGGAAAAACAGCAGTGTTAGCAGAATTGACAGAACCTAAATTATCTAAACAAACAGCAATTATCGGACAAGAATTAGTTATGCTTGATTTTGATAATAAAGATATGAATAATATCTATACGATTGAAGATTTAGAAGCAGATGAATTTATGTTAGACAATGCCTGCTTTATCTATCGAACATTTAGTGATGAAAATTCAGAAGTCGATAAATTTAGAGTGGTTTTTCAGTTAGATAAATTGGTGACTGAGAACCAAGAGATAGAACAGATTTATCAAGCTTTATTTAAAAAATATCCGCAAGCAGACAGCAGTGTTGGGCAAACCAGTAGACTATTTTTTGGGAGTAATAGTGGTTATGAAGTAATTGATTGGGAGAATAAATTAGATACTACAAAATTAGTAGAGGTAAGAAATACAGATATTTCTAAAGCGGTCAAAGCTATAAGCGGTGAAATGATTGATGATTCCATACCAAATTATGAATTATTAAAAATAGGTAGATATGATATTGTTGCAGAAAAACTAGGGAATAATTTTTCTGGTGAATTTTCCGACCCAATAGTTGCAGGAAACTTTTTCAAAACTATAGATATGGTAGAATTATTGGAACTTCCAGATACTAATCCATTTTTAGATATTTTCCATGAAGAAACAAATCCTAGTGCAAGTGTCTACCTAAATGAAGAATACGATATTTATTTATATAAATGTTTCAGTGAACAATCTCGTTTCCAAGGAGATATTATAAGAGTTATAAGAAAGTTACTAAATATAAAATCGTATACAAAAGTTATTGAAGTTCTAGTAACGATTACAAATAGTGAAATAAATTGGAAGAGCGAAATTGGAGAAGCAAGATATAATGCAATGGAACTACAAAAAGCATTGAAACGTAATACTTTAAGGTTGAACTATCCTGATTTAAATAAATATTTGTATAATTACAGACAAGAAATAGATTTACTTTTAGACTTAATTTTTGATTATACGTATATGGATAAAGAAACTAGGGAAGTGAAATACATGAATTTCATTTCTTTAAAAACGTATGCTAAGTTAGTAAAAGAAAATTTGGCGTATAAAATATCTGAAGGTAAAATGTGGAATATTTTAAATGTGGTGACCGTTACAGAACTGATTCGTAAAGCAGAATCAAAATCCATACCTTTAGACCTGAAGGAAAAGTTGATTTTAAATCAACAAGAGAATTCTGGGCAAATAAGAACAAGTAATGTATATTACCCAGTGGTAGATATTGAAAACTCTCAAATATTAGCTAAGGAGATGGCACAAAATAATGTGACGATTTCAGGATTAGGCTATAACTTGGTTTATAGATTGTTTGGAGAGGAAAAAGCAAATCAAGACTTTCCACAAGCATATAAACCCTTGGAAGACAGAGGTTTAGTGAGCATGAGCAAAAGAGATAGAAATTTAACTAAGGCTAGTGTGGCATTAGAAAAATCAGCTGTAAAAATTCTTATGACCCAGATTGAAGAACAAGGGTATATGTATGAATCAGATTTAATATCTAAACTTGCTAGAGTGAGAAAAACAAAGAAGAGTATTACTCAAAATAACTTTCAGAAAATTAGAGCTGATATTTATAATAATTATGGAATTAAAAGAGAACGATTAACGAAGGAATTACATTATGAATTGGGTATGAAAGAGAATTATTCACCTAAAGTTGTTCTTTATAAATAGTAAGTGATTAAACAGGTAGAATTATATACCTGTTTTTTCTATGATTTATATATCTATTGTCAGATATATCTTTATTGTAAATAGGTTTTAGTGTAAATAATAGTGTGAATATGTATAGAAAGTTCCCATAAATACTGTCTTTTTTCAACCAATTCATTTTACAATAATATAATTAATATATTCTAACTCTATTAGTGTAAAACGAATTGGTTTGAAAACGTCAATAAAATTAAGGGTTTTTCGTGGGTATTTTCAAAAGATTTGTTCCATTTTTTCATACTACCTCTATTATTATAAAACGTTTAGGTTCATAAAAGTCAATTAAACTAGGGGGAAACTATCTGTTTTCACACATATAAATACGCAAAAACTTATTTACACTTGATAATAGTGTGATGTAAATAGCTGTGAAACGTTGATATATCAGTGTTTGTATTTTTGAGTTCAAGCAAGATTACATCTTTCTTACTTAATAGATGTGCTTGTGTTTAGTAAAATAGCTAAAATTTGCTCTCTATCAGTGATTATTTATTTTTATATATAACGAAATTTTATGTTTATCTCTTTTTAATTCACTAAACAAAAGTACTTGGAAAATCTATATGAACCTCTATCTAACAAGGATATACATAATAGTATATAAAATGAAGTAATGAAGTTTCTAGACAATAAAATAACTCGTGATGTGGTTTAAACAGCCTGTGTTATCTCTAAATAGCATTGGGGGTTATTTTCGATAAATTATACGTAAAACTTTAAAACGTCTTAAAACGCAAAATAAGCAGCATAGAATCGATTGTAGAAATCTATAAAATATTTTTGAACTTTCAAATGCTAAAATGACTCTGTGGATATTATCTTAAATCATAGTCTGATGGAAAGATAAAAATTTTATTTGTACCAGTTTTATAATTTAAAAAAAATATATGTAAACATTGATATATAAACGTTTAAGTATGGTTTAGGGAAATCTTCGATACAAAAAACATCTCTCTGATGGAAGTTAGTGGATAATTCCCCACAATTATTTCTTCGTTTCATTTGAGAGGTGTTTTTTGAAAAATAGATATAAAAATCGTTGATGTTATAGTAATTTGTGATTTCTGTCAACAAGTAGAAAACCCTTGATTTTGTTTGGGTTTTAAAGGGTCATTTTTTAAGTGTGATTTGGCGATAAATTATAGTAAAATAAATTATTTTTTTATCTTAAAGTCGAAGAAAAAATAATATATGGTACAATGGCAATAAAATATTTATCCTTCGGAAGGAGTTCTTATGAAGAATAGTCCTTTTACGATTCAAACTTATTTTCCAAGTGGTGACACTAGAAGTATTCAAATCAGTCATATTCCAACCAGAACAGTTCAATCTATCCTGATTCCTCGTGATGAAATAAAAAAAGCAATATCATTTCGAGAAGAATTAAATTATAATGGATTATATTTTTTATTTGAAGAAGAAGAAGGATATCTTCAAGCAAATGGGGAGAGTAGTGTCTATATAGGAGAAAGTGAAGATATATCTGAACGTTTAAACAATCATTTGAAGAATAAGGAAAATTGGTCAGTAGCTATCATTTTTACAACAAACAGTGAAGCAAACCAATTAAATAAAGCAGATATAAAATACTTGGAAAATTATTGTTATCAAAAAGCGTTAGAGTCAGAAAGATATAAATTGCCTCAAAATATTCCTAAACAATCATATGTTTCAGAAGCAAGAAAAGCTGATTTAGAAGATATTTTCCATTCGATTTCCACATTATTAACATTTTCAGGATATCCATTATTTATTCCCGTTGTCTCTAGTAGCAATTTATCTGAGCAAGAAGAAGTGTTTTATTTAAATGCTCGTGGTTCAGACGCTAAGGCAATATATTCTAAAGATGGAATGACTGTTTTAAAGGGTTCACAAATAACACCATTAGAACCGAATAAAGGATTTAGGAGACAAAACTTATTAAATCAATTGATTTTATCTGGGATTATTGATGAAAATGGTAAATTTCTAAAAGATTATACATTTACTGCTCCATCTACTGGGGCGGATATTATAGGGAAAGGGTCGTATAATGGTTGGAAAGTATGGAAGAATAATCTAGGGAAAACACTTGATGAAGTAGTAGAGAGATAGATTTTCTCGGGCAGTATTAATCTGAATTTACTGTACTAAAGTCCTAATTATAGGGCTTTTTTATTTTTTCATGACTTATAGTACGCTGCTTGATATAATGAAATAGACAAAAATAAATTTAGGAGCTGAAAAATGGATACTCGATTAATGCAACAAATTAAAGATATTTTAAAAGAGTTCCCGCAATATTGGAACGGTGAAGAGCTACAAAGACCAATCGTTATTGATGATTTGAAAAATTATGATGCACTTTTAATTTCAGCATTATTGAAAAATCAAAAGATTAGAGAAAACTATTCGGCAAAAGCTGGAGATGTTGTTATTTTTAAAGTGCAAGAATTTATTGATATTTTACGATACAAAGACTATTGGGCAGATAGCTATACTAAATATTCAAATACGATTGGACTATCAAGTGAGGGGAAATATCTTCAATATAATACAGATGTGGTGTTAGATTTTCCATACAAAGACTGCATTTTAGAAGGTGGTATGACCAAAGAAGATACTGGGAAAGAAGAAGTTTTTTATAATGAAGTCATTGCAAGAGATGAAATAGATACCCTTTTAGCACCGAAGGCATTTGTAAATGTAAAAAAACATGATGCTGAAGGAGAACATACAGTTGATTCTTTTGGTAATGAAGATAATTTAATTATTAAAGGTAATAATTTACTAGCATTACATTCTTTGAAGGAAAGATATGCAGGAAAAGTGAAACAAATTATTATTGACCCACCATATTATTTTTCTAAAGAAAAGGGGAGTGATTCATTTAATTACAATTCCAATTTCAAGTTATCTACTTGGTTAACATTTATGAAAAATAGGTTAGGAATAGCTTCAACACTAATGAGTGACGATGGAATGGCATTTATTATTACTGGTGAAGAAGGATATGCGTACTTAAAAATAATCTGTGATGAAATATTTGGATTAAACAAATATGTAGGTACAATTTCATGGAGAAAATCAGATAATCAAGCAAATATTGGAGAATTTGCAAAAGTAACTGATTACATTCTAATATATAAGAAAGGAAATGGAACGCTATCAAAATTACCTTTAACAGAAAAAGCAAAAAAAGAATATCGGTATTCTGATGATAAGGGAAAATTTAGAAGAGCAATTTTACTCCATAAAACAAGAGGGAGACACATTTATGATTTAGAAACTCCCAGTGGAAAAGTATTAAAGGGACCTTGGATGAAGTCAAAAGCGGATATATTGGATGCTGATAAAAGAGGTGAGATTTATTGGACAAAAGGCGGTGATGAACAACCTTATGGTAAAATATACTTGCATAACTCGAAAGGGCAAATAGCAAATGATTTTTGGGATACTAGTTTTGGAAGTAATCAAAGAGGCTCTGAAGAAATGATGCAATTATTTAATGGGAGAAAATTCGATTTTCCTAAACCAGAATTATTAATAAAAAATCTTATTTCATTAGGTTCAAATGAAAATGATATAGTTTTAGACTTTTTTATGGGTTCAGCAACTACTCAAGCTGTTGCTATGAAAATGAATAGAAGGTTTATTGGTATTGAACAGATGGATTATATCAATACGGTTTCTGTTCCAAGGCTTCAAAAAGTAATTGAAGGCGAACAAGGCGGAATTTCTAAAGATGTAAATTGGCAAGGTGGAGATTCATTTATTTATGCTGAATTGATGCAATTAAATCAATTATATATGAATAAAATTGACCAAGCATCAACTAAAGAAGAATTAGCTGAATTATGGGATGAATTAGATAACAATGCTGATTTAAATTTCCAATTAGATAAAGAAAAATTAACTAATGAATTGTTAAAAGAACGTGATGAAGAAGAAGGCTCTATTACTTTTAATGACTTAACTTTTGATGAACAAAAAGAAATTTTCAAGAAAGCATTAGACAAAAATCAATTATATGTTTCTTATTCTGAAATTGAAGATAAGAATGTTATCATTTCTGATAATGACCGAGCCTTTAATCATAATTTTTACAACAATGAGGAGGGATAGTTATGGTAAAAGAACGGCTATATGAGTGGTTAGATAGAGAAATGAGAACCATTACTTATGCTATGAATCCTCATGAAATTCCTGAATATATAAAAGCAAATTTAAAAGATGAACTTCGTCATTATCAAGAAGAAGCTTTCAGGCGTTTTCAGTTTATGCAAGATGATAATTTTCTTGCAGGTATTAGTAATGCAGGATTTCAAAGAAAACATTTGCTTTTTAATATGGCAACAGGCTCAGGGAAAACGATGGTCATGGCTAGTTTGATGTTGTATTTATATAAAGAATTCAATTATCAGAACTTTATTTTCCTTGTAAATACTGATGCGATTATAAAGAAAACGCAAGAAAATATGTTAAATACACAATCAAATAAGTATTTGTTTAATTCTAATGGTATTTTTATTGATGGCGAGCAAATTATCATTCAAGCAGTGGACAATTTTCCAGCTGTTAAAGATAAAAATACTATTTATTTAAAATTGACAACGATTCAAAAAATTCATGGAGAATTAATTAAACCTAGAGAGAATGGTATCTCTTTAGAAAGTTTGGAAGAGGAAGATATTATCATTTTAGGTGATGAAGCTCATCATTTTAATGCTTCCACTAAAGATGAGAAAAAGAAGAAAGAGTCATGGGAAAAAACTATTGTTGATAAAATGTTATATTTGAGAAGTAGTAATAAGCTTTTAGAGTTTTCCGCGACTATTAACATGGATGATAAAAACATTTTTCAAAAATATAGCGATAAAATTCTTTACAAATATGATTTGCGAGAATTCATGATAGATGGTTATTCTAAAAATGTAATGAGACTACAATCCTCAAATAATGATGATGAGAAAATGAAGGATGCTCTTTTATTAAGCCAATATAGGAAATTAATAGCTAGAGAGAATGGTATTTCTTATTTCAAACCTATCATTATGTTTAAGTCTAATACTATCAAGATTTCTAAACAGAAAAGATTAGATTTTAATGATATCGTGGATAATTTATCTGTGGAAAGTTTATCTAAGTATATTAGTCAGAGAAAAACAACAGTATCATCGAATTCCACACTTTATAAAGTCTTTTCTTATTTTTTAGAACAGGATTTAGATAGTGTTATTCGAGAAATTCAAGAGGATTTTGAAGAAAGAACTATCTTAGATGCAAATGAAAAGAACATGTTGAGTGTAGATAATGCAGTATCATTAAATAGTTTAGAAAACATTAATAATCCCATTAGAGTTGTTTTTGCTGTTGCTAAATTAAATGAAGGTTGGGATGTTTTAAATCTGTATGATATTGTTAGAATTTCTGAAGGAGCAGGAGTAACTAGAACTGCTACAGATAGTGAAGCACAATTGGTTGGTAGAGGAGCAAGATATTTTCCTTTTGAATATGAAGGAGAAAAAAGCTTTAAAAGAAGATTTGATAATCAAAATACTGATTTAAGAATATTGGAAACATTACATTACCACACAATTAATGAAAAAGGCTATTTAGCTAATCTTAAAAAATCAATGGATGCTGTTAATTTGATTAGTTCTAGTGATGAAACAGTAGAGATATTTGAAACGAAATTAAAAAATTCTTTTAAAAATACGAAGGTTTATAAGCAAGGAAACTTATTTATAAATGAAAGTAGAGCAACGACTTCTGAAGACTATAGTTCACTTGATAAATTTACAATTCCCAAAGAATGGGAAACCGAATATATAGGTTCAACAGTTGAAACAGATTATCAAGGGAACATAAATGATGATACCGGTATTCAAAGAGAGTCAGAATTTTTACATGTAGATAAACGTTTCTTTAGAAAAGCTTTACAGAGAAACCCATTTTTCCGTTTTTCTAATTTGAAAAATTATTTACCTTTGCTTGAATCAAAAGAAGAATTAATCAATAGTTCGAAGTATTTTAATGGCGTTTCTATAAAAGTGTCTTTACCTAAGGGACAGCATATTGTTGACTTATCAGCTACAGAAAAATTAGAAATTATTGATAAGTTTTTGATGTATTGCGAAGAGAAAATTCGCAAAAATTATAAAAAAGAGATTGGTTTGAAAGTATTTAAACCAGTTCCTATTAGAGATGTTTTGAAGGATTATGAAATAGTCTCCCCTAAATTCCAAACTGGCCCAGTTACGCAACATATTCTTCCACATTCGATGAAAGGAAAAGATTGGTTTGTGTATACTCATGCTATTGTAAATGGGACAGAAAAGAAATTAGTTGATTTGATAGGAACTTTTGTTCAAACGTTGGAAAATAAATATGAAAAAGTATATCTTATTCGTAACGATGAAAAAGGAATTCGTTTGAAACTGACAGAATTTAATGGGCCCCGAGGGTTTATGCCTGATTTTATTCTGTATCTTGAAAATGAAACCTTTAATTATCAAGTTTATATTGAGCCGAAAGGACAACATTTAGAATCTAATGACGCTTGGAAACAAGAGATGCTATATGAAATAAACGGTTCAGATATCGAGGTGATTGGCGAAAATGAAGAAGTTCGTTTGATTGGATTGAAATTCTATAATGAAGATAACGAACGAGAATTTATCAATGAATTATCAGAGAAAGTAAATGATGGTAATTCTTTAGATAATAAGGTGGGCTTATTTACTGAAGATATATAACAAATTGTTTCAAATATTAAATGAATTGCATGAACAATGAACAGAGGAAAATTAGATGGATATCCAAAAAGCCTTAATCGAGCTAACGATAAATGGGGTAGTTACTTGCAAACAACTTGCCGATTTTTATGATACTTATCACAAAAATAAAGAATTTAAGGATGCAGTTGATTTTCTAAGTGGAAGTATCCATATTGATATGGGGCAATTAAAGGATGAATTGTATGCTTCTGAAGATTCACACGAGCTAGGTGCTGTAGAATACATGCAAAAGCATTATACTTCAGCAATTTCATTGATAGACTTAATTCCTAAAGACAAAAGAAAGTTCATTCATTGAAATAATTTTAAACCTATATATTTGTTATAAAAAATAAATAATTAGTGCTAATTTTTGGCTGTTTTTATGGAGGTATATCTAAGCATATTTTTAATGTTAAATTGTTTATTTTTTTGTAAAAATTTAATTGGACTACAGACAAGATGCGTAAAAAAATCCTCATTAAGTATGTAGTCCAAGCCATTTTAAGGGACAATTCAACCATTTTTTGAGGTATAATATGTTTACAAAAGTTAACAAAAAGAACAGAATATTGGCTTCTAAGATGCACTGGAATCGATGAGATACTATCGCTTTAACGCAGGGAAAAGCGATAGAAATGCTGATATAACAGCACTTGACGTTAACAACGATGGGCTGCCCTTTAGCAGATATCTTAACAGACTCCATTCACGATGCTTTGCGTGAAGTCGAAGAAGTGAAAAAAGTCGAAGTGAAACTTGTTTGGTATCCCGCTTGGACGACCGATAAAATGAGTCGTTATGCGCGGATTGCACTAGGAATCAGATAAAGAAAAAGTACGCGCTTTTTCGTAAATAAACTCGCAAATAGAACTCCTCTACTCGCCTCAATAAGAAAGCTAGTAGAGGAGTTATTTATACCCAAATTGGTAAAAAATGTTAGCATCAGAGACAAAGCTGAATTGGAAGGATTTAAAAAATTGATCAAAAAAATAGAAAAGATAACGGAAAAAGAGCTACAAGAAATTATCAGTATATGGTTAGAGAGTAACATCCAAACACATCACTATATTGAGAAAAGCTATTGGGAAAAAAATCTTCCTGTGGTCGAAAAAGAATTGCCTAAAGCAGAAATTTTTGTCGATCAGATAGATGACAAAATTGTTGGTTTTATAGGAATTATGGATGGCTACATTGCAGGTGTTTTTGTGGAAGAAGCCTATCGAAATCAACAAATAGGGAAAAAACTTTTAAAAAAAGCAATGGAATTGAATGATCGGTTATCTTTAAATGTTTATGAAAAAAATAAACACGCAATTGATTTTTATCTAAAGCTAGGTTTTAAAAAGGCTCACATGAACATCGATGAAGAAACCGCTGAAAAAGAATTAGTTATGGTGTGGGAAGCAAATTGAGTAGTAAGATTGGATGCTTTTCTTTCTAGTTAACTTTTTCATTAGTAAAACTTCGATAACTGTAACCTCAAAAACGAGAGTAGGGCAACACTAAAAATCTAGTCGTTTTTAATCCATTTTTCAAATAAAAAAGCCTAAAATCAACGTTTTCAAAAACGAATTTTAGGCTTTTTTTCTGGTTAGGCTAGTTTTGTCTCAGCCCTTATTTTAGTGTCGTTTTTTCAATATTGTTAATAAATAAGTTATTCCAGTTGCTAAAAATACCATGAGACCTGCAAACAAGAATAAAAAGCCAATTGGAATCAAAAAGAAATTTTCGTGTAAGATACCGGATGAGTCGATATACTCGACTGAGTGTCCCTTGATGAAAAAGCAAGCAAAACCAAAGAGTAGTAAGAAAGTTCCGATGAGAGTAGTAGATAAGTTGAACTTCGCTCTTTTTGTCTCACTGCCATCGTTGATAAGTTTTTCAGTCAGATTGTTCATGTTTGTTCCTCCTAAAATCAATTCATCAAGTGAAAGGTGAAAGATATCTGCAATCATAATCAACAGCTCTAAATCAGGAAGATTTCGATCGTTTTCCCAGTTCGAAACAGCTTGCCTTGTCACGTTTAGTTGTTGGGCAAACTGCTCTTGTGTTAATGCATTTTGTTTACGAATTTCTTTTATTTTTTGTCCGAATTCCATGAGTGATTTCCTTTCATTGATGTGCTTTTAGCATAAGAAAATTCTTTGATAGGTTCAAGAAAGCGTGGCTTGCTTACTGATAAATCAAAGGAAAGAGCTACTTGCGTCATTTATTTTTGTCAAATTCTTCATTCAGTGTTTATGTTACTGTATTATAGGACAACTGAGCGCTAAAGAAAAAGGATATTTTTAGTATAAGACTAGGTGAAGATAGGTAATGTATTTCTTTATAGATGAGAAGAATTTTAAATATATGTTGATAAATAACGCTTGTATTAGGAATAAATTAGAAAATCGGACTATACCTTGAAACATTTTATTCATATGGTACCCTTGAGAGCAGAAAAGGGGTTTATATATGAAAATCAGTAGTTTATTGTTTGCATCATCATTACTAATTGGTCCATTGGCAAGTCTCGGAACGGTTTTTAATCAACCGACACAAGCAGAGACGGCAAGTAGTTATGTTTCTAGCTGGGCGCAGTCAACATACGGAAATGTTAATAACATCAAATTTACAGGAGATTTTTCTGACTATAATTCTGGTGAAAAAAAATTAGCGGTGGGCGAAACAATTAACATCAGCGCATCAATCAGTTTTTCGGGTGACAAGGAAGCGATTGAACAAGCAATAGTAGCGTTTGAAAATGTAAATCCTAACTTGACGATTAACTATAACAATGATTTAGATATTACTGGGAATAGTGGTACGTTTAGTTTTTCCGTTACGTTAAACACATATTCTAGTAATCCTTGCTTATTTACTATCAAAATTCAAGACGGTGTACCAGGAGACAGCAATCATTTAACTCCATACTCTCAAACCGAAATGATTATTGCTGGAGAAAATTCGGATTCAAGCAGTACAACGGATTCAAGCAGTACAACGGATTCAAGCAGTACAACGGATTCAAGTAGCACAACAGATTCAAGTAGTACGACAGACTCAAGCAGTACAACAGATTCAAGCAGTACAACAGACTCGAGTAGTACGACAGATTCAAGCAGTACAACAGATTCAAGTAGCACGACAGATTCAAGCAGTACAACAGATTCAAGTAGCACGACAGACTCAAGTAGTACGACAGATTCAAGCAGTACAACAGACTCGAGTAGTACGACAGATTCAAGCAGTACGACAGACTCAAGTAGCACGACAGACTCAAGCAGTACAACAGACTCGAGTAGTACGACAGATTTAAGCAGTACAATGGATTCAAGTAGCACAACGGTTCCTATGGATAGTATTTCTGACACAAGTAACTCGGTAGTGGGAACAACTCACTCAGAAATAAATAAAAACTATGCATCTACTACATCAAATAGTAGTTTTAAAGAATCTAAAAATAAATTTCCTAAAACGAATGATGATTCTAAACCGGTGATTGCGTGGGCAGGAGTTGTTACGATTGTACTTGTATTAAGTACTTTCTGGTATCGTAAATATAAAAAAACGAATCAACAATGATTCATTTCAAATAGGTAGCAACAAGACGTAGATAAATGTTGTGACTCAAAAAGTTAAACTTTTATAGAGTGGAGAAATCCGCTCTTTTTTTATACTGTAAAATAAGGATGAATCAACTGCTTGAGCTGGAATTGAACGATCAAAAGTTTTCTGTCAGTACAGATAGGTCACCTTAGTGAAGTTTATGAATGCAAGAGGCTCAACTAATTTGAATGACTTTCGGAGGCCGATGATCATTCGTATGACTGATTCTTTCGTCTGTGTTGGGCTTTCTAGTTTTCACAGCTTCTTTCATTCTTTTAAAAGGCATTCTCAATCTGAAGCAAACAAACTTGTTTTCTAATTCTTTGATAGGATGGCTTGCTTCAGGTGTTTCTTTGACTAGATAAATAGTCATGAACAATTTCAAATTTCAATTCAAAACTGCATTTTCTCATACAAAAAAACCTCCAAAAGTTCGATCAGAAAACTGACTTTTGGAGGTCACTTCATTTTGTTGCAGTCTTTTTGATTAAAACCATAGAGGAAGGAGCATGGTACTCATGGCAATCCCTTGGTAGATTTCTGCGTCATGTTTTAATTGATAATACAAGTTTATGACTGCTTCTGGAAATGGTTGTTTAGTTTCAAGATAACTTAGCGTGATTGCATGGCAAAGCTTTGTAGCAACTAACTTTGTATTTTCAGTTTTTTCTAACTCTTGCGCTGCATTAAAAATCATCTCTTTGATTTTAGGCATTTGCGCCACTTTTTCATCTGAGTAAGCTACACTCAACTGGTTCATCATGATTACGAACTTGCTTTCAGACATAGAAACATCTCCTTGTGCTTAATTTAACACGTTTATTTAATGAAATCAAAAGACAAGCAACGACTTTAGTGGAAAGTGACTGATTATTTCTTGTTCAATGAATATATTTTTTTTGCTTTCAATAAAGCTTCATTGGGCTTTATTAGTTTTGTAAATGTATATTTTATGGAAGAAAAAAGTTATTATTTGTCCGCGCATTGTTGTTTTTTATTTAGAAAATAGAAAGCGCGGTGAGTTCCTTGTTTGAGATGACGTGTTGGTGATTAAGCAAGAGGTAGAGATTCTGCAAAGGACATCTCGTTCCGACACCTAGGTAAAATCTGATTGGAAATGGTTTGTGTTCGTTTGCTAATATAATTTATGTTCCAAGGCGTACTACGCAAAAAACGAAAATTTATTTGGAACAAAGTGTTATGTTTGAAAATGATGCTATTTTTCTGAAATGGACATTGCATAAACCGTTTTAGGTAACCCTCGTGTAAGTAAAAGATAGAAATTGCTATTTTTTACTTTATCTAAAATTGATTTTGTAGTGGCTGTTTTAGTAAGAAATAGCTTTGTTTTAAAAATATAAAATAGGGGAGATACAAAAATGGTAAAGAAATTACTAGTTAGTACATTAATTTTAGGTGGGGTTGTTTTGGCTCCAATTACGGCAAGTGCCTGGGAAGCAGGAGAAACAGATCCCAATGAAGCTGGTGGACAAACGATCAAAGGTCAAGATTCTGGAAATGTAGCTGTTAATGGTTGGATTGGTGCATGGGATTCATCAAATCCAGAATCTCCAGATCCAACTGATCCGGAAGATCCAACAGTCATTGACGTCACAATTCCAACAACTGTTTTATATGCGAATAGCGTAGATGATGCTGGAAAACCTACATCAACAATTATTTCACCAATCTATAAGTTAACAAATAACTCAACATCAAATGATGTAAAAGTTTCTGTTGAAAAATTTAGTTCAAAAAATGCAATTGATGTGAAACAAGATTTATCAGTTGTGGCGACAGGTGAAGCAGCAGTTGCTTTACAAACCAAAGCAGGTCAAATGCTTAATGCAAGAACAAAGTTGGTAACTGTTCCTAAAACATCAACGAAAAATTTTGAATTCACAGGAAACATTGATCAAAGTGCATTCCCAACGGGTGATACTGATGCAGCATTGAGACCTACATATGACATGTCTCTACACTTTACAGCAGTAAAATAAGCAAATAAAGAGCTTTAAAGTAAAGGAGGGAGATTGACTAATCTTTCTCCTTTTCTGGGTTTTGACATAGGGGGATATCAAAAGATGGTGGAACAAAGAGCAAAAGAAAATAAGAAGAAAACAAGACGATTATTGATTTTATTACTGTTGTTGCTTGTTGCATTAGGATCATTTTTTTCATTTTACTTTTTCAGAGAAACGCCGAAAGTTATCAGCGGGTTGCCAGACGTTGAACAAAATTTAGAAAAAATGACAGATGAAGAAATGCTAAAGTTCATGCAAACAGAAGTCGACAAAGACAATTTTAATATCAACCTGAAACATGAGATCGCAGTTTCAAAAGAAACGAATGTTGCTCAGATCGCGGTGAAAAACAAACCGACGAATGCTTACAGCATCCAAGTGGCATATTTGCTGAAAGAAGGAAATGAACAGGTTTACAAATCTGGACTGATACCTGCAAATCGCCAATTAATGGAAGCCAAGCTAGCAAAAGATTTGTCAAAGGGTAGTCATGAAGTAACGATTGTTTATACGATCTATGATGACGAAAAGGAAATCAATCAATCAACGATCGACGGTGTACTATATGTTAGCTAGTAAAGGGGGCACTGCTATGTATGAAGGACGGTGGAGAAGGGCTGAACAAAAAAGGATGAAACAAAAATGAAAAATAGACAAAAGATGATCATTTGGCTGATGTTAGTAGCACTGCTACTTTCAGAAATTACTCATTTAGTGAGTATTAGTAATCAGGTTGTATGGGCACAAGAAGAAAGTGAAACGCTTCAATCAACTGAAAAGCAAGAAAAGACGACATCAACTGAAACTAGTGTGAATCAAATACAATCTGGAAAAACAACCGAAACAAGTCAAACTCAAACACAAAATAGTTCCCAACAAGAAGAAAATGAAGTTTCATCAAAAACACAAACATCCACTGAGCAAACGGTGGCTGAAAGTTCAACAAAAGAGGAAGTTGCGTCACAGACATCGAAAACGAGTATCCAACCACAGGCGGGAAATGTTGATGATAACCCTGGTGCTAAGGTAGCTTATGATAAAGCAGCTACATATTGGATTGGAGAAATAAGCGCCAGAGTGAAAACAGCACCCAAACTTGGAAATTATGTCGGAGCTACATCAACCATTGAATTTAATCTTCCAGTTGAGAATGCACCTGTAACATCTGCAACTAGTGGTATATATAAATGGGACTATGCGACAAGTATATATTTTGACGGTGTGTCATTTGTCGGAGGTGACGGTATTACCTTCACTGGATCAGCCGCCACATCAACAACGAATGGTCAAACTTTCAATCATTTTTATCTTGTGATAAAGCGAACGAAACCTGGTTCAAATATTACTGTTCCTTCTATAAGCTTGAAATATCATGGAGAGCTAAGAGCGGATGAATATATAAACTGGACTGGTGGGGGGTATGTTTGGAACAAAGTTAATTATTTTGAGAAAGGTACCGTTAGTCGAGGCATTTCAGGATTGGTTTGTAACCTTGAGAGTGTAGATATGCCTAGTAAATATTCTTGGCTCTATGATGAGTGGAGAAAAGTATCTGTCCGGAAAATAGCAAGTAACCTGTCTGACGCATTGAAATCCAATTACAGTAAGCTGGGAAAAAACGTGAATGATACTGTAAATTTTACAGTTGAAAGTAAAGCGAGTGAACAATATACAGGGCAGATCAATTTTATAGGAGACTATTTCTCTGACCTATCTCAATTTAAAGTTAATTTATCCAGTAACTTTTCTAACTATGTTCAACTTGAAAAGACGGGTTCAACTGGCACAAAGATAAATTATCGAATGAAGCGAGTCAAAGCAGGTAATTTTTCAGGTGACTGTTCTGTAACAATCAATACACGTCATGATGCTGAAGGGCGTACAATATCGATTTATGATGGAAGTCTGTTTTATTGGGCACTCCCGATGGATAATATTCCATTAGATTCGGCTTCAGCAAGTTTCAACATCAATGATGACCGACAAATCTGGGCAGACGTGGTGGAACAAACGATCGAACTTGGAACCTGGTCAGGTGAAATCCCCGCTGTTTCAAAAATGATTACTAACGTACGTTTAGAAGACGGAACAGCAATCAATGCTTCCGACTACACAGCGGAAGTCAACTCAGTTCCTAGCTTCGATAATATGACGGTCACGGACAAAATTGGTGTGAAAATTACACGTAAATCAAGTGGCGTCACTACTTATGTACAGGTACCTGTTAAAATGACTTGGGGAAATACCATTCAACTTCGAGGGTATGATAATGGGACAAGTGGTGCATATACCCTTCATAAAATAGGAAATACGTATCGTATTCGTTCCAGCTATGGAGAAAACAAAAATTATAGAAGTAACGGTATCCATGAGTATCGTAAAGGAATGACCTATCAGTCAATCACGTTACTAAGAGGA
This sequence comes from Enterococcus sp. DIV0174, assembly GCF_050529065.1. Classification (NCBI taxonomy): domain Bacteria; kingdom Bacillati; phylum Bacillota; class Bacilli; order Lactobacillales; family Enterococcaceae; genus Enterococcus; species Enterococcus sp. DIV0174. The sequence continues at coordinate 1,604,679 of NZ_CP172881.1, read as the reverse complement.
ACCGGAAGAATCGATCAATTAAGTAGCACATACTATAAAGGATTCAATGGTGAAATCACAACGAATGAAGTAGTCAGTAGCTTTGGAACGAACGCACAGCAGTATATTCAACTGGGAGATGTCGTCCAAATATGGCATAAAGAACAGTGGCGAAACTCCTATACTAGAAATGGAAGTAATGTGAAGTATTCTGATATGGATGAAGGAAGCGTCTATTTTGCAGTAACTGCGGATGGTTTTATCCCGTATCGTTTGAATCAGTTGAAACCAAAAGAAACCACAATCACAATGGGGACCACCGATGCTGAGTTAGATAAACAAGCAGGTGATCTGATTGACTTTCTTGGAATGAATGGGAATGGCTTGAAAGTTTCTAAGATCACTGAGTATCCTGACCGGTCCAAAGCGGGAACGGCAAAAGGAAAAGTATTGGTAGAAGAAACGATTGACGGGCACACATATACTTATGAATACGAGGTGCCTTTCAAAGTTACGGATGACCGACAAATCCGGGCAGATGTGGTTGAACAAACCGTTACTTTGGGAACACAAGCAGATGAACTAGCTAACGCTTCAAAAATGGTTACCAATGTTCGTTTGGATGACGGGACTGTTTTAAATTCATCTGATTATACGACGCAAGTGATGAGTGCACCAGATGTTGACAATATGAAAGTAGCCGAAAAAATCGAAGTTAAAGTAACACGAAAAAGTAACAAGGCAGAAACAACCGTTTATGTTCCAATCAAAGTAGCTTGGGGAAGTACGATTCAGTTACGTGGGAAAAATGACCAAACTGCAGGAGCGTATACCTTACACCAAATAGGTAGTTCTTACTACATCCGCTCTAATTATGGTCAAAGTGATTCTTACAGTGGGAACGGTGTGCATAGTAACTATATTGGCACACCTTATCACTCGATTAATTTGTTAAGAGGATCAGGAAGAATTGATCAATTGACAAATACCTACTACAAAGGGACAAATGGAAATGTTACTGCGAAAACGATGGTCGACACTTTCGGTACGAATGGTAAACAATTTGTTCAATTAGGTGATATCGTACAGATTTGGCATAAAGAACAATGGCGAAACTTCTATACGAAAGATGAAACGGAAATAAAGTATTCAAATAAAGATGAGGACAGCACGTATTTCGCAATCACGGCTGATGGTTTTGTTCCTTATCGCTTAAATCAATTAGAAGTCAAAGAGTCAACGATTGTAATGAGCACAACCAATCAAGAGCTGGATCAGAAAAAAGACGATTTGCTTGATTTTCTTGGAATGAATGGAAATGGACTGAAAGTAACGAAGATTACGCAATACCCAGACAGATCGAAGCCAGGAAAATCGACAGGGAAAGTTTTAGTCGAGGAAACCATTGGCGGAGTCAAGCTAAACTACGAATATGAAGTGACCTTTAATGTAACAGATGATCGACAAATCTGGGCAGATGTGGTTGAACAAACTGTCGAATTAGGAACACAAGCAGATGAACTAACTGACGCTTCAAAAATGGTTACTAATGTTCGTTTAAGTGATGGAACAGTTTTAGCTGCATCAGATTACACCACGCAAGTGATAAGTGTACCGGATGTTGACAATATGAAAGTAACCGGAAAAATCGAAGTTAAAGTAACACTAAAAAGTAACAATATAGAAACAACTGTTTATGTTCCAATCAAAGTAGCTTGGGGAAGTACGATTCAAATTCGCGGACGGACTGACCAAACGGCGGGAGCTTATACACTACGCAAAAAAGGAAACTCTTACTCTATTCAATCGAGCTTTGGGATGGATAAAAAATATCGAGTCGACGGCATTCACAGTATATTCCCTAGTTATTACTCCATGACGCTCCTACGAGGGGATGGTAAACTTACTGATTTGACAGGGACTTACTATAAAGAAAACACTGGGAATTTAACTACAGATAAAATCGTTAACGATTTTGGAACAAATGGGCAACAATCTGTTCAACTAGGTGATGTCGTCAAAATTTGGCATAAAGAACAATGGCGTAACTTCTATACGAAAGATGAAAAAGAGATTCAGTATTCAGGTAAAAATGAAGATATTGTTTATTTCTTGGTTACCGCCAATGGCTTTGTTCCTTATCGCTTAAATCAATTAGAAGCCAAAGAATCAACGATTTTAATGAGCACAACGAATGAAGAGCTGGATCAGAAGAAGAATGAACTGATTGATTTTCTTGGAATGACTGGAAATGGACTAAAAGTAACTAAAATGACTCAGTATCCAGATCGTTCAAAAGCGGGGAAGGCAGTAGGAAAAGTGTTGGTAGAAGAAACAATCGAAGGCATCACTCATACTTATGAATATGAAGTGACCTTTAACGTACTAAGCGACTTAAATGTTTCTGCCAAACAACTCGCTGATATTCCGTTAGGAACGACCTTATCAACAAGTGCCAAAGAGTATGTCACAGTTGATTCTACGCCAGAAGCCGAAGAAAAGCTGACTTTTGAATGGGTTGGTGAACCAATTAGCGGGACAACTGTTGGCCAGCATCAAGCAACGGTTCGCGTAACCAGCCAAAACTTCAATCAATCAGTTGATGTCGTGATTAATTACAAAGTATTGTATAGCAATAGTATCGTAATGGGGACTGATCCGTTAGTAACACTTAGCTTGTTGGACGATGAGGGAGTGCCCAAGCTAGTTGCAACACCAGGAACGGCAAAAAATGAATTGACATTGCGTCCGCTATTGAATGTTTATCGTGGCTCAATGACGAATGTGCTCGTTTCACTACAAACAAGTACGGTTTATCAAACGCCGGATCAGTTAGCAACCACTTGGAATGGTTTGATTAAATCAGCAACAATCGAGTATGGGGATGTGATAACCGCATCGGGTACTAAGAAAGATAGTCCAACTTGGCAATTAAGTGGTTCAGAAACATATACGAGTCGAAATGAAGTGTTAGTGAAAGAAGCTGAAGGACAGACGGAGGCTTTCTATGAATTGACACCAAATGGTTATTCTTTATTACACGTTAATTGGTTGAAACCACAAGTGCAAGAAATTGAACAAGGGACGACAGAAGCAGAGCTGGATCAACGAATCAATGAATTTCTTTCGACAGAAAACTATAATGAACTGTCAGTGAAAGAATTCGAAATGTATCCAGACACCTCTAAACTTGGTGGAAGTATGGCTGTAATCAGCGTTGTCGAAACGTTGAAGAGCGGAAAAACATTTGCATATAGCCACACGGTACCATTTATCGTCAAAGCACCGAAGTTAACGCTGGCTGCAGATCTAACTGTTGAAAACCTGTCAAGAAGTGAGGAAGAAACCAATGTTGGCGATGAATTACTTTATGTTTACACGCTAACGAATAATAGCTCCGTTGCGTCACTTAAGTCGGGAAATCTTTCAATTGAGTTACCAGAGGGATTGGAAGTCGTGACACGAAGTGAACAAAATGTGAGTATTGATGAGCTAGCACCTGGTAAAACGTTTACTTATCAAGTAAAAGTAAAAGTGACAGATGCTGCGTTGAATCAAAATCCAGTAGTTAAAGTAACAGGAAAAGCAACAAATGAAAGTTCAGTCGAGCAAGATATTCCAGAAGCTTCAATCGAGGTTCCTGGGGGAATTGTTAACGAAATTGATACTTCGGAAATCAACCTAACAATACCAACAAAAATGAATTTTGGTTCAGACGAAGAAAAAATCATTTCACCTGTTTACAAAATGGAAAACAATTCAACTGTACCTGTCGAAGTATCTGTTGAGCAATTTACACCAGATACAGAACTAAAAGACAAGAATTTATTACTGAAAATTGTTGCTGATGGACAACCTGTGACTCTTTACGAAAATAATCAAGAAATCAACCGAGCACATCTATTGCTAACTTTAGATGCTCAAGAAATCAAACAAGTTTCATTTGAAGGTTCTGTTAATAAACAAACGGATGTATCGAAATCATCTTCTAACATGCGGTTGAGATTTAAATCAACTAAATAAATCCTAATGAAAAGATTTTGGAGAATCAAATTACTTGTTAAAATGGATAATTAGGTAACTGGGACAGCTTTTAGTCCCAGTTTTTTTTTTGAAAAATGATGGAAGAGTTATAGAAATGAGGAATTAGTGAAAAAATGTACAAAACTATTGAAAACGGTTGATTTAACTGTAAAGTAGTAAAAAGGAGAAGAAAAGTTTAAAGGAGCGATTTTTGTGTATTCACCAAGTGAAATTTTAGCAATCAGCATTGAGAATGGTCAGAAAAAAATTGAAAAAACATGGATAGCCAAATGGATTTTAGGCTTCATTGGAGGCGCGATGATTTCTTTAGGTTATCTAGCATATATTCGAGTATCGGCTTCGATTCCAGCAGATTTAGCCAGTGTTCAGGCGTTAGTTGGCGCATCTGTTTTCCCAATTGGATTAATTGTGATCTTGTTGGCCGGGGGAGAATTGATTACTGGGAACATGATGGCTGTGAGCACAGCATGGATGGCAAAGAAAGTTTCTTTTAAAGAACTTTTACTAAACTGGTTAACGATTACATTAGCAAACTTATTGGGTGCTTTTTTTGTTGCTTATGCTTTCGGACATGTGTTGGGTTTAACGCATAGTGGCGTGTATTTAGATCAAGTGCTATCATTAGCAGAACATAAGGTCAATGTTTCGTGGGAACAAGCAGTCATTTCTGGTATTGGTTGTAACTGGTTTGTTGGACTTGCTTTATGGTTATGCTATGGTGCGAAAGATGCTGCTGGGAAAATTTTAGGTATTTGGTTTCCCGTGATGATCTTCGTTGCGATTGGTTTTCAGCATAGTGTGGCAAATGCATTTGTTATTCCTGCGGCCATTTTTGAAGGCTCATTGAGTTGGGGAGAATTCTTTAGAAATTTCTTGTTAGTGTACGTAGGAAACATTCTTGGTGGTGGCGTTTTTGTTTCAGGATTTTATTATTTAAGTTATAAAGGTCACTAAGAAAAACAATTGAAAAACGATTCAACTAACCGTTCATTTTAGAAATGAACGGTTTTTTTAGTTTGTCTATTTGTTTTTTAATAAGTAAGCATAACTTTTGCAAAAAAAAATCGAAAGTAATAGTCTGGAATTAAGATAAATTAGAAAAACATAAAAAGAGAACGCTTTGATTGTGAGTAAATTGCCATAAAAATGTTGTTATATTCGCTGAATGGCTAGATTTTATTTAGTAAATAATTGGCAAATTGCCATTGTTTAAAAAATTTTAGGAGGTGGAAAATGAATAAAGGGGTTAAAGTGATTGGAATCATCGGAAGTTTGGTTATCCTTTCAATCTCGTTGACGGTTGCATTGATTTATTCACTGTATCAGTTGCCAACTTTCTTAGAGAATGTTCGATACTTTATTGTTACTAGTTTTTACTTTCAACAATATATCTTTTGGATTGCCATTGTATTTAGTATTCTTGTTGCCATATTTATTCTATTCATCCTTTTTTATCCAAAAACCAAGACAACCTTTGTCTTGAAGCGAGAACATGGAACTTTAGCTGTCGATAAAAAAGCGATTGAAGGATTAGTTCGAACGAAATTACAGGCAGAAGAATTTATTCATTCCCCTAGAATTGTGGTTCGTGCAACAAAAAATCGAATCAAAATCAAAGTGAAGGGTGAATTGAAGCGAACTTCTTCGCTAATTGGGCAAACAGACCAGTTGATGAAGGAGATCGAAGCAGAAGTCAAACGATTGTTAGGGGTAAATGAACCTGTTCAAGTGATAGTCACTTATCAGCAATTTCAAAAAGCAGCAAAAGAAAACAAGCACTCTCGAGTAGAGTAGGAGGGCAAAAAATGAATCAATTCTTTTCAACATACAAGCTCCCTATTATCTTTGGGGGTCTTGGGCTCATTTTAGCGATTTTGTGGTTAACCGTAGGATTTTTTAAAACCTTGCTCATTTTGGTTTTAACCGCAATCGGTATCGCAATTGGTTTTTATCTTAAAGAAACACATCTTTTAGATGATTATTTTAAATTTTAGGAGGAATGGATAATGGCACACAACGAATTCAAACCTGCAACAGAACAAAAAAATACAAAGGGGATTGATCAAATGAATGGAGAACTAACTTTTGAAGACAAAGTGATTCAAAAAATTATTGGAATTGCTTTAGAAGATGTGGATGGCTTGCTAACTGTGGATGGCGGATTTTTCTCCAATATTGCTGAAAAATTAGTGAATACAGATAATGTAACAGCAGGAATCGACACAGAAGTTGGTAAAAAACAAGTAGCTGTTGATATGGATGTTGTTGTTGAATACGGTAAGGACATTGAAGGTATCTACGAACAAATGAAAGAGTTAATTGGTCGTGAAGTGAAAAATATGACTCACTTAGATGTGATTGAAGTTAATGTGAACGTCGTTGACATCAAAACACGCGAAGAATACGCAAAAGAAAGTGAAACAGTTCAAGATAAAGTAACGGACGCAGCAAAATCAACTGGTGAGTTTGCTTCAAAACAAACCTCTAAAGCGAAAAAAGCTGTCGACAAAGGAACGCAACGTGTGAAAGAAAACACTGAACCTCGTGTGGAATAATAAAATAATTTAAACTTGTAAAATTTGAAAAGGAGTGAGTGACATGGGCTTTATTTGGTCATTAATTGTTGGTGGTATCATCGGAGCTGTGGCAGGTGCAATTACGAAGAAAGGTTCTTCAATGGGAATTATTGCAAATATTGCTGCAGGTTTAGTTGGTTCTGCATTGGGACAATGGCTACTAGGAAGCTGGGGACCAAGTTTGGCAGGAATGGCAATCATTCCGTCAATTGTTGGTGCAGTGATCTTAGTGCTAATCGTTTCATTCTTTGTCCGTAAAATGGATTAAGTTTGGTTGAAATAGTTTATCTAAAGTGAATTGAAAAAAGGTCTGGAAGAATTCTTCCAGACCTTTTTTAATTACTAATTAAATTGAATTTTAGTACCAACCGTTTGCTAACCAGAATGATTGAGCAGCTTCCCAAGAACCATAACGTGAAGAAACATAAGCGTCTGCTACACGTTCTTGATTGGCAGCTGAGTAGTCACCGTTCAAGTATGATGAATCTAATTGGTAACGACCGATGTAGCGACCGTTAGTTGCTGTATAAGAACCGCTTGATTCTCTTTGTGCGATCCATTCTTTTGCAGAGTTAGAAGTAGTAGCTACTGCTTCTGTTGTTTCAACTGCTGGAGTTGCTTGAACTGTTTCTTGAACAGGTGCTTGAGCAACTTCTTGCGTTGTTTCTTGTTGAACAGGTTCAGCTTGAACTGCTTCTGTTTGAGGTGCAACATCTGTTGTTGAGCCTTGCTCTGAGGTTGGAATAGTTAATGTTTGACCTGCAAAAATCAGATTGATATCTGAAATTGAATTAGATTGAGCAATATGGTTAATCAAGGAGTTATCGCCAACATATTTTTGTGAAATAGTTGATAATGAATCGCCTGATTGAACAGTGTACGCTTCGTCTGCGTGTGTTGTTGTTCCCATAAATAATGCAGCGCCGGCAGCCAGAGTTGTTCCTAATAGTACAGTTTTAAGTGATTTCATATAATATATATTCTCCTTCGAATCATAAAAGTTTTTGTTAAGTGTTTTTCAACATGGACATACTTTATCATGTGAAAAGATTTCATAGGTAAAAGATTGATGACACTTTGTAACAGAATCAGGTTTTTTGTAACAAAAATATTATCAAAAAATGTGGGTAAAATGAAAAAAAGCACATAAAGTAATCACATCAATGATTTTTAAGGGTGAAAAATGAAAAAGTATGTTCTGTTTTTTGTGCGTAAAAGCAAAAAAAATTTCGTATTTAAAGGAATTTTTGAAGAAATAGTGCATATATTTTTGAATTTAAGTAGGTGATGATACAATAAAAGAAAAGGGAGGCGGTTTCAATGACTATCAGTTATCAAAACATCTTGGTTGCTGTTGATGGATCAAAACAATCAGAAAAAGCTTTTTCTGAAGCAATGGCAATTGCCAAACAAAATCATGCAAGTTTATATATTGTTTCGATTATTAATGAAGTTGAATTAACCCATAGTGCTTACGCATTTTCAAAAATTTATGCAGAGGAAAAAGAAGCAATTGAATTGGAAATGTTGAAAAAAATCAATGATGCAAAGGAATATGGTATTGATTCGATCCATGCCGTCGTTGAGACTGGTGATCCGCGTGAGTTGATTGGAGTCGATATTCCTAATAAGGAACAAATTGATTTGATTGTGATGGGGGCAACGGGTAAAGGAGCAATTCAGCAAGCATTAGTCGGTTCGACAACTTCTTATATAGTGACACATGCCCCATGTAATGTTTTAGTAGTAAAATAAGGAAAGTTGGTGTATAAAATGGTTCAACCACAAGATGTATCGGCTCCTAAAGAAAAAATCAAAGTGTTGTCAATTATTGAGGATGGCACGAAGACCAAGAAAGGCTACTCGACAGCATTTGTAAAATGGAAAGAGAAGAAGACGATTGCTGTTCGATGGGATGGGGATAATCGGCTAGATAAAGGGTTTCCTGTGACAACAAACGGCTATCATCCATCATGGTTTATTTTGCCTGAGCGACTAGCATCGCTTTACAGTCAAGATTTCGTGCATACACAACAAGCTCTGGATGATCTAGAAGAATTTTTACAAAAAAGGGAAGATTTAAATGAGTAAATCTTTTTTCTTCTATAGTATAGAAGAAAGTTGAAAACATGGGTTGTAGGAAATAATGCAACTCATGTTTTTTGTGTACAAAAACCAGCTAAGAAGAATTAGCTGGTTGAAGAGTTTCAAACGAACGCATAATAAATGTGAGTTTTGAAAGAGATAACGTTAGTTTTGTTTATTATATAAGATGAATAACCACACAATCAGCAAAATAACTGAAATCGTAAGCCCAAAGACATACTTGGCTAGCAAAGAGGTAGTCTCCCAATGACGAATAGTAAAAATTTGATAAGTGAAATAAGCACTAGGGAGAGAAGCAATTAAAACGGAAACTTTTTTTCTCGTCCAGTGAATATAATAGAATGTAATCAAAGCCATAATAAAAAAAGGTATATAAAAGAATAATTGACCCAAGATCAGCATGGGGCGCCTCCTATATTAAAATAAGTCCATGTTACAAAATAACATGTTAAGTTGATTGGTGCAAGCACATTTGTGATAAGTACGCAATTAATCTGCTGATTGATTTTGATTGTCTCACAAATTCCTGATATAATCAGACCTGAAAGAGAGGATGAAAATTTTCATGGACCATGTGATATTAGAGATTGACTTACATTTAGTGAACAATATTCGAGTGATTTATTATGTTGTCAGCAACAGTGTAGAAAAGCGGGTGTTGACGAATAAAATCAATGGTATTTTAAGCAAAAAAGAGGTTCACCGTTTTAATAATGGCGAAGAAGAATTTTATAGTATTCCGGTTGAAAAAATCATCTACACAACAGTAAAAGTTAGAAAAGATTTGGATACGAAAAAAATCTATGAACCAGTTTTTACTACGTATTAACAATGGAGGAAGAAAAAATGAATCCATATGATGAACAAATCCAAGCATTGATTGCTGGAAAAATCGAAAAAATCGAGGTCAAGCATGATGAGGTAATGACCTTCCGGGAAGCTTGGTTAAAGTTGGAAGACCGCAAATATGTGGTTGGAAAAGCATCCTTGAACGGAAACGTTACCTATCACTATGATCCAACACGTTTATATTAGTTTTTGACAAAAAGCTAGATTAAGAGCGTTGACTAGGGAAAAATAAGCCCAATGAATCAAAAGTGATAGCAAAATAAAAATTATTTAGCCGTCTTGTTTGAAGAAATAAACCTATTGCAGGAAAATTTGGAAAAATTACCGTTTCCCAAAATAAGCATCATTAGGATAGCTAAACCAGCTAGCTTGTAGATAACTGTTTAGAAAAGCAAGATCCAGAAGAGGGTAAGAAAACCTGATGTGGTTATTTAACTGTTATTAGTTTAACAACAAAAGAAAGTTACTCAGAAAAACACTAGCATAATAAATAGACTGGGCAAAAACTAAAAACCAGTCGTTCTTAACACATTTTCAATTTAAAAAACGCCTAAAATCAACGTTTTCAAAAACGAATTTTAGGCGTTTTTCTATTTAGGCTACTTTTGTCTCAACCCATGTTTACGGATAGTTAGTTGTAGCTGAGTGTTATGTGTTACAATTTTTGATAACATTATTTGTGTTATTTCCATGGTGGTTTCCTCGGTAAGAAGTCTCTGTTTCATAACAATATGAGAAGTTATTTTTAGAAAGGATTCCTTATTCCTTGAAGCTTAACGCTTGGAGCCACAAGCTTTATTTAAACAGACTCTTGATTTTATCAGTGATTCCATCAACATCAATATCTTTCAAAAGGTGTTTTGCTTGCTCAACATAGCTACCAAGCTCATCTTTATGATCTTCGACAAATTGTTTTGCTTCGTCCAAGTTTCCTTCATTAACCATTTCTTTTACTTTTGCGATTAGTTCATCTTTATTCATTTTTACCCCATCCTTTATAGTTATTAAAAGTTATTAAAAAGTAACGAATAACAATATAAAATGCTATTACGCTCATGTTCAGATTACTTTTACATTCATAGTTTACCAGATAACGAGTGTTTTTTGAATAATAGTTGTTATGAAATTTGATTGCATTGCTAAAGTATGAGGGAAAACTCATTCCCTGGTCGGAGGTTTCTACCTTCTGTTTCTAGTTATAATAAGTGCAACATCATAGGAGGTAGGAAAATGAAAGTAGTTAAATTTTTTGTAGGAATTATTCTGATTGGCGGGTTAAGTTTGTTTGGATTAAAAATGTATACAGCAAATCAACACAGTGAATTTGCTGGTATAATGGACCAACTAAATCCTTTGGTAACAGAAGGAGAAGTTTATGTAAAAACGAAAAAGCCGGACGCTGGCAATAGTTACGGAACAGCAACTTATATCCAGGAAGCGGTAGACAAAAATGGAAAAAAACGGACAGTTGAGTTTAATGGGATTGGTGTATTAAAGGAAGAGCGTTATTTGAAATTAACGAATAAAGGCGCACATGTCGAAACGTACGAAGAAGTCGACAAAAACGAAGTTCCTGAAAAGGCATTAGCACTTATTGGATAATCAAGATAAAAGCAGAATAAAAAAAGGAGTTGTGACGATTGTCGCAACTCCTTTTTGAAATGATAAGAAAACGTGAACCCAAATTGGGATGGTAGGGTTCGAACCTGCAATTGCTTGATTCAGAGTCAAGTGCCTTACCAGTTTGGCTACATCCCAATGACTCAATGCAAGTTTATGTTAGCACTTATTTATAAAAACGCAACTAATTTATCTTGCCTGTTATTTGTTTTTTTTGATTCGCTCGATTCGACGTTCGATTTTTCTAACCAGACCAGAAGGTAGACCTGTAACTTCAGCAACGGAAATAGTTGACGAGAGAAGTTTTAATTCAAGTTGTAGTTCATTTTTCAAGTGATAGATATTTGCTAAACGCTCAACATATTCAAAGTGAGTATATTCGGTTTGTAAAATCAAAAATTTTAGGATATCAATCGCTTTTTCCAAATCTTGCTCGGCGTAATACGCTAAAGCTTGACGATATAATTTGATTTCTAATTGGTTTAAAGAGGAAGGACGGTGGCGGTTTGTCCATTCGTTGACGGAAACTTTTCCCTGAACATTGCCAGAATCATCACGTACAAAAATGATTGGAATTTCATTTGGATTCGGTTTTTTTTGATTGAATCTTTCCATGATGATGCCTCCTCCTTCAAATAAGAATCTTCTTGTCTAAAGTATATGTCATTCTTTGAAAGAACGCTAGTTACTTTTTTCCAAGGTTAACATTTGTCCACCCATTGCTTCAAAAATTTCAGTGAAATTATCGATTGGAACTGCTCGATTTTTTTCGCCATAAGGGTCGTTCACGTAAATCATTTCCTTGTCATAGCCAGTTACGACACAAGCGTGAACTAGGGGAGTGACAGAAACTTCACCATTTTGGGTAGTCCAAGTCATAAAGTCAGTTTCATCAGGGACCTCAAACTCAATGGTGACGATGGTCCAAACCGGTTTTTCTTCATTCAAGGCTTCTTTGATATCAACAAGTGAGGCTTCTTTTTTTGCTTGTGCATGGTAGCTAGTGTGTACTACTTTTTGTGCGAGTGCAGCGATTGGTGCGACATAGACACCCATTGCCCAGTCTCCACCAGAAATATCACCAATAAATCCTTCATTTGGATCACCATGTGTACCATCTTCATTAAACACAGGGACATAAGTAAGTTCGTTTGCTAACAGGTTTTTGGTCGTTTCAAAACCATAGTAATTTAACAACATAGAAAGGGCAGTTACTTCACAGCCATTTTCTAGAGCTGGTTCGTCAAATTGGTTAGCAAGTGGAACATCTAAAATCATTTCATTCGCTTCATTGGATTTCTTTTTAGCTGGAGGCTTTTGGTCTTCTTGTTTTTGTTGTGCAGTTTCGTTTGAGTTGGGCGTTGTTAACCAATAGATTGAGCCAGCAGCAAGCAGACTAACGCTAACAAATCCACTTAATTTTTTTGCAACTTTCTTTTTCATAAGGACCTCCAATTATTCCGCAAGGGAACATCTTACATTCTTGCTATTATAATGCTTTTTTTGTGAATGTGAAATACTTTTACGTTAATTCCTGATGGAGAAGTTTACATAAAAAAATTAACAGCTAGTAATCATTTTTTCAACTATTTCAACTTAAAAAATGAGGGGAAGAAAAAATGAATAATTCCGTTCTTTTTTATGAATTTTATACGAAACTTTCGTGTTTAAAAGAGGTTTTATTTGTGAAAACGAAACCAGTAGGCTATAATGCCAATATGGTTTGTTCAAAAAAGTTATTAACAAGAATCAATTGGTAATGACAACGAACATTCTGCCTGAATAAATTACTTCAGGAAAGAAAATGGGGCAGCAGTGTAGGAGGATTTTGATGACGGAAGAAATGATAAATCTAGGAGAAAAGTATTCTTGTAAGCCAATTGGATTCACACAACCAGTTGTTGGAGAAGTTGTATCAAAAATGACGAATTGTGCCGTAGTCAAAGTTGCTCAATGTGCTGACGAAGACCAAGAATTATTGGAAGAGAAGTCCAGCATGGTTGTTGCAAAATATGATACATTTGAATAAAAAATAAAAAGGACAAGTAGTTCAAACATGAAAAAGTGTTGCTGCGTGTCCTTTTTGCTGTTTTTGAAAAAGTTCTATATACTTGACTTAATAAAGAGAAAAGTTTTCTTGAGATGAGAGAAGAGAGGTGATGTACGATGATAACAACCTTTACTTTGTTATTGTTTGCATTTGTTTTTGTCATGTTTTTATTTCTATGGTTCGTTCGTAGAGAAATTGTTTATAAAGCAGTACGAAATCGTTGGGTTTACTTGGTGGTTCCGTTTCTTGTGGTCTTAGTTATCTGGTTTACGATCATTAGTCAGCCAACGGTGGATGACTTGGCGAAAGCCGTTTTATCCGCAATGATATTCATCAGTTTTTTAATGGATAGTCGTGGGATAACGGAAGAAGGCTTGGTTTTAAATAGCTTTGATAAACGGGGCGTTCCTTTTTCTGAAATTAATCGAATCGTTTTATATCAACCCCAAGGCTCAAATGAAGTGAAAATGAACTTTTTCCGTAAGGGCTGGCGTGGGCCGATGTTAAAATTTTCCGCTTCTTTAGAGGAGCTGGTGCCATTTTTAGCGCAACGATTAAATGATGATGCTCAGATTGATATTATGATTGATGAAGAGTGAGGACAAGGTTGTGTCACAAAGCGGTTAGCTTCGAAAAAATAATGAGCAACTGGCGAAAATAGCTTTTTATATTTTTGACCAGGTGTGAGTTATTTCGAGAAGTTCTTTTGAAAACATCGCAGCAAAAAGAATGAATGAAACCGTTTTTTATTACGAAGCAGATTTTATTTTCTATCAAAATGTTTACTTTAAACTAAAAAAGGAACACGTTTAGATTAATCCTAGACGTGTTCCTTTTTTATAATCTTGTAATTAGCTAAATACGCGGAAACGATCTTCATCGTTCATGTATTCTTTTTCGCCAGCGGGTGATTCAACAGAACCAAAAACTAATTGAGAACGTAGTTTCCAGTTTGCAGGAATATTCCATTCTTTTGCAACTGCTTCATCAATTACTGGATTGTAATGTTGTAAGTTTGCGCCAAGTCCTTGTTCGACTAATGAAACCCAAGTATTTGCTGTTGCAATACCATTTGATTGTTCTGACCAATCTGGGAAGTTGTCTGCATAAAGTTCAAATTGTTCTTGCAATCCTTTAACGATATCAGTGTCTTTGAAGAATAAAACAGTTCCGTAACCATTTTTGAAGCCAGCTAATTTTTGTTGTGTATTAGGAAAAGCTTCAGCAGGTGTTAATGGGCGAAGTGCTTCTTCTGTGATTTCCCATAATTTTTCGTGAGCGTCACCGAAAAGAATAACAGCGCGTGTTGATTGTGCGTTGAAAGCAGTTGGGCTTTCTTTGATAGCTTCTTTAATAAGTGCTTCTAATTCTGTGTTTGATAATGAAACGTTACGTCCTAAGTGATAGATAGAACGGCGATTTTTTAAAGTGTTTGTAAATGTAGTCATAGTATAGTCTCCCTTTGAATGTTGTTTTTTACTTACTTTTTGTAATTGAATACAAAATGAAGTATATCATCTTACAAAAAGTAAGTAAATAGAAAAGCTCAAAAAAATGGAAATTTTTTTTTAGGAAAAAGTAAATGAGAAAGCAAAAAGAGTGATAGCGGTTACTTAACTGCTTTAACGACTTTTTTTAGTAAGTTTATCGAGAGGAACTATATAATTATTAAATGTGTGTTTTTTTATTCTTATTATTTTGTCATTGAATTTTACTTATTTTTATAGAAAAGAAGTATATATTTCTTAGATAAGTTTTTCAGTTAAATTTTTCAGGTAATATGTTTATTATTTTCTGAAAATTTAAAGA
Organism: Enterococcus sp. DIV0174; assembly: GCF_050529065.1. Taxonomy (NCBI): domain Bacteria; kingdom Bacillati; phylum Bacillota; class Bacilli; order Lactobacillales; family Enterococcaceae; genus Enterococcus; species Enterococcus sp. DIV0174. The sequence continues at coordinate 1,589,646 of NZ_CP172881.1, read as the reverse complement.
ATTGGGGTATAGATTATGGAAAATCAACAAGATAAAGGCTTCTTTGGTCAGCCGAAGGGGTTATCAACATTGTTCTTCACAGAGATGTGGGAACGATTCAGTTATTATGGAATGCGTGCATTACTTCTTTATTATATGTATGACGCAGTTTCCAATGGTGGTCTTGGATTACCACGTACAACGGCCTTAGCAATCATGTCGATTTATGGTTCACTTGTATTTATGTCAAGCATTGTTGGTGGTTGGATTTCCGACCGTTTACTTGGAGCAAAACGAACAGTATTTTTTGGTGGAGTATTCATCATGTTTGGTCACATTGTTTTAGCGACACCATTTGGAGTAGGTGCTTTATTTATTTCAATGGCATTGATTATTATGGGGACAGCTTTATTGAAACCAAATGTGTCCGGAATGGTGGGACATCTTTATTCAAAAACAGATTTACGTCGTGATGCAGGTTTCTCAATCTTTTATATGGGTGTTAACTTGGGGGCATTATTAGCACCACTGATTGTTGGGACTTTAGGTCAAGAATATAACTATCATTTAGGTTTCTCGTTAGCAGCATTTGGGATGTTCTTCGGTCTACTACAATACATCATCCAAGGCCGCAAAACATTAGATGGTGTTGGAACAAAAGCTCCAAACCCATTAACACCAGAAGAACGTAAAGGTTTTATTCGTAACTTTATTATTGCGTTTGTTGTCATCATTGCTATTTTTGGTGGTGCACAATTAACTGGTCATCTTTCTATTGATTTCTTTGTTAATTCGATTAGCATACTTGGAATTGTTCTACCTGTGTTCTATTTTGTAAAAATGTTAACGTCAAAAGATGTTTCTGCAGAAGAAAAACCACGAGTATTAGCATATATTCCCTTGTTTTTAGCAGCAATTATTTTCTGGTCATTACAAGAGCAAGGTTCATCGATTCTTGCGTTATTTGCTAGCGAACGAACACAATCAACTTTATTTGGTGTAACGATCCAAGCAAGCTGGTTCCAATCATTAAATCCAATTTTTATTTTTGTTCTAACACCTGTCTTCGTTACTTTATGGACGAAACTTGGACAAAAACAACCATCAACTGTTGTAAAATTTGCACTTGGGTTGTTATTTGCTGGGCTTTCTTACTTGTTATTGATGTTACCAGGTTTATTATATGGAACAGCTGGAAAAGTAAGTCCAATGTGGTTGGTTGGTAGCTTCTTCATCATTGTAATTGCAGAATTATGTTTATCACCAGTTGGTCTATCTGTAACAACTAAGCTAGCACCACGCGCGTTTGAATCACAAACAATTGCTATCTGGTTCTTAGCAGATGCTTCATCACAAGCAATTAACGCGCAAATCGCTCGTTTTTATACACCGGCAACTGAATCAGCATATTTTGGGATTATCGGAGTCGTTGCAATCATCGGTGGGATTTTATTATTCACAATCAAAGAACCAATTAAGAAATTAATGGGTTCAATTCATTAAAAAAGTTAGAGCCTAGGGCAGTTGATGTCCTAGGCTTTTTTTGTGGAGAAAACGGTAAAACTTTGAGATTAAGTGTAAAGAAAGTTTATGAGAAATAGGTTTGCCAACAAAACAAATATTTTTGATTGTTTTTTCGGAGCTGAATGTTTTATGTTGGAAGATTATTTGTGACGTTCCCAAAGCAATCCCTCGATATAATTTTCAATCACTTCAAAATAGAAAAATTTATTTTTTATGATTGCGTATTATATTGTTGAAGGGGAACGTTTTGAATCACAACCTTATCCACGGTGTTCTCAAAGCAACTCCTCAAGATAGATTGCATTCACTTCAAAATATGAAAAGCTATTTTGAGTGCTTGCGCGCTATCTTGTCGGAGCTAACCGCTTTGTGTCACAACCTTTTTTAAAAAGTTATTTCTTTTTACCAAAAGCCTTGATAAGTAGAACGAATGTTCAGTTTTTTTGTTATAATAGAAGAGCATCAAAAAGTAAAGGAGGAGTAAAATGTCTTTACAATTTATTCTCGGCTCAGGTAAGAAAGATCATCGAACAGCACTGATTGATGAGGCAACGGCTTGGTTAGAAGCAGCTCCTCAAAATCAAGTCTTTTTCCTTGTACCTAATTACAATAAGTTTGAACAAGAACAAGAATTATTAGCAATGTTACGTCAGCGCAAAGGAACACAAACCTTTAGTACGACAAAGGTGCAAGTCTTTAGTTTTTATCGACTAGCATGGTACATTTTGCAACAGACAACTTTGCTTTCAGGTAATAGCATCACCGAGTCTGGCTCAGCAATGATTCTACGTCAGATATTAGAAAAAAACCGCGAAAAATTGACCATTTTTCGTGGAGAAGTCAACAAAAAAGGATTCATCAAGCAACTCCAAGAATTATATGAAGAAATGCGCACAGGAAACATTCACCCAAGTGACTTAATAGCTAGTGTAACTGGGGAAAGTCCCAAAGCAGCAGACCAACAATTGAAAATGCAAGATTTACAGTTGATTTTTTCTGCGTATGAAGAAGAACTATTTGAGCGAATGCTACAAGCAGAAGATGCTTTAGCTATTTTAAGTGAGTATCTTTATCAACAAGATTTTCGCCATGTAAAATTTTTGATGACGGGTTTTTCTCGGATCAATGCCCAGGAGTATCAGTTGTTGAGCGCAATGATGGTCAAAGGAAACCTGGTTGTCGATTTATTACTTGATCGACCTTATCCTAATGAAGTGCCTGAACCCTTAAATCTGTTTCACGAAACAGGCAAGTTATATTTTCGCTTGTTGAACGGGGCAAAAGAACATCGTGCACCGATTTTGATTGATCAATATGCACCAGCGAAGGAAGTGCCAGAAGCGTTAGCCGCATTACAAGAGATGTGGGAAGAAACAAGTAGTCAAAAACAAAATCGTTCTCGAAAAGTTGGTGCACAAAAGACGATTCATTTGTGGGAGGCGGAAACACCAACGGAAGAAGTCCAACAGTTGGCCGTGGAAATTCGCCGCTTGGTTAGCGAGGGGGAATGTCGGTATCGCGATATTCAAGTATTGACGAAAGATATGCTTCTTTATGGCAATTTATTAAAGCCGATTTTTCAAGAAATGGCGATTCCGTTTTATCTCGATGAAGAGCAGTTGATGGAGAACCATCCTCTGATCGAGTGGATCAACAGTCTGTTTGCTTTGGATCGCTACGCCTATCGTTTGAGTGACATTATGCGATTTTTCAAAACGGAGTTATTGATTGCTCCAGAAAATCAAGAATTAGAGCAGGAACAATGGCAATGGATCAGAGATGATTTCCGCAAAAAATTAGATCTCACAGAAAATGTTGCTTTAGCTTATAATTATCAAGGAAACTACTGGACTCGCGCAAAGGATTGGACGTTTGTTTCTTACAACTTTGAAACAGAGGAGCTGGAAGACGTTCAAGAACTGCAAGAGCAGTCAAATGAGATTCGTCGTTTATTCCAGAGTAATATTCCGGGTTTCTTTAAAAAAATCAAAAATTGTGAAAATGGTCAAGAAGCTGCTAGTGTTTTTTATCAGTTTTTAGTGACCAGTGGTGTCCGTCAACAACTGTTATTTTGGCGGAATCAAGAAGTTGCCCGCGGAAATTTAGCACAAGCCAGAAATCATGAGCAAACGTGGGGGGCGTTGATCGACTTACTGGACGAGTTTGCATTGATTTATGGGGAAACCAGCTTTGAATGGGAAACATTCCAAGACATTATTAGCAGTGGACTAGAAAATTTAAGTTATGGGAAGATTCCTACAGCAATTGATCAAGTTCAAGTAAACCGCTTAGAATTAGTTCGTCCAAATCAAGCAAAAATTACCTTTGCTTTGGGCTTGAACGATCAAACTTTCCCAGCTCGTCAAGAAACAAAAGGTCTGCTATCTAGTGAAGAACGAGAACAATTGAATCAAGCATTGGCTGAAGATCAGTATTTGTTTGATCCTGCAACGGAAAGTATGTCTTCTGAACCTTTTCAAGCATATTTGGTCTTTCTTTCAGGCACAGAGCGACTTTATTTAAGCTATGCACAAAGTTACGATACGGATCGAAGTTTGAAAATTTCTCCTTATTTACAACGAATCAATCGTTATTTAGCAATTCCAATTGAGAAAAAGACACGATTGACGGTGACCAGTGAGCCAGCGGATTATATTGGGACGTATCGGAGTGCCGTTGATACGTTGAACCGAATGTTTCGTTTGGCAGCAGATGAGAAACAACAATTAGCGAAAGTATGGACTGAATTGAGAGAAGTCGTTCTCCATTCTCCTTGGCGGAACTTTGCTTTACGTGTATTTGAAAGTCAGTCTCATTTGAATGTTCCAGTTTCATTACCGACAGAGTTAGCAGAGCAGTTATACGGAAAAGAAATCTATACGTCTATTTCTCGTATGGAAAATTTTTACAACTGTGAATATAAATATTTTGTTCAATTTGGCTTGAAGTTGAAAGAACGGATGATTTATGGACTGACACCAGCAGCAACTGGGGACTTTTATCATGAATCACTGGATCGCTTCTTTAAATTATTATTTTCAAATGAACTTTCACTCGTTAACATGACGGAAAAAGAACGCCAAGCATTTACTGAGAAAGTTCTCCAAGAAGTTTTTGGTGAACTGCGTTTTGAAATTTTAGATAGTTCTGCACGGATGAACTACATCCGTTATCAATTGAGCCAAACAATCCAAAAAGTAGCGTGGGCGTTACAAAAACAAAGTAAAAATACCGGTCTCCATCCGTTACAAACGGAGATTTTATTCGGACAAATTGCTGGGGCAAAAGGAATCCCGGGTTTGGAATTACCTTTACAAAATGGTGGAAGACTACATGTTCGCGGAAAAATCGACCGTATCGACACGGCCACGGAACAAGACGAAACCTGGTTAAGTGTTGTGGACTATAAATCTAGTGGGCGAACGTTTGATGTTACGGAAGCTTACTATGGAATGGCCATGCAACTATTGACTTACTTAGATGTTGCCTTGATGGATGCAGTACGCTTAACCGGACAAGCCACAGTCAAGCCTGCTGGTTCCTATTATTTACATGTCCACAACCCTGTATTAACCGAAAACGAAGAAATTGAAAAGAATACGTTGAAAAAGTTTAGTTATGATGGTGTCTTTGTTGATGATCCGGGATTGTTGGAAGTTCTTGATCATTCGTTAGAAGCGAAAGAGCAATCTTTGATTTATCCAGTGAAAAAAAATGCGAAAGATGAGTATCAAAAGGGCAGTTACAGTAAAGAAAAATTCTTCACAGAAGAAGAATTACATCAGTTTATGGAACACAATCGTAAAAATATGCGTTTAGCTGGTGAAGCAATCACTTCGGGAGAAATCAAACTAAATCCAGCCTATAAAGATAAACAGCGGATTGCTTGTCAATTTTGTCCATTTCGAAGTGTCTGCACTTTCGATGTGATGTTAAAGGAAAACAATTATCATCGCTTAGAAAAACTGGATAAGGACGAAGCATTACGCAGAATTTTGAAACGAGGTGAAGAAGAGTGAGTCAGATTCCATTAAAGCCCCAAAATGAACGTTTTACAGATGAACAATGGCAAGCGATTTTTGATCGTGGGGACAATTTGCTTGTCTCCGCTTCAGCAGGATCAGGAAAAACCACAGTTCTTGTTCGTCGAGTGATTGAAAAACTTAAAATGGGTGTCAATATTGATGAACTCTTGATTGTTACGTTTACGGAAGCTGCTGCACGTGAGATGAAAGAAAGAATCCAAGAAGCTTTGCAGTCGGCAATCAACGACGAAACAGATACGCAACGTCAGCAACATTTTACGAAACAATTAATGTTGCTACCCACAGCTAATATTTCAACACTACATGCGTTTTGTTTAACTGTCATTCGTCGTTTTTATTATCTGATCGATATCGATCCAGTTTTTCGAATGCTGACAGATGAAACAGAAACCTTGTTAATGAAAGAAGACGTGTGGGACGAATTACGTGAACGTCTTTACGGAGAAAAAAATGAGCGATTTTTCCAACTAACGACAAACTTTTCAAATGATCGATCAGATGAAGGCTTGACTGACTTAATCTTGTCTCTTTATGAGTTTGCGCGTGCGAATCCAGATCCAACTAATTGGCTTAAAGGATTGAGTGAATCTTATCGTTTAGAAGGCTCGCTTGGCGAATCGGCGTTATATCAAAATCAATTACGTCCATTGATTTTGGCAGATGTTTTTCAATGTGTACAGGCATATGAAGAGATGGTCAGCTTAGCTCAGACGGAAGGTTTGGAAAAAATGTACGACCAAGTTTCCGAGGAACGTGAACGAATCAATGCCATTTATGAGGCATTTATACAAGATCAACTAGAGGTGGCTTATCAAGGATTAGAAAACTTAACCTTTTCAACATTTAAAAGCAGTCGAAAAGCCGAATTGAAAGAACGATCAGCAGAAGTAAAAGCTCTTCGTGATCGCTCGAAAAAAATGATTCAAGGAATCAGTAAAAATTATTTCGCTGTTTCGCCAGCGCAAATGGAAGCTATTATGACACAAGCACTTCCTTTAGTCGAAGAGATGTGCCAAGTAACACAAGCGTTTATGGATGGATTTAGTGAGAAAAAACGCGAAAAAGGCGTATTAGATTTTAATGACCTAGAACATTTGGCGTTGATGATTTTGACCAAGAAAACCGCTGATGGTTGGATATCAAGTGAAGCCTCGAATTATTACCGAGAGAAATTCAAAGAAGTAATGGTTGATGAGTATCAGGATGTCAATCAATTGCAAGAAGCAATTTTATACTGGTTAAGAGAACCTGATCCAACGAATGGAAATCTTTTCATGGTTGGAGATGTCAAGCAATCTATTTATTCTTTCCGATTAGCGGATCCAAGTCTATTCATCAAAAAATATCAAGAATTTTCAAAAGCAGAAGGTGGTAGAAGAATCGTTCTGGCAGAAAATTTTCGTTCGCGAGAAGAAGTCTTGCGATTTACTAACCTGATTTTTGAACAAATTATGGATGAACAAGTTGGCCAGATTACTTATGATGAAGCAGCAAAACTGGCGTTAGGATTTCCTGATTTTCCTAATAGTACGCAGTTTGATCCAGAAATTTTGATTTATGAAAAAGAACAGGAAGAAACTACGGAAGAGTTGCCTTCGGATGATTTTCTTGAAGATAAAACAGAGGGCGAATTATTGATGGCGGGGTTGAAAATCCGTGAATTAATTGATAACAAGTGGGAAATCTACGATAAAAAATTGAAAGCTAATCGACCAGTCGAATATGGGGATATTGTCCTACTGACACCAACGAAAAAAAATAATTTAACGATTTTGGATGTGTTCAAGACCTTAGATATTCCACTGGAAATGAACGATGCTCAAAATTATTTCCAAGCAACAGAGATCCGGACTGTGATTTCATTACTACAAATCATTGATAATCCTTACCAAGACATTCCTTTAGTAGCTATTTTACGTTCACCAATCGTTGGCTTGATTGAACCCGAATTAGCGCAGATTCGCTTAGCGGATCGAAATCGTACGTTCTTTGATGCCTTTTTAACTTATGAAAAAATGAATCAAGATCACTTGAGTGCTAAGCTCTCTGATTTTAAAGAATTGTTGGATAAATGGCGTGAACTTGCTCGACGTTCTTCAATTGCGGACTTACTTTGGGCTATTTACTACGAGACGGGTTACTTAGAATACGTGGTTGGGTTACCAGCTGGGGCACAAAGACAAGCAAATTTATATGCATTAGTGGATCGTGCGAAAGCTTATGAGCAAAGTTCATTTCGAGGATTGTACCAGTTTGTTCGTTTTATCGAAAAAATGCAAGAAAAGGATAAAGATTTGGCAGAACCTGTCATTGCGGTGGAAGACAATGCAGTTCGTGTGATGACGATTCACGCCAGTAAAGGACTAGAATTCCCTGTTGTCTTTTTGTTGGACATGACGAAAGAATTCAATTTACAGGATTTGCGAAAACGCTACGTATTTGAAGAAAAATTAGGTGCAGGAATCCGCTACATGGACCCGCAAACTCGCGTATTATTTGATACATTACCTTTTCAAGCCATTAAATTAGCTAAACAAAACAAATTATTATCTGAAGAAATGCGTAAATTGTATGTTGGGTTGACTCGGGCGGAACAAAAACTGTTTATTGTTGGCTCTTACAAGAGTCGTGAACAAACAATTAAAACGTGGGGCGAAGCGCTAAATGCATCGGAACTGGTTCTGGATCCAGCGTTGCGCTTGAAAGGTCGAGGGAGCTTGATGAATTGGATTGGCTACAGCTTGATTCGTCATCCTCGAATGTCTGAATACTTGGAGGATGAGTCAGTATTGACTTTAGCTGATGCGAACGGTTCCTTTACCGTTTTGTGGATGAACCAACAAGAGTTGGCGGAAAAGCGTCAACAACTTGCACAGCGGGAGCCTTCTTTAGTTACGCCGAAAGAAAACCAATTTGGTTTATCGGAGACTCTGCGTCAACGTTTAGCATATGTTTATCCTTATCAGGCTGCCACTCAAACAACGAGTTACCAATCTGTTTCAGAAATCAAACGATTATTTGAAGACCCAGATGATAGTCAGGCAACGAAGCTAACTTGGGAAGACAATCAAACAAAAGCAAAAAATCAACAATTTCGTTATACACAAGAACAGCTAGCTGAACCAAAATTTTTGCAAAAAGGTGTATCAGCAACTGCAATTGGAACAGTCACACATACGTTGTTGCAATTATTGCCATTGGAGCCACCAACAGAAGAAGCAATCCAAGCTTTACTAGCAGAGCTAGTCAAAAAGCGATTGGTGGATCAACAAGTGGCAGAAAAAGTCGACATTTCTGCAATTCTTTGGTTTTTTGAAACAGATCTTGGAAAATTATTACTGGAACACTCCACAAAAGTGAAAAGAGAGCAACCATTTGCGATGCTGATGACAGCGGAAGAAGTGTTTGAAAATTATCCGGATGAAACGGATGAATTACTGATTCACGGAATCGTTGACGGCTATATCGAATTTGCAGATGACATCTATCTTTATGATTTCAAAACGGATTTCCTTATGAATCCAGATGACCCAACTGAGATTGATAAAGTTGTTCAAAAATATTTAGGACAGCTCCGACTTTACCAACAAGCATTGGCTGATTCTTTAGGAAAACCTGTAACAAATACCTTTTTAGTTTTATTACGTGGCAAGAAAATCATAAATGTTAACAAAAGATTATGAATAAGCATAAGTTGCTTACACTTTGTAAGTATTATGCTATACTCTTCAAAAAGAGGTGAGTAAGATGGAGCTTACACAGACAGACTTTGTTCTATGTCCGAAGTTTGAGAAAACTTTCTCGATTTTGGGGAAAAAATGGAACGGGTTGATTATTGATGTACTACTAGAAAATGGTCCGCAACGCTTTGTTGATCTTGCTGCAAAGATTCCGATGGTTAGCGATCGAGTATTAGTTGAACGTCTAAAAGAGTTAGAAAAAGAAGGAATTGTTACTCGAAATATTTCCTGTAATGAATCCAATCGTTCTGAATATCTTTTGACTGAAAAAGGAGCAGACTTACAAAATTCAATCAAACAGTTACAAGTTTGGAGTGAAAAGTGGGTCACTGAGGAAGAATGCAGTTGATTTCAGGACAAAATTCTTGTAGAATTGATTTTGTAAATTGTAAATAAAAAAAGAACCATGACGAAAAAGAGTAGTTTGGCTAAACCAGATCAGGGAGATTTGTCATAGACTGAAAGCAAATTCTGTGTTTGAAAAATGAAGTTCACTTTCTGAGTTCGCCTAGTTTTTGATACTGGGCCGGCAATTGTCGTTAATCAAGTAAGTGTGTGAGTAGCTGATAGCTTTACTCACAAATTAGGATGGTATCGCGAAGACCTCGTTCCTTGATAGGAATGAGGTCTTTTTTTTGTATTTGAATTTGAAGGAGGAAAAAAGCAATGTCTTTACAAGCACAACTCGAAAGCTTGAAAGAAGCAACGATTGTTAAAATTACTGCCGCACAGGATTTGAAAGAATTAAATCAAATCCGCGTGGAAACTTTAGGGAAAAAAGGCCCGATTACCGAAGTTCTTCGTGGAATGAAAGATCTTAGTCCAGAAGAAAGACCAAAAGTAGGTAGTTTTGCTAATGAAATTCGTGACTTATTAACGGCAGAAATTGAACGTAAAAAAGAAGTTCTTGAAGAAGAAGCGTTGAATGCTGCTTTAGCAAAAGAAACACTCGATGTGACTTTACCTGGTCGTCAAGTAAAACAAGGAACACGCCATATCTTGACGCAAATTATGGAAGAAATTGAAGATATTTTTGTGGGAATGGGTTACCAAATCGTTGAAGGTTATGAAGTGGAGTCAGACCACTATAACTTTGAACGAATGAATTTACCAAAAGATCACCCAGCACGAGATATGCAAGATACGTTTTATATTTCCGAAGATATTTTGATTCGTACACACACTTCACCTGTTCAAGCGCGAACAATGGAAAAACATGATTTTTCAAAAGGTGCATTACGGATGATCTCACCTGGGAAAGTTTTCCGTCGTGATACTGATGATGCTACTCATAGCCATCAGTTCCATCAAATTGAAGGTCTTGTGATTGATAAAAATGTAACAATGGGTGACTTGAAAGGGACACTGGAAGTTGTTATGAAGAAAATGTTTGGGGAAGATCGTAAAATTCGTTTACGTCCAAGCTATTTCCCATTCACTGAACCTTCAGTGGAAGTAGATGTTAGCTGTTTCAAATGCGGAGGCAAGGGTTGTAATGTCTGCAAATATACTGGCTGGATTGAAATCTTAGGTGCTGGAATGGTTCATCCTAATGTTTTAGAGATGTCAGGAATTGATCCAAATGAGTATTCAGGATTTGCTTTTGGACTTGGACCAGATCGCGTAGCAATGTTACGTTACGGCGTCAACGATATCCGTAATTTCTATCAAAATGACTTGCGTTTCTTAAGTCAGTTCAAGGGGGAGTAAAAAAGGATGTTAGTTTCATATAAATGGTTAAACCAATATGTTGATTTATCGGCAGTGACACCACAAGAATTAGCAGATAAGATGTCTGTTACTGGTATTGAGGTCGAAGGGATCGAAGTACCAGAAGAAGGTTTGAAAAAAATCGTCGTTGGTGAAGTAAAGGAATGTGTACCACATCCTGATTCTGATCACTTATCCATTTGCCAAGTAGATATTGGTGAAGATGAATTGTCTCAAATCGTTTGTGGTGCACCAAATGTTAAAGCGGGCATCAAAGTCATTGTGGCTTTACCAAATTCACGGATTGCTGGCAATGTGAAGATTAAAAAAGGAAAAATGCGCGGAGAAGTATCCAACGGGATGATCTGTGCATTACAAGAAATTGGTTTTTCTGATAGCGTAGTACCAAAAGAATATGCAGAAGGTATCTATTATCTTCCAGCAGGGGCTGTGAATGGTGAACCAGTATTTTCATATCTAGGCATGGACGATTCAATTATTGAATTATCCATTACACCAAACCGTGCAGATGCACTATCCATGCGTGGTGTTGCCTATGAAGTTGGCGCAATCTATCGTCAAACACCAACATTCGATGATGAAAAATTAACTGAAGTTGATCGTTTGGCAAGTGAAAAAATCACTGTGACTGTAGAGGACAAAGAGCTTGTTCCAGCATATCAAATTCGGGTAATTGAAGGAGTCAAAATTCAGCCAAGCCCACAATGGTTGCAAAACCTTTTAATGAACGAAGGAATTCGTCCAATCAACAACGTAGTTGATGTAACAAATTATATCCTGTTATTGTTTGGGCAACCATTACATGCATTTGATTACGACAAACTTGGTTCAAAGGAAATCGTTGTTCGTCATGCCAAAGAAGCAGAAGAATTAGTGACACTTGATGGTGAAACACGTAAATTGACACCAGAAAACTTAGTGATTACTAATGGCGAGGTTCCTGTTGCTTTAGCAGGTGTCATGGGTGGATTGGATTCAGAAATCACTGAAACAACGACGACAGTAGCATTAGAAGCAGCTTTATTTGATCCAGTTTCGATTCGTCGAACAGCCAAACAATTCAATTTACGTAGTGAATCTTCTGCTCGTTTTGAAAAGGGAATCAATCATGCAACGATTGCTGAAGCAAATGATGTTGCGGCAGCTATGATCGTTGCACTTGCTGGAGGCGAAGTTCTAACAGGTGCAGTAGCTGGTGCGGAAGTAACAGTTGAAGATGTAACAGTTCCAATCACATTACAACGAATCAACCAGTATTTAGGTACAAAATTGACTAGCGCAGAAGTGAACGAAATTTTTGAAGCACTTGGTTTTGATTATCAAGAAACCAATGAAACGTATTCTGTTGTTGTTCCACCAAGACGTTGGGATATTCAAATTGAAGCAGACATCATTGAAGAAGTTGCGCGTATCTATGGATATGATCGCTTGCCATCAACGTTGCCAAGTGGAGAAACAGTTGCTGGAAGCTTGACAGCAGAGCAGACAGGCACACGAACAATTCGTACATTGCTTGAAGGCAGTGGGTTGAATGAAGCGATTAGTTATGCCTTGACGACTGAAGAAAAGTCTCGTCAATTCGCAATGAAAGAAACGAATATTACTCGTTTAGACTGGCCAATGAGTGAAGAGCGTTCGGTTCTTCGGATGAACTTGATTAGTGGGTTACTGGACAATGTTAACTACAACGTCGCGCGTAAAAATACTGATGTTGGTTTCTATGAAGTAGGACGTGTATTCTATCAAGAAAATGATCCTTTGACTCATTTACCACAAGAAGTAAAACATCTTGCGTTAGCTATTTCTGGTACATGGCAAGAAAAAGATTGGCAAACAAAAGCAGAAACAGTTGATTTCTTTACAATTAAAGGATTGTTAGAAAACATTTTTGCTCAATTAGCTATCACTGAACAAATTAGCTATCAAGCAACTACAATGCCAGAAATGCATCCAGGGCGTACGGCTGCTATCTATCTTGGTGAACAATACCTTGGGTTTGTTGGTCAAGTTCATCCAACAATTGCCAAAGCGTATGACATTCCAGAAACGTATGTTGCAGAATTAGATTTAGTTTCAATAATTGAAGCAGCACAAGCAGGCATTACTTATCATGCTGTGACAAAATTTCCAGCAGTGAGTCGAGACATTGCTTTGCTAGTGAAAGAAGAAGTAACAAACCAAGAATTGGAAACAGTGATCAAAGCATCCGCTGGTAAATTCTTAACAGGAATCCAATTATTTGATGTTTATCAAGGTGAGAACATCGAAGCAGGAAACAAATCGATGGCGTATAGTTTGACATTTGTAAATCCTGAAGCAACATTGACTGATGAAGAAATCAATAAAGCTATGGATAAAGTAACCAATGCGTTAACAGAAAACTTGCACGCAAGTATTCGTTAAGTCTTTTCTTATTCAGAAAAACCCAGCCACGAATCAGACAGGAAAGTCTAACTCGTGGCTGGGTTTTATTTAGTAAAAAGTGAGAGCCAAAATAGAAAATATTTTGGCTCTCACTTTTTTGATTTTGAAAGTTAGTTAAAATAATTGATTCCCATCGCAGATTTTACTTCTGCTAAAGTTTCTGCCGCAACTTCTTTTGCAGCTAGACTGCCTTGACGTAACATTTCCATGACAGCTGCTGGATCTTTTTCAAACGTTTCACGACGTGCACGAATTGGTGCAAATTCAGCTTCTAAAACGTCAATCAAGTAACGTTTAATTTTCACATCACCAAGTCCACCACGACGATAATGAGCTTTCATTTCTTCAATTGCTTCTTTATCTGTTCCAAAGACATCCAGATAAGTGAACACCATGTTTCCTTCTACTTGACCAGGATCTTCCACATGGATGTGGTTTGGATCGGTGTACATGCTCATGACTTTTTTCTGAACAACGTCTGCTGGGTCAGCAATGTAAATACCATTGCCCAAGGACTTACTCATTTTACCATTGCCATCAATTCCAGGTAAACGTCCCATGCCTTTTGGAGGGAAGACGCCTTTTGGTTCAACCAGAACTTGACCGTACGTATTGTTGAAACTTTGGACGATTTCTTGTGTTTGTTCCAACATTGGTTTTTGATCTTCGCCAACAGGAACTAAATTTGCTTTGAAAGCTGTGATGTCAGCAGCTTGTGAGATCGGATAAACAAAAAAACCAGTTGGAATACTTTCACCGAATTTCTTTTGTTCGATTTCTGATTTCACTGTGGGGTTTCGTTTCACGCGACCAACGCTGACTAAGTTCATGTAATACATGGCTAGCTCAGATAGCTCAGGAATTTGTGATTGGATAAATAAAGTTGTTTTGGTCGGATCAAGACCAACAGCTAAGTAATCCAATGCGACTTGTAGCACATTAGATGAAACTTTTTCAGGATTTTTTGCATTATCTGTTAAAGCTTGCATGTCAGCAATCATGACAAACAATTGATTGTTTTCGTCTGCTTGCATTTCCACACGCGTTTTTAAAGAACCGACATAATGGCCAAGATGTAATCTTCCCGTTGGACGGTCTCCAGTCAATATAATATTTTTCAAAAAAGACACCTCTTTACGATTTGTAAGACTAGCACTTTATATCTTACCGTTTTTTTTTAGAAGAAACAACTATTCAAACGAAAAAACGCGGAAAGGATGCAGGGAAAAACGAAGAGCGTCAAACATTCAAAAACAGAGGATATTTGTAGAAAATAACGTAGAAACTTTACATTTCCCTTTATTATCATATATAATATGTTTCATTAGGTATCTTTAAAAGAAATCTTACTAAATAATAATGGGAGTGTAATGATATGGCAATGATTGAATTTAAGAACGTGGAAAAGTACTATGGGAAATTCCATGCTTTGAAGAATATTAACCTCGAATTTGCGAAGGGGGAAGTAGTTGTTGTCATTGGGCCTTCAGGTTCTGGGAAAAGTACAATGCTGCGTTGCATCAATGGCTTAGAAACTATTTCTTCAGGACAACTACTGATAAATAACAAAGATTTAAGAGATAAACAGACAAAATTAACAGAAGTACGTAAAAATATCGGGATGGTTTTTCAACATTTTAATTTATATCCTAATAAAACTGTACTAGAAAACATCACACTAGCACCAATTAAAGTATTGAAGCAAGATCAAGCAACGGCAATCAAAAATGCTGAAAAGTTTTTAGATACGGTCAATATGTTAGACAAAAAAGATTCTTATCCATCCATGCTGTCTGGTGGGCAACAGCAACGTGTTGCTATTGCTAGAGGTTTAGCGATGAATCCAGAGATGCTATTATTTGATGAACCAACTTCAGCGCTGGATCCGGAAATGATTGGGGATGTGCTAGACGTTATGAAGAAGTTAGCGAGAGAGGGCATGTCAATGATCGTGGTTACACATGAAATGGGATTTGCAAAAGAAGTAGCAGATCGAGTAATCTTCATGGCTGAAGGTGAAGTGTTAGAAGACAGTCGTGACGTAAAAGGATTCTTTGACAATCCACAGGAAGAACGCGCGCAACAATTTATTAGCAAAGTAATCAACCATTAAAATTTAGGAGGAATTGTATGAAAAAGCAAAAAAGCTTTCGCTTACTCTTTCTGTTAAGTATCGTGCTACTTGCACTGGTTGGCTGTAAAAGCACAAGCGTAGCGGACGAAAATATCGCAGAAAGAGTCAAAGAAACAAATAAGATTACCTGGGGTGTCAAATATGATACTCGTTTATTTGGCATGATGGACATCAAGTCTGGTGAAGTTCAAGGTTTTGATATCGATATTGCAAAAGCTATCACCAAGAAAATACTTGGTGAAGATGGGCAAGCTGATTTTATCGAAGTAACATCGAAAACTAGGATTCCGTTGTTGAAAAATGGAAATATTGATGCAATCATCGCAACGATGACCATCACGGATGAACGAAAAAAACAAGTTGATTTTTCAGATGTTTATTTTGATGCTGGACAATCATTGCTAGTCAAAAAAGGGAGCAGTATCCAAAGCGTGACTGATTTGGATGCTTCGACAACAGTTTTGGCTGTCAAAGGTTCGACCTCAGCAGCAAATATTCGTGAACATGCACCAGATGCAAAGATTTTAGAACTAGAAAATTATGCAGAGGCGTTTACGGCACTTCAGTCAGGTCAAGGTGATGCGATGACGACTGATAATGCGATCCTTTTAGGAATGGCGGCTGAAAACCCAGCGTATACGTTAGTTGGGGGAACCTTCACCAATGAGCCTTATGGCATTGCAATCAACAAAGGGCAAGAAGAATTTTTAGGTAAGGTCAATCAAGCATTAGCAGAAATGATTGCTGATGGTACGTATGATGAAATTTATCAACGCTGGTTTCCAAATGAAACAGATGGCAAAGTTGATTAAGGAGGAGCAATATGAGTGAATTGATACAAACTTATGGAGCGACCTTTGCAGAAGGATTCAAAATTACAATTTTTTCCAGTGTTTTGGCGCTCGTAGCTAGTTTAGTTATTGGAACATTGATGGCGATTTTTCAGTTATCAAAAAATAAATTAGTCAATGGTCTGGCAAAAGCTTACGTTGAGTTTTTCCGAAATATTCCATTACTGATTATTGTCATGTTTTTCTATGTAGTTGTACCTATGTATTGGCTACAATTGAACGGTTTTCAAGCCGGAACCATTGGTTTAACGATTTATACATCCGCGTTTATTGCGGAAACGGTTCGTTCAGGAATCCAAACGGTTCCTAGTGGACAAATGGAAGCGGGGCTTTCTTCAGGTTTTACTTATTCAGAAACGATGCGCTACATCGTATTGCCTCAAGCTTTTAAAATAGTTATTCCACCGTTAGGAAATCAGTTTATCAATTTAGTGAAAAACTCATCTATTTTAGCAATGGTTGCAGGATTAGATTTGATGTATCAAGGTGACTTGATTGCCAGCGAAACATTCAATACATTTGATACCTATATTATTGTTGGTCTATTTTATTTGATTATTACGTTGCCCCTTTCTTATTTGATGGTTCATCTTGAGAAAAAATGGGCAGTTCGTTCATAGAAGGAGGAAGTTGAATGGATTTTAGTGGTGCTTTTTCATGGATGAATATCCGTTTTTTACTAGAGGGATTGAAAGTGACCGTCGAAGTTTCATTGGTCTCAATCATTTTTAGTTTTTTGATTGGTGGCTTAACTGGTGTGATCCGTTTTGCGAATATTCCTTATTTATCCAAAATTGTTGGTTTGGTGATTGATGTCATTCGAAATCTGCCATTGTTACTAATCATTTTCTTCACGTATTTTGCTTTACCCCAAGTGGGAATCCAAATGAATATCTTTTGGTCAGCAGTTGCTGCGTTGACGATTTTTGAATCAGCAATGCTCTCAGAAATATTCCGCGCAGGTTTGAATGCCGTGCCAAAAGGACAAATGGAAGCAGGGCTATCAACTGGATTGACTTATGTTGAAACGATGCGGACGATAGTCATGCCTCAAGCATTTAAATCAATGATTCCCGCAATTGTCAGTCAATTGATTTCATTAATTAAAGATACGTCATTAGCCGTAATTATTTCTTTACCAGAGTTGACGCACCAAGCGCGAATCATTTATGGGCAAAATACGAATTATGTTTTACCGATGTTTGTAGCAATGACGTTGATGTACTTTGTCATTTGTTACGCACTCTCATTATTATCGGGCTTTTTGGAGCGACGAAAATATAGTTATTAAAAAAAACCTCAAATTCTTTGTTGAAAAATGAACAAAGGGTTGAGGTTTTTTCTTTGTAAAAGAAGAGTGATAAGCAAGCTTTGTAAGAAGTTCAAGACTTGAAAAATTGTACCAAAAAGTCCACAATAGACAGATAGAATGAAATCAAAAAAAAGGATGGGTTCCATTGTCAGATAATCGCCCAATAGGTTTTATTGATTCAGGTGTTGGCGGCCTTACAGTTGTCAAAGAAGCACTGAAACAATTGCCAAATGAAAATATTTTATATGTAGGAGATACTGCGCGTTGTCCATATGGTCCGCGACCTGCAGAACAAGTGATTCAATTTACTTGGGAAATGACTAACTATTTGGTCGATCAAGGAATCAAAATGCTTGTGATCGCTTGTAACACTGCAACTTCAGTGGCTCTAGAAGAAATCAAAGCGACATTGCCTATTCCTGTGATTGGAGTTATCCTTCCGGGAACGCGTGCTGCTTTAAAAGCAACGAAAAATCAACAAGTAGGAGTGATTGCAACATTAGGTACGGTTAAAAGTGGTGCCTATGAATCAGCACTCAAAGAAAAAGCACGGGAATTGACCGTTAGTAGCTTACCTTGTCCAAAGTTTGTTTCAGTGGTGGAAAGTAATGAGTATCATTCCTCTGTTGCAAAGAAAATCGTAGCAGAAACTTTAGCACCACTGCTAACCAAAAAGTTAGATACACTTATTTTGGGTTGTACTCACTATCCATTGTTACGCCCAATCATTCAAAATGTAATGGGAGAAAGTGTGACTTTGATCGACTCAGGTGCAGAGACTGTTGGAGAAGTTTCTATGTTACTCGATTATTTTGAAATCAGTAACGCGCCCGTTCCAGGACGAACAATCAGCAAGTTTTACACAACAGGTTCACCTAAATTGTTTAAAGAAATTGCCCAAGACTGGTTACCGCTTGATGAGTTAGAAGTGGAACATATCGAATTAGGAGGAAAATAGCGCATGCGTCATGATGGAAGAAAAGCACAAGAATTAAGAAAAATTGATATTCGTACCAATGTATTCAAACACCCCGAAGGATCAGTGGTCATCAGTTTTGGTGACACAGAAGTGATTTGTTCTGCGACAATTGAAGCTTCTGTTCCGCCGTTTTTGCGAGGAACTGGTACAGGTTGGGTCACTGCGGAATACAGCATGCTTCCTCGAGCAACAAATACTAGAAATCGTCGTGAAAGCAGTAAAGGAAAATTAACTGGTCGAACGATGGAAATCCAACGATTAATTGGCCGCTCTTTGCGCGCAGTCGTCGATTTGGAAAAATTAGGTGAAAGAAGCATCATCGTTGATTGTGATGTAGTTCAAGCTGACGGCGGAACACGCACAGCAAGTATTACAGGTGCTTTTGTCGCTTTAACATTAGCGGTTGAGAAACTGGTCAGAGAAAAAGAAGTGACAGAAGATCCCTTGAAAGAACACTTGGCTGCCATTAGTGTGGGAATCTTGCCTGATGGTCAATGCGTAGCAGATTTAGATTACGAAGAAGATTCTGCAGCGTTGGTTGATATGAATCTAGTAATGACTGAATCTGGCAAATTTGTGGAAATTCAAGGAACGGGTGAAGAGGCAACTTTTGATGGTGAACAATTAAATGACATGCTTTTTTATGGGAAATCAGCAATCGAACAGCTGATTGCAGAGCAAAAGCATGCGTTGTTGACTGAACTTTCAACTGAAGCAAGTCAAGCGCCAGAAGTAGCAAAAACAATCGTCATTGCAACAAAAAATCCCGGAAAAGCGGAAGAATTCCGCCAAATGTTTGGCAAAGAAGGATATGCAGTCAAAACCTTGTTTGACTATCCTGAAATACCAGATGTAGAAGAAACAGGGAAAACCTTTGAAGAAAATGCTCGCTTAAAAGCTGAAACAATTGCACAGATTTTAAAGCAGCCTGTATTAGCAGATGATTCTGGTTTGAAAGTCGATGCATTAGGTGGGATGCCAGGTGTTTATTCCGCACGTTTTGCAGGAGAACCAAAAAGTGATGCAGGAAACAATGCAAAATTATTGCATGAGTTAACAGATGTCCCCAATGAACAACGAACAGCACAATTTCATTGCACATTAGTCTTTGCAGCACCTGATAAAGATAGTTTGGTGGTGGAAGCAGAGTGGCCCGGGAAAATTGCTAGAATTCCTGAGGGAGAAAATGGATTTGGTTATGATCCGTTGTTCATTCCAGACGGTTCAACGCAAACAGCTGCGGAAATGTCTAGCGAGGAAAAAAATCAAGTAAGTCATCGCGGACAAGCAATGAAAAAATTGAGCCAAAAATGGCAACAGTGGTTGGAAGGAGCAAAATAAATGCGCTATTTAGTTGTAAGTGATAATCATGGTGACCGTGATATTTTGGTGGATTTAGTCAAACGCTATCGTTCAAAAGTTGACTTTTTCTTTCATTGTGGAGATTCAGAATTACCTGCAGACGATTCATTGTGGGAAAATTTTCAGGTTGTCCAAGGAAACTGTGATTACGGTCCAGGGTTTGAAGCAAAGAAGGTCATCAATACTGGTCGTGACACCATTTATCTTACCCATGGACATCTGTCGAACGTTCGTTTTGATTTGACTCAGTTAGCTCTAGAAGCTCAATCAGTAGAAGCCAATATGGCATTTTTTGGTCACACACATCAGATTGGTTGTGAGGTGGAAAATGGCATTTTATTTTTAAATCCCGGTAGTATTTCACAACCACGCGGACCCATTCAAATTCCATCGTATGCAATCATTGAAAGTTTAGCCGATGAGATCAATGTGCACTATTATAATCGCGCACATCAACCAGTAGAAGAATTAGTTTTTCACTTTTCTCGCTGATTTTATGGATTAATTTCTAATTTTTGCTAAAAATTCATCATTTCTTTATGGATTTTGCATCCGGTTTCGGTAAAATAAAGTTGTTGAACAAATAAGAATGGAGGCCACTCGATGATTGGACCTGTAGTAAGAGAACTGCTGTTGGAAAATCAAGACACATTTTTGATTCCTGCAGAAAACGTAGCAAATGTTCTTTATCAACACCCGCTTTCTCATGGCTTACTTGTTTTGTCGAAAGTCGGATATTCAAAAATTCCTGTTTTGGACAAAAACGATCGCTTTGTCGGATTGATTAGTTTATCTGATGTAGTGAATAAAATGTTGGATTTGCAAAATATCAGCATGGAACCATTAGAGGGCTTGACGGTCGCAGATGTGATGGAAGTTGGCGTTACGACAGTTGACGAAAACTGGGAGCTAGAAGATGTGTTGCATTTGTTAGTTAATTCACCTTTTCTACCCGTTGTCACAGAAGAAAAAGTTTTTAAAGGAATCATCACTCGAAAAGAACTATTAAAAGCGGTGAATTTCATGGTCCATGAATTAGAGAGACGAAATATTTTGACTTCTAAAACTGAAGGACTAAAAGAAACGATCAATCTGTTAAATTAAAAAAACAATCATTTTATTTTATTGGTTATTTTAAATGTGAAATGGTTGATTGAAGGCAGACAGGACAAAGGTTTTTGTCACTGTCTGTTTTTTTGTTGTGCAACTTAATAACCAAACTGCCAAGCATATTTATTTCCAAAACAAAAGTAAGCGGTTACAATGTAACTATCAAATCAGAGGAGATTCATTTATGAAAAAGCTTGGTAAAGTTTTATTGTTGGTTTTGGTCGGGATTGGATTATTCGGTTTTAGTCTTCCTGGGTTTGCACATGGCTATGTGACACAACCTGGTAGTCGTGCCTATTTTGGAACAGCAGCTGCGGGGAACTTGAATCAAAACGTTGGTCGTGCACAGTGGGAACCACAAAGTATTGAAGCATTGAAAAATACATTTATCGACGGAAAAATCGCAAGTGCTGGTGTGACAGGTTTTGAGCCTTTAGATGAACAAACAGCGACTCGTTGGCATAAGAGTCAAATCAATACAGGTTCATTAAATGTTTCTTGGACATTAACTGCACAGCATCGAACAAGTACTTGGGATTATTACATGACTAAACCAGGTTGGAATCCTAATCAGCCATTAAAATTTAGCGATTTCGAACAAATTGGTCAAGTAAATGACAATGCGACAGTACCACCAAAATTGGTTAATCATACTATCTCTGTTCCACAAAACCGCAATGGTTATCACCTTATTCTAGCCGTTTGGAATATTAGTGATACAGTAAATGCTTTCTATCAAGTCATGGACGTAAATGTTCAATAAAAAATGAATACAAAAAGAGATTACAAATTGTGCCTGATTTCAAAGTCTAGCTTTGGAGGGATGGTACATAAGTTATCATTTCTTTTTATCATTTAAGAGTCCGAAACTTTTCTGTTTTTGACTCTTTTTTTGGTATACTTGTATTTGGTTGATATCAAAAAATATGAAGCTATTAACTATAAAAAATAATTTTAACTGTAGTAATCAATGAAGAAAAATAATTTTTACTAGTATTGTTAATCAAGAGATATTAACTATTAGCTAGAGAAGGGAAAAATAGTTGTTAGACTTTTCAGATTTACTTATAAAGCACCAAGACTCGTTTATCTATGTTGATAATCGAAAAAGAACAAGCGATATTTTGAAACAACTTGTTGATCTGGAAGAAAAACCAATTGATTTTCTTCCGCAAAAACGGATTGAATGATTAGAAAACAATATCATTCATTCAATCCACTTTGATAAATCAAAAGGCGTTTCACTCAAACTTTTCTTTGTAATAGACAATGAAAAAGTAGAAACTATTATCAGCACCCATACTTTATTCAAAGTGTGACAGATCCTTTCCTACAAGATAAGCGAATATATATTTTTCTTGATGAATCAGTTGGTATGGTTGAAACAAATAGTTCTCTGCTAGGATTTGATGCTAAAATTCTTTCTGGTATTTCACCGAAAAGTGTTGAAAAAAAAGACAGCTATTTTATGGATTATATTTCAGCATTTGAACTAAGAGCCGAAATAAATAAAAATGTAAACTGATTGTTGAATGAAGCTGTTACACGAAGT
Source organism: Enterococcus sp. DIV0174 (assembly GCF_050529065.1). NCBI lineage: Bacteria > Bacillati > Bacillota > Bacilli > Lactobacillales > Enterococcaceae > Enterococcus > Enterococcus sp. DIV0174. The sequence goes on along the minus strand of NZ_CP172881.1, from coordinate 1,566,902 downwards.
ATGTGTCACATTCGATGTATGGAGAAATCATAGAAAAAAGGAGAAAAAGAGTAGCTACTCTTTTTCTCCTTTTTTTGTTGCTACACGGATAGTATTTACTCGTGTAGCAACAAATAGTTCTTGCATTCATTTTCTAAAAACTAAATGAAATAAAACGAGCTTTTTATTCAATACACAAATGAATTTGGAATTCTTTTATGGATGACAGGAGCCCATTTGTTAATGTTTAACCCACCGTTCCGACTGGCGTATTCGGAATCGTAAATCCAGCTGTCGTCAATGCTTGAACATATGCACTAAGGAATTCCTCTTTTAAGACATGTTGTTTGCCGTTTAGTGCGTAACAAATTGTTCGAATCGCAAAGTTACTATTACCTAAATCAACAAGTCCGAAAATCGTTGGTTCAGTTTGCAACTCATTTTGATATTTTTCTGCCAGCTGTTGATTGACTTGTTGAATGACAGCTTGAATTTTATCATAGCCTTCTTCAGGGACGATTCGGATATCTAAACGAACTAACATATTTGCCCGTGATAAATTACTAATCGTGGTGATATTTCGATTGGGAATATAGTGAACAGTTCCATCTGTTGCTTTTAACTGTAACGTACGAATCCCCACGGAAACAACAGTGCCTTCAATGGACAAATTTGCTAACTGGATATAATCACCAACATCCATTTGCTGCTCCATGATGATAAAAAAACCGGTAATCATATCATTCATGAAGCCTTGTGCACCTAAACCAATGGCAACCCCGGCGATTCCGGCACCCGCCAATAAGGAACCAATCGGCACACCGATGACGGACAACAACGCATAGATAAAGAAGAAGCCAAGTGTATAATGGAAAATTGTATGAAGTAAACTGTGGAGAGTTTTTAAACGACTCTCGTTCAAACTGGCTTTTTTGGAATATTGGCTAAATGACTTATCAAGTAAGTATTTTCCAATTTTGCTCAAAACACTAAAAAGAATTACTAGAAAAATCAGATAAAGTGTTTTTTCGATAAACGTTGCAAGGATCGCGTCCCAATCAATCTCATTCCAAAATCGTTGGAAAGCATTTACTTGCTGGACAGCTTGGTCGGTAATTGTTTCACTTGATGATGTTTTTGTTTCTGTTATTTGTGCTAAATACATAGAATCCTCTTTTCTTTCACTCGTTCTTTGTAACATTGTATCAAGAAGTAGAAAAAAAGAAAATGGAAGAGAAAAAGTGTTTTTCAAAATAAAAATGACAAACAACTAAGCGAATGGTAAAATATGGAGAAAAACATGAAGGGGACACGAATATGCAAATAGATTGGAATAATCTTGGGTTTTCATATATCAAAACACCTTGGCGCTACATTGCTAAATGGAAAGATGGAGAATGGAGCAAAGGTGAGTTAACAGAAGATAATTACTTAACGATTCACGAAGGATCACCTGCGTTACATTACGGGCAACAATGTTTTGAAGGATTAAAAGCGTATCGTCGAAAAGATGGAAAAATCAATCTATTTCGTCCTGAACAAAATAGTCGCCGAATGAACCAAAGTGCACGTCGTTTATTGATGCCAATGGTTCCGGAAGAAATGTTTGTGGATGCAGTCAAGGAAGTTGTCAAAGCGAACGAGGAATTCGTACCACCTTATGGAACAGGTGCAACGTTATACCTGCGACCTTTATTGATTGGTGTAGGAGAAAATATTGGTGTGCACCCAGCACCAGAATATTTATTTGTTGTCTTCTGTACGCCTGTTGGTGCTTATTTCAAAGGTGGATTAAAACCAACGAACTTTATCGTTTCCGATTACGATCGTGCTGCACCAAAAGGAACAGGAGCAGCTAAAGTGGGCGGGAACTATGCAGCTAGCTTATTACCTGGAACACAAGCACATGAATTAGACTATTCTGATTGTGTGTACTTAGATCCAGCGACGCATACAAAAATTGAAGAAGTTGGCGCGGCGAATTTCTTTGGAATTACAAAAGATGGAAAATTCATCACACCACAATCACCATCTATTTTACCAAGTATCACCAAATATTCGTTGCTGCAGCTTGCTGAAGAACGTTTAGGGATGGATGCCATCGAAGGAGACGTCTTCATTGACAAGCTTGATGAATTTGCAGAAGCAGGTGCGTGTGGGACTGCGGCAGTTATTTCACCAATTGGCGGAATCTATCATGATAATCAACTCCATGTTTTCTACAGTGAAACTGAAGTGGGGCCTGTAACTAAACGTTTATATGACGAATTAACTGGCATTCAATTTGGTGACGTAGAAGCACCTGAGGGTTGGATCCAAGTAGCGGACTAGCACAAAGAAAAATACAAAGAAGCTGGAGAGTTATTTTCCAGCTTCTTTTGTTGTTACTCAATCAAATAGTAGGTGAAAAAAAGCGGGTGACGCATCAGCGCCAACCGCTTTTTTATCAGTTGTTTCTAAATAATGCTAACGATTTTTATGATAAGTGAACACCTTTGTCCACATAAACGATATCACCAATCATACCGCTTGAAAGTGGACTAATCAAGAACGCGCAAGCATTGCCGACTTCTTCAATTGTGACACCTTGTTGATCTGGTGTACGTGATTCAGATAGTTGAATTAGTTTTTGGTAATCTTTGACGCCTGTCACAGCTAAAGTTTTAATTGCACCAGCAGAAATTCCGTTGACACGTATACCTTTTGGTGAAAGTTCTGCAGCCAAGTAACGAATGGCTGCTTCAAGTGATGCTTTAGCGATTCCCATCATGTTGTAGTTTGGAATTGCACGTTCAGATCCAAGATAAGACATGCTGACGATTCCGCTGTTTTGTGCTAAATATTTTTGCGCATATTTTGTGACAGCGATTAGGGAATAGCTACTGATATCTTGTGCTAATTGATAACCATCTCTGGAGATATCTGAAACATTTCCTGATAATTCTTCTTTATTTGCATAAGCGATTGCGTGAACAAGTCCGTGAATCTCACCAGCGTAAGCGCCGATAGCGTCCATTGCTTGCTCGATACTCTCGTCACTAGCGACATCACACTCGACAGTAAAAGCATCTTCACCAACTAATTTTAGTAAAGATTTTTTCATGCGTTCATTTTGATAAGTATAGATGATTTCTGCTCCTTGTTTTTGCATAGCTTCGGCACAGCCCCACGCAATACTCTTTTTGTTTGCGACGCCCATAATGACGATTTTTTTCCCTTTTAAAAATGACATATTGACTCTCCTTTGTTTCGCGAAAAATTTCGTTGTCTAGTAAAAAAATAAAATAAAAAGATAAGTGCTTAAAAGAAAATAACTTCCTTGATTTCTTATTATTAGGCAAAATGCTTTGATTGTCAAACTATTTTTTTGATATTAAAAAAAAGATTGCTAAATAATTAGGAATATGATACTTTGATAATCAAAGTAATAAATGAATTGGCATTTGCCTGAAATGAAAGAAGGAGCATATATATGTCTTATGTTTTATCTGCTACAGAAGTTATGGATTTGATTCCTAATCGCTACCCGATTTGTTATATTGATTACGTGGACACATTAGAGCCAGGAAAGAAGATCGTTGCGACGAAAAATGTCACAATTAATGAAGATTTTTTCCAAGGTCATTTTCCAGATAATCCAGTGATGCCGGGAGCCTTGATTTTAGAAACTTTGGCGCAAGCTGGTTCAATTTTAATTTTGAAATCAGAAGAATTTTTAGGGAAACGTGCCTACATTGGGGGAATCAATAAAGCAAAATTCCGTCAAAAAGTTGTACCAGGTGATGTAATGAAGTGTCACTTTGAAATCACAAAATTAAAGGGAGCTGTGGGTACTGCACTTTCAGCTGCATACGTTGATGACAAAAAAGTTTGCGAATGTGAATTTACTTTTATCGTAAACCAAGATGCTTAATACTTAATTTTTTAATTTAGGCAAAGCAAAAGAGGAGAAGACTTATCAGAAAAGTCTTCTCCTCTTTTTAATGATTTATTTTGTTTCAGCTTCTTGTAAAACTTTGATACTTTCGATTTTTACGTCAGTTGTTGGTTTGTTATTGCTGCCAGTTTCAACTTGCGCGATTTTATCAACGACATCCATTCCTTCGATTACTTGACCAAAGACAGTATAGTGACCGTCTAAACTTGGATAACCACCTTTTTTATACGCATCGATAATTGCGCGAGGGTAATCCTCTTTTAGTAAGCCGTCGTGTACGTCATCAGAATTTTGAACGATAAAGAATTGGCTACCATTACTGTTTGGATTATCGGAGCGTGCCATTGAAAGAGCACCGCGAATATTGTATAACCGATTCGAAACCTCTGTTTCAAATCCTTCTCCCCAAATACTTTCACCACCAGTGCCATCACCTTTTGGATCGCCACCTTGAATCATGAAGTCTTTGATCACTCGATGGAAAGTTAAGCCATCATAGTAACCATCTTTGGCGTGCGTCATAAAATTTTCAACTGCTTTTGGTGCTAATTCAGGGAACAATTTGATTTTGATTGTTCCTTCGCTAGTGGTCATTTCGACTAATGATTCATTTGCAGCAACTTCGTTCGTTAATTGGGGTAATTCCAAAGCGTTGAGGTCAACGCTACTTTCAGTCGTGCTTTCTGCAGTACTTGCTTTTGTGCTTGAAGTAGTTGTTTGATTGGTTGAACAGCCTGCAACAACGAGTAGAGCTGCAGCCAGTCCAAGAGTTAACATTAATTTTTTCTTTTTCATATCTGGATCCTTTCTTCTTTAAAAATAGTCTACATTTATGATAGCAAACTCTTGAACAAAAACCTAATGAAAATTAGTAAGCGATTTTTCTTTTTGAAAGCTTTGGTAAAAGGTGTAGACCATTTGTGTCATGTTTGTTATAATGTAAGTGGATACAAAAAAGCAAACCGCTAGGAGGCAATAGGATTATGGGAAAACTTGGAGTTTCGATTTACCCAGAACGCTCAACATTTGAAAAGGATAAAGCATATTTAGATTTAGCACATAAATATGGATTTAAACGTGTGTTTACAAGCTTGCTACAAGTGAATGATAACAAAGAGCAAGTATTAGCCGAATTTACAAAAGTAGTCGACTATGCGAATAGCTTAGGAATGGAAGTAATGGTAGATATCAATCCTGCCTTATTTGAACAACTTGAGATTTCTTATGATGATTTATCATTCTTTGATGAAATGGGCGCTTATGGCGTACGTTTAGATATTGGTTTTACGGGTGCAGAAGAAGCGAAGATGACACGTAACCCATATGGAATCAAAATTGAAATCAATATGAGTTCTGGAACAAACTACGTGGATAACATCATGAGTTATTCACCAAACACAAATAATTTATTGGGATCTCATAACTTTTACCCACATCGCTATTCTGGTTTGAGTTACGATCACTTTGTTTATTGTTCAGAAAAATTCAGAAAATATAATTTGAATACGATGGCATTTGTGAATTCACAAGTTGCCACTTTTGGTCCATGGCCAACACAAGATGGGTTGTGTTCATTAGAAGACCATCGTGATTTAGAAATTTCAACGCAAGTAAAACATTTGATGTTAACTGGCTTGATTGATGATATTTCTGTTGGGAACGCTTATGCAAGTGAGGAAGAATTAAAAGCAATGGCAGAAGCTTTCAATGCAGATTATCCAACATTAAAAGTCGATGTAGAAGAAGGCATTACCGAAGACGAACGTATTTGCTTGTTTGATAACTTACACAGCTATCGAGGAGATCGTTCAGAATATATTTTACGTTCGACAATGACTCGTGTTTATTACAAAGATAAACCTTTCCCAGCTCATAATACTCGTGACATGGCTCACGGAGATGTTTTGATTGATAATGTTGGCTACGGTCAGTACAAAGGTGAAACACAAATTGCTTTGAAAGAAATGAAAAATGACGGTCGTGTAAATGTAGTCGGCCGAATTTCAGCAGATGAATTATTCTTGCTTGATTTCTTGAAACCTTGGTCAAGCTTTAAATTGATTGAAAATGTGAAGTAAGGTTGTGGCACCAAGCGATTAGCTCCGAAAAGATAGCGAGCAGACACTCAAAATAGCATTTCATATTTTGAAGTGATTGTGAGCTATGTCGAGGAGTTGCTTGGGGAACACCGTGAATAAGGTTGTGGTTCCAAGCGGTCAACTTCAAGCAATAAATTAAAAGAGGCAAGTAAGCTTTCAAAAATAGCTTTTTACCATCAAGTACTTCAAAAAGGATCAGGACACGTAAATGTCTTGGTCCTTTTTATTTATCGAATCAATTTGCATCAAACAAAAACATTGATTATACTTAGGATTAAATTTATTCGTTCAGTGATTTATTTTTAATTTAAGTGATAGGAGAAAAGTGGAGAACATGAAACTTTGGGTGAAAATTAGTATTGGCGTGATCCTGATAGTAACGATTGGGTTAGGTTTTGCAGCAAATTATTTTTATAATTATGCAATCGTTCCAGCGCCAAAAGACTTTATTGGCGAAGATACACCTGGTACTACAAAAACGGCAGAAGAAACTGCAACGCAAACGTGGTTCAAAGCAAAAGAAAATCGTACGCATTGGACGATCGAATCAGATGATCAACTAAAACTTTCTGCGATTTATCTGCCTGCAGCAAAACCAAGTAGCCAGACAGTGATTGCGGCGCACGGCTATATGGGCGATGCTGAAACGATGGCAAACTATGCTAAAATTTTCCATGATTTAGGCTACAATGTCTTACTCCCAGATGCACGAGGACATGGAAAAAGTGAAGGAAATTATATTGGATTTGGCTGGCCAGAAAGAAAGGACTATGTAAAGTGGATCAACAAAGTTCTTGAAACAAATGGAAAACAAGAAGAAATTGCTCTTTATGGAATCAGCATGGGTGGTGCAACGGTGATGATGACCAGTGGAGAGCAGCTTCCTAAAAATGTGAAAGCAATCATTGAGGATTGTGGCTATTCTTCTGTAAATGAAGAACTTTCATACCAACTAGCAGACATGTTTAATCTACCGGCATTTCCATTGATGCCTGCGACTAGTTTAATGACGAAAGTCCGAGCAGGTTATTCTTTTAATGAAGCAAGTGCAGTCAAACAATTGAAGAAAAACCAAACGCCAATGCTCTTTATTCACGGTGATGAAGATACGTTTGTTCCGTTTGAAATGTTAAATGAAGTCTATGAAGCGACCAATGTTCCAAAAGAAAAATATATCGTAAAAGGGGCGGAGCATGCTAAGGCATATGCTATTGACCCAGAAAAATATCAGCAAGTAGTAAAAGATTTCCTAGTGAAGTATTTTTAAGTATGTGATGATGAATCAAGTGGTTCAGTGTAATAACTATAAAAAGAGCCGAGACACCTGTCTCAGCTCTTTTTAGTATGGTAAGAAATTTTGATTGGAAAATTTCTTATAAGTTAGCAAATTTTTCTAATAAACGAATCATTTGGCAAGTGAAGCCATATTCGTTATCGTACCAAGCAACAGTTTTAACAAGTTGGTAATCACCAGCTGAAGTTACTTCTGTTTGTGTTGGGTCGAAGATTGAACCTTGAGTTGTTCCGATTACATCACCAGAAACGATTTCGCGGTCATCATAACCAAATGATGGGTTGTCAATTGTATGTTTTTTAATTGCTTCATTGACTTCATCAGCGGTTACTTTTGTTTTTAAGATTGATACTAATTCTGTTAATGAACCATCAACAACAGGGACACGTTGAGCATGACCTTGTAATTTGCCGTTCAATTCAGGAATAACTAAACCGATTGCTTTTGCAGCACCAGTTGAGTGAGGAATTGTGTTGTCAGCAGCAGAGCGAGCAGCACGCAAGTTTCCACCTTTTACTGGTCCATCTAATAACATTTGTGTTGAAGTATAAGCATGGACAGTTGTCATTGTACCAACTTCGATACCAAATTCGTTATTTAAGAAATAAGCCATTGGTGCCAAGCAGTTAGTTGTACATGATCCAGCAGAGATGATTTTATCACTTGCGTCTAAAGTGTCATCATTTACGTTATAAACGATTGTTTTCATTGCGCCAGCTGGGGCAGAGATCACAACGCGTTTAACGCCTGCGTTCAAGTGAGCTTGTGCTTTTTCTTCTGAAGTATAAAAACCAGTACATTCTAGTACGATGTCTACTCCGTTTTCTTTTACCCAAGGGATTTTACTTGCATCAGGTTCAGCATAAACACGAGTTGCTTCCCCATCAACCACGATTGAGTCTTCTGTAGCAGTAACTGTTCCAGGATAAGTACCATGTGTTGAATCGAATTGTAATAATTGTGCTAACATAGTTGGACTTGTTAAGTCGTTGATTGCAACTACTTCGATGTCATCAGATACTTCTTTGATACGACGATACGCTAAGCGTCCAATACGTCCGAATCCATTAATACCTACTTTTACTGTCATAATCAAAAGTTCCTCCTTTAATTTAAGGGCTGTGAAAGTGCCGCAACCTCTCTTAATACGATTTAAGTTTGCTACTAAATTTAAAATTTGTCAAAAAATTTATCTTTTCACTTGATTTTTCCGAAAATTTCAGTTGGATTTGCTAAAAATGCAAAAAATGGTAAGAGATAGCAAAGTTTTGGCTGAAAAGATAGACAAAACGTGATTTCATCGCTAAAATAAATAGGACTTTTGTTTATTGTGGAAATTCAGGTAGTCGAGAAATTTAAATAAATAAATACAATAGGAGGACGAGAATATGTCCATGTTTTTAGATCAAGTAACAATCGATGTGAAAGCTGGTAAGGGCGGCGATGGAATGGTTGCTTTTCGTAGAGAAAAGTATGTTCCTGATGGCGGACCAGCTGGTGGTGATGGTGGTCACGGTGGCGATGTTATTTTAGTTGTCGATGAAGGCTTGCGCACATTGATGGACTTTCGTTTCAATCGTCATTTCAAAGCACAACCGGGTGAAAATGGAATGAGCAAGGGAATGCATGGTCGCGGTTCAGACGACACATACGTTAAAGTCCCTCAAGGAACAACTGTACGTGATGCAGAAACAGGTGCTTTACTAGGTGATTTGATTGAAAATGGTCAAACTTTAGTAGTTGCTAAAGGCGGTCGCGGTGGTCGCGGAAACACTCGTTTTGCTTCACCACGTAATCCTGCACCAGAAATCGCAGAAAACGGTGAACCAGGACAAGAACGTAAAATCGAATTGGAATTAAAAGTCTTAGCAGATGTTGGTTTAGTGGGTTTCCCTTCAGTCGGAAAATCAACATTACTTTCAGTTATTTCTTCTGCACGACCAAAAATCGGTGCCTATCACTTTACTACGCTAGTTCCTAATCTTGGAATGGTCACAACGACTGATGGTCGAAGCTTTGCGGCAGCTGATTTACCAGGTTTAATTGAAGGAGCTTCACAAGGTGTTGGTCTAGGTACGCAATTCTTACGTCATATTGAACGCACTCGTGTTATTTTACATGTGATTGATATGAGCGGGATGGAAGGGCGAGATCCCTACGAAGATTATTTAGCAATCAACCATGAGTTGTCTACTTATAATTTGCGCTTATTAGAACGCCCACAGTTGATTGTTGCGAATAAAATGGATATGCCAGATGCAGAAGAAAATTTGGTGAAATTCAAAGAGCAATTGAATAAAGAAAAAGCAGATGAATTTGCAGATGACATTCCAGTATTTCCAATTTCTGGAGTGACACGTAAAGGGCTGGATGCGTTATTGAATGCAACTGCCGATTTACTAGAAGTCACACCAGAGTTTCCTCTTTACGATGAAGAAATTGAGGAAGAAACGGTTCATTACGGATTCACACCTGAAGGGCCAGACTTCAAGATTGATCGTGAGCCAGATGCTACTTGGGTATTAACTGGTGAGCGAATCGAAAAATTATTCCAAATGACGAATTTTGATCACGATGAAACAGTTATGCGTTTTGCACGTCAATTACGTGGTATGGGTGTTGATGAAGCATTGCGTGCCCGCGGTGCTAAAGACGGCGATATCGTTCGGATTGGTGAATTCGAGTTTGAATTTGTTGAATAAAGGACAGAAGTGAAAAAGGCTGTGAAAGAAGTGCTCAGCATTTTGCGGTGATTGCAAGCTATAATGAGAGTTGCTTTGGAAACAACGTTCATTAGGAAAAATAAACTGGAGCAAAATGCCAGTTGTTCTTAATACAAATACATTTTTTAATTTAAAAAACGTCTAAAATCACCGTTTTCAAAAACGAATTTTAGGCGTTTTTTCTATTTAAGCTGTTATTAACACACCACTTTTTTGTTTTTTTAATTTTTTAAAGTAAACACTTCTGTTTTAGGGGTTATTATTTTATTTCTGGCTAAATCAAAGGTAAAATGAAATGAACGCAAAAAGTGAGGAGTGAGTCAAATGAACAAACGAGTGATTATTTTAAATTTTGATGTGGAGAGTCAAGCTTATCAAGCCTTTTCAGAAATCAAAAAGTTTCATGCTACTCGAAAAATTAAGGGCGAACAAATGGCTGTAATCAGTCACGATCCCAATGGAACACACCAATTTAAAGTCGAAGATTTTATCGACTTTACTGGAAGTAATAAGTCTTCCAAGGGTGGCATGATTGGTATGCTCGTTGGTATCTTGGGTGGACCACTTGGTATTTTACTTGGCTGGTTTGCAGGCGGAATGATTGGAGCAACTCAAGACGCGAAAGAAATTCAAAATGCACAAACTGTTTTTGACTTTGTTGGCGATAAAATTGGCGAAGGTGCTACTGGTCTGATTTTGATTGCGGAAGAAGAAGATAATCGTCCATTGAACCAATTAGTTATGATGGAACTGGGTGGAGAAATTACCCGTCTAGATTATGATGATGTCGAAAAAGATGTTGCCGATGCGAAAGAAGTTGAACGTAGCACAAAAGAAGCAGCTCAAAAAACATGGAGTGAAAAACATCCACCAGTTGAGAATCAATCAAGGGATGATGAAAACGAACAAGAATAAGTTCTGTTTTATTTTCACTTTGAATAGTTCCGACAAAAAAGTGAATTCTGGCAGAGAAAAAGTGTACTTGAGGCACTTTTCTCTGTCTTTTTCGGTTGCTTATCCGTGCATTTTCCCCTAAAATTAGAGGGAACTCATAGAAAGTCAGGTAGATTATGGAATTACAATTTTTAGGGACAGGTGCAGGGGTACCTGCGAAGCAGCGAAATGTAACAAGTATCGCATTAAAACTATTAGATGAACGTAATGAAATTTGGTTATTTGATTGTGGTGAAGGCACACAGATGCAAATTTTGCGTACAAATATTCGTCCAAGAAAAATCGAAAAGATTTTTATTACGCATTTACATGGCGACCATATTTTTGGTTTACCAGGATTAATTAGTAGTCGTTCATTTCAAGGTGGAGACACACCATTAGAAATTTATGGTCCAAAAGGGGTAGAGCAATTTGTTAAGACAGCACTATCTGTTTCACAAACTCGTTTAAGTTATCCGTTGAAATTTATTGAAGTACATGAAGATGAACCAATCTTTAAAGATCAACAGTTTGCAGTGTATACAAAGAAATTAGATCACGGAATTGATAGTTATGGGTATCGCGTAGTCGAAAAGGATCATAAGGGCGAGTTGCAAGTAGAACGCTTAAAAGAATTAGGTGTGCCTGCCGGTCCAGTTTATGGTCAGTTGAAGCGCGGAGAAACAGTTCAGCTAGAAGATGGTACAGCCATTAATGGCAAAGAATTCGTGGGTCCTGATAAAAAAGGGCGGATTGTTACGATTTTAGGCGACACAAGAAAGACGGCTAATGCCGTTGAACTTGCCCAAAATAGTGACGTATTAGTCCATGAAAGTACCTTTAACAAAAATGAAGCGAAAATGGCACATAATTATTTTCATTCAACTTCTCATCAAGCAGCAGAAGTTGCAACAAAAGCGAAGACAGCGCGTTTGTTGTTAACGCATATTAGCGCTCGTTATGTTGGTAAAGCAGCTTTTGAGCTGGAAAAAGAAGCGCAAGAAATTTTTCCAAACACAACGATTATGAAAGATTTCGATGTGATTGATATTCCATTTAGAGACGAGGAGGTACTGTCATGAAATTAGCAAATAAAGTGGTATTGGTGACTGGTGGATCTGCGGGATTAGGTGCAGAAATCTGTTATGAAGCAGCAAGACAAGGAGCTATCGTGATTACTTGTGCTCGACGGATTCAGTTGATTGGAGAAGTAAAAGCAAAGTGTCAAGAGTTGAGTGGCAAAGAAGCCTATGCTTTTCAAGTGGACGTTAGCAATCCAGAAAGCGTTGAAAGCCTGTATGAAAAAGTGATGACAGAAGTTGGTCGAGTGGACGTATTGGTTAACAATGCTGGCTTTGGCATATTCGAAGATTTCCTACAATTTGATTTAGGAAAAGCTTATGATATGTTTGAGGTTAATGTGTTAGGTATGATGGTCTTGACGCAAAAATTTGCAATCGATATGGCAGAAAGAAAAAGTGGGCACATCATTAATCTAGCCTCAATGGCAGGGAAAATGGCTACAGCTAAATCAACGATTTACTCTGCAACTAAATTTGCTGTGATTGGTTTTTCCAATGCGTTGAGATTGGAATTAAAACCATTTGGGGTCGCAGTCACGACTGTTAATCCAGGGCCAATTGCTACAGAATTTTTCGATAAAGCAGATCCAAGCGGAGAATACTTAGCTAACTTAGGACAAATCGTACTAGATCCAACGAAGTTAGCAAAACAAATTGTGCGGAATATGAGTCATCCAAAACGTGAAATCAACCAACCAGTTATCATGGAAATCGCAGCCAAATTCTATACGCTTTTCCCACACATTGGGGATTATTTAGCTGGGGGAATTTTTAATAAAAAGTAGGTGAAAAAATGAAAAAACAAAGCAGTGTGATTTTAGGGTTTCTTTTAGTATTAGTGATTGTTTTATTTGCAGTATTCAACATTGAACAAGTTCCGGTGAGTCTGGGGTTTGCTTCATTTTCAGCGCCATTAATTTTAGTTATTATTGGTTCAGCACTGATTGGCGCTTTGATCGTCTTTTTAACAGCTTCAGCTAGTTTGTGGCAACAAAAAAAAGAAATCAAAAACTTAACACAGGAACTTGCTGAATATCAAAGTAGCGTACAGCAAAAAATTGAAACAGCAAAAGAAGAACAACAACGCGAATTTCGTAATGAACGGGCAGAACTAGAGGCCGCTTATCAAGCAGAACTACAAGCGAAAACGGTGAAAATCAGTCAATTAGAAGAGACTGGTGATACCAAAGAAGACGGAGCTCAATCTCCACAACAAAGCTTCAATTATTTTGATTAATCAGTTAGTCAAACTGAAATAGAAAAGGAGTGTGACGAAGTCGCGCTCCTTTTGTGCTTGTTTAGGGGAAAGTCATCTAGGTGCTAGCTAAAGCTAAAATAAGCTTTTATTCGCATTTTAGAAAAGTTTCCTTATTACTTGAAGCTGGTCGTTTGGAACCACAACCTTATTTACGGTGTTCCCCAAGCAACTTCTCACAATAACTCTCAACTGTTTAAAAATATGAAAGTCTATTTTTAGCAGTTGCTCTTTATTTTTTCGAAGCTGACCGCTTGGAACCACAACCTTATTTACGGTGTTCCAAAACAACTTCTCGATATAGCTTGCACTCACTACAAAATATGGAAAGCTATTTTGAGTGCTTACGCGCTATCTTGTCGGAGCCAAGCGTTTTGCGCCACAACCTTCTTTTCCACCTCTTCTTTTTGTCGGTTTCGTTTGCTATAATAACTAAGTTAGGAGTGAGACAGTGAAGCAAGCAAAATATGATTGGAAATTAAGTGCCGAAGAACCACCTGAAGCTTTTTTTCAGCTAATCAATAACCATAACTTATCTTCTTTTATTGGCAGAATGCTTTGGCAGCGCGGATATCAGGAAGAACAAGAAATCAAACAGTTTTTATATCCAAAAGAACAACAATTACATGATCCGTACTTGATGCATGATATGGATAAAGCAATTAGCAGAATCCAAGAGGCAGTTATCAGTGGCGAAAAGATTCTTGTGTATGGCGATTATGATGCCGATGGAATCACCAGTACGACAATTATGAAAGAAACACTTGAATTACTAGGGGCAGAAGTAGAGGCCTTTTTACCTAACCGTTTTGAACACGGCTATGGACCGAACCAAGCTGTCTATGAAGAAAAAATTAATCAAGGGACACAATTGATTGTTACCGTTGATAATGGGGTTGCTGGGAATGAAGCAATTGCCTATGCTCAAAGTGTCGGAGTTGACGTTATTGTAACCGATCACCATGAGATGCCGGCAGTGTTACCAGATGCTTTCGCAATCGTTCACCCACGACACCCAGATGGAAATTATCCATTTACTGATTTAGCAGGTGTAGGAGTGGCTTTCAAAGTTGCAACAGCTTTGTTGGAAGAAGCACCAGCAGAATTTTTAGATTTGGTTGCAATTGGAACAATCGCTGATTTAGTGTCGCTAACTGGGGAAAATCGCAGTTTAGTCTCACTAGGAATTGATGCTATTCGCCATTCAGAAAGAATTGGTTTACAAGCATTGTTTGCTGAAAGTGGGGCAAAAATGAAAGATGCTGATGAAACGACTATTGGTTTTTCCATCGCACCACGCTTGAATGCGATTGGTCGAATGGGTGATCCTAACCCCGCCGTGGAACTGATGGCGACTTTTGACGAAGAAGTTGCTCAAACACAAGCAAAAAAATTAAATGAAATCAATGAAGAACGTAAAAGCGTTGTTGAAGAAATTACTCAAGAAGCATTAGCGATGGTAAAACCTGCTAACAGTATCCATTTATTAGCGAATAATGGCTGGCACGAAGGCGTTTTGGGAATCGTTGCGGGTAAAATTATGAACGAAACGGGTAAACCCACGATTGTACTGACTTTAAAAGAAGATGGATCTGCCAAGGGTTCCGGGCGTAGTGTAGAGGCCTTGAATCTTTATGAAATGTTGAATCAAATGAGAGATTTATTTACTTATTTTGGTGGACATCATGCAGCTGTTGGTTTGACTATGCCTCAAGAGAACATTGAGTTGTTGCAAGAAAAAATGAATGAGTATGTGAAAGAAAATCAGATTGATCTGACGAAAGGACCAGCGATGAAAATTGATGAGGTGCTTTCGCCTAAAGATGCTTCTTTGACATTATTAGATGAGTTGAAATTGTTAGCACCTTTTGGAACCGATAATCCTGTACCACAATTTTTATTCAAACAAGTGACTGCGACACAAGTAAAAAAGATTGGTGCAAATCAACAACATTTGAAATTCGTTTTAACAGATGAGGGAGAGCAGCTAGATGCAGTTGCTTTTGGATTTGGTTCTCAAGAAAATGAACTGTTAAATGATTCACTTGATATCGTTGGTAAACTCTCAGTTAATGAATGGAATGGTCGAAAAAAAGCACAATTATTGGTTTCTGATTTCGAGGTCAAAGGACTTCAAGTGTTTGATTGGCGTGCAAAACGATTCCGTGACCACGTAGCATTACCAGAAAAAACATGTTATCTAGCATTTGACGAGACAGTTAAAAAACAGGTCTCCCCAAGTATTCGTGAACAAATAGTTACTTTTACAGAAATGGATCAAATGAAGAGTTGGCTGGAAACGAATCAACCAGAATCGCTTGTATTAGTGGATTGCCCAACAGAACTTGATGAGCTGAAAGCTGTGTTTCATGCGGGAACGTTTAGCCGAGTTTATTTATTGGGTATTTCTTCACAGGAAGCTTATCTTAATGGAGTTGGTTCGAGAGAACAATATGCTCGCTTGTTTCAGTTTATTAAAACACAAGATAAAGTTGATATTCGCTATAAAACAAAAGCAGTCGCTCAGTATTTAAAAATTCCAGAAAAATTATTAATTTTTATGATTCAGGTGTTTTTTGAATTGAAATTTGTTACAATAGACGATGGTGTTTTGCAAAAAGTCGCCCATCCAGAAAGTCACCCGTTGACTGAAAGCACTCTGTATCAACAGCGACTAAAGAAAATTAAAGTTGAGGAATTTTTACTACTAAGTGATATTCCTACCATTAAGAAATGGTTAACAACCTAGGAGGAAACAAACAGTGGATTTAAGAAATTATATTGCCAGTATTCCGGACTATCCGTCAAAAGGAATCGTTTTTCGTGATATCTCACCGCTAATGGCAGATGGAGATGCATATCGTGAAGCAACAAAACAAATCGTCGATTATGCAAAGGAAAAACGGATTGACATGGTTGTCGGACCTGAAGCGCGTGGATTCATTGTCGGCTGTCCAGTAGCGTATGAGTTGGGCGTGGGTTTTGCACCAGTTCGTAAAAAAGGAAAGTTGCCTCGTGAAACGATTGAAGTAACTTATGACCTTGAATATGGAACAGATACATTGACTTTACACAAAGATGCGATTCAACCAGGTCAACGTGTGTTGATTTGTGATGATTTGTTAGCAACTGGCGGAACAATCAAAGCAACGATTGAACTGATTGAAAAATTAGGTGGCGTAGTTGTTGGTTGTGCATTCCTGATTGAATTGATGGACTTACATGGCCGTGATAAAATTAAGGGCTATGACATTATTACGTTGATGGAATACTAATAGAAAAAAGTAGATCTTCAGAAATGACTAAGACACAATGTCTGGTCTTTTCTGAAGATCTTTTTTGATGTGTTAAATAATTTTATTCTGGGTTCAATGAAAAAATAAAAGAAAATGACTCGTAATTAACTTGTTCTTTCGTACATAAATAACACTTATATTATAACGATACATTTTTTGTGAGTTCACTCTATTTTCGTTCATTTCAGCAAAAAACAGTTGGCAAAAGAAAGCCTGTGTGAAATTTGATAAGAAACTTTCTTAACAAGTTCACGCTAAACTCTAAAAAAGGTTGATTGGTTACTTCTAAGAATAGTGAAAAGAGAGGTGAATGTCCATAGTTTTGTAAGGATAGAAAGAGTGCTAGCAAAAGGAAATCTTCACTTGATGACAATTTAACTAGTTTACTGAGGAGTGTTGTTAAAGAGAGCATTTACAATAATGAAAACTTTCAAATAAAGGGATTTTGAACAAAAAAAACACCCTAAATATGTCGGATTACTGACATTATTTGGGGGTTGCTCAGCATGGCAGAGTCCATTAATATTCACAACAGATATTGTTTCACTCATTTTTTGAAACCTGGGATCAAAACATGCGTAAACATTCATCGAAAATAATTTGTAAAATAGTTTGTTGAAGGGAAATGATTTTATTGAAAAAAGAACAACTAATAAAAAAGGTAGCATCACCACTCATTTGTGGATTGATGTTAGGTGGGCTTGCTGTCTCAACAATCCAGCCGATTATCCAAGTTCGTGCTGAAGAAAAAACGAGTTCAAAAGCAACAACAAGTTTAACAGAAGAGGCATGGTCGGAATGGTCAGAAGTCACAAAGTTAACAGAATTTGGAAGTTCAGACACAACAGGAAAACAAGTCAAACACAATGGTAAAATTTATGCAGCAACTTGGTGGAAAAATGGGGCTACAGATGTAGCGCCAGGATCAGGTGAAGCAACTTCAACTGGCTGGGAAGAAGTAGGAACAATTGCTTCTGATGGTTCAGTTACTCTTAACGCAGGTGTTACTGCTAATCCATTTGAACCAACGATTGATCCAAATGTTGATCCAAATACTCCGTATGCAGGTGTTGATGCAGGACAGGGTGTGAAGTGGGGCGAGAAGGTTTTTGCGCCGTACATTGATGGTGGTTTGTGGTATAACGGAGAGAATGGGTATCAAGGATTGTATCCTCTTGGTCAAGAAGTGAAGAAATCAAACATCAGTTATGCAAATATTGGTTTTATTGTATCGGACCCAAGTAATCCGAAGACGGCCTCTTTTGGCGGCTATTATAATGTAGATGGCACCGGAACAAATGGTTCAGTTGTCACTGCATTTGCTAATCAAATCAAAGAGTTCCGCGCACAAGGTGGAGATGTATTGGTTTCTTTTGGTGGTGAAAACGGAACGCCGCTTCAAGATGTCTATGATAACGCTGAAGAACTTGCGGATAAATACATTGAGATTGTCGAGCATTATGGATTAACAACGATTGATTTCGATATTGAAGGGGCTCACGTTCGAGACAAAGAAGCTTGGGAAAGAAATAACGATGCAATCAAGATCATGCAAGATAAGTTAGGTGACGAAGCTCCTGACGTTTGGTACACATTCCCTGTTTTACCGACTGGTTTAGTAGGCGAAGGGACAGACAATGACGCGTATAACGTACTACAAGATGCTGTTCAGAAAAAGGTTAATGTTCATGGTGTAAATATCATGACGATGTGTTTTGGCCCGTCATTTGTTACAGGACCAACAGATACATACCATACATATGTCGAACAAGCGTCAGAGAGTTTAGCTGGACAAATAAAACGAATTTATAGTGATGCTAATCAAGACCTAACGGATTCACAAATTTATCAGAAAATTGGTTTAACACCATGGGTAGGAAAATCAAGTCAAGCAAATGAAACATTTACTCAATCGGATGCTAAAGCTTTATTAGCTTATGCAAACGAAAAACAAATTGGAATGCTTTCTTTTTGGTCGTTGAATCGGGATAACGATTTGAATGAAGATTTAAAAAATACAGGACTTGAGCAAGAAACCTATGAATTTTCAAAAATTATGGGTGAATTTGATGGAGATTTAGGTGTAAGAGATCAAGCACCAGTAATTAAAGGAGCAACAAATGAAACAATTGAGTTGAATGACTCGTTTGATGTACTAGCAGGTGTGACAGCTATTGATCAGGAAGATGGCGACCTAACTGCTAAAATTACGACAACAGGAACAGTTGATTCTGCGAAAGTTGGTGAATACCAAGTAACATATTCTGTGACAGACAGTCAGAAGAATCATTCAGAAAAGATTCGGACGATTACTGTGGTTGATCCAAATGCAAATACGAAACCAATTTTTTCTGGTCTAAAGGATCAAACAATTGAAGTTGGAACAAACTTTGATAAATTGGCGGGCGTAACGGCAAACGATCAAGAAGATGGTGACCTGACCGCGAAAATAGCTGTGACAGGAGATGTAGATACTTCAAAAGCGGGCGCGAATGTTCTCACGTATACAGTTTCTGATAGTAAAGGTGAAAAAACAACACAAACAATTACAGTCACGGTTAAAGAAAAAGAAAGTATTCCAGCTTATTCAGCAACGGCAGTTTACGTTAAAGGTGATAAGGTAAGCTATCAAGGAACAACTTACACTGCAAAATGGTGGACAAAAGGAGATACTCCAGGATCCGCACAAGTCTGGGAAAAAGAAATAATTAAAAACGAAGACGGAAGCGTGGATTATTACAAAGGAGGAACTTATGTCGCTGGCGATTTAGTGAACTATAATGGCAAACAATATCTTGCTAAATGGTGGACACAATCTGTACCAGGTAGTGATGCATCGTGGGAGTTAAAAAAATAGTCAACTAATTAAGAAATACAAAAAGGAACTGAAACAAAAATAGCTTAAATAGAAAAAGCCTAAAATTCGTTTTTAAAACGTTGATTTTAGGCTTTTTTAAATTGAAAAATGTGTTAAGAACGACTGAATCTTTCGCTTTGTCCCAGTCTTTTTTCTTTTTGATAAAAGAGTAATAGATCTTATCGAATGAATACTTTGGCTAATCCAAAGTAGAAAACGAGCAATTGCCTTAAATATGATAGCCAGTAGATAGGTGTAACGAACGATTATTTACGTTGGTCTTTCTTTCAAGATTGCCGAGAGCGTAAGTAATGTTCATGATAGAAATGTTCTTCATGAAGCCTACGCTGTTCGGCTTGACGATATTTTTTTTCGTCCCACAACATAAACCACAATGTGAATAACGGAAGAAAAATAATCAATGCCGGTTGGATCCCAAAATTGCCAATCAAAATACCTAAGAATAAAACCAGTAATACCAAGCCAATACGTCTAATTGATTTCATGAATTCTCACCTCATTTATTTATGTGAACGTTTGTTCGTAAAATCATTATACGAATGTTTGTTCGGTTTGTAAAGAGGGAAGAACAATAAAAAAAGAATTGCAGAAATTTTTCTACAATTCTTTGAATGAATCATGTTAATAAATATGGCTACGATAGAGACCAACTACCAATCCCAAAATGGCTACCTCATCTAAAATAATTGGATCTAATAAATCATTTTCAGGTTGTAAACGAAAATGATCTTTTTCTTTATAGAACCTTTTACAAGTTGCTTCATTTTCTGTCGTCATAGCGATGACAATATCTCCATTTTTAGCGCTCTCTTGTTTTCGGACGATAACATTATCTCCGTCTAAAATCCCTGCGTTGATCATACTTTCGCCCCGAATGGTTAGCATGAACAAACTGCCTTCTTCTGAAGTTAAATTTGGTGGTACAGGGAAAAAGTCGGAGGCGTCTTCAACAGCGAGGATCGGCTCACCAGCTGTAACAACGCCAAGCATTGGAATAGTCGATGGCTTGATTCCAATCTGATCTAAACCTAAGTCCGTTAATTCGATTGCCCGTGGCTTTGTCGGATCGCGCAAAATAAATCCTTTTTTTTCTAATCGTGCTAAATGTCCGTGGACAGTTGATGTTGAAGAAAGGTTAACAGCTTCACCAATCTCGCGAACGGTTGGTGGGTATCCTTTTCGGGTTACTTGTTCGTGGATATAACGTAAGACTTCGATTTGTCGTGTTTCAGTTTGTCGGGCCACAAAGTACACCTTCTTTCACTTAATATTTAAATAATACCACATAAAAAGCGCTGTTTCAAACAAATGTTCGTATCTAAATATGGATACCTAGTTGTTTTTTTTGTTTTTTTTATATAATATAAGAAGAGAAAAAGGAGGGCTGATAATGTTATCACCTGAAAAAATTGCACGTATTAATGAATTAGCCAAAAAGAAAAAAGCTGAGGGACTTTCAAAAGAAGAAGAGAAAGAACAAATCTTATTGAGAGAAGAATATTTAACAGCTTTTCGCTCTGGTATGAGACATCATATTGAAGGGATGAAAATTGTTGATCCTGAAGGAAACGATGTTACACCAGATAAATTAAAAGAAATTCAAAAAGAAAAAGGCTTACATGACCGTTAGTGTGCTTTTTGGTAAAAAATACCAAAAAGCATTGATTTTTTGATCTGTATCCGCTAAAATGAGTATGAAATGAATTACAGTAAAAAAAACCTAAATTGGAGGGGTTCTTTTGTTCGACAAAATTGATCAACTAGGCGTTAACACAATCCGCACATTAAGTATTGAAGCTGTACAAAAAGCAAATTCAGGTCATCCGGGTTTACCGATGGGTGCTGCACCGATGGCATATGCACTTTGGACAAAACATTTGAAAGTAAATCCTGTTACTTCAAGAAATTGGGTCGATCGTGACCGTTTTGTACTTTCTGCTGGTCATGGTTCAGCAATGTTGTACAGTTTACTTCACTTATCTGGATATCAAGTAACAATTGACGACTTGAAACAATTCCGTCAATGGGGATCAAAAACACCAGGACATCCAGAAGTACATCATACAGATGGCGTTGAAGCAACAACTGGTCCACTAGGTCAAGGAATTGGCATGGCTGTTGGTATGGCAATGGCAGAAGCACATCTTGCAGCAACTTATAATAAAGAAAACTTTAATGTTGTCGATCATTATACTTATGCTTTATGTGGTGATGGCGATTTAATGGAAGGCGTTTCTCAAGAAGCAAGTTCTATGGCTGGACATATGAAATTAGGTAAATTAATCGTTTTATATGATTCAAATGATATTTCACTTGATGGTCCAACTTCAAAAGCTTTCACAGAAAACGTCGGTGCGCGCTATGAAGCATATGGCTGGCAACATATCTTAGTAAAAGATGGCAATGATTTAGAAGCAATCTCAAATGCGATTGAAGCAGCTAAAGCTGAGACAACTAAACCAACACTGATTGAAGTTAAAACAGTTATTGGTTATGGCGCACCTAAAGAAGGTACATCTGCTGTTCATGGTGCACCTCTTGGAGCGGATGGCATTAAAATGGCTAAAGAAGTTTACGGTTGGGACTATCCAGATTTCACAGTGCCTGAAGAAGTAGCAACTCGTTTCCACGAAAAAATGGTTGAAGATGGCGAAAAAGCAGAAGCACAATGGAATGAAAAATTTGCTAACTATAAAAATGCTTATCCAGAATTAGCGCAACAATTTGAAGATGCGTTTGCTGGAAAACTACCAGAAAATTGGGATGCTGAGATGCCAAGTTATGATGAAGGTCATAGCCAAGCAAGTCGTGTGTCAAGCAAAGACATGATTCAAGCAATCTCAAATGCAGTTCCTAGCTTATGGGGAGGTTCTGCTGATTTATCTGGCTCAAATAATACAATGGTTGCAGCTGAAACTGATTTCGAACCAGGTAACTACGAAGGTCGAAACATCTGGTTTGGCGTTCGCGAATTTGCTATGGCAACAGCGATGAACGGAATCCAATTACATGGCGGTACACGTATTTATGGTGGAACATTCTTTGTATTCACGGATTACTTACGTCCAGCTATTCGTCTTGCTTCCATTCAAAAAGCACCAGTTATTTATGTACTAACACATGATTCAGTAGCAGTGGGTGAAGATGGTCCAACACATGAACCAATCGAACAACTCGCTTCTGTTCGTTGCATGCCAGGCGTTCATGTTGTACGTCCAGCTGATGGCAATGAAACACGTGCTGCTTGGAAAATTGCCATGGAGTCAACAGAAACACCAACAATTTTAGTGTTGAGTCGTCAAAACTTACCAGTTCTTCCATCAACAAAAGAAAAAGCTGATGAGATGGTGAAAAAAGGTGCTTATGTACTTTCTCCTGCACAAGGTGAAACACCAGAAGGTATCTTGATTGCAACTGGTTCAGAAGTTGATTTAGCGGTTAAAGCACAGAAAGTATTAGCTGAAAATGGCAAAGACGTTTCTGTCGTTTCAATGCCAAGTTTTGACTTGTTTGAAGCGCAATCTGCTGAATACAAAGAAAGTGTTCTTCCAAAAGCTGTAACTAAACGTGTTGCAATCGAAGCGGCTGCACCATTTGGCTGGGAACGTTACGTTGGAACAGAAGGAACAACAATTACAATTAATCATTTTGGCGCATCAGCACCAGGAAATAAAATTCTTGAAGAATTTGGTTTCACAGTTGAAAATGTTGTAAAAACCTACGAAGAACTATAAAAAACAAGTAATTTAATTATGAAAGAAGCAAGCTGGGGTAAATTCCCAGCTTGTTTTATTGAGTAAAGAAAGATTGCTGTTTGATTTCTATAGTGTTACAATTTCGTTACATGAGTAGAAAACGTTCAGATTAAATTGAGATTTTGTCAAAATAAACGTATAATTTATTTAATTAAGTTTGTTTTAAGGAGAGAACTTTTATTTAAAGTTTTTTTATTTTGAGGAGGAATACGAATGCAAGAGCTGAAAACCCGTAGCGCCCGTCATCATAAGGCGAAGAAACCTATGGTGATTAATAAAAAAGCCATTGCTCCATTAATGGGGACAAGTCTTTTGGTTGGGCCAATGATGGTTACAGCAGCACCACAAAGTGCACATGCAGATGAACAAAGTGCGAGCCAAACAACAACTGATCCTCAGTCTTTCATTAACCAAATTGGTTGGTCTGCGTCAGAAGTTGCTGCCAACAATGATTTGTATGCTTCTGTGATGATTGCCCAAGCATTACTTGAAAGTGCTTATGGAACATCTGGATTAGCAAGTGCGCCGAATTATAACTTATTTGGTGTTAAAGGAAGTTATAATGGTGCCGTTGTTTATATGCCGACAAAAGAGTATTTAAATGGTCAATGGGTGACGATGAATGAACCATTCCGTAAATACTCTTCTTATTGGGAATCATTCCAAGACCATGCGAATGTGCTACGTTCAACTAGTTTTTCAACTGGTGATTATCACTATTCAGGTGCTTGGAAAAGCAATACGACAAGCGTTTATGATGCTACAGCTTATTTGACAGGTCGCTATGCTACTGACCCAACTTATGGTGATAAGCTAAACTCATTGATTAGTACGTACAATTTAACACGCTTTGACACACCATCAACTGGTGCTGTTTCAAGCACGACAACAACCACGACCACAACGACGACTTCATCTACGACACAATCAAGTTATGATGAAAGCGCGCAGTCAACTGGAACAGGTCAAACTTATACGGTTGTTTCTGGTGATTCATTATGGGGAATTGCCCAAAAATTTGGGATGACTATTGATGATTTAATGGCGAAAAACGGATTAAGCGACTATTCACTAATGGTTGGACAAGAGTTAACTGTTTAATAACTTAAGTCGTTAATCGTTTTGAGATAAGATTTTTTAAAAAGTAGTTTAGATCAAATATCTAAACTACTTTTTTGTCGCATTTTTTAAGACGAAATATTCGCCAGATAGCATGGGGTTGTATTATGATGAAGAAGTAAAGACAGGTCGAAGGGAGAGAGTTTCATGCCACAAATCTATCAAGCAATTACTGATTTGATTGGAGAAACACCAATCGTTAAATTAAACAAAATAGTTCCAGAGGATTCTGCAGAAGTTTATGTTAAATTGGAATTTTTCAATCCGGGAGGTAGCGTGAAAGATCGCATTGCCTTAAGCATGATTGAAAAAGCGGAACAAGACGGAAGTCTGAAACCTGGTGACACAATTATTGAACCTACTTCTGGTAATACAGGGATTGGCTTAGCAATGGTCGGAGCAGCCAAGGGCTACCGAGTGATTATCGTAATGCCTGAAACAATGAGTATGGAACGTCGATTGCTAATGAAGGCTTACGGCGCTGAATTAATTTTAACACCTGGAGCTGATGGCATTTCTGGTTCCATTAGAGAAGCAGAACGTTTAGCAAAAGAACATGATTATTTCTTACCGCTTCAGTTTGAAAATCCAGCAAATCCTGAAATCCACGAAAAGACAACTGGTCCTGAAATTCAAGCTGCTTTTGGAGTAGCTGGGTTAGACGCTTTTGTTTCTGGAATTGGAACAGGAGGAACAATTACTGGTGCCGGACATGAATTGAAACGTGTTTATCCTGAAATTAAAGTGATCGGTGTTGAGCCTGCTGAATCAGCAGTTTTAGAAGGAAAACCAGCTGGTCCACACAAAATTCAAGGAATCGGAACAGGATTTATACCAGATACACTTGATACGAAAGTTTACGATGAAATTTTACCAATCACTGGTGAAGAAGCAATGGAAACTTCAAGAAAAGTCGGTCGCCAAGAAGGCTTTTTAGTGGGGATTTCTTCTGGTGCTGCAATTGCAGCCGGTTTAAAAATTGCGAAAGAATTAGGTAAAGGAAAAAAAGTTTTAGTTATTGTGCCAGACAATGGTGAACGTTACCTATCAACTGCATTGTATCAAGAGAACTAAAATCAATGCTACCAAAAAGGTCAAGACGAAAATTTGTCTTGGCCTTTTTTATATACCTTATTAATCTTTAGGTTCACTTTAACATTTTTAATAGAAAAGCATGAATTTTAATTTTATCTGTATGAAATGTAGATTTTAAAAAATAAAAATAGTATGATAATATGTGAATGACTACGTAGGAGGTGTCAATGTGGGCAACAAATTGGTAGACGAGGCAATCGAAAAACTGAAGCATGAAAATATTCGTATCACACCTCAAAGATATGCAATTTTAGAGTATTTAATCGAACATCATTCTCATCCAACAGCTGATGAAATCTATAAAGCGTTAGAACATCGTTTTCCAAATATGAGTGTCGCAACTGTTTATAATAATCTTCGGTTATTTACATCTATTGGTTTTGTACAGGAAATGAGTTACGGTGACGCGTCAAGTCGTTTTGACTTTACTTCGACACGCCATTACCATGTGATTTGTCAAAACTGTGGGAAAATCGTGGACTTTCATTATCCTGGTCTTGAAGATGTTGAGATGGCTGCAAGTCGTTTGACTGATTTTGAGATTAACGAACATCGTCTTGAACTGTATGGCTTGTGTCCAGAATGTCAGCAAGCACGTGCAAGTGAGTCTGTTTAATTAAAAAATGTATCACAAAAGAAAAAACGTAATTAATCTATTTTGGCGATACTTGGTGAAAAAGAAAGCAATAAAAAACTATTTTATCTGAATTTTGGATAAAATAGTTTTTTATTTTTTTGCGCTTTCACAATCCTTTTTTTTGTGAAGTCTCAAACACTACGGCGCGAGGCTTTTTTTAACAGGTTTTCTTCCTGTTTCCTTTTAAAAAGTAAGTGAATTTTACCTTGTGAATTCACAAGCATAAAATTTCTGAATACGTTTTATTTTTGCTATAGTTAGCATTGTCAAAAGACAAAAAGTTTAGCAGGAAGAGGGATTACCATGAAAGTAGTTGTAATTGGCTGCACCCACGCTGGAACAGCAGCTGTAAAAAGTATTTTAAATAATCATCCAGAAGCAGAAGTAACAATTTATGAACGTAATGACAATATCTCATTCTTATCATGTGGGATTGCTTTGTATGTTGGAGGCGTAGTTAAAGATCCTGCTGGGTTGTTTTACTCAAATCCAGACGAACTTTCTGGGCTAGGTGCGACAGTCAAAATGGAACACAATGTTACAGATGTTGATACAGAAAATAAAACTGTAACTGCAGAAAATTTAAAGACTGGTGAAGTTGAAACAGTTTCTTATGACAAATTAGTTATGACAACAGGTTCATGGCCAATTATTCCGCCAATCAAAGGAATCGAATCAGAAAATATTTTACTATGTAAAAACTATAACCAAGCAAATGAAATTATTGCACAAGCTAAAGATGCAAAACGCGTCGTAATCGTTGGTGGAGGCTATATTGGAATCGAATTGGTTGAAGCTTTTGTTGAATCTGGAAAACAAGTAACTTTAATTGACGGGCTAGACCGTATTTTAAATAAATATTTGGATAAACCATTCACAGATGTTCTGGAAAAAGAATTGGTTGATCGTGGAGTAACTTTGGCTTTGGGTGAAAATGTGTCAGAGTTTATCTCAGATGAAGAAGGCAAAGTAAAACAAGTCAAAACACCTAGTGAAACATTTGATGCTGATATGGTTATTTTATGTGTTGGTTTTAAACCAAATACAGAGTTGGTTGCTGGAAAAGTTGATACATTGCCAAACGGCGCAATCAAGGTCAATGAATATATGCAAACAAGTAACCCAGACATTTTTGCAGCCGGTGATTCAGCTGTTGTTCACTATAACCCTTCGAATACACAAAATTATATTCCATTGGCAACAAATGCCGTTCGCCAAGGTTTGTTGATTGGATATAACTTAACTGAAAATAAAATGCATTATCGTGGTACACAAGGAACATCAGGTTTATATCTATTTGGTTGGACAATTGGCTCAACTGGTGTAACACTTGAAAGTGCGCCATTAAATAATTTGGATGTTCATGCCACTTTATTTGAAGATAATTATCGTCCAGAGTTTATGCCAACAACTGAAAAAGTGTTGATGGAATTAGTTTATGAAAATGGGACAAATCGTATTGTTGGTGCACAATTTATGTCGAAATATGACATTACACAATCTGCTAATACATTGTCACTTGCTGTACAAAACAAAATGACAGTTGAAGATCTAGCATTATCTGATTTCTTCTTCCAGCCACACTTTGATCGTCCTTGGAACTACTTGAACTTACTTGCACAAGCAGCTTTAGCTGAAATTGCAGAAAATAAATAAACAACGAACACGCCGACAAACAGTTGAAGAATTGTCGGCGTGTTTCTTTGTTCTGGGAGTGTTTGAAGGCTTCAAAAGTATAATTAGTTGTAATCTAGCGGATTTTTTGTGAAAATAAAGAAGGAGTTTAAATTGGAGGAATGTCAAATGGAAAAAGAATACTTTAACCAACAAGCAGCATTTTTAAAAGATTATCAAAAATTTGAAAAACAAAATAATGAAACAATTGATCAGTTAGCGGATCAAGTGATTGAAGAATTAAATAAGACACAAGCAAACCACTTCACCTTGGCCAAAGAAAATGCAGTGGATGGAAAGAGCCATTGTTTCCCATTTAGCCGTCGTGTGTATGCAGATGAAAATGATGGTACATTAAATACAAGTTATACGTATGAAGGTGAGCCTTACGTTTTAGAAACAGATGAATAATTAGAGCAAGGAAATAGTACGAAAGACCGCATGGAACGATTCTATGTGGTCTTTTTACTTTACTAGCAAGAACTGTTCTATTTGCTAGTCGTAGACTGAAAGCTGTTAAGCATACTAACTATTTTTTGAGGACAAAACGAACTTAAATCAAATCCTTTGAATAAAAAAATTGGAACGTTTATCCTAATTATAGGGGGAGAAAACGAAACTGTTTCGCTTGAAAGAAAGACTGAAATAAATCACAAGGGAGGAAAAAAGAATGCCAAAGTATTACTTTATTGATAAACAGCACAAGGTAACAGAGGTGGATAAAGCCAAGAGCAATTGGCTAATCATTAATCATAGCGATGTAGTAACGATTGAAAACATCACACAAAAATATCAGTTACCTAAAGAAATCTTTATTGGCATTTCTTACCCTGAGGCGATTTCGAGAGTCGAGTATCTCCCTGGAACGAAGCTAGCTAATGCATTCTCACTGGTATTGCTTAACCTTTCCAGCAATAGTCAAAAAATCGAAGAGCGATTAACGCCAATTTCGTTTGTCGTTTCGGATGATTTACTGATTACTTGTGTCGAAAACGAAACGATGTTTATTGAAAGTTTAGTTGAAAAATATCAGACTGAACTGATTTCATTTGAAAAAGTTATTGCATATACGATTTTGAATAGTTATATGCACTTTGTCAAAGAATTGAAAAAAATGAAGCAAGAAATTGATTCGCTAGATGAAGGCGCACGCAGGACCACTGAGAATGAGGAACTCTATAAACAAGCTGATTTAGAGCGTGCCATTGTTTATATCGACCATACATTACGAGATCAAAAAGAAACGCTGGATGAACTGTGGGAAGTGAATCATTTTGCGGAGAAGCTAGCTGACGATCAATTGCTTTATGATGTGAAACTAAGACAAAGACAGACGGAAAAAATGATTTCGATTTATCGCGATTTACTCGAAAGTATTGGGAATCTTTTCAGTGGGATGATGGATAATCACTTAAACCATTTGATGAAGTATCTTGATTCAGCAACCTTGGTCATCTCTGTTCCAGCAATGATTGCGGGAATCTGGGGGATGAATACAGGTGGACTACCGGGACGAAGTTCTGAATTAGGCTTTTTGCTGGTTTTAATTGGTTCTGCCGTAGCAACAGCTGCGGTCGCACTTCATTTACTGACGAAAGATTACACAAAGTAGTTAGGTATGAGTTGCTTTTTTTGAAGAAAAATTTGTTTTAAATAGGAGGAATAGTATGACTGAACCAAAGTTAATAGATCCGCGAAAATTATACCATACGGAAAAATTTCCAAAGCAAGACCAAGATACACCAGCTCTCCAACAAAATATGAAACCTGTACCAGATTGTGGTGAAAAAACTTACAAAGGGGCCAATCAATTAGAAAATCGGCGTGTGCTGATTACTGGTGGGGATTCTGGTATTGGACGTGCTACTGCTATTGCCTTTGCACGAGAAGGTGCAGATATCGCATTACAATTTTTTCCTGGAGAAGAAGATGATGCGAAGGAAGTTGCAATGCTAATTGAGAAAGCGGGTCGCAAAGTAGTACTGTTGCCTTTTGATTTGCGTGATGAGCAAGCACCTAAGGAAATCATTCGCCAAACAGTAGCTGAATTAGGTGGCATTGATACATTAATTCTAAATGCTGGACAACAAATTTCTTGTTCATCCATTGAAGAATTGCCGATGCAACAAGTAAAAGATACCTTTATGGTAAATATCATTGCCATGTTTTCTTTGGTTAAAGAAGCAGTTCCTCATCTTCCAGCTGGAGGAGCTATTGTTAATACAACTTCTGTCCAGGCGACAAATCCAAGCGAACATCTACTTGATTACGCAGCTACTAAAGCTGCTATTGCGAATTTTACGATTGGCTTAGCGAAACAGTTAGCGCCGAAAGGTATTCGGGTGAATGCTGTCGCTCCGGGACCAATTTGGACACCATTACAGCTTGATGAGGGGCAACCGAGCGAAGCTATCCCAGAATTTGGACAAGATAGCCTTTTAAAACGTGCAGGTCAGCCAGCCGAATTAGCACCAGTATATGTGTTTTTAGCCTCAAATAAAGCAAGTTATGTTACGGCACAAATTTATGGTGTAACTGGCGGCGAGGCAATCAACCTGTAAAAAACATGAATCATACTCTTTGTTCAGTGGGGATAAATGAGTGGGAGAGGGAGGCACCAAGAATCGTAAGCTAAAGATTCTTGGTGCCTTCCTTAGTCAGTTTATAACGAAGTCAAATCAAGAATCAATCAGGCAAACTTGCTTCACTTGCTCTTTTTCCGTATACTGATTTTGAAGCGGAGGAAAAGAACATGCTAAGTTTAACCAAATATCTACAATCAGGACAGACCACTATTTCTAATTTATTATTCGTAAATTACCGGAAAATGGGGTTAGAATCAGAAGAGTTTCTGTTTGTTTTGCAGTTGCACATGAAGCAACAAGAAGGAGACTCTTTTCCTGACTTACAGTTGATAGCAATCAACATGGGCTTGAAATCAGATCAGGTTTATCAAATTTTAAATCGATTGGTTAGTGGTGGCTTTATCGCAATTGAGACGATTACTGTTGATGGTAAAAAAGCGGATCAATACAATTTACTTCCGTTATATGAACGACTTGAAAAGTATTTAGATAGTCAAGCATCAAAAGCCAAAGAAAATCAACAAGAGCAAGAAATTCAATCGGTTTACCGTTCGTTTGAACAAGAATTTGGTCGGCCGTTGTCTGCAATCGAGTTCCAACGAATTGGTCAATGGTTAGAAGAAGATCACTATCAACCAGAAGTACTAAAGCTTGCTTTGCGTGAGGCAGTGTTGAACCAAGCGTATAGCTTTAACTATGTTGACCGAATTTTGTTATCTTGGGAACGAAAAAATTTGCGGACAAAGCAACAAGTTGAGGAAGAACAAAAACGACGTAAACAGCAATTATTACAAAAAGAAGTAGAACAATCTTCACAATCAGAGGATTTGCCTAAAGTTTCTTTGACAAATTGGTTGGAAGAAGAACTGAGAAACGAAACGAAGTAGAAAATGATGAGGAAGACAAGATGCTAAGTAAAGAAAATACAATGTTAGCGATTGAAGAAATGTACAAGATGTTTCCCGATGCACACGGGGAACTCGTTCATAAAAATCCTTTTGAATTATTGATTGCTGTGATTTTGAGTGCGCAAGCAACGGACGTTTCAGTAAATAAAGCAACACCGGGATTATTTCAAGCATTTCCTGATCCCGAAACACTGGCGCAGGCTTCTGTCGAAGAAATTATTCCAAAAATCAAAACGATTGGGCTGTATCGAAACAAAGCAAAGAATATAAAAGCTTGTGCGGAACAACTATTGGAGCGTTTCAATGGAAAAGTTCCTAGCACTCGAGAAGAACTGATGTCATTGCCTGGAGTGGGGCGTAAGACAGCTGACGTTGTGTTAGGTGATGCTTTTGGAATTCCAGCTATTGCGGTTGATACACATGTCGAGCGAGTTTCTAAACGATTGCGAATTTGTAAATTAAATGCAAGTGTACTTGAAGTGGAAGAAACTTTGATGCGAAAAGTGCCAGAAAATCTTTGGGTGAAAACACATCATACCATGATCTTTTTTGGTCGTTATCATTGCACAGCGAGAAATCCAAAGTGTGAAGTTTGTCCTTTGTTACCGATGTGCCAAGACGGAAAAATGCGGATGAAAGAAAAAGAAAAGGCCAGGACGAAATGACGTCCTGACCTTTTTTGTGTATTATGCTGCTCAATTAGTTATCAGTAACAACTTATGAACTCGAACTAGCTTTTTCAGAGCGAGCGGCGTTTTCAGTATCACTTGTTGGTGGCTCAGTTGAAGGTGTTTCTGGTGATGTTTCTGATTCAACTGTCGATGAGCTGCTCGAACTTGAAGGCGCTGGTTCTACTGAAGAGCTAGAAGAGGAGCTGCTTTCAACCGTTGTTGAAGATTCTGTGCTTGACTCAACAGTGGTTGACGAAGTAGTGCTTGTTTCTGGTTCAACCGTTGAACTAGGTACTGGAACATTGGAAATTTTTGGTGCGCTGTAACTTGGTACAGTATACTGGTCTTTATAATAAAGTTCATTGTTTACACGAATCAAATCATTTGGCATGACCCAATCTTCATTTGAAACACTGGCAGAAACATATTGCATCAATTCACGATAGACATCAGAAGCAACGTGTGATGAAGCATCAGTAACTGGTGTCATCTTCTCATTGTAGCCTGTCCAAACCGAAATCGCATAGTTTGGTGTATATCCAGCAAATAAAATATCAGGATAGACACCAGAAGAAAGACCAATTTTTGCGTATTCATCGTCTGTATAGTTAGATGTGCCAGTCTTACCAGCTTGGTATAAGCCGGGAATCTGAGCGTTAGTCCCAGTTCCTTTTGTCAAAGTGTCTTTCAAGATATCAGTTACCATGTAGGCAGTTTCTTCTGACATCGCTCTGGTTCCTTCAGGATCAAATGTTTCCTCTGTTCCGTCCTGATAGATTACTTTGTTGACGTACTGTGGTTTGTAGTAGGTACCACCGTTGGCTAAAGCTGCGTAAGCCGCCGCCATTTTTAAGGAAGAAGCACCATATTTTGTTCCGTCCTGCTCTTCTGTATTACTTGAAATGGCGTTTGATTGATGAATCGTACGGTAATCAATACCAATGCCGCTTAAGAAAGAAGCGACCTTGTCCGCACCAACTTCGTTAAAGAGTTTAACTGCCGGAACATTTCGTGAGTCGTATAGTGCTTGTCGTAAAGTGATTGTCCCCATGTAGCGGTTATCCCAGTTCATGACAGGCGTAGTTGTTCCTTCGTAGTTATAAGGAGCATCGGAAATCGTTTTGCCAGTAGAATATTTTAAATACTCAAAGGCAGGTGCATAATCCGTAATTGGCTTCATCGTTGAACCAAAATCACGTGATGTATTGACAGCCAGGTTGTTTCCAAGAGTAACGTCTTCAGCGACTTTTCGAGCACCGATTTGTGCTTTGACTTGTCCTGTTTTTGTGTCAATCAAAGTGGAAGCAACTTGCATTTGATCATCAGGATAAGTGACGTATTGATCGGTATTTACAATATTATATAGTTGTTTCTGAGCATCTAAATCAAGATTTGTGTAAATATCAAGACCATCGGTGTAAACATTCTTGTCTGTTTTTTCTTCGATCTCGTTGATTACTTCTTTTACATAGTTATCTACGATTTTTGTATTGTCATCACCTGAAGATAATTCTTGCAGGCCATCTGTTACGGGCACATTTACTGCTTGATCGTACTCTGCTTGAGTGATTTTTTCGTTTTGCAGCATTGTGTAAAGGACAATGTCACGGCGTTTTTTTGCTTGTTCAGGATAAGTATATGGATCATAAGCGGAAGGTGCTTGAGGCATCCCAGCTAGAAGCGCCGTTTGTGCTAACGATAACTCGGGTAATCTTTTTCCAAAGTACATTTCTGCGGCTGTTTCCATGCCATAAAAACCATTTGCCATATAGACTTTATTTACGTAGTAAGTCAGAATTTCTTCTTTTGATTTTTCTTGCTCTAGCTTGACAGCCATCCAAGCTTCTTGTGCTTTTCTCTTTAGCGTTTGATCTTCTGCTTTGGTTGAGAAGAAGGAAAGTTTGATCAATTGCTGAGTCAAAGTACTTCCGCCTTGTAGTCCGCCAGACGTAAAGTTTGATAACGCCGAACCCAGAATGCGGACAGGATCGACACCAATATGTTTGTAGAAACGACGATCCTCGACAGAAACGATGGCGTCTTGTAATTGCTGTGGCAATTCATTGGCGGTGATTTTTTCGCGTTTTTCTGCACCGAGATCCTCAAATAGTTCGCCGGTGGAAGTATAAAGCTTTGACGAAACAGTAGCGTCTAATTCTTTGTCAGTGAGGGCAGGGGCGTCTTTTGCATAAAACCAAAACAGACCAACACCAGATAAGAATAAGATACAACCAATAAAAACAAGACCAAGTAAGATTTTGACAATCAAATTTTTTCCGTTTTTTTGTTTACCAGAGCCATTTCCAGAACTTGATTTCGTTCCTTTTTTCTGGGGAGGACTTGCTTTTCTTCGCGAAGTTCTCGTTTGTTCATTTGCCATTAGTGCTTTTCTCCTTTTGATAATGATAGATAGCGATCGACGGCATCAAGATAAGGGACGCGTGGTAGGAAACCAGGGGTGATTTCAATGCCAAGTTCTTCAATCGATGCGAGTGGCAAAGACTTTCTACCGCCATCTTTTTGTTGATACCAATAGTCAATCAGATGTGTACTATTTAAATAGAAGCAACGTTTTAGACTAGAAAACCATAGTAAAACAAAACAGATACCATCTTGTTTTAAACAAGACTCCATGTGTTTGATTTGATGTTCGTGAAAGTTGTTGAATGGAAAAGAGGTTTTATTTTTTGTCTCTTTCGCTTCAAAATCCAAATAGAAACCTCGATAGACACCGTTGTAATCTGTTGTCGAAGCTTGGGTAAAGTAAGCTTCCTTAATCACTGCGGCACTTCTTCGAGGGTAATCGACTTTAACGATTTGAATAGGTGTTGGTTTCTTGTGAACGACTGCCAAATTTTTTGACAGATAAAAGTTGTTGCTTTCATTGATAGCTTCTTCAAATGACATACCTCGGTTACCAAAAATAGTAGGAGAAGTTTTTTTTCCTTGAATTTTTGGTTTTGAAGAGGCATCCTTAGAATAAGGTTGGCCATTAGGGTAGCGTAAGACCATATTTAATCACACTCCTGCGCACATTATAGCAAAAAAAAGCAGAGAAAGAAAAGAAATCAGGCGGTGAATCAATTGAAAGTAATCTATGTTTCAGGCTATCGAAGCTTTGAACTGGGTGTTTTTCAGGAAAAGGATCCAAAAATCAAAGTTATTAAAAATGTTTTAAAAAAAGAAATTCGCCAATTAACGGAAGAAGGATTAGAGTGGGTGATTAGCAGTGGCAACCTTGGTGTTGAGTTATGGGTTACTGAAGTTGTAGCCGAATTGAAGCAAGAGTATCCTAAATTACATCTAGGAATTATTTATCCGTTTGCTGAATTTGGTAGTAATTGGAACGAAACAAATCAAGAAAAGAAAATGTTAGCGGAACAAGTGGCAGACTACGTTGAGTCGGTCAGTCATCTACCTTATAAAAATCCTAATCAATTAAAAAATCATACACAATTTCTACTTACACATACAGATGGTACTTTGTTGATCTATGACCCAGAATACATTGGAAAAACAGATTATTTTTTGCGTGATGCAAAAAAAATGCAAGAAGTTAAACCTTACGAGATTCATTTGATTAGCATGGATGATTTACAAAATTCTGTGGAATAAAAGAAGATAGTGTTTGATTTATAGTTATTTTTCCGATACAATGGGAAAAGTAGAAAAGTTATAATGTAAACGAGAATTAAATAGAGGTGTAAATATGGCGAATTTGATTTATAGTCCAAAAGACATTTTACAACAAGAATTCAAAACCAAAATGCGTGGATACGATCCGATTGAAGTCGACGAATTTTTGGACAATATTATTAAAGATTATGAAGCATACAGCAAAGAACTCCTTGCTTTACAAGAAGAAAATGATCGTTTGAGTGCTAAAGTTGCTCAACTATCAAAAACACAAGGAACACAAACTCGCGTGCAACCAACAGAAGCACCTAAGAGTACAGCAGTAACAAACTTTGATATTTTGAAACGTTTATCAAATCTTGAACGTGAAGTTTTTGGAAAAAAACTTGACCAAGCAACACCAGCTGCTTCTGCACAACCAAATGCAGGCAACTATACAAATGCAGATGCAAGTGATGACAACGAAAAAACACGTCAATTTTAATTAGTGAATTTTTGCGGTTTTCGGGTAATCGCGGTCTGACTTGATCAGGCTGAGGAAAGTCCATGCTCGCACAGACTGTGATGTCTGTAGTGTTCGTGCTTAGCGAAAAGATAAGCTAAGGTACTCTAAGGAGTAACGGCAGGAAAACGAGCTAAGGTTTCGACTATGCTTTAGTATCCTTGAAAGTGCCACAGTGACGAAGCGAATCGGGAAACTTATTCGGTGGAACGCGGTAAACCCCTCGAGCGAGCAACCCAAACAATGGTAGGGGCGCTTTTTGCTAGGAATCAGAACAAGGCAAAAGGGCAGGTAAACTGCAGATAGATGGTTACCCCTTTATTTCTTCTCCCTGGAGGAATAAAGGACAAAACATGGCTTACAGAAAATCGCAATAATCAGGGAATACCTTCCAACGATGTTGTGAAGGTTTTTTTTATAAATAAGGAGACTAGTATGGATAAAAATAGAAAATTTAACCTTGTAGCAACTGCCGCAAGCGGTTTAGAAGCTCTTGTTGGGAAAGAACTACGTGATTTAGGAATTGATTGTCAAGTGGAAAACGGTCGTGCGCGTTTTGAGGGCACGATGGAAACAATCGCAACAGCGAACTTATGGTTGCGTACAGCAGACCGTGTCAAAATCGTTGTAGGTGAGTTTGATGCATTTACGTTTGATGAATTATTTGAAAATGTGAAAGCTTTACCATGGGAAGATTTTTTACCTTTAGATGCAGAATTTCCAGTTGCTGGAAAATCGATTAAATCAAAACTATATAGTACACCAGATTGTCAAGCAATCACTAAGAAAGCAATTGTTGATCGTTTGCGTACGTATTATCACCGGCCAGCTTCTGTACCGTTGACAGAAACCGGTGCTCATTTTCAATTAGAAGTTGCTTTGCTGAAAGACCATGTGATGGTCACGTTAGATACGACAGGACCAAGTTTATTTAAACGTGGCTATCGTTTGGAAAAAGGTGGCGCACCATTAAAAGAAAATATGGCAGCTGCGCTAATCGCACTAACAACATGGCGTAAAGATCGTCCTTTTTATGATCCTGTTTGTGGTTCTGGAACTATTTGTATTGAGGCAGCCTTAATTGGACACAATATTGCACCAGGATTTAACCGTGAGTTTGTTTGTGAATCATGGGAATGGTTTGACAATAACATCATGGAAGAAGTACGTGCTGCAGCAGAAGAACAAGCTGATTACGATGTAGAACTAGATATTACTGGTTCAGATATCAATGGACGAATGATTGAAATCGCAAAAGCGAATGCGGAAGAAATTGGATTGGGTGATTCAATTACCTTTAAGCAACAAGCGTTGAAAGATTTCAAGACGGATAAAGAATATGGCGTAATCGTTGCTAACCCACCGTATGGAGAACGCTTGGGTGAGGAAGAAACAGTTCGTAAGCTGTATCGAGAAATGGGTGACGTATTTAGACCATTGAAAACATGGAGTAAATACATCTTGACCAGTGATTTAGCATTTGAAGAATATTACGGACAAAAAGCAACAAAGAAACGTAAATTATATAATGGTGCTTTAAGAACGGATTTATTCCAGTACTGGGGAACACGTCCACCTCGTGCGAAAAAAGAAGATTAGGATTTGTTTTTAAATTTGGATTTTTGGAGGAATGACAGATGAAAGAAACAGAATTTTTACAAGAATTAAAAGAAATTAACCTTTTGCAACAAGCATTAGGTATTTTGGACTGGGATACACAGACAGGGATGCCTGAAAAAGCCAGTGAATACCGTAGTGCTGTTGACAGTTACTTGTACAGCCTTTACTTTGCGAAAAAAGTAGGACCTAAAATCGAGGAAGCACTTGCTTATTTTGGCGAGCATCCAGAAGAATTGTCTGAAGTAGGTCAAGCCGCATATCGAAAAGTGAAAGAAGACTTTGAACTAGAACATAATGTGCCTCAAGAATTGATGACAAAATATAGCGCAGCAATTTCTTCTGCGCATGGTCAATGGCAAAAATCACGAGAAACAAAACAGTTTGCTGATTTTGAATCAGCGTTGACACAAAATGTTGAATTGACTAAAGAGCTGATTCCTTATTGGCAAAAAGACGAAAAGACGCCTTATGACGTGCTGTTGAATCAGTATGAACCAGGCATGACTGTTGAAATTCTAGACAAAGTATTTGCACAATTAAAAGATGGAATCATGTCTATTCGTGAAGAAATTAGTGAAAAAGGAATAGAACCTGAAACCAGTTTTCTTTCACGTAAAATGACGAAAGAACAACAAAAGCGATTCGTTGTGGGCGTTATCGAACAATTAGGGTATGATTTCAGCCGAGGACGTTTAGATGATACAATCCATCCATTTATGACTGGAATCAATCCCAATGATGCACGAATCACAACTCGTTGGAATGAACATGATTTTCAAATGGCTGTTTTTGGTGTTATCCATGAAGCAGGTCACGGAATGTATGAACAAGGTATTGACGATAAATATGCGTATACACCCGTTTATCAAGGCGCTTCAATGGGCATTCATGAATCGCAATCTTTATTTAACGAAATTATTGTTGGAAGCAATCGAAGCTTCTGGGAAAAACAATATCCTTTCTTCCAAGAATGTGCAGAAGGGGCATTTGCTGATATTGCGTTTGCTGATTTCTACCGCTCATTGAAACGTACACGAGCAAGTTTGATTCGCATTGAGGCAGATAGTTTAACTTATCCTTTGCATATTATTATTCGTTACGAAATTGAGAAAATGATTTTCAATGAAAATTTAGCAATTGCTGAACTTCCAGAAGTCTGGAATCAAAAATACGAAGAATATTTAGGTGTTCGGCCAACCAATGATCTGGAAGGAATCCTTCAAGATGTCCACTGGTCAGGTGCAAGCTTTGGCTATTTCCCTTCATATGCTCTTGGGTACATGTATGCAGCGCAACTATTACATGCACTAGAAAAAGAATTGTCAATTGATGAGGTTTTAGCTTCAGATGACTATTCCCCAATCAAGAAGTGGATGGAAAAACATATTCACCAATATGGGGCTTCAAGAAAACCAAACCAATTGATTCAGGATGCTACAAATGAACCACTAAATCCTAATTATTTGATTGAATATATGCGAAACCTATACTTCGACGTGTACCAAGTAAACTAAAACTGGAAGTCTGGAACATTGCTTCATTTGTTCCAGACTTTTTCTGTTCGATGAATTTGTTAAAAATGAGGAGAAAAATTAATGTGGGGGTAGAAAAATGGGCGAAAAACTAAAAAAGATAGCTGCGTATAGTTTCAATCAATTGAAAAATGATCAAACAGGTCATGGAGAAGACCATACGAAGCGAGTTGTTCAGTTAGCAACAGATATCTTAGCAACAGAACCAACTGCTAATCGAGAAATTACCTTGGCGGCGGCTTATCTTCACGATACGATTGATGATAAAGTTGTTTCTGATGAAGCACAGGCGAAAAAAGAATTAGTTACTTTTTTAAAAGAGATTGATTTAACCGAGCATCAAATCACCGCAATTTTTTCTATTATTGAAAATATGTCCTTTTCTAAAAGTCTTGGAGAAAATGCTGAAGAATTAACGATAGAAGGAGAAATTGTTCAAGATGCAGATCGGCTGGATGCATTAGGTGCAATTGGAATTTTGAGAACAGCTTATTTTGGTGGTGGACATGGTCATCCCATTCATGATCCTGAGATGCTGCCACAAAAGTATGCGAACAAAGCCGATTATCGTAAAGGTTCCACCGTTATCAATCATTTTTATGAAAAGTTATTTTTATTGCCTGCACAAATGAATACCGTTTATGGAAAAACAGAAGCGCAACGTCGTGAACGATTTATGCGTGATTTTTTAAAAGAATTTTATCAAGAGTGGGAGAAAACAAGTGATTAGTGGAGTAAATGAAGTTTGTTAACTAATTATTTATTATGTAAACTTAGGTAAAAAACAAAATACCACGTCAATTATCGTAGTATTTATGTTAGTAAAAAGCTAAGAGTTCTTTTTCTTAAAACTTGTTAAGCGACGATAGCCACGAATCAGATTTAAGAAGAATAAACAACCAGCTACAATGATTGGTAACCAGATCAGATAAACTGGATAACCGATTTGAGCGGAAAGTGTTTGTGACGAAATGTTCTGCAGTTCAGTGGCGGCTTGCTGCCATGTTTGAAGGTTGAAAACCATCATGAAGCCGGAAATAATCAACAAAATAAAACCTAGATAATGGATTTTGGTTTTTTTGCGTAGATACGCAAATCCTAAATACAGCACGAATAAAAAAACTGGAACTCCAAAGACAAAATAGAAATTCAGCACTTCGACACCCCCTCGTATACCATTTATGATACTTCAAATTGGCTGAATTGAGAAATAATAGCGTCGTTGCTTGATTAAGCATTGAAATGCTTGATAAAATGTATGTTGATACTCAAGAAAATTTATAAAAAGTGTGGTGGGCTGTTATGGCAAGTTATATTGAACCAATTCGGTTTGCATTATTTGTATTTCCATTTTTAGCACTAGCAATTTCGTCGGTCTTCTTTATTTATGAATACCGTAAATATGGAACATTTCTCTTATATCGAGGTGTTATTCTTTATTCTTTTGTATTTTACCTATTATGTGCATATTTTCTAGTTATTCTACCATTACCAGCAAGGGAAACGGTGGCTCAGATGACAGGACCTAAAATGGAGCTAGAGTTGTTTGCTTCATGGCACCATTTTTGGAATCAAACAGTATTAAACATTCATGATCCGAGTACTTATTTAGCTGCGATGAAACAAAGCGTCTTTTTAGAACCAGTGTTTAATATCTTATTGCTGGTACCTTTTGGGATTTATTTAAGATATTATTTTAGATTATCTTTTGCAAAAACAATCATTGCAAGCTTTTGCTTATCGTTGTTTTTTGAGCTTACACAATTAAGTGGTCTGTACTTTATTTATCCTAGACCGTATCGCTTGTTTGATGTGAATGATTTGCTTCACAACACGCTGGGGGGCACACTAGGTTATCTTATAGCACCAATTTTCACTTTCATGTTGCCGACGAGAGCGAGAATGGATGAGATATCTTATGAGAAAGGTCAAAAAGTTTCCTTAACAAGAAGATTGGTTGCATATTTGATTGACTGGGTATTTTTGGGAATACTAGATAGCGTCATCTCTATTTTGCTACAATTAATGTTCAAAAAAGATGTCGTTACGACGAACAGTGAGTGGATTTTCCTAGAAGTTTTCTTGTATTTTATCGTTTTGACTTATCTAACAAATGGTAAGACACTTGGAAAAAAAGTTGTACGCATTCAAGTTGTGGAAGAAAAGAAAGAACGGATTTCTTTTAAGGCATTGTTGATTCGTTATAGCTATCTCTATTTCTTGTTTTATGGTTTGAGTTGGGCAATTCAATTTTCACAACAAATCATGGACCAATCAACTGGTGTACTGCAAATGACGGCGATTTTTGTTTTTATGGGCTTGATGTTTGCTCAAGGAATTTTTGTCTTGAATCTCGTACTTTCGTTTGTGAGGAAAAAAAGTGTCTTGTTTTATGAAAAAGCAAGTCACACCTACACCATCAGCACGATCAAAAATAAATAAATTGAAAATTGCTGATGAAATCTGATGAGATATTGTAAAGAAGGCGCGAATCACTGTTTGAGAATAAGAGAGCAAAAATCATGCGGCTGTGTTATAATGCCAAAGTCGTGAAAAATTAAAGAGAAGAGGTGCATAGATGAATAATTTTGATAAATTCAACTTTCAACCATTTATTAACGAAGCATTGACAGCAAAGGGCTTCGTGCAACCAACGGAAGTACAAGAAAAATTGATTCCATTGATTGCCAAAGGAAAAAATATTGTTGGTCAATCACAAACAGGTTCTGGAAAAACACATACATTTTTATTGCCACTATTTAATAAAATTGATGCTACAAAGGAAGAAGTCCAAGTAGTCATTACTGCTCCAAGTCGCGAATTAGCTGCACAAATTTATAAGGCCGCTAATCAGCTTGCACAATTTTCATCACCAGAAATTCGTGTCAGCAATTTTGTTGGTGGAACGGATAAGCAACGCCAATTGGATCGTTTACGTCACCAACAACCACATGTCGTAGTCGGAACACCAGGTCGTATTTTAGATATGATGAATGAACAAGCGTTGAAAATCCATACAGCATTTGCGTTTGTTGTCGATGAAGCAGATATGACATTGGATATGGGATTTTTAAATGAAGTCGATCAAATCGCAGGTCGTTTACCTGAAAAAGTTCAATTTTTAGTATTCTCAGCAACAATCCCAGAAAAATTGCGTCCATTTTTGCGTAAATATATGCAAAACCCTATTATCGAAGAAATCAAACCAAAAGCAATTATCTCTGAAGATATTGAAAACTGGTTGATGTCGACGAAAGGCAAAGATAAAAATAAAATGATCTATCAATTATTGACAATTGGTCATCCGTATTTAGCAATTGTATTTGCAAATACGAAACAACATGTTGATGAAATCGCAGATTATTTGAAGAAAAAAGGTTTGAAAGTTGCGAAAATTCATGGAGGCATCACTCCTCGCGAACGTAAACGCGTGATGCGCCAAGTACAAGATTTAGAATTTCAATATGTAGTAGCAACCGACCTTGCTGCACGAGGAATCGATATTGAAGGGGTCTCACATGTGATCAACGCAGAGATTCCTGAAGAGACAGATTTCTTCATTCACCGTGTCGGTCGAACGGGGAGAAATGGTCTCAAAGGAACGGCAATCACGCTTTATTCGCCAAGTGATGAACAATCAATTGACATGTTGGAAACGTTAGGTGTCAAATTTGAACCGAAAGAAATCAAAGACGGCGAAATTGTGAAAACTTATGACCGAAATCGTCGAACAAAACGCGAAAAATCAAAAGACACATTGGATCCAACCTTGATTGGGTTAGTGAAAAAGAAAAAGAAAAAAATCAAACCGGGCTACAAGAAGAAGATTGATTGGGCGATTGCTGAAAAGAACAAACAAGAACGTAAAATCGAACGTCGACAACAGTCACGAACAGCTCGTAAAAATAAAAAAAGTTCACATAAATAAAAAGGTTGTGGCTCCAAGCGCTCAGCTTCGAAAAAATAATGAAGAACTGACAAAAATAGCTGCTTATGTTTTTGGACAGTTATGAATTATTTCGAGAAGTTGCTTGAGAAACACCGTGAAAGAGGATGTGGCGCAAAACGATTTGCTCCGACAAGATAGCGTGGAAGCACACAAAATAGCAGTCCACATTTTGAAGTGAATGCAACCTTTCTTGAGGAGTTGTTTTGAGAACACCGTGAGTAAGGTTGTGAAGAAAGTGTTCAACTCCAATAAATAAAAACAAATTTTTGTGAAATTTAGGCTTATTTGGAAGGAGTTACTTCTTGAACACCGTTTATTCGTAAAAAAGAGTCTGAGACAAAAATATTCAAGAAAAAAACCGTCTAAAATTCGTTTTTTGAAAACGTTGATTTTAGGCGGTTTTAATATTGAAATCAGAGTTAAGGACAAACAGATTTTTTAGATTTGTCTAAGTTTTTTTATACTGTTATTGAGTTAGCTAATCATAAAATTTTTTCCATGCCTACACAAAGAATGCCATCTTCTTCAAAAGGTGGCGTACAGGAAACATACCCACAGCGTTCATAAAATGACTGCGCTGTTAACTCAGCGACTAAATAGCTTAATCGACAGCCATTATTTTTGGCAACTTGTTCTGCCTTGAACAACAGTGAACGTCCAATGCCTTTTTTACGGTAGGGTTTTGCCACACAAAAACGATCAGGCTGAAAACATGTTTCGCTTTTCAGTTGATAACGTAAAGTCGCAACAGGAATTAGATCATCAAGGAGCAAAAAATAATTTCTTTGATTGGTATCGAGTGCATCAAACTCCCATTCTGGTGGAATATGTTGTTCTAAAACAAAGACTTCATAGCGAAGTGCGAAGCTTGCTGCTTGAATCCAAGTATCATTACCAAAAAAGTCGTTCATGAATCTTTTCCTCCAATCAACTCTTTTTATTTATCGTAACACAGACGGAGAGCAGCAAAAAGAGCCAAAATAGAAAAGCTTTATTGACAGATATCTGGGAAGTGCGTATACTTAACGAGTACAAAAAAGGACATGATTTGTTTTTAGGGGCTCACAGAAAATTCTTTCTAGGCTGAAAAAAGAATAGTTACCAATCAAATTGCTCCCTTTTTTCTTTTGATAGAAATATCAACGCAACTCAGCGTTATCGAGTTTAAGAGGTAATGATCAAACATCATTGCAACCAAGGTGGTACCGCGAGTTTTCGTCCTTGGCTGTAATGGTGTTTTTTGTATT
This sequence comes from Enterococcus sp. DIV0174, assembly GCF_050529065.1. Lineage (NCBI taxonomy): Bacteria > Bacillati > Bacillota > Bacilli > Lactobacillales > Enterococcaceae > Enterococcus > Enterococcus sp. DIV0174. The sequence continues at coordinate 1,522,496 of NZ_CP172881.1, read as the reverse complement.
GAAAACAACGAGAGAAGGTAATGGAATGAAACAATTAAGTAGTGCACAAGTTCGTAAAATGTTTTTAGATTTTTTCCAATCAAAAGGACACACAATCGAGCCAAGCGCCTCATTAGTGCCAGTTAACGATCCAACTTTGTTATGGATCAACTCAGGAGTAGCAACCTTAAAAAAATATTTTGATGGTTCAGTTGTTCCAGAAAATCCAAGAATCACTAATGCACAAAAATCAATTCGAACAAATGATATTGAAAATGTCGGAAAAACTGCTCGCCATCACACAATGTTTGAAATGCTAGGAAACTTTTCTATCGGAGATTATTTCAAAGAAGAAGCAATCCACTGGGCATGGGAATTTTTGACAAGCCCTGAATGGATGGCCTTTGACCCTGAAAAGTTATATGTTACTGTCTATCCAAAAGATACGGAAGCAAAACGCATCTGGCACGAAGAAGTGGGCTTACCTATGGATCATATCATCGATGTAGAAGATAATTTCTGGGATATTGGTGCCGGTCCTTGTGGTCCCGACACGGAAATCTTCTATGATCGTGGAGAATCTTATAATGATTTAGCAGAAGATGATCCTGAAAACTATCCTGGTGGCGAAAATGAGCGTTATTTAGAAATCTGGAACTTGGTATTTTCTGAGTTTAACCACAAACCAGACAACACATTTGAACCACTACCACATAAAAACATTGATACGGGCATGGGATTAGAACGCATGGTTTCTATCGTTCAAGATGCACCAACGAATTTTGAAACAGATTTGTTTATGCCAATCATTCATGCGGTTGAAAAATTAAGCAACCAAGTGAAGTATGGTGAAAGCCCAGCAACGGATATTTCTTATAAAGTAATTGCTGACCACATTCGTGCATTATCTTTTGCAATTGGAGATGGCGCTCTACCTTCAAATGAAGGACGCGGTTATGTATTACGCCGTTTATTACGTCGTGCAGTTATGCATGGTAAAAAATTGGGAATCAATCAAGCTTTCTTGTATAAATTAGTTCCAGTTGTTGGAGAAATCATGGTTAGCTACTATCCAGAAGTGTTACAACAAAAAGAATTTATTGAAAAAGTCATTCGGACAGAAGAAGAACGCTTTAACGAAACAATTAATGAAGGTCTAGATATCTTGAACCAAGTGATTGAAGAGGTAAAAGCAGCAAACGGAACGACTTTAGCTGGTAAAGATATCTTTAAGCTTTATGATACTTATGGTTTCCCAGTAGAATTAACTGAAGAAGTAGCGGAAGACGAAGGTTTGAAAGTCGATCATGCTGGCTTTGAAAAAGAAATGGAAGCACAAAGAGAACGTGCCCGCTCTGCAAGAAGCACGGAAAAATCAATGGGCGTTCAATCAGCATTATTAACGGATATCAAAGTGGATAGTAAATTTATTGGTTACACAGAAGTTGAGGCAGACAGCAAATTATTAGTAATCGTTCAAGACGAAGAATTACTAAGTGAAGTAACAGAAGGCGTTGCTCAAATGATTTTTGCTGAAACACCTTTCTATGCAGAAATGGGTGGACAAGTTGCTGATCAAGGTTGGATTTTAAATGATGCACAAGAAGTGGTTGCAACAGTTACAGATGTTCAAAAAGCACCAAACGGTCAATTTATGCACACAGTAACAGTCAAATCACCAATGCAAGAAGGTACAATCTATCATTTAGCAATCAACGAACCAATGCGTAATCGAATCATTAAAAACCATACAGCGACTCACTTATTGCATAAAGCGTTAAAAGAAACATTAGGTGAACATGCAAACCAAGCAGGTTCATTAGTTGCACCTGGACACTTACGTTTTGACTTCACTCACTTTGGCCAAATCACAGCAGATGAACTAGTTCAAATGGAACGAATCGTCAATGAAAAAATTTGGGAAGCTATTCCAGTTCAAACAATCGAAACAGACATTGACACAGCAAAAAATATGGGGGCAATGGCCTTGTTTGGTGAAAAATATGGTCGTGAAGTCCGCGTCGTCAACATTGGCGAATGGTCAATCGAACTTTGTGGTGGGACACACGTATCAAACACAGAAGACATCGGTATTTTCAAAATTGTTTCTGAATCAGGAATCGGTGCTGGCGTTCGTCGTATCGAAGCTGTTACAAGTAAAGAAGCTTACGAACTACTAGAAGGTGAGGAGCAACAATTAAAAGAAGTTGCAGCAATCGTCAAATCACCTCAATTAAAAGAAGTAGTTGCAAAAACAGAACAATTACAACAACAATTACGTGAATTACAAAAAGAAAATGAAAAATTAGCAAGTAAATTAGCTAATCAACAAGCCGGAGACATTTTCAAAGAGTCAGAAACGGTTGCTGGAAAAACATTGATTGCTTCACAAGTGAAAGTGAAAGACATGAATCAATTACGTCAATTAGCAGACCAATGGAAACAAAAAGCAATTTCTGACATTCTTGTTCTGGCAAATGAGCAAGACGGAAAAGTTAGTTTGTTAGTGGCTATGTCGAAGGAAGCAAATGAAGCCGGATTAAAAGCTGGGGACTTAATCAAAGCAATCGCACCGAAAGTTGGCGGTGGCGGCGGCGGACGTCCAGACATGGCACAAGCAGGCGGTAAAAATCCAGCAGGTATTCCAGATGCATTAGCCGAAGCAAAAAATTGGTTGCTTAACCAATAATCATTTGTTAAAATTTAACGTTCAAAGATAAGCAAGACTTGGAGTGCTATTGAAAAATAGCCATTCCAAGTCCGCTTGTTTTTTTGTGTCTATTTTAGGATAAAGGTAAATAGTTGACGAATGAGCAAGAACTTTTTACGATGAAAAGAAAAAGGTGGGGTTTAAGATGAATAGTAGAAATAAAACATTTCGTTTAGTATTACGCGCAGTCTTGTTAGCAATCATTCTTGTTCAAGCAATGGTTCCTTGGCTGGGCTTTATTCCGTTAGGGTTTATTAGCTTAACAATCATCCATATTACAGTTATTGTAGCAGCCGTTGTATTAGGACCTAAAGATGGCATGCTGATTGGCTTGTTCTGGGGAATTGCGACTATTGTTCGCGCGTTTGCCATGCCGACGACTCCCTTTGATACGTTAGTCTTTACGAATCCAATCATTTCAGTGGTCCCACGGGTACTTGTTGGTTTGGTCGCTGGTGTTATCTTTCATTGGATTTATCGTAAAAATCAATCTGTGGTGATGGGGGCTGCTGTTGCAGGAGTACTGGGTTCCCTAACGAATACTTTACTTGTTTTAGGTTTTATGGGAATGTTTTATACAAGTGCGACTGCCAATGCTTATGGCGTGGACACATCACTTTTATTTAAAACTTTGATCGGAGTTGCGGGAATCAATGGTGTTCCAGAAGCAATTGGGGCAGGAATTATTACGCCGCTTCTTGCTAAAGCACTCTTTGCGGCGACTCCTTTGAAACCAGAATAAAAAATTTAATTGAGAGCAGATCTTTTCAGATAAGGGAGTAAGAGTGTGACAAGAAAACAAACGACAGAAAAAACAACGAGTAGAGAACGAACGAAACAAGGAATCTTGGCAGGTGTCTTAGGCTTGATTTCCAATTTGATTTTATTTGTTTCCAAATTTATGATTGGAATCTTATCAGGTAGTGTGTCAATCATGGCAGATGCAATCAACAGTTTGTCGGATACTGCTTCCTCTGTGTTGACCTTGATTGGGTTTAAGATTGCAGCTAAACCAGCAGATAAAGAGCACCCATATGGACATGAACGGTTTGAATATATCAGTGGATTATTTGTGTCAATCATTATTTCTTATGTGGGATTTACATTTTTAGAATCTTCTTTTCAAAAAATTATCCATCCAGAAAATGTTATTTTGACACCAGTTGTCTTTTTAGTCTTGGTTTTTTCAATTGGTTTGAAGTTTATTCAAGGGAAAATGTATAGTCGAATCGCAACAAAAATTGATTCGAATGCTTTGCGAGCTACTTCAACTGATAGTTACAATGATGTATTTACAACGTTAGCGGTTTTGATTTCAGCGGGTATTGAATGGTTGACTGGATGGAGAATCGATGGCTATATTGGATTTGCATTAGCATTATATATTTTGTATAGCGGTGGAATGATGGTTCGTGACTTTGTCTATGAGTTGATGGGTAGCCGACCTACAACAGAAGAAATCGAAGAAATGGAAGATTCGCTGAATAATTACGATCAAATTTTAGGTTATCATGATTTGTTAGTACACAATTATGGACCAAGTAAACGATTTGCATCTGTTCATATCGAAGTGGATGATAGTTTAGATTTGAATCAGGCGCATCGTATTGTTGACCGAATCGAAAAAGATTTCAAAGAACGTTTAGCAGTTGATTTGGTTTGTCATTTAGATCCTGTTCCAGTGAGTAATGAACGTTATTTAGCGGTATTACAGACATTGCGTGAAATTGTTGCAACTACAGCAGAAGGACTTAAAATTCATGATTTTCGTGTGATAAAAGAAGGGGAAATTTTGCAATTTGATGTGGTTGTTCCACAGAAATGTCATTTTTCTGATGAGAAATTGGAAGAAATTATTCGGGAGCAAGTCAAGCAGAAGATTGGGAAGTATCAGGTGGAGATTACTTTCGATCATAATTATTTGTTGTGAAAGGTTGTGACTCCAAGCGCTTAGCTTCAAGCAATAAGAAAACTTTTCTAAAAATAGTTCCTCATATTTTTATGAAAAGAGGGCTTATTGCCGAAGAAGCTGATTGGGGAACACCGTGAATAAGGTTGTGACTCCAAGCGCTTAGCTTTGAAAAAATAAAGAGCGACTGACAAAAATAATCTTTCATATTTTGAACAGTTGAGAGTTATTGCGAGGAGTTGTTTTGAGAACGCCGTAAATAAGGTTGTGGCGCAAAACGCTTAGCTCTGACAAGCTATATCGAGGAGTTGTTTTGAGAACACCGTAAATAAAGTTGTAGCTCCAAACATTTAGCTTTGAGCAATAAGGAAACTTTTCTACCAGTTAAATCGTAACCTAAGGAAGTATCTTAATAACCTTGAAAAGTTTATTAAAAGACCGAAAACGATGGAGTTTAGTAAGCTTCATCGTTTTCGGTCTATTTTTTTGTTTGTTGGAGTTGTTTTTTTAATGCTTGTCGAGCTAGATTATCGGCACCTTTATTTTTACTTTCAGGAATCCATTGTAAAAGAAACAAAGAGAACGTTGGAAGAAGTGATTGGATTGCTGACAAGTAGGGCTGGAATAATTCGTTAGTTGTAAAATTTTTATCAATGGTGGAAACTAACGTTTTACTATCTGAATAACAAAAAATCGTTTCAGCGTTTAATTCCTTTTCCTTTAAAATTTCTAAAGTTTTTAAAAAGACTTCGAATTCTGCTTCGTGATTTGACCCATCAGAAAGAGGAACAGCTAGCTGTTCATAACGATTTTCTCCAAGAATCACGATGCCACCACCACTTGGACCGGGGTTGCCTTTTGTCGAGGCATCAATGTATACTCGTAACATGAATATCTCCTTTTTAAAATAAAGTAATGTTATGATATGATTATAGCATTATTACTTATCATGCGAGGTTAGACAATGAAAAAAATTATTCGCTGGCAGCCAGAATTGGCACAGTCGATCATTTATTGGTCATTGACGTTGATTATTTTCTTTTTCAGTTTGATTTTGTCACTTGAAAATACAGGACCTTATTGGAAAAGTAATGTAGTTATGGGCATTTTTGCTGTGTTTTTATTGCTAGGGTTACGTCGATCGTTTGTACTAGAAAAAAATTCAATCAAAATTCGCTATGCTGCTTTTTGGAAAGATAAAAAATTAACGTTACAGCAAGTCGAAAAGGTAGCTCCACATGATCATGGCTTGGAGTTAAAATTAACAGATGAGTTAGAGCCGACAATCTATTTATTACGTGCAAAAGATCGGGTACCCGTTCGTAATTATTTTGCGGGAACTTCACAAGAAGTATTTGTTGATCAGTCACGAAAAGATAAATCAAAGGATCAATCAAATAGTTCTCATAAACAATGAGAAAAAGGAGTTGAGGGCTTTTGTCCGCGACTCCTTTTTGGGTTACTAAAAGTATAAAAAAAGTTGAGACAAGTTTTCCTTGTCTCAACTACAATTTCCTTGTTCATTTATCATTGAATGTGATTTTAATTGAATCAATTAACTTAATTTCTTAACATGAGCTGCTTGTGTTCCGCGATTGCCTTCAATAATCTTAAACTCAACGGCTTGGTTTTCTTCCAGACTCTTAAAGCCATCTTCTTCGATTGCGGTAAAATGGACAAAAATCTCTTCCGTCTCATCATAACTGATAAATCCGTATCCTTTTTTATTGTCAAACCACTTCACGATTCCCTGGGTCAAAGCACTCACGACCTTTCTTAAAATCTACCATAGCCACATTATAAAGAGTATTTATAAGTACGTCAAATAAATAAAAGAGATGGCTTTTCTATCTATTTATTTCAATTAAAAACGTGTATAATAAAAATAACTTAACAAAAAGAAAATAAATTGAATTAAAGTTCGTGTAAAGGGGTAGTTTGATGAAGAGTGATTTACAAATTTCACAAGAAACTGACTTAAAACCGATTGTTGAGATAGCTGATAAAGTAAATCTTGGCTATGAGGACCTGGAATTATATGGAAATTACAAAGCAAAAATAAATTTTTCGGCAATTGAGGAGCTAAAAGCAAAGCCGGATGGCAAACTGATTTTGGTCACGTCAATTAACCCAACACCTGCGGGGGAAGGAAAGTCAACTGTTACTGTTGGCTTGGGAGATGCACTAAATCAAATTAACAAACAGGCAGCAATCGCTTTAAGAGAACCTTCATTAGGACCCGTCATGGGGATTAAAGGTGGTGCAGCTGGCGGTGGATATGCCCAAGTTTTACCAATGGAAGACATCAATCTGCACTTTACTGGCGACATGCACGCTATTACAAGTGCGAATAATGCACTATCTGCCTTTTTAGATAACCATATCCATCAAGGAAATGAATTGAAAATTGATGCCAGACGTGTTATTTGGAAGCGTGTGGTTGACTTGAATGACCGTGAATTGCGTCAGGTGATTGTTGGCTTAGGTGGACCAATCCAGGGAGTACCAAGAGAGGATGGCTTTGACATCACCGTTGCTAGTGAAATCATGGCGATTTTATGTTTGGCAACTGATTTAGATGACTTAAAGGCGCGGCTAGCACGAATCGTCATTGGGTATACTTTTGACAGAGAACCTGTAACTGCAGGTGACTTAAAAGTAGAAGGCGCTCTTGCTTTACTTCTAAAAGATGCGTTGAAACCAAATTTAGTTCAAACAATTTATGGCACACCTGCGTTTATTCATGGTGGACCATTTGCAAATATTGCTCACGGATGTAATAGTATTTTAGCGACTAAAACAGCTTTAAAATTAGCTGATTACGTGGTTACGGAAGCTGGCTTTGGTGCAGATTTGGGCGCGGAGAAGTTTCTTGATATCAAAGTCCCTAACTTGAAAAAAGCGCCAGATGCAATTGTAATTGTTGCAACGATTCGCGCATTAAAAATGCACGGGGGTAGACAAAAGTCAGAACTACTTGAAGAAGATTTATCTGCTTTGAAAGCCGGTTTTGTTAATTTGAAACGCCACATTGAAAATATGCGTTCGTACAATATCCCTGTAATCGTGGCAATCAACGAGTTTGTTACGGATACGAAAGCAGAATTTGCATTGTTAGAAGAGTTATGTGAAAACCAAGGTGTCTTAGCTAAACGTGTCAGTGTATGGGAACAAGGCGCGCTTGGTGGTGTGGATTTAGCAAAAGCTGTAGTGGAACTAATTGCTGAACAAGCAGCTGATTATCAACCGTTATATCAATCAACTGCGACGATTTCGGAAAAAGCAGAGACAATCGTCAAAAAGATTTATGGTGGACAAGGCGTTCAATTTAGTAAAAAAGCGCAGAAACAAATCGAGGAGTTTGAGAAAAATGGTTGGAGTGGCTTGCCAATCTGCATGGCAAAAACCCAGTATTCATTTTCAGATGATCCAACGTTGCTTGGCGCACCAACTGATTTTACGATTACGATTCGAGAATTTGTTCCCAAATTAGGTGCTGGCTTTTTAGTAGCACTCACAGGTGACGTGATGACGATGCCAGGATTGCCAAAAAAACCTGCAGCGTTAAACATGGATGTAACGAATCAAGGAGAAGTGATCGGTTTGTTTTGATGATAAACGGATGATTCAAAAGAAGTGGGAGGTATGGCAAAACTTTTGTCATACCTCCTTTTTCTGAAGTTATGGTGTTCTCCAAGTAGCGCCTCGAGATAATTTATAACTATCCAAAAATGTGAAAAGCTATTTTTGTCAGTCGCTCTTTATTTTTTCGAAGCTGAACGCTTGGAGCCACAACCTTATTCACGGTGTTCCCCAAGCAACTTCTCGAAATAACTCTCAACTGTTCAAAAATATGAAAAGCTATTTTTTTCAGTTGCTCTTTATTTTTTCGAAGCTGAACGCTTGGAGTCACAACCTTATCTAAGGTATTTTCTTTTTCATTGTTGTGTTTTAAGTTATACTAAAGCATAATAGGAGGGGCATTATGAAAATAAAATTCACCAGAAAAACTGGTTTTTATGGAATGGGAAGTTCGATTCGACTACAAATTAATGGAAAGTCTGTTTACTTAAATCAGCAAGACAGCGTGGAAGTAGAAGCAACCGTTCCACTAACGATGCAAGTCACGTTTTTTTGGTTAAAAAGTCCAGTTTATCAAATTGCATTGCCAAAAGATGCGTACGTTATTACGATGAACTTACTCCTGTTGCAATTGTATCCGGTACTCTTTTTTTTCACGAGTTTAAGTGCCATTTATTTTAATAATTTATTCTATAGCTTGGTAGCTGTGATTGGAATGATTGGTTTCTTTTTCTTCATTAAGAACCAAGCTTATGTCATCAAGGAGGACCCTAGCAAATATGAGTAACTCTGATGTGTTTTTAAGTAGCTTCAATCGTATTGAAAAATGGATGCGTGAGGAAATGGGAAATACCCGTAATATGGGCTTTACCGAATTAGTGCGCCGATTGGCTCGCAAAAAAGGGTCAATGGTCCGTAAATATGAAGAAGATTTATTTCAGATGGCGCAATTAAGGAACGCAATTGTTCATGAAAGAATTGCTGAAGACTTTGTCATTGCAGAGCCAAATGAGTGGGCAGTTGACAAGATCCAAGTCATTGAAGAGGCATTGATTCGTCCAGCCACGGTGTTGCCGAAGTTTGCAAAGAAAGTGACTGGTTTTGATAAAAATATTCCTTTACTAGATTTGCTAGAGACGATTGCTCAAAAGCGTTACTCTCAATTTCCACTGTATAATAAAGGGAAATTTGAAGCATTGATTACTTTACGAGCAATCGGATTTTGGTTGGCTAAAGAAAGTCAACAAGGAGTGATTGACTTAACACGGAAGCAAGCGAAAGATTTGATTATTGGTGATGGAAAATATACAAATTATCAATTTGTTTCTGCGAACACGAAAATATACGAAGTTGAGTTGATGTTTCGTGAGCAAGGGACGCTAGAGGCAGTGTTGATTACAAAAGATGGAAACCCTGATGGCAATTTATTAGGGATTATTCGACCAAGAGATATTTTTAAACAAGTAGAAAAGGATTGATCGTGTGTTAGTTATATATTGGATAATGAGTGGCGCTTTGATTGTGATAGATCAATGGGTCAAATGGTGGATTACAAGCAACTTAGCATTAGGAGAAACCCAATCAATCATTCCTGGTGTCTTATCGCTAAACCATATTCGGAATACGGGAGCAGCTTGGAGCATGCTAGAGGGAAAAATGTGGTTCTTTACTGTGGTAACAATTGTTGCTGTGGTAGCAATCGTTTATTTAATGATTAAAAACAGGCAGACAGCAAGTCGTTGGTTTATGACTGGTTTGGCATTGATTTTAGCAGGCGCGATTGGAAACTTTATTGATCGTGTGCGTTTAGGTTATGTAGTGGACATGTTCCAAACAGATTTTATGAACTTTCCGATTTTTAATGTCGCTGATATTTCATTAGTTTGTGGTGTGATTTGTATATTGATATATATTATTTTAGATGAAAAGGATCAAGTGAAAAAATGACAGAACTAAGAGCAACAATCGAACAAGAAACAGGACGAATTGATAAAGTCCTAACAGGCTTATTTCCAGATTATAGTCGTTCTCAAATCCAACTTTGGTTAAAAGAAGGCGTGGTTGCTGTAAATGGTCAACCCGTTAAAGCAAATTATAAAGTGAAAGCAAAGGATGAACTATTTGTAGCGATTCCCGAGCCAGAAACATTAGATGTCATCGCTGAAGATATTCCGTTAACAATTGTTTACGAGGACGAAGATGTCGCAGTTATCAATAAGCCACAAGGCATGGTTGTCCACCCTTCAGCTGGGCACAGCCATGGAACTTTGGTAAATGCGTTGATGTATCATGTCAAAGATTTATCTTCCATTAACGGTGTGATTCGCCCTGGAATCGTGCATCGGATTGATAAAGATACCTCTGGTTTGTTAATGGTTGCCAAGAATGACCAAGCACATGAATCATTGGCAAAACAATTAAAAGATAAAACTTCTTTACGAAAATACGTTGCGTTAGTTCATGGTGAGATTTCGCACGATAAGGGAACGATCAATGCGCCGATTGGCCGTTCAAAAGTCAATCGCAAGATGCAATCCGTTCGTGAAGATGGAAAATCTGCTGTTACTCATTTTACTGTGCTAGAACGTTTTGAAGGATTTACTTTGGTTGAATTAAAATTAGAAACAGGTCGTACGCACCAAATTCGTGTCCACATGCAATATATTGGTTTTCCTTTGGCAGGCGATCCTGTATACGGGCCAAAGAAAACTTTACCAGGAAATGGTCAATTCTTACATGCCCAGATGTTAGGCTTCACACATCCTGTTACCGGACAAGAAATGGTCTTTGAAGCGCCACTTCCTGAAGTGTTTGAAAAAACTTTAGAAAAATTAAGAAAAAGCCATTGATTTTTTATGCTGGCAACGGTATAGTATTAACAACGAAAAGCTTAAACGAAAATTAAATAGTAGTCCTTTAAGTTTAGTCCCGTGAGGCTAAGAAGGGTGTGAGTAATCAACTATATGGTGCGCTATATGTGTGATGCTCAATGACGAAGTATAGCTAACAGTGCAACTGTATTAGCTATCTATGAACGTACCAAATTGTACAATCAGTCTAAACATACCTCCTGTCCTCTTAGGGCAGGAGTTTTTTTATGCAAAAAAATGGAGGGAAACAGTATGCAAACCAAAGAAGTAGTCGATCAAGTAACAATGAAACGAGCATTGACACGAATTACTTATGAAATCATCGAAAGAAATCACAGCATTGAAGACATCGTCTTAGTGGGAATCAAAACACGAGGAATTTATATTGCTGCTCGAATTGCCGAACGATTAAAACAGTTGGAAGACATCGAAGTTCCAGTTGGTGAGTTAGACATCACATTGTATCGTGATGATAAAAAAGAGCTTGCAGAAGGACCTGAGCTACATTCATCAGATGTGCCAGTTTCTTTAGAAGGAAAAGAAGTTATCTTGATTGATGACGTGCTTTACACAGGGCGTACGATTCGAGCGGCAATGGATGCCATCATGGATTTAGGGCGTCCAAGAAAAATTTCATTAGCTGTACTAGTTGATCGCGGTCATCGCGAACTACCAATTCGTGCCGATTATGTCGGGAAAAATATTCCAACATCAAAAGCAGAAGAAATTCTGGTAGAGATGCAAGAGCTTGACGGACAAGATCGTATCATGATTTTAAAAGAGGAAGAATAGGGGAAAAGATATGTCAGAGAAAAAAGAATTTCATAATGATAGTGTTGTATTAGACATTCATGACCGTCCAAAATTAGGTCATTGGGTTGGTTTAAGTTTACAGCATTTATTCACGATGTTTGGAGCAACAGTTTTAGTACCGCTTTTAGTTGGAATCGATCCGGGGATTGCGTTAGTCAGTTCAGGATTGGGCACACTGGTTTACTTGTTTACAACAAAAGGAAAAATTCCAGCTTACTTAGGAAGTAGCTTTGCCTTTATTGCAGCGATGCAAATGTTGATGAAAACAGATGGTTATCCAGCAATTGCGCAAGGAGCAATCACAACTGGGTTGGTTTACCTGATTGTCGCTTTGATTATCAAAAAAATCGGTGCAGCATGGCTTGACCGAATCTTACCACCAATCGTTGTTGGACCAGTAATTATGGTTATCGGGTTGGGGCTAGCAGCAAATGCTGCAAATAATGCAATGTACAACAATGGTAACTACGATTTTAAATACATTGCCGTAGCGTTAATCACGTTAGGTTTGACGATTTTCTTCAATATGTTCTTACGCGGATTTCTTGGGTTGATTCCAATCTTATTAGGAATCGTGAGTGGCTACATCGTCGCCTTACTCTTTGGAATTGTTGATACACAACCGATTGCAGACGCAGCGTGGTTTGCTTTACCAAACTTTGAAATTCCATTTGTTCAATATGAACCAAAATTATATCTAGGTGCGATTACAACAATGGCACCAATCGCATTTGTAACAATGACAGAACATATTGGTCATTTGATGGTGCTGAACAAATTAACTCGCAGAAACTTCTTTGAAGAGCCTGGATTGCACAAAACATTAATGGGTGACGGATTAGCACAGATCGTTGCAGCGTTTGTCGGTGGCCCTCCAGTTACAAGTTATGGAGAAAACATTGGCGTACTAGCAATCACACGAGTGCATAGCGTCTTCGTGATTGGCGGAGCAGCATTCTTCGCGGTTATCTTGGGATTTGTTGGAAAACTAAGTGCCTTAATCTTAAGTATCCCTGGACCAGTTATTTCAGGAATCAGTTTTATCTTGTTCGGTGTTATCGCAGCTAGCGGGATGAAAATCTTGATTGAGAACAAAGTAGATTTCGATAAAAAGAAAAACTTGTTGATTGCAGCAGTCATCTTGGTTGTCGGTATCGGAGGCTTAGTCTTCCAAGTAGGAACATTCACGTTATCAGCAATGGCATTAGCAACTGTCCTTGGTATCATTTTAAATCTTATCTTACCAGAAACTTCACGTAGCGAAGAAAACTAGGAGGAAAATTCATGATCATCCAATCAGAACGTATCAGTTTAAAACATTTATTAACCGTTGAAGCACTCACAGACCAAGAAGTTATGGGCTTGATTCGCCGCGGGCAAGAGTTCAAACAAGGTGCAAAATGGACACCACAAAAGAGCCAATATTTTGCAACTAACTTATTTTTCGAAAATAGTACAAGAACACATAAAAGTTTTGATGTAGCTGAGAAAAAGCTTGGTTTAGAAGTAATCGAGTTTGAAGCAAGCACTAGCTCAGTTTCAAAAGGGGAAACACTTTACGATACCGTTTTGACAATGTCCGCATTAGGAGTGGATGTAGCAGTCATTCGTCATGGAGATGAAAACTATTATGAGGATTTGATTCAAAGCAAAACAATCCAATGCTCGATTATCAACGGTGGGGATGGCAGTGGTCAGCATCCAACACAATGTTTACTAGATTTGATGACGATTTATGAAGAATTTGGCCATTTTGACGGACTGAAAGTAGCCATCGTTGGTGACATCACACATTCACGTGTCGCTAAATCAAACATGCAAATGTTGAAACGCCTAGGCGCACAAGTTTTCTTCTCTGGACCAGAAGAATGGTATGACAATGAATTTGAAGTTTACGGACACTACTTGCCACTGGATGAACTACTCGACCAAGTAGATGTAATGATGATGCTACGAGTACAACATGAACGTCATGATGGAAAAGAAAGTTTCTCAAAAGAAAGTTATCATCAAGAACATGGCTTAACTGTTGAACGTGCAAAGAAGATGCAAAAACATGCAATCATCATGCACCCAGCACCTGTCAATCGTGACGTTGAACTAGCCGACTCATTAGTGGAAGGATTACAGTCACGAATCGTTCAACAAATGAGCAATGGCGTATTTGTCAGAATGGCAATTTTAGAGGCAGTACTAAACGGGAAAGCGTAAAAGTAGGAGGACGAAGACATGAAAACACTCATTAAAAACGGTCAAATCATTACACGAAAAAATGAAACAACACCTGCAGAAATTTGGATTGAAGAAGGGAAAATCAAAGCAATCGGTACTGGATTTTCTGAGACTGAATTTGATGAAGTGTTTGATGCAAAAGGACAACTCATCACACCGGGGCTAGTGGACGTACATGTTCATTTAAGAGAACCTGGTTTTACGTATAAAGAAACGATTGAAGCAGGAACGAAAGCAGCAGCACATGGCGGATTTACTACAGTGTGCGCAATGCCTAATCTAGATCCTGTGCCTGATACAGCTGAAAAACTAAGTCAAGTTTATGAAATCATCAAGCGAGATGCAGTTGTGAAAGTCTTACAGTACGCACCAATCACTGAAAAGTTGCGAAGTGAGGTTTTAGTTGATCAAGAGGCGTTGATTGACGCAGGTGCCTTTGCATTCACCAATGATGGTGTTGGTGTACAAACAGCAGGTACGATGTATCTAGCAATGAAGGAAGCTGCTAAAAATAATAAAGCATTGGTTGCCCATACCGAAGATGAATCCTTACTGTTCGGTGGCGTTATGCACGCAGGCGAAAAAGCCAAAGAATTGGATTTGCCGGGAATTTTAAGTGCAACCGAATCTTCGCAAATTGCAAGAGATTTAATTTTAGCGGAAGAAACAGGTGTCCATTACCACGTCTGTCACGTATCAACGAAAGAAAGTGTTCGTATTATCCGCGATGCGAAAAAAGCTGGTGTTCATGTAACAGCAGAAGTTTCGCCGCACCATTTGCTCTTGATCGATGAAGATATTCCAGAAGATTTTGGTTTTTGGAAAATGAATCCACCCCTACGTGGACGTGAAGATCGCGAAGCGCTGATTGAAGGATTACTTGATGGAACAATTGATTGCATCGCCACAGACCATGCACCTCATGGTCTAGAAGAAAAGAGTCAAAGCTTTTTAAATGCACCATTCGGAATCGTTGGAAGCGAAACAGCTTTTCAGTTGATTTATACTCATTTTGTTAAAACCGGCATTTTCACGCTGGAACAAGTGATTGAATGGCTAGCTGTTAAACCAGCAGAAATTTTTGACTTGAATGTTGGGACACTAACGATTGGCGCTCCAGCAGATATTGCAGTGTTTGATATCGAACACGAGTATAAAATTGCGAAAGAAGACTTCTTGTCAAAAGGTGAGAATACACCATTCGTTGATTGGACGGTCAAAGGGGAAACATTGTTGACATTCGTTGACGGAAAAATTGCTTGGCAAAAGGAGGTCTAGGAGCAGGATGGATCGATTACTGATTTTAGAAGATGGGACTGTATTTGAAGGGCAAGCCTTTGGAGCAGATGCAAATGTTTTTGGTGAAATTGTTTTTACAACAAGTATGACTGGTTACCAAGAAACGATTACAGATCAAAGCTTTAATGGTCAAATCATTACTTTTACGTATCCAATGGTTGGAAATTATGGCGTGAACCGAGATGATTACGAGTCGATTTCGCCGACTTGTAAGGGTGTTGTAGTGAAGGAACATGCGCGAGTGGCTTCAAACTGGCGCAATCAGATGACGTTAGATGCTTTTTTGAAACAAAAAGGGATCCCAGGGATTTCGGGAATTGATACAAGAGCTTTAACCCGTAAAATTCGCGAAGTTGGGACGATGAAAGCAAGTATTGTTGATGCAGGTGATAGTTTTGAACATGCATTTGATCAATTAAAAGCGACTGTTTTAGCAACGAATCAAGTCCAACAAGTGTCGACCAACAAACCTTATCCAAGTCCTGGCACAGGGCGAAATGTAGTTGTAATTGATTTTGGCTTGAAACATAGCATCTTACGTGAATTAAGCAAACGAAATTGTAACTTAACAGTCATGCCTTATAACACAGAAGCAAAAACGATTCTCGAACTTGCACCCGATGGCGTGATGCTGACAAATGGACCGGGAGATCCCAAAGATGTGCCTGAAGCAATCAAGATGATTCAAGAAATTCAAGGAAAAGTACCGATTTTTGGTATTTGTTTAGGTCACCAATTGTTTGCACTAGCTAATGGTGCAGACACGTATAAGATGAAATTTGGTCATCGAGGATTAAATCATCCCGTACGAGAAATTGCGACGGGGAGAATTGACTTTACTTCACAAAACCACGGATACGCAGTTGATGAAAACACAATTGATCCGAATAAACTAATGGTCACTCATATTGAAGTGAACGATGGAACAGTGGAAGGGATTCGCCATCGCGATTACCCTGCTTTTAGTGTGCAATTTCACCCTGATGCAGCACCAGGACCACACGATGCACTACACTTATTTGATGAATTTATGGAAATGATGGATGCAGGAAGGGAGCAATAAGAATGCCAAAACGGACAGATATCAAAAAAATCATGGTGATTGGCTCAGGACCAATCATTATCGGTCAAGCGGCCGAATTTGATTATGCTGGAACGCAAGCTTGTCTTGCACTTAAAGAAGAAGGCTATGAAGTTGTTTTAGTCAACTCAAATCCTGCAACGATTATGACAGATCAAGAAATTGCGGATCAAGTCTACATCGAGCCAATAACATTAGAGTTTGTTTCACGCATTTTAAGAAAAGAACGTCCAGATGCACTGCTTCCAACTTTAGGTGGCCAAACGGGTTTAAACATGGCGATGGAACTAGCTGAGTCAGGAATTTTGGATGAACTTCAGATTGAACTTCTGGGTACGAAGCTTTCTGCAATCGACCAAGCAGAAGATCGAGATTTGTTCAAAAAATTGATGGAAGACTTAAATCAGCCAATTCCCGAATCAGAAATCGTGACTACGGTCGAAGATGCCGTCGCTTTTGCGAATCAAATTGGTTATCCGATTATTGTTCGACCTGCATTCACCCTTGGAGGTACAGGTGGTGGAATGTGTGAAAATGAAGAAGAATTGCGAATCACTGCAGAAAATGGGCTGAGTTTATCGCCTGTTACGCAATGCTTGATTGAGCGCAGTATTGCTGGATATAAAGAAATCGAGTACGAAGTGATGCGTGACTCAGCTGATAATGCGATTGTTGTTTGTAATATGGAGAACTTTGATCCAGTAGGTATCCACACAGGAGATTCCATTGTTTTTGCACCAAGTCAAACGCTATCTGATCACGAATATCAAACATTGCGTGATGCGTCACTTTCAATTATTCGTGCGTTGAAAATCGAAGGTGGTTGTAACGTTCAGCTTGCCCTTGACCCTCATAGCTTTAATTATTATGTGATTGAAGTAAATCCACGTGTTTCACGATCTTCGGCACTAGCAAGTAAAGCAACCGGCTATCCAATTGCAAAATTAGCGGCTAAAATCGCGTTGGGCTTGACTTTAGATGAAATGAAAAATCCAGTAACTGGAACAACTTATGCAGAATTCGAACCAGCGTTAGACTATGTCGTTGCAAAAATCCCACGTTGGCCATTTGATAAATTTGAAAATGGGGAACGTATACTGGGAACACAAATGAAAGCAACGGGTGAAGTCATGGCAATTGGACGAAATATCGAAGAGTCGTTACTAAAAGCCGTTCGCTCTCTTGAAATCGGCACACATCATCTTGAGCTTCCTGAATTGGCAAATGTGAATGAAGACCAGCTAACTGAAAAAATGGTTCGAGCACAAGACGATCGTCTGTTTTATGTTGCGGAGGCGTTACGCCGAGGCTATCCAATTGAGGAAATAGCTGAGTTAACAAAGATTGACTTATTCTTCTTAGATAAATTACTCCATATTATTGAAATCGAAACCCAATTACAAGCAGAGCCTTCCAATTTAAGGCTGTTGAAATTAGCAAAGAAAAACGGATTTACAGACAAAAAGATTGCACAATTATGGCAAACAACGCCAGAAAAAATTCGTGAACTTCGAAAAGAAAATCAGTTATTGCCAGTCTACAAAATGGTAGATACTTGTGCAGCTGAATTTGAATCAAATACGCCTTATTTTTATAGCTCATATGAATTTGAAAATGAAAGTAGTCGCTCAGAAAAACCATCTGTGTTGGTACTTGGTTCTGGACCAATTCGAATTGGTCAAGGGGTGGAGTTCGACTATGCGACGGTTCATTCAGTAAAAGCAATCCAACAAGCAGGTTATGAAGCAATCATTATGAATAGTAATCCAGAAACAGTTTCCACAGATTTCTCAGTTTCAGATAAGTTGTACTTTGAACCACTGACTTTTGAAGATGCGATGAATGTGATTGAGCTAGAACAACCAATTGGCGTTATCGTTCAGTTTGGCGGACAAACGGCAATCAATTTAGGTGAGCCGTTAGCCAAAGCTGGTGTGAAAATTTTAGGAACGACGATTGAGGATTTGGATCGAGCAGAAAACCGTGATTTATTTGAACAAGCGTTGCAAGAACTAAAGATTCCACAGCCACTAGGAGATACAGCAACAAGTAAAGAAGAAGCTGTAAAAATTGCAACGATGATTGGTTATCCTGTCTTAGTTCGTCCAAGTTATGTGCTTGGCGGACGGGCAATGGAAATCGTAGAAAATCAGCGTGACCTAGAGGATTATATGGAGCATGCCGTGAAAGCCTCGCCTGAACATCCTGTTTTGATTGACCGCTACTTAGTGGGCGGTGAATGCGAAGTTGATGCGATCTGTGATGGAGAAACTGTCTTGATTCCTGGAATCATGGAACATATTGAGCGTGCGGGGGTCCATTCAGGTGACTCAATGGCGGTATACCCACCACAAACATTATCAGAAGAGATTAAATCGACAATTGAAGATTACACGAAACGATTAGCTTTAGGACTAAACTGTATTGGAATGATGAATATCCAATTTGTGATCCATGAGGAAAAAGTCTATGTGATCGAAGTCAATCCCCGTGCGAGCCGTACTGTACCATTTTTAAGTAAAGTAACTGGGATTCCAATGGCACAAGTAGCAACCAAAGCCATTTTGGGCCAAAGTTTGCGGGAATTAGGTTATGAAACAGGTCTTTATCCTGAAACCGAAGATGTCCATGTAAAAGCACCTGTCTTTTCATTCACGAAGCTACAAAAGGTTGACACGTACTTAGGGCCTGAAATGAAATCAACTGGTGAAGTCATGGGCTCCGATCGAAACTTAGACAAAGCTTTGTATAAAGCCTTTCGAGCTGCTGGGTTAAATCTGCCAGATTATGGTGCAGTCCTCTTTACGATTGCAGACGAAACAAAAGAAGAAGCATTGGGCTTAGCTAAACGCTTTGCAGAGATTGGTTACAGTTTGCTAGGTACGAAACATACAGCTGAATTTTTCCGTAACAACGGGTTAATTGTTACGACAGTAGCGAAAATTTCAGAAACAACAACAGAGGAAAACGTTGTCGATATCATTCGAACAGGAAAAGCACAAGTAGTTGTGAATACGATTGATAAAGACCGTGGGAATGCGTCAAAAGATGGCTTTATTATCCGACGTGAATCAGTTGAACATGGTGTACCACTCTTTACTTCACTTGATACAGCAGCTGCAATCGTTCGAGTGATGGAATCACGTGCGTTTTCAACAAAAGCAATTTAAAAAGGTTCGCATCATTCACTTAGCTCCGCTGAAGTAACTGACAAGTAACAGAATCCTTTTAGCTGGTTCTGACTAGTTGTGAGTTGCTCTGAGGAGCTGTTTTATGGAAAAATAGGTTGAGTATAAAAAACGGCTTCATCAATGAGTTTTAACAAAGTCGATAAGTATAGGAGTGTGGATATGAAACAAGAAGTTATGGAAATCATTCAACAAAATCAGTTAGCACCACGAATTTTTGAACTGACACTAAAGGGTGAATTAGTTCAAGAGATGAAGCGTCCGGGTCAATTTATTCATATCCGTGTTCCTAGAGCAGACTTGTTATTACGTAGACCAATTAGTTTAAATAAAATCGATCCAAGTACGAATACTTGTCGAATCATTTATCGTGTAGAAGGTGACGGAACTAAATTATTTTCAACGTTGACTACAGGTGATACGCTGGATGTGATGGGACCACTAGGAAATGGGTTTGATTTAACGGGATTAAAAGCTGGAGATTGTGCATTCATCGTTGGCGGTGGTATCGGGATTCCACCATTATATGAATTATCTCATCAACTAAAAGCAAAAGGTGTCAAAGTCAAGCACTTTTTAGGTTTTGCATCAGCAGATGTTATGTACTATGAAGAAAAGTTCCAACAACTTGGAGAAACAAAAATTGCTACAGATGATGGCTCGGCAGGCGTCCAAGGAAATGTTGGTAATCTTTTGTTAGCAGAAGAAAATAAAAAACCAGACGCAGTGTTTGCTTGTGGTGCGAATGGAATGCTTAAGGCGGTCGAGCACTTTTTCCACGATCATCCTAATGTCCAGCTTTCTTTAGAATCACGCATGGCATGTGGAATCGGTGCTTGCTATGCTTGTGTATGCCACAAGGCAGAAGATGAAACGAAAAGTGTGAAAGTCTGTGATGAAGGTCCGATTTTCAAAGCAGGAGAGGTGATTCTATGACACAACCATCATTAGCAGTAAAAATACCAGGACTTGATTTAAAAAATCCAATCATGCCTGCTAGCGGCTGTTTTGGTTTTGGAAAAGAATATGGACAGTACTATGATTTGAATCAATTAGGTTCAATCATGGTTAAAGCAACGACACCACAAGCCAGATTTGGTAACCCGACACCTCGTGTTGCTGAAACCCCTTCAGGTATGCTAAATGCAATCGGCTTACAAAATCCCGGACTAGAAACCGTGATGAATGAGTTATTACCTGAATTAGAAAAATATCCTGATTTGCCAATCATTGCCAATGTGGCAGGCGCATGCGAAGAAGACTATGTGGAAGTCTGCGGTAAAATTGGTGATGCGCCTAATGTGAAGGCAATCGAATTAAACATCTCTTGCCCCAACGTGAAGCACGGAGGTATTGCGTTTGGAACAGATCCTGATGTCGCTTTTCAACTAACACAGGCGGTAAAGAAAGTTGCTAAGGTTCCAATCTATGTCAAATTATCGCCCAACGTTACTGATATCGTTCCTATCGCTTTAGCAATTGAAGCAGGTGGAGCAGACGGGTTTACTATGATTAACACACTCTTAGGAATGCGCATTGATTTAAAGACAAGAAAACCGATTTTAGCGAATCAAACAGGTGGTCTATCAGGTCCCGCAATCAAACCAGTTGCGATTCGCTTAATCCATCAAGTCGCAGGCGTCTCTAAGCTACCAATTATTGGTATGGGTGGTGTTCAGACGGTTGATGATGTATTAGAAATGATTATGGCGGGTGCAAGTGCAGTCGCAGTTGGAACCGCCAATTTTACAGATCCCTACGTTTGCCCAAAATTGATTGATGCTTTACCTCAGCGAATGGCTGAGTTAGGTATCGCATCATTGGAACAACTTATTCAAGAAGTTAGAGAGGAGCGTCAACAATGAATCAGCGACCGATTATTGCCTTAGATTTTTCAAACCGAAACGAAGTAGAACAATTTTTACAATTATTTCCTGAGGAGGAAAAGTTGTTTGTTAAAATTGGGATGGAACTCTTTTATCAAGAAGGGCCAGCGATTGTCCGTTGGCTGAAAGAATCAGGACATGATGTATTTTTAGATTTGAAATTACATGATATTCCGAATACAGTTGAAAAAGCAATGCGTGGCTTAGCAAAGTTAGGCGTTGATATCACTTGTGTACATGCCGCCGGAGGAATCCGAATGATGGAGGCTGCGATGCGTGGTTTAGCATCAGGAACACCGGAAGGAAAACAACGACCCTTATTATTAGCAATTACTCAGTTGACTTCGACAAGTGAAGAAGAGATGCATCATGATCAGCTGATTGAAGTTCCTTTAGAAGAAAGTGTGATCCATTACGCTACTTGTGCACAAGTAGCAGGATTAGATGGCGTAGTTTCTTCAGCACTGGAAGTAACTAAAATCAAAGATGCTACAAATTCTGAATTTGTCTGCTTAACACCAGGCATCCGACCACAAGGAGCAGACATCGGTGATCAAACGCGAGTGGTAACTCCCGGACGAGCAAGAGAAATTGGAGCAACTTTCATTGTAGTTGGGCGCCCAATTACACAAGCAGAAAATCCTTACGAAGCTTACCAAACAATAAAAAACGAATGGAGCTAACACGAATGACTGTCGAAAAATTAATTGCAAAAGACTTATTAGAAATTGAAGCAGTATTTTTGAACCCAACACAACCATTTACTTGGGCAAGTGGATTGAAAAGCCCAATTTATTGTGATAATCGTATCACGATGAGTTATCCTAAGGTTCGTCGGGAAATAGCAAATGGTTTAGCCAAAAAGATTAAAGAAGAGTTTCCAGAAGTCGAAGTAATTGCTGGAACAGCCACAGCAGGTATCCCTCATGCTGCTTGGGTTGCAGATATCCTTGATTTACCAATGGTTTATATTCGCAGCAAAGCGAAAGATCATGGAAAAGGAAATCAAATTGAAGGTCGGATTTTTGAAGGTCAAAAAATGGTTGTCATTGAAGATTTGATCTCAACTGGTGGCAGTGTGTTAGAAGCTTGTGAAGCAGCAACACGTGAAGGTGCTGATGTGCAAGGTGTAGCAGCAATCTTTACTTATGAGCTACCCAAAGGATTAACTAATTTTGCTCAGGCGAAAATGCCTTTGGTCACGTTGACTAACTATTCAACATTAATTGAAACAGCACGTGAAGCAAACTACATCAATGAAGAAGAATTAAATTTACTGAAAAGTTGGAAAAAAGATCCAGAAAACTGGAATGTATAACAAAAAGACGATAACAACTATTTTCATAGTGTTGTCGTCTTTTATAGTATCATTAGTATTTTGCTAAGTTTGACGGTAACTGAAATCGTTCAATAATGGGCTTGATTTCATACAACGATTCAATTGAAGCTTCACGAGAAGACAAATAATGATTCAAGACACCCACGATTCCATTTGCAATAAAAATCGCTTCCGTTGTTTGTGCTTGATCGTTTGTTGCTGTAAAAGTCAAGATATGTTGTTTTAGGTAATCTGTAAATAGACCATGCTTATCAGAAGCAATCAACATTCGATACGTTTCCTGGTTCTCTACGATGAATTGAAAAGTTTTTATTAGTAGATTGTCTGTTTCCGCTGTTTCTGTTTGACAATAAGTAACTAGTTCTTGAATTGATTGTTGGATCATTTTTTCTAAAAGATCATATTTATCTAAGTAATTTAAGTAAAATGTCCCGCGATTGATATCTGCTAGTTCACAAATCTCGCTGACTTTTACTCGTTCGATGTCTTGCTTTTTTAGCAATTGGAAAAAAGCTGTTTGAATAGCTGTTTGTGTTTTACGCACTCGTCGATCCATGTGATTCTCCTGTCATGTTAAGTGATTTGTTCGTTAATCAACAGATTGTCATTTTTGATGATTGATTGCTGACTTTGGTCTGTTTATTATACTGGATGTTCGTTGAATTATAAACAGGTGTTCATAAAAGGAGAAAAAATGAAACTATTAATTTATGGTGCAGGTATTCAAGGAAGCTATCTTGCACATATTCTTGCGAAAAATAAAGAGAATGAAGTAACGATACTTGCCAGAGGAAAGACGAAGGAGCATTTAGAAACAAATGGGCTTGAATTAAAACATGTTATTCAGAAGAAAAGAACAGTGGATATAATCAAAATAATTTCAAAGCTAGACCCAACAGATAAGTATGATTTGATTTTTGTCACAATGAAATACAATGATTTTGATTCTGTGATTGAACCGATTGCTAGGAATCACAGTCAGCGAGTGATTTTTGTTGGCAATCAAATGAATCCAGAATTATTAAAAGAAAAAATCGTTCAAAAAAATCCAGCTAAGCAAGTCTTTTTTGGTTTTCAAAATACTGGTGGAACAAGGGAAAGTAACTTAATCACAATTTTACGTTTCAACGGAGGTAAAATGAAAATCAACCTTGACTCCAATGATTTTGAAATGACTCAGCTTTTGAATCAAGTCTTTGCTCGAACAAATTATCAATGGCAATCAGATCCAACTTTACCTGACTGGCTGAAAAGCCATGCCGCATTGATTATGGTGCTGAATAGCTTAGATCTTATTTATCGAAAAAAAATGAAAAATAAACAAGAATTAACTCGCTTATTTTCCATAACGGCTTCAGCATTTAAAGAAGCGTTTACTGTCTTAGAAGAAAACGGATATCCGATTGTGCCGAAGATTCAGAAAAATTTATTGCAAAATGAATTTTTGACGAAAATTGGTTTGAGACTAATGTATGCTACACCATTGATGGCATCAGCTCAGGGAAGTTATACAGAAATCGAGTTGATTATTTGTTCCTTTGAACGGCTTAAAAAAGAAACGGGAACAAAAACACCGAATCTTGATCAATTAATTAAAATCACTGCTCAAGTGAACGAGCGAAAGAGTGTTATCAAAAAGTTTTGATATATTTATTCCGAAAAGTGGAAACGACTCAATAAAAAAGAAAAAAATTAATAAAAAATTGCAACTAATTCTTTAACTCGGCTAACTCATTGAAAAATTATTCGTGCAAGTATTTTTTGTGGAATTTGTGCTAAATAAAAATTAAAAAGCAGCAAATCTAGTTCTTTGTAATTGCATGATGCGAAGAGTAAATGCTATGATTGTTGGAAAAGTATGGAGGAGAGATGGCAATATGGGCTTAAATGAATACCTTTTAGGATTAAATAATTTAGAAAAAATTATTCGTGCGCCTGGCTTCTTCAAGCACACAGAACACACGGTGGCGGCACATTCGTTTCGAGTAGCATCAATTGCACAAGTTTTAGGCGATATTGAAGAAGCTAATGGACAGACGATTGATTGGAAACTGTTATATGAAAAATCTTTGAATCATGATTATACAGAACGCTTTATTGGTGACATCAAAACACCTGTGAAATATGCAAATAAAGAACTACGAGGGATGTTACAAACAGTTGAAGAAAAAATGACTGATGAATTTATTAATCAAGAAATCCCAGAAGAATTTCAAGAAATTTATCGTCGTCGCCTATTTGAAGGAAAAGATGACACGATTGAAGGAGAATTGCTAGCAATCGCGGATAAAGTAGATTTGCTGTATGAATCATTTGATGAAATCAGCAAAAATAATCCTGAAAAAGTTTACCGAGAAATGTTTATTGAATCGATTTTAACAATTAAAGAATTCGATCATCGAGCAAGTGTAAATTATTTCTTTGATTTTATTTTTCCAGAACTATTGAACCAAGAATTTTTCGGAAAAGAAGAGTTTCTAGCAGATATTTCTGCCGCTTTACAAAGAAAGAAACGAACGAACTAACTTTTATGGAAAGACTCAGGAGGACGTAAGCGTTGAAAAAAAATATGGATGTTGAATGGGGCTACTCGGGAGAGCGAGGGCCAGAGCACTGGGCAAGTTTATGTGATTGGTTTGCAAAAGGAGCAGAATTTTCTTTGCAATCACCTATTCCACTTGTTACTTGCCAAGAAGTAAGTGATGTGAAAGAAACGATTTCTTTCCATTATCAATGTCAAAAATTCACAGATAAAGAATTTAAAAACACGATCCACTTAGTACCATTTGACCAAATCAGTTATGTCAAATATCAAGGTGAAGAATTTTATTTGACAGATATCCACTTCCATCTGCCTTCTGAGCATATTATCAATGGAAAACACGAAGACATTGAATTTCATTTTGTCCATACGAATCAGCGTCAAGAAAACTTGGTTGTTGGAGTTATGTATGAGTTGCGACATGAGGATGGCTGGTTTTATGATCGGAATCACGAAGAACGCTGGGACTTAGCAGCGCATGAACATTGGATGAATCCAATCGTATTTTTCCCTGAAAAGAAGAGCCACTATCATTATGTTGGCTCATTAACGACACCCCCAACTGCAGGCCCTATTCAGTGGTTTGTTATGGATCAAGTTGGGCAGTTAAATCAAGACTTCCTGACTCCATTTAAAGGACAGTATGCGCAGCCTAATAATCGTCCGCTACAAGCACTTAATGATCGGAAAATTGACTATTTTGAGGAGTCAAATACATGAATATCCAACAAATGAAGTATGTGATTGCTGTTGCGAATAATGGTAGCTTTCGAGAGGCTGCTAAGAAGTTATTCGTTTCGCAACCTAGCTTGTCTACCGGAATCAAAGAATTAGAAACTGAATTAGGAATCAGTTTATTTACTCGTACAAATCGAGGCGCGTATTTAACAGAAGCAGGACAAGATTTCTTGCAACGTGCAGAAAAAATTTTGGTTCAATTAGAATCACTTGAAAGTTATTATCAAACAAGTGAAACACGCGAAATGTTTTCTGTGGCTTCTCAACACTATGATTTTTTAGGGCCACTGATTGCCAAAATGATGGCAGAATTCAATCAAGAAATCAAACAATTCAGAATCATGGAAACGACTACTGCAAAAGTGATTGAAGAAGTGAGAGAACAGCATAGTGAAGTAGGCGTGCTATACATGAACGAAAAAAACCAAGCTGGAATCATGCGCTATTTACAGCAAGGTGAGCTAGTTGCCAGAACGATTCATACGTTCTCTACACATATTTTTTTGAGACAAGGACATCCACTAGCAAAACAGACGAAAATCCATAGAAAAGAATTGTTAGCTTACCCTCAAGTACGCTTTACTCAAGATGGCAATAATTTTCCTTATTTTTACGAAGATCTGATTGAGATACCTGCACAAGAATCAGTTGTTTATACCAGTGATCGTGGGACACTGATGAACTTAGTACTAGAAACAGATGCTTATGCTTCTGGATCTGGAATTGTTATTGGTGGTATCAAAGATCAAATCAAACTTATTCCATTAGCAGATAGTCAACCAAATCAACTCTGCGTCATTCATTCTGGTAAACGTACGTTGAGTGTAGAAGCACAGCGATTTATTCAAGGTTTAACGGATATACTAACAAGTGAATTAGCAAATAAAAAATAAGTTAGTTATCATTATAAAAAAAGTAACTTCAATTTCCGAAAGCGAGCGCCCAAAGTTAGATTGCTAGTCTAACCTTGGACGCTCGCTACATTTGAAGTTGCTTTTTTATTATGTCTTTAGCCCCAGTTACATTCTTAGATCGTGTGAATGTAACGGGTAGGTGGGTTGATAGTAAAAAATTCTATTAAAAATCTCTTTAGTCTCGTTAAAAGTCAGTTGTTTAGAGTATATAACAATGAAAGAGGTTGAACAGCTTAGTCCATACAAGGTGATGATGATTGAATCATGTTAAGTATTAACAGATAGAAACATAATTCTCCTGTTAAATTCCTATTTTTACAAATCATATAGCTTATAGAAATGGCTACTACTTCTTTCTATCATCAATTTTTTCTATAAATTTTTGTTGGATGAGCGAAATAAGATCTATCCACCTGTTCGAGTTGTTGATGGAATCCAGGTAGAAAAGTATTTGGTCAGTTGATTTTTTTTCAAAACTATCTGTGATTACGATATCAGCTTCGGAAAAATTATTTGTAAAGACAATATTGTTGGTGTTGAAAATTGTTTGGATACGTTTCTCAATAACGTATACGGCTGTAAAAACTTTGGACATTTGAATATATAATTTTAGGGTGGTACTTTTTTTAAAAGAAGAAACAGTGTAAAGCAATGCGGCAATATAATTTTCTAGTGATTTATCTTCAAAAAGTTCAGCGATTTCTTTTTTGATGCGATTCATATAATCATCAGTTTTATTAATACTTAAGTGTGGAACAGGAATCATCAATTCTAAGAAAAGAACGTACTTGTCACCAATCATAGAATAGAGAATATTGAAAATCGTTAAATAATACAAATAGATACCGTTTTCGTTAGCACTGATAGGTTCCAAGAAAACATTTGAAAATTTTGAATATATTTCATTTGCTAGTCGACAAGCAGGGTGATCAAATTCTTGGAATTTTCTTCCTAAATTAATTTTTGCTTCCGAGGAGATCAAATCGGACAGAAAAATTCTTGCGAAAAAGTTGAGATATAGCTTCTCTGAATCTGCTACATTTTCTGAAAGATTTTCAAACGGACTTTTATTAAATAGTTTGGTTACATCGTAGCTCTCTTGTAAAAGTTTCAGTAGGTCATAGAGCGAATCATCAGGGTCAATAACTAGAAAGTTATCATTTAAAAAGCGTTGTTGCACTATTTCGCTAAATAAATACAATGCATGATTTTTGGTTAAAGAAATTGCAGAATTACTATTATCAAAATTTACGATTGGCGTTGTGGAATCAAATGGCCACTCCATTCCTTGAAAATTATCTTGCAAGATTGTATATGAAAACATGCGAAGACAAATTTCGTTTCCTTTAAGAGAGTAGATTTGATTTGTACTGTTGACAGATAAATCAAATTGAGAAAGATAACCATTCAATTGTGAACAGAGTTTCAGTAAATATGCTTCCGAGATAAATAAATGATCGAGAATTTGTTGCTTTGAAATACTGTAATTTGTAAGCAATAAGACACAGAGCCTAAAAAGAGTAGAGTTATTGGAGAGTGCAAGTTTTAGCTGATAAAAATAAGTGATGATATTATCTGAAAACATTGGGTTTATCGAGATGATGCCTTGATTATTTGAAATAATAAGATCATTTTCATTTTTAGTATGCTCAACGAAGTAGTTGTTCAATTTAAGGATATCACCCTTGATCGTTAATTTTGGAATAGCTATTTCTTCTGATAGAAGCGTCAAGGTAGTACTTTTATTAGTAAGTATTATGTGTAAAATAATGAGTTCACGCTCAAAATGATTTGAAATAATCATAGTATGCCTCGTTTCTATTTTGATATTTCTATTTGATAAGAGAAGAACGATGCCTAAAGATATCTATCGTTTTTACGGTGAGATAGAAACCTATAAATAATGCTCTTTTATTGAATGTTGAACTGTGAAAAATGGTTGTTACAGGTAAATTGATACATTTTGTATCATTATCGTTATTAATTTAGCTTATTTATCAGACTGATTATACCGTGTATATTTTATAGAAAAACATTTCTTTAAGAACATCTTCAAAGTAAAAAGATGGCTTAACTTATATACTTGTTTTATTTAATGTTATCTCACAATACAATAGTACTTCTTTTCTTTAGGAATCGTCTAGTCAAAAAAGCATACTTTTTGATTGATTCAGCTTGTTTTCCAAGTATCATTTTTCCATAAAATGAGAAAAATATTTATTTGTAGTAGTTGCATATACAATTTTAGTCTACCGCTCTACTTGATTTGTATTGTCTCATTTGTCAGATAAGATGATAGAATTTTTATTGAACCTACTTGTTATTTGTTATGTGACATTTTTAAAATTGGAGGCTTAATTCTATTTACACGTTTCTTTTATTTGTAGACAAAGATCGATAAAAGAACGACTACTTAACCAAGCCAACCGTTATGTAACTGAAACAGTAAAGAAGGTTCTAAAGAAAAGAGGAAAGAGGCGATTTAGAATGATTAAAAAGTTGTTAGTAAGTACTTTGATTCTTGGAGGAGTAGTTGCTTTTGCACCAACAAATGTAAGTGCATGGACTAGTGGAGATATTGATCCTAGTGATACACCACAAGTTGTCGACGGTGTCGAAACTGGAGATGTAGCTGTAAATGGTTGGATCGGTGAATGGGATGAAACAGATCCAGGGTCACCAACTGATCCTGAAGATCCATCAGCTATTAATGTTACGATTCCTACAAAAGTTTTATACGCTAATAGCGTAGATGGCCAGGGTGCACCGACGGCTAGTATTATTTCACCAATCTATAAAATTGAAAATAATTCGACTACAACTAAGTTGAGTATTGCGGTGGCTAATTTTGCTTCAAAAAATGCAGTGGATGTTAAGCAAGATTTGTCAATAAAAGCTTCCAATGGTGCTGAAGTTGCATTACACAAAAAGACAGGTCAAATGTTGTCTAAGAAAACCTATTTAACTTCACTTGGAACAGATGCAGTTGATACATTTACATTCGTAGGTTCTGTTGATCCAAGTTATTTTCCAGCAAGTGGTGATGCTGCATTACGTCCTGAATATCAAATGGGTCTACATTTTACTGCTATCAAGTAAGCATACTGTTGTAAGAGTCCTTTATGAGGAAACGTAATTAAAGAGATAAAAGATTTTTTTCTCTCTTTTATTCATGATTAAGGAGCGTTACATATGGATAATATCAATAATCAAGAAGAACAAAAAAGGAAAAGAAAATTAATTGTCTTACTATTTTTAGTAATCCTCCTTTTAGCATCAGGTATGACAGCATACTTTCTGAAGGATCGTTTTTTTACGGAGCCCAGAGTAATTAGTGGGTTGCCTGAGTTAGAAACAGGTCTTGAAGTGATGAGCGATGAACAGATGTTGAAATTCATGCAGTCAGAAGTAGATAAAGACAAGATCAATATTAACTTGAAGCATGAGATTTCAGTCTCTAAAGAAACGAATGTTGCCCAACTTGCAGTGAAAAATAAGCCAACAAATGCGTACAGTATTCAAGTGGAGTACTTATTGAAAGAGGGGAATGAACAACTATATAAATCTGGTTTGATTCCCACAAATCGCCAACTATCTGAAGTAAAGCTGAAAAAAAGTCTGTCGGAAGGTAGTCATGAAGTAATGATTATCTATACGATTTTTGATGAGGAAAAACAGATTAATCAATCGACTATTGATGCCGTTCTGTATGTCAGCTAACGGAAGAGATTTCATAGTTAGGAATGGTGGTGAAGAACTGGGGAGATAGAAGATGAAAAATAAATCTAAAATAATTATTTGTTTCATGCTAGGCTCTGTTCTGTTCGGAAATTTTTCTCAAATCATCAATGCCGGCAGTTCAGCAGTATGGGCACAAGAAAAAAATAAAAGTCTAGAACCAATTCAAACTGAAGAAGAACCTGTACCAGTTAAATCAGGTGAGGACCAAATAGAGTCTGAAGAAACAACAGAGGCAATCCAAAGTCAAGAAAAAGTCAGCTTGAACGAAGAAAGTAATCAAGTAGAAAACGAAGATACTTCACACTCTGCTACATCTTCTGAAAGACAGTCAACTGAAAATGAAAATAATATGGAAGTTGACTCTACCAATGACTCTGCCAATAAGTATGCTGAATCAAAAGATGATAGGACAATTATTGCAGAAGCTGTCGAACAAGAGATTATTTTGGGGACACAGAAAGTGGAGCTTGATATCACCAAAATGTACAAAAATGTAACATTGGATGATGGATCGGCTATTGATGCTTCTGACGTAGAGGCATATATTGTCGCAGCTCCCAAGTTTGATTCAATGGAGGCATCAGAAAGCCATATTCAACTTTCACTGACACGAAAATCCAATAACCAATCAATTACATTATGGGTGCCAATCAAGATGAAATGGGCGAGTACCATCCAGCTTCGAGGGTTAAGTGATTATACCGCAGGTGCATATACCTTGCGTCAGAAAGATGGCTCTTACTATATCCGTTCGAATTATGGGGAAACCGATTTCTATCGTGGTACAGGCGTGGACAATAGTTATCTTAGTACACCTTATCACTCAATTACTTTGTTAAGAGGATTGGGCAACATCGATCAGTTGAGTAACATCTACTACAAAGAAACAAAAGGTACTAATACTGCCAGAGATGTGGTAGAAGATTTTGGAACAGATGGGCAACAATCTGTTCAACTAGGTGATGTCGTCAAAATCTGGCATAGAGAACAAAAACGAAATTTCTATACGAAAGATGAGAAAAAAATTGCGTACTCAACTAAGGACGAAGACAGCACGTATTTCGCAATCACTGCTGATGGTTTTGTTCCTTATCGCTTAAATCAATTAGAAGTCAAAGAGTCAACGATTTTAATGAGCACAACGAATGAAGAGCTGGATCAGAAGAAGGATGAACTGATTGATTTTCTCGGAATGACTGGAAATGGATTGAAAGTTTCTAAGATTACGCAATACCCAGACAGATCGAAGCCAGGAAAATCGACAGGGAAAGTTTTAGTCGAGGAAACCATTGGCGGAGTCAAGCTAAACTACGAATATGAAGTGACCTTTAATGTAACAGATGATCGACAAATCTGGGCAGATGTGGTTGAACAAACGATCGAGCTTGGAACATGGTCAGGTGAAATCCCCGCTGTTTCAAAAATGATTACTAACGTACGTTTAGAAGACGGAACAGCAATCAATGCTTCCGACTACACAGCGGAAGTCAACTCAGTTCCTAGCTTCGATAATATGACGGTCACAGACAAAATTGGTGTGAAAATCACCCGCAAGTCAAGTGGTGCGGTGACTTATTTACAAGTGCCAATCAAAATGTCGTGGGGAAATACCATTCAGCTTCGAGGGTATGATAATGGGACAAGTGGTGCATATACACTTCATAAAATAGGCAACTCTTATTATATTCGCTCTAACTTTGGAGAAAACAAAAATTATAGAAGTAACGGTATCCATGAGTATCATAAAGGAATGACTTATCAGTTAATCACGTTACTAAGAGGAACCGGAAGAATTGACCAATTAAGTAGCACATACTATAAAGGATTCAATGGTGAAATCACAACGAATGAAGTAGTCAGTAGCTTTGGAACGAACGCACAGCAGTATGTTCAACTGGGAGATGTCGTCCAAATATGGCATAAGGAACAATGGCGAAATTCTTACATTAAGAATGGTAGCAATACTCAATATTCAGACATGGATGAAGGAAGCGTTTATTTTGCAGTAACGGCTGATGGTTTTATCCCGTATCGTTTGAATCGGTTGGAAGCAAAAGAAACAACAATCACGACCAAAACCACCAATGCAGAGTTAGATAAACAAGCAGGTGATTTGATTGACTTTCTTGGGATGAGCGGGAATGGCTTGAAAGTGACCCAAATCACGCAATATCCAGATCGTTCACAAGCAGGAAAAACCACAGGGAAAGTCTTAGTGGAAGAAACAATCGAAGGTATCACTCATACTTATGAATATGAAGTGACCTTTAACGTACTAAGCGACTTAAATGTTTCTGCTAAACAAATTGCTGACATTTCTTTAGGGACAACGTTATCTGGCACAGCTAAAGATTATGTTGATGTGACTGCCAGTCCTGAATCAGCAGATCAATTAACATTTGAATGGGTTGGTGAACCAATTAGCGGGACAACTGTTGGTCAGCATCAAGCAACTGTTCGTGTCACAAGCCCAACTTATCAAGTTTCTGTAGATGTCAAAGTTGACTACACTGTACTCTATGAGAATAGCATTGTCATAGGAAGCGACCCGAATATTGGTCTTAGTTTGCTGGATGAGGGTGGCATGCCCAAATTGAGCGCAACACCAGGAACACCAAAAAGCAAATTAACACTACGCCCATTAGTCAATATTTATCGTGGTTCAATGACGGAACTAGTTTGTTCCTTACAAACAGATACTGTGTACCAAACGCCTGAAAATTTGTCAGATAACTGGAACCAGCAATTACAAGCAAGCGGTGCACAATACGGTGACGTGCTATCAGCTTCAGCTGCACATAGAGATAAACCAACTTTACAACTTAATGGGGCAGAAACATATATTAGCCGGGATGAAACCTTAGTAAAAGAAGCAGAAGGGTATACGGAAGCTTTCTATGAATTGACACCAAATGGTTATTCTTTATTACACGTCAATTGGTTGAAACCACAAGTGCAAGAAATTGAACAAGGGACGACAGAAGCAGAACTGGATCAACGAATCAATGAATTTCTTTCGACAGAAAACTATAATGAACTGTCAGTGAAAGAATTCGAAATGTATCCAGACACCTCTAAACTTGGTGGAAGTATGGCTG
Organism: Enterococcus sp. DIV0174; assembly: GCF_050529065.1. Classification (NCBI taxonomy): domain Bacteria; kingdom Bacillati; phylum Bacillota; class Bacilli; order Lactobacillales; family Enterococcaceae; genus Enterococcus; species Enterococcus sp. DIV0174. The sequence goes on along the minus strand of NZ_CP172881.1, from coordinate 1,488,575 downwards.
TAATCAGCGTTGTCGAAACGTTGAAGAGCGGGAAAACATTTGCATATAGCCACACGGTACCGTTTATCGTCAAAGCACCGAAGTTAACGCTGGCTGCAGATCTAACTGTTGAAAACCTGTCAAGAAGTGAGGAAGAAACCAATGTTGGTGATGAATTACTTTATGTTTATACGCTAACGAATAATAGCTCCGTTGCGTCACTTAAGTCAGGAAATCTTTCAATTGAGTTACCAGATGGATTGGAAGTCGTGACACGTAGTGAACAAAATGTGAGTATTGATGAGCTAGCACCTGGTAAAACTTTTACTTATCAAGTAAAAGTAAAAGTGACAGATGCTGTGTTGAATCAGAATCCAGTAGTTAAAGTAACAGGAAAAGCAACAAATGAAAGTTCAGTCGAGCAAGATATTCCAGAAGCTTCAATCGAGGTTCCGGGTGGCATCGTTACTCAGATCGATACATCTGAAATCAACCTAACAATACCAACAAAAATGAATTTTGGTTCAGACGAAGAAAAAATCATTTCACCTGTTTACAAAATGGAAAACAATTCAACTGTATCTGTCGAAGTCAAGATTGAACAGTTTGCTGCCGACGAGAATTTAAAAGGAAAAGAGTTAGCCCTGAATCTCATTTCGAATAATAAAAAAATTGTCCTTTATGAAAATGAGAAAGGATTACAAAAATCAGAATCGTTAGGAGTTCTAGGCTTTAACGAAATAAAGACAATAGACTTTGAGGGATCCGTTAAAGAGCAAACTGATCTATCAAAATCTTCATCCACTATGCATTTGAGATTTAAACCGACTCCGTAAATCATGTATAAGATGTTTAAAAAGTAAAGATATTGCAATGAAAACAGGTCTTAAAGGTAATAAGTAGATAGTCAGCTTCTTTTGTCTATTTTTATAAAAAACAAGCGAGAACATCTGCTACTAACATATAGCTATTTTTTAGGTTCATTGTGACGAAAACAAGCATCGTATGCATCTGTTTCTTCAAGATGCGATACTTGGTGTAGCAAGTTGTGCTTACAGACCATATGAACCTAGCACATAAGTAAAAAGGTGCCATCAATTTCCCAAATAGGAAATTTGAAGGCACCTTTTTTGTTTTGAAAAAATTGTTTTTTTCGCAATTATCATGAATCGGTTAAAGACATGACAATGATTGATTAACTCTTATTGTTTTTTCATTTGTAAAATTATTTCTTCAACAGGGGTCACGATAATCGTTTTCTGATTTTCATAAATAACGAATCCAGGTTTGGAGCCATTTGGTTTACGAATATGTTTTACTTGAACCAAATCTACAGGAACTTGCGCTGAATGACGATATTTTGAGAAGTAAGCAGCTAATTCTGCTGCTTGAGTAATCGTCTCATCAGATGGCTCGTTACTTTTGATAATCACGTGTGAACCTGGGATGTTTTTTGCATGGAGCCAGTAATCTGATTTTTTAGCAGTTTTCATTGTTAGTAAATCATTTTGTAAATTATTTTTTCCTACCAGAATTTGAGTACCGTCTTCAGCAAAGTAAACATCTGGTTGAGAAGGTTTCTTTTTCTTTTGTTTTTTAGCAGATTTCTTTTTAAAGTACCCTTGATCAGTTAATTCTTCTTTGATTGCTTCGATATCCATTGGACCTGCAATTTCAAGTTGAGCTAAGACAGAATCGAGATACTGAATTTCGTCTTTGGCTTCTTGGATTTGTTGGCCAATTAGTTTAACGGCATTCTTTAGCTTTTGATAACGGTGGAAATACTTCTGTGCGTTTTGGTTAGGTGTTAATGCAGGATCAAGCTTAATGGTCAGAGGTTGATCTGCTTCGTAGTAATTCGGTAACGTGACTTCTGTTGCGCCACGTGGGACTTGAGTCATAAAAGTGGTCAACAGTTCACCATTGCGACGAAAATCTTCAGCATTTTCAGAATCTTTTAGTGTTTGTTCTCGTTTTTTTAATTTATTTTGATTTCGTTTACGCTCGTTTTCCATTTTTCGAATCAATTCGCTACCTTGCTGTTTGGCACGGTCTTTCTCTGCTTTGTCATGATAAAAACCGTCAAGCAACGTGCTCAAGGTTGAGTAGTTTGTTATTTGATCAGCAGTTTTTGCAATTGATTGATAGGAAATGGGGGTAAAGAAGTCTTTATTTTTTGCTTCATAAAGCGTAGGGGAAAGTTTATCATTCAACTCATGGAAAAAGTTTTCCCAAACAGCCATTTTTTCATTAGGTTGTTCTGTCAAGCGACTTGTTAATTCTTGTGCTGTATCAAAACCAAGACCTTGGAAATTTTGCTGTAAAATTTTTGGTGTCAGTTCTAATTGGGAAAGACGTTGAAAGATTTTTTCTTTTTCTGCTGAAAATGGATTTAATTGTTCTTGTTTTGGTGGAGCAACATACGTAACACCAGGAATCAGCGATCGATAAGTATTTTGAGAGCTTCCGATGTGTTTGATTGCATCTAAGATTTTTCCGCTTTCCCGATTGACCAGTACAATTGTGCTATGACGACCCATCAGTTCAACAATCAAAACAATATTTTGTAAGTCGCCCAGCTCATCTCGTTTTGTAAAATGAAAATGAATGACACGGTCATTTTCAACTTGTTCGATTTTTTCTAACAAAGCACCATCCAGATGTTTTCTTAGCATCATTACAAAGTTAGGGGGGGTGTCAGGATTCTGATAATCAATTTGCGTAATCTGAATTCGCGCATAGCTAGGATGAGCGGATAATAACAAACGATGATTGGCTCCGCGCGAGCGAATAACTAAAATAATTTCATTTTCATAAGGTTGGTGAATTTTGGAAATTCGACCAGATAATAAGGTATCACGCAACTCACTAACCATTGCGTGGGTAAAAACACCGTCAAAGGACATAATGCTTCCTCTTTTCTTTTCGTAATTAGTTTCATTATAACGAAAAACAAGTATAAAAACCAATAGTGGCGTAATGTGCCAGTAAAGCGCTAGTCTATTTACGTACAAGTTTCTAGTGATTCATCAGTGAAAAGAATCTATATTTTGCATAAATAGTAAAAATTTCTGAGGGAGACGCAATTTTTTTCGTCAAAGTGCTAATTTATAGGTATAATAAAGAAAATGAACAAACAACATCGGAGGAAAAAGCGAGGTGTTTATTATTTGGGGAGAAATAAAAGAAAAAATCCAAGAAAGCTGGACGCAATTTGGTGACGCGTTTGCTGAAAATCCAATCAAATATTTTTGGCGTGCAGGTGGCTTACTTTTTTTATCACTGTTGTTAGCAGGCTCAATGATTTTTTTACCTGAAAAAATCAAAGCAGATCAAGTAGATAGTTTGGTGTATTCAACGATCACCTCTGATAAAGTCAAAGGGTTTGATTACAGTAATGCCAAGCAAACAATTGCTGATAGCAAAGCGATATCAGTCATGTTTTGCGTGCCAAAAGGTGAAACCTATGAACAAGTCTTGTCTATTTTTAATGATTCAAAGAAAATGGAAGAGTTGAATCGTCAAATTTATTTTTATCCTCTCGTTTATGACGTTGCTGAGGAAGAAAAAGAGTACGGGATCAACAGGGAACAAATCACATTTATTTTTTTTGATGGCGGTAAGGAGACGAACCGAGTCGTTATCGGTAAGGAAGGAATCACGGATGTTTCAAAAGAATTAGTACCGGAGTTGAATCGCCTTCCATTAGCAAATATTAAAAAACTTGAACTTGAAATGACAACAGACTCAACACAATAATTTGCACAATGCAAATATTTCTATTGACGAATAAAAAAAATTCGATTAGACTTAAATCAATTATTTGACGAAAGGGTGAACCACAATGAACTTATCAAACCAAACTTTACTAGGAAACAATAAAGCATGGCATAACTGGCGTAGATGAGTTGTATTGATGGCGAACTTTCCCATAGATACGACTTTTTAGAGAACAATCTAAAGTTTGTATCTATGCTAGACAAGAAATTTGACTACCGCATAGAGACTTCTATGCGGTTTTTTGTGCACTAAGGACAATACCGTAAAAGGAATTGTCCTTTTTTGTTGGGTTTGCTTAATATAAAACAATTTATTAAAACATTGTTATCGTTCATAGCAAAAATAACTAGTTATTAACAGGAGGAAAAAAATGAAAAATAAACGATTGATAGCGGTCGTAGCGCTACTGGGAATCTACTTGATTGGTAGTTTCGTTTACGAAAAAATGGCTGAGACGAAAAGTGCAGCTCCAGCAACAACGGAAGTAAAAGAAATCGGTGTTTTACAATATGTCAGTCATCCAGCATTAGATGAAATTTATCGCGGAATCAAGGATGGGTTGAAAGAAGAAGGATTGGTTGAAGGAAAAAATCTTAAAATAAACTTTCAAAATGGTCAAGCCGATCAAAGCAAATTAGCGACGATGAGCCAACAACTTGTTCAAGCAAATCCAGCGGCACTAATTGGAATCGCAACACCTGCAGCACAAGCATTAGCAAATACTACAAGTGAGATTCCAGTGGTGCTAGGCGCTGTAACAGATCCAGTTGGGGCAGGATTAGTTGAGTCCTTAGATAAGCCGGGAAAAAATGTGACCGGTGTTTCTGATCAGCCGCCTGTCAGTGCTCAAATCCAATTAGCTACAACCTTACTACCACAAGCCAAAAGAATCGGAATTCTTTATGCGTCATCGGAAGATAATTCTAAATATCAAGTTGCGCAAGCGGAAGCTGCTGCAAAAGAAGCTGGTTTGACAGTGACAAAATATGCAGTACCTTCAACAAATGAGATTGCACAAACAGTTCAAGTCATGAGTCAATCTGTTGATGTGATCTATATTCCTTTGGACAACACGATTGCCAATGCGATGCAAACAGTTATCAAGGAAGCAAACAAAGAACAAATTCCTGTTATTCCATCAGTTGATACAATGGTTGAACAAGGTGGTCTGGCAACAATTGGGATCAATCAATACCAATTAGGTGTTCAAAGTGGCAAAATGGCTGCAAAACTTGCACTAGGAAAAAATGAAGCAGCTACGACACCTGTTTATACCTTTGATAAAGGTGATATTATCATCAATCAAGAGCAAGCAGCTCGCTTAGGTGTCACGATTCCTGAAGAGGTAAAAGAAAAGGCTAAAAGTGTGACACAGGAGTCAACAAAATCAACTGAAAGTTCAAAGGAGGAAGACAAATGATCGTCTCATCTATTTCACAAGGAATGCTTTGGGCCATTTTGGGTTTGGGCATTTTTATGACTTATCGAATTCTTGATTTTCCTGATATGACAACAGAAGGGTCATTTCCGTTGGGTGCAGCCGTTTGTGTGACTGCGATTACGAATGGGGTAGCACCGATTTTTGCTACACTTTTAGGAGTAGGAGCAGGAATGGTAGCCGGCTTGGTAACTGGTTTGCTTTATACAAAAGGAAAGATTCCCGTTATCCTTGCTGGAATTCTAGTAATGTCTGGTTTGAATTCAGTGATTCTATATGTGATGAAAACACCTAACCTTTCTTTATTGAATCGGCCCATTTTACAAGATAGTTTCCAAAGACTTCAACTACCAAATTATTTTGATACAGTTTTGTTAGGTTTAATTGCGTTAGGTGTGATTATTTCTATTCTGTTGTTTTTCTTCAATACAGATTTAGGTCAAGGATACATTGCAACAGGGGATAATGAAACGATGGCACGTTCTTTGGGAATTAAAACAGATCGAATGAAAATTTTGGGGTTAACGTTATCAAATGGGGTGATAGCTCTTTCTGGTGCATTAATTGCTCAAAATGATGGTTATGCAGATGTAAATAAGGGAATTGGTGTAATCGTTATAGGTCTTGCTTCGATCATTATTGGCGAAGTGATTTTTCAAGAGTTAACATTGGCGGAACGGTTGATTGCTATTGTTGTTGGTAGTATTATTTATCAATTATTGATTTTGATCGTTATTAAATTAGGTTTTGATACAACTTACTTGAAACTATTCTCAGCAATCATTCTTGCGTTTTGTTTGATGATTCCGCAAGTGAAAAAAGCGCTGAATCTAAAAACGGGCTTTGAGAAGGAGGCAAAATAAATGACAGCAATCTTAACCATCCAAAATGGAAAAAAAGTTGTGAATAATGGACTGAATGAAAATAAAGTTTTACTTGAAGATATCAACCTCTCAATCAATGAAGGAGATTTTATTACTGTCTTAGGCGGAAATGGGGCAGGTAAAAGCACGCTATTCAATACAATTGCGGGGACACTGCAACTTTCTCAAGGCAGTATTTTGTTTAAAGATCGAGTGATTACGAAAGATTCCGAAGAAAAACGTGCAGCGTTTCTGGCACGTGTGTTTCAAGATCCTAAAATGGGAACAGCGCCGCGAATGACTGTTGCTGAAAATTTATTGTTAGCACAAAAACGTGGACAAAAGCGTCCTTTACACCTGAGAAATTTAAAAAAACAAAAAGAATTTTTCTACCAACTGTGTCAAGAAGTCGGAAATGGATTGGAAACACATTTAGATACGCCAGCAGGTGAACTTTCTGGCGGACAGCGCCAAGCGTTAAGTTTATTGATGGCAACGATTCGAGTACCAGAACTATTGCTGTTAGACGAACACACAGCGGCTTTAGATCCTAAAACAGCGAAATCATTAATGGAACTAACCAACCGCCGAATCACGGAACAAAAATTAACTTGTTTGATGATTACTCATCGAATGGAAGATGCATTAAATTATGGAAACCGATTGATTGTTTTACAAAAGGGACGAATTGTTCAAGATTTGAATGCACAAGAAAAACAAAACTTATCAATGAGTGATTTATTACAATTTTTTGAGGAAGTTCTTGATTAAAAAAGGTAAAAAAATGAGTAGTATTGAGAACCAAGCAAGAGTGTTGCGAATGTCTTCGCCAATGTTTGCGCAACATTGAGTCGTGTCTCCAACTTGTGGACGTTTTCTTCTGGTTGAATCGGATACAATCAAAAGAAAGAGGTAAGGACTTCTATCTATCCTTACCTCTTTTTAGCTGGCGAAGTAGAATGAAAAAGGAATTGACAAGCTCCTTTCATTCGTCCTATACTTAGTACAATCTAAGACAGTTTAGGCGTTTCGTGAGGTTATACTTTGAGTGAAAATTAAATAAGTTTCATGAGATGCTTTACGTTTTGTGAATAGTTCAAGACATCTTGCCACGTAGTCGTTTACTGTACTTTTTGTTTAGTACGAAAACACTAGGTGGTTTTTTTATATTTCATGACAAGATAAATAAACAAAATAGTATTACTTTGGACAATCAAGGAGGACAAAGCGTGATTTCTGGGAAAACAAAACTTGCAGGTTTTTTTGCAAATCCAGCGGAACATAGTTTATCACCACGGATGCATAATCGTGGGTTTCAAGCTTGTGGTGTTGATGCGGTATATTTAGCTTTTGAAGTAGATCAAACAAATCTGGCACGAGCAATTGAAAGTATTCGCACATTGGATATGTTAGGTGTGAATTTGTCAATGCCTAACAAAACGACGGCTATCGCTTATGTCGATGAACTAAGTCAAGAAGCACAGTTGATTGGTGCAATCAACACGATCGTGAATCAAAATGGGAAACTGATCGGCTATAATACAGATGGTATTGGTTTTGTGAAAGCAATGGCAGAAACCGCAAAAATTAAGATAAAAGACAAAAAAATAACTATTCTCGGTGCTGGTGGTGCGGCTAAAGCAATCACTGTCCAGGCTGCGCTTGAAGGTGCTAGAGAAGTTGTTTTATATAAAAGAAAAAATGAACGATTTTTAACGGTGAAACGTGACTTTGAAAAAATTGGAGAACAGACTGATTCAATCGTACGAGTGGTTGATTATGCAGATGAGGAACAACTCGTACGTGACTTGCAGACGAGTGAGCTATTAGTGAATGCAACAGATATTGGCATGGGTACAAAAGAAGGACAATCGCCGTTAGCAAAAGCTACCTTTTTACATGAAAACTTATTTGTGATTGATTTAATTTATTCACCAAGAAAAACACAATTACTAAAAGAGGCAGAAAAAATAGGTGCGCCTGCCTTTAATGGTTTAGGTATGCTATTATATCAAGGTGCAACGGCTTTTCATTTATGGACGAATCACGAAATGCCACTTGATATCATGAAAGATTTATTTGAATAAAGGGGAAAAAGAAATGATTATTATTATGAAACAAAATGCAACAGATGAACAAATTTCACAAGTCGTGAATCGTGTAAAAGAAGAAGGCTTAGCTGTTCAAATGAATCGTGGAAATGAGCAACAAATCGTTGGCTTAGTTGGTGATACTAGAAAAATTCAGGATGTTGCCTTTCAACGATACGACGGAGTAGAAGAAATTGTTCGTATTACAAATACGTACAAACTAACTTCGCGTGAGTTTCATCCACAAGATACAGTTGTGGATATTAACGGCGTCAAAATCGGTGATGGTTCGTTTGTCACAATGGCGGGCCCATGTTCCATTGAAGGCTTAGATCAAATTCGCGAAACAGCTCGAATGGCTAAAGCTGGTGGTGCGAAAATCTTGCGTGGTGGTGCATTCAAGCCAAGAACTTCACCTTATGCTTTCCAAGGGTTGGAAGAAGAAGGGTTGAAATACATTCGCCAAGCGGCAGACGAACTTAATATGCAGGTCATCACTGAAGTAATGGATGAAGCCCACATTGAAATGGTGGCACATTATAGTGATATTTTACAAATTGGCGCACGAAATATGCAAAATTTCCGTTTACTTGAAGCGGTTGGAAAAACAGGCATGCCAATTGGATTAAAACGAGGGATTGCTGGAACGATTAATGAATGGCTAAATGCTGCAGAATATATTGCTGTTCAAAATAATAATCAGATTATTTTTATTGAAAGAGGTATTCGAACGTATGAAACGGCAACTCGAAATACGTTTGATTTAAGTGCCGTTCCTTTGATTAAAAAGCTTAGTCATTTCCCAATCATTGTTGATCCAAGCCATGGGACTGGAGTTTGGGATTTGGTTCCGCCGATGGCTCGTGCTGGTGTTGCTGCAGGTGCCGATGGCATGATTGTTGAAATCCACCCCGATCCGGTTAATGCTTGGTCAGATGGCCCGCAGTCTTTGAATGAAAAAACGTATCTGAAGATGATGGAAGAAGTGCATATTTTAGAAAAAGCAATGAAAGAAATTCGTAAATTAAATAGCTAATGACAAAGGAAATGCAGGTGTGAACATGAGTATTCAAGTAGAGCTACCACAACATTCTTATGAAATCATTATTGAAAAAGGTGCATTATCGAGAATCGGTCAATGGGTGAACGCTTTGTGGTCTCCACAAAAAATTTGTTTGATAACTGATAAAAATGTTGATTCACTTTATGCTCAAACAGTGAGTGAACAATTAACTAATGCAGGCTACATGGTAATCAAAGCTGTGATTGAGCCGGGCGAAGCAAGCAAATCATTGCAGCAAGCAGAAAAGTTGTTTCAGTTACTAACAGAAAAACAATTTACTAGAAGTGATGGCATCATTGCTTTAGGTGGTGGCGTAATTGGTGATCTAGCAGGTTTTGTTGCAGCAACGTTTATGCGTGGTATTCATTTTTTACAAATCCCGACGACTTTACTTGCTCAAGTAGACAGTAGTATTGGTGGAAAAACAGCAGTGAATACCTCGTATGCCAAAAACATCATTGGTGCATTTTGGCAACCTGAAGGGGTATTGATTGATCCGGATACGTTACTTACGTTAACACCAAGAAGAGTCAGTGAAGGATTAGCAGAAGTAATTAAATATGCTGCAATTGCTGACAAAAATTTATGGGAAACCTTAGTGAATATAAATGGACGAGAGGAAATAGTTCAGCAATCTGAACAAATAATTGAAGCGTGTTTAGCTATAAAAAAAACAGTAGTTGAAGCAGATGAATTTGATAATGGGCAACGACTAATTCTTAATTTTGGCCATACAATCGGTCATGCTGTTGAAAAAACTGCCGGTTATGGAAAGATTACCCATGGAGAAGCTGTTGCAATCGGAATGATTCAATTAACCAAAGTCGCGGAAAAAAAGGGTTTAACGGAAACAGGAACAACGGAAAGTTTACGTGAAATGGTGCGGAAATTTGAACTTCCTGAAGAAACAACTGAATGGCAAGAGCGTGCATTATTTGAAGCTATCACTCACGATAAAAAAGCACGAGGAAATAGAGTGAAATTAATTGTGCTCAATAAAATTGGTGAAGCAACTATTTTGCCGACCCCCTTAAATGAATTAATGGATTATTTGAAGAAGGAGGAGAAATGAGATGCGCTTTTTGACAGCCGGAGAATCGCATGGATTAGAATTAACCGCGATTATCGAAGGATTGCCAGCAGGTCTTTTCTTATCTGTTGATGAAATCAATCTTGAACTAGCAAGACGTCAGGTCGGTTATGGTCGTGGCGGCAGAATGAAAATCGAAAAGGATCGAGTAAAAATTACTTCGGGTGTTCGTCATGGCTATACACTAGGTTCCCCAGTAACATTAGTTATTGAGAATAAAGACTGGAAAAATTGGCAAACTGTGATGTCGCCTGAACAAGTTTCCGAGAAAGATGCACCCCTGCGACAAGTGACTCGACCTCGACCAGGACATGCAGATCTTGTTGGGGGGATGAAGTATGGTCACCGCGATTTAAGAAATGTTTTGGAACGATCATCCGCGCGTGAAACGGCAATACGAGTAGCGATTGGAGCCGTTTGTAAACAATTGCTTAAGGAACTGGACGTATCAGTTGCTGGGCACGTATTAGCCCTTGGAGGTTTGAGAAGTGAACTACCGGATAACTTGACAGTAGAAGAAATCAAACATCGCTCTGAAAATTCCGAATTACGTGTAGTTGATTCTAAAGTTGAAGCTGCGATGAAAGAGTTGATTGATCAGACGAAAAAAGCGGGAGATACTTTGGGTGGCGTAGTCGAAGTGCTAGTAGCAAATGTTCCAGCTGGGTTGGGAAGCTATGTCCATTGGGATGAAAAACTAGATGCGAAAATCGCCCAAGCAGTGATGAGTATCAATGCTTTTAAAGGTGTCCAGTTTGGCTTAGGTTTTACTATGGCAAACTTGCCTGGATCAAAAGTCATGGATGAAATCACTTGGGATGGAACACGTGGATTTACTCGGCAGTCCGATAACTTAGGTGGTTTCGAAGGTGGCATGACCAATGGTGAAACGATTATCGTACAAGGAGTAATGAAGCCAATTCCAACTTTATATCGTCCGTTACAAAGTGTTGATATCCAATCAAAAGAAGCATACCGAGCAAGTGTTGAACGTTCTGACACGACAGCTGTTCCTGCAGCAAGCGTCATTTGCGAAAGCGTCGTGGCAACAGAGATAGCTAAAGCATTTTTAACAAAATTTTCTGCGGACACTTGTGGGGAATTAAAAGAAGCTGTTGACTTGTATCGCGATCGAATTGCTCAGTTTTAACGGCAACAAATAGTTTAGCTATTATTTCAGCTATGTTAGGAAGTGGGACAAAAGATGAAATTACTGACAAATCAGACGAAGCTCCGAGGCACTTTACAAGTACCTGCAGATAAATCAATTTCTCATCGAAGTGTTATGTTTGGTGCAATCAGTTATGGAGAAACTGTTATTCATAATTTTTTGCGGGCACAAGACTGCCTTTCAACGTTACAGCTATTCCGAAACTTAGGTGTCGAGATCACTGAGGAGATAGACCAAACTATTCGTATCAATGGAAAAGGGATTGAAGGATTATGTCCAAGTAGTAGTCCGCTAGATTGTGGGAATTCAGGAACAACGGTTCGGCTCGTTTCAGGAATTTTAGCTGGTGCGGCCTTCTCGTCAACGTTAATTGGAGATGCTTCGTTAAGCAAACGACCAATGAACCGAATCATTGATCCGCTGACTCAAATGAATGCTCGAATAACTGGGGCGACGGAGAAAGGTTTGTTACCTCTCAAAATCGATCAAACAAATCAATTAATACCAATCACATATGAAATGCCTGTTGCAAGTGCTCAAGTAAAATCAGCTATTTTATTTGGAAGCTTACAGGCAGAAGGTACGACAACAATTATTGAAAAAACACCTTCTAGAAATCATACAGAAGAAATGATCCAACAGTTTGGTGGGCGAATTCAGCAGTCAGGAAAAGAAATCACACTTGTTGGACCACAAAAATTAACCGGCTGTGAAGTAAATATTCCCGGTGATATTTCTTCGGCTGCGTTTTTTATTGTTGCAGGTTTGTTGTGTCCAGAAAGTGAAATTACACTAAAAAATGTCGGTATTAACCCAACTCGAACTGGCATTTTAGATGTAGTTAAACAGATGAATGGTCAAATCAAGCTAACGGAAGAAGATTCTGTTAACCAATCAGCAACGATTCAGGTGAAAACATCTGAACTTCAAGGCATCGAAATCGGAGGGGCAATCATTCCGCGACTGATTGATGAACTACCTGTGATTGCGTTACTTGCTACCCAAGCAAAAGGAACAACCCGAATTTATGATGCCGAAGAATTAAAAGTGAAAGAAACCAATCGAATTGATGCAGTGGCGACAGAATTAACAAAATTGGGTGCAAAAATCCAAGCGACAGAAGATGGGCTAATCATTGAGGGACCAACACCACTTCGAGTTTTCCAAAAAAAACAACAAGTTTCCAGCCATAACGATCATCGGATTGGTATGATGTTACAAATTGCTGCTTTGTTAGTCGAAACTGGCGAAATAGAACTAGCGGAAGCAGAAGCGGTAGCCATTTCATATCCTCAGTTCTTTGGTGATTTAGCTAAATTAGTCCAAGGTACATCAAATGAATAATTCGATTATACTTGTTGGTTTTATGGGGTCGGGAAAAACCACGATTGGCACACTCTTAGCAGAAAAACTTGCTGTTTCTTTAGTCGATTTAGATGAATTGTTCGAACAGAAATATGCGACTACGATTACACAATATTTTGAAAAATATGGCGAATCACACTTTCGTCAAGCTGAGACAAAGCTGCTTCAAGAACAATTGACTGTTTCAAAAGCACAAGTGATTTCTACTGGTGGTGGCATTATTTTAAATCAAAGAAATCGAACATTGCTAAAAAATGGTGGAAATGTTATTTTTTTAGAAGCATCAATTGCTGAGCTGTATCAAAGAGTTATTCATGACGAAAAAAATGTGAGACCTTTGGCACGACAGAAGACAGTTGCTGAATTCTCAGAACTATATCAGACTAGAAAAGCATTTTATCAAGAAGTAGCCACGTTTCAAATTGAGACGACGAACAAATCGCCACAACAAATCGTGACAGAAATTTTAGCACGCTGTTAAGAAAGCATCTCGAATGACTATTGGTAAATTGGCAAAGAAGAGTGGGGGAAAACAAGAAGTTTGTTTTGTCCTACTTTTTTACGAAATTGACTGAAAAAAAATAGTATTTCAAATAAAAAATCGTTATTTTTTATTAAATTGGACTTAAGTAGCATGCTTTTTATCGATAGGTAACGTATCCTTGAACTATCACTAGGTAATTAGGAGGAAATGCGATGAGTCGGATGGACCGTCACAATAAAAAAAACAAAGGGAAATCCTTAAAAAATAATACAGATAATCTCTTCGCTCGCCGTCAACGAAAACAGGATATTCAGCGAGAATCAGATCAACATGTAGAACAAAATCAAAGCAATCAGTCATTTTCGAATGATTTTGATTCATCAAACAACCAATTGAATCGACCATTTGATGAATACAATGAATATGAGCAATTGAATCAGCAAACAACTGAGAAAAAGAAATTTTTTCGGAAAAAGAAATCACCACAGCCACCACCAAAAGGACGAAAAAAACGTTCATGGAAGAAAATGCTTTTTGGTCTTTTCATTCTTATTCTACTTTATTCAGGTATTTCTTTTTTTGTAGGAAAATTTATGGCTGAGCATGACAGTAGTTTAGCTAATGCACCAGTTGAGACCTTTAATGGTGTTCAGTCAGAAAACGGAGCAAAAAACATTTTGATTTTGGGAAGTGATACAAGGGGAGAAGACGCTGGTCGGGCAGACACAATTATGGTTTTGCAGCTACGAGGTCCAGCGCACAAACCGAAGCTCGTTTCCTTTATGCGTGATAGCTTTGTTAACATTCCTGGTGTCGGGCAAAACAAAATCAATTCTGCTTATGCCTATGGCGGTTCAGAGCTAGTCCGGCAGACGTTAGCAGAAAACTTTGGAATCGAGTGTCAGTATTACGCAAAAGTTGATTTTCAGTCGTTTGAAAAAGTAATTGATGCGTTATTTATGTTCGGTGTGAAGCTAGATGCTGAGAAAGACCTGAATCTTGATGGTGTCGATATCAAGAAAGGGGTCCAAAAAATGGATGGCCATGTCTTATTGCAATATGCTCGTTTTCGAATGGATGAGGAAGGGGACTTTGGTCGTGTTAGACGTCAGCAACAGGTGATGAATGCAATTTTCAGTCAACTAAAAAATCCAATTAACTTACTTCGAGCACCTTATGCGGCTGGAAAAGCAATTGGGTATACTTCGACAGACGTCACCGCAACATTTATAGCTACTCATCTGCTTTCAATTGCTCGTGGTGCAACTGGCATCGATCGACTAAGCGTACCAGTTGACGGCTCTTGGGATTATGGTAACAGTGAGTATGCAGGAAGTGTCTTAGTCATTGATAATCAAATGAACCAAGATGCGATTACCACGTTTTTGAATGAATAATTTGAGTAAAGATAAGAGTGATTTTTGTTATCAGGTAGGCTCATAATGGAAACAATTTAAAAAATCCTAGGATGAAAAAATTCCTAGGATTTTTTTATTATAGACTTTAGTCATTTTTTCGCAAAGCATGTAAAAAAACCACGCATTTTATGCGTGGTTTAATTTATTTTCGTTGCTAGTCCTCAAAGCCGCATAAACCATACGAACCTTGTGCCTCGGACAATGGAATACTTACAACCGAATTTGCGTTATTTAGCCCACGACAATTGGGATTATAGTGATATTTTCGACCAGAATCCGGAGCAATATAAACCATTTGTTGGTTTTGATTTTGCTGGGCTGCAGCTTGCGCAGCGGCGGCTTGTTCCGCAGCGACTCTAGCTTGTTCTGCTTGTTCATCGGCGATCCGCTTAGCTTCAGCTGCAGCCTGCTCATCGGCAACACGTTTAGCTTCAGCTGCAGCCTGCTCTTCAGCGACACGTTTAGCTTCAGCCGCAGCTTTTTCTTCGGCGACTCGCTGTTCTTCAGCAATTCGTTTGGCTTCAGCGGCCTTTTCCTCAGCGACGCGTTTTTCTTCTGCTGCCTTTTTTTCCGCAGTAACGATGGTCTGTTCAACTTTATTTGTTCGTTCAGTTAATGCACTGCTTCCACCAGGGATTTTTCCAATCGCTGTCAACGCAATGTTTAGTTGATCTCTGGTTGGTTCTTTTTCCGCTTTTTCAACTTCTTGTTGTGCCTGTTTTGTTAAATTTTCTAGTTCTTTTTTCTTAGCTTTTTCTTTTGAAATCTCAGTAGTATCTTTAGTTGATGATTCACTTGTTTTTGATGACTTGGTTATGTTGGTCGAACTACTGGTGCTTTCTGTAGTTATAGCCGAACCAGTTCCACAGGCACCAAGAATCAGTGAAAGGGAAAAGATTATTGGCAAAAGCCATTTCTTGTATTGAACTCTTTGTGTTTGTTTTAGTTGCCAACCAACGAATGCAAAGAGTAAGGTACCCAATGTAATCGAGGCAGTTGCCTCCATATTAATTATTGATTGAAAGAATAAAACCATCCCAATCCCTGCAAGAAACCAAGTTACCCCATTTTTCTTTTTCATTTTTTCCTCCTAGATAATTTTTGCTCCCACTTATTGGCAGGTAGCGATAGTCGCCATATAGTTGTGTAAAAGTTATTTAAAGTTGGCTATCATGTATCTTTCAATATGCGTGATTTCCCTAATAAGAAAGTATACGTCATGATGCGCGCGACAAACGATCCAGAAGGAAATACTAAGGGTGGAGCACAAGATTTTCATGACAAGCGTTGGTATTTAAATATTCCACAAAGATAAAAAATTCCCCCCTCTTTGAGGGGCGGTACATAAAAATTTATTATTTAGATTCTATAAACATGTACAACTTATCTAACAACAAAGTATATATTCTACAGAAGTAAACAAATAGCTTATATTTTAGGATGTACACAAATTGACAAGTATAATAAAACTTTGATAAAATACAAATGTTTTTTTATTTTTATGTGTGATTAGTTAGAACTTACTTAAATCCTATTATAATATTTTTGTTAATGATTTTAATAAAATGATTGGAGAGAAAATGATGGATCAAAAAGCGTTTATCGAATCTATTGATTCTACAATCGATAGATTAAAAAAAGAAATTCGATTTTATAATAGAGTAATTGCTATCGGAAATATTATAAAAATAGTCTTATCAGCTAGTATCCCAATATTAATTGATCAGGCTTCCGAACACAGGTCTTTACTATTGATTGTTTCAATTGCTTCAGCAATAATTACAATTATACAAAGTGGGATGTCTGCATTTAATTATCAAGATAAAGTACAGACTTCGACAGAGTTATTAATGAAAATTGAAAAAGAAAAGTTGTTATATATAACGAAAACATCCCCATATAATAAAACAGATGAAGAAAATTTCCATTTAATCGTTACAACCCTTCAAACTGAATTAAATGATATTATCTCTGATTTTAATCAAGTTAATAACTAAAAATTTATTTAATTATAAAGTAGTGCAGATAGTACTAATTGTACAATTAAGAAAAGAGATAAGACTTTACATTCCTAAAAAAATGTAAAGTCTTATCTCTTTTCTTAATGCTATAAATTCATAATAACATTATGGACAATAAATTTAAAATTTATTCAGACTGTAGACAAACTCCTAAATTTAGAGTGTTGTTTGCAGTCTGACGACTCAAAAATGAGTCGTATAAATCAATTATAGTAATAAGTCATTGATTTCTTTAAATTCTTTATCAAGTTCTTTTTCATCATATTTTTCATATTTATCAGCTTCATGAAGAACTTTTTTAATTTCATGAATAGCCTTTCGTTCAACTAACCATTTTTTTAGGTTATGTTTTTTTTCTGGATTTTCAGATAACGTATCAAGTTCGTCTAACTCTTTATCCAGTTTATTGACAACAGAAACAATTTTGTTTACAACTTTTTCTTCTTTGTTTTCTAAATTTGACATTTATCTTCACGTCCTTTTTATTTGATAATTTAAGTATAGAACTTTGATATAGTTTATACAAATAGAAACGCTTCTTCGTGTATTCTGTGATTTTCTTTTGAAATGAGGAAAACTTTGGAGTAAAATGAACGTGGACAGAACAATATTTAGGAGGAATAAACTATGTGTACGTCTATTACTTATGTAACAAGTGATCATTATTTTGGAAGGAATTTTGATTATGAAATATCTTACAATGAAGTAGTCACTGTTACTCCAAGAAATTATAAGTTGAATTTTCGAAAGGTAAATGATTTGGATACTCATTATGCAATGATTGGTATTGCCGCTGGTATAGATGACTACCCTCTTTATTACGATGCGACAAATGAAAAAGGATTGAGTATGGCTGGGCTAAATTTTTCTGGGTATGCTGATTATAAAGAAATACAAGAAGGGAAAGACAATGTATCTCCTTTTGAATTTATTCCTTGGATTTTAGGACAATGCTCAACAGTAGGAGAAGCTAAAAAATTGTTAAAAAATATCAATTTAGCAAATATAAATTATAGTGATGAACTTCCTTTATCCCCTTTACATTGGCTATTAGCTGATAAAGAAAAATCAATTGTCATTGAAAGTATGAAAGATGGACTTCATATATATGATAACCCTGTGGGCGTTCTTACCAATAATCCTTCATTTGACTATCAATTATTTAATTTAAACAATTATCGTGTCTTATCGAGTGAAACTCCTAAAAATAATTTTTCAAATCAAATAAGTTTGAATGCCTATAGCCGCGGTATGGGAGGGATAGGCTTGCCTGGAGATTTATCCTCAGTATCTCGTTTTGTTAAAGCGACTTTTACGAAGCTGAATTCTGTATCTGGAGATTCAGAGTCAGAAAGTATTAGTCAATTTTTCCATATCTTAGGTTCAGTAGAACAACAAAAAGGTTTGTGTGATGTTGGTGATGGAAAATATGAATATACAATTTATTCTTCTTGTTGCAATGTTGACAAAGGAATATATTATTATCGAACATATGAAGACAGTCAAATTACTGCAATTGATATGAATAAAGAAGACTTAGATAGTCATAAGTTAATTAGTTATCCAATTATAGAAAAACAACAAATTAAATATATAAATTAGTTAATGTGTTGTGATTGATTATTTAATATAGATATAATACAAAAAGGCAAAGATATTTTCAAAACATTTTTTCTTGATGTGATATCCTTGTCTTTTTTGTAATGTTTTTAACTTATTGCTTTTGCAAAATTTATTTACCTGTTTTCTGGATCAACGATAGTGTATATTATGCTATCCTTGTTTGGATTTTAGGACGTTTAAAGAGGCACTTTTTTACATAACTTAATCTATAGACCTTTTAAGCATGCTGTGAGATAATAATAAAGAAGAGTTTAAAGCGCACCCCAAACCACTTACCCATAAGTGTTTTACGCTTTAAACTCTTTTATATTTGAATTCACTAAGAAGCATACCATATTTTTGAAAAAAAGTGAGAAAAAAGGCTTATAATTAGGATTTAGAGTAATTAATTAGATGTTTATTTTATAGGACTGATACTATAGATTACAAATAGTATCGTATTTCGCAATCTTAAAATTATCTTCTTACTATGAATAAGATAATAAAATTTGTATTTGTCCTTTTTAGGTAACTTATTTTAATCTATATACCTTTCTGGATCAACGAAAGTATACTTTATATAGTCATAACGTCGATGTTTTTGGCGAACATCGGGGACATCTGTTTTAACATTAAATAAAAAATAGATTGACTTGCCAATTCTACTCTTAGATGCCGAAATCTTAATGTATTTTTTTTGACTATAATATAAATTGATTAGCAATCTATCTTCGATAGCTTCAAATATGATTTCAGTACTCCAAAATTTGTACAAGTCTTTAACGAATTTATGTGTTGGGTCATAGTTGAACCACAGATAGACTCCATCAATTGCAAACATAAGATCACCTCGAAAATATTATACGAACAAACGTTTTTATTGTAAAGTTGATTTTCTGAGACGGAAGGGGCAAAAAACTATTTCTAGTGCGCTCTAGTTCGATCTTTGCGTAAATAAAAAACGTTATATTTCCTTGATTTTATGCGAAAAAGTACCAGTTTGTATTAGTGATAAACAAGTTGAGTTAAAGTTAATCTTAAAATAACCATCTTATTAAATAAGTTTACTATATTGTAACTAGTAATTAAAGAATTAATCAGGAAATTAAAATGACAAAATGAAATTTAAGTTAGCGGTTACTTTTTAAATAATTTTGCTATAAATAAAAACTGCTATTTTTCTAGTTACTAAAATCGTAAATAGAAAAATAGCAGAGTAGTCAAGGTGTAAGTTTTACAACAAAAGTTTCGTATGGACGTAAGTTAAGTTGGTCAAGTGTTGAATAAGTGGCATCGTAATTACTGATAATTGTCATTTCTGGTTTTTCAGAAAAAGAATAGAAAGTCTTTTGATCTGAAAAATTTGCGCAGACTAACCAAGTCTCGTGTTCGTAATTTCTTTTATAGGCAAAAATTGTAGGGGGAGTATCTAATAACTCATAGTTTCCCCAAATAACAATTGGGTATTTTTTTCGTAAAGCAATCAGCTTTTGATAAGTAAAGAAAAGCGAATTAGGATGATTCAAATTTGCTTCGACATTGATTTGCTCGTGATTTGGATTGATTGGGTACCAAGGAGAAACAGTTGAGAATCCTCCAAAGAGCGAATCGTCCCATTGCATAGGTGTACGTGCATTGTCACGACCTTTGGTATTGATCGCTTCAAAAATTTTTTCTTTCGCAATCCCCGCTTCTTGTTGACTATGATAAAAATTTAGACTTTCGATATCTTGAATCTGCTTGGCGGAATGAATCGGAAAATTCGTCATACCGATTTCTTCACCTTGATAAATAAATGGGGTCCCACGCATCAAATGAAGCAGGATTGCTAACATTTTCCCGCTCTCTAATGGATAGTTTAAGTCTCCCCAACGAGATAAAATGCGAGGCTGATCGTGATTGCTCCAAAATAAACTATTCCAAGCATTTTCAGGCAGGGCAGTTTGCCATTTTGAAAGCACCTTTTTTAGTTCAGGAACACTTAACTTTTTAAGTGCCCACTTTGAGTGCCCAGTTTGCTCATCTAATGCCATATGTTGAAATTGAAAGACCATTGAAAGTTCGTTTCTTTCTGGTGCCGTATATAACGGTGCAGTTTCAGGAGTCACACTTCCTGCTTCGCCAATAGTCACTAGGTCAGTTTCTTTTAAGACTTCATGATACATTTCTTGGAGGTATGTGTGTAAGTTTGGTCCGTTACCGAGTACTTCTTTTTCAGGTTGCTTTCCAATCAAATCAATAACATCTAATCGAAAGCCACCGATCCCTTTATCAATCCAAAAGCGCATCATTTCCCAAATCTCTTTTCGCATATTGGGATTCTCCCAATTTAAATCTGGTTGATGTTTGGAAAATAAATGCAAATAATACCGATTTTGTTTTTCGTTAAATGTCCAGGCCGTTCCGCCAAAAAAGGACTGCAAAGTATTGGGTGGTTCTTTTTGCCAAATATAATAATCCTGATATTTTTTATTTCCTTTTTCTGCTTCCAAAAACCAAGAATGTTGATCAGATGTATGATTAACAACTAAATCCATAATGATTCGGATTCCAAAAGACTTCGCTTTGGTAATTAATTGTTCAACATCCGCCATTGTTCCAAATTCAGCTAAAATTGTATAATAGTTGTCAATATCATAACCATTATCAACGTTAGGCGAGGAATAAACCGGTGATAGCCAAATCGCATCAATTCCCAGTTGATGCAAGTAGGGAAGGCGAGAGACAATACCGCTGATATCACCAATTCCGTCATGATTGCTGTCTTGAAAACTCTTTGGATAGATTTGATAAAAAACCGCTGATTGCCACCAAGGTATAGTCTCTTTATTGTCTTTATTCATAAAAAACTCCTTTCTGGTGAAACGTTTCTAAGAGTCGCTTGATAAAATTCAAACAAGTTCCTGACTTAGCTTTCATTATAATCAAAAAAATCAAGCTTTCAATGCTTTTTTATCGAAAAAATATTTTAGAAAGCGCTTTACAAATTAGAAGCAAGCTAGTATACTTCTCCCTGTAGAAACGTTTCACTAAAAAATGGAGGAGTAAAAAAATGAAACTATCGAAGAAAATTGGCTTATTAGGATTGACAGCTGTAATGGCACTTGGTGGATTGGCGGCGTGTGGTTCAAGCAATAATTCAGCAAAAGATAGCGAAGTTTTAAATATTTGGGGAATGGGGGACGAAGTAAAGCAGTTATCAAAAATGACTGATAAATTTACAGATGAAACTGGAATTGAAGTGAAAATTCAATCTATCCCATGGTCGAATGCACACGATAAGCTACTAACGGCTGTGGCTTCAAAAAGTGGTCCAGATGTTTTACAGATGGGAACGACTTGGATGCCTGAATTTCAAGAAGCTGGTGCATTAGCAGATATGTCAAGCTACATTGATAAATACGATGCGATGAATCCAGATAACTTTTATGAAGGTTCTGTTGAAACGACACAGTTTGATGGGAAGTCTTATGGTATTCCTTGGGCGGCAGAAACACGTGTCTTGTTTTACCGAACGGATATCTTAGAGTCAGTAGGATATAAAGAACCACCGAAAACTTGGGAAGAATTAGAAGATGCTGCGAAAAAATTAGCAGCACGTGGAGATGATAAATATGGAATCAATATTGATTCCAAGGAACAAACATTAGGGTTCATGTTTGCACGACAAAATGGTTCACCTTTGATTAAAGATAACCAACCAGAATTTGACCAAGCACCTTTTGTCGACAGTGTTGCTTACTTGAACAACTTTATCCAAAAAGGCTATGCGCCTAAGCAAGATCTTGGCTTAGATGTCAGCCAAACGTTTTCAGGCGATGCGATGGTTCCAATGTTCATTAGTGGACCGTGGATGGCAAAAACGGTGAAGGATACTGTTCCAGATATTGATGGAAAATGGGCAATCGCACCGTTACCGGGTAAAGAAAACAATATCTCATCCATGGGTGGCTCAAACTTAACTATTTTTGAATATTCAGAGAAAAAAGATGATGCGGCGAAATTTATTAACTTTATGGCACAGCCAGACAATCAGTTAGAGTGGATGCATTTGACAGACGCACTTCCAACAGCTAAAAAGACTTGGGAAAATCCTGAATTGAAAGATGATCCAATTTATAGTGTCTTCAATGAACAACTACTTAATTCAGAACCAATGCCATTAATCACACAATTTGAAGAAATCGCTCAAAACTATTTGAAACATTTTGAACAAATCTATTTAGGTGGTCAAGATGTTCAAAAAGAAATGGATTCATTCAATCAAGAAACAGAAACTTTATTAAATAAATAGTTTATCGGGCCTGAGGTCAGCAACTCGTGTCGCTATCTCGGGCCGATTTATTCAATTAAATTGGCGAAAGAATCTAATGTTTGCTTGTCAAATAGCAATCAAGCTAGCTTTCCCCATTCTAGAAAGGAAGTTCTGAAAGTGAAAAAAAGTCGAACACTTAAAGCACCATATTTATTTATTGCACCTGCACTTCTTTTGCTTTTACTTTTTTCAATCATTCCGATTTTTGTCGCTTTTTTTATTAGTTTTACTGATATGAGCTTGGTAGGGTTAGCAGATTGGTCAAAAATCAATTTTGTTTCATTCGATAACTATCAAGAAATCATTAGTGACCCGGTGTTTTTAAAAAGTATTCAAAATACGATTTTTTATGTTGTTTTGGGCGTGCCGTTAGTCATTGTCATGTCGCTAGGCTTAGCATTAATGATTAACTTTGGAAAAAATAAATTATTCTCAGCTTTTCGAATGATTTTTTACACACCAGCAATTACCAATGTGGTTGCCGTTGCAGTGGTGTTTAGTTATCTTTACAATCCAAGTTTTGGTTTCTTGAACTATTTGTTGTCTTTAGTTCATTTACCAGCTGTTCCTTGGCTAACGGATCCAACCATCGCAAAAATATCCTTGATTATCTTGGGTGTTTGGCGGGCTGTTGGAACAAATATGTTAATCTTTTTAGCGGCAATCCAAGGAATCCCCAAAGAATTATATGAAGCAGCATCATTAGATGGAGCTTCAAAAAAAGCACAGATTTTTTATATCACGATTCCGTCCTTACGTTTTTCAACTTTCTTTGTAACGGTGACAACTTTAATCGGCTGGCTTCAATTTTTTGAAGAACCATTTGTAATGACGAATGGTGGACCATTAGATAGCACGACTTCAGTTGCGTTATTCATTTATCGTAATGGGTTCCAATTCAGTAAATTTGGGTATGCCGCTGCGGGGTCATTTATTTTATTTGCGGTAATTATCCTAGTTACTTTATTCCAATTTAGAATGCAAAAACGCAATATTGAAAATCAACTATAGAGGTGTGACTGTTATGAATAAAGAATTACAAAGTAACCGACGAGTGAAATTTGTTATGGGTCTGGTTCTAACGATTGGCGCACTAGTCTGGATGTTGCCGTTTATTTGGATGCTATTATCCTCGTTAAAAACGGATATGGAAATCATGCAATTTCCACCTAGAATTTTTCCAGAAAAAGCGAGTTTAGATAATTTTATTGAATTGTTCAATGCATTTGATTTTACGACGTACTTAAAAAATACGCTGATTGTTGTCGCATTTTCTTTTTTAGGAATGATTTTTAATGCGATGGCAGGTTTTGGTTTTGCTAAATATAAATTTAAGGGAAGAGAACCTCTTTTTTATTTAGTATTAGCAACGATGATGATTCCTGGTCAAGTGACAATGATCCCCGTTTACTTGATTATGAATTCAATGAACTTGACTAATACGATGCCAGGGATTGTATTGCCAGGCTTGGTTGGAGCATATGGTATCTTCTTGTTCCGACAGTTCATGTCAGCAATCTCAAATGAGTTATTAGAAGCTGCTCGTTTGGATGGTGCGAGTGAATGGTTTATTTTTACGAGAATCATTTTGCCAATTTCTAAACCAGTATTGGCTGTTCAAGGAATTGCCACATTTATCGGTGGTTGGAACTCATTCTTATGGCCGTTGATTATGGCAAGTGATGAAAAATATTACACGTTATCAGTTGGGTTGCAGTTATTAAAAGGTCAATATGCAAACAACTATGCGTTACAAATGGCAGGATCTGCTTTTATGGTCGTACCGATTATTATTATCTTTATGTTTTTACAAAAATATATTCTAGATGGGTACAATGTGTCTGGTAATAAATAGAGGAGCTTACGCATGAAACAACAAGAAATTCTGAATTTACTTGAAAAAATGACGCTAGAAGAAAAAATCGATCAGCTGTTACAATTAGCAGCAGAATTTTATTCGGAAAACGCAGAAGAACGAACAGGTCCAATGGCTGATTTAGGCTTAACTGAAGCAACCATTGCAAATGCAGGGACAACGTTAGGGGTTTCAGGTGCAGAAGAAGCCATTCGAATCCAAAAAAAATATTTAGAAAAAAACCGTTTGGGTATTCCTACTATTTTGATGGCAGATATCATTCACGGGTTTCGTACGATTTTTCCGATTCCATTAGGGTTAGGGAGTTCATGGGATCTGGATGCTGCTGAAAAAATGGCAGAGATTTCAGCGAAAGAAGCCGCTGTATCTGGCTTACATGTGACTTTTTCACCAATGGTTGACCTCGTTCGAGATCCGCGCTGGGGCAGAGTGATGGAATCAACGGGTGAAGATTCCTTTCTAAATAGTCGGTTTGCTGAGCGCTTTGTGAAGGGATATCAAGGAGAAGATTTAAAAGAAGATTTCTTCAGAGTGGCTGCTTGTGTCAAACATTTTGCAGCTTATGGAGCAGCGATTGCTGGTCGTGATTATAACACGGTGAATATGTCAGAACGCCAGTTGAGAGAAAGCTATCTTCCCGGGTATCAGGCTGCACTAGAAGCAGGTGCTAAATTAGTAATGACTTCTTTTAACACCATAGATGGTATTCCAGCAACAGGGAATAAGTGGTTATTTAGAGAAGTTCTCAGGAAAGAACTTAATTTTCAAGGAGTTGTGATTTCTGACTGGGGTGCAGTCAAAGAACTGATTCCACACGGCGTTGCCAAAGATGAAAAAGAAGCGGCTAAACAAGCGTTGCTAGCTGGAGTAGATATTGAAATGATGACGACTTGCTACAGCAATTATTTAAGTGAGTTGATTGAAGAAGGACAAATCTCTGTCGAATTATTAGATGAAGCTGTCGTTCGAATTTTAGAATTGAAAAATGATTTAGGCTTGTTTGAACAACCATTCCGTGGGGCAGATCCAGTGAAAGAAAAAGAGATTGTTCTATCCAATGAACATCGAGAAGTCGCGTGTGAGATTGCTAAAAAATCAATGGTATTATTGAAAAATGATGATATCTTACCTTTTAAAAAAGAAGAAACCATCGCGATTATTGGCCCAGCTGCTGCTTCTAAGAAAATTTTAGGTGCGTGGTCTTGGCAAGGGAAATCAGAAGAGGCAATTTCGTTAGTTGAAGGTGCCGCTAGTTTAAGCAAGAAATTGTTAGTTGGAAACGAAGTATTTGATTATTTAGAACCAACAACTGAGGCGATTCAAGAAGCCTTATTGTTAGCAGAACAAGCAGATAAAGTTGTTATTGCATTAGGTGAATTAGAAGAAATGAGTGGAGAAGCAGCAAGTCGCAGTGATATTCGCTTACCAGGTGCGCAATTAGCATTTTTCCAACAAGTTTTGGAAATAAATGATCAAGTTGTTGTTACTTTGTATAATGGTCGTCCATTAGACTTACAGGGAATTGATGAAGCAAAAGGAATCATTGAAGCATGGTTTCCTGGGACAGAAGGTGGGAGAGCATTAGCAGAAATTCTTTGGGGTAAATATAATCCAAGTGGACGATTAAGTATGTCCTTTCCTGAAACAGTTGGTCAAGTACCGATTTATTATAATTGTGATAATACTGGTCGTCCGTTTGAGACGACACCTGATGAAAAATATGTTTCAAAATATCTAGATGTTTCAAATTATGCAAAATATCCGTTTGGTTTTGGCCTTAGCTATAGCGATTTTCGTTACTCAGCAATTTCTTTAACCAGTGATGAATTGACACCAGCAACGGAGATAACTGTTTCTGTTACGATCAAAAATCAATCAGTTTTTGCGGGTGAAGAAACGGTTCAGCTCTATATTCATGATTTAGTCGGTGAAGTTGTTCGACCAGTCAAAGAACTAAAAGGATTCCAGAAAGTTCACTTGGCACCTTTTGAAGAGAAAACGGTGGCTTTTTCGATTGATGAGTCGCTTTTGCGATATGTACACAGTAACCAAGAAATGAGCAGTGACGCAGGTGAGTTTGAAGCAATGATTGGTCCAAACAGCCGAGAAGTTTCGTCGGTGCGTTTCAACTTAAAAAATAGATAGGAAGATTAGATGATGACACAAAAAATGATTGATTTGACAGAAAAAAATAGCCATTTTTCTTTTCTGCCAACAGGTGATTTAGCAGAAATCGAAAGTCATGGGATGATGATCAACCAACTAATGGGAAATTATTTAGATGGTAGTTTAACTCAACTTTATTTAAGAGTTTATCAAGAAGAAACTATTTTATTTGCGCCAATGATCGGGTCGAATGCGCATAGTCAGTTTTTCCAAAAAGAGAATCAATTGGTGTGGAAAGGACAATTTGCAGGAGTTAGTTATCAAGTGGACTTTCAATTAGCAAACACTGGCTTGTGGTTTTGGCAAGTCAATTTGCAAGGAACGGGACAGCAAGCAGATGTGATTTATGGACAAGATTTAGGCAATGCGTTACCAGGAGCAGTTCGTTCAAACGAGGCGTATATGTCACAATACTTGGATCACCATATTACCCAAGTCGATGATAAACTTGTGATTTCTTCGCGCCAAAATCAAATTCAAGGGGGAAATTATCCTTTAGTAGAAGTAGGAAGTTTAACGAATGCTGTTGCTTTTTCAACAGATGGGTATCAATTTTTTGGCCAGAGTTATAAAGAAACAAATCAGCCAGAAGCATTGAACCAGCCATTTTTAGCAAATGAAGTTTATCAATATGAATTTGCTTATGTTGCGTTGCAGTCAGAAAAAATAACAGTTGCACAAGAGAAACAAATAATTATTTTTTATGGTGGGACACTGGCAAATCAAGCAACGGCTGTGACAAAGCCAGCTTTTTCAAAAGCAGAAGTTGTAGCCTCGTATCATTCATTAACGTTTGATCATTCGTTTATGGGGACTGAAGGAAAACAAGTAACGAAACATTTGGGCGAGCCAATTGTTGGTGAAACGATGACTAAAGAAGAAATTTTGAAGTACTTTCCTGTGAAAGAACAAGTTGAACAAGAAAATCAGCAGTTACTTTCCTTTTTTACAACCAATTATCATCATGTCGTTACCAAAGTAAAAGAGCGAGCAATGGAGCGAACGCATGGACATATCTTATTAAGCGGAACTGAGCTAGATGTTGACCGTCCCTTATTAAGTACAACTGTTTATATGCCCGGAATTTTTAATTCCCAAGTGGTCTTAGGCAATACGACAATGAATAAATTGATGAGTAATAGTCGAAATGCTTTAAATGTTATCAAGGAATCTGGTCAAAGAATCTATTTGAAACAGGGCGAAAATTGGCGGATTTTAACAATGCCTTCTTTATTTGAGATGGGACTGAATTCGGCTAAATGGTACTATAAATTAGAGGACGATTTGTTGACCATTACGACTTATACTGTGGTTGACGGCCGTGAAATCCGAACAGAGATCCACAGCCAGAAAGGGAAAAACTATACATTCGCGATTACCAACCAGCTAGTGATGGGTGCCGATGAAGCACAACCAACTTATCAGTTAGAGCAAAACAAGCAAGTGGTGACGGTAACAGGGAGTGAACAGTCAGATACACAGCAAACGTATCCTAATCTAGCTTATCGTTTCACCTTGGATCAACCGTTTCAGCTAACAGACGAATCACTGTTTTTTGCTAGTCCTAATAATGACCAGAAACTAACCATTTTCCTAATTGAAAATCAAGCAGAAGTAACAGTCAAAATTGAAGGAAGCCTAACAGGTGAATTTAAGGCAGCTAAAGCAACAACTCTTGCTGAACAAGATCAGCAGTATACAGAATATATCAATGAGTTATTAAACAACTTTGAATTAGTGCATGAAACACAAACAGTTGAGCAAATGAATTTGATTGCACGCTGGTACACCCATAATATGTTAGTTCATTATTTATCTCCACATGGGTTAGAACAATATGGCGGAGCTGCCTGGGGAACCAGAGATGTTTCGCAAGGACCAACTGAATTTTTCTTTGCTGTGAATCGACCGGAAGTTGTTGCGTCCATTATCAAAAAAGTTTATGCTAACCAATTCTCTGATGATGGAAACTGGCCGCAATGGTTTATGTTTGATCGTTACGAAACACAAAAAGCGGATGAAAGCCATGGAGATGTAATTGTTTGGCCAATGAAAGTTGTTGCAGATTACTTGGATAAAACGAGTGATTGGGGCATTCTGAACGAAAATATAACTTATACTGATCGTAAAACTTTTTTGAAAACAAATGAAGCAGAGACACTATTAGACCATATCAAAAAAGAAATTTCCTATATCGAATCCCACTTTTTACCTGGGACAGCTTTGTCTTGCTACGGTGACGGTGATTGGGATGATACGTTGCAACCATTTGATAATCAATTAAAGAAATCAATGGCAAGTAGCTGGACAGTCGCTTTGACGTATCAAGTACTGCACAAGTTAAGTATTTTGCTGAGAGAGGTCGATCAGTCTTATAGTCAGCATTTGAGTGAATTAGTTGCTAAAATAAAACAGGATTATGAAACATATATGTTCACAACCGATACTTTGCCAGGCTTTGTCCGAATGGACGCACAAAACGAAGTAGAATTGATGATCCATCCAAATGATCAGAAAACGGGCATTCATTATCGTTTGTTGCCAATGACTAGAGGAATGATTGCTGAATTACTGACGCCAAAACAGGCTGAACATCATTTAGCCATTATCAAAAAACACTTACAATTTCCTGATGGTGTTCGGTTGATGAATCGCCCAGCGGCTTATCAAGGTGGTGTAAGTACGAACTTCAAACGGGCAGAACAATCTGCCAATTTTGGGAGAGAAATTGGGTTACAATATGTGCATGCACACATTCGTTTTACAGAAGCCATGGCGAAATTAGGCAAGACAGAAGAAACTTGGCATGCACTCAATATTATTAATCCTATCGGAATAACGAACCAAGTAAAGCATGCAAAATTACGACAAGCAAATGTCTATTTCAGTAGTTCTGATGGAGATTTTAAAACAAGGTATGAAGCGGAATCAAACTTTGGTAAACTGAAAGATGGAAGTGTACCAGTAAAAGGTGGCTGGCGCATTTATTCAAGTGGTCCGGGAATTTATTTAGGCCAATTGATCTCAAGTGTTTTAGGTATTCGAGAAACAAGTCAGAGCGTAACCTTCGATCCAGCATTGCCAACTGAGCTGGACCAATTAAGCCTTCGCTATCAATTGCTAGGAAAACCAGTCACTATTCATTACCATTTAGGTTCAGGTGAATCAAAAGTGATGTTGAACCAGCAAGAATTGCCAGTTGAACATGAAAAAAATCCGTATCGAACGGGTGGCTTGAAAGTATCTAACCAGGCGATTCTAGCGCATTTACAAGCAACAAATCGAATTGATATCTATTGTTAGGAGATGAGAGCAACATGGTGGGAATTAAAGATATCGCAAAAAAAGCAGGGGTATCCATCTCTACTGTTTCGTACGCTTTAAATGGTAGCCAAAAGGTGACGGAAGAAACGAGAGAAAGAATCAAAGCAATTGCGGATGAATTAAACTACGTTCCTAATATGGCTGCTCGTACATTAAAAAGACAACAAACAAATATTATTGGTGTTTATTTAGCAGATTATGGTGGCAGTTTTTATGGTGAATTATTAGATGGAATCAAAAAAGGCTTAGCATTTTATGACTTTGAGATGATTGTTTGTAGTGGTGAGAAATCTCATTTATTCATTCCTGAACGAATGGTCGACGGTGCAATCATTTTAGATTGGACATTTGATTCACAGGAAATTTTACAGTTTGCACAACGGGGACATTCAATCGTTGTGTTGGATCGTAAACTTTCTCATGAACATGTTCGGAAAGTATTGTTAGATAATAAAGGTGGAGCAACACTGGCAGTAGGTGAAATGGTTGCAAAACAGACGAAATTTGTTCATCTGATTACGGGTTCAACAAAAGCATATGATAGTCAGCAACGTTTAGCTGCAAGTACAAAAGAGCTTCAACGATTTGGTATTGATTATCAAACAATTGAGGGGGATTTTACAGAGCCATCTGGGTATCAAGCAGCCAAAGAAATCGTAGCTAGCCAACCGGATTTTCCAATTGATATTTTTGCTTTCAATGATGAAATGGCGGTAGGTGTGTATAAATTTTTCAAAGAAACGCCGTATGAAATAGGAAAAGACGTTCGTATAATCGGGTTTGACCATATCGAAATTGGTGAGTTTTTAACACCAACGTTAGCAACGATTTCATATTCTAAACATCGTTGGGGAATGTTAGCAGCAGAAAAAATTATTCAATTGATTCAAGGCGAATCTACAGAAGATGAGCACATTTACACGACGTTTATCAATGGGGATTCCTTCAGCTAAACAGAAATCAAAATAAGCAGAACTTACTTTGTATCCAAAGATGAGTTCTGCTTATTTTTTGAGAAAAGAAAATGAAAAAATTAGGAGTTTTGGGATGTCCTAATAATAAGAAATGAACCTTAAAAAAAGCATAAAAGCTCATCATTCAATCGGATGATAGGTGAAGCCACTACCTGTAACTTCAGCAACATTATTTGCGATAACGAAAGCAGTTGGATCGATTTCTTTGATCAATGGTTTGATCCGAGTAAATTCCTGATCCGTCGTGACAATCAGTAAGACTTCTTTAGGCTTTCGATTATAGCCGCCTTTTGCTTCTAATAAAGTCAAACCGCGACCAATCTCCGCAGTTAAACGAATACGGATTTCTTCTAATGAATCTTCACTCATAATCATAATTGATTTCTTACGATTGAGACCAGTTTCGATATAGGTCATGACAATTGAAGTAATAACAATGGAGAGAATGGCATAAAGAAATTCTTCAAAACCGAAAATAAGTAAGTTTAAGGAGACTACCACAGCGTCAGTTAACAGCAACCCAATGGATGTATTCAAGTGAAAATATTTTTTAAAGATTAACGGAGGGATGGTCGTTCCACCACTAGAAGAGTTGTTGTTGTATAAAATCGCAACACCTAAGGCAAAAATGGCACTACCAAAAATAACTGATAGTAGGCGATCAGAGGTCACCATTGTCTCAGGGACGATGGCAATCACAAGGGGAAAAACGATGCTACCAAAAAGAACTTTTAAAAATAATTTTTTGCCTAAAAAGAGAATAGCAAGCACTAGCATGAGACTATTCAAAGCCAAAATAACTAAAGCACGATTCATTCCAAAAGCGGATTCAAATAAAATACCTAGCCCACTAACACCGCCAGCCGCTACATGGTGAGGGCCTAAAAATAAGTTGATACTTACACCTAAAATAAGTAAAGCAAAAAGAATTTTTATGTAAGTCCAAATAAAATCTTTTGTTTGTCTCATTCATCCACATCCTAAACACATTTTGTTTTAATTCCTTTTTTTCAAGTAGTTCATTGTAACCTAATTTTTGTGTAATGTTAACTATGGTTTGTGTTTTTTTTTAGGCATAGCGAACATTTCTTTTGATTTGAAAAATAATGGATGTAGTTGAATCAACTTCGAAAAATCACTACACTAGGTGAGAAGAAGCTTACGGGAGGGCTAGAAATGGGCAAAAAGGAAACAAATGCAGCCGTTATGGATAAAGCAAGAAATGTTTTCAGCAAAATGGCGTGGCTGAACAAATTAACAATGGAAAAACGATTAGAAGGCTATCAGCCATCAGAAGTCCACTGTATCGAATTCATCGGGAAAAATCAGGACTCAAATGTGACTAAGCTTGCTAGTTCATTATTTATGACAAGAAGTGCAATTAGTAAAATAACTAAAAAATTAGTGAAAAAAGGCTATATCGAAAGTTATCAAAAACCTGACAATAAAAAAGAAGTTTATTTCAAATTGACTGGGAAGGGAAAAGAAGTTTTTGAAGTGCACGAACGGACACATCAAGAATTTCAGCAACGAGACCAAGTGATTTTTGACCAAGTGACGGAACAACAGTATGAAGAATTAGGGCTTTTTTTAGCAAAGTATGACCAACATCTAAATCAGGAAATCGAGAAATTAGGTTTGTGAGAAGAAAATTTAGAGAGCAAAATGTTGACTGAAAATAGAGCGAATCATTCGCTCTATTTTTTTGCGTAAAAATTGTTGACAAGGACACAAAAAAGAATATTATTTTGTTGCCTGGGACACAATATGATATTTATAACAAAGGAGTTTTTTATGTTTTCTAATCAACAAAATACGATCAAATCACGTAATCAAATCGACCAAAAGGCTTTTCTTTTTGGTTTGATCTCAGTTTTTCTTTCAGGCATTGGTTTTACAATTGTTTCACCTGTGATTCCATTTTTAGTTCAACCTTATATCAGTAATCCAGCCAATCAAGCACTTGCAGTGACAGCACTGACTTCTGTATATGCTGTTTGTGTTTTTCTGGCAGCTCCTGGATTAGGTGCATTAAGCGATCGCTTTGGCCGACGAGTTGTGTTGCTGATTTGCTTGTTAGGTTCAACAATTGGCTATTTAGTATTTGGTTTAGGTGGTGCACTTTGGATTTTATTTCTTGGTCGGATAATTGAAGGGTTCACGGGAGGGACGATTGGTACGATTTTTGCCTATTTTTCAGATATCACTCCAGCTGAGGAACGAACGAAATATTTTGGCTGGATTAGTGCTGTTACCGGTGTTGGTGTCGTATTCGGACCAACGATCGGTGGTTTACTTGCTAATTTTGGTTATGCAATTCCAATGTTTGCCGGTGCTTTTGTAACGTTTCTCAATTTTTTATTTGGGTACTTCTTTATGCCAGAAAGTTTAGCAAAAGAAAGTCGCTTGACCGCAGTTCCTGTTAGTCGCTTAAATCCATTTACCCAATTAAAAAATATTCTTTCCATTAAGCAAGTCAGTCGTTTATTGTTCGCCGGTTTTTTGCTTTGGATTCCAAACGGTGCATTTCAAGCAGTGTTTTCTCAATTTACGATTGATTCTTTTCACTGGCAGCCGACAGTTATCGGTTTAGTTTTTTCAATAATTGGTATTCAAGATATTTTTTCTCAAAGCTTAATCATGCCTCGACTACTAAAATGGCTCACGGATCGTCAAATTGTTACCTTAGGAATGAGTGCTGAAATTGTTGGCTATGTATTGATTGCTTGTTCGACAATTTTTCACCAACCAAGTTTATTTATTATCGGAATGTTTATCTTTGGTTTTGGTGATTCAATTTTTGGGCCAGCGTTCAACGGCCTCTTATCTAAAGCAGTTACACAACAGGAACAAGGACGCGTGCAAGGTGGAAGTCAAGCAATCCAATCGTTAGCAAGAGTTATCGGACCATTGATTGGTGGACAGCTATATGTCTCGCTGGGACATTCTGCGCCAGCAGTTATGGGGATTTTCTTGATTTTCTGTGCAATTGTAGTGATGTATCAAACCATTCAAACAGTAATAGTTAAACATTAATCGTTTTACTGAAAACAGGTGAAGCTCTTCAAAAATAACTTGAAAGCTTCACCTGTTTTATTTGACAGCTAAGGTACAGCGTCCGACTGCGATTTTTGTTTGTTGATTTAAAAAAATGTCTGCATGCCAAACTTGTAAAGAGCGTCCAACTTTGTCTGGCACAGCAATGACAGTTAACGTACCCGTCTGTGTTTTATTGAGATGATTTACTTGTAGATCCACACCAACAGCAAAATGAGGTTGCTCTAAATGTTGATTTGCGCCAAGGCTACAAGCTGTTTCAATCAAAACGCCATTGATTCCGCCATGTAGATAGCCATAAGGTTGCAAATGAATGGCGTGGATGTCTAAAGATAAGACAACTTTTTCTGGAGAAAGTTCTAGCGTTTTGATTTGTAAATGTTCCAGTAAATTCATACAAATATCACTCCGTTCTTTTTCTTAGTATAACAGAATACTAAAAATTCCGCGGATTTTTAACCGTTTTCTTTCGTTCTTGTGTATAATAAAAAGGATGAATTGAAGGAGGAAAATTATGAGAACATGGCAAACAATTAAAGAATATAGTGAAATTTTATTTGAACAATATGGAAAAATCGCGAAAATCACAATCAATCGCCCAGAGGTTCATAATGCGTTTACCCCAAAAACAGTTTTTGAAATGATGGACGCTTTTACAATTAGTCGTGAACGTCAAGATATCGGTGTCATTATTTTAACTGGCGCTGGGGATCAGGCATTTTGTTCTGGTGGTGATCAAAAAGTTCGAGGGAATGGGGGTTACGTTGGTGACGATCAAGTTCCACGTTTAAATGTTCTTGACTTACAACGCTTAATTCGTGTGATTCCCAAGCCAGTAATTGCAATGGTTAAGGGCTGGTCAATTGGTGGAGGAAATGTATTGCAGTTGGTTTGTGATTTAACGATTGCGGCTGATAATGCCAAATTCGGGCAGACGGGTCCTAATGTTGGTAGTTTTGATGGCGGCTATGGCGCAGGTTATTTAGCGCGGGTCGTAGGTCATAAAAAAGCAAAAGAAGTTTGGTTCATGACCAAACAATATACAGCTGAAGAAGCATTAGCAATGAATTGGATTAATACGGTGGTTCCACTAGCTGATGTGGAAGATGTGACAATTGAATGGGCAGAAGAAATGTTGAAAAAAAGTCCATTGGCATTGCGCATGATTAAAGCTGCTATGAATGCTGATACAGATGGCCTTGCTGGCATTCAACAACTTGCTGGTGATGCAACGTTACTTTATTACACTATGGATGAAGCACAAGAAGGGCGCGATGCCTTTAAAGAAAAACGAGAACCAGATTTTGATCAATTCCCTAAATTCCCATAGGCTACATCCAAGGAGTTGGTTGCAGCAACAAGCACAGCTTCATCCAACTAGACCAGCTTTTTATTTTGAAAATAAAAGGTGGTCTTTTGCTGCATTAAACCAATTTGTCCAAAGATACGCGACTTATTTTGCACAAAAATTGCCTGAAAACGAACAAAGAGTAGCCATTTATAGCCAAAACTCAGAGCAATGTTATTTGACAATTTTGGCTTTGTGGGAGTTAGGTCTTGAAGTTCAGTTCTTAAACACACACCTGACATCGGAGGAGGTTGCATTTCAATTAGCTGATGCTGAAACTAAGTGGCTGATTACAGAACATACACATATTTCCGTAACTAGTTCTTTACTGGAATTTCCAAGTCCAACACAATTGCCTGTAGTGGATCAACTGGACTACCATGATTCTGGTTATGATGAGGAAAAAATTGCTTCTATTATGTATACATCTGGAACGACAGGGAAACCAAAAGGAGTGCCACAAACATTTGCGAATCATCGCGCCAGCGCTTTAGCAACCAAGATGAACATGAAACTGACAGCTTCTGAGAGCTGGATTTGTTGTTTGCCTCTGTATCATATTAGTGGTTTGGCAATCTTGTTGCGTTCATTAGTGTTGGGTATTAGTGTTCGTTTACATACGAATTTTTCTCCAGAAAGAATCCATGAAGAGCTATTGGAAGGGCAAGAAATCTGTCTTTCTGTTGTGACAAAAACGTTAAAAGACCTTCTACCGTTTGTTCCGGAAAATGGGTATGCTACTGCACCAAAACTATTATTGGGTGGTGGGCCAGTTGATCGGGAAACGTTAAGCGAATGTGTAGTCAAAAAACTATTGGTAATTCAGTCTTATGGAATGACAGAAACTTGTTCACAAGTGGTTGCTTTATCACCAGAAAAAGCGTCAGAAAAATTGGGTTCTGCTGGTGTCCCGTTGACCGGAACTAGGTTGAAAATCGAAATGAACCAGGATCAGCAAACTACTGGAGAAATTTTACTAAAAGGGCCGACAATTGCTAGTCACTATTTAAACTATCGCGACGAAGAATCATGGACACAAGATGGCTGGTTCAGAACGGGGGATTTAGGTCATCTGGATGAAGATGGTTTTTTATATGTGGATAGCCGGATGAGCGAATTGATTATCTCTGGTGGCGAAAACATTTATCCTGCAGAAATTGAATCTACGTTGCTCCAGAGTGAGTTGATCCAAGAAGTCGTGGTGGTAGGACGAAGAGACGAACGCTGGGGACAACGACCAGTAGCCTATTTAGTAGTGAGAGAAATGGCTGATTTAACAAGTGATGAATTAGCCAGAGTCTTACAACCGTTAGCAACGTTTAAACATCCTAGTGAAGTCTTTAGTGTGTCGCGTATTCCAAAAACGGCGAGTGGCAAACCATTGAAACGACTATTTCTGACAGAAGAAAGAGTGAATTATATTGAAAATCAACTTAAGTAATTGGAAAGAAAAAGTGTCTTCAACTGAGAAAGCCTACTTTAGTTATAGTTATGAACTTCCGTCTCAAGAATTTGGTCAATTATTTGCTAAAACTAGCGACTACCGTGGTGCGCGTTTTTTTTGGCAAACCCCAGACCGTCACTTAAGCTATATTGGGTTAGGAACAGTGAAGCAGTTTTTCAATGCGGAAACAGAATTTGAAGCGATTGAGCGATTTAAGAAGGAGTTTTTTAAAAGTTTTTGTATGGTGAGTAAACGAAAAGAAGCACCTATCTTATTTGGTGGGTTCCCGTTTGACCGTGAAGGCGCGAAAGAATCATTTTGGGGGAAGTTAGAAAATGGCTACTTTGTATTACCTGAAATTTTGTTTACTCAAAGAGAGGATTTTTGCGTAGTCACGCTAACTTGTCATCAAGAAAAAGAGACTTGCGACTCAGAGTTTTTTAAAAGACTTGAGAAACACTTTGAATCATTGGAAAATGAAGTTGCGAACTTACTCGATCACCCTCCTGTCGAATCTTCATGCACAAATGTCGTTAGGAAAGAACGAAACGTTGGCGCGTTTGTTTCCTTGGTTGATGAAAGCGTGGAGGAAATCAAAAAAACAAATGCTAAACTCAGAAAGGTTGTTCTAGCACGTCAAATGGAACTCAAGGGAAAGTCTTTTTCAATCGAAACAATTGTCGAAAATTTATTGCGACAACAACCAAATACTTATGTTTTTGCCTTGGAGGACAAACAGCAAGCTTTCGTCGGAGCAACGCCTGAACGACTTGTTGAAGCAAGCAGAACGATGTTTGCAACAGCGGGCATTGCAGGTTCAATTTCACGAGGGAAAAATCAAACAGAAGACCAGGAAAATAGTTTGAAACTTTTAAAAGACGCTAAAAACTCATATGAACATCAAGTGGTAGTCGAACGAATCAAAAAGCAGCTAAAAGATTTTACGCAAGGTGAATTGCTTGTTTCAGATAAGAGTCTTTTAAAAAACCGAGACATTCAGCATTTATTTGTAACTGTCAAAGGTTCTAGGAAAGGGCAAACTAGTTTGCTAGATGTTGTTCGAGAATTGCATCCAACGCCTGCATTAGGTGGAGAGCCTAAGGCAGAGGCTTTACGTTGGCTGGCGGAAAAAGAAGTCGCCGGACGAGGACTTTATGGCGCACCAATTGGTTGGCTTGACTTAACCGAAGATGTCGGTGAGTTTGCAGTGGGGATTCGTTCAGGTATTTTCAGCGGAAATCAAGGCTTATTATATGCTGGATGTGGAATTGTTGATGATTCAGATCCAGAAGCAGAACGATTGGAAACAAGGTTGAAATTCCAGCCAATGATTAGAGGGGTGAAAGGCAATGACGAGTAAACAAGAAACAACTAGTTATCTGTTAGCTTTTATTCAAGGCTTAAAAGAAGGTGGGTTAACGAAGGTAGTCATTAGTCCTGGTTCACGCTCTACACCTCTAGCACTATTGCTTTTTCGCGATCCTGAAGTTGAGTGTTACGTTGACGTTGACGAGCGCTCTGCGGGTTTTTTTGCCTTAGGCTTAGCTAAAGGATCAAAAAAAGAACTAGTTGCCTTGTTATGTACATCTGGGACAGCGGCAGCAAATTATTATCCAGCAATTTGTGAGGCCAAAGAAACCAATCATCCATTGGTTGTTTTAACTGCAGACCGCCCGCCAGAACTACGTGAAGTGGGTGCACCTCAAACGATGAATCAACAGGAGCTTTATCGGACCCATGTGAAAAAATTTGTGGAGTTAGCTGTTCCGGAAGGCTCGGAGTCAATGCAACGTTATAGTTATTGGCAAGGTGTCCAGTTAGGATATACTGCTCAACAGATACCAGTGGGGCCGGTTCATGCCAATTTACCTTTTCGTGAGCCATTGCTACCAGATTTAGATTTTCAGTTAGAAAAATCTTTTAAAAGTGAAAAATTGACGAAAACTGAAGAAGCAGTCCAATCAATACCAGAGCTTTCAGATTGGTTGGAAAAAAAAGGATTATTGATTGTTGGAAATGAAGTGAGTGTAACAGAAGCACAATTGTTGATCCAGCTTGCAGAGTATTTGGGCTGGCCGATTATTGGCGATCCGCTAACTAATTTAGCAACCTGTGGTAGTCAAAGTGAGAATTACTTGAAGCATGCCGAGTTGATTTTCTCTAGTAGTAAGGTGGAACAGCCAGAAGTAGTGATTCGTTTTGGTCGGCTACCAGTTACGAAAAATGTCATGCTGTATTTACAAAAACTAACTAGAGAAACGACGACTTTTGTGTTAGTCGATGAGCAAGAACAGTGGCAAGACTTATTACACGTAACCAATTACTTTTTACCTTTCACGATTTCCGTTTTTTGTCAATCAGCCCTAGCTGTGGATTCAATAGAAAAACAAAAGCATTCAAGCTGGCTAAATGGATGGAAGCAAGCTGAAGAAACAGCACAAGTCGTACTTCAAAAAGAAACCCTGACACAGTCTTTCAATGAAAGTAGTGCCAGCTTGAAATTGAGTGAGTTACTTTATGCTGATGAACAACTTTTTTTATCAAACAGTAATGCCATTCGTTTTGTAGACCGTTATGCAATGAGTAGCGTCACTTCTTATCCAGTATTTGGTAATCGTGGAATCAATGGAATTGACGGCATTGTTTCAACGGCAGCTGGTATTTCAGCTGCTACGATGCAACGGACTTATTTATTGATTGGGGACTTGGCACTTTTTCATGATATGAATGGATTGCAAATGATCCGTTCATTGAAGTTACCAGTTACAATTGTATTACTCAATAATAATGGTGGCGGAATCTTTTCTTTTTTACCGCAAAAACAATTGGATAAAACAGATTTTACTCCGTTATTTGAGACACCACTTTCATTGGATTTTGCAAAAGTGGCTGATTTATACGATGGCCAGTATATCAAACCAACTTCCTTAGCTGAATTTGAATTTGCAATCGAGAAAAGTCGGTTTGCTGATCGTTGGACATTGATTGAGATTGCAGGAAATCAAGATGAACCAGTGCAGTTTTGGCAAGAGGTAGTAGCTGAATACCGAGAAAAAATCGGTGAAATAAATGAATAAGATCATTCGTGGCGTAAAATATGCGTATAGCTGGCAACAAAAATATGATCCTTCAAAGGAGACGATTGTTTGCTTGCATGGTTTCACTGGAACGAGGCAAACATTTCAGTTGCTTCAAGATCCAATATATAATTTCCTGTTCATTGATTTGCTTGGCCATGGTGAATCAAGTATTTTTGTACATCCGTGGCGTTATCAATTGTCCGAAATAGTGAAGGACCTCAATCAGTTGATACAGGAATTAGGAATTAACCAATGGTATGTTTTAGGCTATTCTATGGGGGCAAGAGTCGCATTAGCTTGGGCGATTGAGCATCCAAGTAAACTTCTTGGTGTCATTTTAGAAGCTGGAACTCCTGGAATTGTAGACGAGCAAGAAAGAAAACAGCGAAAAGAGTCTGACCGACGATTAGCGCTCAGGCTATGGCGTGAACCACTCGTTGATTTTGTAGATTTTTGGCAAAATCTTCCGTTATTTTCTAGCCAAAAAAAATTACCGAAAGAAATACAAAAAAAGATTCGAGATGAGCGATTGAGTCAAAATAAATTTGGTTTGGCAATGAGTTTGTGGTTTATGGGGACAGGTGTACAAAAAAATTATTGGTTGGAATTAGAAGAGTTAAAGCAACCAGTTCTATACGTGGTAGGGGAACAAGATCCAAAATTTCTTGCTATTGGGGATACGTTGTGTCAACAACTGCCACATTCGACATTGGCAGTTATTCCTGATAGTGGTCACTGTGTGCATCTGGAACAGTCACAAGCTTTTGCGAACAAATTGTCTCAATGGTTAGCAAAAAGAAAAACGCACTGTTAGTGAGGAACATGTGATGAAAATTATGAAAGTTGAGCAGTACCAACTACGTTTACCGTTAGTTACCCCTTTTCAAACTAGTTATGGTGTCCTTAACGAAAAAGCGTTAGACCTTTTGATTTTAGAAGATGAGCTAGGCAATCAAGGATACGGAGAGCTAGTTTCTTTTGAACAACCTGATTATATCGAAGAAACGATTGGTGCGGATCGGCAACTTATTGAACAGCAATTAGTGCCACGTCTATTTCAAGCTGATTTGCAAAAGGTAGGGGATGTTTGGTCATTGTTTCAAACTGTCCAAGGAAATTTTATGGCAAAATCAGCATTGGAAACGGCCGTCTGGGATTTGTTTGCGAAACGAGAACAGCGAAGTTTACAAAGTTATTTTGGCAGCCACAAATCAGAAATCCCAGTTGGTGTCAGTGTTGGGATTCATGCGACAACAGAGGATTTGATTGCACAAGTATCAAATTATCTTGAACAAGGATATCAGCGAATCAAAGTGAAAATCAAACCGGGCTATGACATTGTGCCACTAAGTGCTATTCGTGAAGAGTTCCCAGATGTTCCCCTGATGGCAGACGCAAATTCAGCGTATACATTCGCTGATTTAGAGTTATTTAAACAACTAGATCAATTGAACTTAGCGATGATTGAGCAACCTTTTCATCAACGAGATTTTGTCGATCATGCCAGACTTCAACAACATCTTCAGACAAAGATTTGTTTAGATGAAAATATTCGGACATTGGAGGATGTGAAAACCGCTTATACGCTAGGAAGTTGTCAAGGAATCAATTTGAAGATTCCACGCGTGGGAGGAATCACAGAAGCTCTACGAATCGTTGATTTTTGTCAAACACATCAGTTACTAGTTTGGCTTGGAGGAATGTTCGAGTCTGGAATTGGCCGAGCGTTAAATTTACAGTTTGCTAGCCAAAATATCTTTACTTTTCCTGGTGATATCTCAGCTGCTGATCGTTATTACACTGCAGACGTCATAAAGAAACCGGCAAAAATGGAAAGAGGAAATATTGTCGTTCCTCAAGGAGTTGGTTTAGGTGTTGAGTTAGATTGGCAAGTGATTGAACAAGTTTGTGACCAGAAACAAACCTATCAATAAAAACATTGAAGCAATCAGTAAGTGAATGTACGAAAACAAAAAATGTTTTCGTACATTTTTTTGTTTCAAGAGAACTTGTTATCGTTAACATTTTTGAAAGCGTTGTCTTTCGTGCTTGATTCTTTTATAGTGAAATTATCTTAGAAGTAAAAAAGGAGGAAATACATGAACACAGCAGCAGTTTATCATCGCCCAGAAAGCGAATTTGCTTATTTGTATACGAAAGAAACACTTCGTTTGCGGCTACGAACTGGCAAAGATGATATCGAAAAAGTATTTGTGATAAAGGGTGATCCATACACATTCACGACGGAACAGTGGTACTTAGAAGAAGTGCCGATGAAAAAAGGATTAAGTACCAATGTGCATGATTATTGGGAACTTGAAGTCCATAGTGATACAAGGAGAATCCAATATGGGTTTCATGTGATTGGCAAAGATGAAACGGAATGTTTTTATGGGGATCAAGGCGTGTTTCCTTATCAAAATCGCTTTTTAGCAGAACCAAACATGTACTTTAGAATGCCTTATTTTCAAGAAATTGATCGTTTCAAAGTGCCAGAATGGGTGAAAGAAACTGTTTGGTATCAAATTTTCCCAGAACGTTTTGCTAATGGAGATACGAATAACGATCCAGAAAACACATTACCGTGGGGAAGTAAAGCGCCGGATCGGGATGATTTTTTTGGCGGTGATTTGCAAGGAGTAGTTGATCATCTGGATTACTTAGTTGATTTAGGAATCAATGGTATTTATTTCTGTCCAGTTTTTAAAGCAACGTCTAATCATAAATATGACACGATTGACTATTTAGAGATTGATCCTCATTTCGGTGATAAAAAATTATTTAAAACATTAATTGAGCAAGCGCATCAACGAGGAATTCGCGTGATGTTAGATGCTGTTTTCAACCATATGGGCGATGATTCACCACAATGGCAAGACGTAATTAAAAACGGTGAAGAGTCGATTTATAAAGATTGGTTTCATATTCATTCCTTTCCAGTGGACGATTACCGGTTGACAGAGGTGCCAGAAACAGCAGAACATCTTTCGTATGATACGTTTGCATTTACGCCACATATGCCTAAGCTAAATACGGCAAATCCTGAAGTGCAAGCACATCTTTTAAAGATTGCGACTTATTGGATCGAAGAATTCGATATCGATGGTTGGCGATTAGATGTAGCAAATGAAGTCGATCATCACTTCTGGAAGAAATTCTATACAGCAGTCACTGAGGCAAAACCCGATATCTATATTTTGGGTGAAATCTGGCATTCTTCACAAGCTTGGTTACAGGGAGATGAATTTCACGCAGTAATGAATTATGCATTTACAGATTCAATCAAAGATTATTTTGTGAAAAAGAAAATCAGTGTTTCGCAAATGATTAGCGGAATGAATCAACAACAAATGCTTTACCGAGACCAAGTCAATGAAGGAACTTTCAATTTATTGGATTCCCATGACACAGCGCGAATTCTCACGATGTGTGAAGAAAATAAAGAGTTGCTGAAAGCTGTCATGACGTTCATGTTTTTACAAAAAGGTTCACCTTGTATTTACTATGGAACAGAAATTGGTTTAACAGGACATGATGATCCTGATTGTCGGAAATGTATGATTTGGGACGAAGAAAAGCAAGACTTGGAACTTTTTGCCTTTATGAAAGAACTTATTCATTTGCGCAAACGGTTGCATTTGATTTTATCCGAGGGAGAAACTTTGTGGAAAACATCACCTGAAACACAAGGAATTATTTCGTTTGCTCGACAACTAGATCAACAAAAAGTTCAAGCCATTTTTAATGAATCAGAGAACGTGTATGTCGTAGACCAACCAAGTGAAGTACTTTTTTCACAAGGTGTTCATGTCTTGAAAGATGAAAAAATTGAGATCCAACCACATGGGTTTATTCTTAGCTGCTGATATTTTGTTACCGGTAACAAAGAGAAAGCGGTTGCACTAATATTTTTAATAACAGTATAATGATTTTAGTAAGAAAACAGAAAAATAAACTACAGGGGGAAATAAAAAATGAAAAGTAAAATGATGAAGACATTAGGTTTAGGTTTGCTTTCAGTCGGTGTGATTGGTGGACTTGCTGCTTGTGGTAATGGTGGAAAATCAAACAGTAAAGCAGCAGATGATGAGAAAACACTAACGATTTCTGTTGATTCAGGTTATACCGATTACATGAACGAGATTAAAGGTAAGTTTGAAAAAGAGAATGATGTCAAAATAAAATTAGTTGAAAAAGACATGTTTGACCAATTAGAAGCGTTAGCTCTTGATGGTCCTGCAGGAAAAGGGCCAGATGTGATGATGGCTGCTTATGACCGAATCGGTGCTTTGGGACAACAAGGTCACTTAGCAGAAGTAAAATTAGGAAATGAAGCAGATTACGATGAAACGGATAAAGCACAAGTAACTTATGATGGCAAAATTTACGGAGAACCTGCTGTAATTGAAACACTGGTTTTGTATTATAACAAAGACTTGATCGATGCAGCGCCAACAACATTCAAAGAAGTCGAAGATCTTGCGAAAGACGAACGATTTGCATTTGATTCAGAAGCAGGTAAAAACACTGGCTTCCTAGCAAAATGGACTGATTTTTATTATTCATACGG
The DNA here is from genome assembly GCF_050529065.1 of Enterococcus sp. DIV0174. Lineage (NCBI taxonomy): Bacteria > Bacillati > Bacillota > Bacilli > Lactobacillales > Enterococcaceae > Enterococcus > Enterococcus sp. DIV0174. The sequence goes on along the minus strand of NZ_CP172881.1, from coordinate 1,444,057 downwards.
ACTACTTGCAGGTTATGGCGGTTATGTTTTTGGTGAAGATGGAACGGATGCTTCAGATATTGGTTTGAACAATGCTGGTGCAGTTGAAGGAATCACTTATGCAACTGACTGGTTCCAAAATGTTTGGCCAAAAGGAATGCAAGATGTGACTAGTGCTGGCGACTTTGTGACACAACAGTTTACTTCAAACAAAGCAGCAGCGATTATTGATGGACCATGGCAAGCACAATCATATAAAGAAAGTAAAGTTAACTACGGCGTAGCAAAAATTCCAACATTAGATAACGGTGAATCTTACCAACCATTTGGTGGAGGTAAAGGTTGGGTTGTTAGCAACTATGCAAAAAATAAAGATGTGGCTCAAAAGTGGCTTGATTATGTGACTAACCAAGAAAACCAAGAAACATTCTTCGAAATGGTCAATGAAATTCCTGCAAATCAAAGCGCACGTGAAACAGCTAAAGCTAAAAATGATGAATTGACAACTGCGGTAATCGAACAGTATGAAACAGCACAAGCAATGCCAAACATTCCGGAAATGGCTGAAGTTTGGACAGGGGCAGAAAACTTAATGTTTGATGCAGCTTCTGGTGCTAAAACACCAAAAGAATCTGCTAACAGCGCAGTCAAAACAATTACTGAGGCAATTGAGCAAAAATATTAAAGTTCCACAAAGCTAGACATAAAGGAAGAAGGGGAGCGGTGGCTTAGGTCACTTCCCCTTTAACTAGTTAGAATCAAATGATTAGGGGGCGTTTTAGATGAAACAGTCTGGAACGAAAAATGAAGTTCAAGTCAATAAAGTGACACTTTTTTCGCTAATACCTGGCTTCGGTCAGCTAGCAAATGGACAAAAAGCGAAAGGAATTGCTTTTTTCAGTATCTTTCTTATTTTTGTGATTCAAATGATCCTTGGTGGTTTTCAATCATTAGTTGGATTAGTAACACTGGGAAGTATCCCTATAGAAGATCATTCATTGTTTATTTTGATTGAAGGAACATTACAATTAATCATCACGATTATTTTCTTTCTCTTTTATGGTTTAAATCTTTATGATGCACGACGTGTGGCAACTATGCGAAAAAATGGCCAAAAAATCAATGTAACAATGAAAGAAACGTTGCAGACTATTGGGGATGAAGGATTTCCTTACTTACTAACTTTACCAGCCTATCTTTTAATGATTTTTACCATTATTTTTCCAGTGTTGGTTACCTTATTTACAGCATTTACAAACTACGATTTCAACCACATTCCGCCTGCAAGTTTGATTGATTGGGTGGGATTCAAAAACTTCTTTAGTATCTTCTTTTTAAGTTCCTATCGAAATACTTTTTTATCTGTTTTCAGTTGGACAATCATCTGGACTTTGTGTGCAACAACTTTGCAAATTAGCTTAGGCGTGTTGACTGCCGTAGTTGCTCACCAAAAGTTTATTAAATTTAAACGTGTATTTGGTATTATTTTCTTATTACCTTGGGCTGTTCCTGCTTTTATTACAATTATGAGCTTCTCTAACATTTTTAATGACAGTGTTGGAGCGATTAACACACAAGTTATCCCATTTTTGAACAACTTACCTTTGGTTGATATTGGCGCAATTTCTTGGAAAACAGATCCGAATTGGACAAAAGTGGCAATTATTCTTGTTCAAGGTTGGTTAGGTTTCCCATATATCTATGTCATGGTCACTGGAATCTTGCAGTCAATCTCTGAAGATTTGTATGAAGCTGCAAAAATTGACGGGGCGAATGCTTGGAAACGTTTCTCAAATATAACGTTACCTGCAATTTTCTTAGTGGCGGCGCCAACATTCATTACGCAATACACAGGGAACTTCAACAATTTCTCGATGATCTACCTATTTAATAATGGAGGGCCAGGTAGTGTCGGTGGTGGCGCAGGTTCAACCGATATTTTGATTTCTTGGATCTACAAACTGACAACAGGGACATCGCCACAGTATTCAATGGCTTCGGCAATTACATTGATTATTTCTGCTGTAGTAATTTGTGTTTCCTTGCTTGTCTTTAAGAAAACAAATGCGTTCAATATGGGGGATTAGCAGATGAAAAAAATAAATTCTAGTGCGAGATTTCAACGAAGCGTGTCACATTTTTTTACGTATGCTTTCTTGATATTTCTCTCAATCATTATTTTATATCCACTATTGATTACTGCTAGTACAGCATTTAAGCCAGGGAACATTGCTGCATTTAGCTTAGACTTATCCGGTGAATGGACATTAAATAATTTTTCACGTTTGTTTAATGAAACATTGTATGGCACTTGGTATAAAAATACCTTGATTATTTCTGTATTAACAATGGTGATACAAGTAACGGTTGTAACATTAGCAGGTTACACATATAGTCGTTATCGCTTTATTGGTCGCAAATCAAGTTTGATGTTTTTCTTAGTTATTCAGATGGTGCCAACAATGGCGGCTTTGACTGCCTTTTATGTTATGGCATTCTTGCTTGATGCGCTAGACAAGTATTGGTTCCTAACAATGATTTATATTGGTGGTGGCATCCCGATGAATACTTGGTTGATGAAAGGCTATTTCGATACTGTGCCGATCGACCTTGATGAATCAGCGAAGTTAGATGGCGCAGGTCATTTTCGAATTTTCGCTCAAATCGTTTTACCATTAGTTAAGCCAATGATCGCCGTTCAAGCACTATGGGCATTCATGGGACCATTTGGCGATTTCATGCTATCAAAATTCTTATTACGTACACCGGAGAACCAAACAGTAGCAGTAGGGTTGCAAACCTTTATTTCTGACGTAACGAATCAAAGAGTATCGTTATTTGCAGCGGGAGCAATCTTAATTGCTTTACCAATTTGTTTGTTATTCTTCTTCTTACAAAAGAACTTTGTTACAGGCTTAACTTCAGGAGGAACCAAAGGATAGGAGGTATCAGAAATGCAAACTTTCCCATTTAATTATTTCGCCAGTCTAGCTGGACCAAAACGTTTGTTTGCTGGACGAAAAGAACTTTCGTGGCCAAAATTTTTCTTAGTATTAGTCTTTTTAGTTTCTTTTATGACGATCCCAATCACTCTTTATTACGCAAATCAGGTTACAGCAATACCGAGTCAGCAATTTTTAGCGGTCAATCAGATGATGGATCAAGCAGGTGTGGAGCAATTTTCTCACTTACGAGTTGTCAACGGCGAATTAAAGGGGAAAGAAGCCATCATTTTTGAAAACCAAGAGCTGATAGTGGGCGTGGATTTACCAAAGAGTGTTCAACAAAAGGGTACGTTTATTAATTTTGAAAAAACACAGTGGCACATTCAGCAACAAGACAATGGACAAACTAGAAGCTATACGATGAACTATGGGCCGTCTTTTACACCAGCAATGAGTCAAACACCACAAGAATTTGAACAATTTCTAGAAGAACAATTCTATCTCAGCAATCGTCCAGTGATTATTTTGTCCTATAGTCTAAGTTTGGGGTTTATCTTACTCGTTATGACTATCATGATTTTGTTTGGCGCATCACTCTTTTTATGGATGACAAGAAAGAGTCGTTTTTCTTCTATCCAAACGTTTAAGGAAAGTGCGAATCTAATGCTGAATGTTTTGGGTGTAGGATCGATTCTTGCTGCGGTAGTTGGTTTTGTACATTTTGATCTGATTTTAATGTTAGGTATCCAGTCAACGGTAGCTGTTTTGTTACTATTATGGATTTTCGCGAAAACAGGCTTCAAGGATGAACGGCAAGTAGCCGAGGCTTGAAGGACATCGGTATTTTTGTTATAGTTTAGAAAAGAAAAAGTAAAGGAGAACAAAGATGACTGCTTCCATGAAATTGCGCATTGAACTTTTAATGACATTTAGTTAATAAAAAAGTCCTAAGCACATGTGATTTCAGGGGATGAGTGTATCCTTTTTCCTTCGATAATTTTGATTGAAATCAAAGAGGTGGCTTATGGCTACCTCTTTTTTGTACACTTTTCCCTCATAAAAGGAGCGGAAAAAATGGAAACTTTAGCTGTTAAATTAATAAATATTGAAAAAAATTTTGGCGCCAAAAACATTTTATCTATTGATGAATTAACGATTTATCAAAATGAACGAATTGCAATTATTGGAAAAAACGGAAGTGGAAAATCAACATTACTAAAAATGATTGTTGGTAAAGTCGAGCCTGATCGTGGAAAAGTTCAAAGAGAAATTGAATTTAATTACTATGCCCAAAGCGAAGAGCTAACAAAGGTCCACGTTAGTAACCAACTAGATGGCGAACTGTTAAGTCGATTTGCTGTTCCAACAATGGGAATGGAGACTCTTAGTGGGGGAGAACAAGCGAAATTTCGTTTAGCCAATCAGCTATCAGATTATCAAATGGGCTTATTACTGGACGAGCCAACCACTCATTTGGATAGCCAGAGTATTGAAACATTGATTAAAGAACTAAGTTATTATTACGGCACATTAATTATAGTCAGTCATGACCGATTCTTCATAAACCAAATCGCGACCAAAATTTGGGAAATTGAAGAGGGACGCGTGAGAGAATTTCACGGAAATTATACAGAGTATGTGAAACAAAAAGAAGCAGAGTGCATCGAAAAAGAGCGTTTAGCAGATCATTTTCAAAAAGAGAAGAAGCGTTTAGAAAATGCTATCAAGAAAAAACAAGCACAGGCAGAAAAACTAACACAATCAACGAAAAAACAGAAACAAAAAAGTCAACGTCCAGATCGGCTAGCTTCTTCAAAACAAAAAGATACGGTCCAAAAATCTTTACAAAAAACAGCAAAAGCAATGACCAGTCGTTTAGACCAATTAGTAGAACAAACTGTTGATGTGAAAAATCAGAAAATTATTTTTCCTGTGCCAAAAACACTGGAAATCCATAATAAATTTCCAATCATGGGAGATCAAGTGACGTTGGAAGTTACTGGAAAAAAGCTAATAGAAGAAGCTACTTTTCAATTTGGTTTAGGAGAAAAAATTGCAATTACAGGTGCTAACGGTTCTGGAAAATCGACGTTATTGCGTTATATTCTTGACCAAAAACGAGGCATAATTGTCTCTTCAAATGTTATTTTTTCTGTTTATCAGCAAATGGACTATCAATTAACAAGTGAGGAACCCTTATTAGCTTATTTATTGAAACAAACGGAATATCCAGAACCTTTTGTGCGAGCCTTGCTAAATAATTTAGGGTTTAAACAAATAGAAATCACTAAACCTATTCGTGAGTTGAGTGGTGGTGAAGCCACACGTTTGGCGATTGCCTTACTTTTTACCAAACCAGCAAATACGCTAATCTTAGATGAGCCAACGAACTTTATTGATGTAAATACGATGCAAGCTTTAGAAGCATTAATCAAACAATATCCGGGAACTGTTATTTTTACTTCTCATGATACGTTATTTGTTCATGAAGTGGCAGAGGTAGTTTATCAAATTGAAAATCAAAAGTTGATTTTGAAAAAATAAGTTTTATGACTATTTTCTCACAAGAAAGAGTGAAGCTGCGGCCTTATCAGTCGTAGCTTCTTTTTTTGGGGTACCTTTTTTAGAAATACACACAAAAGTTTGACAACTTAAGTAATAAGTAATACTATATAGCGGTACTTAGTAATACTTATTACTGGAAGTGGGAAATTTAAGGAGAAGGATATGGAAAATTTAACAGAAATGCTCAAAGGCGTACTTGAGGGTTGCGTCTTGGAAATCATTCGTCAGCAAGAGACGTATGGCTATGAGATAACAAAAAAGCTAAATGCTCTTGGGTTTACTGATGTGGTGGATGGCACAGTGTACACGATTTTGTTACGTCTTGAAAAAAATAAACTGGTGGATACGAAAAAGAAGCCCTCTGATATAGGACCACCAAGAAAATTTTTTACCCTCAATGATGCTGGGCGAGCTGAACTGGCAATTTTTTGGGAAAAGTGGGCATTTTTATCAGAAAAGATGACTCAATTAAAGGAGGAAACAGTAAATGAATAAGTTTTTTGATGATTACTTGAATGTAAAAAAAATCATTACAAGTAAAAAAGAATATAAAGCACAAATGGCACGAGTCGATGCGTTGCCAAATGATTACCAATTTGTTTTCAAAAAAATCCAAAGCCATATGTGGAAATTTGCAACTGGTAGTGGTTATGACATGATGGCAGTGCAATATGATTTGATTGATCTGTTTGAAGAAGGTATAGCTGACGGGAAAAAAGTTCTTGAAGTGACGGGAACAGATGTGGCTTCTTTTTGCGATGAACTGTTGAAAAGTACAAAAACGTATACGGAAGATTGGCGCGAAAATTTGAACCGTGAAATCAACAAAAAGCTGAGATAAGTCTAGCTATTTTTTCCGACAAGTACTTGATTCGGTTCAGAGAATCACATTTAAAATAGGATTGGGACAAAAGTAATCTAAATAAAAAAACGCCTAAAATTCGTTTTGTAAACGTTAATTTTAGGCGTTCTTTGAAGTGAAGAATGTGCGATGAATGACTGGATTTTTAATTTTGCCCCAGACTCGTTCTTTAACTTAATTTTCGATTGCTTCGAGTACCGTTTGACGTCCATCTCGTGGTTGCCACCCCAACTTGATCGCTTTTTGATTACTATGAGTATATTTGCGTTTCAACATGGGAACTAATGAGCGCAATTCGCCAACAAATTTGGCTGCAAATTTTAAAGCAAAATCAGGGACGATAATTGGTCGATTTCCATAAATTCGACTGATTTGTGCGAAAGAGAGGTCTGTATTTTTTGCTAAAATTCGTTCGCCAATCGTGTCATTATTTTCTAAAGCTAAAAGATGTAAATTAGCTAGGTCGTTAACATCTGTCACTTCAAGCGTAATTTTTGGTACTAAACGAGAACGTTTGATACCATCTAAGACACCATTTGATGAGCGGTTACTGGTTAAAGCCTTACCAAAAATAGCGCCTGGTAAAATTGTTGTCAAAGCTAAATCATACTTTTGGGCTAATTCCCAAGCCTTTTTTTCTGCAGCAAGTTTTGATAACCGATAAGCATTGAGTTCTGGATTGTGCTGATCAGACCAATACGTTTCATCAATCACGCCTGTCGTGCTTGCTAAAGGAGTAGCTGCTGCTTGACTGGAAGTCATGATAATCCGTTTGATTCCAGCTTGATGTGCAGCATCAAAAACATGTTGAACACCTTGAACAGCCTCATCAATCAATTTTGGATCGTTGGAATTTTCATGTCCAAGAGGGCTAGCAACATGGAGAATTGCATCAACACCAACCATCGAATCTTTCCAACCAGAAGCACTTGTTAAATCTGCAGCAAAGTAAGAAACACCTTCAAAAATAACAGGAGCTCGATCCAAATTCCGAACAGTTCCATTAACTTCGTAATTTTTTTCTTGCAATAATTTTATGATATGAGTTGCGACAAATCCATTTGCGCCTGTGACTAATACTTTCATTTTTTACCTCCTGATGTTACATTTGTTATGGATGCTATTTTAGAAGATAAAAAGTGCTTAATCAAGCAATTGATAGGCATTTGTAACAGAAGGAGGAATCTGTTATGGCAGTGACGAATTATTCAAAAAGTATCAAAGAGGATACCAAAAAATGGCTCACATTAGCTACACTCGAATTATTAAAAACAACACAATTATCAAAACTGACAGTTTCTGAAGTAGCTAAGAGATCAGGTGTGAGTAGAATGGCATTTTATCGGCATTTTACTGATCTAACACAAGTGTTGACCGAATATTATGAACCCAAATTTCAAGCTATTTTTGATAAAACAATCAACAAAGTTAGTCATGAACAGAAAATTGATGATTTGTCTGAATTTTTTCAAGAACTGACACCAGATTTCCAAGCGGCTATTGAAGGAGGTTACAAAGAGATTATCTTTCAACTCTTTAGTCAACAAATGGCCCGCTTTTACGATGAAACGACCACTTGGGAAGATTGGGAAGGAAGTAAACGTTACTACTGGATCAAATTCATGTCAGCTGGCATCTTTGAAGTGTGGTTGAGTTGGATCGAAACGGGACAGAAAGAAAGTATTTCAGCAATGACAGATTTAATTAAGGAATTTCATGAGTAGTTATTTCTTAAAAAACAAAATCTAAAATACCCATCCAATTTTTTGGTTGGGTATTTTTTTAGTTAACTAGCTATTTTACAAAAAAATGAATCCGCCTCCAAAAAAACTGTTGCAAAAAATAAAAGTCATGCTATAGTGAAGTTGAACCGGTTCAACTTATTTAAATGGGGGAGATTTACTAATGAGTTTTGTAGACAAGTTATCTGAAAAGTTATTACCAATCGTTTCTAAGATGAACAACCAGCGTCACTTACTTGCAATTCGAGATAGTTTTATCATTACGATGCCACTAGTAATGGCGGCGTCTGTCATGGTCTTGTTAAATGCATTGATTTTTTCTAATGCCTTTGTTCAACAATGGATTGACTTGAGTTTTCTAGCAAACCTGGCTTCCATCGTCAATAATGGTACGATGAGTATTTTAGCAATTGTTGTGTGTTATAACATCGGCTGGAATTTAGCAAATCATTACATTCGATCAGGTGAGATGAATGATCCGGCTTTTAGTGCAGTGCATGCAGGTGTGTTAAGCGTTGCTGTTATGTTTATTCTGATGCCGTTGAAAAGCAGTGTTACTTTGGTGGACGGTAGTACAGCTGAAGCAACTGGCGTATTTTTACAAAGTCTGACTTCTTCTTCCGGTCTAGCAACGGCGATGATTGCTTCCATTGTTGGGACAGAGTTATTTATGAAGCTAGCAAAAATCAAGAAGTTAAAAATCAAAATGCCTGATGGTGTTCCACCGGCAGTTGCTACTTCATTCAATTCTTTAGTTCCTGAAACAGCAGTTATTCTTTTATTTGCTATTTTTGTTTTTCTACTGGATAAGTTTACTGGTCTTGATTTTCCAAGTTTGATTGAATTAGCCATTCAAACACCTTTAAAAGCTTTCGTCTTATCTGTTCCTGGTATTTTATTTTTACAATTCTTCTCTGATTTTCTTTGGGTTTTTGGTATGCATGGTTCAAGTATTTTGGCACCAATTCGTCAAGCACCATTATTACAATCGATTCAAGAAAATATGGATGCTTTTTCTGCTGGAAAAGAAATTCCTAATATTATTACCGAACCTTTTACGAATGCATTTGGATTAATTGGTGGAGGAGGCTGTATCTTACCATTAGTGATTGCGATTTTGTGGGTTTCAAAACGACAAGAACAGCGACAAATCGCCAAGTTTGGTTTGACAACTTGCTTGTTCAATATTACTGAACCTGTGATGTTTGGGCTACCAGTCGTAATGAATCCAATTTATATGATTCCCTGTGCGCTTATTCCATCAATCAATTTAGTTATTGCTTATGTTGCAACAAGTGTTGGTTTGATTGAAAAAACAGTTGCTGCAGCACCATGGATTACACCGCCAGTAATCCAATCATTTATTGCAACTGGGGGCGATGTAAAAGCAGCTATTTTGACTGTGTTATTAATTATTTTAGACGTCTTTTTATTTGTACCGTTTGTATTAGCTGCAAATAAAGCACGACAAGAAGGAGCGGGGGAACTTGGCTAAGTATCCATATCAAAATCCAGAACTAACGATTCGCCAACGTGTAGAAGACTTATTGGCACGCTTAAGTCTTAGCGAAAAAGTTGGGCAAGTCAATCAGCATCTCTATGGCTGGGAGTGTTATAAAAAGGAACAAGAAGCTGTTGAATTAACAGAAAAATTTAAGAATCATGTTCAGTGGGGTGGTGGCTTAGGCGCACTTTACGGGTTGTTTCGTGCAGATCCTTGGTCAAAAGTTGATGATAAAAATGGAATTGCTGCAAAGGATAGTTGGAAGGTAGCAAACCAAGTGCAAGAGTACGTGATTAGCCATTCTCGTTGGGGAATTCCCGCTTTAATCGTTGAAGAGTGTCCTCATGGGCATCAAGGACTGGAAAGCATTTCTTATCCTACGAATGTTGGTCGAGGTAGTAGTTTTAACCTAGAACTAGTTGAGCAGACAAGTCGCTTAATGGCGAAAGAACTAGCAGCAAAAGGTGTGCACTTAGCATTAGTTTCAACCTTGGATTTATTAAAAGATCCGCGCTGGGGAAGGTCAGAAGAATGCTTTGGGGAAGATCCGATTCTCAGTGCACGAATGAGCGAAGCAATTGTTCAAGGTTTTCAAGGTTCTCTGATTTCTGATGAAATAGCTTTCTTGGATCAACGAGTGGCAGATATTAATCGGTCTAAAGAACAAATTGGTGTGGTCTTGAAGCATTGCATTGCACAAGGGGAGGCTCTTGGTGGTCATAATTCTGGAACTGTTCCAATTGGCAGACGAGAATTTGCAGATGTTTATACACCGTTATTAAAAAGTACACGTAATGCTGTCGGAGTAATGGCTGCATACAATGATATTGATGGTGTCCCTTGTCATGTGAACCATGAATTGTTTGAACAAAACCTGCGAGCAAAAATAGGGTTCCAAGGATTGGTCATGGCAGATGGGATTGCTCTGGATCGTCTGAATGATGTATATGAAAGCCAAACAGAAGCAGCTAGCCATGCATTAACTGCTGGGATTGATTTAAGTTTGTGGGATGAAACTTATACTCGGATTGAAGAAGGCGTGTTGGAAGATGTGATTGACGAAGCCATGCTTGATCGGTCTGTCCGACGCATTCTAGCAATTAAATTTTTATTGGGATTATTTGAAGATCCTTTTATCAAAGACCCGAAAGATCAATGGGAAGAGTTATTGACAGAATCAAGAAAATTAAATCAACAGTTGGCAGAGGAAAGCTTAGTTCTTACTAAAAACAATGGTGTGCTTCCGCTAAATCCAAGCGGGAAAAAAGTTGCTGTTATCGGACCGAATGCAGATAACTTGTATCATTTGTTGGGTGATTATTCAGCTCCACAAACAGAAATCCAATTAGAAAAAACGGTTTATCGGGAAATCAAGCAGCTATTTTCTTCAGCGACTGTTACGTATGCCGAGGGTTGCGAAATTCGAAATGAAGTATCACAAGAAGCAAAAATCGAAGAAGCACTTCAAGTAGCAGGAGAGGCAGATCTAATCATTACTGTTTTAGGTGGCTCAAGTGCGCGAAATTTCGATATGGAATTTTTACAAAATGGCGCGGTCTCATCAAAAGGGGTAAATATGGACTCTGGAGAAAATGTTGATGTCGCCTCGTTATCTTTAGGAGGAAAGCAAGAATTCCTCTTAACTGAACTGTCAAAACTTGAAAAACCACTCATTTCAGTAGTAATCCAAGGTCGTCCATCTGACTTGTCATTGGTCGAAGCAGTGTCTGATGCTGTTTTGATTGGCTGGTTTCCAGGCCAAGAAGGAGGAAAAGCAATCGCGAAGACATTACTCGGACAATCAAATCCAAGTGGTCGTTTAAGTGTTACTTATCCTAGAAATAGTCAGCAATTACCTGTTTATTATTATCAGAGAGATGCCTCAAAACAAGAGAATTATTATGATTTAAGTGGCAGTCCACTGCATGATTTTGGGGAAGGGTTAAGCTATACCACGTTTGCTTATTCAGCACTTCAATGCAAAACAAATGTTGACAAACTAACGGTATCCGTTAAAGTTAAAAATAAAGGAACGATTGCTGGCAAAGTTAGTTCGCTTGTATTTGTCAAACTCCTTGGAGGATCTGTTATTCAGCGTAAAAAATTGCTGAAAGCTTTTAGCAAACATGAATTAAAAGCGCAGGAAGAAAAAACGGTGACGTTTGAGTTGTCTCCAGAGGATTTTCAATATGTAGGTGCAGACAATTGCTGGCATTTCGCCAAAAAAGCAAAAATCATGGTTGGTGATCAGGAGGCAGAAATCAATTGTGATTGGTAGGGGTGGGAGAAATGGCATCAATTAGAGACGTTGCTCAACTTGCTGGTGTTTCAGTAGGAACAGTATCACGGTACTTGAATGGTCAAAAATTAAGACAATCAAATGTTGAAAAAATTACTTCAGCGATCAAAGTTTTAGACTATAAAGAAAATATTATTGCCAAAGGGCTTAAAAATAATCGAAGTTTTTCCATTGGCTTACTGATGAACAGTATTTCTAGTCGATTCGGCTCAGAAGTTGTGTCAGGAATTGAAAAAGTTGCTGAAGCAAATGGTTATAGCATACTACTTAGTGGTTTTTCAAAAAGTGAAAAGCAAATGGATGAGAAAATTGATTATTTGTTGAAACACTCCGTGGATGGATTGATTGTCTTTTTATCAAGTGAAGAGTGGATTGACATGGAAAAATTAGCACAAGTCAACGTCCCAATTGTCTCTTTGAATTATCCAGATCCATTGAACAATGCAGATGTCATTTTATTGGATGATCGTGAAAGTGTCTCAAATGTGATTTCTGATTACATTGCTAAAGGCCATCAAAAAATCGGTTATATCACTGCTCCGCAAACAGATTACACAGCAAAAGAACGACTGTTAGGCGCAAAAGATGCAGTCGAGAATCACCCCGAAGTAGCACTTGAAATTTACGAAGGGGATTACACCAGAAGGAGTGGCTACCAAGGAACAAAAGAATTATTAATGGCAAATGCAACAGCTATCTTTGTCAGCAACTACAATATGTCTCTTGGATCCTTAGAATGTTTTAATGAACAAGGAATTTCTGTAAAAAAAGACATTGCCTTTGGTCATTATGACTATTTATCTGAAGGGGAGCAAAGTATTTTACCGCAGGTCACGATTAATCCGCCAACCGAAAAAATTGGTGAAACGGCAGCAACGATTATCCTTGAACGAATCAAAGGAATACCGGAAAACTTGCCATCTGAAAAACAAACAATTATTCTGAATAACCAGATTTTAGGGATGACTACTGAATAATAGTTGAAAAGTTTATTTGATAAAAGGAATCGGGAAGAACTAGTAGTTGATTTCATAGGAATGATGAAAGACGTGCGAGATCAAATGAGGTCTCGGCGTTTTTTTGTTTGCGGTGAAAAACGACTTAAATGAGTATTGTTCTCATTTTTTTGAAAAAAGTGAAAATTTACTGGATTTTTTATTGATATTTCCGTTTTTCCATGCTATTTTCTTTTTTGAGGTGAAAGGAAAATGATTGAAAACAAAAAGAAAATATGGTGGCTATCTATTTTGCTTGGCACATTAAGCGCCTATGGCCCCTTACTACTTGATACTTATTTACCAGCTTTACCAGTGCTAGAAACGGACTTTGGCATCCCGACATCAATGGTTCAGTTAAGCTTGACCATGTGTTTAGCAGGGCTCGCATTTGGTCCATTGTTTATTGGCGCAATCAGTGACCGTATCGGGCGGAAGAAACCACTTCTATGGGGCATTGGTATTTCTGTCATTGCCTGTTTATTATCAGTATCTGTCACAAATATTTGGTTATTTTTAAGCTTACGTTTGATTCAAGGAATTGCTAGCTCAACTGGCGTTGTTCTGACGCGAGCAATTGCAAAAGATTTATTTTCTGGAACTCAATTGACTCGATTCATTGCAATGTTGATGGCAATCAATGGTATTTTTCCAATTGTTTCTCCTTTACTGGGCAGTTTTTTCTTGAGCTATTTTTCTTGGCGAGTTATTTTTATTTTTCTTGCAGTAATTGGTTTGTTATTATTTTTAGGTGTTCTAATCGGGTTTAAGGAAACGCATGAAGTCCAATTGGCAACTGAAAAAGTTGATCAAAGAGCAGGTTGGCAAGCAGTATTCAGCGATCGACCATTTATGATGTTCGTGCTGATTCAAGGTTTCGTTTATGCAGCGATGTTTTGTTACATTTCTGGTTCGTCCTTTATGTTACAAAATGTTTTTGGTTTGTCGGATAAAATGTTTAGCTTGATTTATGGAATCAATGGAATCGGAATTGTAGTTGCAGCAGAACTTGCTGGTGTGTTATCGAAGAGAATGAGTAGCTTCCGTCAGCTAGGTTGGGGAGTAGGTCTTGGTTTTTTGGGTAGCATTTTAGTGATTATTAGTGGCATCCATACAAATCACTTGTGGTTAGCTCTGCTTGGGTTGTTGTTAGTCGTGTCGACATTGGGGTTAGTAAATGCAGTGGTAACAACAATGGCGATGGAAAGGCAAGGCAAACATGCTGGGATTGCTTCTTCCGTACTTGGATTAGGAATGTATGCAATCGGGATGGTCTTCACGCCGCTAGTAGGAATCATGGGAAGCAATACGTATTTACCTTTAGCTGTATTGATTTTTATTTCTGAAGCATGTGCGGTTATTTTATATAGAATGTTAGGAAGAGATATCTTTTCGAAAGAAAAAAAGAAATCACTGTTAAAAAATTAGTTAAGTAAAAGTGGCTGAAACAAAAGGCTGGCTTTCGTTTCAGTACGTAATTGAATGTTGAAAAGAGGAGAGGCTGGACAGCGTTCTGGCCTTTTTTGTGTAAAATAGACGCTTTCTGGTATCTGAAAACGTCTAAAAAGAGGATAGAGTATTTTTTACCTCTTTTTGCCAGAAAATCAGCAATCTTCTTGTCTAAGTTGATAAAAATGAAGCTGGTTGTGTGAAGGTGATTGCTCATTGTTAGTGAAATAAACAGAAACCTTCGTTAAAATAAATTTTGTTCTTGTAAAAGACGAACGTTATCCAGTTCGTTTGAAAAAAATAAAGTTTTTTTGTTGATTTTCTAGTTGGAAATGCTAAACTAGATAAAATGCCTTTGAAGGAGCGATTATCTTGAATTTAGAAATGACCTTTGCCAACCATACTTTTGCTAATCCGTTTATGAATGCGTCTGGTGTTCATTGTATAACGGTGCAAGAAATGCATGAACTAGCAAGCTCAGATGCTGGTGCAATGATTACTAAGAGTTGCACCATCCCAGAGCGCGCAGGAAATCCTGAACCACGATACTATGATGTAGCGTTAGGGAGCATCAATTCGATGGGGTTACCTAATTTAGGTTTTGCTTATTATTTGGACTACGCACTTCAATATGAAAAAGAAAATCCAACTGCTGCTCCGTTATTTTTCTCAATTGCGGGAATGAGTGTAGCAGAGAACTTAGAAATGTTAGAAATGATCGAAAAAAGTGATTTTCGTGGAATCACAGAATTAAATCTTTCTTGTCCTAATGTTCCAGGGAAACCACAACTTGCTTATGATTTCGATGCCACTTTTGAAACACTTAAACAAGCATTTGCCATTTTTACAAAACCGTTGGGCGTGAAATTACCACCATATTTTGACTTTGCTCATTTCGATGCGATGGCAGATATCTTGAATCAATTTCCTTTGACCTACGTTAATGCAATCAATAGTGTGGGGAATGGGTTATATATCGATCCTCAAAGTGACACGGTAGTAATCAAACCGAAGGACGGGTTTGGCGGAATTGGTGGCGAGTATATCAAACCAACTGCTTTGGCAAATGTTCGTGCTTTTTATACTAGATTAAAACCTGAAATTCAAATTATTGGGACTGGTGGGATTTGTAATGGACAAGACGCCTTCGAACATTTATTGTGTGGCGCAAGCATGTTGCAAATTGGAACGCAATTGCACAAAGAAGGACCAGAAATTTTTACTAGAATAATCAAAGAATTAGCAGAAATTATGGAAGTAAAAGGGTATCAATCAATTAGCGAATTTCAAGGGAAATTACGAACTATTTCATAAAACTCAACAAAAAACGTGAGGCAATTGTGCCCCACGTTTTTTTTGTTTACGCTTATTCTTCTAAAGGTTTATTTTTTTGGGAATGTTTTGCTAATAGTTCGCGTAAAGAGCTAACATCCTTATTGGTTTTGAAATTATTTGTGATATAAAGATCGGTATATCCAAAATCACAAAGAGAGACAGTGGAGTTAGTAACCAGAATATCATAAGACTTACCAAACTCAGCGATTTCACACGTGATGAAAAAATGGTTTTCAAATTCAGTTTTGACCATTTCCACCATGATATTACTGTAAAGATAATCATCACTTGAGTGGACGCCAATCGTAATCTGATTTGTTGAAAAACGTTTTATCTGATTAATGAAATAAAGGTAGATACGAGTTACTAGTTGTTTAGTAGTATCTAATAAAGCTTTTTCAACTAAAATTTCTCCTTCATCTACGATTTGATTTGCAAGTTCGAAGTTAGGAATAAAGGTGGTTGCTTTGAGTAACCGTTCAGAAATAATTTTTTCTTCAAGAAAGGTGATACTTCCTCGAAAGTAGAGAAGTGAACCATGTATTTGTGTCAAATAGTACTTCCAATTAGCAATAAATGTTTCGTCAATTTTCTCTTGGTCAAGTTGATAGTCAGATTTAACTTTGCTTACTACCAGTTCATTCAGTGCGATGATTTTAGGGTTGCTGGTCGGCCAATAGCCATCTTCTAAAATCATTGCAACATCAGGTGGCACTATCGACATAGAAGAGATGAATAGGTATAAATAAATTGCATTATGGGGTGAACCAAAAACAGCAGAGTGACTGAGTGAAAAAAAGTAAGCATCACGCACAATCTGATAAATAGAATCTTCTGTCTGATAGTCAAAAAAAGTTTCCAAAATAGGACTTGAATCATTTAAAGATTGCTTTAAAATACGTGTCTTTAAGATCCGAATCCAAAGGTATAGCTTTAATTTTGCTTCTCTTGTGAAAGTTTGTTTTAATTTCTTTTCCAAGTAATCTGCAAAACGCATGGTGCTTACGTCATTTGTTTTCCCTTCCAATTCGTCTAGCGGGACACCTACCCAAAATAATTGATAGAAAAAATAACAAATTTGTAGTTCGTCGCCAATGATGGTTCCTTTGCGAATCTGAATATCAAATTCTTCAATTTCCTTGTTTAATTTTTTTAGGTGACGATAAATAGCAGCTTCACTTAATGAAACGCTGTGACTTAAATCAACGATTGAATAACTTGGATGTTGATATAGATAGATGAGAATTTGATAGTCAACCGAACGATTCAAATAATAATAATAGAACTTGTCTAAGCTGGTGTGATTATCCTTTTGAAGTGTGATACTGTTGTGTATTTTATCGTATGTAAGAGATAACCCGATATTTAATTGCTCGAGGGTAGAGCCGACTTCTTCAATATTTGTTTCAAAAAGGAATCGAGTGAGTGCTAATTCTTCAATCATTGTTGTGGTGCTTGTCTTAGCATTATAATCCAATAAAAAATGGACCATTGAAATTTGAATACGACTATTTTTATCCAATAAATTCAAAAGGTTCAAAATCAACACCTGCTTTTCACATTTTTAGTAAGACTTAGTTCATCACACATAACACGGAATTTATAAATAACAACAATATATATGAATCTAGCATAGATAATTATAACATCAATTAAAAAAAAGCAAAGAATATTTTCTGGGCGCTAGAAATGTTTTTTTCTTCACAATGAACGAAACCAACGAGAAAAAGTCTTAGAAAAAGGGAGACTGGGACAAAATTAGTTCCAGTCTTTTTCTTTTCCGTCAATCAGTTTAGATGAAAAGAAGAGCAGATATAACTTGGGTGAGCAAGTGAATTTCGTCCTAACTCTGAAAAATAATTTTTGGAGATTTGGTTTCTGCTTTTTTTAAGCAAGCATTTTTACGTAAATACTGTATGAATTGATGAGTAATAGCTTTCAACAAAAAAAGAAGAAAGATTACTAGCGGTTTTCTCTTTTGGTTTTAAGGTTTCATGTTTAAGTTACTTTTTCAAATAATAGGTAGTAATCAAAATATCTTGCTGGTGGTTCCCAAATCCAGTACCGAACAATGTTAATCCTCCTTGATGCTTGGCATCATCTTCAACCGAAAAGCGTAATTTGATAAAAGGTAGTTCACGTAGTTTCAAGTCTTCGATCGTCACGTCAGAATAAGCTTCACCATCAATTCCGGTATCTAATTTATTGATGCGAAGATGCTTTAAAAGACCGTATTGACTGAAACTATCGTTCCACCATTCGGGCGTATAGCGTCCACGAATATCTGAAAAATTTCCAGGGACAGTGTAGACAGCTACTTTGACATCATTCACGTAGATGGAGATATCACTTGGCCAAACATTATTTGATAACGGAAATTCTGATGCAATTTCAAAACTAATTTCAAGCATTTCAGGTGTTTCATTTTCTTGTAATAAATTAGGTATTTTATACTCAACAAACCCACTACTGAACCATAACAATGACGCATCAACTCGTTTGGCGTCCATAAAATATTTTGGGTCATCTGCTTTACCAACCACATCTTCAATCGTCGCTAATCCACAAGTAGGTGTAACAGAAAAATCAGTAAAATGACCAAGTTTCAGGTTAGTAGAATAACGTTGAAATTCTTGATAAATTTTCTCTGGAAAACAAATATTAATATCATCGACTTTAAGGTAGACCATTTTTTTATTTCGATTGGCACCAACGCCACGCTCAGAATGTATCAAACCTGCATCTTCCATTTTTTGAATGTGTCTAGTGGTGATCGCACTACTGATTTCCAAATGTTTCGCAATCTCACCAATACTTTTTTTCTCGCTCCCGATAAATTTTAAAATTTCCAAACGGGTAGCACTAGCGAGGCATTCAAAAACAGGCAATGAACGTTCATCTAAAGAAAGTTCCATAATTTTCCATCTCCTATTTAACTAAAAAGTTAACAGATTATCTCTCAGTACGATTATATCCCAACACCTATTTAACTGTATAGTTGTTTTTGATAAACGTTGACAAAATAGTGTTGACTGCGCTTACATACGATGCTAATTTAGCAATGTACTAGTTGTTGAAAATAAAAAAATACTAAATGGTTCATTAGCCTAAAAATAATTTCGGTTGAAAATTAACTATTTAGTAAAATTGAGAGAGGGACAGAAAAATGAAAAAATTATTAGGTATGGCATTGGTGACGGGCGCTTGTTTGATGACATTAACAGCATGTGGCAGTTCTGGAAGTACGGGGTCGGCAAATGAAAAAGAAATCGTTTTTTGGAATCCATTCACAGGGGCGGACAGTTCAAACGTCAAGGCAATGATTGATGAGTATAACAAAACAGACCCTGAATATAAAATCAAAAATGTCTCGTTAAAAGAAACAGATATGTATACCAAAATCCCAACGGTCGTTAACTCAGGGAAAAATATCCCGGATTTGAATATTGTTCATGCAGAGCGAATTAAGCAGTATAAAGACAACGACATGCTAGAAAATTATGATGAAATTTTGGCTGATTTTCCCGAAGTCAAAGCCGAAAATTACGTGACTGAAGCATGGAATTTGGGTGAATTGGATGGTGTGCGATACAGCTTGCCACTTGATATCCACAACTGGGGAACTTATTACAATAAAGAACTGCTAGAAAAATATGCACCCAATGCTCTGGATGACAATATCTTGACCTTTGATGAGATCAAAGAGGCAGGCGAAAAAGCAAAAGCTGATGACGTTCGAGGCGTAGCTGTTACTTGGATGAAACCCAATTACTTATCTACATTCAAGCAAGCGGGAGGCGAATTAACGGAAGATGGAACGGCACCAACCTTGGATACACCAGCGGCTAAGGAAGCAATGAATGCATGGGCTGATTTATATCAAGCTGGAGTTACAACAAAAGATGGGGAAGACCCAACGCAATTATACTTAGCTGGAAAACTACTTTTTTTCCCAGAAGGCATTTGGCTACAAAATAATATCAAAGATGCAAAATTTGAGTGGGGATTGACCAATTCACCACAACTAACAGCTGACGCAAGTAAAATAGTCAATTGGGCATCTTCCCATCAATTTGTGATGTTCAAGAACAAAGATCGTTCCGATGAGAAAACAAAAGGAATCATGGAATTTATCAATTGGTTGCGGACGAATTCACTTGAGTGGGCAAAAGCGGGGCAAAATCCAGCAACGTTAGCAATTTTAGAGAATGAAGAATACCAAAAGATGCCACAATCATTCTTCATTGAAACACCTGAACAACAAGCAACACTTTCAATCTTTGACTATAAATATAATGGTTATGTTTCAGAGTACATTGATGCGCATGGTTTTGATACGATTTTTGGGAAACAGTCGGTGGCTGATTTCACGAAAGGGATGCAAAAAGAAGTTGTCGATAAAATTGCCAAGGATAGTTCCAATAAATAAATTTTTTTCACAAGTTATTTTGATTCAAGAAAGGATTGCGCAGTTATGATGACTTCTACGGAAACGATGTCAAGTACAGGCAAGGTAATCAAGAAAAAGAAATGGCTGCCTTGGATGTTCTTGGCACCACACTTAACGATTTTTACAATTTTTTTCTTACTACCTGTCATTTTTGGTTTGTATATTTCTTTAACAGACTGGGACTTATTCAACTCGCCGACATTTGTTGGCTTAGCTAATTATCAAGATCTTTTGTTTAATGAACAGTCTACTTTTTATGAACAATTGCGGATTGGGTTAAAAAATACATTTTTATTTGTTCTGTTTTCAGTGCCGAGCTGTATTATCGTTCCGTTGATTTTAGCAGCAGCATTAAATACGAAACCAAAATTAGCAAAACTATTTCAATCACTGTTTTATTTACCATCACTCTTTGCCATTTCTGCCGTAGTAATCATTTGGACGCTAATTTTTAATGTCAACTATGGTCCAATCAACACGATTTTACAATCTGACATTCCTTGGACTGGGACACAGCCCTATGCCTGGATTGCGTTAGTGGTTGTAACAGTTTGGTGGACAATTGGTGGAAATATGATTATCTATCAAGCAGCATTAAATGGCATTTCAAAAGATTTTTACGAGGCAGCCGATATTGATGGCGCTACGACGTTACAAAAATTTTTTAAAATTACTTTGCCAGCAATCAGAGGACAGATTTTATATACCGTAGTAATGACAACGATTGCACAGTTTAATGTTTACGGACAACCGCTAATGTTGACAGGTGGTGGACCAAACAACTCAACGCGAGTCTTATTGATGTATATCCAACAAAATGCGTTTGGTTCAGGACAATCAATTGCCGGAATGGCATCTGCGATGGCAGTCATTTTAGGTCTCTGTATCATGGTCGTTTCTGCGATTCAATTTAAGTTTTTACGAAAAGAGTAGGGGGAGACAAGATGAAGAAAAAGTCAATGTCTAAACTAATGGCATTTTGCTTTTTGCTTGTGATGGGAATTGTTTGGATGATTCCATTACTGTATGGTGTGTTGACATCATTTAAATCTGAGATGGAGCTGATGACAGCGGGGTTTAAGTTATTACCAATTGAATGGGTCTTAACGAACTACACAGAACTTTTAGTGAATAATTCAAGTACACCGTTAGTTAAATGGTTCTTTAATTCGTTATTCATCTCTGTTTCTCATACTCTTTTGGTGTTAGTTGTCGTCTCATTTTCGGCGTTTGCTTATAGCCGTTTAAGTTTTAGAGGTAAAAATGGACTCTTTTCCTTTTTGATAGCAACGATGATGTTTCCGAGTGTAGTGAATTTGATTCCACTTTATAAAATCGTTGATATTTTAGGTTGGGTCAATACGCCATTGGCAATGATTGTCCCAGGAGCAGCTGGTGTATTCAACATTTTCTTAGTTAAGCAGTTTATGGATAATATTCCAAAAGACTTTGATGAAGCCGCACAGATTGATGGTGCGAGCGAATGGACGATTTTCCGTAGAATTATTTTACCTTTGATTAAACCAGTGTTATTAGTAGTAGCGTTATTTGCCTTTACGGGTTCTTGGAATGATTTCTTGTGGCCATCCATCGTATTTAATGATATTGAAAAAATGCCGATCACTTCAGGGTTACAACTTTTACAAGGCATGTACCAAGCGCAACCAACCTTGTTGATGGCGGGCGCTTTGGTGGCGATTATTCCGACTTTTATTTTGTACCTATTTGCTCAAAAATATTTTTTACAGTCGATGTCTTTATCTGCTGGTGTGAAAGGATAAGAGAAAATGGAAAGAAAAAGAGAACGACAATTGATTCGAATGATGGGAATCTGGCAAATCCTTGATGGGGTAGTAACAATCGGAATTTATGGCTTGTACCAGCAACAAATCTTTTCTGGTATGGTCGAAAGTCATTTAGCACAATTGAAGGCAATTGATGCATTATTTGGGAATGTTTTCTTATTTGTCTGTACGTTTGGCACGTTATTGATTGGTTTAGGATTAGCAAATTTAGTCATTAGCCAACGATATGTAAAAGACAATCAGGTGAATATAAAAATAGGTGTGTACTTATTAGTTCAAGGCTTATTCTCTTATTTGATTCTGGACATCATTAGTTTGGCGTTAGGAATGACAGCAGGAATTATTTTACTTGCTAGAAATAAGGGAATTAAATTGAACGTTCAAAAATCTTAGTTGGGAGTTAAAAATATGATGCGTGAAGAGTATCCTCGTCCGCAATTTGTCCGTGAACACTTTGTCAATTTGAACGGAGTCTGGTCATTTGCTTTTGATGATAAAAACATTGGAATAAAAGAAAGGTGGTATTGTACACCTGAAAAACTTGATCAAATAATTGAAGTACCATTTGTTTATCAATCAGAGTTAAGTGGGATCAACCAACGTCAAATTCATGATGTTGTCTGGTACCAGCGAACATTTTCTTGGGAAAAACGGGAACAAAAAAGATGTTTCTTACATTTTGGTGCAGTGGATTATCGAGCGGATATTTATGTTAATGGTTGTTATGTTGGAAATCATCTTGGTGGGCAAACGTCATTTTCATTTGATATTACTGACTTTTTAATAACAGGAGAACAAAGTTTAGTTGTCCGTGCTTGGGACCCGCACGACGATGAAACGATTCCAAGAGGAAAACAATTTTGGGAAGCAGAGTCAAGAGGCATTTGGTATACGAATAGCACAGGGATCTGGCAAACCGTTTGGTTGGAAGAGGTGTCAGAAGAACATCTCGAAAAGATCGAATTAACACCAGACATTGACCAAGGAAATGTCTGTCTTGCGCTCACCGTACCAGCTGCGGCTGTTGGCCGAACGTTGCGCTATCAAATTTCGTTTAAAGATATCGTAATTTGTGAAGATCAGCTAACCATTTTTTCAACTTTCACCAAACGTTGGATTGATATTTATAATCAAAAAATTTTTCGTACCAACTTTCATGACCATGGGTGGACTTGGTCGCCTGAAAACCCAAATCTGTTTGATATTCGTTTTGAATTAGTTGAGGGGAAAGAAGTGTTGGATCAAGTAACTAGTTATTTTGGGATGCGTAAAATTCATGTTGAAAACGGAATGATTTTCTTAAATAATCAACCCTATTATCAAAAGTTAGTATTAGACCAAGGCTATTGGCCTACGGGATTACTGACAGCTCCCGATGATAAAGCATTGATCAAGGATATTGAGTTAGCGAAGGAAATGGGATTTAACGGTTGTCGAAAACATCAGAAAGTGGAAGACCCACGATTTTTATATTGGGCAGACCAGCTAGGTTTTCTCGTTTGGGGAGAATGTGCATCCGCGCCTATTTATACGTCAGACGCGGCTTCTAGGCTGACCAAAGAATGGGTCGAGATTATTGAACGTGATTATAATCATCCGTCCATCGTAACGTGGGTTCCGCTAAATGAAAGCTGGGGGATTCCGGAAATCCATTTGAATACGCAACAACAAAGTTTTTCTAAAAGCATCTACAACTTTTTGCATGCGTTAGATACAACTCGTTTGGTTATTTCTAACGATGGTTGGGAAATGACTGAAACAGATATTTGCGCGATTCACAATTATAATCATGGTGAGGAAACTGAAACTGAAAAATACAATCATTTTAAACGAAGTTTAGCAAGCGTTGATGGATTGATCAACCATCCACCAGGGAAATGGGCAATTTTTGCTCAAGGATTTACCTATCAGAATCAACCGATTTTGTTGACTGAATTTGGGGGTATCGGCTATCAGGTGCAAGGTCAAAAAGGATGGGGTTATACTTCCGTAAATGACGGCACACAATTTCTTGCGGATTATAGTCGGATTATGCGAGCAGTTTATGAATCTAAAGCATTATGGGGTTATTGTTATACGCAGTTAACAGATGTAGAACAAGAAATTAATGGCTTGCTTACTTATGATCGACAAGCAAAAGTTTCTTTAAAGAAAATTAAGGAAATTAACGATCAATATCATCCAGAACGCATTTCTATTAAAAATCAATGGAGAAACGAGGCAGAATATGAATAACCTTCGACGAGAACACCCACGCCCACAATTCATTCGAAAAAATTGGACTTTGCTTGACGGCACTTGGGCATTTCAATTTGATGATGACAATCAAGGAATCCAACACCAATGGTACAAAGGAATTCCCAATACCGTTCCGATTACTGTACCTTTCACTTATGAAACAGAATTGAGTGGTATCAATGATCCTGCCCATCATTCTGTTGTATGGTATGAGAAGACAATTGATTTAGAGGAGCAAAAAAAGTACACCTTATTATTTGAAGGCGTTGATTATTTTAGCCAAATCTGGTTGAATGGCAAACAAATTGGCTCACATCAGGGAGCTTACGAACGTTTCGAATTTGATTTAACGGAAGCGCTACCCGGTAAAAATCATTTGGTGATTCGTGTAGAAGATTCGCTTGCGGAGGACCAACCACGAGGAAAGCAGCGATGGTTAACGGATAATTTTGGTTGCTGGTATGTTCAAACAACGGGGATTTGGAAATCGGTTTGGTTGGAAGAACAGCAGTCAGAAATCCGATTGGCGTCAGTTAAAATGACGCCAGATTTAGCCAACGATCAGATTGTTTTTGAGCCACTTGTTAAAGAAGGGGCGACTTATCCAAAAAGAAGTTATTTATTTGAAGCGGAAGTCTCATTTGCTGAACAATTAATTAGTTCACATCGAGGATTACTAACTCATTCACTCACCCCAATTTCATTGCAAACAAAAGTCAAAGAGGACGGTTGCTGGGGAACGAAAGTCTGGTCGCCAGAAACGCCGCATTTATATGATGTCACTTTCCGTCTTTTCACTGAAGAAGGTGACTTATTAGATGAAGTATCCAGTTATTTCGGCATGCGTGATATTTCTATCAAGAAGGGACAAGTTTTATTGAACCATCATCAACTCTATCAGCGATTGATTTTGGATCAGGGTTATTGGAAAGAATCAGGAATCACACCGCCTTCGCTTGAAGCGCTGGAAGTAGATCTTGATCGGATTATAGAAATGGGTTACAACGGGTTAAGAAAACATCAAAAGATCGAAGATGAACGGTTTTTATATTTATGTGATGAAAAAGGTTTGTTGGTATGGTCTGAGATGGCATCAACTTATTTGTTTAACGATCAAGCAATGGAACGTTTTGTTGATGAGTGGCAAGCAATTATCCGCCAAAATTACAATCATCCATCAATCATTACTTGGGTACCATTTAATGAATCTTGGGGAATCAAAGGAATTGAACACGATCAACGACAACAACACTTCACTGAAAGTATCTACTATTTAACGAAATCTTTTGATAAACAACGACCAGTAATTACAAATGATGGTTGGGTCCATACCATTTCTGATATTTTGACATTACATGATTATGAAGAATATGGTGAACGTTTCACAGCACGGTATGAAAATAAGAAAGATTTTGTAACTAATGAACATCAGTTTAATCAAGATTTTTATGCTTTCGCTGATGGGTATCAGTACCAAAATCAACCAATCATTATTTCTGAATTTGGTGGGATTGCTTTCACAACCGAAAAGGCAGAAGACTGGGGTTATGGGAATCAAGTGAGGAATGAGGAACAATTTATGACACGTTTTGATGCCATCCATCAAGCGATTCAGGAGTTACCATTTATTACGGGGTACTGTTATACACAATTGACAGATGTTGAGCAAGAGGTAAACGGACTGTTAACTACGGATCGAAAACCAAAAGTTGATTTAGCTAAAGTGAAAGAAATCAATACAAGAAGAGTGAAGTAAGTCAAAAATAATTGCGAATTAAAGTTGGGTTTAGTCACGGATGAAAGTGATGCCCAACTTTTTTATTGTTTAAAAGTTTGTGCACAAATGTGCAAGCGTATTCATTGTTTTGTATAGAAACTTATGGGAGAATAACTTGGGAAAAAAGGAGGGTCTAAAATGAAAGATGCGATCTATCTATCTCAAGCATTGAAAGAGAAGCAATTCAGCCAACAAGAGTTTCTTGAAGAAACAACGAAAAAAGCAAAAAAACTGAATCCCGAATTAAATGCTTTTGTGACATTTGCTACTACTGATTTGCCTCAAAAAAAGACTGATTCATTATTAGCGGGAGTTCCTTTTCCGTTGAAGATGCTAGGGCAAGAGAAAAAAGGTTGGTTGGCGACATCTAGTTCTGTTTTGTTCCAAGATCATCATGCTTCGATGAATTCAAACTATGTTCGACAAATTGAATCGCTTGGCTTGTTGCCGTTTGGACAAACGAATTCACCCGAATTCGGCTTTAAAAACATCACAGATCCTGTACTTTATGGTCCAGCAAGAAATCCATGGAATGTTGCTCATTCACCCGGTGGTTCAAGTGGTGGCGCAGCAGCGGCTGTAGCAGCCGGCATTGTGCCTATGGCGGGAGCAAGTGACGGTGGTGGTTCTGTTCGAATTCCGGCTTCCTTTTGTGGTCTGATTGGGCTAAAACCTTCAAGAGGAACGATGCCTGTGGGACCTTATGCATGGCGTGGTTGGCAAGGAGCAGCAATTGATTTTGGGTTAACGATTTCTATGCGGGATACGGAAGCATTATTTTATGGTTTACGTGGGACTGCTTCAGGTGCGCCTTATCAAGCATCACCAGCAGAATGGCAAACACATCCAGAGAAAAAAACGTTGCGTGTAGCGGTTTGTTCTGCCTCACCGATTGGTTCAACAATTAGTGAAGAAGCAAAACAAGCGATAAAACATGCAGCAGATTTTTTAGTTGAGCAAGGACATGACGTAGTAGAAGTTACTTATCCATTGGATGGTCGTCACTTGATTAATTCTTATTATCAAATGAATGCTGCTGAAACGGCAGCGATGATTACTTCGATTGAAGGAAGTCTTAAACGGTCGGTCAGACAAGAAGAATTAGAACCGGTTTCATGGACGTTACTAGAATATGGGAAAAAAATCGCTGCTGCTACTTATATTGAATCCTTGCATGTTTGGGATCGTGCAGCGGTAACAATGGAAGAATTATTCCAAGAGTATGATCTGTTTCTTTCACCAACGACTGCGTTCTCAGCTCCAGAAATAGCAAAAGATTTACAAAGTGATCTGATTCGCGAGAAGATGAGTCAAGTTTCTGAACTGTCGGAAAAACAAGCATTTGATGTTGTTACGGAAATGTTTGAGGAAAGTTTGCAGATTACGCCTTATACTCAGTTAGCCAATCTAACTGGACAACCAGGTATCAGTTTGCCAACACATCTAACTGCTGAAGGGTTGCCATTAGGAATTCAGTTTATGGCAGCTAGAGGTCGCGAAGATCTTTTATTTACTATAGGAAAGTTATTTGAAGAAAATCAAAAATTTTATTTACCGAAAAATGTTCAATAGTGTGTGATTGTGATTCGTAGGAGGAAAAAATGAAAAAGTCAGTTTTTGCAATTATTTTAGTCAGTGGTTTATTCGCCTTAGCAGCTTGCGGCCAAGGAAGTTCTAAAACGTCAGAAGATAATAGTTTAAAGCAAGTGGAAGATAAGAAAGAAATGGTTGTTGCGACTTCAGGAACACTGTTCCCAGCATCTTATTATAACGATGATAATCAATTAGTTGGTTATGATGTTGACGTAGCAAAAGAAGTAGCGAAGCGTTTGGGTGTTGATATCTCGTTTAAAGAGTACAATGTTGATGGCCAAATTACTGCTGTATCTAAGCAAGCAGTTGACTTTGCAGCAAATGATTTTGGGATTACAAAAGAACGGGAGAAAAAATTCTCTTTATCTGATCCAATTAAATATTCTTTTGATAGTATGATCGTGCGTCAAAAAGATAATTCTGGGATTGCTTCTTTAGAAGATTTGAAAGGAAAGAAAG
This sequence comes from Enterococcus sp. DIV0174, assembly GCF_050529065.1. Classification (NCBI taxonomy): domain Bacteria; kingdom Bacillati; phylum Bacillota; class Bacilli; order Lactobacillales; family Enterococcaceae; genus Enterococcus; species Enterococcus sp. DIV0174. The sequence goes on along the minus strand of NZ_CP172881.1, from coordinate 1,416,060 downwards.
CTGCCGGTGAACCTAACACAAGTTATATGAAATTAGCAGAAAAATATGGTGCAGAATTAGTTACTTATGATAACGCGACGAATGATCAATATCTAACAGATGTTGCTAATGGACGAACAGATGTGATCTTAAATGATTATTACTTACAAAAGATGTCTGTAGCTGCGTTACCAGATATTCCAGTTAAAATTTTAGAAAACGTTTATTTCAATGCAAATAGTAGTGGCTTTTTGTTTAAAAAAGGGCATGATGCTTTAGAAGGAAAAGTGAACGAAACACTTAAGCAAATGAAAGAAGACGGGACATTGAAAAAAATTTCTGAAGGTTATTTCCAAACCGATGTTTCAGTGAAACCAAAAGAAGAAATTGCTGAGACGGTGAGTGAATAATGTATTTTCCCGCAATTGATTTTCTTCTAATGTGGCAGTCTATCCCCTTTGTTTTACAAGGGCTGACTTATACGTTAGGAATCGGGGTCCTTTCTTTCTTATTAGGCAATGTTATTGGGATTTTATTAACAATACTTGGGTTAGTTCGCTGGCGACCTATTCGTTGGTTCGTCCGGTTTTATCTCTCTTTTTTTCGGGGAGTTCCTGCATTAGTATTACTTTTTTTACTGTATTTCGGCTTACCGTATCAACTGAGTGCCGTGACAGCATCGATTATTTGTTTTACGATTACAAGTAGTGCTTTTCTCGGTGAGATTTATCGTGGATCGTTAGCTGGTGTGCCTCAAGGACAATGGGATGCTGGCTTGGCTGGTGGTTTTTCTTTTTTGGGTGTTTTGCGTTATATTGTGTTGCCGCAAGCTTTTCGCATCTCGATTCCTGCACTAAGTAACGTAGCGATGGATTTGGTGAAAGGGACTTCTTTGGCAGCAACGATTACCGTTCCAGAAATTTTTCAAAAAGCAAAAATCATTGGTGGGCGGACATTTGACTATTTTTCGTTGTATATTTTAGTCGCTTTGGTTTATTGGCTGATTTGTATTGGAATTGAGAAAGTCCAACAACTATTAGAAAAGCATTATGCCAATCGTTTGATCCAATGAACATGAATAAATAATAACTGAAGTTGGGATAGAAAATGATCCTAGCTTCTTTTTTTATAAAAAATTGCTATTTCATTCTTCCTGTTAGATAATTTTCTTGAGAAGAAGTTATTTTTCGCACAATCTTCCTGCAAGAATGAGAAAAAAAGAGTCTTTTTCGAATAAGTTTTTGTCATGATGTGTTTCGTGCTACAATTTTTGTGCAAATAATTGAATGAACTGGGGGATAAACGTGAAGAAAAGAAGATTAGCTTTGTTAGGGCTTGGCTTATTTTTAGCAATTGGTATACAGACAGAACATGCACAAGCAGAAGAAATATCAACAACTAGTACAGGTAGCATTCCAATGTATCGCCTTTTCAATAAATATAGTGGTGAGCATTTATACACACGTAGTACGGGGGAAAGAGATAATTTGAAACGTGTTGGTTGGAATTACGAAGGTGTGGCATGGCAAGCCCCAACCAGTGGATCGCCCGTATATCGTTTATACAATCGCTATAATGGTGAACATTTTTATACGATCGATGCAGGAGAAAGAGATAAGATTTCCCATACTGGCTGGACCTATGAAGGGATCGCTTTTTATTCTTACAGTGGTGCTAATGGTGTACCAGTTACACGTTTATATAGTAAAAAAGTGAATTGGCATCATTATACGCTAGACAACAATGAAAAAAATATCATCAGCAAACAAGGGTGGAAAATCGAAGGTGTTGGCTGGTATGCAATGCCGAATAGCGCCCCAACCCCAAGCGAAGAAAAACTATTGAATGTGCCTGTTGTTTGGCAAGGAAATACGATGTTGTGTGAAGGTGCGTCATTACTACAAGGGTTACGTTATAAAGGAGTTACGAATCAAGACTTATTGACTTTCGTTAACTCGATGCCACGTGCAAATGATAATAATCCATATCATGGATATTCTGGTGAATGGCGTCATAATGTTTCTGGTACTTATCAAGGAATGATGGCTGATCCGGTCGTCCAATGGGCGAAAAAAGTAGGTGGAAATACAGCAAATATTTCCGGAAAAGGAACGGCTGGAATTAAGAATGAGATTCGTAAAGGAAATCCAGTTGTTACTTGGATCACGTATAATTATGCTTCGCCGCAATTCAAACAAATGCCTTGGGGACGCGCCGTTTGGAATGGACATGTGGTATTAGTCGATGGGTTCAAAAATGGTGCATATCATGTTGTCGATCCTGTCTTTGGTGCAAAATGGATCAATGCGAGTACTTATGAGAATGCGTTTAATGTAACTGGTATGGCAGTAGCAGTTCGTTAATCAAATATGTTGAGAAAAGTTCGTTGGAGTGTGGCACTAGCTGTTGCACTCCTTTTTTGATTTACTGTTAAGTAGAGAAATAACTAGCATTTTTGATTATCGTTGTGTAAAATAAACAAGATGATTAGGCGAAAATACGTTCGTGTCGGAGGCGAGAAGATGAAAACATCCTTAACAATTGATATGGAGGAGTCACTTTACTACTATTGTCTTGAACAAGGTGGGATTGTGGTAGAAGAGGTGACGATGCCAGAAGAACAAGGAATTGTGGATACGTTATGTTGTCTAACAAAAACTGATGGAACGCGTGAATGGCGTTGTTATGAATTAAAAGTAACAAAAGCAGACTTTCGTTCAGCGGCGAAGCTCTCATTTGTTGGACACTATAATTATTTTGTGTTGCCTCAGGAACTCTACGAAATTGTTCAGTCAGAGATTCCGGCTGAAATTGGTGTTTTTGTTTACCGACCTTATGTCTCGGCAGAAGAAATGCCTGCACCAGGAACGTTTGCAATTGCCAAAAAAGCAACAAAAAAAGAACTGTCAGTACCGGAAACAGCATTGACCAACCGTTTTATGGCTTCACTATTTAGAGAAGTTCGAAAAGCGAAACAAATGGAACGAGGGGTTAGATATTTTCCGACTGAACAATTATATAAAGAATTAAAAAGACGTTCAGATGAACAAAGTCCATTTTCGACTGAACGTTATTATGAACGTTTCATGGAAGATTTAAATAATCAAGCGGTAGAAGAATTACAAGAAGAGGTTCTTGCCTTGCAACAAGATTATGAATACCTACGCCACCAACAACAAATTCGACGTTTACCAACTGAGCCATTGGAGTGATCTTATGTATTATCCTTATTTACGTGGAAAACAATTTGATTTGTTAGCCTTAAAAGAAGCGATTAATCGTAATGTTTTATCAACTAAAGTTCAGCCAATCATTGAACCAGTACGAGATTCTGCGACACTAAAAAATGTTGTTGAACTTTTCCAGAAGAAAAAACAACCGTTAATCGTGATTGATAATCCACAGGTAGGTCAATTTAAATTATTTCAAGAACATCTACACCCGTGGACTGAAACGCAGAAGAGTTCCATTCGGCATGGGCTGATTTTGACACCACAAAATTTCCAAGAGATTGTGAACAATCCTCCTGAATGGCTGATTTTTGATGGACAGTACTATTTAAGAGAATCAGCAAGCTGGAAAAAATTGGCAAATAATGAAACAAAATTCATTATTCCTGATAAGAGTCGCTTGCGAATTTGGCTACCAGAAAATAAAATCATTTTACGGGATTCGTTTCAAACAAAAAAATATGTCGAAAACTATGCTGAAAAGCCAGATGATTTTTTTAGTGACGATTACTTATTTCATCGAGAAGACGGCTATGTTGGTTTTGCTGATTTTACGATTGAAGGTAGTCGTTATTTTGATAAAGGGTATCCTAGTCGTGCGTTAGGCATTCATTTAACCTACGTTGATGCTTACGGGAATATCCGGGTGAAACATTTCATTTCTGATAGTAATGAGTCTGCAAAAGATCAAGCAGTTAAATTCTTCGAAGCAGCGGCAAAAATGAAAAATTGGGTTTGGCGCAATCAAGACCAACTGCTGATTACTTCAGGAATGATCGAGCTTTTGTTATTAGAAAAAAAACAAAAATTTCCGGGCTTAGGTGTATTAAAAAAATGGTCCTTACTGCATCACTTAGAGCTAATGAGTCAGTTAGTGGAGCATCCAACAAACTGGCTGAAAGAAGTGACACAGACCAATCGCTTACAAGAACTAGACCAATAAAAGGGAACCTACAGGAGGCAATGAAGATGTACCTTAGAAAAACAAGACCTGAAGACATCGAAAAAGTGATGGAAATCATTCAGGCGGCAACGCAATTTTTAGCAATACAAGGATTGCCACAATGGCAAAATGGGCAAGGCCCAACCAAAGAAATCATTTTAATGGATAGTGAAAAAGAGGAAAGCTTTGTTTTGATTGATGAGGAGCAGATCGTTGGCACAGCAGCTTTAGTTTCAGGTGTTGATCCTGTTTATACAGCGATTGATGGTTCGTGGGAAGAAGTCACATCAAGTTATTTATCGATTCATCGAGTTGCAATTGATCCAACAGTTCGAGGAAAAGGCTTGGGGAAAAATTTACTGAAACATTTAGTAACAATTGCGGCAATCCAAGGAGTCAAAGATATCCGAATTGACACGTATCCGACCAATGAACCAATGAAAAAAACAATTTTAGCAGCAGGCTTCAATTATCGAGGAATGATTGAATTTCCATTTGAACATGGGGAAAGACTGGCTTATCAGTTGGTGATTTAGTAGAAAATCATTGATGAATAAAAGTAAATCGTATTTTCTCCTTTGAATACAAGCAAAAAGAAATCAGATTGTGTGTCTGATTTCTTTTTGTTTAGCAAATAACCAAAGTATAATTGGAAATATTTATCTTGAAGTGTTTTCCTGTAAAACTTTTACGAGTTGCTGCTGGGCTGACTCGAAAGTTGTGTCATTTGAAATAATTGCAAGGGTGGGAATACTGGTTAGGCGCTGTAGTTCTTCTTGGTCACGTTCAAAAAGCGCTAGTCGTTTTGAACGCTCAGCTTGAGAATCCCCTCGATCTTCTAAACGTTTTTGCAAAGTTTCTTTTGAAATCGAGATGAAGATGGGGCGAATGCGCTCTCCAAAAATTTCATGAAGTCGCCAAAAACCAGAGGCTGTTAGTACAGCGTAACAATCAGCTTTTTTTAGTCGATTTTCGATCTCTAGTTTACTAGAGCCATAGTAATTTCCTGCGTATTCGTCCCATTCAGCAAATGCACCATCTGAAATCATTTCTTGAAATCTTTTTTTAGAGATAAAGTAGTAATCTTTTTCGTTCTGTTCACTAGGACGCTTTGAGCGACTAGTGTGTGTGATGATTTTTTGATCTGGACGAAAAACGGAAGCAGCTAACGAAGTTTTCCCTGAACCTGATGGACCAATAATTACATAACAATGGGTCATAGTGTACCTCCTTATTAGTTAATAATATAACCCAATGACGCTTAAAATGAAAAGAAGAGACTGGGGAAAGTTTTCTCTCAGTCTCTTTCTTTTTAGTTAATCTAATTGCATGATGAGCTAAACAGAATGGTTTTAACCTCTTGTGTTTGGCTAATTTAAACTAATAAACCTGTAACGATAGCGCTAAGGAAGCTGACTAAGGTTGCAGTCAGCAAGATTTTCAAGCCATGTTTTGCGACTAAATTTCCTTTTTCTTCATTCAATCCTTTCATTGCACCAGAAATAATTCCGATAGAAGAGAAGTTTGCAAATGAAACTAAGAAAACAGATAAGATGGCTGTCGTTCTTTCTGTGAAATGGAAGTTTCCAGTTGAAAGTTCAGTCATCGCGACAAACTCATTGGTAACTAATTTGGTTGCCATGATACTCCCAGCATCAACTGCTTCATTCCAAGGAATACCACTGATAAAAGCAAGTGGGGCAAAGATGTATCCAAGGATTTCTTGGAATGTAATGCCAAATAATCCGTTGAAGATAGCATTGATCATTGCAATCAATGCAACAAAACCAATCAGCATCGCTGCAACAGTCACTGCAACATGAAATCCATCTAAAATATATTCACCAAGCATTTGGAAAAATGTTTGATTTTTGTCTTCTTCAATAATCAACTCGTCTTCTTTTTGATCGAGTTCATAAGGATTGACGATCGAAGCCATAATGAAACCACCAAGTAAATTTAAAACAAGTGCAGTAATCACATATTTAGAATCAATCAACGCCATATAAGAACCGACGATTGACATTGAAACTGTTGACATCGCGGAAACGCTCATTGTGAACAAACGTTTTTCAGACAGAAAAGGTAGTTCTTTTTTTATGGAAATAAACACTTCTGATTGTCCTAAAATAGCAGAGGCAACCCCGTTATATGATTCCAATTTCCCCATACCATTGATTTTGCTTAAACCAAGACCAACTGCTTTCATAAATAAAGGCAAGATTTTGATATAACGTAAAATCCCAATAATTGCTGAAATAAAGACGATTGGCATCAAAACATTTAAGAAGAAAGGGAAGCTTCCTTTATTTGCGACACCAGCAAAAACAAAGTTGACGCCTTCGCCTGCAAAGGCTAGTAAATGGTCGAACAATTTAGCTGAAACAGAAACAACTGCATGACCTGCAGAGGTTCGCAAAAGCACAAAACCAAAAACTAATTGAAGCACAAACATAACAAGTAGTGGCTTCCATTTGATTGCTTTTTTATTACTGCTAATGAAAAAAGCAACTGCTAAAACTAGTATTAAACCGATAATTCCTAACAAATAACTCAAAAAATCACTCCTAACAAAATTCCGTCTAATTTTACCTGTTTTCATAACGAAATACTAACCTTTCAATTAAACTTTCATTGTTTTTTTAGAGTGAAGCGGATACAACATGAAAACCATTTGATTCTAAAAAAAGTTTTAAAATGATGAGTGTTTTCGAGCATAAAAAAACCATATCGAACAAGAAAGTTCAATATGGTTTTGACAAGTTTCGTTCAAAACTTGATTATTGATAATACAGGTTTTCAGATGGATAAACTGGAGCACAGGTTAAATCGATTCCTAGTTGCTTCAATGTTTGTTCATCATTTTTATTCATCATAACAGTTGAATGCGCTTGGGCGCCATCTAATTCACCGAGTTTTTCATAAGCAACTTGGGCAATTGGATTCGTTACTGCGCTAATGGATAAAGCAATCAAGACTTCGTTGATCGTTAATTTATCAATTGAAGAATGCAAAGCTTGTGATTTCATTCCTTGGATTGTTTCTAAAATCAATGGTGAAAGTAAAGGAATATCATCAGCGATATGAGCAAGATGCTTCACGGCATTCAAAATGACAGCTGAGGAAGCATCCATCAATTGACCCGTACGTCCAGTAATAATGACATTATCTGGAAGTTCAATTGCAATGACAGCAGTTGGATCTTTTGAAGGGTTTTGAATTGTCTTAGCATAATCATGAGCTGGAGTAACTACTTTACGGTCTTCAGGTCGCAAGCCAACTTCTTCCATGATTAATTTGATGCGGTTGACTGCTTCTTCGTCAATTTGCCCTTTTTTAAAGTCACATTTTGTTTGGAAATAGCGACGAATGATTTCTTGTTTAGATGCTTCTTGAACAACTTCATCATCCGTGATACCAAAACCAACACGATTCACACCCATATCAGTAGGTGACAAGTAAACAGATTCTTTACCTGTGATTTTTTCAATAATACGTTTGATGACAGGGAAGGTTTCAACATCACGATTATAGTTTACGGCTACTTTATTGTAAGCATCGAAATGGAAGGAATCGATCATATTGACATCTTTTAAATCAACAGTCGCAGCTTCATAAGCAATGTTCAACGGATGTTTTAGCGGTACATTCCAAACCGGGAAAGTTTCAAATTTTGAATAACCAGCGGCATGTCCTTGTTGACTTTCATGATAAAGTTGGTTTAAACAAGTCGCTAATTTTCCGCTACCGGGACCAGGTGCTGTTACAACAACGATTGGTTTTGTCGTTTCAATATAGGCATTCTTGCCAAATCCATCTTCAGAAACAATCTTATCCACGTTAACAGGGTAATCTTCAATTTCTGAATGCGTGTAGACTTTAATGTCACGACGTTCAAGTTTATTGATGAAAACTTTCGTTGCTGGTTGACCATTGTAGCGAGTGATAACGACACTGTTGATCATTAGACCATAGCCACGTAGCTCGTCAATCAAACGTAAGATATCCATATCATAAGTGATTCCGTAATCGCCACGGATTTTATTACGTTCAATGTCGCCAGCATAGACACAAATCAAAATTTCTGCTTGATCTTTCAATTTTTGTAGCAATTTGATTTTAGCATCCTCTTCAAAACCAGGTAATACACGTTTTGCATGCTTGTCGTCAACTAATTTCCCACCAAATTCTAAATATAATTTGTCATAGTGATTTACTCGTTCCAAAATATAAGTAGATTGTTCTTCGATATATTTTTCTGAGTCAAAACCGATTTTTTTCACTAGATTCCCTCCTTAAGTACTAAAGCATTTTTTCATTTTTTGACGGATTCGTCAACCTTCGTGAGAAAATTCGAAGAAAAGAATGTTGTTTGTTTTGATTATGTAGTGATTTCCACTAAAAGCAATCGGTTATTACAAAAAATAATAAATGTTTCACTCAATTTTTCGATTCTATCTTGTCTATGCAGCTATTCATTGGTATGATATTTTTGATAAGGAAGGTGTCCTATGAAAAAAAGACAAAAGAAGAAAAACGCTTATAAGAATTATATCCGTTCGATTTTTACTGGTTATGAAAAAATGCTGGAAAATCCTGAATTAGGTGAGCTTAGACTTTCATACTTAAATGAAGAAACCTTACTAACTCGCGATGAACAACAACGCATTCATTTCACGACCCGCGAACTGCCTAACAAATAAAACAATCCTTGATTGATGAAAGCAGAATAGGAAGAGTTGTTGCAAGTGTGCATTTCTCTTACTCTGTTTAGAGCTGTGACATGGGTCTCTTGACTTTTGTCACAGTTTTTTTGTTTTTTTACGTTTTTGCTAAATGAATGAGTGATTCGTTTCTGTCGTGCCCCATTTTGTAACAATTTTTTGAAGAAAATGGTACTATTAAGTTATCAAATGAATGCAAGGAGGTAAAAATATGAAAGATTCTATTACAGAAGAACACCATGAACCTGAAACGGTAGATATGGATAAACATACTGATGAGTCATCTTTTGATGATATTAAACAAAAAGCAAGTACAAACTTATCTCAATTGCTGGGAGATTTACAAGCATTTGAACAAGCAGTACGTGAAGAAAACATTCCTGAAATTTATCGATTATATAATAGTCATTTAAATGATGAGCTAAAACGAAGCTCAAATGAGAACCATGAAATTGACCAATTACTTATGCGAAAAATCCAAGATCGATTCTTACAACAATTTCCTTTTATGGAACTGGTAGATGAAATGTCACCTACTTTAAGTTATTACAAAATTGGGACGTACTATCATGAGCGCCCAACGATTGCGATTGATGCCAGTTTGCCGGAAATTTTTGTTTTACCACAAATTGATGCCGAGTGGGAGCAATACTCACAAGGGGAAGTGGTAGATTACAGCCATGAATTAAATGAGTTAGATGCAAAAGTAATTACTGCGCAAACGGAAATTGAACGTCTTGATGAAGAAATCGGAACATATAACAAAAAAATTGCTGCTTTAGAAGAGTCAAAGGGTTTCTTAAACCGAAAAAAAGTTGATGAAGAAATTGAAGCATTGGCAAAAGAAAAACAAGTTTATGAAAATGAAAAGCTAGGTTGGTTACCTTATATTGATGAACCAGCTAAAATTCAAAAACAAAAAGAAGCCATGATGCAACAAGCAAAAGCAGATCAACTAAAAGCTGCAATCGTTCAAAAAGAACAACGCCAAATTGCGCGTTACTTTGGTGGAAGGGAAAACTTTGGACCAGCTATCCATCAGTTTTTAATGAGCTATCTTGGTAGTGAAAACCCGGAAGCGGTAATCCTTGATGAAGGAGGTTTGGAAGAATGAGCGAGTACGAAAAAGAGGAAGCAGAAAAGGTAGTTGAACCTTCAGAAATCGAGAACGAAGAAACAACAGTTGTTCCTATGGAAGAAGTAGTAACAGATGAAACAACCGCTGAACTTTTGACAGAATCAGATGATGATGTGGAATTAGAAAGTGCAACTGAAGGAACAAAGATTCATGAAAAAGAAAAAATCGTTCCTCAAATGACAGCAGATACAACGCTTGCAAAAAAAGAACAAGAGTTAGCTGATAACCAGTCTTACCTGAGTGGAAAAGAACAAGACCACCAAGAAATCGTTCAAATGATTCATGAGGCTGAAACACAGCTTGCTGATTTAAGAATGCGTAAAGTTTTTATTGAATCTGGCTTTTCTGAGTTGCTGGATGCGTATCAGCAATATATTTTAGCCGGTGAACCAATTTCGCCGATTGCTAAGACGAGCTTGGTTGAGTACTTTGCCTATGAATTGTTAAAACCTTTAAATGATATTGGGCTAGAATTGTCAGGAACGACCTATGATACTTGGGAAACACGTCATTTTTCAATTAATTACGCGTTGGATGATTCTGCAAACTTGATTTTCTCTTTTGCGTTGCCAACGATTGATGAACGCTATCAGGTGGATGCAATCAACCTTTTAAAAATTTCTCCAGAAACAATGACAATCGACGTGAAGGATGACCAAGTTTTAGCGCTTATTCGTTATTGGTCAGTTGAACGTGTTTTTTCAGTTGGACAAATGACGATTTTTAATCACAAATTGAATCAGTTATTGGAGCATGCTCGACAACTTGGCTTTACTGTCAACGAGACGCTTTTAGATAATACAAAAGTCTTACGTTTGAATTTGCAAAGTGAATTCGAATTAACGGAACAAGTTTTAGATGATATCTTTATCGTTGCGATGGATCATCCGCAATATGATATGGAAAAACTGGGTGAAGATGCTTATGAAGTCTTGCTTGATAAAGGACAATCACTGACGGTATCTAAAGAAGGGGAGCAGACAGCGTTGTTTGTTTCTTCTGGTGAATACCATCGTTCAGTTATTGATTTCTTTATCAACTATGAATTTCTAATCCCGTTGATGGTACGAAAAGTTTGAACACTTGAACTGTAGGTTAATAATCGAACTGGCACAAACCGCAAATGCGCGGCTTGTGCCAGTTTCAAGTGTTGATTTTTAAGAGTGAAGAGGAGAAAAAATGAGCACCAGAAAACTTGCACAGCTGAGTATGCTCAGCGCTGCTTGTGTAGCAGGTAGAGTTGCTTTTCAATTTATTCCCAATTTTCAACCTATGACGGCAATTTTGTTATTTGTCGTTTTTTACTTGGGAATGATTGATGGGCTGATTGTTATGAGTCTGTCGTTAGTAATTAGCAGTTTTTATTTTGGTATGGGCCCGTGGGTGATTGGCCAATGGCTTAGCTATGGAGGAATCTTCTTGTTGTTTACTTTATGTAGACACTCGAGTTATTTCAGAACAAGTTATTGGTTGAAAGGTATTTTCTTTTTTTTAGCGGGTTTTATTTATGGAGGCCTAATGGCGATTTATGATACGGTGTTGTATCAGTTGCCACAGCCGTTGGTTTATTATATACAAGGTATTTCGTTTGATTTGTCGCATGCTATAGGAAATTTACTTTTTTATTTGATTTTCTTTCCTATTATCCAGCGATTAGTAAAACAATTTGGAGGAAAAAATGAAAAAGATTATTTATAGTTTGTTTGTAGTTATCATAGGGTTAGGAATTTTAAGTGGGTGTAGCAGTAACGTAGAAAAAACAGCTGATAGTCAATTAAGCTCCAGTGTGCAACAGCAAGAAGCAACAATCGTTCTTCAAGAAGATGGAAAAGATTTTGCTAATCAGAAGGTTACTTTTGAAACAGGAGAAAATCTTTTAGAAGTTTTGCAAAAAACTTTTAAAGTCGAGGAAGAAAAAGGGTTTATTACTGAAATCGAAGGGCGTAAACAGAATCAGGAAAAACAAAAGTATTGGTTGTTTACGATTGATGGTGAATCTGCCACTAAAGGTGCTGCTGAAATCGAACTAAAATCGGGACAAAAGATTGTCTTTAATTTAGCCAAAATTTAAGACTGGATCCAAAAAAATTGAATCCATAGAAAAGAGGAACAACAGTGGAAAATTTAAAGAAAAGTGGCATGTTTTCTGTCTTAGCAGCATTAGGTGCCAATATTTTAGTTGCAGTTAGCAAATTTATTGGTTATGCGATTAGTGGAAGTGCCGCTATGTTGAATGAAAGTATCCATAGTATCGTGGATTGTAGTAACCAAGTGCTACTATTATTTGGGAATAAACGTGCGGCAGCTGGTCAAAGTGACCTTCACCAGTTTGGCGAAGGTCGAGCAAAATATTTTTTTAGTACGATCGTTGCCATGATGCTCTTTTTTGGTGGGGGCGCGTTAGGAGTCATGGAAGCCTTTGAAAAATTGTTTCATCCTGCGCATGAAGTAGAAAATCCAATGATTATTTTAGCTATTTTGTTATTTGGGATTATTATTGAAGGAAGTTCTTTGCGGATTGCATTTAAAGAAATCAAAGAACTGAATACAGAAAATTTATCATTGTTAGCCTTTTTACGTGAAAGTCGCCATAGTGAGATTTTGATTATTTTCACAGAAGACTTTTGTGCAGTAATTGGTTTGGTGTTGGCTATGGCTGGAACAATTTTAACCATGGTGACTGGCATCGCTGCTTTTGATGCAATTAGTGGTCTATTAATTGGTTTCTTATTAATGGGTGCCGCTATTTTCCTTGCGAAAGAATTTTACAGCCTGATTATTGGTGAGAGTGTGACTGCGCATGACTTAGTGTTGATTAAAAAAGCATTTGATCGACCAGAAATAGAACGATTGATTGATATTAAAACAGTTCACATGGGGCCAACCGAAATTATGGTTGCTGCGAAAGTGGATATTCTGGATATCAAGGAAGAATTTGCTTATGCAATTGTCAATGATATTGAACGAATGATTCGGAAAAGTTTACCAGATAAAAAGATTTACATTTATATTGAAACGGATAAGTATGACCCGAATTACCATCGCGAATAAGCAAGGATGAGAAAAAATCATAAATTGAAGCTGAAATGAGAAAAATTTAATATTGTTTTTAGATAAAACGGCTACAATTTATTGAAATTATGTTACAATGAGTCCGCTGTTTATTTGTTGTAATCAAAGGAGACATTTTAATGAGTAGAAAGAAAACTGCGCCATGGCTTCAGTCTTTTCATGCAGTGATGCCGCTTTGTTTTAGCTATATCCCGGTTGGATTAGCCTGTGGTGTTCTGTTACAGAAGGTTGGATTTGATCCATTATTGACCGGTCTATTATCAATTTTGGTTTTTTCCGGCGGTGCGCAATTCTTAGTTGCCTCAATGTTAGCAACACACGCATCATTTGCAACAACCATCTTGATGGTATTTTTCTTAGAATTACGTTATACATTATTGGGCTCAAGTCTTTCAGTATTTATGAAGAAAGAAAGCCGTCCATTTTTAGCTGTCTTTTCGCAATCACTAAATGATGAAAACTATGCAGTTAATTACTTGAAATATTCTACAGATCCAACTTGGAACAAACAAAAAGCCCTGTACGTCAATTGGTTTTCTATGGCTGCTTGGGCAGGAAGCAACGTGATTGGAAATGTTTTTGGTTCAGTGATTCGAGTAGATGCTGACTTAGTTCATTTCGCGTTAACGGCAATGTTTATTTTTATGTTTATTATGCAGATGAAGAATGGTTTGCTGATTCTGACTGGTATTTTTTCGGGTGTCTTAGGGGTTGCATTTATGGTTTTGTTCCAAAATACATTTGGCTTAATCTTAGCGACTGTCATTGCTTCTTTTGCTGGATTGCTTTTAGAAAAAGCTTTCCAAAAAGAAAAAGAGAAAAAGTTACGACATCGTGCGGAGCAAGTGAACGAGCCGTTGTTTAACTTCCCAGATCAGGAGGTCCAAAACCATGAGTAAAAGTTATTTGATTTTACTAGTTGCTTGTTTATTTCTAGCAGCTTACATTCCCAGAGTAGTACCAATGCTTTACTTTACACAAAGAAAAGTTCCTGCGTGGTTTAGTGATTGGATGAAGTACGTTCCAGTAGCATTATTTTCTGCATTAGCATTCAAAGATGTTTTTATCACACACGAACATTTAGATTTTGCATGGAATATCAAAATTTTGGCTATGGTCTTAGTTGCAGGTGTAGCATATAAAACACGTTCTATGGCGTTATCTGTAGTCACTGGTTTAGCAGCTGTCTTTTTATTATCAATGATTTAAATAACGAAGTTAAGGGGTGGGACATCAATGTGTCGAAGCCCTTTTTTTGTTGCCCAAAGGGGAGGAGTGTATGCCTAGCAATTGTTTCATCAATCGTAACATCTGAAACTATGTGCCATTTTTTTGTACTAAAGCGCAGAAAAAAACTGTAAAAATCAGATTGACAGCGCTTACTGAAAATGGTAACTTTGTTTTAGGATAGTTATTATTCAGTTAAGCTAAACCTGAACGACATTTATTTGTGGTGTCGTTTGGGTCTTTTTTTATGCGTTGGTGAGGCTGAAAGAGATGGGGGGAGACAATTGAAAATTCTGAGGATTTTGAATAACAACGTCGTGGTTGCCTTGAATGATGAAGGAAAAGAAATCGTTTTAATGGGTAATGGATTGGGATTTCAAAAAAAGCCGGGCTTTAAGGTTGATTCAGATAGTATTGAAAAGGTGTTTGAAATAAAAAATCAAAGTGAGTCATTACGAGTAGAACAAATGCTTTCGGAAATTCCCGAAGAGGTCATCATGGTTGCTTTTGATATCTTGAATTATGCAAAGAAAAAGTTGGACAAAGAATTTAATGAAACAAGCTTTATTTCTTTTGCGGATCATTTATACACGGCGATCCAACGCGAGGGCAAAGGAATCCAAATGAAGAATTTTCTATTGTGGGACATCAAGCACTTCTTCCCGGAAGAATTAGCAATTGCGCGAAGAGGTATCCAGTTTATCAATGAAAAAATGGGTATCGAGCTATCCGATGACGAATCTGGTTTCTTAACGTTACACATCGTAAATGCCGAGTTGGATATCACGAATGAGTCAGCAGTCAGCCTTACACAAATGATTGAAGAAATTCTAACGGTTATCAAATATACATTGAAGATCAACTTTGCTGAAAACGACATTTACTTTCAGCGCTTCATTACCCATCTACGATTTTTTGCGGAGAGAGTTTTGAATGCGCAAAGAAAAGAAGCAGCAGACGAACTAGTTGAAAACGAACTGTTTATCCTTGTCAGTAAAAAGTATCCTGAAGCCTTTGAGGCGACTAAGAAAGTGGTTGAATTATTAGCCACTCGTTGGAGCTATCAAGTTTCTAGAGATGAGCAGGTGTATATTACGATTCACATTGCAAGAATCATCGAAAAAACGAAATAAGAGAGTTTCTCTTAAAATAAAAATGAAAGGAGTAAAACTAGCTTACCCAGCAAAAGGAATTGGATCGTTACATTTAGTTGGCGAGACCTCTGGATTAAAAAATATACTTAATTTTGGAGGAAAAAATCATGGGAAAATATGAACAACTAGCACAAGACATTGTCAAAGAAGTTGGTGGAAAAGAAAACGTCAATTCGTTAACGAACTGTATTACGCGTTTACGCTTTAAGTTAAAGGACGAAAGTAAAGCAAATACAGATGTGTTGAAAAACATGGATGGCGTTGTAACAGTTATGCAATCAGGTGGCCAATACCAAGTAGTTATTGGCAATCATGTACCTGATGTACGTAAAGATGTGGATGCAGTGTTAGGTTTATTGGAGGAAAAAACAGATTCAGGACCAAAAGGAAACTTATTCGATCAATTTGTAGACATTATTTCAAGTATTTTCCAACCAATTCTAGCGCCATTATCTGCAGCCGGTATGTTAAAAGGGGTTGCTGCAATCTTGTCATTTGCTTTAGGACCAGAGTTCGCTGCGACGCCAACTTATGCTGTAGTTAATGCGATGGGTGACGGCCTGTTCTTACTATTACCGATTTTTATTGGTTTTACAGCCATGAAACGTTTTGGGGGATCCCCGTTTTTAGGAATGATGATTGCAGCAAGTATGGTGTACACCGGATTTATTGATGGTTCATTGACAAGTCAATTTGCTGAAAGTGGTGGCTTGAATTTCTTTGGTATCCCATTTTCACTTCCAGCAGCTGGTTATGGTTCAAGTGTGATGCCGATTATTGCATCAACCGCTTTTGCAGCATTTCTTGAAAAACAACTACGAAAAGTCATTCCTGATGTTGTTAAGCTATTTTTAGTTCCATTTTTCACTGCATTGATTACTGTTCCATTGATGTTTATCGTTATTGGTCCAATCATGAATGCGGCTTCGGAAGCGTTGGGAAGTGGTTTGATTACGATTCAAACATTTAACCCAATTATTTTTGGTGCGATTTTAGGTTTTACTTGGCAAGTTTTAGTAATGTTTGGTCTTCATTGGGCACTAATCCCATTTGCAATCATTGCTTTATCTCAAGGACAACCAACAGCGTTATTGACGCCAAGTGGTAGTGTTTCTTTCGCTCAAACAGGAGCAGTTTTAGCTGTCATGTTAAAAACACAAAATGCCAAATTAAAAGAATTGTCTGTTCCAGCATTTATTTCGGGAATATTTGGTGTAACAGAGCCGGCAATCTATGGGATTACTTTACCTAAAAAGAAACCATTCTGGGCCTCTTGTGTCGTTGGTGCATTTACAGGTGGAACAGCCATGGCGTTAGGCTTACAAGCGTATCAAATGGGTGGATTAGGAATTTTCCGTTACACAGGTGCTATTTCTCCTGATGGCGATATTAAATTTGCGATTTATAGCATGATCTTAGATGCAGTGGCATTAGTTGCTGGCTTTGGTTTAGCTTGGGTGATTGGTTTTAAAGATGATGAGCCAACCATCGCGATGAGTAAAGAAGAAGCAAAAGGGTCATTTACAGTACAAAAGAAAAAAGTAGCGAAACAAGAAATCTTTTCACCAATTACTGGGAATATTTTGCCGTTGAGTCAAGCAAAAGATGCTGCTTTTGCGGAAGGAATTATGGGCAAAGGCGTGGTGATTGAGCCGACTGTTGGTGAAGTTGTCGCACCTTTTGATGGAACAATCATGACTTTATTCCCAACAAATCATGCAATTGGCATCATTTCTGATGATGGCATGGAATTATTGATTCACATTGGCATTGATACGATTCAATTAGAAGGAAAACACTTTGAAGTTTTTGTAAAGCAAGGCGACACAGTAAAAAAAGGAGATAAGTTGGTTCGTTTTGATATTCAGGCGATTGAAGAAGAAGGCTATAGCACACAAGTCCCAATCATTGTGACGAATACGCCTGATTACGCGGATATTATTGTGACTGATGAAAATGAAGTGCAGCAAGGAACCTTGGTTTCTACCGCTATTCTTGCTAATTAAATCAAAAATGAAGGAGAAAGATCAATGAGTTTTCCAAAGAATTTTTTATGGGGTGGCGCGACAGCTGCCAATCAATGTGAAGGTGCTTGGAATGTTGCTGGTAAAGGAGATTCAATCAGTGATCATAATCGAGCAGGTAGTCGAACAGCAGGGACACGGCGAACATTCGACTTAGTAATCGATGAAGAGAAGTACTATTATCCAAGCCATACAGGGATTGATCACTATCACCGCTATCAAGAAGATATCGCCCTGTTTGCAGAAATGGGTTTTAAAGTATATCGTTTGTCGATTGCCTGGTCACGGATTTTTCCAAATGGTGATGAAGAAACACCTAATGAAGCAGGATTACAATTTTATGATGATTTATTTGATGAATTACACAAGTATGGGATTGAACCTTTAGTGACGATCTCTCATTTTGAATTACCGTTTCAATTAGGCAAACGCTACGATGGTTTTTTAGATCAGCGAACAATTGCATTTTATGAACGTTACGCAACGACTTTATTTGAACGCTATCAAGATAAGGTGAAGTATTGGCTGACATTTAATGAAATCAATTTTGGAACATTAGAGCATGGCAAGCAAATCAATGGTTTGTTTAACCGTGAGTATACAGAAACGGAACAATATCAAGCATTGCATAATGTCTTTCTAGCATCTGCCAGAGCAGTGGTTGCGGGGCATAAAATCAATCCAGAGTTTAAAATTGGTTGCATGTTGGCCTACATTACGATGTATCCTAAGACCTGTCGCCCAGAAGACGTGCTGAGAACACAACAGTTGAATGATCGTTTGAATTATTTCTGTGGTGATGTCCAAGTTAAAGGTACGTATCCGTATTATATGAAACGCTATTTTGAAAAAAATGATATTCAATTGGAAATAACTGAAGAAGATCAAGCATTGTTAAAAGAAGGCACTGTTGATTACTATACATTTAGTTATTATATGAGTACTTGTATTGCCGCTAACCTTGAGGACCGTGAAGATACTACGGGTGGAAACTTATTTGGTGGTGTGGCGAATGAATACTTGAAAGCCAGCGATTGGGGTTGGCAAGTTGATCCAGTTGGTTTGCGGTATACCTTAAATCAAATTTATTCTCGTTACGAAGTTCCTTTGATGGTAGTAGAAAATGGCTTGGGTGCATTCGATCAAGTAGAAGAGGATGGCACAATCAAAGATGACTATCGCATCGACTACTTTAGACAACATATCGTTGAAATGGACAAAGCAATTGACGACGGAGTAGATTTGATTGGCTATACACCTTGGGGCTGCATTGATTTAATCAGTGCAGGAACAGGTGAGATGAGTAAACGTTACGGTTTTATTTACGTTGATCGTGATGACGAAGGGCATGGTACGTTAAACCGCAGTCGTAAGAAATCATTTTATTGGTATCAAAAAGTGATTGAAACGAATGGTGAAAACTTATCTTAAAATAAAAATAACTTTCTTAAAAGAGGTTGGGTCAAAAACAATCAGCTCTGAGAAATAAGCAAGAGTATCCGGAAATAACTCACCTATTTTTGTTTTTGGAAGGGGTTAGCGTGCTTCCAAGAAAATAACTTTTGAAAACGCTGTGTATTTTAAAAAAGTCTGGAGCATAATCATTTCGATTAATGTTCTAGACTTTTTTTGAAATAAACGAAACAAATGATTGGTACAAAGAGTGTTAGATAAATTCATTTTGAACAACGGTTCTCAGCCGGAATTTTGACAAGTGGAGAAAGTGTTAAGGTTCCTTTAACAAACTTGATTGTAGCTGGATGAATGATAGTATTTAACTCAGCAAGCGAATGAAAGAAAGCTGATTTCGATAGATTCAACCTGAATGATTAAAATGTTATAAAAAAGAGACAACCGACCACTGGTTGTCCCCAAAGAATATTGAACTAGACAAGCAGTCTGTTTTCCGCCAACTGACTTGTCTAAATAACGAATGAAATTCGTTATGAGAAAAGTATAGCATAATAGTTGAAACAGTCTAGCTAGAAAATCACTTATTGAAAGGTTGATTGGCATTTGTGGAATCTGTGTGCTGAGATAATCAGGCTGATGAAATGAAAAAGCAATGCTGGGATTACTTGTTCTTGTTTTTTTGCTATAATGTAAAAGATGTTTAGAACCTAATATATAGTTGAGGAAGATTTGATGAATAAAAAATTGATGCAAGGAACATTTTGGTTAACGTTTGCCAATTTGTTGTGTAAGGTTTTAGGTGTTGTGTACTTAATTCCTTGGTTAATGATGATGGGTGATAATCAAGATGGGATGTTGGCTACAACTCTCTACAATGTCGGTTATTTGCCTTATGGATTATTCTTGATGCTTGGAACAGTTGGCTTTCCTAACGCAATCGCGAAAAAAGTTGCCATTGCAACGAAAGAAGGAGATGCACAAGAAAGTCGAGTGATTTTTCGCAGTACGATTAATATCATGTTTGTCATTGGGATTGCCTCGGCTGTTTTGATGTATTTATTTGCGCCAGCACTGGCAGGAATCAGTCCAATTGCCAATGTGAATAATGGGATTTTAGCGATTCGTAGTTTATGTCCTTCATTGGTCGCTATTCCGGTATTAAGTGCAATGCGTGGATATTTTCAAGGGAAGAATGACTTGCGCCCTTATGGAACTTCATTGATTATTGAGCAAGCAATTCGAGTTCTGGTTATTTTAGCTGGGACATATTATTTGCGTGTCCTAACGAATGGAACGATTTTAGAAGCAGTTTTAGTCAGTACCGTCGCGTCGTTTTTCGGTGGTTTAGCTGCGATTTTCCATATGTATGTAGTGGGACGACATAAAGATTACTTTAGATTGAAAGATTTCTTGATATCTACCCGTTATTTCAAAAAAGACAATCGTCGTGCTTCAAGCGCTATTATACGTGAAACACTTCCGTTTATCTTTGTTGGTTCAGTTATTACGATTGTACAAATGATCGACCAAGTAACGATGAAGCCGTTATTACATTTTTTCCGTCCAGATCTCGCAGATCAACAGTTAGAGTTTTTATTTAGTCGAGCGTCAGTGAATCCGAACAAGTTGACCTTGATTTTGATTTCAATGGTTGGTACCGTAGCAATCAGTAGTTTGCCATTATTAAGCACTTTGAAAAAAGAAAACCGAAAACAAATTGAAAAAACGGTTGGAGATAGTTTTTCAATCGCGATTTTGATTTTATTGCCATCACTTGCAGGGATGTCTTTATTAGCAGGACCATTGTACACACTGTTCTTTGGTTATGATCCTGAGAGTGTGGGGTATTTCCAATTAGCGTTACTAGCTTCGCTATTCTTTTCATTATTTACAATTTTATCAACGATGTTACAGTCATTGAATCACCATTTGTTTGCTATCCGGCTAACGGTACAAGCAATTGTCTTAAAAGTTCTTTTCCAAGTCATTTTCTTAGCTTTATTTGGTGGCTATGGGATGAGTTTGTCAAATGGATTGGCATTTGGGTATGTGTTTATCCGTGGTTATTGGTACATGTGTCACGAGTATCAAATAGCACCATTATACAGAATCAAAGACTTCTTCCTTAAAACAGTTCGTTCGACAGCACTAATGTTACTTGTATGTATGATAGTGTTCTTTTTATTGCAGACGCAACTCTCATTAGAAAGCAAGACGAACGCTGTGATCTATTGTGTGTTGATTACAGGAGTCGGAGGTGTGACTTTTCTTTTCGCTCAGTTTGGTAAAAGTGGTATCCACTCACTATTGCATCGCCGGAACGCCTGAGGAAAGAGTTGCTTATTATTCTTAACTATACGCTGTCACAAAAAGCGATTTTTGTGACAGTCTTTTTTGATAGAAACGGATTTTAGATTTATCTACAAGCAAAATTATGCTATAGTTATAAGGTCTGGAAAAATTCTTTGAAACGAGGAAATAGATAAATGAAACTTGCAGTTGTTACTGATAGTACGGCTTATTTGCCGGAACGTATCAAGAACCATCCCGACTTATATGTAATTCCGATCCCAGTTATTTTAGATGGGAAGATTTATAATGAAGGTATCGATATTGAAGCTGATGAATATTATGGTCTTCTAAAAAACAGTAAAGATTTCCCTACGACATCTCAGCCGGTTGTGGGAGAAGTTTTGGCATTATATGACGAATTAAAGGCGAAAGGGTATGACACGATAATCAGTATCCACCTTTCTTCTGGCATTTCGGGTTTTGTTAATACATTGTTTGCAATGAAAGAAGATGTGAAGGGGTTAACGGTGATTCCATACGATTCGAAAATTACAAGCATGCCCATGGGACACATGGTTGAGTCTGCCTTGGATTTAAATGATCAAGGAACATCACTTGAAGAGATCCTTTCACATATTGATCATATTCGCGATAATACTTACGCTTATTTGATAGTTGATGACTTGAACAATCTAGTGCGCGGAGGTCGTTTAACAAATGGTGCAGCGTTGATTGGTGGGTTGTTAAAAATTAAACCGATCTTAACTTTTACGGATGGGAAAATCGTTTTGTTTGAAAAGATTCGTTCAAGCAAAAAAGCATTCGCCCGTGCAGAAGATATTATTGGCCAACGAAAAACTGAAATTGCAGGACCAGTTAAGTTGTATGTGATCCATGCGAATAACTTAGATGTTGCAATCAGTGAAAAAGAAAAATTACAAAAGAAATACCCCGATGCAGAAATTGAGATTGGTCACTTTGGCCCGGTAATTGGAACGCATCTTGGAGAAAAAGCAGTAGGACTTGCTATTTCAGCGCAATAATTCTTATTTTATTTATTTTGCCAGCAAACAAATTTGTTTGCTGGCTTTTTTTTGTCTATAGGCTTATAATCTTATTGGTCGTTAGTAATTTACTACGCTAGTAATTTAGTAAATTACTAACATAAATATTAAAGGAGTGTTTCTTATGGAAATCCCAACAAATTTAAAACACAAACCTGTTCTTGTCGTTGAAGATTATGATAAAGTTGATGGCCGTAATGCACTAGATACAGATGCAAAAGGCTTGTCTCTTGGTTTAGCACAATGGAATGATCGTGGAAAAGTCGATATTTCTGGAAAAGTTTGGCGTCATACAGGGGAAAAATGGTCACGTCAATCAGAAGAATTACCAATTACTCGCATTTTAGATTTAGCAATTTTAGCAGCTCAAGGAAGTTTGTATTTCCAAGATGCGTATCGTTATAAAAAATTCTATGATCCTGAAAACCCAGTGGTCGATATCATTGGTTTGCAGGGAAACCGAATGACTGTTGAAGTCGATACAAAAAATCCTAAGATTGATGAGGATATTATTCTTTACTATGATACATTACAAAAAGATGGTGAACTCATTGGTGAACGATTCCGCATCTTAAAACGTTTGCTAGAAGAATTAGGTTATTAAACTCGTCGAATCGTTAAAGGAGGTTGCATAATGGGAGAGTTCTCACTTACGCAAGACCGAGTATTTTCACGCCTAGAAAAACAGATGATTTGGCAAAAACCAAAAAGTCACCGAACAAGTGTGGAAGAAATTCGAATTGCAACAGAAATCAATGAAAACTGGCTCGATCCTGAGATGAAAATCATGAATATCTTATTGGAAGGGGGTGCCGGATCTGGGAAAACACAATTAGCTAAGGCGTTATCTGCTGATTTGCAATTACCTTATACAAAGGTGACGTGTTTTGCAGATATGGATAAATCAGATGTGTTTGGTGCGTTATTACCAGTAGTGGAATCTGTCGATGCGGATAGTCAAGAATTGTTGGAAGCCATCTCTCAAACCGAGAGTTTTGATGCTGTTTTACGTTTAGTCCAATCACATTACCAATTAGATGTACTTTCAGCACGAGAAAAACTAGCTGAATTTGTACAACAAATTGAAGCAAAATCTGAAACAACACCTATTCATTATAAATATTACCCTTCAGAAATCGTCCGTGCGATGGAAAAAGGCTATTTACTTGAAATCCAAGAGCCAACAGTGATTCGAGATGCGTCTGTCTTAGTCGCGCTAAACTCAGCCTTGGAACCAAATGGTATGTTGAACTTACCCGCTGGTATCGTCCGTCGCCATCCTGACTGCGTAGTTGTGATTACGACGAACCGAAACTATCAAGGAAATCGACCACTGAATGAATCGTTGCGTGACCGAATGCAGCATGCAGAAAAAATGGATTTACCTAGTCTCGAAGTAATGGTCGAACGTGCTGTTGGGAAAACAGGAATTCAAGACTCAGCTATTTTATTCAAAATGGCAGAAATTATTCGATTATTAGACGAAACAGCCAAAGCAAACGCGATCAAAGGTGTCGCAGGAATGCGTTCTTATTTTTATTGGGTGAATACGATGAAGCAAGGACAAGATTTATTACAATCTATCTACCCAAAAGTCTTATATAAACTGACAACGGATCCAGATGAACTAAAGATTTTGCTTCAAGCTTTAGAGGATACGGGGTTATTAATTGAATTGAGAGAGTTGCTTCGAGCAAAAAAGTGGGGCGAAGCTACTGATGCACCAACAGTCCGTGGACGAAAAATCAGCGGATTAGAAGCAGAAGAGCGCCAGATTGAAGAGCTTGCTCCAGAAGAATTGACTTTAGCAGAACAAGAACTATCTACACTTGAAAAAGTAGAAGAAATGGCTGATAAAGAAACTCCAGAAGAGACAGACGAATCTGAGAATCTAGATAACATTCAAGAAGAACGAAGCAGTGACGTCGAAGGAAAACATCAGACAGAAAAAAGTGCGGAAGATGAGTCTGCTGAAATGTCTGCCGCTGACATGGACGCCCATGACAAAGAAATGAAAAAAGAGTTGAACAAAGAAGCGCGCCAAATCATGAAAGGCACGATGCATGAAAAAGAAGGATTGATCGTTCACCGACCGAAGTATCAAATAAACAGCGATGAAGCACGAGCAATCAGAGCCCAAGTCTTTCCAGTCGTCGATTCATTAAGTCGACAAGTATTAGAACTTTTAGATAGCGAAGAAAGCACAAGTTATCAAAAAGGTAAGTACGAAGGGCAACGCTTTAATGCTAGTCGCATTGCATATGGTGATTTGCGTAATTTTGACAAAAAAAATCCGCCACATGAACAACCGTCTCTAGCCGTTGCTATTCGATTAGATGAATCAGGTTCGATGATTCGCGAAGATCGAATAGAAGCAGCAAAAAAAGCCGCGATTGCGATTGCGGAATTTGCTAAACGTGTCAATATCCCACTGATGATCAATGGTGATACAGCAGATGTTTCCGTGCGTGAAAAGACATCGATTTTTTCTTATAAAGAATTTGCTGATACTTTTCAATGGTTGGATGAGAAATTGGTGACAATGAAACCACGCCAAAATAACCGCGACGGTGCTGTTTTAAGAGTGGTTGCTGATAAGTTGAACCAACAAACGGCAACTACCAAGTTATTGTTGAATATTAGTGATGGACAGCCAAAAGCTCTTCCAGATTATACTGGAAAAAAAGCAAAGGAAGACATTCAAGAAGTCATCAAAGAATATGATCGACAAGGAATTATTTTCATTGCTGCGGCGATTGGCCAAGATAAAGAAGAAATTAAAGAAATTTACGGTGAAAGTCGTTTCCTTGATATTACAGATCTCCAAGAATTTCCTAAACAAATGATCCAGTTGATTGCTCGTTATCTATAGGAAGTTATCAATAGTTACTAAAACACTCAAAGCAATGAACGTATGTTTTTTGCTTTGAGTGTTTCTTTGCGTGTTTTTAATTCTTTTTTGTTAACGGTAACAAAGACTTATAGGAAGCAATTTCGTTTATAATTGATGAAAAGGTGAAGGAGGACATCCGCATGACAAAAAATGTGCAATGGTGGCAACAAGAAGTAGGCTATCAAATCTATCCCGCGAGTTTTAAAGATAGCAATCAAGATGGGATTGGTGATATTAATGGAATTCGTGAAAAATTAAGTTATTTAAAAGAGTTAGGGATTGGCTTCATTTGGATCAATCCTATTTATTCTTCTCCATTTGTTGATAATGGTTATGACATCAGTGACTATCAAGAAATCTTAGCAAAATTTGGAACAATGGCAGAATTTGATTTGCTGTTGGCTGAAGCACATCAAATGGGAATCAGAGTCATTATGGACTTGGTCATCAATCATACATCCGATCAACATAAATGGTTTATTGAATCAAAAAAATCGGTAGATAATCCTTTCCGTGATTATTATTTATGGGCAGATAGCACATCAGAGTTAGCTCCAAATGAATGGCAGTCCATTTTTGGTGGTTCAGCCTGGACACATGATGAGGAGAGCGGACAATCTTATTTACACGTTTTTGCCAAGGAACAACCTGATTTGAATTGGGAAAATCCGAAAGTGAGAGAAGAACTATTTACCATGATTCGCTGGTGGCTAGAAAAAGGAATTGATGGCTTTCGATTAGATGCCATTTCACATATCAAAAAAGCAGACTATGCTGTTCCAGCAACAGCTAATCCATTTTCACCATTTCAAAATGTAACCGGAATCGGGAAGTATTTGACCGAACTAAAAACCATTTTTAACGAGTATGACATCATGACTGTTGGTGAAGCAAGTGGTGTATCTGCAACGGAAGGCCCACAATGGGTTGGTGAATCTGGGTATTTTGATATGATTTTTGAGTTCGATCATATTTCTTTGTGGAACCATGAAGAACAAGGTGCGCTGGATGTTGTCAAACTGAAACAAGCATTAAGTCAGTGGCAGAACTCTTTAGCAGGAAAAGGATGGAATGCACTTTATATGGAAAACCATGACGTACCTCGAAGCGTTTCTGCGTTTGGCAATGACCAGAATTATTGGTTGGAGTCTGCAAAAGCGTTAGGAATGATGTATTTTTTCTTACAAGGGACACCATTTATCTATCAAGGACAAGAAATTGGAATGACCAACATGGCTTTCGAATCAATCGAACAAGTAGATGCACTTGATTCAAGAAAACTTTATCAACGATTGCTTCAAGAAGGGCGCACACCGGAAGAATCATTGGCAATCATTCGTAGCACGACAAGAGATAATAGCCGGACACCAATGCAATGGACGGATGAAAAATTTGCTGGTTTCTCTTCACATGATCCTTGGTTAGTTGTTAATCCAAATAAGGAAGTTATCAACGTCGAAGCGCAAGAAAAAGAACCAAATTCACTTTTATCTTTTTATAAACAAATGATTCAATTACGAAAGCAGCATACTGCATTGATTACAGGTGAATTCAAAGAATATTTACCTGAACACAAGCAGTTATTTATTTACGAACGTATAGAATCTAGTGAACAATTCCTGATTATGGTAAACTTAACGATGGAAAAGACAACTTTTGATCTAACAACTGAAAAATTAGCGGAAGACTGGTCACTGGTATTAACCAATTATTTAGATGAGCCCCAATTTGGTCTTGTTGGTGAATTTGCACCTTATGAGGCCAGAATGTATCAACGAAAGGTTCTCTAGTACACATCTGAAAAAGTGTAAGAAGAAAAGGAGCCGAAAAAAGGAAGCTGGGGAAAAAACCAGCTTCCTTTTTCTGAATAAATGATGTTCCCAAAGCAGCTTCTTCGGTAATAAGTCCTTTTTTTATAAACATATGGAAAGTGATTGTTAGAAAAGGTTTCTTATTACTTGAAGCTAATCACTACTTAACGTTCATTAGTATTGTATTGCGCACGTGGCCCGCCAATGTATTTAGGACGAGATCGTAGCGCAGTGACATGAGCCCCACCTAAAGTATTTGAACGGGGACGGACAGGAACTTGAACATGCTTGACGTGCATGCCAATAGACGTATCACCAATATCGATTCCCGCTTGTGCAACAATGTGTTCGACCTCGACTGGATCAGCAAATTGCTCGAAGGCGGCAACAGAACAAGCACCACCCGCATGTAGAGCTGGAACAACTGTTACAATTTCAAAATTTTTCTTTTCTGCCACGTTACGTTCCACGACAAGTGCCCGATTTAAGTGTTCACAGCCTTGGACAGCTAGCGAGATTTCCTTAGGATCAAGGATTTCTTTTAATGTTTGGACAATCCATTGACCAACTTCAGCACTAGAGTTTTTTCCGATATGTCCACCGACAACTTCACTGGTACTACATCCTAATACAAATAAATCACCTGCCCTTAGGTTTGCTTCATTCAAGATATCAGTAACCATTTCCGTTAATTCTTTTGCCAACATTTCTTTTGTTAATTCCATTTTATTCATCCTTCTTTCGCTATGATTAGCGTTGTTTTCCTAATTGAAATCGTTTCAAGCCAGAAACTAATGGGTAGGTGAGAGCAATTCCGAATAAGTTCTGAATCATATTTCCGGGAATTGACGCGACTCCCGCTGGCCAGCCATATAAGAACCAACCGGCTAACAAATAGCCAATAATCATGACTACACTACCAGTTAATAATCCAAGAAACCAACGAAGCGTTGTTTGTCGACCAATCAAACCCACTGTCAATCCTTGTAACCCATGAATGAGCAGAGAAAAAATCGCCCATTGTGGATAACCTGAAATCAAATCAATCAATAAACCACTGGAACCACCAACTACTAAGCCACCAATCGGCCCAAATAACGAAGCTGCTGTATAGATCCCAACTTCACATAAGGTAATAAAACCATTTGTGGCTGGAACGGGGATAAGAATCGTCAGAGAAAGCGCAACAGTTAGCGCAATCAACATAGCATAAGTGGTTATTTGTCTAATGTTCATTCCTCGTTATTCCTCCTTTAATTTTCCTCCGGACCAAACACTTCCGGAGCCATCATTCATCAAGATGCCGTGTTCAATACAATGATAAACATAATCTTTACTAGTCGCAATTGCGTCAGGCAAGGAGTTTCCTTGGCATAAATTTGCTAAAATAGCAGAAGAAAACGTACAACCCGCACCATTCACAGTTGACTTTGTTAATTTTTTACGAGTAAATAGTTGTTCTTTTTCGCCGTCAAAAAATAAATCGATAGCAAAGTCACCATGAATGCCTTGACCACCTTTAATCACAAGTTGTTTTGCTCCGAGAGCGTGGATGATTTGAGCTGCGTGGCGAAGATCATCTAGTGAGCGCAACTTATCTTGGTTTGCTAGCAAAGCCGCTTCTTTTAAATTTGGGGTAATCACAGTTGCTAAAGGAAAAAGTTCAGAAATCATTTTATCCATATAACGTTTATTTTCAGTCGTTTTGGTTTCTTTAAACGCAAGGACAGGATCTAGGACAACTGGAAGTTCTGAATTTTGTATCAAAAAATCACGTACAATCGTGATGGCTTCTTCTGAGTGAAGTAAGCCAAGCTTGATTCCATCAAGGCTCGTCATTTTTGTTAGTGAAGCTAATTGTTGTTTCAGTAGTCTCGGTGATAGATTTTCTAATTGGAATGCGCCTTGCTCATCCAAAAAGCCTACACAGGTTAAGGCACTTAAGCCAAAAAGCTGGTAGTTTTCAAAAGTTTTTAAATCGGATTGAATTCCGCCACCTGCGAAAGGGTCAGATCCGCCAATTGTTAATACTCTTTTCATCTTGTTTTCCTCCATGAAAGCAAGTATAGCGAAAGTAAAATAAAATGAAAACAGCCAATTGGCAGATTTGAAACTCAGCCAATTTTGTAAAAACGGGGGAATAAAAAATACTTTTGACAACGAAGAGAACATCGTTATCAAAAGTATCAGTTTGTTTAAAAAAATTTATTGATTTTTTAATTCTTGTTCGATTTGCAGACGTTGGACTTTCATTGTTGCAGTCCGTGGAATATCTTCAAATGCGCGAATAATTGGCGTATTCAAGCGTGGTAGTTCATGAACTTGTGTCCAATAAGTGTCCCAATCCATTTCTTTTCCAGGTGCTAAAGCAATGATTGGCTGTGGTGAATCATTTTTATCACGTACGATTACGACTTCAGCAAGGAAATCAAGAGAGTCAAGTAAGTAATCCTCGATTGCTAATGTACTATTGATTGTTTCGATCAAGTCAACTTGACGATCTTTTAAGAAAAGGTGCCCATCTGCATTCATTACACCGTAATCACCACTGTCCCACCAGTCGCCATAAACATTTTCTTGGAAACGTGCATCTTCTTTGTAGTAAGTCAATGCGCGGCCTTTTGATAAGAATTGGATATGACCATCTGTGCCAATAGGTAAGAGATTCCCCTGGTCGTCTGCGATTCGAGCTTTAGTCAAGTCACCAAGACCAACGCCCATATCACGAGCATCGTTTGTTTTTAGCGACTCCAATGTATGTGCTTTGAGAATCATTGGACCACATTCGCTTTGACCATAAACTTGTAAAAAGATAGCATCCTTGGTGTTAGATGTGTCAAGAAAAGTTGCCATCGTTTGATTATTAATTGCATCAAAAGTCGAGTGGTAGTAACGAATTCCAGCAAAAGCTTCTGGTGCCTCTTTTGCAACGAAACTCCATTGAACAAAGTTATTTGGATGCGTTTCTAGTGCAATTGGTGGATTTTCAGTTAGCATTTTAACTACATGATCCCCCTGTGCATTAGCTAACGGCATCATTGGGAAACCCATAGCCATTAAAGAAGAAATTCCGATATTGAAACGAGAGTGGACGGGAGAAATGTGGAAAGCAACTAGTTCTTTTGCTGCAATTTTTGTAAAAATCGTTTTTTGCCATTTTGTTCGCCAGCCCATAGAGTTTGCTGAATGACAAATCAATTTTGGAATGCCTGTTGTTCCCGAAGTATGTGTCATATAGGCAATTTGATCTTTTGGTAGTTCTTGTTGAGAAACTGGCGTTGCCGATTGGTTCAATAATTCTTTCACTGATAATTGCTTTTCTTTTGAACCATTTGAAATCCCTGCTACGCGTTCAGCAGTAACTTCGTCAAATAAGATAAAGGGATCTTCTAATCGCTCAACGAAAACTTCCATTGTCGCTGTAGGTAAGTGATAAGAAGTCATCACAGGTACAGCACCAAGATAAGAAGCAGCAACTGCCATTAAATAAGTATCGAATGCTGAACTTTTATATAGCATGATTTTGTCGCCAAGCCCAACACCCATTGCTGCCAACTGATAGGCACGTGTTAAGACGGTTTCATAGCTTTCTTTGTAAGTGCTTTTAAATCCAAGTTCAGGAAAAGCAACTAAAGGTTCGTCAATAATAATTGGAATATCTGGTGTTCTTTTTGCTGCCTCTTCGTAATTAGTAAATAAATTAAGTGGGGAATATTCGATTGTTTCCATAGGTCACACTCCATCAAATTTTTGTTAAAAGGGTTACAAATTCCGCTATAATCGTAGCACAAACGCTTTGAAAATAACAGATTATTTTGTGAATAAAAGAGCAAAACGTTTCCTTTCTAAAAGATAATCAAAGTGAAAAAAGCTTTATTGCTGGTTGATTTCTAGACAATTTAGCTAAATTGGCGGTAAGAAAATACCAGCATTTTTTGATAGACTTCTTGAAAATTATGTTGATGAAGGTAGCGATTGCCACATAAATAGTTAACTGCGTCGAGATCATCCAAATATTGTTCAGTATAATAACGAAAAGTTTTTCGACACAACTCTGGTGAAAGATTTTGATAAACAGTTACTTTACTTAAAATTTGCCGAATCGTTCGAGGAGAAATCTGCTGGTCATGTGATGATTGAAAGACAAATTCTTCCGCAGCTAATTCATTTAGTGTGAGGTACGCTGTCAGCAAACTGAATGCTTCATTGGGAAGTGGTACTTGATTCAACCGGTTTTCTTTTCGATGTAATTGGATCAGCTGTTTTTCTAGCAGGAGATCTTTCCTCTTTAATTCAACAATTTCATGAATTTTGAGTCCACAATAAAGCAATAGTGCAAGGATTGCGAGATTGCGTGGTCGGTTTTTCTTCTCAAAACTAGCTTCTCGGCTTGTGTCAAATCCTGCAGATGGTATGAATAGTGTTTCAAAATCAAGTAATAAATCCGCAGAGAGATAACGTGGTGCGGCTGAAGTGGTCTCTGGGGTGCTGGTCCCTAACAACGAAATTTCTTCTTTTAGTTTGCCATTTTGAAACAAAAACTTCAAAAAATGGTTGAGCGCGTATTGTTTCCGAGAAACACCATGATAATTATTTTTAAATGTCTGTTCGACAGGCTGTTCAGCGGCTGTCTGAAAAGAGCGTGTATGACGATATATACTAGCTAGAAAGTTCAGGTAATCTTGTTTCTCTAATTGTAAGATAAATTTATCATCCATTTCTTGATTTGGATAAGATTCTTTTAGAAAATCGGTAAATAAATGGAAATCTTTCGCATATTCATAACGGCTACTTAAAGATAAGTGTCCCCGGTTTTCAAGCAAGAACTGTTCAAAAATTGGCGGCAACAATTGTAATCTTTGTTTCAATTTTTCTTGTACTTGTTTTCTAGTTTTACTATCCATAATTGTTCTCCTTTCAGCTTTGGATAAAGCAATCCTAAACGCAGATGGGTTATTAACGAGATCAGGCAAAACGATAGCTGATTCTTTCTCTTATCCTAAAACAAAAGTCAGGAATAGGAAAGTATTAGTACAGGAAAAACAATTCTGACTAAACTATCTAAATAAAAAATTCCGATAGAGATCAAATCAATTGATTCTATCGGAACTCTTTTATTTTAGGGGTAATTCAACAGTGAAGATGACACCTTGTGGTTCATAATCCCTTACAGAAATTTTCCCTTTATGCTGCTCGACAATTTGTTTGGCAATTGCCAAACCCAGCCCATAGCCACCAGTTTCTTTTGAACGAGAACGATCTTCACGATAAAAACGTTCAAAGATTCGCGCTTTTTCTTCAGGGGAAATATTTGGTCCAGTATTCTTAACTTCAATTTTCCATTCTTTGTTAGTTATTTGTGATTCAATCAAGATAGAATCACTTTGGCTAGTGTATTTCAAAGCATTATCAAGTAGGATAACTAATACTTGATGGATTTTCTTTTCATCAATGAAGACAGTAGCTGTGGTCTTATTCGCAATCAAGAAATGTTTTCCATCCATTTCGGCCATTTCTTGAAATGGCTTAACTAATTGAGCGATGAACGGCTGGATATTTACAGCTGTTTTTGATAAAAGCCGTTGATTCGAATCATTTCGCGCAATCGTTAATAAATCTGTCGTCAGTCCAGTAAGTCGCCGAGTTTCTGCTAAAGCTTGAGCAATACTTTCTGATTCTTCGATAACAGTGTGATTTGGTTTTGTAAATAAATGTTCTAAGCTATTTTGGATAATAGACAAAGGTGTTCGGAATTCATGAGAAGCATTTTCGACAAATTCCTTTTGCTGTTTCCACGAAGCTAGAATAGGGCGCATACTTAAGTTAGATAGATAATAACTAATACCAATTGAAATCAGCCAGAAGACGATCATACAAATAATCATAACAGTTTGAAAGGTAGCTAGAGAATCTTTAATCTGATTTGTATTTGCTAATACTTGAATATAAGCAATTTCGCTCTGATTGGACTCAGCTTTACGTGTAATTGAACGAAAAGCCAACGAATGATCGTTCTCTGAGTCAGATAAATCGATACTTTGAATAACATCTAGATTTTTGGTATTCAATTTCAATCCTTGGATTTGATTTAAACGGCCACCAATAGCAGCTTTATTTAAAATCTCGCCAGAAGCAGACCACAAAATAACTTGGGTATTAAAACGATTGTTATCCGGATCACTTAAGGGTTGTCCGCCAGGAAAATTTTCTAAAAAGGGGTTTCCTTGTTCATAACGAGAAATTTCTAACTGAACGGCTCGCGAATTTGCATCAATTTGAGTTAGACTTAAATCAGTTTCTCTGTAGGCAGATTGGTTCAGAAGCTGAAGCGTGATAAAGCCTAATAAAATAAAAATACTAGCAAAAGCAGTAACATTAGTTAAAAAGAAACGGATTTTTTGCTTGTTAGGAAATCTGTCTTTTATTTTTTTCATTTTGTTACACTTCCTGTAAAATGTAGCCAACGTTTCGGAGTGTTTTGATGTCTTTCGCAAGAGTCGTTTCACGCAGGTGTTTTCGTAAATTACTCATATAAACTTCAACGACTGTTAATGTTGTATCGGAATCAAATCCCCAAATCCGATCGAAAATCTGTTCCTTTGTTAAAATAATACCTTTGTTTTGCAAAAAGTAAGTTAAGAGTTCAAATTCTTTTCCTTGAATTGGTAAAATTTCGCCTTTAAAAGAGACCTCATTACGATTTAAATCACAAGTAACACCTTTGTATTCAAGTGAATGCTCATTAAAAAGTCCCAAAGAACGTTTCAATAACGCTTTGACACGCATAATCAACTCTTCACGATAAAATGGCTTAGTTAAATAGTCATCAGCGCCTTTTTCAAACCCTTCGATTTTATCTTCTAAACCATCTTTTGCTGTTAAAATCAAGACAGGCGTCTGGATATTTGCTTTTCTTGCTTGGGCTAAAACTTCGTATCCGTTCATTTCGGGCATCATCAGATCAAGAATAACTAAGTCATAAATACCACTTTCTAATTCAAAGAGCCCTTCACTACCATTGTAAACTTGGACGACTTCTCCAAGATCGTTAATAATCTCTTTGATGTTGTCAGATAAAACTTTTTCATCCTCAACAATGAGTAACTTTATCATTGATTCACCTCATTTTTTATTCTAATTAATTTTAACATAGTTAACCTAAAGTTAGCTTAAAGCAATTTTGTGTGTCTAATTGAGGAATTACCGACTGCAATTATTAATAATAAGTAAAAAAAGCGTTTTTTCAGTGAAAATAAATGTAATGTTTCTGAAAATAGTTTTATAGTGTTGAAAAAGAGAGGGGATAGCTATGTTAAAGAAAAAAACAGTCTTTTTGGTGACTCGTACGCAATCACTTGGAAAACATATTACCAAACAGCTTTATCGGAACGTTCGGACAAGTGATTTGAAAAATAAGTTGAAATTTGTTTATGTAGAACTAGCGAAAAATCAAGACATGATTCATGCACTTCAAGGAGACATCGTTTTAGTCGATTATTTTTTGAATCGAGATGTACCCAAGATTGCTTCTAACTTATCACCAGATGTGTGCATTGAGTTATTGAATATTGGAAGTACTAGTACGCATTCGCCAATCATGCTCGAACGGCAACTTGAGCCTTTGCTACAGTTAAACCCTTTGGAAATTCGCGTGCATAATAATCAAGATTTCTCTTTGCTTGAATACGTGTTGCCAGCGGCAGATATCGGACTAAATCGGCTATAATGTAGAAAACAATGAGGGGACGTTTGTATGAAAGCACAACTATGTGATGCACTAGTCGTAATTGATTTACAAAACGGTGTTTGTCACGATAAAACTGAAATTTTTGGATTAGAATTGCTAACAAAACAAGTAAATGAACGTATACTTTTATATAAAGAACAACAAAAGCAAATCATCTTTATTCAACATTCCGATAAAGAACTAATTTCAGGGACAACGGCTTGGAAAATCATTCCCGAAATTATTCAACCAAATGAAGCGCGTTATGTAGAAAAAACGCATGCGGATGCTTTTTTCGAAACAGCGCTACAAAATATGCTGATGGAGTTAAATATTCAGACGCTGGAAATTTGTGGGGCACAAACAGAATATTGCATTGATACGTCAATCAAAGTTGCGCACCACCTAGGCTATCAAGTAAGGATGCTGCATTCTTTAACAACGACTTACGACAACGCATTTATGAGTGCGCAAGACACAATTGCATTTTATGAAAAAATTTGGGATCAAAGATTTGTTGAATTTATGGTCTAAATGGATAAATCTTCATTTTTATGAAACTACGAACGTATTTTCGCCTTTCCTTATCAGACTCTTGATGAGGTAAGGCTTTTTTTGGTTGTCAGATTCAAGAATTTGTTTCATAATAGGTAAGTCGAAAATAGCTTGAATAACGGAGGGAAAGCTATGAAAACAGTCATTTTAGCTGAAAAGCCATCACAAGCAAAAGCTTATGCTGAAGCCTTTCAACAACGAAAAAAACGGGATGGTTATTATGAAATCAAAGATCCGTTATTTACAGGTGAAGTAACAATTACTTATGGATTTGGCCATTTAGTAGATATGGTTCCACCGGGAGCATATGATCAACGTTGGGCGAGATGGTCCTTAGAAAATTTACCTATTTTCCCTGAGACTTTTCAATATGAAGTTCCTACGGATAAGAGAGCGCAGTTTGCAATTGTCAAAAGAGAGCTGCAGTCTGCAAATACCATTATTGTTGCTACTGATGGGGATCGAGAAGGAGAAGCGATTGCCTGGTCGATTATTCGTCAAGCAAAAGCATTTTCCAAAGAAAAAAAATATCTTCGTTTATGGATTAATTCCTTAGAAAAAGAAGCAATTTATGATGGCTTTAAAGATTTAAGACCAGGTGAATACTATTATCCGAAGTATAAAGAGGCAAAAGCAAGACAAAATGCTGATTGGCTAATCGGAATGAATGGCAGTCCCTTATACAGTTTGTTGCTTCAAAATAAAGGAATTGATGGTAGCTTTTCACTAGGAAGAGTGCAAACACCTACTTTATATATGATTTTTAAACTACAAGAAGAAATCAATCATTTCAAAAAGGAACCTTATTTCGAAGGTGAGGGAGAAATTCGACATCAAAATGGGCGATTCATCGGAAAAATGGAACCCAAAAAAAATTTCAAGACACCAGAAGCATTAACAGAAGAATTACAAAAATTAGGTACGCATTTGGGTGTTCAAGAAGGGCGAATCAACAAGGTAGAAAAAAAAGAAAAGCAAATACGTAGTCCACGATTATTTTCGCTATCTAGTTTGCAATCGAAAATGAATCAGTTGATGAAAGCTAGTGCAAAATCAACTTTAGAAGCGGTTCAAGGGTTATATGAAAGTAAATTTTTAAGCTATCCCAGAACAGATTCGCCATACATTACTGATAATGAACATCGCTATCTAGTTCAACGGTTAGAAAAATATAAAGGATTTCTTGGTATTGAAACGATTGAAACACCAGAACTCTTTCCGAAAAAACGTTACGTTGATGCTAGTAAAGTACAGGAACATCATGCAATTATTCCTACCAAAACGATCCCGACCAAAGAACGTTTTGCTAAACTTTCGCGTCTCCAACAAGCGGTCTATTTGCAGGTGCTACAAACGACGCTCGCAATGTTTGCAAGTAACTACATTTATGAAGAAACAACTATTTTGACAGCTGTAAATCAATTGAGACTAAAAAGTATTGGCAAAATACCTATCCAACAAGGTTGGCAAGCAATCTTAAATACTGGAAAGAAAAAGAAAAAAGACCTGCAAAAATTGCCGATAATTCAAGAAGGTGATTTTGTTGAAGTCGAATTGAAGCGTCTCGAAAAAGAAACACAACCTCCCAAACCTTACAATGAAGGGACGCTGATTACAGCTATGAAAACAGCGGGGAAAACATTAGATGATAACGAAGCACAAGAAATATTGAAAGAAGTGGAAGGGATTGGAACTGAAGCAACACGTGCAAATATTATCGAAAATTTGAAGCAGCGTCACTATATCGAAGTAAAGAAAAATGAACTATTTGTTACTTCAAAAGGTATCACTTTATGTAAAGCTGTCGCAAGTGAACCACTATTGACCAGTGCCGAAATGACTGCGCGTTGGGAAGGGTATTTACGAAAAATTGGAGAGAACCAAGGAACTCCTGAAGTATTTTTGGAAAATATCAAAAAATTTATTTTACATTTGCTAGATTCAGTTCCGCAACAAATCCAACAAGTTGATTTATCAAAGGAAGTTAGCGGTACACGTCAAATTAAGGCGATGGAGAAGAAGAACGATCAATTGGGTCGCTGTCCAAAGTGTCAAAAAGGGGTTGTGATGTTGTATCCTAAGGTTGCAAGTTGTCTCAACGCAGAATGTGACTTCAAATTATGGCCAATAGTCGCTAAAAAGAAACTGACTAAGACGAACCTACGTGAGCTTTTATCGAAAAGAAAGACCAGCAAGGTAATCAAAGGATTTACTGGTAAAAAAGGGAAGTTCGATGCAGTTTTAGTATTAAAAGCGGATCTAACAATTGGCTTCGAATTCCCATGGATGGACAAAGCAAATTCAGAAAAAGAGTCACAATCAGAGTAAAGACATTTATTCCGAAAAGTGAGAATTTTAACACTTAGAAAACAAAAATAAAAATATTTATAAAATAATAAAGATAAGAGGTACCGTTTTTGCGAAAAATTCATTCATTACTAAATTATTCAATGGGGGCAATTGTTTTAATTGCGCTATATCAAGCATTTATCAAGTATCCAACTTATGGGACGAAATTACTAGCTGTTACTTCGGAAAAGCAAACAGCTTATTCACCAACATTGATTTTATCGACAGTAACAGCGTTAGCAAAAAGTGCTTTGTACTTTTTTCATAAAACAACAAGCATGCTGAAACGAAAAAAACAAAGAAAACAACTATTCTTAGTTCTAGGAGCTGCCGGAGTGATCTATTTCTTGCCTGTAATCAAAGAGGTTTTTCACCAGGTGACAGCAGCTTTCTAAAAAATGTTTGAAACTCTCTTTTTAGATTAAGAAGTTTTAACATTACAATGCTTAATTATATATTATTGTCAGTAGCCTAAAAAGCCATCAAAAGAGGAATTGTATCCCAAGATTCCTCTTTTTTGTGCTTAATTAGTCTGAATCAATCAAGACACAGATAATAAAATAATTCCACTTTATATGTCTAAAACCAGTGTTTTTGATTATTTTCTATATTCTAATTGGTAATTTTGTAGCTGTATAAATGATTCCATTAATCCACCAAGCACGCCAAAAACCTGTGAATTCTTCGTGGCGAAGCAAATCTTATGTTTATCCTACGAACAAATGACAATATTGACTACGAATTTTTGGAATTTGGGTACATTTTTTCAGAAATTAAGTAGTTTCAAGCTAAATCTAAAACATTTTTACCAAGACAAGTGTACGTCAGAATTTTAAACACAAATTTTACTGTGTTTTACGTATATAAAACAAAAACGAATGATTTTCGTCAAATAATGCTTAATTTAGGAACAAAGGGAGGGTTGGTACAGCGATTTAAATTTTAAATTTATTTTAGTTTACATAATATATATTATACAAAGTAGATTATAAGAATGAGATTCACTCTTTTAATCAAATAATTGCTGTTTTATATTAATTTTAGCTAATTATTACTGAATACAACATTTAAAAATTATTTTGCATGAATTTTGTATGTTGCTTTTATCTTTACTCAACATAAATACTATAAAAAATGATTTATCTTTATGTATTGTGATCAATACAATTATTGTAACTTTTTTAATCGAAAAACTACTGATTATGTTTAAACGCTTGTGGGATTTCAACCTTAACTATTGATTATTTAGTGAAATTTGCAGATTGATTGTTTTAATCGCTTTATTTCTTAACTTATAGATGATTTTTATTTTTTAGTTCTCTTTGTGTTCTTTCGCTATATTTTAAGTGAAACACAGATTGTCTTTCATATTATTTTCAGAAAAATAAGATTATAATACTTGCTGGAGGTTATGTATATGGAAGAAAAGAAAAATTTTATTTCGTGGCCCGTGTTGGCATTAATGTCTTTTGTTACGGTTATTGGGTTTGATGATATTATTTATAATTTTGCTAATCAAGGCATGGGTGTTATTACTTCATGGGTTATTTTGTTAATACTATACGTTGTTCCCTATTCATTGATGGTTGGTCAGCTTGGGTCTGTCTTTAATCATGAAGGTGGTGGTTTGAGTTCGTGGGTTCGTGGGACAAGTGGTGATAAACTTGGCTATTTTACGGCATGGACTTATTGGGCTGCTTCTATCCCCTATGTTGTTGACACCGCTAATGCAGTGGTAGTTGGTTTTGGTTGGTTGATTAATGGAAATGATTCGATGGAAGACACAATGTCTAATTCGTTATTTGCTTTACTGACATTTGTTATTTTCTTGGCATTTATTTTCTTGCAACGTCATTTTAAGAAGTCTTTAGAAGTTCTAAGCACAATTGGCGGTGGTGCAATGTTTGTGATGACAATCTTATTCGTTATTATGACCTTTACTTCTCTATTTATGCCAAATGGACACATTGAAACACAACCAATGAATTTCAAAACAATTTTGCCAAAATTTGATCTGCATTACTTAACGACGATTGGGTTACTGATTTATGCAATTAATGGAGCAGAATTAGTTGCGCCTTTCGTTACTCGAATGCGTAAACCGAAGAGAGAATTTCCTAAAGCAATGATTATGTTAACTGTTATGACTATTTTCTTAACTGTTTTTGGTTCTTTTTCTTTAGGTGTATTCTTCGATGCGCACCATTTACCGAATAATCTAAAGATGAATGGTTCTTATTATGCTTTTCAACGTCTAGGTGAGTTTTTTCATATGGGGAATAGCTTGATGTATATCTTTGCGGTGACACAAATTATTTATATGTGTGCGCTGCTTGCAGTTTTACTTGATGCTATGACAAGAATGCTTATCTCAGATACAGGTAAAGAATTCATGCCTAAAAAATTAACAAAATTAAATGAAGATGGTCTACCAATTAATGGATATATTCTAACAACTGCGTTAAGTGCTTTTATTCTATTGTTGGGTGTTTTCTTGCCAGAAATGAATGATATTTTTAACTGGTTATTGAACTTGAATGGGATTATTTCTCCAGGTGTGACTTGTTGGATTTTCTTTGCGTTTATCAAAATCCGTTTAAATAGTCAAAAATACCAATCAGAGTACGTGTTTATCAAAAACGACCGATTTGCTGTTGCCGTTGGTGTCTGGTGTTTTGCTGTAACAATAATTGCAACTCTTTTTGGTGTCTTACCACAGGATGCCGCTTTTGGTTCATCACTTTTTTGGCATGAATTAATCATCAATATTGTTGGAATTGTTGTTTTGATTGGTTTAGGGTTCGTTATGCCCTATCTAGCAAAACGCGAAAGGAATCAAATTTAATAGTGTAAACATAAATAAAAAAAGACAAGGCACTAGCGTTTAGTGCCTTGTCTTTAGAATAAAGAGACGGGTAGAAAACTAGAAATCCAGTCGTTATCAACACATTTTCCAATTAAAAAAAGCCTAAAATCAACGTTCTGAGAAACGAATTTTAGGCTTTTTTTCTATTTAAGTGAGGCTACGTTTGTCTCAGCCTATTTTTGTTTATTTAGAATGTTTGTTTTTTGATGTCAATTCTTCAAATTTTTCTTTGACATCTTCTATGACTTCTTCAACTACTTCTTCAAGTTTGTTTGGTTCTTCTTTTGTGTCATCTTCAACCGCATTTGATCCAGATAATGCGACTGTTTTTTCTTCCCCAGAGTTAGTTCCAGATAATGCTTCTTGTTTGTTTTGTGTTTCGCCAGAATTAGTGCCAGCCAAAGCTACTTCATCATCTGTTTTTGGTGCCATTGATCCTCTTAGTCGTTTTCCTTTTTCACCATCGTAATTAGTCATAGTTTTGTCCCTCCAGAAAATTATCATGTTCTCTTATTTATCTTACCTAAGAATAAATAGACTGTCAAAAAGGATCTCTTTAATTTAAATTTTTGAATATAAATGTTATTCTTTCTCTTCGTTTTCTTGAATAGAACGAATGCCATTTTCTAAAATCTGCATTTGTAAAATGGTTTCTTCATCTTTAATGAGTTTTTCTGCACCATTGATTAATGTTTCATAAATACCGTCATATACACGGCTATAATCACCTATCTCTGAAGTCACCTTTTCTTCACGATAGATGTTTTTATCATCCATGTAAGTTAAAACACCAAAATGTTCCGGTAAATCTATTCCAAAATCAGCGTTATCTGGCATATAAAACATTTTCAAATGTTCTTCTTGACGATCTTTCGTTTGTTTGACAAACATGCCTTTTTTTCCATAAACAACAAAGCTAGGACGTTCTTTGATTCTAAAGTAACTTGATTTTATTGAGATTTTCATTGTTCCATAGAAAAAATCTAAATCAAAATAATCATTCATCCGACCTTTTCCTAATAATTGGCGAACATCATAATGAATGTCGTCTGGTTCACCAAAGTAAGAAAGAACTTGGTCTACTGTGTGACACGCATGTCCGTAAAGATAGCTGTTTGCTATAGAAAACGTAGTGGTGCTTTCAGGGATTTCTGGTCGAAAATAATCGTAATGCATCTCGATTTCTAAAATATCTCCTAGTTTGCCACTTTCAATTACCTTTTGTACAGTTAAAAAATCTGAATCAAAACGTCTATTTTGATAGCATTGGATAAACAATCCTTGTTCTTTAGCTAGAGAAAAGAGTTCTTTTGCCTCTTTAGAAGTTTCTGCAAAAGGTTTTTCAACTAAAACATTTTTGCCGTGTCTTAGTGCAAGTTTGGCATATTCATAATGAAATTGACTTGGTGTCGTGATAACGACTAATTGAATCTCAGGGTCGTTCCATAAATCAGCTAGTTTTGTAGTGTACTCGATATCATCAAAAGTTTCCCAGGCTGGTTCACTTGGTGAGTAAATTTTTTTTATTCTTATTTTGTCTGATAATTTTCTAGAAAAAGGTAAATGATAACGATTTGTACTCTTTCCATTTCCCAGATAAGCAATTGTTAACATAAATAAACCTCCTATATAGTTGATACGCCAAGTATACTGAATCCTGTGTTCAAAGTCTTAACGTACACGTATTTTGGTAAAAATGTTCTGAATTTCACTGGAAATTAACCGTTTTTTGAAAAAAAGTACCAATTTTTAGGAATTAGTAGCCAACCTTGTCATTTGTTAGTAAGATGATAAAGACGTTAGGAGGTTGAAAGCGTGTTGATTGAAGATAAATTAGCCGAACAAGAAACATTTACTACTACAGAGAAGCGGATTGCAGATTATATCCGATTACATTTTGAAGAAGCCGTCTATTTAACGATTGAGGAACTGGCAAAAGCTACATATACTTCTCACTCAGCTATTATTCGTTTATGTAAAAAAATGGGTTATACGGGCTTTAAAGAATTTCGCTTTGAATTAGGACGTGAAGTTCATCAACTAGTAGCCCAGTTTAATCATGTGATTGATCCAAATTTTCCATTTTCACATGAAGATAATGCTCAAACGATTGCTAAGAAAATGGCAGATCTTACTGTTCAGACAATAAAAAAAGCGCAACTACAAATTGAAGGACAAGAATTAGATACGATAGCAACCACGTTAAATAAAGCAAACCGAATGTTTTTATTCGCAAAAGGAGATTCCCAGATTACTGCAAGGAAGTTTCAAAATAAGTTAGTTAAGCTTAATAAATTTTTGATTCTTGCTGAAGAGTATAGTGATTCTTCATGGAATGCTGCTAATCTGATGAAAAATGATTGTGCGATCTTTATTAGCTATAGTGGTCGTATTCACCATTATGAACGGATATTGGCTTACTTGAACTATGTGGGTACCCCTTCTTTGCTAATTACAGGAAACGAACATTCTGAAATGGCAAAGAAAGCGACAATGAGTTTAGTTATTTCTCAAGATGAATATGACTTTGCAAAAGTCGCTACTTTCTCTTCTCAGATTGCTTTTGATTATGTGCTAAATACCCTTTATTCAGTCATGTATGCACAGAACTTTCAAGAAAATCTACTT
The DNA here is from genome assembly GCF_050529065.1 of Enterococcus sp. DIV0174. NCBI lineage: Bacteria > Bacillati > Bacillota > Bacilli > Lactobacillales > Enterococcaceae > Enterococcus > Enterococcus sp. DIV0174. Next base: position 1,372,972 of record NZ_CP172881.1, on the reverse strand, counting down.
AATCTTAAAGACAAGCAAGAACTTTTGCAAAAAGGGCTTTTGAAAGAATATCATAACTAAAAAAGGGAAGAGCTCCACCTCTTCCCTTTCACCACATTATTATTTTACAGTATCTAGAACAGCTTGTAATTCGGATACAGAGCGATTAAATGACTCTTGTTCTTCGTCTGTGATAGCTAATTCGATTATTTCACGGACACCATTTTCATCTACTACAGAAGGTACCCCAGTAAAGATGTCCTTTTGACTATATTGATTTGATAAATAAGCTGAAACTGGTAGCACGGCTTGCTCATTATTCAAGACGGCTTTTACAATCCGAGTAGTACTCATTCCGATACCATAGTATGTTGCTTTTTTTCGGTCAATGATTTCGTAGGCTGCATTTTTAACCTTTTCAGCAATTATTGTTAGCTCACCTTTTGTTAGGCGAGAATCACTTTCTACTAGTTCGAGAATCGGTTTGCCACCTACTGTTGTGTGAGACCAGACAGCAACTTCAGAGTCACCATGTTCACCCATAACATAGCCGTGAACACTTCTTGGGTCGACTTGTAATTTCAATGCGATTTCTTTTCTTAGTCTAGTAGTATCTAAAGTTGTTCCTGTACCAATCACACGATTATTTGGTAATCCAGATGTCTGCCAAGCAATATAAGTGAGAATATCTACGGGATTTGAAGCAATCACAAGGATACCATCAAATCCAGCATTCATAATTTGTACAACTATTTCGCGCATGATAGTCGCGTTTGTTTTAACAAGGTCTAGGCGAGTTTGACCAGGTTTTTGATTGATCCCTGCTGTGATGACTACTAGATTAGCATCTGCGCATTCAGTATAGTCACCAGATTTAACAGCAATATTTTCTTCGCCCCAAGCCATACCATCTAGCAAGTCAAGTGCTTCTCCTTCTGCTTTTTCGTGATTAACATCAATTAAAACTAATTCATTTGTAATCCCTTGATTAATCATCGCATAGGCAATACTTGTTCCAACGAATCCAGTACCTACAATTGCGACTTTTCTACTTGTTTTCATCATATATAATCATCTCTTTCTAGTAGTTTTCTTTTCATGAAAAGTATAAATGATTATTTTTCATTTATAAAGATGATATTTATAATAGTTTTTATTATGAAATCTTATAGAAAAGTAATGAGAATGAATGACTTTATTTTGTTGCTAGCTGATCATTCCAGAGCATTGTTTGTTGCACTTTTAGTGGTTCTTTAATCATTTGTAATACTTCCTCTTCCGTTAATGCATCTGGGAAGTCGCACCAGATGGCAAAATATGTTCCAGGTACTTTAGTTAGTTGCTCCTCTGTAATCTGTTGATTACCAGAAAAAATCGTTGGCTTCCACTCTTTTTTTATTTTATCTCCAGTAGGATAACGATAGCCCGCTCCTTCACCAAGTACAAAATAAAAATAGTTATCATTGAAATTTAACACTTGATGCCCTTCTTCAAAAAAGGTTTGAACATCTGCCATTTGTGCATTGTAATTTGTCCAATAAGTGATTTGAATTGATTTCTTCAGGCCGCTTTCCGCTTTCTGATTCTTTTTGTAAACTCCATCATTCCAGATACGTGCAGTTTTACCAGTTGATTCAACTAGAGTTGCTAGGTCATTGATATAATCAATAAATAGATCATAGGTTCTATCAGGATTCTGATAAATTTCCTCTGCTTTTCTCGCTAATTGAGGATAGCGATCTAATTCATCAAAACTAATATATTCGTCTGCTCCTAAATGAAAATAATGTGAATCATGGAATAGTTCTAAATATTCTTTGATAATTTCTTTGATTTTATTCACTGCCAGTTGATTTGTGATATCTATTGCACGGTTTGAAGGGAAAACATCTGAGTCTTCTCCTAAACGTTCCATCTGCCATTCTGGATAAATACTAAGTAGTCGTTTCAAGTGACCAGGACTATCAAATTCTGGAATGATTTCGATTCCCAGTTGCTTAGCATAAGCGATTAATTCTTTGATTTCTATTTTTGATAAGTAGTGCGACGAAGTTAACGCTGGAACAGTTTCGCATTCAATTCGGAAACCTTCGTTGTCCGAAAAATGAAGCTGTAACGCATTCATTTTTAGTGATGCCATGTAATCAAGTAGATCTTTTAAAAAATTTGGTGAATAAAATTTGCGACCAATATCAATTGATAAACCTCGTTCTGTGGAAATTGGTAAGGAATCTGTTAGTTTTGTCATTTTGTCTGCACCTCTACTTTATATATTTAGATCTCTTTAGTAGTATGACATAACTCTTTTGTATGTAAACCCTTTCTTTTTTAGATGTTAGTAAGGAATTGATAAGAAAGTACCTAATGTTACTTTTAACGGTTTTCTTTTTAAGTTTGTTCATTCTATAATGAGTTTGTTACGTACTATAATTTTCTGGGAGGTTGTATGATTGTCTTTTTACCAACGATTTTTGGCAAATGAAAAAATTCGTAGGTTGACTGTTCTACTTTCAGTTATCTTACTACTTTTCTTATCTAAAGCAATGATTACTACGGTCTTGCTCACCTTTATCTTTACCTATTTAATGATTCATCTTGTTCAGATTATTCAGCGTTTTGTTAAGATACCAACTGCAGCACTAACAGTAGTTATTTATTCGATAGTGGTTTACATGATTTATCTGGCACTAACGAAGTATATCCCTATCTTGATTCATCAGACTTTTGATATGGTTGGTTCAGTTATTCACTTTTATGAACAGCAACCTAAAGATGATAATCCACTACTAACCTATGTTCATAATTATATTGAACGCAATGATTTTTTTGAACAAGTGCAAAATAGTGCATCTATTGCTATTGGCTATCTACAAGATCTTGGAAAATTAGCTGTAGCGTTTGCCATGTCCTTTATTTTGAGTTTCTTTTTCATGATTGAGAAGAAAAAAACAGTGCTTTTTTCTCGACTCTTTTTGAAAAGTGAGTTTGCTTGGTTCTTTCAAGATATTTATTATTTCGCAGATAAATTTGTTAACACGTTTGGCTTAGTTTTGGAGGCACAATTTGTGATTGCTGTTTTGAACACCGTGATTACGACAATTGCCTTAGCTGCATTTGGATTCACTCAATTACCTAGTTTAGCGATCATGATTTTTATTTTGAGCCTGATTCCAGTAGCGGGTGTTATTATCTCTTGCATTCCATTGTCATTTATTGCTTACTCGCAAGGAGGAATCAGAGATGTTGTTTATATTTTAATCACGATTTTGATTGTCCACTTGATCGAGTCTTATGTATTGAATCCTAAATTGATGTCTAGCAAAACAGAATTACCGATTTTTTATACTTTTATCGTACTATTAGTCAGTGAGCGTTTGTTTGGTGTTTGGGGACTAATCGTGGGTATTCCGATTTTCACTTTCTTTTTAGACATTTTAAAAGTAAAAGAAATTCCTCTACATCTAAAAAAAGAGCAACAAGAAGTAATTAAAAAAGAGTAAAAAATAACGTCGAAGTCCTGTAGTGACCCCGAAAAGTTAGACTTTTTATAGAGTGGATTCATCCGCTCTATTTTTTATGCCGTTTTTTGATTTCATCCAGAACAATCAAAAGTCATGTTCCACCATTTATTTGGCACTTTGGTAACGGAGATACTTAGTAAGATAAGGGGTTATCTTATTCTCGTTTTCTAATAGATATATGGAATGAAAATGGTGGTTGCTTATTTCTCCAGTCACAACTTTAGCACTCATTTCTAAACTTCCATCTGGCAAATTTGGATAAGCTTTTTTCATTTTTTCGATAATCTCTGCGCTTGCTTGACTATCTTTTTCTACTTCAATAAATTTTTGAATATAGTCTTTGGTAAATTCAATATTTTTGGCTGAAAAATCATTTCCTTGTTCAAAATGCCCTGGAATAACTACTTTAGGCTGCAAAGAAGTTAGTTCATCAAGGTCTGTAATCCATTGTTCTTGGGCTTCAATCGTTTTTGTATCTGCCATAAATAAATGGCTACCTGTAGAAACAAGAATCCCACCTAAAAGTAAGTCATCTTCTTTATTGTAAAGTGTTTGTTCCTTTCTATCGCTGCCAAAAATTGAGAATTCTGTTCCCTCTAAGCTAATTGAATCTTTCACTTCTTCGGGAATAATGATTTCGTCGGGTGTATTTTCTTTTAGCGTATCCGACCATACAGAAAGCTTCGCCTTGTAAGTTTCTTTGATTCTTTCAATGTTAGAAGCTGTAGCTAAAAGTTTAGCGTTTGGAAATTTCTTTGTGATTTGGCTTGCTCCAAAATAATAATCTGGATCACTATAAGAAATATAAATTGTCTGAATATCAATGTTCTTGTCTTTAGCTACTTTTAAAATCTTTTCTGCGTCTGTTTTTGAAAACTGAGTATCTACTAATAAGCCTTTACCGTTTTTTTCAATAATTGTTGCAGTAGCCCCAAACACTTCATCTGGATTCATAGTGTAATATGTGATATTGTGCCCGTTCGTTTCTGTATACATCTTTGTGTCCTCCTTTGTCATTGTTGTGGCGTTACTTGAATTATTTTTTGTGTTTTCCTCTTTATTTTGAGATGAACAAGCAGCTAACAAAACCGTGCCCATACTAATTGCTAATAAAAATAAACCAATTTTTTTCATACGATACCCCTTTCTAGATAATACTTCCTGCCTGTATATTTGTAAATTACAGGTAAATAATATATAATAAAAGTATAGATGTCAAACAAAAAGAAAAGGTGATCGAATGAAGTATTCAGTGCGACTTAGTGATGCTATACATATCTTAGCTTATATTCAAATTTTTCAAGGAACTGATTTATCCAGTGAAGCAATTGCCAAAAGTGTGCAAACAAATCCGGTAACTGTTAGAAAAATCATGGGTGATTTGAGAAAAGCAAACCTAATTAAAACAGAATCAGGAAAGGCTGCCCCCTCTTTAGTAATGCCACCGGAAGAAATTTCATTAGCTACTATCTATAAAGCGGTCGAAAAAGACCCAGCAATTTTTCATTCAGATAAAAATACTGCCCCAAATTGCTTAGTTGGTGGAAATATTCAAAAAGTATTGGATCAGAAATATATTTTTTTACAACAATCAGTCGAAAACGAAATGAAAACTATTTTTTTATCAGAAATTATTGAAGGAATTCTTCAAGAAAGCACGAATGGTTAATTACAATCAAAAAAGCGTAAGCAGGCTCCTTCCAAGAGTAGTCTGACTCACGCTTTTTATTGATTAATGTGTTCTTTTCTTTTTGATTTTTCTAAAAATGAAAAGACTAAGTAACACGGCTAAAATTATTCCACCTATCCAAATAAATAATTTGTTTCGATTGTGGTTGATAGTTTCTTTGATTTCTTTCTCCGCTTCTGGCTTATATGGGATTCTGTGGCCCCGAACGAGCAAACGATGTGTATTGACCATATAAGGGGTACATGTCATCAAGGTAATAAGGTCTTCTCCATCTTGAATCAGTAAGTCTTGAGTGTCTGTAGGTTCAATCGTTTTTATTTGGTCAACTTCATAAGCTAGTCGTTCATTGTTGATGTCAATATAGAAAACATCTGTCTTTTTTAGTTTAGGTAAGTCCGTAAATAGTTTAGCTTCTGGTAATCCTCGATGAGTTGACAAGACGCTGTGAGTACTTGGACCACCAGAAGGGATACTTGTACCTTCAAGCAAGGAAACACCGTTTTGTAAAAACAATTCGTTTGTCTGATCAAAAATGGGTAAACTAACTTTGATTTTTGGAATAGTTAAAGTTGCAATTGTATGCTGTTTTAAATAAGATTGTTCTTTTTTGATTTTCTTTTGCTGTTCATTACTTACCGCATCATTAAATACTGCTACTCCAGGATTATTTCCATCTTTTGCTAACTCCGCATTCTGTTTATCTTGTTTCTCTTTTAGTTTGGCAACTGCTTCTTCATTTTCGTTATTGGCCTTTTGTTGGTAATACTGAACTAATTGTTGATCGAAATAACTATTAACGGCATCACTAACAAATGGATAGGAAAATAAACCAATACCAAGAAATAGAACAATTATCATGAAGATATCTGTTTTTTTTCTGTCCTTTTTTTGTTTTTTCATCTCACTCACCTCACCTGTTTGTAAAATCATCGAAAAATTGCTAGAAAAAGGCTGTAACAAAAATCAATTTTGACTTTTGTTACAGCCTCACCTTACCTACCACTCTTACAGCTACATCTTATTATTCTGATTTTCGTTTTTTAAAATAATAACCAGCAGATAGGACAGCTGTTAGTCCAGCAGCTAGGAAAACAGTAATCCCCATACCACCGGTAATCGGTAACTTACCTTTTGTCTTATTCACTACCACGAGTTCAACTTTTCCATTATCTGCGACAAAGTTTGTTGGTGTATTTGGTAAAACATAACCATCAGGAGCTTTTATTTCCACCAATTGATAAACGATATCAGCACCAAGTTCATCTGTTTTAGCAATACCGAAAACTTCAATTACGCCTTGGTCATTTGATTGAAAAACTGTTGCATCTCCTTGTGTAGCAACCCAACTAACTTTTCCGTCTGTCATTTTTAAAAAGGCCTCACCGCGCTTAACTACAAATTCTGCTCCAGCAAGTGTTTGTTTTGTATCCGCATCTTTTTTGACAAATTTCTTACCAAAAGTCTTTACTTCTTCCTGGGCTGTTTTTGGAATAAAATTATTGTCAAACTTGATTTGGTTGTCGATTGCTGTTGCTAGTGGAGCGCCTGGTTTGATTTTCATTTGAATTTCAAAAGTTAATATTTTACCTGCATGGTTTGCTAACTCAGCTGGTGTGAAGCTAACAATAAATGGGTTAGCTGTAATGTCAGCAATAGTTGCGGTCACATCTCCAGTGGCTGCGCCATCAATTTTGATACTTGAAAGAATTTCATCTGCTGTAGAAACAAGTTCCAGTGATGAATGATACGTATCAACTAAATCGAATTTCGTAAATTGCGCTACATCTTTAGGAATTTGTTGTGTGATTGTAAAGGTGACGATTTGATCCACATCTACATCTACATCATCTGCTTCTTTTTTAGGTTCAGGAACTTTGTAGTTGTATGCAGATGCATTTTCTTTATCAGTTAATAGCACTTGGAGTTCGTTGTAATGTGAGTATTTGATCGCCATTGAACCATCACTTGCATTACGAGTTGCAAAGGCTGTAACAACTGGATTATTCAAATAGTGATAAATTTCTGCTCCTGTTTGAAGTTGACTTGTTGCAACCGGTGTGTCTACTTCATAAAATTCATAAATACCGCCATCAGCTAAAATCAAATCTTCAACAGTAACTTGGCCAGATGCATCCGAGAAAAGAATTGTTGCTGCATCAACTGTTCCATCAAATTTGCCTGTGCTTGCTTGGTAATACATTCCTGATGCTTGATCTTTTAGAATGAACCCAGCGTCTTTTAATGCGACTGGATTTGCTTGATTTCCCTCAGCATCTAGTCCTACACCATATTTTTTGAATGTTAGGTCTGAGGTTTTGTATTCATTTTTTGGATAAAGATGAACAACCGGACGATTGTTTCCACCTTCATCAGTTACGGGTAATCCGACCACGAATGGCACTGATTTCTCAGCAATCGCACCAGCGGGAGTAGTCGTTTCTTTAAATAGATAAACAGCATTTCGTCCACCTGATTGTGTTGGTAAGGCGAGTGAAGAAATACCGCTTGAGTCAGTTAGTGCAAATTCATGAGATGCTAACCCAGTAGTATCTGCTGCAATTGCAGCATCGGTAGCTTCAGTGACTCGTTCTTCATGTGTACCACTTGCGCCATCATAAGCAGCCCAGTAAATGCTCGTTACATCATATGCTGTAAAACCTGCACCACTTAATGGTGTCGAATTTGGCCAAGTCATCTCATCACCAGTATTTTGAATTGACTCGGGTAGCGTATCAAAAGCAAGTTTGTGTAGTGTAACAGTTTGCTCTGTTTCAGTGTCGCCTTCTTCAACGGCATAAACAGCACTTCCCAACCCTAAAAACAACGGTAACATTAGTAAAAGTGAAAGAACCCAGGTAAATACTTTCTTTTGCTTATTCATTTTCCTCACTCCCATTCTTTTTTTTCACTCCATGATTGTGTTGCTTGACCAACAAATAACCTGCACTTGCTATCATGAGTAAACCAGCTGCTAATAGATAATTATTGAATTGATCTGCCGTTTTAGGTAAATCTTTTCCAAATTTGCTTGGTGTAGCAATTGAAGCCGTTGGAACAACGGGCGTAGCTGGTATACCTTTTTTGACTGTTTCCTGTTGATTTACAATTTTTAAAGTTTGGTTTTCTTGTTGTGTAAACGTTCCTTTTGCAACAACAAATGGCACTTTTTCTTTATTTAGAAGGTAACCTTCTGGGGCTTTGATTTCTAATAGTTGGTAGTTGCCATAACGTAATCCATTGATCCAAAACAGACCGTTTGTGTCAGAGACTAATTTCACTAGATTTTCATAAGAAGTTGGTACTTTCGTTGCATCAATCCAGATGTTTTTTCCATCTGCACGTGCTAAATATTCTCCTTTATCATTTAGTACGACAAACTCTGCACCCGTTAATTTTTTTGATTCATCTGTTGCATCAACTTTTACAAAGTATTTCCCTCCTGTTTCGACGGTTGTCGTTACTTCAATTTTTTTCTCACCATCAACTATTAGTGAGATTCGATTCAAGAAATCAGACTGATTTAAATTATTTTCTTGGATCAACATTTGATAAGAAAAAGTGATTTTTTCACCAACATGGTCTGCTAAAACCTTTGGATCAAATGCGACAGTGAATCCGCGCTCTGAAATCGAAGTGAATGTATAAAATGGACGCGTTTCAGGTTGACTAAGCGAAATTGAGACTGTTTCTTCGGCAGTTGCTTTTTGAATTAGCATCAAAGAGTCATCCGGTATATCAGTCACAACAAAGCTTTCGTAATTAGCAATATCTGATGGAACAGTCAGTGTTGACTGATAGTCGATTGGTTCACCAAATTCAAAGTCGATTTTCTCACCATTGATTTTTTTCGTTAGTGTTGGTGGAATTGTTCTGGTTGCTCGACTTTTTGGGAAAATTCGAATGGTTTGTAATTCATTCCCATTATTATCAAATACTGGTAAAACAACTAACATGGGGCGAGTGATAGAATTGACAGTTGGTGGATGATTCGTTTCTTTGATGAAGAAAACACTATCCTTATCCCCTTTTTTAGCAGGAAGTTCAAAGGAAGCAATCCCCTTTTCATTTCCCTGTGTTTGGGTAACACCAACGTATTTGGTCAATGCTTCAACATCCGCCGTTTGCATGTGTTTAAGAAATGCTGCTCGAAATTCTTCAATTGATTGATTTTCAAAATCTGAGGCTGCTAATTGTTCATAATACATATCTGTTACTTCATAAACAGTAAATTCAACATCATTTAAACCTTCAAAGTTCTGGAGTCCAATCGGTTCTTCAAAAGGATTTGTTTCACCATCATTGTGTTGTTCGTCAATATCTGCTTCATGGTCAAACAACAGTTTGTGAATGTGTAACGTGATTGTTGAAGAAGCCTCAGTTTCTGCATGAACTTCGGTTGAATTAATTTGCGCCATCATGAAGACAGAGAGAAGTGAAACTAGGACAATGCTTAATCGGGAAAGTAGTTGTTTCATCATGCTCTACCCCCTCTTCTTCTTAAATAAATGTAAAAACTCAACATCAACGTGCTACCGAGTGCTAAATACGGAATAATTGTCATTCCACCAGTTTCTGGAAGTGGCTGTTTTGCATGGTTTGTCACTTCTAATTGGATGATATTACCTGATACAGTGAGAACGTCTGTCTGTTCTTCTCCATCAATAGTCACTTTTCCTGTATCACTAATAACAATCACAACTGGTTGAGTTAAGCCGATAAAACCACTTGGGGTAAAGGTTTCTTCTAGGCTGTATTCTCCTGGTCGTAAGCCAGTAAAGATAAATGTGGAACTATCTGTTTGTTTAATCGTTTCACTATAGTTATCTGGTCCAGTAAGCGTGAACTCTGCACCATTTAGCAATCGACCATCTTGATCTTTTTTCTCTAGTTCTAAAGTAAAGTCTTTTAAGCGGTTAGTCAGTGTCAAACCGGTAATAATAAAGCGGTTTTGAGTTTCATCAAAAGTAGCGGGTTCTGAGTAGAGAAGTGTTTCATCCTTATCAAAAATTTGAATCACTTTATCTGAACCAATAACTACTTTCCAAGGTCCCTGATTGTTTTCATATCCAAGTGGTACATTCGTTTCTTTCAAGAGATACTCACCTGGTTGTAACCCTTGGCTAAATTGGACAACTCCATGTAAATCTGAAGTTGCTTCAATTGGTTCTAATAGATTTTCACCTTCCAATGTGAAAGTTGCACCTAAAAGTGGTGTTCCAGTTTCATTTGTTTTCTTAAATTCAAGTAAAAATGGAACGAGTTGGTTACTGATTTGATTGTTTTCAGGGAATCCAGTGACGCTTAAACTTAAATCAGATTCTTGTTTTACCAAAATCGTAAATTCTTCAATTTCTTGATATCCCTCAGGTGCAGCTAATTCACGAATGATATACTCACCAATCGGATATGCTGGAAATTGAACTAACCCGGAGTCATTAGAAGTTGCCTCAGCAAGAAGAACAGTTGGCGCAGACTTCTGATAAATACCAAATTTTGCCCCCGCAAGTGGTGTTTCATGATCCTCACCGACTTTGATAAAACTGATTCCTTTTTTCAGCAAAGTATTTGTAACGGTTAATGTTTGATTTGTTTCTTTTGTAGTTGATGCTGGTACGTATGTCGGTGCGCTGTACCCAGTGACGTGATTTGCTTCGCCGACTTTTTCGATGATACGGTATTCGATAAGTTGACCATTTCGAAGTGCGACCACATCAGTGAATATTCCTTCTGTCGACGTAGCTCCTTTTGGTACCGATAAGTGTTGATTTGGGACATCTACCCAGTTACCATCTTGATTTTTTTCTTGTAATTGTAAGGTGATGTCTTCACGTAAATTCCATTGATTAGATTCATCTTCCCAGATTTTTTTCGCCTGGATATCAAATGTGGTTACTGGAACTTTTACAGATGGAATTGCGAAATGAAGATAATCTGGCGTTGTTGTTCGATTATTTGTTACATAGGTTGTCTTATTCGCCGGATAAAACAGGCCATCGCGATAGGCTTCTTTTACTTCAACCAGGTACTCGATTCGATAACCTTCTCGTCCAGTCTCTGTCTTTCCTAGATTCATATTTGATAAGTTGATCGTACTTCCATTGATGGCAACTTGGACTTGTTGTGCAAATGACGGATAACTACCACTTGTAGATGGAATAACAGTCAACCCATTATCAACTTTCAAGGCAAAAGAACTTACATCACCAATCAAATTGACATAGTCACTCATTGGATCTGTAACCGTTGCTTGTTGGAGCGTAGCTGAGAAAGTAGTACTCAATGTTTTTAAAACCTGAATCAGCTGTTCACGATTATTTGCGGTGAAATAACCATTTTTCCCAATGGCTGTTAAGACACTTTCAGCAGTCTCACCTGTAGCAAAACCAATTGAGTATTTTATGATATTTTGATTTGCTGGATGCGTAGCTCTTTGATTAACATAATCAACTGTTGGTGTAACATGTCCAGTTGACGATGTTCCGTTCCCGTTGTAGTAATTTGTATTGTTCATTCGTGCATAGTAGCGTTCAGAATTGCCTAGATTTGTTTGATTCAAACTGAGTAGGTTATTTGTCAGATTCAAATAATTTTGATTTGGTGAAAAAGTAGGTTCACCATCAGTTAAAACGATTAGGACTTTTGCTGCTTCACTCCTAGTTCCATAACTTGGATTTGTTAGCATGGCATAACCTGCATCAAGACCAAGGTAAGTTGGTGTACCAGAAGTATCAGGTGTCGCAGTATAGATTGTGTGACTGGTAATTGCTGATGGACTTGTTGTGAAACCACTAGAACCAAATTTCCCAATTTCTCCATATGGAACATCGACTGAATTATTGTTGATTTGCATACGTGTAGAACCAAATGCTGCTAGTCCTAAACGAATATTTCCATCATTGCCGGGTCCAAGCAAATCATTTGCAAATGTAGTCACTGCGTCTTGTAAGGCGACCCAACGAGTCATCCCTTCAGGAACAGTTTCTTGAACCATTGAGCTCGACTTATCTAATACTAAAGAGATATCAATCGGTTGATTTGTTTCCAGTGCATCCCCAATTACATCTAATTGGACTTTAAATTGATTTGGGTTACTAGTTGGAATAACAATTTTTTTAATTGCTCCATCACCATAATCATGATAACCATTAGTAAAGTTCAGCGGATTGCTATCAATGATATTATTTATTGATGAAGTCCCCTCTGTTTTCTCTGTACTAAAATCATAGTTCTTGATGAATGTGGAAGAGTCATTGGTCGTGTAATTATTTGTCGAGTGTTCTGGATACGTTCCTAACGCATCATTAACGTAATTAAATGGATCGACATTGACCGGACTTCCTGCTAAAGGTGTCATAGCAAATGGTGCTGCAGTAATCAATGGAAGTGCCTTTTCATCAGAAGGTTGAGCAGCTTCAGTATCTGCTGTTTGCTCTTTTTCTGAAGTTTTATCTTCCTCAGATTCCTTCGCTTGTTCTGAGCCATCCGTGCCTAACGTATTTTCTTGAACAGTTGTATCATTTTCTTTCTTAATTTCTTCCTGTTCATCAGTAGATTCATTCGTTTGTTGACCATTTATAGAGGGATCAATGCTTGATTGGAACTCAATTGCTTGAGCTGTTTCTTCTAAAATTTTTCCTTGCTCATCTAATAATTTTATTTGAATTTTGATAGCTGATTGTTCAATAGCTGTTTGAAATTCGATTGTATTCATTTCGGCATCATGAACTTCTTCAATCCAGCCATTTTCAATTTCTATAAAATCTGTTTGCGTTACTTGTTTAATTGGCTGATCTTCAGCGGTAACTTTTAGTTGTAAAGTTGTTTGCGTTTCTTCGCTTACTTGTTTATGATATCTCAGGGTCCAGTTCTTGATACCTTCTGAGCCATCTTCTGTGGCAATTGAATCTTTCCCTTCAAGTTTCAACTGTTGACTGGTTGCAATTTCTCGAAATTCGGTGGTCTCTTCTGCATGAATTAAACTAGAAATCCCTAACAACTGACTAAAAATACTTAGCAACAAAACACCAATCCATAAGAAGCTAACTAGTTTTACTTTACGATTCATTCCGACTCCCCTCCCTCCAAATTCACAAACATGAAAAATGTTCCCTCTACAATTTGAAGTTTAGCAACGGAATTATGTTATAGCAAAAGTTAACAATGTGTGGTTTAAAGAGGATGTTCGTTTTTTATATGTTATTTTCTCAAAAATGTAACACATTTTATTTTTTGATTTATAAAATATTCACAAACTATGATAATGGCATGATGTAATGATGAGCGTATAACACATAGTTAGTATGAGTTATATTTTGATAAAGTAAAAATTTATGCATTAAAAGTGCGTAATATTTCTGTAAATCCTTTATTTGTATTAAAATATAATTAATATTTAAAATGTTTTTTGTTACAAAAAACGATATAGTTTAATTTTTTTGTCAGAAAGTTGATGGATTATGTAAGAAATCTGGTCAAAAATAAAGAAGGAGAGAGTTCATTATGTTTGAATTTGTGGTTCTTAATGATTATGACAGGCGAAAGTTAGCAGTTTTTCAGATCCTTAATTCACAGAATGCTTCTTGTTCCATTTCCTATTTAGCTAAAGAATTCAAACTATCTTTTCCAGCCACTCAATCGTTGATCCAGTCATTTGATCGTGACATGATTACGCTCTTTGATAAGAGTGTTTGGGATGAGAGCGGACGAGTTAATTGGCACACTAAAGGCTATAATTACAATATATATTTACAGTTTTTGATTAAGTGTTCTCTACCCTATCAATTTTTACTTTCTATATTGACAAGACCAGAACAAACGATTGAAGATTTTTTAGAAGAAAACTATATCAGTCGCTCGACTGCAATCAGAGCATTACAAACGACTAAAGTGTGCTTAGATGATTTGAATGTAAAACTTAACTTTTCTAAAATGAAAATTTTTGGAGAAGAAAGCAACATTCAACTGCTTTTTTTTTATGTGATTTGGTTAGGCTCCACTGGAGATGATGTGCTAACAAACGAAGAACTTGATTTACCGTATTATAATGAAAAAGAACTTTTAAAAGACTTTGATTTTTTTAACTTTTCTCATGTTCATCCAAAAGCAATCCGATTAATGTTAACGATTATGAAAATTAGAAGTTTACAAGGTTATGAATTGGATGAATTTGAAGGAAATGAATTGATTTATTTTGACGCTAATCCCGTTTTACAACAATATTTTTCTCAGTTTATTAAGGATCCCTATCAGATTATTTATCACATTAATTTTTTGAAATATGTATTTGTTTTTTCGTTCTACTATGCATCACCGGTTGATTCTCGCTTAACTATTTTAGTTGATTTTTATCAAAATTTAGAAAAGAGAGAACAGCAATTTCACAGGTTTTTGATAGAATTTAATTCATTTTATTCAAAAAAAATCTTACCTGAAAATCTGACTGAAGAAGAAGAACTGCTTATCCGTGCAAATTTATTTTCTACGCTATTTTCTCACTATACTAATGGGGGAAAACTACCCAAATTCTATGGGTTTGATGGCGTTTCTAGTTATTCAGAAACACCGGGGTATCAAAAGTTAATAGAGATTTTAGGTCATTATTTTGAGCAATATTTTCAAAAAACGTCCTTTTTTATTTTTAAAGATCGTAAAAAAGAATTGCTTGAAGATTTAAGTTTTATCCTCTATCCTTACTTCCAGAAAAAAATCAAAGATAGACGAGTGAAAGTTGCAATCATTCCTATGATTAATCAAAAAATATTACAGAATATTGTTTTGTTTTTATCACAATTGCAATTTGTTGACTATGAACTATCAGTAACTGACCATTCAGAAATCGATTTGTTTATCACTAGCTTTTCAGAAATTTTGCCGAGTACGACGAAACCATGCTTTATCGTCGAATTAACAGATGAATCAAATTATTTAAGTGAGTTGTTTAATTGGTTGTGGGATATGTATTTAAACAATCTAGCACCAGAAATGTAATATTAAGCAGCTGGACTAAGCAGAAAACTATCTGTCTTTGAAACAAGTAGAAATGTAAAACTGTTTTAGAGACAGATAGTTTTGTTTGCAGTTTTTTTTAAAAATTGATGCGAGGAATTAATTTCTTGATTTCGTTGATAATTTTGCCTGGTCAATCACCCACATGACAGTTTCACTATGTTTTAATTGTTTTTGCATGGCAAAAAAATCTTTACTTTGAATCATCTGATCAAACATTGCAAATTCTTGATACATTCTATGTGCGTGACTATTCGCAGAAATAGTTTCTAAGAGTTGATTTTTTTGATAGATACCAAAGGAAGTTAGAACATTGGCAGGACTGTCAACTACAATCGACCTATTTTCACCTTGAATAACTGAGCGAACGGGTGCATCAGAATTCTTAGCCGCGATACAAACTGCTTGATATTCCTTATATTGCAACACTAAAATGCCAGAAGTATCAACCTCTTTTTCCATATGTGGAAAATAATAGACTTCTAATGGTTTTCCTAATAGTCCTACAACAAAGTGGACATTGTAAATGTTAAGATCCATCAATGCTCCTCCACCTTTTTGAGCATCGAAAGCAGGCGCAATCTCTCCGTTTTTAAACGCATCATATCGTGAAGAATATTGAGAATAGTTGCATTCGATTAGCTTTATCTCTCCTAAGGAAGACAGTTGTTTCTTGATTTCCAAATAATTCTCCAGGTATTGGTTTGTAATTGCTTCAAGCAAAAATTTTTGTTTGCTTTCTGCTAAATGTTTTAGTTCTAAAAATTGTTGATAATCAGTAGTAAATGGTTTTTCGCAAATGACATTTTTACCAGCTAACAATGCTTTTTTTGTAAAAGAGAAATGTAAATGATTAGGGACAGCAACATAAACGGTATCAATCGTATCTTCCTGTAAACATTGTTCGTAGTCAGTAAAATAGTTTTTGATTCCATATTTTTTTTGTAGTTCTTCTAATGTCTCTTTGCTTCTTTTTGTTCCGACGATTGCTTCTAATTTGATTTGAGGTAAGTCTTTTGTAATTGTTAAAAAGTCTTGTACAATTTTGCCAGAGCCAATTATCGCTAACTTCATATTGTTCACCCTTTTAATTGAAATTTCATTTCCATAGATTGTTGTGGCCTCATTGAACCATGAAAATGATTCTTTGATAAGAGAACGACTGAAAATTGGCAGTTTGTACCAGAAAAAAGCCTGTTTATCGCAAAAAACTGAAACTTTTTACCAAAAAAGAAACTACCTATAGACACGAAGAACATGTTGTTCTAAGCTCTAAAGGTAGTTGATTCAACGAAATACCAGATGATAGTCCTGGGGATCACAGCCTTCGATATATTGATAAAGCAACAGCTCCATCAAGGCAATCATCGAGATATGCGAAGTAAGATTTAGTTGATTAAGGTACAATTCGTCTGTAAATAAGTAGAGATTGATATCGCTTGTGTTTTGCATCAGGTTATTGTCGGCACCGGTGATTGATACAATCAAGGGATGTGACTGCTCTTTTAACTTTCGAATCAAGGTAATTAACTCATTGTCCTCACCACGATAACTAAAAACGAAAACCAAATCTTTTGATTCAGCTTGTTGTAAAGCAATTGTTCTTGTTTGTTGATCTTCTGGAAAGATGACAAAAAATCCAGCTGTAGTATAGAGATATTTGATATAGCCCATAATTTCTTTGCTCATTCCTTTGGCGAATAAAAAGATTTTTGGTTTTTCCTGCATGGCCAAAACAATTTTTTTGATTTTATCACTATCCATTACACGAACGGACTCAATTAAATTTTTTAAGTATTCTTCCCGATAATCTCTTTGAGAAACCACAAATGGACTTTGTTGAGGAACATCATTTTTTGTTAATAAAGTGTATTTGATAACTGTTGAAAATTCACTATAACCACTAAAACCTATTTTTCTAACGAAACGCAAAAAAGTCGTGGTTGAAACAAAGCATTCTTCAGAAACTTCTCTAATACTTTTATTTTTGATGACATTCAAGTTTGAGATAACATAATCAAACAAAACCCGTTCATTTCTTGTCAGTTCTGCTAGATGGGAATTAACAATTTCATAGAAATCCATAATCATCCTACTTTCTATGTTTTGGTAGTGCCTGAGCAATACAGTGGATATTTCCTCCACCTAAAAGAATTTCTCGTGCAGGAACTCCGATGACCTCATATCCAGGATACAAGTCTTTCAGTATTTTATGTGCTTTTTGGTCATTAGGGTCGTCAAATACAGGATAGATTACGCCTTGATTTGCCGTATAATAACTAACATAACTAGCTGTTAATCGATCTCCAGGAAAGCGTGGAAGCATACCATTTACTGGGTCTACTCCTTGACTTTCTTCTTCAGTAATGTACATTGCTTGCGGTAAAGGCATTTTATGAATTTGTAGTCCCCGTCCCTGGGCATCTGTTACTTTTGATAAGTACATATAAGCTTCTCGTACAATTTCATACATTGGGTCTTCTGGATCATCGCACCAATTAAGGACGAGTTCACCGGGGCGAACGATATTCAACAAATTATCAATATCACCATTTGTTTCATCTAAAAAGAAGCCATGTGGAAGCCAGATGATTTTTTGAGCTCCGCAATACTCCAAAAGGATTTCTTCGATTTGTGTTTTAGTAAATTGCGGATTCCTTCCTTCAGATAGGAGACATTCTTCCGTAGTAAAAATTGTTCCTTCCCCATCGCTGTGAATGGAGCAACCTTCTAGTACGAAATTTGCTAAGGAATAATAGTCTAATCGTTGCCAATTACAAATTTTTTCTGCCAATAAATCATCTTGATCCCAAGGGAAAAACAGCCCGTCTAACAATCCGCCCCACGCATTGAATCGAAAGTCTACAGCACGAAGATTTTCTGACGTGTCCATGACGTAGACTGGACCTGTATCCTTGATCCATGCATCATCTGAACTCATTTCTAAAATACGGATGTTTTCGTTAAGTAAATGGCGAGCATTTTTGTATTGTCTTTTTGATACAAGCATTGTCACTGGTTCGAATTTCGCAATAGTTTGTGCAACTTCTGCATAAGTAAGTTGAGCTGGCTTTGCACCATTTCGCCAATTATCAGTTCTCTCCGGCCAAATCATAAAACATTCCTCATGAGGAACTGTTTCTGCTGGCAAGCGAAAACCATCTTGCTTCGGGGTACTGTGTTCGATTTTCATTTGGACAACTCCTCTTCTCCTATTAGTATAGCAAAAAACGAGGATTCGAAACAAACCTGTTTGCGAATCCTCCGTCCTCTCCTTTTAACTTGTTAAATCATTTCATTGTATCTTTTAGTGGCTACTAGGTATCTGTTGAGTGATACAGTGAATATTCCCTCCGCCTAAAAGGATTTCTCGTGCAGGAACCCCGCTAATTACACGATCTGGATATAATTTTGCTAAAAGTTTTTCTGCCTCATGATCCATAGGGTCACCAAATAATGGAAAGACGATTCCGCCATTAGCCGTATAATAATTAACATAACTAGCAGCTAAACGGTCGCCTTCTTCTCTTGGCAAGGTACCTGCTACAGCGTCTACACCTAAGCTTTCTTCTTTAGTAATCGTAACAGGATTTGGTACATACATTTTATGAACGACCAACTTCCGCCCTTTGGCATCTGTTTCGTTTTCTAAAATATTCAAGCATTCTTGAGAAATTTCATACTGCGGATCAGCTATGTCGTCTGTCCAAGCAAGAACCACTTCACCTGGCTTAACAAAATTAGCAATATTGTCAACGTGACCATTCGTTTCATCTAGATAGATTCCACGTTTCAGCCAAATAATTTTTTCAACGGCTAACTGTTCTTTTAAAACATGTTCAATTTGTTCCTTAGATAATTGAGGATTCCGTCCGTTTGAAAGTAGACACTCTTCCGTTGTTAATAAGGTACCCTCTCCATCGACGTGGATTGAGCCGCCTTCTAAAACAAAACTATCTAACCGATAACGATCTTTACGTTCGATTTCACAAATTTTTTGAGCGACTTGATCGTCTTTATCCCATGGGAAATAAAGACCATCTTCCAATCCGCCCCACGCATTGAATGACCAATCGACACCGCGGACTTCACCACTACTACTTTTAACAAATGTTGGGCCACAGTCACGTACCCATGCATCATCATTAGCGATTTCAACTACTCTGATTTCTTCCGGTAGTAAATGACGTGCATTATTATATTGGTCAGGATTTGCTCCCACGGTTACTGGTTCGAAGGCAGCAATTGCTTTGGCTACTTCGACAAATGTTTGTTGTGCTGGCTTTCCACCATTGCGCCAATTATCTGATCGTTGGGGCCATAAAATATAAACGCCCTCATGGTTTTCAAATTCGCCAGGCATCCAAAAGCCATCTTGTTTTGGGGTACTATCAATTGTTTTCATGAGAATGAACTCCTTTTTCTAACGTTTTTCCTGCGTGTTTTATCATTATTTCACCAATCAATGCTACAAGAATTGTACCTATCAATACCGGAATTTTTCCGGAAATTTCTTCTGGACTATTATCAAGTGGTACGACTGAGAAAATTAAAGTTAAGACCAGTAAAGTAAATGGAACATAAGTCAGAATTCGAAGAAACCATGTTGGTCCAGGAACTTTGAATGGTCGAGGTGTATCGGGATCTGTTTTGCGTAGTTTTAAAAATGCTGGGAACATCATGATATATGATAACAATAATGCAACGACATTTAATGAAAAGAATGCCCAAAAAATATTTTCGTTGGGGATCATTGGTGCGGCGACAACAAGCAATGTTGCAATGATTCCGTTAAGTAAAGAAGCACCAACGGGCATTTCATTTTTGGAATTTACACGTGCAAAAATCGCAGGCATATCGTTATTCTTTGCTGCGTATAAAGCAACATAATTCACACCTAAAGACCATGAAATCAAATTGGCAGCTAAAGTATACATAAATAATAAGCCAATAATCACTACAAACGGATTCAAGCCACCGACTAATAAGATAAAGCTGTCGATTAAGCCGCCTGATGCAGATAATTCATCGGCAGGAACCGCTGCGCCCATACCAAATGCCGCAAATAGATAAAAGAATGCAATAAGTATTCCACCATAGATAATTGATTGCGGAATTTGCTTTTTCGGATTATCCATGTCGCTTGCCATAGTAGTTACCACTTCGAATCCCAAAAAGTTAAATAGAATAACTGAAAGAAAGCTAAGGCTCTTAATATCCATTTTTGGAAGTAAAGCTGCTCCTGAAAAATCGTTTGCTACACCTTTCGTTACCGCATGATAGATACCCAGAACACCTAAACAAATCATGATGGCAACTTTCGCAAAAGCGGCAAGATTCAAAATCCATTTACTGTCACTCACAGGATAACAACTAATAAAAGTAACGACCCAAATGAAGAGCAACTGGATTCCAATAGTTACAAATAAATGAAGCTGAATTTGAAAAATTTGTGATAGGACTTCTTGGAACAAAACGGCTAAGCTTGCCATCCAAATAGGAAAGTTGATCCAATAAAACCAGGCAACTCTTCCACCCCAACGTCGACCAAAAGCTTTCTTTACCCAATCATAAATTCCGCCGTCGCCTTCATAAGTTGTACCTAACTCTGCAGAAATTAATCCATAAGGTAAGAAGAATAAAATCAGTAGTAACCCCCACCAAAAAAATTGTGAGGAGCCAATTGCTGCGGCGGGGGCAGCAGATTCTACTACCAGGATAACCACAACTGCCATTAATACAGCGTCAAATAATCGGAACTTCTTTTTTTCCATTATCCTTGCTCCTTTCTAGCCTTAGTTTTTGCGTTCGTATTGTTTTGTTTGACGTAATAAACGTTCAAATTCACTATTGTATGTTGTGACTACTGCTTCACTCGCATAGTTTAAGTAAGGATTTAAGAAGTAAACTAGCAAAGCCCGCATCGCTGTTAATCTGTTTTCGGCTTCGTCCAGTACCACTGAGTAAGGTGCATCTAATACTTCATCAGTTACTTCTTCTCCACGGGTAGCGGGTAGACAATGCATAAATTTAGCATGTGAGGCCGCTTTTTTCATTAAGTCTGCATTGACTTGATATTTTGGATAAAATACGTTCATCCGTTCTTCTTCAGATAGTTCCGCTTCATACAAACCATACCAAACATCTGTATAAACAAAGTCTGCATCTTTCATAGCAAGATCAGCGTCTTCAGTAATTAACACGCTTCCGCCAGATATTTGTGCATTTGCTTCACCAATAGCCAATGTTTCTGGTTTGATTTGGAATCCTTTTGGTCCAAATTGAACAAAGTCCATCCCCATTTTTGTAGCAATAAACATTAACGAAACGCAAACTTGTGTCGCATCACCGACAAAAACGACTTTACAGTCACTTAATTTTTTGCCGGCTGGTAGCTGTTCTGTCATGGTGATGATGTCACCTAGTTCTTGAGTCGGGTGATTATAGTCGCTCATTCCGTTTATTACAGGAATCGTTGCTGTTTTAGCTAATTCAACTACTGAGTCATGACGTTCTACCCGAGCCATCAAAATATCTACTAAGCGAGATAAGACGCGGGAAGTATCGCCCAGACTTTCGTGTCCACCTAATTGGATTTGTCCAGGCGCTAGGTATTGTGCGTGCCCACCTAGTTGCGTCATAGCTGTTTCAAAAGATACACGGGTACGTGTAGAAGATTGCTCAAAAATCATTCCTAACGTTTTGTTTTTCAACAAAGGAGGATAGTAGCCATTAGTAATTGATTCTTTCAATTTCAATCCCAATTCAATCAAGTAATCTACTTCTTCTTTTGAAAAATCATTTGTATCGATAAAATCACGTTTTTGCATTTTACATTCTCCTTCAATTATCTATTTTTTGTCGTTTATACTCGAGTAATCCTTTTGACACTTTGAGCATACTTGTTTTTTTAATAAGTTGTAAGGGCTTTTCTAGTTTAAGAAAGGAATAGAAAACAAAAAGAACATGTTACATTTTGCGTAACATGTTACATGCTTTTTTTATAAAATAGACTAACGAGCTACTAGTTGCATAACATACTTTTAAGTGGTTTTCTGCTATAATAAAACAGATATTGATGGTGGAGTTGGAGGAATGAACATGATTGATAGCTTGCAAAATCAAGCATACCAGGAAATTAGAAAACGAATTATTTTTTCAGATTTAGAACCAGGACGCAAAATATCTGAAAAAAGTTTAGAAGACTTACTTAACATTGGCCGCACCCCTATTCGTGAATCTTTGATACAATTGCGTCAACAAGAACTTGTTTATACGATTCCTCAAAGTGGTACCTATATTTCAAAAATTGATTTGGCTTCTGCGCAAAATGCACGCTTTGTACGTGAGCAACTTGAACAGCAAATCATGGTTGAGTGTTGTACAAAATTAACTCCTGAAACACAACAACGATTACAAGAAATATTAAACTTACAACAAAAAACAATTGAAAAACAAGATGCACGTGGATTTTTTCATGCGGATAATTTATTTCATGAAACGTGTTTTGACATTGCTGAGCGCAAAGAAGTTTGGAATTGGTTAGATAACCATAATACGCATTTAGAACGATTTCGTTGGCTACGGGTGACGATTTCTGGGTTACCTTGGGAAACCATCACAAACCAGCATCAGCAATTATTTGACGCACTAGTTGCTAAAAATCCTGAAGAAGTTCGCTTTTTAACGATTTTACATTTGCATATGATGTTGAACGAGCAAGAGTCAGTTGTGGAAAGATATCCAGAATATTTTGCTTAATGAATGTTTGAAAAGAGCCGAGACAAAATGATGTCTCAGGCTCTTTTTTCACTTAGTACTTCTTTAGTTTTTACCTTGGCTTAGACTTCTTCTTTAACAACCTTATTTGATAAAAGTACAAATGGCAAGTAAATCAACGTTCCGATAAAAATAATCACAGCTTGTAACAGCGCAGCGCGAATATCTCCTGCTGTTGCTAAGTAACCGGAAAGAATGGGTGGTGTTACCCATGGTATCGAAATATAAGTTGGTTTGACCCACTCCCAACTAGTTGCTAAATAAGCAATAAACGTTGCAATCATTGGTGTTAAGCAGAACGGAACTGCGTAAATAGGATTAAACACAATTGGCAATCCAAACATCATTGGTTCACTGATATTGAAGATACTAGAAATCCCGCCTAATTTTGCAATCATCTTTTCATCCTTACGTTTAGAAACAAGTAAGACAGCAATCACTAAACAAATCATGGTTCCTCCCCCACCCATATAGACATACGCGTCAAGAAAAGATTGTGTCACAATATTAGGAATAACATTTCCGCTATTGATGGCATCAATGTTTTGTTGTAACGAAGTTAATAAGATGGGACCAGAAATTGCACTAAAAACGAATGAACCATGGATACCAAAAATGAAGACGAATGTTGAAAGAAAAACATACAATAAAATACCAGATAATGATTGGAATCCACCAACTAATGGTGCTTGTAGCACTTCAACAACTAATTCAGGAACAGTTACTCCAGTTAAAGTCCTAATACCTGCTTCCATTAATGCAAAAACAGTGATAGTCAATAATGCGGGAATAAGTAAGTTAAATGACTTTGCGATTGCGGGTGGTACACTATCAGGCATTTTTATTTTCAGTTTTTCGTTAGTAGATAATTTACATAGAAGAGTAATCCCAACTAACGCAGCTAAAATGCCTAACAACATGGTTGAAGCACTAGTATAAGTTTGTGTCAAAATACCATTGGCTTGAATTGATTCTCCATTATTTCCTACAATGGTTAATGTATTGGGAATTAAGGTGATATAGCAAGCTAAGGCAATGATCCCTTCAAGCGCCCCGTCATTTCCGTAAGAACGTGCTAAGCGATAGCCAATCAAGAATGTGACCATAATACCCAACATTCCGATTGTTCCATTGTATCCTTGGACACAGAGCTCTGAAAGGAACATTCTCCCAGGCATTTCTCGTAGTAAACCAGTTTCTTCAGCAAGCAAAACATTATTAATCAAGACAAAAAATGCAGAGGCAATTGTAATTGGAATCGTACTGGCAAAAGCATCTCGAATAGCAGCAATGTATCGATTGGTTGAAACTTTATTTGCATAAAGTGCAATTATTTCACCAATTGTTTCTTTAGTTATTCCGGGATTTTTCAACATAGTCATTCTCCTTTTTTATATACTCAATGCGTGAACGACGGACAACCATTTCCCTGCAAGTCCAACCCAAACTTCTTTATATGTGGCATTGTTAAATTGTGGCCAATAGGGAATATCTTCATTTTCAAAAGTCTGAATACCAACAGGCAGCTCACCAATCATTTCACCAGAAGAAACAGTGTACATTTGTGGATAGTTGTACCCTTCTCCGTACATCATTGATTGTCCAAATGGTTTTTTCCCAATGAGCCATTGGAGCTGTGTGAAGCCAATGTTCTTTAACTTATCATCTGTTAATAAATTTCCTATTATCGTTGCACTTTCACCCATTGATAGAAGCACAGCATTATTTCCACGGAAGGAAAACCACACAGGAAATTTTTTTAGATAAAGATCTGGTGCAATCTTTTGACCAGCTAATAGCTGTTCTTTAAATTCGACTCGCGCTTTCTCGTCGACCAATAGGTGCTGGCGATTAAATGATTCATCATCGTCTTTCTCACTCATTTTATAAATCCCACTGGCAATCATGGGGTAAGGTGCTGTAGCACTCGCTAAATAGGTTAGATAGTCACCGTAATGCTTAGCGGCTTTACGAATCTCACTTTGTAAATTTTCATTCACAACTTTTATTGCCTCTGAGAAAGCGTAAGCATAAAGATGCTCCCTTGCTTGATGATTAAAATGTTGAATGATTTTTTGTTGTTCATCACGATAGAAAAATCCTTGTAAAAGTGTTCCATCGTCCAATGAAATACCTGTTTGTTCCTGACACATTAGTAAGTTCGGAAGTAGCTTCTCCGTCTCGTTAATGAAAAAGGATTTACCTGTTACTTGATACATCAAACTATTGGTCCAGATTAACGTAGCTAAATATAAACTTTTTGAGGTGCTATACGTATGTTCCCAAAAAATTGGCTCATGCTTAAACGGTGCTTGTTCAAAACCAACTTTGGCATCCTGATAGTCTTCTTCTAGAATGGAAGAAAGAACAGAGTGTAATTCATGTCCCTTTGGTAACGTTACCAAAATTTTCGCTAAACAACCAACAATTAAAAAATTATCGTAAGGGCTGTTATGTACTCGCGCAACTGCGTCATCCATGTCTCCCAATTGATTATCTGTCCAACGTGTCATCCCCGCACTGGTAGCGCGAAATCCTTGGCCAAGTCGAGTTTTCAAAATAAAATCTATTCCCCAAGCCCCTTCTTCTCTTAGACGTTCTGCTAGCGAAGTATCTTGTGAATCTTGACTACTTGCTGCTAAAAAAAGTGCTAAAGTAACTTCTGCCGTTTGAACTAATTGTTGAGAGAGGTCACCTGCATCATGCCAGCCACCATTAAAAATAATTTTTTTGCCTTCATGAGTAGCTAGTATATCTTGGTGGCATGTTCCATGTATCCCACTGATTGGATATCCACAACGTTCGCAAAAAATAAAGTTTAAGCTTTTCCAAAGTGAGTCTTGCAACAAAGAAATGAACTGATTTTTAATCGTGAATGTCTTTGTACTAAGCTGCGCTACTTTTAAATGATAGGTCCCGGGAACTTGCCAATCTGTAAAATCAAGAATGCCGAATTGCCCTTGGTCATTGGTTGTCAGTGATACAGTCTGACTGAAAACAACGGTACCAGTATTTTCCTCAACTAAGTAAAAAGTCTTACCAGCATATAACGCAGAGATGATTGCTTCCTTTCGACCAGTTGTTTGATAACCGATGTGTGAAAAAATAATTTTATCTGTATCGGCATGCCATCCTTTAGTTGAGAGAGAATGATTACTTTTTTCCAAGATGAGTTCATCGGCTAATGCATCCGAAGAAGTGAAGAAACAAGCGACACATCAAACATTGACGAACCAACAATCGGGAGTTGCCTACTTTCTGTCAACTTATTTTAATTTAAAGGAGAATAATTATGAAGGAACTGACCATGTGGAGTTATATCAACCAAGAACAACCTATTTTGCTTGAAATTTTGGAAGCGTATCCTAAAAATATAGATACTGCTCTCTTTCAATTACCGGATTTTGATGATATTTTGATTTTAGGAACAGGATCTAGTATCAATGCAGCATTGAGTGCTCGTTGTTATCTTGAAAAAATGACTAACAAAACTGTTACGATTCAAGAACCATTTAATTTTCAACACTATGCACATAAGGTCAATCACCCACAATTGGTTCTGGGTATTTCTCAAAGCGGTCAGAGTACCTCTACGATCGATGCATTGAATCATTTAAACAAGCAGTCTTTTAAAATTGGTGTGACAAGTATTCCAAATAGTGAAATAACGCAAGTGACTGATACTACTTTAGATATTTTATCTGGTAAAGAGCGTGTGGGATATGTTTCTCTTGGCTTCACTGCTTCAGTTTTAGCATTAATGCTTCTAGGACTTCGTTTAGGCGTACATTTGGGAATTGTTAGTGAAGAGCAAGAAAAACAAGAATTAGTTGAATTTAAACAGTTGCTGGAACAAATTGAGTTAACAATCAAATTAAGTCAATCGTTTTTCAAAAAAAATGAACAAAGTTTACGTGAAAGCCAACGCTTCATGTCTATTGCATACGGTCCAGCGCTTGGGACAGCGAAAGAAATGGAAACAAAATTTTCAGAAACGATTCGAGTGCCCTCACAAGGACTTGATTTGGAAGCATTTATGCACGGCCCCTATTTAGAAATGAATGATACTTACCGTCTTTTCTTTTTAGATACACCAGTTAAACCTCTTGTTCAAAAAAAAGCACAGCTGTTGCGTACATATGAGGAAAAGGTGACTTCACACATTTTTGTTATCTCAATTAAAAATGAACGAACTCCTACTTTAGCTGACCCCAATCGTCATTTGCTACTTCCAGAGATTTCTGATGAAAACAAGTGCCCTTTACTTTTGATTTTACCTTTTCAAGTGTTAAGCTGGTTTATATCTAGAAGCAAAGGAATTGATATCACAAAACGAATTTTTACTGATTTTTCACAAGCAGTAGAAAGTAAAACGACTGTCCAAGATTATGTGTGATTTATTAATCTCAATCAGGAGGGAAAAAGATGCCTAAACATCGAATTTACACAACTAGTTTTGCCAGTGTCTACCCCCACTACGTCACAAAAGCGACGAAGAAACAGCGAACAAAAGCAGAAGTGGATCAAATTATCTTATGGTTAACAGGTTACACACAAGATGAATTAGAGAACCAATTGGCTAAAGAAGCAACTTTTGAAACTTTTTTTGAAGAAGCACCATTGTTGAATCCCAAACGTTCACTGATTACTGGCGTGATTTGTGGCATTCGCGTGGAAGAAATGGAAGATTCCTTAATGAAAGAAATTCGCTATCTCGATAAGTTGGTCGATGAATTAGCTAAAGGTAAAAAAATGGAAAAGATTTTGAGAAGTGAGTCTGGAAAATAAAGATAGGAGTTAAAGCCCCCAAGTTGTATTGAGCTTTTACAACTTGGGGGCTTTTAAATTAATTATTTAGCGAAATCCATTTGTTCCTCCGACTAGAAGTATAAATACCTAAAACAATTTTTAGTGATTGAAGTGCATCAATTCCGGCGAGACTTGCTATATGGTCGTCCGTTTGTCCATTGATTTCCTTGATAAAGGCAGCAATAACTGCCTGATGTCCACGCCCCCAATACCTTTTTGAAGCATAAGTTAAATGTTGTGGCAGATCTTCTAAGATTACTTGTTGGTTAAACTTCAATTGTTCTGTTGTTAGTTCAATCTGTCCTTTTTCACATTCAAAGGTAAGTTTTGGTGATGGGTTACCTGTATAATTATTCGTTGCTTGGATCACGAATGGTGTGCCGTCATGGTATAGGGCAATCGCCATCGCTGTATCTTCAACTTCGATTATTTGCTCTAAACAAGCAGTCATGATTTTCCCTTTGATTTTCTCGGGTGTGCCAACTAACCAAGTAACAGCATCAATCATGTGGATCGCTTGATTGATCAGCACACCTCCCCCTTCTCGTTGCCACGTTCCTTTCCAATCTGATTGATAGTAGCTCGGAGTTCTTTCCCAAGCCAGTTCGCATTTGATACCAGTAACTTTACCGTATTTGTTGTCTGCTAGCTGTTTTTTGAGTAGTAAATAAGTTGGATTCAGTCGATTTTGATAGCAAACATGGTAAAGTGTGGATTGTTTTTCTATGATAGAAATCAATTCTTCAGTTGCTTGGAGTGTTGTTGCCATTGGCTTTTCACAAAGAACATGTTTTTGTGCGTTCAGTGCAGCGATACTCATTGCCTGATGTAAATCATGAGGGGTACAAATGATTACCAATTCGACCTCTGTCATTGCTAGTAGTCGATTGAAATCTTGATGAAAAATACAAGAGAATTGTTCTGCAAAAGTGAGACCAATTGTCTGATTTATATCACAGCAAGCGATTAGCTGGGCGTCCTCCAATGTTTGAACTACTTTAGCATGTGTTTGGGCAATTGCACCACAGCCTATTATTCCGACACCAACCATTTTGTTTTTCCTTCTTTCTAATACGTTTTTTTTGTGTCTAAAATTACTTCTGCTCGTTGTTTTTCAGTTGATGTCTCAATTTTTTTAGTTAATTCTTCTAAAAATAAATGTTCGTTGATTGGTAATGGAACCCATTCTTGAAGCCATGAAGAAAGATGGATGGCGTTTGAAATACTAAGGCCTTTGATTCCCTCTTCCGCAGGAGAAACCAGTTCTTCCTGAAATAAGATGTGATTGATGAAATTTTGAGTGATTTTTTTATGACCAGATTCATTATCAAAAGTGACAGGAATCTTAATAGACCAAACTTCTGGTTCACCAAAGCCTCCTGTATAGGTTTGATTCCAAGTGGTTTCATCAATTCGAGTTTGCCAAAATTTTAATTGCTGATCTTCAATGACAATTTTTCCTTTTGAACCCACGATTTCAAAACGATTTGTTCCGGGAGTTTCAGTCGTCGTTGTAACAAAAACACCAGTAGCTCCATTTTGATACTCCACATAGGCGGTAACTTCTGTTTCGACTTCGACATTTCGGCGTTTTCCATTATAAGTAAATGCGAAAATCCGCTGAGGCATACCGCAAATCCACTGCCATAAATCAAGCTGATGTGGGTCTTGATTCAGTAAAACACCACCACCTTCTCCTTTCCAAGTAGCACGCCAATTGCTAGAGTCGTAATAGCTTTGCGAACGATACCAATCAGTGATAATCCAATTTGTTCGGCGAAGCTCACCGATCTCACCTGAATCAACGAGCTCTTTCGCTTTTTGATAAAGTGGATTCATTCGTTGATTGTACATCAGTGCGAGTGTTAGTTCTGGATGTTTTTTGGCTTCTGTTAACATTTCTTGCACTTTTTTTGTATAGACACCCACAGGCTTTTCAATTAAGACATGTTTACCCGCTTTTAGGGCTTCAATGGCTAAAATTGGATGGTCATAATGCGGCGTAGCAATAATCACTGCATCAATTTCAGAAGAAGAAAATACACTGGCAGCGTGTGTAAAGTATAGATAACTTTCCCCAAGTTTTTCACGAATTTTGGCTAACTTCTCTGGCTGGTTATCGCAAAGACCAGTTAATACGACATTTTTCATCTCATTAGCTAATAAATTATTTACATGTGCAGTTCCAATATTTCCCACACCAATAATCGCAATTCGAATTGGTTTCATCATTGCCACCTCACATCAAGTTTTGTTAGTAGTTTTTTTAATGACTCTGACGCAAGAATGAACATTCTTGCGTTGTCAGCTTTTTTTGTTAATTGTTGATTGGTTGGTTCTAAACGTTCAAAACCCTCAAAGAAAGTCAGGTGTGGTTCAAGCGAAACAAAACCGTTGTAGCCATTAGAAGTTAAATCGTTTAGAATTTCTTCAAGTTTTCCGTCTCCAAAACCAGCTGGCCTGACTTCGTGGTCACTGAACCGAGCGTCCTTAATGTGGAGGTAAGCAATTGAGGGCTTCAGTAATTCGTATGCATCGGGAAAAGCTTCAACGTCGCATTGAACAAAATTTGCTGGGTCAAAGACAGCCTTGACTTGCGGATTATTTAACTCATTGAGCAAATAGGCACATCGTTCGGGGGTATCACCAAAGATTTCTTTTTCATTCTCATGAAGCAATGTGATTTCAGGATATGCTTTCGCAATGGCTACAAAGGCTTTCCATCGAGTAACGACTTCTTCTTGATAATCATCTGGATTTTCTGCAGGATCAATAAAGAAACTGAACATGCGGACATACGGGCTCTGAAAAATGTTGGCTAGGTGTAGCACATGTTTAAAAAGTTCTAAGTGTTCAGAAAACGGGTCATTGATATTTATTTTCCCAATAGGTGAACCAATACTGGATACGGTGATTCCTGCTGTATCTAATTGTTGTTTATAGCGGTGAGCCTCTTCAAAGGTTAACTCACTGACATTTTTTCCATCAAGTGTTCGTAACTCGATGTGTTTGATTTTTTGTTCGATTAACCCAGCAATTTGTTGTTGCATACTGGGATTAATTTCATCTGCAAATGCGCTAATTGTCACGGTCATTTTTGTCTTCCTTTCTTTTTTAACCTTTCACACCACCAGCAGTTGAACAACCGATGAAGTGTTTTTGAGCAGAGAAATAAACAACTAATGAAGGAATCAAACCAATGATCGACATGGCAATTGTTCGATTCCAGCTGAAATCTGCTGAAGTAGTGTCCATCGCCATCCTTAAGGCAATCGATACTGGGTATTTTTCTACAGAAGAGATGTAAATCAATGGGCCTTGAAAGTCGGTAAAGGTCCAGATAAATTGAAACAAAGCTGCAGTAATCAATGATGGTTTGAGAATGGGTACAAGGATTCTTGTTAAAATTGTGAAAGAATTACAGCCATCAATCGTTGCAGCTTCGTCTAGTTCTTTTGGTACTGTGCGGAAAAATTGAACCAGCATGTAAACGAAAAACGTATCGCAGGCAAAAGCTGAATTCGTAATCAAAGGTAGATACGTATCAAGCAAATTTACATTTCGCCAAAAAATATACATTGGAATTCGAGTAACGATTCCAGGCAAAAATAAAGTAGCAATCATTATTGGAAATAAAATTTTCTTGAAAGGAAAATCAAAGCGAGCAAAGCCATAAGCTGCTAAGGTACAGGAAATCAAAGTCAAGAGAACTTTAGGGATAACAATCAGAAAAGAATTCAAGAAATAAGTAGCAAACGTGTACTGACTCGATGTTTGCCAACCTTCAATGTAAGGCGTAAAATCAAACGTTTTTGGCATAAACCAAATGGATTGAAAAATTTCACTATTTGTCTTAAAGGAAGCACCAAATAACCATAGAATTGGGTACAACATGATGAGCGCGCCTGCAATCAAAATAAGATATTTGATCAACAAAACTAATCGTTTTTTTCGTTTTACTTGTCGATTCATTTTTTCTGTTTCAGTTTTATGCTGCAATGTTTGCTGCATGGTTAGCCCCTCCCATCGGCATAAAAGACCCAATTTTTAGAAGTCTTAAATAAAATTGCGGTAAAGATCATAATCATCACAAATAATACCCACGACAACGCACTTGAATAGCCCATGTTAAAAATCTTGAAGGCATTGTCATAAATATACATAGGTAATAAGTACGTGCTACGCATTGGTCCCCCACCCGTGATTAAAAATGGGCCATCAAATTCTTGGAACGCTTGAACCAATTGTAAAATTAAATTAAAAAAAATAATCGGTGTCAATTGTGGCAAAGTAACAGAGAAAAATTGTCGAAATTTTGATGCACCATCGATTGCTGCAGCTTCATACAAATCTTGAGGCATCTCAGTCAACGCATTTAAGAAAATCACCATAGCTGAACCAAACTGCCAAACACGTAGCAACACAATGGTCAACATGGCACCTGTCCCACTAGAAAACCAAGCAACATTAGCAAGCCCGATACTGTTTAACACCATGTTGACTAATCCATCATTTTTAAATAGGAATTGCCACAACACAGCAATCGCGACATTTGCACCTAAAATCGAAGGGATATAATAAGCTGTTCTGAAAAAGCCAATTCCCTTTAGCTTAGCATTCATTACATAGGCTACGAAAAGTGCAAAAATCAGCTTAAAAGGAACAGTTAGGAAAACGAATTTGATGGTTGCTTTGACTGACGACCAAAAAATGGGATCATCAGTAAACATTTTGATGTAATTGTCAAAGCCAATAAACTTCGGCTCGGTTAGCATCGAATAGTCTGTGAAGCTGTAAAAGAGTGACATGGCAAAGGGATAAACAACAAAAAAGAGAATCCCAATCATCCAAGGTGTTAAATATAAAAGACCAATGTATTTTTTTTTGATCATTTTTTTCCTCCTATAAAAGTTAAGAAATCAGATGCCATGATTTGCTATGCGTTAAAGCATAGCTGGCTTAATTCACGGAGTCTTCCTCTTCCTTGAATGCTTGGTAAAATTCTTTTGCAGCCTGCTTAGTGTCGATTTTTCCATAATCTAATCGAGTAATGATATCTAAAGTTGCATCATTTAGCTTAGCTGTGTCCCAACGATACATAGTGGATAGATTCGTATCGACCTTCTTCTCACCTTCCACTAAAATTTCTGTCGCTAATGGCGTAATCAGTTCACTTTCTTCTAAAGCTTGTTTACCGCTCTCACTATCAGGTACGCCGTTTTCTAATTTTTGAATTTTATTTGCTTCTGAATCATTCATTAAATAATTGATTAGCTTTGCAGCAGCTTTTTGGTGCTTGCTAGAGGTTGGAATAGAATAAACCATCGATGGCTTCGTCCAGACTCCTGTTGATTTTTCATTACTCATTGAAGGATAGCCTGCTAACGCTAATTCAAATCCTTGTTCTTCCAATTGACTCTTAATGGTATTTACGTTGGCAATAAATTCAAAGAGTGTTACCCACTTTCCTTCAAGTAACGCTGGTGCTGGTGCGCCGTCAATTGTTCCTGCATTGTCTACATCTTTTTTAGAAGGAATGATTCTTTGCTCAACGAGTTGATGATAAAAATTGACAAGTGTGAGGAAATCTTTTTCTGTGTAGTTCAACTTGCCATTCTCATCTGAAATTGGTAATCCAGTTTGTTGCGCAACAATTTGAAAGAAGACAATGGGAGAACCATACTTAGCGCCAAAGAAATTTGCGGCTGGATAATAGTCATCAGGTAATTTTTCCCGCATAGCAATTAAATCTTCCCAAGACTGGGGTGCCTCGATATTGAACTGATCTGTAACTGTTTTGTTGTATAACAAAGGACGATAGTTGGTTGATAATGGTAATCCTAACAAATGGTCATCATATTTTAGTGAAATCAAGGACTCTTCAGAAAAGTTGGTAGAAATTGCTAACTCTTTTGAGAGAGTCTCTAAATCAACAAGTTGGTTTTTGTATTGATTTAGCCACATTGAATCCAAACGAATGACGTCTGGTGCTGTGCCACCAGATAG
Source organism: Enterococcus sp. DIV0174 (assembly GCF_050529065.1). Classification (NCBI taxonomy): domain Bacteria; kingdom Bacillati; phylum Bacillota; class Bacilli; order Lactobacillales; family Enterococcaceae; genus Enterococcus; species Enterococcus sp. DIV0174. The sequence continues at coordinate 1,339,183 of NZ_CP172881.1, read as the reverse complement.
TTGTGTTGTCATTTTTTCTTGATAACCTCCGTACCCACTAAACTCTGCCTTGACTTTGATTGTGGGATTTTCTTTTTCAAAAGCTGTGATGGCTTCTTGCATGACTTTATTCCGCGCATCACCACCCCACCAGCTGATTCGAATTTCTTCGGTTTTGGCTGAACTTTCCGAGCTTTTGCCACAGGCGGCCAAGCTAAAACTTAAAATGGCGATCCCCGCAAATTTGATGATTTTTTTATAGTACACTTTGGACACTCTCCTTTTGAGTTGGTTTCCTATCGATAGTATTAAGCGCTTACAAGTAGAAATGTTAGCTTGAACCATGGGTATCGTCAATAAGTTTAGCAAGGTTCGAGCCACTTTCAACTGAGAAGTTAACGAGTGTATTTTATTTTCTATAGGCTCTGTTAACCCAATAGTTAACAATTCGATTAGGCAATTGTATTCTCTAGCGGAGATATAGTTTACTTACATACATAACTAAATTATTTATGAAAGGAACCATTAAGATGGAATTATATTTAGACCAACATTCTTTACCAACTTATAAAGCATTAGCATCAGAAACACGGTTAGCGATTTTGCAATTGCTAGCAGAAAGAGGTTTGACTGTTACCGAACTTGCGAAGGAACTCAATTTAAGTAAGGCAATCATCTCAAGACATGTTCGTCTATTAGAAGATTGTCGCCTGATTCGACTGAATGATTCTTGGTTCAATGATGACGAACAACACAAGCGCTTGTTTTCGTTGGCCCTTGATCGAGTGGAAATCGTCTTTCCGCAAAAAGTTTTTTTACCTTTTAAAAAAGCAAGCGTTGAAACTCGGCTAGGCTTATTCTCTGATTTTTTGGTCGTGCCGACTTGTGGACTCGCGGATACGGAAACGATTATTGGTCTGTTAGATGAGCCACAGTCCTTTGTTGACGAACACCGATCAGAAGCTGCCCTTTTATGGTTTTCTCGTGGGTATGTAGAATATATCATTCCTAATAAAGCACCAGTTGGTTCAACGTTGCAGTTATTGGAACTCTCATTTGAAATCTCTTCAGAATTTCCAGAATCAAATAATAATTGGCCAAGTGATATCAGCTTTTATATTAATGGAATCAAGCTAGGCACTTGGACCTGTCCTGGAAACTTTTCAGATGTCAGGGGAAAATTAACGCCTGATTGGTGGAAGAATCATTTTAGCCAATACGGCCTTTTAAAGCACTTGCGCATCACTAATTCTGATACTGGAATTGATGGAGTCAAAATTTCTGAGGTTCGATTAGCTGATCTGGGTATCGAAGATCAATCATTTTATCGGTTTAAAATTGCTGTAGACGAAGGGGCAGTCAATCAAGGAGGCGTTACTTTATTTGGAGATACCTTTGGCAATCATGAACAAAATATCCGAACAACCATTTATTACAGTGAAGAATAAAAAAACTGAAACCAGTAAATGGTTTCAGTTGACTGATGAAGGATAAATACTCAATTCTTTCGCTGGAAATTTTTATGTGGATGTTTTTTGTAATAAAAAGTTGCACGGATGCTTGCACCTAACAAAAAGGCTCCGCAAATAAATAAAAAATGAAAAAATTCAGGGAATTGAAAAAAGGAATCAATTTTATTGACTGAGTATCCAGAAAGAAATGAAATCAGAAAAATATAACGCATTTTATCATTACGTCCCCACTCATCTAGCCAATAATAAAATTTTTTCATGAAATCCTCCGCTCTGTTTTTTTATTTTTTAAAAGACTCAAGTCAATTCTTTAATTAGTCGCTTTCTGTGTTTATTCAGATGCAATCCAGTCGTCAAAAAAAGTTTTTTTATATTTTTTAAAGACCGTTGAATCTAAATGGCTTTTGTTTTCGATTACTGAAAAACGGACATCATCAGAATTGGTAAAGTGACGGTCGAAAAAGGCAGATTGATCAGCGTTATCTAGAAAGAGTGGCTTGTTTCCATGTGTGGCTGCAGTGGCTTTTTTTGGACGTTCCTGGTTGACAATCATGGATTTCCTCCTAATTTTGCAAGTTCCCTTGCTTTTGTTTTGGGAATCTTTTCAGTTTACATTCTAATGAATCAATGTATTATCGTCAACTAATAGCTGAAAGAATAAACAAGCTCACGCATAAATGATTTTATTTAGCGCGAGCTTGTTTTGGCGTAATTTCGTTAGCTAATTTTATTACTTACGGGCTTTTTTTCGTTGGTGCCGTCTGTAAAAGAGAATCAAAAACAAACTAATCAGAAGTAATGCACTTAACAGAATACCCCATAATAAAAATTGGTGTCGCTGAGTTACTTTTTTGATTCCTTTTGAAACTTCTTCTGGTGTGTAAGGCACACGATGACCTCTTACTAATAAGCGATGACTATTAATCATGTAAGGTGTACAAGTTAATAACGTCACCAAGTCTTTTCCTTCTTCAATATGCAGATATTGCGTATCGGTGGGTTCGACCGTTTTGATTTGATCTACTTGGTAAGCAAGAGTCTTACCGTTTACTTCTAAATAAAATTCATCCCCTTCAGTTAATTCAGGCAAGTCGGTGAATAGCTTTGCTTGTGGCAAGCCTCGATGTCCAGAGATTACTGCATGGGTGCTAGCCCCACCAGTAGGATAAGATGTACCTTCTAGTAAGGAACTCCCCTTTTCTAGTAATAATGAATTCGTCTTATCAAAAATAGGTAGACGAACATTGATTTTTGGAATCGTCAAAACACCAATCGTATGACTTTCGAAATAAGTTTTGTCGGGTTTTTTCTCCGCCTTTTTTGGTTCAGAAAAAGGATCTAGTCCGGGATTTCCCCCTTCTTTAGCCAGTTGCTGATTTTTCTTTTCCATTTTTGCTTGTAACTTCGCCATGGCATCTGCATTTTCTTGATTGGCTTTTGTTTGATAATGAGAAATGATTTGCTGATCGAGATAGTTGTTCAAGGCATCACTGACAAAAGGATAAGCCAAAGCACCTATGCCAATGAACAATAAAAGAATCATTATGCTATCAATCACTCGTCGTCTGTTTTTTCGTTTCATGGATTCCTCCTTGGATGAAGATCAATAAATAAAAGAGCCTAGGACAACACAATGTCTCAGGCTCTTTTATTGTTTTGGTAGATAGAATCCTTTGATTATTTTGTTAATCGAAAGGCTTGCTTCACTTTTTAGCGGAAGTTCAGCTTCTATACATTTTCTTTGCGACGTTTAGCAAAGTATAGCCCTACAACAACAAGTAATAAAGCACCTGTACCGATGTACAAGTAGATTCCTTTACCACCAGTTGAAGGTAAAGTTCCTTTGTGTTTGTTTGGAACTTTTTCTGGAGCAACTAAGTTTTCAGTTGTTCCGTATGAGTGTTCATCAACTTCAAATTCAATCCGATTTGTTAATAGAACGTAGTCGTTAGGAGCAACTGTTTCTTCCAAGTAATACGTTCCATAGTCTAACCCTGTTACGTCTACTAATCCATCTGCTGATGTTGTGAAAGTAGTTGCATCTTCTTTGTTTTTCACCCAAGTAACAGCTTTTGTTGCCTCATCAATTTTCAAGTAATTAGCTGTATCGCTGTCTTCGTCACGTACGACAAATGAAGCGCCTGCTAAAGCTTGTGTTGATGAAACATCACCATCTACTTTGATAAATCTTTTCCCACCAGTAACAACTTCAACAGTTGGTGGTGTTTTATCATCTGTGTGTCCATTGTCTACGTTGGCTTCGTTTTTAAATCCTTTGGTTGGATCTGCTTTTTCATTTAAGTGCATGTAGTAAACAAATTTCAAAGTACCACCTGGTGTTAATGAAGGAATAAATGCAGGATCAACTGCTACAGTGAACCCATTTTCTTGTTCTGTCACTTGATAATTTGCGGGTGCAATTACTGTATCACCATCATAAAGTGCGTAGGCATTGTCACCTGAAGCAATGTTATCAAACGTTAAAGCTTCGTCATGTGTATCAATTAGATTGAATTTAACATATTTGTTTGCATCGCCTTCTTTATCTGCAATACCTAAAGGAATATTGACAGAAATTTCGTATTGGATTTTTTCACCGATTGCAACGTCTTTTCCATCTAAGTTAGGTGTTGTTTTTTCTACTTTTGATGTGTCATTTTTAATTGTTTTTTCTACAGCTGTTTGATTATCAGCTTCAATTGTAAAATCTGTTTTCGTTTGGCTTTCAATCAATTCCGCATTATCTGGTGCTTTAACTTCTTCTAATACATAAGAACCGACTTCAAGATTTTTGATTGTTAATTCACCAGTCGCAGCATCAGTTTCTGTAAAATCGTTTTCGCCAATTGCATAATTTTTTCCGGTGATGAAGTGTTTCGCTTGGCTTTTATCGGTTGTCCAAGTGTAAAGACCATCTTTCACACCTTGGATATATTTTACGACGCTTGGAGTTCCTTCTGTTTTTGAGATAACAAATTCTGCACCATTTAAAGATTCATTTTCAGCAGTACCAACTTTTTTGACGTGTAATGCACCATCGTTGGCTACGATATTTTTTGGATATAAATGAATGGTTGTTAATTCTTCTGTTCCGTATTTGTAAGAACCATCTGCTTGTTTGATTAGTTCATAAACAGGAAAAGCAACGACCATATTGGCTGCAGCAGTTACGCCATCTTTTGCTTCTTCTTTGATGGTATAAACTGCATCTTTACTTTGTTGTTTCTTTGGCAAATCCAAGCTAACGTTTCCGTTCGCATCGGTTGTTCCTTGTGCAATAGGTGTGCCAGTTGTTAAGCCTTGAACTGCTTGCTTAGCAGCATCGACTGTTGCGCCTGCTTCACGTTGAGCATAGAATTCTGCTGTTACATCATAGATACTAAACGTTACACCAGCTAATCCTTGGTACTGGTCAAACTCACTCATTTCTTTCCCGCTATTTTGAATCAATGGGTCAGGAAAATCAGTCATCTTCTTTTTGTGCAAGATTACTTTTGCTGTGTCATCATTTTCTGCTGCAAAAGCTGGAACTGTACCTACTAGGCCTGTAAAAAGTGGTAAGGTCAGTAACAATGTGCTTAATAAATACCAAACTTTCTTAAACTGTTTCATTTTTTTGCTCCTCGTTTTTGATAAATTATCCAACCAATGACTAAGCCAATTAATAATGTTCCAAGTAGTCCCCACCAAATGGTTTGTTGGTCATTTGTTTTTGGTAATAGCCCTGAATGTTTTATCTTTTTATTGACGACTTTTAAAGGCTCTGTCGCTTGCCCATTTGATACATAAGAATGTTCTGTAATCGTAAATGGAACTGATTCTTGACTTAAGACATAGTTATCAGGTGCTTTGATTTCTTCTAAGAAATAGTGTCCATCTCTTAAGCCTTTGACTGCAAAATTTCCAGAACGATCAGATAGAAACTGTTTTGCTGCTTGTTTATCTTTGTTCCAAGTGTAGCCACTAGCTGATTCATGTAAGTAGTTACCTGTTTTGTCTTTTACGATAAAGACTGCTCCAGCCAGTTTTTCTGTTTGATTTTCGCTTGAGACTTTAACAAATCGTTTACCACCTGTTCGTACAGCAGTTTTCTTTGTGATGGAGTGTTTATCACTGTCTAAACGACCTTCATTGAGAATAGCTGTATCAGGTTTTGCATCTTTTTCTAATGTCATCTGGTAAGAAATCACTAGTTGTTTCTTCGCAAATTTTTGGAGTTCTTGAATTGAAAAATCTAACGTAAATCCATGGGCGTGCGTCTTCGTCGTATAGCCGCTGGTTAACTCTTGTCCATCCACAGATACCTTCAATGTGTTCGGTAAAAGCGTCAGTACTGGATCAGCAGTATCTGAAATACGAAACTGGTGATAATCTAAGATGTTTGCCGGAATAGTTGTCTTCAATTGGTAGTGAACAGCATCACCCACAGTAAATCCATTTTCTCCCTCTAACACCGTTTTTTCTAGTGGTGGTAAGTCATACGCATTTTCTTCGTTTTTAGGGTAAAGGTGGATTGTCGACAAATCCGTGCCATTACTATCTTTTACTGGTAAAATCACGACCAGATTACTTGCTTTTTCTTTGACGACTTCTGGTGCATGAACTTCAATGAATAAATAAGCTTTATCACGTTGCTTTTCGTCTTTAGTTGGCAAAGTAAAAGATAAGATCCCATCTTCACCGTTTACATGACTTGTTGTTCCTTCAGTGACCAGCTTTCCCGCTGAAGCGCCTGTTTGTGCTAATTTAGTTTGAGCCGATTGAACAGAATCTCCCCCACTGCGTAACTGATAAAAGGAATCGGTTACGTCAAATACTTGATAGTCCACATCATTGAGCCCACGATAATTTTGTAATAAGGTACCTTCTTCACCAGAATTTTCTTGTTCTGTAGGCAACTGACCTTCAGGAAATAGTAATTTGTGTAAAGTAATCTGAACGTTTGCTTGCGTATTTTCTGCCAATGCTTGTTGTGAAAAGCCGAAAAATACAAGCACGAACACACACAGTTTTAATAATCGCGCGTTTTTCATTCGTTACACCTCTCCTTCTGTTCGTTGCTTGATGAATAGATAACCACCGACTGTTGCTAAACTAATTGCAGCGATCAAGTAGAGCCAAACACGACCAATTCCACCAGTTTCTGGTAGAGGAATTTTTGCTTGGTTCGTTACATCTAAACTGATTTGATTGTTTTGTTCACCAGTGACGAGCACATCGTCGATTTCTTTTCCGTCAATAGTTACTGTCCCATCTTCGTTAATCACAAGTTTAATGGGTTCTTTGAGTCCTTGATATCCTTCAGGTGTAAATGTTTCTGTCAAAGTATATTCACCAGGCTGTAAGTTTTCAAAGAGGAAGGTATCTGTTTCTTCGCCATCTTTTGGTAATTCAATATCTGTATCTGGACCAGTTAAGCGGAATTTTGCACCTTTTAACGCTGTCTGATTATCTGCTTTCTTGTGCACCGTCAAATCAAAAGCTTTTAGATGATTCTCGTGCGTCACTGTCCACTCCGTTGCATCCTGATCGATGTTCTTACCATCGTAATGAATCTGGCCATATTTATCGACTTTGAATTCATAATTTCCAGCAAGCGTATCGTAGCCGAGTGGGCCAGTTGTTTCGACCAAGCGATAAGTCCCAGACTGATTGATTACAAAATGGGCAATTCCAGATTGATTTGTTTTTTCGGTACCCACTTTTTGATAAGTCCCTTGTTCGTCTTTTCTTTGCAATTCAAATGTTGCGTCTGCTAGATTAACTTGTTTACCGTTTTGCAACGTGTACTTTCTGATATTGATTGGTAATTCGGAAAACTGATTTTCAATTTCTAGCGTAATTACTTGATTGCTCGTAGTTACTTCTTTTCCATCAATCTTGACTGTCCCTTGATTCGTAACTTCGATGTTCCAAGTTGTTTTTTCGCCTAGTTCATGGCCTGCCGGAGCTTGAAGCTCTGTCAGTGTATATTTTTTCCCTTTTTGTAAGCGAACCTCTTTAGGCAATGAGTAACTGCCATCTTGGTTGTCAATTAGCGTTGTTTTGACGCCATCACCAGTTAACTCAAAAATTGCTCCTTCGAGATTTTTTTCACCAGTTGAAGAATTCTTAATCACTTTCAAGTCTAATGGTTTAAACTGTTTCGTGTTTTTCCAAGTTGTTTCATCTACTTTTTCTTGGTCATAACCCGGGACTGCCACTTCATTAGTCATCTGATAGCTGAAATATTTCCCTTGATTGTTGTATTGAGGAAGACTAAGGGTTTCATCATAAGAATCATCAGCTGTTTTTGATAACTGTGTGATATCGGTTCTTTCCCATGTGTTACTAGTGTCATTTTTAGGTTTAGAAATCTTGATGTAACCAGTCTGCCAATTTGCTGAATTTGTCACTTGTTGACGTGTGACTTCATAGGTAACACTTTCTGGTCGGCTACTTGTATCTTGATCAAATTCTTCCCAAATCTTTTTGAAATTCAATTTGACCCCAGGAGCTTTACCAGAAGGAACACCAAAATCTGCAAGTTCACTTGACGTTGCCATTGGTTGAAAAGTTGTTCGTCCATTCATTTGATACCAAAAATCTGGTTTGAATGAGTCTGATTCCGTTTGAAGTCTAATTTGATAATGAATTTGGATTTCTTGCTGTTTTCCTAAATAAATACCATTACTTTTTACCGTTGTTCCGTCCATTGTAATGCTTGGCATAGATGGGACTTGAACTGAGCCGACACTTTTAATACTTAAAGTATCTGGTTCATAAATAAAAGGTTCAGCAATTGGATCAGTGACATTTCCGTTCACAACGGTTCCGGCAATTTGCACGGCTTTCTTTGCCAAATAATCCGAGATGTCTGGTGCATAGTCAGCAGATTCATAATATAAATCGCCATTTTCGTCTTCAGAAACCATTTGCCGCATTTTATTTTCAACTTCTTGTTTCGATAAACCAGCAGTTGAATCACTTTGTAATTGAATACCTAATCCGTGAATCTCAATTCCGCGTTGTTTTAGCGCTAGGGCTTCACCAATCGTTGCGATAAAGGTACTGTTGATTCGACGATTCGTATTGTTCTGGTCCCGCGCATTGTAACTGTTTGAAATGTAGGAAGTATTTCCGGGTTTGTCTTGACTCGTAGTAAACTGCGTACCGTAATAACTACCGTCAGCTTCGGTTTGAACACGGCTAACATGATATGAAAATGTTGGTACACCATCCGTTAGTAGAACGATGACTTTTTTGTGTCCATTTGGTGTTGCTAACATGTTACCGGCATCACGTAATGCTTTTTGTGTAAAAGTACCACCAGTTGTACTACTTGGCGTAATATTTTTGATTGGGTTTTTCACAGAGTCAAATGAGCCCATCGGAACTGTTCCGTTTTTGTAGCCATCACTTGAATAACCTACGTAACCCATATTGATACTGTCAGTAATTCCGCTATCAGCTAATGTATCAACAAAACGGTTTACGCCTTTTTGAACCTCTCCGATTCGGTTGTTATCGTTCATACTTCCTGACCAGTCAACGACTAAGACTAAATCTAAAGGTGTGATCTCTTTTTGAACATTTCCACGAACATTTAAGTAGACATCAAATAGTCCGGGCGTGGAAGTTTCTTTTGCGTATTTGCGAATGGCATAATCTGCTTGGTCGCCAGTACCACCATATTCGATATACGAGTTCGTTTTATTTAGCGGATCACCATTCCAAGAAGTTTGCCCATCCCATTCGGTGCTACTTCCCTGTTTATTTCCTTGATGGTTGATGACTTGCTGATTACCAGTTGGTTGCCAACTAGCTGTTGGATAAGTGCCTGAATTATCGGTCGTGTACTGTGGATTAATCGACTCATGTTCTTTTCGGGAAAGATCGGCTGCTGTGGCCATTTTTGCTTCGGCGAAAGGCCGAACAATTTCTTCTGACGTTGGCTCGACATCACTTTCTTCTGCTATAGTGTTATCTGTCGTGCTGTCAGTCTCCGTTTCTTTTGGAGTCGTCTCACTCGTAGTTTCGTCAGGCATAAAAGATACTTCAAATTCATTTTTTTCGTACAATAACTTAGGTGTTTGGGTTACATCTAAGGAGTGAGAATCAACAGCTAACGAAAGTTGAACTTGCTGATTTGTTCCACTGGCAATTGTTAAACTGAGAATATGATCTTCTACTTGATAAGAGTAGCCATCTTTTTGAAGTTCTTTTGTATCAATCAAGCGAGCGTTCGTCAACTTGATTTCTTTTTTTAGTGCAGCATCTGTCTGATTGATAAGATTCAGATCCACATTTAAAGAGGTCTGATCTTTTTCATCTGTTGTTATCTGTGCTGACGTGATATCAACGGTATCAACAGCTTCTGCTTTCACAGTGATTGGCATTAAATAAGATGAAACAAGTAATAGCACAGCGCCAATAACCCCAAGTTTCTTCAATAATTTAATTTCTATTCTCTCCTTTCCTGTGTGGGTCAATAATTCAATTAGAATAGCTAATGGCACAATTTTTCATTATTCTAATCTAATAATTATTATACGAAGAAGCCAGTAATTAAATCACACCAGTTTTTAAACCGAGCGGTTTCATTTATGAGATTGCTTCATTCTTTCGATGGTTGTTACATTAAAGTAAAGGGTTGGGGAGGAAAAAATATGATTAGGCTATTGGAAGATAATTATCGGAAAATGGAAGAAATTATTAGAATATTATCCATTTCTGACAAATGGATGACTAAAAAAGAACTTGCAAAATATATTGGAAGCTCTGAGTCAACGTTTATTCGTTATATTGAAGAAATCAAACAGCGTTGGGGATCAGTATTCACGATTCAAACTTCCCATAAACTTGGCTATCGCTTGGAAAGGTTCAACGTCTCAGTTTATCTACAAATGTTAACGGATATGGCACAAACCTCAACAAATACCCAACTATTGAACGAATTCATTCAAAATCCAGGCAATACGATTGAATATTATTGTGACACGATCTGTATCAGCCGCTCCTCCTTTGCTCGAAAATTGAAACAGTGTAATCAAGTATTGGAGAAATATTCACTGAAAATTGTTGTTGACCAGGGCTATCAACTAACAAGTACAGAAGGTGAATTATCATTACGAATTTTCGTTACCTTTTTCTTTTTGATCTACTACGGTCACTACGCACTACCTTACCAACTAGACAAAAAGGAAGTGAAGCAATTGATGCGTCGTAACCACTGTCAATTAAATATTGTCAGTGGTGATAATAGTTACGAGCATACTTTTTTTATTATGTATTTCATGGTTAGCTTGGAGCGAGAGCAGCAGGGATTTCCACTCTATTCCGAGAGACAATCTCCTGAAAATATGAAAATCAAACACGAAGATTATGTCTTTTTAAGTCAGTATTTGATTGGCTTAGATGTTGAAACGTATCAAGAGGTACTCTACCATTTTCAAAAAGGACCTTTCCAACAGTATTCTTATGAGGAAAAAAAGGATATCAGTGAAAAAATCCGTACCAATCTAAAATTCAATTCTTTTTCACAAACTGAGCAACTCACAGAAGATGCAGTCGATTTTATCGTGCATCTCTTGACTTGTCTTTATTTATTCTCTCGACTAATTCCGTTTGATACAACGGAATTAACACAACGAGCAACTTTGTTCACAAGACATATTCACTTTACTCAACTCCATTTATATGCAAGACTTCAAGCAGAACTGCACTTCTTTTCCGCTCTATTAGAAACCAATTTACTAAACCATTCTTCTTCCTATATTTTTTGGCTGTTGAATGGCTATCCAGGCATCAATCAAAGCATTGTAGCATCTAAAAAGATTTTAGTTGTCAGTGATATGGGAATCAATCATAGCCAGTACATTGGTAATTATGTTCATGCGACACTTTCTTTACACAAAATCCGTTCAGATATGTTAGCTATCACAGATGAAGAAGTCGTTGACTATGATTTAAACGCATTTGATCTGATTATCACCAATCAACCTATCCCACAGACTGATGTTCCAAGCGTCTTGATTAATGACGCTATTTTATTTTCAAATGAAAGTGAATTGTTAGACCTGTTGGATTTTTGATTACTGCGTTATTTATAAAATAAGTTATCTTGCATTTTTAGTGGTGAATGCTAATCGGTTTTCTTTGCAAACTAACAGTTTATGTTATAGAATGAGAGAAAAGGAGGTTTTCGTATGATTGAGGGATTAAAAAGAAACTTTAAAACTTATGCTTTAGTCAGAGCTATTATTTATATCGTTTTAGGCGTATTGATCGTTATTAATCCAAGAGCTGTTTTTAATCTGATTGGTTATCTGATTACTGCTTATTTCTGTTTGTTAGGTATTTTCAATTTATTTGAAGATTATAAACGTAAAAAACAAGTCGGAAGCTGGGGCTTTGGTCTGTTTAGCGGAATCATCTTTCTGATTTTGGCATTGGTCGTGTTGTTTTTTGCACCAGCAATTGCTTCGATTTTACCGATTTTGTTAGGCTTAGCAATTATTTGTAACGGCATTTTCCAATTGATTATGGGATTGAATATGAAATCGACACCATGGCTTATCTACAGTGTGCTGTTATTGATTGGCGGAATCGTTTTGTTGTTCAACCCATTTGCTAGTTTGTTAGTTTTATTCCAAATCTTTGGGGGAATGCTCATTGTCATGGGCGTGTCAGAAGCAATCAGCTTTTTCAAATTAAAAAAAATGACGATCAACTAAGCTAAGTGTTAATTGTATCAAGAGAAATGGTTCGCCTGATTTTTGTGTAGCAGGTGTGCTGTTTCTTTTTTATTCAAAGGAAAGGAAATGATCAAATGGAATTTATTGGAACCTTGTGTCTAATTTTGATTGCGACAACGCTTGGTTCACATCTTTCACGTCGTATTGGGATTCCCGCTGTAATCGGGCAGTTGTTAGTCGGCGTGATTTTAGGACAAGCAGGTTTAAATTGGGTGCATCCCAACATTTTAGTACATGATTTTTCTGAAATCGGTGTGATTTTATTAATGTTTCTTGCGGGTTTGGAAAGCGATCTATCTTTACTCAAAAAATATTTTAAGCCCGGTATGTTCGTTGCTTTGTTAGGAATTCTATTTCCAGTAGTATTTGGTTGGCTCACAGGTGAAGCTTTTCATGTGCCGCTAAATGAAGCACTGTTTTTTGGAATTATCCTTGCAGCAACTTCAGTAAGTATTTCAGTTGAGGTATTGAAGGAATTAAATGTGGTCAATACTAAAGAAGGCTCAACCATCCTTGGAGCTTCTGTAGTAGATGATATTTTAGTTGTCTTAGTGCTAAGTTTGAGTCTTTCGTTCTTGACTGGTGACACAGCTAACCAAACATCTCTTCCACTGATTTTATTGGAACAAGTGATTTATTTCGTATTTATTTTCTTGTTGGTTAAATGGATTGCTCCCCTATTGATGTCTTTCGCAGAAAAAATTTATGCAAATTCTGCTGTGATCATTGTTTCCCTAGTCATCTGTTTGGGGATGTCTTTTGTCGCAGATCTAGTTGGTCTTAGTTCAGTAATCGGAGCGTTTTTTGCAGGAATTGCTGTTAGTCAGACAAAAGTCAAACAGGAAGTTTATCGAAATGTAGAGGCTTTAGGTTATTCCGTCTTTATTCCTGTTTTCTTTGTCAGTGTAGGACTAGAAGTAGATTTCGCCAATTTCGGAAGTCAACTTTTCTTCATTCTTGCCTTTACGATTGTTGCAATCTTGACGAAGCTGGTCGGTGGTTATTTCGGCGCAAAAGTTGCTGGCTTTTCTGGAAATAGTTCCTTGATGGTTGGTGCGGGAATGATTTCACGTGGCGAAATGGCTCTGATTATTTTACAAATTGGACAACAAAGTAAGTTGATTGAAGCACGGTATTATTCACCATTAGTAATCATCATTTTACTAACGACTTTAGTTTCTCCATTGATTTTAAAACATTTTACGAGAAAGATTTATACTGTTAAAGCAAATTGAGATCAAAATAAAAAAGGTAAAACAAAACGATAGTCCGTTTTGTTTTACCTTTTTCTTTCCTATTTACTAACAAATTTAATTAACGATTTGTTCATTGACGTACTCAGCATATAAGTTGTGGGAATGAATCAACTCGCTGTGAGTTCCATGTCCAGTAACTGTTCCTTTTTCAATGAAGTAAATTTGATCCGCACCAACAATTGTTGATAAACGATGGGCAATGACTAAGGTTGTTCGTCCTTTCATCAAATGATCTAATGCACGTTGGACTTTTTCTTCTGATTGTGAATCCAAACTTGCAGTTGCTTCATCTAACATCAAAATTTGTGGGTTTCGTAAAAACGCACGGGCAATCGCAATTCGTTGTTTTTGGCCACCTGATAATTTCACACCACGTTCCCCGATTTCAGTCTCCAATTGTTCAGGGAAATCACGAACAAACTGATCGGCATACGCTAAACTTAAGCCGTGCCAAAGTTCGTCATCAGTCAAAGTTCTACCCAAACCATATTGTAAATTATCTCGAATACTTCCAGCGAAAACAGCACTATCTTGTGACACGTAGCCAATTTGTGAACGCCATTCGCTCAAATTAAACGATTGAATGTCTTGATTGCCAGCTGTAATTTTACCAGCTGTTGGTTGGTAAAATCGTTCAAGTAAAGAGAAAATCGTTGACTTCCCGCCACCACTTGGTCCAGCAAAAGCGACCACTGTATTGGGTTTTGCATAGAACGAAATATCCTTTAGAATTGGATGATTTTCTTCATAGCTGAAAGAAATATTTTCTGCTTGAATCGTTTTTCCTGCAACATCGACAGCTACTTCACCGTTCTTTTCAACCGTTGTTTCCAAAATTTGTTGGATACGTTCCGTTGCCCCCATTGCTTTTTGCGCTTGAGAGAAAAACATCGCAAAGCTTGTCACGGGCGTGATGATATTAAACAGATATAAAAGGAATGCAACTAATTCGCCACTTGTTAACGTACCTGCTTGAACGCGTACGGCACCATAGCCAAGGATTCCAACAAACAATCCAAGCATTGCTGTCATCATGATTGGTTGTAAAACAGCTTCTATTTTGGCATCTTTGACACCTAAAACAAAAATCTTTTCGATAAACGTACGACCACTATTTTTTTCTGCTTCCTCGCCATTACTTGATTTGATCAAACGAATCTCAGCAAGTTTTTCTGTAGCATCGGCATTAAAATCAGCTGTCGCACCTTGTAGTTGACGACCAATCTTAGACATCATCTTACCAATTGGGATCATGATAATCATGACGACTGGTATTGCAACAAACATCAGCGTCGCCATCTTCCAATCCATAATGATCAAAATAATAACTGAGCCAACTAGTTGGATTGCACCAGTGATAAAGTTTGGAAATTGAGTCGTCACTAAATCTTTGATCACCGTTGTGTCATTTACTAAACGAGAACTGCTCTCACCTGATTTATGTTCATCATAATAACCTACAGGTAAATGAAGTAAATGTGCCCATAACTTTTCTCTTAGGGATTTAACAGAATGTTCACCAACATAACGAAGTAAAAAACCACCAATCGTTCCAAAACCAAGATAAACGGCAAATGCAACAAGTAGCACTGCGACCATTTTCCCGTCAATTTTTGATAATTCACTGGTATCAACCAGCCCCTTTGTTAACTGTGGGACGACCAAACTTGCTCCACTTGTGACTAGACTGAGTAAGATCCCAAATAAAAACAAACCTTTCTTGGAGCTTACACTGTTAATCAATTTCATAAAATCTTTGAATTTAAATGTTCCAGTAGATGCTGGTAGTTCTTCAGCAAATCTTGCGGGTTGTCCGTCGCCGCCTCGTGCCATGTTCTTTTCCTCCTAATACCTAAAAACTTGTTCTAAAATTTTTAATCGTTAAAAATCTTCCCACTCATCATCATTGTTTCTTTGCGAATCATCTTTGTTGAATGGATGCTGTCTTTCATTTGGACTGCCTCTCCAAAACTCACGTCGAAAATCACGACCAAATCGATTTGGAAAATCTTGTGAAAAGTCTGGACGACCACCACGTTCACCAAATGGCGATTTTCGCATCATTCGTTTCATTTCGCGACGCATTTTTCGTAAATCTTCAGGTGGTAAGTTTTGCCAATCTCCACCGTATTCTTCAAATAAAGCTTCCCGCATTTCTTGCATTGCTTGGAAACGATCTAATGGATCAATAAACTTTTCTGATTGACGATGAAATTCACCGCTCCATCCACTAGAAATTTTTTCTAATAAGTCGCTAAAAGTTGTCTGCTCCTCTTCAGTTAAACCAGCAAAAAAGATTTCGCTTTGATTTTCTTGTTTGAAGGATGCATTCTTTTCCGCTTTTGTTCTTCCTTGTTCCGTTAGATAAACGCGTTTTGTTCGTTTATCATTTTCATCTTCCTCACGGGTAACATCCCCACTTTTTTCCATTTTTTTCATTAGTTCTGCTAACGAGCTTGGTCGTAAATCTAAAACTTCAGCAAGGTAGCTTTGGACTAATCCATCCTCTAGTCGTAAAATTGCCAAAACTCGTTGTTGCCCAGTAAATTTTTGCTTTTTTTGACTCATAAAAGCATTGCTTGCTTCACTAATAAAACGTAGTTGCTTCATCAAACGTTCAGATAATTCACTCATCTTCAAAATTCCTTTCTTTTAGTTCGGTACCGAACTTTATTTCGTTAGTTATTATAGTTCGGCACCGAACTATTTGTCAACTACTTTTTATAAATTATTTTTTTGAGAGCTTTTGATGTCTTCAGTTGTACCAATTAACTACCCTAGAACAATAAAAAAGTAGGTATGACAAGACTTTTGTCATACCTACTTTTTCTGGATAGATGGTGTTCACCAAGCAACTTCTTGCTATCTTGTCGTAGTTAAACGCTTTGTACCACAACCTTTACTCACGGTGTTCCCAAGGCAGCTCCTTCGGCAATAATTCCTTCCTTCATAAAAACATGAGGAACTGTTTTTAGAAAGAAATTCTTATTGCTTGAAGCTAAACACCTTGTGCCACAACCTTATCCACGGTGTTCCCCAAACAACTCCTCGAAATAACTCATACCTGTCCAAAAATATGAAAAACTATTTTTGTCAGTTATTCATTATTTTTTCGGAGTTAAACGTTTTGCGCCACAACCTTTATTGATAAGTTTCATTTAGATAGTTTACTAATTCTGGTGCTCGTTGTGTTGCAGAGTCCCCTTCTTTTTTATCCTCTAGCATACTAATCATGAGATAGCCTTGGTTAGTTGGATTTGTAGCAAATAAGAAACTATTTTCTTGCCCTTTTTCATCTTGTTTTTCCTTGATTTCTGCTGTACCTGTTTTTGCTGCTAAAGGAATTCCTAAGCTAGCGAGTGAATGTGCTGTCCCATTAGGATCAGTCACAACAGCTTCCAAGTCTGGCAAGATTGTTTGAACAGCGGAGTTACTAACCACACTGTCTTTCGTTTTCGTTTTTGCATCTAAAACTAATTTAGGATAGATAAGATTTCCATTGTTAGCAAAAACGGAATACATCGTTGCTTGCTGGATAGGTGTAATCAATAATTCTCCTTGACCATAACCAGTATCTGCTAATAAAATTTCTGATTTGAAGCTATCTTCATTAGAAATCTGTGCAGGATTCATACTGATTGGTAGGTCTAAATCTTCACCAAAAATAAACTTATCTAAGCCCGCTCGGAAAGCTTTTTCTCCCATTTTCAATGTTTGTTGTGCCATATAAATATTATCAGAGTAAACCAACGCATTTCGTAAATTAACTTGTGCCACATCGCTTACCCGCGTCACTTCATACGACCCCCAAGAAGAATCCTTTTGCCATTTTAATCCATCAATGCTTAAGCTCTCTTCAGGATTTAGTGTGCCATTGTCCAAACCAATTGCGGCAGTAATCATTTTAAATGTCGAACCCGGCGCATAACCAATAGCAAAACGGCTGATAAATGGTTGGTTTTTGTCATCGGCATACACTTGGTAGTCCTTTTCAGAGATACCATTGGTCATTTTATTCGGATCATAACTTGGTGAACTTGCTAAAACGAGTAGATCGCCTGTTTTTGGTGTGGTAGCTACAGTCGAGCCAGCTTCTCCACCTAATTCATCGTAGGCAGTCTTTTGAGCCTTTGCATCAATCGTTAATTTAATTGATTTGCCATTCTTCACTTCTTGTTCTTGAAGTACGTTTTTTTCATTCCCATTTTCATCTGTGATAACTAACTTCCCACCGTTGGTTCCCCGTAATTCTTTATCGTAAGCCATTTCCAAACCAGAGCGTCCAATTTTTCCTACACTACTTAATTTTGGATTCTTTTCGATATCTTCGGCAGTAATGTCACCTACATAACCAATTAATTGTGCGGCAGCTTCACTTAATGGATAATATCGTCCAGTTACTTCTTGAATAGTTGCACCCGCAGGTAATTCTGGTGTTTCCCCATCAATGATTTTGAGTGGAACGAAGTAATCTGGTTGAACCCAACTTTGTGAGATAGCTTGGTTGATTGCATCTTCTGTTAGTTGTGTCCTCTCAGCAAGAGTTTTGATATTTGCCTCTTTTTCTGCACCTTCGCCTAACTTACTTGGAACAACACCGAGTTGCTTCAACTGGCCATTGGTTGCTAATCCTTCCCCGTTTCGATCCAGGATTTCACCACGCGTTGCCTCTTGTGTGTTCAAGCTGACTTTGTCCCCATTTTCCATAGTAGGGAAAACCAAATTAGGTTGCCAATTGATTTTGGGGCCTGTTTTTTCGCGAGTCAGTGTCCCTTCAAAAGTCAGATTTTTTAGCTCACCCAAAGCAGTGCTCATTTTAGCTGTGTAAGAAAAAGTATAGGTATCTTTTTTCTTTTTTTCGACAGTTAAATCTGACACGGTATATCCTTTTATATCAACAGCATCATAGATATTCTGGTACTTCTCCAAAATGTCTTGAGTCGTCCATTTCGATTTTTTTGTAGCTGTTGTTAAAAAGGTCGTTGCTTTTTGATAATCGCCTTTATCAAGTGCCTTTACAAATTGTTTAATCGTTGTTTTCGCTTCATCGACAGTTTTGTTTTCTTGATCATGTTGATAATAGAAAAATCCCCCACCAGCTATTGCAATGAGTGCTACAGCGCCTAAAATATATGGGACAGAGCTTTTTGTTTTTTTCTGTTCGCTTCTTTTCATCTGTATCCTCCCAATTTTTGCTTCAACCATCGTTGGTCGTTAAAAACACTTCTATTATATCTAACTATCATCTAGGTTGCTATCTTAAATTTTTTTTAAATTTGTTATTTTTTTGTTTTATGTACTACGTCTTTTCTAATAAATAAAAACCAACAAGACAAGAATCACCATTGTCTTGTTGGTTCTTTTAAGTTAAAAAATTAAATATCATCGAAATCAAAATCATCGAAGTTGATTTCATCTAGTTCTTCTTCCCTAGTCTTAACCTCTTCACGAAGATACTGGACATCCATTACTTTGATAAATGGATAATAGATTGCCATCCCCAAAACAAATAAAAGTCCTTGTAACACAGCACCTTGCCATCCACTCACTAAAAAGCCGGAAATGATTGGTGGTGTTGTCCATGGTAACTGAATTCCATTTGTGTAAGGAACCAATCCGATATTCATTGAAAAATACGCAATAATGATATTGATTGTTGGAACTAAAGCAAAAGGAACCAACAAAATAGGATTCAAAACAATCGGTAACCCAAAAATAACTGGTTCGTTAATTCCAAAAATACCCGGAATTAACGATAATTGTGAAAGCTTTTTGATTCGTTGACTTTTACAGAATAGAACCATTACCACAATTAACGACAAGGTTGAACCTGCACCACCAAAAGTCGCGAACATATCTTGAAATTGACCGGTAATGATGTTCGGAATTTCATGTCCGTCTTTGAATGCTTGCAGATTTTCGACGGATAAAGCTCGAAGAACTGGATTGAACACAGCACCAACGACACTGCTTCCGTTGATTCCAAAAAACCAAAAGAAATGCAAGAAAAGATATGCGATAATCATAGCGCCTAACGTATTTCCTAAGCTTAATAACGGCGTTTGTAAGAAGGTGAAGATAACATCTTGCAGATTGCCATAAGAAGTCAAGGAAACAAGCCAATTTACTAAAAACATCATTGTTACTACTACAAAACTTGGAATAAGTGCTTCAAATGATTTGACTACAGTAGGTGGAACACCATCCGGCATCTTGATCGTCCAACCTTTACGTACCATTGCAACGAATAAACGAGTAGAGATCAACGCAACAATCATTCCAAGAAACAACCCACTAGACCCCATCCACTTCAAAGGCAAGCTAGTTACTTCATAAACAGTCGTGCTTCCTTCTGGTGTAAATAATGTCTGATACGGAGTTAAAATAAAGAAGGAAACCAGTGCGATAATCCCAGACTGCATTGCATCAACATGAAATTGTTTCCCTAAACTGTACGCAATTCCGACTACGGCCAAAATGGTCATGACATCGAAACTCGCACTAGCAGGTACAGACATCATTGCCTCCCAGTTGTCACCAAGCAAGGCAGACATCCATTCATTCCACTGAGGAAGAGGAAAATTAGCAATTAAAAGAAAAACTGAGCCGACGATCAATAGTGGTGTTGACAATAGGAATCCATCACGAATAGCAACTAAATATTTATTTTCACCGATGACTTTGGCTAAAGGAGTTAGTACTTTTTCCAGCCAATTCAAAAATTTTTGCATGGTCGACCTCCACGTTATTGTTTATTTTTCTTGATTAATTTAAGTGCTTCTTTTAACGCACCTTCACCGTCCATCATGCCATAGATTTCTGGAGAGATTGCAGCAACCGGAATATTTTGTGGTGAAAACTGCGTCCGAACTTTTTCGAGCAAGAAGCGCACTTGAGGCCCCAATAAAATGGCAATCGGTTTTTCCTGCTCAACAACTTCTTGTGCTCTAGCAACTGGAAAGGCAGTAATTTCTAATGGCATCTGGTGTGCTTGAACGACTTCCATCATTTTATTGACCATAATACTTGTAGACATACCTGCATCACAAAACAAATAAATTTTTTTCTTCATATAATTCACTCCTTAAATGTTTTTTATTTTTAATCAATTGGTGCTTTGATTCTTTTCTCATAGGCTTCTAACCATTCCTGCGTGATTGGTTCAATCAACGTTGTCTGATTTTTCCCTGGATTAGCAAGAAAAATTTGTGGTGCTTGTGTTTGTGTACCGACACTAAAGGTGAATTCAACATTGGTTGCCACGCCCCACTCGCCTGCCTTATTCATTGCAATGAGTGAGAATGCGCCAGCTTTCCCATAGCGCTCTTTAAGTTTTGTTTCAAAAGAATAAACTGCTTGATCACAAGCTTCTTGTGGACTAGCTCCGCTGCCCATTAGTCGAACAATCTCGTAAGATAAACAGCCCTTCATCAAATCTTCGCCTAGCCCAGTTGCAGCTGCTCCACCAATCGTACTATCGACATAAAAGCCTGAACCAGAAAGTGGTGAATCACCGACACGTCCAGGCTTTTTCATAAACAAACCTGAGCTGGAAGTTCCTGCTGCCATCGACCCATAGGTATCTAAGGTGATAGCACCAACCGTATCATGACCATCATAAGGATCCAACTGTTTTTCTTGGATTTCTTTTAATCGCTTTTCCCAAATTTTATGGGCACGAGGTGTTAACATATTTTTTCGTTCAAAATCATGCAGCATCGAATATTGTGTTGCACCAGTTCCAACTAAAAAACTGTTAAATTTTTCTTCACTTAAACTTCTAGCCACTGAAATAGGATTTTTAACATCCGTAATTCCAGCAACTGCGCCAATTTTAAAAGAGTCGCCATCCATAAAAGCGGCATCCATTTCTAAAATGCCTTGAGCATTTGGCAATCCACCATAACCCACTGATTTATAATACGGATAGTCCTCCACAGTTTTAATCAGTGCTTCTACAGCATCTCCAGCTCGTTCATTTTTTTCTAAAAGTCGTAGTGCTTCAACGACACCATCATGTGCCATTCGCCAAGTAGCAATTGCACCTTGCATTCTATTCACCCTTTCTATTTCATTTTAACTAATGCGCTTTCATAAAAATATTATAATTAGTATATACTGTTTTGTATATACTGAAAGAATTAAAAAGTTGACTTTCTCATAAAAAAACAATCAAGCTCTCATTTCTGTAAAAAGGTTGTGGCACAAAACGCTTAGCTCCGACAAGATAGTTCAAAATAGCTTTTCATATTTTGAGGTGGATGCAAACTATATGGAAGAGTTGTTTTGGGAACACCGTGAGTAAGGTTGTGAAAGAAGTGCTTGGCTCCAATAAATCAGAATAAATTTTCAGAAATTGCTTCTAAAATTTTTGTGAAATTTAGACTTATTTGGAAGGAGTTGCTTCTTGAACGCAGTGGATAGAGGTTGTGGCACAAAGTGGTTAGCTTCAAGTAATAAGGAACCTTTTCTAAAAATAGCTTCCCATATTTTTAAGAAAAGAGGACTTATTACCGAAGAAGCTACTTTGGGAACACCATGGATAGAGGCTGCGATGTAAAACGTTCAGCTCCAAACAAGATGGCAAGCTGTCGCTCAAAGCCGTAGCTTATGTTTGAAGATGGCTGAAAGCTATGTGGAAAAGTTACTTCTTGAGTACCGTTTATTCGAAAAAGTCGGAAAAAATGAAAAATCTAGTCCCTCTTAGCATGTTTTCAATTTTAAAACCGCCTAAAATCAACGCTTTTAAAAACGGATTTTAGGCGGTCTATCTATTTGGGAAAATTTTTATCCTAGATCTTTTTTTGGTTCTTATTCAGTCAAAGCAATGATTGCCCGCATATAAATTTCCAAATTCAGCAGTAAGTCACGTTCATCCATGTACTCATCTTGATTATGTGCGATCCCTTTTTGCCCTGGAAATGAAGGACCAAATGCGACAATGTTTGGCATAAACCGAGCATAAGTTGCACCGGTAGTCGTTACGGGTGAACCATCTTCTTTCGTTACCTCTTCATAAACTGCACTCAATTTTTGGACAAGTGGATTTTCTTTAGGAAACGAACTACTTTTGATTCGACGAACAATTTCCATCGCGCTATTTTTTGGTAACTGTCCAAGAAGCGTTTCGGTTACTTCTTCTTCAGTTACGGAAACAGGATAACGGATGGCAATAGATAAGGACAAACCGGTTTCTGTTTTCAACAATTCATAGGGGGTCAAAATCAGTTTTCCACTGTCTTCGTCTTCAAAATTCAAAGCTAATCCTTCCCCGTTGTGTTGATTCGCGAGCGAATCTACTATCCAAGAAAAATAGTCCTGTAATTCTCCCGTTAATAATTGGTTGGTCTTGATTTTTTCAGCTAATAAGGTAATGGCATTTTCGCCTAACTCAGGTGCATTAGAGGGGGCTCGTTTCCCAGTTACCATGATTTCTTCCTGATTGACTGTGACAGCTAATTGGTCAGGAACATGATCTTTTGCTTGATCGCCATTAATATTACTGAGTTGATTTAATTCTTGCGTATCAAAAGCAGTCAAAATTTGATAGTTGACAATTCCACGCTCTCCGTACACGACGGGATATTTGCAATCAGGCGTAAAACCGAATATCGGTGGCTTTTCTTGGCTCAAATACATCGGAATGTCAGAACTACCACTTTCTTCATCTGTTCCAAAAAGGATTCGAATCGTTTTTTTAGGGACGAATCCAGCTTCTTTTAATAACTTCATACCATACAGACACGCCATAATAGGACCTTTGTTATCTAAGATTCCACGTGCATAAAAACGTCCAGCCTTTTTTGTTAACTGATAGGGTGGAAATGACCAGTCTGTACCTTCGGGCACAACATCCAAATGTCCAACAATTCCAATATACTCAGAATCTTTTCCCCATTGTGCGTACCCAACTGCATCTTGCACACTAGAAGTTTCAAATCCATAGCTTTTAGACAAAGAAAGGGCTTTTTCAAGTACCTCTTTTGGCCCTCGACCAAATGGCGCTGCTTTTTCGGGTGTCCCTTTCACACTTTTGATCTTTATTACTTCATTCAAATCTTGATAAAACTGTTCTTTGTTCTCTTCGATTAACTGGTGAATGTTCATAGTGACCTCCTATTGGCTGTAACGAGTTAGTGTATTTTTAAATGTATAACGGTCAGCTCGATAATATGAAATGTCATAAAAAATAGGTTCTGCATCAATGGCATACGTGACAGACTGCACTCTTAATAAAGGATTGCCTAAGGAAACATCTAATAAATCTGCCATCTCCTCCTCAACTAAAATCGCTTCGACTTCTTGATGAGAATAGGCGATTTCAACTTGTTTTTCCAATAGTTCAAACAACGAACCATTAAAATCCTCAATCGTAAAACCTGCAATAAAGTTTTCTGCTAAGTAGATTTTCTCAACGGTCATTGGCTCACCATCAAGTAAACGTCTTCGAATTAATTCGTAAATGGCTGTGTCCGGATTCAGCTGTAGTGCGCTACGAATTTTTTCATTGTCTGTGAGTAATCTTCGAAAAGAAATAACTTCTGTTTTACTCGTCTTACCATATGCTTTAGCTGCTTCAGTAAACCCTTGGAGACCTGCGCGCCCACTTTGAATCTTCTGTTGAGACATCACATAACTGCCTTTTCCTGGTCGTTTTACTAACACGTTTTTTTGAATTAACAGATCAATTGCTTTTCGAATTGTTAAACGACTGCATTGAAACTCTTTTGCTAAATCATATTCTGAAGGTAATTTTTGCGAACTGACATAGGTTCCTTCTTCAATTCGCTGTTCAATTTTTGAAGCGACTTGCGTAAATTTATTTCTAGTTTCTTTTTCCACCATAAAAATAGTCTGAGCTCCTTTAAATTTGGCTGATTTTTTACAAAAAAAGATATAGTATATACTTCACGGTATATACTATATCTTATGGACAAGAATTTCAATTATTTTGAGAGCGTTTTTTTCGAAGAGCTATTTTAGTCATCAACTTCGGTTTCTAAAATCTCACCTGTCTGAGCATTCATTTTAACAGTTGTTTCTTGTTGGTTGTTTTCAACAGTAACTTCCCAGAAAGTAATACCAAGATCCTTATCTAAATCCCAATCCGTTGCTGTTCCGCCGCCAACTTGCTGGACAGCAATCTCAGCAGCCTTTTCTATACTCAATAAATTTTGGATGTCAATTTTATCTTCTCTTCGTTTTACACCATTTTGCTCATCTCTATCAAGTTGTTCTTCTCGCTCTTTCTCCACCTTTTTCGTGACACCATCTACCCTGATTTCAAATTCAGTTGTGTCATTGACTCCTTCAATCTTGTAATAATAAGCACCAAATGAGGTATCTAATTCAAGAGAAGTGATATCACTATCAGGATAAGTAGCTTGATAGGTTTTGATTGCTTCTTCAACTGAGACGCGTAAGTCACCTTCAACTGATTTTCCTGCCACGGAAGAAGCAGTAGTTGAACTGTGATTGTCTTTCATTGCTTGTGTTTGGCTCGTCTGTGTGTTCGATTGATTTTGGCTTTGATCATCCTGCTTCTCATTGCTTTGACACCCTGCCAATAGTCCAAGTGTGCCGATAGCAATGCTCAAATAAGCAATTTTTTTCATTTTTTTAACTCCTTTTCGTCTATGTTCAATTAAAAATAGGAAGTTGACAACTGAGTGGGGTCATTCACCCACCAACTTCTTCAAGCTGTCTAAATTTATTATAACGGAAAATCGGGCAAAGGTCAGAAATTTTCAAATAAACGCTTGACTTAGAGTGCACTCAAGCCTGTATGATTTATTTAGAGACTAAAAGTAAACGCTACAAATAGCAAAATCTTACGTAAAGAAGGAATGAAAATGACAAAAAAATTATACCTTATGCGACACGGAGAAACGTTATTCAACCAACTAAAAAGAATTCAAGGTTGGAGCGATTCACCACTAACAGAAAAAGGTATTGCGCAAGCAAAAATAGCTGGTAATTATTTTTCTGCCAATCAAATCACCCTAGATCACGCTTATGCTTCTACTTCAGAAAGAGCCTGTGATACGTTGGAACAAGTCACTACGCTTCCTTATCAGCGAGTAAAAGGGTTGAAAGAATGGAATTTTGGTGTCTTTGAAGGTGAAAGCGAGTCGCTCAACCCTCCTCATGCACCGGGAGAAACTTCATATGGTGATTTTTTTGTACCTTTTGGTGGAGAAAGTAGTCAAGAGTTACAGGAGAGAATGGTCAATACATTGACAGAAATTATGGAAAGACCTGACCATCAAGAAGTGTTAGCCGTTAGCCACGGCGGCTCTTTGTATCTGTTTCTTCAAAAATGGCTGTCTTTCCCTGAAGTAAAAAAAGTCCAATTTTCAAATTGTTGTATTCTTGTCTTTTCTTATTCAGATAAGGAATTTCAATTTTTAGAGGCAATCAACCATGATTTTAGTGAGTTATAAAATTAAAAAAGCTAGACTGTGACTAGACTGTGAAAGAAGCATTTAACTTCAAGAAATAGAAATTACCAGGAATTGCTTTCTAAGTTTTGAACAACTTTCGCTTATTGGTGAAGAGACCATTTTAGGAACACAGTAAAAAAGAGGCTAGGATGAAATATCCCAGCCTCTTTGCTTTCTTATTTTTGATTCAATTGATTAAATAATCCACCAATCGTTTGATCCTTTAGTTCGATTGCTTGACCATCCAGAGTTGCTTCTACAACATGATAGTAATCTTGTAAAGGTGGGACCTCTAAATATTGATCATGCAGGAAAGCTGCTGGTTCAGCATATTCTTTCGTCATTTCATTGGCATCTGCCGCAGTTTTGTAAGTAATTTTTAACATCATAAACCCCTCTAATCTGTATAATTGATTCTTCTCTTTTCTCACTCGACATTAATCAGGGCGAACCAAGGTAAAGATATCTCCTATTTTAGCATAATTATTGCCAGCTAAACGGCTTACAGGCTTTAATTTCTCAATTAAGATGCGCCCGTCATCATAGATGGATTCATCCACTTGATAGTGCTTGATTTTTAATAAAAGCAAGTCCGCAGTAATTTGCTCATTTTCTTTGATTTCAATGTGTTGGTAGAGTTCTGTTTCAAAACGAATTTTCGATTCTCTGAGAACAGGTACTTTAACTATCTGAGCGTCCTCCGTCGAAAAAGTCGTTCGTGTTAATTCGCTCTCTTCTCTTGGCAATGTTGCCGCAGTTTTGTTTCCATCAGCAACGTTATCTTCATCTAAAATATGGATAACAGCTTCTTTTGTGGTTAAAAGATTGGCAGCTGTATCTTTCAATTCGTGCATTTTACGTTGAATTGCTAGCGAAATGATTGGCGGGTTCGAGCTAACAATCGAAAAATAGCTGAACGGCGCAATATTCACAATTCCATTTTCAGAACGAGTAGTTACTAACGCTACTGGTCTGGGAACGATTGAGCCAATCAATAATTTATAATTTTCTCTTTCAGTTAAATCTGAAGGTGATTTTTGGATCATTTTTTTCTCCTTCTATAACGTATTCAATTTGGGAAGTCTTTTTAAAATTGCTGACTTTTGTGGTAAAAATTTATCTGGTAACATAAATTCCTCACCAAGTGTTTCTAAAGGTTCGTCAACAGTAAATCCAGGCGTCCCCGTTGCTAATTCCAACCAAACATTCCCATGTTCTTGCAAATAGATGGATTGGAAATATTTACGATTTTTGATTTTTGTCACAACGTATTTGTCTTCTTGTAATCTCGCTTTCCAATCTGGTAACGAATCATCTTCAACCAAGAATGCGACATGGTGAACTGTTCCTGGCCCGAATCTACCAGGAGTTAAAGTTTCTTTAGGAACAATCAATTGTTGCTCCTCTTCCTCACCGAAAACAAGATGGTAGCCGAAAGCTGAGTTACGTACCAAAGTCATACCCAATCCTTCCGTTAATAGCTGAACCGTTGCTTGGGGATCTGCAGAAAGTAATACGCCGCCAAATAAACTAAGAATCGCCGGGGTCTCCGAAGTTTTCTGATTTTCAACTAAAGCAATCGTCAATCCATCTGGATCAGCGAATTCAATTGTTGGTTTTCCAAATAAATCCGTTTGTTGCGTAGTAATTGAAAATTCTTCTAAACGACTAAGCCAATAACGCGTACTTCCTAACGGTATTTGAAAAGCCATCGTTCCAACTTGCCCACTTCCAACTCTGCCTTTCGTTTCATATTTCCAAGAAAAGAAAGTGATGATGGTACCGACCTCTGCATCATGATTCCCAAAATAAAGATGATAACTATCTGGATCATCAAAATTAACAGTTTGTTTCACTAAGCGTAACCCTAAAATGTCACGATAAAAATGAAGTGTTTGATCTAAATCAGCAACGGTTGCAGAAAAATGATGAATTTTATTTAATGGACGCATACTATTCTCCTTTGTTAACGTTTTGTATCAAAAGGTTTAATCGCGCTTTCGATTGATGCACGTTGATTTTCTAAAAATGGTGGTAATGATAAGATTTCGCCTAACGTTTCGTAAGGTTCGTCCTCCATAAATCCTGGTTCGTCCGTTGCAAATTCAACTAAAATATGTCCCAATCGAACATAAAGTGATTCAAAATAGTAGCGGTTGACATAACCTGAATTTGGTAATCCAAGATCGTCAAAAATCTTTTGCCAAACTTCTAAAGAACTACGATCAGCTAAACGGAATGCAACATGATGAACTTCACCAAAGCCTTGTTGCCCCTGAGGACTAGTTGTATCTTCTACTAAAATAACTTGTGCCCCATTTCCACCTTCACCGATTTCCAACAAATGACGGTTACCGTCAACAGCGATTTCTTTAAAGGTTAAAACATTTTCGAAAAGTGCACGAAAATCATCAAAGTAAGAAATTGTGATTTCCACAGGACCTAAACCGTAAATAGCAAACTCAGTTGGAACTGGTCCATTTTTCCAAGGTGTACCTGGACGAACACCTACGTTCGTTTCATCGGAAATCAATTGGTAAGCTTGCTCATCTTCATCCCAAAAACGTAAAATCTTCTTACCGAAAAGTTCAGAAATTTCTTCATGTTTCACAGCAAATTCATCAAAACGGCGCAGATAATATTCTAGTGCTGCATCAGTGGGAACACGAAAACCAATTCTTGAAATTGAATTGGTGCCCTTTTCACCTTTTGGATTATTAGGGAAGTCGAAAAATGTCATGGTTGTTCCGGGTGTACCATAATCATCAGCATAATACGTGTGGTATGTTTGGATATCATCTTGGTTTACTGTTTTTTTCACCAGACGCATACCCAAAATATCTGTAAAGAACTGATAATTTTTCTTAATGTCACTTGTCATGGCAGTTACGTGGTGAATTCCTAAGGGTTTATCTTGTATATTCATTTCAATTTCCTCGTTTCTTCATAGTTATATTTATTGTCAGTTATCTTTTACTTTTTTTAATAGTTTTTCTAGTTGCAATAGTTCATCTAATTCAAAATCAGCGAAACATCGACCAATTGTTGCTGCGTGTTGCGGAAAAATTTCAGCCATTAGTTGACAACCCGGATCGGTAATCGCAACATACGTTTCACGACGATCTGCCTGATTCGTTTTGCGCTCGGCTAAACCTTTTGCTACCAGCTTATCAATCACGTAGGTGGTACTGCTACTAGCAATCAAAATTCTCTCTTGGATGGTTTGAGGTGTTTGCTTGCCTTTATGGTAAAGAAACTCAAGTACAGAAAATTCGGTGATATTCAAACCATAATTTTTAACGTCTTTTTTCACCACAGCTTCCAGTTTTCCACTTACGCGCAATAAACCAATGAACGCATTTAAAGCCTGAGTTGTTTGTTCCATTTTTCCACCTCCATCTACTTAAAAATAAATATCTCTAATTCGAGATAATAATAGCGGGAATGAATTTAAATTGCAATTTATTTGTCTTAAAGTTAAACACAACTAGAATTTTAGAAAAGAAAAAAGCTACCTCCCATTGTGAAAGGTAACTTTTTAACTTACTACTCTTTAACTTTGATGAATAAAAGAATTGTTGCACTTGTCATTCCTAACAGGATGCACATTCGATAAAAATCACTAGGAATCGCTACGCCAATGAATAAAATTACTATACTGACAACGATTGCTTTCATTCGTGTTTTCTCAACTCCTGCTTTTAAACGCTTAGGATCGATTGCTGGTCCTTTGAATCCGATAATCACTGTCAAAAGTGCTGCAGCGCCTAAAAAAGCAAGTCTACCAATGGTAATATCAAAAAAGATGGCACCAAATGGCACAATCACTAATAAAAAAATACTTTGGATTGTACATAACCAACTCTTGCTAGCGTGATAGCCATAAGAATTTCGGCGAATGACGAAAAACGTCACGTGGGTAACAATCACAGCTGAAACAATTTGCAAGAATGCTGCAACAGCATAAATAAAGACAAGTTTAATTAATTCAACAAGTAATGTCGAAAGACCATACTCGATTTTTGCAGTTTCAAGTTCAGAAAGGTTTAAATTTGAGCCAAGCTTTTGACTTAAGTTCTTTGCTATTTTCTCCTCTAGTGAAACATATTCATTTGTCATATTTTCATCTCCCCTAAACTTGATTATATAAGGAGTTGAAAGTGAGAGAAAGCAAACTCATAAGTGTTAGTTATTTCAGCAAAAGTGTTAAGTTTATTTTTGATTAAAACGATCAACTAGTTTTTTCAAGTGACGAGTAGACACTAGGCACTCCTCGTCATTGACCATTGTGATTACGCGTTCCTTTTTGTCAATCCGACTGATATTGTTGACATTCACTACATAAGATTGGTGACAGCGATAAAACGATTGACTGAATTTCTCCACATCTTTGATTTTTCCAGTATATTCGACCATCCTGTTATCCAAATGAATAATCAGCTTATGCGGTGTTTGGCTCGATTCGAAAAATAAAATCTCGTCTACGAATAATTTAATGTCCAGCACACCACTTTTGATTCGAATCTGTTCACGACTAGGAAGCTCTGTGTTCATATAACGTTGCATCGCAGTGTCAATGCAGCTAATCACTTTTTTCTGTAATTCTTCAAAGTCGTCTTTTACTAAGTAATCCATAGCTTCTACTTTATAAACAAAAGTTAAATAAGCCATATCACTATAAGAAGTTATAAAGACAATTTTAGCAGTCGGATCATACTCGCGGATTTTTGCACCTAACATGATTCCATTCATTTCGGCATTGAGGTCAATGTCTAAAAAATAGAGTCCTTCTGTTCGTTCCTTACGAATAAAGTTCAAAACATCATTAGGATCAGGAGTCTCCATGGCAAATTCTATATCATAATCCATCATCATTAGATAGTTTTTTACAATTTTGGTAATTCGATTTCTATGAACTGTTTCATCATCACAAACAAAGATTTTCAACACAGCTATCGCCCCACTTCATCTCTCATTTTTACCGCTTTATTATTAAGCGAAACGCCCAAACTTTTAGCGCTTGGGTAAATTATTGTATCATAGTTTTGTTTTATTTTGTGAAATACTTCTCAAGTAATTCAATAGGTCTATCTTCATAGTAAACGCTATTCTGAAAAAGGCAACCCATCACAAAAAAAGGCTTACCGAATACCAATCAAAAGCTCATAAAAAAAGACATAACACTGTCGGCTGACAATGCTATGTCGATAAAACAACTACGATTAAAAGCATTCACCTTATTGGCAAAAGCTCTTAAAGGTAATTATTTTTCCATTTCATTTTTTAACGCTTCTGGCATTTTTGGTTCGTAAGTAGCTAATAAACAAATACTAGTTGTAGAAACTAGTTCATAGGCAACCAACGCAACAGCTGATACCATGCTTAACATTTGAATCTTAACATTTGAAAATTTTTTCATGTCTTCTCCACCCCTAATTCAATAGTAAAATAATAGCGTGTTTTGCTACTACTCTATAAAAATTATAATAAGAAAAGTGATATAGACCTTAAACAATCAAAAGTGCGCCTTTTTTAAGAAAAAGTGCGCACTTTTGATTCGCTTAATTCAATTTGTCAAAAATCGTAATGATTTGAATAAATTGATTGTTGTCAATTTTTGTTTCTAAATACACATTTGGTTGGGCTTGGACCAATTCGTCTAAGTTTGTTAAACCAATTCCACGATTCTGAGATTTAGTTGAAAAATTCGCTTGTTTTAAAACATGTAGTTTAGGAATTTTCTCCCGACAGCGATTACTAATGATAAACAAACACGCCTGATTATGAATGGTTACGGTTAATTCGATTTCGGGATTGTCAACATTTTGTGATTCTTCAATCGCATTATCTAAAATAATCCCCAGCATCCGAACTAGAATCAGCGATGGAACTGAAATTTTGTCAATTGTTTTTGGCACATGGATATTAACGCGAATTCCTTGTTCATATGCACTATACAGTTTACTGATGATAATACTTTTGATTTCTCTAATTTCTAAATGACTAACGGATGCCATTTTTAAGATTTCTTGATCAAAGATTGTCCCAGTTCCTTTGATACTGGAGTAAAAATAGTTTTTCAGACCAGTTACATCATCATTTTCGATGTAATCTTCTAAAGAAATCAGAATGTTTTTATAATCATGTTTAAATTTTCTGAGTTCTGAATAGTTTTTCTCGATTTGTTCACTGTAATCAATCAAATAATTCATTCGGTTTCTTTGCTCTTTTGCTTCGTATTCCGCCTGTTTGACGAAGATGATTGAAAAACAAATCAAGGCAGATAACATTCCGTATAGAACAATAAAAAATGCATTTGCGTGTCCAAAATATTCATTTAGTGAGGGATAGCGATCAATTACGATTAGAGCAAAGTACATCATAAATGTCAATGTGACGATGGTTGTACTAACTTTCA
The DNA here is from genome assembly GCF_050529065.1 of Enterococcus sp. DIV0174. Classification (NCBI taxonomy): domain Bacteria; kingdom Bacillati; phylum Bacillota; class Bacilli; order Lactobacillales; family Enterococcaceae; genus Enterococcus; species Enterococcus sp. DIV0174. Next base: position 1,306,879 of record NZ_CP172881.1, on the reverse strand, counting down.
AGATTAAGTCATTACCGAAATATTTTTTGATAATAATTTTTTTGAATATCCAAGCGAACAAAAAGTAGATAAGTGTGTTAATTGCTAAACGAAGAACTTGATTTACTTGATTATCATAATCAAGTCCCGCCATGTACAAACCAGTAGCGAATAAATTATCAGCAAAGATATACAATAAAATCGACAAGGATGACGAAAAGAAAGACCAGTAATAACCACGTCGAAAGTACAATAGAATACCACACATGTAGAGCCATAACATTCCGGTTGAAACCACATCTAATTTCATATACGTTAGCACATAGACTATCATGATTCCAACACAAAACAATAGATATTTTTTATTTGTTAATTCATCGTTGAAATAGCCTAGGACAAATAACATACTTGCTAACTGTCCAACGATCATAGCCAAAATGATGAAACTAGGTATTCCCAAAATATTCTCCCCCTATTTCCCTAACTACAACCGTTTTGTTTACATTTCTTTTGATTATAGCTAACTATTTTGAGCCATATCTATTATATCAAAAAAACGCAAGTTATTATAAAAAAAGCACAATTAATTATGGATCGTTCAGAAATGTAAATATTACATAAATAATACACTGTAATGTCTTGCTTTTTTTAGTAGATATAGAAAAATATTCGACCCAAATAAAGACACAAAAAAACCGCCTCAGACGAGACGGTTAACAGTCAATGTAATAATTTAAGCTTTTACAATGTTAGTTGCTTGAGGTCCACGTTGACCTTCTTCGATATCAAAAGTCACAGATTGACCTTCTTCTAAAGTCTTGAAACCTTCACCTTGGATAGCTGAGAAATGTGCAAATAAGTCATTTCCATCTTCACCAGTGATAAATCCAAAACCTTTGTCTGCGTTAAACCATTTTACTGTACCGTTATTCATATTATAGTTCCTCCTAATTACGTATCAAGTACGCTTTTTGTTGCAATTAATTGTTGATAAGCAAAAGGAGTTTTGTATAATGTGCCATACAGCTCAAATTACGTTTCAAAATAAATTACTTGTTTACTATACCATGGGCACTGGCTGAAAGCAACCTTTTTGCTAATAAGTTTATTTTTCTTTGGAATTAATCTTTGATTCTAAATGTTTTAGGTGCTTTTTTATAAATAATCACGAAACCAATCCCGACATAGAGTAAGCAAGCCACCGACACGATGATTGCATAAAAGAATCCTGATACTTTTAATTGTAGATTCCCATACGCTATCCAATAAAAAAGTATGGCAATGATTTTATACAGCGGACTGACCACTTCCATCTCACTAGTGAATGGTTGAATCAAGTAATAGATAAATAATTCATGAAATGAAAATAAGGCAGATAATGCCAGTAATAATAAGGCTAAAACACCAAAAAATGTCCAAGATAAAAAGAACCCATTAAGCACCGATAAAAGAAGATAGACACTAAAAATTCCGATTGATAATAAACCATTGTAGAAAAAAGTCTGCTTGAAACGGTAATTGAATCCATGAATGATTGTTCCTGCTTCACGATAAAATGGATAATAGAGCATCGCTACATCACAGTTAACAAAGACCATTTGAACGACTTTCTTTCCAAAACTCATGACATACATGATAAAAAATAGCAGACTTAAGGTTCTTGTCATCTCTTTTTCAGTCAAAGCTTCTCTAACATCAAAGAAACTAAGAATAACAACAACAATTAATGCAGCAACTATCGTATACACACGTAATCGAAAAGCACGGTTCAGTATTTTACGATACCGACTAAATAATAAAGCATTCAGATATTGGTTACCATCTAAATGAGCGAATCGTTCCTCCTGGTTCATCACTAATTTTTTCTGCATGGCTAATCCATCACTAAGATAACTTTTACCAGAAGCAAGTTCTTGACTGGCAACATTCGACAAAGTAGTCATCTCACTCCAATAAAAGACATAGTCCAGTTCCCTTTTAAAGTGGAGTAAAGCATACCAACTGAAGATGAGAAAAACGATGGATAGCGTGATTCCAACCCAAGAAAGGAAAAATGTTAACACAGCTACTGCTAATTTTACCCAGACAAGAATCACCGTGCTACTAATAACAACAATAGTCACTACACTACCAAAAATCACCCGTTGGCGCTTTGATAAGTGCCAAGTGAAAATAATTCTACCTAAATAAAGATAAAAACAGCGAGAACCAACATACGTTAAAAAAATAAAACAAGTTACTTTAATCGGTTCACCGATAGCAAAACCATAAATGATGGCAGCAGGAAGATATCTTAGGCCATGTATAAAGCTGTCAGTTAGTTTATATCCACGGATGATCCTCTGCTTAGGACGTTGGAAATGTTCAATAAAGTCAACAATTCTCTTCTCTCCTGAGATAACGAACCCATCATAAAAATTAAACAAAACAACCACTACCATGAACCACAAAAATAAACCAAGATTGCCAGTGTGGTGAGTAAATGCTTTACCGGAAAATAAATCTGCTCCGCTCAATAGTATCGCGAGTCCATAGTAAAGAGCCAACCATAAACCTTTGGCGAGAATACTGCGGATATTTTCAATTATCAAACCAATGACGGTTAAAATTTGTTTCAATTCATAACTTTGATAGAAACGAGTAGGTATGAATTTTCCAATAACAGGTATTTTTCGTGAATAAAAAACAAGTCCATTGACCTTTTTAGTGACTGAAACTTGTTCTAATTGCCAATAGTCGCGCAAATAATCAAACATCCGATTCATAGACTACGCCTCTTCCTTTGTAAAAGTAGGCCGTTCTTCTCTATCAGACAACAGATCAATGATTTCCTCTTCGAAATCTTGGTCATGAATCTTATCTGATGCAATACCAATCAATTTTTTGTGGTGTAGTAACACGATTTCGTCACAAAGATCTTGTGCTAATTGTAAAATATGAGTCGAAAAAATAATAACCGAGTTCGTTTTCATCTTTAAAATCAACTCTTTCATCTCGTGGGCGGCAACAACATCAAAAGACGTTAATGGTTCATCTAATAATAAAACAGGTGGTTGGACCATAAGTGAAACCAAAAGCTGTACTTTGTTTTGCATTCCGTGAGAAAAATCTTTTAGCAAACGGTGTTGGTCTTGACGTTCGATCCCTACTGAATCTAGATAATTTTCTGGTCGTTTGATTTCTTCAATCCGATCTTGATTGATATCAATAAAAAACTTCACAAACTCATATGCTGTCATAAATGCTGGTAAATGTGGCATCGTATAAACAAAACCGATTTCAGTATTGTCATAGTCTGTGTTGAGAATGCCATTTTTTTCAAGGCCAATCGTTCCATTATCAAGTAATAGATTTTTTGAAATACAATTGAACAAGGTTGTTTTCCCAGAACCATTTCGTCCAAGCAAACCGTAGATTTTTCCCTTTTCAAAGGTAAAGCTAGCATCATCAAAAATCACTTTTTCATCAAAATTTTTCGTTATGTTTTCCAATACTAATTTCATTGTTCACCTCTTAATTTTTTTGTTCTTGTCTTCCTCGTTTCCTTGCTAATTTTACTTTACTGCATATTGTTAAGCTTTCCAATAGTGAATCACGTTTAATCACAGGTTTTACTTGTATTTTTCATTTATTAGGACTATTATTTCTACTATTAAATCAAGGAGATGGTCTGATGTCTTTAACAAAACAGCAACAAATAAATACACTAAATGAATTTCAAGAAAACTTTGCTTTACTAGGTTCATCGACTCAAGAAATTGCTGATGAATTAAGAATTTCTCCGGAGAAAATAGAAGCCATTTTGCTACTACAACCAGCTACAATCGAAGAACCTTGGATTCTAAAAAATTATTTAATCGAAAAATTAATTGAGCAAGGAAAAACACCTATTCCTTTCTCTGCTTTAATTGGCGATTATCATGATTATTGGTTCCTTGACACAAGAAAGATTGAAAAAAGAATACTCACGGATTAATCTTAAGAAACTCTTTACTAGCTGTTTTTTCTCTTTTATGTTATATTAATTGTGGAATTTCGTTATCAACGTAGTAGTTGCCTTTCGTTAAGATTTAAGAAAGGAGAATGAATTATGACATTCTATAACAAAAACTTACAATATCGTGTTACTTTAAATACTGATTTGAATCTATTTATCGTTTTTGATAAAGACAATGCAAACCACGTAGCTACAGGTGTCACGATTGAACAAGCTGTACAAGAATTGAAAAAATCCCTATAGGAGAGATATCTCATATGAATGATTGCAGTTCTAGTCATTAAAAGCACCTACTGGATGAATACAGTAGGTGCTTTTTTGGTTCTGCTATTTCTTCAGTTTTCTTTAATTTGTAATTAGATTTCTTGCTATTAAGGATATTCCCTGCTATTATTGTTCTTAACACGAAAAATATTTTTATCGCGAATTGTTAATTTGTTTGATGAAATTTAATCAACACTGGCGTAACCTTGGAGTTACAAGGATGTATTAGAGGTTAGGGAATACATCGTTTAAATGAGAAAAATTAATTGTTAGTAATAGTCACCACCAACTTTAGAATAATAAATATTGATTAGTTAGATAGCCTTCTCTTAACAGAGAGGGCTATCGTTCATTTTACAAGAAAAACAGCAAGAAGATACGAACTGCCTCGTATGCTCCTTGCTGTTTTTTCGTTATCAATTTGCTTGAAGTAAATCATATTGTGATTGATACAAATGATGATAAAGACCTTGTTTCTCCATCAATTCTTCGTGTGTCCCTGCTTCTGCAATTTTCCCACCTGCGACATAAAAAATTTGAGAACTATTTTTAATTGTCGATAATCGGTGAGCAATAATAAAGGAAGTGCGTCCTTTCAATAACTGCTGCAAACCTTCTTGTAGTAATTCTTCTGTTTTAGTATCAATACTTGAAGTGGCTTCGTCCAAAATCAAAATTTTTGGATCTGCCAATAGCGCTCTGGCAAAAGAAATTAGTTGGCGTTGTCCCGCAGAAAGTGTGCTACCTCTTTCTTCGACAACGGTATCGTAGCCATCTTTTAGCTCTTTGATAAAATCATGAGCTCGAACGATTTTAGCAGCTGCAATTATCTCTTCTTTTGTTGCATCTAACTTTCCGTAACGAATATTATCAATAATTGTCCCAGAAAAAACAAACGTATCTTGTAGCATGACGCCCATTTGTGTTCGTAATGAAGCGAGTGTGACTGACCGAACATCATGACCATCCACTTGGACACTTCCCTCATTAACGTCATAAAAGCGACTCAAAAGATTAATAATAGTTGTTTTCCCCGCGCCTGTCGGGCCAACTAACGCAATACTCTCACCTGCGTTAATATGGAAGTTAACATCATTTAAGATATTCTTGCCTTCTTCATAACGGAATGTGACGTGATCGAATGTAACATTTCCTTTAATCGGTGGTAAAATCTGTGCATTTGGTTCATCTTGGATATCAGGTACTTCATCCATTGTCTCAAAAATCCGTTCCAAGTAAGCTGTTGCAGTAATCAGTGAGTTATAAAAATTTCCAATATTGATTACCGGATTCCAAAAATTGTTGATATAACCGATAAACGCAATCAATGTCCCTGTTGTAACATTAACCCCGATTTGACGAATACCTACAAAATAAATCAAGCAAGTTGTCATTACTGCAATATTTTGAACTCCCGGCCACAGCATGAACTGAACCTTGACAGCTTTCATCCAGGAGGAACGATACTCATCACTGACTTCATTGAAAATCTCGTAGTTTTCCTGTTCACGAGCAAAAGATTGTGTGATTTTTATACCGGATATACTTTCATGAATATACGCATTTAAATTTGATTGCTTATTACTCAACACTTGATATGCTTTACGTTGTTTCGTTTTGATGACCATAACAATCACAAATAACACTGGCAGTAAAATTAAACTATACAAGGTTAATTTGACATCAATAAAAAGCATAAATATTAGAGTAATTAGCACATTGAAAATGTCTGAAATCAAGTTAATCAGACCATTACTTAGCAGGTCGCTTAACGTATTGATATAGTTAACGACCCGAATCAAAATTTTCCCATGAGGTCGATTGTCAAAATAGGAAAATGGTAAATGTTGTAGATGTTCAAAGATTGCATAACGCATATCTTTTAAAATATCTTGACCAATCTCGGTAATTGCATAAATTCGATAACGCATGCACCAGCCAATGACCACTAGCGAAATGAAAAAGATCACACTTATTTGGACCAATAATGTGGTATTTCCTTTTGGAATCACATCATCAATGGCAATTTTGGTAAAGTAAGGTCCCAACATCCCGGCAGTATTGGCAAGAATGATGACGAACAAAGCCTTGAAAATCGCTTTTTTATAGGGTTTAACATAAATGGCTAAGCGACGGTAATGTGACCAATTGAATTCTTGCTCCAGTGTTTCATCCACATCAAATTTATTACGTGCCATTAGTTCCCCTCCTTCTCTTGGATACCTAATTGTTTTTGGTAAACTTCATAGTATCGCCCTCTTTGTTCCAGTAATTCTTTGTGTGTTCCTTGCTCAATTACTTGTCCTTTTTCCATCATTAGAATCAAGTCAGCTTCACGAACAGAAGAAATACGATGAGCGATAATGAATGTTGTTTTTTCAGTTGTTAGTTGCGTTAACTCACGTTGGATCTTGAATTCTGTTTCCATATCCACAGCTGAAGTCGTATCGTCCAAAATAAGAATTGATGGGTCTTTCGTTAAAGCTCTTGCTAAAGAAATGCGTTGTTTTTGTCCGCCAGAAAGTCCTACACCACGCTCACCTACAATTGTTTCGTATCCTTCGGGCATCCGTGAAATAAATTCATGTGCATCAGCAATCTGTGCCATTTGTTGGACGTACGTTTCATTTGCTAAAGGATTACCAAAAGCAATATTATCTTCAATCGTGTTAGAAAATAAAAAGACATCTTGCATAACCATCGAGATGTTTTCACGTAATTGACGAACAGGGTACTCTTTTGCATTCTTTCCATCAATCAAGACTTCACCTGAAGTTGGATCATAAAAACGACCAACTAGGTTAACTAACGTTGTTTTCCCAGAACCTGTTTCCCCTAAAATACCAATCGTTTGCCCTGGACTAATCTTAAATGAGATGTGTTTCAAAACTAATGTATTTGGGTCATCAGAAAAATGGAATGAAACATCTCTAAATTCAACATGCCCTTTGATTTTTTTTGCTTCATCATGAGTCAATACAGGAATTTGTGGTTTGGTTCCTAACATTTGACGAATTTTGATACAAGCTGCCGAAAAACGTTGAACATCGTTAATCAACCAGCCGCTCATTCTCATCGGCTGATTCAGCATCCATAAAAAGCCATTGAATGCGATCAAATCACCCAAGGTCATCTTTCCTTGAATAACAAATAACCCGCCTAAAATCAACGTAATCACGTTCAAGCTTCCAGCTAGTCCATCTAACCAAGGTAAGTATTTCATAGACACCTCGGCTGATTTTATGTTTTGTACTTTGTAATCTTCGTTGTGCTCAACGAATTTTTGAATTTCAAAGTCTTCTCTAGCAAAAGCTTTGACGACTCGATTTCCCCCGATGTTCTCCTCAACCATCGAATTCAAACGGGAAAAACTTTCACGAATCTCAAAAAAGATTGGTCGTGCTTGCTTTGACATCTTCTGGGTAAGCAAGAAAATGATTGGTGTGATTGCAACCAACGCCAACATCAATTGCCAATTAATTGTTGCCATTACGATGACAGCAATACTGAACCATAAAATACATTCAATGATGTTATAAACGACCCACGAAACAAAATGACGAATAGCGTCTGTATCCCCAGTCATTCTAGCCATAATGTCCCCAACTCGAGTGTGATTAAAGAAATCAAAATCAAGTTCTTGTAACTTTTGATACATTTCTTGTCGTAATTCAAACAAACTGTTCTGACCAATACGTTCAAATAGAATCTGATAAGTATATCGAATGATCGTTCGAAAAATCGTGATACCAATCATTAATGCTAATAAAGGAATCAATAAATTGGCTTCACCTTTTTCAATTACTTTGTCGACAATCTCACCAGCCACTAATGGGTTGACTACAATTAAAAGCGCATTGATTATTAAAAAAATAATTGCCAGAAATCCTTTATTTGCATACTTCTTTACATATTGCCAAATCCATTGATAATTGCTCATTTTATTTCCCCTCCTATACGAAAGCCTTTTCTCAATCAAGTACTAGCTTATCTTTAATAAATTTGAAAGAAAATGGTTATTCTTACTTGTTTTGATGTACAATATTATCAAATCCACAAGAAAGGGTTTTCATTTATGAGTTATGCAAATGCCCAAATATTTAACCCAGAAATTATTTACGCTTTTGATCCTTGGAATGAGCAAGGAAACAAAAGTGACATCCATACCCATGATTTTCTAGAAATCAGTATTGTTTTAGAAGGTCAAGCGAACTACACCATCGAGGAACAAAAATTTCAATTAAATGCTGGTCAAATTATGCTTTTTAACCCTGGCACCCATCACGGTGAAGAACAAAGAACAGGAACTTATTCACATCAACTTCATATTGGTTTAACGAATATTTCATTAGACGGACTAAAGAGAAATCACTTACCAACTAAAAAAGCAATTCTTAATCTTGGGGAATACCAATGGGAATTTCTCGACAAAGCGTGGCGTCTAGTTAAAGAATATAGTGAAGAGCAACCTGAGTTTCAATTGATGGTCAAAGCGTTAATTATCGAAATGTTAGTACTTATTTTAAGAAGCCTAGAAAAAGTGCAAGATAATACAGTCACTCTAGCCCTTTCAAAAAATGCCAAACGAAAACAGTATTTAGTCAATCATGCCATTTACTATTTAGAAAACCATCACACGCAAGAAATTACTTTAGAGCAATTAGCTGATACGTTGTATGTTAGTCCTACGTATTTATCAAAAGTTTTTAAAGAGTCTACAGGTATGAGCCCCATCAATTATCTTATCCAAGTTCGGCTAAAACATGCCAAGGAACTACTAGCAAACGAGCAACTAACTATCCGAGAAATTTCTCAAGCTGTTGGTTATCAAGATGCGTATCATTTTAGTAAGCTCTTCAAAAAATATTACGGCGTCTCTCCTTCACAACTAGCAAAGAAATCACTGGCATAACAAAAAACTCTTAAAAGACTTATTCATTCTGAGTCTTTTAAGAGTTTTTTTATTTTCAATTCCTTTTTACTTCAAAGGATCAAATAATTTTGGTGAAACTCGATAACATATAACGACAACGATTGCTACAGCGATTGCAGTAGCAAGGCCACTTGCGCCATTCATGACAAATGAAAAAAGCCAAGGGTTCATACCTTCTGGTGCGTAATCTCCCCAAAAAATACCGCCAGCCACAAAATGCCAGAAAAAGCGAGTAAAGGTTCCAACCACCGATGAGACAATTAGGATTCCATAAATTTTGGTTGTCTCTCCATTCACCATTGCGCGATGCAAAGATAAAGTAAACAATCCAGCGAATCCAGCAAAGGTAAATGCAATTGGGTATTCAATTAAAACTTGTGGGATACTTAAAAATTGAACTTTCCCCATTAAAAAGTGTAATAGACCCCAAATCAAGCCAGCACCTAACCCCGCCTTGAGACCTCTACGTAAAGCATAAATAGTTATTGGAATTTGCCCGATCGACAAAGTAAAACTGCTTCCAATGTCTAGTGGAATCAATGAAAGCACCATAGCTAATGCTGCGATAATTGTCCCCTCAATCCAAACTTTTGTTTCTGAATGCATAAAAAAACTCCTCCTTTAGAATCACCACAATTCACAAAGGAGAAGTGTTAGCTACACTTCCACTCGTCACAATTCCTACGTTCGTATGACCGAAACAGGTACGGAGGGTTTAGAGTAAACTCATTCTCAGCCTCGAAAGGCTCCCCTTTGTGAGTAGATTCTATTATTTTTTACTTACCCGACTAGCATAACATATTTTTTCTTTCGTCAGAAGTGAAAAGAATTTTTTTGTTTAAGCAAATCAAAAAGCGAACCATTGAACTGTTCGCTTTTTTAAGATTTCTGAACTTTATTTTGTCATATCAGACGTAACTTTTTCATCAATACGTAAAAATGGTAAATAGATGAACACGCTAGCTGCAATAATTATCACTTGAAGAACTGCAGCACGCCAGTCCCCTCCAGTCGCTAAGAAACCAGAAATGATTGGTGGTGTCGTCCAAGGAATTTGGACAACGACGTGATTGATCAATCCAACTGCAGTCGCAAAATAGGCGACGGTTAACGAAAAAATTGGTGCTAAAACAAATGGAATAATCAAACTAATGTTAAAGACGATTGGTAACCCAAAAATAATCGGCTCGCTAATATTGAAGATAGCTGGTGTAACAGATAACTTAGCAAAATCTTTGTAGTCCTTACGACGACTAAAAATAAAAATCGCAATAAGTAAAGCAATTGTATTACCAGAGCCGCCCATTACAGCAAAAGTATCTTTGAATGCCATATTGATGATATGAGGAATCTCTTCTTTATTTGCATACGCAGCCATGTTTTCTTGCATATTTTGAATCAAGAATGGATCTAATAATGAACCTGAAATGACAGCTTGATGAATTCCGAAACCAAAAAATAGATTTGCAATAGATGTTAACAATAAGAATCCTGGTAGTCCAGTAGTGATTTTACTTAAAGGCTTTGTAATGATCGTAGTAATCAATGTGTTGGCATCCATATGGAACAACTGATTGATAGCAAATGAACCAATCGCAAATACTGTGATCGTCAACATAATCGGAATCAAGACATTAAATGATTTCAAAACAGCTGGTGGAATATTTCCAGATAAATTGATCTGAAGTTTTTCATTTTTAGATAACTTAATAAACAATTCTGTTGCTGCGAGACCAACAAAAATACCGACAAACATGCCTGAAGCTCCAGTGTAAGCAATCGGAATCACTCCACTCACTTCAATTGCTTTTTGACTGTTCTCTGGAGTGAACATCGTAACCATTGGTGTAAGGACAATAAAAGTAGAAATAGCAACCAACACTGCAGCGATTGAATTTTGATAATTGCGGCTAACGCACATATGATAAGAAACTGCTGCTACGACTAACAATGTAGTAATGCTAAGTGTACCATTGCTAATTGAAATTCCGATTTCTTGAATTGTAGATAAAGTAGCCGGTCGAATAAAGTGACCTAGAAAACCGGTCGGCTCCAATATGACATAGTTAATCAAAGTGACAAATCCTGCCAGCATCATAAAAGGCATGAATGTTGCAAATGCATCTCGCAACGTTCGTAAGTGAATCTGGTTTCCTAACTTTGTTGCGACCATCCCAAACTTTTCAAGAATGATCTCTTTTTTATTTTTACCCATAAAACTCTCCCCCTTCATTTGTAAGCGATTGCTTTCACCTAGATAATAACTCGTCTTTTTAATAAAGTAAATATCTTTTTTTAAAAATATATACTTTTGTCGAAAAATAAAAAATAAACAGCAAGAAGTTAAGCTTAACTTGCTGTTTATTTTGATTGTATATCCGATTTTTATTTTTCAACAAAGATTGCCTCAAAAATGAAGTCCTTATAAATATGTCTGGATAACGAATACTCAAACGGCGTTCCTGAGGACAAAGAAACGACTTTATCTACTTCAATCATAAATTCACCGGGCTCGATATTTAAAATTTTTGCATCAAACTCATTGGCGATATCTCCCTTAAACCATAAATGAGAGGATTTTATTTCCAAATTTAATTCGTCTGTGATATAAGCATAAACTGATTTTTTCAAATGCTTAGGTTCCAATCCAGGTATAACAGCCAATGGCATAAATGTTTGTTCAATCGAATAAGGTTGATGGTCTATAAATCGACTTCGAATAATATTGTAAATATAATCTTTTTCGCTGATTTCCAACATCTCCGCCACTTCTTTTGAAGGAAGTTCAATCGAAAAAGTATGGATTTCAGAGTCAACATGTTCTTCTCCCATCGCGCTCAATAAACCTTCGTTTGGACCGAAAACTTTTGAATTATCAATTGGTTTACGTAAGACTTCTGTCCCAAATCCGCTACGTGTTCGCAACACGCCCTCGGATACTAATAAATCAATTCCTTTTTTTACAGTTAATTTACTTGTTCCGTATTCTTCCGCCAATTGGTCACCAGTCGGCAATTTTGTTCCAACCTGATATTTATCATCCATGATTTTTCGCTTAACATCTAAATAAATCTCCATATATTTGGGAATCTGTTTCATACTTATCCTCCTTTCACTTAAAACAATAGCTTCTCATATACTTTACCATACTTTCAGCTGTTTTTAACTAAAAAAAATAAGCTCCTGTCGTAAAAGTATATATTTTTATAAAAAGATGTTTATTTTATTTGAAAGCGGTGTTATGATTGGTATGAATTTAAAGGAGGTCTATCAATGAGTACAATCAAAAAATTATCCTTTCCAGAAAATTTTTGGTGGGGATCTGCGTGGTCTGCTGAACAAGCTGAAGGTCGTGGCGAAACAGGAAAAGCTGAAACGGTGTGGGAACGTTGGTATAAAGAACAACCTAATCGCTTCTATCAAAGAATCAGCTCAGAAATCACAACCGATCACATTCATCGTTATAAAGAAGATATTCAATTGATGAAACAAACCGGACATAATTCTTTTCGAGTATCTATTTCTTGGGCAAGAATGTTTCCGCAAGATGGTGTAGGAGAAGTGAATCCACAAGCGATTACTTTCTATCGTGATTTATTTACTGAAATGAATAAAAACGGAATAAAAGTTTTTGCTAATCTTTATCATTTTGATATGCCTGCTAAGTTACAGGATCAAGGTGGTTGGGAGTCACGGGATGTTGTTGAGGCTTATGTCCATTTTGCAAAAACGTGTTTTGAAGAATTTGGCGATTTAGTCTTTCACTGGTTTACGTTTAACGAACCACTTGGCCCAATCTTAGGCTCTTATTTAGAAGACTTCCACTATCCCAATTTGGTTGACTTTAAACGCGGAAGCCAAGCCGCATTTTTTACGATCTTAGCTCATGCGAAAGCAATCGAAGTCTTTAAAACATATAATTTATCAAGCAAGATTGGTGTCATTTTAAATCTTAGCCCAACTTTTCCAAGAAGTAATAATTCCGCTGACGTCAAAGCCGCGGAGATTGCAGATTTATTTTATACACGAAGCTTTTTAGATCCAATGGTGAAAGGAAACTTCCCGCCCAAACTGGTTGAACTTTTAACCGAATATGATCAGTTACCACTCGACTTTACTCAGGAGGATTTAGCAACGATTCAAGCGAATACCGCCCAAATTTTAGGATTGAACTATTATGAACCTCGCAGAGTAAAAGCTCGTCTAACAGCAATCAATCCCGAAAGCCCCTTCCTACCTGAATGGTTCTTTGAAAATCATGTAATGCCCGGACGTCGTATGAACGAATATCGTGGTTGGGAAATTTATGAAAAAGGAATCTATGATTTATGTATGGATATCAAGAATAACTATGGAAATATTGAAGCATTTATCTCTGAAAATGGCATGGGTGTTGCAAACGAAGAACGATTTATGGATGAAGATGGACAAGTAATTGATGAGTATCGGATTGAATTTATTCGAGACCACTTAGCTTATCTTTGGAAAGCAATTGATGACGGCTGTAACATCAAAGGATATCATTTATGGACATTTATTGATTGTTGGTCATGGATCAATTCGTACAAAAATCGTTACGGACTAGTTTCCTTAGATCTACCTACTCAAAAAAGAACAATCAAAAAAAGTGGCGAATTTTATAAAAAACTAAGTGACGAAAATGGATTTAATTACGATATTGATTTGTTAGTTCTTTAAACAATTATATCCCTGTAGCTCAGACTCATTCAGCAACCAAAAACTGGTTATGACAGAAAGTCAGTTTATGCTATACTAAAGAAAACTGTTCGTTGACATTCAAATAGCCAACATATTACCAAATAAATAGAAAGAAGCATTCAAACTGAAGCCTTGCTATGGGCGAATAGTGCGATTACGGAGCCTCAAAAAATTTATCCGAGGTTTTAGAGCTATGCTGTTTTGAATGCTTCCAAAACTATATGATGTAAGTCCATGTTTACGGTGTCGTTTTAGAGCTATGCTGTTTTGAATGCTTCCAAAACAACCTAAGAAAGCTTAAAAATAGTAATTTAGTTTTAGAGCTATGCTGTTTTGAATGCTTCCAAAACGACTTGCACCCCACATGACAACACTAATTTGTTTTAGAGCTATGCTGTTTTGAATGCTTCCAAAACTAAGAGATGTTACAATATCAGACACTTATCAGTTTTAGAGCTATGCTGTTTTGAATGCTTCCAAAACTGTACGTTCTAAAACCCATTTATTTTCTTTGTTTTAGAGCTATGCTGTTTTGAATGCTTCCAAAACCAAAAAAGGCACAAACAATTATTCACACTGGTTTTAGAGCTATGCTGTTTTGAATGCTTCCAAAACCCATACGATCCAAGAGTAGACTACAACAACGTTTTAGAGCTATGCTGTTTTGAATGCTTCCAAAACTGTCGTGTTTTGGATTATGACTTTGCTGCTGTTTTAGAGCTATTAGTTTTGAATGCTTCCAAAACTAATAGATTTGCTGAACAAGCTACTCAAATGTTTTAGAGCTATGCTGTTTTGAATGACTGGCTAAATGTATGATAAAAAAGGACCGCCCATTGAGAGCTGGTCCTTTTTTTGTTAAATTTTTTGATCAATTTCAGTGACAGTTATTTGTAGCACACGGCTTAAGAACGGAAACTTTTCCTTCATTTCATTAAAAATTGGTCCCCCTGTGATAAACTCAGCGGTTCCGTGCAAATGGAATCCTGCACCAGGTCCTACTGTACCAATGACTTCTTTGCTTCCAACGGTTAACATCACTTGATTATTTTTTTCGATATCTTGTTGAACACTGTGCATCCCAGCTGCAGGAATATATAATTTATCGCCACTGATTTGAACATAGCTATTCCAAGTGTTCACAGCATGAAAGCCCGGAGCATTTTCACTCGAAGAAATTATTGTTACTGCTCCCTCATGTCTCATTACCTCTAAAAATGTTTCATTCATCATTTTGCAGACCTCATTTCAATTATCGTAAGTTTATTATAGCACCACTAAGTATTTCGTTCACTTTCTAGTAATAAAAAAATCAGACTTATACCCTAAAAATATATACTATAATTATGCGCGACGTGGTACGATAAAATAAGGTATGATTAGTTAAACAGTCAATCATACTAAGTGTTTAGACACAAAAAACAACAACTTAGGAGGTATCAATATGGCATTATTTAATAATCTTGTACAAGGAGCTTTAGGAAATTACTCAGAAAAAACGCCAGAACAATTGACTCAAGAATATGGAGCATATCTTTTTGATAATGAAGAAATTACGATGGGCTATCAATTGGTTAGGGATGCGTTGATTTTTACCAATCATCGAGTGATTTTTGTTGATAAGCAAGGAGCAACTGGTAAGAAAACCGCCTTCCACTCGATACATCTTGATTCAATTGTCGAAGTCGATATGGAAACTGCTGGAACAGGATTAGATGACAGTGAGATTACAATTACTTATCTTAAAAATATTAATCAACGTTCAAACAACGAAGTGCATGCCGTACATAAATTTGAATTTCCTAAAAAGACGGATATCTTACCCTTATACCGCTATCTAGGAAATGTCAGTATGACAAATCGAACGCGAATCAACAAATAATTTTGAATTGTTTCGCCCACTTTACCCTATCAAAAGGTGCAGTAAAGTGGGCTTTTTTTCGTTATTTATTGTAACTTTTGTTCAGACTCGCGCATGTGCCCTTCGTAGTTTTCGACTTTAAATAGCAAATAATCATGTGCTTCTTGCATTTTAGTTATTTTTTCTTGCATCAGCTCAGCTTGCTCCAGTAATAATGCTTTGCGAGCTGGGATCGTTGAATCATCGTTTTCATAAATCATCGCCACATATTCGCGTAAGCTTTCCACACCCATTCCTGCATTCCGCATCGTTTTTGCGAATTTCAACTGATTAATACTTCTTTCTGAAAAATCACGTAGCCCGTTTTCTTGTCTTGGTACGGGCATAATGATTCCGATTCGTTCATAATAACGGATGGTATCATTCGATAGTCCTGTTAGATTGGCTGCTTCTTTGATATTCATGTTGTTTCCCTCCGGCAATTGATCATTTTGCAGCTACATTGATTAAAAATCAAAGTCTTTCCATAAACCATTTTACTCTTTCTGGATCATGATGGTCAAAAAATGCTGATTCTTTTTGATCTAATTGAGCAATCAACGCAAAATCCTCCGCTGATAATTCAAAATCAAAAATAGCAAAATTTTCTGCCATTCGTTCGGGATTCACAGATTTTGCCAAGGCGATGATTCCTCGCTGCATCAACCAGCGCAAAACAACCTGCCCAACTGTTTTGTTATACTTTCGACCAATTCCGGCTAACGTTTCATTAGTAAACAGCTCATGCCGTCCTTCCGCAAAAGGTGCCCATGCTTCCATTTGAACATCACACATTTTATGATAACTGACAGCTTCTTGTTGTTGGTTCCAAGGATTAACCTCAATTTGGTTGACTTGTGGTTGGGCTACTTCATTCATTTTGACAAATTCAATTAGCTTTGCCGAATCAAAGTTGGAGAGTCCAATTGATTTAACCAAACCTTTTTCTTGTGCAGTTGCCAAGGCACGCCATGCACCATAAATGTCGCCATAAGGTTGATGAATCAAGTACAAATCCAGATAGTCCAGATTCATATTGATGAGTGATTGTTGGATAGCTTGGGTTGCCTTTTCTTCTCCCATTTGTTGAATAAAAAGTTTTGTTGTGATAAAGAGTTCTTCTCGTTGAACAAGCCCTTCAGCAATTGCACGTTGGATTCCTTGACCAGTTTGAACCTCATTTCCATATGAAATAGCTGTATCGATTAAACGATACCCGATTTTGATTGCTTGATAGACCGCTTCAGCAGTGTCTGCTAGTGGGATTTGATAGACACCAAAACCTAATTGTGGCATTTTTTTTCCGTTGTTTAATAGTTTGCTATTCACTATTCTTCACTCCTTTTTTAAGATAATCCCATTCAATCATCTGGAGTGCACTCTAAGTCAAGAAAACATTTTGCTATTTCTTTATTATTAACCACAACATGTTCATCTACTTCGATTAATAAGTAAGTCATCAACTTCTTACTGATTAATGAAATTTATAAACACGAGACGAGTACTCTTTAACTCTAAAGTAAAAGGAGATGTGAGAATACTTGTCTTGCATCCCTTTTTCCAGATAAATGGGTTCAAGAGGTAACTTCTTCAAAATAAAAATAAATTTCACAAAAATTTGAGAAGCAGCTTCTGGAAATTTATTCTTATTTATTGGAGCTAGACACTTCTTTCACAGCCTTATTCACGGTGTTCCCAAAGCAATTTCTTCGACAATGACATTAAGTGGAAATCTCACAAAATTTGAAAAGCAATTTACAAAAATTTCTATTTACTAAAGCTAATAACCTCTGTCACAAGGATTTTTTAAGCAAAAAACTCCCACCCGATAAAATTTGGGTGGGAGTTTTACTTTGTAGTAGATGTTGTTATTTCCAACTGCTGAATTCATCAACAGTTAATCGAATTGAACGATAACCTTCCTCGACTGCCTTACCAATGGAAAGGATCATGACTGGAACATATCTTTCAGGATCTAATGAAAAAGTTTCAGCAAGCTGATCTTGGTAGAAACCGGTCATCGGATTTGTGTCATAACCATACGAACGAGCGATTAACATCAACTGCATAGCGAATAAGCTTGCATCTGTTTTGACCACTTCTCTAAGCACTTCTGTTGGTAATGAAGAGTAGCCTGCGCGAATAGTACTCACTTGTTGTTCACGTACTTCTAAAGGCATCATTTGTTTCTCAACAGCCTCATCATAAATTCGCTCTACATTTTCATAAGCTAATAAATCGCCAAAAATCAATAGCATCGCTGATGAAGTTTCATTTTGCAATTTATTTCCCATCAATACGGGTTCAAGTGTGGCTTTTGCTTCATCCGACTCAACGACCACCACTCGCCATGGTTGAATATTGGCAGCTGACGGTGCGGTGCTAGCTAATTTTAGCATCTCTGTCATTTCAACCTTCGAGATTTTAACTTCAGGATCATATTTTCGGATTGATTTTCGTTCAGCGATAATTTTGTTAAAGTCATTTAAATGTTCTAATTTCATCTGATTTCTCTCCTTTTTTCTTGACATCCTATTGTTCAATCAATAAGATGTGTTTATCTTAAACTATGAACCTTTGTTTATAGCAAGCATAAAGGAGAAATTTTTTTGAAAACAAAAACTGTTTCAGAGCTGACAAAGATTCCTATTTCTACACTCCGTTTTTATGAACGACAACAGTTGATTCCCAAAAGATATATTTCACGAGATAATAATAATTACCGTGTATATGCGGAGGAGGTCGTTCCCTATTTAAAAAGATTAAGCATGCTAGCTTCTACTGGATTTACTATTTCTGATTTGCAAAACTTGACCAGTGACGCACAAAATTTGACAAAGGAAGAACGAATTACTTTTACAGAAGAAAAGATTCAGGAAATAACTGCCATGCAAAATGACTTAGAAAGTGCGAAGGAACTCTTGTCTAAAATGGTTGCAGAAAGTAAACAAAATGATTGCGTCCTCTAATTTTTTTTAAGAAGCGCGAGACAAAACACAAGAATGACTCGTGTTTTGCCCCGCGCTTCAATTTTTAATCCTCAATCAATTCAATTTTTCTTCAACTGCTCCGTTAAAAATCTTGTCAATTCTCCCTCATACGTAATCCACACCGCTTGCGTTCCACGAGAAATCGCTGTATAAAGCAATCGTTGATCTTGCTCTGTCTGATAATTTTTGTCGGAAACATCAAACAAGATGACATGGTCAAACTCTAATCCTTTTGCTAATTCAATTGGTAGAATCCGTACTTTTTTTGTCACATGATCAGAAAGTTCTGCCCGCAAACCATCTGCTTCTGCTAATGTTTTTGTCAGGATTGTATAAATTTTCTCAGAATCCAGTTGTTCAATCAGATGGATAAACACTGACAGTCGGTCATAAGGGAGCCACTGAATTGCTTCTCCGTCTGGACGAATAGGTGTAATTTGCATTTCTTCGGGATTTTCCAATAATGATGCAAATAGTTTCGTGATTGCGCCACTTGAACGATAACTTGTCGTTAATTGATAATAAACAACGGAGTCTCCTATCAGCTCACTGATTTCAGCAAAAGAAATCTGACTGTTAAAAATCCCTTGATTTTCGTCTCCCACCATTGTCAAATCAGCATGTGGCCAAAAATGACGTATCAATTGAAGCTGCGCAGGTGTATAATCTTGAATTTCATCAATCAAGATAACTTTGTAATCCAAAAGGTCAAGCTTTTCAACTAATGTATGCTGAATGAACAATTGGATTATTGCTTCATCGAGGGTCAAAATTTCTTGTAACAGATATTCTTCTCCTGTAAATGCTTGATACAATTGAACAATCAAGTTGGTACTATCCAACCAATCGAGCTCATTGATTTGCTCTGTTACTCTCCGATATTTTTTCCTCAATAAGATTTCGGCGTATTTTGCTAACGCTGTTTCTGATTGTTCCGTTAATAATTTACCAAAATATTCTCGTTGCTGTTTTTCCGTCAGTTCTAATAACTGATTTCTCAACTTTGCACTTTGGCTTTGTTGCAACAAGTGATGTTCCCACTGCTGAAGCATTTTCTCTTTAGTGCCTGCAATTCGTTCACGTAAGTCATAGTTTGTTGGTGTAGAGTTAAACAACTCAGCAATTTGTTCAGGTGTAAAGAAGACTTGTTTCTTCTGGTTCACCTCGTTGAAGGTGACCTGTAGTGAACGAGTATTCTCTAAAATAAATGTGATAAATGCTTGACTTCGTAAGACGCGTTCTTGTCTGGTTGCCTCTTGTCGACTGATACGTTGAAAATAAGTTGTTTCATCTTCCACTTTAGCTTCTGAAAAGTCTCTTGCCAATTGTAAAATAGTTAAGGTCGGTGGATTTTCTTCTCCTAAACTAGGTAAGACATCTGCAATATAATGACCAAATGCTTGGTTAGGTGAAAAAATCAAGATATCTTTTGCAGAATACGTTTGTTGATTTTGATAAAGGAGATACGCAATCCGTTGCATAATTGTTGAAGTTTTACCACTGCCGGCTACCCCATTGACCAGTACATTTTTTGCTTCTTGATCACGAATAATTCGATTTTGCTCTTGTTGGATTGTCGCCGTAATATCTCGCATCGTGCTCGAAGTATTTTGCGCTAATACGTCAAGCAATACATCATCTTGAATGGTTGTCTTAGTATCGAAGTAATTGATTAGTTGGTCTGCTTTAGTAATTAACTGTCGGCGATTTTCAATTGCTACTTCAATTTCTCGGTTGTTCACTTGATAATGAGACTTCCCTAGCTCATTGTTATAAAATAGTTCAGCAATCGGTGAACGCCAGTCGTAGATTAAATCTGATCCTTTTTCAGTGGTAAAACCATTGATTCCAATATAAAAATCTTCATCTGGTTCTTCCTCCAAAAAATCCACGGAAATTTTACCAAAATACGGCGAAGCTAGTAATCGCTCAACCTTTTCTAAATTCTTTCTAGCGGAATCCAGTTGAATATTGTACTGGTCAATTTGCCGATTCAAGGCTTCAATATTGGCAAAGGTGTCTAAATTATCAGTGATATTGTCCATGTTTAAACGAATATCACCAGTCATTTCTTCAATGTGCTGTCGCCCATGCTGATCTTTTTGTTGAATCAACTGCAGTAATCGTTTTTTTTCTGCTTTCAACTCTTGATAAACTGACGTTAAATGCTGTTGTTCTTTTTTCTCTACATTCTTCAAGAAAACACGCCCTTTGCCTATTTATTAAATTACTAAAAAATGATCCGTAAATGTTTTATCTACGGAATAGCAGTTTACAGCCACATCCAATCAAAAACAAGGCTACAATTACAATTTTTTTTGCGGTATAATAAAGATATAAGAGAAGAACGATTTTAGGACTTTAAGTGTGGACTACTTGTTGGTCTGCTTTTTTTGTAAGCTGTTATATTTTTTGAATTTTAATCGCTACATAAATCTTTATTTTATTAAAACACAAAATTTTTTAGTGTATAATTAAAAAAAGAAATAACAAGAACGATGCTTTTTAATAACTAAATATTCTAGTCCATTTTTTAGGAAAGAAAACGAATTATTCACTTTATTTAGCGCCCCTTTCTTCTCCTTTATGAGAAAATAAGAACCTTAGGAATACAAATAATTCTGAATGCCTATTTAAAAGATTAGATAGTTATGTTCTTACTATGAAAAAGAAAATAAATACTGGAGGCATATTAAATGAAAACTTTTAGAATTATTATGGCAGCACTTTTTGGTATTTCGGGGTTTGCTCTTTTATTTGATGCAAGTAGTCCATTAAGTGAACGTCTTGGTGGTTTTGGGATTAGCCTTGTATTTGCTTACTTTATTCTGCCAAAATTTCTTCGATTAATGCTATTAGAGAAAGTAGGATTTGATCATTCAAGATTGAATCACCTAAATAAAATCAATCAAGAAATTGAGAACTCAACTGCTGAAAAAAAACATATAAAAAATGAACTTCAAGACTTAAACAAACAAAAAAAGAAAATAGTCCATGAGATGGATCGTGTACAGCGTAAGAGTTTTGAATATGAACTACAACAAATCGATCAACTAACTCAAGTTGAATTTGGTCGATATTGTGAGAAACTCTTAGAAAAAATCGGCTACAGTGACATTAATAATACTGTTAATTCAGATAATCAAGGACTGGATTTGCTTGCCACAATGGGAACAACATCCTATGGTTTTCAATGCAGAAAACACTCTAGTGTACTTGGAAACAGCGTGGTTCAACAAGCACTGGCGGGTAAAACATTTTACAAGCTTGATAAAGTTAGTGTAATTTCAAACAACTATTTTTCTGCAAGTGCAAAACAGCTTGCACTAGAGGGAAATGTTGAATTGTGGGATCGAGATACTTTAAAAGAGTATTTAAGAGATAAATATTCTGCTGAACGCAATTCTAAAAATGAAGCTGAAAACTTAGAAAGTCTCTCTCCTTCTACTGGGTTAGAAACAGCTTCTTCAGAGCCACTACCAAACGCGGTAGAAAATGATGAGTCTGATTGGTCTGACTTTTAATAGATTAAAAAATTAGCTTTAAAACTAAATTTGTTTGTAAAAAAAATCACTGTTTTTTCTCAGTGATTTTTTTTATATCTCATATACACCCTCTATCCACTTCAACCTTCATTTTTACTTTTAAACCGAAGGCAAAAATAAGGAAAACGATATAAACACTTCTTCGCAAATTTAGTTGATCTAGTTTATTTTTGCATTTGCTTATCTTGCAAAACTGTTAGCACCCTGTTAGCCCTATCTTGGATCACCCTTGGTATACTAGAACATATTTCTAGGAGAAAAAGGTGATAAGATGAAAAAAGTGATTGGCGTAATATTTTTAGCATTACTGGCATTTGGTGGATTTAAAGGGTATCAATATTATCAAGATACTTATGTTGGTGAAGTTGCCTATGCCCATGTGCCAAACGAAGTCCCGGCTAAAGTAAAACATAAAAGTGAAAGTGCTATTGGTGACAATAGTCCTTGGTTTTCTTACGACTACGACCTTACTTTTGTTAAAGAAGACGGCTCAACTGAAAAACGAGAGATTCAGATCTCTAATGACAATGCGGAACCATTGATTCCAAATTCATATGTCAAAGTAAAAATGAGTAAAAAGCGGATTATCGAAGGTCCCAATACAATTGATCAAAAAGACTTACCCGAGAAAGTAAATAATAAACTTGTTACTACTAACTAGTCCAATAAATCTTATAAAAAGAGAAGCTTGGAACAATCAGTCGATTGCTTCAAGCTTCTCTTTTTATTGCTTAAGTTATTCTTCATCCAAAATAGTAAATCCTAGAGTTTGGATATCTCGATTGAACATTTTGACGGTTTCCAACGAAAGTTCATTCAAGTCCATGTGATACATTGACAATTTAGAAAGGATTGCAGGCGTCACAGTAATAATATCAACACCTAACTGTTCTGCTTGCACGATGTTGTAAACTTCTCTTGAACTTGCCCAAAGTAATTTAGTTCCTTCTTTACGGCCACAAATTTTCAAAGATTTTTCCATCAATGGTAAGGGATCGATTCCTGTGTCAGCAACACGTCCAGCAAATACAGAAACGATGTTTTCAGTGCCATTCGCTAATGCACCAACTGTGGCTTCTACTTGTTCTAAAGTCATGATAGCTGTGATGTTAAGTTTCAATCCTTTTTCTGATAATCGCTGGATTAATTCAGTTGATGACTCACCTTTCGTATTCATGATTGGAATTTTGACGTAAACATTGTCGCCCAATGCAGCGAGTTTCAAAGCTTCTTTTTCCATCGTTGCAAAATCATCGGCAAAAACTTCAAAACTGATAGGTAATCCTTCGACTTTTTCCAATACTTCTTTTGCAAAAGCAACATAATTCGTAATTCCCGCCTGTTTCATCAAACTAGGGTTAGTTGTAAATCCCGAAACGATTCCAGCAGCTTTCATCTTCAACATCTCTTCAATCACTGCACCATCTGAATAAATATCAAGGTTAAAATTCATGTTAATCAAGCTCCATTTCTTCATTATTAATTGCTGTTTTAGATGGTCGAATAATACTTGGAGCAATCAAAGCGACTAGAACTGCCACAATGATGACATAGATTCCCGTTTGTCCAAATTGACCACCAACTTTTCCTAATAAAATACCAATCCATCCAAAGTCAAAATCACCAAAGGTTGCATTTGAAAATCCTAGCTGGCCTAAAACTGGTAATAAAAGTGCTGGTAAAAAGGCTAAGAATAAGCCATTGACGAATGAGCCAACCACTGCACCACGTCGTCCCCCAGTTGCATTACCGTAAACACCGGCAGTTGCACCACAGAAAAAGTGCGGAACCAATCCAGGGATAATCAATACACCACCAAAAGCGCCAAGGATAAACATACCAATCAAGCCACCAACGAAACTTGAAATAAACCCAATGATAACTGCTGTTTGTGCATATGGGAAAAATACCGCACAGTCAACAGCTGGCACAGCATTTGGAATGACTTTATCAGCAATTCCCTGAAACGCAGGTAATAAATCAGCAAGAATCATACGGACACCAGAATAAACAATTGTAACGCCTACTGCGAATTTCAATCCACAAAGAATCGCGAATAAATAGGGTGATTTTCCGTCTGATAAAGTCGAAACAAATTCAGGTCCTGCCGCAATAGCGGAAATCAAGTAAAAAATCACCATCGTTAATGCAGTAGAAATTGTCGTATTTCGTAAGAACCCAAATTTTTCTGGCACTTGAATATCTTCTGTCGACTTTGAACCTTTTCCAACGATGCTCCCAATAAAAGCGGATAAGTAATAACCAATCGAGCCAAAGTGTCCCATAGCTATTTCATCACCATCAGTGACACGAAGCGTATATTTTTGACCAATTGCTGGAGAAATTGCGCTCCATGCACCTAAGAAAAACCCGCCGACTAAAATCAAAGAGGTTCCAGAAAAGCCAACTGCACCTAATACTGCCGATAATAAACACGCCATAAAGAATGAATGATGACCAGTTAAAAAGACATATTTATAACGGGTAAAGCGTGCGACTAACAAATTGACAATCAGTCCAACGATTAAGATCGACATTGTTTCAACACCAAGAATTTTTTGTGCGACAGAAGTTACAGCTTCATTATTTGGCACTACTCCTGTAATGTGAAATCCTTTTTCAATCATCTGAGAAAGTGGATCAAGGTTTCCACTAATAACGTCTGCACCTGCGGCTAACATCAAGTAACCAAGAATTGGTCCCAATGTTCCGGTTAAGATTTTGTGTCCAGGTGCTTTCATTGCAACCAAGCCAACCAGAGCAACTAACCCCATCAAAATTGCTGGTTCACTAAACATATCCTTGAGAAATTCCAAAAATTCCATTATGAATCCTCCTGTTTTATTGAATCTATTTAATCCTCTCATATGGCCATATAAGATAAATGATTACCCTTTACTTAATTCTTCCAATACTGGTAAAATGTCTTCCGAAATTTTTTTCTTGTCTGCGTAGCTTCTAACGACAGCGACTTTTTTGTTTGCAGGAAACTGTTTGGCAAATTCATCGACTGTTACAAACAGATCGGGTTCTTCTCCCAACGCTGCATTAAAATCACTGGATTTCGCATCAACTTCAAACCCATTCTTTTTCGCAATCTGATTGATTTTCATTGCCAATAAATTACTACTACCAATTCCATTCCCACACACTGTAATAATTTTGATCATTATAATTCCTCCTCTTCTTTGATAAACTTTTCTGCTAGTTTAATAAATGCTGTTTTTGTCGATGTTTCTAATAATGCATCGACTTTTTCCTCTTCATCAATTAGTGCGGAAATTTTTTGAAGCATTGCCAGATGAGCCTCATTATTATCCGTTGCTAGACAAATAATTAAGTACACATCTTTTACATCACCAAAAGAAATCGGCTCAACTAATTTCAAAATACTAAATCCTGTTCCTAATGCGCCCGCTTCTGGTCGGGCGTGAGGCATTGCAACTCGTGGTACTAATACCATGTACGTACCCATTTCTCGAACGTTTTTGATCATTGCCTGAATATACTTTTCTTCAATGATTCGTTCTCGTAGTAAAGGTTCTGCGGCTAACTTCACTGCCTCTTCCCAGTTAGCAACCTTTGATTTGAATGCTAGATGATTTTCACATAAATAGTGCTGTTCGATTTCTTTCACTCGATTACCTCCTCGCTATCCATACTATAAATGAAATCGCATACATTCGATACCACTTCTCTTTCCTTTTCAAAGTGGAAAGAGCTGAATTTTTTAGTTCAATGACTTCCGTTATTAAATGGAAATCATTTGACCACCTTCAAACGAATCCATCGTGCCTTGGAACTGTAAGCCTTTTCTTTCTTTTGGATTTCTTATTAAAATCTGCCAATTGTAATTCAGCTCATTCCTATATATGATAACAATTAAGGGGGTAGCTAATTATGTTTGCGTATAAAAGATTAAACCAGCTGTTTCAACGTCTCTATACCGAAAAAAATTGTTCCAGTGAGCAGCTTCGGACTTTTCAGTTTCTAAACGAACAATCAGAAATGATTTGAAGGAGTTAAATGATTTTCTAGCGAAATACGATGCCACAGTCGTGCTCAAAAGAGGTATTGGATACGAAATGTTACACAAAGAAAATGTTCAAGAACTATTTACCGAGCTGCATTCACAATCAACCACCCCATCCCATCAACTAGAAACTTCTGAAGATCGAATCAAGCAATTATTACTTCTGTTCTTATTTTCAGAGAAAGAAATATCACTAGATGAACTGTGCAATCAATTATATGTCGGGCGAACGACAATCTTAGGTTATATTCGCCAGCTTCGCTTATTACTTGCTTCTTATGAGATCAAAATCACTTCAAAAGTAAACATTGGGTATAAAATCGTTGGGGAAGAATCAGCTATCCGGCAGGTAATCTCAGATCAATTAATTGAAAAAAATTTTGAGAGCTATATCTCGCAGTTTTCTCGTAATGAGTATGAACTGTTTCACGAAATCAACTTAGTCGAACTATCACAGTTAGTAACAGATTACTTTCCACCTAATCTGTATAAAATTTCTGACTATCATCGAAAAAATTTTGTTATTCACCTAGCCATTGCTATCCTTAGAGTGAAAAATCAGCATCATCTTGAATCTGTTTCGAGTTTTTTTATTATTGATGAAAAGATTCAGTCTTCAATCAGAGAACTTTTGGCAGCTATCGAAAAAAAGAATCAAATCAGCTTTGACCTTCAAGACGAAATCTGGTTACAGAACCATCTCTTTTTAGATTTACAACAGCCGCAACATTCCAGTAGCCAAACAACTAAGATCTATCAATTTATTGATCAGATGTTGATGGAACTTAATGAAATGATTGGTGAAGACCTGCAACAAGATGAGATTTTACGAAAAGATCTCTTTATCCATTTTTCTAGTTACCTGACATTAAAGGAAATTATGAAAAATAAAAAAAACCCCCTATTATCGGAGATCAAAAAGAATTTTTCGTATGCCTTTGAATTAGCTGTTTTGGCAACAAACAATAGTAAGTGGCTAAGCACCTTTGAGTTCACCGAAGATGACATTGGTTACCTAGCTTTACACATTGCGGCAGCGATTGAGCGAAAAAAAGCACACACAGCAGATAAAAAACGAATTTTGGTTGTCTGTGGTCAAGGCGTTTCGACAAGTCGGTTGATTGAAGCGATGCTCAAGAAGCGTTTTTCTGATCAATTAGAAATCATCGATACTATTTCCTATGCAACTTATCAAACAAAAAAGTTAACAAACGTTGATTTTCTTATCTCAACAGTTCCTCTCGAAGATAAACAGATTCCTGTTATCCAAATCGACTTTTTAGATATTAAACAAGGGATGGGCAAAATTGAAAAACTTTTAGCTGCTGAAGAAGAAAAACGTCATTTTTTGAGCTTGTTTGATCCAGCCTTATTCGTTGTCAACAATCAGCAACTTACACGGGACGAATTAATCCAGTCAATCGGAACTATTTTACAAGAACAAGACATTGTCGCTGAAGATTTTATTGAAAAAGTGATTGATCGAGAAGAAATTGCACCAACAAATATCACTGAGTTGATCGCAATCCCTCATGCTATTGATGCCTCCATCCAGAAAACAAAAATTTTTGTTTACATCTCAAAAGAACCGATTTTTTGGCGTCCGAATGCAACCGTAAAAATCATCTTTTTACTTGCCGTTGCTGAAGATGACAAAGACAAACTCCAAGCTTTTTTTGAGTATTTATCTGATCTTGTAGAAGACCGAAAACTACAACAAAAAATAGCTGATACGCAAAATTTTGAAATGTTTCTAGGTACTATTCGTTAATTAAATTAGGTATCAAAAAAACGCAGTTTCATGAATAGCTCCCTACTTTTAAGGAACTACATGAAACTGCGTTCTTTTTTACTGCAAATTATCATCAGTTATTCTTGAGTCAATATCACGTATTCTTTCTGCTACTTTTTATAAACACATACTAAAACAATGACAGTTTCAGTCAAAAGTAAGCATTCAAAACAGCATAGCTCTAAAACCAATATTGAGGGGCAGTACATATTAGTTCAGTTTTGGAAGCATTCAAAACAGCATAGCTCTAAAACTGCTACTATTGAATACACTGATGCAGTTTTGTTTTGGAAGCATTCAAAACAGCATAGCTCTAAAACATAACTTAACAGCGACAAATTACGATTCTGGTTTTGGAAGCATTCAAAACAGCATAGCTCTAAAACGCAGTTAAACAATCATAGATTTCGCAACTTGTTTTGGAAGCATTCAAAACAGCATAGCTCTAAAACAACTCAAATAAATAGTTTTGTATCAAAGCTGTTTTGGAAGCATTCAAAACAGCATAGCTCTAAAACAACAGTTGTCTACACTTCTCTTAACCCTGCGTTTTGGAAGCATTCAAAACAGCATAGCTCTAAAACAGAAACTTTGTAAAATATAACATTCCCACTGTTTTGGAAGCATTCAAAACAGCATAGCTCTAAAACCTACCATTAGCTTTGCGCACATCTTGTAAAGTTTTGGAAGCATTCAAAACAGCATAGCTCTAAAACTGCTGCAAACACAGGCTCCCACCTCATTTCGTTTTGGAAGCATTCAAAACAGCATAGCTCTAAAACCTCGGTTCAAATTTTTGAGGTTCCGTAATCGCACTATTCGCCCATAGCAAGACTCCAGTTTGAATGCTTCTTCGTTAACGTCATTGGTTATTCTTATTTCAAGGAACACTTTTCTTTAGTATAGCATGAAACCTTGTTTGCAACGAAAATAGTTGGAAAACAATAAGCTTTTCACTATACTGGCTATCATTTGATTGTAAATGAAAAAATCAACCTCCAAAAGCCTGTCCATTTGACTACTTTTGGAGGTTGATTCAATTTTCGCTTTATTCAATAAATTCTTTTTCAGCTAAAGCATGTTGTGCTGCTAGGTTCAACAGACTCCATTGACGGTCAAATCCTGGTTGGAAGAAAAAGTCTGCCTCAGCTAAATCTTCTAGTGTTAATTTTTGTTGGATTGCTAAAGCTAACACATTTCCTTGAGCAGTAATATCATAAGTTGATAACACAGCTCCACCCAAAATTTGATGGGTCGTTGGATCGAAAAATAGTTGAACAGAAACTCTCGTATTTCCAAATTTTTCTGGTACATATTTTGGTCGTAAAGTATCTTCAAAGTAAGCAGAGGCAATTGTTACTCCTGCTTTACCCGCTGTAAAACTATTCAAACCACTTGCAGCAAAATGATAGTCAAATACACTCAATGCGGATGAACCAACTACTCCGCCAAAAGGTTGGCTTGGAATGCTTTCAAATAAATGTTGCACAACATAACGTGCTTCTCTTCTGGCAACTGTCGCCAAAGCAATTGGCATTTTGGCACGTGCCGGAATCGAATAAGCAAGTGTTGCATCACCAACGGCATACACATCTGGAAGATTGGTTTGAAGGTATTCATTCGTTACAATCCAACCACGTTGATCTAAGTCAACGGTTCCTTCTAACCATTCAGTATTGGCTTTTACTCCTGCTGCTTGAATGATCAAATCAGTTGGGATTTCTTCACCGTTTACTTGAATAGCGGAAACATTTCCTTTGCCTAAAAATGCTTCAATTTTTGCGCCGGTCATGACTTGGATTCCTTTTTCTGTTAAATGCTCTGCTAAAATATCTGTCATTTCTTGGTCCAGATAAGTGCCTAATGGACGGTCTATCATATCTAAAAGGATTACTTCTTTCCCAGCTTTACAAAAAGCTTCGGCTGCTTCAATACCAATATATCCAGCACCAATAACTGCTACATGTTTAACATCAGGATCATTGAGCTTTTCTTTGATTTTCGTTGCCCAGTTATACCCACGCATCAAATAAACATTTTCTAAATCGGCACCTGGAACTGGAAGCGAATTTGGTGTGACACCAGAACTTAAAATCAATTTATCATATGCATAATCAGTAGTCTGATCTTCCAGTATATTGGTGACAGTCACTGTCTTTTGATCTGCATTGATTGCTTTTACTAAATGATTATTCAAAATGTGTACATTTTCTTCTGGAAAGTTTTCTGGTCGAAAGTTTCTGACATCATTTACATCCGTTACTTGGTCCTCTAAATAAAGTTCCATTCCACACGACATAAACGAAATATAATCTCCAGCCTCAAATAACGTAATCTCCACATCTTCACCATATCTAGATAATAATTCTAAAATAGATTGATGTCCGCCATGTGATGCACCTACGATGATAACTTTTCTTTTACTCACGATAAATCTCCTTCCTTGTATAAAAAATAAAATTCCCCCCACAGTTCCAGAATAGTACGAACGAATTTATCTGTCATACCATTTGCTTGTGAAAAATCAAAAGTTATTTTTTAGTTTTCCGGAGCTGACCGCTTGGAGCCACAACCTCATCCACAGTGTTCCCCAAGCAACTTCTCGAAATAATTCATAACTGTCCAAAAATATGGAAAGCTATTTTTGTCAGTTGTTCATTATTTTTTCGAAGCAGAACGCTTGGAGCCACAACTTTTTTGAGCAAGTTACTTTTCATCTGCAGACTATTTATCTTTTGCACCTTTTTCTAAGTAAGATAAATCATTAACTGATTCCACTGTATACTTACCATCTTGATAAATAATTTTACAAACGCTGGCATTTTTTAAGCCAGTTGGCGGAACTTCTGCCGATTCATCAATTGATGCGACAAATGAAGCAATTGTCATACCGTGTGAAGTGATTAAGATTTTATCTTGCCCTTTTTCCTCAGCTGTTTTAACAATGTCAGCTACTGCACTCGAAACACGGTCAATAACTGTTTGATAATCCTCTGCTCGCCAACTCACTTCATCAGCAGCGACATCATGCTCTTTTCCTAATTCTTCAAGTTTCTTTTCATCTAATTCATGTAAAGTGTCTGCAAAACCTTGGATTGTTTTGACGAATCCTTCTTCATCCATTTCATTTTGCCACTCTTCTAACGTTTTTCCTTGTTCTTTGGCAATTTCGCTCCACATTTCAGGATTGGGAATTCCTTCATAGGTACCAAAGTTGAATTCACGTAATCGTTTGTCAGTGTGTAATGTATCTAAAAGCTTTTCTTGTCCATTATTTTTCAATACTAAGGTTGCTGTTTCGACTGCTCGTCCGCTATCACTAGAATAAACTGCATCAAAATCTACATCTGCTAATCCCCTCCCCAAGTCTTCTGCAACAGCGATGCCTGCCGGTGTTAACGGTGCATCGATCCAGCCTTGCGAGCGATCCGTTGTGTTCAGCATAGTTTTGCCATGTCTTGCTAAATAAATTTCTACTTGATCTGGCGCTTTATTTGCCTCTTTTTCAGTACTTGTTGCGGAGTTTGTTTCTTGACAAGCTGATAAAGAAAACATCAATCCAATCATTCCTACTACTTTCAACCACTTTTTCATTTCTATCCCCTTCCATTTTTAAGCACATGTCAAAAAATTCCAACGAACGTTTTAACAATGTACTTCTTAATACATTCTTTTTTAGTGATAGCGAGTTGCTATAATCAAAATGCTCCTTTCTTTAAGCTACTTGTTACTAAAATTTCGTTTTAGCAACTAGTAATTCTATTACCAACTATCCTCAGATAGAATTACACAAAAAAAGACCTAACCAGTCGAAACTGGTCAGGTCTTGCTTAACTTAATAATAACAATCCTATTATTCTTTGCTTATTCAATTTACTATACAAATAAATTACCATTTAGAGAAAGCGCTGTCAATACGATTTGTTCTTTCTTTTTCTATCTCAGACTTTCTTTTGCTTTTAGTTAGCATTTTCAACGAATCAAGCGTGTTTGCTGCTCACATAATAGCTGAAAAAAGAAAAAAGAGGTTCAAGTGAACTTTCTCTCGCTTGAACCCCTTTTTTAATTAAATTTAGCTAATTCTTTGTTTTTTATTGGACTTTAGGAAACTGTGCAAGTGCGCCGTAGCCTTCTAGCTCTTCTTCGATACGTAAAAATTGATTGTATTTTTCAACACGTTCACTGCGTGCCATCGAACCAGTTTTAATTTGACCAGCATTCATCGCAACTGCAAAATCGGCAATAAATGTGTCTCCTGTTTCACCAGAACGATGAGAAATCATCGTTGTGTAGCCATTTTTTCGTGCCATTTTGATGGCTTCAATGGACTCTGACACTGTTCCAATTTGATTTAGTTTAATTAAAATCGAGTTGGCAACACCTTTGGCAATTCCTTCAGCAAAAATCGTTGGATTAGTTACAAAGATATCATCACCAATTAGTTGAATGGTTTGACCCATTTCATCCGTCATTTTTTTGAATCCGTCCCAATCATGCTCTGAAAATCCGTCTTCAATAGAAATGATTGCTGGATATTTTTTAACTAAATTTTGGTAATAAGCAAGCATTTCATCAGAACTTAATTCTTTTCCTTCAAAATGATATTTTTTTGTTTCATCTTCATAGAATTCACTGGAAGCTGGATCAAGTGCGATACCAATTTCCGTTTTTGGTTCGTAACCTGCTTCTTCAATTGCACGATAAAGCATTTCAATCGCAGCTTCTGTACTTCCTAGTTTTGGTGCGAAGCCACCTTCATCTCCGACAGCTGTTTCGTAGCCGTCTTTTGCTAAAATATTTTTTAATGTATGGTAAATGTTAGCAATTTTTTCTACGCCATCACGGAAAGTTGTTCGTTGAATGGGCGTAATCAAAAATTCTTGCACATCAATACCAGAATCTGCATGAACACCTCCGTTGATTACATTGAAAAATGGTTGAGGGAGCTCTAAATCAACGCCACCAAGATAACGATACAATGGAACTTTTTTACTTTGTGCCGCTGCGCGAGCAACCGCCATTGAAACACCAAGAATCGCGTTTGCTCCAAGTCGTCCTTTGTTTGGTGTTCCGTCTAAATCAATCATCATTTTATCAATTTTTGCTTGGTCAAAAGGTGAAGTTTCCTTCAATGCATCATTGATTTCTCCATTGACATTAGCAACAGCTTTACTAACTCCTTTTCCTAATAAACGAGTACCGCCATCACGTAATTCCACGGCTTCACGATCACCAGTAGAGGCGCCGCTTGGCACTTCGGCTCTGCCTAATGTTCCGTCAGATAAAATCACGTCAGCTTCCACCGTTGGATTTCCGCGTGAATCAAAAATTTCTCTTGCTTTTACTTGTTCAATTACTACTGTCATCTTTTTTTCCTCCTAGTTTTTACAAAAATGCAACAAAAAAACGCCTATTGTAAAGCAACTACTTAAAAACAGAGTACAACAAATACACTCTTGGACAAGTAATTAGTTTACAATAGGCGCCATCAGCTGATTTACTCAGCGTTTAGGAGGGAGCACCATCCCTCACACATAACGTTAGCACGTTTAGATAATTGTTTCAACTAGAAACACTTCTATCATTCATTTTCCAGCTTAAAATAGTAATCGATGATTGCTTTTATTCCTTGATAATCTTTGATTACAAAGAGATTTGATGGCACTTCAATAATTGGTAGCTTTTTTTCATTGATGAATGGTGCTAACTGTCTCGGTACAATCAGATAGTCTACCTGCTCTTTATCTCGAAGGTAATTCAGCGAAACATCATAGTCTTTAGAAAAGAACTCTTTTAAATGTTGCTGATTTCTTAAGCCTATAGGGAGTGCGGAATAAGACAATCCACCGTCTACCGCTAAGACAAAACAAATCTTCTTTTTCATTACAAACACGCTCCTCACTTATAAAAACAGTAACAATTTCTTATCAGTCCAATTCTCATAGTAACAGTCACACTAATTGATGAATCTCGGATTAACGGTTGAATTAGAAACAAAGAAATCTGTCTTGATTTGAATATCAAATGTTTCTGCAACTAATTTTTCAATTGTTGCGAAAGAATTAGTCGTGCTGATTCGATAGATTTTTGTGCCGTAGTTGATCCATTCAGCTGCTTGCAACAATTCTCGGTAGCCACGTACATCCGGTTTTCTATCAGTAAATACGACAAAGTAATCATGGATTAATTCGCCATTACTTGAACGATTCATACTTGTTGTTGCCCTTTTGATAGGGGTTCCAATTTTTTCGTACAGTTGTAAAGGGCTTCGTCCCCAAATATCAACAGTTTTTTCAGCTCCTTGCTTACGTTTAGCCATCTTATCCCTTCTTCATCATAACTCATTTGTTTCTTTTATCCTACAACGAATAAGGCAAATTTACGAATCTTACTTTTAGACAGACTTATCGAATTGTCTACTATTTGTTTTGTTTCCCTTTGTTCTTGATTTCAATCCAAGATAAATAATACTCCTTATCAGAAGTGTGCTCATATTGTTTTCTTACGAGAAACTCGCCAATAACTTGCTGAATATCATAACCCTTAGCTGTTAACGTACGAACGACCTCTTGAAGATTATTTCGGTCGTTATCTGCAGGATCTACTTCAATGATTACTGGTTGATAATCAAACGCTGGGTTGTATTCCCAAAGGATTTCTTCTTCAATTTCGTCTTCAAAAGATGTGCCGATACAAAAAACATATTCTAGCGATTGACCTTTTTGTTGCCAAATAATCCCTGAGTTACAATTTTTTTCTAAATATTTCCGTGCAGTAAAGTTTTCATCTAAATCAGCACGAACCATTTTCGTAAAGTCGATTTTCAAATCATGTGTTCCAGTCAAATCAAACCCAGTGGATGAAAGATGTCGTTTTCGTTGCTCGATTTGTGCCATTTCGCCTTTTAATCTTTCAATTTCTTCTGCCAAACGTTTTTCTGTCTGCTCCAGAACTTCATAAACTTCTTTTTCTGATTTTCGATAAATGCCTTGAACATCTTTGATTGATAAACCCAAACTTCGAATGAATTTGACATCATACAATGCAAATAAATCATCATAGGTAAATGTCCGATAATCATTGGCTTCATTTCGGGAATTCGTTAGCAAACCAATGGAATCCCAATAACGAATCGTAGATGTTGGCAAGTTCAAAAATTTCGCAGCTTCACCAATAGAAAATGTTTTATTCATTTTTTTAAAACCTCCTTGACCTTAAAGCTACTTTAACCTGTATACTCCATTATTGTCAAAACTAAGGAGGCATGACTTATGAAAGTACTAAAAAATTTCTTGTTGCAAAATAAGGGCATTGTTGCTCTGACTAGCAGTTTCATTGTTTTACAAATCATCGGAATCTTAGGCGTGCCTATGCTAGTAGCACGGCTAATCAATCTTGGCATTTTAAAAAATGATCTTGACGCAATCAAGCTTATTGCCATTCAAATGATTATCGTTACGGTTTTAGGTACGATTGCCGCCGTGATTGGTAGCTATCTGTCAGGAATTCTTGGCGGACGTTTCGGTCGCCAAATCAGAAAATCGTTTTTCCAAAAATTTCAGGAACTAAGCATTTCTGATATTGATAAAATTGGTTCTAGCACTCTGCTCACTCGTATGACGAACGATGTGGACAATGTGCAACAAATGATTGTGATGTTTTGCCAATTGATCCTACCTGCTCCAATCATTGCTGTTTTTGCTTTGACCATGACGTATCTCAATGCGCCAAACTTGTTGTGGATTCCACTGGTAGCTATCCTCTTTTATTTGGTCGTATTATTGTTTTTACTGAAAAAAGGAACACCCATTGCATTAAGTATTCAACCAAAAATGGATCGAATCACTACTAAACTAAGAGAGTTTTTTACTGGAATCAACATGATTCGTGCATTCAACAATCAGGACCATGAAGAAATGAAAACGAATGAATCATTTACCAACTACGCGAATCAAATGATTCAAGTGAATAAAATTTTTGCTTTTATCACTCCTACCGCTTTTCTGATTATGGGTGTTGTCTATGCATCCATTCTTTGGGTCGGTGGTTACCTCGTGGGCAATCAGACCATCCAAATTGGAAACATCGCAGCAATTACGGAATATGCGCTTTTGGCACTCTCATACCTTATGCTTGCAGCAATGGTTTTTGTGGTCATCCCTCGTTCCGTTGCTTCATTGAAACGACTGGAAGAAGTGATGGATTTTGAACCGTCAATCAGTGACCCTGAGCCGTTTTCTTTTCAAATCAGAGATGCTAGTGCTGCAAGCTATCAAAACGTTTCTTTTGCGTACGGAAAAGAAAGCAATCCAGTGATTGAAAAAATTTCATTTACAATCCCAGCTGGAAAAACAACCGCTATCGTTGGCGCAACTGGTTCTGGAAAAAGCACGTTAATGAAGCTTCTTTTACGAATCAATGACCCTACAAGTGGTGAAATCAAATTGAATGATGTCCCAACGACTGCTTTGACACAAAGCAGTATTCGTAAACAGGTTGCTTATGTTCCACAAAAAGCATTTTTATTCAAAGGAACAATTAAATCAAATCTTTTAATGGGAAAAGCAGATGCCACACCAGCTGAAATTGACCAAGCAGCAAAAATTTCTCAGTTAAAATCATTTGTAGATACTTTACCCGATAAATATGAGTCATTCACTGCACAGGGAGGCAGTAACTACTCTGGTGGACAAAAACAACGAATTTGTATCGCGCGAGCGTTAATCAAGCCCGCTTCAATGTATGTTTTTGATGACAGTTTTTCTGCTTTAGATTATCAAACAGATGCCGCTTTGCGAGAAGCTCTCACAAAAGAACTGTCGAACAAAACATTAGTAATCATTGCCCAACGCTTGAGTACAATCGCCCATGCCGATCACATCATCCTCATGGAAAATGGCAAGATTGCTGGTGAAGGCACACATCAAGAATTGTTATGTACCAACAAAATTTATCAAGAAATTGCAGCTTCGCAAGGAATGAAGGAGTGATAATATGAAACAGAACAACATGATGCCGAATAAAAAACATCTGATGTATCGCTTTTGGAAATTACATCGTTTTGAACATAAATATTTTTATCTATTGATGTTTTGTAGTTTGGTTGGAAATATTTTAGTGGTTGCAATGACCTTCATGATGGCGCTAGGAATTGATAAAATCGTCGCGGTCATTCAATTGAAAGAATCTTTGCCAGTAACACTTGACTTACTCACAGAACAATTGCTTCCAACTGTCTTACTGTTAATTCTGTTTTCGCTAATCAGTAGTGGACTTTCCTACGTGCAAGAACGAGCAATGGCGACATTGAGTGAACGACTTACTTTGAATACTCGAAAACTAATTACGAAAAAAATCAAAAAATTACCGATGTCCTTTTTTGATAATCATCAAGTTGGCGATCTAATTAGTCGGACGACTACAGGCTTGAATCAGCTTTCTCAAGTATTATTGACCGGTATTAACCAACTATTCACATCCGTCGTTACCATTCTTTTTGCGGGAATCATGTTGATTTACATCGACAGTAAAATGTCAATCTTAGTGATTGGTTTATTGGTTCTTAGCGGACTGGTAACACACAAATTTTCAGTGATCAATAAAGAAGTGGCCGATAAAGCACAGGTGAAACTTGGTAGTATCAACAATGAAATGGAAGAATATCTTTCTGGTGTCATTGTTTCAAAAACCTTTAACCAAGAAAATCAACAAACAGAGGCTATCAGTCAAACAATTGATGAACATTATACTGTATTTAAACGTGCTCAATTCTTGAACTTTGCTATCTACCCTTTATCCCGTGTTATTAACCAATCAGCTTTTATTTTTAGTGCGATATTTGGTGCAATGACCGTATTAAGTGGCGGAATCACGATTGGTTTCTTGCAAGCATATCTACAATATATCAATCAAATTTCCGAACCAATTTCAACAGCTTCTTACGTCATTAACTCGATTCAAGCTGCCATGGCTTCGATTGAACGGATTTTCTATATTTTGGATCATGAAGAAGAACAAGCAGATACAAGTCGAACAACCATTCAACATCCTGCTGGAAATATCCGATTCAAGGATGTTCGCTTTGGCTACTCCCCCGACAAAACATTGATGAAAAAAGTTGACTTTGATGCGAAAGCAAACCAAAAGATTGCCATTGTTGGACCAACCGGCGCAGGCAAAACAACGCTAGTCAATCTACTTATGCGATTTTACGACATCGAATCTGGCCAAATCGAATTCGATGGCATTCCAACCACTGATCTTCCAAGAGAAAATCTTCGCTCCTTATTTGGAATGGTCCTACAAAATACTTGGTTATTTGAAGGTACGATTGCTGAAAATATCGCATATGGAAAAATGGATGCAACACGAGAAGAAATTATCCAAGCAGCTAAAATCGCTCAGTGTCATCACTTTATTCTGACGCTTCCTAATGGCTATGATTCCATCGTCACAAGTGATAATGGTGGAGGCCTCTCACAAGGGCAACAACAATTGTTGACCATTGCTCGTGTCATTTTGGCAAATCCACCAGTGGTTATTTTGGATGAAGCAACTTCTAGTGTGGATACTCGCACAGAATTACAAATTCAAGAAGCAATGAACTCGTTGACCCAAAATCGGACAAGTTTCGTCATTGCTCACCGCCTTTCCACCATCGAAAATGCTGATTTGATTTTAGTGATGGATAAGGGCGACATCATTGAAAAAGGAACGCATAAGCAACTGTTGAAACGTCCAACACTCTATCGTTCACTTTACAATAGCCAATTTCAGGCAACTTGATTTAAGTAAAAAAGATAATAATAGCTATAGCAAAAACAAATTATAAAAGCGTTTTTAATACGTTATAATAATATTGTACGAATAAATTATCCCTATCTTCCAATTCAATTTATTCGTATGATATCTTCTCATGTTAGTTATTCCCAAATATTTACCCAACAAAAAAACCACCAACTAGTTGGTGGTTTTTTGTTGAAATTGGTATCAAAAAATCAGTTGATACTTTTCTGACGAATATTGGATAATTACTGCAAACTCTTTTCCTTCAAATGGCTCAGTTGGGTACCATTGATAAACACAGCTATTATTATTTGGGAAGCATTCAAAACAGCATAGCACTAAAACAAATCATGAAAAAAATATTACCAATAATAGCACGCCTATTGTTATGACTAAATCCATAATATTTTCAATCCATACTGGAAATAATAGGCCTTTATAAGGTGACCAAAAAGGGAAACGATATTTTTGGGGGACAGTGAAACTTAACCCACCAGATAGCGCCCAGATAAACAAAGCTAACAATAAATTGTGTTTCATAGCAAAAAAAAGACTTGCAATTAAAAGAAAAAATTGAAAAAGTCTAATAAAACCCAAAGATTTCATCGCCCATCTCCTCATTATATTAAAAACAATCTCTGTTATTCTATTTATTGCAACAATAAATGAAGACAGAGATTGTTTTCCAGTTTAAATTATCAATTTACCAACGATGATCATATTGTGAAGACCATCTTGATTTTTGGAAGCATTCAAAACAGCATAGCTCTAAAACTTATTACTGTAAATACATAATTTAATGTCAGTTTTGGAAGCATTCAAAACAGCATAGCTCTAAAACGTGCAACTTATATAATAGTGGTTTGTCACAGTTTTGGAAGCATTCAAAACAGCATAGCTCTAAAACCACTAGGTAACGACACAATGGAAATGATTAGTTTTGGAAGCATTCAAAACAGCATAGCTCTAAAACTTATTTTAAATAATTTTGAAATTTGTGAATGTTTTGGAAGCATTCAAAACAGCATAGCTCTAAAACTATCTGCCTTAGTCCTAATGCCTTTGCGTAGTTTTGGAAGCATTCAAAACAGCATAGCTCTAAAACAATGAAGCTATGTTTCTGTATAACGAGTTTGTTTTGGAAGCATTCAAAACAGCATAGCTCTAAAACGTCATTTGCATAAGCTTTTCTTTCAGCACGGTTTTGGAAGCATTCAAAACAGCATAGCTCTAAAACCTTATATGCCCGCTTGGTTTGACGCAGACCGTTTTGGAAGCATTCAAAACAGCATAGCTCTAAAACAAAACGCCCTCATTAGAAAGATAATAACCTGTTTTGGAAGCATTCAAAACAGCATAGCTCTAAAACTTATAAATGAATTTAATCGGGTACAAGCATGTTTTGGAAGCATTCAAAACAGCATAGCTCTAAAACGCAACACCATCCTTATTTTTCATGTGCCAGTGTTTTGGAAGCATTCAAAACAGCATAGCTCTAAAACTTTCGTCTACAATCTACAATGTGACCACCAGTTTTGGAAGCATTCAAAACAGCATAGCTCTAAAACAAATTCCACAGAGCCCCGTTTTCTTTTTCCGTTTTGGAAGCATTCAAAACAGCATAGCTCTAAAACCATATCAAATAGATATGATAAAGCTTTTACGTTTTGGAAGCATTCAAAACAGCATAGCTCTAAAACTAGCAAATTCTATCTCAGGAATTTGGGACGGTTTTGGAAGCATTCAAAACAGCATAGCTCTAAAACAGATTTGTCGATAAACGTGCGTTGGTACGGGTTTTGGAAGCATTCAAAACAGCATAGCTCTAAAACACTTCCACACAGTTAAAACCATTCAATTCAGTTTTGGAAGCATTCAAAACAGCATAGCTCTAAAACAGCGATTTGAAAATT
Source organism: Enterococcus sp. DIV0174 (assembly GCF_050529065.1). Classification (NCBI taxonomy): domain Bacteria; kingdom Bacillati; phylum Bacillota; class Bacilli; order Lactobacillales; family Enterococcaceae; genus Enterococcus; species Enterococcus sp. DIV0174. The sequence continues at coordinate 1,266,029 of NZ_CP172881.1, read as the reverse complement.
ATGCGATCACTCATTGTTTTGGAAGCATTCAAAACAGCATAGCTCTAAAACCTCGGCTCAAAATTTTTGAGGTTCCGTACTCGCACTATTTGCCCATAGCAAGGCTTCAGTTTGGATGCTTCTATTGGTATCTATTTATTTAGATTTCAAGGATCTTTTTTATTAGTATACCATGAATTCACTAGCCCAACTACCCAACTCTTTCCTCATAAAGACCAGTATATGATCGATAACAAAAAAATCTCTTGTGACAAAATTGTTCGCTCGTTCTATATTACTTCACTAGCCTTTCAATCAATCATATTGTTAACATATAGTTATTATTAGTTAGGAGGAATTATTTTTGACGATTGATACACCCAAAAAAGGCCTATCAACATTTGATTTAAAGATGTTAGGCATTGTCTTAATGTTTATTGATCATATCCATCAGATGTTTGTTCCATTTGGAGCACCTAACTGGCTAGACTGGTTTGGTAGACCTGTCGCAACAATTTTCTTTTTTGTCAGTGTTATTGGCTTTAGTCATACGCACAACAAGAAAAAATATATGTCAAGACTCTACCTGTCGATGGTTCTGATGACCTTATTTACCTTTACTCTCGAAAAACTTGTGGGATATGATCAAGTTGTTTTGATGAACAATATTTTTAGAGATCTTTTTATAGGTACACTGATGATGTTCGCTATTGATCTTTTTGTCGAAGGGAAACATGCAACTAATTTGAAAAAAATGCTTGGTGGGACGATTCTATTTATTCTTCCAATCCTGTTTTCTTTCTTATTACCACTATTAATGGAAAGCCCCATGATTATCCAAAATCAATTTGTTTTTTTAACAATTACTGCGACTTTACCAGCGTTACTTTTGGCAGAAAACAATGTCATGGTACTGCTGATTCCTTTACTGTATCTCGCTAGAAATAATCGGCAAATCCAGTGTTTAATGATCGTAGTAGTTGCAACCATTTACTTTTTCTTAGGTTCTACGCAATGGATGATGATTTTTGCAATCGTTCCGATTTTGCTCTACAACGGTCAAAAAGGAAAAGGAATGAAGTATTTCTTCTATATTTTCTACCCTGCACATATTGCTATTTTGTATCTCTTATCTGCTTTCTTATACGCACACTAAAACAAAAACGAGGACCTCAAAAGTCCTCGTTTATTTGTCATAAATAGGTCTTAATGTGCAATCATTTCCTGTGCGATTTCTTGCGAAGTCAAATCAGCTGGATAAAAAGTGGGCCAGTTAGTTAGTTCATTGAAAAGCTTTTGCTGACTCTCTCCACCAAAAAAGACATGGAAATGTTCCGCTTTAACTGGTGCAATATTGTGATCGCTAAATTGCACATATTTAAATTCCCCAGCATCCTTGTCAGCCGTTTCAAAAAGGAAACGTACACCACGATTTCCCTTTTCATAATTTAAAATCTTGTAACCAGCATAGTTATATTCATATTGATGGTGCTCGCCATCGACAACAAAGTCAATCGTATGATCTGTGATCGTCATTTTATCAACAGTTGTTTTATAACCAGCTGTATAATAAGACTTATATTCTTTCGCAGTTTTATCTTTGTTTAATTTTTCTTTATAGTCGAAAACTTGATCTAAAGCGCCCTCTTTTAACAAAGGATAAAGTGATTGCCACTCACCTGCATAATCAGCTAGTGTTCGGTCTTTGACTGCCTCATCTTTGAAGTAACCATTGGCAACCGTCTTAGTCGATTCTGTTACGTTTTCTGGTTTGATTTCTTTGCCTGCAACGCTTGTTGTTTTTTCTAAAGCCGTCAGATTTTCTTTCATCACCGAGAGATAATCTTCTCCATTTGCTATTTGTTCTTTAGTTAAACTTTCGACAGGGTTTAGTACTTCGAGTTTAACTTTCGCTTCATCTGCTAACGTCTTTGCAATTTTATCCTCAGCATTTTCTTCAAAGTAGATGTATTTAATCTCATTTTCTTGAACATATTCTTTTAGCTCAGCTAGTCGACTTGGTGAAGGCTCTTGGTCTGGAGACAAACCTGCTATAGGAACTTGATTCAATCCGTAATCTAAGGCTAAGTAGCCAAAGGCAGCATGTTGCGTAACAAAGTTTTTTTGCTTAGCTACACTTAATTTTTCTGTGTACTCTTCATCTAGTGCTTTTAATTTTGTTAGATACTTTTCTGCATTTGTTTCAAAAGTTTTCTTTTTCTCGGGATAAAGTTGTTCTAACTGTTCCTTGATTGATGTCACTTCTTTAATTGCCATCTTGGGGGAAACCCACGTGTGCGGATCTAACTCATGATGATGCTCTTCTTCGCCGTGGTCATGATCGTGTTCTTCTTCACTTCCAGGTAATAACACCATCCCATTTGTTCCTTTAATTACATTGGGTGAACCTTTTTTCCAACTTTTCTCGGCTTGTGGCACCCAAGTTTCCATATTTTCATTATGATAAACAAAAACATCTGCATCATGAATACTTGCAATTTCTTTAGCAGATGGTTCATAATCATGTGGCTCCGTTCCAGCTGGAATCAGCAACTTGACTTCACCTTCATCACCTACAATGTTCTTCGTGAAATCATACATGGGATAAAAAGTTGTGATAACTGATAGCTTTTCTTTTCCGGTTTCTTTACTAGTTTGACCATTCGTACTGCACGCACCCAGCACGCTTACCAATAGTAGGCTAAATAAACCAACTTTCCATTTTTTCATTCAATTTCTCCTTTTCATTCAACTAGCTCGCTGTTTATTTCATTTATATTCTTTGATAATCTTTAATGCTCGTTTTCTTGTCTTGATGTTTGGACTTTTTAATCGTCGATACGCACTTGAAATGTCTGTTTTTTCCATTGATTTCTCCTTTTTACTGTTTATAAGCAATGCACAATTGATTAAAGGTTTCTTCTATTTCTTTTGATGCTAAATTTTTTCCAATGAGTACGATTTTTGTCGTTGATTTTTCTAGTGGAGTCAGTTGAAAGCGAACTTGCTGATTAACGCCTTGTACAGCAACTGCCAATTCACGATTTTCTAGCACAACAATTCCTTTGAAACGATACAACTCTTGATTAAAAAATAATAACCAATCAATCCAACGTATTAATGCGGCTTCATTTAATTCGCTATTTGCAGTCAACAAAACGGTTTGAAAACCATGATTGTTCTGTTGATGAACAGTTGTTGCATGTGTGTGACCCTGTAAATGAACTTTGTGGTGATGTTCTCTGTGATGCGACTCATTCGTCAATTCCATTTCAGTTTGGGTTGCTACCGGCTCGTTTAACACTTCGGTCGCCTGAAATTTGTCTAAGTGAAAAAAGTCGGTTGCAGAAATCGGCGCTGTTTCCGAAAAATAAATAAAATCAGCTAATGGATTGATTTCGATCAATCTTGCTAGTATTTCTGAACAATTGCTGACAGTATCTCCTTCTTTTAAAGCAAAGAAAATTCGATCCGCCAATGCGATTTGTTTCAGACTGACAGGTTCATTTTGATACATCGAACTATTTTGACTATCCACAACAGTTAAAAGACTATCAATATAATAGGTATTTCGCAGAACAGGTGTAGTTAAAATAGTTTGAATAATTGGCTGAGGATCAGCAATTCCTGTTGTTTCAACAATAATTTGTGACAAAGGAACTTGCCATTCTTTGGTTACTTCTTCAATACTTGCTAACGTTGTTATCAAATCTTCTCTCAGGCTACAACACATGCAACCGTTGTTTAATTGCAGGACATGTTCCTTGGTGTGCAGTAAGAGTTCGTGGTCGATTCCTGTTTGGCCAACCTCATTTTCAATAATAATTATTTCTTCTCTTGGTAGCTCAGTCGCGTTTAATGCCTGATTAATCAAGGTTGTTTTTCCAGCTCCTAAAAAGCCGGATACGATTGTTATCGGTATTCCCAAAGAAATCACCTCTCTTCTTCAAAAATGCTTACTTCATCTCTTTAAAAATTGCACGCCGACGTAATTTAGGTGAATATTTTTTTAGTACTAAACGTTCAGGTGTATTTCGTTTATTTTTACTTGTTAAATAAATTCGTTCACCTGTTTCTTCGCATGCTAGAATAATTGTTTGTCTCAATCGTTTCACCTTCATTTCTGATTTATCTTTCTGATAAAAACTGTTCAACTTGAACCTGTTCATCATAGTTAAATTTCCCTTGCTCAAGTTGGATCATCAATTCATTTTTCAATGAAACTGGTATCTCCCAAAAACCATCAATTTTTTGAAAAAGTTCTGTTTCATACGTAGTAAAAATTGGATAAATTGCTAAAAATTCTTCAAACGAAAGATCCTGTTCCTCATAAAAATCTCGAACAAGTCCTCTTTCAATTGCTTCGACTGTTGGATTACCATTCTCAGTAATAATCTGATTAGCGACCATTGAACGATAAAGATCCGTTTTACTGAAGTCTTCGTTACTATTTTTCTGATAAAATTGGAAGCTTTGTTCAACTAGTGGTGGATAAATAATGTTCATTCTAATCCTCCCTTATTCTTTGCCGCTTACTTTACGTCCTTTATAATAACCTTTAAGTGAAACATGGTGGCTACGACGATAATCGCCTAATTCTTCATCAAATGAAATTTCAGGTTTTGCTATTTTTAAATGCGCTCTGCGCAATTTTTTCTTTGCTTTTGATGTTTTTCTTGCTGGAACTGCCATTTTTTATTCCTCCAGATTTCTTTTCTTCTTTTTTACCAACTTGCTTTTTTTACTCCAGGTATCAAACCTTGAAGCGCTAATTCTCGGAACTTTATCCTGGACATACCAAATTTTTGCATGTACCCCCGAGATCTGCCATCTATTTGATCGCGTCGTTTCAAACGATTTGGGTTCGCATTTTTGGGTAGCTTTGCCAAACCTTCATAATCATTGGCAGTCTTTAACTGAAGTCGGATTTCTGCATACTGCTCAATCAACTCTTGTTGTTTCCTTGCTCGCGCGATTTTTGCTTTTTTAGCCATAAGTGGTGACACTCCTTTTTTTCGATTTGTCTATAGCAAAACGCAATCGTTACGATTTGACAACGACACTTTATCAAGTAAGTTTTACTTTGTCAACATAAAAATAACATGAAAATTTATTCAAATGAAGATTCGCACATGTATATGCCCATCTTGATAGTTATTTTTATCAAGATACAAGAAATAGAAAAACATTGTTTGCTGATGATTTGATAAACTTTATACAATTAGTCCAAAAAAAGTGTGGATTTTTACTTTGAATAAACAAAAAACAACCTTAGCACTGAACTAAAGTTGTTTTTTTATTTCTATTCTTTTTCGTTCACTATTTTGTCGGAAAATTCGCAAATAAACTGAGGAGATTTCCGTCAGGATCTTTAATAATTGCATAGCGTTGACCCCAAAAAGCATCCCATGGTTCTTTAAAAGTCTCATAGCCAGCATCACTTACTTTTCGATACATCTCATCAACATCTGCCACAGAGTCGCACAAAAAAGCTAATTCGATTTTGTCTCCAATTGTCTGCGGTTCGTATCCATAAATACCAGCAATCATTTTGCTAGTGTTTAAAGAAATTCGAATACCTTCATGTGCTAGCTCAACGTATTCTTCGGTAGTAGCTCCATTCGCGATGAACCCTAACAACGCATAAAATTCAATTGATTTTTCCATGTCTTTAGTAATGATGCCAATCATATCTAATTTCATCTTTCGCCCTCCTAAAAAACTTTTTTTGCTGAATCTATTGCCACTGTTCCCCTCAATTAGTCATCGCAAGCTCCTCTCTCTTGATAAGTATAAAGGGGAATCTTTTTCTTTCAAAATAGTTTCCTTCAAAACGTTCATAAGCCTTAAAAAAAACTAACTATCTAACGAAACAAGCCACCTAGATGAAAATTGTATAGGTGGCTCGTTTTTTTGGTCTCTTAGTTGTCGATAATTATTGGTTGACATTTTTAAACCAATGAACTAAACTCGTGAAAGTGATTCGTTCAAAAAATTGAACGATTAAATGAAACACGTATAAATTGGAGGAAATAACCATGAAAAACACAATGAAAGCCGCTGTTATTGATACTTACAAACAACCGACGCCTAAAATAAAAGAAGTTCCTATCCCAGACATTCGCTCGAATGATGTCTTAGTAAAAATCGTTGCTGCGAGCATCAATCCAATTGATATCAAAACCAAAGACGGTGGACTTAAGATGCTGCTTAGCTACGATATGCCTATTATTATGGGAAGTGACTTTGCTGGAATCATCACTGCCGTTGGCGAAAAAGTGACCAACTATTCAATTGGAGATGCTGTCTATGGTCGCGTTCAAAAAAATCGAATTGGAACCTTTGCCGAATACATTGCTGTCGATCAAGGAGCTATCGCCCTCAAACCTAAAAATATCAATTTTGAAGGAGCTGCTTCTATCCCCTTGGTTGGACTGACAAGTTACCAAGCGCTACATGATATTATGCAGATTCAGCCTGGACAAAAAGTCATGATTCAAGGTGGATCTGGTGGGATTGGAACGATTGCGATCCAACTTGCAAAATACTTAGGCGCCTATGTTGCGACGACTACTTCTGCAAATAATTTTGATCTCGTGAAATCATTAGGTGCTGATTATCCAATTAATTATCAAACAACAAACTTTGCAGAAGTTTTGCAAGATTACGATTATGTATTTGATACACGTGGTGGTGCAACATTAGAAGCTGCCTTCAAAATTATCAAGCCTGGTGGAAAAGTCGTCAGCATCGCAGGATTACCTAACTATCGCTTTGGTAAAGAATACGGTGTCCCTCTTTGGAAACAGTTTGCTTTCAAAATGGTGACACATAACCTAACAAAATTAGAAAAGCAAACACAAGCCTCTTATACTTTTCTTTTCATGAAACCAAGTGGTACACAGCTGGATGTCTTACGGCACTTGATTGAAGCAAAAATAATTAAACCGGTGATTGATCGAATTGTTCCATTGTCTGAAGTAGAAGAAGCTCTCAGCTATTCGCAATCTGGTCGCGCTACTGGAAAAATCATTTTGCAGATGACCGGTGATTCTGAAAATGAGATCCGTTCATGACTCGACTTATTTTTTGCAAAGGTAATTATCATCCAAGACATCACTGAAGAATCACTTTTTAAACAGCTAGTTAAGCTGCTTCTAAATTAGCATGTACAAAAAAAGATGGAAACAATCACTTGTTTCCATCTTTTTCGTTTTAGTAAAGCAACATTCTTGACCCATTGTTATGAACTATACCCCTCTTCAAAATAGGCATGATGATCTAAAAAATAATTAGCAACCAACGGATCTTCTTTTGCAATCAGCAGTTCAGCCAACTGAAAGACCGTTTTTTCTAGCCCATGTTGTGGTCTAGCGATAATTAGATACCCTGTTGCCAATTCGCCAGCAGGGACAATCAACCCTATAGCGTTGCACATATTTATGACGCGAACAAAGCCTTTTTTCCCTTGGACTTGTGTCGCTCTTGTCTGGGTATCAAAATGGCCAAAAAGGGTTTCACCCATACCATCAACATCAATTGGCCCCTCTTTTGAAACAATAATATCTACCTCAGTAAAAAGTGCCTCCACCTCATCAATCAGTTCTTCCCTACTTGCTTCGTATTTATACGCAAAATTTCTTGAACGAATGTCTGCGACTATTTCCCACGATGCCCACTTTTCTTTCTCGATATTAGCATCAATCGCTACTTTCACTTCTTTTTTTTCCATTTCTGTTTCAACAAATAAAGTGGCGACTTCTTCAACCAACTGTAATTTTCGACTGATAAAGCCAATGGACGGCGTGAAAACAACGTTATCTGTTGAAACTTTTTTATACATTTGAAAATCGACCCAGTTTGCGCCAAATGCTGGGTGAATCATTCCTATTAAATTCAACGTCGCTGCAGGTGAAAGCACAGAGCCACCACCATCTGTTCCTATACCAATATCATTGATACCTAAAAAAACATTCAATGCTGTTCCGCTAGAAGAACCCGTCATTGCTTTCCCCGTTAGTGGATTTTTCAACTGAAAATCAATTCCTCGTCCTTTGTGGCTTGCTTTATCTAATGTATGAAAATGAAAACCATTTTCTCCTAAAAATGCTAGCAAGGCAGGCGAAATCAATGTGGCTTGTTTGACACCAAGATAATAATCCTTATCAGAATTGATGTCAGAAATGCAGTTGGGGTAAACTTTCATTACAGAGTGATAAACATTTGCCATTGCCAGACTGGTCTTACTTGAATATTCTTGAATTCTTTTCATTTCCATACCTGAACCTCCATAAAATAGGAATAACCGGTGACCTAGCATCAAAAATAAACTACTGGCTTCGAAATTATTGCTCACATTTTTGTTAAATATTCATTTCTTCTTTTGCAAATGCTACTTATCGATCAATCATTAAAAGAAGACTGGCATTTAACTTTTTTAGTCAGATTTATGCTCAGTTGACATTAACTCTTTTAAAAATGAGTGACCGTTTTGTGGTGCATCCACTTGAAAATACTCGGATACTGTCGCTCCAACATCTGCTAAAGTCGTTCGTTCACCAATCGTTTTTCCTTGCATTTCTGGACTATAAATCAGTAACGGCACACGTTCTCGCGTATGGTTACTATGACCAATCGTTGGATCATTCCCATGATCGGCCATCACAATCAATATATCCTCCTGATTCAAGTAAGAAAGTAATTCGTTGATTCGTCGATCACTGACCTCTAGACGATCCGAATATTTTTCTACATCTTCAGCATGACCCGCCAAATCGGTTTCTTGAATATTCAGAGCAATAAAACCATGAGTTATTGCTTTCACTTCGTTAATCAAGGAATCAAACAGCATCTCTGTATCCACACCAGGAGATAAGCGCTTACTATTTGTCTGAATAATATCAGCAACTTTACCAAGAAAGGATACTGGGATTCCAGCTTTATCTAAAATCGTTGGTGTTTGGACATTCTTATCTATCCCATAACCTAAATGAACAACTTGATAACCATGATTATAAACACCTGATTCAGGTGCATCTACACCTGCAATTTCATTATTCTTGATTTTTCTTGCTCGTAACAAATCTGCTAAAGTAATTTGCTGACCACCAAAGGTAATTACTCGTGAAACTTGGACAACCTCTCGAACAGCATGACCCAACTCAGTCAAAGCTTCAAAAGAAATCAAATCCAAGCAAGCGGATACATTGTAAACTTGCCCATAATCTGTTTCTAAATTATCGCCCACTGTAGCAACTTCATTGACTACTAAGATCTGCGCTCCCAGCTCGCCTACTCGTCTGACGTTGTACCCGTGTTTTCGAAGATTTTCTTCAACAACATCGATTTTTTGATTGAACGGCTGAATCAATGGAACTTTTGGTGTTGTTCCCATAATTTCTTGGTGTCCTAAAAAAGAATCTGCTCCATAATGTGCTAAATTACTGGTTCCGTAGTTTGCAGTTTTTGAAAACTTATGATGCTCTATTTCATACCCCAACGCATTCATTAAACCAAGTTTCTCTAATGTTGGAAGATGGATTTTTTCGTTTTTTTCAATAATATGACCAGCGGTATTACTACCCAAATCTCTAGGGCGGACTTTTGCCACATCAGCCATTGCACCTACACCAAAACTATCTAATACAATTACGATAAATCTTCCCATTCTTCTTTCACCTTCTAATTAAATTTCCCAAGCTATCATAAATCCCTTCGATTTTTGGCATCCCCTTTTGGATACCAGAAACCACGGCAACGTCACTTCGGGTAACAAAAATTTGTGTGCGAAAAGCGGCGATGACGGTCGAACCAACTGCATGTTCTTGAGCAGTTGCTAAATAGTAATCAATGTTTTCATTACTAAAAGGTATCACGTCATCTTTTAGTAACTCGTCTTCCTCGGTAATCAGCACGGAGCCCAAATTTCCTCGTCGATAATAACCTCCACCATAAAAGTATGCTTGGCCATCCAGATTATGAGAAATCTCACTGACATATACCATCGCTGGTAGTTCAGGCAAATCCAACTTTGCATGCAAAGGCGTTGTCCCTGTCAAGGCATGTCCAGGTTCTCCCTGTGTTCCGCCCATTTTTTTAATCAAAGGAATGGTCTTATGACAAGTTGCGGATGGAATATTCACTTCTGTGATAACTACTCCTTCATGTTGTAAAATTTCTTTTGCTGCTCGAATGGTTCCGCTATTTTTTGTTGGGACTAATTGCGAAACACCATCAAATAAAAAACAAGGAAATGAAGTAACTCCTGCAATTTCAACTAAATCGGTTTCATTTGCTAGTTCAGCAACACTAGCCAGCTCAGCTAGATGAAAACCTCCAAACTGCCCCTCGTAAATTTGGTCATCGGGTTCAATCACTTTGATTAAAATTTTTTGTTTGATGACTAATTCAGTTGCTATAACAATAATTTGGCGTAAGGCTTCCAGTGAGTAAATCGTGATAAACTCTGTTCCATAGCTCATGATTTTTTTTAACAATTGTTGTGGTATTTGGACAAGATGACCAACATTTCCTAAGGGTAATCCTTGTTCCATCATAACTAGCGCCTCTTTGAAATCTACAACAACTGCTTTTTCAATTCCTGCATCATGGATTTTTTGTGCAACGTAAGGATTTCGACCAAATTGTTTCGTCATATAAAACAGTTCGATTTCCTGTTCCTTGGCATCACGTGCTAAACTTTTCGTATTTTTTTCAATCGTATCGAGATCCAAAATATACGTATCAGGAAGTATCAGTCCTTCTTGATGTAAGTTAACTGCTGCTTCAATTAATTTGGGATTTCTTCGGGTAGTAACATCTAAAAACATCCTACTCCTCCCTCAACATATTAATGATATGAAGGTAAAAATAGTCCAACTCAGCATTGGTAAACTGCTTTTCCTTAGCCATTTTTTGTAAATCCTGCCATAACTCTTTTGAATGAAGATATTTCGTATCTGCTTCGATTTCTACTCGAATAAAAGATTCCAAATCATTGATTGTTTCACTTGTTTTCCGACGCATGTCAGCCATTGCCAGATGTGTCAAAAACACATCTGCTCTTTGTTCATTTTGAATGATTTCATTTTTTAATAGGTAATCTAACACATGTAAGACATACTCATGTGTTTCTTGGTCGATGACATTTGAACTTAGCAATATCGTTAATTTCTCTCGAATCATGTTACGCCCCCTAAATTTCAACAAAGTTTTTATTTTTTGATGCTTTTTTTAGTAAGAAGAATTAGTATTGTGGAATGATTTTTCCAGCACAAACATCTTTTTGAATGGACAAGATTTTTTCTTTGTCTACACTTTTCTGGAAAAAAGCATTCATTGAAGCGTCATCTACATGTGTAATGATGACAGAAGTGCTCATATCTCTTTCCATCTGGCTGTCTTCCAATAAAACATGATGTAATCCCTGATGATTTTTATCACGTATTTCATCGTAATTCCAGATTCCCGCATCGATTTGACCATTTTGTAGTGCAGAGATAATCTGATGTCCTTGCATTTCAACGTATTCGACTTGCTCGTCTTTAATAATAGATTTGGTTAATAATTGTTGGTCAATTGAGCTATAATCAATAGCAATCTTCATATTTTTTTCGATTTGGTTTTGATTCTTATCTCGGAACAAGAGAACATGTTTGCTTAAGTAAGAACGGCTCCCGAAGTCCAGACTAATCTCAATTGGTTCACCTGTTGAGATTGCTTGCTCTGCCGCAAATTTTGAAATAACTGCAAAGCGATAGGTTTTATTAACGATTGAACGTACTCTTTCTTTCGAACCACGGATATAGGCGAGATTTAATTTGATATTATTTTCTTTAAACACATCGTAAATACCCGTCGCTAAACCTTCATACAGTCTCGAATACGGTAATGTCATCGTTCCTAAAATCGTATCGGACAACGCATACTCCTGTAAAATGCTATAGTTGATTTCTTCAATGAAGGTACCAAGGTGTCCATGACTTTTTACTTTGATTGCTTCTCTGTCCTTTAAGAAAGACAACGCATTTTGAATCGTCCCTCGTGCTACTTCATATTTGGTTTGATAGTCAGTCACGCTCGGTACTCGATCACCCTTTTTCTTCTGTAATAAATCAGAAGCTAAAAAATTCACGATAATTCCTTTTTTCTTTAAAAATTCTTCTCCCATAGTAAACTCCTTACTGTTGAACACTAGCCATTGCTTTTTTCAAAATACGGATAATCGTTTCTGCTCCTGCTCGATTTGGATTGATACGGATCATGGTGTCTTCTGCATCTGGATCAGCCTTCCTAAAAGTACCTGATACACGGTAAATCAACGGGGCAAATTCATATTTTGACTCTGCTCCAACTGGATTTGGCAAGGCACCATATTGGGTTGCTGATTCAATGACCTTTTTTGCAATGGGACTTGCTAGCTTCACTACGACTACTTTCGATTGTGCATTAACGACAAATGCCTCTTTCAATCCGACAACTTCTTGTTGATTGATTCGTTGGCAGACTTCTTCACCTACTTGAGCGGAAATGGCTAATGAAACAGGTGCGTAAACCATTCCTCTTATTACATCAATTGCTTCGTGACCTTGAACTTGTCCACCACCTGAATAATTTTCAGTTTTCAGTTGGTCAATCAGTGACTTTTCACCGACAATACAGCCAATTCCTTCGGGGCCTAATAATTTGAATGTCGAAAAACAAGCTAAGTTGCCACCGAATTGGCACCCAATGCCATTCGTTTTTAAAGCAGCATAATTATCATCCGTTAGAATCTTCACTTTTTGATCCAGCGAACGAATTTGGGTAATCAATGTACGCAGATCATAGGAATCAGCCATCTTTTGTCGTGTTACTTGAATTAATATACCATCTATTTGGTTTTCTTTTAATGCTGCTTCAACGTTAACCCAGTCATTAAAATCAGCATATACTAGCTTAATTCCTAGCATATCAATTGAAACTTGTGTTGTCGGGTAAACAGGTGCATCGTGAACGAGCAACGTTTTCCCCGTACCCACACTCGCGTGAAGTGCAAGTCGAATCGCATTCGTTCCTGATCCGCGAACCAGCATTGCAGCTTCTGCTTCGAAAAATTCTGCAAGAACTTTTTCAACTTTATTCGTTGTTTTTGGCTGATTCAAGCCTTTCACTACTCCAAGATCTCCACGAGTCAAGATCTCAGCGCCAGAAAAATGATTGGTCACAGCTTCAACTAGTTTGAATTGTAGCTCCATCGCTTCATCAAGCGATAAACTTGGTAAAGGAAATGTTTCCATTAAGTTTCACTCCTATTTCATAAAGGTTTGAGGATTGAAACGTAGCATCTTCTGGATGAATTGTTCAGAAACCCCATTTTCAAGTGCCAATGGAACAAATTGATCCAACAAGTAGGAATAACCAATTCCACCCTGATAGGTTAAATTTGATTTGCGAGTAATATCCATTGAAAGAAACACTTTGTCTTCGTATCCTCGTCTTTCGATTTCTTTTAACATTTTGGCTCTGACTAAATCTGGCTGATAGTTTTCTTTGCCAACCGTATCGAACTCAACATAGACTCCTTGATCCAACATCTCCAAAATATAATTAATATCTCCTGTTAAGTCTACATGACCAATAACGATTTTTTCTAAATTCGCATGTTGCTCTTTAAAAAAAGCTACTTGCTCATGACCATAAGTTCCTAATGTTGTATGGGTCGTAATCGGAACATTGGTTTGTTCTTGTGCGATGACTGAAGCGGTAAAAACTTTTTGTTCACGTGTAGTCATCAAGTTTTTACTTGTTCCTATCTCACCAATAATTTGTGCTTTGATTGAAGTGCCTGCAATTCCGTGTTCAATTTCATTCACCATAAATTCTGTCAACTCATCAATCGTTGCATCAGTGACAAATTCTGGAAGAAATTTATCTTGATAAAAACCCGTTGCTTGAACGACATTTATTCCAGATAATTCCGCAACCTTTTGTACATACGCTGGATTTCTTTTCATATCCATATTGGTCACGTCCACGATATTGCGTACACCTTTATTATACAATTTTTTGTATTCTGAAACAGTTTCTTCAAAACAATTCAGATTTGTATCATCAATATTCTTTAAGCGAGACAAATCAATTGTCGTGTGCTCATGCATATAAGTAATTCCATCAAGTAACATCTAATCTGATTCCTCCTAATTTGCAACGACTGGCACAAATAGACCAAGTAAGTAAAGAATATTAACAATCACGCCTAAACTAATTGCGGCAATTGGACCAACTGCTAACTCTACTACTGGTTTTTTTGCTTTTCTGTTCAACAGCATCAAGCCAATCACCCAGAAATAGCCAATGCCGGGAGCAATTTGTTCGGATGCCATTGCCCCACCAATTAGTAAAGCAACCTCTAAAACTTTGTTCATTGCTGTTCGAATGTATTCACCCATTTCGCGAATTCCCGGGAATTTATCCAAAGCTTTTGCCATCAATGTCAAAAGTTGTACTTCGACAAACATCAATAACGCACCAACGATAAACGCAAGGATTGGCTTATCATGTAATAATATTCCTGCTACAAAAACAAAAGTTGTTCCAGCCGGACTATAAACGCCGGTAACGATTGCTGTTGAGAAAACCAATGGAATAAAGCCAATTCCTCTAGCAAATGCGGCTAAAGCTGCTTCACTCATTTTTCCTTCAGAAAGTAAATTCAATGAAATTGGATCACCAGCGATAATCATTAAACTAGTCGCAGCCGCTACAGAACCACCTGTAATGGATAGCCAAATCCAATTTTTCTTGATACGATTCACACGTTCCAAAAAGACACTGACTAAACTTTCGTTTGAATTACTACCATCACTCTTGACCTGAATTGCGTAAACAATCATAAAAATCATTCCGACAAGTAAAGACATACCTTCTGCGCTAAGCGTCAAAGTTGCTCCATTTCCTAAGTTGAATGTACCGAAACGTTTAACAACAAATAAAGTTAATAATGTCGCACCAAAAGAGATTGCGCCTTTTTTAAATCCATGTTGGCTTGTAATCGCTACTGCCGGGAAAATACTAAAGGAAATGACTACAGGTGCCCCGACCGAAGAAAGTGCATCCATAAAGTTGACCGGCATCATCGCGAATAAATCAACGACCGCTTGAAGTCCTAAAACTAAACCAACCCCATAAAGTGCACCCACCACTGCCGAAATGATTACGCCTGTTTTTCCTTCGGGTGCCCAAGAGCCGATAATATCTGTCATCAATAACACACTATGAACTAATAAAATTGATGCACCAATCGACACTGGTATCCCAAATCCGATAACCAAACCAAAACTTAACGCAAAACTTGTCGCAGCAATTTCTTTTTTCCCAATTTTTCCCTCTAAAAACTCTGGTACGATTGGGCGCAAGCCATCATTAAAGACAGCAATTCCCTTGTTCGCTAATACCGCACATAAACCACCCAATGATGCGATAGCAATTAATTCAATTATTCTTGACGAATCCATCTTCTTTCCCCCACGATCATTCTATTGTTTTTTTAATTCATCCATAATGATTGGCACAACTACTTCTTTGTGTTGGGCAGTAAAGCCAAACGCTTGTTTACCAGAACGAACATTCTCGCGAATTTCTTCTTCAGCCATTACTTTCCCTGGCATTGAAACGGTTACACAATTGTCATGACCTAATAAAGCTAACGCCATTGCTAATGCTCCACCACCACCAGTATTGCAAGCCCCCACATAATAGTCGGCTTGACCATTTTTTACAGCCATCGCTGCATCCAAATCACTTTTCACAGTGATTTCGTACTTTCCATCACTGAATTTTTCAACTAATTCTTTCACTTCACTTTTATCAATTTGGCCACCTACTACGATTTTTTTCATCAAAAGTCCTCCTAAATGAATGTACATTTTTTTGTATATTGATACGTAATTAATAATTACAAACAGATTGTAACTGTGCCTGAACACAAATGCAAGCCCTTTCTTTTTAAATGTTTTTTATTTACTCACTTCTTTTCTACCTTTAAAATCGTTTTGAGTTATTTTACCTGAATCATTTTTCTTTATTCAAACCAAATTCATCACCTTCTTTTTTGCCGTTCATTAATGCTAGTTTCATTCATTTTTTCTTGAATTAACTAACGAATAAAGGACTTTGAATCTGGTTTCAGTTTGATAACCGTTGATTTTTTAAGCTCCTGAATCGGTCTTCTTGTGAATCCATTTGCTGATACTAGTTTTTATTTAATTAATGATACGTCATTTTCCTTGGTGAGCGAAAGAAAAAATAAAAGTTACACTCGAGGCATTAACATTGTAATGCCTTTCCCTCTATGAGAGAATTTCAGTTACAAAAACATTTAGGGAGGACCACCGTTGTATAAATCTTTGTGTTTCATCACTGAAAAATTGAATAACTTTTCTTTTGAAAATCTTCACTATGAAAGACAAAATGAAGAGTATGAAGGTACAACTTTTTCAATAAATACCCACACATTTCGTAGTCGACTCGCCAAATCAACCCCCAAGAAAAAAGGCTATTTTGTTGCGTTCTGGGAAAAGGACATTACTGATAAAAATCAACCATTCTTATACGAAAATAGCCCCGACAAACTGATTATTACTATTCTTGACGGACAACTATCCGGGCAATTTATTTTTCCGAAAGAGGTGTTACTAAAAAAAGGGATTCTCAAAAGCAAAACTTCAAATGGGAAAATCGCGATGCGAATTTATCCCACTTGGGTACACGATTTAAACAAGACTGCCGCTCGTACACAAGAATGGCAAATGAATCATTTTATTGATACTTCAATAACTGTTGACAAAAAAATGTTTAACTCTCTTTATTTTGAATGAGGAGAATTTTAAAAAAACTAAGTCAGCTCTATCTCAAAAAATAAGAGATAACTAACTTAGTTTTAGGTCATTTATCAATCAGAAATTAGTCCTAAATGTTTCATTGAATAGCTAATTCAAGGTTCATTTTTCTCTATAGTATCTAAAGCTTTGTCAGGAACCTTACTCTTTTCTACCTCTTCCCAACTTTTCACTCCGTCACTTTTTGTTACTTTTGCTTTCAAATAGGCGTCTTTTTTTAATGGTTTATTTCGATATTCTTTCATTTCTAAGTCGATTTTCTCACCATTTTTATTGACAAATACTTGATTATACTCAAAATATGAGCTACCTTCTTTATCTGTTTGTTTTTCAGGAGTTGTCGTGATTTTTGTATAGTAGACTTCTTTTTTTAATTCTCTATCATAAAACTGACATCCTGACATAACAAAAAGACTTGCTAACGCTAAAGTAAGTGTAATAAATATTTTTTTCAATGGCTTACTTCCTCCTATAGTTGATCTATTCAAATAATAATTCATTTTAGTTCAAGTAAACATTGAATCGAGAATGTAAGAGCTAACACTATTGAAAGAATAATATAACTATCATTATGTAATTGGTAATTTCTCGGTCAGATTTGTCTTCCAAGTTGATTACTCATCTCTTGAACCGGATGATCTCCAAAAATCAAATTTATTTAGCGATTGTTTCGATTATTCTCCAATTGAGAAAAAAAGACTATGACAAAAAATATTGACATAGTCTTTTCTTTTCGAAGCTGGACGCTTGGGGCCACAACCTCTATCTACGGTGCTCACCAAGCAACTTCTCGAAATAATTCTCAACTGTTCAAAAACATGAAAGGCTATTTTTGTCAGTTATTCTTTATTTTTTCGAAGCTGAACGCTTGGAGCCACAACCTTTATCTACGGTGCTCACCAAGCAACTTCTCGAAATAATTCTCAACTGTTCAAAAACATGAAAGGCTATTTTTGTCAGTTGTTCTTTATTATTTCGAAGCTGGACGCTTGGAGCCACAACCTCTTCTGGCTATTTTTTCTTATTTACTCCTTGAATCGCCTTGAACAAAGTATCAAACTGGCCTTTAAACGACATTACTTGATCAAAGATATCTTCCCCATCATTCAGCATTTTGACCGTCACCCAGCCAAGAGATTCTGTAATTGCCATCGCAACCACCGCATTGACCGCACCACCACTAATTGTTCCAACTACCGGAATAAATTTTAAGATATTGCCTACTGCACTACGGCCAAAGCTGACAACTACCAGTTCTTTAGTCAAACTTTTACCCAAACTTTCCGACCAAGATTGTCCAAATATTTTATGTAAACGTGCCATCATCGTTAACTGTACTGGAACTAATAAAAACGCGTCGGAAAACGGAATAGGTGATAAACCAATGATTGCTGCTGTTAAGGATGCCACATGAACCGTTGTATGACATTTTTTACGAGTTTCTTGATCGACATCTGTCAAAAATTCATCAAAAACGCCATCGAAACGACTTCGACTAGCAGCCGTCAACTTTAATGCTTTAGTCTTTGTACTATCAAAAGATTTCATGATGGCAGTAGAGATTTTACTTGGAAATTGTTTCAACACATCATTAAAGAACGATTGAAATTCTTCTTGTTCTTCCTGTGTATCCAACTCAGCTACTTCATTCCGTTTCTTTTCATTTGTTACCTCAAGCTGTTTCTTTTTTTGTTTATCCTTTTTCCCTAACATCTTTCATGACCCCTTTATCAAAAAATTACTAAAGAAATTGTAGCACGGAATACAATTTGGCAACAAGAAAACGTTCAGTACATGCCTGTTACGACCAAAAGTTTATCATTTATTTAAGTAAGCACACGTTTAACGTGCATTCCCGGAAGACTCATTTATATGGTAACTATATTCTTTGTAGATAAAGCTGAAACTGTTCACTCCTATCTTTTTCAAGCAACTCCTGTCTGAACACAAAAAAATCTCCCAGTCTTCATTTTTAAAATAAAAGCTGGGAGAACCATTCTTTAGCCGTAGCGTTTGTATCTTCTATTATTCCTTACTACGCTCCAAAGCACACTCATTAACTGACAGGAAAAGGAGCTGGAACATACATAAAAAAGTGCCTTCAATTTTCAAAAGTTAGACATTTGAAAGCACCTTTTATTTTGAAAAAATTTTTCGTAGTTAGCCTGAGCTAGTTGAATTATTTAAGGAACAATTGATCCGAGTGCCAATTAGTAGTTCGCTAATTAACACTTTTTCACATTAATTTTTCTTTACTTCTCTTCAGAAGTTGCTGAGTCCTTGGAATCTAAACTTAATTCACTCGCTCCAATTTTAATTGATTGGATTTCTTCGTTATCTTTTAATCCAAATTCATAACGAGAATGCATTTTTTTGCCTTCTTGGAAATGGCTCCTGTCTTCATCTAATCTGAAAGTTGTCCCATCTTTATAAGTCAATATAATCGGAACATTGATTAAACTCCCCGTATAGTCAAAGTCTAGTGCCAGCGGCGATAAAGTAATATTTTCTAAGAATACTTTATCCGTTGCCCCATCGATTTCTTGATCAGGCAAATTGGTGATTGGTAATTCTTTCGCCTCTTTCAATTGTATCAGCCAATTCCCTTCTTGATAGACACCCCAATTCCACCCGTTTAAAAGAAGTTTTGCTTGAGTTAAGTCTGCTTCTGAAATAGCAAAAACATATTCTTGATAATCAGATCTGCCAGTTTGATTATTATGCGTCCCCTCATCAATACTAAAGTCTACGATTGATTCTATTTCTTTTTCACCAATAGCCAAACTTGGAAAAACAGCTGCCATCTTAGGTTCATTTGGTATTTTTAGTTGGACATGTAATAAATTATCTTTGTAAGCAATATTGGAAATCGTAAAATTTCGGTCTAATTTTTCATTGACCTCCAATGGTTTTAATCCTTCCTTGATTATCTCGTCCCAAGTAACGCCTAGTTTTTTGGCTTCTTTTTCATCAAATCCACCACCTTGGCTTTCTTGTTTTGTTAAATCAATCCAAGTTTTAGCTGGTTTTACTATTTCTTCCCATTTTGGAGTAAAAGTTTTTATAAAGTTTTTTTCTTGACTTGCAAAAGAACGGATTTGAAACCCGGAAATTGGCGTAGTCTCTGCACCAATCGCGCTGGTAACTAATGTAGCAGTTTTCGTTCCTTCGTCATAATTGACCACTTGGGTATTCCCACCACTAAACATTTCCCAATCCTCGATGACTGTATCTTTTGCTAGCCGATCACCAGTTAAATCAGTTAGTTGGCTAACCAAGTATTGATTATTCCCATCTTTAAAAGAGGCAACAGCTTTTAGCCGTAATCCTTGATCCGTTACTTCTTGACTTAGCTTATCTGAATTTAACAATAAGATTTCTGTATCTGTACCAAACCTTTTTTTATAAGCTAACGACAAATCATCTCGAAAAGTAAATCCTACTAATAGTAAACCTAATGCTGCCGTTGATCCACCAATTATCCAACGTCTTTTTTGTTGTCTCTTTTTTCTAAACATATTCTTTTTTGTTACAAATTTATTCTTTATTTCTTTTTTATTTTTTTCGTGAAAGGGTTGATCAGTACATTTCAGTAATTCATCTAACTGTTCTTCAGTTAAATATTCTAAAGGATCTTTTTTCATCTATTTTCCACCTCTCTAAAAAAAGAATTTTCATTCACTAAGTGACGAAGCTTTTTACGCCCTCGATACAAATAATTATCAATTTCTTTACTCGTGAGTTTTGTGCGCTCTGCGATTTCCAGAGGAGATAAATCACAAAAGATTCGCCAAAACAATAATTGACGTGTGGGCTCGTCAAACGTCAAAATCAAGTTATACAGTTCTTGCCATGCTTCTTTCTCATCAAGTTCATCACTAATCAGTTGTTGTGCATCTTCATTTATTTCCGTCAATGGTTCTTGTTTAAATTTTTGGACTTTTTGCCATTTATTTCTGGTCATACTCTTTGTCATAATACACAAATAAGTTTTCAGACTACCTTTTTCTGGATTAAATTTTTCAGGATCTTGCCAAAATCGTAAGAAAACATCACTGATTATTTCTTCCAGATCCATGTTATTATGAACACCACTGCGAGCACCCACTGCCCATAATAATTTACTATAAGCTGTAATTAGATAATCGAATGCATCATCATCACGTTTTTTTAATCGTTGATAAAAAAGTTCATTTTCGATTTCTTCCATTTCTCCACCACCTACGCTAGTACTTTTCAAGAACACTATTAGCACACACTTCACTATCTTGTCCTATTCTCTCCTATAAAAAAACGAAATCAATCATTATTTTGATGAATACACTCGATGGAACTAGTTCTTTTTTCTATTAAGTTAACTGACTTTCTCAAAATATAACGCTTCACATAAAAGAGCTCTCCCAAATTCAACATATCTTCATCATCAACATTTTTGATTTCACATATAGTACAAATCATAAGGAACAATTTCCTCGCATAAAAATAAATTTTTCTAAATCATCGTCATTCACTTCTAATACTCATCATACCCAGTTATGTACAAAAATTCCCCAGTATATTTAAGTGCAATCATACGAATAAAAAGCCAACCAGGAATTACCATTCGCGCTAAAATTTCAACTACTACCTCTTAAAGAACATCCTCACTTCACACAAAAAGGGGCTGGGGCAAAAATAGTCTAAATAGAAAAAAAGCCTAAACTTCGTTTTTGAAAACGGTGATTTTAGGCTTTTTTGAATTGAAAAATGTGTTAAGAACAACTGGATTTTTCGTTTTGTCCCAATCCCTTTTCTTTTAACGGCAATCAAGCAAGCTGAAATGCACACCACGTCCTTGATTCTTTCCATTATATTTGAGTAATGGTTTCTCAAGGGCGAA
Source organism: Enterococcus sp. DIV0174 (assembly GCF_050529065.1). Lineage (NCBI taxonomy): Bacteria > Bacillati > Bacillota > Bacilli > Lactobacillales > Enterococcaceae > Enterococcus > Enterococcus sp. DIV0174. The sequence goes on along the minus strand of NZ_CP172881.1, from coordinate 1,244,294 downwards.
AAAACGGGCTGAAGCTACTGCTACTCCATGGTTTACAAAAATTTCTACAGCGGATCCATCAATCATCAACTGAATTTCTTTCAATGGTTCATCTAAATGGTAATGACGAAATTCTTTTTTGCCGTCTTCCCAATTCGTTCGACTCAATTCCATCAGCGATTTTTTAGCATCAAATAGTAAAGAAAAACCAGTCGTTACTTCTACTTGGAAATCTTCAGCAAAAGAGTCAAAGGTCATAAGAATTTCTGAACCAAATTTCGCCAAAGGACATTTCCAGTCTCCCATCAACCCAAAAGTAGACTCTTCTCCGCGCAACTGTTGTAATTCTCGGATGGGTCTTTGATAAAGCCGACCTTCATGGAAGTTCAATTCACGAGGAATCGTTAAACAATGCACCCACTTTTCTGCAACTGTTGGTTGTGCTTGTTCCTTTTCAGGTGGCATTACGCCCATCCAACCATAGAGTATGCGTCGTTCATCAGCTGTTTCAAACGTTTGAGGTGCATAAAATTCAAATCCCCAATCCATTTCTACCAACTCATTTTCTGAAGCAATCTGCCATTCTTTCGTCAGTGGCAGATAGACCGTTTGATGAATATTTTGATACTGTTCTCTCTCCGCCGTCAATCCTTGTGGCGAATAAAGTAAGAGTTCTTGACCATCCACCTGAAAAAGATCAGGGCATTCCCACATGTAGCCTCTCTGAGAGATCTTATCCATTTCATTTGAATCAAAAAGTTCGCCATCAAATTGCCATTTTTTAAAGTCAGCGGACGAGTAACAGAGAATTGTTCCTTGCTCTGCTAAAGTTTGAGCCCCGAGCACTAAACGCCATCGATGTGTTTCATTATCAAACCAGACTTTTGGATCACGCACATGACGTGTATACCCTTGCGGATGTTCAAAAAGCGGGCCTAATTTTTTAAAATCTACACCGTTTTCTGAAACTGCCCAACACTGAAAACTACTTCGACTTCTATCAGGGTTAATCACATTTCCAGTATAGAATAAGTATAATTTGCCATCTTTTTCAATCGCTGATCCAGAATAAATTCCGTCTTTGTCATAAGGCTCGCTAGGAACCAATGCCACTGGCAAACGTTTCCAGTGAATCATGTCCTGAGAAACAACATGTCCCCAGGATTTATAATCATGTGAGCAGTCTTTGGAATTCCATTGATAAAAGAGATGATACGCTCCTTGATATTCAATCAATCCATTGGGATCATTCAGTAACCCTTCTTCTGGTGTACAATGGAAACTCAATGGATAACGGCTGTCCTTTACTCTACCATCTAACATCTAACTTTCACTTCCTTACTAAAGCCAATTGTCTATGCTTGTTCTAGCTCTTCTTCCATTTTTTCTTGGTAGCCAAACAAGTACGTCAAGACAAAAGCTACACTGATTGCTAAGATATTTACAAATAAATAAGGCAATAATTGACCGTTTAAATAAAGCAACGTTCCCGGAATAACTGTAATTGCCATTCCAGTACCAGCCAATTGCAACAAACTAGCTGCAAAACCACCCACAGCGCCACCAATCAGCCCCATGATAAATGGTTTTACATAACGTAAATTTACCCCGAAGATTGCAGGTTCTGTTATACCTAAAAAGGCTGATAAAGCAGAAGGAAAACATAATGCCTTTAATTTTTTCGATTTCGTTTTGAAGCCAACCGCTAAAGTTGCGCCACCTTGTGCTGCAATAGAACAAGTAATAATTGCATTAAATGGGTTCACACCTGTATTTGCCAATAGCTGGACTTCTAAGAAATTAAAGATGTGATGTACACCAGTTACGACGATTAATTGATTTAAAAAACCAATAATCAAACCAGCTAAACCAAATGGTAAAGCCAAAACAAATTCTGTGCCATTCAAGACCACCGTTTCAAAAGAATGAAAAATGGGGCCAATTACCATCAAGGATAGTAAGCTCATGACTAATAATGTAACAAAAGGTGTGACTAATAAATCAAAGGTATCTGGTACGGATTTATGCAATCTTTTTTCCAATTTTGAACCCAAGATGCCGGCAATAAAGGCTGGTAAAACAGTTCCTTGATACCCCACAATCGGAATAAAATTAAGTAACATAATCGGTGTAGCATCTCCAGAGGCTACTGCATAAGCGTTTGGTAAAGCAGGATTAACCAACATTAGTCCTAAAACTATCCCAATGATTGGACTACCACCAAAGACTTTAAATGTTGACCAAGCAACTAAAGCTGGTAGAAAGGCAAACGCTGTATCAGTTAAGACTTGCGTGTATAAAAGAAAGTCCGAATTGATTGCATCAGGTGTCATACCAAACAGTTGCAAAATTTGAGGCTGAGTAATCAATCCACGGAGTCCCATAAACAAACCAGTTGCAACTAAGACAGGAATAATCGGTACGAAGACATCTCCAAACGTACGAACCATTCGTTGAAAAGGATTTGCATTTTTTGTTGCTTCTGATTTCATTTCAGCTGTGGACGTTTCATGAGCGCCTAAACCGATAACCTCGTCATAAATTTTATTAACAGTTCCCGTTCCAAAAATAATCTGATATTGTCCGGAGTTAAAAAATGCTCCTTTGACTTTGGGAATGTCTTCTACCTTTTTTTTATCGATTTTACTTTCATCGTTGACCATCAATCGTAATCGAGTTGCACAATGCGCAACGCTTTGAATATTTTCTGCACCACCAACGGCATGAATCACTTCTGCTGCAATCTCTCGGTTTTCCATTTTGTTCTTCCTCCTCATTTTTATGGAACCGTTCCCGTTTTTGCTTAAAAAAATAATAAATAAAAACTCAATCCTTTGTGGAACCGTTCCCTTAATAACAAAAACAGCGTAACACGCAGATGTATGCGCTGTCAACTACTTTTTAACAGCACATACACTATTTCTGATAATCATTGTCGTATCAACAATTGTTTGTCGCGCAATCTCATTTCCTTGTAAAAGCTCAATCATTAAACACGCTGCTTTCTCGCCGACAAGTTGATGGTGAAAGTCAACTGTCGTTAACGGTGGATAGAGGTACTCACCAAAGGAGTAGCCGCCAAATCCAGCAACCGAAAGTTCGACACCAATAGCGATATTCAATTGGTTTGCAGCTTTGATTACCCCCATCGCCATACTATCTGTCGCACAGATAATCAAACTGGCATTCTTTTGAGGTAGCAATTCTAATCCTAACTGATAATTATCTTCTGGATAAAAAGTTGAAGGAACGATCTGAGGTGTGATTCCATTTTCAAGAAAAGTTGTCACAACCCCTTGTTTTCGATTGATTCCGACTGACAAATCATTTTCTGGTACACCGACATATAATACTTCTTTGTGACCATATTCCAACAAAGCTTGAGCAAGATTCACACCTGCTTGATAATTGTCATGGTCTACGGAATAGACCGCTTCATTAGATTGCCCGACAAATAAGATTGGCACGTCGATTGAATTCGCTACTTTGATGTGTTCTTCCGTAATTTCGGTTGCCAATAAAATAATACCAGCTACTTTGTTTTGCACTAGACTGTAGATACTCTCAATCTCGCGTTTGATTGCCAATTCAGTATTAGAAATCAGCATTTGAAATCCATTTTTCCGTGCAACCTCATCAATCCCATTCAAAATTGCCATGATTGATGGCGAAGTTAATCGCGGGGAAATTACTCCGATAAAATTACTTTTTTGAATCTTTAGATTACGGGCAAATTCATTAGGTGAATAATTATATTTACTGATGATTTTTTCGATTTTTTTTGCTGTTGCTTCACTAACATATCCGTTATTTAAATAACGAGAAACCGTGCTCTTCGAGACTCCGGATTCTTTAGCAATCTGTTTGATAGTAACCATTATTTCTCCTTATTCCTGTTTTTCTTTATGATACCATAAGAATGATCGATCAAATCACTTAGATTGTCATCTGTTTGCCTAAAAAATTTTATGCCAAACCTAAATAGTTTCCATCCGATACTATTTTTTTGTCCAGAGTAAATAAGAGAAGAGCCTACCGCATTTGCAATAGGCTCTTCTCTTATTTGATAAAAGCTTGAATTACTACTGAAGGATTTTTCCCGTTATTCTTAAAGGATACGTTCTGGCAATTATCTGGAATAATAAAGGTTTCACCGTAATGAATAGTGATTGGAACGAATTCACCATCATCACTGAATAACTCAATGGACTCCCCTTCAACCAAACAAAGCATATTTACCGAATCATGTGCTTCTAGCTTTATTTCACCTGTAAACGTATGTCGTCGAGTCTCAATAAATTCTAAGTCGCATAGCCCAGTTTTTTCGACAAGAGCTTGCTCGTTGCTTGAAAGAATCTCATTTAGTGAAAAAAGATTCGCTCGAACATAATCCTCATCAAATCGACGATCGACATTTTTTCGTCCATGTTCTAAATGAATTGGTCGAGGTTTACCGTCTAACCCCAAACGACCCCAATCCCAAAGTTTAAACGTGAAGATATATGGAGTAGCACTGATTTCAAGTACAACCGCGTTTGTGCCACCACAATGAATTGTTCCTGCAGGAATCGAAAAATGGTCGTGTTTTTGAACAGGAAAATGATTAATATACTTGGTATCATCAAATATATAGTTGCTATCTTTACTGGCCTTTTCTAGTTCGTTAAACAGCTCGTCTATGTCAGTATTATTTTTTAGCCCAAGATAGATTGAAGCATCTTCCTTCGCATCTAAAATATAATAGCTTTCGTTTTGCGTATAAACCATCCCAAACTTTTCTTGAATGTATTCCACCTTAGGATGAACTTGCAGGCTTAAATTTCCGCCGCCCATTGTATCAAGGTAGTCAAAGCGGATTGGAAATTCTGTGCCAAATAAAGCATATACGCGTTCACCCAACAGTTGGCTTGGGTAATTTCGTACGAGATTGATTGCCGGCATTTCATATTGCGCATTTTCTAATTCAAAAATTAAACTGTTTTCTTCTGGCACTCCATCAAATGCCCAGCCATAATTTGGGATTTCATCTGGAAGCTCAAATTTTTCTTTCATCCATTGCCCACCCCATGAACTTTGATCAAAGTATGGCACTAATCGAAATGGTCGCTGTACAGCTTTTTTTTGAATTGTTTCGTACGTCGCACGATCAATCATTGTCCACTTTTCATTTTTTGTACCATCAATATAAAAATCCGTTTGTGAACGCAACTGACTTTTTAGTTTGTCCGCAATTCGCCATTCAAAAAAATAGCCTCGTTTAAATTTCTTGAGCGCATCTGTTTCAGGCTCCGCCAACCAGTTGTTCAACCCTTTTCTGAATCGTTTTTGGATTTCCCAACGCGTGATGTCGAAATAAACAGTTATGTCAGGTGAAGAAGCTACCAAAGCAGCCCCTACACCCCATACGATAACTAATCCATTTGTTGCTTTGATTTCCTGTTGTACTTCAGTAATTGCGGAACAATCAAAATAATCGTTCATTTCTGCATGGGTCATCAAGCCGAAGACACGATCTTCTGTCAACTCTTTTGCCAACTCACAATTGATTTCTTTTCTTGGTCGAGTACATATTTCACTGTGAATCACCTTCTCTGGTACAAGTTCAGCCACCAGTTGATTTAAAAGTTGCTGATCTATTCCCGGGTATGTCTCGAAACAAATGATCTGTGCGTTTTTTTTAGTTATCTGTTCTTTTAAACTTGCAACAATCTCAGTGATTCCGACCGCTGCTGCAGCATGTTCTTGTACCTTGATTGTTGGTCTTAAATCGTAGGTCATGATTCCTTAACTCCCTTACTTATTTTAGACAAAGTGTTAGAAAATCTTTTGCTCCTAAAGTTTGTCCTTGAACGAAATCATTCAACACATTTTCTGCTAAATCGACAACCTTAACTGAGTCAAATCGATCCAAGTTCATTAATTTGATGGCTTCGTCTGTCTCATTTGGATTGAACAAGCGAATAATCATCCCATCCCCTGCCCACTCTTTTTTAGCAGTACTCATAAACAACTGTTTATTTTCTAATTTCAGCAATGAATCTTCGCTAGGAACAACGTTAGTTAGCGGTGGAATATTAAAACGATCTACCCGATTCAAATAAGAATTCAAGCTTTGTACTTGATAAAAATCTTGCGTTGTAAATAATTTTTTCGAAATTTCATAGGCTTCAGTTGGATCAAAGCGTCCTTCCCCAAAACTTACGAAATAGTCAAATGACATTTCCGTCAGCATCTGTCCATCTGGTGTTTCAACCACCATATTATTAATTCCAGAAGCACGTCCTGGACGCCATGCAAGATCATCTCGACCTAACAACCCATTGCTACGGAATAAAGTTACTGACAATCGTTCTTTTTCAGGTTCCACTTGATATTCTTTTATCATTCCTGTGTGGAAAGTAAAATGTGCCTTTTCATCAGATAGTGCAACAAAACTTTCTAATGGATAGATTGGCATTGGCTTTTCAACAAATCCTAATTCACGCCAATTTTCTTGATATGGATTAGTACTCAAACGTTCTAACGCTGAATACCCTTGATCTGCATGATGTTTTGCTAAATCTGTAACACCTGTTTTCCAGTTAACACGGACACGATGATCTAATACTTGATTATTCATTTGGTGAGTGATTCGGATAAAGTTTTCACCTGTGTAAAGCGAGACTTTCGTTTGGATAACAAACTCTACTTTTTCAGTTGACCGTTTTTCACCAGTTAGTTTTGCTGGCAATTTCACTGTATGCGTTAACTCCACAGATTGACACAAGTCATTCTTAGTTACAGTACCTCTCTCATAGTCACTAATGATGATTGCTTCATCACCACTTTTTAACGGTGAGTAATCAAAAGAATCTCCTGCATCCGCAGTATCATCAAAATGGAATGGGTCTTCTATTCTTTCTCCCGTTTGTAAATTTTCAATCACTAGGCGGTCAGCAAAATTAAATTTGAACGACTCGTTTTCAATGGAAGTTGTAGCTGATTTTTCCGTTGTACCGATTGTTACTCCTGATTGGTCCTCCATTAGGAGAGTAGTGTATCCCATCGCAGGAACTGAAACGTCTTTCAACAAAATAGTTGAGCGATAATACGGAAGGACCTCTTCTTCTTTCTCCCCTTTTGACGTCACAATGATTCTTTTACCTCCATCGAGACTGATTTGTTCTTTGACTACATATTCAATTGCTTCACCCGTCACCGTTCTGATACCAAAAGACGGTTTTGAACTAAACAGGACTAATTCACGTGTAAAAGTTTGTGTTTTGATATCTGTGTTAAATAACGTTACGACATCTTCTGTTCCTAATTGGCTACTGATAGCTCCTACCAGTTGACGCTTGACTAAATTGATCAAGTCTTTTACTTGACGTAAAGCACTGGTTAAGCGAACAACGATATCATGGTTCGCATCATCCGAATTTGATGCACCAATGCCGTTGTGGGCTTGACTATCAAAGATTTTTTTCCAAATTTGATCCAACCAATTTTGCGGGAACTTGATTCCGTGCTGTTGACCAATCAAACATAATGGTTCTAGTTCATGGATCAGCAGTTCCTCAACTTCAAAATTCAAACGTTTAATATCATAACGCTCGGAACGACATGTATTATGAATACGTGATTTTTGACAAGCGAGCAATTCCCCAGAAATCGTGTCAGGGAAATTATTATCATCCCAAGCAGCTGCCATAAAGGTTTCATAATCACTAAGTAGGAATTCATATGCTGAATCTAATTCATTTAATTGTTTCACTGTCTCAGGAAACGCTTGATTGATAATGACTTGGTCACCACCAGCCGGCAGCAAAATAGCATTGGTATCCTGATTTTTCCTTGCTAGCTCATCCAGAATAGGTAATAAACGTTGATTGACATAGTTCTCTTCTGTTGTTAAAAATTTTCCCGGACCGTAACCATAAAAAATATTATTTGTTTTAATTGTCTCTTTGTTAGGAGCTTCCCACAAAAAGTTCAAGTTCTTTGCAACCTGTTCGTTATAAACACCTCGTTGAAAAATGGAATAATCCATGCCAAAACGAGAGTAAATTGATGGTAAATAAGCATGTTGCCCAAAAATATCTGGTGCATAACCGATATTCATGGAATGGCCAAAGCTTTCTGCATATTTCACTCCATACAATAAATTACGAATAACGGACTCAGTCATCCCAAGCAATGCATCTGCCTGAGTGTACCAAGGCCCAATGAAAAGGCGCTTCTTTTCGACAAGAGCTAACAAACGCTCTTTATTTTCTGGACGAATTTTCAAATATTTTTCAACAATAGAAAATTGCCCATCAAAAGAGTAGCAAGTGAATGCCGGATCATTTTCTAACGTGTCAATTAAATAATCAAGATTTTCTACTAAAATAATATCGGAATCTTCTTGTGTGAAATACCACTCATGATCCCAATGTGAATGTGCCACTACGAATACTGTTTTTGTCATTAGTTTCCCCTACTTTTAAGCTTTTTTCGCTTCTTTTTTCTTAATCAAATAAAATCGAATAAAGATATTTCCTAAGGCGATGAATAAAACGCCGGCAATCAAACCGACAGCATATGCCCAAAAGTTCTCAACCAGTGGCCAACCCCAAACTGCAGGAAGCGGATACCACTGAACTGCTCCTAAAACAACAGCTAAAACTGCCCCAATCGATGCGCCAATCATATTGATAGGAATCGTGATCAATGGATTTTGCAAAGCAAACGGAATTGCGCCTTCACCAATTGCTAGAAAACCAAGAACCAATGATGTTCGGCCTGTTACGCGTAAATTATCATCAAATACACGACGACCAACGATATATTTATCTAAAATAGTTGCTAAACCAATACCGATTGGTGGAATTACGATCGCTAATACTCTTGGTGTCAATGGGAAAATTTGATCAGCTGCCATTCCGATTGCAACTGCACCGGCTGCTTTATTCACTGGCCCGCCTAAGTCAAACGCTGTTAAGCAAGCAATGATTGTTGAAAGCACTACTTTACCAGAATCTTGATATTGCATAACCATCTGCTGTAGCCAACCATTCAATCCACCAAATACTGGGTCGACCAAGAGATAATTGACAAAGAAGACTGCCAAAATGGATAGACCAGGAATAATCAACATTGGTTTCATCGCTTGTAAATTCTTGTGTAATTTCACATGTTCATTCAAGAATTTGCAAACATAGCCGGAAACTGCTCCTAAGATCAATGCGCCAAAGAAGCCAGAAGGAATGCCACCTTCTACACCCCATAAAGTTTGATGTAACCCTGCGGCAAATGCACCACCAATAAAACCAGAAGCTAGTGCTGGACGATCAGCAATTGAATACGCCATAAATGCTGTGAAAATTGGATACATAAAACGCATCGTCATGTTTCCCGTAAGCCCAATATAGTGAAGTAAGACAATGAGTTGATTTGCATTTGTAGCCATTTCGGCGTTACCGATTTCTTTACTCAATCCGAAGAAACTAGCACCAATTTGCGAAATCCCAATCATTACACCTGCCGCAACTAAGATTGGAATCATGTATGAAATACCAGTCATAACTGCTTGCATCAATGTACTCATTACGGAATCTTTTTTTGGTCCATAACTAGCATCACTACTAGACAGATCGTCGGCTGCTTTGACTCTACCGTCGGGTGTCGTAATCAATCGATCAATCATCGCAGGTCCATGTTTCAATGGTTCTGCAACTTTTGTTTGAATATAGGGAAGCCCCTTAAAACGTTCCTTACCTTTTGGTGCAATATCCGTTGCGAAAATTATGCCATCTGCAGCTTGAATCATCTCTGGTGTAATTCCGTCTTCGATGCCATTAGCACCTTGTTTCTCTACATGGATCGTGATTCCTTTTTCTTTAGCCGCTTTTTGTAATGCTTCAGCTGCCATATAAGTATGGGCAATGCCGGTCGCACACGCAGTTACAGCTAAGATGTTTTTCGCTGTCATTGGGACTACTTCCTCCATTTCGCTGTTTTGATTCGATAATAATTGCAGTATTTCTGTTTTTGTCCTTGCTTTTTTTAGTTGGTCTACTAAGACAGGATCCATTAATTTCACGCTTAGCTCAGATAAAATTTTCAAGTGAGTTTGTCCTTTTTCAGCGTCTGGAATGGCTAGCAAGAAAATCAGCTCAACTTGATTTGATGGGTCAATTGACGGCCAAGCTCCTGCCGGCATCGCTTTGTCCAAAGTAGCAATGGCTACGGCTGCTTTTGAAACAGTTGTTGATTTACCATGTGGAATAGCAAAACCATTCTCCATTCCAGTTTCAGAAATAGCCTCTCTTTCACGGACAGCTGCTAAAAAAGCTTCCTTATCAGTAACGATGTCATTACGAACAAAAGCATCAATCAAGTGATTGAAGACTTCCGCTTGTGTTTGCCAACTTTGATGAATAAAAATCAATGATTCATTTGTAATACTACTTAAATCCATGTCCTATTCCTCCATTTTTTGATAGTTGAAAAGCAGTAATAAAAATTTCAGATACCAATTCAGCAGCATTTTTCAAGGTTGTTGCTTTCTCCATCGCATCCGGTAAAGAAATTGGCTTTGTTTGAATCGAAAAAATTCCAGAAAATGGCGAAGATTCATTATTAGTTATACTTTTTTTTCCACAAATAGCAATCACTGGTTTCTGATACTTCTTAGCTAGTTCTGCGATAGCAAAAGGTACTTTACCAAACAAACTCTGTTGATCGATACTTCCCTCGCCGGTCACCACCACATCTGCTGTTTTCAGCCTGTCTTCAAAGTCAATCAACTCCGTAACCAATTTAAATCCTGCGTCCATTTTTGCTCCAAGAATAGCCAGTGCTCCTCCCAAGCCGCCGGCAGCTCCTGCACCTTGCAAAGTTGCTAAATCAATGTTTAATTCTTTGAGAATCGTTTGACTCAATTTTTCTGCATTTGCATCTAATTGCCGTATCTGTTCGGCTGTTGCGCCCTTTTGTTGAGAAAACACTTGAAATGCCCCTTGATTACCAAAATAAGGATTGGTTACATCATTTGCCACAATAATTGGTATGTTGGGGAATCTGATTGTTGAAATTTCAATTTCGCTGGCATCCAGTAATAAGTTTCCCTCTTCTAAATCGTTTTGTTGCCTGTCAAGAAATGTCGCACCAAATTCTTTCAGCAATCCCAAGCCACCATCAGTAACGCCCGATCCGCCCAATGTGATAATCACTTTTTGAAAACCACGTTGCTCTATTTCTTTAATCAGTAACCCGAGCCCTTTTGACGAAGCAGCTTTGACTGTTTCAGCACTTGGTTTAATCAAGTCCAAACCCATCGTATCAGCAGACTCAATTAGTGCCTGCCGTTTTCCCTCTGCTCTAAAGCTAAGCACTTTGGCATTGATTGGTTTTCCCATTAGATCAATCGTTGGTATTTCTAAAATTTTCCCGTTTAAAGAATGCTGAACACTTGCTAATGTACCTTCGCCACCATCTGCAATCGTAATTTCTGTTGTACTTTCCACAAAATCAAGTTGATTCAATTTTTCAGCAACAGCACGATTCAGTTCAATTGAGCTAGCACTTCCTTTGAAGCTATCAATAGCTATGAGAACCTTCATTGTTGTTCACCAACTTTGATCCAAGCAATGCCGTATGGTGCTAATCTAAAATTGTTGTCCACTTCTGTCTGAGTTAGAACATTGATTCCATTTAAGCCTTCGACTATTTTTTCAGTACCAGTTACATTGGTCAAAGAAATAATTTCAGAGCCATCTTTAGCCGTTCGTTTGAGTGCAAACACTTGCTCATCTAAATGTAGTACTTCCTGTTCCCCATACGGAGAAAATGCTTCATAATTCTGACGCTCTTTCAGCAGTCTCGTGATTCCTTCATAAACTGTTTTGCGATAAGAATCTATGTCTAATTCCGTAGCTAATTGTTTTGTCTCAATTTTTTGTCGATTGATTCGCCGATTAATACCTGATTCCTCAACACCTTGTAAATCCCCACGCGAACCAAAGATGGAATGATAATAAATTGCGGGGACGCCTACAAAGGAAAGCAAAATATTGTGTGCGGCAATCAACTTTTTGGCTGCGAGTTGATCTGTATCTTCTGACGAACGTAACGCATCGCCATAATTGATATTCAATTCATAAACTGTTTGTGACCCATCAGGATTACTCTTATACGAAACTTTCCCTTGATTGTTCAACACTCGTTCAACAATTGTTTCTCGCTCGGTATCATCTAGGATTCCTTCCACTGGTCGCATCCCAATCCCATCATGTGAAGCCAAAAAATTAAAGAACGTTGCTTCATCTGAAAGAGCATGGATTGTGCTCGCCCACTCAGCTAACTTTTGTGTATTCTCTTGAATAAACGAAAACAGAACTAACGGCGGCAATGGAAACTGATACACTTGATTCGCTTCATTATGACCATCACCTAGATACGAAATGTTCTCTTTGTGAGGGACATTTGTTTCAGTAATAATTTGTGTATTTGGTGAAAAGTGATTCAAGAGTGTTCGCCACATTTTTACGATTTCATGTGTTTTGGGTAAATGCATACAAGTCGTTCCCGAATCTTTCCATAAGAAACCAATGGCATCTAAACGAATGGACGACGCACCACGAAACGTATATTCAAGTAAGACTTCGGACAAACGTGCTAACATGATTGGATCTTTTGGATTGACATCCACTTGATCATCACTAAATGTGGTCCAAACCTTCTTCTTTTCTCCTTTATCAGTTGAATACTCATGGAACAACGGAGAAGTTCTTGGTCTAGTAACATTTGTGGTATCAAACTCTTCTTGATACTCAACAAAACTTTGTTCAAAACCTATGTCATTGTTTAAAAACTTTTTGAACCATTCACTCTTAGCTGACATATGGTTAGCAACAAAGTCATACATCAAACGTTTCTTCTGCGCTAACTTTTTGATGTCATCCCAATCACCCAGCGCTCGATTGATTGTTAAATAATCCGTCACAGAAAAACCATCATCTGAGGTAAATGGAAACATAGGTAGCAAATGAACATCTGTGATACTGTCATCCAGATATGTCTGGACTACCTCCCTTAACACTTTTAGTCCTTTTTCATTGCCATTTTGAAAACTATCACCATAAGTGATTAGGTATGCATTTGATTGATCGATTGCTGGATTTTCAGTAAATTCTTTCGTAGCGTATTTTTCTAATAAATCAGTAAAAAGTTGATTCGCTTGATCGAGATCTTGCTTACTTGTGTATATTTTTTCTAGATGTGTTGCTATTTTTTCTGTTATCATAAATCCACCTCAACAAATAATTAAAAGCCCTTTCATTCATTACAAACACAGTTATATCACAAAACCGTATTAAAAAAAGTTCAGAAAGCGTATAATTATACGCCAAGGGGGAGATACAAGATGGGTGCTATTGAAAATTATTTTGTAACTGATATTGGAAATCTATCTGAAACTGAGAAATATGTTTTTTATTATTTGGACGAACATCCTAATCTAGTAAAAAAACTTACTTTATCTGAAATTGCTGAGAAATTAAACACATCAAATACCACGATTATTCGAATGACCAAAAAGCTTGGGCTAGATGGCTTTTCCAATTTTAAATACTTAGTAGAAAGAATTGTCAGCGACACACAAATTGTTCCGCAAAAGGATCTGGCTGAACGATACCGCTCTTATCTAGATGCAGTGATAACCGGTACCGATTTAGACAAATTAACGTACATTGCGCAAAAAATCCACGGTGCTTCCACACTCTATGTTGCCGGCGTTGGCATAACAAAGCCGATTGCAGAGTACGTCGCCAAGCGATTTTTACAGCTAAATAAGTCCACACTTTATACCTATGAATCACATCTGATTGAGTTGATGCCAACGTTTACCAAAAAAGATGATATTGTTCTCTTTTTATCGATGAGCGGTGAAACAAAAACAATTATTCAAGCCGTAAAAAAGATGAACTACGTTGAACGAGTTGATCTATTTTCTATTACGAATAATGGTAATAGTACGCTAGCTAAGTTAACTGATGTTACGCTAAGCTCTTCCATGCCAACAAATATTTATGAAAACTATGACATTACTTCTCGCTCTGCACTAATGCTTCAAGCTGATTTATTGATTGAAACTTATTTGGGGCTTTATTTTTAATTATTGAGAGTTAGTCTAGATTCCTTTCATTAATCAATAAAGTTATCTACTGAATAAAATTCCCACGAAAAAGATAGGCGTTACCTAGCTTTTTCGTGGGGAATTTAAGAAATTACTTTTTATTCACTGACCTCTGCTAAAATTTCTTCCTTACATGTTCAATTGTTTATGCAATAAATCTTTTACTCTTTGGACTTCTTCTTCTGGTATTCTTTGATAAGATATTCCATCATTTCCAGTGATTCCATCTCCCGTAAAGCCCTCACCTTGGACTTGTTCACTTTCAATAGTTGTTAAGCAAGAATAATAACCTGTTAAGATTTTTTGCATTTGATCGAAGGTCAGATCCGTCTTCCCATTCTCTCCAATACCGTCCATAATTTTCTGATAACTAAAAACGCTTTTCGTTGATAACATTTTGTCGATCAACAATTCCATTACTTCTCGTTGTCTACCTTGACGCCCATAATCACCTGTAGGATCTTCATAACGCATTCGCGAATATTGTAAGGCTTCCCAGCCATCCAAATGTTGCTTTCCTTTTGGAAAATCAATTCCTTCAGCCGAAAAAGCAAAATCATTATCCACAGTGACTCCACCCACTGCGTCTACCAGTGTCTGCAACCCGTCCATATTGACCGACACATAGTGATGAATTGGAATGTCTAAAAACTTTTCAACCGTATTCATAATCATTTCTGGTCCGCCAATTGAATGTGCATGATTGATTTTATCCTCGTAATCTGCTCCAACGATTTCCACAAACGAATCTCGTGGAATACTGACTAAAGTTGTCTTCTTTGTCTGATTATTCAAGGTTGCCACCATAATTGTATTTGCCCTGTAGTCGGTTTTTCTTTTCGAATCATTCGCAATTCCCAACAGCAAAATACTCATTGGTTCTGAAGCTTCTGGTGCCTTTGTATTTCCTTTTCGTTCAACGGGCGAATACATTGAGTCTGCCATCTTTTGACTACTGTGATAAAAGCGCAAAGCAAAGACACTCAAACCAGAAACAATGATAACTAGAACAGTAACAAGACTTAGTAAAATTTTTTGCCACGTTGAAAAATGACCTTTTTTAGTTTGTTGAATAGTTAATGTTTCTTGTCGCAAGTATGGATAAAAAAGTCCGGCTGTTCCAAAAGTAGTACCGTATCCAAGCAACAATCCAGTAAAAACATCACTGAAATAATGGACACCCAAATAAATGCGACCACCAGCAATCATAACGAATAAGAAACAGAAACCCAGCTTGATTGATAGAGGAATCTTTTGACTACTGAAAGCATAAACCACAATCATGGAACAAATAAATGTCATGATCAACGCAGAGTGGCCACTCGGAAAACTATAAGAAGAACGTGCAAGATATTGTAATTGATCTGGGCGTGCCCTTTGGATCAACTGTTTTAAGACATAACCAATACCACTAACCAATATAAGATTTCCAAAACACCAGATTGCTAATGATTTGCGATTCGTTTTTAGTAAGAAAATTGCTATTACACCAAAAATGAGTACCATTGGAACAATTGTTGCCACTTTCGCTAACATGCCTACAAAAACAGTTACATAAGTATTGTCTGGTAATCGATATTGGATGAAGATTTGATCCACATGATTAAGCCATGATGCATTCATCATAACCCCTGTTGTAACAATGATTAGTAAAATCCATGCAACAGTGCTATTTAAAAACAATTTCTTTCGCATAAAGTATCCTCACTTTTTATTCTTTTATTTTGTTCATAACAAGCTCTTTTTTCTTGAATCCCATCGTGACGCCCAGCCCAATTCCCAGCACAATCAACGAAGTGCCGCCTTGGCTTAAAAAGGGTAATGGAATCCCAGTTAGTGGTAAAATACCAATTGCTGCGCCGATGTTTTCAAAAATTTGAAACATCAATCCAAAAACAAACGCCACTGCAAGGTAAAGGTTCGCTTTATTATTGGTTCTCAAAGCCGCAGAAAGTATTTGATAAAACAAATAGAAATACAGAAAAACGACGAATGCCGCGCCCATAAAACCAAAGCCCTCACCAACTACAGTGAAGATCATATCTGATTCTCGAACTGGCACATACACAGAGATTCCGCTAATCCCACGTCCAAATAATCCACCGCTACCAATCGCATAAAGACTTTGAACTTGCTGATATGCAATCGTGTCACTATATTGAAATGGATCAATCCAAGCACGAACACGGTCTAATTGATAGGTCTTAAAATGTAAGGAATAAAGTAACTTGTTTCCCCATTCGCTGAACACCAGAACTAACAATGTACTACCTAATGTTGCACCGATACCTGTAATAATCGTCAAAATTTTCCAATGCACGCCAGCAATAATAAACAACGCACCTAGGATTGCAATAAAGACTAAACTCGTTCCAAAATCTCGCTGCATAAACATCAACAAAAAGGTTGGCAAACTGTACATAGCAATCTTGACTAAATAACGCAAATCACTTTTCAAGTCTCTAGTTAAATTTTTTTGAGACCATTCCATTTCATAACTAACTGTCAGCCGTACCATAAAAAGAATAAAACTTAGTTTCATCAACTCAGAAGGCTGAAAAGAAAACGAGCCAATTCGCAACCACCGTTTTGTGTTTGTTAAAGCATACATTGCTGGATCATAAAACCAGTATAAGAGAGCCATTAATCCAAGTGATAACACATACAAAATCGGTGCATATCTTAGTAAGGTTGATACAGGAATCCTGCTGGTGACAACTAGCAGGATAAACGAGACAAGACAAAAAATCGTTTGCTTTAGAATAACACGCCTGACATCAACCCCATCCAAATCAGCAGCTATCGCTTGCACTCCTATACTCATCAAATAAAAAATGAAAATCGGCAAAAACAGAGAATAGTTAAACTCGTTGCTCAAACGCTTGATCATTTACACTTACCTCCGAGGAAAATTTTAGGCAGATTCCTAAAGCAATCGATAAGAACAAATAACTTGTTCCTCCGTAACTGATAAACGGTAGTGGAATTCCAGTCATCGGAATCAGCCCTAAGATACTTGCAATATTGATACTCGTTTGTAAGAGCAACAAAGTGCCAACGCCAAAATAAATCAGACTAATTTGTTGACTGGTTTCTTTTGCTGCTAACATAAACAATCGAAGAATGATTAAAAAAAGAAGTCCTAAAACAATTAGTCCGACGATCATTCCCAGTTCTTCTACTAAAATCGAATAAATAAAATCTGTTTCTGCCACTGGTAGATAACCTTTTTTTGTAATACTATTTCCTAACCCTCGACCAAAGAAGCCACCATTATATAACGCATAATAGGAGTTACTCATCTGAAATCCTTTTCCATACGGATCTAAAAATGGATCTCTCACTAACTGAATACGGTCATAGGTATGCATGAACAAATTTGGTAAAAGATCATGATTACCTAGAAAAAGGATCATTCCACCTACCACTGCAACTCCTGCAATTGTTGCTAGAAAAAGGCCAATTGAAACTTGATAAGGCAATTGTGCTGTTGTAATGATTACTAGTGCGATTCCCCAAAGAATGATTGCTCCTGTCACTTTTGGTTGAAATAAAATCAATAGTCCACTAAATAAAACTAAAACATAAGGTACCCACATTTCCTTCTTCGTCCGTTCAATCCGAAAAAAATACGCCAGATAAAGAATCAATGCTACATTCGTTATTTCAGAAGGCTGAAATTGAATACCAGCTAATGAAACCCATCGCTGTGCTCCGTTGATATTTACGCCAATGACATAAACCAAAATCAAACTAACGATTCCCAAGCCTAGCAGACTTTTGGCAAGGAATCCTTTTAATAAAATTTTCTTTTTTAGCCGATAGATTCCCGCAATCACAAACCAGCTCATCCCCATAAAAATAGCTTGTTTATAAAATAGCGATAATGCATTTTGCCCCTCAGCTGTCAGTCTGTACGAACTTGCACTGAACACAAGTAAGAGCCCGACTACACTCACTCCCAAATAGGGCAATAATAATAGCCAGTCGATCGTTTTTCTTTTTCTCACAATGTTCTCTCTCCTTTTTAAGCACTTGGTTAAGACGGGAGAGAAACAGTAAATAGCCTCAAAAAAAGGACACCAAACGTTAGCTAAAAAAACTAACAAATCTGGTGTCCCACACAATTAATCTCATCGTCTGAGTTTTAGCACTAAACAACGTAAAGAATTTCTCTTAGCTATTTTATGAAAAGCCTTAATCCGACAATTCCTATTTTACACATTGGCGTCTTTCGACGTTTCTGCGCAATAGCCTGTGTTTGTTTAGGAGCCTCACCTAACAAGTTTACTTATATTTATTTAATTTCATAAAAAGCTTACTTTTTTTTTCAAGGAATATCAAAATAAATCGTAAAAAAACGAATTTTCTTTAGAGTTGCTTATGAAATCATTTAGAAAAAATTTATATTTGATCAAAAATGAGACCATAAACAGACGAATTTGTAGTGAATGACTTTAAAAGAACAGGCAGGTGTGCTACTTCTGATTCTGTCAAAGTGTATCTTTCTACTGTTGTCAGTCCAGCAGCCTATAATTAAACTGGCAATTCTTTTTTGCATTTATGTTATCAACTTGATTAAGTTCTTCCAAGTAGCAGATGAACTTCTGTTTAAAACCTAAAAGATTTATTTTGTATCAAATTAATTTATCTGATGTCCTTCATTCATAACCAATCCAGCACTCACACATTTTTGCTTTTTTAAACGCAACTTTACGTTACAAAAAAAGTTTTGTAAGTGACTTAATAGCTACTTACAAAACTTTTTACTTTTATTCATTCGATTTCAAAGCACTAATCATATCAATTTCTTTTAACTTTTTATGGGTGATAAACATCACGATAGCAGAAAAGATGACCGTCAATGCGCCCGAAACGAAATAACCCATTCCCGGAATCAAAAGTGGAAAAGCCATATTATCGGCACTAGCCATCGTAATAATGAACCAGGTCAAGACCTTACCAACACCGCATCCTAATAAAATGCCTACCAGAGTAAAGATAACGTTCTCTCGAATGATATACATCGTAACTTCTCCGTCAAAGAAACCTAAAACTTTGATTGTTGCCAACTCTCGTTCCCTCTCCGACACATTGATGTTCGTCAGATTAAACAAAACAACAAAAGCTAACGTGCCTGACAAAACGATAAAAATCAAGACAACTGGTCGTAAATTCTCACTAGCAAAAGCTTGTTTGCTTGCTTGCGTACTCATAAAAGTCGTTGTTGTCACTTGATTAGTGTCTTGCAATTGATTTGCTAATTTTTCTTCCTCTTGAGAAGACATCTCATGACTTTTGAAGAGTACAGTATTTTCAGTGAAATCTTTATTAGTTACTTTTTGATAGTAATTTTGATCCATAAAGATTGTATTACCAAGGTAATTTTCTACGATTCCACTAACCTTTATCTTCATTTTTTTTCCTTCGTTATCTTGAATCGTCAAATTACTGCCTATTTTAGCATCGTAAGCTTTCGCAATACCTTCCGTGACAACTGCGCCATCATCGGTAATCTTTACAGCTTCTTTTTTATTCGCTTTTTTCAAGGTGAAATAATCCTTGGCACGATCCGTATTCTTAAACGCGTACAACGATGCACTTAGATCACTGGCCCCTTCTTTTTTAAATTTCACTTGATCAGCAAAAACACTCATACTTTCTTTGACTTTGTCATCAGCAGTCAGCACTTTATTCGCCTTTTGGACATTTGCTTCGTCTTCCAAAGTAACGATTCCTTGAAAGTGACTCAGTTGCTTGAACTGAACATCCACAACACCACCAATAGAATCTTGTAAACCAAATCCAGCAACCATTAAGCCCATACAGCCTGCGATCCCAAGAATCGTCAAAATTGCTCGAGCTTTATAGCGGAAAAGATTTCTGTACGTCACTTTTTGGTTAAAACTCAATCGGCTCCATAAAGGTGTAATGTATTCTAAAAGAATTCTTTTTCCGGGCTTTGGTGCTTTAGGCATCAAAAGCGCCATAGGTTTTTCCCGTAAATCTTTGATCAAGATATAAATAGTGGCAGCAACGGTTGCAAAAAGAGCCGCAAGTATTGCCACTAAAATCGGCCAAGGCCAAAAATCAGTCGGGTAGTTTTCAAAAACATAATTTTTCTTCAGCATAGTGAAAACAACAGGTGGCAGTCCTTTCGTTCCCACAATAACTCCAAAAACCGTTCCGATAGTCCCTGTCATTAAGGCGTACAATAAGTATTTCTGTGAGATTTCACTATTTCGATAGCCTAACGCTTTCAAAGTACCAATCTCTTTTCGGTCTTCTTCAACCATACGTGTAATAGTAGTAAATGTAATCAAGATGCCAATCAAAAAGAAAAAAACTGGAAAAACATTTCCAATCGCATCAATTCGGTCAGATAGACTAGTAAATTCTGTAAAACCAGGATTTGAACTTCTTTGAGTCAGAATGTAGTTGGGTGTTTTAATGGCTGCGACATCTTTTTTCGATTCGTCAATCTTCGCTTGCGCTTCTGTTAATTTTTGTTGGTTTTCCGTAAGCTCATCCTGTTTTTCAGCAAGTGTTGTGGCTGCCTGTTCCAGTTGGCTTTGTGCTGAGGCTAACTGGTTATCAGCGACAGTTTGACCGTAAAGTATCTCAAGTTGTGCTTTTTGTTGTTCCAACTGTTGTTGTTGACTGCTCAATTGTTCTTTCGCTGTGTTCAGTTCATTTTGCCCATCACTCAGCTTTTGTTGATTTTCTTGTAACTCTTGTTCTCCTTTGACAATCTCTTCATTAGCCATATCTTGTAACTCAGTTTTTCGTGGCTCTTTGCGTTCATCAAAAAGTTTTTGTAATTTTTCCTCGTTATCGATCATCTGTTTCTTATAAACATCGGACATCATGTCTGTCTCTTTCAAATCGGAGAAACGCAAATACAAAATAGAATAGGTTTCACTAGCAAAAGCTGTTTCAGGTAAATAGACGTAACCATCGATCATCCCATCTCCCACAGTCGTAACGCCGCGTTCTTTTTTATCCACATATATGGGAGAAGCCACATAACCTGTGACTGTAAAAGTCTCATCTTTTAATTGGTTATCTTTGATCGTGATCTTACTGTTCAGGGGGTATTGTTCTTTTAAGCTCTCATCCATCAACAACTGCTGATTATTTTTGGGATAACTTCCCTGCAGTAGCGTCAGTTTATTTTGCTTTTTATCCTTAGCATAAGAATAAATCTGTAAATTACGATCTTGCTGTTCTTCCACATAAGGAAAACTATAGCCTAGTTCTCCCTTGGCGCCCGCAACTTTTTCGGCAATAGCCAAATCCTCATTTGTCAGACCAGCTGTTCCTTGAATTTGCAAATCCGAAACGTTATGGCTAGTAACAAATTCTTGGACAGTTTTTTCAAGATTCGGTCCAATAGACTTGATTCCTACAAATAATAAGACACCCATGAAAATAATCAAAATGATCGCGATAAAACGTCCTAGACTTTGACGAATATCTCGAAAGATACTACGAATATAGAGATTTTTCATTTTTATAACCTCACCACTCAATCTCAGCCACAGGCAATGGATTTTTATTAATTTCCACGGAGCGGACTTTAGCATCATTGATCCGAATAATTCGATCTGCTATAGGTGCGATTGCCGAGTTATGAGTAATTAAAAGTACCGTCCGACCTTGTTTTTTAGCTACATTTTGTAACAACGTCAACACCTGTTTTCCCGTTTCATAATCAAGCGCTCCTGTCGGTTCATCGCAGAGTAAAATTTTAGGATTTTTTGCCAACGCACGGGCAATTGCTACCCGTTGCTGTTCCCCACCGGAAAGCTGAGCTGGAAAATTTTTCATTCGTTCACCAAGGCCAACTTGGCGTAACGTTTCTTCCACATCTAAGGCGTCTGGTGATACAGCAGTAGCTAACTCTACATTTTCTTTTGCAGTCAAGTTGGGAACTAGATTGTAAAACTGAAAGACGAATCCTACATCCGTTCGCCGAAACTCTGTCAATTGTCGGTTATTAAAATTGGCGATATCCATCCCATCAACGATAATCTGACCTTCATCAGGAGTGTCCATTCCACCTAGGATATTTAATACCGTTGATTTACCAGCACCACTAGGACCTAAAATCACAGCTAATTCACCTTCTTCAACTGAGAAACTGATGTCATTATTAGCTGTAATGGTTGTATCTCCCATTTGATATCGTTTAGACTCATTTTTCACTTCAATATAGCTCATGTTTATTCACCTCGTCATGTTTTCAACACCCTGTTGATTATATACTTTGTTGTTAGTATAATCGTTTCAAGAACTCATGACAATATGCAAAGATCTTGGAGTTGTCATTGAGTAGACAAAAAATATTGAATTGTTCAATAAATGAAAAATGAAAGGATGTATGCTCATGGCTGGAATCAAAAATAATCGTCGGACTATTTATACAAAAAAGATAATCAAAGAAGCTTTTTTGGAATTGTTGTCCGAAAAAGAACTCCAAAAAATTACTGTTACCGATATTTGTAAAAGAGCAGATGTGAATCGCGGGACTTTCTACAATTATTACACAGATACGATAGATCTTTTCCACCAAATCGAAGCACAACTTATCGAAAAAATCCTTCCCTTAATTAAAATTGACAGTGATGAAGAGTTGGCGTCATGGCTAAGTCGACTAATCACTATCTTAAAAGAAGCACAACCACTTTCTTCTATTTTGACCCGTAATTATCAGAATAGTCATCTAATCAAAGCTATTTTTCAAGAGGTCCACGAGGTAGCCATTGAGAGTTTTGCCACTAGATACCATGAAGACGATCCACGATTGCTTGAATACTATTTCACTTATTTTGTCAGAGGTGTTCTGGGAACAGTCGAGGAATGGTTGATTAACGATGATGGAACCAGTGCCGATGATCTGAGCCGAGTTTTGGCCCAAGTTTTACCTTCGGAAGAATAAAAAAATTCTTTTTGATCTACTAATAAGTCATTAGCAAATGCTTATCAGATCAAAAAGAATTTTTTAGATTAATGTTATTTTACCTGTATATAAGATGAGAGAATATTCAAACCAACTATGACCTCTTGAACACTCAGTTGAGGAGCCAAAACAAGAAGCTCTTTAGTGAAACTTGAAACACCATCCAATAGTTATCCTATCAACTAATCGGACAACTTTGTCAGTATTTTTAGGTTACTACGGTTCATGGCACTTAATATTAACCATAGCCAAATTTTATTTTTATTCGAAGGTAATGATCAATCACTCAAATGTTCAAGAAATTGTTTCAAATCTTCACAATCTATATGAAACCTTCGCCGATACTTTTCTTAATCAAACACTTCAAGGAAATGTTTGAACCTATAACCGTTAGAATCTATAAAATGATAATTTTTGATTTATATTTTAAGAAAATAACATCATTGGATTTTTCTTAAAATATTAAGCCAAACACTATATCGTACGACTGTCACTTTTCTTTTTCAACAATTTCATCTATTAAACTCAAAAAAAAAAATCGATATATCCGTATAAAAATCATATTTTTATATTTTTCCTTTTATGTTGATGGTATAATAATTGTGGAAAAAACAACCTTGGTAGGCTTTTTACTTATGGATAATCATGATTTAATCAATAACATAATCTGACTTAAGTAAATGAGTTGAACTCAAACTGAATCAGGAAAGAATTTGTTAGAAATAAGATTGAAAGCGTTCCAAGAAAAGTCACTACAGAAAAACTTCAAAAACTTGCCGATATTTTTGAAGTTACTACTGATTACTTGCTAGATATAAACTAGGCACTTGAACGGGCAGCTAAAAAGTCTAGTTGAACTTGAACAATTGCATGATTCAAAGGTTAGTATCGTATATGGCATAAACTCTTTTACCTGAGTAAAAACAACATACTAAAGATGTTCCGACTCGACTGCCCTATTCTGGGAGTTAAAAAATGATAGTGATAAGGAAAGTTACATTTTTTCTCTACAATTGTCTTTTAAAATCAGTATATAGCTTTTCAATTTAATTTTGGTAGTTAAGAATTATATTCAAAACTTTGTGGGGAAAGTTAAATTGTATGTACTTCTTTAATTATAAAGGCGACTATCGCTGCCTGCCTATAAACGGGAGTAATATATTTTTGGAGGAGAAAAAATGGCAAAGAACAAAGTTACAGGTGAAGATGGTAAAACATACGTTATGAAAGAGAAAAAGCCATTCTATAAAAGAGTTTGGTTTTGGATTCTAGTAGTGATTGTTGTATTTATCGTTGGTGGTGCATTAGGCGGTGGAAATGATAAAAAAGCTGCCAGCAAGAACGGTGGAGAAAAAGTCGAGAAAACTTCTTCTTCAACATCTGCTTCAAAAGAAGAAACAGAAAATTTCTACAACGTTGGTGATACCGTTAAAGTTGGCGATGCTGAATATACTTTAAATACAGTTGAACTTACAGATGAACGAAATCAATTTGATGAAACACAGCCAGCTCAAGTAGTTAAGATTACTTATACAATGACAAATAACGGTGATGAAGACTTACCTGTTGGCATGGATGTTGAAGTTTACGGTCCTGACAATAAAAAAGCTTCGACATATCCAAATGATAACACTATGGGTTCTGTTGCTCCTGGAAAATCAATGGACTGTACTGCTCACTTTGGTTTAAATCAGAACGGAGAAATTGAGGTTCATTTTAGCCCACTAGTTTCATTTGAGAAAGCGGCTAAATTTAAAGCGGCCGTTTAATGAAAAAAAAAGAAAAGCCTCAGGGCTTTTCTTTTTTTATCTAGAAAGAACATACATTCAATTTCGATATCTATTGAAAGTAGCCTTACTTCATTAGAAAAAATAAACTGATTTGAAAACAACGTATCAACCAATAATTTAGAGACATCAAAATATGATTGCAACAAAAAATGAACACTCTATTTTTTACTATAAACCGGAAAATTACTTGATTCACCATAGTCATCCATCATTTTGACTGATTTTAACTTTTCCAGATCTTTACTTGACAACTTAAAATCAAGTTCTCCATTCATTTTAATATGTTCTTTATTGGCAGATTTTGGCAAAGGTAACAGACCAAGTTCCAAACAATAACGAATCGCAAGTTGAGGAACCGAAACTTGATACTTTTCAGCTAACTCTTTTAGTTCCACATTTTTCATTAATTCACCGTGCCCCACAGGAGAATAAGCTTCAATCAAAATATCGTTTTTCTTACAAAAATCAATGAGGCCAAATGGGGTATTTGAGATATGTGCTAAAATCTGGTTGACTACTGGTTTTATTGTTGCATGTTTTAAGATATTTTCGATATCATGCTGGTTGAAATTGGACAATCCAATGGAGCGAATTTTTCCTTCTCTCACCGCTTCTTCTAACGCATGCCAGACTTCAATATTTTCTTCATCATAATTTGCTTCTCGAAATTCATCCCATGGTTGAGGGGCATGAATAATCATGAGATCAATTGTTTCTAATTCTAGTCTTGCTAAAGATTCATTGATTGATTTTGCTGCTGTATTGTACGTTTTATGCTCAGCAGCTACTTTACTTGTTAAAAAAATAGCTGAACGATCAATTCCAGAATCTCGAATTGCTTCTCCAACTCCACGCTCGTTTCCGTAAGCCTGAGCCGTATCAATATGGCGATACCCTAATGCCAAGGCATCTCCTACTACTTGGGCTACGACTTTATCATCAATCATCCACGTGCCAAATCCAACTTTAGGTATCTTCATCCCATTATTTAACAGATAATTTTCTTGTAAAATCATTATTTTTTCTCCTTTAAATTTCTAGTTTGACGATTATTTTAAATTTAACTGCCAAATATTTCTTTTGCCATTGAAAAGGCGCTCCACGCTTTAGGCCAACCAGCATAGAAAGCCAGATGCGTAATCAACGCTGTGATTTCTTCTTTTGTGACACCATTTTCTTTGGCAATTTTGAGATGAGCTTCTAGCTGAGGAGCGCCCAATGCTAAAAGCGCGGAGCAAGTAATCATGCTGCGATCATGGGCAGATAATTCGTTTTCTTTTGCCCACACTTCTCCAAAAAGTACATCATCATTTAATGCTGCAAATTGTGGTGCAAACTCACCTAGTTGTTCTCTTCCTGCTGTCTGCTTTTTCATCAGAGTGTTCCTCCTTTATTTAGTTAAATTTTCATACCATTGATTGTCCACTGGTTCTAACCATTCTGGAGTGCCGGCAGTAATTGCAAGATGCTCAAACCAGCTATCTTTCGTTGCTCCGTGCCAATGTTTAACACCGTCATGTGTCGTGATCACATCACCAGCTTTTAAAAGTTTTGCAGGTTTTCCTTCTTCTTGATACCAACCTTCTCCTCCAGTTACGAGTAATAATTGGAATCCATCATGGTGAATATGCCAATGATTCCGACAGCCCGGTTCAAAAGTCACATTGGCTACACCTACGCTAATTTTTGGATCAGAAATTAATCCTTGTAAGTAACTTTGTCCAATAAAATATTGCGCATAAGCATCATTTTTTTCGCCAATTGGAAAGATTACACCATTTTTCACTTCTTCATGTTTCACCATGTTTGTTTCCTCCATTCAAACATTCAACAATTTTATGAGCCAATGATTCTTGGGGTTCAAACTGCCGAATTCCTACTTCCAAATAAAAACGAGTTGTACGATTGATAAATTCATCGTACAACTCGTTTTTATTTGCGTCTAATGCTTATTGCATATACCTCTATGCCCCAAAAGCATGTTTGAAACGAGAAATAAATTCTTGAATAACCGGTGTTTGAATCCGTTCTTTCCACACTAACACACAGTTAGTCTTCACTTCTGGTTCCATAGGGATAAATACTGAATTTTCTAGCCGTCTTTTGGAAACAGCCCCTTCAATTGTGAGAGCGGCAGCTACTTTATTTTCTACCAGTGAAAAAATATTAAAAATCAAATTGAAATTTCCAACTATGTTTAAGTTTTCTAGAGCGGTGCCACTCCAAGTACTCAATAATTTTTGAATTTCCATCCGATTAGAACACAAAATAGGTAACCCAGCGATATCTTCTGGTTTTATTTTTTCATTATTTGAGATGACTAACTCCTTCGAAACTAAAAATCCCCATTTTTCTTCTCGTGGTAATTTTAAAACTTTTGTATTTTTAAGCGCAATTGGTTCTAATAGCACAGCTAAATCGACCAGACCTTTTTCCAAACGATCGCTAATATCATCACTTGTTCCTGTTACAATAGTAAAGTGGACATTGGGATAATCGCTGACCATTTCTTCTAACATCATCGCCACCGTATCAGAATTATCCGCCTCGACACAGCCAATTACAATTGTTCCTGTCAATTCTTTCTTTTTCTTATTGGAAAAAGCTTGCTCTAATTTGTCGTTTAGCTGAAGAATCTCCTCTGCTCGTTCTTTTAGAAAAACACCTTCCGGCAAAAGATAGAGCTGGTTTTTTTCTCGTTGAAACAGCGGCATTCCCACCTGTTCCTCTAATTCACGAATTTGTCTGCTTAAAGTAGGTTGCGTAATGTTCAATAATTTAGCCGCTCTAGAAATATTCCCTTCCTGTGCTACGGTCCAAAAGTACTTTAGTAATCTGATTTCCATGATAGACTCGCACCTTTCTTTTCCATCTTTATTATATCTGATTTTTAAAATAAAAATATTGTTTCATCATATGTATTATTTATCATCTTTAAAAAAATATGAATAGGACGAACAAAAGAGCCTGTCCTTTTCGTAAGCAAGTAAGCACATGCTTGAAAAGGCGGCTCCACAACAGTAGTTTTTTTACTGGGAATCTTCACAAGAAACTATTATCTTCCTTATGCATACAATCCATCTTGCTTCTTCACTCCGCATCTATCAATTATTTCTCCGTCAATACTCTGTGGCTCTTCAAAATATATTCTTTAAATAGCGGTAATATCTTTTACTTTTCATGATATAAGTTTAGTCCTTTTTTCAAAAGCATCTAATCTATCATAAATTTTTTGATTCCTTTGTACTTTTTTATCGGGAGCACACCTTTATTAAAACATTGATTGCTTTGTTACCTTAAGCTATTTTAGCTTTTTAATAATCTCAGAAACAGTAAGAATTTGATTCATCCTATCAATGCCAATTCCACATGGTAGATAGTTCTCTTTTACTCTTACTGCCCGAAATTTTTTCCCACTAGATTTTGTAAATATCTCTGATTTGATCTTTTTACTCAGCAATAACTTTTTACTGTTTTCTAATAATGAAGACTCTTGACTAAGCAGAAAAACAGTCCCCAATTGAACGCCTGCCGCTCCTACTTGCAATTTCTGTTGTATGTCTTTATTTGTCATGATGCCACCAGCTGCAACAACTGGTATCTTAGTCATCGCTAAGGTATCTAAAAGTAAAGTTTCCAGTTTCGTATTTCCAATATGGCCCCCTGCTTCATTTCCCTCCACGACAATACAATCTGTCCCACTGTCAATTACTTTTGTTGCTTGGCGTTTGCTACCTACAACCGAAATAACTTTTCTGTTATTTTCCTGCAATTTTTGAATAAGACCTGGTTTAAATCCAGCGCTAAGACTCACAATAGGGATATTCTCAGAAAGAATTACTTCGATTAATTCATCGCTATTCACTTGTTGTAACATTACGTTACAGGAAAAAGGCCGTGTTGTTTTTTCTCTCACCTGTTGGATTTCCTTTTTTAATTGTTCTCCAGTAAGTCCATAAGAAGACAAGGTGCCTAAAGCTCCCTGATTTGAAACCGCTGCTACTAATGAAGAATAAGAAACTTGAGCCATTGCCCCTTGAATAATTGGATACTTCAAATCAAATAAGTCTTTAATCATTCTCTTTCTCCATAGAAAACGATACTTTCGCATTTGGTTTATAAACTTCGATTTTCAATCCATTAAGGGAAAAAATCTTTCCTGTACCCAGCTTGCTATAATTAGAAAGCGCATAAATACTTTGGGCAACTTCTTTAGGAGAACCTATTTTCCAATCATCTGGGAACAATTCTCCCGTGTTCTTACAGTTTTGAGTCATTTTTTCGATAATTGGGCTTGTCATATCTGTCAAAGCTGCCGGAGAAATAGCATTTACTTCGATTTCATATTTTTTTCCTTCTATAGCTAGGCTTTTACTTAAGCCAATTACCCCTGCTTTACTCCCTGCATAATTGGCTTGACCAAAAGCTCCTTCCAAACCAGATAAAGAGGTCATAAAAAAGATTGTTTTCCGTCCTGTTTGCTTTTTCATTTGTCGAAAGACCTCTTGAGTCATTCCAAAAGCACTCGTAAAGTTCACGGAAATGACCTCTGTCCATTCTTCTCCTGTCATCTTTCCAAAAGATTTGTCTTGGCAAATACCGGCATTAAAAATATATGTATCGATTCGGCCAAATTTTTCAATCACTTCTCGAACAAACTTCCGACTTAAGTCTTCATTACGAATATCTAATGTTTTTACGTGCAACTTGTCTTCGGGAAAATCTACATAGGTTTCTCTTAATGATTCGGTATTGATCTTTTCACTTGAGAAAGTAGCTACAGAATAGCCATTTAGCAAATAGGTCTCTACTAATCCACGGCCGATTCCTTTTGTACCTCCAGTTATTAACGCGACTTTATTCATGTTCAAAAACACCTTCTCCTATTTTTTTATTGAAAGACCATACCTCGAACTGTTGGTTATCACTTAAATATACGCTTATTTCTTCGCCAACCATGACCTTTTCTAAAAAATAATAAGTATATTTTCCAGTGATATTTAGGTTCAATTTTCTTTCAATCAAGCCTTCAATTCGAGCCATTAATTGAATTCCAAACACCACACCTGTATTATGAACAGGATTCTTATCCTTAGAAAATTCTTGATATTTTTGTAAGTCTGTCAGAGAAAAACTAAAGGTTCCCAGCAGTCCGAACATAGATCTTGGTTTGGCATTCTCCATAGAAAATCCCCTCCTTTTTAATCGTTAATAAGTATGTCCAAAAAGCAATGCTCGTTTTTTGCTGAACTTCTACTTTTTCAAGTGTAACTTCATAAGTTTGGTCTAATATGATTTTCTTTTTGATAACGACAGTTTGTTCTACTAATAAGTGCTCGTATTTTTCTAATTCTGAAACAGAAAAATAGCGCCACAATGTCAATAGGAAAGACTTGGGCCATTCTTTTCCTTCGTAATGAACTATGGCTTTATATTCAGCTATTTCATCTTTCCCAATTAAAATATTTTTACTGACTTTCATTGTGAACTTACCTTCCTAAGCATTAAAGTCGTTCCCTGTCCACCACCCACACACATCGTCACAAGTCCCTTTTTTAGATGGTCTTTTTGTTGTAATTCACTCATTAAACGCCTGACCAAGATAGTCCCTGTAGCACCAAAAGGATGACCATAGGCTAAGGCACCTCCAGATACATTTACGCGATTCTCTGGCCATTTTTCTAATTGAAAACATGCTAAAACTTGTGCTGCGAAAGCTTCATTTAATTCAATCCGATCCATATCTAACAAGGTCATTTCATTTTTCTTGAGCAGTTTTTCAGTAGCATAAATTGGCCCTAAACCAAATTTTTCAGGCAAAACACCAATTGATGTTCTAGACAATAACGTTCACTAGCGAGAAGTAAAAAAGCTGCCCCATCACTTAGGGGAGAGCTGTTCCCGGCAGTCAACGACCCTCCTTGACAAAAGGCTGAGGGCAAAGCACTTAATTTAGCAATCGTTGTTTTAGGTCTAGGACACTCATCTTCATGAAATTGATTGAAAGAAATAATTTCTTTTGAGAATACCTTGGCTGATTTAGCCTTTTGATAGTTCATTTGACTTTCATAAGCATATTGATCTTGCTTCAAACGATCAATCTGTAGACCTTCAGCTAATTTTTCGCAAGCAATTCCCATTGCAGGATCTCCGTATTCTGGAATACTTAAAGGAGCGCGTTCTAAAATGAATGGATTGCGACCATAGAGACGTGTGGGTCGCTCAATCAGCCATGGAGCACGACTAGTACTTTCCACACCACCACAGGCAATACACTCAGCCATTCCGCTTTTAATTTTTGCAGTGGCGACTAAGATACTCTCCAATCCTGAAGCACATTGGCGATCTATAGTAAATGCGGGGACAGTGATATCTAAACCCGATACCAGAGAAATTCGACGACTTACATTTCCTCCACCGCCAATGACATTGCCAGTAATTACCTCATCCACCCTAGTTAATTCATTTCGATTCAGTAATTTTTTTAATAATGTCCCCCCTAACAGTTCGGGTAATACTTCAGAAAACATACCACCATATTTTCCAATAGGTGTTCTTGCACCATCGATTATATAGATTCGTTCCATTTTATTTCTCCTGTATAAATCTTTTTTTCTTTCCACTTTCGTTATATTGAATTTCTTGGACTGAAAGTAAGGTATCAATTTTACCTTTTCGATAACTGTTTTCTTTGATAAATTCATTAATTGCACTCAATGCAAGAGGTTCATCTTTCCAAAAAACCTCCGCCAAAACACGTTCGCCCAATTCTGGGTCAGACACACCATATATCAAAGCATCCTTAATTTGGGGTAACTGTAAGACTATTTTTTCCAGATAAGCAGGAAATATTTTTTCTCCTTTTCGGTTAATACGTTTATCTTTACGTCCAAAGTAAAAAAGAACCTTTTCATATTTCCCCAAATCTCCAGTTTTAATCGTTTCCTCTGCTAAGATGATCTGTCCATTATTTAAATAGCCTTGAAAATTCATGGGACTTTTCACAGCAATTTCCCCAATCGAATCGTCAGCGTCTAGAATCGTCACTTGCACTTTAGGAAAGAAATTGCCTAGGCAATTTCTTTCTGGAAGCTGCTGATCATTGTAACTAATAAAACTTGTTTCTGATGTTCCATAAAAATCAAATAATCTTGCTTCAGGACATTTAGAGGCAAACGTTTTTCTTTGATTTTCTGTGACTGATTCCCCACCCAAAATCACATCAAATGTACCAAACATTGGCTTCTCCATTTTTTCAATCCAATAGTTAAAAACCGTCGGTACTGAGAAAATTTGACTATCATTGAGAACAGCCGGATTTGATGCAAGACTACTTATTTTTCTTATTCCTAATAAATAAGTTTGTCCTGAACATAATGTTTGTAACAATGTATAAAGACCTAATGAATAATGAAGTGGCGTCAAACAGGTCACATAGTTTTTTTTTGCAAAAACGGGGACTGAATGAAAAATGTTGAGACTGTTAATCCAGCTTTTTTGATTACGAATAAACCCTTTTCTCTCTCCCGTTGTTCCAGAAGTAAATCCGATAAAAAGTGTGTCTTCTGGAAATAAGATGGGCTTATTATTTGTTTGAAAATGACAAATTTCTTTCGTCCATAAAATAGAAGAGGAAAATTCACCTATAAGTTTGTTTACCTGTTCTTCTGGTCTTTGATTTGAAATAGGAACAAAAATTTTTTTTGCCAAGATACAAGCAATTAATTTATAAACGGTTTCCGGACACTCATCCATAGGAATAAAAACAATCCGTTCTTCTTCTTTTTGAATTTTCTTCTGATAAGAACGACTCATTTGTTGTAGTTTCCCATAATTAATGAATTGCTCATGATAAATGATAGCTGTTTTTTCTTTGGATATATTGGAAAAAGGAATCATTTAGCTTCTCCAGAAACAGTATATTTTTTTAGTCGTTGGTAAATAATAGCCGCGATTATCGATTTTCCAATGTCGATTGGAACAAAAAAAGCTGCCATTTTTAACCCTGTCCACAAAGACTGATGACTAAAATAAGCTAAAGTGAAGCTCCCCAAAATATTGATGAACAAGGCACCGCCTACGATAAAAGCTAATAATATTTTCCAGTAAGTGTCACTACCAATTTTTTCCAATATGGGACAAATTATAAAACCGCAAAGTAAAAATCCAATCAAAAAACCGCCACTAGGACTAAATAAAACTGCTAAGCCACCACGACCGCCAGAAAGGATTGGCACACCCATAAATACTAAGGCTAAAAACATGCCAATCGTGATTGTTCCATATTTCTTGCCTAAAAATCCAGCAGTCAACATAATAATCATATTCTGTAAAACAACTGGAACTCCAATAGCTGGGACAGGAATAGCAATCATCCCAGAAACGATGATTAAGGCTAAAAATAAAGCCATTTTTGTCAATATTTTTACATCAAATTCCCTTGTAGATTTCATCTTTTTATCCATATCACACTTCACATTCCTCTATATTAAGTTTATTGACCTAATCCAATTCTTCTTCCGGATGCACTATTTTAAATTTCTTTTATTGTTCGTTACATCTGGTTAACCAAATAAAGATTAAAGGTTAACGAAATAGTAGCATAGATTTTCTGCGCTGACAATCGGATTTTGAATTTAAACCTTTTTAAAGAAAAATGACTTGTCCTTTCCATTAGTAATCCCCTCATTGATTGAGACCGCCTAAAGGATTTGGTAGAGCAATCTATCTGGACATGTTGTAATTGAGTGAGAATAAATAAAAACCTAATTTTGTTTGCTGAGT
Organism: Enterococcus sp. DIV0174; assembly: GCF_050529065.1. Lineage (NCBI taxonomy): Bacteria > Bacillati > Bacillota > Bacilli > Lactobacillales > Enterococcaceae > Enterococcus > Enterococcus sp. DIV0174. Next base: position 1,210,621 of record NZ_CP172881.1, on the reverse strand, counting down.
AATTGATTTAACGCCCCTTAGCGCTATATCGAATTGATCAGACAAGCGTATTCTACTTGGGCACAACGCTATGTAAAACTGACTAAAGTTACTAAAAAATAATATTTTTTATTTTAGCTAGATAATTCTTTTTTGTAGTTTTTTATCCAATATAACTCGTACTCGTTTTTTAGATACATTTGCGACGCCATGAAATTGTACTCTTTTGTTAGATAGCTCACTTGGCACCACACCACGGCTATAGTTTGGTTAACATTATCATCGAACTATGTACTAGTATACATAAACTATTTATTGGTTATTAGGTCCAATGGTAAAGAATGATTTTAGCTTGCTGTCAATTCAACTAATAATTTCCATTCTATGCATGCAATTATTGCTGAAAATCAGTAATAGAAAACTGTTTTTCAGGCATATCTGAAGCGTAAAGACGCTTAACTAGATTATGTGTGTTCTCTGTTTCATCGATATCAATCGTGTCGTTTTCTGCATAGGAAAGAAAACTTGAAGCTGTCTGTTGGTCCAAATCTCTTCTATCGACGACAAAAATCGTTTTTTCAATTGCTGGAATTTGAAGCAGATTGCGAGCAACTTTGTAACTTGTTAAAGTTTTCCCGCTACCGGTAGTATGCCAAATATAGCCAGATTGTTGACGACCACTAGCTTTTTTGACGGCTTCAATTGCATGCACTTGGTATGGTCGAAGTAAGATCAGTGATTTTTTATCATCATCAATTACTGAATATTGCATAACCATCTGATGTGCTCGAGGAATAGATAAAACTTGGTCTGTAAAATCATTTAATGAAACAACTGGCCGATTGTTTTTATCTACCCATTTTGTCAAGAACTGATCATTTATCTTAGATTCTTTAGCAGCAGCAATGTATCTTGTCTCAGTAGCATTAGAAACGACGAACATTTGCAAAGTAGAGTAAATGCCTCTAAATTTACCTTCGGCGTCGTATTTTTTTATTTGACGAAAGGAATCCATGAATCCTGTTGAACGATTCTTTAGTTCGATATGAATCATCGGTAACCCATTAATTAATAAGGTCACATCTAAACGGCGATCCGCATCTTTCGTATCAATTTTATCTCTTAGTACCTGATTGACAACCTCATAACTAGATTTCCCACCAGCTACATTGTCTCGCCAGAGGACCTCTAGTCGGATTGTTCCTAGACTCGCATCTTCTCGCTGAACTTGAACTTTTGCAATGCCATTCTCACCCGCAATCCATTTTGCGGCTTCATAATAATTTACAAAATTTAGTTGGTTTTGAATTTGAAGCTTTTCTTGCTCAGTCAATGGATTGTCGTCCAGTACTCTTACATTATTCTGTTCTAACTTCTCAAAAAAATTTTGCCATAATAAATTATCGGTGTTTAAATCTTTCCGATAAGTCCATTGGCTCTCACCACTTGTTAACTGCTCGATAAGTTGTTTTTCAATATCCGCTTCGCTTGTGTACTCGCTGCTCATTTTTCCAACTCCCTAAATATAGGATTTTCACTTTATCGCATCGTAAGTATAAAAGAATCCATGATTTAATTATAACATGAATATTTTTAGCCCCTAAAAAAATATTATCTAAACAATCTTTTTAGCCAACTACAACTAGAGAATTGCTTCTGGATTAGTCCCGCGCGTGTACACAGTCTAATAACTAGTTCTTGTTTCTGACATTAGGAACAGTTAAATCTTAGAATAGTATCAATCTCAGCTGTTATTCGAAGAATTAATATCATTCTTACTGTCACTTATTATCTGTAGCTGTGAAAAGGAGTTCAGATTTTATCTTGTTGTCAGCGCAAGTTAGATGACCTACAACAAATCTTCACAAAAATGATGAAAGAGTGCCGAGAGTACGAATCGCTGATTAAAAAAAGATTGGCAGAAACGTAAATTAGGAGATTATGAGTGTTTTTATGATAAAAAAACTCACTAAAATGATCTGTGGTTTAAGATACAACTTTTTAATAGCCTCTGAAGGACGTAACACTCACTTACCCATGAAAGTAGATTTTTTAATAACTACCAACTGTTCATTCTTCAGTTTTTTATTGTTTAACTGGATATAAATACTCTTGTTTGCGGATACTACCTTTAACTCGATCATCTGCTGCATAAAAAAGCAACTAGAAAATCGAATGAAATATGGAAAATGGTATCACGATTCTAATGCCATATGCACAAAAGAAAACGGTGAACCAGTAACGCCCAATTCTATTAAATGGTCTGCAAGTAAAATAAAGAAAGATTTGAACATAAAGTTTAATTTCCACTCGCTATGTCATACACACGCAACCATGTTACTAGAAGATGATATAAAACCAAAAATTATTCAAGAACATCTGGGACACTCACGCATCTCAACCACTATGGATACCTACGCTCATGTTACAAAAAAAATGAAAAAAGATACTATAGATATATTTGAAACAATGTTAAAAGACAGTATGATTTAATTTTCCCCATACAGCCGTGGAAAAACGCAACAAAAAGGGTCTAGCCCAATGGCTAGACCCTTTGCTATTTCTTCGGCTCATCCTCATCCATTTTCAGAACAGCCATGAACGCTTCCTGAGGGACTTCGACACTACCGATTTGTTTCATTCGTTTCTTACCTTCTTTTTGTTTTTCAAGAAGCTTACGCTTACGAGAAACATCCCCACCGTAACATTTTGCTAAGACGTTTTTACGCAAAGCTTTAATGTCCGAACGAGCCACGATTTTTTGGCCAATTGCAGCCTGGATTGGGACTTCGAATTGTTGTCTTGGAATCAGTTTTTTCAGCTTTTCAACGATTGCTTTTCCACGTTCGTAGGCAAAGTCACGATGGACGATAAAGCCAAGTGCATCGACTTTCTCACCATTTAATAAGATGTCCATTTTCACTAGCTTGCTCTTTTGATAACCTGACATTTCATAATCAAGAGAGGCATAACCTTTCGTACTTGATTTTAATTTATCAAAGAAATCAAACACGATTTCAGACAATGGAATGTTATAAACAACATTCACACGATAATCATCTAGATAATCCATTGTAATAAATTCACCACGTTTGCGTTGCGACAATTCCATAACTGCGCCAACAAACTCATTAGGAACCATGATTTGTGCTTTTACAAAAGGTTCTTCAACATCTTGAATAGTGACAGGTTCTGGAAAGTCAGCCGGATTATCTACAACAATCGTTGAACCGTCTGTCTTGTTCACATGATAAATTACAGATGGCGCCGTTGTAATTAATTCTAAATTAAATTCACGTTCCAATCGTTCTTGCACTACATCCATGTGCAGCAATCCTAAAAAGCCGCAACGGAATCCAAAGCCAAGTGCTTGTGACGTTTCTGGCTCGAATTGTAACGCAGCATCGTTTAATTGCAGTTTTTCCAATGCTTCACGTAAATCATTATAACGAGAAGTTTCTATCGGGTACAAACCACAATAAACCATTGGATTCATTTTACGATAACCTGGAAGAGCTTCCTCAGCTGGATTGTCAGCAAGTGTAACGGTATCCCCAACACGCGTATCTTGCACAGTCTTGATGCTGGCAGTAATGTAACCTACATCGCCGACCATCAAATAATCTCTGGCAACTGCTTTCGGTGAAAAGACACCAACTTCTGTTACATCAAAAGTTTTCCCATTACTCATCATTTGAATTTTATCACCAGGTTTTACTACTCCGTCAGTGATCCGAACATTTAGAACGACACCACGATAACTGTCGTAAACAGAGTCAAAAATCAATGCTTTCAGCGGTGCTTCTAAGTTACCAGTCGGTGCAGGAACGTATGCTACGATTTGTTCAAGAATATCTTCAATCCCAATTCCAGCTTTCGCGCTAGCTAGTACAGCTTCACTGGCATCAATTCCGATTACATCTTCGATTTCTTTACGCACGCGTTCTGGATCTGCCGCAGGTAAATCAATTTTATTGATAACTGGTAAAATTTCCAAATCGTTGTCTAAAGCTAAATAAACATTGGCTAATGTTTGTGCTTCAATCCCTTGCGCTGCATCCACGACCAACACTGCCCCTTCACAGGCAGCCAAGCTTCGTGAAACTTCATAGGTGAAGTCGACGTGTCCCGGTGTGTCGATTAAATGGAAAATATATGTTTCTCCATTTTTTGCTGTATAGTTTAATTCAACTGCATTAAGTTTTATCGTGATACCACGTTCACGTTCGAGATCCATTGAGTCTAACAGCTGATCTTGCATTTCACGAGACGTCACAGTGTGCGTCATTTCTAAAATACGATCGGCCAACGTTGATTTTCCATGGTCGATGTGAGCAATAATCGAGAAATTACGAATTTGCTCTTGGCGGTGCTTCATTTTATTTATATCCATAGCGTCTCCTCTTTTCATTTAATCAGCACTTTCCATTATACCAACGAAATACAGGAATTTAAAGCCTTTTTCATTAGTGACCGTTTAGAAGTTTTTTTTCCTAAGTTTTGTTATACTTAAATCAATCAAATAAATGGAGATGAAAGAATGGATCAAAAAGATTTCAGAGAAAATCTTGAGTTAAAATCAGTTACGGAGGAAAACGTAGATCAATTTAACGAATTGTTGTCCTATGTTTTTCAAGTAACAGAGTCTGATATTGAGGAAAGTGGATTTGAAAGTAAACGAGAATTCATCAAATCAAAACGCCCTATCTTAGAACTATCCGAAGTATTTGGTTGGTTCTATGATAACCAATTGATTTCACAAATCGCTATCTACCCTTGTGAAGTCAACATTCATGGTACGCCTTATTTAATGGGTGGTGTCACAGGAGTCGGTACTTATCCAGAGTATGCGAACCACGGTTTAATGCAAGACTTGATTGTCGTTGCTTTAGATAATATGAGAAAAAAGAAACAATGGATTTCTTATCTTTACCCTTATAATATTCCGTATTATCGTCGTAAAGGTTGGGAAATCATGTCAGATAAACTTTCCTTTAAAATACGTGATACACAATTGCCTAAACAAGTTCCCGTTAACGGAATGGTTGAACGCTTACCAGTGGATCACGAAGATGTTTATGCTGTCTATGAAAAATTTGCACGTCAAAATCATGGCGCACTTTTTCGCAGTGGTTTTCACTGGGAAGAATATTGGCGCTTTGAAAATGAAGAAGAACGAACGGCTGCTGTCTACTATGGAGCCAATCAAGAACCACTTGGTGTCTTGTTCTATTGGGTTGCAGAAGAAGTATTTCATGTAAAAGAAATGTTTTATTTGAATCAAGAAGCACGCAACGGTCTATGGAATTTCATTTCTGCACATTTCTCTATGATTTATTGGGTAAAAGGTGACATTTATAAAAATGAACCACTGGCTTTCTTACTTGAAGACAGCCAAATTACGGAACAAATCGAACCTTACTTTATGGCAAGAATCGTTGATGTCAAAGAATTTTTACAAAAATTTCCTTTTGCTAGCACAGCAAAACCATTTCATTTCGTTTTGACAGATCCGATTGCACCTTGGAATAACGGCGTCTTTGGTTTGATTTGGGATGAAGAAGATCAAGTACAAATTCTTAATGAACCAATTGGTGAAGCTGTTTACTTGGATATCCAAACTTTGACTTGTTTGATGATGAATTATCGCCGAGCTGCGTACCTTTCTCGAATCGAACGAATCATAACTGATAAAGAAACTTTACGGTCACTTGAGCGAATCATTCCAGATACAGAAGCTTACTTTAGTGACTATTTCTAAAATATAAAATAAAGGATGAATACACAATGAACATTTATTTTGCTGGACCTATGTTCGCTAAAAGCGACCTTTTATATAACGCTAATCTTGTTGCTCAAATTCGTGAGATTTCACCAAAAATTACTGTTTATTTACCACAAGAAAATGAAGCAATCAATGACAAAATAGCTTACGCAGACAGTCAAATGATTGCATTGGCAGACACCGAAAAAGTCTTGGAAAGCCAATTAATGGTTGCTTTACTCGATGGATTAACGATTGATGCTGGAGTGGCATCTGAAATTGGTGTTGCTTATGCAAAAGGAATCCCTGTGATTGGTTTATACACAGATACTCGTCAACAAGGTGGAACACACCCTAAAAAAATTGCTGCTTTACAAGAAGTTGCAGAAAACCAATTTCATTATCTAAATCTTTATACTGTTGGGTTGATCAAATTGAATGGTGAAGTGGTCGCTTCAGAAACCGAATTATTGAAAAAAATTGAAGAATATTTATCTGAGGGGGCATCTCAATGATTATTAATGAGTTAAAAAAAGTACAAACTGCCCTACTGGCTTTTGGGGTATTTGTTGTTGGCTACAATATTTTTGAATTTGTTACGCAAAAATATTCTACTACGCAAGGAATCATATTTATCGTCGAGTCCTTAGCTGGTATCGTTTTGATTTTCTTACCACAAATTATTTTCAAACTATTTAAAATAAGAATTCCTGCTGCTATTGTTTTGTTTTATTGGTTTTTCCTTTTCATTTCTGTCTTTTTAGGAACAGGGTTACACTTGATTAGTATCATTCCTTTTTGGGACAAGATTCTTCATGCAGTTAGTCCAATGGTTCTGACAGCGTTAGGTTATGGTTTGATTGGTTATTTAATGAAAGATGCGCCGATTGAAAAAACCAGTCCTTGGTTATTTTTATTATTTGGTTTTGCTTTTGCTGGAACGTGTGGCGTTTTTTGGGAATTCTGGGAGTTCCTTTGCGATCAATTTTTAGGAATGAATTTACAAAGATTTGCAGCTTCAAATGGAACTTTATTTATTGGTCGAGCTGCGCTGATGGACACAATGGGTGATTTGTTTACGAATACAATGGGTGCCTTGTTCATGGGAATCTTTGCTTGGACGAACAGCCGAAAAAATTTGGCTTACTTCAAAAGTTATCGTTTAGAAAAAGCGAAGAAATAAATACTAACTTGCTTATTTGCACTGATACCATTAAAAAACACTTCAATCGAAATGATTGAAGTGTTTTTTTCATTCATTTATTCTTCTTCTGGCAATTCTTCTGTTGAAAATTGGAGTTTCCCAGCAAGAAAATCAATCGTAACTTTTGATTTTGGTAAAACATGACCTGCAACGATTTCTTTTGCTAAAGGTGTTTCCACTTCTTTCGTAATAAAACGTTTCAATGGACGTGCCCCGTAAGCTGGCTCGTAGGCAGTTTCTGCAATCCAAGTTCTTGCTGCTTCGCTGATTTCTAATTGAATCTCTTGATGTTCTAAACGACGAGCTAATTGAGCAACCATCTTGTTAACGATTCCCTTAACATTTTCCAAACTCAATGGTGTAAATAAAATCGTATCGTCAATTCTGTTCAAGAATTCTGGTTTAAAGTTTCCACGCAAAATGGTACGTACTTGTTCTTCCACTGCTTCTGGAATTGTTCCTTCTGCTGTTACACCTTCTAACAATAATTGTGAGCCAATGTTACTTGTCATAATCAACACAGTATTTTTAAAGTCGACCACTCGTCCTTTGGAATCTGTCAAGCGCCCATCATCTAACACTTGTAATAAAATATTAAAGACATCTGGGTGTGCTTTTTCGATTTCATCAAGTAAAACAATCGTATATGGATTGCGGCGAACAGCTTCAGTTAATTGACCGCCTTCTTCATAACCAACATAGCCTGGAGGAGCTCCAACTAACCGTGATACTGAATGTTTCTCCATGTATTCACTCATGTCAATTCGAACCATATGATCTTCAGAATCAAATAAGTTTTCTGCCAATGCTTTAGCTAACTCAGTCTTCCCTACCCCAGTTGGACCTAAGAATAAGAATGAGCCAAGTGGACGATTTGGATCTTGCAATCCAGCACGCGAACGAATAACTGCATCGCTTACGGCATCAACTGCTTCATCTTGCCCAATAACACGTTTATGCAATGTTTCATTTAGCTTGATTAGTTTTTCGCGTTCCCCTTCAACTAACTTAGTTACTGGAATACCTGTCAATCGACCGACAACTTGAGCAATTTCATTTTCAGTCACAGATTCTTGAACCATTTTGATATCATCATTTTTTGCTTTTGCTTCTAATTCTTTTAATTCTTTTTCTAGTTGAGGAATCGTTCCATGACGTAAGACAGCTGCACGTTCTAAATCATAATTATTTTCCGCATCTTCTAACTCATGTTTGGCTTTGTCGATTTCCGCACGCTTCGTTGAAACAGTATTGACTTCTTCTTTTTCTGTTTCCCATTGCATCTTCATTGCATTTGCTTCTTCACGTAAATCAGCTAGTTCTTCTTGTAGATTTTTCAAACGCTTTTTACTTGCATCATCTGATTCTTTTTTCAATGCTGCCTCTTCGATTTCTAATTGCATTAATCGACGAGTCACTTGGTCAAGTTCCGTAGGCATCGAATTCATTTCGACACGAATCGTAGCACTTGCTTCATCAATCAAATCGATTGCTTTATCTGGTAGAAAACGATCTGTTATATAACGATCTGATAAAGTAGCAGCTGCAACTAAAGCATTATCATGGATATTGACCCCATGGTGAATTTCAAATCGTTCTTTCAATCCACGTAAAATACTAATGGTATCTTCAACAGTTGGTTCCTTAACCAGTACTTTTTGGAAACGACGTTCCAAAGCTTTATCTTTTTCCATATATTGACGATATTCATCCAAAGTTGTTGCACCAATCAAATGCAATTCGCCACGAGCAAGCATTGGTTTTAGTAAATTTCCAGCATCCATACTGCCTTCTGTTTTTCCAGCACCCACGATATTATGGATTTCATCAATAAATAGGATAATTCTGCCTTCACTTTTTGTTACTTCTTTCAAAACAGCTTTCAATCGTTCTTCAAACTCACCACGGAATTTTGCACCCGCAATCAATGCCCCCATATCTAATGAAAAAATAGTTTTATCTTTCAAGTTTTCTGGAACATCTTTGCGAACGATTCGCTGTGCTAATCCTTCGACAATCGCTGTTTTACCAACCCCAGGTTCCCCAATCAAAACAGGATTATTCTTTGTTTTTCGTGAAAGAATTCGAACGACATCTCGAATTTCTTCATCACGTCCAATAATCGGATCCATTTTGCCACTACGGACTTGTTGCACTAAGTCAACACCGTATTTTTCTAATGCTTTGTATTGTTCTTCTTGATTTTTTGAGGTCACTTTTTCCCCTCCTCGCATATCTTCAATATTTTTTCGAAGTTCTTTTTCTGTAATTCCTTGTTTAACTAAATAAGTTGTTAAAGGATAATGTTTTAATTTCATCAATGCTAGGATAACGATTTCTGTTGATAAAAATTCATCTCCAAAGATTTCTTTTAATTGGTCTGCTTCATTTAACAAGCTAAATAAATTTTGGCTTAAATTTTGACCATACTGAATATTTCCACCTGAAACACTTGGATATTCATCTAGTAATCGGTCAACTTCGCGTTCAAATTGATCAACATCAACTCCCGCGTCCGTATAGAAATTTCGTCCAAAATGACTTGGTTGTAAAAAAATTTTCCAAAGATGCGCAATATCAATTTCTTGATGTTTTCGCGTCACAGCAACTTGCTGCGCTTCTGCAATCGCTTCTTGAAGCGTAGTTGTCATTTTTTCAATATTCATATAAACTACCTCCTATATTGAAAGTTCAAGGATGATTGTTTCTTACCCATCAATCCTACAAGAAACATTATACTCTTTTGGTCAACATTGGTCAAAAAATAAACTCTGACATTCAAAAAAAAAAATCTAAAAGTAAAAGAACAATTACTTCTGTTCTTCACTTCTAGATTTTTTACATTTCTTCTCGGCTAGACTCGCTGACTTTTTCTCGTCTAACTTCACTGATTTCTTTTTTGATAACTGCACGTCGTTCAACAAGGACATAGAACATGCCATAAATAAATGGTAAGACAAATGAACTAAAGCGATACAATAATAACGAAGATACCGCATCAACTGTTCCGACAAGTGGGCGGAACAATAACAAATAGACAAATTCAAAAGAACCGATACCACCTGGAGTCGGCAACACCCCCGCTAAAACCACAGCAAAACTAACAAAAGAAAAAGTTAGTAAGAAGTCCACTGATGGGTGATTCTCAACTAAAGTCAGATAAGGAATGATGTACCAGAAGAGTAGCTTGACTAAATTCCAAAAATAAATCCAGCCCAGTGCTGTTCGATCTTTTACGATTGTCTGCACTGTTTCGCGTAACGAATAAATTTGGATATTCCAATTATCAACTAGTGCTCGTGTCTTGTTTCGTTTACACAGTCGATTAGCTATTTTTACAAATAATACTTGAACATTGATACTCATTGATAAAACTAACAAGGCACTCACAATAACAATTGTTAAAATGATCCCTGCTAAAATAAAAGGAATCATTTTTGGCGCTTTTGTATAAAACAATGAAAACTGAATCAGTAAACCAATTATCGCGTACGTAATTACCGCCATCTTGTACATAATCATGTGTAAAGCTGTTACCCCTACGCCTTGCGAAAACCTCATTCCTTTTTTGTTATAAAAGTAGACTTCAGAAATCAGGGTTCCTGTACCAAAAGAAACAATTCGATAAAATGCAACGTAGCAGGAAGTCCAAAAGCCATCCTTTGTTGAAAACTCTGGAGCAAAAGGTTTCGCAATTTCTTTAATGGAACGGCCTTCCGCGATCTGGTAAATCGTTCCCAGCAAAAGAACACCAAGCAATACAACAAGACTTGTTGATAATAATTCTGCTAAAATATCCGCTAAAGAATGCTGAATCAAATAGTAAATGATACCGAGAATCAACAAGAATAATAGCAAGTTTAAAAATAATTTCGTTTTTGTTCGTTTATTCGACATCCGTTACTCCTTAATGGAAAAAATAAATCAAAATCACATCAACAATCACGCCGACAGTAAAGCCAATCGTGAATTTTTTCTTTAATGTCTTGTGGTGAAAAACTTTGCGAGCAATCAATCCACCTAGACCACCGCCAAGCAGGCTAACAAAAATCAAATTGCTCTCAGGAACGCGCCATGCACCAACTCTTGCTTGGTGTTTATCATAGCCCATCAGACAAAACAAATACAAATTAACAATAATCAAATAGAACCATAAAGGGTTGTGTATCAAAACTTCCATCTTTTCTCCTTTTCAAATCGTACTTTTTAAGATTACCCTAAACTACTATTGAATGTAAAGACTATTTATTTTTTGGTACATAAACAACCAACCCTTTTGGTATTACTGTCATTTTAATTGGTAGATTATCTGTCGTTTCTCCATCTGTTCGAGTGCCCACTTTCTTTTCACTGGCCAGTCGCAATTCACTTGTTGTATAGTAATCAATTCCCGGAACAGTATAAAATTTTCCTCGTAGAATACGAGGTAAGTAAAAGACGTAAGAAAAGAAGTTCAATTTTGGAATGATTGTTACATGGAATTTCCCATCATCAGGACTTGCTAAATCATCAAAATTTGTATACCCACCTACTGAGTTCGTCATGGTAACAGTTAGTAGCTGAGCTTTTTGCTCCCACTTTTTATCATCCGTTTGAATCGTTAAACGATAGCGACGTTTTTGCACGACCAGTTTAATGAATCGTTTAGCAAATGCCCAAGGCCCAAATTTTTGCTTTTCTTCTTGGCTCACACGCATTGCTGTATCAGCCAGTAACCCAACCGTTAACGTTGAAATAATGACTGAATCATTGACTGTTCCATAATCTATGGCTTTCGTCTGTGCAGTTAAAATGACATCTGCTGCTGCCTTTTTTTCTAAAGGAATTTCCAATACGCGAGCAAGATTGTTTACCGTGCCTCCTGGCAACAAACCAATGTGATAATTTTCAATCGTCTTTTGAAAGGCTTTAACGATATGATGAATCGTTCCATCGCCGCCAATGATAATCAACGTATCTGCATCAAAAGATTCAGCTTTTTCAATCAGCGTTTCATCACGAATTTCAGGTCCTGTTTGAGTTAATTGAATCTCTAAGTCTGGTTGCTTATTCTTCGCATATTGTTGAAACCATTTAGCCAACTTCTCTCCTTCATCTTTTCCTGAACTTTTGTTATAAAATACTAGTAGTTTTTTCATAGTTATCGCCACCTTCTACCCTATTTTACTTTTTTTTGCCAAAAATGAAAAAAATTGAGATCATTGTTTTGATTTTTATTAAAAAATTGAAAGAAAGTGTCCGCAACAAACACGTATAAAAAAGTTGGGGCAAATGATTTACTCACTTGCCCCAACTTTTTAGGTTTACTTTGATAAATTCAATTCACATCATCAAATTACTTTTTATCTTTCGCATTCAACTCAGCAATTTTTACAATCACATCAGTTGCTTTTTCCATTACTTGCAACGAAACAAATTCAAAGCGCCCGTGCATGTTTTCGCCACCAGCAAAAATGTTTGGTGTTGGAATACCCATATAAGAAATTTTTGAGCCATCTGTTCCACCACGAACGGGTTCAATCACAGGTTTGATGTCTAGATCAAGCATTGCTTGTTTAGCTAGTTCAACAATGCTCATATCTTTTTCGATGATTTCTTTCATATTGTAATATTGATCAAACATGTCAACCTTGATTCGTTCTTGGTCAAATGCTTGATTCATTTTTTCTTGGATACTTGAAATCAACGCTTTACGTGCTTCAAATTTTTCACGATTGTGATCGCGAATAATATAACTCATTGTGGCTTCTTCTGGGTTACCTGTTAATGTCATTAAATGGAAGAAACCTTCATATCCTTCTGTTTTTTCAGGAACTTCATCTGCAGGAAGCCGGTTGTGAAAATCAATAGCTAATTGTAACGCATTAATCATTGTATCTTTCGCTGTTCCAGGGTGAACATTTTTCCCAAGAATCGTTAAATTGGCTTGCGCTGCGCTAAATGTTTCATACTGCAACTCACCTAGTGGGCCTCCGTCAATTGTATAAGCAAAGTCCACATTAAATTGGTCAACATCAAACTTGTCTGCACCGACACCAATTTCTTCGTCAGGACCAAACGCCACTTTGATTTCACCATGTGGAATCGTTGGATTTTTAAGCAAGATTTCCATTGCAGTCATGATTTCGGCAATTCCTGCTTTGTCATCTGCACCAAGTAATGTACTACCATCTGTTGTAATGAGTGTTTGTCCTTCATAATTTTTCAAGTTAGGAAAATCTTTGGTATTCAACGTGTATCGTCCTGCTTCGTCCAAAACAATTGTTGATTCACCATCATAATTTTCAATGATTTGTGGATTAACACCAACTGCATTGAAATCTGCTGTGTCCATATGGGAAATAAAGCCTATTGAACGAACAGGATAGTCTACATTACTTGGTAAAGTTCCCATTACAAATCCATTTTCCTCATTGTAAAAAACATCAGATAATCCTAGTTCTTCTAATTCTTTTTTGAGCTCTTGCGCAAAAGCGATTTGTGTAGCTGTTGAAGGTGTCGTTGTGCTTGTCGCATCTGAGCGTGTTTCAGTTTTCACATATTTTAAAAAACGTGGTAAAAGATTTTCATACATAATATCTGCCCCTTTTTAATGAAATTGGAATGGATTGGTATTCGTTTCAGAAACAAAAAAATCAAGATCCCATTGTTCTTCTTGTTTCCAAGATTCAAACTTTTCAACAAATTTTTCTTTGCATAATGACTCGATATAATGACCAGGATCAATCGCAATCAGACCTGCGCTTTGCATGTCTTGTGCTGTATGATAATAGAGATCACCTGTAATGTAAACATCTGCGCCTTGCTTCAACGCAGAAGGATAAAACTTTTCACCACTTCCACCGCAAATCGCAATTCGTTGAACTCTTGGCTCAGTTAGTTGTGACGGTACAACCACACGTAAGTCATCGACTTGAAGTGCTATTTTGACTTTTTCAATGAATGTTGTTAGGTCTAACTGTTTTGGCAATGTTCCGACACGTCCTAATCCAAAACTTTGTGCTGGTGCATCAATCGAAAACAAATCATAAGCGATTTCTTCGTATGGATGATTCTCTCTCATTACTTGAAGAATAGTTTTCTCTATTGTTTCTGGAAAAACCACTTCCACTTTTGCTTCTTGCACTTTTTCTGCTTTACCAGACGTTCCAATCGCTGGATGCGCTTGTTGGGAAGGAGTAAAACGACCTTGCCCCACGGAGGTAAAACTTGCGCCTGAATACTCACCTAGTTGGCCTGCGTCTGCATTTGCAAGCGCTTCACGCATGATTGTCGCATCCTCAACAGGTAAATAAACTGCTAATTTTTTATACCCTACTTCATGTGTTTTCACTAAATAGTTCTCGACTTGAACACCTAGTCGCTCACAAAACCAGTCATTTAACCCGTCCCAGATAATATCCATATTTGTATGTGCAGCGTAAACAGCAATATCATGTTTCAATAAATCTGTATACATTTTTTCTTGCGGTTCATCCGTAGTCAACTGCTTTATTGGACGAAAAATCGGTGGATGCTTGGCAATCAGTAAGTCGATTTTTTTAGCAATTGCTTCTTCGACTACTTCAGGACGAACATCTAACGTCATCATGACTCTTTGAATTGGTTTATTCAATGTGCCGATTTGTAGCCCGACTGGATCTCCTTCTTCTGCGAGCCATTGTGGACAATACTGTTCAAAGCGATTAATGAACGTTTGTGCATTAATCATCCTAACACCTCCTGAATCTGTTTGATTTCAGTTTCAAATTTTTGTTGGCGTTCGCTGATTTTATCTCCTTTATTTGCTTCAATCATTTGCTGAACGATTGCTTCGCGCTGTGCAAGCTCTCTTTGCCATTTTACTTGGAAAATCTCACTCTTCATTTGTCGTAAAATAGGTCCAAACATCAAATCTTCTGGAGAATAAATTACTGGACTAGTAGCTTTTTCCGCTACAATAATCTCGTAGATTTTTTTATTTTCTTCCAAAATAACTTCTTCAATAATCTGATATTGGTTTTCTTGTAACCAGACACGAAGCGTGCGCTCACCAATATTTGGTTGAAGGATCAAGCGTTCTTTTTGATTTAGGCGTGTTTTCCCTGCTTCTAAAATATCACGAATCAATGCGCCGCCCATGCCAGCAATCGTGATAGCATTAATTTCATCTGATGGTTCAATTGCTGCCAAACCATTCGCCAAACGAACAACAATGCGCTCTTCCAAGCCATCTTTTCTCACTTGTTTTTGTGCGGACTCAAATGGACCTTTCACCACTTCACCAGCAACTGCAAACTCAATTTTTCCTTTTAACATCAAAGCAACCGGTAAATAGGCGTGATCTGAGCCAATATCCGCTAAACGAGCTTTTGCAGGGACAAACTCTCCTACAGTAGCTAGGCGTTGCGACAACTCTAAATGGTTCATAACTTCACTCCTTTTCCAATCATTATAGCATTTCCTCTATAAAATAAGGAGAGAGATGTGACAGAAAATCCTTTTTTCCACCAGACCAACCCGATTACTTCTAGATAAAATGAATGTAAATAAATGGTAATGTGGCATCACCTAAAACAAAACCAACAATAATTACCAGCAAATAGGTTTTCATTGGACGAAAACACTGAGTGATTCCTCTTTAGATCGCGTTTTGCGTGTTAAGAAGATTGCTAGTTTTTTGGCTCTTAGCTATTTCCTCTTGGTGGTATCGTCTTCCTTGAAAGTGATAGATCAATTCACCAAGAACCAGACTGTAAATTGATTTTTCTACATACCTAACTTCAAATTTTTTGTTCCGAATTCCTAAATAAGATAAATAACCAGAAAGAATTAGAAAAAAAGAGTAAACTGTGGCAGGAGCATTTTCCATTGCTAGATCTAACGTTAGACTAATTTAGCTGCATCTACGGCACTTTTCACCACTTCCGCACTGTAACTCTCAATTTTTT
The DNA here is from genome assembly GCF_050529065.1 of Enterococcus sp. DIV0174. Taxonomy (NCBI): domain Bacteria; kingdom Bacillati; phylum Bacillota; class Bacilli; order Lactobacillales; family Enterococcaceae; genus Enterococcus; species Enterococcus sp. DIV0174. The sequence continues at coordinate 1,194,744 of NZ_CP172881.1, read as the reverse complement.
CACGAAACAGAAAAACCGGTTTCTTCACTTCGTCACTTGTACGAAATGAAAAAACCGGTTGGTTTGCTTCATTAATTATTGGATAGCTAAAACTTGAATAATTGAATTTCCTGGAATTTGCGGTGGTAACGACATTGTCATCACAGGTTGTTTAGCCAAGGTCAACTCGACTTCTGTTCCCTCAGACAATGCGTCCAGGTTAGGTTTGATTTTATCTGTTGGCGCATTTAAGATGACACCGTCATTCGCAAATGAGGTCCCAATATTCTCAGGATCAATTTTTGCCTTGACGTCAATTAATTTCACACGAACGATTTGATCCTCATCGTCGCTTTCAGTCACTTCTTCAACAGTCCCAGTAAAAACACTTTGATCTTGTGCCAACGAATTAGAAGTCGTTTCAGCTGTTTGTTCATCATTAGTAGACTGATTCCCACAGGCGGTCAATAATAAAAAGGTTGTCGCTAAGGTTAAGCAAGATACTATACGCTTCATAAACCACATCTCCGTTCTTTTATTCACTTTTAGCCGTTTCGACGATTTTTCCCAGTCATCTCGATTTCTTTTGTTAGATAACGAATACGTTCCATAATACGTTTGGCCTTTAAAGGTTCTTCATCGCCACGTTGTGTGACAGACAAATGTTTTTCTAACTCATCCATCGTAAAGTTTGATGAGAAAAAGGTCGGTAGTTGTTCTTGCATTCGATATTGCAAAATAACGCCAAATACTTCATCACGAATCCAACTACTCATGGCATCGGCCCCAATATCATCCATCATTAAGATAGGGGAACGTTTTACCGCATCAAGTTTATCCGAAACTTGGTCTTTACCAATTGCTTGTTTCATTTCAACTGCAAATGTTGGAAAATGAACGAGTGTCGTTGTATACCCTGCAACAGCTAAGTCGTGTGCGATTGCACCTAATAAATAAGTTTTTCCAATACCAAAGCTTCCAACTAAATATAGCCCTTTGTGATAGCCTTTAGGATCCTTTGTGTATTGTTCCACAAAATTAAATGCTTCAAAAAAGGCATCACTACGACCACTTGTTTGCTCAAATCCTTCAAAGGTAGCCGTTTGAATATCTTTAGGCATATCCATTGCTTTCACACGACTACGGATTTCTTCTTGTTTTTGTCGAGCAATTAATGCTTCAGTCGGCACATAGGTGACATCCACATAATGAAAGTTCAACACTAGTTTTGGTTCATATCCTGGTGCAATCATTGTCGGATCATTTTTCTGATATTTTCGCTTTTCTTGAACAAATTCATAAAGTTTTGCATAGCTTTTTTCAATATCTGCTTGTGTTAAACGTTCTTGATGTTCTGCCAAAAAGGCTTGAACATCTGAATCATTCAATACTTCTTGAATCATTTCGGCATACTTTTCTTGGTAGTTGCGTTTACTGATGATCTTTTTTAATTCTCTTCCAACATCTTCCATTAGTTGTCACCCTCCTTTTTAGCAAGATATTCTTTAAAGCGCCGATCAATTTCCGCTTGTTTTTCTTGACTGATTTTCTTCTCGTCTTTTGGTTGATTTACCCAATCAGGTAATTTTTCTCGGCGTACGTTTCGACGAGTATTTGTGTAATTTCTCGTTTGCTTTTTCTCTGCGCTTTCTTGGCTTTTCTTTTTAATATGAGCAATCGCATCTTCTGCTGTCATAATTTTCTGTTGTGCCCATTCGTTAGCAATCGTATTGACATAGTTTGTCCCTAAACTTGCTTGATTTTTGATAACTAATACATAGTTCAGCAACACATTGATGACACTACTTGGAAGTCCCGAACGAGAAACAAGTTCTTGCATCAACCACGTTTCTGATTTAGATACATAGCCATTTTTTTCTTTTTTGATTGACTCTAAGTATTTCATTGGTGGAACACTTTGGGCCTCTTTAATCAACTGCACAGAGGCTGCAGACAACTGTCCTTGTTTCGTAACTGGTTCAGCCTTTGTGGTTTCGGTAGTGGCTGAAGTTTCTACAGGCACTTTAACCACGGATGATTGACTAACCGGGTTTGCTAAAAAGATTTTTTGAAGTTCTTTCAAAGACACTTTTTGTTCTGTGAAGTCGTATGCTTCAACGATTTTTTCACCTAAAGCTAAGTCATCCAAACCATACAATTGCTGATACATTTCGAGTTGTTTGATAATTGATTCCTCTGGTTTTTCAATATGTTTCTTTTGTAACCAGTTTGTTAAAAAAGCCCAATCAATCGTACTTTTTTCAGACAATCGCTTGGTTTTTGCTTGCTCAGTAAATGTTTCTTGCAGCTTTTCGATTTGCTGTTTATCAGCGTCAAATGAAGCTTCATTGAATTGATATACTTCTAAAAATTTTTTGGTTTTTTTCTGATAACCTTCTGTTGAAAATTTTTTTGGCTCGAAACGCTTGACTAACTGGTCGAAGCGACGCTCGCCAACCTTTTCTAATAGTAAAAAGCTTAAAACAGAATCCATAAAGAACTGTTTCACCGACATTGGTTCTAACAATTCATAAAGAAAGCACGTTCCTAGGCTAGGATCTTCTTTGTAATAAACATCTAATAAGCCAATTCCCTCAAGTTTTTTTCGTGCTTCGTAAAATTGAGGAATACCACAACCAAGACTACTCAATAAATCTGCGTGAAGTCCTTCTGGTCCTTGGCCAGTTTCTAAAGAAATTTCTGTCAAAAGAGTAAGGTAAAGACTAAGCGCTTCTCCCCCAATCAAGGGTTGGTAAAGATGTAATAACGCATTTCGGCTTTCTTCTTTTAAAGGACTTTGCTTTCTTCCTTGGTAGATATTTTTTGGTTGAAGCTCTTTCCAAGCATTTTCCAAGGAAATGCCCCCTTTATTCTGTACTTTCGTCTTCGTCATCTTTGGATTTGTTATTTTCTTTTGCCTTCTCCACGATGTCTTGTAGTTCTTTTAGGAACACGGACATATCTTTAAATTGACGGTAGACACTTGCAAAACGAATATATGCAATCTCATCCAAATTAACGAGATCTTCCATGACATATTCTCCAATTAAATTGGTTGATACTTCATTTTCTCCTAAACTTCGAACCCGATTTTCCACATGGTTCACAATTTGCTCCATTTGTTCCATAGCAACTGGACGTTTTTCAGCTGAACGAATCAGCCCTCGCAAAATCTTATCTCGATTAAATTCTTCACGTTCACCGTTTTTCTTAATAACTAGTAATGGTGCAGCTTCGATTCTTTCAAATGTTGTAAAACGAAATGAGCAATTTTCACACTCACGTCGACGACGAATCGCCCGACCATCATCTGCTTGACGGCTATCAATAACACGGGAATTATTATGTTGACATCTTGGACATCTCATTTAGTTCACCTCATGTATCATTTAAGTTTTATAAAAAGAACATTCTGCTCTTTCATAGTTAGTTGCATTATAACATGAAACTTTTATGTTAAGCGACTTTCCCAGCTAAAAAGATGCAGTTTCCATCATTAATAAAGCGTTTTTATTCATTTTTCGCAAAAAATGAGCTGTGACAAAATTTTATCACAACTCATTTGCCGGTTGAAACGAAACTGTGAATGATTTTTAATTGTCTGCTTTTGAACGCATTACTTCATGCTTTCTAAAAACTACAATTTTTCTTCAATACCAGTATAATGTTTTAACCGTTGCTCTTCGATTTTTTGTTCATCAGGGATATGTTCAGCATCTGGGAGTGGTTTTTTTGTTCGATCAGACATTTCTTTTTTTCGTTCTTGTGTTAAATCTTGTTGGCGTGCTTCTTTTTCTGCTTGTTGATCTTCTAATTCAGCAATTCGTGCTTTGTATTGGTCTGCGTTCTTTTTACCGACTTCAGCTTGTGCACGACCCTCATCTTTTAATTCATCTTTATCAAGTAACTTACCAATTTTTTCTTTGGCAGATCCGACAACTTTATCTTTTTGATTCTTGATATTGCCCATACAAATCCCTCCCTTATTCTTATCTTTAGCATAACAAAAATAAACAAGATACTCAAAATATACGACTAGCTAATCCTTTCGTCCACGCGATTAAACGCGTGATTTTCATTTTACATGCTTTGCAAACAACTTAAAGTCACTAAAATAAAAAGCAAAGCACTTCGTTCAACCGACGAAGCACTTTGCTTATTTTATTTTTCATTTGTGATAAACGATTGTTGTTTTAACCACAACTCAACTTGTTGAACCAACGCTTCCTTTGTCTGAGTATTATCAAACAAAAAGTCAGCTCGTTCTTTTTTCGTTTCAATCGACCATTGCGTCTTTATTCGTTTCAACGCTTCAGCTTCTGTCAACTGATTTCTTTTCATCAATCGTTCGAGCTGAATCGCTTCTGTGGTATAGACAACTGCTACAGCATCCATGTAACGTTCATAATGTCCTTCAAACAACAAAGGAACATCAACAACAACCAAAGGATTATGCTGTTTTTTTTCAGCAATTTGTTGTTTGATACGTCCGCGAATAAACGGATTTAACACACGATTTAATGTTTGGCGTAATTCGTTATCCGCAAACACGATGGCACCTAATTGTTTTCGATTTAGCGTACCATCTTCATTTAAGATCTGTTTACCAAACACTTCAACGATTGCAGACAAACCAGCGGTTCCAGGCTCGACGACTTCTCTTGCTACTACATCACCATCAATTACTGGAATCCCATGCTTTTTAAAGACTTCAGCAGCTGTACTTTTACCTGTTGCAATGCTTCCTGTTAAACCTAAAACAAAACCTACTTTGGTATTTTCAGTTGCTGACATTTTGGACAATAGTGAGTCCCCCTTTGTGCAACTTTTGTTTTGACGATTGGTGTTTGACAACGCACACATGGCTGGCCTGTTTGACCATAAACATGAAGTGCCATTTGAAAACTACCTGCTTCACCAAGTGCGTTGAGATAACTACGAATGGTTGTTCCACCTGCTTCCACCGCTCTTCCCAATACATCAATGATTGCTAAGCGAAGTGCTGCAATTTCTTTTCCTTTTAATGTATTGGCGGGCTGCTCTGGATGGATTTTTGCTTCCCATAATGCTTCATCTACATAAATATTGCCTAATCCCGTGACTAAGCGTTGATCCAATAGCAACGGTTTGATTGCTTTATGTGATTTTTTGAGACCTGCTTCAAATTCTGCCAAAGTAAATAACTCTGGTAGAGGTTCTGGACCTAACTTCATGATTCCGCGATAAGAATCACTTTGTCCTTTTGCCACCAGCGTCATTCGACCAAATTTACGAACGTCATTATAACGAAGCTGACTGCCATCATCAAAAAAGAAAATGACATGAGTATGTTTATCTAATGGTTGATTTTCTTCCACAAAGGAATATTTTCCTTCCATTCGCAAATGAGAAATCAACTCGTAATTGGTTAAATGAAAAATCAGAAACTTGCCACGACGTCCAATTGATTCGATGGTTTCACCAATCAACGTTGCTTCAAAAATCGGTGCTTCTGGTTGTTCAATAATTTTGGGCCACAAGACTTGCACTTTTTGAATCTTTTTTCCTGTGACCAAACGTTCTAGCCCTTTACGGACCGTTTCAACCTCTGGTAATTCAGGCATGTTTCTTCTTCACCTTTTTCTTTTTTATTTGGCTTCGTACCATGTTTTGCCCCAACTACTATCAGTAATCAATGGCACATGTAGCGAAACAGCATTTTCCATTACTTCTTTGACTAATTGATCTAATGCTTCTAATTCGTGTTCCGGAACTTCAAAAACTAATTCATCGTGTACTTGTAATAACATTGTTGCTTCTAGTTTTTCTTCTTTCAATCGTTTCGCCAAATCAATCATCGCAATTTTTAAAATATCAGCTGCGCTACCTTGAATTGGTGTATTGATAGCCGTCCGTTCTGCAAACGAACGTAAGTTAAAGTTTCTTGAATTGATTTCTGGTAAATAGCGACGACGATGATAAAGTGTTTCCACAAAGCCCTGATCTTTTGCTTCGCGAACAATACGTTCCATGTATGATTTCACGCCAGGGTATTTATCAAAATAAGTGTCGATATATTGTTGTGCTGCTTTTCGGGAAATACCAAGATTTTGCGATAAGCCATAATCCGAGATACCATACACAATCCCAAAGTTGACAGCTTTTGCTTGGCGACGCATATTTGGTGTTACGTCCTCTGCCTTTTCAATCCCAAAGACCCGCATTGCCGTACTTGCATGGATATCTTGACCTTCCAAAAAGGCAGCTTTCAGATGTTCATCATCAGAAATGTGTGCTAATACACGTAACTCGATTTGAGAGTAGTCAGAAGAATAAATCAACCAATCTTTTTTTCTTGGAACAAATGCTTCACGGATTTTCCGACCTTCTTCTAAACGAATCGGAATATTTTGCAAGTTCGGATCAACTGAACTCAAGCGACCAGTTTGGGTCAGTGTCTGAACGTAACGAGTATGCACTTTACCATCAGATTGGATCACTTTTAATAGCCCTTCTACATAAGTTGACTGGATTTTTGCAATTTGACGGTAGACTAAGATGTCGTCAACGATTGGTGCTTGTTCTCTCAGTTGTTCTAACACATCCACCGCTGTTGAATAACCTGTTTTGGTTTTCTTAATAACAGGCAGGCCCATTTTTTCAAACAGGATAACACCTAATTGTTTAGGTGAATTCAGGTTGAACTCTTCGCCAGCTTCCGTATAAATTTTTTCTTCAATTTCTTTTAGACGCTCCGAAAATTCAATCTTCATTTCTTGTAAACGTGAAGCATCGACTTTAATTCCACTAATTTCCATTTCTGCCAAGATTTGTGACAGTGGTAGTTCCATTTTATAAAACAAGTCTGCTTGATTTTTTTCTTCTAGCTCTTTGTTCAAAATTGGTGTCAGGGCATTGATTGCTGCAACTTTACGAGCAAGATGCGCAAAGAAAACTTCTTCCTCTTCCGGTAATCCTTTTTTGGCACCTTTTCCATAAACCGCTTCGTCTGATTGGATATCTTGATAGCCATAATGTGCGGCTACTCCTTCGATATCACTGCTTTTATCGTTAGTATCTAACAAATAAGAGCCCAAAAGAACATCAAAATCAATTCCTTGTGTCTTGCCAGTATAACGGTTCAAGGCAACATATGTCCGTTTGGCATCATAAACTTTTTTCAGGCGTGTTCCATCAGTCAACCACTCTTTAAATGCGTCGCTTTCGAAAATACTTAGATCATTGGTCACATAAATTTTTTCTTTTGTCCCCCAAGAAACGCCGACAATGTCTTCTGTATGATAATTTTCGCCTAACATTTCGACATAAAGTGCCATGTCTGTAGTAAACATTTCTGGTTGATACTCCGTCACTACTTCAAATAGAACATCTGCCAGCTCGGGCTCTTCCTCATGGATATCAAGCTTAGCTAAAAATTGCTTAAATTCCATTTCTTGATAAAACGGAACTAATTTTTCTAAGTCTTTTCCTTCATATTTCAATGAATCAATTGTGACATCAACAGGTGCATGTGTGTTGATTGTAGCTAATTTTTTGGACAGAAAAGCTTGTTCTTGATCATTAATCAGGTTTTCCTTCATCTTGCTTTTTTTCATTTCAGCAATATGTTCGTAGACGCCTTCGACTGAACCATATTCTTTCAACAATTTAATCGCTGTTTTCTCACCAATTTTGGTTACGCCAGGGATATTATCAGAAGCATCACCGGCTAGTCCTTTCATGTCGATAATTTGTTTAGGCGTCAATCCATCATACTTTTCTGCGATATGTTCTGGTGTGTAACTTTCAATATCGCTCACACCTTTCACGGTAATGTCTACTTTGATAGCATCAGTAGCTAACTGTGTCAAATCTCGATCTCCTGAAAGAATAACAACATCAAATGCTTCTTTATCTACTTTTTCTGCCAACGTACCAATAATATCATCGGCTTCATAATTTGGTAGTTCATAATATTTTACGCCTAGCCCTGTTAACAATTCACGAATGTAAGGCATCTGTTCTTTAAATTCACCAGGTGTTTTTGAACGTCCACCTTTATATTCAGCGTACATCTCTGTACGGAAAGTTGTTTTTCCTGCATCAAAGGCAACTAATACGTGTGTTGGTTGTTCTTTTTGCATCACATTCTCAAACATTGTGTTAAAAGCGTAAATTGCATTGGTATGCAACCCATTTCGATTTTTAAAACGTTCTAGTGAGTTATGCAACGCGAAAAATGCGCGAAAGGCGACGCTATTTCCGTCGACCAATAATAATTTATTTTTTGTCATATCAATTAGCTCCTCATCCGTAAAGTTCTTATTTATTCTAACAAAGAATGTCTTGGAAAGCGAAAAGAAAAAACGGATAGGAGAAAATGTTTATCTCCTACCCGTTTCAATGTTAAAAATTAATTGTTTCGTCCAAAAATTCGTAGAAATGCAAGGAACAAGTTGATAAAGTCTAAATACAATTGAAGAGCCATGAACACTGCCACACCACTGTTTGCTGTTCCATTACTTTGAATGTACACTTTACGAATATTTTGATTGTCATAAGCAGTGATTCCAGCAAAAATCAAGACTAACAAGATTGAGATGAAGAAATCGACTGCACTACTATGAAGTAAGAAAATATTGACAAACATGGCAATGATCACACCGATCAATGCAGCTAATCCTGCGCGACCAATCCCACTCAAATCTTTTTTAGTAACCATTCCCACAATTGACATCCCGATAAACATGCCTGTTGCAGTCAAAAATGCTTGCGTAATTGTTCCAATATCATAAAAAGCAAGCGTCACAGCCAGTACCAAGCCATTTAATAATGAATAGGCAATAAAGCCACCAATAGCTAAACTTGGATTTTTTTGAGCCTTTGCACTTAAAACCAATACTAAAATGATTTGAACAATCCAAAGTCCCATAAAACCTAATGGAAAGCCATTAATAAATGTTGCTACTTGTTGCGGAAAAACTGAGAGTGCTAAGTATGAAGTCAATGCACTTAACGCCAATCCCACACCTAGGAAGCCATACACTTTAGAATAGAAACGATTGATTCCTTCATTTGCTACGCTTTGATTATTCATTTAGTTCACCTTCACTTTCAAATTCAATTTCTAGTTCTGGGTCAGCAGGTGGCTGAACCATTACTACAGCATCGAGTACGCGATTCCCTTCCCCATTTTCTGCTTCAACAGAAATCGTAACGACGTCTTTCATTTTATCTACTTTTATGACCTCAAATTGGAAAGTCAATGTTTCGTAGTGGAAAACTGGTTCAATAAAATTCACAGAAAAATTCACAACGTGTGAGCCTGGACCAGGTAAATGCTTAGAAATAGCACTTGTAATGATACCCATTAACATCACAGATGGCACAATTGGTTGTTGATACTCCGTTTTTTGTGCAAAATCATGCTGAATGTATAATGGATTAGCATCATTCGTCAATCCTAAATAAAGCAACAGTTGATTGTCTTCAATTGATTCTGTTAAAGACAACGAGTCGCCTTCCTCTAACTCATTTATTGTTTTTCCTAATTTTCTCGGCTTACCTATATTCAAAATAGAAACCCTCCAGTTTTATTTTACTCAAGAACAATTGTACCAAAACCAAGCAAAAAGGCAAGTTATGGAAACCGCACTTTTTATATACAAGAAAGCAGCCAAAAAGACAAAACTTTTTTGGCCGCTTTTGATTGATTTCGTCATTTGTTAGTGATTACAAGACGTTTCTTGTAGTATTGCTTAATAGTTTTTCATAGGCTTGTTCAAATTTTTGAACATCACCAGCTCCCATAAAGATAACAACTGCATCATGGTAGTCTAACAATGGTGAAACGTTATTTTCTTTCAGAACTTGCCCGCCTTTTTGAACTTTTTCACCTAGGTCTTCGATCTTAACATCACCTTGTTTTTCACGAGCTGAACCGAAAATATCACATAAGTACACGCGGTCTGCTAAATCTAATGCTTCAGCAAACTCATCCATCAACGCAATTGTTCGCGTAAAGGTATGCGGTTGAAAGACAGCAATGATTTCTTTATCTGGATATTTTTGACGTGCACCATCAATAGTTGCACGAATTTCTGCTGGATGATGTGCGTAGTCATCAACAATTGTCATGTCTGAAACGATTTTTTCGCTGAAACGACGTTTTACGCCAGGGAAAGTCAACATTTCTTCTGACACTTCTTTAAGGTCTAAGTCTTCAAAGTAAGCAACAGCGATTACGCTTAAGGCATTTAGAATATTATGTTTTCCAAAAGCAGGAACCACAAAATGACCGATAAATTCGTCTTCATGGTACACATCAAAAGCTGAACCAGTTGTTGTTCGTTCAATATTTCGTGCTTGGATATCATCATTTTCGCTAATTCCATAGTAATAAATTGGCACGTCTGCTTCTAATTTTCTTAGATATTCATCATCACCATACGCAAAAATTGCTTTTTTCACTTGGCGAGCCATTGTTTGGAACGCGTTGTGTACATCTTCAATACTTGTATAGTAATCAGGATGATCAAAATCAATATTTGTCATAATCACATAATCAGGTGAATAAGCTAAGAAGTGACGACGATATTCACAAGCTTCAAATGCGAAAAATTCTGCACGTGGATCGCCATGTCCAGTACCGTCACCAATCAAATAACTTGTTGGGCGAACGCCTGTCAACACATGTGAAAGTAAACCAGTTGTACTTGTTTTACCGTGTGATCCAGTTACCGCGATACTTGTATAGTTTTGAATAAAGTCACCAATAAAATCATGGTAACGAATCACTTCAAGACCAAGTTCTTTGGCACGTTGAATTTCTTCATGAGTGTCAGGAAACGCATTCCCTGCGATGACTGTCATACCTGGTTTAATGTTATCTGCGCTAAATGGCAAGATTGTTATGTTTGCTTTTTCTAAATCTCTTTGTGTAAAGAAATATTTTTCAATATCTGATCCTTGAACATTTAGTCCTTCTTCATGTAATACTAGCGCCAATGAGCTCATTCCTGAACCTTTGATACCAACAAAATGATATAATTTTTCTTGATTTGTCATTTGAATCCTCTTCTCTTATCTATCATCCATTATTCATTCACATATTCAACACGTTTTTCATTATCTTATAAACAAATAAAAATTTCAACCAAATTTATTCGCAAACGACGTTTCTTACGAAATAATGAGTTACGTACGACAAAATTGCCAATTTGTCTGGGTCAAAATTTCTTGATAAGCTATCCAAATTTCTTTTGGAACTTCGACATGATTAAGGTAACCTTTCCCCTTAGGACCATAACCATGTTCATCATCATGTAAGCGAGCAATCTCTCCAAGCACTAATGACTTAAAGTAATTCAATGGCCACTGATTATCTAATTCTGGTTGTTTAAATGTCATAACAGCATTTGATCCTTCCTCGTGCCAACGCTCCAATTGTGGAACAATTGGTACATAATTTTCAAATTCAACGGCTGTGTTTCCCCAAACTTTTTCAAAAGTTGCTCTTGTTCGTCGCTGTAGTATAGGATCATTCATCAGTAAAACTTTTTGTGGAGATAACTGCATCTTTTGCAGTTTATCTAACGCAAATTGAGCATTTTCTCCAGAATTTGTAGAATGTGACTCAACAAGTAACTGCGCATCTGAAAAATGATATTTTTCTTTTAAATAGCAACGATACATCTCGCTTTCGCTAAGCGTTTCTGCAAATAAAAATCCTTGATCCGCAAAGTTTTTACGAAGTACAGGCGTCGCATGGCCAACCCCGCCTACTAAAAAAAGATGAGCAATCTGTTTGTTTCGTAAAAGGTCAGCTGCATGATCAACCAAAACTGGTAACCCGTTTCCTGCAAGGATTAGTAGCGGAGCTGTTTGGTTTGGTTCTTCTGAACTCGTAGCTGGCTGATCAGCTAAAAATGCTAGTAGCAGATTCCAATTATCAATCATTTCAACGATACTCCTTTATCTATCTATTTAGTCATTATCGTCATTCGGTCGTTTTGTTTCTTGCCAAACTAATTTTCCACGACAGCGTCCACAACGAAAACGTTTTGTATCAATTTTTCGTTTCCGATAAATCATTGTCTGACAACGTACGCATTGATAACATTCAATTTTACTAGCTTTTTTTGCTACAGCAGGGGCATAACGCAATCCACCAGTCTGTTGCAACAACTGTTTAAATTCACTATCTCGGTGACGATAGCCTCTCCCTGCTAAATGCAAATGATAATGACATAACTCATGTTTAATGATGCCGACAATGGTTTGTTCATCAGATTGAGCAAACAGTGTCGGGTTAAAGTCTAAATGATGATCATTCAAATGATAACGCCCGCCAGTTGTTTTCAGGCGTGCATTAAAAATAGCTTCATGCATAAACGGTCGTTGAAACCACTCAATCGAAATGGCTTCAACTAGCGTTTGTAATTCTTCTTGTGTCACTTTTTACTCCTCATAAGGCGAAAGCATAGTTAAACTAATACGACCTTTCTTCACATCGACTTGTTCGACCCATACAGTTACGACATCCCCAACAGAAACCACATCTGTTGGATGCTTAACAAACTTTTTACTTAATTTTGAGATGTGAACGAGTCCATCTTGCTTAACCCCAATATCCACAAAAGCACCAAAGTCGATAACATTTCGGACAGTCCCCTTTAATTCCATACCTGCTTTCAAGTCTTCCATACTTAAGACATCTTGGCGCAATAACGGTGCGGGCATTTCTTCCCGCATATCACGACCAGGTTGTGTCAACCCTTCTAAAATATCCGTCAAGGTCTCTTCACCAATCTCCATCGTTTTAGCTAAAGCTTCTGGTTTTAATTTTTTCAAGACTTCTGTTGCTTCAGAGGTTCCCAAATCTTTCTCAGTTAATTGATTCATGGTTAAAATTTCTTTTGCTACTGCATAACTTTCTGGGTGAATACCAGTATTGTCTAGTACATTTTTTCCATCAGGTATCCGTAAGAATCCAATAGCTTGTTCGTATGCTTTTGGCCCTAATCTTGGAACTTTTTTCAATTGTGTACGTGCGTTGAACGCACCATTTTCATCACGATAAGTAACAATATTTTGCGCAATTGTTTTATTCAACCCGGAGATATGCTGTAGCAATTGTGGGCTTGCCGTGTTTACATCCACACCCACTTGGTTAACAACTGTCTCAACAACAAAGTCTAATTGCTCTGCTAATCTTTTTTGAGAAACATCGTGTTGGTACTGCCCAACACCGACTGCTTTCGGATCAATTTTTACTAATTCTGCCAATGGATCTTGCAAACGTCGTGCAATTGAAACAGCACTTCTTTCTTCAACTTGTAAATCAGGAAATTCAGTTCGGGCAACTTCGCTCGCAGAGTATACAGAGGCACCAGCTTCGTTGACAATTGCATAGTATGCTGTGTGATCCACGTTTTTTAATTGCTCCGCTACAAATAATTCTGATTCTCGGCTAGCTGTTCCGTTTCCGATTGCGACCATATCCACTTGATATTGATTGATTAGTTTTACAAATTGACCTTTTGCTGCTTCACGTTTTGCTTGGGCAGCTGGTTTGTGTGGATAGATTACTTCGATTGCTAGGACTTTCCCTGTAGCATCAACTACTGCTAATTTACACCCCGTACGATAAGCCGGGTCGAAGCCTAACACAACTTTTCCTTTTAAAGGTGGTTGCAATAATAAGTTACGCAAATTTTCACCAAAAATCGCAATAGCTTGTTCATCCGCTTTTTCAGTTAACTCATTGCGAACTTCACGTTCAATCGCTGGAGAAATAAACCGTTTGTAACTATCTTGATAAGCTTCACGCACATAACTTGCAGCAGGTGACGCTGGATTACCAACTAATTGACGTTCCAAATAATCCATTACTGCTGTTTCGTCTACTTGTAGATTGACTTTCAGAATGTCTTCTTTTTCTCCACGATTTGTTGCTAAAATACGGTGAGAAACCATTTTATGAACAGGCTCTGAAAAGTCGTAATACATCTCATAGACACCTTTCTCGTCTACGTCTGCATCTTTTACTAAACTTACATAACTACCTTTATTATAAGTATAAGAACGAATCCATGTTCTAAATTTAGCAGTATCGCTGACTTGCTCTGCAATGATTTCATGCGCACCTTGTAACGCATCCTCTACAGAAAAAACTTCTTTTTCTTCATTAATAAATGTTTGTGCATAAGTTTCAACTTTCTGGTCATTCAATTGCAATAACCATTCAGCAAGTGGTTCTAATCCTTTTTCTTTGGCAATCGTTGCCTTTGTACGGCGTTTTTGTTTATATGGACGATACAAGTCTTCTACTTGTTGCATCTTGACTGATTGAACGATCCCGGCTTCTAATTCAGGAGTCAACTTTCCTTGTTCATCAATTAAGCGTAAAACTTCCACTTTTCTTTTTTCTAAATTTTCTAAGTATGCGTAACGTTCTTCGATTTCCCGAATTTGGACTTCATCTAAGCTCCCCGTCATTTCTTTTCGGTAGCGTGCAATGAAAGGAACCGTATTTCCTTCACTCAATAAATGAAGAACCGTTGTTAATTGTTTTGTGTTATAGCTTGCCAATTCTTTTTGCACAAGCTGGATAATTGTTTGATTTAGCTTTTCTGTCATTGAGATGTTCTCCTTTGATTTGTTAGTCGCTTGTCTATTTTAGCATACTTTTTTTATGGAATAAAAACGGATGGAATTACAGAATAAAAAAGCATAGAACACGTCGTCCTACACTTTTTAGTAAAATTGATACTTGTTGTTCATGTACAACTATCTAAATTAAAAATCTGGTTGCCACGGTCCTTGATTGTTTTGATACTCAATATCTTGTACAATTCCTTGCTCATCAAAAATCACGCCATGAATGGATCCTCCAAAAACAGCACCACCATCAATTCCAATTTTATTGTCACTTCGCCACAAGTCCGTTGTTTGCATATCGCCATGCAACATAGGTGTAATTGTATGGCCAAAAACGATTGTCTTACCCGTTTGATTTTTCCCGTGATGAAAGGGTTCACGAATCCAAATAAAATCTCTTGGACTAGTTTCTCGCCAATCTTTTTTCGTTAAATCTACTCCTGCATGAACAAATAAATACTGTTTCCATTCAAAATACAATGGCCTCTCCACTAAAAATTGAATCAGTTCATCATATCTTGAACGAATCATCATTGCAATTTCCGTCGGAGAATATTCTTCTGTTGCACCTGGATGTAGTAAACTTTCAAAGGTTTCTTTACCACCATTACGCAAATACGCGTCATACCAATCTTCTGGAGAGTGTAAAAATTGCAAGAAATATTCCTCATGATTTCCACGCAAATAAATGGCTCCAGTTTCTTTTGCTAATTTCATTCCAAGTAAAAAACATTCTTTTGTTTTCGGTCCGCGATCGTTTAAATCACCAATCAAAACTAATTGATGAATTGTTGGATCGTACTCACGTACTAATTCTTGAAACAATTCATATTCTCCATGAACATCGCTGATTGCATAGACCAAAGATTTCATAACCATCGCATCCTTTCCTAAAAAGTATAGCGTAACTTTGCAAGTGATTCCAACAAAAAAAGAGCTAAAAGAAAAACAAGTTTGTGCTTTTCTTTTAGCTACTATATTAATTGATTTATTTAAAGTTTGCCGCCACGGTTTCTGTAATTTCTGTATCTGTTAAAGAATGCTCTTTAAGGTAACGATTGTGTGGATGTTGCGCGCATTCTTTTGAGCATGCGCCTAGATGTCGCGCTTCATTTTCTGCCGAAGTCAAAAATTGGCGGTTACATTCAGGATTTGAACAATTCACATAGCGTTCACATGGTGTTCCGTCAAACCAATCTCTACCGACAACTTGTTTATCGACATGATTGATTTCAACTGCAATTCGTTCATCAAAAACATACATTTGTCCATCCCATAATTCGCCTTGAACTTCAGGATCTTTTCCATATGTTGCAATTCCACCATGTAACTGTCCAACGTCTTTGAAACCTTCTCGAACTAACCAGCCAGAGAATTTTTCACAACGAATACCACCTGTACAATAAGTAACGACACGCTTGTCCATAAATTCTTCTTTATGATCGCGAATCCATTGTGGGAGTTCTCTAAAGCTACGGATTTCTGGTCGAACAGCTCCACGGAAATGACCTAAATCATATTCGTAATCATTTCTCGCATCAATCACAACAGTTTCTTCATCAAGGATTGCTTCTTTAAATTCTTGCGGTGATAAATAAGCGCCTGTGGTATCTTTCGGATTGATATCATCCTCTAGTTTGAGAGAAACCAGTTCCGGACGTGGACGAACAAACATTTTTTTAAACGCATGCTCAGGACTTGGATCGACTTTGAAGAAGGTATCTGCAAAACGTGCATCTGCTTTCATTGCATCCATATAAGCATTCGTATCTGCAATTGTTCCTGATAACGTGCCATTAATCCCTTCCGTTGCGACAAGGATTCTCCCCTTCAAGTTCAATGACTTACAAAAAGCTAAATGTTCCTTTGCAAACATTTCTGGGTCTGCAATTGTTGTGTAATTATAATAAAGTAAAACTTGGTAATCCATACTGTGACATCCCTTCATTCTGATGATTCCCAAATAGTATAAGAAAGGATCAGGCATTTGACGATTTATTTGCTTGTGCATTTTTACGCAAGACTGAATAATTATAAAGCTTTAGGTTTACATAATTATTTTATTGTTCAAAAAAAAGAACCTTTTGCAGATTCTGTGACACATCCTCTACAAAAGTGTTCATTTATTTGCCGGTCACTGCAAAATAATTACCGTCTGGATCAGCAAAATTAAAAACATACTCTTCACCAATTTGAACAAGATCACCTAGTGTAACTTTGTTTGCTTGCATTTTTTTATATAAACCAAAGACGTCTTCACTTGCAAACATTAAAGATGGTGAATTTGACGCAACCTCTGGTGAATGTGCTTCAATAAATTTACGATCGTATAAAACTAATTTTGCTTGTGCATCAACTGCTGGGCCAATCTCAACAATCAATGTTCCATCCATTTCTTGACGATCCAATTCTGCAAAACCATTATCTGTCCAAAATGCTGCATTTTTTTCAACATCGTCGACATAAAGCATAATTTTTATTTCATTTGTAAACATCTTGTTCCTCCTAAAACCATTTTAAATGGTGATTAATCGTTGCTAGTTTACCATATACCTTCTATAAACTCTAGGTTTGTTTATTTAATAGAATTTTCTTATTTCTTTTTCACGTTTTCACTTTTCGGAATATTTATTTCTTGAAAACGAAAAAAGGTTGAGACAAAAGTAACCTAAATAAAAAAACGCCTAAAATTCGTTTTTTGAAAACGTTGGTTTTAGGCATTTTTTTAATTGAAAAATGTGTTAAGAACGATTGGGTTTCTAGCTTTGTCCCAATCTCTTAAGTTGTTGTTCTTAGACTTTATGCATTTACGTCAATAACTTTTGTCTCATCATTGATGACGTCACGATCCAAATCATGGATACGAGCACTTGTAACAATTCCAGCTACCATACTACCACTAACGTTTGTTGCAGTACGAGCCATGTCAATCAATGGTTCAACAGAGATAACTAAACCAACGATTGCTACTGGTAAATTCATTGCGCCTAACACAATCAATGAAGCAAATGTTGCTCCTCCACCGACACCAGCGACACCAAATGAACTGATTGTTACGATTGCTACTAACATCAAAATAAATTCTAAACTAAAGACATTAATACCTGCTGCTGGTGCAACAATTGTTGCCAACATTGCTGGATAAACACCGGCACAGCCATTTTGCCCAATTGACAAACCAAAACTTGCTGAAAAGTTCGCTGTTGCATCGTCAACACCAAGTGCTTTCGTTTGTGTTTCAATATTCAATGGTAATGCACCCGCACTAGAACGTGAGGTAAAAGCAAAACTCAATACAGGAAAAGCTTTTTTAAAGTAGCTGATTGGGTTCACTTTGACTGACATTAAAATGAGCGAATGAACGATTAACACCGCAAATAAAGCAATATATGAAGCTAACACAAATTTTCCTAAGTTCACAATTGCAGCGAAGTCACTTGTAGCCATGACGTTTGTCATCAAAGCAAGTACACCATACGGTGTTAGGCGTAGAACCAATGTAACGATTCGCATAACTATTTTATATAAACTATCAATCAAATCTGAGAAAAAGGCTGCCTCTTTTGGTGCTTTACGTTTAACACCAAGGTATGCAACCCCAACAAATGCGGCGAAAATCACGACACCAATTGTACTTGTTGGTCGGCTTCCCGCTAAATCAGCAAAAACATTTTTAGGAATAAATGATAAGATTTGTTGAGGAATAGATAAGTTTTCAACTGTTTCTTGTCTAGTAGCTAATTCAGCAATACGTGCTGTTTCAGCTGCTCCCTCAGTAAACTTTGCACCTTGTAAATTAAAGAGCATCGTTGTCCCAATCCCGATCAATGCAGAGATTGCTGTTGTCGCTAACAAAGTTGTTAAAACTGTTGCGCTGATTTTACCTAATTTTTCCGAAACTTTCATTTTGGTAAACGCGCCGACAATTGAAATGAAAACCAATGGCATAATTAGCATTTGTAAGAAAGCAACGTAGCCATTTCCAACGATTCCAATCCATTCCATTGATTGAGTGACGACTTGATTATCAACCCCAAAGATAATTTGCAGTAGACCGCCAAAAACGATCCCGATTCCTAGCGCAGTAAAGACGCGCGTTGAAAATTTAGTATGGCGCTTTTGCATACGATAAAACACATATAATAATGCCGCAAAAACTAGAACCACTAAAACTGTGATGAGTGTTGTCATTTTTTTCCTCCTTAAAATTTTTTAATGACAAGTCCATCAAAGGAAGTAAAGGTTCCCGGGAATAACTCTTCAACTATTCCCCTGAAAAAAATTTGTATTTTTTCAGTGACTTGTTCATTCTAGCTCATTTTTTGCCAAATGGCATTCATTTTGCTTACATTTAGTAATAGAAAAAGAGTAGTAGCGATAGCTTTAAACTATCACCACTACTCTTTTTTATGCTTCTTTTTCTGATTGAAAATTTAATTTGACACCTGGTTCATCTAAAGCAATTTCTGTAATTTCATATGCCATTCGACTAACAATGTCAAACAAAGGAGCGACTAACTCATCCACTTCTTCTTGTGTCACATCTGCCTGTCCCTGAACTTTACGATTCAAAATGTGGTTGATTTGACTAACACTTCCAGATAATACATATTGGTCGAATACTAAGCGAAACTCTAAACGAGCACCCACAATACTGTGTTCTTCTGGATAATTTTCAATCGTTTCATTCAACGGCGAAAAACCAACTTTTAAGTCAGTTTGGATTTCTTGATCTTTAGGCTTTTGGTCATAGTGAAAAGCCTCAACAACTTCTTTTTGTCTTCTAATTTCCATATCATCACTCCTCTATAAAAATTATAGCATATGAAAATTGAAAGCGGACAATATTTTAAATAATCTCTGGCAACTCAATGATTTGCTTCAGTTCATTCACAACATAAGTTGCGGGAATATCACCTAAAAAATAATCAATGTCATATAAACAAGTTGTAATTCCCGCGTTATTCCCTGCTTCAATATCTAAACGGCGATCACCAATCATCATTGATTCCACTTTTTGTAAGTGAAAATTTTGAATGATCGCATTTAAGGAAGATGGATCTGGTTTCCTAGGGAATTCTTGGTCTATTCCAACGACCGATTCAATTAACTCGTCTAAGCCAAAGTCTTTTAAAAGCCTCCAAGTCGAATCAGTTAAGCGATGCGTTAGGATAAAGTGTCGTCCGCCACGCGCCTTCAAGTTTTCTAGAACTGTCTTTGTGTCTTGAAATGGCGCTGACACTTCGCGACTTTTTGTTTCATACTGATGAAATAACGGCGTGAATTTCTCCTCTGACAACTGATAGTTTTGCCGTAATTGACTTGTCGAGTATTTTTTCATCACAAAATAGAGTTCCTTTTTATCCGCTACAATCCCAAAATCCTGTAAGGCACGCCACGCTCCATCAACCATTGCCGGATACGTATCGAATAATGTACCATCAAAATCCCAAATAAAATTCTTTATCAAAGTTCCTGCTCCTTTTTCCATACAAGTCACTCAAAGTTTTTATAAAATCTTTTTATCAATGATTGTTAGGTGCTCGTCAAATGTATATTGGATTGGTTGTGCATTTGGAATATCAATCGTATCCATTAAATCTTCTGGCACATCCTCCAAGTATTTCGTTAACGCACGCACACTGTTTCCGTGTCCGACAACTAAGAGGTTTTGTTGCTCACGAAGTCTAGGTGCAAGCGAATCTTCCCATAACGGGATTAGACGTTTAACCGTCATTTCTAGGCTTTCTCCACGGGAAACCAAACGAGGATCTAAAAAATCATACCTTCGATCAAATTGATTTTCCTTGGCAAGTGGCGGGACTTCACGATAAGCACGACGCCAAATTTTGACTTGTTCTGCCCCGTAGATGTCTTTCATTTCATCTTTATTTTTTCCAACTAGTTCACCATAATGACGTTCATTTAAGCGCCAGGTTTTGGTAATCGGAATCCACAATTGCCCCATTTCCTCTAAAGCGAATTGAGATGTTTTAATTGCCCGTTTCAAAACTGAAGTGTAGACAGCATCAAATTCTAAACCAGCTTCTTTCATTTTATTCCCAGCTTGGCTCGCTTGTTGCATACCTTTCGCAGTCAATGCCACATCTAACCAACCCGTCCAATAATTCATGAAATTCGCTTCACTCTCACCGTGACGTAACAAAACCATTTTCATTATTTCCACTTCCTATACGTTTGTTTCAAATCGTGTACCACACTTTTTGCATGTTACTCGAATCTTTCCACGGCCTTGCGGAGCACGTTGTTTTTGTTGGCAATTTGGACAAGAAAAAAACGTATACGTTTGGTAAGCCGTTTTCTTATTTGTCTTTGTTTTTCTTTTAGTGACTGTTTGAAAAAAGTTGCGTACCATTTGCCATTTTTTTAAAAAGCGCTGATTTTCATTCAATCTTGGATAGATTTTAGTTGATAAGAAGCGATAAAGCAAAAGTCCTAAAAACACTAACGAGAATAATCTGCCAGATTCATAAGGCAACCAGCGACTAAATAGACTAAACAAAAGCGACAAGATTAATAAAAAGCGATTCAGTTCATCAAATTTTGCATATCTTCCTTTCATTAGTTGTTGATATTTTTGATACATTTTAATCATTCGTTGTAACCAAACTTGAGCCATTTTTTCCTCCATTGACTATTTAATAGAATAAAAAGTGCAAAAGGAAAAGCCCTAATTGGCTTTTCCCATAGTTATTTGATGTAGCATATTTCGATTTTTTGTAAAATCGATTACGATTACTTTTTTCTCTTCAGCTCGTTTGACTACCCGAAACGTGTCTGCTAAAGGTAATGAAAGTTTTCGCGATGGTACTTGTTGAACTTGCAAATAACGATGAACCAGTGATAAAATCTGCGGAAATTGAATAGATGTATGTATCAGATTAGGATACTTTTTCAAAAGTTGTGTGGTTTTCAAAAGGTTCCTTTTTCTGCTAAGCGGTTTTAAAAAACTTTTTAAAATCTTCTGTTGTCGTTTAAAAATCGAAAAAGAATCTTCCTCATCGACTCGATAACGCATCTGATGTTGCAATTCAGCTGTACTTAAATGCACGATACCTTCCTCAATTTCCACGTCAAGACCTGTTGGAAATAAATCCGCGGTTACTCGATCCCACTCTGTTAATGAGATTTCGATAGACTCTTTGACCGGTAGATCAAGTTCCTTTTCAAAAAAAGCTAGGATACCTGACGTGCCTTTCGTTTGATAAACTTCCCCTAAGGTTAATCCCTCTAAATGGAATTCTGGTGAAAAATGCAGCAACGTTTTTTCTTCATTTAACTGAACATAAATAAAAGTTGAACGTTCAACTGATTCATCTTTTAAAACAACTAAAAAATTCATTTTTCTCCTCCTTTACTTCCTTTTTAAAATAGCATACTTCTACTAAAATGTCAGAAAGATTCTAGGATTTTTCCAAAATTTTATTTTTTCGTAATGAGTTGTCAAAAATCAATAAAATGACTCTTTTACTTAGGAAAGAAGCTGATTCATTTAGTCAACAAAATAGAGACTGAAACAAATCTTCGTTCCAATCTCTATTAAATAATTATCATTCGTTCTAAAAAATGACTGGCATCACCAGTTTCACCTACAGAATCCCACGATAATGCCGCCCACAATTCAAATAGATTAGTCCAAAGAAGAAGACTGGAAAGAGTGTAAACCCAAATTGTGGTTTCAAGATCATCATGATTGGCACAATTCCAACCAGCACAGCATTCAATAAGCTGATGTACCATTTCTTCAACGCCACATATGTAGCCACTTTGAGAAGCACCGTTACAGATGCTTCGGGATTCTTTACCTGAAAATAATAACTGTTTAACTGAATGGCTACAAGTAGAATCAATAAAAGAAACAGAAATGGAACAAGCCATCTACCATATGTTACTTGGCTTAAAAACAGAATATCACCACCAACAATCAAACACCCTAACCACCCGACGCTCCCTAATAAAAAACTTTTTTTCCAAAACAGAAAATAAAAATGAAAGTAGTCTTTGAATGGTGCAACTTCTTTTTCCTCTCGCCACTTATTGATCCAAGCCATCAAAGCCAATGCTGCTGGCAGAAAGAAGACAGAAGCCCCTAAAAAGAAGAAGAGGTTCCTCACATCAATTGCTGAAGTGATGGTAACTAAAAAGAATGGAAAACTGACAAGCATAAAGCTCAAATTTCCTGCAAGAAAAAGATAGGCCCAATGAAATAACTTCATATAAATATTCGTTTCAAAACTCTGTTGCTTAAACATTCACATCACTCCGATCTAACGACTCATTTATTCATCAGCCTTTCACGCCAGAAGAAGCAATTCCTTCTACAAAATATTTTTGCATCGCCAAGAAGACGATTGCCACTGGCAAAATAGATAGCACAGACGCTGCCATAATCAATGCATACTCGGCATCAAACAAACCAACAAACATTTTCAGTCCCAATTGAATTGTTTTGTTTTCAGTTGAAGAAAGATAAATGAATGGTCCCATATAGTCATTCCAAGTGTTAACAAAGGTGATAATCGTCAGACTAGCTAGTGCCGGTTTGGTTAACGGTAAAATGATTTTTCGATAAATCCCCCACTCAGTCAAGCCATCAATTCGAGCACTTTCACACAAAGAATCAGGGATACTACTATAATACTGTTTTAATAAAAATACCCCGAATGCGTTAAACGCTTGTAACAAAATCAAAGAAAGCAGCTTATCTGTCAATCCTAATTGTCTCATCATGATAAATTGGGGAATCATATAGGATTGCCAAGGAACAGCGATTGTCCCTATATAGGCCAAAAACAAAAAGTCTCGACCTTTAAATTGTAGTTTAGAAAAACCATACGCAGCAAAACTTGACGTAAATAGTTGGATTAATGTAATAACAATACTTAAAATTGCAGTGTTTTTAAAAAAAGTTAATAACGGAATTCTTGTCCAAATCACTGAATAGTTTTCTGGATGCCAAGTTTTCGGTATCCATTGGATCGGAACAGTGAATACGTCATTATTTGCTTTGAAAGAAGCGGAGAGCATCCAGATAAATGGCACTAATGTCAGCAAAGCTAAAATCGTTAATAAACAAATCACCAGTAAATGGCTAGTTGTTTGTTTTTCTTTGGTTCCTGTCACAGTTGTCGTTTTCATGATTCCCCTCCTTAAACTCGTTCTTGGACTTGATTCCATTTGAACTGAATCACTGTAATCGCTAAGACAATCACAAATAGAATCATCGCAATTGCAGAAGCATAACCGAAATTAAATTTGACAAACGCTTCATTATAAACGTGGTAAACCAAAACATTCGTCGCTCTACCAGGCCCACCATCCGTCATTACTTGCACCAAATCAAAAATCTTGAAGCAATTAATGACTAACATGATCGTTACAAAAAAGGTTGTCGGTCTTAGTGCAGGAACAGTGATATTGACAAATTGTTTCCATTTATTCGCACCATCCATCGCGGCAGCTTCATAAAGTTCTTTTGAAATACTTTGCAATCCAGCCAAATACAAAATCATATAATAGCCCATTCCACGCCAAACACTCACGATAATAATTGCTGTTAGTGCCCACTGTGAACTAGATACCCAACCCGGAGGATTCGCAATAAATAGTTTTAAAAATTGATTGATTGGTCCCATTGTTGGATGAAAGAGCATATTCCAAACAACTGCGATTGCAACCAAAGACGTCACATAAGGAAAGAAGAAGGCTGTTCTAAAAAACTTCACTCCACGAATTTTTTGATTTAATAAGATTGCCAGTCCTAACGAACAAACCAATGTTAGCGGAACCACGCCAATCGTATACAAAAAAGTATTTTTCAATGAGATCCAAAAAGTTTCGTCCGTCATCATTTTTGAAAAATTTTTCAATCCAATGAATTCTGGCGTGCTGAATGAATCCCACTTCATGAATGCGAGAATCAACGAAAATACAACTGGTATCAGCGTAAATAACAGAAAACCAATAAAATTTGGTGCAATGAATGACCACGCGATCAAAGTATTTTTTCTTTTTAGCTTTGAGACAGGATTTGCTTTATTTTCCATATCTGATTGTTAAAAAGCAATAACTTTTTAACCTTTCCCCCTTTTTATCTAAGAGATGCGCCATTTTTGACGCATCTCTGTTTTCAGTTATCAAATGAAGCCTTTATTCAACTTCTTGTTCGACACGTTTTTTCATTTCCCCAACCGCTTTTTCTGGTGTAACATCTCCAACTAGGATCAATTCATGTTCTTCTTGAAGAATTTTATCAATGGCTGGTCCATTTTCATCAATTGGGAATTCAATTGCGATTTTTTCTGGATCGAATGCTTTTTGAGAAACTTCATCTGTTGGCATTCCTTCACGACCAAAGTATAATTTATTGATTTCGTCTGTTCGATAAGAAGGAACAACACCTACGCCCGCAAGGATTTCAGCGCCTTCTTCTCCGGAACAAAAATCAAGGAATTTTTGTGCTAATTCTTGTTGTTTTGAATTTTTGTTGATGGCAAAAGCAGTTGGTGAACCAAATGTTTTGATTGCTTTTCCTTTTTCTTTTTGTGGAATCTCAGCAATGCCCCATTCAACGTTTGTTTTTCCTTCATCAAGATTTGTTAACAATGCGCCCATATACCAAGTACCCATATACATCATGGCAGCTTTTTCGTTTTCAAATTGTGACTGATAAGTGACGTTTGTTGATTTTGCAGTACCAAAATCCATCTGTGCTTTTTCATCTTGCATACGCAACATCCGTTTGTAATCATCGACTAAAAATTTATAATCTGGTTTTGCTAAGTTTTTATCATTTTGAGCAGCTGAGATTGCTTGCAAAGTTGAGCGCCAAGTATGCTGATAAGCACCATAAATTTGTTCATCTGGTTTCGATAATTGTTTTGCAAGTGCTTCATATTCTTCCCAGGTTAAGTTGTTCGGATATTCAAGACCTGCTTCGTCAAACATTTTCTTGTTATAGTAAAGTACCCAAAAGTCTGTACGATAAGGTTGCGCATAATTTTTCCCATCAATCTCATACATTTCATAGCTTTCCTTCGCAGGTTCCGTTTCTAGTCCATCAATATGATCTGTCAAATCAACTAATTGGTCACGTAAAGCGTAAGTCGAGTACGAAAGTAGATTTTTCATCGTTAAAATATCCGTTGTATCCCCACTAGAAAGCATTGTTGTCAATTTCGTATCATAATCATCTGATGCAATATCAACTGCTTCGACTTTGACTCCAGGATTCTTTTCTTCAAATGCACGAAACAATTTATTGAACTCTGGCGTTGTATCATAATTCCAAGTTGTGACTGTCAAAGTTGTATCGCCTGAATCACCACCATTTTTTGCGCTAGCTTTGTCGCCACCACCACAAGCAGCCAACAAACCTAAAGTTCCTAGTAACACACCAGCAGTGATTCCTTTTTTCCATCGCTTCATTTTATTTCCTCCATTTTTATAATAAAAATATTTTTATTACCAAACACTGTACCAACTTTTTGCCAACCGAGTTAGCGCTTCCAAATAATAGTAATCGCCCCAAATCATACATTCATTAACCCCTTTATTGGAGTTCTTATCATAAACACCTTCGAGTAACAGGCCATTTGAGCGTTCACTCTTTTTACTTGTGTACTTTTGGGCTAAAGCTTGCATGATTTTGATTGCTACCGCTTCGTATTCTTCATGCTTTGGATCAGATAAAGGTAATTGTTTAGCTAATTCCAGCAGCCCGCAAACAGCAATCGCCGCTGCGGAGCTATCTCTTTCTTGCCCACTACCATCATTGAATAATAAATCCCAATAAGCGACTTGATCTTTTGGTAACTGGCTAATAAAATAGTCAGCGACCGCTTTCGCTGTTTCTAAAAATTGATAATCGCCGGTGTGATTGTAGCTTAGCGTAAAGCCATAAATTCCCCAAGCCTGTCCTCTCGCCCAACAAGAATCATCGGAGTAACCTTGTTGCGTTTTGCCTTCAATTGGTTCACCTGTTTTCACATCAAAATAGTAGGTGTGAAACGTCGTATTGTTTGGCCGAACGATATATTTTTGTGTTTGCTTCGCATGTGCATAAGCTGCTTTTTTGTAGGATTCATCTCCTGTTTGCTCAGAAGCAAAATACAGTAAAGGTAAGTTCATTAAGCAATCAATAATCATTCGTCCACGTTGCGCTGGGTCATTAAGGTTTCCCCAAGCTTGAATGATTTGAGCAGTTGGAGAATAGCGTTCCATCAATAAATCTGCAGCTTGAATTGCCAGTTTTTTTGATGCCTCATGTTTGTTGACTTGATAATCCGCTACGGCAGATAAACTGTATAAAAAACCAATGTCATGGGTTTCTAACTCAATTTTATTTTCTAATCGATGCTTGAACGAAGCCATTTGTTTTTCAATCGTGGCATCAAATTCCGTGGCGTTCGTCAGCTCTTTTGCCAAAAACAACATGCCAACCCAAAAACTGGCTGTCCAATCGATATTTTCTTCTTCAGGATAGACCAATCCTTCACTTGCTGCTGGTGGAACTGTTTCTTGAAACGTTTTGAGATTTTCGCGAACTTTGTTGACAGCAAACTCGATTTCTTCTTGCAACCACTCTAATTTTTCCATGCTTTCCTCCTAGTGCCTAAAGCTACTTCGATTCTTTTTTCATTTTGTTGGACTTTTACTTGCTCATTACTGATTTCAATTGTTGGTTTTTCCATTTGCTCTTCCGGTAGCAAACCGGCAACAAGTGAAACTAAAACTGTTTTTCCTGGCGAAATGTTTGCTACTACATGTGGAAGTGCCGTTCGTGGATAAAATAAATTCGTATTCGGCTCGGTTCTGACAATAGCAGCCTCTTCAAATCCCAAAAGCCCTTCAATTCGCGAAAGCCCAATCGGTGAAGCTACCTCTGCTACTCCCCCTTCTGCCACTGGAAGCTCACTCGTGTAGGGTGCGCTAAATCCGCCATCATAAGCTCTTAATGCTTCTTTAGTCTCAATTTCATGAATACGAACATGACACGTTTCTAACGGAACAATGGTTGAAACAATGGACACATCACTCCATGGATTCCATTCATGAACAATTCGATCAGGCAAAATAGCAAAATGAGTATCCAAACCTTTCGACCTGAAATAATGACCATCTTTTGCCAACGCTAACACATTGTCGTAAGCACCTTCGTAATACCAATAATCTTGCTTAGGCACACTAAAACCAAATACTGTTGAATAAACGAACTTACTATATTTAGCATGTGGATGATTTTGGAATTGAACAAATTGTCCCGCAGGAAAAGCTTGAAGATGTGTTAACTCTCGATTGTATTGATAAAAGTTTTTACTTTCTGGAACAGCTAAAAAGCGTTCGTCAATCGTAAGTGGTTGTTCTTGTGCTTGCCAATAAGGATGATCAGCTGGGACAGCTAATAACAAGAAACTTTTCAATGCCCAATAAGGCGAGCCAAATCCGTTATAACCTTCGGCAAAAATAAGATTTTCATAATGATAGCCAACCGTTAATAATCCATCTGTTGAAAAAATTTCTTGTGCCCACCAGTTTTTCATGTGGCGATTAATCAATCCTTTGATTTCTCCCCACGGCAACGCCTCCACATCCGCAAACACTAACGCACTAAAGAAAGAAACTTGCGCAAATCGATACGTCAAGCTTCGACCAAATGGGATAGCTTCTCCTTTTGCATCAAACCAATGCTTGAATGTTTGGGCAAAAAAGGTTGCACGCTCTTTGATTACTGCTACACGTTCAGGATCTTCTTCTGCCATAAAGCGAGCATAAACTAAACTATAGTAATGAATGGCAAACGAAATATAATAATCAAATTGTGTTTCTTCTCCATCACAGTACCAGCCATTTTTCTGATAAAATTCTTCCACAACCATAAAATCGCTTTCAATTTGTTGTTGCGAGTATGACATGTTGCACTTTTTCATCGCAACATTGACTAAAATCCGAAAAAAGTGCCAATTATTTCGAGGGATTTCTCGTTCATTTACCTGAATCAACCATTGATGCAGATTTGCTTGCTCTTTCTCTGTTAATTGATCCCACGTTTTTTCTTTATTCAATAATAAAAATAAACTCAATGATGCCATTTCAACAATCAACTGGTCATAATCAGTAACTGTTCCCCAATAAAATGGACTGTCAGGATTTGTGCCTGCTGTGATTCCTTGAAGGTATTCTGCTAACAAAACGTTCTCTTCTGCAGAAGTCAAAAACGGACCCAATCCCCAAAGTGGTCGAAGGAAGGCTTCGACTTCTCGAGTTGATTCAGTATAAACTGTTCCATGACTGCCTAGTTTTAATCGTCCTAAATTTTTTTTACTAAAAAATGGTTCTAATGGTTCAACTAATGCTACAAATTGATTACTTATTTCTTCTTTTGTTAAAAAAGAATCCATACTTTTACTCCTTTTCAATGATGATTCCTTTGATAAAACCGTAATACTCACCATATACGGTCACTTGATCGCCAATTGAGATTGTTTCTTTCTGTTCATTAAATATTTGATAGTTGCTTGAACCACTTCTCAAAATAAAACGATCTCCTTGCAAAATGGTTTTGCCTCCATCTGAGCGAATGATTTTTCCCTCTAATTGAATGAACGCATGCAAAGGAACTTCTGTATTTTGCAACTCTTGTTCGGTATAGCGCTTTGCTTTTTGCCTAAGTTCACGCGTCACTTCATTTGTAAATTGATTGTTCTGCGCGGTTTCTTGACTCCCTCCACAACCTGAAAAGACCACGATAAGTACTAAAATGTGGAGAAAGGTTAAAAATTTTCCTATCTTTTTACCTCCTTTATCTCATCAAAGCTATTATTTTACTAAATTTTACCTTTTATAACTAAAAATTTCAATAGTTTTTTTGGTAAAAAAAAGAAAACTTTTTCTTGTGTTTCTTTTTCGAATCTTATACTATAAATAAAGACAATCAATTAGGAGGGAACACATGGCTACGATTACTGATATCGCAAAAGAAGCTGGGGTTTCGATCTCAACTGTTTCACGCGTATTGAATTATGATGCAACTCTCTCCGCTACTGAAGAAACGAAGAGAAAAATTTTTGAAGTTGCAGAGAAATTGAATTACACAAAATATAAAAAGAAAAATCAAGCAAAAGCAGCCGCTCAGCGAAACGTTTTGCATGAAGAGTTAGAAGGCTCAGCTGGTTCTATCGGATTTATTACTTGGCGTTCAAATGACGAGGAACTCGAAGACATTTATTACCTATCAATCCGTATGAGTGCAGAAAAAAAAGCAGTTGAATTAGGTTACAATGTCGTGAACTTTTCACCAACGGATTTGAGTAATATTCAAAATGTTGACGGCGTTTTAGCCATCGGAAAATTTACAAAAGAAAAAATTGATGAACTAAACGAGTTAGCTGCTAATCTTTGCGTTATTGGAACAAATTTTCCGCTATCAGAATATGACTGCATCAATACGGATTTCACACAAGCAACAGAAATTGCAATCAATCATCTGCTTGAATTAGGCCATAAAAAAATTGCATTTATTGGAGCAGAAGAAAGTCAAAATCTTCATGGCTATTGTCAGTACAAGACGCCTACTACCCTCACTTACTTAAGTATGATGAAACATTATGGCTTATTTGATGCGTCTTACTTTATCGTGCAGGAAAATAGCCAATTGAATGTGAAAAATAGTGAAGAATTAACCAAACAAGCTTTGCAAAGCTGGGGGACCGACCTACCAACAGCAATCTTGGCTGCCAATGATGCCTTTGCAATTGGAATCATTCATACGCTAACGGCGCAAAACATTTCTGTACCAGATGATATTAGTGTTATGGGCATCAACGATATTTCTATTTCGCGCTATATCACTCCACCACTTTCTACTGTCAAAGCCTACACCGAAGAAATGGGCGAGGTCGGCATCAGCACATTGCATGAACGAATCTTGACACCCACAATCGCCAAACGAATCTTTTTGGGTACTGAATTAGTCGTTCGAGGATCAACCGCTGCACCTAAAATAAATGAAAAGAGTCAAGAAATTAAATAGAGCAAAAAAAGTTGGGACAAAAGTTGCCTAAATAAAAAAGCCTAAAATTCGTTTTTGAAAACGTTGATTTTAGGCTTTTTTAATTGAAAAATGGATTAAAGACAGTTGAATTTTTAGTTTTATCCCACTCTCTTTTGCGTTTTTTTCTAAAGGAATCTTGCTAGTGGACTAACTTCATTTTGACTACCACTTCTGCTTCCATTGAAATAGTATACGTTGTCTGAATCAAGGTTGCCTGACAAGTGTTTCCTTCATGGTCGTGGTACATTTTTTTCAGACAGTCAATTTTTTTTACTTCCTCCCCAAAAATCAATTCACAGGTCTGGCGTCCTTTGATGCTGACTGTTTGACCGTTCCTTTCAACTGGATATGTCGTAACAAAACTTTCAATGATTTTATTTCCAGCTTTTTTCATCCTGAAATAATCACGTAATTCCAACGTGCTTTCTTCTGGAATCAACACTAAACTTCGCTGAAATTGTTTCAGATTTGCGCTTGGCTCATAAGTCTTCGTCAAATCAAGTGAAAAGCGTTTTCCTTTTGGCGTATCAATAAATTTGGTTGCTGTGGCTGCCACTGCACCAGCTTGTTGGCAGCAATCGTTAATGATTGGCAAGGAATGACCTGATGCATTATTTACCAAATACTGGTAGCGCTTTTCTTCATCAAAGTAATCTTTCGTATACTCTCCCGCCCCTAGATCCGTTAAAAATAATTCATTTGGTGTTCCAAAAATAAAGTGCCCCAAGTCGATGTGATTATGGCTTTCCTCGTTGTGTCCTCCTTTGGCAGCGAAGAATAAGTCTTGAGCTTCTGATTCAAAAATGCCCCATTCCACATCTGAAAAATAATGCATAATAGTTGGTCGCTCAACTTCCGTTTTTTCCGTCCAAATCAAATTACGATAAAGTTGTGCAAACCGATAGCAATGATCGAAATCAATCTCATTCACCTTTACTACATCAGGTATTGGTACTTGAAATACCTGATGGCAAAAACTAAGTAAACCACTAGGCAACTCAGTAAAATTGTAGTCTGAAAATGGCAAGGCTTGTTGATTTTTTCGAACGACATAATACGGAAATGCAGCTATTTCTTTGACTTTTGGCAAATTCAAATAGGTTTCGTCCCCTAACATATCTGCTAGTTTTTCCGCAAAATAAAGGTAATAACCAAATCCATAACTCCAATACCCCACACCTTCTTCACACGCACCATCCAACGCAAAACCTTTTAGATAAGACTGTAAACTATGGTCTACTTTTTGAAGGATTGCTCCTTGCCTCACACTGTTTTTTTCCAGTAAAGATAGAGCAGCCATCCCAATGCATCCACCAATGACGCCGCTCCAATTGTTCTTTTTCTCTTCCCATTCCCAATGATTTTCTTCAAATGGTCGGAATAGTCGTTGGTCGATTTCTTCTCTGATTCTATTTTGTGTCAGTAAAGTAAATTCTGCACCCATTAATTCCATAATTTCGGCTAAGGTTTGGGCTGTTTCGGCAGTAAACAAGTCAATCCACCAAACGGATGATTGCTTAAACGGATTTTTTTCCACTGGTAAATGCGCGGGCAACGCCCAGGTATATTCATTACAGATTTCCCAAATCACTTGCTCCAGTAACTTCTTCGTTTCCTGCTCATGAGTAGTCATATATGCCAGTGCCAAAATCGCCAACTGTCTCCTTCTGGCAAAATAAGCAGTTTCAAAGACTAGTCGATTGCCGGTTTCCAAGTAGGAGACATATCCATCAAATGGCAAAGGTGTAATGGTCGCTGTTGCCACATAAGCCTTCGCTTCTTTTTGGATACTTTGTAAATAGGTCTCAATCATTTTTAATTCTCCTCAATATTCACGTTTCGACCAAAGCACTCAATCTGAGTTAATGCTGGAAAAGGTGAATCGTCATCTGCTTGAATTAGTTCTTCAAAAGTGACCGTTGTGACTCGTCGTTGGTTGAATTCAAACGTCTGTGGTCTCGCTGTCTTTGTTGTCTGAAAAACTTCTTTTGTCCCATCAGAAAAGCATAAAGAAACCTGCGTCCAATAACTATCATGAGGAAAATCAGCTCGCCAAGTAAAAACTACTTTATCCAACTCCACCTCGCGCCCAAATAAAATGGTCAATGCCGCATCTTGTTGTTGATTGATGCCCCAAGATTGAAAAGGATACGAACCATGTGAGTGATTGGCGTAAATACCATCAATCGCATTGCACGCAAAAAATGTTGCGTCGTTTCTCGTTTCGACATTTGCCTCAGCGTGGGGATAACTTCCGGTAAATACCTTTTGATCATGTGGATTCAATGCCAGATTTTGATACATAGTTATTTCTTCAGCAGTCGCTACTCGGGCACTCAGATAATGACTTTCTCCAGCAAAACGCTCTTTAGGACGCGCTGCTAGCACGTTAGGCAGAAATGAAATTGGATAGCTCCAGCTATTTCCTGATAAATAAATAAGTGAAGTAGCTAATGTTTCATCTAGCTTAACCATTAAATAGGTTTCTGGTTGATCCGCTTGAACCACAATTTGGTCACCTTCCTGATACTTAAAATTTCTCATTGCAAGGTGAACGAGATTTTCCGCTGAATCGGTTAAAGGCATCTCTTTTCGTTCTTCACCGCGTGCTGCTGTGCGAAGTTCGCCTGCTTTGTTTTGGATGGCAATTGTTAGTTTTGTCATTATGTTCTGCTCCCATCTAGCTCATTCTTAGCTACTATTTTAGCTACTATTTAGCTATTATTTTATTAGCTATTATTTTAGTTATCACTTTATTTAATTATTACCTTACTTAACTGTTATCTTAGTTACTATTCTTGGTTACTATTCATTCAACCCATTCAATTAATAAGTTATTGTGACTCTTTCACTATCAAGACTTCATATGCCTTTACAAGATACTCTGCTACTAGAGATGTTTGCTTTAACAAGTCTTTTTGACCGATAAATTTTGTTGGTAATTTTTGTGATTGATCTGACAAATTAATGATAAAATAAAATTTTTGCCTTCCTTTTTCACGATAAGTGATTTCCAACGCCGTTTCTTCAGCAACAACTGGTTCAACCTTGGCACTTGCACAAGCCTCATTTAACACTTTGGCTAGTGAATTCGTATCTAACTGTGTACCAAGATAATAAGTTTGTCCTTTTCCAAAGGAACACTTTGTAGCAAACGGTTGTCCTGCATAAAAATTATCCGTGTAACTTCCCAGACTTTCAGCTGTTTCTAGATGTAACAAATCACTCACTAAGGTTGCCGTTCCAGTTTCGCCATCTGCAAATTGAATTTGATTCGATTGTTCAGGAGCTAAAGCATCCAGCTCTTCCACCCAAATACCTGTTAGCTTCCGCAACGGCCCAGGATATCCACCCAGTAAAACGTTATCCGACTGGTCAACAATTCCACTCATAAAAGTCGTCACGAAGGTTCCACCTGCACGAACAAAGTCTTCAATTCGCGAAACGATCTCTCCTTTTATCATGTAGAGTACTGGTGCTAAAATGAGTTCGTACTTTGAAATATCACGGTCAATTGGAATCAAATCAACCGGAATATTTTGCTGATAAAAATAAGCATAGACTTGCTGAATCTGCTCAACATATTTCAAATTTTGATTCGGCCCGCTTGTATATTCCAACGCCCAATAATTATCCCAATCAAATAAGATGGCTACTTTCGCTGGACACGTTGCTTCTACCAGCAAATCTCCAAGTGATTCCAACTCATTCCCTAGTTCTGCCACTTCTCTAAAAACTCGTGTATTCGTTGTTCCAGCGTGTTCAATCACTGCCCCATGGAGCTTTTCACACCCGCCAATGCTTCGACGTAACTGAAAATATTGAATTGTGTCTGCACCGTGTGCAATCGCTTGATAACTCTGAGCGCGCAACTCTCCCGGTTTTTTCAATGAATTATACGGTTGCCAATTTTGCTGACTTGGTGTTTGTTCCATAAGCATAAACGACTGATCTTTCAATCCTCGCATCAAATCATGACCAAGTGCTACTGAACTCCAAGGGGTATTATAGGCAGGATAATTATCCCAAGAAACAAGATCCATTTCTTTTGCCCATTTGAAATAATCTAACCCTTTATAAGTACCCATCAAATTCGTTGTTACTGGTGTTTCTTGATCAAATTGTCGAATGGCTTCACGCTCTGCTTTAAAATTAGCCAATAAACTATCTGAATTAAAACGCATATAATCAACCGACAAACCCGCAAAAGCAGTCTCTTCCTCATTCATTGCATCACCTAAACAATTGGGCACCACAATTTCATCCCAGTCATAAACACTATGTCCCCAAAAATTTAAATTCCAAGCAGTATTTAAAGCTTCGATTGTTTGATACTTTTTCTTTAGCCAAATCCGAAAAGCCTTCTCGCAATTTTCACAATAGCAAATTCCCCCATATTCATTATTGATATGCCAAACAGCTAATTGAGGTACGTCGCTGTATCTCTCTGCCAGTTTACCTGCTAATCGCGTTGAAAAGTGCTGATAGACAAGACTATTCGGACAAGCATTATGACGTTGTCCAAAGCGATGGCGGCGTCCTTCAAAATCGACCCGACCAACTTCCGGATATTCTTTATATAACCAAGCTGGCAATGCTGCAGTTGACGTTCCTAGAACGATTTCAATATTTTCTTTCGCCAATTGATTCATGATTTCATCTAATTGTTCAAAATCATAAACATCTTTACTTGGTTGGATTTTCGCCCATGAAAACACATTGATTGTCGCAGAATTGATCTTTGCAGACTTAAAGATTTCCATGTCCTCGAGCCAAATTTTTTTCTCCCACTGCTCAGGGTTATAATCACCACCATAGAATATTCGTTTTATTTTTTTCATTAATGACTGCCTCCTTTTCCTTCTCATATCCATTGTAAGCGTCATCACAAATCAAATGTATAATATGTTAAACTAAAAAATATAAGATTCCGAAACAAGGAGGTATTCATTTTGACCATTTATTTCAATTTGTCGATTCGACAATTACCCATTAGCATCGAAAGTATTGGAACCAATTGGCAGCAAGTAAGTTTGCAACGCACACAAGGACATCCTTTATACCATTGGTTACAAACAGAAACTGGGGCTGGAGAAATCTGGATTGAAAAACAAAAATTGACATTAGCAGCAGGCGAAGGCGTATTGATTTCCCCTTTTGTCCCCCATGCTTACTATCCACTAACTGATGATTGGCAAACGAATTTCGTCACTTTTGATGGGCACTTAAAAAATCATTTAGATCTGTTAGTCGGAAACGAACAGTTTCTTTTAGCAAAAGACACCGAGAAGTTTCAGTTCTCCACCCAAATTGAAAAAATGATTGCTGCTTTTGAAGCGAACACCGATCACTTGGCTCTTTCAGTTTTGTGTTATCAGTTTTTACTCCAATTGAGTCAACCACAAGAGAACATGCAGATTGATGAATTATATCAAAAGTATGTTCTTCCAAGTCTCAATGAGATTCAAGCAAATTACGCACAGCATCTAACAATCGATCAAATCGCCCAAAAACAATTCATCACCCCTCAATACTTTAGTCGCCTTTTTAAAAAATTCATGGGTAAAAGTCCTTATCAGTACTTGATAGACTTTCGCATTCGTCAGGCAAAAAAACTTCCTAATCAATCAACCTGATCTATCGATTCAACTCGTCGGCGAACGAGTTGGTTTTGATTCTACTAGTCAATTTATTAACACGTTTAAAAAGAAAACAGGCTATACACCTAAAAATTTTCGCAAATTTTATTAGGAACGTTCAAAAAAATTTGGACTCAATGAGTCGTATCGAGAAGTAAGAAAATTCTTGGGCGAGTACTCCGCCAATTTTGAGCGTATTCTACTTGCTTTTTAAAGAAATAAGTTTTCAATCTGTTTATACAAAAAAGGAGTTATGACAATTAAGTTGTCATAACTCCTTTTCATTTACCAATTACTTATTAAAGATTTTTGGTCCTTTACGCATATTTCGGCGATCATTTTTAGGTGTATCTTTTTGTTCTGATCTACCTCCGCCTTGTTTCTTTTTAATCAATTCTAACATTTTTTCTTTTGAATTCATTTTAATTCCACCTTTATTTATCCTGCAACAGCAGCAACTTTCTCCTTGTTTAATATACAACAAAAAGCAAGTAAAATCATTCTTTTTTTCGGCGTGGCTAAAAAAGAAGTACAAATCAGTCAACTACGCGTGCTGTTGACGGACCACAATAACTTACAACTGCCTTCAAGAACGAGCAATCTCCTGCTAATTTTTGGTTCTTAGCGAAGAATCCTTGTCTCCCCACAATGATTGCAAAAGACATTCTTGAGTAATAACTCTTGACGGACTTTCGGAATTTTTGTCCATTCTTTTTTACCTTGAACTGACATCAACTACGCCTCCTTCTATTTTTCAGCTTATTTTGTTAGGTTAATTTGCTGTGTGTAGAGGCTTTTGACTTTTTGTTTCGTGCGTAAAATGTTTGTGACTGACTAAAGTCATGAAAAAATCTCTTTGGGAAATCCCAAAGAGATACTCTTTTTTATTATAGTCGTACAGCAAAAGCTTCGTAAGGTCGTAAGTTGATCTCTCCGGTTAATGATTCACTTGTTAGCTCATAATTAGCAACGAGCACTTCTTTTGCTGGAGTCGGCATTCTGAACTCATTCAACTCTTCACTAATATTCGTAACAACTAACCATTTTTCAGCGCCCAATTCACGCGTATAGGCAAAAACTTTTTCTGGTGTGTCTTCCAATAATCGATACGCACCCCAAACAACGATTTCATTTTGTTTGCGTAGCTCAATCAATTTTTGATAGGTATAAAAAATCGAACTCGAATCTGTTAATGCTTGTTCCACATTGATCACTTGATAGTTTGGATTCACATGTAACCATGGTGTTCCTGTAGTGAACCCACCGTTTAGACTGTCGTCCCACTGCATGGGGGTACGTGCGTTATCTCGTCCTTTTGTATTGATTGACCGAATAATTTCTTCTTTGGTATAGCCTTTTTCAATTCGTTCATGATACATATTGATGGTTTCAATGTCTTCTGCTTCTGAAATGTCAGAAATCGGATAATTCGTCATTCCAATTTCTTCTCCTTGATAAATATACGGCGTCCCTTTCATCATGTGCAAAAGAATCGCAAACATTTTGGCACTCTCTACTCGATACTGTTGGTCGTTTCCCCATCTTGAAACGATTCGCGGCAAATCATGGTTATTCCAAAATAAACTATTCCATCCTTCGTTTCCTAAAGAAGTTTGCCATTTTGACAATACTTCCTTCAACTTGGTTAAATCTAATGGTGCTAAATCCCATTTTTCTTTTCCTACTTGTTGGTCTAAGCCAACATGTTCAAATTGGAAAACCATAGATAGTTCATTTCGCTTTGGATCAGAATATCGCTTCGCAATTTCTGGCGTGGCACCCCATGTTTCGCCAACCGTTAAGAGATCTTTTCCACCAAACGTTTCAGTATTCATTTCCTGTAAATATTCATGAAGTCTTGGTCCATTTCCTGTAATTTCTTGATCTGGAAGTTTGCCTATCAAGTCAATCACGTCCATTCGGAATCCGCCGACGCCTTTTTCAATCCAAAAATTCATCATGTCATAGACTTCTTGACGAACTTTTTCATTTTCCCAGTTTAAATCCGGTTGTTTTTTACTAAATAAATGCAAGAAATATTGTCCTGATGCCTCATCAAATTCCCAAGCAGAACCACTAAAAGTAGAACGCAGCTCATTAGGCACCTGACCGGCAACAGGGTCACGCCAAATGTAGTAATCACGATAAGGATTTTCTGGACTCTTGCGTGCTTCAACAAACCAAGCATGTTCATCTGAGGTATGATTGACTACCAAATCCATAATGATTCGGATATTTCTCTTTCTTCCTTCTGCAATCAATTCTTCCATATCCGTCATCGTGCCAAACTCACTCATGATTTCTTCGTAATTACTGATGTCGTACCCATTATCGTCGTTCGGTGATTGATAAACAGGTGAAAGCCAGATAGCATCAATCCCTAAATTTTCTAAATAATCTAATCGCCGAATGATTCCTTGTAAATCGCCAATTCCATCTCCATTTGTATCTTGAAAACTACGTGGATAAATTTGATAAACGACTGAATTTTGCCACCATTTCTTTTTCATGATTTCCTCCTATAGACAAATTAATTCAATATCCATTGGCATTTCTTTATTTATCGTTACTTTTTGGTTAATCTTACTCACTTGCAAATCAAAAGTATTACCTAGATGATCTGTAATTGTCTGATTAAAATCTGTTGTAGCAGTAACTAGTAATGTTGCATTGGTATAGTTAGACAAATCATTTCCAATTGACTCACCAATTCTTTTTGACTCACCTAAATTTAGTAAAATGACTGAATTTTCTTTCACGTAAACTGGAATTTGATTCATTTCCGCATGAACAATAATCGTCTGTCCGCCTGCTACTTTTTCTTTTGTCCAGAAATCAATCCATGTTCCTCGAGGGAATGTCACTTGCCTTGAAGTTGCACTTTCTGTAACAATTGGTGCAATCAATAGCGATTCTCCAAACATGAACTGATCATAGCAATCTTCAAAATTTTCTAATGGATAGTCAATTTGCATCGCTCGCATCAATGGCACTTTATTGGTGACTGATTTGACGGCTTGGTCATAAATATACGGAAGTAAATTCATTCGTGTATTCGCAAAGAAACGATACACTTCAATCACTTCTGGTGTATTGGTTCGCTCCGCAATATTCCACGGTGTGCGATCTTGATTGTACTCCCCCTTACTTTCTGCATGATATTGCATAATTGGGCAGAACGCTGCCATTGAAGAAGAACGCATAAACAACTCCGCCGTGGGAATATCTCCATTGAATCCCGCTAAATCCCAGCCCCAAAAAATGACACCTGACATCCCAGAATTGATTCCTGCAATCAATTGTCGCTTAAACGCATCAAAAGTTGAACGTTCATCTCCCGCCCAATGTGCCGGATAAGCGTGCGCACCTGTATAGCCAGAGCGACTAAAAGTAATTCCTTGGTTTTGTTGCGCAAAATCATAATAAGCTTTGATGTATTCTTTAGGATAGCGATTGCGCATTTGACTTCCTGTACGACCATCGGCAAAAACAAGATCAGAACCATAAACCATTTCGCCGCCATCTGTTTTGAAACCATCTACACCAATGTCAATCAGGTACTGACGTTTTTCAAACCACCAACGTTTCGCCTCCTCATTCGTAAAATCCAATAATAAGCTATCTGTAAACCAATTTTCTGGAATCCGATAAGGTGAACCATCTGCATTTTTGACAACATATCCCTTTTCAATCATATATGCCTCGTCTTGATCTTTTAGGGGATGTTTTTGCTGATTCAAATATTTTTCAATTGGTATTTGCCAAAGAATAAATTTCAGACCATTTTTATGACAATCTTCAATCAATCGTTTCGGATCTGGCCACCTTCCCCACGCAGGAAATGTTAACTGATCATATGAATAACTTTGTTCTGGAGGAAGTAATGGGTACTGTGCATCATTAAACATATAATAGGTTGTTTCATCACTCCACTGTTCTAAAACGATTACGGTTGCAGGAATGTCATACCTAGTCGTTTGCTCAAGTTCATTTCGAACCACGCTCTCCCGATCCCAATTATTGCTAGACATCCACGGGCCTAGTGCCCAACTAGGAACCATGACCGGTTCTCCAGTGCAAGTCATATATTGTGCAATCATTTCTTTCATTTCACCATGTAGCAAATGGATTTCCGCTAGGTTTTCTTCTTCACTTGTTTCAACATAAATTGTTATTTCTTTTGGGTCATTCTTTTTTAAATCAAATCGAGTATAAGAATCTGTTGCGAAATATAACCCATAACCGTCATTGGTGAAATAATAAGGCATCGGCATATAGGTTCGAGTTCCTTGATCTCGATATTGATTGTAAACAAAACAATCGATTTCATTCCCTAATTGGTTGATTGAATTATAACGTTCGCCAAAACCATAATATAAGTTAGCCTGGTCTTGCAGACGTAGCGTTACCCCCTTTGCTCCCTTTCCAGCTAGTTCATGCAAAGTCAAACAATTTTCAGAAAAATAAAAAGGCAATTTTTCTTTTTCGTTCGGTAAACAAATCGTATTTTTATCATTAATACTGGCAAAGCAATCCTTCAATTGAACTGAATCCAACT
This sequence comes from Enterococcus sp. DIV0174, assembly GCF_050529065.1. NCBI lineage: Bacteria > Bacillati > Bacillota > Bacilli > Lactobacillales > Enterococcaceae > Enterococcus > Enterococcus sp. DIV0174. The sequence continues at coordinate 1,153,856 of NZ_CP172881.1, read as the reverse complement.
GTGGTTCTATTTGACTTAATGTCAACTTATCCTCTTGTAATTTTAAGAATAAAGACTGTTCCATATTCTTCGTTAGATAAACATTTTCATTTTTGTTTGAACCAATAAACTCGATTTTATTGAATCCCCAATGTTTTTGGATTATTAATTCATAACGATCAGAGGTTTCTACTTGATGATTTTCTGCAGTAAAGAAATAGCTGCCACCAGAATAAGTTTCAGGAATCTGGACATGTGCTTGATAAATTCGCAGCGTGTCATTAATTAGTGTACAAACAATTTTTTCGGCAAGCCCTTCAATCGTTAAAAAGATTTGAGTAACATTTTTACTATTTACTTGAACATCAAACGTACACGTTTCTCCCACTGTTGGGTAATGTGGGGTGCGCTCGTAAGGTAATTTTTCATACACATTTCCATTTCCTAAAGGCTTATGAATAAAGGGACTGGTTGATAAACTTTCTTTTTTCTGTCGAAGATAGGTGTCCAATAAGTCTACAAATACTTCATTTTTGTCCGTTTGTTCCTTTGCGTGCATCAAATAGTTTTCAGCCTTCACAAAATCATACTTTTCAGTAAAATAAATACCTAGTAAAGCTGCCTCATCTTTCGACCACGTCGTTTTACGGGAAACCAATTCCTCCATTCCAGCTACCATAATCAAATCTTCTGGCGCAAAAAGGCCAAATGGCAAGACGCTCAGTACTAAATCAACAGCAGGAGTTGCTTGTTTCACTGACGAGATCAGCGTTCCACGACGAATCAAGTGATCAAATATATAATCACGTATTTCAGTTATTTCTTTTTGTAAATCATTCTGGTGATATTTATTTTTGACTTCTGACAAGGTAATATAGTAAATAGCTAAATTAGATGTGTAATTGTCACTCTCTTCACCAAAAACATTTGTCACTTCTTTTGCCCAGTCTTGCTGAATTCGTTTAACAATTCCAAAATCAGTATCATTAAGATGTACTTCTGCTTTCATTTTTACCCACACTGTCGCAGCTGCAATCGGTAACTTTTCTTGTTCGCCACTTAAATCAGCGATTGCTTTCAAATTAGCTGACTGATTTAGTACATCCGTGTAATGCGTTAAAATTTGAGCGAATTTTGGCTCTAGCTCCATGAATAATCCCTCTCCTACTCTTGATATCAGTAGTTTTCTTTTTCAAAATTTGTTTACTTATTGGAATTCTGTTTGCAATTTATCCAGCGCTTCTTTAGCAGATTCTTCCCCTAATAGCACTTTTTGAAACTCTTTATCTGCGCTATCGCTAACTTTACTCCAATCCGCATCTACTGGCGGTAAAATTAGATAATCCAATGAATCAAACACAGCTTGACGATTTTCAGGTGGTGTCTGTTCTAGATAAGGTGCCAAAATCTTGTCATCAGTAATCGCCGGAAGCTCCCAACCATTATCAATGCGAATTTTTGCAGTTTCCGGACTTGCACTCATAAAACGAGTAAATTTATATGCCGCTTCTGCGTGTTTTGAATCTTTAGAAACTGCCAAACCATTCGCAAAGAAATGTGTTGCCTTTTGAGTATTCCCTGCTTCAACTTGAATATCCCAATCAAAATCTGCATCCTTGAATTGACCAAACATCCAAATACCTGTGTGTACCATCGCTAATTGGCCATTTAAAAATAGATCTTCTGAATTTTGACCTGACATTTCTTCTGGTGAAGGAGAAATTTTTTCTTGAACAACATTATTAACCATGTGTTCTAATGCTTCGACATTTTTAGAATCATTCAAGGTCCAGTTTCCATTTTCATCTTTTAATTTGCCACCGTTTTGTGCAGCAACTTTATAAAATTCGTTCATTGTCACTGGTGAATAAGTACCATAGATATTTCCTTTACTATTCGTTAATTTTTTTGCAGCTGCAACTTCGTCTTGCCATGTCCACTCTTTTGTTGGATAGCTGACATCAGCTTCATCGAACAGTTCCTTGTTATAGAAAGTAACAACGTTAGAAAAACTTTCTACCATTCCGTATTGCTTTCCATCGTACTTGTATGCCTCAAAAGCCTCTTTATTTAAATCATTTGCATCAAATTCCGTATCTTTTTTGATGTAATCATCTAAATTTAATAGCGCACCTTTTTCAGCATAAGAAACAAAATTTTCATAATTTAATTCAAAAACATCTGGTGTCTGGTCCCCTGCCATCAGTGTCTGTAACTTTGTAAAGTAATCCTTATAGGGGATTAACTCGACATCAACCTTTATTTCTTCATTTTCTTTCTCAAATTCAGAAACCATTTCATTGAGCTGGTCTTCATAATCAGGCGTTGCCGAGAAACTATAATACTTGATGACAGTTTCTTTCTCACTTGACGAACTGCTCCCACTGCCACAAGCACTTAAAAATAAAGCTGTGATTACTGCTACTCCTGTCAATAAAACTTTTTTATTCATTTTATCTCCCCCAAATTTTATTCTTTCATTCCACTCATGGTCATCCCCTGAATGAAGTATTTCTGAGCAAATAAGTACACTGCCAAAATTGGTATCACGCTAATGACCACACCAGCCATGACTAGGTTCCAATTCGTGCTCCAACGACCTTGCAACAACGATAATCCTAACGGCAAAGTCGCCATCTCACGACTGCTTGTCACAATCAATGGCCATAAATAATTGTTCCAAGATTGCATAAACGTAAAAATAAAAAGTGTTGCAATCGTCGGCTTAACAAGTGGCAAATCAACTTTCATAAAGACCGTCCAATGATTTGCACCATCCATAAAGGCTGCTTCCTCCAGTTCAGTTGGAATTGTCAAAAATGCTTGTCGCATCAAGAAAACACCAAACACACCAAAAATATTTGGTAAAATCAATCCTTGATAGCTATCAATCCAGCCCAAATTTTTCAACAAAATAAATTGTGGAATCATGATTACTTGAGAAGGAATCATCATTGTGCTCAAATAAAGCAAAAACAACAGGTTTCTCCCTTTAAATCGCATACGCGCAAACGCATAAGCTGCCATTGATGCCACTACAATCGTACCAATCGTTGTCAATAATGAAACGATGATTGAATTTTTCATAAACGTTAGCATCGGAAACCGTTCGATTACTTGTTGGTAATTTTGTAGTTGTGGATTGCTAGGCAAAAACTCAGGTGGAAAGACCATCGTTGCCCCGCGCTCCTTTAATGAAGTTGAAACCATCCACAAAAAGGGTAAGATCATAACGATACATCCTAGCAAAATAATGCTATATTTTAGAATCATCCATACATTGACTTTTTTCATCTTGTCATCCTCCTTTCTCCCCACATTTGACCGATTGACACGACTAGGATAATTAAAAAGAGTACCCAAGACATCGCTGCTGCATACCCCATTTCTGAGTATTTAAAAGCTGAATTGTAAATATTTTGTACTAAGACCGTCGTCGCTTCACCTGGTCCACCTTCTGTCATGATATTTACTTGATCAAATACTTGAAATGAATTGATTAATGAGATCATCGAAACGAAAAAAGTAGTTGGTTTCAACATAGGTAATGTGATTTTCCAAAATTGATGCCAATGATCTGCCCCGTCGATATCTGCCGCTTCATATAATGATGGCGAAATGTTTTGCAAACCTCCTAAATAAAGCACCATGATAAACCCGATATCCTTCCACACGCTGGTAATGATAATTGCTAACATAGCTGTTTTCGGATCATTTAACCAATTAGGACCTTGTACACTTAGCAATGACAAAAAATAATTAATCAAACCAAATTTGGGATTAAACAACCATTTCCAAACTAAGGATACAGCCACCCATGAAGTAACAACTGGCAAAAAATAGATACCACGAAATACCGCTTTCATTTTCAGTTTGCTATTCAACAATAATGCTACCATCAAACCAATAATCATGACTGAAGGAAGATAGCCCAGAATGAAGAGAAAAGTATTCTTTAAAGAATTCCAAAATTTCGGATCATGGAGCAAATTTTGATAATTTTTTAATCCTACAAATTTCATTGGATTAATTAAATCCCAGTCCGTAAAACTCACCCCTAATGAATAAAAGACTGGATAAATAATAAAAAGCAAAAATCCAATCAAACTGGGTAATAAGAATAAACAAATCCAAAAGAGGTTATTTTTCTTTGAACCAATCATTTTTCATTTCCTCCTTAACTTTCTTCAATATAGAAGACTTCAAATAACATTTCTGTTAGCCATTCATCTTTAAAGTGTTTAACAGTTGCTAACCTCTTCATCAGTTCTTGCTTCTGAGATAGATACGTCCAAAGTTGATTTTTTAATTCGTATGAGATAGCCGGCCGATCAATTCGTTCAAACAATAAATCAGTGACCTCTTGCTTCACGATTTCCCTAACTGGTAGCTGAAGCTGATCAATTATTTCTGCATGAAAAATATTGTTGATTAGTTTGGAACCATCTTCATTTTCTACACAATATAAAGAGATTTGATTCTGCCGTTTTTCAGGTAAAATCGAAGTATCTCCACTGGTACTAATTGAAACGAGTTTTCTTTTCCAATCTAATGAAAGTACAGTGATACAGCGTTTTCCATTCAAATCTTCGATCATTTCGTAACAATTACTGTCACCTGGAAAAATTTTCCATTCAATTTTCTCTGGTAAACAATCAGGTTTTGTTTCCATCACATTTGGATCTGTTGGAATAATTCCACCCGCTTTAGCAAACACAGCCAGTTCATTCACTTGGCGAAAGATACTCAATTCTGCTTGTCCTGCATACCGATTTCCTGTATAAAAGTCGTACCATTTTCCTTCAGGCAACCAAATTTCTTCCTTAGCAAATTGATAATCAGGATTCATTTGATGCACAATTGGTACAACTAAGAGTTCTTGACCAAATAGATAGTTATTTTGATAAAGATATGCTTCATTTTCTTCGGGGTAGCTATAATATAGGGGCTGGATCAATGCCTCACCTTTTTCACTCGTTTCAACATTCGCTGTGTACAAATAGGGAAGTAAACGATGACGTTCTCTAAGGGTTTCCTTCATCGCTACTTGGATTTCTCCAGAGAAATTCCATGGTTCTTTGCTATTAAATGGGCTTGATGAACTATGCAAACGATTAATCGGACTAAACGTACCAAATTGCATCCAACGTAGTGTCAACTCATCATCCCGACTCCCCCCCATATGTCCACCAATATCGTGACTCCACCAGGTATACCCAATATTAGTAGCTGTTGCTGTAAAATATGGCTGAAATTGTAATGAGGCCCAACTAATGATAGAATCTCCTGAAAAACCAATTGGATATCGATGACTGCCTGGTCCCGCATAGCGGGAAAGTATCAGTCCCTCTTTTCTTTGGGAAAGATCTTCAAAATGATATTGATTTAACAGCCAAAGTGGATCTAGTCCTTCTTCTTTACTTTTCTCACCTTGTTGCCAATCAATCCACCAAAAATCAACACCTTGTTCTTCCAAGGGATGATGCACATCTTCAAAATAGCCTTTTACAAATGTTTCATTCGTCAGATCAAACTCTGCTGGCTCTTCAAGTAAAACGTTTAACTTCATTCGTTTAGAAATAGCTGGATAAGCATCCTCAAACGCACGTATTCCATCAGATGGGTGAACATTTAACGAAACTTTTAATCCTCGGTCATGAAGTTCTTGTAAAAATTTATCTGGATTTGGAAAAAGCTCTTTGTTCCATGAATAACCGGTCCAACCACTACCAAAACGTTTTGGAATATCGCGAAGATGCCAATCCATATCGACTACACTCACTGCGAGTGGAACCTGTTCTTCCGTAAACTGATTTATTAATGCTAAATAGGATTCATCTGTGTAAGCCCAGAAGCGACTCCACCAATTTCCTAAAGCATAGCGCGGAACGATTGGTGACGGTCCCGTCAATTGATAAAAATCTTTCAAAGCTTGTTTGTATTGGTGCTGATAACCAAAGAAATAAAGATCGATTCCTCCTGTTTTTCTTGGCTGTAAATTTCCTTTGGCTGTCGCAATGGCTGAATGTGAGTCATCGAGTACAGCGTAGCCTTGTCTAGAGATGATTCCCTCATCTAATTCCGTTGCACCATCTACATTGTCTAATGTTCGTGTCGTCCCTTTTAATGTCTCAATTTTTTCACCGTAGTACCACCGATTGTTAAAATCTGTAAAATTTGATTTCATTTCAATCACCAAGCCACGGCTTGAAAATTTTTGCTTATCATAACGCAGATGAAACGACTCAGTGTACACTTCCACTAGCGATTCTGACTCTACTAAGTCAAACTCAAATTCTGGGAATTCGCGATTCACAACTATTTGTGTATCAGAATCAACAAATTTACCCTCTTCTGAATATTCCATGCGAATTAAGTGAGGTGTCAGTAAAGTAAAGCGATACTTTTCACCAGTTATCATTTGCTTACTAGAAATTTTTACCATGTTCTTTTTTCCTTTCTAGAACAGAATCACGTTGAATCAGTTCTCCCTCAACTAAAATTTTGTTTTCCATTGTTTGCTCTTGTGTCGCGTGCTGCAACATTAAATTAATTTGACGGACTGAAATTCGCCCTTTTTCCTTTTGTCTAAGGTCTACAGTTGAAAGTGACGGATCGAGCAATTTAGCAAAAATATTATTATCAAAGCTTACAAAAGAATGAAACCTAAGTTTTCGTTCACGTAATTGTTGAAGATATTGTGCCGCTAAGTAATCAGAGTTGATGATAAACGCGGTATAGTTGCTGCTCAAGTCAATAAATCGCTCCATTTCTTCTTCGGAAAACAATAATTTTTCATCTGGTCTCAGTTCATACTCAGCTAAAGCATCCATATAACCTAGATATCTTTGTGGAACTACACCATCATCTGTTAGTGAGAAAGTTGGGCTGAAAAATGCAATCTGCCGATGTCCGTGTTCAAGCAATGTTTTCGTAGCCTCATAACTCAATTTTCGATCATCATTGTTAACAAAAAGAATATTTGCACGCTCAAAATCATGATTATAATAACTATCAATGAAAACGATTGGTTTACTGATTTTATTAATCAGCTCTGTAATAATATGCTCAAAAGCTCCGACAACAATAAAGCCATCAAAGTTCCAATTTCGCTGAAGTACATCGATATCCGCTAATTCGTTGAATCCATGGAACATCAAAAACATTCCTTGTTTTTTTGCTTCAAACTCAAGACCAGTCATCAAATCGGAAATAAACGGATCGCCAAAATCAATTTCTTCTTTTGTTGAATAATATAAAATTCCAATCATCTTTGATTCCTGTGCAACTAGAGAACGTGCATTCAGGTTTGGGGCATAATTATATTTCTCCATCAGCTTGTTAATCTCACGTTTTTTCTTTTCTGACACTCGATTTGGTTTATTGTTCATAACATTTGAAACAGTCGCAATACTAACACCTGCCTCTCGTGCAATATCTTTGATCGTTACCTTCTTCATTCTCTCCGCTCCTAATTAAAAAAAGTTAAACGTTTTACTTGTTTTGTCAGAAAGAGAATATCACTATTTCTATCCAATGTCAACGTTTACATTTTTTATTTTTCTTTTATTTTTTGTTTTGATGTGCAATATAAAAACAAAAAAGCGAGGATATTCTTCTAATATTCTCGCCTCTAACAATTTTCCCTAATGATGTTATAAAGCTTTTGGTAAGTCCGGTTGTTATTTTCCTTTTTGTTCTAGCAACGCCACCAACTCCACATGATGCGTCTGCGGAAATAAATCAACAGGTTGCACTTTTGTTGTTTCATAGCCTGCTTCGGCAAACAATTTTGCATCGCGCGCAAAGGTTGCTGGATTACATGAAATATAGACAATTCGAGAAGGGTTCATTTCGATTGCTGACTCAATGAAGCTGCCGTCTAATCCTTTACGTGGCGGGTCAACCATGATGACAGCTGGTTTGATACCTTTATCTTGCCATTTTTTCATTGCCTTTTCAGCTTTGCCCACTTCATAATGTGCATTTTCGATTTTATTAGTTAATGCGTTAAACTGTGCATCTTCAATCGCTTCAGGAATGATTTCCATTCCATAGACTTCAGCAACACGATCAGCTAAGGATAAACCAATAGTACCGATTCCTGAATATGCATCGATTACAACATCTTCTTTGGTTAAGTTCGCAAAATCAATTGCTGTTTGATAAAGATATTCTGCTTGCTGTGTATTGACTTGATAGAAAGACTTAGCAGAAATTCGGAAGGTCTTACCTAAGAGTTGATCCTCAATGTAATCTTTTCCAAATAAAACAACTTCCTTTTTACCAAAGATGACATTTGTTTTCTCTTCATTGATATTTTGAATGACAGAAACAACTTCTGGTAATTCTTCATGAATCACTTTAGCAATTTCTTTTGCTTTGAAGAATTTTTCTTTACGAGTAACTAAAACAACCATCATTTCATGTGAATAATGTCCACGACGAATGACGATATGACGAATTTGTCCTTCGTTTTTGGCTTCGTTATACGCACGAACTTGGAAACGTTCTAAGATATCACGCACAACAACGATTGCTTTATCGATTTCTGGATCTTGAATGTAAAAATCTGTAATGGAAACTAAATCATGGCTGTTTTTCTTATAAAAACCAGTAGCCAAATGACCATCGATTTTACGAACAGGAATCTGTGCTTTATTTCGGTAAGCAACTGGTGAAGCCATCCCCACTACTGGTAGGACAGGCACTTCTGGTAGCTTCGCAATTTTTTCCATCACATTTTCAACTTGGTGTTGTTTGAACACTAATTGTTTTTCATAACTTAAGTGTGCAAGTGGAGCGATTCCTGTACGAATTAATGTTTTGTCTTCAACAGGTTGACGATCTGGTGAAGTCGTTAACCAGTTTTCTACTTTCGCATAGCCAAATTTATTTCCTGCCTTTAAAACAAGAACTTCAACTTCTTCTCCAGGTAACGCATTTTCAATAAACAATGGGTAGCCGTCAATTTTAGCTACACCCATTCCTTCATAGCTTAAATCAATAATTTTTACGGTATAACGTTCATTTTTTTTCACTGTTTGTTCGCTCATTATTTACTCCTTTAACTTCTTACTTGTCTAGTTCTGACTCTACTATAAATCATTGTTTTTCACAACAACTAAAACCGGCACTGACCTAGGTTCCTAGTATCAGTACCGGTTGTCTGTCTATTTTTCCTCGTCAGCGATCTTGCCGTCACCGTCAATATCTTCGTCTGTTAATCGTTCGACTTCTTTTACAAATTCCTTACCAACTTCTTCGAATTCTTCTTCCTCTACACCCGTGATAGCGGCATCAGGAATCTTATCCGTATTCGCAAAAAATTCAATATGTTGATGTAAATTAGAGAAGTGCATCGGTGCATCGCCACCATATTCACCATCTAAATTGATCATCACTGGACGATTTGTATCATCTTCGGTTTCAACATACAATTCGCTTGTCTTTGTATAAATCACACGATGATCTTCGACATGACGTCCGCCATTCAACATCAGCGCTGCAATGTGTAAAATTTCAAAAATATTGGCTGTCTTGACGATAATCAATGAAAATTTTCCATCGTCAAGCTTTGCATCCGGAGCAATTTGCTCAAAGCCACCTACTGAATTCGTTAGCCCTAAGAAAAACATGGACGCATTTCCAATATATTCTCCTTCATCATACTTCAAACGCATTTTGATTGGTTTCACTCGAGGCAACATTTCTGCTCCCTTTGCGAGATAGGCTAAGTAACCAAAAATACTTTTCAATTCAGATGGCACTTCATAAGTTAATTCCGTTAAGTAGCCACCTGCTGCTATATTGATGAAGTAACTGTTTTCGGCATGACCAATATCCATTTTAACCGTCTGATTTTTTTTGATGACTTCGGCAGCTGCCTTGATATTGTCACGAGGAATTTTTAGTGCTCGTGCATAATCATTCGTTGTTCCAGCCGGGATAATCGCCATTTTAGGTCGTTTCTTCAAAGGTGCGATTCCATTAACAACTTCATTGATCGTTCCATCTCCGCCTGCTGCTACAACCAAGTCAAAGCCTAATTTTCCGACTCTCGTTGCTTCATTTTTCGCAGAGTCTTCTTCGGGAGTTGTTGCATAAGCACTTGCTTCATAACCTGCGTCTTCTAGTGCTTGAAGAATATCAGCGAGGTTTTTTTTCAGCAATTCTTTACCTGAAGTTGGATTATAAATGACACGTGCTTTTTTCATGATTTTCCTCTTAACGTTTCGTCAATTCATCTTTTAGTAGTTTATTCACAACACCTGGATTTGCTTGTCCTTTTGTTGCTTTCATGATTTGTCCTACTAAGAAGCCGACTGCACGATCCTTTCCGTTTTTAAAGTCTTCAACAGATTGTTCGTTATTATCTAAAATTTCATTGATAATTGGCAGTAATTGACTTGGATCAGATAGTTGGATCCAGCCATTGGCTTCAACGACTCCTTGTGCATCGCCACCTTTTGCGATTAACTCACGGAACACTTTTTTCGCAATTTTTGAACTGATTGTTCCGTCCGCAATCAAACGGATCATTCCTGCCAAGTTCTCTGGTGTTAATTGTGTTTCTGCTAATTCTAGTTTTTCACTATTTAAGTAGGCAGAAACTTCACCCATCAACCAGTTAGAAGCTTGTTTTGCATCTGCACCGTTTTCTAATGTCGCCTCAAAGAAGTCAGACATTTCTTTCGTTAACGTTAAGACCATTGCATCATACTCAGGCAATCCGAAATCATTGATATAACGTTGGCGACGTGATGCTGGTAATTCTGGTAATGTTGCTTTGACACGTTGAATCCACTCATCATCAATCACAAATTTTGGAATATCTGGTTCTGGGAAGTAACGATAATCACTTGATCCCTCTTTGACACGCATCAAAATTGTTTTATTTGTTGTTTCATCAAAACGACGAGTTTCTTGTTGGATTTCGCCACCAGAAAGTAAAACTTTTGCTTGACGTTTTTCCTCAAAAGCAAGTCCTTTTTTAACAAATGAAAGTGAGTTCAAGTTTTTTAGTTCTGCTTTTGTTCCAAATTCTTCTTGACCATAAGGACGTAAAGAAATATTGGCATCACAACGCATAGAACCTTCTTCCATTTTCACATCACTAACTTCAGTGAACTGGATGATTGAACGCAATGCTTCAAGATAAGCATATGCTTCTTCTGGTGAACGCATATCTGCTTCTGAAACGATTTCGATTAGCGGTGTGCCTTGACGGTTCAAGTCAACGTATGAATAGCCACCGATACCGTGCATGTTTTTCCCAGCATCTTCTTCTAAATGAACACGTTCGATTCTAATTTTTTTCTTTTGTCCTTCAACTTCAATCTCAATCCAACCATCGTGACCGATTGGTTGGTCAAATTGTGAGATTTGGTAAGCTTTTGGATTATCAGGATAGAAGTAGTTTTTGCGGTCGAAATGTGTATCTTTTGAGATTTCGCAATTCAATGCTAAAGCTGCCTTCATCCCAAACTCTAAAGCCGCTTTGTTCATTACTGGTAATACACCAGGGTAACCCCAGTCAATCACGTTTGTATTGCTGTTAGGTTCTGCTCCAAAATGTGCAGGCGCTGGTGAGAAAATTTTAGAATTTGTTTTTAATTCAACGTGGACCTCAAGTCCAATGACTGTTTCGAAGTTCATTCGCCTTGCCCCCCTAGAATAGCAGGTTGTTGCTTATGAAATTCTGTCGCTTGTTCAAAAGCATACGCTGCTTGATACATTGTTTTTTCTTCAAAATAATTACCGATTAGTTGTAACCCAACAGGAAGACCTTCTGAAAGTCCAGCTGGAATTGACATACCAGGAAGTCCTGCTAAGTTCACTGGAATTGTTAAAATATCACTCATATACATCGTAATTGGATCGTTGATATTTTCGCCGATGCCAAATGCTACAGTTGGTGAAGATGGTCCAATGATTAGGTCATAATCAGCAAAAACTTTTTCGAAGTCTTGTTTGATTAATGTTCTCACTTGGCCAGCTTTCTTGAAGTAAGCATCATAATATCCTGCACTCAATGAGAATGTTCCTAGCATAATCCGACGTTTTACTTCGTCACCAAAACCTTCCGAACGTGAGTTAACATACACATCTTCCAAATTTTTCACATTTTCAGAACGATAGCCAAAGCGAATACCATCGAAGCGTTGCAAGTTTGAACTTGCTTCAGATGAAGCGATGATATAGTAAACTGCTACACCATATTTTGAATGTGGCAAGCTAACTTCTTCGACCGTTGCACCTAATGAACGGAATGTTTCTGCCGCTTTCAATACTGCTTCTTTGACTCCAGGTGCCACACCTTCACCAAGATATTCTGTTGGCAAAGCAATTTTCATTCCTTTGATGTCACCAGTTAAGCCTTCAGCAAAGTTAGGTACAGAAACACCTGATGATGTTCCGTCTTTTTCGTCATATCCGCTGATTGCTGTTAATGCTAATGCATTGTCTTTAACCGTTCTTGTCATTGGTCCAATTTGATCTAATGAAGAAGCAAATGCAATCAACCCAAAACGTGAAACACGTCCATAAGTTGGTTTCATTCCAACGATTCCATTAAATGCAGCCGGTTGACGAATACTTCCACCTGTGTCGCTTCCAAGAGAGACAGGAATTTGTCCAGCAGCAACTGCTGCAGCAGAGCCACCTGATGAACCACCAGGAACTTTAGAATGATCCCAAGCATTTTTTGTTTTCTTGAAGTAAGAAGTTTCTGTACTTCCGCCCATAGCAAATTCATCCATGTTTAGTTTACCTACAGGAATCATATCTGCTTGATAGACTTTATCCATAACTGTTGCATCATAGATTGGGTCAAAATTATAAAGGATTTTTGATGCCGCTGTTGTCAACAAATCTTTCGTTACAATGTTGTCTTTGATCCCAATTGGAATACCTGCTAACACATTGTTTTCATCAATTCCTTTTTCATCTAATGCTTTTGCTAATTCAAGTGCTTTTTCTTCATTTAATGTAATAAACGCTTCGATTTCTGGTTCTGTTTCTTTAATACGTTCAAATGTTGCTCTCATTAGATCTTGTACAGTTATTTCTTTAGAAACAAGCATCCCATGCAATTCTTCTAATGAACGGTTGTATAATTCTGTCATTACGCGCCTGCCTCCCCATTATCAATAATTGCGGGTACCTTAATAAAACCATCTTCAGATTCTGGCACATTTTTTAATAACTCATCGCGACTCCAACCTGCTTGTGCACGGTCTTGACGCATTACATTCACTGTTTCAACCACGTTTGATGTGAATGGAACACCTTCTGTATCTACTTCTTCAAGCATTTCCACCATATCAATGATTTTACCTAATTGGTCTGTAAAACTTGCAAGCTCTTTTTCATCAAACGCAAGTTTTGCTAATTTGGCAACGTGTTTGACTTGTTCTTCACTAATCGCCATACTACCCCTTCTTTCTTAAACGAGTTAAAAACTTTGCTCTCTATTTTACCACAAGTGTGGAAGCACTGAAATTATTTATTGAAATTTATCTGAAAAAGCTTAGTTTTCGGTTTCCACAGGATGACTTTGTGCTAACGCTTCTGCCATCTTTTCTTCCGTCCAAATCTCACTTCCTAGTGATTCTGCTTTCGTCAGCTTACTTCCAGCTTCTTCACCTGCTACAACGATATCTGTTTTTTTAGAGACACTTCCAGTCACTTTTCCACCAAGATTTTCAATCGTAGCTTTCGCTTCTTCCCGCGTAAATTGAGTTAACTTTCCAGTTAGAACAACTGTTTTATCCTTGAATGGTGATTCTACTTCAGCTAATTGTTCCAAGCGAATGCCTTTGTAGTCAAAGTTGACCCCAGCAGCCTTTAATTCATACATCAATTCATGTACTTCTTCATTACTAAAGTACGTCACGATGCTATCTGCAATAATTGTTCCCATGCTATCAAGCGCAATGATTGACTCAAAATCACTCTGACTGATTGCTTCTAAATTACCAAAGTGTTCTGCCAAAATCTTAGCAGCTTTCGCTCCAACATGGCGAATGCCCAAGCCAAAAATTAACCGTTCGACTGAATTTCCCTTGCTGTTGGCAATTGCTGTCAGAATATTATTAGCAGCTTTTTCTTTAATCTTGTCTAACGTCAGCAATTCTTCTTCTGTTAGTTTATATAGATCTGCAACATCTGCGACTAGCTTTTTATCATACATTTGTTCAAGTACTCTTGGACCTAAGCCTTCAATATTCATCGCATTTCTGGAGACAAAGTGATTGAGCCCTTCTTTCATTTGTGCCGGACATTTTGGATTGATACAGCGAAGAGCAACTTCTCCGTCTAAATGGACTAGCTCGCTTTCACATTCAGGGCAATGTGTTGGTAATGGATAAGGTTCGCTATCTTTTGGTCGTTTGTCTTCAATCACGCGAGCAACTTCTGGAATGATATCTCCTGCTTTATAGATTAGTACCGTATCGTGCAGTCGAATATCTTTCATTTTGATGTAGTCGCCATTGTGCAGACTGGCACGGCTCACCGTAGTCCCCGCAACACGAACAGGGGTCATGACTGCCGTTGGCGTAACTACTCCTGTTCGACCAACAGTCCATTCAATTGTTTCGATGACCGTTTCGACTTCCTCTGGAGGAAATTTATACGCAGTCGCCCAGCGAGGAGCTTTGACCGTGAACCCAAGCTGGTCTTGAAGTGAAAAGTCATTGACTTTCACTACGATTCCGTCAATTTCATAAGGCAAATCAATTCGTTGATCATGAAACTTTTCAATATACGTCCAAACTTCTTCAATTGAATGACACAACTGTGCTTCATGATTGGTATGAAAACCAAGTTTCGCCAGTTCTTGCAATGCTTCGTACTGTGTTTTTGCTTCCATCGGACCAAAATCAGCTACAGTGTACAAAAAAGTATCCAAATTGCGCTTAGCTGCAATCTTTGAATCAAGTTGCCTTAATGAACCCGCCGCGGCATTCCGCGGATTAGCAAAAACATCATGACCAGCGGCTTCTCGTTTTTGATTTAACTCGACGAAGGATTTTTTTGGCATGAAGCATTCGCCACGAACCTCAATCGAAATTGGTTCGTTCAACCGCAAAGGAACGGAACGAACAGTTTTCACATTTTCAGTAATATTTTCACCGACCGTTCCATCGCCGCGAGTAGCGCCACGGACAAAGAGTCCATTTTCATAACGCAATGAAACAGAAAGCCCGTCAATTTTCAACTCACAGCAATAATCCACTGGATGACCAATCGCTTTTTGCACACGTTGATCAAAAGCAAACAATTCTTCCTTGTCAAATACATCATTTAAACTATAGAGTGGAATGTCATGCGTGACTTTCTCAAATCCTGCAAGAACACCACCACCGACCCTTTGAGTTGGTGAGTCTACGGTGATTAGTTCTGGATAATTTGCTTCGATTGCTACTAATTCTGCATAATGTTTATCGTAAACAGAATCTTCTACCGTTGGCTGATCTTCCACATAATATTCTCGGGACCAACGATTTAATTGTACACGCAATTCTTCTGCTCTTTTTGTTGCGTAATCAATCGTCATTTCTTGTGCCATCGTTTTCCCCCCACTATTAAACTTTTTCAATTGGTGCAAATGCCGCTAATAATCGCTTAACTCCTTGACCTTGAAATGCAACGTCTAATTCAAGATCTGTAGCTGTTCCATTTACTCGAACGACTGTCCCAACGCCCCATTTCTTATGCTTGACTTTGTCGCCAGCTTTCCAGCTATTGTTTTCGCCACCAGTCGCTGTTTTTGATGAAACAGTCGTCACTTGTGGCTGTTGATAACTAGGTGTAGTGGTTTTTGTCGTAAATGGAGAAATTTTCTTTGGTGTTGGTCGCATTCCTTGAATTTCCAATAAATCTTGGTCAATTTCGTCAATAAATCTTGAAGGACGATTGTATTGTGTTCGTCCATATAACGTTCTCGAAAAAGCATTGGTCAAGTATAAGACTTCTTCTGCTCTGGTAATTCCTACATAAGCTAAGCGACGTTCTTCTTCTAGTTCACTTTCTTCCATCAAAGCACGGGAAAGTGGAAAGACGCCTTCTTCTAGACCAATCAAAAAGACCACTGGAAATTCCAGACCTTTGGCCGCATGCAACGTCATTAAAGTTACTTGCGTCGTATCTTCTTCTAAATTGTCAATGTCTGAAACTAGCGCTAAATCATTCAAGAAAACCGTTAATTTTTCTTCAGGTGCATCTGCTGTTTCTTCATTCTGTTTTTCAAATTGTTTATCGAATTCTTGCGTAACACTTAAAAATTCTTCCAAGTTTTCTAGTCTAGCTTGTGCTTCTAGTGTATTTTGGATCTTCAAATCTTCTTGATAGCCACTGCGTTCCAAAACTTCTTTCGTTAAATCCGTAACAGATAAGTAAGGAACCATTTGTGTGACTTCATCAATCATCGCTCCAAATTCTGCTAATTGACGACCAGCTTTCCCACTAATATTTGCTAAGTCCACGTTTTGAGCTGCTTCTAACAATGCCCATTCATGAATTGAAGCAAATTGACGTAACTTATCAACTGAACCAGGACCAATTCCTCGCTTAGGCGAATTGACTACTCGTTCAAAGCTGATTGAGTCTTGCGGGTTGGCGATTACATTAAGATACGCCAAAATGTCTTTGATTTCTTTTCGATCATAGAATTTGTGTCCACCAACCATTTTATAAGGTATGTTGGCCTTTAATAGCGTTTCTTCCATTACACGTGATTGCGCATTTGTTCGGTAAAGAACTGCAAAGTCGCCATAATCTCGCCCGTTTTCACGCATTTCATGTTGCATTTTTTCAATGACAAAACGTGTTTCATCACGTTCATTATCGCCACGATAGTAGGTGATCTTAGCACCTTCTTGGTTTTCAGTCCAGAGATTTTTAGGTTTGCGGTTGGTATTGTTTTCAATCACTTGATTAGCAGCATCCAAAATTGTTTTGGTTGAACGATAATTTTGTTCCAATAAAATAACACTTGCATCAGGATAATCTTTTTCAAAGTCCAAAATATTTTGCATGTCTGCACCACGCCAGCCATAAATACTTTGGTCGGCATCTCCCACAACACATAAATTGCGGAAACGTCCTGCTAGTAAATTGACTAACGTGTACTGAGCATGGTTGGTATCTTGATATTCATCCACATGGATATATTGGAATTTATTTTGATAGTAAGTCAGGGAGTCTGGATGTTCATTGAACAAACGAATCGTATTCATAATCAAGTCATCAAAGTCCATACATTGATTGTATTGTAATTCTTTTTGATAAGCTTTATAACATTTAGCAGCAATTTCTTCATAATAGCTGCCTTGCATTTTTTCAAAGTCTTCAGGCATTTGTAAATTATTCTTGGCTTGAGAAACAGTTCCCAAAATTCCTCGAGGATCATATTTTTTAGGATCAATATTAAGCTCTTTTAAAATACGTTTCATCAAAGTAAGTTGTTCGGAAGAATCGATAATCGTAAAATTCCGATTGTAACCAATAAAATCAACATCTCTTCTCAAAATGCGGACGCACATTGAGTGAAATGTTGAAACCCAGACATCTTCGCCACCAAATTCCAAAATTGCGTTCACACGCTCTTTCATTTCTTTCGCGGCTTTATTGGTAAAAGTAATCGCTAGGATATTCCAAGGATTCACTTCTTTTTCTTCAATTAAATAAGCAATTCGATGCGTAAGAACGCGGGTCTTTCCGCTTCCTGCACCTGCCATCAATAACAACGGCCCCTCGGTATGAAGAACCGCTTCTTTTTGGCGAGGATTCATCCCCTGTAATAATTCTTGCTTGGATGACATTCACAACATCCTTTCTTTTATCAATCTCATCAATTATAGCATTTTACCACTCTTCATTAAACCAGCTAGCTGAAAATCATCCGAATTTCTGAAACAATTTTTTCGTCTCTCGTCAGAACAAAGATTTCATGCTAAACTAAAAGAAAGTGAGGGATAATTTTACGATGGAAAAACGATTTAAACGAATAACATTCGATGACACTCGAATTCTTTTTATTTTAAAAGGAATGCTTGTGGGTTTATTTGCTGGACTCGTGGTCAGTTTTTTTCGATTAGGGATTGAAACATTAAGCAAGAAGATTCAATTTTTTTATCAGCAAAGCCAGCAAACACCAAGCATTCTCATTGGCTTGTTTCTTTTTTCACTGGTTGCTGCTTTTTTAGTTGGTCAATTGATCAAGCATGAGCCTGCGATCAAAGGAAGCGGAATTCCCCAAGTGGAAGGTCAATTGCAAGGTGAACTAACTTATAATTGGCTTTCTGTTTTGTGGAAAAAAATGGTTGGCGGAATCTTTTCCGTCGGTTCCGGTCTATTCTTAGGGCGTGAAGGTCCTTCCATTCAATTAGGGGCAGCAGTCGGACAAGGTACGAGCCAACTTTTTCATTCTTCTAGCTCTGAAGAAAAAATTTTGATTTCAAGCGGCGCTAGCGCTGGCTTAGCCGCAGCATTTAATGCACCCGTTGCTGGATTGTTATTTGTCATTGAAGAAGTTCACCATTCATTTTCACCATTAGTTTGGCTCACTTCTTTTACTTCAGCAATTGTCGCAAACGCTGTTTCACTTTATTTTTTTGGACTGAAACCTGTACTTTATTTGGGGGCGTTGCCTTCTTTACCTTTTCATTATTATGGTGCTTTGATCATTTTAGGAATTATTTTAGGCCTTCTTGGTTTTATTTATCAAAAAACATTGCTCGCTTTGCCGCGATTTTACAAAAGAGTCCCCTTGCCTGAGTATTATCACGGACTCATTCCTTTTCTTTTGGTCTTACCAATCGGTTATTTATGGCCAACAATTTTGGGTGGTGGTAATCAAATCGTCGTGCAGTTAGGACAACTAACGCCGCCACTTCAAGGAATTATTTTACTATTAATCATTCGCTTTGTTTTCTCCATGGTTTCGTATGGTGGTAGTTTACCAGGAGGAATTTTCTTACCCATTTTGACATTGGGCGCCCTAATTGGCAGTCTTTACGGAAAGTTGCTTGTTCTTTATTTTGGAATGGATCCTGTTTTTGTTAAAGATTTCGTTGTGATTGCTATGGCGGGTTACTTTACAGCCATTGGAAAGGCACCTCTGACTGCAATAATCCTCGTGACAGAAATGGTTGGCTCACTCAATCATTTGATGCCACTTGGCGTTGCCTCTTTGGTTGCCTATATCGTAAATGATTTATTGGGTGGACATCCGATTTATGAATCTTTGCTTGAACGACTAGTTGACAATCAGCCAAAGCAATCATCTGGAAAGAAAACCACTTTTGATTTCCCTGTTACAGCTGAAAGTCAACTAGATGGCATGATGGTTCGCGATTTTAATTGGCCCAAAAATATGTTGCTTATTTCAATTTATCGAGGAAAAAAAGAATTGATCACTCATGGTGACACAGTAATGAAAGTTGGAGATATTCTGGTCATTTTGACAGATGAATCAAATATGGCATCAATCAAAAAAGAAATCCAACTAAAGTCTAGCTAGCATTTCAGCAAAAAAAGAGTGGCTATGAATTTTCATTCATACTCACTCTTTTTTTTATACCCATAGTTGAGACCAATTACTATAAAAACCAAAAGCATGCCAAGTACACTGAAAAAAACGTTTGACGAGTCACTTGTTTTGGGGAAGTCTTCAATCGTTCTCGTTTCTGTTTGTAATACAGTCTCAATGTTTTTTTCGTTACCTTCTTCCTGTTCAGCCGGCAAACTTTCAGAATCCATACCAATTGATCCTTTGATTTTTAGTGTCGTATCCATAAGTTATCACCTGCGATCCCTTTCAACACCAAAGCGAAGTTGAAAAATTCTTTACGGTGCAGTCCAAGAAACAGCATCTAATTGTAAAGTTAAATCAAATGTTGGTGCACTTTTGGCAGCTGTGCTTGAAGATAAGACTCCTTGGTAACCAAATGTTGTTTCAGACGCTGAAGTACTTTCACCAGCTGAAGTTAGTTTTCCTTCATTGTTTGCTAATGTAAATAATCGAGCTGGCGTTGTCTCAAAATCTGTGACTGATCCACTTGAAATTAATGCTGTATCACTTGCTTCAGGCGATACGAATTTCAAACTTGAAATCTCTGAGATCGACTCACTGTTGGTTTTTTCAAATTTTGTAATCGTCACATCTACGGGACGACCCGAATTATTTTTGATTGTATATGTTGGCGATTCAATATTGGTACGACCACTGATGTTATAGAAAATCGTCGCGGTATCTAAAGTTACATTGATCCAATCTTCACTCTCTTCATCAATTGTTTCTGTTGGATCCGTATTATCCAATCCAATCGATCCATTCACTTTGATTTCTGCACTACCGTCACCAATCACATCTTGTGCTTGAACTGCAATGGGAACCAATCCCCCTACGAAACTTCCTACAATAAACAAACTAGCTAATCTTTTTTTCATTTTCTTCTTTCTCCTTTTCAATCATTCAACTGTTAATGTAATTCCAGCGGCAACTTGCCCCTTTTTTTCGTTTGTCTCTGGATCATACAAACTGAATAATGCAACTGACGGATACTCCCCCTTTGTTAATGTCTGCTCTAAGGTGACATCTTTTATTTCATACCCAGGTTGAATTGCCCCGGAAGTATAAACAAGTTTATTCGTATGCTTTTCTCGAATCTCAACATTGATTGGATAATTGTTTTGGATGGAATTTTTAATCATCAATTTTCCTTGTAATGTTTGTTCGTCAATTTTCGCTTCTGGCGAAATCATCAAATTAAATTTACTTCTATCTACGGCTTTTTGCGCAAGTTTTTTTAGCTCTTTGTCAGATATTTTTTGTGCGTCTTTTTCTGCAGGTAAAAACTCACCGCTGACAACCGTTGTCGTTTCTGGTTTCACTTGGAAATATTGACGATAAATGAACCAGCTTGCGAGTAGCACTCCCAAGACAATCAAGATAATCATTCGTCTTTTCCTTTTATTCGTTTCGGTCTTTTCGATCATTTTGACTCTCCTTGAGGTGTCAAACTATAAGTAAATGTATAGTTTGTATCATATTTTTTAAAAATCGGGCCTGAATACTCTCCTTTTAAATAGATACCAAGTGGCTCAGTTAAAAATGGTGCTATCGTTAAGGAATCGACAGTATTTTCTCCTACTATTAATGGTCCTAATATAGTGTCATTGGTAGCTGCCAACTGAAGTCGTAATTGGTTGCTTTCTCCTGCTGTTACTTGATCAACTAACGTAATTGGTGACTCTACAGAAAGATCTTGAACAGAATCAATAGTAAAATCAATGGGATAGTTGCTCTCACTTAAAATTGGTTGAGCGGATTCCTTGGTGTCAAACGCACCCACTTCTCTCACTTGAAAAAGCAACTCCAAAGGAACCTCGACACTCAGCGGACTTTTTGCAATCTCCACCTCTTTTTCTACCCATAAACTTTCGCTAGCAAAAATTTGGAGTTCTGGGTCTTCATTGATTGTTCCAGAAATCTTTACATAGACATAATAAGAACCTGATATTAACTCTTCCACATGCCACGTTGAACTTGCTGAAGTTTCACTTGTTACCATACCTTGCGTTTCATCTGTCGCGTCTTCAATTTCTTGTTGCGCCGTTTCATTCTTGATTTCATCACCCGTCCATAGGCGTTCTTTGCTTAATTTAAATGTGTTGTTGGTTAACGTTCGTTCAGAAGGATCGTAATCCTTAATCGTTGTTATTAAGTTACTTCTCCCAACATCTACATCTGAAAAACTTTCCCAATCTATTATTTTGATTTTTTTCTGGTAAATCGCTTGTTTTAGTGACGGATTTTCAAAATAATTATCTGCTAATGTTAAAGTGGATGCTCCTGCTACTTCTTTTTTCAATAACTCCTGAGATGCACTTAAATAATTGAACTGATAGCCTCCAATTTCACCAACATTTCCATCTAAACGATTAAACGTCACATTTTTATTGAATAATCCCGTCGTGGCAGTATTCTTAAATCGTAGCCAATTCGGTTCATTGACATTCATCGTAATCGCTCCAGATGAAGTGATTCTTCCACCACTCAGTACAGTCATTTGCGAATCTTTTTGTGCGTTGATTTCTGCGCTTGCAGAGCTAGTATTTGTGAAAGTGAGTGCCTTATTATCCGTTTGTGTATAGAAAAACTCTGCTCCTTTGCCAATAGTTAGAATCAATCCATTGGAACCATATGTGAAATACGTTTTACTTGAAGTAAAGTCCACTTCAGCATCTTCTTCAAGGGTTACTCGCATCTTTCTATCGCCAGAACCTCCTGTACCATAACCATAAAGCAAACTCGAGTTTGCACTTGTCTGATGGTCAATTGTTGTCTTTGATCCTTTGGGAAAGAACAGGTTGTACCCTTCCATAAACTCTTGACTATTGCTACCAACCTCACTCTTAAAATGATTCTCCCCCATCATCGTGAAAGTAGATTCTGTGTTCCACGTCAGCAGAGGTTGCGCACCAGTTTTTCCATAGTAATTCACGTTTTCTAATGTTGCATCAAATTGAATCGCAGACGAACCTCCTGCACCAATAATTCCATAATAGCTTTGATTGCCATATACGTTTCCTTTATCATCCGTCAAAGTCGAGCTCCCAAAATTCAGATTTTTTATTTTGACTTGTAAACCTGAAACTTTTATTCGATAGCCCACATTCGCTTCAGTGGTACTCGAGCTGTTTTCATATAGCATATAGTTTCCTTGACCATTAATTTCAACACTTTTGTAAATCTCAAATACATCTGCACCTGAATAAACAATATTTTCCGTTAAATTAAGATAGTAGGTTCCTGTACCAACATCATTTTTGATTGCTGTCAGTACGTCTTTCAACTCACCCACAGTCCCAGCAGTGTAAGGATTCGTCACCGTTCCTTCGCCTATTAACGCAAAAGGAATCAACTGATTTTTTGTTTCACTAGACGAAATAGTTTTCTCTGCACTACTTTCTACCTTATCAACTGTTTCATCTGACGTTTCTGCATTTATAATTTCATCATTTTTTAATTCAGATGAAGAATGACTTTGCTCCGCTACATTCAAAAGCGGTACCTCTGAACTACTTTCCGTCAAAGATACCACCTGCTCATCTGCATCTGTGGTTTTTTCCAGTTCATCTGCAGTTATTTCTTTTATCGGCATTGTATACAAACAAATTAACATCAGCCAACAAACCGTCCATTTTCCCCATCCCATATCCAGTTCTCCCATTTTATTTTAATTAATATATGCAAAAAGTTAATTTTGCATGATAAATTTTATCATTATAATGATATGATACTATTTGCATTTTACAAGGTCAAACATTTATCGGCTACTTTCCGTTATTTCTTCAAACAAAAAAACCTCTCATCACCCTCCCCAAGAAAGAGTGACAAGAAGTTTTCGTTATTTATCTATCTAAAATTAAGCTTCAACAGCTTCTGGTGCTTTTCTTAATAATCCATAAATCACACCTGAAACAACTGCACCAATTGCAATAAAGACTAGGTACAATACAGGATGACTAAGTAGGAAGACAACGAAAATTCCACCATGTGGTGCTAATAATTTGATACCAAAAGCGCCAACTAAACCACCAGTTAAAGCAGAACCTACGATGAAGCTTGGAATTGCACGAACTGGGTCAGCAGCAGCAAACGGAATTGAACCTTCTGTTACAAAGGATAGCCCCATCACAATGTTTGTTAAACCAGCATCTTGATCTGCTTTACTAAATTTATTTCTGAATAACACAGTTGCAACGAAAATTGCTAATGGTGGAACCATCCCACCTGCCATAACAGATGCCATAACGACACTACCACCAGTTGCGACAGTTGTTGCAAGCGTTGCTGTACCAAACACGTAAGCTGCTTTGTTGATTGGCCCACCAAGGTCAGCAGCCATCATTCCAGCTAACAAAGCCCCAAGTAACGCAGCATTTGAACCACTCATACTTGTCAAGAAACCATTCAATCCATCATTGATTGCTTTCATTGGCACATTGACCATCAACATCAAGAAACCAGTAATCAATAGTCCAAAGACTGGGTAGAATAAAATCGTTTTGATTCCATCCAATGATTTTGGTAAGTTCTTGAAAACTTTACGTAAGAAGACAATGACATAACCAGCCAAGAAACCACCAATCAATGCACCTAAGAAACCAGCTCCACCAGCATTAGCTAATGCGCCTGCAGCAAAACCAACAACCAATCCAGGGCGGTCACCAATACTTGATGCAATAAACCCAGCTAAAACTGGCAACATGAAACCAAATGCCGCTTGTCCAATTTGGTTGAACCAGCTTGCCATTTGATTGTAATTCCCCAAGTTTGCCAATTGATCTTGTGGTACACCCATAAATTGGTCAATCATGAAGGAAAGTGCAATCGCAATCCCACCACCGATTACAAATGGAAGCATATGCGAAACACCGTTCATCAAATCTTTATAGATTCGTTGACCGATTGTTCCATCAGCATTTCCTTCATCTGATGAATCATTTTTACTATCGCCATGGAAAACAGGTGCATTCCCTTCAACAGCAAGATTGATTAATTCCTCTGATTTACGAATACCATCACTTACTGGACGGTTAACTAATTTTTTTCCATCAAAGCGATTCATCTCAACCTTTTTATCTGCTGCAACGATTACGCCATCTGCACGTGCAATATCTTCTGCAGTCAAACGATTTTTAATTCCTTCAGAACCATTTGTTTCAACTTTGATATCTACGCCCATCTCTTTTGCTTTTTTCTTCAAAGCAT
This sequence comes from Enterococcus sp. DIV0174, assembly GCF_050529065.1. Taxonomy (NCBI): domain Bacteria; kingdom Bacillati; phylum Bacillota; class Bacilli; order Lactobacillales; family Enterococcaceae; genus Enterococcus; species Enterococcus sp. DIV0174. The sequence continues at coordinate 1,129,090 of NZ_CP172881.1, read as the reverse complement.
CTTCTGCCATGTACGTATGCGCGATTCCGGTTGGGCAAGCTGTCACAGCTACGACAAATTTTCGATCTGAATCAGTTAACGCTTCAATTTGTTGGGCAGCTTGTTCTGCCTTTTCTTCTGCTTCTTTTTCGTCCTCAGCTGTTTGGAAAAGTTCTTGCACTTCATCAGGTGTTTGAACTTCTTTTAGTTTTGCCACAAAATCCGGATTGATCAACAAACGTGATAATGCCGCTAAAGCTTGCAAGTGAGTGTCATTTGCGCCTTCTGGAGCAGCAATCATGAAAAATAGATAAGTTGGTTGACCATCGAGTGCTTCATAGTCAACGCCAGCCTTACTTTTTGCAAATAAAACTGTTGCTTCTTTAACTGCCGCATTTTTTGCATGCGGCATTGCAATTCCATCACCTAGACCTGTTGATGTTTGAGCTTCACGCGCCAAAATCCCTTGTTTATATGTGTCAATATCTGAAATACGGCCAGCATCATACATTTTTTGGACCATTTCATCAATAGCACCTGCTTTATCAGTTGCTTGCAAATCCATGATCATTGCTTCTTTGATCATCAAATCTTTAATATTCATGGTTATCCTCCTTAAAATTTAGTCGATTTTTGTAATTTCAACTTCAGGTAATAGTGAATCAATCATTTCACGAGAAGCTAAGTCATCAGAGAACGCTGTTGCACTTCCGCAAGCAACGCCCCATTTGAAAGCTTCGACTGCATCATGATGTTTGCTAAATGAGCCAATAAATCCAGCAATCATCGAATCTCCGGCACCAACTGAGTTTTTCAAAGGGCGTACTAAAACATTCGATTGGTAGGCACCTTCCTTAGTAAATAATAAGGCACCATCGCCAGCCATTGAGATTAATACATTTTGCGCACCTTCTGCCAATAACTTACGGCCATAAGGAATGATATCTTCAACTGATTCAAAAGTAGTTTGATACAACTCTGCTAACTCATGGTTATTTGGTTTGATTAATAATGGTTCTTTTGAAAGAGCATTTTTTAAATCCTCTCCCGTAGTATCAATCACAAAATCAGCACCTTTGTCACGGATGATTTCAATCAACTCTTGATAAAAACCTTTTCTAAGACTTGCAGGTGTACTTCCAGATAACACGACAATATCGCCTGCTTCAACCGTACTCAATGCTTGTTTCAATTCATTGATTTCTTCATTAGAGATAACTGGACCTAAGCCGTTAATTTCTGTTTCAGCATCTGATTTCAATTTGATATTGATACGTGTATCTTCATGGACTTTGGTAAACAAAGTATGAATTTGTTCTTTCTTCAACCAATCAGAGATAAATTCTCCGGTAAAGCCGCCTAGAAAGCCAAGAGCAGTTGAGTTTGAATCGATTCGTTTCAAGATACGAGAAACGTTGATTCCTTTGCCACCTGGTAATTTAAAATCTTCTGTCATGCGATTCAAGTCGCCTAATTTTAATCCATCCACACGAACAATAAAGTCAATTGATGGATTAAGTGTTACTGTGTAAATCATTGAATAGCCTCCTTAATTGTTGTCAGGTCACGATAATCTGCGACAAATTCTAATGGACAACGCTCGGTTACGATTGTGGCTGCCGCTAAAGGAGCAACAGAAGTAAAAGATAGCTTGTTAAACTTAGTTTGATCAATCAAGACAAATGCTTCTTCGGATTGTCTCATCGCAATTCGCTTAAGTGCTGCTTCTTCTGGGTCAGGGGTTGTAAATCCTTGAACCAAGTGCGCGCCGTTCATTCCCATAAACGCCTTGTTAAAATGAAATGCACTCAACTGTTCCACACTACTTGAACCCAATACCGCATTAGTAGATAGCTTGACTTGGCCGCCAAGGATAATCGTTGGTATTTGTAAATCAACTAAGTTAGCAGCATGCTTGACTGAATTGGTAACAACCGTCACATTTTTTCCTTGTAAAAACGGGATCATTTCCAACGTCGTTGAGCCAGCATCCAGATAGATGACATCATCTGATTCAATCAAATCAGCGGCTAAACGAGCAATTTGTTGTTTTTCTTGAACGTTTTTGAGCGTTTTTTCACTCATCGCTTGTTCAAATCCTAAAAGCTGCTCTTTTTTTGCACCACCATGAATTCTTTCTAAAAAACCTTCGTTCTCCAACTCTTGTAAATCACGGCGAATAGTGGACTCAGATGCATCTAACAAGGTTACAAGATCTTGCGATTTAACAATTTTGTGTTGCTCTAACAAGTCTAAAATTTTCTGTCTGCGTTCTTCTGTAAGCATTTCCACAACCTCCTCACGACAAATATTAACATAATAATTATTTGCTTGCAACACAAAACATCCAAAAACAATCACTATACTTCTAAAACGTTCAATCAGCACATTTTTTGAAAAAAACCGAAAAAAAGAGAGTCATCCTACAGATAACTCTCCTAACGTTACTATTCTTTATTGGTCTTTCTTGGTATAAATTGCTTGAACTTTCACTTTTCTTGATAATCGGTAATACATACCCAAGCCAGAAAACATAATCAAAAAGCCAACCAACGAACGAATTGAGAAATTTGGGATAAATAAAACCAATGCAGCTAATACGACTGTCGGACCCATCACACGATAATATAATTTTTTATCCATTTTTTCCACCTCATGCTCTCTGTATAGTTGTTAATGCTTCTAATTTACGATAATCTAAGAAAACGACCCTTAAATGATTGTCCCCTTTTTTCAAATCAAAGAAGATGGTTCCTTTTTTCTTTTTCTGTCGGCTTATTTGGATATCTGCTAATTGCTGCTTCATTTCAGCAATTGGTAAATTCGCTAAAGCTTCAGGAGGTACATATAATCTCAAAACCACTTGATAATCTTGATACTTTTCATCTTGGACTTCTACTTCCAAATATTCACGAATGTAATAGCAATAGGCTTGAATTCCTTCGTCCATTGCGACAGTTGGATCAATCATTTTGTAACACATCATTTGCGCACGGTTTTCATCAACCCAAGGAAAATAAGCTTGCGCATTTAACGCTCCTTTTACACGACGTTCACGATACTGATTTTGTTCGATATCATAGCTTCTTGTGACAAAGAAAGTTGCAGCTTTTTTTGGTACAGGTTGCATATTTTGATTTTGATACTGGACGGACTGGATTACTCGATCAGTGTATGCATATTCAATAAATGGTTCTTTCAGTAAGCCAACACCGTTATCCCAAGCCAAGTGATCAAAACCTAACTGGTCACGATAATAAGCTTGAAAACGAAGATTCTCTTTTTTTCGCCAATTAAATGGATTTTTGTAAAGCTGGATCTTCAATACCTGATTCTCTAGTTCAGTAATACTTTCCACTTGCTGAACATCAAGAAAAATTGGTTTTGGAATAACTTTGAAGTAAGCCGCACTGTAATACATCTCCCAACAAGAAGTCAGGCACAATCCGCGATAAAATAAATCATAGCCAGCAAAATGATTACAATCAACGATCACTTCTCCTTCCTGCCCTTTCATCTTAGGGAGGCTACCAATTTCTTCTTGTGTCTCAAATAATGTTCGTCGCTCAATTTCTTTTGTATTGTGTGCCAAGAATTCACTATAGGCACGTAAATAAGCAAATACACCATGAGTTGCCATTTTCATACGAAGATAGTCATGAATCAATGCTTCTTTTTCATTAAAGACTTGTTTATCAATCACATTTTTAATTAATAGTTGCTGATTTTCATAATGAAAGCTGCATTCATTTTCTTCGTTTCCAACTACGAAAAAAATTTGTTCATTCTCTACCGCTAACTCCAATGCCAATTGAAATTTTTTCAAATGAAAGGATTCAGTTGCTTCATGAAAAGGTCGAAAAAATGTCGGCTGGATCAATAAACGAATAAGTATACCCCAATCAGTTATTTCTTGGATTTTGTCACGTTCCTCTAGGTGGTTCATCTGGATAGTCATCAATAGTTTTTCTTCGCCAAACATTTTTCTCACCTCTTTCAAATCTTTTTATAATCTAATTATAACTAACAAACGCCAAAAACCAAAATTTTTCGACTTCATAAAATATAGTAGATTTTTAAGAATTACATGGTACACTATCAATGAGGTGATAAAAATGGGACTAAAATTCGAACGTACAGATAATCTCGACAAACTTTTCGAGTCATTCGCAGTGGATCCAGAGAAAAAAGTAGCTTCTAACGAAGAGATCAACCGTTTTTTAAAACCAGAAACTCCTGACACAAAAAAAGCGAACAAAGCTGCTAAACCAAAGAAGTAAAAACAAAAAAGAAGCTATCGCGTTTTTTAGTCAATGGAAGTCGAAACAAAAGAAACTTATTTCTGACTGATTCGGTTCATATAGAGAAACAATTAAATGATAAAAACAGCATTCGTTGATTCAAAAAAGATGATTTCAATTTTCTGTTAGAAAATTGAAATCATCTTTTTATTCGGGTCCTATTTTTTTGTGCTCATTTTCTCTGAAGAAAGTTTTTTCTATTTTTAAAAAAAATTGTCGCTCATCGTTCAAGATAAGAAAAATCCCAATCTTGAATTTTTTTGATTCTCTTCACTTTTTTTCCAATTGATTAATTTTTCTTTATTCTCCATCACTATATCTCCTCACCCATCTATTCATCTAATGAATAAAAACGATATAGCTAATTGATAGGAAAGTTTAGTCATCCTCGATACAACGCCTATCCAAATCAGCTATATCGATGAGTGACCTCGAAGTAAGTTCCTATTTTTTCATGCCCTTTCTGACGATAAAAGAAATTTTATTTTTCTCAAACGTCTTCTCCTGCACTCTAATCCAAAAGAATCAAAACAAAAAGAGTAGCTACCAGAATTTTGATACATGCTTCCTATACGATAGGTAAGATCAGCCAAATAATTTGGCTTAAAAGACAGGCATTCATCTAAGGTATCTACGCTTACGAAGTGTCATTCATTCTATTTTTTACGAAACGAATCGCTTACCAATTATTCTTATTGGAATGGCATTACCAAAGAAGAAGATAAGACTCGTTTGAATTGGCAACATCACAACTGCTTTGATTAAACGAACGGCCCAAAGTTTTCCATCCGTGAAAGGAATATCATACATTATGGACAGCCATAATGGTGTCAAAAACAGGCTAATAATCAAGGTGTTCACCAACACACAAAAAAAGGCATTTTTAAGTGTGACACTTTTTTTATAAAAGAAGAAACCATAGACACAGCCACCAATAAATGCGTTAAGTGTAAAGCCGATAAAGAATGGCGCTTTCCCTAACAAAGTATTTCCTATGATATCTGCAACAGACGCACCTACGCCCGTCCAAAAAGGACCAAACAGAGACGCCATAACTACTTCGGGGATAAAATCAAAGGTTATTTTTATTAACTGTGTTTCAAAGCCAAATACTTGAGACAATAGAACCATCAGAGCAATTAGTAAACTAATGGTTGTCAGAGCGTGTACATTTAATTTATTCATTACGAGCATCTCCTCTAGAGCTGCTACACAAAAATTCATGCAGCGAATGCGAGGGCAAAACCGCGAATACTTATTCTTCGTTCATAGAGCAACATCCCATCTCTTATGACACTTAACGCTTTGTCCTCTACTCTGTTATTTTTTATTTAATGATGAGTATAACTTAGATAGTAGAATCCGGAAACAAATGCAGATCCGCCAACAATATTTCCTAAATAAACGGGAATAAAGTTCTGAATAAAGTCCAGCCAAGTCCCACTGCTTTCAAAAATGGCTGCTGGAATGACAAACGCATTTGCCACACTGTGTTGAAATCCAATGGCGACAAAAACCATCACCGGAAACCAGATCCCTAAAATTTTCCCAGCTGTATCCTTTGCTCCATAACCTAACCATAAAGCAAGACCCACAAACCAGTTACAGCCAATACCTGAAACAAAAGCTTGAAAAAATGAACTCTCTACTTTATGCTGGGCAACATTGATTACTTGTTCTTGAAAAACACCGGTGTGAGTTAACCCGACAAAGTGACCAAAAAAATAGGCGACAAAAATGGCACCCACAATATTCGCAAGTGTAATGACTCCCCAATTACTTATTAATTCCTTTAGTGTCACTTTTTTTGCAAAAAATGCACAGCTAACTGCCATCATATTTCCTGTGACTAATTCACCACCTGCTAATAAGATGACAATCAGTCCAACTGGAAACACACTTGCTCCCACCAGACTTGCAAGGCTTGGGAACTCAACAGAAATTGATGCAGATACACGAAAATATGCCAGATATCCCAATGAAATCATTGCACCCCCGATGAACCCCAAGATTAGCTTTGCTAAAAGAGTTTTTTCAATTTTTTGACTCCCCATCCGAATACTGTGTTGTAGAATTTCATTTGGATTTAACATCGACCTATCTCCTCAACCTTCAAAAACTGATTTTCTATTTTAATGATTCATTTATAATATATCTAATTCTTCAAAGTGACTTAGAATTTTAATGTCTTGCGAGACACTAACAAACGCTTTTGGATCAACTTCTTTCATGATTTTTGCTAAAAGCTCCATCTCATAAAAAGTAATGACTGTAATCAAAATTGTTTGGGCACGATAATCATAAGCACCATATCCTTGGGGAATGACCGTAATTCCCCGCTTCAAAACCTTTTGTAATTCTGGGATGACGTGGTTTGGCTGTTGCGTAATCACCATAACTTGAACTTTTTGATGCTTGACATAGACTAAATCAGTTACCTTTCCACTGACAAAAATAGCAAGCAAACTATAAAATGCATAAGGCCAGCCAAACAGATAACCTGCAGTCAAAATAATTAGCCCGTTAATTCCCATTGAGATTGCACCAACACTTCGTCCAGTATGTTGTCTAAGTGTAATAATAAGTGCATCCATTCCTCCGGTAGCAATTCCATATTTCAATGCTAAACCTAAAGAAAATCCATTGATAACTCCACCAAAAATAGCACAAATGATGGGGTCATTCGTTAGCGAAACCGTTGGAACCATTGAAATAGCAAAAGAAGCAAAAGTTACAGAGATTACTGTAAAAAAGACAAATTTTTTATTTATCTTAACCCATGCTAAGATAAACATCGGAACATTCAACAAATAATAGATAACCGAAATAGACAACGTAAATCCTCCAGTTCGATCAAATAAAGTAGAAAGAATTTGCGCAATCCCAGTCAATCCGCCTGCATAAATATGTCCCGGTTGCCAAAAAAAGTTAAGGGCTATCGAATATAAGAATGCATAGATTAACGCGATAGTTACTTTTGTTACCAAATCTTGCCAAAACTTTTCTTGTTTTGCCTGAAACATGCTGCTACACTTCCTTCATTTCCTCATTGAAGACTTCACGTGCTTTATTTTCAACAAATGGCCATTTTTCAGATTCACCTAGCAAATACCTGCTGTTTTCTTTTGCTTTTGGTACTTCATATGTCAGCCTCCTCATTCAAGAATGCATTGCTGTAGGAAAACAAAAAGTGTAAACCAGTAGAGAAGACTGAAGCAACCTTTTCTTTCTACTGGTTCCACTCATCAATCTGGTTAATCAACTAGCTAAATTGAATAGCTAAATCTACTTCTTTTTCTACAGCAGATAATAAATCGCCATGAATCATGACTTCTGTTGCCTTGTTTAATTCCTCATACATTTCAATTTCTTTATCATGTTCAATAAATGCCACGAATTGGCGGAATGCTTGATAAGCAGCCTGTGTTCCTTTTCCTAGTTTGTCTTGATAACCGCGGATATCTATTGCCTGACAGGCCGCCATTATTTCAGTTGCTACCACACGTCTAGAATTCAGTAAGATTTCTGCGGCAGTTCGTGCAGCAGTTGTTCCCATACTAACAAAGTCTTCTTGATTTTCACAAGATGGGATAGAGTCTACACTTGCTGGATGTGCTAAGATTTTATTTTCAGAAACTAAGGAAGCACAAGCGTATTGCGTAATCATAAATCCGGAATTTAATCCAGGATATTTAACTAAGAAAGAAGGGAGTTTACTTAGTTGTTTGTTTACTAATCGTTCCACACGACGTTCCGACACATTCCCTATTTCAGCTACGGCAATTCCTAGAAAATCAAATGGTTGCGCCATTGGTTCTCCGTGGAAATTCCCACCAGAAATTACTTTTCCATCACGTGTAATGATTGGATTATCGGTCACTGAGTTAATCTCAATTTCAACTTTCTCTTTCACGTACGCGACAGAATCTTTACTAGCACCATGGATTTGTGGCATACAGCGTAAAGTATACGGATCTTGCACATGATCAGGGGTTGCCTCTGTGATATAACCACTTCCTTCAATCAACCGACGAATGTTTCTAGCAGTTGCTAACTGTCCGCTTTGTGGACGAATGGTGTGTAGGTCTTCTTCAAACGGGCTAGATATTCCCCCATGTACTTCTAAAGAAAGTGCTCCTGCAATATCTGAAAGTTTCAACAACTCGATTGAATCGTACGTTGCTAGCGCACCCACAGCCGTTAAAACAGTTGTTCCATTAATGAATGCAAGACCTTCTTTTGCACTCAATTGAATAATGGCTAATCCAGCCTTCTCCATTGCCACTTTACCTGGCAATAATTCTCCTTTGTAGTAAGCTTTTCCAAGACCGAGTAAAGGCATCACCATGTGTGCTAATGGCGCCAAATCTCCAGAAGCACCTAGTGAACCTTTTTCTGGGATAAATGGATGAACTCCTTTATTTAACATGGTCATCAGTGCTTTTACCGTACTTAATCGAATACCAGAATAGCCTTTCACAAGTGAATTCACGCGAATCAGCATGATTGCACGAACGACATCTTCTGCAAAAGGATCCCCAAAACCAGCAGCGTGTGTCCGAATAAGATTTTCTTGTAGCTGTGCTGTGTCTTCTTGGGAAATGCTCACATTACATAATGAACCGAACCCTGTATTTACCCCATATACCACTCTTTTTTCGGTTACGATGTCGTCAATGATTTTCCGAGAGCGGTTGACCGCTTCTTCTGCGCTTTCTGCGATGCTCACTTGGACATTTCTTCTTGCAACGGCAACCACATCTTCCAATGTCAAACTTTTACCATCTAAAATAATTGTTTCTTCATCCGCTTTCATGTCTAATATCCTCCAATTTTCATTCGCTTATATTCAACATTTCTACTCTGGTGTTGTTCCAGGTCTACTTCCTTTATTGATCACAAAATAGAGAAGACTGGCAACAATCACTCCGACTAACCCAGCAATTAGGTTGAATGGATTAGCTGCTGCTACCATCCAAATACTCACCGCAATGGAGATAACAGGGATAATCGGTCCTAGAGGTAGCTTAAAGGCTGGTACAGTATCCATCTTTTTCCGTCTAAGCCAAATCAGCGCCAAAGCTGTGGGAATATATTGGAAGAAACGGAAAACCACACTCAATTCAGCCAATTGTTCAAATGAACCACTTAATAAAAAGCCAATCGTAATTAACCCGGATACAATAATGGCGACAATCGGTGCTCCTTTAGCATTTTTCTTTGCAATAACTTTCGGCAATAATCCTTCGTCTGAAATGGAAGCACCATAACGTGGAATCATCAATGAATCCCCCATGTTTAATCCAGCAATAGAAATTAATGCCCCAATTGAAATAATCCATTTTCCTGCCGGACCTACCATTTCAACAAATGCATCCTGCACTGGAGCATTACTTTGAAGAATCCCTGTGCCTAACATCGCGATCGTTCCAGCAATAATCATAAAATACAAAATAGATACAATGCTAATTGATCCGATAATTGCCTTTGGTACATTTTTCTTCGCATTTCGCATTTCCCCTGCAACTACTGGCAAAGCTTCAAATCCAATAAATGCGTAAAACACAGTTAGTGAAGTAGATGCCATCGCCTGAGACAAGGTCATATCAGGATTCAGTTGTAGAAAAGGTGTAAAGTTTCCAGCATTAATCCCATTTTTTATAAAGAAAATACTCATCAAAGTAAAGGCAATAATTGGAATTAATTTTGCAATAGTAATCGTGATTGTAAAAATCTTTGATGTTTTAATCCCCATACTGTTGATTATTGATAAAAAGATAATCAATAGCACACTTATCAGGGTATTTTGTCCCTCTAATGTTGGAAATGTTTGAATTAATAATTTCGAAAATCCTGCAGCCATCGCAGCCCAGGCAATGATTGTTACAAACCAGCCCAAAATTCCGACGTTAAATCCAACAAAATCACCAAAGGCTGCTTTTGTATATTGAAACGCCCCACCATTTTTACTAAAATACCCTGCTACTTCCGCAAAACAAACGGCAAGCATCAACACAAGTAATACGACAACAAGTATCGCTACTAGTGATGCTGGTCCTAAATCTTGATAGATCGTCCTTGGAAGTAAGAAAATTCCTGAACCAATGACCGCGTTAATTCCATATAATGTCGCACCGCTCAGGCTGAACTTTTCATTTTCTTCTCCCTTCGAAAATTCTTCTGGATCTTTAATGTCTGAAATTTCCGGAATCTGTTCCTCATTTTGCATGGTTTCCCTCCTCTTCTTAAAGCGCTTTCATTCAAATCTAATTGCAACTGACATAAATTAGTTTAACGACATCGTCCTTTGGTAACAGTTCTATCGCAGTTCGTTCTGTTATTCCAGTCAGCGCGAGACTATCAGATTGTTTCAAGAAATAAGTAGCGTGCTTTATTTTTACTGTACATTGTTCGACACAATACAGATAACAATCTTTTTCTACTGAATATAGAGAATTATGTGTTTGAACACGCTTCATCTCCCCCTGCATGGATTTTTTATAAATTAAATTAAAGTCAACACATTTCCCCACACTTGTTGTAGAAAGTTCTCCGTCAAATTCGCCCACATCAAACGTTTCTAGTCGTACCGTTTGTTCACTATTCGTCAGTGTGACACTTCCTTCAAGTGGCATCAAAAGTCGGTTGTACCCAGGTAATACAGTAAACATAGAATACTGTTCCTCAATCGTGGCGCTAGAAATTCGATAATCAAATACTCTCCGCTGATAATTTGCCTCCGGGGGAAAGAGGAAAAGCTCGGTTGTTTTTCCTCCACTCCAAGTTGATTGATGATATTGGCTACTCCTAAAATGTTCTACATTCATCTTAGAATAGTCCAGAGATATTTCCTTCAGCATCTACGTCAATTCGTTCTGCTGCTGGTGATTTCGGTAGACCTGGCATTGTCATTACCGCACCTGTTAAAGCCACAATAAATCCTGCGCCAGCAGACACTTTTAGATTGCGAATAGTTACCGTGAAATCTTTAGGTGCTCCCAGCAGAGTCGCATCATCTGAGAAAGAATACTGCGTTTTTGCCATACAAATAGGATACTCAGTAAATCCAAGTTTTTCTAATTCCGCAAGTTCTTTTCGAGCGCTTGGTGCAAGTTCTATCCCTTTTCCACCATACACTCGTTGAACGATTTTCGTTAATTTTTCTTCTATTGAATCTGATAGATCATAAACATGACTAAAACTATTGGGTTTTTCTGCTAGTTCTATTACTTTATTTGCAAGATCAATGCCGCCTTCGCTACCTTTCGCCCAGACATCTGATAGTGTTACTTCAACGTTTCGTTCTTCGCAAGCTTTTTCGACAGCAGCTAACTCAGCATCCGTATCGGTAGGAAATTTATTGATTGCAACTACAACAGGCATACCATATACTTCTTGAATATTACTCAAATGTTTTTCCAGATTAGGAAGGCCTTTAAGAACGGCTTCTACGCTTTCTGTTCCTAAATCAGCTTTTTTCATTCCTCCATGCATTTTTAATGCACGAATCGTCGCAACTAAGACAACTGCGTCTGGTTTTAATTCGGCTAACCGACACTTGATATCAATAAATTTTTCTGCGCCTAAGTCTGCTCCAAATCCAGCCTCTGTTACTGCATAATCGGCATATTGCAATGCAAGCTTTGTAGCGAGAACACTATTACAACCATGGGCAATATTCGCAAACGGTCCCCCATGAATAAATGCAGGTGAATGTTCAAGTGTTTGTACAATGTTTGGTTGGATTGCTTCTTTTAAAAGAGCGGTCATTGCCCCTTCTGCTTTTAAATCTCCTGCTGTGATAGGAGTTCCTTCAAAGCTATATGCAACAATGATTTTTTTTAGTTTTTCTTTTAAATCAGTAATGTTATTTGCTAAACATAGAACCGCCATAATTTCAGAGGCAACTGTAATATCGTAGCCATCCTCACGGGGAACGCCATTAATTCTTCCCTGTAGACCATTCACAATATGACGTAGTTGTCGATCATTCATATCTACAACACGCTTCCAAGTAATTCTTCGGCTATCAATCCCTAATGTGTTACCTTGATGGATATGGTTATCTAGCAAAGCTGCCAGTAAATTATTAGCCGCACCAATTGCATGGAAATCGCCAGTAAAATGCAAGTTGATGTCTTCCATTGGCACTACTTGCGCATAGCCTCCCCCTGCTGCTCCACCTTTCACACCAAATACTGGTCCTAAAGAGGGCTCGCGTAACGCAATGGCTGCCTTCTTTCCAATTTTTGTTAGAGCATCAACTAACCCAACGGAAGTAGTTGTTTTTCCTTCACCAGCTGGCGTCGGTGTGATTGCTGTTACAAGAATTAGTTTCCCTCGTTTCGCTTTGTCTAAATTTTCTAGCTTGCTAACATTGATTTTTGCTTTGTAATCGCCATACAATGCGAGGCTTTCTTTAGGAATTCCAAGTTTTTCAGCAATGTCCGTAATTGGATTCATCTCAACTTGATTTGCAATTTCGATATCTGATAAGTTTGTCATTTTTCTCTTCCTTCCTAGCTAGACAATTTTTTCGATGGCAGTATAGATTTCATCTGCCAGACTCATTCCTTCACTTAACAATGCATTTCCTTTTTCTTTGTATCGAGTAACAAATGCTTCGTCTTTTACTCCTGAAAGATTGATTAAGACGTTTAACCAAGCACCTTGCAATGCAGATTTCAAATTTAATGCTGCTACACCTAAGTCACTTGCTGCGTTTGTATTGGATTTTCCAATCAATTCTCTGGTGACTTTTAATGCTTCCACCGCAATTTCCATCATTTTGAAAGGCGTTTGTGTTGCACCTTCTAAAGCACGTTGCATCGTTTGTTTGCGTAGTTCTTTTTCTTCTTCTGTGTCTTTTGGCATCGTAAATACTGCCGACACTTTATTAAATGCCTCTGTATCTTCATCAATGGCGCGTACGAACGCAGATTGTAAACGAGTCGCTTCTTGTTGCGCTGCACTCATTTCTTCTGCAAATTCTGCATATTTCTTTTTTCCAATGGTTAATTCTGTCACCATTTTTGTTAGTGAAATACCCATTGCACCTGCAAGCGCTGATGCTGATCCACCTCCAGGAGCTGGTGCATCAGACCCTAAGACCGTTACAAATTCTTTTACTTTTTGATCAATTAATTTCATGCTCAGTCCTCCTAGTTTAGTAGATGATTTTCCAATACTTGTTTTTTATAATCAAATTCTTCAATTTGCAAATAGTATTCTGCGCAATCAATGAGTGCTTTTGCAGGAGTCAACCCAATAACTTCACTGCCAATAATATTGACGCCATATCTTTTTGCTTCAAAGCGAATCGTTTCAAATGCTCGATATAATGGCGTACCTTCATAATTCACCATATTCATGGAAACTTGCGCAATATTTCGGTCTTCCAACATCACACCAATTCCCTTACAATATTTAAATCCCCCGCCAGATCCACGAACAATCTTTGCAATTTTATTTGCGATAGCAATGTTATCGGTATCAAGATTTACATTAAATGCAACTAGTGGCATGCGTGCCCCTACAGCAGTAACTCCAGCAGTTGGATGTGGTTTTCGTTCACCAAAGTCAGGTGCCCACTCTTCTTCTAATAATTTCTCGGCCATTCCTTCGAATTGTCCTTTTCTTACTTTTGCTAAGTTTGTACGAGTAGGTGTACTTGCCGATTCTTCATACAAGAAGATTGGAATGTTCAACTCATCATTAATTCTTTTAGCTACTTTTTTTGAAATCTCGACACATTCTTCAGTTGTCACATCTTTAATTGGGACAAAAGGAACAACATCCGTTGCACCCATACGAGGATGCTCACCATGATGTTTGGTCATGTCAATGTTTTGACTCGCATACTTAACTAATTGAAAGGCAACTTCTTGAATCCCTTCTTCATCACCAACTAGGGTAAACACACTGCGATTATGACTTGCGTCCGATGAATAGTCCAAAAGAGTAACACCGTTGACACTTTTTGCAGTATTCACTAAGCCTTCAATTACTTTTTCGTCGCGACCTTCACTAAAATTTGGGATACACTCAATTAATTTTGCCATTTAAAACATCCTTTCTTTTTTCACTTTCGTCTTTTAACTTTCTTTTAATTACCAAAGTATAGACTTCCGTTTGCGCAGGTCATCACTCCCGCACAAAATAAAAACACGCAGTTTCTCATCACAGTTCTTGTTCTAAAAAATCAAGATTGCTACGTTAACAAGATTCATATTTTGTTAACGCTTTCATTTACGGATTTACCTTATCATGCTTATATGGGTTGGTCAACACGTATAAATAGCGTGATATCAGTCTTTTCTCATCATTCAACGACCATTTCATCCAAGCTAATTCCGTTTCAAAAGATTCACTTATTTTTTTGAGGCAAATCATTTGACATTTTTTTGACTACTTTTTTTTACACTCAGAGTATTATTAGTGATTAAAAAGTAACTGACGCCCAACTGAAAAACTATTCATTCTCTAGATAATTTTGATAACATAGACAGTCTTTTTTTGTAAGGATAGAAAGTAACTGTTAAACCGAATGAAAATCATCTCAATTAAATAAATAGGAAGAAACAAACAGAAAATCTTCTTCTTTTTTAGATCGATATAAAATTTAATCAGTACATAGATTTTAGAACCATTTCCGATACTTTTGACGTTTAATTGATTCTAAAATGAGGAAAGTAAAACATAAATTAATTTTTTCTCATTAAATATTTTTCTAAATAGGAGGTTCAAAAGATGAATAAGTTCATTTTACTCGTGGATTTCGGAAGTACTTATACAAAGTTTACTGCAATAAACGTAACAACCATACAGGTAGTTGCTCATCTTAGCCTACCTACCTCTCATGAGCAAGGGATTATGACATGTTATCAAACAGGTGAAACTAGTTTGTTACATCAACTTGGTTTGCCAATGTTTGATGATGTCTTTATTTGCTCCTCTGCGTGGGGTGGTTTTCGGATGATTGCTATTGGTTTAACTGAAAGTCTCACAGCAGAGGCAGCAAAACGTGCAGCACTTGGCGCTGGAACAAGAGTAGTCAAAACCTATCATTATAGACTGACAAAAGAGCAAGTAGAAGAGATGAATCAGCTAAATGCGGACATCATCCTTTTGTCAGGAGGAACAAATGGAGGAAATCAACAAATCATCTGTCATAATGCCAAAATGCTCCATCGCTATTTATCTTCAGGAACCATTTTAGTTGCAGGAAATGAATCAGCAATTTCTGAAATTCGTTCGCTTTTAACTAATACGCATCTAACCATTTACTACACAAAAAATGTTATGCCTAAAGTAAATGTACTACAGGCAGAGCCTGTAAGAAAAATTGCAAGAGAGATTTTCTTAAAAAAAATCATTCACACAAACGGTATTGATTTAGTTGCAAAAAAAAGTCTGTTGCCCATTATTCCAACACCTACATCTGTTTTACTGGCTATCCAGTTATTAGCTGACGGTCTTCCAACTATAGAAGGAATTGGCCACACTTTAGTAGTCGACGTTGGTGGAGCAACTACAGATGTATTTAGTGTGGGAAATCCAGCAATTACAGATGATCAAACATTTTTTGAAGGTTTAGAAGAACCTTACTCAAAAAGAACTGTTGAAGGCGATCTAGGTATGCGTTATTCTTCAGAAAGTCTGATTGAAGCAGTTGGCTTTGAAGACTTCCAACGATTATTTTGCGGAGATAAACAAGCACTATACAGAAGTATTCAAAAAAGAATCGTCCAACCAACTTATCTTCCTGATACAAAGCAAGAGCAACAACTGGATGTACTATTGGCATCCAATGCTGTTGCTCTTTCAGTGAATCGACATGTTGGTACTCTGCGTGCCAGTCAAACACCTAACAGAACTATTTTCTATCAAATCGGAAAGGACTTACGAAATTTCCCAAATGTCATCGGAACTGGTGGCGTTCTAGTCCATCATCCACAACCTAAGCAGATTTTAAAGCACGCTTGTATCTCTGATACGGTTCATTTAAAGCCAAGATCACCTAATTTTTTTATTGATACACATTATTTATTTTCCGCACTTGGACTACTTTCTCAAAAATATCCAAAAGAAGCACTTCTCCTGTTAAAAAAGATGATAGTTCCATGCTAAAAAGGACATTGAATAAAGAAAAAAAGCCAAGGAGTACCTCTGCGTTCCTCGGCTCTTTTTTGTTTGGGCTTAACTTAGCATTCGTATAGGAAGTGCTGCCCTCTTCATTTTTGATTAGGACGATATCTTATCAAAAACAACTTCTCGTAAATAATGTAACTCATATTGATCTCGATAAGGACTAAGGTTTTCGACTGCTTTTTCGTAATAATACGTTTCTTCTCTCTCAAGTAACTTACTTAGATTCGGCTCCACCATCACCTGTGTATTTAACAAATGCTTGACGATTGCTTGATAAAAATATAAGATGCCCAAGTCTCTCGGATTCGTCATTTGCGTTTGAATTTCATTAAATCGTAGGAGAGCTTCAAAAACTGCATGATACTCACCTTCTAACAAATCAATTAGTGCAAGATAGACACTGAGTTGTGTCCTTTTCCAAGGAGAAGTTAGATTGACATACATTTCATTTGACCGTTGCAAATAGAGTCTGGCCTCTTTATAGTCTTGTGCAGCAAAAGCTGAAATACCCATATCTACATAAAAAATGACCAAACTGGTAACTAGGTTTGTTTCCTCACACAAAACAATGGCTTTTTTCTGATAAGAAATAGCCTGCTGGTAATTTTTCCGCAAACGTTCAATTTCTGCTAGATAATCATAGGACGCAGCGATATTGCTCGCATATTTTTCTCTGACTTCATCAGAAATAGTAAAAATTGTAATGGATTCATGAAACAATCGTTCAGCCACTTCTAGTTCACCCACCATTAAGTTATATAAGCCTTTTAAACGCAATAAAATCCCGATTGATTCATGGTCATTTGTCCTGATGGAAATAGACATCGCTAATTCTATATATTGTGCCATCTCACTTGCATTATCTGTCTGGATAAAATAATAGATCATTTGTCGATAAGCTTTCACCAGATAGCAATCATTGTGATATTCCCTTGCTTTTACAATCACCCGCTGAATGTTTTCTATTCCCCGAATATAATTCCCACGATTAATAAAGTAACGCCCCTCAAGATATAAATATTTCATTAACAATAGTTGATAATCCTCTTGTTCACCATATAACTCTTCATTCTTTTTAAGTTGCTCACCAATTTGCTCAAATTTTTCAAATTCTTTTTGCCATTCAATTGGCTGAAGTTCAATCGCTATTTCGCTTCGTTCATTATAGATAGGAAAAAGTTCATGTTGAAACTTCAAAGACAACTCCAATTTCGATAATTCATAATCAAGAGATTTCAATTCTTGATTGGCATACTTATAATGATACGCAATCAATGCTAATAGCTCGTTGTCATTCGTCAACTTCCATTGTTGTTCAAATAAGGAAGCAATTTGTTCGTGAATGACACGAAGCTTTGTTGTTGATTGTTTTGAGTAAATATATTCTTGTAATTTTTTTTGCTTGAAACAAACACTGATTTTTCCAGAAAATACTCGTTCAATCAATAAATTTCGCTGTTGTAAATTTTCAATCGCCTGCGCAAGTTGCTCATGATTGGTTCGTAAAATAGTCGCTAGCATCGATAGCTCCGCTAACTCTCGAAAATAGGAAACAATTTCTAACACCTCTTCATCAAATGTTGAAAGCTGTGTCAGTGAAAATTCAAGCTCTTCTTGAATTTTTGGTGTAATATACGAAATTTTTGTCCCTATTCTAAGCTGTCGAACGTATTCCATTAAAAAAAGTGGATTTCCTTCTGATTCGTTATAGAGCCTGTCATAAAAATCATAACTAAATTTTTGATCTGGTATTTGCTTTTCAACAAAGGCTTTGACTGCTTCTCTAGGGAAAGGCTCTAATAAAATTTGTGTGAGTTTATCATAATGACTAACAGCATTGATAAAATCAGTAATTCGTTTGTGATGATCTGTCCGCAAGGTTAGAAGAAACATACAATCTTCATTGTGTAGTAACACACTTGTTAATAGTTGTAGACTTCGCTCGTCTATCCACTGTAAATTTTCTATTAAAAAGACCACAGAATGAAGCTTGGCAATTTTTTTAAGGATAACAAGCAAAAACTGAGAGAGGTAATTAATATCTGAATCATCCACTGATTCTTCAAATTTTGCACTCTGGTTGTCAATAAAACTAGGAAAAAATCGATAGCACATAGCACGCCAGGTTTCTTCTTTTACTATTTTTTCATCTAGTACAATTTGATCAATCTGATTGATAATCTCCCGCCACACTCTTAATGTAAAACTCTGTTCTGCTTGATAACAAGTCACCTTAATCAAGATTTTTGGTGCCGTATTGCTCAAAACAAGCTGACACAAAGCCGTCTTTCCAATACCATCATCTCCTTGAACAATGATTGATTGAAATGGCTGCTTATGAAAAAAACAGTCAAGATTTGCTTCCAGCACTTCCACTTCCGCTGTTCTACCAAAAAAACGGTAATTTTTGACTTTTTTCTGTTCTTTTTTTCTTTTAACAATGGCTAACGTTTTTTCATAGATTGCTCGTGTTTCTTCACTTGGTTTAATTCCTAATTCTTCATCCAATATACTGGAAAGGTCATAATAAGTCTCAATAACTTTTCCATTTCTGTGACTATCCTGATAAAATTTCATCAACATTTGATAATTTCGCTCATCATACTCATCAATTGCAATTAATCGTCGAATGTTTTTCTCTACATCGATCAACTGGTTATTTTCAATATCTGTGGCGACTTTTTGATAGCAACTTTGAATGAATTTTTGTTCAAAATAATTGCGCATTTTTGTCACCCATAAATCAAATTCATCTGAATCTTTTAAGAAAAAACCTTTTAAAAACTCATCATGATATTCATCTAAGTGATTTACTGGATCTTGTAAAAAACGATCGACATCACTTGGTTGTACCAAAGCATCATTCAATTGCAGAATTGCTTTATTTGGAGAAACAATAAACTCCTCTTCTAATTCTTTGTTCGCCTGATAGATTGTGTTTCGAAGATTTTTTTTTGCACTTTTTTCTGATTTATTAGACCACAAAACTCCCGCAATTTCATCCCTACTAACTGAACCATTAAGGGCTAAATAATAAATAAGTGCGTTGATTTTTGAAAATGCAAAAAAGACGGGTTCATCATTTAAATAAATTTTAGGATTACCAAATAATTCACAGCGTAATCGCTTCCCCATGTATTCACCTTCTCTCTTTTATTCTATGACTCGTTCTCAAAAACATAGACAAAAATGTACATTGATTTTTTGCTATTATTTTACTTTCTCGTTCAAATAAAGAGATTACATAAAACACGAAAGGAATTTCACCTAAGATTACAGGTGCCTCCTTTCGTATACAAATCAGCTTAGTATGAAATTAATCAGACTCTTTGGCGTTCGTTGACCACTAACTCCCCATTTTTATATACTTGACTAACCAGATTAGTTGCAAAGAAGTACATTGGAAAATCAATGTTTGGCGCATCAAACACCGCGATATCTGCCTGTTTTCCTGTATCAAAGCTACCAATTTTTTCATTTCTGCAAACGGAGTATGCCGCATTAATCGTGACAGCATTGAATACTTGAATTGGTGTTAGTTTTAACTGAAAACAGCCTAATTGCATAATGAATTGTAAGTTTGCGGTTGGACAGCTTCCTGGATTACTATCAGTTGTTAATGTAATTGCCATGCCGCGTTCAATCATCTTTTTAGCGGGCGCATAAGTATCCTCCATCAGGCTAAAGGTCGTTCCAGGTAACAGATTTCCAATTACCTGTGCTTCGCTCAAACGATCGATGTCTTCATCTGTAATGACCATTAAATGTTCTGCGCTTACCGTATGCAAATCTGCAGCTACTTTAGAACCTCCAATTGATGCAATCTCATCAGCATGTATTCTTAGCTTAAAGCCCATCTTCTTGGCAGCACTAAGTAAACGATAAGATTGTTCCGCTGTAAACACATTTTTTTCGCAAAAGATATCACAAAACTCAGCCAGTGATTCTTCTTTGACTTTCGGTAACATTTCTTCGATCAGTAAATCGATGAATTCATCTGCTTGCCCTTTAAACTCAGGTGGAATAGCGTGTGCACCCATAAAGGTTGAAACCAGGTCAATATCATGGTCAGTTTCTAATTCTTTTACCACGTTTAATTGACGTTTTTCAGTTTCCCAATCTAACCCATATCCACTCTTTGCTTCTACCGTCGTGACCCCATGAATAATCATTTCATCTAATAGACGAGTAGACTTTTGATATAATTCATCGAATGAAGCTGCTCGCGTTGAATTTACTGTGCTAAGAATCCCCCCACCTGCTGCAAGTATGTCAAGGTAAGGGACACCATTTAGTTTTTTTGAAAATTCGTTTTCTCTACTTCCACCATAAACTAAGTGAGTGTGACAATCAATTAGCCCTGGCGTAGCTAGTTTCTTATAGCAGTTAATGACTTCGGTCTCTTTTCCCATTAATTCTTCACGAGGACTTCCTGCTTTCACTTCGAGTATTTTCCCGTCCTTAATTGCTATATATCCGTCTTCAATAATCGTTGCCTCACTCATTTCTGCTCCTCGTAAAGGATGACCTTTATCAATCGGACAAAAAATTTGGCTAAAATTAATTAGAAGTTTATCTGCTTTCATTTCTATTCACTCCTTTTTTTCTTGCACCTTATATTTTATTAAATACTGTCAAATTTATGTCAAAACATTGAAAGCGCTTAACTATATTATATAATAGAAATTAAGTAAAGAGATAGACTGTTTATTGACTTTCTTATTTATACTAAAGATGCAGTCATCAAATCACAGTTTCTCTAAATTTCAAGTATTTTGTTAGGGAGGAAAAATAAATGGTAGAGTTAACAGAAGTTGAAGCATCAATGACCATCAAGTTAGATGATGTCTTACCAGAAAAAACAGTCTTTCAGGAAGGAATTCGTCGTGCGCCAGATCGTGGTTTTCGCTTAAGTAAAGATCAGACGATTCTTGCTTTAAAAAATGCATTACGTTATGTTCATCCTAAATATCATGATATTGTGATTCCTGAGTTTCTAGAAGAATTACGAACTCGTGGAAGAATCTATGGTTATCGGTGGTATCCAAAAGAAAGAATCTATGGAAAACCAATTGAAGAGTACAAAGGAAACTGCATTGCAGCAAAAGCAATGCAAGTAATGATTGATAACAACCTTGATTTTGAAGTTGCACTCTATCCTTATGAATTAGTTACTTATGGTGAAACAGGCCAAGTATGTTCAAACTGGATGCAGTATCAGCTAATCAAAAAATACTTAGAAGTTCTGACAGATGAACAAACGCTAGTCTTAGAATCAGGACATCCTCTTGGATTATTCAAATCAAAAAAAGATGCACCTCGTGTAATCATTACCAACGGTCTTTTGGTTGGAGAATATGATAACATCGATGATTGGGAAATTGCTGAAGAAATGGGTGTGACAAATTACGGACAAATGACTGCTGGCGGTTGGATGTACATTGGACCTCAAGGGATTGTTCATGGAACCTTTAATACACTTTTGAATGCTGGTCGATTAAAATTAGGCATTCCAGATAATGGAGATTTAGCTGGAAAATTATTTATTTCTTCTGGATTGGGTGGCATGAGTGGCGCACAAGGAAAAGCCGGAGAAATTGCCAATGCTGTTGCCATTATTGCTGAAGTAGATCGGTCTCGAATCGACACACGCTTAGAACAAGGTTGGATCAGTAATTTAGCTGAGACACCAGAACAAGCGATGCGTATTGCAAAAGAATACCTGGACAAAAAAGAGAAAACCTCTATTGCTTATCATGGAAATATTGTTGATTTACTTGAATACATTGATAAAGAAAATATTACTATCCATTTATTATCAGATCAGACTTCTTGTCATAACGTGTATGAAGGTGGCTATTGCCCTGCCGGAATTTCATTTGAAGAACGAACAGAATTATTAGGTTCAGATAAAGCACGATTCCATCAGCTTGTCGATGAAACACTTGCCCGTCATTATAATGTAATCAAATCTTTAGTAGCAAAAGGAACCTATTTCTTTGACTATGGAAATTCCTTTATGAAAGCTATTTACGACTCTGGCATTAAAGAAATCTCCAAAAATGGAATCGATGATAAAGACGGATTTATTTGGCCGTCTTACGTGGAGGATATCATGGGTCCTATGCTCTTTGACTATGGTTATGGTCCTTTCCGTTGGGTATGTTTAAGCGGAAACCATGAAGACTTGGTTGCTACAGATCAGGCAGCAATGGAAGTTATTGACCCAAATCGTCGCTACCAAGATCGTGATAACTACAACTGGATTCGTGATGCAGAAGAAAATCAATTAGTAGTAGGCACACAAGCGCGAATTCTCTATCAAGATTGTATGGGACGAGTAAATATCGCTTTAAAATTTAACGAAATGGTACGAGAGGGAAAAATAGGCCCAGTAATGCTTGGTCGGGACCATCATGATGTGTCAGGAACAGACTCCCCATTTAGAGAAACTTCAAATATCAAGGACGGCAGTAATGTTTGTGCAGATATGGCAACTCAATGTTTTGCTGGGAATGCAGCACGAGGTATGACGTTGATTGCTTTGCATAACGGCGGCGGTGTAGGTATTGGAAAATCAATTAATGGCGGATTTGGTTTAGTTTTAGATGGGTCAAAAGAAACAGATGAAATCATCAAATCTGCGATTTCTTGGGACACAATGGGCGGAGTTGCGCGCCGTAGCTGGGCAAGAAACGAGCATGCAATCGAAACCTCCATTGAATACAACAAGATGAATGCAGGTCAAGATCATATCACTATTCCTTACCTTTCCGAAGAAACAAAAGTAGCAAATGCAGTAGCCGAACTGTTTCGTTAAGTTCACTCTCTAATACTAAAAATAAACTCTATCAAAAAGGCATCTGGGAGAAAATTAAATTCCCAAATGCCTTTTTTGCTAAATTCAATTTAAAAAAAGACGATTGCAGTTGCTTTGCAATCGTCGGCTTATCTTTTTATCAATTATTTTTGGTGCAATTATGACACGAAGTAACCTGACTAATTCACTGATGTCACAGGTTTTTCTTTTTTATGCTTGATAGTCAATTGCATCTTCAATTGCTTTCCAAGCTTCATCTTTTCCTTTTTTCGTTACGGAAGAGAACAAAATAAATTGATCATTATGATCAAAATCCAGCGCCTTTTTGATTTCGCTCTCATGCTTGTTCCACTTTCCTCTTGGAATTTTGTCGGCTTTAGTTGCCACTACAATTACAGGAATATCATAATACTTTAGAAATTGATACATTTGAATATCTTCTTGTGATGGTTTATGTCGAACATCGACTAAGGACACAACTGCTCGCAATTGTTCACGTGTCGTTAAATAGGTCTCAATCATTTTTCCCCATTTCGCACGTTCCGTTTTCGAAACTTTCGCATAACCATATCCAGGTACATCAACAAAGTGTAACGCATTTTCAATCAAATAAAAATTTAACGTTTGGGTCTTCCCCGGTTTACCTGAAGTTCTAGCTAAGTTTTTTCGATCAATCAGTGTGTTGATAAATGAAGATTTTCCAACATTTGATCGTCCTGCTAGCGCAATTTCTGGTAATTGCGTTTCAGGATATTGTTTCGGAGCAACCGCGCTGATTACGATATCAGCTTGATGAACTTTCATAATTTCTCTCCTTTAAAAAAAGGCTGAGACATAGCTTGAAAGTTATGTCCCAACCTCTTTCGCATTATCCAGCTTTTTTCTCTGTATCTTTATAAATAATTGTCGGTTTGCCCGTCAATTCAGCTGCTTCTTTGGTGATAATCACTTTCTCGATGTTTTCGTCTGAAGGAATGTCAAACATTACATCCATCATGATTTCCTCAATGATTGAACGCAAGCCACGAGCACCAGTATTACGTTCAATTGCTTTGTTAGCAATTGCTTGTAGTGCTTCTGGTTCGAATTCTAGTTCAGTATCATCTAAAGAAAGAAGTTTTTGGTATTGTTTAACTAACGCATTCTTAGGTTCTGTCAAAATACGAACTAAATCAGACGTTGTTAATTTTTCTAACGCTGCCATTACAGGTAAACGGCCAATAAATTCTGGAATCAATCCAAATTTCAATAAATCTTCTGGAATGATGTGTTGCATCACACTTTCTTCATCAGAGATTTTTTGATTATTAGTACCAAAACCAATTGTTTTTTCGCCCATTCGGTTTTTTACAATCGTTTCGATTCCATCAAACGCACCGCCGACGATAAATAAGACATTCGTCGTGTCGATTTGGATAAATTCTTGATGCGGATGTTTACGTCCTCCTTGAGGTGGCACACTCGCAACTGTCCCTTCCAAAATTTTCAACAAGGCTTGTTGTACGCCTTCACCAGATACATCACGAGTAATCGAAACATTCTCGCTTTTACGCGCAATTTTATCAATTTCATCGATGTAAATGATTCCCTTTTCAGCACGTTCAACATTGTAATCAGCCGATTGTAATAGTTTTAATAAAATGTTTTCAACATCTTCTCCAACATAACCAGCTTCTGTTAAACTGGTTGCATCTGCGATAGCAAATGGCACATTCAATGTTTTAGCTAATGTTTGTGCAAGGAACGTTTTACCAGAACCCGTCGGACCAATTAAGCAAATATTACTTTTCTGTAGTTCTACATCTTCTGAAGTATCGCTTGCTTGTTGATTGACACGTTTATAGTGATTATAAACCGCAACTGCTAATGATCGTTTTGCGCGATCTTGCCCAATCACATAATCATTTAAGACATCAAGAATTTCTTGAGGTTTAGGTACTTCAGTGAATTCACGTACTGCTTCTTCATAAAATTCTTCGTCAATTATTTCTTTACATAGGTCGATACATTCATTACAGATGTAGACCCCAGGACCTGCTACGATTTTTTTTACTTCTTCTTGGGTCTTGCCGCAAAAAGAACAACGCACGGTCTCATTACCACTTGGATTATCATACATGGTCTTCACCCCTTAGCTTGCAAAAAATGCAAGAAACTATCAGCGACTTTGCAGTCTTCAATTATCATAACATAAAACAAAAAAAAGCAAAAGCACTGAAAATCAGCCTTTTTTGTAGCTTTTATTAAAAAAAGGAAAGCTGGGACATAATTTAAAAAACTAAATCAAGTCCCAGCCTTTCCAGTAAATTTTCACATTTTTGACCGATGGATCAAATCTGTTTCATCTTTAGTTATTACTTAGCTTCTGTTGCAGTTCCAGTAATCAAATCAATTGCTTTTTTCATTGTTACATCATGACTTAACATATCTTCAGTCAACACGCGTTTGATTTGTTCGATTGGCATATTGTAAGATTCAGCCAATTCGTTGATTTCTGCAGTGATTTCTTCTTCTGTTGCATCTAAGTTTTCAGCAGCAGCGATTGCTTCGATCACAAGGTTTGTTCTTGTACGCAAGTCAGCTTCGCCTTCAAATTGTTTATGCAAGTCTTCTTCTGTAGAACCAGTCAATTGGTAGTACATTTCAGGAGAGATTCCTTGACGTTGCATGTTGTTTAAGAATTCATCCATTGAACGGTGAACTTCGTCGTGAACCATTACGTGTGGTAATTCAACGATTTCAGCGTTATCAACAGCTAAACGAATAGCAGCTTCGTCTTTTGCGTCTTCAGCAGCTTTTTCTTTTGCTTCTGTTAATTCTTTACGAATTTTTTCTTTTAATTCTGCTAATGTTGACACTTCATCATCAACATCTTTTGCAAATTCATCGTCTAGTTCAGGAACTTCTTTTGATTTTACTTCGTGAACAGTTACTTTGAATGTTGCATCTTTACCAGCTAAGTCTTCTGCTTGGTATTCAGCAGGGAAAGTCACGTTTACATCTAAGCTGTCGCCTGATTTATGACCTACTAATTGTTCTTCGAATCCTGGGATAAATGAACCAGAACCTAATTCAAGTGAGTAGTTTTCACCTTTTCCACCTTCAAATGCTTCGTCACCAACGAATCCTTCGAAATCGATTACGACAGTGTCGCCGTCTTTTGCAGCTTCATCTTCTTGGATAACTAATTCTG
Source organism: Enterococcus sp. DIV0174 (assembly GCF_050529065.1). Lineage (NCBI taxonomy): Bacteria > Bacillati > Bacillota > Bacilli > Lactobacillales > Enterococcaceae > Enterococcus > Enterococcus sp. DIV0174. The sequence continues at coordinate 1,102,647 of NZ_CP172881.1, read as the reverse complement.
CTTGTGCATCTTGTTCTTGTTTAAGACGTGCATCAACATCAGCATCCGTTACTTCACGGTCTTGTTTTTCAACAACTAAATCTTTGTATTGACCTAATTTAACTTCTGGTTTCACAGTTACTTCAGCAGTGATTGTCCAGTCTTGGCCTTTTTCCATGCTTTCAACGTCGATTTTTGGTTGAGATACTGGATCAATTCCAGCTTCTTTTACAGCAGCTTCATAAGCTTCTGGTAATACAGCGTTCAATGCATCTTCATACAAAGCTTCTTCTCCGTACATACGGTTGAAGACTTGACGAGAAACTTTTCCTTTACGGAAACCAGGTACGTTTAAGTTTCCTTTAACTTTATTAAACGCAGCTGTTAGTCCTTTTTGGATTTCTGGTTGCGCAATCGTAAATGTTAAAACACCATCATTTGTGCCTTTTTTTTCAAATGTTGCAGTCATTTATTTCCCTCCGAGTTTTGAAATTCATTTTATACATCAAAAGCGTTTCATGCATACCATTAAATAGTACACTAACGCTTTAAAATTGTAAACATATTGAATAGTCTGAATCCTTGATTTTTACTAGTTTTTTTTCTTTTTTTTGACGATTTTTCATTCCTGTTCAAAGAAATTGTTGCATCAAATACAAGATTTTTTCTCGTTTGGCTAAAAACTTTTCTTCTTCCACTTCAGTGAAACCCATTTCTGTCGTTCCTTGATACACTTTAATCGTTTCCTCAAACCATTGCGTAGCTTCGCCAATATAAGTGTCAAAGATTGGGTACGTGATTGCCGCCTGCATCATGAATTCTTCCTTTAATCCCGCACTCAACAATGCGTCTTGATTTTCATAAGCTTGTGCTAACTTACTTAAACAGCGATAACTTTTTTGCTCGGCTGGTTTTGGTAACCCTTGTGGCACGACTTCAATCAGTTGCTCATCGATTGTTAAAAAAGCTACTGGTTTGCTTTCTCCAACTTGTACGAGAAGCTCTAAAAGTTTTGCACGCACAAATAAATGGATATCTGTACGAATCAATATTTTTTTCGTTGCTTGAATAAATTCATGATAGGGTAACTGCTCAAGTTCACTAATCAATGTTAATTGTTGCGTTGGCGACAGTTCAGCGATATTGGCTAATTTTTGATGCGTCTGACGTATTTTTTGCCTCGCTAATTGTCCTGAAAAATTTTCTGCTTGCTGGATTTTTTCAATCATTGCATGCTCAAAGTGCTCTGAAAAGTTAGTCGCTGCAATTAGTTTACGTGCATATAGCCAATCTTTTGCACCAATGAGTAAGTCAAAATAGAAAGTGGCAAATTCTTCTTGTTTCAGATATTCTGTTTCATGGATCACTGCTTGACTCAAAGCTTCTTGTTTTTCATCAAGCTCATACAAACAATAAACGAGTAAGCTGTTTGCTTCAAACGTTTGCTTTAATTCATACGCACGGGTAAATAATTCTTTTGCTTTTCCCAAATTCTGTTGCGCAAGCGCTTGTTGAGCGACACGCATTAAATTCTCATATTTTTCTGGAAAATCAACTGGTCCAACCATGTCACTCCTCCTAACCCTTTTCCATTTTAACAAAACAAAAAAAGCGTGACAATCAAAATCATAATCGTCATGAAAGAAAGAATTTTTGAAAAAAATTTTTTTGCTTTTTTGACGGCTTTTGCTTAAATTTTCAAAAATATTGCTTTTATCTCACCGTTTAATCATAGCCACTAATCAAAAAAAGAGGCTGGAACATCTTTTTGTTCCAGCCTCGCTTCGTTCGTACGATTTTCAATCAAAATAACAAATTTTAGAAATTAAGCATTTATTTCTTGATTAAACGCTTTGATCAAATTAACTGTTACAACACTGGTATTTGAGAAGTAGTCACCCAAATGCTGTTTTTTCTGACTAAATATTGTTGGAATATAGCCAATAAACAATAAAGGAAACTTCAAAATAAATCGGCAAGCCGCTTCACGTACGAGAACAGTTGACCAACTCAATTTCCTTTCATCAAAGCTGATGACCCGAATGCCGAAAATCATTTTTCCTAAGGTCTGACCATGATTTAATTTTGTCAATAAAACAAAGTAGCTTAAATAAATGACTAATCCTAACAAGCCATACACACTTAGGTAGGAATCATTGATTGACAACCACCCGAAATTACTTGCCACTCCAAGAGTTAAGCGTGTGATTGCACCAATACAGAGCAAATCAATTAAAAAGGCAAAGAAACGAATCCAAAATCCAGCGTAAAAATACGTTGGAAAGTCATTCAGTTCTTTCTTCTCTGTAGGAGTCTCTGTATATTGTTGCCATTCAGCTTGTTTTTCTTTGATTTGTTCTTCTGTCAATTCTTCTTTACGAAAAGAGTTCAGTACCTTTTGAGAAAATCCTTTATCTGGTCCAACAGCTGGTTGTGGATTTATTTTTGATTCATTTGCTGTAGCTGGTTGTTCATTTGTCGGTTGTTTTTCCGGAGTTTCTGCCATCTTATTCACCTCCGTAGTAATACATCGCTTTAGGAGATTCTGCCGTACCAAGGTTTTCTAAAACGGATAAAATTTGGCTTGTTTCAGAAGCCTTGATTCCTTGGAATTCTGCAAACTTCGAGCCAAACCAAGTATTCGCAAACCCAGTGCCAGAAGTGCTATATTCGATCAACTGTGCATTTTCTAGTTTCTGGTCTTTTCTCATTGCTGCTAGTGCTTCATCTGGAAATGCTAATTCGTCAACCAGACCATTTTCCTTCGCTTGCACGCCGTCATAAATACGACCATCAGCGATTTTTTTCACTTCTGCTTCTGGCATGTCACGTCCTTCGCTGACTACCGAAACAAATCGACCATAAGCACTATCAATGTAGGCTTGTAAGACAGCTTGATCCTCTGCTGTTTCCGGACGAGTGCTTGATCCCATATCTTTTAGCGCACCACTTTTGACTGTCGTGTCTTCTACACCAAGTTTTTCTAATAAACCTGAATAGTTTAAACCAGACATGATTACACCGATTGATCCAGTAATTGTTTCTTCTGTCGCATAAATTTTATCTGCATTAGCTGAAATATAGTACCCACCACTTGCGGCCATGCTTGTCATGCTAACATATAAAGGAATTTTGCGTTCGGTTTGGATTTTCTTTAGTTCTTTCGCAATTTCTGCACTTTCGTAAACGCCTCCTCCTGGAGAATTCACTTCTAAGAAAACGCCTTCAACCGTATCATCTTCTTCAATTTCTTTTAACTGTTTCATAAAACTGGCATGGTCGTAGCCTTCTGACGCGAAAATACCGGAAGAGCCACCACCTTGAATCGTTCCATCAACAGTTAATTTAACGATTTGCTCTGATTCATCACCCGGTTCAAGGACGTTTGCTGACAACTCATCTTCTCCATATAGTAATCGATTAAAACTATCTAACTGGATTTCATCACTTACAGGTCGTGTCATACCTGAAGCTACCATTGATACCACTAACAACCCTGTAGCAATTGCCACAGCAATCCATCTTTTTTTATTCATCTTTTTCTCCTTACTTTACAAGTTTAATATAGATTTTTAATTACGATTACTGTTTCTGTTGCTTCTTCTGCATTCATTTTTTCCGCTTTTTCTTCTAATGCGTAACCCGCAAATGCTTCATTCGTCAACTCATCATGAACAACAAACTTTTGTGCTTTTGCTACAGCTACCGCATCTGGCGCTAGCTCTTGGATACTGTCCCAACCAGTATCCAAGAAAATTTTTGTTTCATCTGTTACATCCGGCATCTCTTCTAGTGCCTTCAGTTGTTTTTTTAACTCACCCAACGTAAGAATTTCTATTTTGGCTTCCATCTTTTCCTCCTACAATTTAGACATTTATGATTGTTTCCATTGTACCGAACTACTGGAAAAGATGATAGTCAATTTTCGATAAAATTCTGGCAGTTCCTTCTCCAAAAATACATTTTAGATATATACCAATTTAACAAAAAAAGATTTTTATTGACAAACATTCCCAATAAAAGTTATTATTTTAAATGTTTCCAAAACTTTTTTGAAAAAGGAGAATAGTAGACCATTAAGGATAGCGCCAGATCTGGGTAACCAGATGACGAGGAAAGGGTTTATCGAAAGTTTCGGCGGGTGACCCTAGGGAGCTGCACTCTACAGAGTATGAAAAAAACGATTTGTGAGAATCGAACAAAAACATACTCATGCAGTTGGAAACATCAGACAAATTTATTGAAGAAAGTAGGATGTTTTTTTATGTGCGGAATTGTTGGAATGATTGGATTAGAAAATGTAACTCCTGGATTAGTAAACGGATTAGAAAAGTTAGAATATCGCGGCTATGACTCCGCCGGTATTTTTGTTGCAAATGACTCTGCTGATTATTTGATTAAGTCACAAGGACGAATCCAAAATTTAAAGGATCGCTTAACGCCAGAAGTTGTTGGAACAATTGGCATTGGTCATACACGTTGGGCAACTCATGGAATACCTTCAGAGAAAAACGCCCATCCCCATACATCACAAAGTGGTCGTTTTGTTTTAGTTCACAATGGTGTGATCGAAAATTTTGAAGAACTAAAAGAAACTTATTTAGCTGACCATACATTGATTGGTGAAACAGATACAGAAATCATTGCACATTTAATTGAAGTATTTGCTAATAATGGATTGTCAACTAAAGAAGCCTTCTTAAAGACACTTCAGCTAACAAAAGGTTCTTATGCGTTTGGTTTAGTGGATCGCACAACTCCTGATGTCATCTATGTTGCCAAAAATAAAAGCCCTCTATTGATTGGGTTAGGCAACGGCTTTAACGTGATTGCCAGTGATGCAATGGCAATGCTAGCCCAAACGAAAACGTTTGTTGAAATCGAAGACCAAGAAATGGTTCTCATCACGGCAGATGACGTAACCATTCAAAATTTTCAAGGAGATGTCATCACTCGTGAGTCTTTTGAAGCACAAGTTGACGCTTCTGACATCGAAAAAGGAACCTATCCTTATTACATGCTCAAAGAAATTGATGAACAGCCAATCATCATGCGTAAAATTGCGCAAACTTATGTAACAGCTGAGAATCAGATTGCACTTAATCAAGAATTAGTCACAACACTCGCGGACAGTGACCGCATTTATATCGTTGCTTGTGGTACCAGTTACCACGCCGGTCTTGCTGGAAAACAAGCTTTAGAAACATTGACAGGAATCCCGGTTGAGGTCCATTTAGCAAGTGAATTTGGTTACCATATGCCTTTGCTTTCTAAAAAACCATTTTTCATTTTTCTTAGTCAAAGTGGCGAGACCGCTGACAGTCGACAAGTATTAGTGAAAATCAATCAACTTGGGCTTCCTTCATTAACAATTACGAATGTAGCTGGATCTACGTTATCAAGAGAAGCTTCTTTCACTGTTTTATTACATGCCGGGCCAGAAATTGCTGTTGCTTCAACGAAAGCTTATACTGCTCAAATCGCTGTTTTAACATTATTAGCAAAAGCTGTCGGCGATCAAAACAAGAACATGCTTTCTTTGGATTTTGACGTAGCCCATGAACTAAGTTTAGCAGCAACTGCTATGGAAACGATCATCACTCAGAAAGAATATTTAGAACAGCTAGCTACTGCCTACTTGAATGATACGCGAAACGCTTTTTATATTGGACGTGGCTCTGACTATTACGTTTCTCTTGAGGCAGCTTTGAAATTAAAAGAAATCAGCTACATCCAAGCAGAAGGTTTTGCTGCCGGAGAATTAAAACACGGAACGATTGCCTTAATCGAAGAAGGCACCCCAGTAATTGGGATTATTAGTGATCCTATCACTGGTGCTCACACTCGCGGAAATTTAAAAGAAGTTGAAAGCCGTGGTGCAAACACGTTAGTCATTTCAACAAAAGCGTTAGCAAAAGAAAATGATCAGTTGGTTTTACCAACCGTTCATCCGTTCTTCACGCCATTAACGACTGTTGTCCCTACCCAATTACTTGCTTACTATGCGACTTTGTTACGTGGGTTCGACGTTGACAAGCCACGTAACTTAGCAAAATCTGTAACCGTTGAATAAAATATTCTAATTCTAGTCTTCCCCAATCAATTCAAAAAAGAAGTAGCCGTGAATTTTTCACGGCTACTTCTTTTTAATACACATGTACAAACCGAAAGACCATTTTGCGCATGGAATTTTATTTTTGGGCAGGAGTTTAGCAAGAAAAAGAGCCAAAGCAAAAATCCGCTTTAGCTCTTTATTTAATTAGTCAATACCAATTTCCGCTTTTACGACTGCAGCAATTTTATCAACATAATAATTTACTTTTTCATCCGTTGGTGCTTCTGCCATGACACGTAACAATGGTTCTGTTCCTGAAGGGCGAACTAAGATACGACCTTCCCCATTCATTTCAGCTTCTGCTTCATCAATAACTGCTTTGATTGCAGGAACATCCATTGCTCCATTTTTATCGCTGACACGAATATTCACTAATTTTTGTGGATAAATCGTTACTTCACCAGCAAGTTCTGATAATTTTTTGCCTGTTTGTTTCATGATATTCAACAATTGAATACCAGATAACATTCCATCACCAGTTGTATTGAAATCTAGGAAAATCATGTGACCCGATTGTTCCCCACCAAAGTTATAATCATTTTTACGCATTTCTTCCACTACGTAACGATCGCCAACTTGAGTAATCACATCTTTCAAACCGATTCCTTCAACCGCTTTGTGGAAACCTAAGTTACTCATAACCGTTGTTACGATTGTATCTTTTTTCAAGCGATTTTTTTCTGCTAAGTATTTTGCACAGATAAACATGATTTTATCACCATCAACGATATTTCCTAGTTCATCAACCGCAATGATTCGGTCACCATCGCCATCAAAAGCTAAACCAACATCTGCTCCTTTTTCAACAACCATCTCAGCTAATTTTTCTGGATGTGTTGAGCCAACGCCGTCGTTGATATTCAAGCCATCTGGTTTTGTTCCCATCGTGTAGAAATCGGTTTCCAAGTCTGCAAACAAACGATTGACAGAAGTTGCTGTTGCACCATTCGCCGCATCAACACAAACTGTTAGCCCAGACAAATCACCATTGATTGTTTGAACTAAAAATTGTGAATACTTCAATAATCCTTCTGGAAATTCTTCGACAGTTCCTAATCCCTCAGCAGAAGGTCTTGGTAGCTCATCAGTTGGTGCATCAAGCAATGCTTCGATTTCTAATTCTTGGTCATCCACCAATTTGAATCCATCTGCTCCAAAGAATTTGATTCCATTATCTTGTGCAGGATTGTGCGATGCAGAAATCATTACTCCAGCACTCGCTTTTTGTAAACGAGTCAAGTAAGCTACACCTGGTGTTGAGATAACGCCTAATTGAAAGACTTCGATCCCTACTGATAACAACCCTGCAACTAATGCAGATTCAAGCATTTGGCCAGAAATACGAGTATCACGACCAACTAAAACTCGAGGACGTTTTCCTTCAACTTCATGTTGACTTAAAACATAGCCTCCATAACGCCCTAATTTAAATGCTAATTCTGGTGTTAACTCTTTATTTGCTTCTCCACGGACACCGTCCGTTCCAAAATATTTACCCATAACGATTAACTTGCTCCTTTAACTTCATTTTCTAAGAAATTTTCCCATTCAATTGTTCGGTTTCATCCATTAGTTTTGAGTTGAATCAACTGTCTCGTTTATCGATTCTTCAGTACTCGTAGCTTGTGTATCTGAACTTGAAGACGAATTTGAAGTTGATGGTGTTGTCGTTCTCGTTGTATCCGTTCCAGATTGTGTTGTTGACGTACGATCTGCACTGCTTTCTGAACGTGAAGATGAACTTCTGTTGGTCGTCTCTTCTAACACCGGTGTGATTTCGACACTCACTTTTTTCGGTGAAACACTTAGCCCATCACTGACCGGAATCTCATACTCTCTCGTCAAACGATGTGTAATCCCTGACACGTCGATTGGAACGATGATACTATCTCCCAGTTGTTCCAATAACTCACTGGTTCCCGTTACTTCTGCTTCCAGTTTTGAAAAATTAAAGTCATAGCTTTTCACACCATCTGCACGAACACCTTGCTGTGTTCCATAAAGACGAACCGTTTTTGTCGGTTTGATTACATCTGCTTGTACTCTTACATGCACTGGATCAGCAATGATGCTCAACGCTTCTCCCGCGCTATTTAAAGCTTGCACAGCTACATTACTATTGATACCATCATCTGTCACGTCCGACGCATTGACTTCAGCAACCACTTGGTTGATTTCCGCTAATGTTTTATCACCTGTCGTAATCGACACTTTTTTTGGTGTTTCTGAAACAGTGTCTAATTGATAACCAGAAGGTGTCGTTTCAGATGGCAAGATTGTTGTTACTTCAAAATCTTTTTCCACCCGTTTTTCGATTGTCACCGTGATTGTGGTTGGTTCAACTTTCGCATTCACTGCACTACTAAGATTTCTGACTCTTAGTGAAACTTCATGGGTTCCTTCGCTCAACTTAGTTAAATCTGCACTCAAACGGAACGTTCGCGTGTCAATATTTGATTCCGCATTTAACTGAACACGATTAGCGCTAGTAAGTTTCACTTTTGCCGTACTTACAAATCCATGAATATAATATTTTTCAGAATCATAAGATAACTGAATTGGCACATCACTCACAGTTTGTGTATACGATTCAGAACCAGATAAGACACTTTGAGTTGATTGATTGTTTGCATTGAAATACAAAACGATACTAAACATTAAAGCAATAAACCCATAGAAAATACTGGTCCTTTTTTCTTTTGAGATCATTTACGACCCCCTCCCTTAGTCATGCCATCTAGGAAGGATTGAAGAACATTTTTTCTGTTCTTTGTTTTTTCATCTGCAATCAATTCACGACGCAAGATTGCTAAATATTCTTCTTGAGATAGACCAGTAATCAATTCGTTATCTAAAGTGATACTGACATCTCCTGTTTCTTCAGAGACAACGATCGTAATCGCATCACTGACTTCACTGATACCGACAGCTGCGCGGTGACGAGTCCCAAACTCTTTCGGGATCAACATACTTTCAGATAAAGGCAAATATGCGCTGGCCACTGCAATTTTACCGTCTTTTACAATAACGGCCCCATCATGAAGCGGCGTATTTGGAATGAAGATATTAATCAGTAATTCCCCCGTAATATCTGCATCTAACGCAATTCCAGTTTCAATATACTCATCTAATCCTGTATGACGTTCGATTGTGACCAATGCACCAATTTTTCGCTTGGACATATATTGGATCGCTTTATCGAATGACAAAATCATTTTTTCATCTTCTTGCTGTTCACTCTTCGTTTGCTTAAATAGTGAACTTCTTCCAAGATGCTCCAACCCGCGACGAATTTCAGGTTGGAAAATGACAACTGCTGCGATAACACCATAGGTAATGACTTGATTCATCAACCAGGATAGCGTATGAAGTCCAATTATTTCTGCTAAAATTCGAATCACGATAAAAATCGCAACCCCTTTTAGTAATTGAATGGCCTTCGTTCCTCTTAGCAGCTGGATCAGTTTGTACACCAAGTACCAGACAACCAGAATATCAAGTATGTTCACAAAAAAGTTTAGCGATAAAAAATCACCGGAAAGCATTTGCTGCCAATAATTCAAATTAAAAAGTTCCCCGATTTGAAATGACATAAAAAGCCTCTCTTCTCTTTTGAGATTTCTTTCCCATTATATCATATGTTTATTCTTTAAAGAGTTTTCTGCTTCGTTTTTCCAGATAAAATCACAATTTTTTCAAGAAAGTTACAATTTCTTTTTTCGTCAAAAAAAGACTTACTAAATTTTCACCTTCAAGGCGTCATTAGCAAGTCTTTCTTTTCATTATTCTTGTTCTTTACGACGTTTTGCACGTTCTTCACGCCGTTTTGCTCGTCGTTCTTGTGCTTCAAGATCAACAGGTCTTTCTTTTTTAACACGCTTCTCTTTTTGCTCTTTCTCAGGCGTATTCGAAGCGAGTTCAGGTTCTAACTTCGCTTTGATTTTTTCGAGTTCACCAGACATCAACGCATAACTATAAAAGCGATTTTTTGCATCATGAACAGTTTTTTCAAATAGGTCTTTAGCCATTAACGGATTTGTATTTTCTAATGAAGAAAAACGAACTTGTTTACGCATAAATTCTGCCATCGTTGAAAAATCTGGCTTTTTATAGTCCAATGTCATTGGATTTTTTCCCTTTTCGAGTAAAGTCGGATTATAGCGATACAGTGACCAATAACCTGAAGATACAGCTTCTTTTGCTTCCTTGATTGATTCTTTCATCCCACCAAATAAGCCATGAGTGATACATGGTGTATAGGCAATAATCAGAGATGGACCAGGGAATTTTTCGGCTTCTTCAAATGCTTTGATTGTTTGCATTTGGTTTGCACCCGACGCGATTTGCGCAACGTAAACATGATTATAAGTCATCGCCATTTTGCCTAAATCTTTTTTCGCTGCATATTTCCCACTGGCAGCAAATTTAGCAATCGCTGAAGCTGGTGTTGCTTTCGATGTTTGTCCACCAGTGTTGGAATAAACTTCATTGTCCAAAACCAAAATGTTGACATCTGCGCCACTGGCAATCACATGATCGATACCACCAAAACCAATATCGTATGCCCAACCATCGCCACCAATCATCCATTGGCTATTTTTTACAAATAAATCTTTTTCGCGATAAATCATTGCTAATTCTGGAACAGCTTCAAGTTCTGCTTCTATCGCGGCTTGAAGTTTTGCTGCCCGTTGTTGTGTGCCTTCACTATCAAACAAATGATTCAACCAATCTTCCATCAATAAACGTAATTCTGAAGAAACTTTTGGTAGCACTCCACTCATCGACTTCGCTAAAGCTTCACGTCTTGTTTGTGCAGCCAGTAACATCCCATAGCCAAACTCGGCATTATCTTCTAATAATGAATTTGACCAAGCTGGGCCTTGTCCACATTCATTTGTCGTATATGGTGAAGCAGGTGATGCTCCTCCCCAAATGGAAGAACAACCAGTTGCGTTAGCAATCATCATTCGATCCCCAAACATTTGAGTCAATAATTTCACATAAGGTGTTTCACCGCAACCAGAACAAGCACCTGAGAATTCTAATAATGGTTGATTGAACTGAGTTGATAACACAGTGTTTTTTCCTTTAACCGGGTTTTCTTTTTGACGTAATGTCATGGCAAACGCCCAATTCACTGCTTGTTCTTTTTGTTCTTCGTAAGGTTTCATTACTAACGCTTTTCCTTTTGCAGGACAAGCTTCCACACATAGTCCACAGCCTGTACAATCTTCCACAGAAACTTGGATTCGGTATTTCTGGCCATCAGCGCCTCGCATTTCACGAACGATGAACCCTTCTGGTGCTTCTTCCATCTCCTCTTCATCTGCCAAAAATGGGCGAATTGCTGCGTGCGGGCAAACAAAGGCACATTCATTACACATCGTGCAACGGTCACTGATCCATTCAGGCACCTCAAGCGCGACACCACGTTTTTCAACAGCACCTGTCCCAACAGGCATTTCGCCTGCTGTCATTCCATTTCTTACTAATGTTCCCACCGACAATTCATTGCCCTCTTGTGCGTTCACAGGTACGAGAATTTCTTCTACATAACTTGACTGTTTACGAGCGGCTTTTTGCGGTACTTCAAGCGTTTTCCAACTTTCTGGAACATCCACTTTGTGAAGAAGCTCGACTGTTCGATCAATGGCTTGTGTATTTTTTTCAACGATCGTCATTGATTTATGCCCATAACTTTTCAGCGCTTCTTCTTTTAAAATTGGCAAGACTTCTTCAAACTCAATAATATTAGCTAATTTAAAAAAGGCCGTTTCCATTGCTGTATTGATTCGCCGACCAAGTCCTACTTCTTGTGCAAGTTTCATTGCATTGATTGTATAAAACTGGATGTCATTTTGTGCTAAATATTTTTTTAATTTCGTTGGTAAATGTGTTTCAAGTTGCTCATCGCTCCAGATTGTATTCAATAGGAATGTTCCGCCAGGTTTCAATCCTTTAACCAAATCATAACTATGCAAGTAAGCTGGCGTATGGCATGCAATGAAATCAGCATGTTCAACTAGATAAGTCGAACGGATCGGCGTTTCACCAAAACGAAGATGCGAGACGGTCAAGCCACCTGATTTTTTTGAATCATAATGAAAATACCCCTGTGCATACTTATTCGTATGATCGCCAATGATTTTTATCGCAGATTTATTCGCACCAACTGTTCCATCTGAGCCAAATCCCCAGAATTTTGCTTGATAAGTTGTTGGGTTCGTTAAATCAAGTGTCTCACGTTTTTCAAGTGAAGTATACGTAACATCATCAACAATTCCGATTGTAAAGCGCGTTTTCATTTGCGCTTTTTCTTTTTTTAATTCATCAAAGACGGTCACGATTTGATCAGGCGTAACATCTTTTGAACCCAAACCATATCGTCCACCAATAATTGTTGGACGTATTTCTGCGTCATACATTACGCTTTGAACGTCTAATAGTAATGGTTCTCCACCAGCTCCTGGTTCTTTGCTTCGATCAAGAACCGCAATTGATTTAACCGTACTTGGTAATTTTTCTAGCAAGTTTTTAACTGGGAATGGTCGATATAAATGAATATTCAAAAAGCCAACCTTACGACCATTTTTATTTAAATATTCGACTGTCTGTTCAATCGTCTGTGCAACAGATCCCATGGAAATAATGATTTCTTCTGCATCTTCTGCACCATGATACGTAACCAAATCATAATTAGTATTTCTCAACTGATTAATTTCTTGCATATATTTTTGAACGATTTCTGGAAGTTTATCATAATATTGGTTAATCGTTTCTTTTTGTTGAAAATGGATATCAGGATTTTGATTCGTTCCACTAACGGTTGGATGATTCGGGTTCATTGCCCTTTGACGGAATTTTGCTAATTTTTCTTGATTAATCAATGGCGCTAATTCATCATATTCCAACACTTCGATTTTTTGAATTTCATGACTCGTTCGAAAGCCATCAAAAAAATTCATAAAAGGAATTTCTGCTTCAATCGAGGCTAAGTGTGCGACTGGAGCTAAGTCCATTACTTCTTGGACACTACTTTCTGATAGCATCGCAAATCCCGTTTGTCTAGCGGCCATGACATCCCCATGATCGCCAAAAATATTTAAAGCATTAGTTGTCACTGCTCGACTTGCCACATGAAAAACGCTTGGCAATAATTCACCTGCTATTTTGTACATGTTTGGAATCATCAATAACAATCCTTGTGATGCTGTATAAGTAGTCGTCAAAGCACCTGTTTTTAAGGAGCCATGAACCACGCCAGCAGCGCCGGCTTCTGATTGCATTTCGACAACTTTAACTGGTTGACCAAATATATTTTTCTTTCCTGCTGCCGACCATTGATCGACTAATTCTGCCATTGTTGAACTTGGTGTAATTGGATAGATAGCAGCTAACTCGGTAAACGCATAGGAAATATATGCTGCGGCTGTGTTCCCATCCATGGTTTTCATTTTTCGCATTTATCATCATCCTTGTTCAGTTTCTCTCGAGTAATCTGCTTCATTATACCGTAAATTTGAGGGGAATAAAAATAAATTTCGAGCATTTATTCACATACTTTCAAAAAACACTCTTTTAATAAGGAATATTTTGTGAAATCCTCCGAAAACAAAACGCTATCTTTTTTTATTTTGAATCGGTAAAATGTATTTGGAGGTGTTTCTATGGATATTTCAGTCATTGATGCAACAAAAACAAACGAAACAACAGGAATTTACTACGGAGATACAGCAGCGCCACAAACAACGATTGAGTTTCTCAATCTTGCTTGTCCTTATTGTAAAAAATGGTTTGAAGAATCTTTTTTGACACTTGACTCATTTGTACAAGAAGGAAAAGTCAATCGTCTAATTAAACTCTTTGATAAAGAAAAAGAAAGTTTACAACGCGGTAATGTCATGCATCATCACATTACTGCTAACGACGGCAAAAAAGCTTTAGCAGAAATCAAACAGATTTTTGAAATGCAAGACCAATGGAAAGAACTTTCTTTAGAAGGAGTTGCGCAATACGCAACGCAAGAATTAGGATTGACTTATCAACCAGATATGGAAATGGCAAAAGCAATCATTGACGAAGCAAATGCTGCGCATATTCAATTCGTCCCAACGATTATACTCGATCAAACTATTTTTGACGAAAGCATCACGTTAGACGAATTAACTTCTTTAATCAACTAATAAAAAAGGTGAACCAAAACGAATTCCGTCTTGGTTCACCTTTTTTATTAACAGTGATTCGCTCAATCAATGCGCTAATTGAGTCAATCACACAGCTTCTTCTCTTAGCTTCTCAGCAAAATCATTGATCTTTCGTATTCGATGATTGATGCCCGATTTTGAGATTGCTCCTGATGGAATCATCTCACCTAATTCTTTCAAACTGACTTCTGGATGTTGCAACCTTAATTCAGCAATTTCTTGCAGTTTTTCTGGTAGAGCATGTAAACCAACCCTTGCTTCAATGAATTCAATATTTTCAATCTGTTTAGATGCCGCATCAATCGTCTTATTTAAATTCGCCGTTTCACAATTAACCAAACGATTAACCGAGTTTCTCATGTCACGAACGATACGAACATCTTCAAAACGCAACATCGAATTTGTCGCACCAATCAACGTTAAAAAGTCAGCAATTTTTTCTGCTCCTTTTAAGTAGGAAATATAACCATTACGCCTTTCAAGTGTTCGTGCATGCAGGCCATAGTAATTCAACATGTCACAAATGTCTTGATTATGTTGTTCATAAATGGAAAAAATTTCCAAATGATAACGACTCGTCTCTGGATTGTTCACAGATCCAGATGCCATGAATGCACCACGTAAGTAAGAACGCATTTTCTGTGCATTTCCCATGATTTCATCAGACACATGACCATTAAACATCAAGCCATCCATAATATCTAAGTCCATCAATACGTTTTTCGTTCCTTGCTTCAAGCGAACGATATAAACATTATTCTTTTTTAATTTCATTTTTTTTCGAACAAGTAACTCACTTCGAACATTATAATGATCTTTTAAAAGAGAATAGATACGTCGGGCAATCGCAGCATTTTCTGTTTGAACATTTAAAATGAACTGCTGATTGACAATGCCTAAAGAGCCGTTCATTCGCAACAAAGCAGCAAGTTCTGCTTTTGCATGTTCACGATGAACTTCCAAACCAGTCAACTCTTTTTTTACATCAGATGCAAATGACATTCTATTCTCCTCCTTTCTTTCACAATCCTAGTCTAATATTTCGATCCAAAAACTAACCGAAAAAGTTCTTCAACGACTTTTTCGCCGTCATGGAACACGCCACCATTTTTCAACTCCAAGAAATCAGTTGAAATAACGCGACAACCTTCATTTCTAAGCCCGTTGAAATCATGCTGAACCTGAACAAGGTATTCATCATAGATTTCAGGATCCATGTAATCTTCTGGTACCTTTTCTGTATTCACCAACACCGTATCAATAAATTTCTCCTGTAAGTGTTCGTGCAACACACGTATGTGATCCGCATCAGTGAAATGTTCCGTTTCACCTTTTTGCGTCATGATATTACAGATGTAAACAACTTCTGCTTTTGTTTTAACGATTGCTTCGCCGATTTCAGGAATAACTAAGTTGGGCAAGATACTCGTAAACAAACTTCCCGGACCAAGTACAACCATATCTGCTTCCGCAATAGCATTCACAACTTTACGCGCTGCTTTTGCTACTTGATCGTCCGTCGTATTTCGCACAAAAACATGGTCAATCGTTTTACGATCTAACGCAATTTTTGATTCACCCACAGCTGTTGTTCCATCTTTAAATACAGCATGGAGCGTTAAAGGTGTTTCAGACGATGGATAAATATGCCCATCTACGTGCATCATTCTCGACAATAACTGAATCGCATCGTACGTACTACCTCTCATTTCTGAAACAGCCGCAATAATCAAGTTACCAATACTATGATTAGCTAAGAATTGATCCTCTTTCTTAAAACGATATTGAAAAATATCTTCATAAAACTGAGGCATATCAGAAAGTGCCACCAATACGTTTCGCAAATCACCAGGTGGTGCCATTGAAATTGATTCCCGAATTGCACCACTACTTCCTCCATCATCCGCCACTGTTACAATGGCCGTTAAGTCTGCGCCTTGATTTCGTAAACTTTTCAAGATAACTGGGAGACCCGTTCCACCCCCGACTACCACAATTTTTGGTTTTCTAATTCGATAGGTCTTCATATTCAAGAGCGATTCACCGTCTCTTTCCGCTTATCTTTGTCACGGTGCGTAACATTCACTTTATAATTTTCACTCAACGCTTTTGATAAACGTTCTGTTAAAGCAACTGAACGATGTTGTCCGCCGGTACAACCAATTGCAACAGTCAAGCTGCTCTTTCCTTCTTTGACATATCCCGGCAAAACAGTCTCCAATAAATGAAGAAATTGACTATAAAAATCCTCTGTTTCAGTAAACGACATCACATAATCATAAACGGGTTGATCCATTCCAGTTAACGGGCGTAACTCTGGAATGTAATGAGGATTTGGCAAAAAACGCACATCCATCACAATATCTGAATCAATCGGTAACCCGTATTTGAATCCAAAAGAAACAAATTCAATTCGGAAGCCTTGATCTTCTTGCGTTTTGAACGTAGCAATGATTTTTTCTCTTAATTGGCGTGGCGTCATCGTTGTCGTATCGATAACAACGGATGCTTGCACCTTTAATTCATTTAAAATTGCACGTTCTTTACGGATTCCTTCAGTTACTAGGCCATCCATTGCCATCGGATGGGTACGACGAGTTTCTTTGTAGCGGGCTACTAATTCTTCATCTGAAGCATCTAAGAACAGAATCGAAGTATCAATGAAATCCGTATTGACAATTTCAATCAACATTTTTTGAATTTCTTCAAAGAATGAACGAGAACGTAAATCGACACCTAATGCCATTTTTGTTACCTTTCCAGATTCTTTGATTAGTTCCCAAAATTTAGGAATCAATCTTGGAGGCATGTTATCAATACAAAAGTATCCCATGTCCTCAAAACTTTGTATCGCCACAGTTTTTCCTGCGCCGCTCATTCCTGTAATAATTACGAGTTGTAAATTTTCAGCCATCTTCTCGAACCCCTCTCTAATTGTCATTTAAATTATATCATTCCGGGCGTATCATCGCTAGCTATATCTTTCCTATTTATGGAATTTTCATGAAAAAATAACCTGTTGTTACAAAAAACTTGGACCAAATACCACAAATGATGATACTTGCTCCAAGTTTTTCTATCGTTAACGATTCAATTAATTGTCGCTACTATTTAGCATTAGAAGATTGTTCCCGAAATTTTTCTGCTAGCTCAATTGTTCGATCAGCTAAAATTGATTGTGCATCAATCACTGGGTACGTATCATCAGAAGCAAATTCTTGCATCAATGATAATTCGGTACAACCCAAAATGATTTTTTCACAGTTTAGTTGTCCGACCGCTTCCTCTAAAATTTCATAGTACAAAGCTTCATTTAAATAGTCTGATTCTTTGATATCATGATAAATCAAATGATTGATTTTCGCTTGTAGTTTGTCATCAGGAGTCACTACGTCAAAGCCTAATTGTCTCACTTCACGCTCATAAATTCCTGCCTTCATGCTACCTTCTGTCCCTAAGATAGCTACTGAACCAGTCGTTTGTTGACGAACTAACTCGTTGGCTGCTTCTCTTGGCATATGCAAGATTGGGATATTTGTTGCTGCTTGTAGCTCATCAAAAAAATAATGTGCTGTATTACAAGTCAATACGATAAAGTTTGGCTGTAGTAGGTTTTGCTTTTCAATATCATCCAGCAAATAAGGAATTGGATTTTCCTTCTCACGATCTAAAATATAAGCAGTTCGATCCGGTACCGTTGCATGATTGAACAATACATAGTTTAGATATTCTTGGTCCCTAGTTGCATTCGTGCGGTGATTGATCAAGCGGACAAAACTCTCCGTTGCCATTGTTCCCATACCGCCCAAAATACTGAAAAAATTCTCCATGACTAGCCTTCTTTCACATGAAAATATTTTTTGAATCGAGGAATATAGTTATGGAACATATATTTCATTAGTACCCATCGTTTCAATGAACGATCGCCATCATAAAATACAGTTGTACCAAAACGTTTTTCCTGAATCATTTTTTCTGCAATTTTTTTATCTTCGTTCTCTCTAGCATATGTTAAAAAGATTTTTTTAGGTACGCCCAGCCATAGTTTTGCGTCTGCGGAATCTTTCGTACCATAAATAGTTTCTGTAAATGGTTCATGGAATACTCTGTCTTCTGTAACGAAGCGCGCTAAATTTAGCCCATTCAACGTAACAAAGAAGCTACTACGTCCTTGGCGTAAGTTAATTTCAAATAATTTGTATTCTCCATCGCGTGGATCATATTTCATATCAAAATTCGCAAAACCAGTATACTCGATTGTTTCCAAAAATTTCTTGATTGTCTGGTAAATTTTTTCATTGTAATCAGGCATGATTACGACATAATTACCGATTGATGCAGGTGTTGGATCTTCCAAAAGTGGATGTCCCAAACACATCATCCGAACCTGATGATTTTCATCAACATAGGCATTTAACACGCGCATATTGCTGTCATCTCCAGGAATGAAATCTTGAACAATCATTTCACTTGTATATCCGGCTTCGTAAATTCGTCCTAAAATCAAGTCAAATTCTTCACGATTATCGATAATAAATGCTTTTTTTCGTCCTTCAAATTGAATAGAAAGATACTCTACACTATTTGCTGGTTTTAACGCTACTGGAAACTCAAATGGCAAGTCTTGTTCCAAGCGGCCATTCACTAACATTGGTTCTCTAACAATCAATGTTTTGGGATAAGGAAGTTGATATTCTTCGCAAACTTCATAAAAGCTTACTTTATTAATTAATCGTTCGAATAATGAATAATCAATATACGGACAAATAAAGTATGCTGAAAGTTCTTCTTTATGTTGAGAAATCAACTCTGCATATCCATCTCCACAAGCAATCAACAAATATTTTTTACTTTGATCTGAATATTTTTCTTTTGCCAAGCGTAGCATCGTTTCAATAAAAACTGGATCCTTATCAAAACCTGGAATTACTTCGACACTCACGATGTTGCTGTAACGAGTTGGCGCAAGTTGGTTTGAAGCATATGCTTGACACACTTTACCATAAGCTTCATTAAATGAACGTGCCATACCATAGACGTTCATATCACTTCCTAATAATATAGGAACAAATTCTTCATTTACATTACTATTCATCACAATCTCTCACTTACTCATTAATCTACTGATTCTTTATTTAACTACACAAGGAATATCATACCATAAAGAAAAAAGCAATCAAAGGAAACTCCTCCGATTGCTCAATTCTTTTTTGAACGGATTGAACTTATAGGAAGTTTTTATCTATACCAATTCAGTGTAGAAAGAACTACCTTGTAATGTATTTTAGAAGATGCTATCTAAAAAAACAAGTGTTTTATCATCTTTTAAAGTTTTTTTAACCATATCACCATTTTTTAATTTTTAGACCTTTTCATTCATCACTTTTTCTAGGTATCGCCCAGTATAACTCTCTTTTACTTGGACAATATCTTCTGGTGTTCCAGTGGCTAAAATCGTTCCGCCACCATCACCACCTTCTGGTCCCAAATCAATGATGTAATCTGCCGTTTTGATGACATCTAAGTTATGCTCAATCACTAATACTGTATTTCCTGCATCCACTAGACGTTGCAAAACATCTAGTAAGCGTGCAATATCATCTGCATGTAGTCCAGTCGTTGGCTCATCAAGAATATAAAAATTCTTTCCGTTAGATATTTTATGTAGCTCACTGGCTAACTTCATCCGTTGTGCTTCCCCACCGGATAATGTTGTTGCCGGTTGCCCCATTGTAATATAACCCAAACCAACATCCACGATTGTCTTTAATTTACGATGAATCTTAGGAATATGTTGGAAGAATTCTACAGCATCTTCAACAGTCATTTCTAAAATATCAGCAATGTTTTTCCCTTTATAACGTACTTCCAATGTTTCAGAATTGTATCGTTTTCCATGACAAACTTCACAAGGAACATAGACATCCGGTAAAAAGTGCATCTCGATTTTGATGATTCCGTCACCCCGACAAGCTTCACATCGGCCACCTTTTACGTTAAAACTAAAGCGCCCTTTTTTATAGCCACGCATTTTGGCTTCGTTTGTTTGTGCAAAAAGATCACGAACATCGTCAAAGACACTTGTATAGGTTGCTGGATTACTTCTTGGTGTCCGACCAATCGGGCTTTGATCGATATCAATGATTTTTTCAATCGTTTCATAGCCAGAAATCGTTTTGAATTTACCCGGTTTAGCTGAATTTCGATTTAATTTTTGTGCAAGAGCTTTTTTCAAAATACCATTAACTAAAGTACTTTTTCCAGAACCAGAGACACCAGTGACTGCCACAAATTCTGCTAAAGGAAACTCCACGGTCACATTTTTCAAATTATTTTCTGCTGCTCCAGTAATTTTAATTGCTTCACCATTTCCTTGACGACGCGTTGTTGGCACAGCAATTTTCTTTTTCCCTGAAAGATATTGTCCTGTTAACGAATGAGGATCCTTCGCAACTTCCGCAGGTGTACCAGCTGCAACGATTTGTCCGCCTTGCTCACCCGCGCCTGGTCCTACATCAATCAGATAATCAGCTGCTCGCATGGTATCTTCATCATGTTCCACAACAATCAAGGTATTTCCTAAATCTCTCATTTTCTTCAATGAACCAATCAAACGATCATTATCACGTTGATGCAATCCAATCGATGGCTCATCCAAAATATACAGAACACCGGAAAGATTTGAGCCAATTTGGGTAGCTAAGCGAATACGTTGCGCTTCCCCACCAGATAGTGTTCCAGAAGCCCGACTCAAAGTTAAATATTCCAAGCCAACATTTTCTAAGAATGATAGTCGATCATTAACTTCTTTTAAAATTGGTTTAGCAATCATCGTTTCTTGTTCTGATAAAGTTAAATTAGAGAAGAAGTCAACTGCCTTTTTGATTGACAATTCATTTGTTTCACCAATATTTGTTCCATTAATTTTGACAGACAATGCTTGCGGATTTAAACGTAATCCTTTACATGTTTGACAAGTTAATTCAGTCATATATTGACGCATTTGTTCTCTCGTAAAATCACTACTTGTTTCTTGGTAACGACGCGCGATATTCTTTAGTACGCCTTCAAAAGAAGCTTCAACATCACGCACACCACCAAAATCATTTTCGTAATGGAAATGGAATAATTCATCCGTCCCATTCAAAACAATTTCTTGATGCTCTGTTGGCAACTCATCAAACGGTGTGTTCATATCAATTCCATAGCTTTCACACGCTTGCGCCAACATTTGAGGATAGTATTGAGAACTAATTGGATTCCATGGAACAATTGCTCCTTCAGCCAAGGTCTTCGCACGATCAGGAATAACTAAATCTTGGTCAACTTCTAATTTCAAACCAAGTCCATCACAATCTGGACAAGCTCCAAATGGCGCATTGAATGAAAATAGTCGTGGTTCTAGTTCACCAACTGTAAAGCCACAATACGGGCAAGAGTAATGTTCACTGAATAACATTTCTTCTTCACCAATCACATCAACCAAGGCATATCCATCTGCCAAACGTAATCCTGCTTCAAAAGAATCGAACAAACGTGAACGAATGCCCTCTTTTACCACAATTCGGTCAATAACAATCGCAATATCATGTTTTTTATTCTTTTCTAGTTCAGGAGCCTCAGTAATATCAAAGGTATCGCCATCCACTCGTACACGAACGTAACCTTCTTTTTGGATTCGCTCAAATACTTTTTTATGTTGCCCTTTTTTCTTTGCAACAATTGGTGCTAAAATTTGGATTTTTGTCCGTTCTGGCAATTCCAATACTTGATCAACCATTTGTTCAACCGATTGACTGGTAATCTCAATGTGGTCATTAGGACAGATTGGGTGTCCCACACGAGCAAAAAGCAAACGCAGATAATCATTGATTTCCGTTACTGTTCCTACCGTTGAACGAGGATTTTTACTTGTCGTTTTTTGGTCAATCGAAATCGCCGGACTTAAGCCATCGATACTATCAACATCTGGTTTATCCATTTGTCCCAAAAACTGACGAGCATAGGCTGAGAGACTTTCGACATAACGTCGTTGTCCCTCTGCATAAAGTGTATCGAAAGCTAATGAGCTTTTCCCAGAACCAGATAACCCTGTAATTACTACAAATTTATCTCTTGGAATTGTTACATCTACATTTTTTAAGTTGTGCGCTCTGGCGCCATGAATAATAATTTTATCGTTAGCCATCTCGTCCTCCTGCTCTTTACTCTGCTGCTTTCAATTCTAAAATCGTATCACGTAAATTAGCGGCAGTTTCAAAATCTAAAGCTTTCGCAGCATCTTTCATTTCTTTTTCTAATTTCATCAGTAAATCAGCTTTTTCTTTTCGACTCATTTCATTGTAAGAAACTTGAACGGTTCCTTTTGATTCATCTTTTGCCTCTTTCGTAATAGAAATCAAATCACGAATTTCTTTGATAATCGTTTTCGGTACGATCCCATGTTCTTCATTATAAGCTTCTTGAATCGAACGTCTCCGTGCCGTTTCATCCATTGCTGATCGCATGGAGTCCGTTATTTTATCAGCATACATAATTACTTTACCTTCTGAATTTCGCGCTGCACGTCCAATTGTTTGGACAAGTGAACGCTCACTTCTCAAGAAGCCCTCTTTATCAGCATCTAAAATGGCTACCAACGAAACTTCAGGGACATCTAATCCTTCACGCAATAAATTAATCCCAACTAAAACATCAAATTCACCTAAACGTAAGTCACGAATGATTTCCGTTCTTTCAAGTGTTTTGATATCACTGTGTAGATATTTAACTTTGATACCAAGCTCTTTAAAGTAATCCGTCAAGTCCTCAGACATTTTTTTCGTTAAGGTCGTCACAAAAACACGTTCGTTTTTCTCCACGCGTTCATTGATTTCACCAACCAAATCATCAATTTGTCCCATGATAGGGCGAACTTCAATCACTGGATCTAATAAACCGGTTGGACGAATAATTTGCTGGATCACTGTATCTGTTTGCTCATGTTCATAAGGTCCCGGTGTAGCTGAAACATAGATAATTTGATGGACATGTTGCTCAAATTCTTCTAATCTCAACGGCCGATTGTCAAGTGCTGAAGGCAAACGGAAACCATAATCAACCAACATTTGCTTTCTTGCTCGGTCACCGTTATACATCCCGCGAATTTGAGGCATCGTTACATGGGACTCATCAATGACAATCAAGAAATCTTCTGGAAAGAAATCAAGTAACGTATAAGGTGGCTCTCCTTCTTTTCGGCCATCCATATGACGCGAATAGTTTTCGATTCCTGAAGTGTAGCCCATCTCCAACATCATCTCAATATCATAATTTGTTCGTTGTTCCAATCGTTGTGCTTCTAATAACTGATTATCTTCTCGTAACACTTTTAAGCGCAACTCTAGTTCAGTTTTGATATTCGCAACGGCTTGTTCCATATGCTCATCATTTGTTACAAAGTGAGTAGCCGGAAAAATAGCGACATGTTCTGTTTCTCCAAGCACTTCGCCAGTTAATGCATCTACTTCACGAATCCGTTCGACTTCATCACCAAAAAATTCGACTCTCAAAGCACGTTCATCACGTGAAGCTGGAAAAATTTCCACCACGTCACCACGCACTCGGAACCGACCACGCTGAAAGTCAATATCATTTCGTTCAAAATTAATCCCAACTAAATTACGAATCAATTGATTACGGTCAAGTTCTGCTCCTTGTCGAACCGAAACAACTTGCTTTTGATACTCAAAAGGTGAACCTAATCCGAAAATACAAGAAACAGATCCAATCACAATCGTATCGTTTCGCTCTAAAAGGGAACTCGTAGCCGAATGACGTAACTTATCAATTTCGTCATTGACACTTGAGTCCTTTTCAATATAAGTATCACTAGATGGAACATACGCTTCTGGCTGATAGTAATCATAATAGGAAACAAAATATTCAACCGCGTTTTTTGGAAAGAATTCTTTAAACTCTCCATATAATTGTCCAGCTAAAGTTTTATTATGTGCAATAATCAATGTTGGTTTATTTACTTCCTGGATCACATTGGAAATCGTATAGGTCTTCCCCGTACCGGTTGCACCTAATAAGATTTGCGCTTTTTTCCCACCAACAACACCATCAACTAATTGGCGTATCGCTTCAGGTTGATCCCCCGCTGGTTGGTACTTCGAGACAAGCTCAAATCGTTGAGAGGTATCTCTTTCAATCATTTTTCGTCCCCCTTTTCATTCATTCCTTTTCATTTTATGACTTGCAAAAAGAAAAGGAAAGCAAAGGCATTCCTTACTAAAAAATTATAACACACCGAACATACTTTCGCCACTTCTTTCCCTCGACTGCAGATGTTAGGTTTTATAACATTGATTGTTAGGTTTTGTCGCTTTTTTCATTTTTTTAAGCTTCAGAACTTGTCTGATTCATTACTTTTCCCCTATAATAAACAGATATTGAGAATTTAGGAGGTAATTATGAAAAGAAAGCATTTATTCTACTCGTTCATTTTCATAATGGTAGGATTTGTCACACTTGCAACTAGCAATCCTGCCCAAGCAGAAACAAAAAATACGGAATCAAACACCGCCGAGACGATGCAAATGATTCAATCCAAAAAAGACAAATACGTCGTTGCTAGCGACTCTGCCTTTGCACCATTCGAGTTTCAAAATACAGATGGCAAGTATGAAGGAATCGATGTTGAATTAATGAAACAGATTTCTGAGCTTCAAGGATTTAATATCCAAATGGACTACCGCGGTTTTTCTGCTGCTTTGCAAGCGTTAGAATCTGGTCAAGCTGATGGCATGATTGCTGGAATGACCGTCACAGATGAGCGTAAACAAAGTTACGACTTTTCTGACACTTATTTCGATAGCGGAATCCAGTTAGGTGTAAAACAAAGTGATACATCCATTAAAGCCTACAAAGATTTAAAAGGAAAAACAGTTGGTGCCAAAGTCGGAACCGAAAGTGCGGAATTTCTAAGTAATCACGAAGAAGAATATGGCTATAAAATCAAATACTTTGATGCTGCTGACCAACTATACGATGGGTTAAAAGTTGGTGCGATTGACGCAATAATGGATGACTATCCTGTCCTTGGTTATGCCATCAAACGAGGCCAAAAAATTGATACACCGATTGCAAAAGAATCTGGTGGTAAGTATGCCTTTGCAGTAAAAAAGGGTGAAAATCAAGAACTTTTAGCAATGTTCAATGAAGGTCTTAAAGAGTTAAAACGTACAGGAGCTTATGACAAAATCATCGACAAGTATGTAGCTACTTCAAATGAGTCAGCCGATTCAACCAAAGATGAATCAACAATCATTGGCTTGATCAAAAACAATTATAAACCACTATTACGCGGTTTCTGGATGACAATCGTACTTGCTTTGGTATCATTTGCTTTAGCATTAGTTGTTGGTGTCATTTTCGGCTTATTCAGCGCTTCACCAATTCGTGCGTTACGCACAATCGCAACCATTTACGTTGATGTGATTCGCGGAATTCCAATGATGGTACTTGCCTTCTTCATTTTCTTTGGCTTACCTGGTATCGTTGGATTTACAATCCCTGATTTCATTGCCGGCGTTATTACATTGACATTAAACGCGAGTGCTTATATTGCAGAAATCGTTCGTGGCGGAATCAATGCTGTTCCTGTCGGACAAATGGAAGCTTCAAGAAGTTTAGGTTTATCTTATAATCGAACGATGCAAAAAATCATCTTGCCACAAGCAATTCGAATCATGCTCCCTTCATTCGTTAACCAGTTCGTTATCTCATTGAAGGATACAACAATCATCTCTGCAATTGGTGTTGTCGAATTACTTCAAGCTGGTAAAATTATCGTTGCCCGTACAACCCAAAGTACGTACGTTTACCTAATCATTGCAATCATGTATTTAGTTTTGATTACCGCTTTAACAAAATTAGCGAAAGTTTTAGAAAAGAAGGTGAAGTAAGATGTCAGAAAAAATCTTAGTTGAACATCTTGTAAAAAAATATGGTGACAATACTGTATTGAACGATATCAACGTCTCAATCAACGAAGGTGATGTCGTTTGTATCATTGGCCCTTCTGGTTCAGGAAAAAGTACTTTTCTGCGTTGTTTAAATCGTTTAGAAGAGCCAACTGACGGAGATATTATCATCGACGGCGCTCACTTAATGGATAAAAACACAAACATCAATCTCGTTCGTCAGCATATCGGAATGGTGTTCCAACATTTCAATTTGTTTCCTCACCTTTCTGTTTTAGAAAATATTATTCTTGCGCCAATGGATTTGAAAAAGGAGTCTCGCGAAGAAGCAGAAAAGAAAGCAATCAAGCTATTAGATACAGTTGGCTTGGCTGACAAAAAAGATATGTCACCAGAAATGCTCTCCGGCGGACAAAAACAACGCGTTGCGATCGCCCGTGCATTAGCAATGAATCCAGACATCATGCTTTTTGACGAACCAACCTCTGCACTTGATCCAGAAATGGTCGGCGACGTTCTAAACGTCATGAAAAAACTTGCGAAGCAAGGAATGACCATGGTCATCGTTACTCACGAAATGGGATTTGCCAAAGAAGTTGCCAATCGTGTCATGTTCATTGACGGTGGAAACTTCCTTGAAGATGGAACGCCAGAACAAATTTTTGAAAATCCACAAAATGAACGTACAAAAGACTTTTTAGATAAAGTTTTAGATATTTAACAAAAGAACCTGAAACAGTTTCAACCCATGAAAAAGCATCGTCAAAATCTTGAATAAGATTTTGACGATGCTTTTTTGATTTGTATTTTAGAAGAGCCAGTCGTCACTAAGCTCTTCTTTTATCCCTTTTACTATTCATTACTGAAGGAATGACGCGTTCATCGCAGTTCTTTTTTACTCAGCTTATTTCCAAAAGAGTTTACTACATTGAACGTATAAGTAATAAAACGGTGAAGCGACACATTTGTCAGCTTCACCGTTTTATTATTTACGCTTTTTTCCGCCAAAAGCGTCCTTCATTTTATCGAAAAAACCATCTTCTTGTTGTTCTTCGACTCTCATTCCACCTGCTTCAGCAAATGAGCGTAACGCTTCTTTTTGTTGTTCATTTAAGTTCTTCGGCGTAATCAGTTTCACTTTCACGTGTTGGTCACCTGTTGCACCACCACGTAGTTTAGGCGCACCTTTTCCGCGAAGACGGAAGTTTGTTCCAGTTTGTGTTCCTGCTGGGATCTTTAACTTAACATCTCCGTGAACAGTTGGAACTTGAACTTCATCTCCTAAAGCTGCTTGCACAAAACTCAATGGTAACTCGTAATAGATTTCTGAACCATCACGATCAAAAATATTACTTTCTTCAACACGGAAGACTACATATAAATCACCAAATGGTCCGCCGTTTTCACCTGCTTCACCTTGACCAGCTAAACGCATTTGTTGTCCTTCTTCGACACCGGCTGGTACATTCACTTTCACAGAGTGAGCTTTCTTTTCATGACCAGAGCCGTGACAAGTTGGACATGGTTCTTTGATTTCTTTTCCGGTTCCATGACAAACATCACATGTTTGACGACTCATCACGCGACCTAATGGTGTTTGACGTTCAACATTGATTGTTCCTGAACCATGACATTTTTGACATGTAATTGGTTCCGTCCCAGGTTTCGCACCATTCCCATGACAAGTATGACAAACTTCTTCCCGGTTGTATTTGATTTCTTTTTCAATACCAAAAATTGCTTCCTCAAAACTCAAATCAACTGTGTATTGTAAATCAGCTCCTTGACGAGGTGCCGTTGGATCAACTGAACGACCTCCGCCTCCGCCAAAGAAAGAATCAAAGATATCTTCAAAACCACCGAAGCCACCTCCGCCTCCAGAGAATCCTCCAAAGCCACCGAAGCCGCCTCCGCCTCCAGCGCCATAGTTTGGATCTGTACCAGCGTGACCATATTGATCATACGCAGCCCGCTTTTGCGGATCACTTAAAATTTCATAAGCCTCAGACACTTCTTTAAATTTTTCTTCTGCATCTGCTTCTTTGTTAATATCAGGATGATATTTCTTAGAAAGTTTACGATAAGCTTTCTTTATTTCATCTTCTGAAGCCCCTTTTGAAATTCCTAGGACTTCATAATAATCACGTTTCGTTGCCATAGGCTTTCCTCCTATTGGTTCTAATACATCAAATTCACATCGCTTGTAATCATATCACATTTTAGTTGAAACCAAAACTGCTACTTGCATTCTTTCAAAAGAAAAAGACTGTGGCAAAAAGTCGAATCGACTTTCCCCATAGCCTTCTCTTTTTTACGAATAGGTAGACGTTTCAGAAAAGATGGCTTCAACTGAATCTACAGCTATCATCAAAGTCCAACTTTTCTGTTCTAGTCTACTCCTAGCACACTAGGGAACTAATTATTTGTCGTCGCCGTCGACTTCTTCAAAGTCAGCATCAACGACATCGTCTGCTCCGCCTTGTGCTGCTTCAGGATTTTCTTGCGCTTGTTGTTGTGCAGCTTGTTCATATAATTTAACTGTTAAGTTTTGAACGATTTCGTTCAAAGCATCACGTTTTGTTTTCATTTCTTCAATGTTATTTGCTTCAACTGCCGCTTTTAATTCATCGCGAGCTGTTTCTGCTTTTTGAACTTCTTCTGCGTCTACTTTACCTTCTAATTCTTTCAATGTTTTATCAACTGAGAATAATAAGGCATCTACATCATTGCGAAGATCAACTTCTTCTTTACGAGCTTTGTCAGCTTCTGCATTAGCTTCTGCATCTTTTACCATACGTTCGATTTCATCGTCTGATAAACCTGATGAAGATTTGATTGTGATTTTTTGTTCTTTTGAAGTGCCTAGATCTTTCGCTGATACATTGACGATCCCGTTTTTATCAATATCAAAAGTAACTTCGATTTGAGGGATACCACGTGGCGCTGCAGGAATATCAGTTAATTGGAATCTTCCTAGTGTTTTGTTATCAGCAGCCATTGGACGTTCACCTTGTAAAACATGAATATCTACAGCAGGTTGGTTATCAGCAGCTGTTGAGAATACTTGTGATTTACTTGTTGGGATTGTTGTATTACGATCAATCAACTTAGTGAAGACCCCACCCATTGTTTCGATACCTAATGATAATGGTGTTACGTCAAGTAAAACAACATCTTTTACATCACCAGTGATGACCCCACCTTGGATTGCTGCACCCATTGCAACGACTTCATCAGGGTTCACTGATTTATTTGGTTCTTTACCAGTTTCTTTTCTTACAGCTTCAACAACTGCAGGAATACGAGTTGAACCACCAACTAAGATTACTTCATCAATTTCAGATTGTGATAAACCAGCATCTTTTAATGCTTGGCGTACTGGAATTTTTGTACGTTCAACTAAGTCAGCTGTTAATTCATCAAATTTTGCACGAGTCAATGTCATTTCTAAATGCAAAGGTCCTGCTTCGCCAGCTGTGATAAATGGTAAGCTGATTTGAGTGCTTGAAACACCTGACAAATCTTTTTTCGCTTTTTCAGCAGCATCTTTCAAACGTTGTAAAGCCATTTTGTCTTGACCAAGGTCTACGCCGTTTTCTTTTTTGAATTCAGCAACCATGTAATCAATGATTTTGTTATCAAAGTCATCCCCACCTAAATGGTTGTCACCAGCTGTTGATAATACATCAAAGACACCATCACCTAATTCAAGGATTGATACGTCAAATGTACCACCACCAAGGTCAAATACTAAGATTTTTTCATCACGGTCTGTTTTGTCTAAGCCATAAGCTAAAGCTGCTGCTGTTGGTTCGTTGACAATACGTTCCACTTCCAAACCAGCAATTTTACCAGCATCTTTTGTTGCTTGACGTTGTGCATCGTTAAAGTATGCAGGAACAGTGATAACTGCTTTCTCAACTTTTTCACCTAAGTAATCTTCAGCAAAACCTTTGATATATTGAAGAATCATTGCAGAAATTTCTTGTGGTGTGTAAGATTTTCCTTCAACTTCTACTTTATACCCAGGTTCACCAATGTGACGTTTGATTGATGAAATTGTGTTTGGGTTAGTTACAGCTTGACGTTTTGCCACTTCACCAACTTGGATTTCACCATTTTTAAATGAAACAACAGATGGTGTTGTACGGTTTCCTTCTGGATTTGCGATAATTTTTGCTTCGTTTCCTTCTAATACAGCAACTGCAGAGTTTGTTGTACCTAAGTCAATACCAATAATTTTAGTCATATTAACGTCTCCTCATTAAATAAAATTTAGTTTATAGTTGCACGAATTACTGCGCGACAATGACCATTGTTGGTCTTAATACGCGATCGTGTAATTTATATCCTTCTTGCAAAACTTCCACAATCGTATCTGCCGGCACCTCATCAGATGCGGGAACAGTTTGGACTGCTTGGTGAAGCATTGGGTCAAATGTTTCGCCTTTTGCAGGGATTTTTTCAATTCCCTCTTCTTTCAAAGCAAAACGAACACCTTCTAATACCATTTCGACACCTTTTTTCAAGCTAGCACCTTGTTCATCTGAAACTTCTGTTGCTAGCGCTCGCTCTAGGTTATCAATTGAAGGTAATAATTTTTTAGCTAAATCTTGTGAACGATATTTTTGCAATTGTTCACGTTCATTTTTTCCGCGGTTTGCCATGTTGGCAATTTCAGCTCGGGCGCGTAGGAATTTATCTTCCATTTCTTCTAAGTCAGCTTTCAAGTTGACGATTTCAACATTTTCCACTTCAACTTCTGAAACACCTGAGTCTTCCGCAGCTTCTGTATCGACTTCCAAATCTTGCTGGATGTCTTTTAATTCTTTTTCTAATTCCTCTTGGTTTTCTTTCACGATACAGTCTTCCTTTCATTATTCAGTCAGCTGTCTTGATTGTTCATATTAAAAATCAGATTAGCTGCTATCAATTTTAGAAATGCGGACTTACAATCATGAGCCAGACAAATCAAGCAAACGATAGTAATCAGCCAGTCTATTCGCTAATTCTTTTCGATAGACATCGACCAACCCAAACATTCGTGAATACGGCATGCTTGTTGGTCCAAGTAAAGCAATTGTTCCTCGGCCATGTCCATCAATTTCATAACTTGCTTGAATCATGCTCATATTTTGTAGCAGATCATTCCCTAATTCAGAGCCAATCTTAATATGAATATTACTATCCATCGGAACAATCATTTGAGTAAGCTCGTCGGAATCCCTCATTAAAGAAAACATCGACTTAAACTGATTCAAATCTTGATGGGGTTCATAATCAAGCAGGTTCATTTGTCCACTCACATAAATCTTATCTTCAAATACTTGACCTAAAACAGCATCAAATAAGTAGGAGATACCTTCCGTTGATTGGAAATATTTATGTAAGATCATTGGGATCTCTGTTCGCAGTTTTTGATAAACCGTCATTAGCGGATCACCCACCAAGCGGTCATTCACAAGCCGAACCATTTTTTCTAAATCTTGACTCCCCAGGTTTGCTGGAAGAGTAAATACCTGGCTTTCAACATTGCCTTTATCCGTCACCACGATAGCAATAATTTGTCGATGGTTTAACGGTACGATTCGGAAACCAGTTAATCGGCGATCTTTCACTTCTGGTCCCAACGAGAATGTCGTATAGCTTGTCAGTTCAGATAAAATTTCAGCAGACTGACGAATGATTTCGTTAATCTCATGAAATTCTTTTCCTAAAGACTGCCTAATCACTTGCAAATCATCATTTGTTACACGAGTTGGTTTCAATAAATGATCCACATAGTAACGATATCCCGCCGCAGATGGAATCCGACCAGAGGAAGAATGAGTTTTTAACAGCAACCCGTCTTCTTCTAGCGCCTTCATATCGTTGCGAATCGTCGCTGAACTTGCTTCAATTCCCTCAGCCATTAGCGTTTTGGAACCAACGGGTACGCCACTACTCGTATAGTTTTGGATGATCAGACGCAAAATATCACTTTGACGCTGTGTTAACATCTTCCATCACCTCTCATTAGCACTCCTATCTTCTAAGTGCTAACCCACTTACTAATATAACAAGTCGTCTTCTTTCTGTCAAGAAAAACACATCACTTTTTAGCACTCTTCCGCCCCGAGTGCTAACGATGAGTTTTATTCAAAAAAAAGCGGGAAATCAATGTTTGTTTGACTTCTCGCTACGCAATTATTTGTGATTATCTTTTTATTTAACTAAATTTAAACATTTTTTATTCATTGATTTCTGTTTTTGGTAACAAAAATTTTTCAAAAACTTCGTTCCCTAAAAATGTACCTTTAGGGGTTAAATAAACTCTTTCTTCAGTGTTCACCAACAAGTCGTCTTTCACTAACGTATCTAACGTTGACTGGTAGAGTGACTCTATCGTTTGTTGATAACGATCATAAAAATGTTGTTTGTTGATTCCGGATTTTTTACGCAACCCCAAAAACAGCTCCTCTTCAATCTGGTTGTTTCGTGATAACGTTTCTTTTTCTAAAATCGGTAAATTTCCTTCACGCAAGGGACGCAAATAATGCTGGATTGGCCCCTTGTTTCGATAACGTGTTTGATCAAGATACCCACTTGCCCCTGCACCAAAGCCAAAATAATGGTCATTATTCCAGTACATTAGATTATGTTGTGATTCATGACCGGTCAATCCAAAATTACTAATTTCATATTGATGACGGCCATGTTGTTCCATTGCTTCAATCGTTTCCTCGAACATTTGCGTTTCTGTTTCTTGATCGGGTAACTCTAATCGACCTTGTCTTACCCAGTTCATGAACATTGTTTTATTTTCCAAAATCAACGAGTATAAAGAATAGTGCGGTAAATCTAGCGCTAATGCTTTTTCCAGTGTATCACGATAATTTTCAAGTGTTTGTCCAGGCAAAGCATAAATCAAATCAATGCTTACATTGGAAAAGTTTTCTGCTTCTAAAAATGACATTGTTTGGTATACATCTTCAGCAGTATGCTTTCTGCCAATTTTCTTTAACAAACGATTATCAAACGTTTGAACGCCCATAGATAAACGGTTCACACCATAGTTTTTCATGACTTGTAGTTTTTCTCGCGTTAAATCACCTGGATTCGCTTCAACAGTAAATTCCTTTCCAGTTCGAAAAGGTAAAATATCACGAGCGCCTGCTAGCAAACGATCTAGTTGTTGTGCGGATAATGAAGTTGGTGTTCCCCCACCAACATATAATGTTTCTAAATCTTCTATAGGATGTTTCTCCATCATCAACTTCATCTCTTTTAGTAACATTTCAACATACTCATCAACTGGTTGGCCCTCTAAAAAAACTTTATTAAAATCACAGTAATAGCAGATATGTTCGCAAAACGGGATATGGATATACGCAGAAGTTTTATGTTCTGCGGAATTAGTTGTTTCATTCATTCAATTAAATTCTCCTTACATCGAAAAGTCGTACCATTTTTCGACCTTCTTTTCGACCACTCTTATAAAAGCATACTAACTGTAATTGGGAAACAAATCCACTAAAAAATCCAAGAATCGACTTCTTGGATCACTTTTTCTTTCGTTGTACTAGACACTTGATTGTAAATTTCCAGTGTTGTTTTCATATTGGAATGACCCACTCGATCCATGATGGCTTTGATTGGGACGCCAGCTTCAGCCAAAAGAGAAATATGCGTGTAGCGAAAGGTATGTGTAGTAACATGTTTATTAAAATCAGGGTATTTTTCTCTTAAGATATCTTTGACACAGTTATTTATTCTTAAACAAAAATGTATTATTTCAGATGTTTGTTTTTTATTCAATACTTGTATTTTATTTTTTCATAATATGTTATCTTCGTGGTATACATTATTCTAACCATTCATTGTTGGATAGTGGACTTAGAATATTTTTCACATACGTTTATGTATAAACTTTTTCAATATAATCGACCCATTCCATTTCATCAAGCAATTCTAATGTATTTACGATTCTTCTTTTTTCATTTTCATTGTCAATCCCCTGATCATGATTTAACAATAGACTAAAAATGTTTTTTACCATTTTAGCTTGCATATCATCGCTATTAGAAATAATTTTATCGAGTTCACTTAAAAATAATTGGATATTTGCCTCATTTTTTCTCGTATAAGATAAAGACAGGCCATTGATAATAAAATTTTGTAAATCTCTTGAGTAATTTGAACTGTCTAAATAAATCTTCATATACTGTATACTTTCGACAAAATTAAACCTTATGTACTTATCTTCAAATAAAAATAAACAATTTGAAAATATAACAAGTTCGAATCTTCCCCATGTTTGTATCTTATCTAAATAGTTAATGATTTTTTTTGCAATTTTGCGTTGTTCATTTTTATCTAGTGCGTCACCTTTATACTCTCTAACTAAATAATATTGAGCATATAAACTGTAATAATAGAAATCTTTGGTATCAATATACATATCCAGAATTTCATTTGCAAAATTTATATCAAAAGGATTAAGGTACTTTTTCGATAATTCAACAGATACTTTCTTTTTACCTTCTAATTCTTTTTCATTCAATATGAATTCATATTCTTCTAAGCTAATATTTAGTCTTTTAATATATTTCAATAAAATAGTAAAACTTATTTTAATTCCCCCATTTTCAAAAGAAGACAATGTATTTCTATGTGAAATCCCTTCAGCCAGCTTTTCTTGGGTAAAATTCCTTTCTTTTCGTAAAAGTTTCAATAGTTCATTGTGCTCCATACAAACCCCTCCCTTTTTGTAAAATTTTAAATCATTTTACTCTATTTAAAAATACTTTTTTGACGAATTACTATGCAAAATAATCTGATGAGAAATTTACTTATATAATTACTTTGCAAACAACCATTATATGAAGGAGGTTATTTTATGGAAACATATCCTGAATTATTACTCGACGGCGCTTGGCAAACAACTGGAGTTAAATAAATTTATATAAGAAAAGAGGATAAATAAAATGATGAGAAAAGGATTTATTGGTTTAGCCGCAACATCAATGTTAGGTTTTTCACTTCTAAGTAGTGCTAGTCTAGTTGTAAATGCAGATGATTTAGCTGTCGTAGATTCTAATGGTATTCAGCTTTCAAACATAGATTCTTTTACCTTAGATCTTAATTCACAACAACAACTTTTTATGAACAAATTAACTCATATATATCCATACTTCTATTTCAATCATAATCAGCTTGCTTTATCAATTGATTATGATACATTAAAAACAGAATATGGTTTTACTGATGATGATATCGTTACAATTGATTCCATGTTAAAAGCTCCAGCAATCTCTTGGGATAACGAAACTTCCAATATTCAATCCAGAATGTATGTTAAAGGGAGCAAAGTATATTTCACTCATGCTGATGTAGTTTCTGCTCTTTACTCAGCAGCACTTATCGGTCCATCCGCTATTTATGCAGCAATAGTCGGGTTAGGAACCATTTCTCTCGGTCCAGTTGGAACTGCTATTGCGGGAGCAGTAGGGATTTTAGGCTTTCCAAGTTTGGCTGGGTTTACCTATCAAGTTATCCAAGCAGCTTCGAATGGACAAGGTGTCTATTTAGGAGTCGAAATGAACGGAATTTTTCCAAATATCGTCAGCGGTACATTTTAAAA
Source organism: Enterococcus sp. DIV0174 (assembly GCF_050529065.1). Classification (NCBI taxonomy): domain Bacteria; kingdom Bacillati; phylum Bacillota; class Bacilli; order Lactobacillales; family Enterococcaceae; genus Enterococcus; species Enterococcus sp. DIV0174. Next base: position 1,066,755 of record NZ_CP172881.1, on the reverse strand, counting down.
TAGATTGAGGGATTTTATTGAAGAATAGAAATTTGTTGGTCATAAGTATTATCTTAATCCTAGGATCTAATATAGGTTTTGTCACCCTATCTGATCCTCCAAAATCTATCTGGATTACACTTGTTTTTATTGGTAGTTGCTTATTTTTGTACACTTGTATAAAATACGGTCTTACTTTAAAAAAATTACTCATTTTTACTTTTTTGATTATCGCTACTTTTTTAGTATCAAATTTTTTTCTTAATATCTCTGCTTTACTGGTATATTTTGTTAATAGTTTAGTTGGTAGTCTGCTTATTTATTCATTAGAAAAAACATAATGGGTGCAACTACTTAAAAGACACGAACAACTTTACAGAAAATAGTCTATAAAGTTGTTCGTGTTTTTATATGTTTTCATAATTGGAACATATCAATCAGTTTTTTATTTATCCAACCCCACTAATTTTCGTTGCTTACGATTTGCCTCATCTGCTACATATTTCATTACCGTTTTAAATTCTTTTACGGAGGCATTTTCTGATAAATCAGCAATACTCTTATTGTATTTTTTTACGATTTTTTGTACTTGTTCTTTCTCAGTCATGTAATTTCTCCGATGTTTTTATCTGTCTCTGCTTAACGTAGCCTTCAATTATTATCATAAGAATCACCTTCTTTAATCAACTTCATTTCTTTTTTTAAATTCCAAAAAGAAGCAATACCGACAATCATTCCAATCATACTCAAAAATGCCCAAAAATATCTTTTTTGAAGAAGTAAGATGACTGAGAAAATAGCCATGATAATCGAGCAAAATATGCCTATATTAATCAAACGATTGATTTTTTCTTTTGTCTTTTTACGCATCCAAGTATGCTCCTATTATGCTAAAATATAATTGTCGTTCTTTCCATCAGCACGATCCAAACCTTCTGCTAAAATCCCCCCAACCGAAGCACCAGAAATAACTAATGCTATGTCAATCATACTATTTAAGAATCCCCCTACGCCAATTCCTACTTTTGAAAGAATCTGTTTTTCAACCATTCTAGTAATATTTTTGCGATTATTTCTTAATAACGTTCTTACCGCTCCAAAATTGCTTGCAGCCGTCCATAATCCAATTGCTATTAATCCTACATCAATAACACCAGCAACAAAACCAGTTGAATTCCACCAGTTTTTCCCTACGCCTCGCATTCTTGGATTGAATCCAGTCATTGCTAAATACTGACTGATTGCTTGTTCCATTCTTAATTCATCTTCAGGCGTTAATAATATTTCTCCATCTTCGTTAAATTTAGGTGGCACGTCTCCATACTTTTCCTTGATTTTTTCAAGAGCTAGTTCGGAATTTTTTTCTTCTTTCGAGTAATAAATTGCCAAGTCTTCATCATTAAAGTAGCTTTCACTATTCTGAGTTTCATCTGGAAATAACTCATTTGCTGATACAATCATACTGCCACTTGTTGCTACAATGGACAAAACAAAAGTTACTGCTATTACACGAACCCACACTTTCAAACCTAGATATTTCTTTTTCATTATGTATCCTCCAAAGTTAATATTTGTCTATTATGACAATAAAACTATAAATCAATAACACAGTTATTGATTAGATACATCATAAAAAGTACTTTTATACTCATAATCGTCACTTATTTTATAGCTTATAAAAAAACATCAGATATCTTAAAATCACAGTAATAACAAATATGCTCACAAAATGGAATATGAATATACACAGAAGTTTTATGTTCTGCGGAATTAGTTGTTTCATTCATTGAATTCTCTTTATTATGTATTAGTTTAAGCAATATACTAGAATCAAATTGATGGCTTAAAATAGGAAACCAAGAAAAATAAATTCTTTCTAACGTTTCATTGCTGACTCAATCTTAGACATGTCGGAGTCTGACACTTCCTTGTCTACATTTGAACGAACGATTTTTTCACCTTATATAATGAATGGATTCCCCAACAAAACATACCAAGCCAATCTTTCCAATTATAAATCTACTAATAAAAATCAACCTCTCTCCTGTCTCTACATCTCTCTACACTAAGTAACTAATTAATTTTTTGTTCACTTATTTACTCCTTTTGATTAACTCCACTTATATCAAAATCTACTATCAATCAACAACATCTTCATTCATCCTTTGTCTCTTTTTTACCTTATGATCAAAACATAAACTCCTTCTTTCAACATTTACTGTTGTTTTATGAAGACGGCTTAACTATAAATAGATGACAAAGTTATTGTTTAGTTTGCTCGTAAAAGTTCTATTGTTTTCCTAATTGTTTCATTAAAACAGGAAAAATGACAATATCCATGCTAGATAATTTATCAAAAACACCATTCATAACCTAAGTAAATTCAGACATTCGACACAAAATACTATCTGTTATGGTATACTTTTAATAACATAAATTTGGAGATGATTTGATGAAAAAAATGAGTCCTATTTTACTTTCTGCTGCCCTCGCCTTGCTTTTAGTTGGCTGCAGTCCTAAACAAAGCCATACTAAAAAAGCCGCAAGCAAACCTAATTTATCAATAACAACTAAAAGCTCTGTCGCTTCTTCAAGTACAACAATCAGCACAACCAAAAATTCCAGTGCCTCAACAACAAGTAGTTCCTCTACTCAAGTCACTTCTCCTTCTCAGGTAGAGTCGCAAACAAGTGAACTAGCGGTTCCTAGCACTAGTGAGCAGCCACTAACTGACACAAGCTCTTCCCAAGTAACTCAAGTAGATCCACTAGCTGGTTATTCTGATTTGCAAATTGAGTACGCTCGTGTTTGGTTGACTTTCATGGGTTCTACTATACCAGATGATTTCGAATTACATGTTCACCTTAGTCCAGCAGGTCAGCCGATTGATCCTTATGACAATGGAAGTCTTACTTACCCAACTGAAACAGTTACTCTTTCTGGGAAATATTCCTACCAAGGTCTTGTCGTTTATGCAAGTAATCACGATGGAACAGTTACACGTTACCCAACACCTTCTCACTGGCAAATGTCTGCGGAGCAAGCAAATGATCCAGAAGCGATTCGCGCATTAACACAAAACGTTCTTGATCAAGCAACCGTTGTCCCTATTCCAACCGGTGATTCAGAACAAGTAAAACGATTGATAGCTGTTACAGTGATTGATTAATGACTGTAAGGTAATCTTGAACTGATTTCCAACTATTTCTTGAACAACGAATCTACTTGTTAAAAAAACTATTACTGCACACAAGTATTTTCCATTCAATATTTAGTTGACATAATTTATTTCCTATACACATTCTTCTCACAAAAAACAACACAAGCAATCCTATCTAGGGATTACCTGTGTTGTTTTTTGCGTATCCTTCATTCGTACTTTCGTAAGCATGAACAATCATTTTTCTATTCATTCATTTCATCTGTTAAATCTTTTTTTGAAGTTGGTGGGCCTTTTCGATCTGGGCTTTTCCACGTGCCTGAACCTAAGCCTAGAATTGTTTTGATCGCTGGAATAAAAGTTGTCACAATCGTTAAGGCATTTATCATCCAATAAAGTAACATATATAATGGTGCAAAAAATAAATACTTGATTTTTCTTCCTTGGTCATCCAAGATGAGCGATGCTCCTAATTGAAAAATTCCTGAGATCATTTCAAAGCAGACAAAAAGAAAAGACAACGTAATCATGTGATAGATTCTTTCCGTGTTCCCTTCCAAAATAAACTTGATTAAACTCCACAAAAAAATCAAACTAGAGATCCAAAAGAAAAACGACCAAATGATACTGAACGTTTGGTCAATGAACATGACCGTGTGGCCAATATTTCTAAATGGGTGCAACACTATTTTTTTGAAATTCGTCAACCAAACTTCTGTTCCACCTTTAGCCCAGCGTTTTCTTTGGCGATAAAGCATCCTCAAAGATTCTGGAACCTCCATAAAAAACATGATTCGTGGAGCAAAAAGTGAAAGCCAACCATCCATTTGATGATCCCACGCAATACTGATATCTTCCGTTGCTCGGTCTTGTCTAAATAATCCCACATCGATTAATGCGTCTTTTCGGTACATCGTGTTTGCACCACTATAAGCGTAGATACTGCCTAAAACGCCAATTTGTGTACGTTTTATGATTCCGACAATACTAGAAAATTCGACCGTTTGTGACTTTGCAATTAGTTTCGTTCTATTTTGCACATCCATATTGGCTGTAACTGCAGAAATATTTGTCGAATCTTGGCGAATAAAATAGTTGACGTACATGTTCAAAGAGTCGGGCTCCGGAACTGTATCTGCATCATTACTTAGAATCAATTTCCCTTTTGCAAACCCCATACCAATATTGAAAGCATGTGCTTTCCCCTTGTTCTTTTCAATTCGAATGACTCGTAGCCTGGAATATTTTTTTTGTAACCGAGCTAAAATTTCAGGTGTACTATCAGTAGAGCCATCATCTGTTACCAATACTTCATAATGTTTATAGTTTAGTTTAGTCATCAAGTACTCTATTGTATTTTCAATAACGATTTCTTCATTATGAGCAGGAACCATGATCGTAATGAATGGCTCAACCTCTACCGGGATATCATCCCACTCTGTTTGTTTATATTTAAAAAGAAAGGTATAACATAAAACACCGATAAACCAAGAAAATCCACCAATAATTGGATACGTAACTAGAACCAAAAACATGATCATTAAAATAATATCTAGTATATCATTACCAGTTTGAAAAAAAGTCATCATAGCTCCACATTGCCTTTCTTATAAAGGTTGCGTACAAAATCTGTATCTAAGTTTTGCTCTTCCTTTACGGAATAACTACACACTTCTTTGCGAACTGCTTCAGGACCAAATCGAACATCAAACGCTTCGTTTAGTAACTGACGACGTTTTTCCAATTGTTCTTCGTCATATTGAACCTTTTTCTGCAAAAGATTTTTGAAATGAAAATTATTTCGTATCGTCAATCCAATGTAAAAGATAGCAATCACAACAAACGTGACGCTCAAGAAAACAAATAGAAATTTTAAAGTCTGTAATTCATCTTTATAAACAACTAAATGGTTCTTCCATGCTTTTTCTGGCGATAAAACTGGTAGTAATAACCAAATAAAAGGTGCTATCACACAAAGCCATCCCACAAGCGAAACAATCGTCTGAAAAATTTTCAATGGATAGTGTTTTTTCTCAAAATAAGCGTCAGTGACAAGCATTCGCTCTACTTCCTCTCGACTAATCTTCGGTTTCATGTTATCTCCCCCTCTTTCTTATCAGCTGATGCTGCGTTTCTTCTAGTCTGACGGTTTTTCAAACATTTAGCAACTTATTTACCTTCAATACGCGCTGCATTTTCACCAACAATCTGCGTAAAAATAAAAAGCCAAACATGTTCACTAAAAACATGCTTGACTTCTTTTTCTATGAAAGCAACTGCATCAAAAATCCTGAGATAATCAAGACAATTGCTCCGCCTAAACGATTTCCCATTTGAGCAAACGCAATGAGTTCCATTCGATTCGCAGCAGAAAGTACCGCAACATTACCGGTACCGCCCATTGAATTATTACATAACCCAGCAGTAATTGAAGATTCAATTGGATAAAGACCAAATAGTCGACCGACAAAACCAGATACTATTGAAATAACAATGACACTTGTTAAACAAAGTACAACAAACTGCCAAGTTAAGGCGGAAGCTAATACATTTAAATTCAAAAGCGCAATCCCGATACCAGCAAGAACAGCCGCAGTCAAGTTTTTCACAATTAAGTTATTGAACATAATAGCTGCATCCTCATAATATTCAGGCAAGATATTCGTAATTTTACAAATGACAACGATAATAATCATAAACGCATACGCATGAACTTTCGGAACAAAGTAATTACAAATTTGTCCAAGAATGAAAAAGGTGATTGAAATCATCAATCCTACACCCAATTGAGAAATATTCGGTTTCACTGTACGAGGTTTTCCATCACCAAGATCGCCTTTTTCCATCAATTTTCCATTCCCATTAATTTTAGGCATTGATTGTCCAGCGCGTGCCACTAAAGCTGCTCCGATAATGGCTAATACATTGGTCATTGCCGTTGCAGGAATCAAACGAGAAATAATCGACGAGGCATCCGTTCCTAAAACATTTGCATAAATGCTAGACAACGGAACCGCACCTGCACCAACACCACCAGCCATTGCAGGAAGTGACACATACAATACTGAATCAGCAAAGCCGTTGCCGATCAACATCCCTACCAAACCAACTGCAAAAAAGGAAGCAACCATTGAAATCAATGCCACTGGAATAAAACGGACAGAAGCTTTCATCAATAGATTACGATTCATTCCTAAAATACTACCAGTAATCAATGCAGCAATATAAAAATCCAAAAAACCCATATTATTGATAAAATTCTCAGTCGCGTGCACGACATATTCAGGTAAAATACCAAAAGTCGCGATAGCTGCTGAAGCAAAAATAGCAAAAACAGAGCCACCACCAAGATAACTTTTTACAATTGGAAGTTTTGAACCAATGAAATGAAATAAATTCCCTAAAATAACTAATACAGCAATTGGGCCAATCATGTTCGTCGGTAATTTTCCCAACGCCATTGCGACGATCAATACTGCAACCATAATTAAATACAAGGGCAAACTGATACCACTAATTTTTGTTGACCAAATGCTCGTCTTTTTTTCGTCTTCAACTGCTGAAACAGCTGTTGCTTTTTGTACCATACTTACAGATCCTTTCTCCTTTGGCAATCAATAAGAAAAGTAGAACCGTTTGGATGAACTGTCCGCTTTTCTTATTGTCTTGCACACAACTACTTCTAATTATTCAGCCGTTAATTCTGTGTACTCTGGTACCCATTTAGCGTCTGCAACAGCTGCTTTGATATCTGAAATTTCTTCACGATTTAGCCTTTGCTCCACCACTGATTTGGCTACAGTTTCTGCAATGATTTGAGAAAACTCAGTAATTTTTGCAACAGGAGGTAAAATAGATGCTCCTGGTTGTGTCACATCAACGATTCCTCCCAAGGCACGACTTGCTTGAGAAATGATTTCTGCATTCACACGCGTTGCAGTTGAAGCAATCAAACCTAATCCAAGCCCCGGATACATCAATGCGTTGTTTGCTTGACCAATTTGGTAAGTTATACCTTGATAGTCAACGTCAGCAGCAGGAATCCCTGTTCCAACTAGTGCTTTTCCATCTGTCCAAGTAATCAAATCTTGCGCTTTTGCTTCAGCAAGCTTAGTTGGATTTGACAAAGGCATAATAATTGGACGTGCTGTATGAGCAGCCATTTCTTTAACAATTTCTTCAGTGAAAGCACCTGGTTGTGTTGATGTACCAATCATGATTGTTGGATGGATTGCTTTCACAACTGCAGTTAAATCTGTCAATTCTGATGCATTTTCAAATTCATCACGATTTCGTGCAAAAGGAATTTGTCCTGGAGTTAGTCCTTCTGTATCTGTAAACAGTAAACCTTGTTTATCTACTTGGTAAAAATGTTTGCGTGCTTCTTCTGCTGGAACGCCTTGACGAATCATTTCATCTAAAAGAATATTTGCAATTCCAACACCGGCAGTCCCTGCACCAAAAGTTAAAATTGTTTGGTCTTTTAGTGCTTCACCAGAAATATTCAAGCCACCTAACACACCAGCTAAAACAACAATTCCTGTTCCTTGAATATCATCGTTGAATGTTGTAATTTGATCTTCATACTTTTCTAAAATAGTTGCTGCATTTCCACGACCAAAATCTTCCCAATGCAATAGTAATTCGGGGAACAACTCAGTTGCCGCACTTACAAATTGATCAACAAATTGATAATAAGTTTCGCCTTCAACACGTTTATGGCGATTGCCTAGATATAATGGGTCATTTAGTAATTCTTGGTTGTTTGTTCCAGCATCAAGAGATACCGGTAATACTTGTGCAGGATTGATTCCAGCTGCTGCAGTATAAACCATTAATTTTCCAATCGCAATATCTACACCATTAACTCCCCAGTCACCCATTCCTAAAATTCCTTCTGCATCAGTCACAACGATTAAGCGAATATCTCGGCCATCTGCAGCATTTTTCAGACTTGCTTTAATACTTTCTGGATCATCAATTGAAAGGAAAGCTGCATCTTGCGGTTTCAAGAAAATTTCATTATATTGTTCAATTGAGTCAGCGACTACTGGATCATAAACAACTGGCATAAACTCAACTAGATGTTCACCCATTAATTTGTAGAAAAGTGTACGACTTGTATTAAATAAGTTCATTAAGAAAATTCGTTTTTCTAAGTCAGATGGTTTACTTAAGTATTGACCATAAGCTTGAACTGATTGTTGTTCTAATGTTTGAACGGTACTAGGAAGCATACCTGTAAGCCCGTATTTAGCGCGTTCCTCTTTCGTGAATGCTGTTCCTTTGTTTAAAAATGGATTGTTCAATAAATTTAATCCTGTAAGCATAAAAAATTCCTCCTAAGTTTTACTACATGCGAAAGTATAGTCGCCACTTTTAGCTATAGTCAAAACCACGGGTCACGATAAATTTTATTTATATGTAAACATAAAAAAAGTATGACAAGTCAATGCCATACTTTTTAGCTAACAAATGATTTTCAACTATGCGACTTCCAAAATATTTTGCGCCTGTTCAAAAATAAGAAAAACGATTTTTCTCAGTTGTTCTTTACTTTTTCGAAGCTAAACGCTTGGAACCACAACCTTTTTCTCGGTGTTCCCAAACCAACTCCTCGAGATAGCTTGCATCCACTTCAAAACATTAAAAGCTATTTTGAGTGTTTGGTCGCTATCTTATCGGAGCTAAGCGTTTTGTGCCACAACCTTATTCTCGGTGTTCACCAAGCAACTTCTCGAAATAACTCTCAACTGTACAAAAATAAGGCTATTTTTCTCAGTTGTTCTTTACTTTTTCGAAGCTGAACGCTTGGCGCCACAACCTTATTCAAAACGTTCAAGTATTTCCCGCACCTCATCCGTCGTCTTCGTATTCATCAACCGCGCTCGCAAATCACCAGCACCTGGAAATCCTTTAACATAAATTTTGAAGAAACGATGCAATCCGACTATCGAACGTGGAACCAGCTCAGCATATTGATCTTGCAAATCTAATTGTAAATGCAACAAATCGAGCAGTTCTTTTGAAGAGTGTGCTCTAGGTTCCTTTTCAAAAGCATACGGATTTTTGAAGATTCCTCGACCAATCATCACTCCATCCACACCATACTTTTCAGCTAATTGAAGCCCAGTTTGGCGATCAGGAATATCTCCATTAATAGTAATTAGTGTTTGGGGTGCTACTCGGTCTCGAATGGCTAACACTTGAGGAATCAAATCCCAGTGTGCATCCACTTTACTCATTTCTTCGCGAGTTCTTAAGTGAATTGACAGATTAGCAATATCTTGTGCTAAAACATGTGATAACCAATTTTCCATTTCTGCTATGTCTTTATACCCAAGTCTTGTTTTCACACTGACCGGTAGCCCACCAGCTTTTGCAGCTTCAATCAATTCTGCCGCAACTTCGGGACGTAAAATCAATCCACTCCCTTTACCATGACCAGCAACATTAGGAACTGGACATCCCATATTCAAATCAATTCCTTTAAAGCCCATTTCTGCCAAGCCAAGGCTCATCTCACGGAAAAATTCTGGTTTGTCTCCCCAAATATGGGCGACCATTGGCTGCTCATCTTCAGTAAAAGTCAAACGACCTCGAACACTTTGTCTACCATCTGGATGACAATAACTATCCGAATTAGTAAATTCTGTAAAGAAGACATCCGGTGCGCCTGCGGCTTGAACAACATGGCGAAAAACAACATCTGTCACATCTTCCATTGGTGCTAAAATAAAAAAGGGCTTTGGTAATTCTGCCCAAAAATTGTTCGTCATTACTTATCTCCGTTCTCTCTTCATTCCAATTTAAAAAAACATGCTTATTATACTAGGATTTTGAAAAAGAAGCAAAGGGAAGGACTCCAATCGTTTTTACTATTGCAGTTAACGAAATCTTCTAAAAAAATAAGAGAGTGTGACATAATTTTTTGCCACACCCCCTATTTATGAATAGAGGTGTTCTAGAAGTAACTTATTAAATAATGTTACAGCCCTCTTAACTTCTCTTTATTTTTTAAAGTAGGCCGCTGTATCAGCCTCATCTTTTTTTAGTTGTGCAATTAACCCATCAACATCCGTAAACTTCACTTGATCGCGTAAAAATTCATTCCAACGAACAACCACATGTTCACCATATATATCTTGATTAAAATCTAAAATAAATAATTCAACAGTTAGCTCTCGGCCTTCGCCAAACGTATCATTATGGCCAATGGATCCCATTGCTGGATACCAGTTGTCACCAACTTTGATTTCAGAGACATAGACACCTTCTCTAGGTAAATGAACAGTTCCTTTGACTTTGACATTTGCTGTAGGGAACCCTAACAAGCGCCCCCGAGCGTCACCATGAACCACGACACCTTCAATCTCGTATACACTCCCCAAAAGCTTGGTTACTTCTGTCACATTTCCTGCATCCAATAACTGACGAATACGTGTGGAGCTGATTTTCTCGCCATCTTCGACTTCTTTTTGAACAGTTACAACTTCAAAACGATTGTTTGCATATTCTGGAAGGTGTTCTACATCTGCAACATCTTTTGGTCCATAGGTATAGTCAAACCCTGAAACAGCATATTTAGCGTGTAAACCAACAATGTATTGATCGACAAAATCTTGAGGTGCCAAGTGTGCAAATGCAGAAGTAAAATCAATTTCGTATAAGAAATCTACACCAAGTGCAGCCATTTTTTCTTCTTTTTGTTCAAGCGTAGTTAAATATTTAACACTTGCTGGATCAATCTTTTTAAACACGATTGAAGGATGTTGGTTGAACGTCATCAAAGCTAATTTCAATCCTTCTTGGTCAGCGATTTTCTTGCCTGTTTCGATTACTTTTTGATGGCCTAAATGTACCCCGTCAAAAAATCCTAAGACAAGTACTACTTCCTCTGCTGGAATTTGATTTTTTTGATAAGGGTGACGAATTTTGATAATTTCCATCAGTTATACCTCATTTCTTAACACTTTACTTGGTTTTAATTTATCTTTTTCCTTTGGATTAGGCTGGTAGATGCTAACAACTTGATTTTGATAAAACAAAGCAATTTCTTGATCTGGCATCGTTGGCAACCCAAACACGTTGTAATCTAAACGCATGCCATTCTTGACTTTTTGCCAAACAGCTTCACTGATATCTACTCGTGGAAACTTCTCAACGCCTGCTTCGATTGGTAATAAATACTCAGAAATAGTCCCGTTTTCCATATACTCAGCTACTTGCGCCAAAGTGATTGCTTGTTTTTGATTCATTCCTGCGCTTGCTGTTCTTGTCAAGTCAGACATGTGAGCAGGAAATCCTAGTTTTTTTCCCGTATCAACAGCAAGTGTTCGCACATAAGTTCCTTTTCCGCAATCAACTTCAAAACGCCAAGATAACAAACCTTTTTCTTGATTCCAGTTTAATTCACTAGTGCGTTCAAAACGATAAATTTGGGCTTTTCTACTTGGACGCTCAACTGTTTCATTGTTGCGAGCATATTCATAAAGACGTTTGCCATTGACTTTCACCGCTGAATACATTGGCGGAATTTGCGTGATTTCTCCCAGAAAAGAGTCCATGATTTGATCGATCTTTTTTTCTGAGATTCGTTCTGTCACCGCTTGTTTTTCAACCACTTCGCCAGATTTATCTTCCGTTGTTGTACTGAAACCAAGCGTAATTTCACCTTGGTATGTTTTCCCAGAGTCAGTTAAATATTCAATAACTTTTGTTGCTTTGCCAATACAAATTGGTAACACACCATCTACATCTGGATCTAGTGTTCCACCATGACCGATTTTTTTGGTATGTAATATTTTTCTTAATTTAAATACGCAGTCATGACTTGTCATCCCACGTTCTTTCCATAACGGTAATAGCCCTTCCATTTCTGCTCTCCATTTCTTTTTGATTCAACTGATTTATTATAACACAGCAAGAATAATAACTACATTTTTGAATTCAACTCCAACGATTTTTACATGTTGGATACAAAAACGTAATAAAATTCATCGGGGTGTAAATAGAATACATGTTATTCTTTTTTTATACAAAAGGAGGGATTAGATGGAAAATATTTTCTTCGCACCCTTTGATTGGTTATATGGGTGGCTTTCAGGCAAATAAACACGTCTTCCCCAAGACAAACGAAGAATTTTAAGCTTCGTGCATAAAAAAACGGCAAGTCTCATCATTTGAGGACTTGCCGTTTTTAATTTTTTCAATCATTTGCTTAATATGGGTTTCCACTAGGATCAGTTTCTTGCACTTCTCCTATCGGTGAAACTCGGAAAAAGGTCAATGTACCAGAACCTCCACGTTCACTTGCAGAAAGACTGTAAGCTTTAAAAAGATAATCGCCATCAATCATTTGCCAAAAGATAAAAGCAATATCTGAATCCTTATACTTTGGATATTTTTCGTAAATAGCATCTAGTGCTTGTTTTTGTTCTGGTGTAAAGGAAGGCATTTCACTCGTTGAGTTTGTTGCTGATGTATTTGTACTTTGACCTGTTGAACTCGCTGGTGTTGTCGTTACAGTTGAATTCGTTTCTTTAACAACTGTTTCCGTGTTTGAATCACTTGTTGCCGTTTCTGAGACAGTCGTTGTTGTTGTTGTTTCACTCGTTTGAACCGTCGATTGTGACGTTTTACTTGAAGTTACTTGCTCATTTTTCCCGCAAGAAGCAAGAAACAAAGTCATGCCAATCACACTTAACCCAATTATCTTTTTCATTATCGCCACATCCTTTTATTTTTTTATCAATCCAAAAGATACAAAAATTTCTAGAAAATCTCTTACCATATTCACCTCATTATAACAAAAAAACATTACCCAATAAATGGGTAATGTTTTGGTTAATTGGTAAATAAAATTGAAGGGAATCAAGATACGTTCCATATTTATTCCATAACACGTAACTTATTCTCATTTATCATTAATAATCTATACTTCGAATAGTTGACCGTCCAAATCCATTTAATATTAATTTTCTATTTACTATATCAATTTGTAAAATCGTAAACGAATCTTCTTTATATGAATTCAAATAAGAGTCATCTTCTGGCCAAGCATTATCACAAACAATTGTCTTAAAATATTCATTCTGAATAATTGATTCAGTATGGTCATGACCCGAAATAAAACCAACAAAATTACTTTCCTCTCTAATTGAAAAATCAGTAGTAAATTCTTGAACTTCAAAATCTTTTATATTGCTCTGTAACGTTACCGTTCTCCTATTTATAAATGAATTAATAAGATTTATCAATAGATCAAAATTTCGATGATTCCTTAATTCTTCTTGACGTATTCTCAACGGGATGTGACTGAACATAATTACATGATAATTGTCTGGACACTTGCCTAAAGCTACACTAGCAATCCATTTTAATTGTTTTTCTTGGTATCCATAATCCCATTGTGCAAGATATTTTAGACTACCATCATTATTAAGAATTTCAGGATTGTCTAATGAATCAACAAAAACAACTCGAATTTTTTGTTGATGGTAATCTTTGTATCCATAAAGACTATTATCATCTCTAACTTCTCCATATAAATTTTCTTCAGACTTCATTTGTTTTTTGAATAAATCATCTGAAATAATGTCTATTGGAAAAACTTTTCCGTTTTGATTATAACTAATTAATCCCCCTTGATCATGATTTCCTCGAATAGCAAATCTATCTGCGCTTTTACCTGAATAAAAAAATGATAGATAAGATTGCATATTGCTAATTTTTTGTTCATAACTGATTTGCTCACTATCTACATTATCTCCTCCGCATATTAATACCTGCATTTTATCACTTAAAGATAAAATGTTATTGAGGTTTCTTAAGCTTAAATAAGCATTTTTTCTCCATGTTCCAAAGTCATAATGAGAATCCGTTACAAAACCAATAGTAAAAAGTTCATTATCAATCTTGTTTCTTAATTCTATTAGTTTTTCTTTATAGAAAGGCTCTGGTACTCCCAGAGCCTCATCTGGGAAAAGGATCAGCTGTGTAATAAGTCATATTCCCTTTAAGACTTTGAGAATTAGGTAAATTTGCATCAACTATAATTTGCATTTTTCCACCAGTTGAATATACTGCTGCACCAATCCCACGATTAGATGAAGACGATAATCGAGTAGCAGCAAACGGCTGTCTTTGTGGCAAGAATCCTTTTGGATAAATACCTAAGTCTATCCAACCCAAACTTTTTTTTACTTGAAAACTAAAACCAACTGATACTAGGTTACCTACTCTCCAAAAACCAATAGTTCCTCCATCATAGTTATCGTTAATAGGAACAGTAATTTCTCTATATGCAACTTGTTGTTCAATTAAATTCTCCATTATTTACTCCTGCCTTCATTTTTTGATTATAAATTAATCATAATAAATTAGTTGTAATACTATTGTCAGTATTTCTTATCAACTTTAAATCCTTACACTGTAATTGACATAAATCCAACTATAGTGTACTGTCTAACCATGGCTAAATAAGCTTACAAAATAACCACATTATTTCCAAAGCTATAGTATTTTCTTATTTTGCAAGTAAACTAGATAATAAACATTCACGAAATATATTTCATGAATAAAATATAACCCACTATTTTATAATAGTCAATAAAAATCCAACTTTTTTATACTTAAAAATAAATACTAGGAGTTAATCATGACACTATTCGAGCGTATTCAAATACTTTCTAAAAAAAAAGATAAAAATTTAAAAGATATTTCATTAGATTTAGGATATAGTAAAAATTATCTATATACTTTACGTACTAAGGAACCTTCTGCTGATAAATTGCGTAATATTGCTGATTATTTTCATGTTTCCGTAGATTATCTACTTGGACGAACAGATACACCTTCTCTAGGCGATAAAGTAAAACTACCTGAGGATCTCAATAAACTTTTAGATAATGTAAAAAGCTTCGATGGGAAACCTATAACTGAAAATGATAAAGAAGCTGTACGCATATTTTTAGAAGGAAGATTGAGTAAGTAAGAGATTTATTTTATGGAAAAAGTAAGTAAAAGAGCTACTCGTTAGCCCTGGAGTTGAGCCTATCGTGATGGAATTAGAAAGATGAACGAGGAAGAGAGAAAACAAAAAAGAGTAACAAAACCTGATATACCAGGTTTGTTACTCTTTTTGTTTAGTCCTTATTCAAATTACGCAACAGCTCGTCGATATGGTTACCATAGCCGACAGACTCATCTAATTCAAAAATTAGCTCAGGTGTCTTGTAAATGCTTAGGTTATGACCTAATTCACGACGAATGAGCCCACTTGCTTTACTCAAACCTTCTTGAGCTTTTTTCTTATCTGAAGCAAGATCAGATAAGATGCTGTAATAGATGGTTGCTTGTTGCAAATCACCTGTTACATGTACATCCGTGATTGTTACGTTTTCAACACGTGGATCACGAACCTTTTTACGTAAAATATCATTGACCTCTTTTAAAATTTCTTGACCGACTCGACGGTCACGATAGTTAGCCATAATGAGCGGCCTCCTTTATTTTTTTATTAGTCGTTTTTAACTTCTTCCATAATGAAGCCTTCAATGATGTCATCAACTTTGATGTCATTGAATTTTTCAATCATTGCGCCACATTCAAATCCCATTTTAACTTCTTTCACGTCATCTTTAAAACGTTTCAAGCTAGCTAATTGGCCTTCATAGATAACGATTCCGTCACGAATGACACGAACACCACTATCTCTACGAATAAATCCTTCAGTCACGTATGCGCCAGCAATCGTTCCAACTTTTGAAACTTTGAAGGTTTCACGAATGATCATTTGACCAGTAATTTTTTCTTCAAATTCAGGATCAAGCATCCCTTTCATTGCTGTTTCGATTTCTTCGATTGCCTTATAAATGATTCGGTGTAAACGAATGTCTACTTCTTCCGAATCAGCTTGGCTCTTCGCTTGTGGTGTAGGACGAACGTTAAACCCGATGATGATTGCGTTACTTGCAGCAGCTAAGGTAACGTCACTTTCATTGATTGCACCAACAGCAGCATGCACGATTTTCACGCGAACGCCTTCGACATCAATTTTATTCAATGAAGCAGCTAAAGCTTCGGCAGAACCTTGTACGTCAGCTTTGATAATAACATTAACTTCTTTCAATTCGCCTTCTTTAAGACTTTCGAACAAGTTATCTAATGTTACACGGCTTGTAGCGGCACGGTGTTCAACAACTGCACGTTTGGCACGTTCTTCACCAGCTGCACGAGCTGTTTTTTCATCTTCAAAGACAACAAAGTGATCCCCAGCTTGTGGTACATCGTTCAATCCAGTGATTTCAACTGGTGTTGCTGGACCCGCATCTTTTTCACGTCGACCTAAGTCGCTGACCATCACACGAACACGTCCGTAAGTATTGCCGACAACGATTGGGTCTCCTACATGTAATGTTCCTTGTTGAACAAGTAAAGTAGTGATTGGTCCCTTACCTTTGTCTAAACGTGCTTCGATAACTGTACCGATTGCGCGTTGTGTTGGATCAGCTTTCAAGTCTTCTACTTCAGAAACTAATAGAATCATTTCTAATAGTTCTTCAATATTTTGACCAAATTTCGCTGAAATTTCAACGAAGATCGTATCTCCGCCCCACGCTTCAGGAATAAGTTCGTATTCACTTAATTCTTGCATAACGTGTTGTGGGTTTGCGCCTGGTTTATCAATTTTGTTTACAGCAACGATGATTGGAACATTCGCAGCTTTCGCATGGTTGATGGCTTCAACCGTTTGTGGCATTACACCATCATCAGCAGCAACAACCAAGATTGTAATATCTGTGATACTTGCCCCACGCGCACGCATACTTGTAAAGGCCGCGTGACCTGGTGTATCCAAGAAAGTAATTGGTTTACCGTCGATGTCAATTTGGTAAGCACCGATATGCTGAGTGATTCCGCCTGCTTCATCATTTGTTACACGTGAGTGACGCAAAGTATCTAATAAAGTTGTTTTACCATGGTCAACGTGTCCCATAATTGTGACAACTGGTGGACGTGAAACTAGATTTTCTTCATTCAATTCTTCTGGTTCAAAGAATTTGTCTAAATCTGCAATATCCACTTGTACTTTTTCTTGTGGTTCCATACCATAATCTGTTGCTAATAACTCGATTGTATCTTTATCAAGTGCTTGGTTTTGATTGACCATGACACCTAGCATAAATAGTTTTTTGATGATTTCTGCTGGTTCACGGTGAATTTTTTTCGCAATATCTGCAACGTTCATGCCTTCTGTATACTCTAGAACTTCTGGTAGTTCACGGAATTTACGTGGTGGCACAGCTGGTTTGTTTGACGTTTGTTGTTTCCCTTTTTTCCCTTTTTTGTTAAAACGATTGCGGTTATTATTGTTGAATTTTCCGCGATTGTTATTGTTGTTACGATTTTGATTTCCGCCTTGACGGTTTTGGTTATTTTGGTTGGATGATTTATTTTGTCCTTGATTCACTTGACCGCTCCCTTGACCGCGATCTTGATAGTTGCGGTTATTTTTATTTTTTTGTTGTGTTACATTTTTTGTGTTTTCTTGAGTTTTATCATTTGGCTTTTGATTGACGGGTTTCTGGTTTGGCTTTTGTACAACTGGGTTTTTGAAAGCTTGCTGCAATTTATTCTCATCTTCGCGATTTAAAGTTCCCATATGGTTCTTTACGTCGATCCCTAAATTTTGGGCTTTTTCGACAATCACTTTACTTGATTGATTGAGCTCTTTTGCTAATTCATAGACTCTTTTTTTTCCCATGTAATCACCTTCCTAACCTTCAATTAGCTCCTTGATTTTTTTCGCAAACCCTGCATCTAAGACACCGAAGACTTTTCGTGGTTTTCCAATCATTTGCGTAATTTCAGCTTCTGAAAATAGCTCAAAACAAGGAACTTTGTAATAGGAACTTTTGTCTTTGATCTTTTTTCTTGTGTTATCACTAGCGTCAGTCGCAACAAACACTACTTTTGCCTTTTGGCGACGAATATCTGCAATGGTTAACTCTTCACCGGTTACTAACTTTCCAGCACGCATCGCAAGACCTAGTAAATTCATGACTTTTTGTCGATTTACTGTGTTCATTTTCCGAAAAGCTCTTTTCGGGCTTTTTGGTGCGTAACATAATCTAATAGTTCTTGATAAAATTCATCTGTTAGTTTTACATCGAGAACTCGATCGAGGATTTGCTTATCCCAAGCTTTTTGCACTTCTTCCGGCTCAATTGAGACATACGCTCCTCGTCCAGGCATTTTTCCAGTAGGATCAATTGAAACTTCCCCTTCTTTTGAACGGGTCACTCGAATCATTTCTTTTTTCGGTTTCATTTCACCCGAAACCACGGATTTGCGTAAAGGAATTTTCCTTTGTTTCATCTCGTTTGCCTCCTTACAATTAAGCTTCTTGATCTGTTGTCTCAGTTGTTTCAGTTTCTTCAAAAGCCATTGTTTCGTATTCATCAGCTGTTAGGTCTGATTCAACGATTGCTTCATCATGAAGCTCTTCAACTACTTCTTCTGAAACTTCTTCTTTTTGTGCTTGTTTTTCATAAAACTCAGCCATATCTGATTCAGATTTGATGTCGATTTTATGATTTGTTAATTTTGCAGCTAAGCGAGCGTTTTGTCCACGTTTACCGATTGCTAAAGATAATTGATAATCAGGTACCACTACTGTACAAGCTTTCGCATTTGTTTCGTCAAAAATGACATCCATTACTTGAGCTGGGTTCAATGCGTTCGCAATAAAAATTGCTGGATCTTCGTTCCATTCAACGATATCCATGTTTTCACCTTTTAGTTCGTTTACAATTGCTTGAACACGTTGGCCTTTAGGTCCTACGCACGTTCCAACAGCATCGATATTTGCATCATTTGAGCGAACAGCAACTTTGGAACGGTCGCCTGCTTCACGAGCAATGCTTACGATTTCAACTAATCCATCGTAAACTTCAGGTACTTCTTGTTCAAATAAGCGACGCAATAAGTCTGGATGACTACGGCTTACAAAAACTTGAGGACCTTTTGATGTGTTTTCAACACGTGAAACGTAGACTTTGATTCGGTCATGTGGTTGATAAAATTCGTTTGGCATTTGGTCTTGTTTAGACAACACTGCTTCGATTTTACCTAAATTCACATAGATATAACGTTTATCTTGGCGCTCAACGATTCCTTGCATGATGTCTTTTTCGTATTCGCTGAATTCGTTATAAATAATTGTTCTTTCCGCTTCACGGACACGTTGCAAAATTACTTGTTTTGCTGTTTGTGCAGCAATTCGACCAAAGTCTTTAGGTGTAACTTCAAAACGGATTGTATCCCCTAATTCATATGCTGGGTTAATCAAAAGTGCGTCTTTTAACGATACTTCTAACTGAGAATCCATTACTTCTTCTGTAACTTCTTTCACCGCATAAACATGGATATTTCCTTTTTTCTGATCAAACTCTACTTCTACATTTTGGGCTTGTCCATAGTGACGTTTATAAGCAGAAACTAAAGCAGCTTCCAAAGCGTCGATCACGATTTCTTTTGAGATACCTTTTTCAGCTTCTAAAGCATCTAACGCGTTCAACATTTCTTTACTCATTATTTTGATTCCTCTCCGTAATTAAAATTGAATAGCTAAGCGAGCTTTCGCAATATTTTTACGTTCAATGGTTAGTTCCTTTTCGCGTGTTTTAATGCGAATTTTTAACGTTAGTTGCTCAGCATCAAATGATTGAAGAAAACCCTCGTATTGTTTTTCTCCATCAACAGGTTGATATAAAGACACATGGACGTAATCGCCTAGTGCTTTTTCATAATCTGCTTCTTTTTTCAATGGACGTTCTGCTCCAGGAGATGACACCTCTAGGAAATAGGCTTGAGGAATCGGATCTGGGTCTGCAGCATCTAGCTTCTCACTTAATTTTTCACTGACATAGACACATTCATCGATGTCAATTCCGCCTTCTTTGTCAATGAATACTCGTAAAAACCAGTTTTTGCCTTCTTTTGTAAACTCTACTTCTACAAGTTCAAAATTTTGTTCATCTAAAATCGGGGTCACCATTTCTGTGACTGTTTCAACGACGCTACTCAAAAATTTCGCCTCCTTAAAATTGGCTACGTAATTCCATTAAAAAGAGTGAGCGAAAATTCCGCTCACTCACAATTAGTATCATTACCAATGAAAACTATATCACAAATTTCATAAAATGACAAGTTTGCTGGTTATTTATTGCTTTCTTCAGCAACTCGATTCGTTTAAAATAAAGGCTTGCTAAATTTTTTCCTTTTTTGATTCATTTTTATTTCTTCATAAAAATTTTTCTCGTAAAAAAAATAAAGGCACCAACGATTAAACGTTGATGCCTCTTGTTAAGAAAAATTGCCTATAGCATATCAAACAATGATAATTGATTTTCATCTGGTAAATCTTTTAATACACCATTGTCGTCCATGTATTCAATCAATGTTTTAGAAACTTTTCCTCGTGTTGCTAAGTCTTCTTTCGATAAGAATGGACCATTTTTTCTTGCCTCTACGATTTGATTTGCCACGTTGGCTCCCAAACTAGGAACTGCGCGGAATGGTGCAATCAATGTATCACCATCAATCACGAAATTTGTAGCATCTGACTTATACAAATCAATCATTCCAAAATTATAGCCACGTTCCAGCATTTCATTTGCTAATTCAAGTACAGTTAACTGATTTTTTTCTTTCACTGAAGCCTCTAATCCCTTATCAGTGATTTCTTTCATCGCTTCTTTGACAGCTTCTTTTCCTTTACACATCGCAACTAAATTAAAGTCATCAGCACGAACAGAAAAATAAGCACAGTAATAAAGAATTGGGAAATAAACTTTAAAATATGCTACCCGTAAAGCCATCAACACGTAAGCTGCCGCATGGGCTTTCGGGAACATGTACTTGATTTTTGAACAAGAATCAATATACCAATCTGGCACGTTATTTTCTTTCATTGCTGTCAAATACGTTTCTCTTAAATCATCAGGAATCTTCGTCCATAAACCTTTACGAACAGTTTCCATGATTTTAAATGCCATCCCACTATCTAAACCGGCATGGATCAAATAAACCATGATGTCATCCCGACAACCAATTACTTCAGCCAAGGTTGCATCCCCACGGCGAATCAGTTCTTCTGCATTTCCTAGCCAAACGTCCGTCCCATGAGATAGTCCAGAAATCTGTAACAACTCAGCAAATGTTGTTGGATGTGTTTCTTCAAGCATACCTCGAACAAAACGTGTTCCAAATTCAGGAATTCCTAAAGTACCCGTTTTTGAAAAAATCTGATCTTTATCGACGCCTAATACCTCTGGGCCGGCAAAAATCCGCATAACTTCCGGGTCATCTGTTGGAATTGTTTGTGGGTCAATTCCAGATAAATCTTGCAGCATCCGAATCACGGTCGGATCATCGTGTCCAAGAATATCAAGTTTCAATACGTTATCGTGAATGGAGTGGAAATCAAAGTGAGTTGTTTTCCATTCAGAGTTCTGGTCATCTGCCGGATACTGAATCGGTGTAAAATCATAAACATCCATGTAATCAGGGATTACAATAATCCCCCCTGGATGCTGTCCAGTTGTTCGTTTAACCCCAGTTGCGCCCTTAGCTAAACGATCGACCTCAGCACTACGAAATTGTAAATTGTGGTCGCGTTCATACCCTTTTACAAATCCATATGCCGTTTTGTCTGCGACTGTTCCGATGGTTCCAGCTCGGTAGACATACTCCTCACCAAATAAAACTTTCGTGTAGTTATGTGCTTCTGCTTGATAGTCACCTGAGAAGTTCAGATCAATATCGGGGACCTTATCACCATGGAAACCTAGGAATGTTTCAAATGGAATATCATGACCATCTTTATTTAAGCGCGCACCGCATTTTGGACATTTTTTTTCTGGCATATCAAAACCAGAACCATACGTGCCATCTTCAAAAAATTCCGAATACTGACAGTTAGGACAATAATAATGTGGCGCTAATGGATTAACTTCTGTGATTCCTGTCATGGTCGCTACAAAACTTGAACCAACAGATCCACGGGAACCAACCAAGTAACCATCTTCATTACTTTTATGCACAAGCTTTTGAGCAATCAAATAAATAACTGAAAACCCATTTCCGTTGATTGAGTTCAATTCTTTTTCCAAACGTTTTTGAATAATTTCTGGTAAAGGATCGCCGTACAATTCTTTCGCACGATTATAACTCAATTCGGTGATTTCATCTTCTGATCCAGGAATTTTTGGTGTATATAATTCATCTTTAACAGGGACGATTTCTTCACAGCTATCCGCAATTTTATTGGTGTTATCAACAACGATTTCTTTGGCAAGTTCTGCTCCCAAAAAGTTGAATGCCGTTAACATTTCATCCGTTGTTCTGAAATGAACATCTGGCAAACTATGACGGTTAAGGGGGTTTGCTCCACCCATCGAGTTGATCAAGATTTTTCGATAAATGCCATCTTCTTCATTTAAATAATGGACATCACCCGTAGCAACGACAACTTTATCTAACTTTTTACCAATATTGACTAGATTTCGAATGATTTCTTCTAAATCGTGTTCATTTTTCACTAATTCTTGTTCCAATAAAGGAGCGTAGACTGCTTTTGGCATAACTTCGATATAATCATAAAACTTCGCACGATTTTCTGCTTCTTCGACCCCTTTTTGCATCATTGCTTCAAAAATTTCACCTTTATCACAAGCAGAGCCAACCAAGAGATTTTCTCTAAATTTTTTCAACTGTGAACGAGGAATCCGGGGAACCCGCTCAAAATAATTGATATTTGACATTGAAATCAACTTGAACAAATCTTTTAGACCAGCTTGATTCTTCGCCAAAAGAGTTGCATGAAACGGTCTAGCTCGTTTATAAGAGTCGCCTTCACCAACATGATCGTTTAACTGATCGTGATAATACATCTCATGATTTTCCATTGCCTCTTTGACAAAAATCCAGGCTAAATGACCTGTTGCCTCCGCATCAAAAATGGCGCGGTGATGTTGTTCTAAACTGACACCGAATTTTTTAGTCAATACACCTAACCCAAAACGTTTAAATTGAGGATATAAATAGCGTGCTAATTCTAACGTGTCAATAACAGGATTTTTTGCTTCTGGAATTCCGTAACGTGCATAACTTGTATTTAAGAAACCCATATCGAACGTCGCATTGTGGGCAACTAAGATCGAGCCTTCAGAAAATTCAAGAAACATTCTTAAAACTTCTTCTTCAGATTTTGAGCCGCGGACCATTTCATCTGTGATACCTGTTAAGTCCACCGTTGTTCTTGATAAACGATGACCGGGATCAATAAATTCATCAAAGCTTTCAATGACGTTTCCTTTATGCATCTTGACTGCAGCCAATTCAATAATCGTATCATATACAGCTGATAGACCAGTCGTTTCCACGTCAAAAACCACATAGGTCGCATCATTCAAAGAATCATGTGTATCATTATAAGCAATTGGAACACCGTCATCGACAACGTTTGCTTCTACGCCATATAAAATCTTGACTCCAGCCTTTTTTCCAGCGCTATGTGCTTCAGGAAACGATTGGGCTCCGCCGTGATCTGTAATAGCAATCGCTTTATGTCCCCATTTACCTGCTTGCGCAACAAAATCAGAGATACTATTCGTCGCATCCATCGTACTCATATTACTGTGTAAATGTAGTTCGACTCGCTTTTCCCCTTCAGGAGCGTAGTCTTTACGCGGTGCATGTTTAACTTCAACAATATCTTGCGCATTCATTACCAAATCACGCACAAATGTATCTTCTTGAATACTTCCGCGAACTTTTAGCCAGCTTCCCTTACTAATTGCATCGAAAACTTGTTCATCTTTTTCACCATTCGAGAACTTTTTGACAATGAAAGAAGAGGTATAGTCTGTGATTTTCAACGTCAAAATTTTCCGTTTGGAGCGTAATTCACGAACTTCTTTATCAAATACATACCCTTCCAAAATTACGCGGCGCTCTTCTTCAACGATGTCAATCATCGGTGTAACAGGGTCATCTGTTGGAATATTACGTCCAAGTTGAATTGGTCCTTCCAGAGCAGGTGCTTGTTCTTTCTTTTCTTTTTTCTTTTGTTCATGAACAAGGAGACTTTCTGCCGCTTGCTTCATGAAGGCTTCTGCTTGCTCTTGCTTACGTTCTTCAAAAAGTTCCAGCACGCGAGCCGCTTGCTCTTCATCGACTTCAGGTTCGATATGAAATTTAGGAAAGCCATAACTAAGATAAAGTTCTTCTACCAAAGGCAAATATTGTTGCTTCAAATAGGAAATGGCTCCTGTTTTATCCACTGGCAACACAATTTTTCTTTCTTTTAAAATTGGAACTTGTGTTTTTAAGACTTGTTGGACTAATGGTGTATCACATTGTTGACTTTCTAAAGCTTGTGCCCAGTAATCTTGTAACAATCGTTCGTCAAATGTTTGATCTTCTGCTTTGATTATCAATTTGACCTGTGCGATTTCATTAAATGCTATTGTCAAATGTTGTAGGAATGAACGATAAAGCATGATTGGCAATATTTGAGAAAAATGAAGCGTAAATTCCCATAAACGTGATTTACGGTGCACAACAACACGTTCCATTTCGCCAGTAGAAATTAACGGATGATTTTTTTCTTCATCTTCTAGTTGAATTTGTTCTAACAGTTTTGCAAACAAATCTCGTTTTTCTGACAAAAAAATACGCCCTTTCTAGTTTATTTGTTTTGAGACAAATAATTTTTTTCAATACTATTCAGTATACTCGTTTTTCTTTTGATTTACATTAAAAAAATTCGAGAAAGACTTTGTCTCTCTCGAATTTCGAGGTTATTTGAATTATTCGCCTTGGTTTAAAAGAATTGGTAAAGTATTCGCAAGCTCTTCTTTACGTACTTCCACCATTTCACCAGTCTTCTTGATTTTTACTTCAACGATTCCATCGACTGCTTTCTTACCAACCGTAATTCGAATTGGGCAACCAATCAAATCTGAATCTGCAAACTTAACTCCTGCACGTTCATTACGATCGTCAACTAATACTTCGTAGCCTGCTGCCATCATTGCTTGCTCAACTTCATTTGTTAAGTTTGTTTGATAGTCATCTTTTAAATTCATTTGAACAACATGTAGATCATAAGGAGCGATTCCTTTAGGCCAATTGATGCCATTTTCATCTGCATTTTGTTCAACGATTGCTGAAAGTAATCGGCTCACACCGATACCGTAACAACCCATAATCACAAATTTTTCACGGCCATTTTCGTCTAACACAGTTGCACCCATTGATTCACTATAACGAGTACCTAGTTTGAAAATGTGCCCAATTTCAATTCCTCTTGTAAATGCAAGAACACCATTATTATCTGGTGAAGGATCACCTTCTTGAACAAAACGTAAATCTTCATAAGAAAGAACAGAAAAATCGCGTTCTGGATTTACATTGATGTAATGGAAGCCAGTTTCATTTGCTCCAGCAATCGCATTTGCTAAATCTTGGACATGGCGATCTGCATAAACTTTTACTTCGTCCGCTAAGTTCACTGGACCAACAGAACCAAAATCAGCACCAAGATATTTTTGTGCATCTTCTTCTGCTGCTTCTTCTAGGAAATCAGCGCCTAAGAAGTTTTTCAATTTGACGTCATTGACTTCATGATCGCCACGAATCAATACCAATACAGGTTCTTCATCTGCAATGAATAAAACAGATTTGATGATTTTTTGTGGTTCTACATCAAAGAAACCTGCAACTTCTTCAATCGTTTTGACATCAGGTGTTGCTACTTTTTCTAATTCCAATTGTGTTTCATGTGACTTTTTAGGAACATAGTAGCTTGTTGCCATTTCCAAATTAGCTGCGTAGTCACTTTCTGTTGAATAACAAATCGTGTCTTCACCGATTTCAGAGATTGCCATAAATTCTTTGGAGTCTTTTCCGCCCATTGCGCCACCGTCTCCGATAATTGCACGGAAATCTAAACCACAACGTTTGAAAATCTCAGTATAAGCTTTTTCATAATCTTTATATGTTTCGTCTAAACTTTCTTCTGAAGCGTGGAAAGAATATGCATCTTTCATAATGAATTCCCGACCACGTAACAAGCCAAAACGAGGACGTTTTTCGTCACGATATTTTGATTGAATTTGATACAAGTTTAATGGCAATTTTTTGTATGAATTGATTTCATTACGAATCAATTCTGTAAATGTTTCTTCATGAGTTGGTCCCAAAATCATTTTACGATCATTGCGGTCATTCAAACGGTATAAGTTTGGACCATAAGTATCATAACGACCAGATTCTTGCCAAAGTTCTGCTGGAAGAATTGCGGGCATCAACATTTCAACTGCCCCAATTTTTTCAAATTCTTCACGCATGATTGTTTTCAATTTTTCTAACACACGATTTGCCAATGGCAAGTAAGAATAGATACCGGCAGATACTTGACGAACATAGCCAGCTCGCAATAGCATTTGATGACTTAGTACTTCAGCATCATTTGGTACTTCCCTCAGTGTTGGAATCAACATCTTTGATTGTCTCATTTTATATACTCCTTTAATCCTCAAAATAGTTATCGCTTGTTATTATACCCTATTTGTCAACTCTATTTAAAAAAAGAATCGTTGAATATCATTCCATGTCACTAAAACCATCAATAGCATCAAGAAACCAAACCCAATCAAAGTTAAGATTCCTTCTTTTTCTTGACTCAATGGTTTGCCACGTACACCTTCAATGACATTTAATACCAACTTACCGCCATCAAGTGCTGGAATTGGCAATAGATTCACAATCCCTAAGTTCATTGAAAGCATCGCCATTAGCCCAATAACAGTCATCATTCCTTGACTAGCTGCTTCAGACGATAATTGGAACATCATCACTGGACCGCCTAGTTTATTCAAACTAAATCCTGTAAATAGTGATCCCAGCGCTTTGAAGATTTCTAATGAACTACTGAAAGCTTGTTTCGTTCCACCAACGATTTTATCAATAAAACCAGTTTTCATCGGTGCTTGTATACCAAGCTGTCCAACTTTTTGCCCATTTGATTCTACTGATTTAGGTGTCACTTCAATGTCTTGAACTTTTCCGTCACGTTGAACTTCAAAATTCAATTTTTTTCCAGGATTTGCAGTAATTTGACTTGTTAAATCAGTCCACGACGTGATTTTTTTATCATTAATACTTAGGATATGGTCATTTTCCTTTAAGCCAGCTACATCGGCTGCACCATCAGGAAGTACTGCACCAATTTGATTCGTATTTGTTACCTGAATGCCTCCTTGCATGAATGCAAGCACAATGAACAAAAAAATCGCTAAAATAAAGTTATTCATCGGTCCAGCAAAGTTAGTTAACATACGTTGCCATAATTTTGCTGATTGAAACTGAACATCTCTTGGTGCAATTCGAATTTCTGTTCCATCTGCCTCAATAATTGTGGCATCATGATCTACTGGGTAAGTCACAGCCTCCGTATCATCGCCGTTAACAAAAGCTGTAATTGTCAGCTCGTCCTCTAGATCGTAACGAACAAGTTCCACTGGAATTCCATTCGTTAGTTGAACTTTTTTACTTAAGTTGATTTTCTCTACGATACCATCAGAATTGAGTGAAAGCGACAGTGGCATTCCTGGGGCCATCTCTGTCTCATCATCGCCGTTGCCTGCCATTCTTACATAACCACCAATCGGTAATAACCGAAGTGTATATGTCGTTCCATCTTTAGCTTGATGTCCATAAATTTTTGGACCCATACCAATTGCAAATTCTCGGACTAGGATTCCTGATCGTTTCGCAAAGAAGAAATGACCAAATTCGTGGACAATAACCAAAATACCAAAAACGATGATAAAAGTTAGAATCGTTTTCATAGTTTGCTTCTCCTTTATTTTTTTCTAGCATTTTTCTAATTTTTGTGAAGATAAACAACATAATTTTACCACAGTCTGACACAGACACCAATAGCTACCTTTAGGAAAACAAAAAAGAGCAGTGGCAACACCCACTACTCTTTTCATCATTTCAAAACAAAAATTTTTGATCCATCCAAAAGTGATTTTGGCTTTCTACTTTAAATAAGTCTAAATTTCTCAAAAATTTAGAAAAGAATTTCCGACAGTTTATTTATTGAAGCTGAGTACTTCTTCTCACAAACTTTTTAAATCACACCAAATAATTGCATGATAGGAAATACAAATAATAGACTATCGAAACGGTCTAAAATTCCACCGTGACCTGGTAAAATATTTCCAGAATCTTTTACATCGTAATGACGTTTGATTGCTGATTCAACTAAATCACCAAATTGTCCAACAATTGAGAAGACAATTGTTAACAACAACATTACTAGTGTTCCATAATTGAAGTATTCCTTACCTGGGAATAACAAGAGATAAATCAATGCCACAACGATTGCACTTGCGATACCACCCAAAGCTCCTTCAATTGTTTTATTTGGTGAAATTGCTGGGATCAGTTTATGTTGACCAAAGCGACGACCAAACATATAGGCACCGATATCTGTTGCCCAGACAATGAATAGCCCAAATAATAACACAACTAAGCCTTCCGTTCGCGCATTCACGAAATTCTGGAATCCCATACCCACATACAAACTTACGACAACTGGAAATCCAGCTTCATCAATGGTATACGTATTTTTTGATACAACACTTGTTCCCAATAAAATCATTACAACAAAATAAAAAAGCGTAAATGTATTTGTATTTTCTGGTAAAAAGAAAAACCAACGTTCTTTTGGCAACACCAGAAAAACTGCACCTATTGCTGATAAGATTCCCTCAAAACTTAATAGCGTTAATCCTTTCATGCGAAACAGTTCGTAGACACCTACAACCGCTAGTAACGCCCCTAACAACTCAACAGCCATGCCACCAACCCAAATGATTGGAATGAACAAGATTAAAGCTACGACAGCTGTGATCACTCGTTGTCTCATGATTGATCCTCCTCATTTTTATCCGATTTTTTAACACCGCCAAAGCGACGGTCACGATTTTGATAAGAAGCAATTGCTTCCTTCAAATGATTGCCATCAAAATCTGGCCATAATGCTTTTGTAAAATAAAGCTCACTATAAGCAATTTGCCATAACAAGAAATTACTGATTCTTTCTTCCCCGCTCGTCCGAATAACTAGTTCAGGATCACGAAGTTCATTCGGCAAGAAACCTGTCATCAAGTGATCAGCAATTTTTTCTTCGTCAATTGCTTCAACAGCTAATTCTTGATTACTGATTTCAGCCGCAATCTCTTTTACTGCCGTCACGATTTCCGCTCGGCTTCCATAATTCAACGCAAAATTCAACACCATTCCAGTGTTTTCTTTTGTCTGTTCAATTGCTCGGCGGACAGCATCTTGCGTGTGACTTGGAAGTACGTTTTCGTAACCCATTACGTGAACTTTTACATTCTCCTTGATAAGTTCTGGTACGAATGTGTCGAAAAAATCAACAGGCAACTGCATCAAAAAGTTGACTTCATCTTTTGGTCGTTTCCAGTTTTCAGTCGAAAACGCATAAAGAGTCAATACTTTCACACCTAAACCTGATGCTACTTTTGTTACTTTTTTTACAGTTTCCATGCCTTCTTTGTGTCCTGCAACTCGAGGTAATCGGCGATTTTGTGCCCAACGACCGTTGCCATCCATAATGATGGCAACGTGTTGAGGAATCTTTCCCTCGGAGTTAAATTGAAACTCACTTTTTTCTTGAATATACTTGTTTTTTTGCGGAAAAAAACGTAACATTCTTTTTCCTCCTATGCTTAAAAATTCCCACTATCTTACACATTATAGCAATATCTCTTTGTATTTCCTATGAAATCATGATTTTTTCCAAAAAATTTGTTTGTTTTTTTGAAAATTTTTAAGTTTCCACCAAAAAAGGAGTAGCAAAATCAGTACTGATTTTGCTACTCCTTTTGAAAAAGCTAGGAAGATTAAACTTCTAATAATTCTTTTTCTTTTTCGCCAGCGATTTTATCTAGTTCTTTAATGCTGTCATCAGTCAAAGCTTGAACATCTTTTTCTAGTCCGCGCAAGTCATCTTCCGTAATGTCACCATTTTTTTGTTGTTTTTTGTATGCATCCATTGCATCACGACGAATATTACGAATAGCGATTTTTGCATTTTCAGACTCTTTTTTTACATCTTTCGCTAATTCTTTACGACGTTCTTCCGTTAATTGTGGAATAACTAAACGGATAACATTTCCATCATTCGTTGGGCTGATACCGATATCACTTGCCATGATTGCCTTCTCCACATCTTGAAGAATACTTTTATCAAAAGGCGTGATCATCAATACACGTGCTTCTGGAATTTGGATTGATGCCATTTGGTTCAATGGTGTTGGTGCACCGTAGTAATTAACTGTGATTCGGTCTAATAAACTTGCATTCGCGCGCCCAGCACGGATTTGTCCAAGTTCACGTTGTAAACTTTGCGCTGCTTTTTCCATTCTCTCTTTTGCTTCTGCCATAATTGCATCTGCCATTTTTATTTCCCCCTTACGGTAGTTCCAATATTTTCACCTAAAATTGCTCGGCGAATATTTCCATGTTCATTTAGATTGAAGACAACTAATGGGATATCATTATCCATACTTAATGAGCTTGCTGTTGAATCCATTACTTGCAATCCTTTAGCAATAACTTCCAAGTGAGTTAGTTCTTCAAACTTAACTGCATTTGCATCAATTTTTGGATCTGCAGAATAAACACCGTCTACATTGTTTTTAGCCATTAAAATAACATCAGCACCAATTTCAGCTGCGCGCAACGCTGCTGTTGTGTCTGTTGAGAAGTAAGGATTACCTGTACCACCAGCAAAAATAACAATTCTGCCTTTTTCTAAATGACGTTCTGCTTTACGACGAATGTATGGTTCTGCGATTTGACGCATTTCGATCGAAGTTTGTACACGTGTCGGTACACCAACGTTTTCTAATGTATCTTGTAAGGCTAAAGCGTTCATAACAGTCGCTAACATGCCCATGTAATCAGCTTGTGCACGTTCCATACCCATTTGAGCACCCGTTTGTCCGCGCCAGATGTTTCCGCCTCCTACAACGATTGCCATTTCAACGCCTAACTCGTGGACTTCTTTGATTTCTTGAATAATTTCTTTAATGACTGGAGGTTTAATCCCAAATCCTTCATCTCCAGCTAAAGCTTCACCACTTAATTTTAAGACTACACGTTGATATTTTGGTGTGACCATGTTCATTCCTCCAATGTTTTCTATTGCCATTTTACCATAATTAGTTGATTTAGCCATTAAATGCTTACATTTTTTGGCATTTGCCTAAAAAAAGGGAGCGCACAATAGTGTGCGTTCCCATCTGTTATTCAACAGAATTATTTTTTCACTTGGCTCATAACTTCTTCTACAAAGTTATCTTCACGTTTTTCGATACCTTCGCCAACTTCAAAACGAACAAATGATTGAACAGTTGCGCCTTTAGAAGCTACAAATTTTTCAACAGTCATGTCAGGATCTTTAACGAAAGGTTGGTCAACCAAAGCGATTTCTGCTTT
Organism: Enterococcus sp. DIV0174; assembly: GCF_050529065.1. Classification (NCBI taxonomy): domain Bacteria; kingdom Bacillati; phylum Bacillota; class Bacilli; order Lactobacillales; family Enterococcaceae; genus Enterococcus; species Enterococcus sp. DIV0174. Next base: position 1,035,005 of record NZ_CP172881.1, on the reverse strand, counting down.
GAATTTCTTCAAGCGGCCTTCCACCATTTTGTCAACGATGTTAGCAGGTTTACCTTCGTTTAATGCTTGTTCAGTTAGAACAGTTTTTTCATGTTCTAATTCTTCAGCAGGAATTTGTGATTCGTTTACATAACGAGGATTGATAGCAGCAACGTGCATAGCAACGTCACGAGCAACTGAATCATCAGTTGTGCCATCTAAAACTGTCAATACAGCGATACGTCCACCCATGTGTAAGTAACCACCGAATGCAGCGTTATCTTCTTTTTCAACTACTTCAAAACGACGGAAGCTGATTTTTTCACCGATAACTTGTGTAGCTTCGATTAATTCAGATTCAATTGTGCCTTTTTCAGTTTTGATTTGCATTGCAGCTTCCATGTCAGCTGGTTTGTGTTCAGCAACTAATTCTGCAATTTCTTTTACTAAGTCTTGGAACATTTCATTTTTAGAAACGAAGTCAGTTTCTGAGTTAACTTCAACGATTGCTGCAGTGTTCCCTTTAACAGCAACTGCTGCTAAACCTTCAGCTGCAATACGGTCATTTTTCTTAGCTGCTTTAGCCATTCCTTTTTCGCGTAAAAGATCAACTGCTTTTTCAATATCGCCTTCTACTTCTACTAATGCTTTTTTCGCATCCATCATACCTACGCCAGTCATGTCGCGTAGTTCTTTTACCATTTTAGCTGTAACGTCTGCCATTTTATAGTCCTCCTAAGTAGTGTTTTTCTTTAAAAAAAGCTGTTTCAAAGGAGAGTGAGGCTTGTCGCCTAGCCTTTGAAACAGCTCCATCATTCAAAAATTATTCTGCTGAAGAGTTGTCGCCTTCAACGACATCAACGATTTCTTCGATTGATGTTGCATTGTTTTCTGCTACAAAATCTTCTTCAACCACTTGGTCTTCACCTTGGTTTCCTTCGATAAATGCATCAGCCATTTTTGAAGTGATCAATTTAACGGCACGAATTGCATCGTCGTTTGAAGGGATTACTACGTCGATTTCATCTGGATCGCAGTTTGTATCAACCATAGCTACGATTGGGATATTTAATTTATGAGCTTCTTGAACAGCAATACGTTCTTTACGAGGGTCAACGATGTACATTACATCTGGGATTCTTGGCATATCAGCGATACCACCTAAGAATTTTTCAAGACGTTCGCGCTCTTTGTTCAAACCAGCAACTTCTTTTTTAGGTAGAACTTCAAAAGTTCCATCAGCTTCCATTGCATTGATTTGTTTCAAGCGGCTAATACGTTTTTGGATTGTATCCCAGTTAGTTAAAGTTCCACCTAACCAACGGTGGTTTACAAAGTATTGACCTGCACGAGTTGCTTCTTCTTTGATTGCTTCTTGTGCTTGTTTTTTAGTACCTACGAATAATGCTACGCCGCCTTCTTCAGCAACGTTTTTCATGTAGTCATAAGCTGCATCTACTAATTTAACTGTTTTTTGTAAGTCAATAATGTAGATACCGTTTCTTTCTGTGAAGATATATTTCTTCATTTTTGGGTTCCAGCGACGTGTTTGGTGACCAAAGTGTACGCCGGCTTCTAGTAATTGTTTCATAGAAATTACTGCCATTTTGTGTTTCCTCCAATTAGGTTTTTTATTTTCCTCTTCTTGTCTTCAAACTTGCCAGCAAACTTTTGCAAGCACCTACTGACAATCCAACAAAAATGTGGATTTATTGATGCAAAAAGCATCCTTAGTTATTATACAGATAAATTTTACCTATAGCAATAAGAAAAAGAGTTTTCTGCTCAACATTCATTAGTTTAACGGAACAATTTGTTTTTTTCAAGTAAAATTCTTATTTTCACTTGAATTTTCTGTTCTCCATCTTCTCTAACTCTTTTGATTCAAAAAAGAAAATGCGGGTGGGCAATTTTAACTTTTTTTGTTATGATACGGATGAAATCTTTTGTAAAGGAGAAAACGATGCGAAAAGCCGACCGACATTTATTGATTAAACAAATTATTGAAGAGTTTCCCATTCGAACACAAGAAGATTTATTAACTAGATTAGGTGACTATCAGGTAACTGCAACGCAAGCAACAATTTCTCGCGACATCCGTGATTTGAAAATCGTTAAGGTACCTGATGCTGATGGTCTTCCCCGTTTTGTTTTATTTCATGGTGAAGACGATGACGAAACAAAAAATGAAGAAGAACAACGCTTAATTCGGATGATTGAAGAAATCGTACTAAAAGTCGAACGTGTCCACTTTTTGACAATTATCGGTACTTTACCAGACAATGCGCATTTATTTGCTTCCATTTTAGATGATATCAAGCCACCACACATGCTCAGCACGATTGCCGGATTTGACACGGTCATCGTCCTTTCTGAATCAGAAGAAGATGCAAAAAAAATTGAACTGTATTTTAAAGAGCACTTATTACATTGATAACTATAAAATAAAAAAAGCAACAGACTTCAAACTTTTCATTTGAGTCTGCTGCTTTTTATTTTTGTCTTTAACTAAACGGAATCCGTTTCAATTACATTTTGTCTGGTGCGTGTAAACCAAGTAAACGTAAATCTTCTTTTAATAGAACAGCTACTGCATAAACTAATGCTAAACGAGATTCTTTTTGACCATCATCAGCCAAAATCTTTGTATGTGCATAGTATTTGTTAAATGCTTGAGCTAATTTGATTGCATGTTTTGCAATAATTGAAGGCTCATATTTTTCACCAGCAGATAAAACAGTTTCTGGATATTTTTGAACCAACTTGATTACTTCCCAACTGCTATCATCATTTAGTGCATAATGTGCATCAGCTGATGGAACAAAGTTTGCTTTTTCTAGCAAGCTCATTGCACGAGCATGTGTGTATTGAACGTACGGACCTGTTTCACCTTCGAAACGTACAACCTCTTCTAAGTTGAAGTCAAATGTATTCAAACGATCATTTTTCAAATCATGGAAAATTACTGCACCAACCCCAACTTGTTTGGCAACAATGTCTTTGTTTTCCAAGTCTGGATTTTTTTCACTGATTTGTTCTTTTGCAGAATCGATTGCTTCGTTTAATACTTCTTCAAGTAAAACGATTTTCCCTTTACGTGTTGATAATTTTTTACCACCTTGAGTAATCAAGCCAAATGGGATGTGGTGCATTTCATCTGACCAGTCAAAACCAAGTTCTTTCAAGACAGCTTTTAATTGTTTGAAGTGATAACTTTGTTCATTCCCAACAACATATAGTGATTGGGCAAAATCATACGTACGTTTGCGGTAAAGTGCCGCAGCTAAGTCACGAGTGATATACAGTGTCGCGCCATCTGATTTTTTGATCAAAGCAGGATTTAAATCGTAACTAGCTAAATCAACGATTTCTGCACCTTTGTCTTCTTTTAATAGGTGTTTTTCTTCTAAAAGTTCAACGACTTCGTCCATCTTATCGTTGTAGAATGCCTCACCGTTCAATGAATCAAAACGAACTTCTAATAAATCATAGATTTTATTGAATTCTTTCATTGATTCATCACGGAACCATTGCCATAATTCAATAGCTTCTGTGTCGCCTTCTTCTAAGCGTTTAAACCATGAACGTGCTTCATCATTTAATTCTGGCTCAGTTTCAGCTACTTCATGGAACTTCACGTAAAGACGCAATAATTCATTGATTGGCTCAGCTTTGACTGCTTCTTCTGACCCCCACTTTTTATAGGCAACGATCAATTTACCAAATTGAGTTCCCCAGTCACCTAAGTGATTGATTCGAATGGGTTGATACCCAATTTTTTCTAAAATAAACCCAATGGAGTTTCCAATAACTGTTGAACGTAGATGTCCCATTGAGATTGGTTTTGCAATATTTGGTGAGGACATGTCGATTGGTACTGTACCTTGATTGCCAATTGTGCTATCACCATAATGTGCTTGTTGTTCAACTACTGCTTCAAGTACAGCTTGACTGATTGCTTCTTTGTTCATAAAGAAGTTTAAATAAGGTCCAACAACTTCAATTTTTTCAAAGTTTTCTGGTGCAATTTTTTCAGCTAAATCTGCTGCAATCTGTTGTGGTGCTTTACGGTAGATTTTCGCCAATGAAAAAGCTGGAAAAGCGACGTCACCATGATCCGCTGATTTTGGATTTTCTAATAATTGTTGTACTTGTTCAAGTGTCAAGTCGTCTTTCACTACATCATAAACGGCTTTTGCAACTAAGTCTTTGTTATTCATCTAAGTTCCTCCTAAATTTTCCATGATTGTTGAAGACAATAAAAAAAGTCCCTAGCAATCACAATCACTGTGATTACTAGAGACGAGATTACCCGCGGTACCACTCCAGTTGTCTTATACATCAAGACCTACTCAATCTGCTATCGGTAGATGACCGTCCGCTTTGATTAACTCAAAGACAGAAATTCTCCAAGTGCGCTTCGTTGTGTCTTCTTCATTCGGCTCCCACCAATCATCCGAACTCGCTCAGCAAGAATCAGCACAAGTACTCTCTTGTTCAACAAATCATAAAAGTATTAAACTGCTTTGAATTATAGCAGAAAAAAACATTTCTGGCTAGCTCCTTTATAAAAAAAACTGCCCAGATGGTCTAAAGGAGAAGAAACTCCACCTGGGCAAGAATAGCTATAAATCATTTCGTTTACACGAAAGACTTAACAAATTAATCAGCAACAACAATCGTTCCTTCTTCAGAAGCTAGTAAGTTTTCAATGTTTTCTAAAGAAGTGATGATTGCTTTTGCATTTGGTCGAGCTTCTACAAATTGAATAGCTGCTTCAACTTTTGGCAGCATGCTACCAGGAGCAAATTGATCTTCACTGATATATTGTTTCATTTCTGAAATAGTTACAGTTTCCAATTTCTTTTGGTCCGGTTTTTGATAGTTCACATAAACATTGTCCACACCAGTTAAAACAATCAATAAATCGGCATCAATGATTTCTGCCAATTTTTCTGAAGCAAAGTCTTTATCGATTACCGCTTCGCGACCTTCTAAACCAGTGGCTGTTTCAACTACCGGAATACCACCGCCACCAACAGAAACAGTAACTACGCCTTGATCAACCAATGCTTCAATTACACGTGCTTCTTTGATTGAAATTGGTTTTGGCGAAGCAACTACTTTACGCCAACCACGACCAGCATCTTCCTTAAACGTTACGTTTGAATCTGCTTTCATTTGTGCAGTAGCTTCCTCTTCTGAATAGAACGGACCAATTGGTTTTGTTGGGTTTTTGAAAGACGGATCGTTTTCATCTACGATAACTTGCGTGACTAAAGATACAACATCTTTATCAATTCCTTTTTGTTTCAATACTTCACCCATTGCATTTTGTAACCAATAACCAATAGAACCTTCAGTCATTGCAACACAAGTGTCTAATGGCATCGCTGGTGTTTTTTCAGAATCAGCTGCTTGTTGTTGGATCAATAAGTTACCGACTTGTGGACCATTCCCATGAGAAATAATCAACTCGTCACCTTGTTCAATAAATTTTACTAAGTATTTTGCTGTTTCCATCAATGCTTCTTGTTGTGCTTTTGCACTTGCATCAGTTGATAAAATTGCGTTACCGCCTAAAGCGACAACAACTTTTCGATTTGCCATATTATTCGCCCTTTCTTCAGACAATGTTAATCAATGACAAAACGAGGCAGCAAGTACTTGCGTCCTCTGCCTCGTTTTGTACATGAGATGAATGTGGTTTATTAAACGCGAGGGATAAACAAGTTGCCTAATGTTGCAGCCATAATTGCTTTAATTGAGTGCATACGGTTTTCAGCTTGTTCAAATTGACGTGCATATTTGCTGCGGAAGACTTCATCAGTTACTTCCATTTCAGTAATACCGAAGCGTTCTTTCATTTGTTCACCATACACAGTGTTTGTGTCATGGAATGCTGGTAAGCAATGCAAGAAGATCAAGCGATCTGTGTTATGTGTTTTTTCAACCATTTCCATGTTGATTTGGTAAGGTTTCAACAATTTGATACGTTCTTCAAATTTGTCTTCTTCACCCATTGATACCCATACGTCTGAATAAAGTACGTCAACGCCGTCAACACCTTTATCAACATCGTCAGTAATCATTAGTTTTGCACCTGATTTAGCTGCAAAGCCTTCTGCTAATTTCACGATTTCTTCTTCTGGTTGTAGTTCTTTTGGTGCAACGATACGCATATTTGTTCCTAAAATAGCACCAGTTACTAATAATGAGTTTGCCATGTTGTTACGGCCATCACCACAGTAAGCAACAGTGATTCCTTCAACTTTTCCGAAGTTTTCTTGGATGGTTAAGAAATCGGCGATCATTTGTGTTGGATGCCATTCGTCAGTTAAACCATTCCAAACTGGAACACCTGAGAATTCAGCAAGTTCTTCAACCATTTTTTGGCTGAAGCCACGGAATTCAATACCGTCAAACATACTACCCAAGACTTTAGCTGTATCTTCTGTTGATTCTTTTTTACCTAATTGAATATCATTTGCACCTAAGTATTCTGGATGAGCGCCTAAGTCAACAGCTGCAGTTGTAAAAGCTGCACGTGTACGTGTAGAAGTTTTTTCAAATAATAAGGCAATGTTTTTGCCTTCTAAATAATGATGTGGAATTCCACGTTTTTTCAAATCTTTTAAATGTTGAGAGAAATCAATTAAATATTGTAACTCTTCTTTAGTAAAATCTTTTTCTGCTAATAAGCTTCTTCCTTGAAATACTGATTCTTTCATAATAAAACATTCTCCTTTAGTTTGTTTTTATAATTTAAGACGGAATTTCATTGATTTAAGAGGAAATTCCAGCGACAGCTGACAGTAGAGTAGGACCGTCGCTGGAATACTCAAACTTATTTCAAATCTTCACGTACAAGCGGTTGGCTCATGCAACGTGGACCACCACGGCCACGAGACAATTCACTTGAATTGATTTCCAACACTTTGATGCCGTAGCTTCTTAGTAATTCATTTGATACATAGTTACGGTTATAAGTGACAACCACACCTGGTGCAATAGCTAAAGTATTTGAGCCATCATTCCATTGTTCACGTGGAGCAACGATTGCATCGCCATTACCAGTTGGGATCAAGACTAGATCATCTAATCCTAAAGCATCTTTCAATGTTGCATGTAGATCATCAGAATGAGTGATCTTGATGTCATCACCATCTGGAACGATTGTAAAGACATCGATTTTTCCGTTTTTACTTTGAATAGCTGGATGAATTGTGAATTTATCATAGTCAACCATGGTAAACACTGTATCCAAATGCATCATGGCACGATTATTCGGAATCTTGATTGCTAGCACTTTTTCAAATCCTGAATTTTTAGCAAATAAGCGACGTGCCATTGTTTCCAAAGCTTTCGCGTTGGTTCTTTGTGAAATCCCTACTGCGACAACTTTATCACTTAAGACTAATTCATCTCCGCCTTCAATGTGTTCAGTAGTATCACGATCTAACCAAACTTCAACACCTTTATTTGCAAAGCGTGGGTGATGGTTCAAAATATATTCCGTGAACATTGACTCACGACGACGTGCTTCAAAAGTCATACGGTTTACAGTCATCCCATTTCCGATTGATGCGGATGGATCTCTTGTAAAGTATAGGTTTGGCATTGGATCCATGTAGAATGGATATTCATCGTCTGCTGACAAGTCGTACAAACTGTTTGAACGAACTTCGATGTCTTTCGTACGAACACCTGCCATAATTTTATCTACCATTTCTTGTGTTTCCATTGATAGAAGGAACTCATGAAGACCATCTCTCACAGCATTTGATGCAATGTGCGATTCGTCTAACATTTTGTTTAGGAATTGCTCTTTCACATTGCCTGCATCAATTGCTTCTGCAGCGAGTTTTTCTAAATAAAGTGTTTCAACGCCTTCATTTTGTAACGTCTTAGCAAATAAGTCATGTTCCTCTTGAGCAATCGGAAGATACGGAATGTCATCAAATAATAGACGGTCCATAATATCTGGTGTCAAGTTTTCAACTTCCTGTCCAGGCCGTTTTAATAAAACGGTTTTTAACTTCCCTATTTCAGAGAAAACGTGAATTGGTTTATCCATGTTGTGTTGCCTCCTTCGTTTTGATTACATGTATAGAATACCGTCATTTTGTAACCCTTTTCATAATTTCTTTGCATTCAAAACGAGAGATTCTTCACGTTAATATTCCGTTATTAAATAATTAAACGTTTTTCTTCATTTTATTAAGTTTTATTCATTCTTTACAGACAAAAACACTCGAAAAAAAATATTTATTCATGAAAAAAATATTTCTGAATATAAAAAAATTATTGAATTAATAGCGTTGTTAGCGTTTACTTATGTATTAATTGCATTTTTTATGCAATATATTATAAACAAATCGCCTAATATTCATTTAAGCTGATTATTAATGAATATTTTTTCTTTAATAACAAAAAATTTTTTTACTCTACCAAAACTGCTTATAATTATCGTTATTTCTTTATCTTTACAAATCAAGTGAAAAACGGGACAATAGTAGTAGTGAAGAAATAAGGAGAGAGGTTTGACATGCGAATAACTAAAATTGATTACCATTTTTCCAAGTTAAGATACCAACCAGACTTCATGCATTTTACTGACGAAGAATTTCAATTGATTAAGGAACATACCGTCCTTCGTTCCTACAAAAAGGGCCAAATCCTTTTTGATGAAGGCGACGAGCGTCAACGCTTTTATATTTTAACGAAAGGACTCGTTCGTCTTGAACGCTATGATGAAAGTGCCACTTATTACTATTATGACTATGTAAATGCAAACACATTATTTCCTATGGCGGGAATTTTTGAAGCACAAGCTTACGCTTACACCGCACAAGCAATGACGGATATTGATACATTTTACTTACCTGTTAGCTTTTATGAAAAACTTGCGCGAAATAATTCTGAACAATTGATTGCACTTATCCATAAAATTTCAAAAGTTGTCGAGATGCACGAATTACGAATTCAAATTGGATTAACTTCCAGCGCCTTTGATCGAGTGAAGCAAAATTTATTTATTTTAAAAGAAGAACTTGGTGTTCCAACAGAAGATGGACACATTTGTATCCCCTACCCAATCACTTTAAAAGAGTTAGCTGTTAATAGCGGAACTACCAGAGAAACTGCTGGACAAGTCATCAAACAATTACGTGACAGCGGGTTACTTGATTATCGAAAAAAACAATTTACCTTTTGCAAAACAGCTGTAACTCCTGCATTGCGAGATGCTAATGAGTAAAAGAAAAAAGGAGATGCGACAAAATGTCGCATCTCCTTTTTTCTAATAAGCGGTATTTTCAAAGAAACTTCTTCAGTAATAAGTCCTCTTTTCACAAAAATATGGAAAGCTGTTCTTAGAAAAGATTCCTTATTACTTAAAGCTAAACGTTTTGCGCCATAGGCTTATCCTCTGTGTTCAAGAAATAACTTCTTCAAAATAAGTCTAACTTACTCAAAAATTCGAGAAACAATTTCTGGGAATTTATCCTTATTTGCTCGAGCTGGGCATTTCCTCTACAATCTCTTCTTTACCTAGCAAGCCGTTTTTACAAAACCAAGCTAGGATTTGCATTCAATTGCAAATCAGCAGCGGTTCCCTTTTGCCGTTCAACATGGGCTGCTGCCCCAATCATCGCTGCATTATCCCCACATAAACGCAGTGGTGGGATAATCAATTCAACTTCTGGCAATTCTTTCGCTAAAGCTGTCGCTAATCCTTCACGAAGCCCTTGATTAGCAGCAACGCCCCCAGCAACAACTAATTGTTTCACTGGAAATTCTTTACATGCTCGTAATGTTTTGGTCACTAGCACTTCAACAACACTTGCTTGAAAGCTAGCCGCTAAGTCATTTTTATCTAGCTCTTCCCCACGCTGTTCTGCATTATGAACTAAGTTGATGAACGCACTTTTCAATCCACTAAAACTAAAATCATAGTTTGCTTCATGGATCATCGCCCTTGGAAAATGATAATTATCTTTTCCATGATGCGCTAATTCATCAATTTCTTTTCCACTTGGATAACTTAACCCGAGGACGCGTCCAACTTTATCATACGCTTCACCAGCTGCATCATCCCGTGTTTCCCCAATAATTTCATAAGAACCATCTTCTTGCATATAAACCAGTTCCGTATGCCCACCACTAACTAGCAAGGCGATTAGCGGAAATTCAAATGGTTTAACAAAGCGTGCAGCATAGATATGACCTGCCATGTGATTAACGGGGACCAAAGGTAAGTTATTTGCCCATGCAAATGCTTTAGCAGCAGAAATACCAATTAATAAAGAACCAACTAATCCTGGTCCGTAAGTAACTGCGACCGCTGAAAGTTCAGCTACTGTTACCTCCGCTTCAGCCAAAGCTTCATCTATACAAAGTGTGATTTGTTCTACGTGGTGTCTACTAGCAACTTCTGGTACAACGCCACCAAATCGTTTATGACTATTTATTTGTGATGCGACAATATTCGACAAGATTTTCGTGCCATTTTCTACAACAGCAACACTTGTTTCGTCACAACTTGATTCAATCGCAAGAATCAATTCTCTATTCATTTCATCGTCTCCGTCTTTAACTTGGTACTCATAATAAAGGCATCTTCTACCGGTTGTTGGTAATAAGATTTACGAATACCCAATACTCGAAATTTTTCTGATTCATACAGACATTTTGCCCGTTCATTTGATTTACGAACTTCTAGAAAAACTTGAAACACATCATTTGCTTTTTCTTGCTGAATTAATGCTTTCAGTAATTGTCGTGCATGACCTTTTCCTTGTGAGGTTAAATTTACTGCAATATTGGTAATTTCAACTTCATCAACCACACGGCTAAAACCTAAGAAGCCAACGATTTCGTTTGCTTCAATCGCTATCAAATAATCTGTATGAGGTTGCTGTAAATCTGTTAAAAATTGTGTTTTTGTCCATGGTGAACCGTGTGTATATGCCTGATTACTAATCAACCAGAGTTTTTCTGCCAAGTCATTGTAATCAAATGCTGCTTTTTGATAAATCAACATTCTTCACTCTTTTTCTAAAATTTTTACCATATCTAAGGCATCTTCATTGTTTTCAGTATAATACCCTTTTTTGATGGTTCTTGATTGAAAGCCCAGCTTTCGGTACAACTTTTGCGCATCACGATTGCCTACGCGAACTTCTAACGAAAGAGTCTCACAGCGATTCATTATAGCAAACTTTTCTATTTCGTCAATTAAGAACGAGCCAATGCTTTTTCGCTGATAGCGAGACATCAAGGCGATATTTGTAATATGACAATCTGTTCCAATGATTCGTGAACCGATAAATCCCACTAATTCCTCATTAATAAAGACGCCCAGATACAAATGAACCAAAGGAGAACGAAATTCAGATAAAAATGCACTCCGCGTCCAAGGTAGTTCACCAAGGTAAACTTCTCGCTCGACTGTCAACAAATCTTTGATGTCTGCTGTCGTCAATTGGCGTATTTGATAGGTATCTTGATTTACTTCTAGCTCTTTAGCAGGATAAAAAGACGATTCTCGGAACAAATGTTTCGTTAATTGCTTAAATTTTTTCAACATAGCTTTCGGCTCCAGGCGTATGAGTTTCTAGCCATTTTTCTTCAGCTTCTACCTTTTTCAAATACCGTGGTAAGAATGCTTGAACATCAGAGACAGGGACAGCTTGTTCTCCTAAATTTGCCAGCACAGTTCCATTTGGGATATCCCATTGAGGAATCAAATTGATTGTTACTTCTGGTAAAGCTTCGTTTAATTCTGTTTCAAATTTTTGGCAATCACTACCAACAAAATAAATTGATTGTTCAAGTGTTTTTAATTCTGTGAGTAGATCGACTAATGAGGAATGCTTGTCTTCAATCAATGTTTCTAGCTGATTTTCTTTCCATTGATAGGCGCCCGCATAAACATTTTTACGTCTCGCATCAAAGAGTGGCACAATCACACCTTCCACATTCACACAGTTAGCTGCGACTGTTTTCAAACTAGAGATACCTACCAATTCTTTCTTTAGTGTATAGGCTAAAGTTTTCGCAGTCGTCACGCCTATTCTTAGACCAGTATATGAACCTGGTCCGTCAGAAACTGCGATACGATCAATCGCTGATGGCTCCAATTGTAGATCTGCAAATAATTGATCAATTGCTGGCATCAACGTAATGCTATGGTTTCGTTTGATGTTCGTTTGAATTTGTCCAAGAACTACATCGTTCTCCACGACACCTATAGCCAAAGTTTGGTTTGCTGTATCAATTCCTAATGTAATCATGTTTTGATTCCTTTCCATTAACTATCGTTTCTTATTGTAGCACATTTTTAGCGGAAACCTAATCTGAGATAACAACAAAAAAACTAGCGCAGCCTCATAAGAACCACAAGCAATGTCGTCTGATACAAGCATTGCTTGATAAGTAGGTTCTTACAAAAATTCCGCTAGTTTTGATCGGTATCATTTCACTTGATTGTTACGCTGATTCTCGCACAATCAAGTCTGTACCAACAACGATTTTTCTTGGAACGGGAGCTTCTGTCTGGATCAATTGTAAAATCGTTTCAACAGCAATCTCCCCTAACCATTCAGTGTAAACTTTTATCGTTGATAATGCAGGTGTCACATATTTAGCTACGCTGCTGTCATTAAATCCGATAACTGCAATATCCTTAGGCACACGATAGCCACTCTCTTGAATCGCTTTTAATGCACCAATTGCTAATGCATCGTTTGCTGCAAATAGAGCATCTGGCTTTTCACTTGTTTCGGCTAAAAATTGTTTGATTGCTGAGTAACCTGCCTCAACCGAAAAATCAGCTTCGATTATGGCAAAGGGTTCTTGTTGCTCACTAACCATGATTTGTTCAAAAGCAAGTCTTCTTGGATCATTCAACAATTGCCGATTTTTTTTTGTATATTCTTTCCCCGTTAACATTGCGATTTTTTTAGCATTTAATGACAAAAAGTAATCAACAACTTTTTGGACACTTGAAAAAAAATCGACAGTTAATGAGTCAATGCCAACTGCGGTCCCATCAGAATCAACTAAAAGTAATTTTGGTTGAGATTTTTCTAACTCTGCCAGTTGTTGCAAGTCGAATTTTCCGACAGCAATCGTTCCGTCAACTTCACGTTCGCTAATGGAATCCCAAGTTTCCTTTAGCAAATCAACATTCAACTCTTCCGCTTTCTTCTCAATCCCAAGACGAATGGCTAAATAATATAAATCTTCGAGCTCTTCACTTTCATTATGCCATTGAATCAATCGCAAAGTTGCTTGATTAGCTGGAAGGTTTTTTTTATGTTTCGTATAGTTTAACTGTTCGGCTGCCTCGAAAACTTTCTGTTTAGTTGCTAAGCCTACGGAAAGTTCCGAATCATAATTCAATACTCTTGAAACAGTCGCAGGAGAAACACCTGCTAGCTGCGCGATATCTTTAATTGTTGCCATGATGTTTCCTCCTTCCTCACTGGATCAATTATAAATAATCAGTAAAGCGAGCAAATGCCGCTTGTCCTTCTTCTGTCCGCTTAAACACGCCTGCATCTTCTAACACACGTAAGAACACTTGACCAACAGCTTCCTGCACAATTTCAGTTACGTGATCTGCTGTGATTGTGTGAGTTGCCCGCAACTCATCTGCCCATTCACGATGATAATCAGCTAAGTTGTTTTCTTCGTTTAACAAATATTTTTCCACTTCTTCAAGTTCCATTTTTAATCGTGGAGGTAACACGGCTAACCCCATCACTTCAATCAAGCCAATGTTTTCTTTTTTGATGTGCTGAACGTCTTTATGTGGGTGGAAAATCCCATCTGGATGTTCTTCAGATACATTATTGTCGCGCAACACTAAATCTAGTTCAAAGTAGTCATCTTTCCGACGCGCAATCGGAGTAATCGTGTGATGCGCTGTCCCATCGGCAGAATGCGCCAAAACTTCGACAGATGCATCCGAGTAACCTTGCCATTTTTCTAAAATGGTTGTTGCCGCATCTACAAGGAGTTCTTTGTCTGGTGATTGAAGGCGAATCACTGACATTGGCCACTTCACAATTCCTGCAATGACTTGTGGGTAATCAGTTAATTTGATTAAGCGTTCCATTGGTGCTTTCGCCATTGGAAATTCATGACGTCCAGCTTGGTAATGATCGTGAGATAAAATAGAACCACCTACAATTGGTAAATCGGCATTCGATCCCACAAAATAATGAGGCAATACTTCCGTAATTCGTAACAAGCGGCGGAAAGTATCTTGATTGATTTGCATCGGACGATGAATTTCTGACAAAATAATTGAATGCTCATTGTAATACGCATAAGGTGAATATTGGAATCCCCAGCTTTCGCCATCTAGGTTCATTCGAATAATCCGATGATTTGTTCTCGCAGGGTAATTTAAACGTCCTCGATACCCTTCATTCTCCATACAAAGCAAACATTTTGGATAGTCTACTTTCACTGCTTCTCGTTCCGCAGCAATTTGCTTTGGATCTTTTTCGGGTTTCGATAAGTTGATTGTAATTTCAAGGTCTCCGTAAGCAGTTTGTACTGGAAACTGGATATTTTTAGCAATTGAACGCGTTTTGATGTAATCGTTTTGCTGACTCAACTGGAAGAAATATTCTGTTGCTTCTTCTGGCGAGTTGGCATAGTGTTGTGCAAAAAAAGCATTAACAACAGACGGCGGCGGAGTCAAAAAATCCATTAGCTGTGCTTCAAACATTTCTTGTTCTGCAGCCAAATCTGAAATGACTTGATTGTCTTTCGCTACTTGGACTAATTCTGCCAGCAAATCCACTGCAGGTACTGTTACTGGACGTGGTGTGACTTCTCCCGTCAACGCTTCTTCACCTATCAAACTTAATAATCGATTTTGAAGATAAATTCGATCCATTTCCATGAAGCCACCGGAGCTAATCGAAAGCGTTGCAAAGTCACAAATTGTTTGACTGATAGACATTGTCAATTCTCCTATTCTTCATAGCCATGTGGATGACTTACATGCCAATCCCAAGCTGTTTTAATAATTGCTTTAACATCTGTATATGCTGGTTCCCAACCTAAGATCTCTTTTGCCTTTTGACTTGAAGCAACTAATGTACTTGGATCACCCGCACGACGAGGTGCAATTTTTGCTGGAATTTTTTTTCCAGTAACTTCGCGAGCTGCTTCAAGCATTTCTTTGACCGAATAACCATTGTTACTTCCCAAATTAAAGAAATTACTTTCATTTCCAGCTTTTAAATATTCTAAAGCTTTGATATGTGCAGCAATCAGGTCTTCTACTTGAACGTAATCACGAACGCAAGTCCCATCTGGTGTATCATAATCGTCACCATAAACTGCTAATTCTTCTCTTTGTCCTAATGCCACTTGTAAGATAATCGGTACTAAATGAGTCTCAGGTGTATGGTCTTCACCAATGCTTGCATCAGCCTTTGCACCTGCTACATTGAAATAGCGAAGAGCCACGTAACGCATTCCATACGCATTGTCACACCACTTCATCATTTTTTCCATCATCAATTTACTTTCCCCATAAGGATTTTTGGGATTAGTTGGTGTTTCTTCTGTAATTGGTGACATTTTGGGTTCACCGTATGTTGCTGCTGTTGATGAGAAAACAATTTGTTTTACATCAAATTCATGCATTACTTCAAGTAGGATTTGCATACCATAAACATTATTGTTGAAGTACATTAAAGGTTTTTCAACTGACTCACCTACTAAAGAACTTGCAGCAAAATGAATGACTCCTTCGATCGCTTCTTTTTCAAATACCGTTTGTAAAAATGCTTTATCTCGAATATCTCCTTCATAAAAACGTGCATCTGGGTGAACGGCTTGACGATGCCCTGTTAATAGATTATCAACAACCGCAACATCATACCCTTTTTGGATTAATTGATCGACTGCATGTGAGCCGATGTACCCCGCACCACCTAAAACTAAAATTGACATATTTAAACACTCCTTTATTGATAACTAACGCTCTTTTATCATCCATCCTTCATTGTACCAAAAGAACACGGAAGTTTCGAAACAGTTTTTAGTAATCACCAGCTTTTCCTATGATTTTATTTAGTAAATTTATAATAAAACATTTAGTAATTTTTTTCAATCGTTTTTGTAAAGGTTTCCAAATAAACGTCTAACTAGCCTTTTTTCTGTTTTTGTTTCATAATAGAGGTATCAAACAATTAAGAGGTGTTTTTAATGAAAAAATTTGTATCTGGATTATTAGTCGGAAGCTTAGCAACTGTTGCTGCTGTAGCAGGTGTTGTCGCTTCAGTTAAAAAAAATGTAATTGATCCAATCGATGAAAAAGAATCAATGATTGAAGAAAATCGTAAAAAAGCGATGCGTAAACGCGTTGCACGTTAATTAGTTATTTAAAAAAGGACAGCTAAGATGTCCAAGTCGCTTACGACTTGTTCATCTTAGCTGTCTTTTTTGTTTGTTTTCTCTTGCTTAGTTAACAAATGGCGAGCAATTGAATCTGCTTGCCTTAAATTCCAAGCATCTGTGTATGGACGTGCCACAGCAGCCGTCAACCAATCAACACCTTCTATTGGAATCCCATAACAATAAAAATTCGGAATCACTTTTCCATTTGCCCCTATAACTTGATTTGCATGGTTTACATCAATCGCACCTGAAAAATAATGTTCGTCAATTTCTGTTTTTTGATAAGAACGAATCAAACCATTTTTATTCAGACTTTGAATGACTGGATTTTTTGAATAAAACACACTATTAATCGGCAAATGAGCTTCAATCAAATAGCGACTATTGAGTTGCTTATTTTCTGTTTCAATCCAAAATCTTCCTCTGACTCGTTTGATTTCAAACGGCGGTTTTGTAATATGGAAAATATCGGCATCTATCAGCGCAGCAAGCTCTTTACTTCTTCTCAAAGGTGGACCAATGGTTAAAAAAGCATTCAGCGGTGTGAACCAAGACCACAATTGCTCACGATATTCTTCAACTGAAAAAATATCCCATGCGATTGCTTCACGAATTGGTTCACGCCAGTCTTTGATTGCATCTAAAGTTGAACTAAATGCACCTGTGTCATTTCCTTTTTCCGCCTCATTGATTTGCCATGCCAAAAAGGAACGAACCCCCTTTTCAAAATCATTAGGAAAAGCGGAAAGAGGATGTTCCAAGCTGTCCCATGACCAAATAAATGGTTCTAATTGCGGATAATTTGCCAAACATTCTTCTGTTGACTCTAGCAAAAACACTTGCTCAAATTCAACAGGATTGATTGCTAATTGTTGTTCCTCAATCGTTTTTTGATAATAAAATAATTCTACTTCTTTTTTGAACAAGTCAAAAAATCTTTTACCAGTCAATTCTCCTTTTCTCTGCCATTTTTTTAGATTTTCTGTTGTTAATAACTTGAGTCGAGCCATCGCGCCACCCTGTTTTTGGTTCTTGCCACGGGGATAATAGGGAACCCCACGACGTGACCCCGCGTAAATAACTGGCTCGTTTCCAGAAGGGTGATAAATAAACTGATTTTCTTTTTCTTCAAAACGTCCACCACGTCCAACTGTCAATAACCCAATATAGTCAAAAAATGCTAACCCTAATCCACGTAAAAGAATCGGTTCATTAGCAGGTATATCAGCAACTAAAACGTCTGCTGGATTACTTGGCGGTTGATAAAACAAATCATGTTGCTGCGCATAATCAGCAAGATCAATTTCTTCATTCATCAACTCATTTTCCCAATGGCCACTTGCCAACACCAATTGATCCACAAAAAACGTTGTATCATCTGTCGCTAAGTAAAAACCAGACTCCACTCGTGAAACACTATCAACAAGTGCGGGAACGAAAGTAATCACATTGGGATATTCCTTTTTGAGTTCCGTGAAAAACCATTGCTGATACAAACCATAAAGGCAACGTGTTGCATGTTCATCTTTTCCTAACTGCTCCATTTCTGCGAGAAAAAAAGATTGCTTGTTCAATGATTGTTCCTCAACGAAAGAGGGGCCCTCTTTTTTTGCCCATTGATAAAGATTAGGACCTGCAGAAACAACACCATCATTCGAAAGCGTTGCATCTGTAAACAATGTTACCTGTTGTGAAACCGAGTTCATTAATAGGTCTGTCGATTGATCCACTCGCCAAACTCTTCCACCGGGACCAACTACATCAAATAAGTAAATTTGAAGTGATTGATTCGTTTGATTGTTGCGCAAAATTCTTTCTAACATACTCAAGCCACGTGGACCTGCTCCGATAATGCCAATCTGCATCTTACACCTTCTCTTTATTTTAAACAGCTAGTTGTTGATCCAATCGTTTTTTCAACACTACTGCCTGATTTTCTGTTTCATCTTTTGCACCGTAGACAAGTGTCACTTGTTTTTCTTTTTGACAAATGGCCAGTAATTCTTGAAAAGCTTGGTGAGGAACTTCTTCATCTAACAATTCTTTTTGATAACGTTCAGAGAACTCAGGAAATTTTTCTGGGGTATGATTGTACCACTTTCTCAGCTCTGTGCTTGGCGCAACCTCTTTCAGCCATAAATCAAGTTTTGCTTCTGCTTTAGAAACACCTCTTGGCCAAATACGATCAACCAGAACCCGAAAACCATCTGTTTCTTCTGCTTTTTGATAAGCTCGCTTCAATTGAATCATGTTCTTTGCTCCTTTCCTTTCACTCTTTATTTTAGCGAAAAACACGCTAGAGTACAAAAATAAAAAAGGATCGAGTAACCAGCTTTCTGCTAGTTTCTCGATCCTTTAAGAAATAGTCAATTAAACTTTTTTACTTTTGATTTTACCAGACCAGCCATCATAGCCACCTTTTAAAATATAAAGTTCTTTAAAGCCTTCTTTACGTAATTTGTTAGCTGTTCGAATGCTCAAACTTTTTCTTTGATCGTAAATATAGACAGGTTGGTCTTTACGAATTGAGCCTAAAGAGTTTTTTAATACTGTATAAGGAATATTTCGTGCACCTAAAATATGGCCAGCATCAAAAACATCCTTTTCTCTGACATCAATGATTTGCGCTTTACGCATTCCTTCACGAAACTCTTCTTCTTCTAACATTTTTGCTGAACGTTTTGCCATGATACGTAAGTATGCTTCCCAAAATACAATCGCCAGAATAATTGCGATCAAAAAAATATTAATCCAAAAAAACATGAGTTGCCTCCATCTTTACGCAAATTTCAAGGCTAATGATGCAGCACCAATGACGCCTGCTTCATTACCAAGCTCTGCTAATTTAATTTTTGTTGATTCTCTTACTTGTGGGAAAGTGAATTCCATAAAGTATTTTTCCACACGACTACGCAAAAATTCGCCTGCTGCAGATACCCCGCCGCCTAAAACGATACTTGAAGGATTCAATGTATTTCCTAGGTTTCCGCATGCTAATCCTAGGTAGAAACAAACACGATCCACAACCATCAATGCAAAGGGATCGCCGCCTTCTGCTAATTCGAAGATGTCTTTACTTGTTACTTCTTCGCCATTATCAAGCATTGCTTTAAGTGTTGAATCACCTGCATATTCTTCCGCCAAGAAACGGCCCAAACGCACCACACCCGTTGCACTTGAAACAGTTTCTAAACAGCCACGTTTTCCACATGTACATTCAAAACCATTTGGATCAACTGTGATATGGCCAATTTCGCCACCGGCGCCAGCAGCACCATGTACAAGATTGCCAGCAGCAACGATTCCGCCACCAACACCAGTTCCCAATGTGACGAAAACAACATCAGGATCATTTTCTCCAGCACCTTTCCAGCGTTCACCTAGAGCAGCAACATTGGCATCATTATCAACTGCAAACTTAATTCCAGTACCTGCTTGGATTTGTTCTCTCACTGGTTGTAGTTCTGTCCAGTTCAAGTTATACGCGCCAATAACGGTTCCAGCTTCACTATCGACACTTCCAGGAGTTCCCATACCAATACCGATAAAGTCTTCCACTTTCATGTTATATAAGTTTAAACGATGATTGATTGATTCAATGATTTCAGGGACAATATGTACACCCTCATCTAAAATATTGGTATCAATACTCCATTTTTGTTGAATTTCACCTTCTGGAGTCATAATTGCAAATTTTGCAGTCGTTCCACCTAAATCAATTCCAATAATTTTCTTGTCCATTACACGTTTCCTTTCTTTCGGCTTTCTTCTATTCGGTGCTCTCTTTTCAGAATGCGCCATGCCGTCATGTACGTATCATGATCAATCAAGCGATTGTCATATAACGTTCTTAATTCAATCGTCATCAACTCTATATCATAAATTCGTGAGCCGACATAGATGATGATGCCAAATTTTTTGAATAGCTGTTGTACGTCATACAAGCTTTCCATGTTAAAGCACTTCCTTCACATTATACAAGTAAACCATACTTTTTTAAACCCACTAACAAACAAATTACTAAAAGAAAAATAAAAATCATTCCAGAAATAATTCGTTGATGAATCGAAAAGTTTCCTCTTTGTTCGGGCAAACCCAAGATATTTCCTAACAGTAGTCCGCCGAGAACTCCGCCAACATGCCCCCAGATATCAACCGATGTATCAAATCCACCAAAGACTAAGCTTAAAACGATAAATAACGAGAACTGTCTCACCATCTGTGTAATCGCAGGGTTATTTCGAAAATGGAATCCTAAAATCACAAAAGCACCAAACATCCCAAATAAGGACGTGCTCGCTCCTGCAGATAACACGCCTACTTGGTTCAACGCAAAACTAGCTAAATTACCAGCTACGCCACTCAATAAATAAATGAGGAAGAAACGCCAATGTCCGTAAATCGTTTCGATTTGCGAACCCATAAAGTAAAGTGTTACAGAGTTAACTGCAAAGTGCATCAGACCAAAATGAATAAAGATGGGAGTAATCAAGCGCCACCACTCATGATAGTATGCAAAGAAAGGACCATACATTCCGCCAAATGATTCTATTTTTAACTCTGGAAACAGGTACATCAATACAAATACAAATGTTTGAATCCCTAAAAAAATATAGGTCCAGATTGGTTTTTTCAACCAAAATTGAATTTTTCGTTTTTGTTGATAATCCATGAAAACCTCCTATTAGTAATAAAATTAATCAATATACAATTGTTGAATTTTTTGATCAAATGATTCTGGCAACCACGCATCATTCAACTGTTCAGTAAAGACTAAGCTCGCTGTTTGGTTTGGATATTGCTGTAAATAGCGATCATAATAACCACCACCAAAACCGATTCGATAACCCGATTTCGTAAAGACCAAGCCAGGCACAATTAATAAATCGATTTGTTCAGGTAAAAAAAGGCGTGAATTTGTTGGCTCTAAGACACCAAAACTAGACCGTTCTAGCATCGTTTCATCTGTCAATTCATAAAAAGCCATTTGACGCTTTGGCAATGTTTTCGGAATCACGATTTGTTTATGCAGTTGCTTTGCATAGTGGATAACAGGTTCTGTTGCTACCTCGAATTCATTTGCTAAAGTTATCCCAATCGTTTGTGCGTTTTGAAATGCTGAACTCGAAAATAGTTTTTGATGGATCCGTCGTTCTTTTTCTACTTTTTCATTTGAAGCTAGTTCTTTTAATGTTTGAACGCCTGCTTGACGTAATTGTGCTTTCGTTTGATTCACTCATCCAACCTACCTTCCTTGATAGCATGGTATCGAAAAATGAATAAAATAGCAATGCTGTTGCGAGGAAATAACGTTCATTTTCAAAAAGAAAAAGAGTTCAAGATGAATGCTTGAACTCTTCGTTTTAGATTTTTTGAAGGGAAAGGGTTGATATTTTTGGTTGTTGTTCATTTTTTCTGAAGCCCAACCTTTTGTGCCACAACCTTATTTACGGTGTTCCCCAAGCAACTCCTCACTATAGCTTGGAGCCACAACCTTTAAACTTGCTTTTGAAACAATAAATAAAGAAAATACGGCGCACCGATTAACGCAATCAAAATTCCTGTCGGGATTTCACCACTTGGAAGGATGACACGCGCAATAATATCAGCTACGTTCACCAATAACGCCCCAAACAAACCACTTAGTACAAATGTCCAATGATTCTCTTTTTTAACAATTGTTTTTGCAACATGTGGTGCTAACAAACCGACAAAGGATAAACTACCTGCGACAGCAACACTAGCACAAGCTAATCCCACTGCCAGAATTAATAGCGCGCGTTGACTTCTTCGGACGTGTAAGCCTAAACTCTGTGCACGTTCTTGTCCAAAAGAAAGCAGCCCAATCTGTTGACTATAATAAAAAGCAAGTGGCAAAAGAAAAACGGCCCATGGAAGCAATGCCCAAACATAAGGCCAACTAGCACCCCAAATAGATCCTGCCAACCAAGCATTTACAAAACCGTAATTTTCTTTTGAGATTTTGATCGTCACTAGCAAAGTCATCGCCGATAACCCAGCGTTTACAGCGATTCCCGAAAGTAAAATTCGGTTCATTTTCAACATACCACTTTTAGTATAGGAAGTAAGATACACACAAATAGCAGCCAACAAGCCACCTAGACAAGCCGCAAAAGGTAATAGAAAAGTTGCTGCAGCTTGCGAAAAGAAACCTAAATAAAGCATGACGAAAAAGCCAGCTCCTGCATTGATTCCTAAAATGCTAGCATCTGCCAACTCATTTCTAGTAACTCCTTGCAGTAAGTACCCCGAAACACCCAAACACATTCCCGCCAAAAGACTAACTGCCAACCGTGGAAAACGAAATTCTTGTACGATTAGCTGTGTAATTGGCGACGCAGTTCCAGTAATCCCATCAATCACTTGTTGAATAGATAATAGTGGTGTCCCAATCATCAAGCTAAGTAAAACACTAATGAACAAGCAGAACAGCAAGAAGGTAATCAGCCATCGTAATTTTTTCATCCCTCTTCCCTCCTAACTTGAACAAGCAAGAATGGCACACCGATCAAAGCAATAATCAAGCCAAAAGGTGTTTCAAATGGTGGATTGATCATTCGTGCCACCAAATCTGCTACCATTACTAAGCATCCTCCCGCTAAAAAAGAACCAGGTAGAACGTAACGATAATCTGAACCTACTACCCCACGAATCAATGGTGGTACTAATAAACCAATAAATGAAACGGGTCCCACAAGTGCCACCGCAATTGCAGATAAAATCGCCACCATTCCAAAAGAAATAAGACGCGTTCTTCGTGGGTTTCCACCAAGTGCTACAGCATGCGATTCACTTAAATTAACCAAGGAGATTGATTTACCTAGCAAACAAGCGCAAATTGAAGCAATTAAGTAAACAGGTAACAAAACTGTCAATTGTCGCCAAGTGATATTCGCCGCTCCTCCAACAAACCAAAAAGCTAAGTCTTGTTGCAAATTAAATAATTGTGTTAGCGCTTGACTAATTGCAGTAAAAAATGAGCTAATCGCCACCCCAGCTAAAATTAGCTGAACTGGATTGATTCCCATTTTGGAAAATTTGAGAAAGCCAAACACCAAAATCGTCACTGCTAATGCCCCAACCAGAGAAATCAAAAACGTTTGAAAAGATGAAACAGCTGGTAAGAAAGCAAAACTAATTGCCATAGCTAAAGACGCACCTGCATTGATTCCCAACAACCCAGAATCTGCCAATGGATTACGTGTCACACCTTGCATCAATGCCCCACTTAAAGCAAAACTGCTGCCAACAACAAACGCACCTAACACTCGAGGTAATCGAATCGTTCGTAAAATTTGTTGTGCTTGATTCGCTGAATCAAATTGAACAACAGATAACCATAAGTCTTTCAACGTTACCTCTGCTGCACCATTTGCGACAGCTAGTAAAAAAAGTATCATACTTACTACTATAAGCAGCCAAATAAAACGACTCTTCTTTCTACTCGTC
Source organism: Enterococcus sp. DIV0174 (assembly GCF_050529065.1). Classification (NCBI taxonomy): domain Bacteria; kingdom Bacillati; phylum Bacillota; class Bacilli; order Lactobacillales; family Enterococcaceae; genus Enterococcus; species Enterococcus sp. DIV0174. The sequence continues at coordinate 1,011,125 of NZ_CP172881.1, read as the reverse complement.
ATTGATTTACCTCCTGTCGTGAAAGTAAATCGTAAGTTAGAAAGACTGGCTTGTCAGAATCAGGCAAATGAACGATTTGTGCATCAATTTCAAAAATTTCTCGCATCCATTCTTTTGTAATTACTTCTTTTGGTGAACCTTCAACCAATAATTGACCAGCTTTCAATCCTAATAAATAATCTGAAAAACGAGATGCATGATTGATATCATGAATGGACATCAAAATCGTCGTTTGTTTTACGCGATTGATTTCTTCTAATAAATGTAGAATTTCTAATTGATGTGCGGGATCTAAAAAAGTAATTGGTTCATCTAAAATCAAAATGTCTGTTTCTTGCGCCAAAGCCATAGCAATCCACACACGTTGCGCTTGTCCACCTGACAGAGTAGCAATCTCTCGTGTTTTTAAAGTATCTAAGCTAGTTGCTTCTAGCGCCCATTGAATCGCTTCTTGGTCTTCTACAGTCAAACCACTAAATGGCTTTTGATAAGGATATCTACCATAAGAAACAATTTCTTCCACGGTCATTCCCAACGGATGATCACTACTTTGTGCCAGTAAAGCAATTTTTTGTGCCAATTCTTTTGAACTATATGTAGAAATTTCAGAATCATTCACAATAATTTTCCCCTTTTTCACAGGAAGGATTCGTGTGAAGCTTTTTAATAATGTCGATTTTCCGCTCCCATTTGGCCCAATCAAACTAGTAATCTTGCCTTCAGGAATTTTTACTGATAAGGCATCAATAATTTGCTTTTTGGGATACCCTGCTGCAATATCGACTGCTTCGATTTTTGCCATTTCACCCATCCTTTCGTTGAAAATCATTCTCAATTATGACGCTACTTCACAAATTCGTCAAGCACAAGTTTTCTTTAGCTTTCACTAAAAAATTGGTTGACAGTGCTTTAATTATCAGGAATAATAGCATCTGAGAATGATTCTCAATTATTCTAGGAGGAAGAAAATGAAACGAAAAGCAAAGTTTTTCACAATCTCAACGACGCTATTATTAATTGGTTTATTAGGAGCTTGCTCCACAGCAAATAAAACGACAGACACAACAAATTCGACAACTACAGCAAAAAGCAATGGCACGCACACCGTGACAGATACTTTAGGCAATAAAGTAACAATTCCCAATCAACCAAAACGGATTATTGGAAGCTACTTGGAAGACTATCTAATTGCACTAGATGAAAAACCTGTTGCGCAATGGACCGTTGGTAGTGGATCAATCCAGGATTATTTACAAGATGATCTGAAAGATATTCCAACGATTTCTTATGACTTACCTTACGAAAAAGTTTTAAGTTTTGAACCTGATTTACTTCTGATATCTTCTTCGGCAACTGTTGAAGGTGGAAAATATGAACAATACAGTAAAATTGCTCCTACTTATGTGGTTACAAATGGTAGCGATGTAACTTGGGAAGAGCAATTAAAAGATGTGGGTAAAGCTTTGGCAAAAGAAGACCAAGCAAAAGAAATCATCAGTGAATACCAAGCTTCTGCCAAAAAAATCAAAACGGAATTAGCCGATAAAATCGCTGGTAAAACAGCAGCTGTTTTATGGGTAACAAATAATTCTGCCTTTATGGTGAGCGAAAATCGCTCAAGTGGTCGTATTGTTTACGGCGATTTAGGTTTTGGTGTCCCTAGCTTGGTTAAAGAGATCTCTAAAGATGCTACTTCAGACTGGTCTGCTGTTTCTTCAGAAAAATTAGCTGAGTTAGATGCCGATTATTTAATTTTGGTCAACAGTGATCAAGGCGCTGCAATGTTTGAAGAACCTGCCTGGAAAAATCTGAAAGCAGTCAAAGAAAATCATTTGCTCGAATTTGGTCCAGAATCTAGTTGGTTGTACAACGGACCAATTGCTAGCCAAGAAATGTTGAACGATCTTGCTGAAAAATTAAACTAAAAACTTCTGAAACATTAAAGAGAGCGAGACAAAACTAAAATCCAGTCGTTCTTAACATATTTTCAATTAAAAAAGCCTAAAATCAGCGTTTTCAAAACGAATTTTAGGCTTTTTTTCTATTTAAGCTAGTTTTGTCCCAAACTCTTTTATTAATACCTTCGCTTAGTCTTTTCGCACCCATTTTTGGAAACGATGTGGGTAGCGATTTTCTTCATCTAAAATCCCCACGTGTTCTTCGGCTAACGTGAAATCGGAAAAGTCGATTTCACCAATATACGTGTCGCCCTCAAATTCTTCGTCAATCAATGTTCGCCATATAATACCTGTTTCTGGTAATAATTCTCGAAAAATTTGACTACCACCAGAAACATAAATATCTTCTTTTACTTGTTGACTGTAGGCTAACACTTCTTCAATTGAATGCATAACTTCCGCATTTTCTGCAACTTTGAGGTCTGGTCGGGTTGTTAAAACAATAATATGACGATAAGGCAGACTTAATTTTCCCATACCTTCATATGTTTTTCGTCCCATCACTAAAATTCGATCCATTGTATGCTCCCGAAAAAAACGCATATCATTTGGTAATTTCCACGGTAATAAACCATCTTTCCCAATCAAACCGTTACGATCTTGTGCCCACATTGAAATAAACAAATTATCCGCTCCTTTAGCTAACTTTCTCATTCTACCAAGAAGCATACACAATTTTTCGTAAAAAAACTACTCTCACTCTTTTGGAGTCCCCCATTGATCTGGGGTCGTAACAATTTTCATTTGGATTTCTTGCGCGACTAAATAATGATAACTTCCGTCTTTCTCATCAAAAAGAAATCGTACAATTGCATCTTTCTGCTCAAAATGACCAATATTCTCGATTGGGTCTCCATGATAACTACCACTAACATCTGTTGCCACTAATTGGTCCAGTTCATTTTGAAAAGAAACTGCAGGTGCTTCAAGAATATCTGTTCCAAATTTAATCTTGGTGATCCATTCAATTGTAGCTCCATTGAGACTTTTTTTATCCGCCTTCACTACGACATTTTGTGTCAGTTGTGTTGGAATCAATTTTTGATTGAGCAATGTGATTGTTTCGACTAAGTGTTGACTCGATAATTCAAAATGTACCGTTTGAGTTGCTCGTACAAAACCAAATTTTGCTTTTGTTTGACGTAGTTCATACGTTCCAAACGGAAGATTCGTCAGCGTTAACGGTTCATTTAAAGCTAAGGCTAATTGCTGAACCTGACCTGTTTGAGTATTAAATAATTCAAATGAACCTTCTTGGATTGGTTCACCATTGATTTTTTTCAGTTGGATAGTTAGTTGCGTCACTTTTTTTAGTGGCAACTGGCTAATCATCGGATTACTTTGGGGAAGTAACTCTTCGTGTATAGTTGATGAACTTGATTCGATCACCACTGTTTGATTGTCTTTTTCTGCTATGATTTCACTTGTTGTTGAACTCGCTGATCTAGTTGATTCCGTTGTGAGCGAATTAATCATTAATGAACTTGATTCTTGAGACTCTGCTTCTTTAAAATTATCATCATCTGATGTTTTGGCTGTTTCTGGTTCTTTTGCATTTTGCACTGGCACTTCTAACAGCTGACTACCTTGAATCCAAATAGGTGTTTCCTTATCGATAATCTGATAACCAGTTGGGGCTTTTTCCTGGACTAATGTATATTTTCCAATTGGTAGCTTTGTAAGTTCAAACATGCCTTGTTCATTTGTCAAAAGATTCTTTTTCAGAATTTTTCCAGAATCATCCATCAGATGAAAGCGACCACCAGATAATTTCTGTTTCACATCTGCTCGGTTGGTTAGCGTTACCTTCAAGCTACCCAAAATAGGTTGATTTTCCACGTCTAGTTGTTGCGTTAATTGCTCTTCTGTTATGGAAAAAGTCCTGTTTGTTGTCTTTTCATATCCTGTTGGCGTTGTTACTTGACTCACCTGATAAGTTCCAAGAGGAAGCTTTGGCACACTTGCTTTTCCCTTCTCATCTGTCGTAATTGTTTCGACCAAGTTTCCTGTTGTGACATCGTGAATCTCAAATTGGCCACCAGCAAGTGGTTGGTTCGTTTCTTGATCTGTCAACTGTAGATTGAACTGTCCTGTTACGATAGCTGGTTTGGTTACAAAAGAACGAACTTTTATTTTCTGATGATTGACATTCACACCTGTTGATCCACTGAATGCGACTGCATAATTTTCCTGTAGCGGCAAGACTTGTTTCCATGTCAGCCACCCCCGATTGGAATGAAAGCGAATCGTTAGTTCCTTGCTCATCGCATCATAATCAGCAATAAACGAATGAAATTGCCCATCAACATCTGCTGGCGCATCTTGATTGTTCGCTAAATATTGAACAGAGTCTTGAATCATAACTGTTGTAGGATTGGAGACTAAGAACGCACCAAATGGTTGATTTCTTCCTAAGATCCGTTCAACGTTTTCAGGTGGTTCCTCGTATTCTTCACTACGGTTCCAAAACGTGTCTAATTTAAATGCTTGAACGCCTGCCAATCCTAAAACACCGATACCATTCCCTGGTTTTCCGATGGCTGATGGCACATCCGTATGAAGCGCAAGCGCAACCCCATCTCCTCCACCTTCTATATCTGTTTTATCACCTAAATTTACTTCGGCTTCTAAATGAAAAGAGGTGGTAGCTGGTAATTTTTTGTTCAACGAAACATTTCCAGCTTGTAATCGCCTATTAGGTGTTAACGAAATAATTTCAGTTATTGGATCATAAGAAGCTGATCCTTGTAATGAAAAATAATCCTGCAAGTTTTCTGATTCTATGGCCAAGGGTTCATCATAAAGGTTTTCAGCTGCGAAAGCCGTGCAGCCAAAAACAGTTGAAGCAACCAAACTGGTCAAGAAAACAAGTTTTTTCATTCTTATCATTTTGCTTCACCCCCTATCGTAAATGCCAATTTTCTTGAATCTATTTGGTATTCTTTTGGTGCGTTTGTTTCTACAAAATAATACTCACCTTTCGTTAAGCCGTCGACAGCTAGTTGTCCATATTGATTCGTTTCAAGCTTTTTTCGTAACACTTTTTCATCTTGATAAAGTGTAAATGCTACGCCAGCAAGTGGCTCATTCTCGTCTGTGATTTTTGTTAATAAAATCGTATTTTCTTTTCGCTGATTGGTAAAAATCCGTTGAATGACTGTTTGATTTTCAATAACTAATTCGACTGTTTCTTCCGAAAGTTCGTAGCCAAGAGGAGCTTTCACTTGGCGGATTACATACTGGCCTTTTGCCAATTTAGTCAGCGAAACTTGTCCCGTTTCATCAGCAGTTAATTTCTGCGTTTCGCCATTTTCAGCTTTTGCTTCATAAACAGCTCCTGGAATTGCTTTTCCCGAAGACTGGTCGACAGTTAAAAGTTCTTTTGAATAGGTTTCTTTTTTCAAGGACTTGCGGTACATCGTGATAAAGGCTTTATTAGAGAGAACTTTTTGACCATCACCTAAATCAAGTTGTGCTTGATTTCCATAAACTTGTTTTTCTACTACAGATTGCGCGCTTGTCTGTCGATTTATTTTTTGCGTGGTGCTTGTAGCAGTCACTAATAAAAGCGGGCTGAACAAACTTACGGCCCCCAACATTAGCGAAACCCCTTGATAAATCGTGCGTTTCATTATTCTTGCCTCATTCCATAAACCAAGCTTCCACTCAATCGAGCCATTCGCTGGCCAATCAAGGTTTGACTTGCGCCTCCGCCTGAAGGTACCTGCGGATTCTTTTCCATAGCCGAAATTCGATTTTCCAGCATTGTCAATTCATTTCTTTTTATCCGGCGATGATTTTTAAAAACGACTGTCTCTCCGTTATTTTCCACCTGAATATCATTCACTAAGCTTTCTTTTGACAACTCAATTTTCTTGTCCCGGATTGGTTGATCGACCAGCCCACTCAAAATAACACTTTGATACAGACAAGTCGTCGCCAACATACCACTAACTATTAAGGATTTAACTTTCATTTTCATTCCTCACTTTAATTACCATCTCGCCAAACAACAACCAATCATGATCACTTGGTGGATTTTTCCAGATAATCTGCGGACAGTTCAACTTATCAATCAACAAATCACTAACATATAGTTGTGTCTGATTGTTGACCTTTTTTTGAACCTCAATATTCAAGTTTTGAAAAGCTAAAATATTTTCCGCAATGAATTTTGTATACGCTGATCCTCTCGAAAAATCCACACAAACGTAAACTTTATCAGATAAATACTTTTGTGGAATAACCGAAATAATGGCGAAAATATAATCATAATACAGACTACCATTCGTCAATAATCCTTGATCGTAAATCTTACTATTTTTTGCTAATTCAACAAATTTCTTAGCCACCTGATGAAATTGTGGATATAATTCAGCGAAGAAACGCTCTTGATCCTCTGAAATAAATGTCAGTCGAGAATGATTGGCAAATGCCAACTTAAAATTTGTTAGTTCCAAAACCTGCTGTAGTTCTACGATTTTTTCTGTTTTTCGTTCCGTTGATAAAACAAGCTTCAACGTTTGAAATAAATAATCGACCTGTAAGGTAGTCAACTCAGTTAAATTTTGATTCCATCTGATTGTTTTTTGCTGTGTCGTTAGTGAAAGACATTCCTCGCTTAATAAAAAAACCAAAAGCCATAGTTGCTCATTTTCTTGTTTTTCTTCTGGAATCACAGTGATCTTTTGCAATTTATTTTGAACAAGTACAAGCTGTTGTCGAATTTCTTTTGCATAGACATCTTCAAATTCAATTTCAACTGTATTCACATAACTTCGTTTTGATAAGCGTAAGAGTGTAATGCTCAAAAACAATTCTAATTTAGCAATCCGAGTCATAATCATTTCTAAATTCAAGGTGTGGATGATTACCTCCAACACTTCATGTGTCTTTTGCCGAAGTGAAGACTCAAATGGTGATTCTAAGCCATTGAAAAAATAATAGTAAATATCAAAAATTTCTCGCCGAACCTTGGCTTCATCTCCAACTAACGTTCCTTCATTGATTTGAATACCACCTGGTGCCAAAATATCTTCTAGTTCACTTTTGATCAGATATGCTTTTGAACGACTCAAAAAATGTTTTTGTGAAAACTTTTCTGGTGTGGATCCAAATTGAACCATTTCGTGAAAGAGCAAAAACAAATCAGATTGCTTCAAATAATAAAGTTGTAACTGCCGAATCACTTCATTGGAAAGGTCTGGAATATCGATCTCACCTTTCGATAATCGCACAACTTTGGCATTAGTTGCTGCAACTAATGCCTGTTCAAGTTCAGCAATATACTTATTCACTTTAAACTTTGAGATTCCTAGTAACTCAACTAACAGTTCAACTGAAGTGAATTGCCCCTTACGCATGTCAAATATGCGTAAGATATCGAGTTGGTACCGAGCTGAATCGCTGAGTAAATCTAATTTGTTAATCGTCATAACACCCTCCTGAATTTTCCTGCATCTTAATATAACGCTTTTTAGTTAACTCCTTCCTCTTTTTTGTTTGTACGAGAAACTCGCTAAGAAGTATCAGCTTCATTATTTTTTGCAATTTTTTTAATTTGTATCGTTATCTAGCCAATGTAATAATGTCGGCCAATTTTCTTTAGTGACTATCAATCGTGGCATGTCAGTAGTCAACGTTTCATTCGTAACAACACCAGTTTCTAAACTGAAGATACCCTTGATTTGATTTTGACTCATGTAGTCTGTTAGTCGTTTGTTTTTTGCCCCGTAAGGATAAGCAAAATAATCAGCTTGATACCCAAGTTCCTGTTTAAAGATTTCTTGACTTTTTTTATAGTCATCAATCATTGTTTTTTTTGGTAAGTTAGTCGACAATACGGGTTTTCCTTTTTCTTGATAATGTAAATCATTGGTATGCACGCCAAATGTGGCTAAGGGCGAAGCCGCCAACTTTTTTATCTGTGACCAACTAGCCATCTGCGAGCCAGAAAGATTATTTCCAGTCTCGCCTGTAATCACAAAAGCGGTGAAGGGGAACTTCTCTTTCTCTAAAACTGGAAAAGCGTTATTTGGTAACGTAACATCGATATCATCAAATGTAATCACCACATTTCGCCCAGTTAACTCTTTCTTTGCACGTTTTTCGAGTAATTGATCCATTGTTAAAACAGGTACTTTTCTTTCCTTTAAGTCCTGCATTTGTTGAGTAAAATCACTCAATGGTACATTAAATTGATGAAGTTGGGTATTTTTTGACATTTTTGAAACTGCCTCAACCACAAAATTATCTGCTAGTACACGATGATAACATAAAACGATCACTCCATCTTCATCTGATAAAGGAGCATAAGAAAAACCAGTACTCACTTCACTTTCCACTAGTTGTTTTGTCTGGTTAAAAAGTAGAAAACTAACAACACCAATCAGACAAAAGCTCAATAAACTGGTAAGTAATCGATTCACTCGTTTCATTGCGTACCTCCTGTTGTTTTCAGTGCGACGATTCCAATCAAAATTGGCACAATAAAAATCGCCAGTAAAGCAAAAATAAGATGCAAAATATCTGTTATTTGGGTCAACGGAAAGTCAACCAATAAAAAAATGGCGCCAATAGCATCAGAATAATAACCTAACAATGAACAAAACATCAAAAACAATAACGCTAAAAATAACCACCACGCAATCAATAAATACATTGTCGAAAGTAAATTACGCGTAAACATCTTTTTTCGAATAATCAAATGATCCATTTTATACACCTCGATCTGGACTTTCCCATTTTCCTTTACTTGTCTTCCCTGTGATTACAGCAAATTCCGAAGAAATTGCACTAATAAGATTGGTTAACCAATAAAACATCAAATAAACAGGAACAGTTAGTTTGTCTTGCAGTTTGAGCTGACTATCATTCTCATCGCCATTGACACCAATCCAAAATAGTAAGATAGACAATAAAATGAACAAAACAACAACACCACCTGCGACATGTAATTCCTGTCGAAAATAAGTTGCAACGAGATAATTAAACGTGCTAAACACAAATGTCCAGCCCCAAAGATGACTCAAAATCATTTCGCCGAGTAACAACTTATAGTTTAAATCGCCACCCCCCATGACCCATGAAAAATTCCCGAGAAGTACTTCCAATCCACCAATCGACCAACGTTTTCTTTGTTTCAATAAACTAAAATAACGTTCTGGGACTAAAATATAAGAAAGTGCGCGGCAGTTATATGTCACGCGCCAACCTGCGCGATGCAGTTTCCAAGTGACATCAATATCCTCTGTCATAACCTCGGGATTAAACCCACCAACCTCTTTTAAACTTGATACGCGATACATCACGATTACACCTGAAACTGTCATGATTGCACCTAACATAAATGTTTGCGTGCGCTTGATTCCGTCAATGATTCCAACGTATTCCAACGTCTGTAATTTTCCTAACAAAGTTGAGCGATTACGTACCACCGGCTTCCCTGTCACCGCACCAATTATCGAACTGCTCTCTAACTCTGCAGCTAAGATTTCCACTGAGTTTGGTGCCAACAAAGCATCTGCATCTAATACCAGCAAATATTTTCCACTAACCATTTCCAAAGCTGTATTCAGCGCAGTTGCTTTCCCGCCATTTTTTTGTTGGGCAAGAATTCTCAATTCTTTTTCTTTAGAAAATCCTTGTTTGATTTGTTCAAGGAGCATTAACGTATTATCTGTACTTTTATCATCAACCACAATGATTTCCAAGTTGGGATATGCAAGTTGTTCCAAAGCAGACATCGCTTCTTGAATCGTTTCTTCTTCATTGTAAGCAGATAAAACGATTGAAACTTTTGGATAACTTTTTAATGATTCTTGCTTGGTGTACTTGATTCTCGAAAAGTATGCGCCAACCGACCATAAAATAGACATCAGAATTGGATAACCAATCGTATAATAATCAATGAATTTTAGAAGAAACATGTTGGTCTTTCCTTTCTGCTGATTGTCCGCCCCGCAACTTTCGTCGTAGCCATTCGCTGCTCCGTTCAAATGGATAACTAAAAAGAACTGCTGCACTGAAACTAGTTAAGATGATTACAAAACCATAGGTCAAGCGCTGCTCCATCGTTGGCAACAACATTCTTGCAATCGGATAAACGAGTTGGTCTGTAACGTCTGACATCAGATAGATTCCAAGCGTCCATTGACTCAACTTTCTGATAGGCAATTGAAATCCTTTCGTTACTGGTATGCGCAAACAACACACAAAAATCAAAAAACTAACAATTAGTGGTTCAAAACCGTTGTATTGATTCCCGGCAAAATCTTGATACGTTGTCTGATAATCAAGTATCACGTCTAAGACAAAGAATGCGAAAATAGCTATGAGTAAAAGTACCCAAGTTTTCTTAAACTTTTTAAACTGTTCTTGATATTCAAATAAATAGGCACCGATGAAATAATAGCCAATTGGATAAGCATCAATCCAAAAATCTGGAACCACTTTTCCGAATGAGTTCAACAAAGATGGCCCAAAAAATAAAAAAAGCGATACCCCAACAACATATCGATGGAAAAACTGATTCTGATTTGCTTGCCAAATCAAATTTAGTAAGGGAATCATCAAGTACAACCCTATATACATTTCCACATACCAAGAATAAGTATTGGTTGAATAATCCAAAATACCAAAAAGTGCATCAGTCAAACTCACGCCTTCATCCATCACAACCATTCTCAGCCAGCCAACTAAAGAAATGCTGACATACAAGAACAAAACAGGAAACAGATTCAATAAATAGGAAACAGAAAGTTTCTTACGATTCATCAAGAAACCTGTACACAATAAAAACAATGGCACAGCAGTTATTGTCACTTGCCTTGTCATCATCCAAAAAAGGGTACGATTTGTTTGAATCGTTTGATCATAAAAACCACTATTTAATAAGAAATGAACAGCTACCACAAAAAAGGCAGCCATTGTTTTAATTAAGTCAATCGAATAATTCCGTTTCATAAGCACCTCCAAAAATAATTACAAAATGAATTATAACGAGTTTTTCATTTTGTTTTACTACCAAAACAAAATTGAAATCCATACTTTTTATTTCTATAAAAAAAATTTTGGATAATCGATTTTTTCGTAACTAAACAAGCCTAAAGTCAGAAACATTTCAAGTAATTTCTTGATTTAGCAAGCTTTCCAATCATTCATTTTACGTACGTTACTAAAAAGATTACAAAAAACCGATTTTTGTCACAAATTGTCATGAACCTTTTACCTATGAAATATTTTTCCATGTTAAAGTAGTCCAAGTTGATTACAACAACAAAATTCGAACAACTCAAAAGGAGAAACTATTTTATATGAAATCACTTAAAACTGTACTATTAGGAACAACTCTGGCTGCCGGCGCTGCATTATTTATGGGAACAACAACACACGCAGACGAAGCGTACACTGTTCAATCAGGCGATTCATTATCAACTATTTCACAAAAATATGTTGGCGATAACTCCTTGATTAACCATATTGCTCAATCTAATTCAATTTCAGATATCAATCTGATTTTTGCAGGTCAAACATTAACTATTCCAACCTCAGAGCAAGGCTCAACAACAGATGTTGCACCTCAAACAGAAGCAGTTCAAGCTGAACCTGTTCAACAAGAAACAACACAAGAAGTTGCTCAAGCACCTGTTCAAGAAACAGTTCAAGCAACTCCAGCAGTTGAAACAACAGAAGCAGTAGCTACTACTTCTAACTCTGCAAAAGAATGGATCGCACAAAGAGAATCAAGCGGTTCTTATACAGCAACTAACGGTCGCTACATCGGTCGTTACCAATTAGATTCATCATACTTGAACGGTGACTACTCAGCTGCCAATCAAGAACGTGTAGCAGACGCTTATGTTTCTTCACGTTATGGTTCTTGGGAAGCTGCTCAATCATTCTGGTTAGCAAACGGTTGGTACTAAGAAAAAAAGTCAAGACAAAAAACGGACAGCCCAGTGGGTGTCCGTTTTTTTATTTTGACAAATAACTTCATCATTCCTTTAATAAGCCAATACTATTTAAATGGCTTTTTGCAAAAACCTCTTTGGACTCTTCCCTTTTTAAATAAACAAAGTCCAGTAGTTTGGAGATCGTATCATCATTTAAGTAATTTGAAATACCAATTGTCGGAATTGGATAGGTGTTACTTGTATACGTATCTGTCAGTAGACAATCATAGTTGGAAAAATTGGCACGATCGAGTTTTACATAAGGGTCAATAATATCAATTTTGATTTTATGCCGGAAATAAAATTCGATCTCTTCTTTAACCATTTTCATATGTTCATAAGTCGTATCTAACATCAATGCAGCGGTCACCGTGATAGTAGATTGGCGCACGCCCAAGCGTAAGCTTGCCCAAGAAGTCATCAATTCAAAAATAGCTTGGTGAACCATCTCATCTACTTTTCTTTGTTTGAAAAGCTCCACTTCTGAAAAAATCTGTTGAAACTTTTTATGTAAAAATTGTGCCAAGTCTGGGCTATCCGCTAAGATACCCTCAAAAAACTCTTTTTTCTTGTCATGCAAAATATAGGTTGGCCCGCAAATTTGAAATGTCGTCCAGTAAATATCACGAACGATTTTATCTCGGTAATCACACTCGACATGGTAGACCTTCGATAATTCATCAATGATTTCTTCGATTTTATTTTTGATTTTTAGTGGACTTAGTTCTTCATGTCCTTGTTTCACTCGAGAAGGATAAAATGGATAAAAATATTCTTGGAATAGTTGTTGTAATACATGACTCGTTAGTTCCAAGCCAAATATTGCTTTAAATTCCTCACACAAACTAGCTTCAACCATCAAGAATGAAAATCCATTAACTAATTTTTCTGTTTGAATCTCATGTTTTCTCTTCATCCGTTCAATACTAATTAGTAATTGAAACTTCAGGCGACTAAGAGAAAAATGCTGTTTGGAATTTGCAAAAACAATTGCAATATTTTCCTTCAAAAAGTCTTCGATCAAGCGATCAATCACTTGAACTTGCTCATAAGGAAATTTTTTCTCTGGTGAACCATACTTTTCCAGAAAGAAACAAGAGAAGAACGTACGAATTTTTTGTTCATCACCATTGATTTGTAACGCATTATCGATTCTTAACTCATAATTTTCCAAAGATTGGTTGATTTTCGATAACCAGCGTGTAATTTGTGATTCAGAAGTATACAATTGTTCACTCAAATCGATCTTTTTTAGATTATCTGCAAAAAAGATTTGTTCAAGTAAATCATATTCTGAACTTTCATTTAAAATAGCTGCATATATGTATGATTTCGGAATAGTTACATCTTTTTTTAAAAATATCCCCAGTTTAAATGAGGTCTCGATACTTAAAGGATAAATATACTTATTGATAATTGGAATATCTGTTCGAATCGTTTTTTCAGAATTCCCTGTTCGTTCGGCTAACTCCTCACTGGTCATCCATTCGGAATCCCACAAGGTTTCCAGAATTGCTAATTGTCGACTTAATCGACTATCTAGACAAGCTCTCATTATTACACCCCACTCTATAAATAAATATGTAACATTGTTCAATCCTACGAACCACATGATTGAAAGATACCTTCATTTCAAATGGTTTCATAAAATAAGAAACCAGCAATTGAAAGGAACTTATGTTTATCAAGAATTGTTTACTTATTTCTACTTAACTATGTCCAAAAGGAACAAACTGTCTTTCCCCTTACAGATAAAAAATGTTGATTCTCCTGAAAATAGAGTCAGTAAAAAATAACAATCAAGCATCCAACCAGTTCTTAGTTCCTGTAGAATTATAATTGCTATAAAGCGTTTTACAAAATCAATTTTTACCGACTGCTAGGCTATACACCTGACTGAATCCATTTTTTCTCCCGCATAACAGATAATCAAAATTACCCTTTATTTTTTCAAAAAATTCGTTATTCATTATTTGTTTTTCAAACAACAAGCCTTCTAATTGTAAGACCAACACCTCCCACTTAAAATTTTTTAGTAATCTTTCAAGCAAATTAGCATAATTATAAAGTTAACTTATATAGCGTTTTTTTCGAAATATTCGGAAAATCACCGCAAAAAATTATAGAAAGATTAAAATTATTATCTTTGCATGTGATTATTATAACAAAACAGAGTGAAAAATCAAATATTATAATTTAAAATTGTTATAAAAACAAAAAAATCGAGTAATAAGTCCCCTTATTACTCAATCAAACTCTGCTATGTATCGTCCTTTTATTCATCAGTCAATTTTTTCTTTTATTCTTTTATTTTTTAATAATATTCTCATAAATAAAAATGAACATTGAAGATTACCAACTTGCTGCCATCTTCTTTAATTTTTTTCGCATTCTCGCATCGTTCAGCTGTGTGACCAAGTCCTTTTGCATTCTTGTTTCTTGTAAATGGACACTTTTTTTATTCGAACGAACTTCCTGATACATCTGTCCTAATAACTCATACTGGTATTTTTTCTCATAAATTGAATAGTCTGGCAACAACTCGTGAAATTTGGTCATTGAAATTTTATTACTCATGTTTCTATTGATGTCATATTGAACATTACACGCATAAAGTTCAAAAACGAACAAGGTTTCTTTAAGAGAATATTGTGTAAGCAAACGATTCATTGATTGATTTTCTTCCCCTACAACTTGTAATTCTTCCATTGCTAAGTGAATTAAAAATAATAACTCCTTTTGTTCTTGAGATAACTGGTCGATATTTTTTTCAAATGAATTTTGCATCTTACTTCCCCCTCACTCATGAATAATTTTTTCTTTTTATGAACGGATGTTTTGGCCATTCTCCTTTCTGCATACGCCCTCAAAAAAAGCCGTGACAAAAACTTGTCACAGCCTTTTACAAAGTAGAAAGTATTTTCTTGCAGTGCATCAATCAAACTTGATCACTAAAAGAATTTCCACGAGACAAGCTTTTCTTCATTTTAACAGAAGCGAAAACTGATAACCTCGTTATTGTCCAACATGACCACTAACATTTGGCGAAGTACTTGAATCTTACATTTAGCCGTTAATAAATACTTGCAGATTCTTCGTCATTTTCTCTGCCAGAATCGTTGACTCAATATTTCTTAATTCAGCTAATGATTGTAAGTGACACCTTAAAATCGCCACGTAATCATCAACCTGTACTTTTCGATCTAATGCCCATTCGATGGCCGCCAAACCATCTGTTTCAATCAACAAGCGATCAAGTGGTACTTTTTTTGCTAATTCTTTCACTGCATTATTTCGCAGCAAATCAATCCCAATGGTAAAATAGCAACCAAAGTCGATATAAGCTTTTTGAAGCGCCATGCTCGAATACCAATGGATCAAGTAACGATTGGGATATTTTTTGATCAATGATAAAATTTCTGCTTCGCATCCTTTTGTATGCAAAACAACTGGCTTTTGCCGTTCCATTGCATAAATTAGTTGTTGTTCAAAAATAGTAAGTTGGGTTGCCAGCGGCACTTCTGTCCACACACTATCTAATCCGATTTCACCAATTATATTCGCTTTTTCTAAATAAGGTAAAACGGCTTCAAATCGATATTGATCTGCCTTCCAAGGATGAACCCCAAAACTTAACAGTTGAAGGTCTCCCTCTTTGGTTAATCGTTGGTTTTCTTCCCATTCTTCCGGCGAATCACAATTAAGAATCGTCAAAATCTGATATTTTTGTTGTCGCTGTGCTAATTCTGTACTTCCTGCCAAATGGCAATGTCCATCAATCAACATGTGTTTCACCTTCTAACAACTGATAGATGTTTTGCTTTAATGTTGCTTGTTCTCCAAGCCAGCTTCTTGTTCGATGCTTTTCTGGTAACTTGATATCTGCAATGATTCGCGCTGGCCGAGCAGACAGCACTATGATTCGATTGGATAAATAAATAGCTTCTTCGATATCATGGGTCACTAGTAACGTGGTTCTCGTTTTTTGTTTCGGTAGCTGAAGTAGCCAATCTTGCATCTGACTTCGAGTCATCGCATCCAACGCACCAAATGGCTCATCTAACAACAAGTAGTCAGCTGGGTTCATCATTGTTCGCAACAATGCAACTCGCTGTTTCATACCACCAGAAAGTTGCTCTGGTAAAAAACCACTATATTTTTTCAATCCAAATAATTGTAGTTCTTCCATTACTTTTTCTTGGTCAATTTTTTGATGATTGATTTTTTGATACAATGTAACATTTTGAAAAACACTAGCCCATGGTAATAATAAATCTTCTTGTGGCATGTAACTAAACGCTGTGTTTAATCCCATAATTGGCTCACCATCGACGAAAATCTCTCCTGAAGTTGGTGATATTACCCCAGTTAAAACTTTCAACAAGGTTGATTTACCAGCTCCACTTGGTGCAATGATTGATACAAAAGAATTCTTTTCAACAATAAGATCAATTTCTTTTAAAATCTCTAAGTTATCAATCGTTACAGTTAACTGATTGATTTCAATTGCCACATTTTTTCCTCCTATTGAATAAATTGGTTCGTGAATAATTCTTTTGCCTCTACTTTTTCTTTGATTAATCCATTCTCTTTCATGAAATCAGTATAGTTATCCCATACTTTTTCTTGCATCAATCCCCATTTTTCTGGCTCATCAGTATAGTTTTCTGAAACAAATGCTTGTGATTCTTCCAAGAAACTTAGTTCGTTGTCTGACGCGTACTTATGCAAAATTTTTGCACTTGCTTGTGGATGCTTAATTGCTTCTTGATAACCTTTTTTCGTTGCATCCATAAATTTTTGAACTACTTTTGGTTCCTGTGCAATCATTTTATCACTCGTAATGATAACAGGAGTATAATAATCTAAGCGTTCATCCAGTTCTCTTAACGGAAGATAGTTCAATTCAATTTTTGCTTCTTTTGCTTTAACCATATCCCAACCTTCAAAATACCATTGTAAGTCGACACCTTTTCCTAAAGCTTCGGGTCCTTCCCCGGTACTTCCAACAATCGTTAATTTAGAAAAATCTGCGTTATCGTGTTCCATGACTGCTTTTAATACTGCTTCTTCACTAGGACTTTGCCAACCTGCATAGGTTTTTCCCTCAAAGTCTTTTGGTTTCGTTATCCCGCTATCTTTCGCTGCAACAAATCCAGAAGTATTGTGCTTCATAATTGTCGCAATCGCCTTAACTGGAATAGCTTGTCCGTCAGCATGTGCATAGGTGATGTCTTCTTGATAGCTCACACCAAATTGTGCTTTGTCTGCGCCTACTAAGCCGATACTTGTCGAATCACCTCCTGGCTCAATGATGTTCACATTCAAGCCAGCATCTTTATAATAACCTTGTTCTTTTGCAACATAGATACCTGTATGATTTGTATTTGGTACATAGTCCAACACGAGAGTGACATCCGTTAACTTTTTTGTTGAATCCGTAGTACTTGTTTCTTGCTTATTTGCTCCGCATGCGGTAAATAATAACAAAGCTGGTACTAGCCATAACATTTTTTTCATTTTCTTCCTCTTCCTATCCTCTAGTATATAACCAATAATAATAACTTTTCTTCATGAGCACACTCAATCCATTAAGCAATAAACTAAGAACGATTACACAAAGAATTGCTGCAAAAACCTTGTCGATTTGATAACTGTTTTTTACACGGATCATGTAATAACCTAATCCGGACTGCGCACTTAACCATTCCCCAACGATTGCGCCACTAACACAATAAGTCGCTGCAACTTTTAGCCCAGAAAAGAAACCTGCAAGCCCTTCAGGAATTTTGAAGATTCGATAGATCTGTCCCCTACTGGCGCCCATTGTTCGTAAAAAAATAATTTGTTCCCTTGATGCTTTACTCAATGAATCCGCAAAAGAAACGACCATTGGGAAATAACTCATCAAAATAACTAAAATCACTTTCGGCGCCAGTCCAAAACCAAACCACAACGTGAGTAACGGTCCCAAAACCATAATTGGTAACGTTTGTGATACTACTAAAATGGGATAGATTGCGGTCTTTAGTAACTCATAAAAGTCCATCAATAATGCTGTAAAAAAGGCAATGATTCCTGCAATTACTAATCCTAACAGTGCCTCGCTCAAAGTCGTGAGTGAATGAAAAAACAGCGTCTGTCTATCAGCAAGCAGTGCTTGAAAAACGGCAATTGGACTAGGCAAAATAAAGGTTGGTGTCTGTAACAGCTGAACACTGACTTGCCAAATCAGTAGCAGAACACCGACACTGATTGCTGGATATAAATGTTTCTTCAATTGTTCACCTCCTAAATGAATCAAATTTAACACTGGAACAAAAAAACGCTTGTCTGTGGACGCAACATAGGTCCCACTTAAACAAGCGTTTGCTATGTTTCTCCCTTCACCAGTATTAACTGACAGGTTCAATGGGTCTAAGTTCACAACTTACTCTCATGCCGTTTACGACATCCCCAGAAACAAGTATTCATTTTTTTTAGTGTAGCATAACAAAATTGGTGCAACAAGCACTTCTGCTTAATTTATTCCTTTCCTATTTCAATAGATAAGGCAAATCACTAGCAAGTGTCGGATAGCCAAAAATCCATTGATCCACGATTTCCTTCGTCAACCCTTGATTGATTGCTATCGTTAGAAAATCAATCAGTTCATCTGCTTGCTCACTCAAAACACTTGCGCCAATCAAAAAGTTTTCTTTATTGAAACATAACTTTACTTTGGCTAATGGTTCATTCACTCGATGGTAGGTAAACCAGCTTGTCATTTCTTGAGTCACTGTTTCAACTTGCCTATCCTCTTCAATTTTCGTTGTTCCAACAGTCGCAATCTTTGGGCTACCATAAACAATTGTCGGAATGACAGGATAGTTGATTATTTTTTGCTGTTGTTGTGTCACTTTTTGTGCAACGTATTGGCCTTCAAAAGTCGCAACAGGTGTTAATTTTGGCAACTGTTTTTCGATAACGTCTCCACAAGCAAAAATTTGTGGATTTGTTGTTTGAAGACACTCATTCACAATGATCCCCTTTTTCGTAAAATCGACATTGGCACGCTCTAAATGTAACGATTCAACATTTGGCTGGCGACCTGTTGCGCAAAAAATCGCATCTGCTTCAAAGATTTCTTTTCCAGCAATCAACTGTAATTTCTCATTTTGGCGCGTGATTTTTTGTGCATTCACATCAAAAGCAAACTGGATGCCAGCTTTTTTCATTTGGACAATCGCTTCTTGAACCAACTCTTCATCAAATTCTTTTAGCGGTCGCTGATTGTGATGCACAATGGTCACTTCACTGCCAGCCGCACGAGCAATCGTTGCCAGTTCAAAGGAAACATAGCCTCCCCCAATAAAAATCAATTGTTTTGGTAGCTCAGCAAGCGCTAGAAAATCGGTGCTTGTTTGTAAAAATTCCTTTCCTTCAATCGGTAAAATGGTCGGACGTTGTCCCGTTGCAAGCACAAAATGTTTTCCACGAAATGTCTTTCCCAACACTTCAACTGTTTCTTCATCCAGAAAACTTGCTGTTCCAGTCAGATGATCGATTCCTGCCTGGCTTAATTCTTTTTGGCGATTTGCAGAAACAGGGTCAGTAAAAGTTCGTTTAAAAGACTGGAGTTCTTGCCAATTTAATGGCGGCACTTCAGAAAAGCCTTTTCCAAGTAATTGCTTGATCCGATTGCGTGCTTCCACCCCACCAATTAAGATTTTTTTAGGATCACAGCCGCGATTTGGACAAGTCCCACCCCATAAATTTTCTTCAATTACTAATACTTGCTGCTGCTTTGCTTTTAACTCGTAAGCGGCACTTAACCCTGCTACTCCTGAACCAATTACGATTGTATCATACTCTTTAATCATTTTTTTACTCCTTTCGACTTAAAAAGGCAAAGACATCTTGACCAGACAACTCTCCAACTAAAGTTCCTTGATTGAGGACTTGGACAATTGGTGCTTGGGCTAATTTCTCATAAACTTGAGTTAGCGGCGTCGTTAACTCAACCACAGGAACATTTTTATCTGTTATTTCTTTAGCATAAAAGCCTAACGCTATCAGTTCTTCTACCAAAATTTCTTTTTGGCTAGTTTCTTCAAAAAAGCTTTGAACAAACGCGTTATTCGGTTGCTTCAACAGTTTTTCTGGCGTATCACATTGAATCAATCGACCATCTTTCATAACACCAATTCGGTTTCCCAGTTTGACTGCTTCTTCCATATTGTGGGTAACAAAAACGACGGTCGTTCCTAATTCTTGGTGTAAGGAAAGCACTAACTCTTGTAATGAAGTGCGTGAAAGAGGATCAAGAGCACTAAAAGGTTCATCCATTAAAATGATTTCTGGGTTCGCAGCAATTGCACGCAAAATCCCAATTCGTTGCTGTTCACCTCCAGATAATTCCCGAGGAAAACGGTCCCGATAATCCGCTGGAGACAGCCCCACTTTTTCCAATAATTGGTCTACTTGTTGTTCCCGTTTTCCCTTTTCCCAACCTAACATCTCTGGAATCACTTCAATATTTTGCTTGACGGTCATGGTTGGAAACAACGCAATTTGTTGTAAAACATACCCCATTTTCCAACGTAATTTTTGTAAATTGTAACTAGTTAGTTTCTGACCTTTAAAATAAATCTCACCACTTGTTGGTTTAATCAAACCATTAATCATCTTCAACGTACTTGTTTTCCCACTACCAGAAGGACCAACTAACACAAAGATCTCACCTGGATGAACAACGAAGTCCAGTTGGTCAATCACAACTTTGTCAGCAAATTTTTTTTGAACTTGATGAAACTCGATGATTTCTGTCATTTTTCAGCCTCCTTGCTTAACCCAATCGTCACTAAAAAATCATGGGCAACTTGTGCTGGTTCTCTTTTTTCAACATTGACTTGGTAATTCATGTCAATCATTTCTTCTTCGGTGATCTTTCCACCAAGTTGATTCAAGGCACTCACGACTTCCGGATGTTTGTTAGCAAAATTTTCCTTCATTAAAGGCGCACCCTGATAAGGTGGAAATAGTTGGCGATCGTCTTTTAAAGCAACTAACCCATATTCTTTCAACTCGCTATCTGTCGAGTAAGCATCAATCACATTAACGTCGCCATTTTTGATTGCTTGGTAACGAAGACTTGGCTCCATACTTTGAACACTTGGAAACTCTAGATGATAAACTGATTGAATCCCCCGATAACCATCGTTACGATCAATAAATTCTAAGGTAAAACCTGCTTTGATCTGGTCATTCACTTTGATCAAATCCGAAATTGTTTCTAGCTGATTTGCTTTGGCAAAGGATTCTTTCACTGCTAATGCGTATGTGTTTTGATAAGCCATTGGCTGTAAGAAAGTCATTGCTTCTTGTTGATGGAGCAATTCCTTTGCTTGTTGATACGTATCTGTTTCTGACAACTTTGTTTCTTTCATTGCATCAGGAACTTTGACTAAGCTTTCTAAAACTGTTCCAGTAAATTCTGGATAAATATCAATTTGCTCATTCTGCAACGCGCTAAATAAAAAGCTCGTCTTTCCAAAATTTGGTTTTACTTCGACAGCAAGATCCGGATTTTTTTCTTCAATCAGTTCTTTATACATCTCAATCAAAATTTCTGGTTCTGAACCGAGTTTTCCTGCAATTACTACAGACTCTTCTTTCACAAAAAATGTTTGGTATGCTGATATACCTCCAAGTACGCCAATCGTCAAGGCTAGCACAATCAAGGTGTATATTGGTCGAACACGTTGCAACAAACGAATCAAACTACTAAAAATAATAGCTAGCAATGCTGAACTAATTGCACCGATCAATGTTAACACAGGTGTGTTACGGTCAATTCCCAACAAGATAAACGTTCCTAAGCCACCTGCACCAATTAATGCCGCTAAAGTGGCTGTTCCGATGATCAAAACCAAAGCTGTACGAATACCCGAAATAATCACTGGTAACGCAATGGGTAATTCTACTTTAATCAAGCGACGTATCCGAGACATTCCAAAGGCAATTGCGGCCTCCTCAATTGATGGATCAATTTCAGTTAAACCGATATACGTATTTTGAAAAATAGGTAATAACGCATAAATAACTAGAGCAATCAAGGCTGGAACTGTTCCAATTCCAACAAACGGAATCAATAAACCTAATAAAGCCAATGAAGGAATTGTCTGTAATACGCTAGTAATTTGTAATAAAACTTCTGCTAATTTTTTATGACTCACTGACCAAATTGCGAGAGGAATCGCAATCAAGGCTGCAATGAGCAACGCAAAAAAAGAAATCGATAAATGTTGGAACGTAGCCGTTAGCAATTCTGCTTTCCGTTCACTAAGAATTTGAATAAACTGATTCATTTGTCTCCTCTTTCTCAATTAATTTTTGTCATCTTTTAAGTATAAACCTATCAAATACTTTCCCCAAGTATGTTGCCTTACTACACCAAAAAGACCAGAAAAATCATAATGATCTTTCTGGTCTTTCTGTTTTAGCTAAAAACAACAAAATGATGGGGAATTTTTAGGACTCTTCTGCCTCTGCAGTTCAGTCCAACAAATCAATAAGAAGAAAAACAGCCAATAAAGTGGAAATCTCGTGGGGGAGATAATTTTCTTTACTGGCTTGTTCCTTTACAATTATAGGTGAGCAGACTAAATTTTTGTGAGAAATGTAAAAAAAAGTTGTTTTCTGCGCATAACTGTTAAAAAACAAGACGTTTTTACTTTTTTGACAAAAAAATGCGTCATTTATTTTATGTTTTTTTGCCGTGACTTTTTTCACAAGTATAATTATTGGCATTATTGTTAAGTCATTGCTACCATAGATTCAACGGACGTCCGCTAATAGCAAAATAAGAAGCTAGGATGAGAGAGGAATCTTTGGGGGATTTCTTTCTTAACCTAACTTCTTTTTAATTTTTTTATTTCTTTTTACCATGTTGATATTCGTACCCACATTTTTCCTACAGAAATGCATTACTTGGCATCATAACTAGGTAAGGTTACTTCAACTTAATCATCAGATAAACTTTCTATAAAAAAATAACTCATTTCCATTATGTGCTCCTATGCTCTTTGACAATTTCCTACAAAGAACGATAAGATAAACGCTTAACTACGTTTTATGTACAAAGCTCTTTTTTTAATGACGTTTCTTACATAGTTAGTAAAAGATTGGTAACTACTTTGGATTGTTTTTATGACATTGTTCTTATCCCCAAAAAAGTTCGTTTCCTCTCGTCCAAGCAGGTAACCGATGAATGAAATACAGACTAGACATATCCCCAACCAAACCAATGCTGCCGAATGAACATCTGTTGTTTTTGGCAATTGTTCTCGCATACTGATCATCGTTTCTCCCAGTGGTCGTCTATAAATCATTCCGTGCACAGTAAGTGATGCTTCGCTCCCCTGTGTGGCAAATGCTACTGGACTTATCAAGAAAATAGCTAACAGAAATGTCGTAACGATCATTAGCTTTTTCTGACTCATTTCATCCCCCCTTCGTTATGTGACGTAATTGCTTTCCCCGATTTAAATAATAACAAAATCTATCGCTTTAAATCTATTCAAATTTTACCGTCCCATCGGAAAATATCATTTAAAAAAAACAACGCTTCATACGCTTATTTTTTTATTTAAATTATTAATTCTGTTCCTGTTTCTTTCACACCGTATAATGGCATAATTTCATTATCCACTTGATAGTAGATATTTTTTTCACGATTCATCATTAGTCCGACTAAGATTTCTTTCATTGTCAGCACGTTTTTTTGTTGATTAAAATGTAAAATCACTTCATTTTTTTGTGTGATTTCAATTGTTGTAACTGGCCGTTTATGATTTTTAGTCATTAAGAAAATCCCTTGATATTCTTTGCTTCGTGGTGGATTTGTCAATATAGTTAATAAGTCAGCAGCTCGCATAATCTTCTCCTTTATTTTTGTTAGCCTAAGAAAAAGTTTTCTGATGATAAAAAATTTCTTTTTACCCCTTGAAGAATTGATTCTATTTGTATAATATAGGGGTTGCTGAAAATTTTCAAACAGAAAAGGGGTTAGAGATGAAAAAACTACATTTATTTACAGACCTTGGTGGAATTATTTTAGGTGCTGGGATCTACGGGCTTGCTGTAACAGGAATCAATGTACCTTCAAAACTTGCTGATGGCGGGGTGACAGGTATTGCGTTACTGCTAAATAATCTTTTTGGATTTGCACCTTCAATCACTTCATTAGTCTTTAATTTACCATTATTACTGATCTCATTATTTATTTTTGGAAAACACGCATTTCTTCGTACGATTGTTGGAACATTTGCGTTGGTTTTCTTTTTACATTTATGGGAAAGTCTTCATATACAGTTTGCCGTTGGGAACTTGTTCATTAATAGTCTGATGACTGGTCTGCTTTCTGGAATCGGTTGTGGATTAGTTTTTCGCTTTGGGGGCAGTACGGGCGGAACGGATATTTTATATCAAGCAATTGAAAAATATTTTCATGTTAAAATCGGAAAGAGTCTTTTCTTGGTCACTTTTGTTATCTTAGTAGTGTCCCTTTTATATCTTGATCTTAGACACTTCTTATATACTTTACTGAGCTGTTCTGTTTTAGCTTATACGTTAAACAAAGTAAAATACGTCCAGCTTCCTGATTTCTTTCAATCAGCGAAAGATTCCATGGTGACTTTAGAAGAAACTACAACGCCTTTTGAAGAATTACCTGAATATCAAGAACCCATTTAATACAATTCTTTTATCAAATTTAAAGAGAGCTCGGAATGTACTGAATCTCAAAAGTTTGCTTTTTTAACCTAACTTTTGGATGCCCTACAGATATCCTAGCTCTCTTTTTATCTATTTAGTCAACAAAACCGCCAGTTAAGACCACTTTTCCTTGAACGTGCCCCTCTTCGACATCTTTTGTTGCCTCCTTCAAATGGGCGACAGAAATTCCTTGATAAATTTTACCCACATGACTATGAATTACTTTCTCATCAATTAAAGTAGCAATTTCTGCTAAGATCTCCCCTTGTGTCTCAATTTTATAGTCAAAATCTGTTTTCGCAAACATGTACTCCCAGTCAAAACTAATTGATTGATTTTTCCATTCACCAATTGGCAGTGGCTGATTGACACCCACGATTGAACCTACTCGTCCTCCAGGCTGAACAAGCTCTGGTAGTTGCTGGAAATAAGGTAGCACATCATACAATACGGCCACATAATCGACTCGATTCGTCCCTAAAGAAATTAATTGTTCCTTTAAATCTTTGTGATAGTCTAATGGATGATCCACGCCATTGTTACGAAGCCATTCAAAATTTTTAACACTGGCTGTTGCAAATACTTCAAGACCACTCCAGTTAGCAAGTTGAGTCAAAATGGAACCAACACCACCCCCACCATTGATGACTAATATTTTCTTTCCTACATTTGCTTTCGCTTGTGGTGTTAATTGAAATTTTTCAAATAATAATTCAAAAGCTGTCAAGCTAGTTAATGGTAATGCAGCTGCTTTTTCATCTGATAAAGAATTGGGTGCTTTAGCAACGATTCTTTCATCAACTAATTGAAACTCTTGATTACTTCCTGGACGTTTGCTGCTTCCTGCATAAAAAATGCGTTCGCCCACTTGAAACTTTTCAACAGCATCGCCTACTGCGAGGATTCGTCCAACTGCATCAAAACCTAAAACGGTTAATTGCTCTTTTTTTGCCGCCCCCTGGCGAAGCTTCGTGTCAACTGGATTAACAGAAATCGCGTCAACTGCTACTAATAAATCGTGGCCAGTCGCAACAGGTACAACATCCATTATTTTGATGAAGCTATCTTTTTCTTCGACTGGTAATCCTTGATAAAAGCCAATTTTTTTCATTTGTTTTGTCATGATTTTCCCTACTTTCTAAAGGTTGTGGTTCAAACCGCTTAGCTCCGAACAGATAGCGAGCAAGCACTCAAAATAGCTTTTCATATTTTGAAGTGAGTGCAAGCTATCTCGAGGAGTTGGTTTGGGAACACCGTGGATAAGGTTGTGGCGCAAATCGCTTAGCTCCGAACAGATAGCGAGCAAGCACTCAAAATAGCTTTTCATATTTTGAAGTGAGTGCAAGCTATTTCGAGGAGTTGCTTGGGCAACACCGCGGATAAGGTTGTAACTCACCTACATTCAAGTAATTGTGAACATCTAAGGTTATCGCATAAAATCAGTTGCGCCACCGACTAACAAAACTACCCAAACCACTTTCACAGATAGTTAACAAAACACAAAAAGAGCGATGATTTGCATCATTGCTCTTTTCATCATTTTCAATCATCCATTGTTATTGCTTGAAATAACTATTTTCTGTCAATGAATTGCCTTGATCTTCAATCAATCCATGAAGTGATCGTTCTAACACACCATGTGCTTTTTTTGTTTTAGTTGTCTTTTTATTTGTTGCCTTCATTTTTGTTTCTTCTTCACCTTTGTGAAAAGACTTGACCGTTTTATCCCCTTTTTTCTCTTGATACGGCGTTGGCTCAGTATCAAATAGCAAGTACGCATCTTCTTCTTTTTTCATTGATTGAATCAATTCATTTTCCGTCACCTGTGTTTCTCTAGGGTCTGGAATAATGGATGCTGGAATAAATTTTGGTACAAAATAAGAACGCTCATGAGTGATGTTATTTGTTGTTGAAGATTTTGTATTACGTGTAGGTGATGTCACCTGTTGATTCGTTTGAACGTGATTTTTTTCACCAAAAAGCTGCTTTCGACCAGTCGATGTCGTCTTAGGCTGATAGTGCTTTCCATATTCTGGTAAATTCTCTTTATAATGTTCCAACTTTTCTTGACGTGGTGTACCTTTTGTCGTTCCACTCATCGTACGTCTTTGTTTTCGCTGGTGTGTCTGTTCTCGTTCGCTCTCATCAAAGTGAAACTCTTTTGTCCGACCATAACGCTGTTGCGGATGCTGATCTGTTTTGCTCATCAAATCATCGACACCATCAAATAAAACGCGATTAGACTCAGTACTTAATTTTACTCCTGTTTCATCATCATAAGCGGGAAAACGAAAATGCTTTCGCTTGATTTCTTTCATTTAATTCATCCTTTTCAAAACGGAACTTTTCTCAATCATAGCATAATTTCAACCATTTCAGTAATAATGCGCTGATAAATTTCAGAAATCATACGCTCTTTTTAAAGAAAACTTGTATTATTTGGTCGTTTCACGCAAAATAACTTCTGGAAAAAATCGCCGATACCCTTGACTTGCCCCTTTTTCATCAATTTTTTTCAACAACATTTCACCACAAGCTTCTCCCATCCGAATAATATCTTGCTTCACCGTTGTTAACTTAGGAGAACTAATCTGATCTAAAAAGACGCCATCAAAGCCGATTACCCCATACTCTTCCGGAAGTTTCCCGCCAGCTTTCATAATCCCACGGACAACACCCAAAGCTAAACGATCTGAACTACAAACAAAACAAGTATTCTTATCAAATTCATCCCAATGCGTATCAATATATTCTTCCGTCTTTGTTGAATGATTGGGAAAACGAACGGTTTTTGTCGGCAAATTTTGTTCCTTCATAATGGCTAAGTATCCTGCTTCTCGGGCACGTTCAAAAGGCTCTGCCACATCCATTCCAATATAAACCACTGATTCATATCCTTGTGATAGAGCATATTCAGTTGCTTTCGTTGTGCCGTATTGATTATCACTATCTACATAATCATAGCCAAAATCATTTTCTCCAAATAAAACGACCGGCTTCTCCAGACGAGCAATCCAATCAAAATCTTTTTCACGCATTCCTGTAATGATGTAGCCGTCACAAGCACCCACATCGAAGCCACTCGTTGTCACTAACTGTAATGAATAATGTGCTCGACCAATTCGATTCGCGATTCCCATCAGCAAGTTCATATAGTACGGTTCTGTTGTGTCGATTTCTTCTAAAATAAACAATTTGATTACTTGTGATCGATTAGAAACAAGTGCTTTTGCCGCAATATTAGGGCGATAGTTCAATTCAGCCATCGCTGAAAAAACCAGTTCTTTCAGCTCATCAGTGACTTGTTCAGGATGATTGATAACCCTTGAT
Organism: Enterococcus sp. DIV0174; assembly: GCF_050529065.1. NCBI lineage: Bacteria > Bacillati > Bacillota > Bacilli > Lactobacillales > Enterococcaceae > Enterococcus > Enterococcus sp. DIV0174. Next base: position 983,128 of record NZ_CP172881.1, on the reverse strand, counting down.
ACAGTCATCTTTGAAACATTTGCTAATTTTGCTACGTCTGCTAGAGTTGTCATAGCTCTACCTCTTTCTAACAAAAATTTCGCGAATACAGCTCACGATGAAGGACATAGACCAATTTATTTCAACTTCTATTATACCGAAATTCATCTCATTTTATAGTCAAGTTTCCATATCTTTTCTATCATTAAACAAAAAAGTCAAAAAAAGAGATTGGAATCAAAGAAATTTCCAACCTCATTTTTCTAGAGATAAGTACTTTGCTCAAAAAAGTCAGCTCTTTATTCAAAAATCCTTATTCTATTTTCACTACTAAATACTATTCTCTTACATCTTTCCTTCATGATTTTCTTTAATCAAACACTTGTAAAAAAATTCAGCAGCTTCTTCCATCAATGGAATTTCAACTAAATGACCTTGCTTTTCTGAAGGATGAAAAATAATTTGTCGTCCCGCTTTGGTCCATTGATTCGCCTTCACGAAATCAGCGGTTTGCTTGAAAGGAATTTTTTCATCTTCCTTTCCATGCCAGAAAAACAAAGGTCTTCCTGCTAAACGTTCAGGGCTTAAAGATAAATCATATCTTTCTACCCAAGAAATCAATTCAAAATAGTCCTTAGGTAAACGAAAGCCGAATTCTTTTGCACGGGCTTGAATTCCTTGTCCATAAGCAAGGGGCGCAGGAGAACCCATTAGGCAGGCTCCTGCAATTAGCTTAGGATGCTGACTAAGTAATGCACAAGTAGTCATCCCTCCCATTGAAACACCACCTACAGCTACTTTTTCATGTAAAAGTCCACGTTTATCAAGATGTTCTATTAGTGTGTCAAATTCAAATAAATTACCATAAATACTATTCCAAAACGTATATGAAGGAATGGAGGATACCGGTTGTTTTCGCTCCCCATGATTCATTGCATCTGGCAAAATAACTCGAATCCCATATTGAGCAATCTTTCTGCCTTGTGTCAAAACTAATTCCTTACTTGTCTGCCAGCCGTGATAATAAATGACCACTGGAATTTTTGTCTGTTTTAGTTCCTCTAAAACAACTTCTAATACAGGAATTGCTTTCACATTACGTTTCATCATGATTGGGTTCATTTCGAGTCACCTAACTTAATTAAATTTATATGTTGAAAAAATAACCAGCTACTACTTAAAAATTGAAAAAAACTAACACTACCAAAAAGCAGTAAAGCTGGCCTTAAATACCATTGTGGAAATAAAAAAAGAGCAACGATTCCGATTATTCCTAAGATCAGAGTTAATAACGGATAAATCGAAAAACGAAGAAAACTCGCTACACCACCAAACATACTTCCAATAAAAAGTACTAAAAAGAAAATAACACTTATCAGGAAGTAATCAATAATGGATAACGGAAAGAACAGATTTTCTACCTCAAACGTTTCTTGAACAGCATAAACAGCTAAATACACACTAAAGATCATACTTAATAGATGGCTAACACAAATCAGTTGATTGATTTTTTTCATTGCATCACCTACTCACTGTCTTTATAATATAATTATAATCCTTTTTTAATTTATTTCAAATGAAGATACTTTAAATTTTTCCCAATTTTTGTTTTTTTTGCTATTGTAGAGAAGAAAGATATAGGAGGAGTGGTTTGATGGTTGATCCAAAAATGTTACTGATGATTTTTATTATCAATTTTGCGTATATTACGCTAAATACCCTACGATTTATGCTGACAATGAAAGGGTATCGTTTAATTGCACCACTTGTTAGTATGGTTGAAATAATCATTTATATTATGGGACTTTCGCTGGTCCTTGATCGTTTAGATAATCCTTTAAATCTATTTGTTTACGCACTGGGCTATGCTGTGGGGATAAGTGTTGGCATCTTAATCGAAGATAAATTAGCGCTTGGCTACATCATGGTTACAACAATTTTACCAACGAATACTTCGGAAGATAAAAACCTTCCTCGAATTTTACGAGAAAATGGCTATGGTGTTACACAGACTTCTGCAATGGGGCTTGAAGGTGAACGTTTAGTTTTAGAAATTCTTTCCCCTCGTAAAAGTGAACGTGAACTATATAACTTGATTAAAACAGTTGAAGAACGTGCATTCATTATTTCCTACGAACCAAAATATATTTCTGGTGGATTTTGGACAAAAAAAGTTCGGAAACGTCAGAAAAATTAAGTTTTACTAATTGAAAAATCAAAAGTGTTTTCTCCTACCGGATCAGACAATATTACTTGTTTGAACCGGTTTATTTTTGTCTAAACCTCGACAGAAGCTCATTGTTTTGTTATGATAATATATGCAAACTATCATTTTCAGTATCGGAGAACAAGTTGAATGAATCGAAAAACAATGATTTATCTCCAATTAGCTTCGCTATTTGGACTCTCGGCAATCCTATTCTTTGCACTACATACCTTTTCTACAACTTCTGATGCACCAAATCATGCGCTGGGATGGCTCTTACTAGATTACTCAACGCTTAATACGCTAGACCAAAGCGCTGGTTTACTTATCTTGTCTTCTTTATCATCGCTTCTGTTTGCAATCTTTTTTTCACGCTACGTCTACCTAGAAAAAACAGAAGCATTAGCAGAAGCTTCCTTTATTTTTATCGCACTAAAATTGTTTTCCTTTTTAGCTGTGTTACTGTACACCTTTAATCAAAATTCGCTGTTCTTTTTCATTTTAAATGGCTTGGTTGTCACCTTAGCAATTTTTTCTTTCTTTTTCTTCGCATTGGTTTTTAAAGAATTAAAATTAAGTCCTTTTTTCTGCTGGGTCTCACTCATTTGTTTTGGTTATAATTTCTTTGCCTTTTTGTTTCTGGCATTTGCACCAACAATTCAAACAACGATTATTCAAGATGTAAGTAATTGTTTTGATTTCTTATTTGTGATTTGTTTAGCATTTCTAATGTGGCAATATCAACGAAATAAATCCTATAAGTAAAAAGACAGACAAACGATTGAACGTTTGTCTGTCTTTTTTATTTTGCTTTGATATAAGAATACACCGTTAAACCAAGTGTTTTTTTCACTTCTTCGTAAATTCTTCTGTTAACAAAAGCAAGTTCCGATTCTGTTAAATCAACAATCTCAGCAAACTGGATGGCAGTCAACTCTTTTTTACTCTCAAGAACTGGTAACAGTAATTCAAACGTTGGTTCTGCTTGAATTGTCTTCGTTTGGATTAAGGATTCCAAAAAAATATTTGGACGACGATTTTTAAATTTATTTAATCGAACGCGCTCAATAATCACTTCTACTTGATCAAAATAATAGGATTCATTCACATCTCCCAGCAAAGTTGCTAATGAAAAGAAATTGGGGAACTGCGTAGGTTTATTTTTTTGAACGAAGAAATAATTAGCCAATGTTACTGGAAAATTTTCTGTAGTAGAAATCGAAATAAATTGATAGTCTTCATTTCCGGCAATTGTTTTTCGTGTCGTTTCCCCTTCTCCCTCATAACCATAAAAAGCCTGATTGTCTTCTTCAAAACAAGTGGACCAAAGTGTTTCTCCCACGATGAATTGTTGTTCCACTTGGGAAAATTTAGACAACTGTTCACTTAATCGTTGTACTTGATTAGCTATGATTTCTTGATAGCTAGCTTCATTTTCTGTAAAGATGGGAAAGTTTAACTTATACCTTCTTTCCTCACGCAGAATTAGTCCAGCTTCAATTAGTTGATCCAAAAAGTGTTCAAACTTTCGCTGAGGAAATACTTTTTTTAATTCTCTCAAAATGACCGGCTCAGGCTGTTCATTTAAATAAGTAATAACTGGTGAGAACAGCGGATCAGCCACCAATTTTTGATAAACTTTATTTTTTGGTGAATAAAAATAATTCATTTGCTCCCTCATTCCATTTAAATTTTATCTTTTATTCGTGATAAAAAAAGCTGAGTCGTAGTTTACACTCGACTCAGCTAGATCAGTAAATTAACTAAAAACTTCTGTTAATTGAGGAACAACTTGTTTTTTACGAGAAACAACACCTTTTAAAAATGCACGATTGTTTGTTAATTTTGTTTGGAATGCTGCTTCAACTTTTTCTTTGTCATCTCCAGCAACTAATAATTCTGAGTCGCTATCTAAAATATTTGTTACGACTAAGACAAACAAATCATAATCATTTGTAGTCATTTCTTCAGCCATTGCTGCTTCTAACTCAGTTTGACGATCCATTACTTCATTCAAATCAACCGTGTTGACTTGGGCAATGCGGACGTTTTTGTCACCCATTGGAAAACTTTTTGCGTCTAAATCAAGCAAAGTTGCAGCTGATTTATCACTTAATTTTGTACCAGCTTTTAGCATTTCTAAACCATAAACATTTAGATCCACTTCTGCGATTTCTGCAAGTTCTTGCGCTGCTTTTTCGTCTTCTGGGGTAGAAGTTGGTGATTTGAATAGCAATGTATCAGAAACAATAGCAGAAAGCATGATTCCTGCTATTTCTTTTGGAATGCTTACTTGATTTTCTTTGTACATTTTTAAAACGATTGTACTTGTGCAACCTACTGGCTCTGCACGGTAGTATAAAGGATTAGCTGTTTCAAAATTTGCGATACGATGATGATCAACTACTGATAAAATCGTTACCTCAGCAATATCTGAAATACTTTGTTGAAATTCATTATGGTCAACCAACATGACAGCTGCATCTTCTGCTTTCGCTGACTCTACTACGCGAGGTGCCGCTAAACCAAATGATTCCAAGGCAAACTGTGTTTCTTCATTAGGCGTTCCTAATGCTACAGCTTCTGTTTGTTTGCCTAATTCATTTTGTAAATGTGAGAATGCAATCGCCGCTCCAATTGCATCGGTATCTGGATTTTGGTGTCCAAAAACTAAAATTTTTGACATGTCATTCGCTCCTTTGTTCTTTCTCCTATTTAATAATAGCAAAAAAACGGAAAAGAGCAATACTAACTTCCTTTTCCGTTTCAAAACTATCTAGTTAAATATCCTTGGTAATCTTCTGTATGCAGTAGTTGTTTTGCGTTTTCTACACGCTCTTTCGTTGGTGGTTCAATTCCATCCAGTGGGTATTTCAAGCCTAATGTTTCCCATTTATATCGACCCATAGTGTGGTAAGGAAGAATCTCCACCTTATCAACATTGTTCAACGTTTTAATAAACTCATCTAACCGAATCAGATACTCATCGTAGTCACTACGTTCAGGAACAAGGACGTGTCTAATCCAAACTGGTTTACCGATTTCTGACAAATATTTTGCCATTTCCAAAATATTTTGGTTCCCATTTGCTGTCAAAATCTTATGTTGATCGTTATCGATATGTTTGATATCAAATAATAACAAATCCGTGTATTCCATTAGTTCTTCAAATTTACTGAAAAACGGTTCTTCGCGGGAGAATGGTTTGCCACAGGTATCAATCGTTGTATGAACCCCTTGATCTTTTGCTTTTTTAAAAAGATCGATTAAAAAATCTAATTGCAGTAATGGCTCACCACCACTAATGGTAATACCACCTTTATCTCCCCAAAATTCTCGGTAAGCAAGTGCTTCATTTAACACATCGTCTGTTGTACGTTCAACACCACCGCCAATATTCCAAGTATCTGGATTATGACAAAATTGACAACGCATCCGACATCCTTGCATAAATGCGATAAAACGGATACCAGGGCCATCAACGGACCCAAAGCTTTCAGTTGAGTGAATAAAACCTGTTACAGGTGTTGTCATAGACGTGTCCTCCTAATAATGACTTTTCGAGTAAAAAAAGGCGAATCGACTGAATCAGTCCATCCGCCTCCTTGACTTTTGTTACATTGATTCGTGCATTGTACGTGCAATTACATCGTTTTGTTGTTCGCGTGTTAATTTAATGAAGTTTACTGCATATCCAGAAACACGGATAGTTAATTGAGGATATTTTTCTGGATGTTCTTGGGCATCCAATAAAGTGTCACGGTTGAACACGTTGATATTCAAGTGGTGACCCATTTTCTTCGCATAACCATCAAGCATTGTTGCCAAGTTTTCTTCTTGCGTTTCTTCGTCACGACCTAAAGCTTTAGGTACGATTGAGAATGTATTTGAAATACCATCTAATGAATATTCATATGGTAATTTTGCTACTGAAGACAAGCTTGCTAATGCTCCGTGTGTATCGCGACCATGCATTGGGTTAGCACCTGGTGCAAATGGTTCGCCTGCGCGACGGCCATCAGGTGTATTACCAGTTTTCTTACCATACACAACATTTGAAGTGATTGTAAGAATTGACGTTGTTGGTGTTGAATCACGATAAGTTTTGTTACGTTTAACTTTTGTCATGAATGTTTTTAATAATTGAATAGCAATTTCATCTACACGATCATCATTGTTACCATATTTAGGGTAGTCGCCTTCAATTTCGTAATCTTCAACAATTCCATTTTCATCGCGAACTGTACGAACAGTTGCATATTTGATTGCTGATAATGAGTCAACTGCTACTGAGAATCCAGCAATACCAGTTGCCATTGTACGCAAGATGTCTGTATCTTGTAAAGCCATTTCAATACGTTCGTATGAATATTTATCATGCATATAGTGAATGATATTCAATGTATTTACATATAATTCAGTAATCCAGTCCATCATAACGTCGTATTTTTCCATTACTTCATTGTAATCAAGAACTTCTGAAGTAATTGGTTGATATTTAGGTCCAACTTGTGCTTTTGATTTTTCATCAACCCCGCCGTTGATTGCGTATAACAATGTTTTCGCTAAGTTTGCACGAGCTCCAAAGAATTGCATTTGTTTACCGATTCGCATAGCTGATACACAACAAGCAATTCCGTAGTCATCGCCCCAATGTTTACGCATAACATCGTCATTTTCGTATTGGATAGCTGATGTTTGGATACTCATTTTAGCACAGAAAGTTTTAAAGTTATGTGGTAAACGAGTTGACCATAGAACAGTTAAGTTTGGTTCTGGAGCTGGTCCTAAGTTTGATAATGTGTGTAAGAAACGGAAACTATTTTTAGTTACCATGTGGCGTCCGTCTTCACCCATACCAGCGATTGATTCTGTAACCCAAGTTGGGTCCCCTGAGAACAAAGCGTTGTAATCCGGTGTACGAGCAAATTTTACAAGACGTAGTTTCATAACGAAATGGTCAACGATTTCTTGTGCTTCTTCTTCAGTGATAACGCCATTTTGTAAATCACGTTCTACATAGATGTCTAAGAATGTTGATGTGCGTCCTAATGACATTGCCGCACCATTTTGTTCTTTGATTGCTGCTAAATATCCAAGGTATAACCATTGGAAAGCTTCTTTTGCATTTGTAGCAGGTTCTGAAATATCGAATCCGTAGATATTGCCGAGTTCTTTCAATTCGCTTAACGCACGAATTTGTTCGTTCAATTCTTCACGTTGACGAATAATATCATCTGACATGATACCAATACCACAGTTAGATAAATCAACTTGTTTTTCTTTAATCAAATAATCTACACCATAAAGTGCTACTCGACGATAGTCACCAATGATACGTCCACGTCCATAAGCATCTGGAAGACCAGTGATAACACCTGAACGACGTGCTGCACGAATTTCTGGTGTGTATGCGTCGAAAACGCCTTGGTTATGTGTTTTACGATAGTCACGGAAAATGTGAGAAACTTCTGAATCAATTTCAAATCCGTAAGCTTCAGCTGCTTGTTCAGACATTCTGATTCCACCAAATGGTTGTAAGCTGCGTTTGAATGGTTTTTCTGTTTGGAATCCAACAACCGTTTCCAAATCTTTGTTCAAGTAGCCTGGACCATGTGAAGTAATTGTAGATACAACTTTAGTATCCATATCTAATACGCCACCAGCTTCACGCTCTTGTGTGTTCAATTCCATTACTTGATCCCAAAGTTTTGTTGTTGCTTCTGTTGGGCCAGCTAAAAATTCGTCATTACCGTCATAAGGGGTATAGTTTTCTTGGATAAAATCTCTAACGTTTACTTCTTCTTTCCAGGTTTTTCCTTTAAATCCATTCCATTGCTCCATTGTATGGACCTCCTAAAAGTTTCTGTTTTATGTAACAGTTTTTACGTGATTAGTATAACACAGAGCGTCATCTTTGCAAGGGTTTTCTTGTTTTTTCTTTAACAATTTTTAGATTTTAATTGATGTATCTTTAAACAATGCTTTAATACCAAGCATTAGGCATTGTGAACACTTTCATCTTTTAATAAAAAAGTAAGATTTCTTCGATATTACAAATGAAAAAAGGAGCACGAATTGTACTACTACAGTTCGTGCTCCTTCAAGAAAAAATGATACAGTTATTCTTCGATTTTTGGGACGGGTGCTTCAAGTACAGCAATAATCTCTCCGCCTTGCTTTTCGTCCAACACAAATGAACCATTCGACGTACGATCACCAATTGGAAAATCAGTTGGATTAAATTCCACTTGTTTGCCCTTTTGATTCACGATTGTTAGCTCACGACTTGTTCCTTCAGACATATAAATAACTCGGTGAGGGTTTTTCTTTAGTTCTCTTAAAACTTGCACCCCACGTTTTGCACGTGATGTTTGCGAGATTTCTTGTGCAAGCATTCGTTTGACGGCTCCTCTTTGTGTGACGATTACGATTGGTGTATCGCCTTCAGCAAAAACTAATAAGCCATTGATGACTGTGTCATCATCTTTCAGATTGATTGCCTTCACTCCTGCTGCTTTTGCACCGACGACTGGTACTTCAACTAGCGGATACCGTAAGCCAATCCCTTGATGCGTAACTAGAAAGACGTCTAAATCCGCTTGTCCTTCTTCCAAATAAACAGCTACCAACTCGTCCTCATCTTTTAGTTTCATTGAGCTGAGCGGACGACTCTTATACGTACGCCATGGTTCAAACTCAGTCATTCTAGTCTGTTTGATCATGCCATTTTTACTAATAAAGATAAAGGTTTGTTCTGGTTGTATTTTCGTATATGGGAACACTGCGATAATTGATTCATCCATTGATAAATTCAAAATCGTTTGTGAAATGTGCTCACCAACTTCCTTCCATTTTAGATCTGGTAACTCATGGACTGGACGATAGATCACATTCGCTTTGTTCGTCACAAACAAGACATGATCTAATGTACTTAATTCACCAGTATACAAAAGATAATCGCCTTCACGCATACCAATCTCTTCTGGCTTCGAAGCACTATAAGAACGCAAGCTGCTTCGTTTCACATAACCTTCACGCGTTACGCTAACGACTACGTCTTCTTGCGCAACCAACACTTTCGTATCAATTTTTATTTCTTCGATTTCATCTTCGATTTTTGTAATACGTTTCGTTGCATAATTTTTCTTCACTTCACGTAATTCTTTTTTCATCAATGAAAACAGCTCTTTGTCATCTGAAAGAATTTTATTTAGTTCCGTAATTTGCGCAATCAATTGTTCAGATTCTTTTTGAAGATCAGTAATATCGGTGTTTGTTAAACGGTAAAGTTGCAGCATCACGATTGCTTCTGCTTGTTCTTCAGTAAACTGAAAAACATCCACTAAGTTTTTCTTTGCATCACGTTTATCTTTACTTTCACGAATTGTCGTAATCACTTGATCTAAAATCGATAATGCTTTCATCAAGCCTTCCACAATGTGTTGACGTTTTTGTGCCTTTGCCAAATCATACTGGCTACGTTTCGTAATGACATCTTTTCTATGTCCGATATAACTGCTTAAGATATCTCTTAGCCCAACTTGATGTGGTGTCATATGATCAATGGCTACCATATTAAAGTTGTAGTTGATTTGTAGTTCCGTGTTTTTAAATAAGTAATTTAGGATCCCTTGTGCGTTTGCATCTTTTTTTAATTCCACAACAATTTGCAAACCTGTTCGATCACTCTCATCACGAACTTCAGCAATTCCATCTACTTTTTTATTTAAACGCACTTCATCAATTTTTTTCACAAGGGTTGCTTTATTCACTTCGTAAGGAATTTCTGAAATGACAATTTGTTCTTTGCTTCCTTTGATTGCTTCAATTTTGGTTTTAGAACGTAGAATCACTTTTCCCCGTCCGGTTTCAAAAGCTTTTTTGATTTCATCTTTTCCCTGCAAGATTCCTCCTGTTGGAAAATCAGGTCCTGGGATAAACTCCATTAGTTTATCTAAACTTGCATTAGGGTGGTCAATCAGATAGATAGTTCCATCAATGACTTCTCCTAAATTATGCGTTGGTATCTCGGTCGCATACCCTGCTGAGATACCAGTTGAACCATTCACCAATAAATTCGGATATCTAGCGGGTAAAACAGTTGGTTCTTTTTCAGTATCATCAAAGTTCCAAACCATATCAACCGTATCTTTTTCAATATCCGCTAACATTTCACCACTTAGTTTAGACAGACGCGCTTCTGTATAACGCATTGCCGCTGGAGGATCGCCGTCCATACTACCATTATTCCCGTGCATTTCAATCAGCACTTCTCGAAGCTTCCAGTCCTGGCTCATCCGAACCATTGCTTCATAGATACTACTGTCTCCATGTGGGTGATAGTTACCCATGATATTTCCGACTGATTTCGCAGATTTACGGAATCCTTTATCATAGGTATTTCCATCTTTGTTCATTGCATATAAAATCCGACGTTGGACTGGCTTTAACCCGTCACGAATGTCGGGTAAGGCACGCTCTTGAATAATATATTTTGAATAACGTCCAAATCGGTCACCCATTACTTCTTCTAAGGTTAATTCTTGGATTTCTTGTCGATTTTCCATCAGGTGACCTCCTATTCTACATCAAACAACTGAATTGGCTTTTCAATCTCTTCATGCTCTTCATCTAATCGTTCGCTTGAAGTTGAAGCTGTCATTTCAGTGTCTTCTTTTTTATCTAAAATACTACCGTCTTCTTCCATTGTAAATTGGACGTGGCTTTCAATCCATTTTCTCCGAGGTTCAACTTTATCCCCCATTAATGTCGTCACACGTCGTTCTGCTTGTGCCGCATCATCAATTCGAACACGAATTAATGTCCGTGAAGTTGGATCCATCGTTGTTTCCCATAATTGGTCGGCATTCATTTCACCTAACCCTTTATACCGTTGCAATGAATAACCTTTCCCAACTTTTTTGATTTCTGCAGCTAATTCTTCATCTGTCCAAGCATATTCAACCACTTGCTTCTTCCCTTGGCCTTTTGAAACTTTGTATAAAGGTGGTAAAGCAATATAGATCTTTCCGGCTTCAATTAATGGTTTCATATAGCGATAGAAGAAAGTTAACAATAGCACTTGGATATGCGCACCATCCGTATCTGCATCGGTCATGATAATGATCTTGTCGTAGTTACAATCTTCAACAGAAAATTCTGGTCCTACGCCTGCACCAATCGTATAAATCATGGTGTTGATTTCTTCATTTTTCAAAATGTCTTGCAATTTCGCTTTTTCTGTATTGATTACTTTTCCTCGAAGTGGCAAAATTGCTTGGAATTTACGATCTCGTCCTTGCTTGGCAGATCCACCAGCAGAGTCTCCTTCGACTAGATAAAGCTCATTCTTTTTAGGATTACGCGATTGTGCAGGGGTCAATTTACCTGATAACAAAGATTCGCCTTTTTTGCGTTTTTTACCATTACGGCTTTCTTCTCGCGCTTTACGTGCAGCTTCTCGCGCTTCACGAGCCTTCACTGCTTTTCTGACCAACATTTGGCTCATTTCACTGTTTTCTTGTAAATAAAAGCCCATTTGTTCGCCAATGACATTATCAACGACTGTTCGAGCAACTGGCGTACCCAATTTTTCCTTGGTTTGACCTTCAAACTGTAATAAGTTTTCTGGTACACGAATTGATAAAACCGCCGCTAAGCCTTCACGAAAATCGCTACCTTCTAAGTTCTTATCTCGCTCTTTCAAAAGTCCAACTTTACGAGCGTACTCATTATAAGCTTTCGTCATCGCTGTTTTCATTCCTGCTTCATGCGTACCGCCATCTTTCGTCCGTACATTATTAACAAAAGACAAAATATTCTCCGAATAGCCATCATTGTATTGATAAGAAACTTCCACTTCGATACCGTCTTTTTCACCAGAAAAATAGACAACAGGTGTCAATGTATCTTTTTCTTCATTCAAGTATTCGACAAATTCTTTGATTCCTTCTTCATAATGAAAAACTTCTGTAACCTCTTCTTCACCGCGAAGATCACTTAACGTAATTCGAACGCCTTTCAAAAGAAAAGCGGACTCGCGCAAACGCTCTGATAATATCTCATATGAAAATTTCACTGTTGAAAAGATCGTATCATCCGGTAAGAAATGAACCGTGGTTCCATTTGCTTTTTTTGTTTTACCAAGTTTTTTTAATGTCCCCTGTGGCTTACCACCGTCTACAAATTTTTGTTGGTATTCAACACCATCACGAACAATAGTTACAGTCAACCATTTTGATAAGGCATTTACCACACTGGCACCGACACCATGCAGTCCACCAGAGGTCTTATAACCTCCTTGACCAAACTTTCCTCCAGCATGTAGCACTGTAAAAATCACTTCAACCGTTGGAATTCCTGAAGCATGCATTCCAACTGGCATTCCGCGACCGCTATCTACTACAGTGATACTGTTATCTTTATGTATCACTACATCAATTTCATTTCCATAGCCTGATAAAGCTTCATCGACTGCATTATCAACAATTTCATACACTAAATGATGTAAGCCTCGGCTATCAGTGGAACCGATATACATCCCTGGTCGTTTTCTAACTGCTTCCAATCCCTCAAGAACTTGGATAGAAGCATCATTATATTCATTGATTACTTTTTTTGCCAAGGCAAACGCTCCTTCAATAATACTTGCGGAATTTAAAAGACCGCATCGAACTAATCATACTAAAAAAAACTGCGAAAAAAAAGAGGTTGGGAAAAAATCAAGAGAAACAGTCACCCAACCTGCTTTTAATTAACACCTTTCGCACATTAAAACTTTATTTATTTGGTCGTTGCACTTGCTCAGACTAGTTATCGTCCATTTTAGCTAGTTCAATTTTTATACAACGATTCATCACGATCTCTTTTCGACCGGCAGCTTGTAATAATTTTGCTGCCTCTTCATTTTCAATTCCTAATTGTGCCCAAAAAACTTTTGCATCTGTTTGCAAAAAGTCCTGTGCTACTTCAGGTAAAAATTCACCACGTCGAAAAATATCAACAATATCAATTGGTTCTGTAATCTCTGTCAGATGACCATAAACTTTTTCACCTAGTACTTCTTGTCCAGCCAAAATTGGATTCACAGGAAAAATTTGATATCCTTTTTCTTGTAATAACTTCGCGATTTGGTAACTTGTTCGTTCAGGTTTATTACTCAAACCGACAACAGCAATATTTTTTGCTGACTTTAAATAATCAAAAATTGTTTCTTGGGTTGGATTTTCAACTGCCATCCTACTCATTCCTTTCATTCGTGAATTTCGATTGTTCCTACTACTCATTCATGCTAAAATAAACATTAGTTTTCAACTTGAAAGAGGTAAAAAAATGAAATTGATCTTATTACTTATTGTAGCATATCTTTTGGGTTCTATTCCTTCCGGCGTCTGGATTGGAAAAATCTTTTTCAACAAAGACATTCGCGCATATGGTAGTGGAAACACTGGAACGACCAATACCTTTCGTGTATTAGGCAAAAAAGCAGGAATCGTTGTCTTACTAATGGACATCTTAAAAGGAACACTGGCAACTTGTCTGCCAATTATTTTTCACATCACGACAATCAATCCACTTTGGTTTGGGGTCTGTGCAATCCTCGGTCATACTTTTCCGATTTTTGCAAAATTCAAAGGCGGAAAAGCAGTCGCAACCAGCGCCGGCATGCTCCTAGGTTTCAGTCCCATTTTCTTCGTCTACTCTGCAACAATTTTTGTCGTAAGTCTTTACTTCACCAGCATGGTAAGCTTAAGCAGTATGATCAGTGCTGTGTTGATTACTTTATCAACGATTTTCTTACCGTATATTGCACCGGTTATTTTACCTGAACATAATTGGCTGTTAACTATCATTGCTTTCTTAGTGTCATCTTTTATTTTTCTTCGTCACAAAGAAAACATTCAACGTATCAAAAACAAAACTGAAAGCCGAATTCCTTTTGGTTTAAATAGCAGCAAAAAAAAATAGTTTTTCTTTCTCAAAAAAAGTGAACTGCGACATTTGTCGTAGCTCACTTTTTTGTTTATTTCACGGTGATTGAGTATTTTGTTTGGAAAATTTCATGAGCACCTAATTGATTGATTCCCACTTTTTCCATCAGACTTCCATTACTATTCACCGTATCCGCAATCCCACACCAAGGTTCGATACAAACAAACGGCGCTTCTTTTGGATAAGGTGACCAAATACCAACGTAAGGCATATCTTTATAGCTTAATGTCACACTGTGGCGTGATTTTTCACTACGAATCGAATAGGCATTTAGTCCTTTCGTTTCAAAAACAAGTGCATCTTGGTCAAACAACTCACGATCTAATGCCAAGTTCGTATTTGTTTGCCCCAATGTTCGTTGATCTAAATCGATATAAGGTCCTGCCAATGGTAAACGTAATCTTGATTTTCTTGGCGAGAAGGCCAAATAAAAATCATCAAACGACAAGCCTTCTTCCAATGGTACATTAAACGCTGGATGCCCACCAATTGAAAAATACATTTCTTCTTCTCCAACATTTTCCACTTGGTAATGAACAGTTATTCCGTCGCCACCTAATTCATACGTGATGACTAATTCGAAATCAAACGGATAATTTTTTTTCGTTTCTGGTGTACTTTTCAACAGAAAACTTGCTTGCTCTGGTCCTTGCTCAATAACTTCAAAATCCATATCTCTTGCAAAACCATGTTGCCCCATCGAATACGTTTTCCCTTGATACATGTATTCGTCATTTTTCAAACGACCAACAAATGGGAAAAGAACCGGTGCATGACGTCCCCAAAATTCTGGATCCCCTTGCCAAATATATTCAAGATTATGCTCTTTTGATTGTAAGCTAATTAGTTCTGCTCCATGTTCAGCTATTTTAGCAATAAGCTGATCATTTTGAATAATTACGGTCATTGTGACTCCCCCATTTTTTGAAATTGCTACTGCCCTCAGTGAACTGAAAAATAAGATTCCGTTTAGTAGCTATGTTTTGCTAATTCTTCTTTAAAACGTGAATTAAGGACTTTTAAGTAGGTTCCTTTCATTCCCAAAGAACGTGATTCAATGATACCTGCAGACTCCAATTTGCGCAAAGCATTAACGATCACGGAACGAGTAATTCCGATTTCATCGGCAATATTTGACGCCGTTAAACGACCTTCGTCGCCATCAAGCGCATGGAAAATTGCTTGAACTGCTTTTAATTCACTGTAAGAAAGAGTATTGATTGCCATTTGCACAGCTGTGGCACTTCGCACATCTTCTTCAATGCTACGTGACTGTTGGTAAAGAATTTGCATTCCTACAACTGTTGCCCCATATTCCGCTAAAACTAAATCATCGTCAGTAAATGCTTGTTCCATTCGTGACAAAATAATTGTTCCTAAACGTTCTCCCGCACCAAAAATCGGTACGACTGTCGTTAAGCCAAATGGATATTTTTCTCTTGACTCTACTGGAAAAGCTGTAATTTCACTAGTGATTGGAATATTTGCTTCTGTCTTAACTAGTTGATCTACGGTATCTGTGTAAGAAAGTGGAAATTGTTTTTCAACGAACATAGTTTTCACACGTTCATTATTCACATCATGACGTTCATTATAACCAAGTAGCACGCCATCGCTACCAATGATATACGTATTACTGTCCAACACTCCACCTAGTGTCACTGCCATTTTGTCATACGGTAAATCAGCATCCATATCAAAGGTATTTTTTTGTTGTAAAAGTTTGTTGATCTTTCGGGTTTTCGTTAGCAAATCCGTCATAGTCGTCCTCCGATTCTTAAAGTATATAGCGGCTTAGATCTTCATTTTGTGCAATTGAAACCAATTTGTCATTGACATATGCTTCTGTAATCGTAATCTCACCCATCTGCATATCTGGTGCCTCAAATAATAAATCTTCTAATAATTTTTCCAAGATTGTGTGTAAACGGCGTGCACCGATGTTATCCGTGTCGCGATTCACATCAAAAGCAATTTGCGCGATTCGTTCGATTGCTTCCTTAGTAAACGTAACGGAAACATTCTCCGTTTCAATCAATGCAATATATTGTTTGATCAATGCATTATTAGGTTCTGTCAAAATTTTCACAAAATCTTCCGCTGACAAATCATCTAATTCGACGCGAATCGGGAAGCGTCCTTGTAATTCTGGAATCAAATCACTTGGTTTGGATAAATGAAAGGCACCTGAAGCAATAAATAAAATATGATCTGTTTGTAACGTACCATATTTCGTGTTGACTTGTGAGCCTTCAACAATTGGTAAAATGTCGCGTTGTACACCTTCTCGAGAAACTTCACCAGACTGTTGTGATTTTGAAGTCACTTTATCGATTTCATCGATAAAAATAATACCACTTGACTCAGCCAGTTTGATTGCTTCGCTATGAATATCTGCATCTTTCACAAGTTTAGCAGATTCTTCACGAATTAAAATTTCGCGTGCTTCTTTTACTGTGACTGTTCTTTCTACTTTTTTAGTCGGTGTTAACGCGCCTAATGTCTCATTCAAATCAATGCCCATTTGTTCCAAGCCATTGTTCATCATTGGCGCGGACTTCTTTTGTTCTTCCACTTCGATTGTCACTTCACGCGTATCCAGCAAGCCTTTTTCCAATTGTTCCAAGACGGTGCGACGATTAACTCGAATGTCTTCGGTGATTTCTTCTTGTGGTTCAGCCTGTTGTGCAGAGGCATTGAACATGTTCATCATTTGTTCAAATTGGTTTGTTGATTGTTTTTGTTCCTTCTTGATACCAGGTACTAAAACTTTCACTAACCGTTTTTCAGCATTTTTCTTGGCTTTTGTATACACACGACTGTATTGTTCTTTCTCAACGATTTGAATCGCGTTTTCGACCAAGTCACGAACCATTGATTCTACATCTCGGCCAACGTAACCAACTTCTGTAAATTTAGTTGCTTCCACTTTGATGAATGGCGCATTGACGATTTTTGCAAGTCGACGAGCAATTTCTGTTTTTCCAACCCCTGTTGGCCCAATCATCAGCATATTTTTAGGGGTAATATCTTGTTGCATTTTTTCATCTAACTGGAGTCTACGGTAGCGGTTTCGTAAAGCGACAGCCACAGATTTTTTAGCTGCTTCTTGTCCCACGATGTATTGATCCAATTCACTCACGATTTGTCTTGGTGTTTGTCTTAATTCATTCATTCTAATCACCTCTTATAATTCTTCTACAATGATATTATGGTTTGTGAAGATACAAATATCCGCTGCGATGTTCAACGCATTTTCAGCAATCTCTTTTGCACTCATCTCATTTTGTGCATAATTTTTCATTGCACGCGCAGCGGCTAACGCAAAGTTTCCGCCAGAACCAATGGCTAAAATACCATCATCTGGTGTAATCACTTCACCTGTTCCAGAAACTAACAGCATTTCCTTATCATTCATAACAATCAACATTGCTTCTAATTTCTGCATGGATTGTTGCGTTCGCCACTCTTGTGCTAACTCAACAGCCGCACGTTGTAGATTGCCATTATATTCATTCAGTTTACCTTCAAATTTTTCTTCCAAAGTAAAGGCATCTGCTACGCTTCCAGCAAAACCAACAACAACTTCGTCATTATAAATTCTGCGAACTTTGCGAGCTGTTCCTTTCATAACAACAGATTCTCCCATTGTTACTTGACCGTCTCCAGCCATTGCAAATTTTCCATCTTTTTCAACTGCACAAATCGTGGTTGAATGAAATTGTGATTCTACCATTTGTAGACCCTCCTAATAAAATAATATCCTTGCTACGCTCGTGGATGAAAAGAGCGATAGTTTTTTTGTAAACTTTCTTTCGTCACATGGGCATAAATCTGAGTTGTAGACAAATTCGCATGCCCTAATAATTCTTGAACTGTCCGCATATCTGCACCATTGTTCAATAAATGCGTTGCAAACGTATGACGCAACATATGAGGATGAATATCACTATCTAAACTACTTTTCTTGATTATCTGATTTAGTATATATTCGATTCCAGTTGGTGTAATTGGATCACCATGGTGGTTAACAAAAACAAAATCGTGCTCTTTATGGTATTTATTCATCAAGAACGAACGACTTTTTTCAAAATATTCTTGTAAAGCTTCTTGAGCAAAGGATCCCAGTGGCGCATATCTTTCTTTGTTTCCTTTTCCAAGAATCAACATTACCTCTGCTTGAAAGTCGATGTCCTTAATCTTTAACCCACTACATTCACTTAAGCGGATACCAGAACCATATAAAACTTCTAGTACTGCTCGATCTCTGAAGTCCAACGGTTTATCCCCAGCAACGCTTTCAAACAAAGCCTGCATTTCATTTTCATAAAAAAAGCGCGGTAACCGAATATTTTTTTTCTTTAAATGGACATAAGAAAAAGGATTTTCCTCGATCAGTTCTTCTTTTAAAAGATATTGATAAAATGAACGCAAACTGGCAATTTTTCTGCTAATTGTGTTTCTACTGTATTCTTTATCTGATAAAAAACCTAAATAGACTCTTACATCTAAGTGATCAATACTCAACAAATTTTCCTCACCAGATTCTTTTAGAAAATCTTTGAAGTCATCAATATCTTCCTTGTATGCTTGACGCGTCTTATCCGAGTATCCTCGTTCAACAATCAAATAGCGTAGAAACTTTTCTTCCCAGCTTTGTTCTGCCATTTTTTCACCTTCCTTACAATCCCAGAAATAAATTTAGCATAGCCCTTATAAAAAAACAAATAAATTGTCAGAATTTAATCAATATTTCTAAGTTTGTTCACAATTCGCACAATTTTTCGTTTTGTTTTCATTTTTCTCGCTAATTTTTCAGTGAAGCGTTCATTTTACGCAACAAAAAACTTAGTAAATTATGAATAGCTCAATCATAATTTACTAAGTCGATTCGTTTTTTTGTTTATTTTGCAGGAATAGGCGAAGCTAATTCTGCAATCACTTTTTCATTAGCTGCTAATGCTCGGTTTGCTAATGCTTCATAACGTGATTTTTTATCACGAATTCGTTCAGGTAGTTCTGGGAACAACCCGTAGTTTGCATTCATTGGTTGGAAATGTTTTCCTTCGGCATGCGTGATATAGTACGCCATACTTCCAATCGCTGTTTCTTGTGGGAAGACAACAAGCTCTTCTTCTTTTGCAAGTCGTGCAGCATTGATTCCAGCTAACAACCCACTAGCTGCACTTTCCACGTACCCTTCAACACCAGTCATTTGACCCGCGAAAAATAAATCTTCACGCTTCGCTGATTGGTAAGTTGGTTTCAATAATTCTGGTGAATTCATAAAACTATTACGATGCATGACACCATAACGTACAAAGTCAGCATTTTCTAAACCAGGAATCATGCGGAATACTCGTTTTTGCTCGCCCCATTTTAGGTGAGTTTGGAAGCCAACAATATTATAAAGAGAAGCAGCTGCATTATCTTGGCGCAATTGAATGACAGCATAAGGGCGTTTGCCCGTTTTGGGATCTTCTAGTCCAACTGGCTTCATCGGACCAAATAGCATCGTTTTAAATCCACGTTGTGCCATTACTTCAATTGGCATACAACCTTCAAAATATTTTTCTTTTTCAAATGCTTTTAATTCTGCGACTTCTGCATGAACTAACGCATCATGGAACGCAGTAAATTCTTCTTCTGTCATTGGACAGTTCAAGTAAGCTGCCTCACCTTTATCATAACGTGATTTCAAATATACTTTGTCCATGTCAATCGTTGATTTATCAATAATTGGTGCAGCAGCATCATAAAAATAAAAACCATCTGAACCATTAAATTCTTTGATTGCTTCTGCTAATGGATGAGAAGTTAACGGCCCGGTTGCGATAACAGTAATGCCTTCTGGTATTTTGGTTATTTCTTCATTGATAACCGTTACTAGTGGATGCTCTTTCACTTTTCGAGTAATCGTTTCTGAAAATGAATCTCGGTCAACTGCCAATGCGCCACCAGCAGGAACAGCTGTTTCGTCAGCCGAAGTAATCACTACGGAATTCAAGCGACGCATTTCTTCTTTCAATAGGCCAACAGCATTTGCTAAACTATTTCCTCTTAAAGAATTAGAACAGACTAATTCCGCAAAATTTTCAGTATGATGCGCTTCTGTCGATTTAACTGGACGCATTTCATATAGACGAACAGGAACTCCAGCTTGTGCAATTTGCCAAGCTGCTTCACTTCCGGCAAGGCCGGCACCAATTACATTTACAGTTTTCAAGTAAAAACCTCTTTTCGATTATTTTTGAACATCTTCTTCATAGTCGCCATTTACACAGACAACCTGTTTGCCACCTTTAACTTTCTTCTCAACCAAATATTGATCACATTTCGGACAATTTCTGCCCACTGGTTTATCCCAAGAAGTAAATTCGCAATCTGGGAAACGAGAACAACCATAAAAAATTCTGTTTTTCTTGGATTTACGTTCAATCACTTGGCCTTCATGACATACGGGACAAGTAACACCGATTTCTTTCACGATTGGTTTGGTATTACGACATTCTGGAAAATTACTACATGCGTAAAATTTACCGTATTTTCCTAATTTAATCACCATTGGATGCCCACAGACATCGCAATCAAATCCAGCTGGTTCATCTTTGATTTGAATTTTTTCCATTTTTTCTTCTGCATTACTTAATTCTTTTTCAAAAGGTTTATAGAAACGATCAACTACTTGGACCCAAGCTTCTTTTCCTTCTTCCACTTTATCCAAGTCATTTTCCATTTCCGCTGTGAAATGGATATCAACGATTTGAGGGAAGAATTCAACAATTAATGAGTTAACGATTTCTCCTAGCTCCGTTGGTTCGAAACGTTTTTGTGTCAGTTTGACATAGTAGCGGCGTTGGATCGTATCCAATGTTGGCGCATAAGTTGATGGACGACCCACACCGTTTTCTTCTAATGCTCGAATAAGCGTTGCTTCACTAAATCTTGCTGGTGGTTGCGTAAAGTGTTGTTTGGGTTCGATGTCCACAGATTGAACAATGTCTCCCTCAATTAATTCAGGCAAGATGTTTTCTTTGTCTTCTTTACCATCATCGCGACCTTCAACATAAACTTGCATGAATCCTTTGAACTTGACCTTTGAACCATTGGCAATAAAGATGACACCGTTTTGGTCTAGAGTAACTTTCATTGTATCTAAAATCGCTGGTGTCATTTGACTGGCAACAAAACGTGACCAGATCAATGTATATAATTTTAATTGGTCTTTATCTAAATATTGTTTGATTTCATCAGGTGTGCGCAAAACACTAGTTGGTCTTACTGCTTCATGGGCATCTTGTGCGCCTTGAGCATTTTTCACCTTTTTATTTCCGTGAGCAGAGAATTCATCACCATATGTTTCTTGGATAAATGAAGCTGCTTCTGCTTTGGCTGTGTCAGCAATCCGCGTTGAGTCGGTACGCATGTAGGTAATCAAACCAACTGTTCCTTGTTTTCCCAATGCGATTCCTTCATATAGTTGTTGCGCAACCATCATTGTTTTTCTTGTGCGGAAATTTAATTTACGTGCAGCCTCTTGTTGTAAACTACTCGTAGTAAATGGATTGGCCGGATTTCTTTTTCGTTCTTTCTTTTCGACTTTTTTCACTTCAAAGTCTTGACCATCAATTCTAGCAGTGACTTCTTTCACAGCTTCTGCATCTGGTAATTTCTTCTTCTTGCCATCGATTCCCCAGAAGTTTGCTTTGAATTTCTTACGTGCCTTTTTAAAGTTTCCATCGATACTCCAGTATTCTTCTGGAATAAATTCACGGATTTCTTGCTCACGATCAATGATAATTTTTAAAGCAATAGATTGAACGCGTCCTGCACTTAATCCTTTT
The DNA here is from genome assembly GCF_050529065.1 of Enterococcus sp. DIV0174. Taxonomy (NCBI): domain Bacteria; kingdom Bacillati; phylum Bacillota; class Bacilli; order Lactobacillales; family Enterococcaceae; genus Enterococcus; species Enterococcus sp. DIV0174. Next base: position 961,105 of record NZ_CP172881.1, on the reverse strand, counting down.
TTCACTTTACGCCAAAGGATTGGACTAATCGAATAGCCAACTAATCGGTCTAATGCGCGGCGTGCTTGTTGTGCATCAACTAAATCCACATCGATTGAACGAGGTTCTTTAAACGCAGCTTTTACAGCATCTTTAGTGATTTCATTGAAAACGACACGATTTTTGTCTTCAAGATCTAATCCTAATAAATAGGCTAGATGCCAAGCAATCGCTTCTCCTTCTCTATCCGGGTCACTTGCGAGATAAACTTTCTGCGCTTTTTTAGCCGCAGATTTTAAACTTTTAATAACATCGCCTTTTCCTCGGATAGAAATATAATGAGGTTCATAATTATTTTCGACATCAATTCCCATTTTACTTTTTGGTAAATCACGAATATGGCCTACACTTGCCATTACTTTATAATTTCGGCCCAAATATTTTTCAATTGTTTTGGCCTTTGCTGGTGATTCTACAATCACTAAATATTTATATGCCATTCTTGAATGGACTCCTTTCATTGTCGAGTTCCTACTATATATACTTATACTAGAGGTTTCCTACAAATCGTAGCTAATCATATCCATTCAGAAATCGTTTGTCAAGGAAAGCAAATGGGAAATGTGATGTTATTCTTTCAATTCTGCTAAAATATCCTGTCCTGAAATCGTACAAATTGCCCCATCTTGAATGAGGTGATGACAGCCTTCAGAGTGTTCTGTTAAAACATTTCCAGGGACGGCAAAAACAGCCTTGCCTAAATCTAATGCTTGCTGTGCTGTTATTAGTGAGCCACTCTTTTTCCTTGCTTCGATTACACAAGTACCCAGTGATAAGGCAGCAATGATTCGATTTCTCATCGGAAAGCGGTGTCTCCTTGGTCCTGCTTCTGGCGGATATTCACTTAACAGCAAATGCTCCTCAGCAATTTTCCTTTGTAGTTGTTCATTTTCTCTTGGATAAAATTTTTCCAAGCCTGTTCCAACAACAGCAATCGTTCGTCCACCTTCTTTAATTGCCGCACAGTGACTATATGTATCAATTCCCTTGGCACAGCCACTCACAATCACATAACCCTCAGCAATCACTGGACGTAAGAGCTGAAGAACTGTTTTCTTTGCAAGAACTGACGATCGTCTTCCTCCAACAACGCTCACCATTTTATACGTCAATAACGATAGGTCCCCTCGATAAAATAATAGAATGGGAGGATATGTCAAATTTAATAATTGTGAGGGATAGCATGGGTCCAAACAAGTAATATACTGTTGGTTTTGTTTGATTGTTTCCCAGTGATTTTCGACCTCCAACCAGCTTTGTCGAAACAGTTCACGATGAATCGTAATAGAGGCAATCTTACAAATCTCTTCTATTGTTAAGCGTACTTCTGGATTTGCCAATAAGTACTGAAGTATTTGCCACTTTCCCTGGCTACTAATCCCTTTTGCGTAAGTCAAACGTAATAAATATTCTTTTATTTTTTCCATAAAAAAAATCACCTCTTGCTTTCTTTTTAATAAGATACGCAAAAGGTGTGTTTAAATTTTTATAAATATTTTTTGACTGGAGCAAATGTCCGACGATGAATTGGTGTAATTCCTTGTTTTTCCATACCAATCAAGTGTTCTTTTGTTCCATAGCCCGCATTGTGACCAAATCCATAGCCTGGATACAATTGGTCATAATCTGCCATTAAACGATCGCGATAAACTTTAGCAATGATGCTCGCTGCAGCAATCGAAACAGAGCGTGCATCTCCCTTGATTAGTTTTTCTTGTTGAATGGGCAAATCTAATTTCATCGCATCAATCAACAAGTAGGTTGGCTGGACAGTTAATTTTTCAACTGCTTGAATCATTGCCAACTTGCTTGCCTCATAAATGTTTACTTCATCGATCACTTTTTCGTCAACAATCCCGATTCCAATAGCCAAAGCTTTCTCTTGAATTTCCTGATAAAGTAATTCACGTTTTTTCTCAGATAGCTGCTTAGAGTCATTTAAGCCAAGAATTTCTTCATCTTTCGATAAGACAACTGCTGCTGCAACGACAGGGCCAGCTAATGGTCCACGACCAACTTCGTCAATGCCAGCAATCCATTGATGACCATTGGCATATCCTTGTTTTTCAAAAACAAACATTTCTTGATACTTTTCTTTGATTTTAGCCTCTTTTTCAAGCCGCTTTGCTAAAGAGTTGAGTGCTTGTTGTACCCCTTTTCGCGGATCTTGCTTCAAATATTCAAGTGAAGGATCAGTCAAGGAAGTGATTGTTGTTAATTTTTCCTTAATGGCTTGAATCGACTCACTCATTCACTTCTTGCCCCATTTCTTCACAGCGATCTAACGTGTAGCGACCTAATCTGCCATCTCTGATTTCAAACACAACTAGTTCACTTCCACGAGCGTAATCATCTCTGAAGCCTCTTTTAGCCGTGACCGCCATCAAAATTTCTGGCGCAAGACCCTGCTCCTGCTCTTCTGTTAAATGGTAACGTTCTTGAATTCTTCCTGGGTAATAACGGGCAAAGAAGTCCAAGCCATAGATGGCCAAATCATCTAAGTGAAGTAATTGATCTTTGATTGCACCAGTCAATGCCAGCTTTTTCCCAATCTCTTCATCTTCAAACTTAGGCCAAAGAATTCCTGGTGTATCTAATAATTCTAGTTCCGTTCCATGACGTAACCATTGTTGCCCTTTCGTCACTCCAGGTTTATTCCCTGTTTGTGCAATTTTTTTTCCAACTAAGCGATTCATTAATGTCGATTTTCCAACGTTAGGGATTCCTAAAACCATTGCTCGAATTGCACGGGGTTTCAATCCTCGAGCAGCATCTCTTGCTCTTTTTTCTTTTAACACTTCTTTGGCGGTCGGAATCAGTCCCTTCACGCCCTTGTTTTCTTGTGCATTGATTGCTAATGCAGCGTGACCTTGTTTTTTGAAATATTCTTGCCACTGCTTTGTTTGTTGTGGATCAGCCAAATCAGCTTTATTTAATAAAACGATACGTGGTTTTTGTTGAATAATTTGATCGAGCATCGGGTTTCTTGATGACAACGGTAAACGCGCATCCACTAACTCAAAAACGATGTCAACGTATTTCATTTTTTCAGAAACTTCACGACGAGCTTTCGCCATGTGTCCCGGGAACCATTGAATGGTCATAGTTGTGTTTCCTCCTTGATATATCAATCTCACTGATTGGAACTCAAATAGAATGTGCTTTTTCATTCTGTTGTTCACAGTTTGATCACTTACAAGCTATTTTAGCATAAATTGAACTAAAAAAAAGAAAGCATCGTTTGTTTTCTTAGCGCTATGCCTTTCCAAAATTTATTTTACCAAGAAAAAAACGAAGCAGAATTTTTGACAGCGTTTTACAAACAGTAGATGATAAGAATATAGAAAGGGGTCGAAAAAAATGAGTACGATGGTTTTTGTCAATTTTCCAGTCAAAGATGTAAAGAAGTCAACGGAATTTTATACGAAACTCGGCTTTGAGCAAAATCAAGAATTTTCGACAGAACAAGCAAGCTCTATGGTATGGGATGATCACTTTTGGATTATGTTGTTGAATCATGAATTTTATCAAACATTTATCAACGATCGAAAAATTGCAGATGCACAGACAACCAGTGGCGCACTGATTGCTTTCAGTCTACCTAATGCAGAAGCAGTCAAAAAATTTGCCGAAACAGCAAAAGAAAATGGTGGGTCTTATTATCATGTGGACATGGGTATTCCAGAAGATCAAATGTTTGGCCTTGAAGTACAAGACCTAGATGGAAATATGTTAGAACCCTCTTGGATGGCAATGTAGAAACAAAAAATACACTTCGTTAGTTACTATACGAGAAGAAATCCATACCATTCCCCCACAAGTTTGGGATGATTTCTTCTTATTTTTTATAATCTTGCAGGGAACTATCTAAAGAAAGAGGAAACACAGATGACGTGTTTCCTCTTTCTTATCTACTAATAGCACATTCATTAAAAATAAAAGACTGATTCGCTTTTATTTGTAGCCTTCAATATGTAAAATAAATTTTTGATTTTCTGTCCCTGTCTTATTAAAGGTGATGATATTTCCACCATCTAGATTGCTTTTTTGAATATCCATTACATGTCCACTTTTTACGTTCTTCAAGAAAAATGCTTCGCCGTTGGTTTGACTACTTTCCCAAATCAGTTGCCACAGTGCACTATCGTTATTACTAACATTGGGTTTGACGCCAACCTTTTTATCACTATTTTCTAACAAACTATATGCAGTTTGTTTATAACTATGGATACTGTAAGCATTTTTTGCTGCATGATATTTTAAATACCACTTTTGATTACTATTCCCATCATTGTTCCAACTCACAGCTACGTTATGTGTTTCATCCCAATCAACAACTTTCCAATTATCCATTTTGCTTTGAATCGAAACAAGTATGTCATTGTAATTTTCTGGTATTTTTGTATTTAGATTAATGACCAGCTCGTTGTAAACAAAGTCAAAATCTACAATTGTCTTTATATGGATAACTGTATTAGAACCATTTATGTATTGGCTTTTGTCAAATCGAATCGTGTAATAGCGTTGCCCATTTTTCTTTTCACGAAGAATTCGTTTGCCCTCCACTTGATACTGACCCCTTGGTCCACTGGATAAAGTCTGTACCTCAATCGGGTTCCCACACTGGTAAAGATCATCTCCCATGTTAACATCAAATTCAATTGCATCTTCTGTTACTCTCATGCCCTCGACTCCCCAACCCTCAGTAAATGAGCCTACTATAATATTTCTAGTAATTGTATATTCCATTTGCTGGTTTTTCTCACTACTTTTTGCGTCAACTGCTTGACTTGCTTCATCTGCGTGAACCATTACTTGAGGAAACAATAAAAATAAAGTAAAAAATAATCCAATCATCTTTTTCATTTTCTTTCTCCTTTTTTGTTTTATTTTTTCTTTTAAACAAATTCTTCCAGCTCTCTTTTCCATTTTCACCTCCTCGAAAAAAAGATAAGATAAAACAACTAACAAAAAAATTTTACCTCTCTAAGAAAACGTTAACATAAGCGAATGTGAGTTGTCCAAAGATAACTTTAGCTATATTTAAAAAAACAAAAAAAAGACAATTGATCTCATTCAATTGTCTTTTTGACTGATACTATTTCAAGCCATCAATTATTTGATCCATTTGATTTCACTTAAAGGATAGTACACCATACGTGCCTTACCCAAGATATCTTCACGAGAAATCGTACCAAAAGAACGACTGTCTTTTGAAATTCGTCGATTGTCTCCCATTACGAAATAATTATCTTCAGCTAATTTTTCTTCCCCAGTCAATCCTTGCAAGGTGAAATCGGTCGTATACGGTGCAGTCTCATGATCTGATTGGATATTTTTACTTAAAAATGGTTCTTTGATATCTTTTCCATTGATTTGTAATGTATCATTTTGGTAGCTGATCGTTTCACCTGGTAAGCCAATCACTCGTTTGATATAAATCGTGCCATCTGCCAATTGAAAAACGACGACATCAAATCGTTTGATCTCGGTAAATTTCTCCATCACCGTCATATTTCCTTGACTCAACGTATTTTCCATTGAATTTCCTTCAACCGGTACTGGAATAAAAAGAAAGCCACGTAAAATAAATGCCAGAAAAATCGAAATCAGTAAATATTTCACAGCTAACCAAAAACGATTCGTCCACTTCTGTTTTGTTGTCAACATTCATCCCTCATTTGTAGTTCTGCTTTTATTATAGAAAAATTTCAAACAAATTGCGACTAAGAGATGAAATTAATCTTTTTTTCAAAGACAAACAAAAGCTTAAGAAGCATGATTGTTTTCCAAATATTGTTCCCAAGCCGCATCAAATACATCCATGGAAGTCAAATAGTCCACATTCATTTCCAAATAATCAGAGAGTTCTTCATAGTCTGAACTATGTTTTGGAAATTGAATATCTTTTCCTGCTTCATTTGCAAATTTAGTCACTTGATCTAGCTGATTTGGTCCACGAAGAGTCATTAAATAATGGTAAAAGCTTCGATTCACTGATGATTCCCCCAATTTTTCTCGACAAAAGCCGCTCTTCTTGCATGATTGCGTGCAAAGTTTTCTGGATTCTTTTTATAGTAGTCTTGATGATCAACTTCAGCCAAATAAAATGGCTGTGCTGGCTCAATGGTCGTCACAATTTTTTCTGTAAAACGACCACTCTCAGCTAAGCGTTGTTTGCTTTTTTCTGCAATCGTTTGTTGCTCTTTTGTTGAATAAAAAATGACAGGTCGATAACTACTTCCTCGGTCTTCAAACTGTCCAAACGCATCAGTTGGATCGGTTTGTTCCCAATAAAGCTCGACTAATTCTTGATAGGAAATCACTTGTGGATCATAAATGATTTCAACTGCTTCTGTATGGCCAGTTGTTTGGCTCTTCACTTGTTCATAGGTTGGATTAGCCAGTTGTCCGCCAGTATATCCTGACATAATTGAGTAGATACCTGGTAAACTGTCAAATGGCTGAATCATACACCAAAAGCAGCCACCTGCAAAAATTGCACGTTCCATCAAAGCCCTCCTTTTATTTATCTATTTTGATTTCACTTATTGATTTAAACTTTCTTTTGTTGTTTCTTCACTTGCGGGTAAGTATAGACTAAAACGAATATCATCGTCTACTAAATTTATTTTATCTGCTTTGATATACATGCCATTTTGCATTCTAAATTTATCTAGTCGAAGCATGACTGTTAAGTCTTTCGTATCAATCTCGACCCATTTAGGTAAATTATAATTACGTTTAACCATGTTCATCACATCTTTGATTGGCAAACTTAATGTGCCGATGGATAAACTTTTTGCTTTCAGCTGAACGTTTCCATTTTCCATAACATAGGGTTCAAAATAGAGATAAAAATTCACTGGAAAACCTAATACTTCAAACTGACCATTTAACATGGCTTCATTTTCTAAATAAAATTTATACTCAATGTCGCCTTCTTTTTGAAAATCACTTAAGAAAAAACTAATCAACTGATTGACTTTTTCTTTATTTGAATTAATTGTCAGGACTGGTTCGCCTTCGATTGCCGTAATTTCTGGCATGTTTTTGTACTCAGGTTGGCTCGAAAAAATTCGAACGCCTAGAAAAATGGTGATACCAACCACGACACCTAATAGAATCAAGAAAGCCATTCGCCAATAATTCGATGCTTGACTTTGTTTTTCGTTCAAGGGTTCTTTCACTTCTACTTCTGATTTCTTTGGATTTTCTGATTCTGTCATTTGTCACCCTCCTTTATCAGCCACTGTTCTTTGGTTGCAACTAATTTTTCTTTTACTGCATTTGCCATCAATTGATAGCCCAAGTTGTTTGGATGAAAATGATCCTCTTCATACAAAACATTATTTTTTATATCATTCAAGCTTTCTGCCATACTATCTGTTGTATTTGTTTGTTCTTCAGCTACACCAACTTTTTGATCTAACCCCTGATATAGTAAATCGTTGATTGGAATAAAATAGCAGTGATCCGTTTCTTTGACCATGGCTTCTGTTCCTTGATTCCAATTATCTACAATCGTTTGCATATCTGTGATTTCTGGAAAGTTCAAATAAAAAGGATTGTAAATACCTAGAACATAGATAGGCGCATTTGGGTTTAGCTCTCGGATCTCTGCTAAAAGTTCAGTCACATTTTCTTGATAGTTTTTTAAAGGTTTTTTAAAAGATCGTGTTGTTAACCCAAAAAAATTATTTTGAATCACCTTCATCAAATCATTTCCACCCACAGTCAATGTGATAATGTCAGCGGTCTTAATGTTTGTTTGAATTGTTTCTTTTTCCTTCACTCGCTTAAGTATCTGGTCACTTCGTTCGCCATTGACACCATAATTTTCTGTTTCAACAGTCTTCAGCTGATAGTCTTCTCGTAAATCATTTGCAACTAGCGGAACAAAACCTCCTTGTTTGGTTTGGTCTCCCACTCCCTCGGTTAAAGAATCACCAATCGCTACATAATGAAGTTTACTTTTCATGTTCGACGTTTTTTTAGTCGCAACTGATGGCTTTACTAAGGGTTCTGCTTTCGGAATACTCAGTGATAATCCAGCGAAAACGATGACTGCAATGACGATTGGAATAAAAAATAATCCATATCTCTTGAGTAATTTCATTTTCTCACCTCTGTCTTCAATTGTGTCTAATCTTATCAAAAGTTATTTGAAAAAGGTAGTCTTTCGAAACAAATCATAGGAATTTATCTTTTTTTCAAAAAATACACACAAAAAGAACTAGTGAAATGAACATGCCACTCAACTAGTTCTTTTCTTACTCTATAAGTTGTTAATCGACATAATACATGATCGCAAAAGCACCTTTACCCGCATGTGTAGCAATTACTGGATTTGTCTGTAAAACTGGGATATGCATTTCAGGAAATAGTTCTTGTAGACCTTCTTTGAACTCTAATGCTAATTCTTTTGCATCAGCGTGGGAGATCGCAATTTGATGAACATTAGGTAACTCTTTTAGTTCTTTTTTCAAACTATCAAACCATTTGTCAAAAGTTTTCTTTCCTCGGCCCTTGGCAACTGGAATCAAATCTCCATGAGTAAAATTCATGACCACACGAATATTCAACATACTTGACAGCAGCCCTGTCGCACGACTGATTCGTCCACCTTTGACTAAGTTATCTAAGGTAGCAATTCCAATATATAATTTGGTGTTGTCGCTAATTTTTTTGATTTCAGCTAAAATTTCAGTTGAAGATTTGCCTTCTTTTGCTAATTTTGCTGCTTGAATGACTTGGAAAGACAAACCTTGATCTGTTGTATCGCTATCAATAACTGTTACTTTACTTTTAGTTAAATTGCTCGCTTGACGCGCAGCTTCCACAGTTCCACTTAATCCTTTTGTCATGTGAATGGAAATAATTTCGCTACCATCTTTACCCAATTCATCATATAATGAAACAAATTCGCCAATTGGTGGTTGGCTCGTTTTTGGTAAAGCTTTAGCAGTAGACATCATCTGCATGAATGTTTCTCCATCTAACTGATCGTCATCAGGATACATAACGCCATCAATCATTACTGATAGTGGCATGACATGAATATTTAAAGTGTCTCGTACATTTTTTTCCATTGTACAAGAAGAATCTGTTACAATTTTTACATTTGTCATTGTTTTCTCACTCTTCCTTTAACAGCTGCCTTATTCATGTTAAACTTACATTCAAGGCAATTTCTTTTTTTAGTATAACAGACAAACAATGATTTTTCATTAAATACGTCAAACAAAGGAGCCGTTTTCATGGAAAAAACAAAATTTAGTCGCAGTTACTTGATTGTCAACGAAGTTTTTAATGCGATCACTCACGGAATTGGTGCTGGACTAAGTATCGCTGGCTTAGTCATTTTACTCGTCAAAGGCGCGCATCTTCATTCTCCCCTTCATGTTGTCACTTATGCGATTTACGGATCAATGATGATTCTTTTATTTTTAACTTCAACGTTGTTTCATTCATTGATTTTTACCAAAGCAAAAGGTGTTTTTCAGGTCTTTGATCATAGCTCCATTTTCCTATTGATTGCCGGAAGCTATACACCATTTTGTCTCTTAAGTGTGAAAGGTTGGCTAGGCTGGACGCTTTTTGGTTTGATTTGGGTATTCGCGATTGCAGGAATCGTCTATAAGTCACTAACCTTACACAAAAAGGAAACGGTATCAAAAGTTTCAACCTTTATTTATATCGTGATGGGCTGGCTTTGTTTGATTGCTGCAGTTCCCCTTTACCATTCACTAGGTTTAGTAGGGATTTCGCTAATGGTTTTAGGTGGACTTTCTTATACAGTGGGTGCCTTCTTCTATAGTTTGAAATCCGTTCGCTTCATGCACGTCGTATGGCACCTTTTTGTTATGTTAGGTGCAGGCTTTATGTACTTTTCTGTTTTATTTTTCACTTGATTTTTTAAAATAGGTAAATAAAAAAGAACTTTGCGCCTAATTCGCGTAAAGTTCTTTTTTTATGCGTACAAACAAAATTAAATTTGCTTGTCGACATTATTTTTCGTTTCGTTGGTACGTTTCAAATTGATGTGCATACGGATTGAAGTCGTTCACTTCACCTGTGCTGACATTGATTAGTGACCAGTCTTCCCAATTAACGGCAGGAAAATAAGTATCACCCTCAAATGCGTGCTGAATCACGGTGCGATACAATATACTACAGTAAGGTAAAAATTCTTGGTAAATAGCAGCACCACCAGCGATAAAGACGATTCCGTCTGCTTCTTTTTCAAAAGCAAGGACTTCTTCTAACTCGTGCATGATGGTTACGCCCTCTGCTTGATAATTTTTATCATGCGTAAGGACAATTGTTTGGCGATTTGGCAATGGTCGACTGCCCATACCTTCAAACGTTTTTCTTCCCATTACTAAAATATTTGATTCAGTTGTTTGTTTAAAAAATTTCAAATCATTCGGTAATCGCCAAGGAAGTTGATCATTTTTACCAATCAATCCATTTTCATCTTGTGCCCAAATTGCAGCTAGCATCTTCTCATCCTTTCTTACACAGCAATCGGTGCTTTAATTGCTGGATGTGGTTGGTATCCTTCCAATTGGATATCATCCATTTCAAAATCGAATACAGATTGTTTTTCTGGATTCAGACTTAATGTTGGAAACTCACGTACTTCACGACTTAACTGTTCTTTCATTTGTTCTACGTGATTAGAATACAAATGCGCATCGCCTAGCGTATGAACAAACTCTCCGACTTCCAATCCTGTTTCATGTGCAATCAAATGAGTAAGCAACGCGTAGCTAGCAATGTTGAATGGAACACCTAAGAATACATCACCACTTCGTTGATATAATTGACAACTTAAACGACCTTCAAAGACGTAAAACTGAAACATGGTATGGCAAGGAGGTAACGCCATACTTGGAACATCTTCAGGATTCCACGCTGAAACAATTAAACGTCGAGAATCTGGTGTTGTTTTGATTGCTTCGATTACTTCTTTAATCTGATCAATAAAACGACCATCTTTTGTTTCCCAATGACGCCATTGGTACCCGTAAATATGACCTAAGTCGCCATATTCAGCTGCAAATTCTGGATCATTAATAATTTTTTCGCAAAATAGTTTACTTTGTTCTTGATAAAGTTCATTAAATGCTTCATCAACTAAGCTTCGATGACCAAAGTCTGTCATATCTGGACCAGTGTAGTCCTCACTTTTGATGTAGCGTTCAAACGCCCATTCATCCCAAATGTGATTATTATTTTCTAAAAGATAACGGATATTCGTATCTCCTTTTAAAAACCATAGTAACTCACTTTTAATGAGACCAAATGGGACTCTTTTGGTTGTTAATAAAGGAAAGCCTTTTTGTAAATCAAAGCGCATTTGATAGCCGAAAGTACTAAGCGTACCTGTCCCTGTTCGATCACCTTTTTGGTTTCCTTCTTCTAACAACTTTTTTCCTAAATCAAGGTAAGCTTGTTCCATTCATTCTCCTCCTAATTATCGGCCCACTCACTAAGATACTCCCAGCGAGCCATTTTTTCTTCCAGTTGTCCTTCTGTCAAACTCACTTCTTTTTGTAATTCTTGGAGACGTGTAAAGTCATCTCCTTGATGGTTCATTTCTTCTTGCAGTTCATCCAGTTTATTTTCCAACTCTGCGATATCATCTTCAATGGTTGCCCATTCTTTTTGTTCCATGTAAGAGAGCTTTTTCTTTTTGGCTTCGTCTTTTGGTGTAGCTTTTGGCTTTGCTTTAGCAATGACTACTTTATCTTCTTCTTTTTGCTTTTGTAAATAGTCAGACATATCTCCGTAAAAAAGCTCTTGCTTGCCGTTGCCTTGAAAAACAAGTAACTTATCGACTACTTTGTCTAAGAAATAACGATCATGGGACACAGTGATAACTGCACCTGGAAATGTTCGAAAATAATCTTCTAAAATAGTTAATGTTGCAATGTCTAAATCATTGGTTGGTTCATCTAATAATAAAACATTTGGCTGCTGAATCAAGAGTTTTAATAAATATAAACGTCGTTTTTCTCCACCAGAAAGTTTGCCGATTCGAGTACCGTGCATATACCGTGGGAATAAAAATCGTTCCAATAATTCGGCTACACCGATTTGAGCACCGTCAGCAGTTTTAACTTCTTCTGCAGCTTCTTGCAAATAAGAAATCATTCGTTGGTCTGGTGCCATTTCCTCGTTTTCCTGTGTGTAGTACGCTAATCGTACTGTTTCACCAATAGAATACGTGCCACTATCCAAAGTCATTCGCCCTGCCAAAATATTTAACAAGGTGGATTTTCCGGCGCCATTTTTCCCAGTAATTCCTAGTCGTTCTTTTGCTTGAATCAATAATTGTAAATCAGCTAATAAAATTTGGTTGTTAATGGAATAATAGCCATCTTTGATTTCTAAAACTTTTTTTCCAAGACGCTGTGTTGCGATGTTCAATTCAAGGTCCGCTTCTTGGTTTACCTGATACAAGTTTTCTTTTAAATCTTCAAAGCGATTGATTCGGGCTTGCTGCTTTGTTCCTCGTGCTTGCACACCCGCGCGAATCCAAGAAAGTTCTTGCTTATATAGTCGTTTACGTTTTTCTTCTTGTTCGACTTCTACACGATCTCGCTCCGCTTTTTCTAGAACATAGGCTTCATAATTTCCTTTATATTCATGAAGCTCTCCAAATGCCAACTCAAAGATTCGATTCGTCACTCGATCTAAGAAATAACGATCATGGGTAACCATTAGCAATGCGCCACGATACTGTTTCAAATATGATTCAAGCCATTCAATTGCTGCATAATCCAAATGGTTTGTTGGTTCATCTAACAATAACAAATCTGGTTCATCAATCAAGACCTGAGCTAAGCTCACGCGTTTCTTTTGACCACCAGAAAGTGCGCCGATTTTTTTGTCTAATTCACTGATACCTAGTTTTTGCAAAATAATTTTTGCATTGGTATCTGTTGTCCAAGCGTCTTCTTTATTCATTGCTTCTTCCGCTTGTGCATACTGTTTTTGTGCGAGTGGATCATCCCCATTAGCACTTAAACGTAACAAAGCTTCTTCATAAGCACGTACCGTTCGAATGAGTGGACTTGTTCCTTGGAAAACTGCTTGTAGAACGGTTAACTCATCTGAAAAATCTGTTGATTGTGACAAATAGCCTATTCGATAATTCGTCGGATAAAAAACTGTTTGACGATCACCATCACCACTATCTATGCCGGCTAAGATATTTAAGAGACTGGTTTTACCAGTACCATTCGTTCCAATTAATCCAATCCGATCTTTTTCATGAATCAAAAAAGAAATTTGATTAAACAAATCTTTTTCGCCGTAAGTTTTTTTGAGGTCAGTTACTTTTAATTCTTTCAACTTGTCCCCTCCTTATCTCGGTTATTGTATCATAAAATCCATATGAATAATGAGACTTTTTCACTTAACTGTTTTCAAAAATAAAAAAGCAAACTTGAAAGAAAAATCACCATGATTTTTCTTTCAAGCTTGCTTAATGCCATTACTTACATCAATTATTTGTCGTGAACCTGTTGCTTCAATTTTTTCGTTTGCAGCTCACGCTTTTTTCGACTATACGCAAATCGTAAAGGTGAAGCATCAGCTGGTTTGTTCATTGTATAGGACTCTAAAAGATTGATATTTTTTCGATAATCATTCGCTGAAAAAGTCGTAATTTTTTCAGCAACTTCGTATTCATCAACAACTTTTCGTTCTAAATAGTAGCCTCGAAGCATTTTTTTCGTAAACAAAGTTTCTTGTTGAATCATCATCGTAGAGAAAAAGTTTTTCGACATCATACGCATTTCTTGCGCTTTTCTTTGTTCAATAAAAAATTGAATCATCACATCGCCATACACATCTGTTAAGTTATCCAAACTTTCGATGATTAATTGCGTGTTTTTATGATAAACATCTCTTACATCACTAATATCTTTTTTCGTAACAATTGTTTGTTGTTCTCTTTTACGACGTTCCCAAAACATTTTTGGATGTAAAATAATTCGAATCACTCGACGAACAAATAATAGCCAAAAACCGATGAATGAGAGAATCTCACCTGTGATTGAGCGTTCAAAACGTGATAAAAATCGTGAATAGAAACGATAACCATTGACTGTCAATTTTCCTGAACGATAGCTTTCATCTAAGCCATCTCGTTCAATCGATAAAATAAGTGCTTGGATTTCTTGCACTTCTTGTTTTTCATCTTCCGTTAAGTCTTCAAAGTACAGTTCTCGAATTCGCTCTTGATAATTTTCAATCACAGCTTCTGTTGCCAGATACTCTTTCGAATTTTTCGGTAATTCTTTTGCCTCTTGACGCAAACTTTCAACAACTTCTTCTAAAATCATCAGTGCGTTTAAATCTGTTCCATTTATTTCTTGTTCTTCAGTTAAAATTGGTAGTGCGAGTATCCCCACAACTAATGTAACCAAGATAACTCCTGCAGTTAAGAACAACAGCAATGATCGTTGGTGAAAGACCATTCCATTAATTGTTAGCGGCAAAATAAAAATCGTTGCTAAACTGACTGTTCCCTTAACTCCACCAAAGGTTAAAATTAAAATTTCGTTGAGTTCCTCTTTAAATCTGGTTAAACCACCTTTAAATAAATAAAAAGCTGTAATTGAAACAAAACGAATAACAAATAACATAACTGAGATCAACAAAATGACAAGAATCAACATCCAGTTAGAATATAACCCATTTTCCCAAACAGGAGAAAAGACTTGCGTCAATTCAATTCCTAAGAAAATAAACACGAGTGCATTCAACGTAAATGTCACAGTTGTCCAAGTGCTATTGGATAAACTAGATAACTCCGCATCAAAAATCGTGATTTTCCGAAAACTGGATGCTTGTAATATTCCAGCAACGACCGCGGAAATAATTCCCGAAACACCAAAAACTTCTGCTAACACATAAGCTAAAAAGGGTAGCAAAAGTTCGATTAATAAATACCCTGTTACATCTCTAGCCGAAGCTTTTTCAATCATATTGATTACTTTTCGTTTAACCCAAACCAACAAGAAACCAACAAGTGCCCCACCCAAACTTGAGATCACTAGACTCACCCCTGCATTTACTGCAGAAAAAGAGCCTGTAATCAATGCAGCTAAAGCAAATTGGAAGGCTGTAACACCTGATGCGTCATTTAGCAATCCTTCGCCTTCTAAGATATGCATAGCTTTTTTGGGAATATTCACTCGTCCTGATAATGAACTAACGGCAACGGCATCTGTCGGGCCAAGTGCCGCACCAAAAGCAAAACAGGCAGCAAAGGGCAAACTTGGTAATAAAAATGACAGTGTCATCCCTACGCCAAGTAACGTCAAAATGACCCCACCAAAGGCTAAAAATAAAATCGTATCGAAATTTTTAAGAATCGACGTAACATCTGCTTTTTCACCTTCACGAAACAATAAAGGAGCAATAATCATCACCAGAAACAATTCTGGTTCAAAGCTGATAGATTCTCCCCATTCAGTTAGACCTAAAATAACTCCAAGAAATATTTGAATTAATGGTGCTGGTATTACCGGTAAGATGCGGCTGACTATATTTGATGCAGTAATCGTTACAGCAAAGATGATTACTAACTCAGCAAATTCCATGGCCCATCTCCTCTATTTTTTATTTTGTGCAAGTACCTTTAAAAATTGTTCCTTTTTTTTCAAAATCTTACTTTCGACAGCTTCAGCTTGTACTTCATTGCCATCTAATTCACACTGTACTCGTTTTGATTCTAAACGAAGTAATTCATGCTTCAAACGTTCCATTTGACGATACGTTAAAATATTTTTCTTTCGTAAATAGCAAAGAATCCGACGACGATCTTCCATCGAAAATGCCCCATAGCGATCATGCAACAGTCTTTTTTGTTTTTCAAAACTCTCTCTCATTTTTCAGATCTCCTATATACAAACTGCACATCTGATAGCAAAACTATGAACTCTTGTCTCTAAATTCAACTTTTGTTTTACTACTGCCCTGTTTGCTGTTTACAATGATTTTTCAAGACCCTATTCTATTCCAAAAGATGCAAGATAGCAAGTTTTCCGCAAAAAAATTAAAAAGTTTTTTCAGAAAACGAAAATGAAGTTTTCGTTCCATTATACCAAGCAATTTTACAAGTAAACATAGCAAAAAATGTATTCATTTTTCGCCCCATTGTTATCGAGGAAAAAAACAAATACATTTTACTACTTTCTCTATTCGAAAAATTGACCGTAAACTTCTTCTACACGCTGTTCAGGATTGATTACGATGTACAAGCTTCCAGTTTGTTCACTAATTTTTGTTGATTGATATTGATTATCCAAACCTTCTGTTCCTTTGTCCATATAAGGGAAATAAACCATGTCAGGCGCACCATTACGATACAAAATTTCCATTCGTTCAATATCTTCATATTTTAACGCACGGCTAAACATACCCATTTCTAAGCCACCCAAGTTGATGTCATGAGTTGCAACTGAATCGCCTTCTTGAAAAATTTCGATTTTAAATCCAGCACATGGATGAATTTCAACAAATTCACTTCCATTGATTCGTCCAAAACTCGTTGTAATTTGTTTGATCCATAAGTCACCGATATGACGACGATCAATCGTCCAAGTTTCTCCATTACGGAAATAAAATTTTAGCGCTGTCATTTCTTTTTTCATAAAAAATCTCCTTCTTCCAAATAATAATCAGCATTGCACTACAAGTTTAGCATAACAAATGTAAGTGGTCACATTTTAAGTTCTAAAAATCAGTCAGAACATGGTGCGAACCAAAACTTTTTTCATGGTTCAAAAAAGATTGTACACGAAGTGCTCAGCTCCAACAAATAAGAATAAATTATCAGAAATTGTTTCCTAACTTTTTGAATAATTTAGACTTATTTTGAAGTGGCTGCAAGCTATTTCGAGGAGTTACTTGGAGAACACCGTAGTTAAGGTTGTGGCGCAAAACGTTTAGCTCCAACAAGTTAACGAGCAAACATCAAATAGCTTTCAACCTTTTGAAGTGAACAGAGGCTAGATTAATAAGTTGTTTTGGAAACAACATCTGTTAGGACAAGAGGAGCTACAAAAATACTTTTTTGTCATGGTTCCTCTCTTCACACTCTAGTTACTTAGTTGCTCCTTCACGTAAGTCAATAATGCTTCCCGCTCATTTTTCACTACTTGGTTAATGACAGCCTCTTCTGCTGATTGTAGCGCCTCACTGACCCATTGACCCGGTTTTCGATCCATCGTAGCTAGTAAAATTTTTCCATCAATTGCTAATTCTCGTAACGATTTGATTGGAAGTTCTTGATAAGCTTGTCTCACTTTCGCAAGCTCAGGCATTTTCTCAAAGTAAACCATCAGCTCTTCTACTTGAACAGCTGCTGTTTCACCTAACTGATAAAGAGCTGTTGGCAACAATGGTCCTTCTTGACGTAAATCCAAACCTTGAACCAGTGCCTGCACCTCTTTAATCATTTGATTGGAACACTTCCATTCTTTTAAAAAAGGTCGGACTGCTGAACCAGATAAATCCAATTGATTTAGCAATAGTGCCCATGCTTGGCTTTCTGTTTTCAAGGGGATTTCTGGCAAATCAGCCATTCGTAGTAATGCTTCCCCTTTTCCACTTAAACCAGGACAATAGATGTAACATTCGGTTTCGACAAATGCCCGCAAACCTGCTTGACGATTTTTTCCCAGTAACATTTTAACAAATTCGATATTGACTCGCTCCACTGAGATTTTTTCCAGCAAAGCATGATTTTCTTTGATTGCTTCAAGTGTTTCTGGTTCTAATTCAAAGCCCAGTTGACTGACAAATCGTAGCCCACGCATCATTCGTAATGCATCTTCATGAAACCGTTCATGAGGATTTCCTACAGCTCGCAAAACATGATTATGCAAATCATCTAAACCATCAAAAAGGTCGATAATCTTTCCATCTTCTTTTAAAGCAAACGCATTGATTGTAAAATCACGTCGCTTTAGATCTTCCTCAAGCGAACGAACAAATTCGACTTTATCTGGGCGACGAAAATCTTGATAAGTTGATTCGGTTCGAAAGGTTGTGATTTCATATTGTTCCTCTTCTTCTAACACCAAAACAGTTCCGTGTTCAATACCGACATCAATCGTTCTTGGGAACAACGTTTTGATTTCTTGTGGAAACGCACTCGTTGCAATATCCACATCATGAATTTCCTGATGCAATAAAATGTCACGAACACTTCCACCTACAAAGTAAGCTTCATACCCAGCATGTTCTAATTTTTGTAAAACTGGAATCGCTCGTTGGTACTCCAGCGGTAATTGTTCTAATTTCATTTTTTCTACCTCTTTAGCATTTCTCTTTGATTGGCTGTTTATCCTTCGTCGACTTGGCCATCTTTTCTCTCAAAACGATAGCGATCTCTTTGATTGAATTTTTCCATATTTTTCTCGAAAATTTCTGTCAAATCGATATCCAGTGAATTAGCCATAATCATTGTAACAAAAAGTACATCACCTAACTCTTGTGCGACAGAATTTTCTTTCTCTGTTTTCTTTTTCGCCTTTTCACCATAAGAGTGATTGACTTCTCGCGCAAGCTCACCGACTTCTTCTGTCAAGCGTGCCATTTGAGCTAATGGGGAAAAATAACCGACCTTGAATTGCTGGATATACTCATCCACTTCCATCTGCATACTTCTTAATGTCCGTTCTTTCTTCATAACGTTCCCCTTTCAAGACTATCCTAACAAAACTTTACAGCAAAACATAGCTAAGAGCAATTGTGAAAATGAAAATTCCATGCTACATTAAATATTGAATTGAAAAAATTTTCTAACTTTTTCAGCTATTTTTATCGAAAGCAGGGATCACATGACAGTATCAAAAACAATTAAAGAGGTTTTCTTTATTATTATCGGAACAAGTATCTATGCCTTTGGACTTGTCTATTTAAATATCGCCAACCACTTAGCTGAAGGTGGCGTTTCGGGGATTACTTTGATTTTACGCGCACTCTTTGGCATTGATCCCGCTTATACAACTTTGCTTATCAATATTCCGTTGATTCTCATTGGTGGAAAAATTCTTGGCAAACGTTCATTAGCATACACCATTTTAGGAACTGTTTCCTTATCAGTTGCTCTTTGGGTTTGGCAACGTGTTCCCATCGAAATCAATTTAGAACATGATTTATTGATTGTTGCCTTATTAGCAGGTCTTATTGCTGGCGTGGGTAGCGGTTTGGTCTATCGGATGGGAGGAACGACTGGCGGTAGTGATATCATCGCACGTATTTTAGAAAAAAACTATGGTATTTCTATGGGACGTTCATTACTCACTTTTGATATTATCGTGTTGCTTGCTTCATTAACTTATCTTGATTTGAAGCGAATGATGTACACCCTGATTGTTTCTTATGTGTTTAGTCGAGTAGTTGATTCGATTCTTGATGGTGGTTATTCTGCCAAAGGTCTATTAGTGGTTTCAAATAAAAGCGAAGAACTGGCGCCTTTATTGATGACTGGATTACAACGTGGCGTCACCTTTTTAAATGGTGAAGGTGGCTTTTCTGGTCATTCAAAAAAATTGATTTACTTAGTTGTTAGTTCCAGTGAATTGACCTCTGCCAAGCAAATCATTCATGAAATTGATGAACAAGCATTCATCTCAGTCATCAATGTTCATGAAGTTGCCGGTGAAGGTTTCACCTATTTGAGACCTCAAACCAAACGATTGAGATTCAGACAAAAAAAAGGGCTGTGACAAAAATATTGTCACAGCCCTTTCTTCTAAATAAACGGTGTTCCCAAAACAACTCCTCCACATAGCTTTCATTCACTTCAAAATATGAAGAGCTATTTTGAGTGCTTGCTCGCTATCTTGTCAGAGCTGAACGTTTTGCGCCACAAACTCTTTGTTTAGCTAACACCATTTTTATTTGACGCTCTTTGTGCATCTGCTAAAATTTGACGATTGACTTCATCGGATAGTTTCAAAAACGCATCCTTATTTCCGTCTTCTAATGCTTGATCAATTTGTGCGTAAAGCATCTTTAACTGGGCCTCTTGCTCTTTTGCATGGAAGTACCTTTCGACTGCTTCTGTTTCTTCTTCTGCAATCGTTAAATCCCAAGTAGCAAAAGGATTGTCTTCTAAAATTGATAGATATTCACTCGTTTGCCAAGCGTCTTCAAAGAAACATTCCATATACAACGGTTCTGTTCGATTCAATCGAATTTCGTGAAAAATTTGATCTGTATCCGTAAACACTTTCCCTTTTAAAAACAATTTCATCGGTTCACCAGCTACAGACAGGTCACTGATTTGTAACCCACGGGTAGTTTGATCCGCCCCCTCAACAAAATGAACATTTTTCAAAATCGCTTCATGATTTGACAAGTAATTCAAAATCCAAAAAACTTCACGGCGACTAAATGAAACATGGTTCACCATCCACGTTAAAAAATTCTTTTTTTCCCGCACATTTATAAACATCTTGATCACCCCTTATGATAGATCATCTAGTAAAGACAGGGCCTCCATATCTCCAGGTTCATGATGTAAGTAATGTTTTAATAGTTCTTTTGCTTGATCCAGCTTTCCTTCTTCTCGTAAGAAAAATGCGTATTCTTTCAAGAAATCTGGTTCATGTTGCAACTCGTGGAAAGCCTGCTCGTAATGGAGCGCTGCGACAGCAAAATCTTCTAATTCATTATATGCATGAGCCAAATTCCATTCGGCATATGGATTTGCTGTTTCTTCCATTTGGTTGACTGCATTAATAACGTCTTCATAACGTTCTTCATTTAAATAAAGATTACTTAAAGTCAATAACGTATCATCTTGTTTTTCACCTAGTTCAAGAGCTTGCAACAATAATTTTTCTGCACTTTCTTTGTCACGCAAACGAAAAGCATTTTCAGAAGCCAAATGATACAATTCAACTTGATAAGGATTTTCTTTGATTCCTTCCTCCAATACCGTTTGTGCTTCTTCAATCAATTCTTCTTCCTGTAGCGCTTGTCCTAAATACAGATAAAGCGATTGGTACTGAGGATTAACTGTTCGTAGTTCTTGTAAGTAATTGATTGCTTGTTGGTTTTCTTTTAATTGTAAGTTTGTAAAAGCTAACTGGAACAATCGATCATCTGTGCGATCTTCCTCTAATGCTGCCTCTAATGGTTTGATTGCTGCCTCAAATTCGCCTTGCATGCTTAGTGATTGGCCTAGACGCTCTTGCATCGAAATGCCAGAAATTTCTTTGATCTGGCTATTTAACAAGTTGTCATAAATGACAGCAGCTTCTTTAAAGCGATCCACTGAAAAATACAATTCTGCTAAAGCAAATTGAATCAAAGGTTCATCAGGAAGCAAACTAGCAGCTTCTTTTAACTTTGCTTCACTTACTTCTGGAATACCAATTACTTGATACAAATCAGCAATTGCCAATAACGCTTGCGGATAATAATCACTTTCTTTACTTACCTTTTCTAGATACGTAAATGCTTCGTCAATCTCATTATCTTCAATCGCAATTTCTGCTAATGGAATATTTAAGCCATCATTTTCAGGATATTGCGCTACAAGTTGTTCAAAAATTTGTTTTGCTTCTTCTAAAAAACCAATCGCTAACAATTCTTCACCCAATTCAGCTAAAACGTCTGCTGGATCTTCCTTTAACGCCTGTACAAGTAATAGTTGAGCCTGTGCTAAATCTTCTTCAGACAAGGCTTGTAACATTTTTTCACTGTATGTTTTCATTCAATTCCCTCTAATCTCATTGACAATCCTTTGATATCTTGTCATCATTTTCAACAATTCATTCTCATTTGGCGAATGGTATCCTTCTATTATACCAATTTTTTCTAAAACAAGAATCTTTTTGCTTTTTTCTGCTAAAATCAAGACATTTTCTAAATATTCAGCTTCAGATAACTGTTCCAGCCAATCAATTGGATAACCAAGATGCTTCAACCAAATAAAAAAATTTTTTAATTGAAAAGAAATCTCGTTACGCTCAATGTTCCAAACTAGTTGAAAAAGTAATCCTAAAAATTTTTTCATGCTTGCTGATAATAAATGTCCGTTTTCTGTTAGATAAAAAGCTTGCTCAAATAGTTTACCATAAGTTGCAAGATTTTCCGCCTCTTCCTGGTAAAAATGAATCATTTCTTCGAGCATCCCAGCAAAAGGCACGTTGTGTAATTTTTGCTGTGTTGAGTAATTTTTGTACAAGTTCTGTAAGAAACCATAATCACAAATCAATCCACAAACAACGAACGTCAAAAAGTCGATCTGTTTGCCTTCAACTTGGCGATCACTAATCGTTTGGTCAAAGAAAATTCGTTCTGGCAAATTTTCTGTTTCTAATACAGCCTGATAAGGCGACTGTAAAATGCTGCGTTTGTTTGTCAATGCTCCACCAAACGAACGGGCAGATACAGGAATCAACCAAAGTTTCGTTGAAAGGATCGTGTGTTTTTGAAAAAAACTAGCTAATTCCATAATCCCTTCATTTCCAAATCCAATCACGATCAGTCGTTGATTTTCCGGAAAACGTTTCACATAGTCTAAGAGATGCGCAAGCTCTGTTAAGTTATTGCATTGCGCACTATTCGTGCAAATATACCAATCAATATTCGCCTGATCCGCAAAGAATTGATTCATCTTTTCTGAAAACAAATCATAATAACGCTGATTCGTTAAGAACAAGATTGGTTCTCTGATAGCCAATGGTTTTAACAGACTGCTTAACGTTTCGCCGTAAGAAATCGTCGTGGTTTGATTAACCATGGAAAACGTAAGTTCCAACACGCATCCCCCCTTTTCTTTATTTTACCATTATTCAGGAAAATCCTGAAAAGAAAAGAAAACCAATACATCTTCTTCAACCCAAAAGAGAAACTTTTCACTCAAAAAATAATTAAATGAACCACACTAAATTATTTTTATGTATTTTACTACTAATAAAAGGAAGCCTCTTCAAAAGGAAAGTATGTTTAACGATGAAAAGAATAAAAAATAGTTTTGATTCCGCAACTTTACTTGTTCACTGTTGTTTTTAGTAAGTTATGCTACCAAGAATAATTCTGAACATTCAGCAATCACAATTGAAATCATTTCAACAACTAAAATCATTTCGATAATAATTATCACAACTAACACTCAACTACAATCAATTTACCAAAAAAGTAAATCTCCAGAAAAGACTACCCAATAGGACTTAATCAAAACATTGTTGCAAAAATAATTAGATTATCTTGAATTATTAAAAGCCCCTCGTGTTAAGCAATCTGTTCCAGCGTCTGCAAATGCCACAACTGCTGACTCAACTAGACTTCAAAGTGAGAAGCCTACCAATCCGCAACAGGTTCAGAAAAATATTGAAGCAACCTTCGGATGGTGAATAAAGCAATCCGTTGCTTTATAGTTCTATTTCGGTTTTTCTTTTATGTTTATTAGCAAAACTTTATATTTACGGACTGTTAATTGAGGAATAAAATTAAACTTGAATGGAGGAGAAAAGAATGAAAACATGGCAAGTGATTGTGGGTGTATTGGCAGGAATTGTAGTGTTAGTTGGCGTTTTTATCTTGGGGTTACTCACCTTCCCACTTCTGACCTCAAAAGAAAAAACAGAACCATCCGTATCAACACAAGAAATAGTCCAACAGACTGCTTCTTCAACCACTTCAAATGAAGGAATTACTGAAGCAACCCAGCAAACGACACAGCTGCAACCAGAAAAACAAACATCAGCAGAGCAGCAAGTGCCAGAAGAAAAAGTTACAGTCGATCCAGTATTAGCAAAAGCACTAGCTACTAAAGCGATACCTTTAACAGAATTTACTTATAATCCTTATGATTTTGATTTAGACCAAGCTACGATTACAAATGGCACAGCTAAATGTATTGGGTGGATCCAAGCTGAAAATCCAGCTGGACTAATTGAAGTGGAATATCATTGTTTTGCTTGTGATAGCATCTGGACTGGGAAAAACTACACTTATGATTGGACGAATCAACAAGAAAGCGCTAGAATTACTAATTTCACAATCGTTGGGGAACCTTGTGAACATCAAAAAGCGTTAAAAAATAATGGATATATCAGTTGATAGCCTAAGTGAATCATTTTTATTTCTATGTAGAACGAGACGGGGACAAAAGTAAGTAGTTGTAAGAAAGCCTTGCTTTTTGGTCGCCATCTATTCATGAAAAAGTGTCTGAAGCAGAATCATTTTGATTCGTGTTTCAGACACTTTTCTGTTTTATTTACTCAACATTTGTGAAAATAAATTTTCTCTGTCTGTTAAATTTTAGAGTTTGTTTGTGTGTATTTTTATCGTTTTGGAATCGTTAAAACATATTCTTTGAAATCAACGTCTTTTGCACCGCCTACTGTATTACCATTAACATCATTAGTCAAACGAATTTTAACATAAGCTTTTTTACCAGTATGTTTAGTGATATCAAGACTCCCATCAAACCCCGGTCTATTGTCGCTTGATAACCCGTAAGCTGCGTTCACATCAGGACGATCAATATCTTTTGCTTTTTGACGGTCAATTTCTTGACCGTTTGTTGCATCCATCAAAAAAATAAAGCAGTAGTTAAATTTTTCTTTTCCTGCATGTGCCCAACCAGCTTCACGGAATGAGCCGACTGGATATTCAGTGAATTTTTCTAATTTTGCTGTCATACCATTAACCGTTTTTGCAGGGCTTTCAGCAATAATTTCATCATGTTCATTGTTTCCTTCACTACTTCCATCTGGCTGCAAAGCTGAATTATCATAATATTTTTTGATTTGAGTAATAAAGTAATCTTGCATTTTACCGGTAATTTCTGTTGGTACTGCAAAAGTCGAATCGTATCCGCAATGTTCCATCAAAGATCGCTTCGGACACTCAGTTGCTGAAAACTGATGATGACATTTGACCGTATCACGGCTTACTGGTAAGCCATAATAATGCAAGTCAATCGCAGCTTGCCAAAAAACATTTTGTTCTGCTTGTAAAAAAATGGCCTTCACTGTTTCACGATTCCCACGAACTTCATAACCTAAATAACTATTGTTCCCATCAGAATTTGCTACATGCCATGCGCGATTGTAAGTATCTTCTGTGCGAATAATTGTCTTTTCATCCACATAATAATGGGCAAATCCAGCTTCTAATTGTTTAGGCGTCATATTTGCCAAGCGATTCATTTCTTGTTCTGCTGTCGTGTTCGTCCAAGTGTTGTGGATGACAACGCCTTTTACACTCCCAGCCCGCTTACCTGCCACACCTCGGCAAACGGAATTATTAATAATTTTGACCATTATTTTTTTCCTCCATTCTCTTCCTCACCTTGTTTTTCTGATGTCTCTTTTAATTTACTAAAACGACTTTTGACAAATTCTGGTACTGGAATTCCCAGTTGTCCTAGATTTTCAATGACAGAAATGCCGTATACCGCAATATAAGAAAAGACAAATGCTGTTGCTACTCCTTCAAATCCCATAATTTTTAAATACGGGTAAGCAACCAAAACCAAGCCAACAACAAGCAAATGTTTTACAATCCCCATCAAACCTTTCGTACTATTCGTTTCTTTAACAAAAATCCCTTTGCAGATTCCCGTTACAATATCTGCAATCACAATCCAAACAAAAATTTGAATGTAGATGTTATTTAGTAATCCTCGGAATTCATTCCATAGTAATAAATTATCAATTAACACCATATTTCCACCCTTCGTGTTCTATTTTTGACCATACAAAAAGCACTCAAATGAGTGCTTTTTACTATATTTTTAATCAATCTACTTTGTACACACACGATCCAGCAGCCCATGCCGTTCTTCCTGACCAATTTAACCCAATACTTAGAGTTCCTACTTCTCCGCTTGCTGGAACAAGACGACCACTTAAATCAAATGTTCCAAATTGGACACCGCTTGCAGTCCTAATTGCGCAATTATTGTATTGCCTATACATTGGAACAGCCCAAGACGGTAACTTAGCAATTGCCTTATTTTGTTCAGAAACTCCCTCATAAACATTGAAGCTAAGATGTATTGCTCCTCCTCCAAGTTCCTCTACAAAAGACTCTTTGATTCTATCGCCATCAAGATTTTCGACAAACCCATTTTGCAATGTTAATTTTTCGTACCGCAGATTACCAGACAAGCTATCAGTCGTAATATAATCTACTTTTAAATTTTTCATTGCTTGAAATGAAGCATCTGGAACAGTCCAAACAGCAACTTTTACACCAAGTTGGTGCATCTTTGAAACAAACGACCAGTTAAGCCCCGCATTGTTATAGTTCACGCTTACCGCAGAAGGTAACCGCAACGCTAAAGCTTTATTTATCATATCTGTTGTGTTTATTGTTCCGTTAAAAAGAAACTGTAGCATATTATGTGGGAAAATTTTTCTCAAATTAAGAAGAACGTCATAGCTAAAGCTAATGAATACAATTTTATTAGTAATTCCAAAATCATCTGCTAAGCTTTTTATTTTTTTTAGCTCATCAAGAGTGTAATTAGATGATGCTTTTAATTCTAAAACTGGAATTTTATTATTGTTTTTACAGATTGCTAGATATTCGTCTAGATCTGGTGGTCTTTTTTCTACATCGCTCAATGCGTTCAAATTGGGACCGGTGTCGATTCTCAAAGCTCTGAATTGGGTATAAGTCATTTCTGTAATTTTTCCTGTTCCATTCGTCGTTCGATCGACCGTTTCATCATGCATCACTACCCATTTTCCATCTGAAGTTAAGTGAATATCTGTTTCTATTCCCCAATGACGTTTTACATTCTCAAATGCAACCGTGCTGTTTTCTGGAAAATTCGTATTGTTCCCACGATGAGCAATCCATTCAAGTGATCCGTGCGTCTTATCAACCATTCTTTGACGCTCAGCATCTAAATCAGAACTCATAGCTACTGTTTGCCACGGCTGAGCCAAGGTGTTTGTAACTACTCTATATATTTGAGTGAACGGTGCTTGATACATCGTCAATGTCTGACGAGCATATACACTTCCAGCTCCTCCTTGAATCTCCATGTGAACATGTGAGTTAGCAAATTCTGGTGGAAGTGTGCTATAGTCACTCATTGTTTTTAAGCTAGAGTTGGGTATATAGTACCAACCTTTATACAACCTCGCCCACTGTTCTAATCCATCTGGCTTAGCAGGCAAGTCTTCTAATCTCCAACTATCGCCGTTGTCTTTTGTTGTTTTATACATCTGAGCATCGTCTTGTGAAACAACTTTACGCCATTTGGTTGGTGTGTAGCCATCAGCCTTTTTCTGAATGACACGCCAATAAGTCACTGGTGGTTGTGATACTCCATCCGTAACATTGCTGGTAATTCGTTGTAAAAAATTATTGATTGTCGAGTTTGGAATATTTTCTACAAACACACCGTAAATAAACTCTGGCGGTAAACTAGAAAAATCGGTCATTGCTTTACTTTCAACGGTTGTCAAATAATAAACGCCTGTGTTTTCGCTTAGCTCAAGATAGCTAGTTGCTTGTGTACCTGCTTTAGTGGCTTCCGCCAATTTGTGTGCTGCACCTTGATAATAGCTACTTGATAGCATCGTGCTGTTTGTCTGTGCATATTCTGACCAAGGGTTCCACGTAACGGGCGAAGCTGATTCTTGTTTACGATATAAATGTCGAGTGTTCGCTACAGCACTTGCCGTATTTCGATACCACTCTTGGACTACGCCTCCCCCTGCGTCACCAGGATAAACTGTTATCCACCCTGAACCCGCCATCCCATTTTGTCGAATGTAATGATCAGTTGGAATAAACGTATTTGATTCTGCACTTGTAATGTAGTAATAACCTGGTCGAGTTAAATCATCAATGATACTTGGACGAGGATTTAAGTCTGCTAAACGTAATGCCTTGCCATCGTCTGAAGTCAATTTTAATTTCTGCAATGAATCAAAATTTATAGAAGCTAGTTTTTCATTTAAAGCATCAAATTTTTTAGTTACTTCTGTTGCATTATCAACTAATCCATCAAGTGTTTCTTCGGTTTTATTTTCAATACTTTTCAGCAATTGTTCAAAATCTTTAAAGTAATATTCGCCATTACGTACTGCCTCTTCATCAATTTTCGATTTCTTTACGTTAAAGGTAAAATATAAGTTGTCTGTATGACTTCCATCTGGAAAATCAATATAGATATTTGCATCTACTTTGCCTTCATAGTTAAGCAAAATATCAGGAATAGGATATTTTACAACACCTCGAAGATAGCTTTCTGTAACGACTTGGCTATCTAAAATAGGAAATGGTTTTTCTTCTTTACCTTGATAGGTATACATAAGCAGACGGATGGTTGCATCAAACAGGTCTGTTGGGCTTCCATCCTGATTTTTAATCTGAAATTCTAACACGCTACCATTTTTATCATAAGATTTAAAAGTAAAACCAGTAAGAGTAGTCGCTCTACTTACTGGCTCTGTTGGAACAATGATTTTTCCTGTTTTTCTTATCATTTATCTACCACCTCTATTTTAATCCTTCAATTTTTGTGATTTTAATTTTCACGTTATCTTTAAATTGGACACCTGAAACTGTTCCAATAACATATTGCTGATTAGAACGCACAATTTTATATTGGGTATCAGTTACACGTTCTAATTTCAACTCATACATTTCCATCCCAGCTGAAGAATCATACGTATTACAAAAACTAATGGTTGGTGCTAAAACATTATTTGCTTCATAAACTTGTCCTCCCCAACCAGCAACATGAATTTTTAATGTTGAATAATGTTTCATACTGTCGTTCAAGTTAATCAATGTATCCACTCCCGCAGAAGAACCTTCAAATAAGGTGAAAGCTGTTGTCATCTTTCTCCATCCTGGAGAGTTATAAGAATTATTATTGTGCGTATGCCATACAAAAATCTCCCCATTATAACCGGTAATCGCAACTAGAATTTTTCTTTGTGCGTGTTCGGCATATACAAATAACTGCATAATACTTCCAGGATCTGTATTAGGTGGGTTTTGTTTTCCCCATTGCGCAGTCGTCGCATACATACCACATGGTACATCAAGAATATCTGGATAGCGGAACCCTAGTTCGTTATCCTTTAATAAATGGCCTCTAGCTTGAGACACCATTTCAGGTGACGCAAATCCCGCAGACATTTCTGTTGCTAACGCATGTGCATTTTGTTCATCACCATCAAAATGAATGGCTAATTGTTCTAGAATAATATCAATTACTTCATCTCTAGTCATTTCTTTATATTCCATTTTTGGGCCTCCTAATATGAAATTGAGCTAGTAGAGCAATGCCCAATTCCATTTATTTTCAATGTACGACTTGCTTTATCAATTTCCAGATGATAAAAACCAGAATATTTGTTTGATTCATAATCATCTTCAACAGGAAAAGCACAAGTGCAAACAACCATTTTTGTTGTTCCTAAATCTCTTGTAGTTTCGTAATGCCAATGTCCACAAATATAGGCAATAATTGTTCCGCCCTGTCCTCTTTTACTAAAGTCAAATGTTTTTGTTCCACTATATCCTTTTGTAGGTTGACCTTTCAAAGAATCATAATTGATCGTTACCTTGATACCTTGTTTAAATCCATCTAGTAGTTGCTGTACCATGTTTGTATTCCATACACCAGTATCTGAATTTACTAAAGGAATATGTCCCACTAATAACACATGATAATCACGTTCCAAGTTCATCAAAAATGTTCCTAAATCTTCCAATTGAGCTGCACTAATTTTTCCTGCTTCTCCACCTTCTCTTGATCCGGAAAATTCTTTGTAATAACCCATTTCATCCAATTCATCACTATAATCATCAGTATCAAAACGATAGATAGCCAATCCTTTATTTTTAAATAATTGTCCGCCATAAGTTCCATCGTATAAATTTCTCATATCTGCCCCATTTAGACAGGTTTCAGGTGTATGTCCAAACCAAGCATATGGAATTTTCCCTGTATCGTGATTTCCTCGACAAATAATTACATTTTTCTTGCCAGCTTTTGCTAGTCCTACAAATCTTTTTTGCAGTGCCATGGAATGAATACGTCCCTCTGGTACCACGACATCACCCGAAATATTGATACGACCACTATGACAGTCCGCGTTATCTCCACCATAAACTGTAGCATCGCATTTCTCTCCTAATGCTTGAAAACGTCTAATTGTATTCCAACGTCTAGAAAATTTAAACTGTTTGGGATTAATTCCTTCACTAGCTAGAACATGTTTATCCACATGTGTGTCAGTCACAAAAGCTACATTGAATTTGTCATTTTGAATGTTATTAAGCACTGCCTCCAAATTGGAAGGAATGATTTTTTCGTACTGTCCTGTGGTTAAATTAAAACGCAAATCCGATAAGCCACTATAGACTTGATCACTACCAGTTTGAAAATCAAATAACTTGTTTTGTATTGCGTTTAATCTATCTGCCAAACTAGCGTAGCTGCCTTTTGCATCATTCAATATGTTTATAATTGTTCCACCAGGATCTATATTATTCAAAATTTCTTTATTACTTTCTATCCATTTATCCCAATCAGTTTTTCCTTGTGCTGTGTACTCTCTTAAGTTGCGTAGTAATTCTTCAAATGACCAGATATAAGCTGAGTCTCTAATACTCGTATTAGTAATTCCAGACAACACTCGATAGGTAAAATCCTGTGTACTGAATTGTTCGTTCCATGTCCCATCAGAGCTAAGAGAACGAAAACTAAAATGAGCTGTGTTCATTCCACCCCATTGCCAATCTGGTTCACTCATCATATAAATCAGTCGCCCTTTCGAAGGAAAATAACTTTGAACTTTCTGTTCTACAGGCTGATTTTCAACAAATTTTGTTGTATTGATAAAAAAAGGAACAAGGCCTTCAAACGATTTGATTTGACCATTTTCTGTAATTTCTACTACTAATTTTTGAGTCTGAATATCACCTTGTCTAATTTTGATCATGCTATTATTATTCGTTGGATCTGTTGTGGATAAAACAAGACTATGCTTTGTTTCCATAGAGCAATCTCTCCTTAATTTCTTTTTTATTTCTTCGTTACACTAATAATATTTTCTAATTAAATGTGGTAGCCATTTTCTAAACCTTTTAGCTTTGAAACATAAATTTTTTCATCTCTATTTCACCGGCACAACAATGGAAGCAATCGCACTGGCACTAAAATATTCACGATCCAATTTTCCACAAATCATACCCAGCTCTGTATTTTGTTCATAAGTTTGGATTCGATTATCGTCTAATCCGCGTATCACACCCGTGTGCCCATAGGTATCATCAGCAAACCAAGTACCGACTCGTCCACCACGCGCCCAGTTGATAATTGCACCTACGACTAATTGATCGTAAGTCGGATTTTGAATGACTTTCCATCCAACTGCGTCCCAATCATAAGCAATCCCAATATCAGAAGCCGCAGAAGTATTTCCAATCACATGACTTAATCCATACTGTGTGCCTGCTCCTAAGCCACAGCCACCTAAATAACCCGAATATTCAGCAGATAAGCCATAGCATTGACCATTTCCAATTCGTTGATTCAATAGCGTTTCAAGATGTTTCAAGCCTTCTTCTCCAGTTGATTCACTAGCTTTTAAGTCTTTAAACTTGTTGTACCAATAAGTTGCTGCTTCAACACGTTCGCTCAACGCTTCTGCACCAGCGCGCTCATAGTTTTTCAAAAAGGCATAGGTTCCTGTATAAAGATCTTCAACATTTTTGAAAGCTTCGACACTAAGTGGGTTCACTGCTCCAATCCATTGGCCGTTATACATACACCACTCAATCAATCGTGCTTGGGCAGCAGAAGAGCGATAGTCTTGTGTAATCCTTGCGGCAGTTATCAATCGTTGAACATATTCACGACCATCCCAAGTTGCCGCACCAATTAATGGGTATGCAGACCCATCCCATTGTGTCCAACCATATGCTGGACCGCTGATTTGATCTGAATCTGGATTCATCGTTCCTCCAGTCTCACGACTAATATTACCTAAGATACTTGCAGCAGCAATTGGGCTATAGCCATTAGCCAAAGCAAATGCCCACCAATCCCATGCCCATTTTTCTGTATCTGTCGTCAGCTCTGCTGGATAACCTCCCGTACTTGTGCCCCCACCGGGGTTAGGTCCACCATTTTGACCTGGGATTACTTTTTGTCCATTAATGTACAGCTCCTTTGCGTCTAGTCGCCCATTTACTTGTACTTTCCCTTCAAACGTTACGTCGTTTTTAAAGACAACCTTTCCCTCACTAAACGTACCTTCTCCCAAAAGTTTGTACTTCCTCTTTTCGCCATTCGATTCTTTGGGAATCTGGAAAACTGCTCTCGAACTACCACTTTCATAAGCAGAATTAATGGAAAAAATCTGTCCCGGATACTGGATGACTGCAAATCCATTTGGTTTACCAGCTCCCGAAGTTCCTTCGATTTTACCTACAACTTCCCCCTCAACTGCCTTTTGCCAATTCTCATTCGTGTAATTTAAATCTTCTGGTGTTTCTTTGTAGTATTGAAATTCTAATGATCCTCTATCTAAAACGGCTTGGTAAGTCATATTTCGATGAGCCGATTTCAACATGACACCCTCCACAAGTACTCCATTCAAAATACCTGCACGAATAAAATTCGCATTGAATTGACCATCTAATGACCAAGCGGTTGTTGAAGAACCATTATGAACATCTTTGATTGTTTTCCATTGGCCTTGCTTACATTGCTTAAATGAAATTCCAGAATTATTTTCAATCATAAAATACTTCGAGTTAGGAATATTTTTCCCGTCCATATAAACCGTTTCATATACTTCACGGCTATTGCTAACACCCGCTTCAATTCCATTTACTTGATAAACAGAGCCACCATTTTCTCCAGCACCACGCATGATATCATCTTGATATTTTCCGATTTCAGTTGATTGATAGAAGTTCATTTTCGTTGTTTCCAAATCAGATAAGTTAGTTGAAACTTTTGCTGACTGTTTTCTTGTATCTTTTGTTAAATTGTCACCTAATTCAACCGTTGTTTTTCCAGTTAAACGATTGATTTTCGTCTTATAGATTCGAGTGGCATAATGATACCCTTTGTCATATCTATGAATAGTTACCGTATTACCAATAACATCACCGTCTGTTACTTCTGCTCGAAATTGCGCCAATGGTCTAGCCGAATCCAGTAAAGTCAGATAAGTATTCTTTAGCAATTCTTGTGGGTCATCAATATCGTCAAAAACAACAACCGTTTCTCGTTTATACATCTTTCCATTCTTTTGTGGGATACCAAATTTTTTTGTTGCTACAGGATCTTCAATGAAAACTTGCCCTTTAGGTTTATCTAATGGATCTCCGCTTGCTTTTTTCCATTCCACAT
Organism: Enterococcus sp. DIV0174; assembly: GCF_050529065.1. Classification (NCBI taxonomy): domain Bacteria; kingdom Bacillati; phylum Bacillota; class Bacilli; order Lactobacillales; family Enterococcaceae; genus Enterococcus; species Enterococcus sp. DIV0174. Next base: position 927,666 of record NZ_CP172881.1, on the reverse strand, counting down.
TGGTAAAATCAAGTCGCTTTCCTTGGCCATTTCCAACATTTTCACCTTTTCCACGACCGATTATTGAAGTATAAATAGTACTTTGATCGACTTCTTTAATCACCGTCAATGCTTTGCTGCCATAAGTAAATCGCGTATTAGAAAGTGAACCAATCTGCTGATGTACTTCGATCCACTTATCTTTGATTCCATCCGCATCAAGCGTGCAGAAAAATAAAAACTCCATTCCGAAAGTTTGCAATTGCTTTAGTGCTTCTCGTACAGAAAGATAATCAAAAGTTACTGTAACCTTAGATAACTCTGGTTCGATATAACCTAGCCGCCAGTTTCCGTTAGTAAAAGCCAATAGCTCATTGAGTAAAGAAGTAATCGATTGATTCTTTGCTAGTACCCGGCTGATAATATACGAATCCAATTCATCCGGTGCAAAACCAATTCCAGTAAATTCAAGCGTTTCATTCGGATCACTTACTTTAGTAATTCGATACAATGAAAAAGACGATTCGCTTTCACGAACCGCCATAAATTGCGCGTTTGCAATTGTCTCATCAAATTTCGTTGTAACATAAAGCACGTCGTTCAATAATTCTTTTTTCTCTGCAGTAATTTCTTTTTCTTGAGAAACTTCAATTAAATTCTTCGCATCTTTTCGTTTAATCAAATGCTGAAAGTTATCAAAAAAATAAACTGTCGAATTCAAATAGTCGCCCCCCTATAATAAATTTTTAGTGTTCCGTTACTGCTTTTTATCTCTTGCCCTTGTTCCAGACAAAAATTTTCAAAATCACTGTCCAAATCAATGATTGGTGTCCAGTCTGCTCCGTTTACTAATACACGTTGCTCAGCAAACTGAAAAACGATCTTATCACCGATTTGGATTGGTGCATCACTGATGCTAATGGTCTGTTTTCCATTAGTGATAGTAATTGATTGATTATTTGACAACACCGCTTCGATTTTACGTGGTGTCACCGGGAAAAAAGTTGGTATACCAACATAACCATCTGTCACAAATTCTTTCGTGTACTTTAATGGATCAACACAAAGAATTGTAAAACTAGAAATAACAGAGTTAGATTCACCACTGACTGTTTCGGCAGAAGTATAACGTCCATAATAATAGTAATCTAGCTCATCATAAAAACGGATCTCAACATCATTTGATCGATACAAGTGATTCAATAAGGTTTTAAACTTAAACTGCAAAGTTTCTGGATTACGATCCTCAAGTTTATACGTGATTTTCAGTTCTCGTACTGGAAGTGTCTGGTTCATCACAATTGCGCCCACTTGGATTGCTTGCTGTTCAATTTCTGCTGAAAGCATTTCTCTTCCCTCAACTTTTAGCGTTTGGTAACCTTCAATTAGTTCTTCCAAAAAAATACCATCATAGCTCATGGCAGAAGTTGGAAGAAATTGTTCGAACATGTGCCAGCTCATCACGGTATCTTTAAATGAATATAATTTATTTTTCCATTCTTCCATTTTTCCCTCCTAAAATTCTAAATTCAATTCTGTGCCTTCTCCTAAAGCTTGTGAAATATCATCCACGAAAGCTCTAAAATTCTGTTTGCCCAATGTAATCGTAAATACTGCTGGCTTTGTGGAACCTGTAGAATTTATTCGATGTTCAACTTGTGTATTCATCTGACCGTTCGCTCGAGTTAATGTCGCTTCCAAATCTAAGTCGTGTACTGGTTGAAATCCATCGGCTAAATGATCCGCCATTGTTCCAATATTTTTTTGAACAGTATAGAAGCCATTGGTTAATCCTTGATTTAGTCCTGACATCATTGCTTGCCCTGCAGGAATCAAAATTTTACTGTCATAACTAACTGGGCCCTTATGTTTAACAATCCAATCTGCAATGCCAGTAACAAATTCTTTTCCTGCTTCCCAGGCTGCTTTTAAACCATTGATAAAGCCATCAATAATCGCTTTTCCTGCTTCTAAAAGATCGATTTCTGACAAGGAACCAAACAAATCTCGAATTCCTCCAATAATGCCATTGACAATCTCTTTCGCTGTTGCCATAAAGGTTGAAAAAGAAGATGTTACAAAATCACCAAAAGTACGGACAATTGACTGAATTCCCGCTAATACACCATCCCAATCACCTTTAATTAAGGCTAATACGGTTTGAATGATTCCCGAAATAAAGCCCATAATAAAATGAATCGTATTTTGAATCTGATTAAACACACCACTGACTACTGACAAAATGACGGATAATACTGTTTTGAACACATTAGAAATGATTGCCCAAGCTGCTTGAACAATTACTTGTACTACCGTGCTCCATGCAGTCCAATATGCTTGAATTTGACTCAAAACAACTTGAACAACTAGTTGAATTGCAGCTAAAACAACAGTAAAAATATTCTGAATACTTGTCCATACGGTACTGACAACATTCATAATCGTCTCCTGATTTGTTTGCCACCAAGTTAAGAGCATCGCAAACATGGTCTGAACAAAAGTCGTGATCGTTGTGATTACTGGTTCCAAAAATGACTGGATTGCTGTCCAAGCAGTAATGATCGCTTGACGAAATGTTTCATTGGTGTTCCATAAATAGATCAATGTTGAAACTAAAGTCACGACAGCAGTGATAATAATTGCTATCCAGTTCGCATTCATTGCAGTCGTTAATAATTTCTGTGCAATCGTTGCACCTTCCGTAGCCTTTGTCCAAACTTGATATGCAGTACCTAAACCAGCAATCTTATCCTGGATTTCAACAACTGTAGAATAAGTGGTTAAAACATCATCAAACCCCGCCATCGTTTCACCAAAGCCAGCCCCTTGTATCCCATTATTAACAGCACTTGTTACCTCGGAAATTTTTCCAATCAGGTCTTGAAAACTTTCTACTTCCTTTGAAGAGGAACCAGCTAGATCCATTGTTGAAGCTTTACTAGTAAGCTGTTCAAATTGCTTGACCGTTTCCTTTAATGAATCAGTGACTGTGTTAATAACTGAATTAAGTGAGTCAAAACCAGAAAGATTACTTGTCATTGATTTGATTGCTTTGCTTGCCTTCTCAATGCCTGTATTCATTGCACCCAAAGATCCTTCACTAAAAGCTGCAAGAATACTTTCCGCTGTATAGTCTCCCATAAATAACCTCCTTTCTTAAGTATTTGCTTTTTTGACCAGATCCAAGAATTCTTGATTTTCACCTTGTGGTAGATAGCCAACAATTTTTTCTTGTAGTTTTTCATAATCAAAGAATGACTGAAATGTTGGATAAACAGGTACTTGTTTTTTCCCCTTTTTAGCCTGGGCTTGAACTTCATAATTTTTCCAGGCTGCAAGATGTAGAAAATATTCTTGATCCAATTGTCTTAACTGATATGCTTTTTGTCGTAACTGATATTCAGAAATCGTCATTCGATCAATTTCAAGAAAATCATTCATTTCTAAATAACGTAAACAGTTCAGTTGCACTTGCTGGTATATCTCAGTAAAATTTATTGGTTTGCTTGAATGCGTTCTAGCAACTGTAGGGTCTTGTTCTTCGTAAATTCCGACTTTTTTAGCTCTTCTAAGAGTTCTTCAAACAATACCTCAGACCCATTTTCCACGATATAATTTGCTAAATCGTCTTCACTAACCTTTGGTGTCTCGGTACTGTTTGCAACTTTTAGCATCTCAACTAACGTTTCGACATCTTTATTAAAAAAATTCGATAAAATACTTTCTAGGCCCATTTTCAAAGTTAAGCCATTTTCTGTTACCGAATAACGACGATTCATTTCCTTGATAAAACCATAGCCAAATACAAATTGGTAGTCTTTTTCTTTAATCACTAAGTTCATCTTGTCTCTCCTTTTTAATTCTGATATTCAATTGTTTTTGATAAAAAATGGATTGTGTTAGTCATGAAACCACACAATCCATCATTAGATTAAACTGTTTCTGGAACAGTGTCCTTAAACGTATACTGAATCACTTTTGCTTGGTCTTCAGATAACGTAGCATATCCTTCCTGACCAACACCGTTAACAGCGAAAGCTAAGCTTAGTTCCACATTATCTTCTGCTGTCGCATTTGGTGTAAATTCCGAAACATAAGCTTGATAATAAGTTGCTTTATATTTATTTGCGTCTTCACCAATTCCATTTTCTGCTTTGTTAATTTCCCAAATTTCAACAATTTCGCCATCTAATAATGCTTTTTTCATCTCGTTGACATGTGTGTCTCCTTTGGCAACAATCGAAGTTGCAGAGAAATCATATTCAACGGGACTCAAAGTATGGACATTTCCATCTTTCGTCACAGTGGCTTCTGACTCACGGGTTAAGCCATTTTCGTGTTCCGTTTGAAACGCCATTTTCCATGCGGGTCCTTCACTTGATTTGCTTAATAAACGATAAAGCAAAATAACGTCAATTCCTTTTAGTGCTTCCATTTTTCTTCCTCCTGTTTTTGGTTCAAACAAAATAGCTCCATTTTTGACCATCTTATTTGAATTTTTTTGAAACAAAAAACATTAATCTAAGTAGAAATCACCACCTTATAATAACTTCAAGAAAATCTTTCAATTCTAGTTTAGTTTTCTTCATTTTTAAGAAGCAAGTTAGTTCATTCTGAAATGTTTATTTTCTTGATGATATTATTTTAGCCTGTTGACTATGAAAAAAATTCCTGAGTTTTTCCATAGTTACAAACCTAACTCATCTGCAACAGTTTCAAAAAATTCATTTCTTAGTTCATAAGCCTTACTTTTACTAATAAACAAACGTTGACTCATTCCTAGTAAATTAACTGTTGCATTTTTTTGTAAATAGAGTTTTTCAATAATTTCTCTCGTATTTTCATCCGCACGCGCCAAACAATCTTTCACTACGTCACGATTCCTTTCCAAATTCCAAAGTCGGCGATCCATCGCAATGGTGATGGCCATTCTTTCAGTTGCTATACTATGGCTTCCTTGACCACGAATCGAACTATTTAAATCAGCTTCTATGAATGGATGACGTAATTCTTCTTCTCTTTGTTTAATATACGCATCTGTTTGATAATAGTCGGATAAAATATCCTTAATATAATTAAATGTTGATTTTCGCAAAATACTTCACTCCTAACTAATTTTATATAGGTAAAAAATATATTTTATTGTAAATTTCTCCTCTCACTATCTTCATAAAAAAATATAATTAACCAGATAAATCAAACTTACATTGACACAAATCCCAAAGTTCTATAAAATAAAAGTAACAAAACGACTCTTCTCATTCGTTTTGTGTTTCTATGAGTAATCTATAAACAATATTATCCCATTATTTTATAATTTACAATATTTTTATAAAAAAATATAAAAAAGGAGCTTTTACAATGATTTTATACGAAAGAGTTTCAGAACTTTCAAAAAAACAGGGAATCAGTTTAAACAAACTGGCAGAAGATATTGGATTATCTAAAAATGTGATTTATCAGTGGCGAACAAGTAGTCCAAAAGCTGAGACTCTTGAAAAAGTAGCAGAATATTTTCATGTTTCTGTAGATTATCTGCTTGGACGAACAGATACACCTGCTCTAGGAGATAAAGTAAAACTACCTGAGGATCTCGACAAAATTCTAGACAATGTGAAAAGCTTTGATGGAAAACCAATGACTGATAATGACAGAGAGGCCATTCGCGCATTTTTAGAAGGACGAATGAGTAAGTAAGGAGTCTTTTTTATGAAAACAATAAAGGAGCTACTCGCTAGTCATGGAATTGAGCTAGTCGTAATGGAATTAGAAAAAAGAGGCTATTATTTTGATGAGTTGAAACTGATGGTCGTTAATCAAAATCAATCGGAAGAAAAACAAAAACAAGTGATTCTTCATGAACTCTATCACGCTCTTAATCATTCAGATTTTAACGCGTTATACACTAATCCTGTCTTCCATTCAAAAATGGAAAACGAAGCAAATACTTCGATGATTAATTATTTGATTCAAGAAAATGATGGTCAATTCAACTACACAAGTGTGCTAGAAGAATTTAATTTGGGGTTAGGTTGGGAATGTCACCTGAAATAAAAAAAGTCCGTGCTGTGAACACGGACTTCCACCTCATTTTTGAGATACTTACAACATAATTATATCAAAGAAATGGGGAGTTAAGAATGAGAAAAGTTATTTTGGGGTTATTATTTACATCATTATTTTTAGGAGCATGCGGAAATAAGCCTAACAGTGAGTCTAGTGCATCAAGCAGCACACAACAAGAGATTACAGAAAAGAGTAGTGAAACAAAGGCCACTTCTTCAAAAGTAGAAACTACAAGTGATTTTGTTGCAACTGCGTCAGAAGCAACTTTCGATGGCACTATGTTAAAAGGGAACTCTTATTCTATTAAGATTACCGATTATAAAGTTATCCAACCTGGTGAAGCTGGCAATGACTACGGGGAAAAACCAGTGATTGCTTTTTGGTTTGATACTTTAGTAAATCCTGATTATGATAATTCAGCACCGATTTCGCCCAACACTGCATGGATTCTAAATTTTAAAGCGATACAAGATAACGATCCAAATAAAGTAAATAAACTAACTATTGCAAGTTTGCCTGATGATAAATATTTACAAGATCAATCAGCTGAAATTAAACCCGGTGGCTCCATTTCAAGTGCAGTTGCCTATGAATTGACAGATACAGAAACGCCTGTAACTCTTACTGCTGAAAGTATGATGGGGGATAATTTTGGTAGTGCTGATTTTCCTGTAAAATAGCACAAAAAACACACCTTTCAAAGTAAAGGTATGTCTAAGATAAATAAACCTAGCATTATGCTTATTATAACATCAACAGGAGACGTTAAAAATTGTGTATGAAATTATTGATTGGCGCTTGAACTATTTTTAAGTATGTAGAAAGATATAAAAATCCTTATTCTGAAAAGGAAAAAAAGATTAGACTAAAAAATTTATGTGCAACTTAATGAGAAGAAAAAAGAGAAAATTCTGTTTCATGAAAAAATAAATCAGTAAGCTGTTTAGAAAGAAATGGTCTTTAATTATTTTGTATCTTTTTCGCCTCTTTCTCTTTATAGTATATAAAAAAGATAAAACCCATTAGAGCCCTAAAGCTCCAATGGGTTTTATTGCACAATTATTTAACTGCGTCTTTCAATGCTTTACCTGGTTTGAATGCAGGTACTTTGCTAGCTGGGATTTCGATTTCTTCACCAGTTTGTGGGTTACGACCTTTGCGAGCTGCGCGTTCGCGAACTTCGAAGTTACCAAAACCGATTAATTGAACTTTTTCGCCGTTAGCTAAAGCATCTTGAATAGTTGAAAATACAGCGTCTACAGCTGCAGTTGCGTCTTTTTTAGTTAAATCAGTAGCTGAAGCAACTTTTTCGATTAATTCTGCTTTGTTTGCCATGGATTAGATTCACCTCCTCAACAAGAGATATGATGTAAAACATCAACCAATTAAACAATCTGAGTGGTCCAGAATGTTTAATAGAAATATTGACTTACTTCAATATTCTGTTATCACGATATCATATAAACCGCTTAATGGCAAGGTTTTTACTGATTTTAACGTGCTTTTTTTGGTCATTAAAACGTAATAAAAGAAAGTACCTTTATCCTTTGAAAAAAAAGAATGACTATGGTAAAATGCCTATTTTCTTCTTCTTGGAATGATTCGAATCGAAGTTCCTTCAAAAGTAAATGCCTTACGAATTTGATTTTCTAAAAATCGTTCGTAAGAAAAATGCATTAATTCTTCTTCATTAACAAATACCACAAAGGTTGGCGGCTTAACAGCCACTTGTGTTGCATAAAAAATCTTCAAACGTTTGCCTTTATCTGTTGGTGTTGGATTGATTGCCACAGCATCCATGATGATGTCGTTCAACACCGCAGATGAAACACGTAGATTTTGATTCATGCTGACATCTTCAATCATTTCTGGCAGACGATTCAAACGTTGTTTCGTCACTGCAGAAACAAAAACAATCGGTGCGTAGTCAAGATAACGGAACTCATCGCGGATTTCTTGTTCAAAATCACGCATTGTGTTCGTTTCTTTCTTCACTAAGTCCCATTTATTCACCACAATGATGACTCCGCGACCTGCTTCGTGTGCATATCCCGCAACACGTTTATCTTGTTCACGAATTCCTTCTTCAGCATTTAAGACCATCAAAACGATATCTGAACGATCAATAGCGCGCATAGCACGCATAACACTGTATTTTTCAGTATTTTCATACACTTTCCCGCGTTTTCTCATACCTGCTGTATCAATCATCAAGAATTTTTGACCATTTTCTGATACAAAATGAGTATCGATTGCATCACGAGTTGTTCCTTCAATGTCCGAAACGATTACACGATCTTCGCCTAAAATTGCATTGATTAAAGAAGATTTACCGACGTTTGGACGACCAATTAAACTAAATTTAATTGTATCATCGTCTTCTTCTTCCGTATCAGTGGCAAAATATTTGACTGCTTCATCTAAAATATCACCAATTCCCAGACCATGACTCCCAGAAACAGGGTATGGATCGCCTAATCCTAATGCATAAAATTCATAAATATCATTACGCATTTCAGGATTATCTACTTTGTTAACTGCTAAGATAACAGGTTTATTACTGCGATATAAAATCTTTGCAACCATTTCATCCGCATCAGTGATACCTTCTCGTCCACTGACTACACAAATAATCACATCTGCTTCATCAATCGCGATTTCTGCTTGATGCTTGATTTGTTCCATAAATGGTTCGTCACCTAAATCAATCCCGCCTGTATCGATCACGCTGAATTCACGACCTAACCATTCGCCTTTTGCGTAAATACGATCGCGAGTCACTCCTGGAGTATCTTCGACAATCGAGATACGCTCGCCAGCGATGCGGTTAAAAATCGTAGACTTACCGACGTTCGGACGGCCAACGATTGCAATTGTTGGATTTGCCATATTTTTTCCTCCTCACAAGTTTCCAATCCTACTTAGTTTAACGAATGAACCCCAAACTTTCAAGCTTAGTTATTCAATTCATCCAACTATTTTACATTTTTCTTGATTATCTGTAATCAATAACGAAAAAAATAAGACCAAGACAAAAGCTTTCACTTTCGTCCCAGTCATAAACTGACGTTACTTAATTATTTATCTGATTCGTCGTCTGCTGTTTCTTCAACTTCTTCTTTTAAAGCATCACCTAAAATATCACCCATTGTGAATCCAGTATTTTCTTCTGGTAATTCATATGATTCAATATTTTTTGGTTCTTCTTCAGAAGCTGGTTTTTCTTCCAGTGCTTTGATACTTAAAGCAATACGATGTTCTTCTGGATTAACTTCTAACACTTTCACATCAATTATTTGACCTTCTTGAAGTACTTCATGAGGTGTCGCAATATGTTTATGTGAAATTTGAGAGATATGAACAAGCCCTTCTACCCCAGGAAAAACTTCCACGAAAGCGCCAAAACTTGTTAGTCGTTTAACTGTGCCTTCTAAAACAGCTCCAACTGGTGCTTTGGCTTCAATGTCTGTCCAAGGTCCAGGCAATGTATCTTTGATTGATAGTGATACACGTTCTTGTTCAGGATTGATTGATAAAACTTTTACGTTTACTTCATCCCCAACAGCCAATGCATCACTTGGTTTTGCTACGTGACTGTGTGAAATTTCTGAAACGTGAACAAGTCCGTCGATTCCGCCTAAGTCAACAAAGGCACCAAAGTCAGTCAAGCGTGCAACACGCCCTTCAATGACATCACCTTCATGAATAGCAGTTAACACTTCTTTTTTCTTTTCTTCTTTTTCAGATTCAACTACTGCTTTATGAGAAAGGATCAAGCGATTTTCTGATGGTTCGATTTCAATAATCTTGAAGCTCAACGTTTGACCTTTATAATCTGAAAAATCAGCTACAAAGTGATCTTCAACCATTGATGCAGGTACAAATCCACGTACGCCAACATCAACAACTAAGCCACCTTTAACTACGTTTGTTACTGGTGCTTCGATAATTTTACCAGCTTGGAAGTCTTTTTCGATGTCTTCCCAAACTTTTTTTGCATCTAAACGGCGTTTTGATAATAAATAACTTCCGTTTTCTTTATCTTTACCAATTGTACTAATAACAACTAAGTCTAAAAGATCGCCTACATGAACAAGTTCATCAATGTCATCTACAGGTAATGTCGATAATTCTTTTGCTGGAACGACACCTTCAACGCCAGCACCTTCGATTCCAACAATTACTTGTTTGTCTTCAATAGCTAAAACTTCACCTTTAACTACATCGCCAACACTAACTTCTTGAACGCTCTTCATTGCATCTTCCATTGACTGATTGCTATCTGCTTGATTTTGATCAAATTCTGTCATAACACTTGTCCTCCTAACCAACATTATGCCGTAAATACGGTACTAATTTAAGTTTAATTGATTCTTAAAAAAAAATAAAGCGATTTCGCCCGGTTTATTTGAAAATTATTGACTTTCCGCCAATTTCATCGTTTTTTGTCAATTAATACTTACAGTTGGTAGCCTTTTTCAGAAACAACGTTTTTAATCATTGCTACCACTTCTAAAATAGATTTTCCAGTTGTATCAATTCGGACGGCATCTTCTGCTTGTTTCAACGGAGAAATTTCACGCGTTGAATCATAATGATCACGCTCTTGGATTTCTTTTGTTAGTGTTTCTAAGTCAGTTGGGATTCCTTTTTCTTGGTTTTCTTTATAACGGCGTTGTGCTCGTTCAGAAACACTCGCTACTAAAAAGATTTTGACCTCTGCATGTGGTAGTACGGCTGTCCCAATATCACGTCCGTCCATTACTACGCCACCGTTCTCACCAATTTGTTGTTGAATAGCAACCAGCTCTTCTCGAACTTTTCCATGTGCAGAAACCTCCGAAACAGCTTTCGTTACATCTGGTTGTCGAATTTCAGCTGTTACATCTTGTCCTGAAATAAACACATGTTGACCATCTGCTTGTTGTTGGAAAGAAATCGGATTTTCTTTAATCAAAGTAACTAATCCTGCTTCGTCAGCAAACGAAATTTGATGCTTGATTGCCAAATAAGTCACTGCTCGGTACATGGCTCCTGTATCTGTGTAAATATATTGAAAATCTTTTGCTAAAATTTTTGCTACAGTACTTTTGCCCGAAGAAGCCGGCCCATCAATTGCAATACTAATCTTTGTCATAAAAACGCTCCTCAAAAAAAAGCCGCAAAATGCGGCTCACATTATTTCACTCGTAATTCTTGTCCAGGATATAACATATATTTATTTGGATCCATTCCATTTAATTGGAATAGTTGATCAATGGTGATTCCAGCACGCTCAGCTACTTGTTTTGGTCCTTCACCTGCTTGAACAACTGTCGTTGAACCAGCTGCCACTTCTGTTGATGAAGAAGGCGTTGTTTCTGCTTCTTGTGCTACTGTTTCACTTGAAGCTGGTGGTGTAACTGGTGCAACTGAACTTGAAGTTTCAGGCTCAGTGATACTTGATTCTACTGTTTCAGAGCTTTGAACTGTTTCAGTAGTTGAAGAAACAGTTGTTGACTCTTCTTTTGAACTCATAGTTGAACTTTCAACGATTGATGAAGTTGTCGATGTTGAAGACGAACTTGCTGCATTATTACTTGAACCATTTCTAATCCAGAAGTAAGCACCTGCTGGGATTGCGATACAAAGTACTAATAAAAACAAAAAGAGTGACAAGAAAACAGTGTTTCCTTTCTTTTGCTGTCTTTGAGAGCTTCTTGAAGAATTTTCATCTTCTGTGTCATAAATTGGTTGCTCCCATGGTTCTTGTGTTTCGTTATTTTCTGATGATTGATGTCTATCTTTTCTGCTCACCTTTGCTACCTCCTAATTTCTTTCGTGAGTATTATACCATAGGAAAATGGGCCATGCCTAAAAAAATTACCCCTCTACGTTTTTTTTAAATAAATTTAGTAAAATCTCTTCCCAGTTATTCTCAAAATTACTTGTTCCTACTTTTGTTTCTGCTAAAAGGAGCCATGATGCTTCATCAATGTCACAACAATTTTGTGGTTTTTCTGTCAATTTTTCGCCAAAATAGTTCAAAATAAATTCTCTGCGACAAGTCGTTGCATGAATATAACGTAACATTTGATATAAACGAAACTGCTTCTCTTTTTCTTGAATCTTTAATTTTTCCATCCATTGATCTGGCTGATTTGTTTTTTTGACAATTTCTAGCCATTTTTGCTGAAGTTCGTCAAAGGGTTGTTCGATCTCTTGCTCATGTGCTAAATAAATTTCAAAACCTTGACGCTGCTCTTTCGCTAATTGATTAAAAAAATGATGAATCACTTCATCTCCTGTTTGATACAATAAAATTGCTGTACTTGGCTTCTGATCGCGGCCAGCACGTCCAATTTCTTGTACATAATTTTCCAGACTATCTGGTAAATCATAATGGATAATATAACGAATATCCGCTTTGTCTATCCCCATACCAAATGCGTTTGTTGCAATTAAAAATTGCAATTGATTTTGGGAAAATTGTTGCTGTAACTGGCGTCTTTGGCTTGCATCTAGACCACCGTGATAGTAGCCAATTGAAAAGCGACCACGCAATTCTGCATACAAACGCTCCACTTCTTTTTTAGTTGCACAGTAAATAATGGTTGCGCCATTGATTTCTTTCATAATGGCTTCTAGCTCAGCTGTCTTTTGAGTTGTTTTCCTTACAAATAGAGCGATATTTTCTCTGTTCACAGAATGCTTAACGATTTTGGGTTTGTTAGTAAATAACACAGTTTCAATATCTTGTTGAACTGCGCTTGTTGCTGTAGCTGTAAGTGCCAAAGTCACTGGAATCGCTAATTGTGTTCTTATTTCGCCCAAACGTTGATATTCTGGGCGAAAATCAACCCCCCATTGTGAAACACAATGTGCTTCATCAACCACAAAAAGACCGATTTTTTGTCTTTTTAATTGTGTTAATATTTCTGATTGCACTAACATTTCCGGGCTTAAAAATAAAAATTTGTATTGAGATAAATGCTCCATAACGTATTTCCGTTCTGAAAAAGTCAGCAAACTATTAAATGCTACAACTCTTTTTTCTCCCATTTTTTGCAACTGCATAACCTGATCTTCCATTAGCGATAGCAAGGGTGAAACCACAATGACCAAACCTTCCGATAGATAGCCAGTTAACTGGTAACATAAACTTTTCCCATTTCCAGTTGGCAAGACAGCTAGTACGTCGTCTTTATCCAGCAATGTTTGAATAATTTCTTCTTGGCCTGGACGAAAAGTTGAAAAGCCAAAATAACGTTTTAACTCAGCTGATAAGTTCATCTTTTTGGCCTCCTTTTAATGCTCGTATTTGATAAAAACGAAATTCACCATAATCAAGTGTACCTGTTTCATTTAACTCTTGGTAACGCCAAGTTTGAACAGGAGCTGTTTGACTAGCTAATAATTGGTTCGTCTCTTTTGAAATCAACTGATCAAACGGAAAGTCGTCTAAGAACAAGGCCCATTCAACTAGATGATCCGTGATTGTCCCCTTTTTCAAATGACGACGTGCCATAATTTCAGTAAGTGAATATCCTTCAAGAAAAAGTTGCCGTGTAACCAGCATACTTTGATTGTAATTTTGTGCCACAACAGGTAAAAGCAACTGAGCCAATAAGAAATCCGGAAACTGTTTCAATTGGCTCAAAAAAGCGTGAACAGCTTGCGCCTGTTGTAAATAAATTGTCGTTTCATCCTCGTTCGTCTCAATTAGCTGATAAGGCAGTAAACCGATTTGTTCAAAACCAGAAAACTGATTGGCTAATAAATTGGCCTGCTCTGTCGTTAGTTTGCTTAAACAAGCCGATAGCTCGTGATAAAAAGTATCAGCTAGCTGTTCTTTTGAACAATCGCTATGGGCTAGCCAAGATTTGATTCTAGTTGTATAAAATGGGCTAGTCTCTGCAGGTAAGTAATCTGATTGACTTACAGCTAAATATGAAACAACTTGAATTGCGAATTTTGTCAGTCGCCACACCTCTTCCCAGTTTCTACCGTAGAGGTCAAAATGTAATTCAGGATATAAGACATTCAATTTCTCTTGGCGTTCTCTCCCTCTTGTTGTCAAGAAAACTTCATTTTCTTCAATTTGAATCAAGCCTGATGTTTCTAACTCAGTTAATCGTTGCTGGTAGGTTTCCTGAGTTAGTTCTGGTAAACTACTGTGAGCTGGCAACAATTCATTCAAGAAACCAAAAATCAATACTGAAGTTGTTTTTTTACCTGTCAGTAATTGATAAAAAGAACTGACTCGCAACTTGTTTCTTGTAGGAAATAAAGATAGAATAAATGAAAGCATAGCAATTCTCCTTAAGTTAGGATGGTTAAAAATGTCACTATTATGTAAACTTGTACCCGAACGTTGTATTGCTTGCGGTCTTTGTCAAATTGAGGCCCCTGATATTTTTGATTACGATGAAGAAGGAATCGTGCTTTTTGCACAAGAACCAGAAGCACATCAACAATTTGTCACTGAAGCAGAAACTGAGTATGTAAAGAAAGCCTATCAGAAGTGTCCCGTTCGAGCAATACTATTGGAGGAACAAAACTAATTTGTCATTACTTCGGCAATTCAATTATGAGTTTCATAAGAAGAGTTGTCTATAAAATAGGATGAGCAACGCTTCTGCTCAAAAAAAAAACGTGAGTCCAATCAGAAACCGTCTGAAAAATTAGCTCAATCGCTACTTTTTCAAGCTGTTTCGCTAGACTCACGTTTTTTTACTTACTAGTGGTGAAAGGGATTACCAACCATTTTGCTTCAACCAATTTTCAATCGTATTTACAAGAGCGATTTGCTGATCTTCGTTCGTAATTTCTGCTTCTCCATCTTTTTTCTGTTCACCATATGCACCAAATCCACTGTGGTTTCCACCATTAATCACCACATACTTTGTTTGTGCAGGTAAGTATTGTTTGGCCTCTTCATATGCTTCGTGATTTAATACTTGATCTTTTGATGCCGTAATTGAAAGTACCGGAATTTTCGACTGAGATAGTTCTCCTTTTTTGTCAGGATAACTTGCTAAGAAAAAAATGCCTTTATTCTTATCTGTTACATTTTGAGAAACATACCGACTACTCATTACCCCGCCAAGTGAATGTCCGCCAAAAACAAAGGTGCGATCAGGAAAATCCTCAATCACTTTTTCTGCACGATTTTTATCTAGTATCGCTAGATTGAGTGGCATTTTAACAATTGCCACATCGTAGCCAGTTTCAGAAAGTTTATTTGCCCAAACACTGTAACTTTCTGGCTCAACTAAAGCACCTGGATAAAAAATAATGATTGGATGTTGTTGTGCCAGTTTCTTTTTTGGACTTTTAAAAAAAAGATACTCCTTATTATCAATCGCTTTTTTACTGGTTGTTAATGCGGTTTGGCTTGGTTCATAAGTATTTTCTTTTAAATAATAATAGCTTCCAACACTAATTAAACCTAAAATAACCAATAAGCCTAAAAATATTTTTCCTAATTTTTTCAAGCAACCACCCTCCTTCAATCATCTTTTAATTTATTATACGTGTATTTCAAAAAAATGACGAAAGAAATTTCTTAATTGCTTCAAAAAAAGAGATGTGACAGCATCGTCACACCTCTTTGATTAAACATTGTACAAAAAATTTTCTCTCATAGAATTAAGATGTTTCTATAAGATTACTCACAAGCTACTTATTTTGCACACAAGCGATAAACAGCTTCAGCATAAATTTCCATTGCTTTATACATGCTGCTTAATTCCCAACGTTCGTTGGCTTGGTGCATGAAATCTGGTGTATCAGGGAACATTGCTCCAAATGCCACACATTGATTCATTGTACGAGCAAAAGTTGCGCCACCTGAAACAAATGGTTCAGTCATGTCGCCAGTGATATCACGATAAGTTTGCAAAAGATTTTTTACTAGTTCACTATCTAGTGGCACGTATAATGAATCTAAGAAATCAAAATCTTCATAAGTTAGTTCATATTTTTTAGCTGTTTCTGTTAGTTTTGCTACTAAATCATCTTTTTTAAATGTTACTGGAATACGCATGTCTACACCAATTTTTGTTTGTTCTGGTGTAATTTCTAAACTAGCAAAATTCATTGTTAATTCGCCAGATTGTTCATCTTTCGTCTTTCCAACAACATTTTCACCCGTTGCGTTTTCTTTCACTAATTTACCTAAGAAATCAATTGGTGCAAAATCAAAGACTTCAGCTAAAGCCATAGACAAACGTGAAATAGCATTTACGCCTTCTGGTGCATCCTTCGCATGAATGCTTTTTCCAAGAACAATAATTGAGTCACCATGATCTTCAAAATCAAAACCAAGTTTGTTCAATGCTTCTTTCACTTCTTCTAATTTTTCACCAGCGTATGGTGCAGCATCAGGAACGACGTTTAATGCGCCACCTGCTTTCACAGAAAAATCAGATGTACCAGGACCTGTCAAATAGGCTTGTAGTAATCCTTTTTCAGCATAAATCAATGGGAATTCAGCATCCGGTGCAAAACCTTGTGTGATTCCTTCTTCTTTTTCATTGTATTTATCTAAGCAGCGCCATAAGTTTTCTTCATCTGTCCCAAAAATAAAGCGAATCCGTGTATTAAATTCAATTCCAGCATCCATCAATGATTTAACAGCATACATTGCCGCAATTGATGGTCCTTTATCATCTTGTGATCCACGTCCAATCAACCAGCCATCTTTTACAGTTGGATCAAACGGCTTTGTATCCCAATTTTTTTCATCCCCAGCAGGAACAACGTCCATGTGACACAAAATACCAAATAATTTATCACCAGAACCAACTTCTGAATAACCATAATAGCCTTCTGGGTCTTTAAATGTGCGGAAGCCTAATTCTTCACTGATTGCTAAAACCTTATCTAATGCTTCAACAACTTTTGTTCCGAAAGGATGGCCTTTCCCAGTATCCTCTTCGTCTAATACAGAAGGGATTCTGATTAGTTCATTAAGTGATTGTAACGCTTGTTCATGATGTTCTTTTGTAACAAATTGTTTCATTCCACTTACCTCCTAATAAGATAAAAGACCCGATAGTTTGCCTACCGAGTCTTCTTAAAGCCAACTCAGTTAGCTTTGTTTACTTTATTATTTAATGATAGATGTTTCTAACTGTTTTGTCTAGGCAAAACTAAATCATTGCCGCAACACCGAGAATCACACAGATAGCTACAAATAAAATAGCAATCAGTTTACCTGTGAATTTCCACCAAACAGAGATGTCAAAACGAGCAATCGCAACAGCCCCCATAACAATAGCAGAAGTTGGTGTAATCAAGTTAACCAATCCAGAAGCAGATTGATAAGCAGTGATAACTAAGTCTTTACCTACACCAGCAAATTCACCCATTGGTCCCATAATTCCCATTGTAGCCGCAGCTAAACCTGATGTTGATGGAATCAAGAATGACATTGGGATATAGAAGATGAACGTAATGATGATGAACACGCTTGAAGATAATGTGCTCAATCCTTGTTCTCCCCAGTGTAAAATAGTATCAGTAATCAAACCATTGTTCATAACAACTTGGATACCACGAGCAACAGCAACAACGATTGCTACGCCGATCAAGTCTGATGCACCAGCTAGGAATTCTGAAATAAATTCAGATTCTTTCATGCCGTATGTGAATGCAACAACGATTGCCATAACTAAGAATAACATAGTGATTTCTGGGAAGTACCAGTCACCAAGTGGTAACATGTCAATCCCTAATACTGTACCAATTACAGGAAGTCCTGTTAACCAGTTTGTTAATGATTCAAAAATAGTAAAGTTTTCATTCAATGTTGTCCAAGGAATCAAACTGATGATCATGATACCAAACGTAATAAAGAATAAAATATTAACAGATTTTTGTTTGCTTGTAATTGTTTCTTGACGACCAATCGATTCGATATCGAAATGTTTCATGTCTTCTTGTCGTTGGCTATAAACCAAAGACTTGGTTGGATCTTTTTCGATTTTTGAAGCATAACGATAAACATAAACGATTGAAATACCTAATAAAATCACAAACATCAAGAAACGTAAGCCAATTCCTTCACCCATTGAGATACCAACAGCTTGAGAAGCTACCCCTGTGGCAAACGGATTAACAGTTGATGCCAAACAGCCTACTTGCGAACCAACTAAAACGATTGCAACAGCTACTACAGTATCAAAACCAACCGCCATCATAACTGGAATTAGTAATGCATAAAAAGGAATTGTTTCTTCGGCCATTCCGTAAGTTGAACCACCTAAAGCGAATAAAATCATTAACACAGGAATCAACATTTTTTCTTTGCCTTTAAATTTCTTAACGACAGAAGCGATTCCGGCATCTAATGCACCCGTTTTATTGATAATTCCTAAAAATCCACCCACAATCAAGATAAAGAACGAAATCGGAATAGCAGCTGGTGTCGCACTTGTTAGCTCACCTGCTTCAACCCCCAACATCCCATTGATTGGTGCCATGAAAATATCCCAAAGACCTTGTGGATTTTGTTTTACTCGTTGATAAGATCCAGCAATGATGTTGCCTGCATCATCTACACTATAGTGACCAGCCGGAATAAACCAAGTAAGGACAGCGATAATTGCAATGATAATGAATAAGACCGTATACGCTGACGGCATCTGAAATTTTTTCTTTTTTTGTTCCATTTTCTTCTTCCTTTCCCTTTTTCATTTTTTAGAATCAAGTAACATTGGTTCTATCGTTATTTTATCAAAAAGAGCGGCAGAACAAAAATAATATCTCAAATAAATGATACTTTTTGTTCATAAAACCATTTATAATGACGAATCATTGCCTCCTTTCAGCTAAGATACTTCTTTCAAAGTAATTGTAGCCTGTCTTTTTGTTTTTCAAACAAACCTATTCGTCATTTAAAAAGAGAAGAATTTCACATTCGTTCATTACAAATTCATGTTTATGCATAAAAAAATAAAATACTCAATAACAACTAATAAAACGTTTACATTTGCGGTTTTATTGCATTTTTTTTCAAAAAAAAAGGACCAAAAAATTACTGGTCCTTTTGAATATACATTTTAAATCGTATGTCTTTGTTCTAAGGCATGCTGTTTACGACTTAACCAAGGTAATAACTTAGCGTGTAAAACTAGGAAAGCAGCACTAACGATAAATCCTTTGATTAAGTTAAACGGAACAATTCCAATCAATACATAATTAACCAACGGCATACCTAGCATTTGATTAGCATTCAATCCAAAAAACATAAGATATAATGGTGTAATAACAAAATAGTTTGCGATACTCATGAAAATTGTCATTGCTAAAGTTCCTGTGACAACACCTAAAATTTTGTTTCTATTCGCATGTTTTTTATTTTGTTTGAAGAAGTAGAAAATTGGTAACGTAAAAATTGTCGTTGCCAAAAAACTTGCAACATCACCAACTAAATTGTCTGGTGAAAATCCTGTTGTCACCAAATGTAAAAGTGAGCGTAAGAAAGCTGTTGCGACACCAGCTACCGGCCCGAATAAAAACATACTGATCAAGACAGGTATATCACTAAAATCAATTTTTAAAAAACTAAATGCCGGCATAATTGGAAAAGCAATAAATTGTAAAACCAATCCGATTGCAGCAAACATCGCTACCATGACCATTTTTTGTACCCGTGTGTTCTTCATTTGAAATCCTCCTGTTAGGACTCCTCTTCAGCGAACTATCCAACTAATTTTTCAAACAAAAAAACTCTACTTTCACAGGGAAAATAGAGTTAGAGTTATCTGATAAATGATTAGTCAAATAAGCTCTATCTTCTTTATCCAGACTTTACTGTCGGTATCGGAATTTCACCGATTCAGCTATTTCTTAGAGAAATAGGTCGTGGACTGTAACCACCGGTCGGGAATTGCACCCTGCCCCTGAAGACGAACCTTTTATATTATTTTGTTTACACTTACATTATACATAGCCTTGAAAAAAAAGCAACATTTAGTTCTTACAAAAAGTAAGCTGTCATTTTGAATGATTTAATAATGTACTGATTTCTTTTTTGTTTAACTCACGATACTCTCCTGGACGTAGCCCTTGAAGAGTCAGATCACCATATTTTTCTCGTTTCAGTTTTTGTACGGGTAAGCCAACTGCCTGTAGCATGTTTTTCACTTGGTGATTACGTCCTTCATGAATTGTTAACTCAACAATACTGTGATTCGTTTTAGGATCAACTGACAAGATTTGAACTTTAGCAGGTGCCGTTCTTCGTCCTTCTAGTTTAATTCCTTTCGTTAAAGGAGATAGCACCGATTTTGTAGCGATTCCTTTTACTTTTGCAACATAGACTTTATCTACCTCATGCTTTGGATGCGTCAAACGTTGCGCAAATTCACCATCATTTGTTAATAGTAAAATACCAGATGTATCATAATCAAGGCGTCCTACAGGATAAATTCGTTCTTTTACCATCGGCAACAAGTCAGTAACCACTTTTCGGTTTTTATCATCTGATACTGCAGAAATGACCCCTTTTGGCTTATAAAGTAAATAGTAACCATATTCTTCTTGATAAATTGGCACTTCGTCTACTTCAACAACATCGTGTTTTCCAACTTTTACACCTAATTCTCGCACAACTGTGCCGTTGACTTTTACCCGACCAGCTAAAATAAATTCTTCTGCTTTTCTTCGAGAAGTAATTCCCGCATGCGCGATTACTTTTTGCAATCTTTCCATTACATTTTTTCTCCTTCGCTCACTCCATCAAAAAATAAATCCAATGATTCATCATCTTTTAACGCGTTTTCTAATTCTTGTGTATCTGGCAACTCAGTTAAATCTTTTAATCCAAAATAATCAAGGAAATAGCCAGTTGTTCCATACAAAATGGGACGACCAGGACCTTCCACCCGCCCTTTTTCTTCAATTAGCTTATGAGCAACCAATCGCTGAACGGGACCAGAAGCTTGGACACCTCTGATTTGTTCGATTTCTGTACGTGTAATTGGTTGTTTGTAAGCAATGATTGCTAACGTTTCAACTGCTGCTTGTGATAACGTATTTGATGATCCTTGCGCATATTTTTTTAAGAGTGGCGCTAATTCTTTCTTAGTTGTTAAGACGAAATGGTCTTCTGTTTCAAAAATGTGTAACGCTGAATCAAGAGTTGCTTGGTATTTTTTTTCTAAGGCTAAAATCAATTCAGCTAATTCTTGTTTATCAACATTCAATAAATAGCTTAGTTCTTCACTACCGATTCCTGCTTCGCCGGCCACAAAAAGGATAGCTTCTAGTTCACTTAATTTTGTCATTCGTTGTATCTCCTATTACTGGATAAAGCATGATTGAATCATAATTTTCAGCCTGCTCAGCAAAAATCTGTCCATTTTTCATCAGTTCAAGTAACGCTATGAAGGTCGTCACGACTTCTGCTTTTGTTGGTGCTTCAAAAAATGATTCAAATGTACAGCCCGCTTGACTGTTCACTAGCTTTTCCTTAATAAAACTCATACGATCTTCGATTGTCGTGTCGTCTGGGGCAATCGTCTTTTCCACTTTTTGTGAAAATTGTTTGCGCTCCAAAATGGCTTGCATCGCCCGAAATAAATCGACTTTTTTTACTTGTCCACGTTTGAGAGGCAATTCTTTTTCTGCTAAGTCTTCTACCATCGTTGGCTCTTTTGAGTAATATAAACTACGTTCCTCAGCTTTTTCAACTAGTTTTTCTGCTGCATACTTGTACTTTCGATATTCTAAAAGTTGCGTAACCAATTCGTCTCGTGGATCTTCTTCCCACGTTAAATCATCTTCAATGGCGAGTTCCTGAACAGGCAATAATGTTTTACTTTTGATTGCCATCAATGTAGCTGCCATCACCAGGTATTCTCCCGCTAGCGCTAGCTCCATTGTTTTCATCGTATGAATATAGTTCATGTATTGCTCAGTAATTGTCGCAATTGGAATGTCATAAATATCAATTTCCATTTGCTGAATCAAATGAAGCAATAAATCCAGTGGTCCTTCAAAAATATCTAGTTTAATATTGATTTCAGTCAAATGATTCACTCTTTCTTCATTATGCTTCATTGCCATTTAGACAAGTAAGGTTTCGTAACCTCAGTTGCTAAAAAAGTCACTTCTGGATATTTTTCTTGAAGCTCATTTAGCATCAAGAATCCCATGTTTTCTCCTCGATAAGAAGGGTTCAACGAAATATCATGAATGACTAATTGATTCTTGTCGATCCATTCAATACCGATAATTCCTTGAATATTTGTCGAGTCTTCTGGTGTGAAGAAAAACAGTTCATAATCATTTTCTGCCTCATAAACATCGATTTCTTTTAACAAA
The DNA here is from genome assembly GCF_050529065.1 of Enterococcus sp. DIV0174. Classification (NCBI taxonomy): domain Bacteria; kingdom Bacillati; phylum Bacillota; class Bacilli; order Lactobacillales; family Enterococcaceae; genus Enterococcus; species Enterococcus sp. DIV0174. The sequence continues at coordinate 905,307 of NZ_CP172881.1, read as the reverse complement.
TCGGTTTGATCCGTCAATTTTTTATGAAAGCTTAATAAGCCCATTGCAATTTTTCGGTTCTCTTTTCGGTAATGTGTTAACATTGTTTCACCTTCCTCTGATTAAGCCCTTGGAAAATGCTGCTTGTAAACATCTGTCATTCTTTTCTTAGTGATATGTGTATAGATTTGTGTTGTTGAGATGTCTGCATGTCCCAATAGTTCTTGCACCGTCCGTAAGTCTGCTCCGTTTTCCAATAAATGTGTAGCGAAACTGTGACGTAAAGTATGTGGCGTAACGTCTTTACGAATACCTGCTTGTTGTACTAATTGTTTTAAATTTTTCCAGATTCCTTGTCGAGAGAGTCCTTTTCCATGATTGTTTACAAATACATGTAGTTCGGAAGTATCCTTTACTAACAGAGGGCGCGCTTCATCCAAATAACGTTCTAACCATTGAATTGCATAGTCTCCTAAAGGAATGATTCGTTCTTTATCTCCCTTACCAATTGTTTGTAATAAGCCGAGAGAAAGATGAAGATCACCTAATTTTAGACTGATTAATTCACTGACCCGCATGCCCGTTGCATACATGACTTCCAAAATTGCTCGGTCGCGAATCCCTAATGTTTTGGATGTATCTGGTGTTTCAATCAATGTTTCGACTTCTTTAAGTGTCAACGTACTTGGTAATTTTTGTGCCTTCTTTGGTGTATCAATATGCTGCATAGGATCATGGTCTGTATAGCGTTCTTGTCGCAAAAACTGATGAAATCTTCTCAAGCTAGAAATCATTCGGGTAATTGTCGCAGTCGCCTTTTGTTCTTCATGTAGTTTTTCTAAATACTGAATAACTAGATAACGATCGACCATTTGCCAAGAAGTAATCTTCTTTTCTTCCATAAAATGCAAATATTGTTCCAAATCACGTTCATAACTTTTACGCGTATTGGCCGAGAGTCCACGTTCAATATTCAAATAATGAAGGTACTCACTTAGTTCTTCTTTCATACTATAACCCACCTCATGCTTTCTCTATCATATCAGATACACCCTTATTTCGATAGTCCATTTACGTTATCTGCACAAAGAAAAAGCCGTCTTTTAACAGACGGGCTACTTTTTCTTTTCGTTTTCTTGACAGTCGTGACAAATTCCATGAAAGGTCAAACGATGATCTTTCACTAAAAAATGATATCTTTTTTCAACAACTTGTTCGACTTCTCCTAAAAGATCTTCTTCAACTTCTTCGATAGCACCACAATTAAGACATAACAAGTGATGATGAAAATGTTTCGCACCCTCTTTTCGTAAATCGTAGCGTGCTAATCCGTCATTGAAGCTCACTTTATCGACAATTTTTAAATCAGTTAGAATTTCTAATGTTCGGTAAACCGTTGCAAGACCAATTTCTGGACTTTTTTTCTTAACTAAAAAGAAAATCTCTTCAGCAGACAGATGCTCTTTTTCATTTTCTAAAAGTACGAGCAGTGTCGCCTCTCGCTGCGGAGTTAACTTAAAACCCGATTCATGTAATTGTTGTTTCGTTTTTTTCATTGCCAATATAGCATTCATCCATTAATTCAACTCCAACAATTTATAATAATTACAAATAAACAAATGATAATACTCAGTTAAATTATAATAATTATAAGCTAGTTAAGAAAAACATGCAAGATATTCTCAATTAGATTTTTCAATTAATTTTGTGACGCCATCTTCTTGTTTGATTAATCCTTGCTTCATCAGATTACCCATTGCACGTTTGAAGGCGCCTTTGCTGATTCCAAAAGTTTTCATGATATCTTCCGGATCTGATTTGTCGGTAAATGGTAATTGTTTTTCTGCTGAGCGTTCTAAAATTGTCAAAATCATTTGTGCATCATCACTGATGGCTTCATGCGCACGTGGTTTCAACGAAATATTCAAAACACCGTCTGGGCGAACGCCTACAACTCGGCCGCTCACGTGTTCGCCTAATCGTGGCTCTTGATAACGTTCGGAAGGATGAATAAACGCCACATAAAAATCATCGGTTAAGACATATGTTCCTGCTAATTTCAAACGGTACGTTGTTCCAGAAATATCTTTATTTTTTAACTCTTCATTCCCATGTTTACTCAATGACTTAAAGATTTTTTCATCTGCGAGTTCACCCCAAATGCGATCTTTTGCATCCACCTTCAAAGCAATCATCAATCGATCCCCTTTTTTAGGCCACAATTCTGTCATCGTGGGTAACTCGTCTAAAGAAACAACAAAGTCTTTATCTGGTAAGCCAATATCAACAAAAGCACCTAGATCTCTTCTAGTTGCTGTTACGGTTCCAAAGGCATAATGACCAATGCGACTTTTAGGAATCAATGTTGTTAAACGATTTTCGTGTTTTTGATTTTGATAACCAAATCCTTCGACCGCTTCACCAATTTGATGCTCTCCTTCTGATTTGCTTAATCCAAAAGTTTGCCCGTTTTTTTGGACAAAATAATTTTTTTCATTTTCATCAATAATAATTCCTGTAAATATGTTTGCTAATAAATTATTCATTTCGATCTCCTTTTAATTGAAAGGCTTTGATTTCCCGTCACTTTTCTCTGCTATCATAACATACAGCTTTCACCAAGAACAATGTTCGAAGCAGTACTCCATAAAAAAAACTTAGGCGAATCATTCATCCTGATTCGCCTAAGCCAGTCATCTGTTAGATTAGTAAGTTTTTTAATTACTTCCATTCCCGCCAAACCAACCTGTTTTACAGTTGATTGTTACGATATAAAATGGTAAGGCACTTTCCCCAATACCACTCATTAGAGATGATTTGGTTGAAGTCGCATAAAGATTATAATAGCCCTCACCATTTTTAATTTGCGCTTTTTCTAACTTATAGCCGCCTTCGACAATATAGCCTCGTTGAATACACGTAGCAATGACACTTTCTCTCACTCCAGATGCCCAGTTCCACGCTGTATTAGAACTATCTGCTACATCACTTGCATTCGTTCCCATGATTGGTTGATTTGCTGTTGAACCTGAACCTACAGTAGTCGTACCAGAAGCTGTACTTGCTTTCGCGGCTTCTTGAGCTGCTTTTTCTGCTTGGGCGGCTGCTTGAGCCGCAGCGGCTTGCTCTTCTTTTGCCTTTTGTTCTGCTTCTTGTTTTGCTTTTTCTTCCGCAGCTTTTTTCTCAGCCGCTTGTTTTTCTTTCTCAACTAATTGCTGATCTACTTTTGTTAATTGTTGTTTGAACGGCTCGGCAAGTTCTTTGTTTACGATTTTATCAACCGCTTCTTTCGCTACTTTGTATTGATCCCGTGTAGCTGAATCAACAACTTTTTCATTTTGATACACAACTTTTATTTTTTCTTTAGCTGTTTCAATTTGCTCAAGTTGTTTTTTTGCCTCTTGTTGTGCTTTTTTAATAAGCGCTCCAAAAGCTGAATCATCTGTTTCAATTGCCTCGATTTTATCAGTATTTTTTAGTACTGGCTGTTCAACTAAATGATCATCTTCAATCACAGGTTCAGTAAACAAATCATTTACTTTTTTAATACTGATTATCTTTTCTTGAATGTCGTTGTATGTTTCATTTAATTTTTGATAATCTTTTGTAGAGTCAACTTCTTTTAACTCTTGCTTGATTTTTGGCAGGTCTTGATTCAAGTGGTCTGTACGAATGAACTCATTTGTATCATCAACATAAAAACTAGCTAGTTCTTGTTTCATTTCAGAAACTTGCTTTTCTTGTCTGGCTACCTCAGCAATTCGCTCGGCTTCGACTTTTTGCTGATTGTCATAGTATGCCCAACCACCAACACCTAATAAAATAACTGCAGCTAATAAAAGATAAGGTCCTTTTTTAGCTTTTTTTGGTTGTTCAGTTGGTTGTTTTGTTTCTGACATTGTCGGTTCTGATTCTTTTTGAAAAGCTGCTTTATCTGTAGCGGATGTTACAGTTGGTTTTTCAAGCTTTTCAGGCTTCACAGTTGTTTGCTCAACCGTTTCTTTCGTTGATTGTTTCACTGCATCGGCTTTTTTTTGAGAACTCATTTTCTCTTTTTTTACTTGAACTGGCACAGCTTTGTTTGCATTTTTTTTAGCAACTTTTAAGGATTCATCCTTTATGGATTGTTTCTTAGAAACAACTGTTGGTTCTTCAGCTGCTTTTTCTACTGTTTTTTTCGCTTCGTCAACTTTAGATTTCGGGTCTTCGACAACTTGCTCAACAGTTTTTTCTTTTGTTGCCAACTCTTCTGAATGTTCTATGTTTTTTTCTTTTTTGTCGTCACTCTTAGCAGAATCAGACACGATAGCTTCTGTGTCAGTACGGTTTTCTTCTTTGATATCTGCTACATCTTCTGCAATCTCAGGTGCCTGTTCAGCAGCAATCTTTTCGTGAATCATTTGCATTAATTCTTTTGATTGTTCTTCATCCACGTCTTCACGATGAGCCTGAATGTACGCTGCAAGAATTGACTGGTTATCTTCTTTTTCAACATTTTCTTTTAGCTGTGCAATGCGTTCTTGTTTTTCTTTTTCAACCGTTTCATCAATCGAAAGTTTTTGTTTCACTTTGGTTTCTTTTTGATTTTCTGGTTGGTTATCTTGATTTTTTTTCATAGGTTTGACAGCTTTCTCTTTCTTTTCTTCCAATTGTTCACCTGCAGTTTCTTTTACTGCTGTTTCTTCTGGGGTTTCAGACGTATCAAACAATTCCATAACTGATTCAAGTGGCAAATCTTTTAGCTCTGACCATTCGATTGGGTCATTTAACTCTGTATCTGGAAAATCTGGTTGATTATTTTCTTCAGGAATTTGTTCAAGAGATTGGTCTGTTGTTTCGACAACATCTCGTTCATTTTGAATGTGCTGATCATTTTCTTCAAGGCTAAAGCCGCAATCTGGACAAACTTTTTGGCCTTTAATCTTTTTTGATCCACATTTTGGACATTTTTTTTTCACTTAGTGATCGGCTCCTTTAACTAAGTTTAACGCTAACATTTAATCTATCACATTCTAGCCTATCAGCCAATAGTTTATCTTTACGATTTTCTAACAAATCAGTAAATCGAACGTTAAAAATAAGAGTTAAAAAAATTTTTTCACACAAAAACAAGTTTTAGAAAGCAAAGATTATGTGAAAAAAATTATCCATTTGAACAACTAAAAAAAGCTGACACAAAACGAATTAACGTTTTGTGCCAGCTTTTTAGTTTTTATTCCAAGAAATCTTTTAATTGTTTTGAACGTGATGGATGGCGTAATTTTCTTAGTGCTTTTGCTTCGATCTGACGAATACGTTCACGCGTTACACCGAAAACTTTCCCAACTTCTTCTAAAGTTCTTGTTCGACCGTCATCTAAACCGAAGCGTAAACGCAACACGTTTTCTTCACGGTCAGTCAATGTATCCAATACATCTTCCAATTGTTCTTTTAATAATTCATAAGCCGCATGTTCAGCAGGGCTTGTAGCTTCTTGATCTTCAATGAAATCACCAAGATGTGAATCATCTTCTTCACCAATTGGTGTTTCTAATGAAACAGGCTCTTGCGCAATTTTTAAGATTTCGCGTACTTTTTCTGTAGGTAGGTCCATTTCTGCCCCAATTTCTTCAGGTGTTGGTTCTCTACCTAAGTCTTGAAGTAGTTGACGTTGGATACGAATCAATTTATTAATTGTTTCAACCATATGAACTGGAATACGAATTGTACGTGCTTGGTCAGCAATCGCACGTGTGATTGCTTGACGAATCCACCAAGTCGCATAAGTTGAGAATTTGAATCCTTTACGGTAATCAAATTTTTCAACGGCTTTCATTAAGCCCATATTTCCTTCTTGGATCAAATCTAAGAACTGCATACCACGACCCACATAACGTTTTGCAATACTTACAACTAAACGCAAGTTTGCTTCAGCTAAACGTTGTTTTGCTTCTTGGTCGCCTTCTTCGATTTTCAAGGCAAGTGCTACTTCTTCTTCAGCTGTTAAAAGGGAAACTCGGCCGATTTCTTTTAAATACATACGAACTGGATCGTTGATTTTTACACCAGTTGGTGCAGATAAATCTTCTGTTTTTGCTTTTTCAGCTTTTTTCTCACCACTTTTTAAACTGTGAATTGATGGATCACCATTTTCATCGACAACACTGATTCCAGCATCCTCAACTTTTTGAATTAGTTTGTCCATTTCTTCAGCACTCAATGTAAATGGTGTAGCAAGTTGGTTTGATAGATCATCATAGACAACTTGTCTTTTAGGTTTGTGTTCTTTGATGAAAGCTGTCACTGCTGCTTCATACTTTTTCTTATCTGTTACATTTGCCATAAAAGAAGGCCCCCTTCAAGTAGCTATTTGGCTTGTTTTAACTGTCTCGTTAAATTAATGATCTCGATTGTCAATTCTAATTCTAACTGTTTATTACCTGTACGTCTGGCTTCTTGCTGCAATTGTTTTTTTTCGATTATTTTATCAGCTAAGCCAGATTTACTGATAACAGCCAGTAAATCTTGAATTTCTCGCGTAGAGCTTTCTTCAGCGACTCGCAAATAGGCAATCTCCACCACTAAACGCCTAATTTTTTCATCTTGCAAAAAGTTTAAAAAATCTGCAAGGTTAAACTCTTCATATTGTGATAGATACGCATCAAACAAAAAATAGATTTCTGCGTACTCATCGTGGATAAATTGAAACTCTTGTTCTTTCAGCAAATTCCGAACAGAAATTTCTTTAAACACCCGATACAACAACATTTGCTCCGCTTTTTCGACTTGCGTCAGAGGTTGCTTTTGTTGCGGTAACTCCTGCTTGACCATTGGTATATTCGGCTCAGCAGTCCGTTGCTGTTCTTGGCGGTTTGCTCGTTTCAATTCACGCAATTGTTTTTGAATCGTTTCACGACTAACTTGAAATTCACTTGTCAGTTGTGAAAGATACATATCTTGCTCAATTGGCGAGACAACTTTACTTAATTCAATCAACACTTCTTGAAGATAATCTAACTTATCTTTTTCATTATCCAAATTCTTATTTTGCTTTAGATAGCGTGTTTTGAATGTAAAGACTGTTTCACGACCATGTTGAATCAATTCCTGAAAGGATGCTTCACCATATTTTCGCAAATATTCGTCTGGATCTAGCTTTTCTGGTACAACTACAATTGATAACTGTAATCGACTATTTTCACGTAGAAGTTCGATTCCACGATTGGTAGCCTCAAATCCTGCTTGGTCACCATCATAACAAAGCACCAGGTCTTTCGTTAAGCGCTCCATTTGCTGGATTTGTTGAGCAGTTAAACTGGTTCCCATTGAAGCTAAACCATTTTTGATTCCGGCTTGCCAAGCTGCAATTACATCCATAAATCCTTCAAATAGTAATATTTCACCAGTTTTTCGGATCTCGCTTCTTGCTTTATCCAAGTTAAATAAAACTTGACGCTTATTAAATAGTTCTGTCTCTGGACTATTTAAATACTTGGGTTGATCTTTTTCTTGACCTTTTTCTGGTGCTAACCACCGACCAGAAAAGCCAATCGTTCGACCTTGCGGATTGTTGATTGGAAACATGATGCGCTGATAAAAGCGATCAGAAAAATGACCATCATCATGCTTGATAAACAATCCAGAATGTTCAAAAACATCACTTGATAATGATTCATTATTGAACACTTGAACTAAAAATGAACGTTCATTTGGTGTAAAACCAATCTTAAACGCTTCAATTAATTCCATTGTTAACCCACGATTCAGTAAATAATCAAGTGCAGGCTGTCCAGCTTTCGTGTGTAGTAACATGTGGTGATAGACCTCTACAGCTTTTTCATGTGCTGTAAGTAACTCGCCCGTAGCTGAATTTGTTTCATCAGTAGCATATGTTTGTTGTTTCCATTGATCTGCTAAGGGAATTTGTTCAAATTCTGCAACTTTTACCACTGATTCTGGAAAAGTTAATCCTTCAAGTTCTTGAAGAAAAGTAAAGACATTTCCACCTTTCCCGCAACCAAAACAATGAAAAATCTGTTTGTCTTCAGCTACAGAAAACGAAGGTGTCTTCTCTTCGTGAAAGGGACAAAGTCCTAAATAATTTTTTCCAGATTTCTTTAATTGAACGTATTGTCCAATCACCTCAACGATATTCGTTTGACTCCGAATATTTTCAATCACTTCCTGAGGAATTCGCTGAACCATTGTTTCCACCCCCTCATTTGTATACTCCATAAAAATCGAGTAAATCTATCAGGAGAATAACCGGTAAAAAATCGCACCAACCGAAATCAGCGCGATTTTAAAGGACACAATTATACATGTTTGATTGTATCATATTCCTGTTCTTTTTCAAGTATAACGTTTTAAGAAGTTAATGAATTGTTTAAGCAAACTTATTCAACAGTTTTTCTTGAATATTGGCACGCCAATAAGCTAGACGAAGAACAATATTTATTGCCATGAGCCCAACGAATAAGCCAAGTTGATTTCCCACACCTAAATTCACTTCTAAAATGCCATGGAAAAGCATCGCTGCCACATAAATTCCAACAACCGTCGTAACAGCTAAGAAAATTCGTAATGGGTTGAAAGGATAACAAGCTTTGATTACAGCTAAACAACTAATTCCAATCAATAAATAATACATTAATGTTGTCGTTTCACCATTCGACCAATCCAATCGTTGTCCCAATAGATAAACTGTCACAACATTTAAGACAACTAAAAGTGCATTTGGTAATGCATTGATAAGCGCTGTTGGCAAGTAGCGATAATTGACTTTTCGTTTATCTTGCTCAAAAGATAAGAAGAAAGATGGGTACCCTTCAATTGCTAAGTCAATCAATGTGATTTGAATGGGAATGAATGGGAACCCAATCGCAGTAATCGCACATAAGATAGACAAGATGAAAGAATAAATTGTTTTGATAAAGAAAATTCCTGAAACCTTCGTCACATTGTTAACCACTCGACGACCTTCAAACAAAACTTCTGGCAACGTCGTGAAGTCCGAATCCAGTAAAACTAAGTTGGCGATTTGACGAGTTGCGCCATCACCTTCTGCCATTGCAATACTACAATCAGCTTCACGAAGTGCTAACACATCATTTACACCATCACCTGTCATCGCAACTGTTTTACCACTTTCCTTTAGCTCATTGACTAAGATTTTCTTTTGTTGAGGGCTTACTCGACCAAAAACTGTATAGTCATGCGCAGCTTGTCGTACATCTTCTTCATTAATTAAATCAGAAAGATCAATATAGGCATCGTAATTCGGTAAACCTGCACGTCGCGCAATATTCGAAACGGTAAAAGGGTTGTCCCCAGAAATAACTTTTAGATCCACACCTTCTTCATGCAAGTAAGCTAATGTTTCTGGTGCATTTTTTCGAATAGGATCGTCAATTTCAAATAAAGCAATCGGATCAATACCGGTTGGTTTATCCTCTGATAATTTTTGATTAGGTGCAACACCTAGCATCAAGACACGATAGCCATTTGCTTGTGCGGACATTAGTCGATCTGGCAACTGATTTTCTGGAACTAATCGTTCTGGTGCCCCAACGTACACTACACCTAGTTCAGGAAATTCCATTGCGCCCCATTTTCGGTCAGAAGAGAACGCTAAGACTTCTTCTACTTGGTAACGATTGGAAACTGCAAAATAATTACGTAAAGCTTGCATCGTCACATTATTATCATTGCTTTCTGCTAAATAAGTACCAATAATTTCTGGAATTGCCTTTTCATAACGTACATCCAACGCCTCTACATGTTGGATACTCATTTTTCCTTCCGTAATGGTTCCCGTTTTATCTAAGCAAAGTGTATCGACATGGGCTAAGGTTTCAATTGCATACATGTCTTGAACAAGGATTCGTTTTTTTGCTAGCTTCGTAACTCCAGTTGTCAAAGCAATACTAATTAATAATACCAATCCCTTAGGTAACATTCCTAGTAACGCAGCGGCTGAAGCAACAACGGATAGTTTGATTGATGCATCTCTGATGAACAAGGCTTGTAGAAATAAAATAATCCCTAATGGAATAATGACAAAACTGGTAAATTTTGATACTTTTCTGATTGAGTCAACTAATTCAGACTGAATTTTCTTGTGCTTCTTAGCTTCGCTCGTCAAACGAACTGCATAGTTGTCTGCGCCAACGCGAATCACTTTTGCAAAGACTGAACCACTTGTTAAGAAACTTCCAGAAAGCAATTCTGCTCCAGCTTCCTTAATAATTAAATCTGATTCGCCCGTCAACAAAGCTTCATTTGCTTCTGCTCGACCACTCAACACTTCCAGGTCTGCAGGAATTTGCTCTCCCGCACCAATTTTTACTAAATCATCTAGTACAAGTTCTTTCGTCGAAATCGCTCGCTCTTTTCCATCTCGCACAACTGTTACTTCAGATTGAGAAACAATCGACAATTTGCGGACAAGATTTCTTGCATGAATTTCTTGGTAGATTCCGATAACGATATTCATGATAATGATTGCGATATAAGCCATGTTGGAATACGCACCAACTAATAGCAGGCAGACCCCAATTCCAAAGTTCAGGAAATTGAATAATGTCAGAATATTATCGCTGAAAATTTGTCTAGTTGTTTTTGAAGCATCTTCTTGATAGTCATTTTGCTGACCTAACGCCAGCTTTTGCCTAACTTCTTCCTGTGTTAGACCAATCATTTTTTTATTTTCCATTTTTCGCCAACTTTCAAAAATAATCACGTCTTTAAGTCTAGCGGTTTCCAGACTTAAAAACAACTTGTTTTTTAGGGTTCAAACAGATTCTCAACTAAAAAATTAAAGTCTGTCCCTCGAATCTGTCTAAATAAAATTCAGACAGATCGTGCGTTTATTTTTGCTTACTTAAACATTTCTTCATACGCTTGAATAATTTTTTCATTCATCGCAACAATATCCGCATAAAACATATTTCCACCATTATGGTAAAGGTACCCACCATTATATAAAACGGATTGGACTCGCCAATAACGATATTGTGTTTGCTCTTCATTTCCTAACAGTGGACTCAAAATTGTTTTAGAATATTTTTCAGCTAACTTAACTGTGTTTTCACCACCGTTTTCTTTTACATACGCAATATAATCCTTTCCAAAATTATACGCTTGAATCGCAGTCGCTAAATCACAACCTTGTTTTTTAGCTTCCGTTATCATTTCTGCCAGATAGCTTACACCTTGATTGATACTTTCTTGTGGGTTATCGATTACGTTAGCTTCCCCATGCGCACTTTCAGAACTCTGCATCAAATCTTTACCAGAACCTTTTGATTCCGTTAAAATGATTGCTTTGACTAAAGCTTCATAATTTTCCATTTGATATTTTTGCGTAGCTTCTGTTATTTCTGTTTGATAAGCTTCTACTTTTTTTACAGCTTGGTACGTCCGATTAGCAAAAAAGATTGCGCCTCCGACCAGCGCGAGCACTACTGTAAAAAAGAAAGCTTTCAGTATTGAAAATCTTTTTTTCTTCATCACACATCACCTAGTTATTTAGACATCTTTTTTTATCTTACTATTTCTTTTCAAGATTCGCCATTTCTTCCTTGTTTTCTGTAAATTACTTAATAAAAAATGAAATTTTCCAATAAAATTTGTCAACTTACAAAATTGATCGGTAAGTTTCAAGGAAAACAATTGTCTAAAAACAGAAAAAATCGTTATAATTTAAACAGTAGGTGATTATGTGGAAAAAGAAAAGAAATATGCAAAAATGACAGATGGCAGTCAAATCTATTATGAAAAAAGTGGTAGTGGATTCCCTCTTTTTTTGCTTCACGGTAATGGTGGTAATGGAAACTTTTTTTCACAACAAGTACCGCTTTTTGAACAACACTTCACAGTTTATTTAATTGATAGTCGTGGGCAAGGACACTCAACAAACGAATCAGCCAATTTGAGCTTCAACTTAATGGCGGAAGATCTAGCAACCATTTTAGCTTTGGAAAATATCCAACAAGTAGACATTTTAGGATTTAGTGATGGGGCAAATTTAGCTTTAGTTTTTGCAAGTTCCTATCCCAAAAATGTTCATCGCTTGATTTTAAACTCTGGAAACACCTTGGTTCAAGGTGTTCGTCTACTTCCATTGATTGGTAGCTATCTTCACTATGGCATTATTTGGATTACTTCCTTATTTTGGCCAAAGTTGCGAAAAAAATTAGCAGTGATTTCTTTACTGTTACATAATGTTGGTTTGACTGAAACACAATTAAGTAATATTACGTGTCCAACACTGATTTTAGTTGGGAAAAAAGATGTGATTAAGCTCCAACACTCCCTTTTCTTGGCGAAAACTTTACCTAACGCCTCCTTTGTATTAGTAAAAGGAAGTGGCCATCAATTAGCGCGTCAGGATCCACAACGATTCAATCAGGAAGTACTCAAATTTTTAGAAGAATAGTAGGTGATTTATGTGTTAAAAACAGCCCTTCAATGGTTTAAAAATCATTTAGGACTATTTAAAACAATTTTTTTGATTTCTGTTGTTGTTATTATTTTTGGAGAACTCTTATCAATTGGTAAAACTTTATCTGTCGATCAGCTTGCTCAAACTTTCTCCGACATCCCAATTTGGAAAACATTTTTGATGTTCATCATCGGGCTACTTTGTGTCGCACCAATGATTGGTTACGATATAATTTTAAATCGTTTATTGGGTCAAAAATTATCTTGGAGTTATTTACTCGAAACTAGTTGGTTAATCAATTCGATTAACAATGTCGCTGGTTTTGGTGGTTTTGTAAGTATCGGTCTTCGTTCAGAACTTTACGGACAAAAAAAGGATGGAAAAAAAGTCATGCAGGCCCTCTCAAAAATTTTCTTATTTTTGATGGCAGGACTTTCTATCTATAGTTTGTTGTCATTTTTGCTGGTACTTTTTACGCCTGTCACTCCCTTTATCAAACAATATTGGATTTGGTTAATTGGCGGCGGATTATATTTCCCGGTTGTCTTGTTAGTCACTACCTTAAAGAAAGAAGGCTACTTAGGTGGGTTGACTTGGAAGCTACGTGGGCAACTACTTCTTGTTTCTATTTTGGAATGGACAGGTGTATTGCTAAGTTTTCTTTCGGTCGGTTTTTTGATGGAGATTCCGATTGATTTATGGCAAACAATTCCTTTATTTATTGCAGCTTCTGTCATTGGGATTGTGTCAATGATTCCCGGTGAGATTGGAAGTTTCGATGTAATGATGATTCTTGGGTTATCAGCAATTGGAGTTCCTCGTGAAATTGTAGTAGTCTGGATCTTGCTCTTTCGGATTTTCTATTACTTTATTCCATTTTTATTAGGCATCGTCTTTTTCTTCAAAAATATTGGTGCCTCTTTCAATCAAAGATATTCTGGCATTCCTAGACAACTGGCAACAGAAATCGCGCACAAAATTGTTGTCGTTTTACTTTATTTTTCTGGAATCATGCTCGTATTATCTGCTACAATTCCACAAGCTTTTTCGGAGTTTCATTGGTTACATACTTTGAACCCGCTAAAATTCCATTTTATCATTCAATTTCCAAGCATTATTTTAGGTTTCTTACTATTGATTATGGGACGAGGAATCGCCGCGCGGGTCACTCGTGCCTATTTACCAACCATTATCATTGTAGGACTTGCTTTACTTTACGTTATTCTTGGTGATTTTACCTTAACTGGATCAATTTTCTTGACATTATTATTAGTAATCATCATCGCTTCAAAAAATGAACTTTTCCGAGAACAATTAGTTTATTCTTGGGAATGGTTAACTGTCGATGGCTTGTTGATTGGCACATTAACTATTTTATATCTGGTGATTGGCGTCTATAATCTGCCAACCTTTCCACATCGGAAGCATCATTTTATTTCATTCTTTTTATTCCCATCTGAAAAAATTTGGCTTTCTGGTTTCTTAGCCATTGTTACCGTTAGCTTGATCATGATTCTCTTTGTTCACTTTTTACAAGGGAAAAAGAAATTAGTCGGTGAAGCTTTTGATGAAGAAAAAGCAAAAGCTGTACTTGTTAATTATGGAGGGAATTCTGATAGCCAACTGATTTTCTTGAAAGATAAACGAATGTTTACTTACGAAGCAAATGGTGAACCAACTGTATTATTACAGTTTGCTTCTTATAATAATAAATGTGTTGTTATGGGTGATCCTTCTGGGAAAAAGGAAGACTTTCCAAAAGCAATTGAAGCATTTATTACAGAAGCAGATTGTCTTGGCTACTTACCTGTTTTTTATGAGTCAAGTGAAGAACTTGTAATGATTCTCCATGATGTGGGCTATGATTTTATCAAAATGGGAGAAGAAGCGTATGTTGAGTTACCTGAATTCACAACTTCAGGTAAAAAGATGAAGGGCACGCGAGCAGTAATTAATCGAATTGAACGTGAAGGCTTCACATTCGAAGTCCTTTCTCCACCGTTTTCAGTAGAACAAATGCAAACATTTAAACAAATCTCAGATAACTGGCTTGGCAGCCGTAAAGAAAAAGGATTCTCTCTAGGTTTTTTTGCTGAAGATTATCTCCAACGCGGCCCCATCGCCGTTGTCCGAAATTCCGAACAAGAAATAGTTGCCTTTGCTAACATTATGCCAACTTATACTGATAATAAAGTTGGAACAATTGATTTGATGCGCTATGATCCAAAAAAAGCGCCTTCTGGTAGTATGGATTTCTTATTCATCCACCTATTCAATCATATGAAAGAACAAGATATTCAATGGTTCAACTTAGGAATGGCTCCCCTTTCAAATGTAGGAACGTCGAGAAAAAGTTTTCTTCAAGAACGAATTGCTTACTTGGTTTATGAATTTGGCTCCCACTTTTATTCTTTCCACGGATTACGTGAATACAAAGAAAAATATGCAACACATTGGACACCTCGATATACGCTTTATTCCCGAGATAGCTGGATTGCGTATGTCATGATTGCATTACTGATTATCGATAATGCTCCTGTCGAAAAAAATGGAAAAATGAATCCTTTACAAAAAGGATTTAAAAAATGGTTTAAAAAATAGCAAAAAAAGGATTCCAGAAATCATTTCTGGAATCCTTTTTAATTGTAGCAAATTGTTTTTCTCAAAGTTTTTATGCTTCAATTTCAGTAACGATACCTGAACCAACAGTACGTCCACCTTCACGAATTGAGAATGTTGTACCATTTTCAATTGCGACTGGGTGAATCAATTCTACGTCGATTGTTACGTTATCGCCTGGCATAACCATTTCTGTACCTTCTGGCAATACGATTGTACCTGTTACGTCCGTTGTACGGAAGTAGAATTGTGGGCGGTAGTTATTAAAGAATGGTGTGTGGCGTCCGCCTTCTTCTTTTGTCAACACGTAAACTTCTGCTTTGAATTTTGTATGTGGTGTGATTGAACCTGGTTTAGCAATTACTTGTCCACGTTCGATATCTTCACGTTGAATCCCACGAAGTAACACACCTACGTTATCTCCTGCTTCACCGTAATCAAGTGTTTTACGGAACATTTCAACACCCGTAACAACTGCCTTTTGCGTTTCTGGTTTGATACCAACGATTTCAATTTCATCACCAACACGAACGGCACCGCGGTCAATACGACCTGATGCAACAGTACCACGACCAGTAATAGAGAAAACATCTTCCACTGGTAATAATAATGGTTTTTCAGTGTCGCGCTCTGGCGTTGGAATATATTCGTCAACTGTATCCATTAATTCCATGATTGCAGCTTCAGCATCTGGATCACCTTGCAAAGCTTTCAAAGCTGAGCCTTTGATCACAGGTGTATCATCACCTGGGAAACCATATTCACTTAATAGTTCACGAACTTCCATTTCAACTAAGTCGATTAATTCTTCATCATCAACTAAATCTGTTTTGTTTAAGAAAACGATTAGATATTTAACACCTACTTGGCGTGATAACAAAATGTGTTCACGAGTTTGAGGCATTGGGCCATCAGTAGCAGATACTACTAAGATTGCACCATCCATTTGAGCCGCACCGGTAATCATATTTTTTACGTAATCCGCATGTCCTGGTGCATCAATATGTGCATAGTGACGTTTTTCTGTTTCATACTCTACGTGCGCTGTATTGATTGTAATTCCACGTTCACGTTCTTCAGGAGCCGCATCGATACTTGCATAGTCTTGAGGATTTGCTAGGCCTTTTTTCCCTAATACTGTTGTGATTGCAGCAGTTAAAGTGGTTTTACCATGATCGACGTGTCCAATGGTACCAATGTTAACGTGTGGTTTACTTCTGTCATAATGTTCTTTTGCCATAATTTACAAACCTCCTAAATAATATAGATCACTGAATTTTTCAGCTCTCACGCTTTTATTATAGTCCTTTTTTTATAAAATAAAAACGAATATGTCCTCCTTACTTTTTGTAAGGTTGGAACTATGATTATTATACGTCAAAATTGGTCAAAGTCAACTAAGAACACTTTCGCTGAACTTCTCTCTTCTACGCTTACCTTTTGTATCCTTTTTATAAATAAAAATTAGTTTGAGCGGATTCAATAGACGAATCACAACTTTTCAGGAATAATAGAGAACAGAGGTGAAATAGATGAAAAAATTAATTGGACTAATTGCCCTACTAGCCGTCTTTCTCGGTGGGAGTCTGTTTGCTTATGATTATTTTTATGGTGGCGAAACTTACTACACTGAAATTACTACAAATGGGGAAAAGCATACTGAACTCTCTGATAACGGAGAATCTTATACCGCGTATACGTACAAACAAAACGCCTACAATAAAAATGGCGAAAAGAAACGAGTTACTTTGAACGAAATGCGGGAACGTCCTTTGAAATTAAATGCCTATTTAAAACTTAAGGTCAATCCACGTAAAGGCGTCATGAGCTGGGAAGAAGTCAAAGAAACTGATGTTCCAAAAGAGGCTTTAGAAAAAATGGAATAATCCTCTTATATTCTCCAAACAAAAAGCAGTTCAGAAAAATTTATCTGAACTGCTTTTTTGTTTACCTTTTATCTATTGTTTCTCGTTGATTGATCAAATTTTTATTACAATCGATTCAAGACTTCATCAACGTTTTTAATCATTACAGAAATTGTTCCATCTGGATTGTTCACGAATTCAATCAAATCTGGATTGCGATAAACATCTACTGGAACGATCAATTCAATTCCGTTAGATAATTTGAACTTTTGCTTGCCAAATTTTTTCTCTGAGATTTCTTGTACTTCTTTCACAGGAATTGCTTCTGGAACAAAGCCATGTTCCTGTACTTCCTCCTTAAAAGCCATCTTGGCAGAGATATTTTCCTTGAATACTTTTTCGGCAATCATTTCATGATCCAGACGACCTTTTTCCTCAATGGTATCGTAAACAGCTTCTTTCAGATCAGCAACCATATCAAATTCATCAGTCTCAAATTTCTTGCCTATTTGTTTCGCCACTTTTTGAATTACTTTGACGTTTTGCTCTAACGAAGGTGCTGGTACACTTTCAATCACTTTTTCTGAGAAATACCACTCTTTTTTTCCAGAAAACTCATATTTTTTCTCTAAGAGTTCATACGATAGCTCTTTCAGATTCACCGCAATTGCCTCATCTGCCTTTTGAGATTTAGAACCTAAGATTGCGCGGTTCAAGATTAATTTATTTTCAATCCCAGTTTCATCTGCGTCAACGAAATGGGTATACGATTCACGATAATTCACCTTTAATAGTGCCACATAAAGTTCTGTGTCTAGTTCATACAACACAACAAATACATCGGCACTTGGCGCCTCTTCACTTTCTTGATAGATTTCATACCAACGCGCCACGATTTCTTCACTGGCTACAATGAAATCTTCAGAAAAATGCTGGACGCTTTTGGCAAATTGGCTTTCTTCTGCTAAGTGACCTGTTTTGGTTTGTGCAGAAGAAATTTTTTGAATTTTTTTTTGTAAAAAATCACGAATGAAGTCCTTCGTTAAGTCTAATTCTTTTTGTGAAAAAACAGGTGAACCTGTTTCGCGATCAATAATATGCAAGATTGCCTTCTTTAAATAAATATCCATGAGCTCATTCCCTTCTTGTCTAGTTTACCGAAAAAACGAAAAAAAGCTAGCTTGGTCAAAAACATTTTTGTTCAAGTTTTCTTTTTCCTTTTTCTCGTGATAAAAATCAAAGCATGATGCCTTACTTTTTGTAAAAAGTGCGCTAAACTAGATAAAGGAAAAAAGAAATGGAGATGTGAACATGGAAAACTTAACAAGCACGTATCGTTTAGCAAATGGTTATGAAATCCCAGTTGTTGGTTTTGGTACTTGGCAAACACCTGATGGCGATGTAGCAGTTGCCTCTGTAAAAGAAGCATTAGCGGCAGGTTACCGTCATATTGATACAGCACAAGGCTATAAAAATGAAGAAAGTGTTGGTCAAGCAATCAAAGAAAGTGGTATTCCTAGAAAAGAAATTTTCTTAACAACAAAATTGTGGAATACCAATCATAGCTATGATTTAGTAATGTCTTCTTTTGAAGAGTCTTTAGAAAAACTACAAACAGACTATCTTGATCTTTTTCTTATCCACTGGCCAAATCCAATTACTTTCCGTGAAAATTGGGAAGAAGCAAATGCTGAAACTTGGCGTGCTTTTGAAGAATTATATGAAGCAGGAAAAATCAAAGCAATTGGTGTAAGTAATTTCTTGCCTCATCATTTAGATACTTTAGCGAAAACAGCGAAAATCATGCCAATGGTGAATCAAATTTTCTTAGCACCAGGTGAACTACAACCTGAAGTAGTTGACTATGCTCGACAACATGACATGATTCTTGAAGCTTACAGTCCTTTAGGAACAGGAAAAATCTTTGATGTTCCTGAAATGCAAGCAATTGCTGAAGCACATGGAAAAACAATTGCACAAATCTCATTACGCTGGTCTTTACAACACGGCTTTTTACCTTTACC
Organism: Enterococcus sp. DIV0174; assembly: GCF_050529065.1. Classification (NCBI taxonomy): domain Bacteria; kingdom Bacillati; phylum Bacillota; class Bacilli; order Lactobacillales; family Enterococcaceae; genus Enterococcus; species Enterococcus sp. DIV0174. The sequence goes on along the minus strand of NZ_CP172881.1, from coordinate 886,396 downwards.
TAAATCGGTCACACCAAGTAGAATCAAAGAGAACACAGAGTTATTTGACTTCGAATTGACTGAAACAGAAATGGCACAAATCGATTCATTAGATGGTGTCGTAGGTAAAGCCAAAAATCCTGATACAGCTGAATTTTAATTTAGTAGGTGATTGTATGAATCCCATTCAAAGGTTAGAAGCGTTACCTGAAGAAATTCTTCGGACCTTTCATCCAGATTTTATCTTTTTGATTGAACCCGATAAAATCCAACACTTTCCAGCCAGAAATATGTCACATAATCAAAAAATCCACGAAGTCAAAAAGCGCTTGGATCATTCGTTGATGGTGACTCACTGGAACGAGCATGAAATTATCTACTCGCCGGAACTAACCGTTTTTGCGTTACTACCAAAAGAGTAAAAACAGCTTGGACAATCTCTTTGTCCAAGCTGTTTTTTTGTAGCCATTTATCTTCTTCATCATTCTTCTGAGCAGAACTTTTTTATTCGTTTTCCCCGCTTAATATTAAAAAAAACAAAAATTTTCGATAAAAATCAACAATTATTGGGTCATTATGCGTACTTACGCAAGTTTTTTCCTTTAAATCCTTTTCAATTGGCAAAATTTTTCTTATAATCGATAAGGTATGAGTGAAGGAGAGAAATCAAAAATATGAAGAAAAAACAAAAACAAAAATTATTAAATCAATTTCGTCCCTCTTTAGATGGAATTAGAAGTCAACTATTCAATTCATTAGAAGAAGAAAGTTTACGTCGTTACGGCTTACCTTTACAAGTAATGCTTGATCCAAAGAATCGTCAAATTTTAACAATTGGTTTGGCTGGAAATTCAAACGAATCAACTCGTATTAACGTACCAATTGATGAGAACTTTACGAGTGTGTTAAAACGCATTCGTTCTGGTGAACAAGATATCTTTGAACGTTTTCGTGATAACTTGTTGATTGAAATTGTTTCTTATTGGAACGATCAACGAATGAAAAACGATGAACCAACTGCAGAAGTTGTTTCAACTCCAGTCGCCCCTGTTGCTGAAGTGAAAGAAGAAAAAACAGAAAAATCAGTTGCAACTGAAGAAGTCAACGCAGAACCTGTCACTGAGGAAGCACCAGCAACAACTTCTAACTTAACCTTTGATCAGTTTGCAGCCGCTGTTGCAGAATATCCAAAATTCTATGTTGAAAAAACAGCAGATGCTGCAATCGTTTTTGAAAAAACAGCAGATGAGCCACGCCAATTAGCTGAAATCTCAATGACTTCTGAAAACGAGTTTACAGTTGAAAAAGCACTTGAAAGAAAGTATAAAGTGAAATTAACGCTTGTACCATTAATTGAGCAATTTGCGGCAATGCCAATTGTTAATCGCTAATAATAAAAAAGATGACATCCATGCGTATGGCCCTTCCGTTAGACAAAAAATCTAACGGAAGGACAGACATGGGTGTCATCTTTTCTTATCTGATTACATTTATCACAAATTTTTGATTTGTTTTTCCTGTATACGGGTAAGTAATCAACTCACCGGATTGATTATGAACACTGTTTTTTACATCTAGGTAAAGATTACTTGCACAATTTTTCAAGTAGTATACCTTGTTCTTGCCATGTTCTCCTGCTGGAATAAGTTGCCATAATCCCCTGTTACTGTCGTCCGCACCTTCAATCACAACATTATATCGTGATGTATTATAAGGGGTAGTTGCTTGTCTTAGTGCAAGGTGACCATAGTCATATGTATGTATGCGATAGGCTTTTGTATTTGAATCGTACCACATTTGCCATTTTTGGTTACTTCCGTTTTTATTTGGATAAATAATACCCAAATCGTTGGCTTGGTTCCAGTCGACAATTTTATTTGTATCCAGTAAAGTTTGGATTGTTACAATCGAGCTATCGTATACTCCATAGTTCTCTGGATTTTTTAAAAGCCGTTGATTTAAATCAATAACACTATTCACTAACTCACTGCTCGGATAATCAGCTATTACGATCCCTGCATGTTTCACTTGGTTATTACGAATATAATCTACAACGAATGGATTCATTTTTCCTGCAAAGCCTTTAATTTGATAAAAGAAATTTGATGCACTTAAATAATTAATATATTTAATATTATCTGTTCCTCCACTCTTTGTGGATTTTACCAATTGTTGCTCAATTGCCCAGCGTTTATCTTCGGGATTCACTGGCTCCCAATAATCTTGAATATCAAATTGACTTGGATAGGAGATTCCAACACTATTTCCCAAAAAATTGCGTAAAATGACGATTTTCCCTCTCGTTTCGCCCAAAGTTGGATTACTATTTCCGTAATAAAAAAAATCTTTCCAACAACTATTTTTTAGGTATTTTTCATTTAAAACTTGATTGAATATCTGATCGTTTACTGAACTATTTTCTTGCTTCAGACGCATATAAACAACTTCACTTGGATTTTTTGTAAGAAAACTCGTTACTTGATTCAAAACATCGCCAAACATTTGATTCAAATAAAAACTACCATGATGCATCGCAAAAGAACCATTTGTTTCACACACACGCGCATCTAAAAAGCGGATTCCATTATTCAATTGTCTCGTGATATCAATACTTTGTGTCTTCACATACCCCAGTCCCACAGTGTCTTTGATAGCATGTGTTGCTGAATCGTGTGTTCCTGGAATTGACAGCTCTGAAAGGCGTGTATTATCTTTAAGTTCATTCATCCAGTATCTATTTTTTGCTCGACCTTCCCAATAAAAATCACTCATCTCAGCATTTACCGTTATTGCTGGTACTATACATCCCAAAAAAATTATTCCTACGAACAACATCTGCCATACTTTCTTTCTCATAGATTCTCTCCTTCATATTTATTTTTGTTACTTTTTTATTTTATCATCTATACATTTAATTAAAAAAACGATAACTTAAGTAATGACAGTGTTTCAAAGAAAATAATATAATGTTATAAAAAATACAATCTATCTTAAGATATTAAAAAGCAAAAAAACTGAGACCATAAATTTGCCCCAGTTTTTGCCTATCTATCAAAAATAGTTTATTCAATTGATTTTATGTTGCTTGCTGAACATCAAGTAATATTTCTTTCGCAATTTCTTGGTTCATTTTTGCTTTACTTCTTAGTGCTTGCGCAACTTGCTCGATTTCGGCTCCTTTTGCACCAACAGTCATCGCTAATGTTCTTGCTTGAAGTGCCATGTGTCCTTTTTGGATACCGTCAGTTACTAACGCACGTAACGCAGCCAGATTTTGAGCCAAACCAACGGCTGCAATTAGTTGTGCAAGTTCTTTTGCAGAATCGACGTTTAGTAGCTCAAAAGACGCTGCAGCTTTTGGTAATACCTTTGATGCACCACCAACACTTGCCACAGCTAACGGCAATGTGATTTCTCCAACCAAACCATCCTCAGTTACACGCCATTGTGTCAAGCCTTCGTAGTGGCCATTTTTAGCAGCATAGGCATGGATAGCTGCGCCCGTTGCGCGAGTATCGTTACCTGTTGCTAAAATAACTGCATCGATTCCGTTCATGATTCCTTTGTTATGCGTTGCTGCACGGTAAGGATCTAATTTAGCATATTCTGCAGCTTGTTGGATTTTTTTAGCAATTTGTTCACCCATTTGACGATCAGCAGCTAACCGCTCAAATGGAATAATACAATGAGCGGTTGCCAAAGACTCAGTGGCTAAATTACTTAAAATACTAAACAAAATTTCTCTTTCTGGAAACCATTCACGAAGTTTTGTCGCCACACCTTCTAGAATAGCATTAACAATATTGGCACCCATCGCATCTTTCACATCAATCAAAAAATCAATTGATAAGTAAGCTTGGTCTTCTCCCTGAAATTCGCGACTTGCGATTTCACGAACTCCTCCACCACGTTTAACAATGGATGGATAGCTGTCATTTGCGCACAGAATCAATTCTTCTCTGCGTTCTTCAAGTGCTTGAATGATGTCCTGATACGCTTGTTGACCAGCTAAAACAATTTGCCCACGCATCAATCGTTGTGGTGTTTCTGCCTTGATATCTCCACATAATTTTGCACCATTACTGGCTGCTGCAATCACTGAGGGTTCTTCTGTAGCCATTGGAATCCATTTTTTAATCCCATTAATTTTAAAATGCTGTGCAACTCCTAAGGGAATTTCAACTTCACTGATTTGATTTTCAATCAAGTGATTCGCTATTTCTTCGGGTAATGTTTGTTGAGCAAGCAGGTCAGCAGTGTTTTCTGTTAGCTCACCTTCTTCAACTAATTGATTTCGACGTTGTGCTGGCGTCAACTGATAGAACTTTTTTTTTTGTAAAAATTGTTCTTCATTCCATTCTAGATTTGCTTCAAGTAACATCGCTAATCCTAGACCACCACCAATGCATAATGAAGCGACACCATAGCGTTCTTCTTCTCTTAATAGCCCATAGCCTAAAGTTGTCAAGATTCGAGCACCACTTGCACCGATTGGATGGCCTAAAGCAATGCTACCGCCATAAATATTGACTTTGTCACTTTCCAACTGAAGTTCCTGATTCACAACAAATGAAGAAGCTGCAAAGGCCTCGTTGATTTCAAATAAACCAATTTCTTCTAAAGGAATATCCGTTTTAGCCATCAAATGATTAATGGCAGTAATTGGCGCAATGCCCATCATTGATGGGTCGATACCGACTTCCGCTACTGCTTTGATTGTCGCCAAATAAGGAAGATCATTTGCGATAGCATATTCTTTTGAAGCCAAAATTAATACAGAGGCTCCATCATTTAATGGCGAGGCATTTCCTGCCGTTACTGTTCCATCCTCAGCAAATACGGTACGCAATGTTCCTAATTTTTCTACCGTACTGTTTCCGCGAACAGATTCATCTGTTGCTAACCAGTGCATTTCTTCAACTTCAATTGGAATAATTTCTTCCTTAAAAACGCCTGCTTCTGTTGCTTTAGCTGCTTTAAGTTGTGAAGCAAGTGCATATTCATCTTGTTCTTTTCTAGTAATGTGATAGTGTTGGGCAACATTTTCAGCTGTTAATCCCATATGCGTATTTGAAAAAGCATCGGTTAATCCATCATTGACCATGCTTGAAATTGGTTCACCATAACTATTTGTTTCAGATTCATAAGGTTGAAGCAAAGGTGCTCTGGACATACTTTCCGTCCCACCAGCGATAACGACTTGTGCTTCACCTAATTGAATCAATTGGCGTGCTAAAATAACTGCTTTCATTCCTGAACCACATACTTCATTGACTGTCATCGCGGGGACACTTGTAGGAATCCCACTGTTGATTGAAATTTGTCTAGCAACATTTTGGCCATTACCGGCTTGCAAAACATTTCCAAAAATGACTTGGTCAATTTGTTCTTTGTTGATACCAGTTTTTTTCAATAATTCTTTCGTAGTCAAAGTTCCTAATTCGACAGCAGAAAAACGGCTCAAGCTCCCACGGTATTTACCTATAGGGGTTCTTGCAGCATCTATAATTACGACTTCTTTCAAGTAAGCCACCTCCTACAAAAATATAACATTCTTTCAAGTAAAAACAAATAGCTCACTACTATCGACAGTTTTTTCCGCTTGAAAATTTTAACAATCCTTAAATATTATCTTTTTTATATTTCTTTTAAACATTTTGTGATACTTTATTAAAGTAAGTTTTAATTATGAGTGAAGAGGTGTTGAAATGAAAATCGGGATTGATCGTCTTTCCTTTTTTATTCCAAATTTATATTTAGACATGACAGAGCTAGCTGAGAGTCGTGGAGATGATCCTGCCAAATATCATATTGGTATTGGACAAGATCAAATGGCGGTTAACCGCGCAACAGAAGACATCATCACTTTAGGAGCGAATGCTGCTAGTAAATTAGTTACAGCTGAAGACCGTGAACAAATCGACATGGTCATCGTTGGAACAGAATCTGGTGTTGACCATTCAAAAGCCAGTGCCGTCATTATTCATCATTTATTAAAAATCCAACCATTTGCTCGTTCATTTGAAGTAAAGGAAGCTTGTTATGGAGGGACCGCTGCTTTACATATGGCAAAGGAATATGTCCGCAATCATCCTGAACGAAAAGTTTTAGTGATCGCTAGTGACATTGCTCGCTATGGTTTAGCAACTGGCGGAGAAGTTACTCAAGGGGTCGGAGCTGTAGCGATGATGGTCACTGCCAATCCAAGAATTCTTTCAATTGAAAATGACAGTGTCTTTTTAACAGAAGATATCTATGATTTTTGGCGCCCAGATTATAGTGAATTTCCTGTTGTTGATGGTCCATTATCAAATGCGACATACATCGAAGCTTTCCAAAAAGTTTGGCAACAACATAAAAAACAAACTGGTTTGACCTTAGAAGACTATCCAGCATTATGCTTCCACATCCCTTATACAAAAATGGGGAAAAAAGCGTTGCAAAGTGTTCTAGATGAAACAGATGAAGCAAATCAATCACGTTTGCTGACTCGTTATGATGAAAGTATCCAATACAGTCGTCGTGTTGGCAATTTATATACTGGTTCTCTTTACCTTGGCTTGATTTCCTTACTTGAAAATTCATCTGCTTTGCAAGCTGGTGATCGCGTTGGACTATTTAGTTATGGTTCTGGAGCAGTAAGTGAATTCTTCACGGGAATTTTAGAAGAAAATTACCAAGATTTTCTAGATAAAGAAGACCATCAAGCTTTATTTGATAACCGCCAACAAGTTTCTGTAGTAGAATATGAACAAATATTTAGTGAAACTCTGCCAGAACATGGCCAACATGCAGCATATAACAGTGACGTACCATTCTCAATTTATAAAGTAGAAAATGATATCCGTTACTATAAAGAAGCAGAATAAAAAGCAACTGCCCCGTACCAATCAACAAAAAATTGGTACGGGGCAGTTTTGTATTCAATCATGCGGATACGCTAAAATAATCAATTATCTTTTATTCTGATTACAAAAAGTACTATTCATTCTCACTAATTTTTTGAGGACTAATCCCGTATCTGCCACAGAAGCACGCGATACGTTACTGTCGTTGTACTGATTTGTTCAGCTTTTTGGCTAAATAACTGTGAAATTTTTTCTTTCAGCTCAGCTGTCATCTCTGCTTCATAATATTCAGTTAACAGCTCTCGTGAAATCGTCTCTTTGATCTGATAAGTAAAATCTTGTTTCTTAACTGGAATTTCTTTACTCTGTAAAAATTTTTCTATTTGGTTACTAATGAAGGGTGTGGTGTTTGGATCTCTCACTGCTATACCTAATTCGTCATCTATAACTGTGAAAAGATCATCTTCTGATTGGATTACTCGTACCATGACACACCATTTTTTCGCTTTCTTCATCAGTTTTTCAACTTGTGTTGTTTGAGTAAAAGCTGGATTTGCCGCTGAAAAAATCACCTCGTACTGCTCTTTAGAATCCAAAAACTTAGCAAAAGTTTGTTTCTTGAACACCACATTTTCTGCTCCAGAACGTTTTGCTTTTTGTTGCGCGTATCGTAACATTGACGCTGAAAAATCAATTAACTCATACTTAGCAACCTGTTCAGCAAGTAATGGTAGATAACGACCTGATCCACCGGCAACATCTGCTAGTGATTCTGCGGGCAGTACAGATTCCTTGTATAAAAAGTCTACGATGTCCGCAACGATTGGCACTTGTGACTCTTCTTGAACTGCGTAGTATTCTTCTGCAAATTCGTCCCATGCTTCTTCATTCATTTCTTTCACCCTTAATTTCAAAAAAGAAGTATGCCAATCACTTAGCACACTTCTTTTTGTTTTTCTAGCTAACTACTCTATGACTAATCACTTGTTTATTCTTTTTCTTTTCCATTTTGAACATGAACAATAATTAGTTTTGTGATTTCCATTAAAAGAATGGTTACAAAAGCAATCCCTAAACAAATCAAGATTTCTGATATGCCAAAAGCTGTTGGAATAGAAAAGACTTCTTTTAGTCCCGGGATCATTGTTAAGCTAAACAAAGCACTACATACAACTACTGCAATCAAGACAACTTTATTGGCAAAGAAGCCTGCTTGAATTGCTGTTTGCGTATTTGAACGTGCAGGGAATGTTTGTAACGTACGACACCAAATCAATGTTGTAAATGACATTGCTACACCAAATTCAGGTGAATGCTGCATCCCTAACCATTGTGCAAAGATAACCGCAATCCCAATCAAGATCCCACGATAAGTCACTGAAACCAATGTTCTACCTGTAAAGATCCCTGTATTTGGATCTCTCGGTGGGCGACTCATTGTTGCAGGTTCTGCTTTTTCTGTTCCTAAAGCAATTGCAGGTAAAGAGTCATTTACTAAGTTGATGAAGAGCAGCTGCAATGCTGTGAATGGATTTGACCAATCAGCAACCAATGCAAAGATGATTGCAATGATGGCACCTAAGTTTCCAGCAAATAGATAAGCAACAGCTTTTTTGATATTGTCAAACACATTACGTCCAACTTCTACTGCACTAACAATTGAAGCAAAGTTATCATCTGTTAAGACCATTGCCGCTGCATCTTTGGCAACATCCGTACCAGTTCCCATAGCAATCCCAATGTCTGCTTGTTTCAATGCAGGAGCATCGTTGACACCATCACCAGTCATTGCAGAAATATGCCCCTTCGCTTGCCAAGCGCGAACAATTCGAATTTTATTTTCAGGAGAAACACGTGCGTAAACGGTCACGTTTTCTAAGATATTCATCAACTCATCTTCTGATAAAGCATCTAGTTCTGTACCAGTTAATGCTTGGTTTCCTTCTTCAAAAATACCGATTTCTTTTGCAATTGCAACAGCTGTTGTTTTATGGTCCCCAGTAATCATCACTGTTTTGATTCCCGCGCTACGAGCTTCTTCAACAGCTTGTGTTACTTCTTCTCTTGGAGGATCAATCATTGCTAAGATTCCGACTAAAATCAGATCATTTTCATCATCAAAAGTTAAGTCTAAGTTATCGATTGGACGATAAGCGAAAGCCAACACACGTAAAGCACGATTAGAAAAGGCTTCGTTTTGATTTTGGAAATTGGTCATCAATTCATCTGTCATTGGTACAACTTCACCATTCAACAAGACTTTTTTACTACGGTTAAAGACGATGTCTGGTCCACCTTTAACCAACAAATATTTTTCATTGTCAAATGTATGTGCAGTTGACATCAATTTACGATCTGAATCAAATGGCAGTTCTGCTTCACGAGGAAAGTTTGAACGGATTTCTTGATAAGGTTGATTTAATTTTTCACTAAAATCAATAAAGGCAACCTCAGTTGGATCACCTAGTTTTGTTCCGTCTTCACTGATTGACGCATCGTTTGCTAACACAGAGATTTCAATCAAGCGACGTTCATCATCAGACCATTTTTCTGGATTGTCTGTAAAGTCTCCGGAATTGCCATTTGCTAAGTAATAATCAACAACCGTCATTTTATTTTGAGTCAAAGTACCTGTTTTATCGGTACAGATAATACTTGTCGAACCTAATGTTTCTACTGCCGGTAACTTACGAATAATCGCATGACGTTTGGCCATCTTATTTGTTCCTAAAGATAACACGATTGTAACGATTGACTGCAACGCTTCTGGAATCGCAGCAACAGCAACGGCAACAGCAAACATCACCGCATTAACAATATCAGCAGTTAAGTCACCTGTACCTTCACCAAGGAAAATACGTAATAACTGGATGCCTAAAATCAGCAATGACAAAGCAAGAATTGCTAAACTTAACTTCTTACTAAATTTATCTAATCCACGTTGTAATGGCGTTGCTTGCTCTGTTGTACTTTCCAACAAACCAGCAACTTGACCAATCTCAGTGTTATTTGCAGTTGAAGTAACTAAGAATTTACCACGACCATATGTCACAATGGTTCCACTAAAAACCATATTTACACGATCACCAACTGGAACAGTATTTGTAATTTCAACAACTTCTTTTTCAGCTGCAGTCGATTCACCTGTCAACATACCTTCATCTACTTGTAATGAGCCAGCTTCTAATAAACGACCGTCAGCTGGAACGTAATCTCCTGCTTCCAGTAATACTAAATCGCCAACTACTAATTCTTTTGCTGGCACTGTTTTCTCTTTGCCATCACGAATGACGCGAGCGTCGGGTGCTGAAAGATTTTTTAATGCTTCTAATGAACCTTCTGCTTTTTTCGCTTGGACCACACTGATAACCGAGTTAAGCATCAATACCGCAAAAATAACGAAGAACTCAACATATTCGCCCATGATCATTTGAATAAGCGCAACAATCAGTAACACAATTACCATCGCATCTTTGAATGTTTCTAAGAACAACTTCCAAGTCGGCTTTTTCGGTGCTTCTTTCAATTGATTTAGTCCGTCTTTTTCCAGTTTTTCTTTTGCAAGCGTCGTGCTCAAACCATTATTTGAGCTGTTTGTTTGCTGCATCAACGAATCAATTGGTTCTTGATAAATCACTCGTTGTGCTTGTTCTTTGTTTTCCAAATTTCATCCCCCATTTAATCTTTTTGCTCCTAGTATTATTTGACTGAAAAAAAAGAGACCCAAGACAAATCAACATTTGTCTTAGGTCTCACCATTTCATACAATACCAGAAAACCAATTGGTTAACTTACTGTTGATATTATCGCAACGATTTGTTGCCGGTTACTCCCCTAAGGAGATATTCAACTGTACTAATATCCTATCGTATTAAATGACAAAAAGCAACTATTTTATTCAGTTTATTCAACTAATTCACTAGGTTTTCGTTGATTGAAGGCAGTTCTCCCACATAGGTTTATTTTTCGACTCATGTTATACTAACACTATTGAAATAAAGGAGGATAATTATTTGGTAGGATTTATTGTTTCAGCAATTTATTTAATTAATGCCGTTTTTGCATTGATAACTATTTTAATCAAGCCACGTGATGTCGCAGCAATTTGGGCTTGGCTACTTGTTCTGTTTGCATTACCTATTGTTGGATTTGTTCTATATTTATTTTTTGGACGCGGTTTAACAGACAAGAAAAAATTCTATTTACGACAAAGCGACTTAAAGGAACTAGAGAATTTTCAAAATTTTCGTGATGATACCATCGAGCACTATGATTCTCAAACAAATGAAATCGAAAAACAAACCTATGTTGACTTTTTCTCATCCTTGAATCAGATGCCTTTAACTCGAAAAAACGGACTTACATTACTCACTGATGGACAAGAAAAGCTAACCTCTTTACTAAAAGATATTGAAGAAGCCCAACATTCTATCCATATTGAGTATTATGCATTTGTAACTGATGAGATTGGCAATCAGATTTTGCGTTTATTAGAAAAAAAAGCAACGCAAGGAGTTCAAGTTCGCCTACTTTATGATGCGTTTGGCTCACACGGTACAAAAGCAAAAGATTTTAACCAACTAATCGCTAATGGTGGAGAAGCTCAAACCTTTCTAACTTCTCAAGAAGCCCTGCTTCGTTTTCGTTTAAATTACCATGACCATCGAAAAATCGTCGTAATCGATGGAAAAATTGGGTATACTGGTGGCTTCAACATTGCCGATCAGTATGTCTACACAACCAAGAAATTTGGTTATTGGCGCGATACTCATATTCGAATTTTCGGTGCTGCTGCTTCACTGCTTCAACTTCGCTTTTTAATGGACTGGAACGTTTCCGTTTCAGAAGAAAAAAAAGTTGGCTATCATTTGGATTATTTCTTTAAGAAAGTTGACGAAAATAATGAACAACATGGTAACGCTGACATTCAATTAGTTTCAAGTGGCCCAAATAATGAACGCGAACAAATCAAGTTAGCTTTTATCAAACTGATTACTTCAGCCAAAAAGCGAATTTGGATTCAAACACCTTATCTCGTTCTTGATGAGAGTGTGATTGCTGCATTAAAAATTGCTGCTGCTTCAGGTGTCCATGTTAAAATCATGATTCCAAATAAACCCGATCATCCATTCATTTACCGTGCTACACAATATTATGCACGACAATTGATTAAGGAAAACATTGAAATTCTAGTTTATGAAGCTGGTTTTTTACACGCAAAAACATTGATTATGGACGATGAAATCTGCATGGTTGGTTCCGCCAACCAAGACATCCGTAGCTATCGTTTAAACTTTGAAACCAGTGCAGTCATTTATGATCATAAATTTTTAGAGCAACTTTCGAACAAGTTTCTTGAAGATGAAGAAAACTGTTCTGCTATGACAACAGAGACAGTCAAAGAAATGTCGACTTGGCTGTTATTCAAACAACAAATTTCCCGACTACTATCACCAATTTTATAAAAACGACGAAATAAAAAAGCAATCCAGCAAATTGACGTATCTTATTGTGAAGCCACTGATTGGCTCACCTTCGTCACTTGTTGTTGATTGCTTTTTTTACTCTTTATTTATTTTACTACTAACACATTGCATGACGCATGGTTCACCACGTATGCAGTAGTCGAGCCTACCAAAACACGTTCCACTGCATTTAATCCCGTTGACCCCATAATAATCAAGTCGATTGGTTCCTTTGACTCATTGAAGTTAGCAATAAGTGTCTTAGGATAGCCGTAAAGGATATACGTTTCAATATCTGTCCACCCTTTTTCAATTGCTAAATTTCGATGAGCTTTCATTTGATTTTCTGCTACTTCATCGAGCTCTGCTTGTAAATTAGTTGTTACAAACGCAAAATCACCAAAATAATTCCCTGTTACTTCATTAACATATAAGATGTGCAAAGTTGCTTGGTTTCGTTTTGCAATCGCAATGGCTTCAAGAAATGCCTTTTCTGCTTTTTCTGAGCCATCAATTGCAACTAAAATATTTTGATATGTGTCCGTCATTGTAAACGCCTCCTTTTTCTTTAGTTTATCACTGTTTTTTTCTAGGGACAACCAATGTGGTCCTATTTAATCACCTAAATCAAAACGCAAAGTCATTTGTGTTGCTCCCTTTTCAACCATTTGACCTAGCAACGCAACCGTTCGATTGTAGCATTCTTCCGCAAGTTGTTGGTTGATTTCTTCTAAATAGTCGGTGCTAAAATCCTTTGTTGCTTGTGCATCAGCTAGCAACTGTTTATTTCTAAAAGAAGCCATACTTTCTTGTTCATAGTCAGCATAAATATCCGTAAAGCGGTCATAGTCATAATCCCCAATCAATGCTGCCATGCAGAATAACCAATACGGATGATTAAAATCAAAACTAGTCGACGTGTCAGAATAACGTGCAGGTGTTTGTTCAACATTGGTATAAAAAGGAACCAACACATTAAATGTATTAGGCCCAAATGCTAGCCATTGAATACCGGAGATTGATTTAGGAACATCATTTCGCAATTGTAAAATATGACATTGAATATTGCGATTGATGCCAATTGGACGGAAGCTTTTCTTTTGCTGATCTGTTCCCACGCCGTACGCATCAAATACAGTATCTTGATAATGTGAACTCAAAACAAATTTAATCTCTTCAACTGATATTTTTCGATTTGCATAGCAAATGAACGGCAAATCATCATCCATTGGATCTTGCACGATTTCTGGAGTGAAATATTTTTGGCCATACCAAGCACGTGGATTATTATAATGATGATCTTTGATTGTGGCACTCCCAAAAATGTGGCGCAAATTAAGTGCTTCCTCTGGATTAGGATTCAAGTGATTGTTTTCGATTAATTCAACTAAATCTTCAGAGCACATTGTATTTTCTGAATCCACCTCAAAAGTATCAATATTCATTCGGTTTGGTGCAATGACATACGCTTCATCAGGAATCTTGATTGCTGCCCAATGATGCCCGCCGATTGTTTCAAAGTACCAGATTTCGTCATTATCTGAAAACGCAAGGGCATTAGGCTCGTAAGTTCCATATTCTTCTAATAACTGACCTAGTCGTGTAACTCCTTCGCGGGCACTGGAGATATAAGGTAAGACAATCGTTAATAGATCTTCTTCACCAATTCCATTTTCTACATATGGATCAACACCTAAAATTCGTGAATTCGAAGTAATTGTTTCCGTTGCTGTCATCGCTACATTTGCTTGATTGATTCCTGCTTCACCCCAAATTCCGATTGAATCATCTGCATTTGGTGTGGCTGTGTATCGCAAAGGATTTTCAGGTAAGGGAATTGATACATGACTAATCTTAGACTCATAAATTTTAGGTTGAGATTCCGGTTGAACAACGATAAAACGTTTAGGTTCGATTGCTTTCTCACTGTCTTCATTTCGAGCAATCATTGTTGAACCATCGATGCTCGCCTTTTTACCAACTAAAATTGTTGTACATGAACTTTTTACTTTATTTCGCATGTTCTCCACTTCTTTCTCATTCGTTCTACTATTAGTCTACTGCGAATATTCCCAGAAGTGAAATGATACCCTACCAAAAAATTAAACTGGAGAAAAATTTTGACATTTCCTCCAGCCTTTCACATTCATAATTTACTTCATTGCTTGGTTAATCAATCAAATCCATGATCATCAGCTACTTGTTTAAACCAATGACCAGATTTCTTGATGGTACGCGCCCCTTCTTTATCTAAATCAACAGAAATGAAGCCGTAACGATTCTTATATGCATTTGTCCATGACCAATTATCCATGCACGTCCACATATGATAGCCGACACAATTTGCTCCTTCTTCAATTGCTTGATGAACATATTTCAAATGATCTTTAACAAATTTGATACGATAATCATCTTCAATTATACCAAACTCATTAACAAATCGTTCTTCTCCTTCGACGCCCATACCGTTTTCTGAAATGAAACATTTGATATTACCATAGTTTTCTCGCGTATTCGTTAAAATATCATAGATTCCCTTTTCGTAAATTTCCCAACCACGATAGGGATTCATTTTTCTACCTGGCATTTCATAATTATCAAAGAAGTCTTCTGGCATTGGTGATACTACATTGACCAACGGTGTTTCTTTTGCTTTGATCCGTCGTGGTTGATAATAATTGATTCCTAACAAATCAACAGTATTGTCTTTTATCAATGTTAGATCCCCTGGAACAATTTCGGGAAGCAAGTTTAATTCTTTAATAATTGTAACTAGATCTTCTGGAAATTCTCCTTTGACAGCCGGATCCAAAAAGGAACGATTAAAAAACGCATCCGCAATTTTTGCTGCTTTGACATCTTCTGGATTGCCATTATCCTTTGGATAGCTTGGTGTCAAGTTTAAAATAATCCCGATTTCTCCTGATTGATTCAGTTGATGATAAGCTTGAATTGCCTTAGCACTCGCAATATTTTCATGATAACCAACTTGAATTGCTTCCTTCAAATTAATATGGTTTGGAAAATGAAACTGATACAAATACCCTCCCTCAACAGGTACGATTGGTTCATTATGCGTAAACCAGATTTTAACAATATCTCCAAATAGCTCAAAACAGGTTTTAGCATAGTTCGCATATGCATCCACTGTTTCTCGATTGAGCCAACCACCTTTTTCTTGCAAAGCTAAGGGCATATCAAAATGATATAAGTTTACAAATGGTTCAATACCATTTTCTCGTAATCCCTGAAAATATTCTCGATAAAAAGTGACCGCAGTTTGATTAATCTCTCCTGTTCCCTTTGGAATTAATCGACTCCATTGAATAGATGTTCTAAATGAATTATGGCCTGTTTCTTTCATCAATTGGATGTCTTCTTTGTATTTTGTATAAACCTGTGATGTTTTATCTGGGCCAACCTCATTAAAAAATTTTTCTGGTTCATTTGTATACCAATAATCCCAAATGTTTTCACCTTTGCCGTCTCCAGCAATGCGTCCTTCTGTTTGTGGGCCGCTTGCAGCAGATCCCCACCAAAAGTTATTTGGAAAGTTATATTTTTTCATTTTAAAGGTCCTCGCTTTTTAGTTGATAACGCTATCTTATCTGAGGAATAAATAAAAATCAACACTTTTTATACAAATGACTAGACATTTACATAAATCGATGCTATATTTTGTTTGTAATCGATTGCAAAAAACTCAGAGGTGAAAAATATGAATGGATTTATGGACAAACTTTCCGAAAAAATCATGCCCTTAGCCAATCTCTTAGGGCAAAATCGTTACTTGACCGTTTTACGTGATGCTTTCATGCTTTCTTTTCCATTAACAATGTTTGGTTCAATTGTTGTAGTTATCAATAATCTTCCATTTTTCAATGATGCGACCAAAGGAACTTTATCTACTCTCTTTGGAAATGGACAAAATGCAACAATGAGTATCATGTCAGTATTTGTTACTTTTGGTATTGGCTATTATTTATCTAAATCTTATGACGTTGAAGGTATTTTTGGTGGAGCTGTTTCTTTTGCTAGCTTTTTGATTCTTACTCCGTTTGTTATGACTACAGCTGGTGGCGAGGAAGTTTCCGGTGTACTTACACTTGATCGACTTGGCGCCAAAGGAATGTTTATTGGCATGATTGCTGCCTTCTTAGCAGCGGAAATCTATTGTCGTATTACAAAACGTGGCTGGCAAATCAAAATGCCTGATGGTGTGCCACCTGCAGTTACGAAATCTTTTGCTGCTTTGATTCCTGCTGTTGTAACATTAACAGTCTTTTTATTTATCAACGCACTTGTGACTGGTATGTTCAATACTAACTTACACGATGTTGTTTACGAAGTAATCCAAAAACCTTTAACAGGACTTGGTAGTAGCTTGCCAGCAACTTTACTCGCTTTATTTTTTGTTCAATTTTTATGGTTCTTCGGGCTTCATGGACAAATCATCGTCAACTCAGTAATGGATCCAATTTGGAATACTTTAATGTTAGATAACTTAGAAGCTTATCAAGCTGGTAAAGACCTTCCGCACATTATTACAAAACCTTTTATGGAAACATTTACTGTTGGACTTGGTGGATCTGGAATGACTTTGGCCGTAGTTTTGATTATGGCTTTCTTCTTAAAGAAAAAACAGTACCGTGACGTTGGCCGACTTGCCCTTGCACCTGGTATTTTTAATGTCAATGAACCAGCAATTTTTGGCTTACCAATTGTTTTGAATGCAACAATTTTAATACCTTGGGTGATTGCACCACTTGTTGTGACCACATTGAACTATTTAGTAATGGCAGCTGGAATCGTTCCTCCTCCAACCGGTGTTTCTGTGCCATGGACTGTCCCAATCGTCGCTAGTGGTATTCTTGCAACTAATTCATGGTTGGGTGGTCTTTTACAAGTGATTGATTTCATTATTGTTGGACTAATTTGGTATCCGTTCCTGAAAGTTTTAGATAAACAACCCGTGACTGATATTTAAAACAACAAAATTAAGACCAAAGCATTGGATAGTGTCTAATGGATTTGGTCTTTTTCTTTTCACTTCTTTCTTCTAGTAGTTGTTCGTTGTTCCAACTTTCGCTATACTCAAAGAGAGGTGAATGTCGTGCCAAAATATGAAGATATAGCGAACACATTAAGAGATCGTATTCGCTCAAAAAAATACCCACCAGATAGTTTTTTACCAAATCAAACTGACCTAGTCAAAGAATTTGATGCTAGTCGTATGACAATCAAAAAAGCAATCAATATTCTCGCAATGGAAGGTCTCGTCTATTCCCAGAGAGGTTCTGGAACAAAAGTTTTGAACCATCCTTTTTTCAAAAAAGATACTTCTCCAGCCAATGAATACGAGGGGCTTAGTCATCAGATGGCGCGACGTCAGCAGTCATTAGCTAGTCAAGTTATCCAGTTCGACGTTGAATTTCCAAATGAACAAATACAAGAACATTTAATGATTCAGCCTGAACAACCTGTCTACAATATTCAACGATTACGAATTTTAGAAAATGAACCATATATATTAGAGCATACCTATATGCCTATCCATCTGGTTCCTGGTTTAAAACAAGAGCATTTGCTATCTTCTATCTATGATTATTTACATCAGTCGTTAAATATTTTCTTTGCTGGTGCCTACCGAACAATTTCTGCAGATAAAAGCACAGAATTTGATCAAGAATACTTGAATTGTTCTGCAACTGACCCTATTTTAGAAGTTCAACAAATTGTTTACTTAAAAGATGGTCAACCAATTGAATATTCAACAAGTCGGAATCGTTTTGATGTACGTAGCTATTCGATCTTAGATGTTCAATCAAACTAAAAACGGACCCAAGCTGGGTACCGTTTTTTTTCTTTTGCTAAAAGGACAGAATAATTGCATTATCTGCAGATTCTTACTATACTAGTGAAAATCAAACTTACTTTTTGTAAGCGTTTCTTGGAGGAACAATTATGGACACACAAATTAGAGGCTTACATCATGTTACAGCTATGACTTCCAGCGCAACCAAAATTTATCGTTTTTTTACTGATGTTTTGGGCTTGCGTTTGGCAAAGAAAACAGTTAATCAAGATGATATCGAGACGTATCATTTATATTTTACCGATGAAAATGGCGCACCTGGAACAGACATGACTTTTTTTGATTTTCCTTATCAATCTAAAGGTTCTAAAGGAACAAATAGTATTTCTCGCGTTTCTTTCCGTGTTCCTGACGACTCTGCCTTAAATTTTTGGCATGAACGTTTATCAGAGTATCAAGTTGCTCATTCAGATATTAAGGAACGTTTTGGTAAAAAATATTTAGAATTCGAAGACTTTGATAATCAATCCTATCAATTGATTTCAGATCAACAAAATCATGGAGTTGCTGCTGGTGTGCCTTGGACAAAAAGCAATGTCCCTACTCAATTTGCACTTATCGGACTTGGACCAGTTTTTGTTCGAGTCAGCCGACTAGAAAATATTGAACAAATTCTCAAAACATTACTTGGATTTCATGAAACTGCTAAAGAAGGAAATTTCCATCAATTTGAAGTTGGCGAAGGAGGTAACGGCGCAACCATTATTGTTGAAGTTCGTAATGATTTACCTGATGCAATCGAAGGTTTTGGAAATATTCATCACCTTGCACTCCGAGTTGCTGATAAGCAAGCTTTGCGCTACTGGATTCAACAAATTCAGCAAGTAGAATTGCCTGATTCTGGTTTTATTGATCGTTTTTATTTTCAATCTGAATATTTTTTAGCCTCTTCACATGTGCTTTTTGAATTGGCAACAGACGGTCCTGGTTTCTTTGAAGATGAAGAGAAAAACCATGCAGGGGAAAAGCTTTCTTTACCACCTGCTTTTGAAGAAAAACGTTTGGCCATCGAAGAGATCGTTAGACCTTTTGATACTAGCGATGCGAACATGCAACGTTAACAAAAATAAGAACAACTCGAGGTGAGCAATATGAACTACATTTTTGAACAAGGAACAAAAAATGCAGCAAAATTTATTTTACTGCATGGTACAGGCGGAGATGAACATTCTTTACTCGAACTTGCGAGATTTATTGATCCAGATAGCTCAGTTTTATCGTTTCGCGGAAATATCCAAGAAAATGGAATGAACCGTTTCTTTAAGCGACATGGACTCAACCAATTCGATCTCAAAAATTTAGAAGAAGAAACAGATAACTTATTAAAGCAAATTAAAGAAATTAGTGTAGAAAAAAATATTCCGTTAGAAGACTGGATACTACTTGGTTACTCTAACGGAGCAAACATTGCTACGCACCTATTACTAGAAAGAGAACACGGACTATCTAAGGGAATCTTTTTTCATCCTATGTCACTGGGTGTAAAGAATCACTCGATTGACGGTAAAGATAAAACAGTCTGGCTTTCTTATGGCAATGGGGATCCAATCGTTTCAAAAGAATCTTTTGATGAACTAGCTAATGCTTTTGAAAGTAACGGTAGCCTCACTTATGTCTATTCTTCAAATCAAGGTCATGAGTTAACAATGGCAGAACTAGAATCAGCTAAAGCATGGGTAAATAACTTATAATGCAAAAAAGAGACTGGCAACACTAAAGATACAGTTGTTCTTAACGAATCCTTCAATTAAAAAAAACTAAAATCCGCGTTTTCAAAAACGAATTTTAGGCTTTTTTTAGGATAATTTTGTCCTAGATGTCTTTATTTCATTAAATATAATAAATAAATATTTTCTATAAAAAAACACCAACATATTTTTTATGTTGGTGTTTCATTGATACCGGCGGCCGGGGTCGAACCGGCACGACCTCGCGGTCACTGGATTTTGAGTCCAGCGCGTCTGCCAATTCCGCCACGCCGGCATATTAAAACTTATTTTAAAATGAACTGGGGTAGCTGGATTCGAACCAACGCATGAGGGAGTCAAAGTCCCTTGCCTTACCGCTTGGCTATACCCCAATAAAAAAGGGCGAATGATGGGAATCGAACCCACGAGTGCCGGAGCCACAATCCGGTGCGTTAACCACTTCGCCACATCCGCCATCATACATATGTTATTTAATTCCCCAGTAAAAAACTAAGATGAAAACATCTTAGTAATACCGGCGGCCGGGGTCGAACCGGCACGCCCTCAACGGGCACTGGATTTTGAGTCCAGCGCGTCTGCCAATTCCGCCACGCCGGCATTTCGATAAATTGTACTAAGGCGGTAACCGGATTTGAACCGGTGATGAAGGTTTTGCAGACCTCTGCCTTACCACTTGGCTATACCGCCATTATACGATTATCAATCTATAAAATTTATAGAACTGGGGTAGCTGGATTCGAACCAACGCATGAGGGAGTCAAAGTCCCTTGCCTTACCGCTTGGCTATACCCCAATAAAAAAGGGCGAATGATGGGAATCGAACCCACGAGTGCCGGAGCCACAATCCGGTGCGTTAACCACTTCGCCACATCCGCCATGGCAGGGGTAGCAGGAATTGAACCCACACTAACGGTTTTGGAGACCGCTGTTCTACCTTTAAACTATACCCCTATTAATAAAATGGAGGAGAGTGGATTCGAACCACTGAACCCTAAGGAACGGATTTACAGTCCGTCGCGTTTAGCCACTTCGCTACTCCTCCATGGTGGCGCGGGACAGAATCGAACTGCCGACACACGGAGCTTCAATCCGTTGCTCTACCAACTGAGCTACCGCGCCATATGAAATTACATCAATTGAATAAATAATGACGGTCCCGACGGGAATCGAACCCGCGATCTCCTGCGTGACAGGCAGGCATGTTAACCCCTACACCACGGAACCAGTTCATTATGGAGGTTAACGGGATCGAACCGCTGACCCTCTGCTTGTAAGGCAGATGCTCTCCCAGCTGAGCTAAACCTCCAAATTCAATTGTATGACCCGTACGGGATTCGAACCCGTGTTACCGCCGTGAAAGGGCGGTGTCTTAACCGCTTGACCAACGGGCCAGATATATTACTAACGGAGAGTAAGGGATTCGAACCCTTGAGACAGCGTTCACCATCTACATGATTTCCAATCATGCTCCTTCGGCCTCTCGGACAACTCTCCAGAGTGAAAGAAGCTCATTACTCTTTTCTCAAATTGAGAACTCCGGCAGTAGGACTCGAACCTACGACATCATGATTAACAGTCATGCGCTACTACCAACTGAGCTATGCCGGAATAACACCAGCGTGGCGACGTCCTACTCTCACAAGGGGCAACCCCTCACTACAATCGGCGCTAAGAAGCTTAACTTCTGTGTTCGGCATGGTTACAGGTGTATCCTTCTCGCTATCGCCACCACACTGTGGTGTTATCTTATTGAGTTTGCTTTTGCTCACTCAAAACTGGATTTGAAGTAATCTCAACTCTACCGAGTTTTTTTCTTTTACCATTCTTGGTTAAGTCCTCGATCGATTAGTATCAGTCCGCTCCATACATCACTGTACTTCCACTTCTGACCTATCTACCTGATCATCTCTCAGGGATCTTACTTTCTTAAAGAAATGGGAAATCTCATCTTGAGGTGGGCTTCACACTTAGATGCTTTCAGCGTTTATCCCTTCCCTACATAGCTACCCAGCAATGCCCTTGGCAGAACAACTGGTACACCAGCGGTAAGTCCATCCCGGTCCTCTCGTACTAAGGACAGCTCCTCTCAAATTTCCAACGCCCGCGACGGATAGGGACCGAACTGTCTCACGACGTTCTGAACCCAGCTCGCGTGCCGCTTTAATGGGCGAACAGCCCAACCCTTGGGACCGACTACAGCCCCAGGATGCGACGAGCCGACATCGAGGTGCCAAACCTCCCCGTCGATGTGGACTCTTGGGGGAGATAAGCCTGTTATCCCCAGGGTAGCTTTTATCCGTTGAGCGATGGCCCTTCCATGCGGAACCACCGGATCACTAAGCCCGACTTTCGTCCCTGCTCGACTTGTTGGTCTCGCAGTCAAGCTCCCTTCTGCCTTTACACTCTTCGAATGATTTCCAACCATTCTGAGGGAACCTTTGGGCGCCTCCGTTACCTTTTAGGAGGCGACCGCCCCAGTCAAACTGCCCATCTGACACTGTCTCCCACCACGATTAGTGGTGCGGGTTAGAGTGGCCATAACGCAGGGGTAGTATCCCACCAGCGCCTCCATCGAAACTAGCGTTCCGATTTCTACGGCTCCTACCTATCCTGTACATGCGGTACAGACACTCAATATCAAACTACAGTAAAGCTCCATGGGGTCTTTCCGTCCTGTCGCGGGTAACCTGCATCTTCACAGGTACTAAAATTTCACCGAGTCTCTCGTTGAGACAGTGCCCAAATCGTTACGCCTTTCGTGCGGGTCGGAACTTACCCGACAAGGAATTTCGCTACCTTAGGACCGTTATAGTTACGGCCGCCGTTTACTGGGGCTTCAATTCGTACCTTCGCTTACGCTAAGCACTCCTCTTAACCTTCCAGCACCGGGCAGGCGTCAGCCCCTATACTTCATCTTACGATTTTGCAGAGACCTGTGTTTTTGATAAACAGTCGCTTGGGCCTATTCACTGCGGCTGATCTGACGATCAGCACCCCTTCTCCCGAAGTTACGGGGTCATTTTGCCGAGTTCCTTAACGAGAGTTCTCTCGCTCACCTTAGGATTCTCTCCTCGACTACCTGTGTCGGTTTGCGGTACGGGCCGTTGTTTTCTCACTAGAAGCTTTTCTTGGCAGTGTGACATCAGGAACTTCGGTACTATTATTTCCCTCCCCATCACAGCTTGTCCTTAAAAGATTAAGCATTTGACTCAACCTAAGACTTACTGCTTGGACAGACATTTCCAATCGTCTGCATTCCTTAGCCTCCTGCGTCCCTCCATTGCTCAAACAAAAACAACGGGTACAGGAATATCAACCTGTTATCCATCGCCTACGCCTTTCGGCCTCGGCTTAGGTCCCGACTAACCCTGGGCGGACGAGCCTTCCCCAGGAAACCTTAGTCATTCGGTGGACAGGATTCTCACCTGTCTTTCGCTACTCATACCGGCATTCTCACTTCTAAGCGCTCCAGCAGTCCTCACGATCTACCTTCAACGCCCTTAGAACGCTCTCCTACCATAACACCATAGGTGTTATCCACAGCTTCGGTAATATGTTTAGCCCCGGTACATTTTCGGCGCAGGGTCACTCGACTAGTGAGCTATTACGCACTCTTTAAATGGTGGCTGCTTCTGAGCCAACATCCTAGTTGTCTGTGCAACCCCACATCCTTTTCCACTTAACATATATTTTGGGACCTTAGCTGGTGGTCTGGGCTGTTTCCCTTTCGACTATGGATCTTATCACTCACAGTCTGACTCCCGGATATGAATGAATGGCATTCGGAGTTTATCTGAATTCGGTAACCCGAGATGGGCCCCTAGTCCAAACAGTGCTCTACCTCCATCATTCTCAATTCCGAGGCTAGCCCTAAAGCTATTTCGGAGAGAACCAGCTATCTCCAAGTTCGTTTGGAATTTCTCCGCTACCCACACCTCATCCCCGCACTTTTCAACGTACGTGGGTTCGGTCCTCCAGTGCGTTTTACCGCACCTTCAACCTGGACATGGGTAGATCACATGGTTTCGGGTCTACGACTACATACTCAAACGCCCTATTCAGACTCGCTTTCGCTACGGCTCCGTCTCTTCGACTTAACCTCGCATGCAATCGTAACTCGCCGGTTCATTCTACAAAAGGCACGCCATCACCCATTAACGGGCTTTGACTTGTTGTAGGCACACGGTTTCAGGTTCTATTTCACTCCCCTTCCGGGGTGCTTTTCACCTTTCCCTCACGGTACTGGTTCACTATCGGTCACTAGGGAGTATTTAGCCTTGGGAGATGGTCCTCCCGGATTCCGACGGAATTCCTCGTGTTCCGCCGTACTCAGGATCCTCCTAGGTGTCTTCCAAATTTCATCTACGGGGTTTTTACCCTCTTTGACTGACTTTTCCAAGTCATTCGATTATCTGAAAAAACTACCATATCGGAGTCCTACAACCCCAACAAGCAAGCTTGTTGGTTTGGGCTTTTCCCGTTTCGCTCGCCGCTACTCAGGGAATCGAATTTTCTTTCTCTTCCTGCAGGTACTTAGATGTTTCAGTTCTCTGCGTCTACCTCAAATATGCTATGTATTCACATATTTGTAACATCCTATAAAAGATGCTGGGTTCCCCCATTCGGAAATCTCTGGATCATAGCTTACGTACAGCTCCCCAAAGCATATCGGTGTTAGTCCCGTCCTTCATCGGCTCCTAGTGCCAAGGCATCCACCGTGCGCCCTTATTCACTTAACCTTATCAACCTTACGGTTGGGTTTTGACATCATTTCTAGCGATAGAAACTAGTCAAGAAAAATAAGCAATTGAACTTATTAAAAAACTCATTCAACGCGGTGTTCTCGGTTTGTTTTGATCTTACTTCAAATATCCAGTTTTCAATGAACAAAGTTAACAACAAATGTTGTTAATGGAGCCTAGCGGGATCGAACCGCTGACCTCCTGCGTGCAAAGCAGGCGCTCTCCCAGCTGAGCTAAGGCCCCGTATTTAAATGAAGAGAGTAAACCTCTCAAAACTGAACAAAGTAATGATGACAAACGTGTGTAGTCTCCGTAATATTCCTTAGAAAGGAGGTGATCCAGCCGCACCTTCCGATACGGCTACCTTGTTACGACTTCACCCCAATCATCTATCCCACCTTAGGCGGCTGGCTCCAAAAAGGTTACCTCACCGACTTCGGGTGTTACAAACTTTCGTGGTGTGACGGGCGGTGTGTACAAGGCCCGGGAACGTATTCACCGCGGCGTGCTGATCCGCGATTACTAGCGATTCCGGCTTCATGTAGGCGAGTTGCAGCCTACAATCCGAACTGAGAGAAGCTTTAAGAGATTAGCTTAGCCTCGCGACTTCGCGACTCGTTGTACTTCCCATTGTAGCACGTGTGTAGCCCAGGTCATAAGGGGCATGATGATTTGACGTCATCCCCACCTTCCTCCGGTTTGTCACCGGCAGTCTTGCTAGAGTGCCCAACTAAATGATGGCAACTAACAATAAGGGTTGCGCTCGTTGCGGGACTTAACCCAACATCTCACGACACGAGCTGACGACAACCATGCACCACCTGTCACTTTGCCCCCGAAGGGGAAGCTCTATCTCTAGAGTGGTCAAAGGATGTCAAGACCTGGTAAGGTTCTTCGCGTTGCTTCGAATTAAACCACATGCTCCACCGCTTGTGCGGGCCCCCGTCAATTCCTTTGAGTTTCAACCTTGCGGTCGTACTCCCCAGGCGGAGTGCTTAATGCGTTAGCTGCAGCACTGAAGGGCGGAAACCCTCCAACACTTAGCACTCATCGTTTACGGCGTGGACTACCAGGGTATCTAATCCTGTTTGCTCCCCACGCTTTCGAGCCTCAGCGTCAGTTACAGACCAGAGAGTCGCCTTCGCCACTGGTGTTCCTCCATATATCTACGCATTTCACCGCTACACATGGAATTCCACTCTCCTCTTCTGCACTCAAGTCTCCCAGTTTCCAATGACCCTCCCCGGTTGAGCCGGGGGCTTTCACATCAGACTTAAGAAACCGCCTGCGCTCGCTTTACGCCCAATAAATCCGGACAACGCTTGCCACCTACGTATTACCGCGGCTGCTGGCACGTAGTTAGCCGTGGCTTTCTGGTTAGATACCGTCAAGGGATGAACAGTTACTCTCATCCTTGTTCTTCTCTAACAACAGAGTTTTACGATCCGAAAACCTTCTTCACTCACGCGGCGTTGCTCGGTCAGACTTTCGTCCATTGCCGAAGATTCCCTACTGCTGCCTCCCGTAGGAGTTTGGGCCGTGTCTCAGTCCCAATGTGGCCGATCACCCTCTCAGGTCGGCTATGCATCGTGGCCTTGGTGAGCCGTTACCTCACCAACTAGCTAATGCACCGCGGGTCCATCCATCAGCGACACCCGAAAGCGCCTTTCAAATCAAAACCATGCGGTTTCGATTGTTATACGGTATTAGCACCTGTTTCCAAGTGTTATCCCCTTCTGATGGGTAGGTTACCCACGTGTTACTCACCCGTTCGCCACTCCTTTTCTTTCGGTGGAGCAAGCTCCGGTGAAAGAAAAAGCGTACGACTTGCATGTATTAGGCACGCCGCCAGCGTTCGTCCTGAGCCAGGATCAAACTCTCATAATAAAAGTTAGAACAATCTTGCGATTGTTAAGCTCAATTTGTTTGCTAGCATATTGCTTGCTGTTTAAAAAATGTTTGTTGTCTTGAATTGAATCAAGACGCCCTACACATTTGGTTTGTCTTACTTTGTTCAGTTTTCAAAGGTCTATTCTTTTTTGTTTTAACAACTTTTATATCTTAACAGATTCTTTAGAAGTTGTCAACACTTTTTGTTTTTTAATTTTCCGCCGCTTTTTTAACGACTTGATAAGTTTATCATTCAGTTTGTTATTTGTCAACAACTTTTTTTATTGAAATATCAAACTTTTGAAAGCTTATTACTTAAGCGACTTTGTTATTCTAACATGTCATTCTTTATTCGTCAACACTATTTTTTAAAGAAATTAATGTTGTTAGTAGGTAAAGAATTATTAGAGAACAAATAATAATATAGCAATCTATTTCTTAAATTGCAACAGAAATAATTACTTTTTTGAATAATATTTTTAAAAACGAATATTCAAAAAAAATGTTTCTTTTTTGTTCTATTTTTCCTACTATTTTCTTGCTAAGTTTTACAAATTACTGCTTATAGTTCGTCCATCAAATACTTGTGTTCCCCCGTCTTGTAGCTATTTTCTATAAAAAAGGAAAAGACAAGCAAAACGAAATCGTTTTACTTGTCTTCAGATTTTACTATTGGGATGAATATTCGGAAAATCGTTCCTTGACCAACAACACTTTCAGCGATAATTCGCCCCTTATAACTTTCAACTAATTGCTTAGCGATAGACAGGCCGAGACCATTTCCACCTTTTGTGCGAGCTCTAGCTTTATCAACTCGATAAAACCGATTAAAGATTTTCTTCAAGTCTTCTTGTGGAATCCCCTCACCAAAATCTTGAATCGCAATCTCAAATTCACTTAACGTAGAAGAAATCGAAATATGCACTTCTTTTCTCGTCGTAGAGTATTTAACCGCATTATCAAGAATAATAATGATTAATTGTTCAAAATGATTACGGTAGATTTGCAAGATTACTTCTTTAGATAAATCATCATCCAAAGTGATTACATAGTCTGGATATAAGATCTTAAAGTTATTGTAAACTTGATAGGTAACTTCTTTTCCTTTTGTTGTTTCATTACCATAATGAATATCAACTTGTTCCGCCCTCGAAAGATCTAGCATTTCTTGAACAAGACTTTTCATACGGCTAATTTCTTGCATACTTGCGCTAAGAGACTCCTCTAAGATTTCAGGGTCATCTTTTCCCCAGCGGTTTAGCAAACTCAAATGACCTTCAATAATTGCTACTGGTGTTCGTAATTCATGGGACACGTCTTGAACAAATTGTTCTTGTTGCTCCATGTATAATCGCATCCGATCAAGCATTTCATTAAAGATCTCAGCTAAATCTGCTAATTCATCATTTGTATCAATTTCAGGCATATGAATATCTGACTGTGGATCTTTTCGGATAGTATCCATCGTATCTCGCAGAACTTTTAACGGCTTCAGGAAATAAGAAGATAGGAAAAACCCCAAGATACTACTTAGAATCAATGAAACGACTTCTAAAATAATCAGTGTTAACAATAATTTATTGCGTATATCATAAAAAGAGGACAGCTCATAGAAAGTTTGCGCATACCCAATTTTTTCACGGGTTCCTTTAGAATAGATTGGTTGAATAGATAAAAATCCTGTTCTCCCATCAATCGTAACGATCGTTGGAACTTTTCTGGTTGTTTGTAACAATGATTGACTATGCTGCTGCGTTTTAAATATCAGCTTTTCTTCTAAATTGTAGACGAATAAATCCAATGATGACTGACCAAGTTCTGCAATGAAAGAATCAATTTTCATTAAGTTCCCTTCGATATTCGTCGTTTGGTCGTCAATATTACTATCATTTGTAGTTGTATTAGTCAAATTTCGGTACGTATTGACTAAAGTCAGCTCTTCATCTGAGTTAGCTAACCGAGAGGCCACTTGTGAAATCGTTCGTTCCACATTGTTTCGTTCTTTAGCAACAATCAGATTGATTGAAGACTTATAAGTAATAACCGCAAAAATAGTAAAAACAACAAATATAAAGAAAGAACTTGCAAAGGCCCACTTGATAGTCAAGGAGGGACCTTTCAGTTCTCTTTTTTCCGATTTTTTCGGTTTGATCACGAGCGCATCACATAACCTGTTCCGCGGACAGTTTGGATATAGCTTTCCTCCCCAGGAACATCAATCTTATTGCGCAAGTAACGAATATATACATCGACAACATTCGTTTCGACTTCTGTTTCATAACCCCAAACTTTGTTTAATAGAACATCACGGGCTAATACTACATTGACGTTTTCCATCAACGTCAATAATAGCTCATACTCACGTTTGGTTAATTCAATTACTTCGTTTCCACGGCGTACCACACGATTTTCTTTTTCAATTGTTAGGTCGCGATAAGTAATTGTTGTTTGTTTTGCTACGTTTTTATCACCTTCGATATCAATTCGACGTAACAAAGCTCGCAAGCGGGCTAATAATTCTTCAATTGCAAATGGCTTAACAATGTAGTCATCTGCTCCATGGTCTAAACCTGATACGCGGTCAATCACTGAATCCCTAGCAGTCATCATGATGATTGGTGTGTTTTTTACTTGACGGACACGTCGACAAACTTCTAATCCATTTAACTCTGGTAACATCAAATCTAGTAAAATGGCATCCCATTCATTATTTAAAGCAGCGTCTAATCCTGTGCGGCCATTATAATGAACTTCAGCATTGTACCCTTCGTGCTTTAATTCCAACTCGACAAAGCGAGCTAAGTTCTTTTCATCTTCAATGATTAGAATATTACTCATCTATTATTTTATCCTTTCCCTCTACGCGATTTCTACAAACTCTATCATTATACCGATATTCTACTTAAAAATCTATAGTCATTCTATCATGAATAAACAATTTTAAAAAGAGCCGAAGTCTATTCGTAACAAATGACTTCAGCTCTATCATGATTTATCTAAATTTTCAGTTTTGCAAAGTCAAGAACTACTTACTCTTCATGATACCAAGAGTAGTGGAAGATTCCTTCTTTGTCCACACGTTCATAAGTGTGTGCACCAAAATAATCACGTTGTGCTTGAATAATGTTTGCTGGCAAGCGTTCTGCTCTATAAGAGTCAAAGTAAGAAATTGCTGAAGAGAACGTTGGCACTGGTACACCAGCTTGAACGGCTAAAGCAACTACATCTCTCACTGATTGTTGATATTTCTTTGTGATTTCAACAAAGTAATCATCTAACAATAAGTTTTCGATGTCTGGGTCTTTATCATATGCATCTGTGATCTTTTGTAAGAAACGAGCACGGATGATACATCCTGCACGCCAGATTTTAGCGATTTCGCCAAATGGCAAGTCCCAATCGTATTCTTTTGAAGCTACTCGTAGTTGTGCGAAGCCTTGAGCATAGCTCATAATTTTGCTAAAGTACAATGCTTCACGGATTTTCTCAACCAATTCTTTTTTGTCACCAGTATATTCAAAATTATTTGGATTTGACAAAATTTTACTTGCTTGGACACGTTCGTCTTTATAAGCAGAGATATAACGAGCAAATACAGATTCTGTGATCAATGGAAGTGGCACACCTAAGTCTAAAGCACTTTGACTTGTCCATTTACCAGTTCCTTTATTGCCAGCTGCATCAAGAATGACATCAACAATCGGTTTGCCTGTGCCTTCATCGTCTTTACGAGTCAAAATGTCAGCAGTGATCTCGATTAAGTAGCTATCAAGTTCCCCTTGATTCCATTCTTTGAAGATCTCAGCCATTTCATCAACTGATAGCCCAAGAATATTCTTCATTAAGTCATAAGACTCCGCAATCAATTGCATATCTCCATACTCAATTCCATTGTGAACCATTTTTACATAATGACCTGCACCATTTGGCCCAATATAAGTTACACATGGTGCGCCATCTTCTGCTTTAGCAGAAATTTGTTCTAAAATCGGTGCCACTAATTCGTAGGCTTCTTTTTGCCCACCAGGCATGATAGAAGGGCCTTTTAGCGCGCCTTCTTCTCCACCTGAAACACCAGTACCAATAAAGTTGATTCCAGAGTTTGCTAATTCTTCATTGCGACGAATTGTATCTTTGAAGAATGTATTTCCGCCATCGATCAAAATATCGCCTTTATCTAAATGAGGTAATAATTCTTGAATCGTTGCATCAGTAGCTGGTCCTGCTTTAACCATCAAAAGAATACGACGTGGTTTTTCAATTGAAGCAACAAAGTCTTCCATTGTATAAGTTGCTTTAAAGTTTTTATCTGGATGTTCTTCTACTACTTCTGTTGTTTTTGAACCAGTACGGTTAAATAGAGCGACTGAATAACCGCGGCTTTCAATATTTAAGGCTAAGTTTTTGCCCATAACGGCCATACCGACAACGCCGATTTGTTGTTTCGTCATATGAACTCCTCCTACATTTGGGGTTAATCCCCTAATCTCTCTCATTATAGCCTAACATTGGTGCAATGCAAACCAATGTGCAAAATATTTTGGCGATTCCGAGAAAAAAATAAACCCCAAGGCTCCATGGTTAGCCTTGAGGTTTTACATTTTCTAATTAAAATGTATTAAGCTTCTTTAGACATTACGTCCTTACCATCATAGTAACCACAATTTGTACATACGTGATGGCTTTTTTTCATTTCACCACAGTTAGGACATTCGTTTAAACCTTTGATTGTCAATTTGTAGTGTGTACGACGTTTTGCTTTTTTAGCTTTTGATGTTCTTCTAGCTGGTACTGCCATTTTGCTACACCTCCTTGTAAAGTCTTGCATCCATTTAGATACAATATATTCCAATCTTACTCGTTATCTTTATTCCTTTGATTCATCATCAAAAAATTCCGATAGTTTTGCAAGACGAGGATCTACTTTTGTCTCAGCTTCTTCCACTTTTCTGCGCTCATGTTCTGCTTCAGAAATAACTTCCCAATCTGCCCCTTTAGGTAGGTTGGTTTCGTCTGCTTCCTCTGCTTCAGTAAGCACACGCATTGGAATTGCCAATAAAATATTATCTTCGATTGACTCTGTCAAATCAAGCTGTGTGCCCTCAATCAACAAAATCTCATCAGCAGATAATTGTTCGTCTCGACTTTGATACTGTTCTACTGTCATGAATAATTCATCAACCGGAAAATCCATCACTAACTCAACAGGTTCGAGTGAACGTGTTGATGGGACAGTCAGAGTCGTTTGCACAGTGTAATGAACGATATAGCCTTTTTTATCAACGGAAACAAATCCTTCAACAGCCACTGGTGCAACATCGAGTATTAAATTATCGCGTTTCATTAAACCTGATTTTAAATCAAGTGTTTCATGAAATACTAATGGTGTCTCTTGATATTTTCGTAATTCTAGTAAAGACCATTTCATTTTTCATCACTCCTAAGCAACAAAAGCAATTATACAGGGCAAAAACGTCCTTGTCAATGAAATTTTCTTGACACCTTACAGTTCATAAAAAAACAGTACATTATTTGGAAAATCAGTTTTCTTTTTTCACTTTTCCAACAAAATTTCCCTTTTCTTTTTTGCTAAAGTTCGATTAAGACGTCTTTTAACAAATTGATTTCTTTTCTCAAAAAATTTTTTTGGAATTTTTTCTGTTCAATCGAAATAACAAGTAATCGGTTACTGATTTCGCAAATTTTTTCAAATGTATCCATCTAAACGTTTCCTGCTAACTTCGCAAACGACTTCGTTGAACTTTCAGTTGCTATCAAGAAACGAATCCATTACAATAACTATTATTTATATGGATAAAGAGAGGAGCTAACACATGAACACACGAGATATTGAATACTATGTTCAATTAGTCAAACTAAAAAACTTTACAAAAGTTGCTAATCTATTTCATGTTAGCCAACCCACAATCACTTATGCTGTCCAACGGCTTGAAAAAGAATTAAACGCTGTTCTCATCGTCCGAGATCGCTCGCACAATGAACTATTGATCACACCTGCTGGTCACCAACTGTTTATCCACGCACAGTCCATTCTTCAAGAAATCACTCGTGCAAAAGCTGAGATTCAACAACTACAAACAAAAAAAATTCGTCTTGGCATGCCACCAATCATCGGAAATGAATATTTTCCAAAATTATCCGGTTACTTCATTAGGCAAAAGTTGATGAATCAATTAGAAATCATTGATGGTGGTTCCCGCGATTTGTATGGAATGATTCATCAAGGTCAAATTGATTTAGCTTTACTTGGTTCAATTCAGCCAATTGTTGATCAGTCCTTAGAAACACAGTTGCTCTTAGACAAACGGTTTATGATTGTTGTCTCACCAGAACATCCACTTGCCCAAAAAGAAGCTGTTTCGTTCAAAGAATTGATCAGCGAAGAATTTGTTTTATTGAACGAGCATTACGTCCATCCTACTGCTTTTTCAAAATTAGCAAAACAAGCACACATCGAACCAAAAATTGTGTATCAAAGCAATGATTTATCCATTTTAAAAAGTATGATTCGCGAACAAGTTGGTATAGGTTTTTTAACAGAAATTGCGATTCATCCAGAAGACCAGTTAGTTGTACTTCCACTAACTGACACTGTACAGCCACGCTTTCTGATTTCACTTGTCACGCGCACACAGCAATTGCCAACTGATTTACAGCAACAAGTTGTCCGCGTCATTAATGAATTTATTCAGACACAAAAAAACAGCCCCTCAGATTGAGGAGCTGCTTTTTTTATACTATCTAGCAAATTAGATAGCTGTTGTTTCGCCACGGTATACAATACCACGACGTGAATCAACAGTAATTAATTCACCATCAACGATTGTTGAAGTCGCGTCTTTTGCACCAACGATTACAGGAATGTCTTGAGCGATACCTACAACTGCTGCGTGTGAAGTTAAGCCGCCTTCTTCAACTACGACTGCTGCTGCTTTTTCAATAGCAGGCATATATTCTTTATCCGTTGTTGGAACAACTAATACCATGCCGTCTTTTGCTTTTTTAATTGCTTCTTCAGCAGATGAAGCAACTACTGCGTTTGCAACAACAGATTTTTGGCCAACGCCTTGAGCTTCTAATAATTTAGAACCAATCATTTGAATTTTCATTACGTTAGTTGTTCCACGTTCACCAACTGGTACACCAGCAGTGATCAAGATTAGATCGCCTTCTGAAGCAAAGCCTAATTCAACTGCTTTTTTAGCAGCTAATTCAAACATTTCATCAGTAGTTGTTGGTTTTTCAGTAACTGTTGGGTATACGCCCCAGTTTAACATCAAACCACGTTTTGTGCGTTCGTCAAATGTAACTGCCAAGATGTCAGCATCTGGACGGTATTTAGAAATCATTTTAGCTGTGTAACCAGACTCAGTTGCAGCAACGATTGTTTTAACACCTAAGTTTTTAGCAGCACGAGCTACTGACAAACCGATTGTTTCAGTAACATCAGTTTTGTCAAATTGATTGATTTGGAATGTACCTAATTCAGCTAAAGCTTTTTCAGCTTCTTGGTCAATACGAGCCATTGTTGAAACAGCTTCTACAGGGTAGTCACCATTTGCAGATTCACCTGATAACATTGTTGCGTCTGTACCATCAAATACAGCGTTGGCAACGTCAGATGCTTCGGCACGTGTTGGACGTGGGTTTTCTTGCATTGATTCTAACATTTGTGTAGCTGTAATAACTGGGATACCAGCAGCGTTACATTTTTTAATGATACGTTTTTGAACCATTGGTACTAATTCAGCTGGAATTTCAACACCCATGTCACCACGAGCAATCATAACACCATCAGAAACTTTGATGATTTCGTCGATGTTGTCGATACCTTCTTCAGATTCAATTTTAGGGAAAATTTGAACGTGTGTCATATTTTTTTCTTCTAAAATTTCACGAATATCTAAAACGTCTTGTGCTTTACGTACAAAACTTGCAGCGATAAAGTCGATGTCGTTATCTAAACCGAAACGGATATCGTCAGCATCTTTTTCTGTAATACCTGGTAAGCTGATTGATACGCCTGGTGCGTTAACACCTTTACGTGATCCTAGCATACCTGCATTTTTAACTACTACAACTAATTCACGGTTTGCTTCGTCTTTTTCAACGATTTCCATGTCAATAAGACCATCATCGAATAAGATGTGTCCACCAACGTGAACGTCTTCAAACAATCCAGGATAAGTTACAGCGATTTTTTCTTTTGAACCAACATGTTCAGGGTCCATAGAGATACGAGTTTGATCTCCAACTTCGAATTTGATATAGCCGGCACGGCCAAAATCAGCTTCTGTTGTTCCTTGAACTGTTGTACGGATTTCTGCACCTTTAGTATCTAAAAGGATACCTACATCTTTGCCTGTTTTTTTAACGGCTTCACGAACCATTACCATACGTGATAATTGTTCTTCATGATCTCCATGTGAGAAGTTAAAACGGAAGACATTTGCTCCAGATTCGATCAGTTTAGAAATAGTTTCTACTGAATTACTTGCTGGTCCTAATGTACTAACGATTTTGGTTTTTTTCATTTTACAAAACGCTCCCATTCAATTTTGTTTATTTAAAGCTTTACAGCTTAAATAGCTATTAATTATAGATAGTTCAGTTGAGTCAAACAAAGTTTGCTCTGGTCTTATTCATTCCTTTGATTAAATCAAATTAGAATGAAAGAGTATTGTTTAATTCGTACAATGATAAGTCTGGTTTATGTTTGTTGTTTTCCAAAGTGTCAATGATGTCAGAAGCAACAATTTCATTGTCATGAATCCCAACACATAATCCGCCTTTACCTTGTTGTAATAATTCAACAGCATAAGCACCAAATTTACTTGCTAACACACGATCACGTGCGCTTGGTGCGCCCCCACGAACAACGTGTCCTAAGATAGATACACGAGTATGGTAGTCGCCGAATTCTGAAAGTTTTTCAGCAAATTCGTTTCCGCCCATTACACCTTCAGCCAAGATGATCAAGCAATGTTTTTTTCCACGATCGCGGCCTTCTTGGATTTTTTTAGCAACAGCAGCCATGTCAAAATCATGTTCTGGAATGATGATTTCATCAGCTCCGCCTGCAACACCTGACCATAAAGCGATATCGCCAGCGTTACGTCCCATTACTTCAATAACGAATGTACGAACGTGTGATGTAGCTGTGTCACGAATGCGGTCAATTGATTCAAGCACTGTATTAATTGCTGTATCAAAACCGATTGTGAAGTCTGTACCAGGAATATCATTATCGATTGTTCCAGGAATTCCCACTGCTGGGAAACCACGCTTAGTTAAAGCCATCGCTCCATGGTAAGAGCCATCGCCACCGATAACTACTAAACCTTCAATACCGAATTTTTTCAATTGTTCGATACCCTTTAATTGACCTTCTTCTGTAGCAAATTCTGGGTAACGAGCAGAGTACAAGAAAGTACCACCGCGTTGGATCTTATCACCAACGTCAGCAACGTCAAGACGACGAATATCTCCGGCAACTAATCCGGCAAATCCGTAGTTGATTCCATAAACTTCTAGACCTTCATAGATTCCTTTACGAACAACTGCGCGAATCGCTGCGTTCATTCCAGGTGCGTCTCCGCCACTGGTCAAAATTCCGATGCGTTTCATATAAACATTCACCTCATTAAAATACTTTATCCTAAGAAGACTTAGGCTATAACCATTTGTTTGCAATAACCACGTCTAACATTCTAACATTATTTTTCTAACTTGTCTTGATTAATAGCTAAAAAAATGAAAAAAAATGAAAGCACGTAGTATTTTTTACCGTAACTTATTTGAAAACAACATTTTCCTCTTGAAGTAAATAAGAAAGCTGTCCTCGCAGACTCTTACTTCCATCTACCCAGTTTTCCTCTGATAACACGATTTTCCGTTGTGTTTTTTCATAGTATAAAACAACTGGAATGTATCCGGGATGTTTCTGAAAAATTGTTTTCAATTGACGCATTGTTTCATGGTCTTCTTGTCCTTCCGTGATTCTTAAATAACAAGTTTGATCTGGAAAGTTTTTCTCAAATTCTTTCGCATCTGCAAATGTTTCGCCAATCAATTGTAATTCTTGGTTATAGCGACTTATTTCACTACGACCTTGTACAAACAGTACGTGATTCACTTCAAAAAGATTTCTGAATTGGCGATATAGCTTAGGAAAAACAGTAACTGTTACTTCACCTGAGCTATCCGTTCCTTCCACGAAAGCCATTCTTTCTCCTTTTTTTGTCCGAATTTCACGAATATTTTTGATGTACAATAACAAACTTACTGTCTGCTGAGGCACAATTTCGGTAACCAATTGAACACGTTTAGCTAAACGCAATCGCTCATAGCCTTCTGTTGGATGACCAGATAAATAAACACCAAGATATTCTTCTTCTAGTGTCAAACGTTCATCTAATGAATAATCTGCAATTTCTTCTTCCTTCAACGCCATGATTTCCATCAAGTCCAAACTGCCGCTACTGTATTGAACGTTTTGGATCTTTCCTTCTAAATCGAGCATGAGCTGCTTACGATTTTTTTCTAACTCATCGAATACACCTACAGCAACTAAAGGTTTCAGGATATCTTCTTTGAGCCATCGCTTATCTATACGAATCAAAAACTCATCGACAGATTTGAACGAACCATTTGTTTTTCTTTCATTGATAATCTCTTCTACAAAATCTCGCCGTACCCCTTTGATTGCTGTCAAACCAAAACGAATCAATTGCAAATTGACTAATTCAAACCCATAAGCACTTTGATTGATGGAAGGCGGACTCAGCGTTAACTTGTTCTTTCTAGCTTCAGCAAGGTATTCTTTAAGCTTAGCGGTATTGTGTCGCACAGCATTCATCAAACTAGTAAAGAATGCTCCTGGATAATGTGCTTTGAGATAAGCCATTTGAAACCCAACAAATGAATAAGCGAATGCATGTGAACGATTAAATCCATAATTAGCAAAACGCTCGATATAATCGTACACTTCAATTGCCTTTTCCTTAGAATAACCTTGCGCTAGTGAACCAGTTACAAAGTGTTCTCTTTCTCTATCAATAACTTCCTTTTTCTTCTTACTAATTGCACGTCGTAAAATATCTGCCTGACCTAAAGAAAATCCAGCCATCGTTGAAGCAATCTGCATGATTTGTTCCTGATACACAATAACTCCATAGGTATTTTCCAAAATTGGTTTTAATGCGTCATCCGGGTATTGAATAACCTCTTTCCCTTTTTTTCGTGCAATAAAGGTATCAATATTTTGCATAGGTCCAGGACGATACAAAGCGTTGACAGCAGCGATATCTTCAATATTTTCTGGTCCCAAACGTCGTAAAACATTTCGAATTCCTGCCGATTCAAATTGAAAGACGCCGGTTGTCTCCCCTTTTTGAAACAATCGGAAAGTTTTCGCATCATCCAGTGGTATTTGCTTAAGTTGAAGGTCGATTTTTTCTACACGTTTGATTGATTTAAGCGCATAATCAATAATTGATAAGTTCCGTAAACCTAAGAAATCCATTTTCAGCAATCCGATTTCTTCTACGGCATTCATAGTATATTGCGTTAAAAAAGCTTCGTCTGATCCCTGTTGTAAAGGAACTAGCTCTAATAGATTGCGGTCGCTCAATACCACCCCAGCCGCATGTGTCGATATGTGACGTGGCAGCCCTTCTAAAATGGTCGCTGTTTGAAACAGTAATTGATTTTTTTTATTTGCTTGCACCAATTCAACTAGTTTATTCGAAGTTTGGTAAGCTTGTGACAAGGTGATTTTTAATTGATTAGGGATCGCCTTTGACCAGCGATTTGCCTCACTTTGTGAAACACCAAATACTCGCGCAACGTCTCTTAATACCATTTTGGCAGCCATTGTTCCAAAAGTTGCAATCTGTGCCATATGATACTGCCCGTATTTTTCTCGGACATAATTCAAGACTTCTTCACGTTTATTATCAGGAATATCCAAGTCAATATCAGGCATTGTGTAACGTTCTGGATTTAAAAAACGTTCAAAGAGCAAATTATATTTCAAAGGATCCACATCTGTGATTGCCAAAACATAAGCAACTAATGAACCCGCAGCTGATCCACGACCCGCGCCAGTAACGATTTTTTGTTTGTGTGCAAAAGCCATCACATCCCACACGATTAAAAAGTAATCGTCAAATCCCATTTGATGAATAATTTTTAATTCATAGTCTAAACGTTGTTGATATTCTGGTGTCAAAGATTCTACTCTTTTTGATAACTGATTTTGACACAATTGTTTGAGGTATACCGCTGCCGATTCATCATTTGGTACTGGATAATGCGGTAGCAGTTTTTGATGAAATTGAAACTCAAAATTCACAGATTCAGCTAATTTTTGAGTTGTCTCAAGAACTTTGTACGTATATAGTTCATTAAATTTTTGAATCATCTTACTCTCTGATTCAAGAAAGTTTTTATTTTCTAGTTGACTACTATCTGCTAATTCTTCTGACGAAATCTGTGTACCTTCTTTTATATGTTTCATTGTTTCCAATGCAAACAAATCTTCCTGATGCAAGCTTGCAATCGGATGTAATGCACACAGTTGTTCCTCTTCAGCTGACAGAAACTCGTACCATTCTTTAGAATCCGAAACGGTTTGGCCAGTTACACCCACATAAAAATCGTGGAAATGGACTTTTTCTTTTAGCATTTGCCAATGACTAGCAAACGTTTCTGCCGTGCCATAATCATTTGCAATCGAATGACTATCTGGCACAATCAAAATCAAGTGGTCCGTCTTCGTCCATGTGTTCAGTTCAATAGTACCTTCAATCATTTTTTTACTCGAAACATTCATCAATTGTTGGTAACCAATCTTGTCTTTTGCATAAACTAACAGTCCGTAGTCTTTGTCTTCAAAAGTGTACTCAAGATGTAGGCCAATAATTGGTTTGATTCCTTCTTTGACGCACTCTTGGTAAAATTCTGCGGCGCCGTACAAAACATCCTCATCAGTGATAGCTAAATAAGTGTATCCAAGTTTTTTAGCTTCACGGACATACTCTCGGATGCGAATTGTACTTTGTAACAAAGAATATGAAGTTCTCGTATACAGTTGTGGAAAAAACATCTTGCATTCCGCCTTTTTTTTCGTTAAAATTCACTATCGTTAGTACAATTAAGCATTGTACCTTGCTTTACATTCAAAAAAATTCTGTTAAAATTGGGATAGAAAAGAGGTGTTCTTCATGCGATATATTGTAACGTTATTTTGGTCCCTAGTTTTAGGACAAGTTGTTGGTTACATTGGTAGTGCCTTGACAAAAGGAACTTACGATTTTGCTTTGACAGCAATTATGTCACTAATTGCCGGTATCATTATCATCTTAATCGGTGCAGTTGCTCCAACAAAAAAAGAAGCCTCATCGCACTCATAGTAAATCAAAACAGATTGGGAAAGCAAGTTTTCCCAATCTGTTTTTTTGTCTACGATTCGTTTTTTTAAAATTTACTACGTAAAACCTTTCTAAAATTAAAAAGCGAGAGTCCGATATTCGATAAGACAAAACAACTGGTTACCACAAACACCGCACTGTAACCAAATGAATGGGCAACAGTCGAACCAAGCATTGGTCCTAAAACCTGCCCAAAATTACTAAACATTTGATTGTAACTATACACTCGACTCACACCTTCTTGAGGCGTGATTTTGCTAATCAACGTATTAATCGAAGGCATCAATGCTCCAGTTGAAAAGCCCAAAATAAAACGTAAAATTCCTAACTGTAATGGTGTTTGAACGAATGCCATAGGAAGGTAACAACAAAACGATAAGACCAATCCAGCAAGCAACACTTTATGGTTACCGATTTTATCCCCTAGCTTCCCTAATTTGGGAGAAGACAGTACCGCTGAAACCCCAGCAACTGAAACGATCAACCCACTAATAAAGAGAACATTATTGATATCTCCGCTCAATTGGCGAATATACAACGTTAAGATTGGACTGATACTAGTCACACCAATTTGTAAAATCAATGTTGTGATAAATAGTCCCACTAAAATAGAGAAATGATCCATTTTTGAAAAAATTTCTTTTGTGCTGACTAAATCTTTCTTCTCAACTGGATGGAAATCCTCTTTTACTAGAAAAATTGTTAAGATTGTCGTTACTAAAAGTACTGCACCCGTAATAATAAAGACGTTCTCCATGCCAAACCATTGCGCTAACGCACCACCCATGGACGGACCAATCAAATTCCCTGCAATTGCTCCAGTCGAAAGTGTCCCTAATGCCCAACCACTTTTTTCCTTCGGCGCTTGTGATGCAATCATTGCTGTAGCATTTGGAATATACCCAGATAAAATTCCATTAAAGAAGCGCATAATTAACAGCCAATACACATTAGGAACAAAAGCCAGTGAGCCCATGGTGATTGTCATTCCCGCTGCCGCTCGAACCATCATAATTTTCCGCCCTTTTCGATCTGCTAAATTTCCCCAAACCGGTGCAACAATTGCTGCTGCAAAAGCAGTAACTGAAATCGCTAATCCAGAAAATAATTCAACCTGATCTTGAGGCGTCCCTAGTTGTTCGACGTAAACAGGAATAAACGGCATGACTAAACTAATACTTGCACCAGTGAAAAAACAACCAATCCATGCAATAATTAAATTCTTTCTCCATTTAATCCCCATTCATCATCCCTCTTTCATCTTTCTTCATCATACCTATTTTTAAAGCAACAAGCAACGAATGTGAAAGCAAAAACAAAAAAAGACAAAAAATTCTGACTTTTCTATTACTCAACTAAATAAAAAGACAAAAAGTATCGTCAACAGACGTACTCTTTGCCTTAAAAATTTTAACAGAGATATTTTTGATTGATTTGTTTCATTTACTTAACTAGTTTAGATTGTCGCTAAAATAATAAAGTTTAAGATAAATAAAATATCAACTACCCACAAAGCAAGCGATACTTCTTTTGCTTGTCCTTTAACTACCTTCACAATTGTATACATGATAAAACCAGCAGCAATCCCATAAGAAATGCTATAGCAAAGACCCATAAAAATTGAAGCAAAGAAAGCAGGTAAAGCTTCATCAAGATTCGCCCATTTGATATCTGCAAATGAAGCCATCATCATTACACCGACTAAAATCAAAGCAGACGCCGTTGCTTGTGCAGGAACAATAGCAATCAATGGAGAGAATAAACTGCTTAGTGCAAATAAGATTGCAACGACTACCGACGTTAAACCAGTTCGACCACCCGCACCAATTCCGGCAGCAGATTCGACATACGTTGTTGTATTTGACGTACCAAAAATTGCACCAACTGAAGTTGCAATTGCATCAGCAAACAAAGCTTTATCCATTTTTGTTTTGAATCCTTTTCCATCTTCCAATGCATCCTCATCTTCTTTTGAGAAAATGCCTGTACGACGTCCCGTTCCGATAAATGTACCAATCGTGTCAAATGTATCTGATAAACTAAACGCAATGATTGTCATTAAAACTTGTGGAAGTCTTGAACTATCACTGAATAAAGATTGCATTCCCTCCGCTCCA
The DNA here is from genome assembly GCF_050529065.1 of Enterococcus sp. DIV0174. Classification (NCBI taxonomy): domain Bacteria; kingdom Bacillati; phylum Bacillota; class Bacilli; order Lactobacillales; family Enterococcaceae; genus Enterococcus; species Enterococcus sp. DIV0174. The sequence continues at coordinate 844,317 of NZ_CP172881.1, read as the reverse complement.
AAAGCAGCACCAAAAGTTGTTCCTAATTCTTTAACTGAGTTTCCTAATGAATTAGCTTGCCAATCAATCGCTTGAAGATCGACCACACCCATCAATACACCTAAGATAGTTGTCACTACAATACCAATCAGCATTGCACCACGCACATTTTTAACTACTAAAATTGCTGTAATAACTAAACCAATAACTGCTAATAAAATGGGTGCATTATTGAAATTTGCTAAGGCTGGAACAATTCCACCATTAATTGTTACGTTTGTTGCCTTACCACCTTCAACTACAGAACTCGTGATTGCTGATTGATCCGCACTGAAAGAAAGGAACCCTGCATTTTTGATTCCCACATACGCAACGAAGATTCCAATACCGCCCCCAATGGCGTGTTGTAAACTTTCTGGAATTGCGTGAATAATCATTTTTCGAATTTTTGTTACTGTAATAAAAATATTAATCAACCCACAAATAAAGACCATTGCTAAAGCTTCTTGCCAAGAATAACCAAGACCAAACACGACAGTAAAAGTAAAGAAGGCATTCAAACCCATCCCTGGTGCTTGTGCGTAAGGAACATTCGCAAACAAGCCCATTACTAACGTCCCGATAACCGAAGCAATAATTGTTGCCAAGAAAACTGCTTGAAATGGCATTCCTGAAGCTGATAAAATCGTTGGGTTAACAAAAAGAATGTAGCTCATTGCAAAGAATGTTGTAACCCCCGCCATTATTTCTGTTGATACATTTGTTTTGTTTTCCTTCAATCCGAAAAACTTATCCATAAAAAATTCCACTCCCTGATTTTTTCTGATGAGGAAAGATATTAAATAAGACCAACAACTAATTTCCTCGAACAATTATTGATTATATCGTCGCTTCATTCGTTTTTCAACTAAAAAATGATATTTAAACATTAAAAAGCAAAAAACGTTCGTGTTTTGCTTCATTCTTTCTAAAAAAGGGCGTTTTTCATTCTTCAGTTATTGATTTTCGCACTTGTTTATTGCGTCAAATATGCTAGACTAAAACAAATATCAGCTGAGAAAGGACTATCGCCATTGAATAAAAAGCTTATTGCCATTGATTTAGATGGGACTACTCTGAATCAAGACTCTTTAATTACAACTAAAACCGAACAAACCTTAAAAAAAGCCATTGCAGCAGGTCACTATGTTAGTATCGCTACTGGACGACCTTTTCGAATGAGTTATCAATTTTATCAACAGTTAGAATTAACTACCCCAATGGTTAACTTTAATGGGGCTCTTGTACACATTCCTAATCAACTTTGGAGTGGCGAAAAAGAATCACAAATCAATCGCGAGATCGCCTTTGAAATTGTTTCACAAAAAAAAGCATTGAATCTTGACTTCGTTGCCGCTGAAAACCGCGAAACTTTTTTTATTGATAGCTTAGATTTTTTCGATGAAAAAATCTTTGCTTCATCAAACCCGAGTGAAAAAAATCTGCTTTCTCCTCAAAACCTGACAACTAATCCAACTTCTTTGCTCGTTCGTACAGAAAAACAATTTGCAGAACAAGTTTCAAATGAATTGACCCGTCAATTTGGTAGTTATGTAGATGTCCGCACTTGGGGTGGACCAACAGCTATTTTAGAAATCGTTTCTAAAGGGATTGAAAAAGCAAAGGGTGTTCACCAAGTAGCCAATTATCTTGAAATCAAACAAGAAGACGTCATCGCATTTGGTGATGAGCACAATGATCTTGAATTATTGGAATATGCTGGTTGGGGCGTTGCAATGGCAAATGGCACCGATCAACTAAAAGGGATCGCTAATGACATTACGGAAAAAACGAACCAAGAGGATGGTCTAGCCGATCATCTAGAAAAATTACTTCAACTATAATTTGTATTTATTCTATAAGTAAGAAACAAAAAAAGCCTAAGACATTGATTGTCTTAGGCTTTTTTTTGCAGTGAAAAACTAGCTCATTTAGAATAATTTCAAGCGTTTCATCCACGGAAACATACATTTTATCAATGAATTTTTCAGCTTTTTTCTTCTATAGAAATTAATCCTTTTTTCTTCTATCCTTCTTAGACAGTTACATAATCAATTGGTTCTGCTTGAGGGATTGTTTCATCAATAAAGTAAACTTTGTACCAAGTTAAGAAACTAAAAATCGTCCAGATCTTACGTTGCTCTTCTTTGACTCCTTCATGATGATTGTTTAACAATTCCATGATTTTATCTTGGTCAAAGAATTCTTTTGCAAAATCTGCTTCAAATAAAGCTTTCACTTCTTGATAACCATGTTCTTCTTTTAGCCAAGCTTTAATTGGCACAGGGAAACCTAATTTCACACGGTTTGACCATTCTTCTGGCAACTGTTTGTTTGCTGCTTGTCTGAAAATATCTTTCGTGTTGTTTTGGTTTAATAAATATTTGCTTGGAATTTGTTGTGCTAATTTCATCACTTCAATATCCAATAATGGCACACGAACTTCCAATGAACTTGCCATTGATAATTTGTCAGCTTTCAACAAAATATCTTTTGGCATCCATTGATGAAGGTCAACATATTGCATTTTATTGACTTCATCTTTGATTCCATCCGTTTTTTCGTAATGGACAGCCATAATTTCACTCACAGATGGTGCATCTTGATAAGTTGCTGTCAATAAATCAGCCGCTTCCTTTTCTTCAAAGACACGCGCATGACCAATGAAATACTCTTTAGCCGGCGCAAGTGATTCATATAAATGAATACGTCCGTGGAAGTTTTTCATTTTACCAATTTTGCGACCTAAACTATAACGCGTTCCTTTTGGCAATTTCTTCAACCCTTGCGCAATCACACGAATAAATTTTGAATTCGTATGGAAGCCATATGTTTGATAGCCAGCAAATAATTCATCTGCCCCTTCACCGGATTGAACCACACGGACACTTTGTGAAGCAAGGTTAGCTAGAAAATACAAAGGAACACAAGAAGGATTTGAATCTGGTTCATCCAAATGATATTGGATCAACGGAAATGCTTTGAATGACATATCTCCGTCGATAACCGCCGCAGTATTGTCTAAATCTAAAATCTCTGTTAATTTACGTGCTTCAATTGCTTCATTGTATGTTTTATCATCAAAACCAATTGAAAATGAATGATCTGGTTTTAAAACCGAAGTCACATAACTTGAGTCAACACCACTTGAAAGGAATGAACCAACTTCAACATCACTGATTGTATGTGCCTCAATCGAAGCTTTAACTGTTTCATCAATTTTGTCAATCCATTCTTGGCGAGAATGTGTACCTTTTGTTTCAAAATCAGCATCCCAGTATTCTTGAATGTCTAACTCACCGTTTTTATAAGTAAAATAATGGCCTTCAGGTAAACGGTACACATCTTTAAAGAATGTTTCGCCATTCAAAGGTGAGTATTGAAAAGTCATATAAGGTTTCAATGCTTCTTTATTTAACTCTTTTTGGAAATCAGGATGTGGTAAGAAACTTTTGATCTCTGAACCGAACATAAACGTACCATTCATTTGTGCATAGTAATAAGGTTTGATTCCAAAATGATCACGGGCACCAAAAAGTTCATTTTTTTCATTGTCCCAAATAGCAAAAGCAAACATTCCACGAATTTTTTGTAATAATTCTGTTCCCCATTCTTCATAACCATGAAGAAGAACTTCCGTGTCAGCGTGTGTGCGAAAAACATGTCCTGCCGCAAGTAATTCTTCTCGCAGTGGACGATAGTTATAAATCTCACCATTAAAGATAATGATTTTTGTTCCATCCTCATTATAAATAGGCTGTGTTCCGCCTTCTAAATCAATAATACTCAATCTTCTAAAACCTAAAGCAACGTGTTTATCGACATACTCACCAGAACTATTAGGTCCACGGTGTACAATGCGATCCATCATCGCATTTACAACTGCACTCTTGTTATCTTTGTCATTAACAAAACCGACAATCCCGCACATTTAACTTTCACATCCTAATATAAATTACTTTTTCATTTTTTTATTTCATACTTTTCATCTTAACACACTCGAAAAGCGCTGACGAAAGGTTCTTCCCTAACAGTTTCGTCACATGAAAATAAGTTATGAAAACTTTTGAACATTTAATAAAAAGTTTTTCAATAACTAATTTAACATGTTTTCTTTTATGATGCTATCTTAATCCCTCATGCTTAAAAGAAATTTTGACTCTCTCATTTGCGCTATTCTATTTTTTAATTCCATAACTGCTAGAAAAGTGTTTTTTTAACTTTTTTCACATTTTCATTCTATTAAACCTGCATTTATTCACAACTATTTTTGTTTAGTCGTTATGTGACAGCACAAAAAAAGATTGAGATATGAATACTCAATCTTGTTTTGTTTTAGTTTAAATAAGGAAGGTACAGGATTTGAACCTGCGCGCCGGTATTAGCCGGTTCGGCGGATTTCGAGTCCGCTGCATTACCACTCTGCCAACCTTCCGCGATTTCTATTTTTAATCTTTTCGCCCAAAATGTCAAGCAACATTTTCACAACTGATTCTTTACATTTAAAGTCACAAGAAAAAGGTTGCACGTAATCAAACGACTACGCCAACCTTTTTTATTTTTTTAGCGGATAATTTCTGGATTTTCTAAAGACAACACAGAGTCAATTGTTCTAGAAATCAAAGAAATGATTTGCTCTTCTGTTGGCTGCATAATGTTTGAAGACATCAATGAAGCTAACCCAGTTACGACTACCCAAGTACCCGTATGTAACGCATCTAAATATTCGTCAGATAAATGACTGTATTTTTCGTCTTTCTTTGCAGCTTCATAGAAATAATTATATGAAAAATCATGCATTTTTTTACCGTCGCCATGCTCATCGATATACAATGCCATGTACAGACTATGATGTTTTTTCGCAAAGTTGATATAATTCAAACCTAAATCAATAATTTTGTCACCAGTATGCTCGACAGGGAAAACTTCTTCTTTGAGTTGATCAAAAATAGAATCCAAAAGAGTATTCTTTAAGTCTTCCATGTTTTTAAACTCTAGATAAATAGGTTGTGTCGAAATTCCCATCTTCTTTGCAATGTTACGAGCAGTAAATCCTTTGAAGCCTTCTTTAGCAACAACTTCATATGCTGCTTTTAGAATTTGATCTTTGGTATAGACTTTTCTTCTCATAAAAACTCCCCCACTTTGTACTGCATATATGTTCTTTAATTGTAACCGATAATCATCCTTCTTTGCAAACATTTTACTCATAATTGTTATATTTAAAGCAAATTAAGCTAAACTATTTAATGAAATTCTAATAAGGAAATGCGTCTTCATCAAATTATGCATTCCCTTTCATTTTTTTAGTCTTCTTTTTTTCCTTATTTTTTCACTCTTTTTTTGTCAGCTATGGCGAAAACACAACTAATCACCAAATAAGGAAACTATCGTTATTTATATTTATTTTAAAAAAGAAATAGTTACTAAATAAATTTCTTCGATAAAAATTAAATAAGTCTTTAGTAGGATGCATTTTCTTCACAAATCTTTTATACTTACTTCGAACTTACAAAACTGTTTGAATAGTGTCATCTAAAAAAGTAGCGTGTTTGCCACTTTATCGCGTATAGTAACCTTAGATCAAAAAACTTCAAGGAGATGATTCAAAATGAGCGTTGCAGCATCAAGAAAACTTATCAACTTTATTTCAATTATCGGTTTAGGCGCGTCTATCGCACTAACTGTTTACTTTATCAATCTTGGAGTCTTCAAGGACATCAATGCATTGAGAGGTCTTGTTGGACACTCAGTTATTCTTGGACCTGTTATTTTCATTTTGATTCAAATTCTACAAGTAGTGATTCCAATCATCCCCGGTGGCATCAGTACCGCAGCCGGCGTTCTGATTTTTGGTCCTTATGCTGGTTTTGTTTATAACTATGTGGGGATTTGTATCGGATCGGTTATTATCTTCTTATTAGGTAGACGCTACGGAAAACCCTTCATTTTATCTTTAATCAGCGACAAAACTTATGATAAATATATTGGTTGGTTAGATAATCAAAGTCGATTTGAGAAACTTTTTGCACTTGCAATTTTCCTACCAGTTGCGCCAGATGATGCGCTTTGTTTGATGGCTGGCTTAACAAATATTTCCGTAAAGAAATTTTCACTAATTATTTTCCTTGCTAAACCACTCTCTATTTTCTTATATAGTATGGCACTGATTTATGGTGGACAATACTTGACTGGTTTACTTGGTTAATTGGACAAAATAAATGAAGACATTCTGACACAGATTAGTGGTCTGACCTCTAACCTGTGTTTTTTTTATTTTTAAGATACAATAGAATTAGTAGGTGATAAAAATGAATTATTTAAAACATAGTTTAGGAAATGCTTGGGACTTTCTCAAAGGAACACAAAATTATTTTCGCGATGTTTTACTGATGCACGGCTTTATTTTATTTATTTGTCTGCCGTTATTGAATAGTACAACTCGTTTTATTTTACATCGTGGTGCAATTGATTATTTATCTTATGATAATATCGCCACCATTTTTTCTAAGCACCCTGGTGTACTAGGCTCGCTCTTTATCGTTTTGGTGCTGATTCTGCTTTTGGTCTATTTTGAATTCACTTTTTTATTGATTAGTGTTTACTTTATCAAAAAAAGAAAACCTGTGTCCTTAAAACAGCTACTTCGAATGACTGTCTTACAGCTAAAAAAGGTTCGTCCAGTTACGTTTCTCTTTTTCTTAGCTTATTTTCTACTGATTTTGCCGTTAAGTGGGTTAAGTTTTAACTCTGATTTATTATCAAAAATCAAAATCCCTTCATTTATTATGGATTTTATTTTTGAAAATCGGCTTGTGATTGTTAGTTTATTCATTTTAGTTTATCTTTTCTTAGCATACATCGGCATTCGGCTAATTTTTGCGTTACCAGAAATGATCTTACGCGACCGACCATTTCGCGAATCAATCCGAGAAAGTTGGCGACTTACGAAATCACGCTTCTTTGCGATTCTAGGTCAATTTATTATCATTGGTGGTAGTATCTTACTAATTTCCTCACTAGGTTATTTTCTGATTATCCTTTCACAAACGGCTGTTGAGAATTTTTTGCCTAATTATTCATTGATTAGTGCTGTCTTCGCAATGACGCTATTACAATTGATACTTCTGTTTAATATTGTTATGTCAACTGTTGGAATATTTTACATTATTGTCGACTTCATGGATGATGAAGGCTTCTTGCCAGAAATTCCTGAATGGTTCACTCCTGAGCCACCTTTACATCGATATTCCACCTTAAAGAATGCCAGTCTTGTTCTTTTTTGTGTTTTCTTTGGCGTTGGCGTTTGTTTGTATAATATGAATTATTTGACTTCTGCTGCACAGACTACCCCTTTAACTGTTTCTCATCGTGGTGTTAGCAATCAAAATGGTGTTCAAAACACGTTACCTGCGCTAGAAAAAACAAGTCAAACTTATCATCCTGATTACGTTGAGATGGATGTTCAAGAAACAAAAGATGGCCAATTCGTCGTGATGCACGATTTTAACTTGAAGAATTTAACGGGCGTCAATCAACTACCACAAAATTTAACCTTGAAAGAACTAGAAAAATTAACAGTCAAAGAAAATGGGCAAGCAGCACCACTTGTTTCTTTTGATAGTTATCTGGCAGCTGCTAAAAAATTAAATCAGAAATTATTGATTGAAATTAAAACAACGAAATATGACTCAAGCGATTTGGTTGAGCGCTTCACGGATAAATATCGGGCAGAAATTCTGGAACAACATCATATTTTACAGAGTTTGACTTATCAAACTGTCGAAGACTTAAAGAAAGTGGAGCCAAAGTTTTACGTTGGCTATATTTTACCGTTTAATATTGTGGGACCACCGATTACTTCTGCCGACTTTTTAACAATGGAATATAGCACCATCAATCGGAATTTTATTTCATCTGCCCATGCGGATGGTAAAAAAGTTTATGTCTGGACGGTCAACGACTCGGATGCAGTCAGTCGAATGATGTTCTATGGTGCAGATGGCATCATCACCGATCAGATGGGGATTTTAAACAAAGAAGTAAAATCACTTGATGACGAAATCACTTATTCAGATAAATTGCTTAACTTCGTACTAGGTGTCGGTTAAGCATCACTTCACTTATCAAAAAAAAAGGCAATCGCTAATTTGTTAGCGGTCGCCCTTTTTTTATTTACTTATTCTCTTTTCGCGTCTTTAACAGCTCGAAAGATGGCTAAAATTGCGGGAATCGCTGAGACAATTGCGAGAAAAATTCCTAGTTTCCCTGAATTTCTTTTCTTTGTCATAACATCTTCTCCCTTCCTCTTTCCTTAAGTATAAAAAACTTTTGCAAATTTCTCAAAAGAAGTGATTGTTTACGACACCATCTCAACTGGTGCGTAAATATCTGTTAACTTAACTAATACGCGAAACTGTTTCTCATCAATAACAAAATGATCACATTGCTCGTAGCTTTCAACTAAAACAACAGCTGTGTTGGTATAGGTATGTTCGATATAACCAACGACTTCATTAGTTACACCAATAGGTTTGCATATGTAAGACTTTCCCACTTCGATATTTAACATCAAAATTCACTCCTTCAATTATTATTTGTTTTATTTATAATAACAGAAAAGCAAATAAATGAAAACGTTTTATTTTATTTTTTTTGTATTTTTTTCTTTAAACCAACAAGAATTCATTCAGATTTTAAGTTATGCTATTTTTCATTTAATATCACTTAAATTTTATATTTTTTCGTCACGTAAGAAAGGTGACAAAACTGTTCTTTTATTATTGTTTCACGTTCGTGCAGTTTTTTCTTTTTTTTCATACACTGAAGGAAAGGAGGGATAGACATGGTTCTCATTCAAGCAGTAATCTTTATTACCTTAACAATTGGTCTACTCATTGGATTAACAGAAGATCGCTGATTTCTTTTGTTTTAAATAAACCATTTGTTTATGGATACCTCTTAATTGCAAGAAAAATGAGTTGGTGCTAAACTACAAATGGGTTTGAAAATTTACAGAGAGTTTAACTGAAAATTTCTCGAATTTTTCTCAATAATTGAAAGGGGGAACGAAACATGACTTTTAACAAAACAAATATGACTTATCGCGTAGCCTTTGACACTTCAACCAATCGTTTCATGGCAATTGACGCAAAAAATGAACACAATGTTGCTTTCGGTATTACAATCGAACAAGCTGTCCGAGCATTACATGAATCTAATTAAGGAGCTGGCCACCCCACATGACATCTAAATCATTCTCGGAAAAAAGCTAAAAGAGGTTTGCACATCTTAGACGATGCAAACCTCTTTTTGTTTTGCTCTATCAAATCATTTTGCTGTATTAAAAAAGAAGCTGCGACATATGCCACAACTTCTTTCCTTCACTAACATATTATAGACGTTCGTTCAATTCTTTTGCTAGGTCTTCAAAGCCAGGTTTGCCTAGTAGGGCGAACATGTTCTTTTTGTAGGCTTCTACACCTGGTTGATCAAATGGGTTGATTCCGTTCAAGTAACCAGAAATTCCTACAGCTATTTCAAAGAAGTACATTGTATAACCTAAGGTGTAAGCATCCATTTCTGGAATTTTAACTAGTAAGTTAGGTACATCACCATCTGTATGTGCTAATAATGTTCCTTCAAAAGCTTTTGTGTTAACAAAGTCAACTTCTTTTCCTTGTAAGTAGCCTAAACCATCTAGGTCAGCTTCTTGTTCAGGAATAGTGATTGACTTACGAGGTTTTTCCACTTTAACGATTGTTTCAAAGATATTGCGACGACCTTCTTGAATATATTGACCTAATGAATGTAGATCAGTAGAGAAGTTTGCACTTGAAGGATAGATTCCTTTTTGGTCTTTTCCTTCAGATTCGCCGAATAATTGTTTCCACCATTCTGAGAAATATTGCATTCCTGGTTCATAGTTGATCAACAATTCTGTCACTTTGCCTTTACGGTAAAGAATGTTACGCATCGCTGCATATTGATAAGCTTCGTTTTCTTCTAGTTTATCACTTGCATATTCTTTACTTGCATCAGCTGCACCTTTCATCAAGGCATCAATGTCTGCCCCACTAACAGCGATTGGTAGTAGACCAACAGCAGTTAATACAGAAAAACGTCCGCCGATATCATCAGGAATAACAAATGATTCCCAACCTTCAGCATCTGCTTCAACTTTTACTGCACCACGTGCTTTATCAGTTGTTGCATAAATACGTTTGTTTGCTTCTGCTTGACCATATTTTTTTACTAATAATTCTTTGAACACACGGAAAGCAATTGCTGGTTCTGTTGTTGTTCCTGATTTAGAAATAACATTAACAGAGAAATCACGATCACCAATTACTTCGATCAAGTCAGCTAAGTAAGTTGAGCTGATTGAATTTCCTGCATAAAAAATTTGTGGTGCTTTACGTGTTTTACCATCTAATAAGTTATAGAAAGTATGGTTCAAGAAATCAATTGCAGCACGTGCACCTAGATATGAGCCACCAATACCGATTACTACTAATACTTCTGAATCAGATTGGATTTTTTTAGCTGCTTCTTTGATACGTGCAAACTCTTCTTTATCATAATTTGTAGGTAAATCAATCCAGCCTAAGAAATCGCTGCCTGCGCCTGTACCTTCACGTAATAATTTGTCAGCCGCTGTTACTTGGCTTTGCATGTAACCTAATTCATGTTCATTGACAAACGGTGCTACTTTTGAATAGTCAAAATGAATGTGTGCCATTTGTTCTCCTCCTTAAAAGTTCACTATACAGGTATACTTTACGTTTTTTTTACTTTTTTTTCAAGCAAATATCTACGAACCTTTCAATATTTACAAGAAAATTTCACATTTAGACCAATCCTTGTGCAGACATTGCTTCCGCAACCTTTGCAAAACCGGCAATGTTCGCACCAAGTAATAGATTTTTTTCTTCATCATACTCAGCAGCAGTTTGACGACATGTTTCATAAATTGTTTGCATGATTTCGTCTAACTGTTGATCTACTTGCTCACTTTCCCAAGTTAAACGTTGAGAGTTTTGGCTCATTTCTAAGGCAGAAACTGCAACTCCACCCGCATTTGCAGCTTTTCCTGGGCAATACCAAACTCCTGCATCATGAAAAACAGTGACAGCTTCTACTGTTGCTGGCATGTTTGCCCCTTCTGCTACAATTTGTACGCCATTTTTTACTAAGATTTCTGCTAAGTCACCTGAGATTTCATTTTGTGTCGCACATGGCAAAGCAATAGCACATGCTTCTTCTAACGACCATACCGATTTTCCTTCATGATAAACAGCAGATGTCTTTTGAGCTGCATACTCAGTTAAACGTTGACGTTTTTTTTCTTTCACTTCTTTCAATAATTCTAAGTCAATACCTGTTGGATCATAAATAAAGCCACTTGAGTCGGAACAAGTCACCACTTTCGCTCCAAGTGCTTGCGCTTTTTCAATTGCATAGATTGCAACATTTCCGCTCCCAGATACAAAAACTGTTTTATCTGTAAATGAATCTTGCTCTTGAGCTAACAAGTGTTTAACAAAATAAACTAATCCATACCCCGTTGCTTCTGTACGAACTTTACTTCCCCAAAAATTCAAAGGTTTTCCTGTCAACACACCTGCATCATATTGTTTGATTCGTTTATATGCACCAAACAAATAACCAATTTCTCTTCCACCAACACCAATGTCGCCAGCAGGAACATCTAAAGAAGGCCCAATATGTTTTGAAAGCTCCAGCATGAAACTTTGACAAAAACGCATGATTTCACCGTCCGATTTTCCTTTAGGATCGAAATCACTACCACCTTTTCCGCCACCAATTGGAAGACCAGTCAGACTATTTTTAAAAATTTGTTCAAAAGCTAAGAATTTTAAAATACTCAAGTTAACACTTGGGTGAAATCTTAACCCACCTTTATATGGACCCAAGGCTGAATTGTATTGAATCCGATATCCTCGGTTCACACACCAATTCCCTTGATCATCTTGCCAAGGCACTCGGAATTGAATGATTCGTTCAGGTTCTACTAGAATTCCTAAAATATTTTGTTCGATGTATTCAGGATGGTTTTCTAAAAAATGCGTAACTGTTGGAAGTACTTCATCAATTGCTTGTAAAAATTCGACTTCTCCACGATCTTGTTGATGTAGTTTCTCTTGAATCGTTTGGACATATTTTTTTGCATTTGTCATTGTGTCACACTCCTTCGATTAGCTAATTTTTATTTTAGCTTATTTTCAGCCTCGGCTCAAAAATTTTTCTGCGTTTATTTTCGAAATATGCTACACTCACTTGTGAGGTGAAGCGAATGGAAACAAACTACGATGTAATCGTTGTTGGCGCTGGTACCAGTGGAATGATGGCAGCTATTAGTGCCGCAGAACAAGGTGCCAAGGTGCTATTAGTTGAAAAAAATAAAAAAGCTGGAAAAAAATTGCTAATGACTGGCGGTGGGCGTTGTAATGTCACAAACAATCGACCAGTGGAAGATTTAATCGCACATATTCCCGGAAACGGAAAATTTTTATATAGTACTTTTTCACAATTTGATAACTTTGATATCATGAACTTTTTTGAAACACAAGGCGTGCATTTAAAAGAAGAAGACCATGGCCGAATGTTTCCTGTTACAAATAAATCAAAAACAATCATTGAAGCGTTGATTACTCGTCTAAATGAACTTGGCGTCACACTCCTTTTTGGTACAAAAGTTGAAAAATTGGTACACAATAGCGGACAAGTCTACGGCATTCGAACAGAATTTGAAGAATTCCAAGCCCCTTGTGTGATTTTAACAACAGGTGGACGAACTTATCCATCAACTGGCTCAACTGGAGATGGCTACAAAATGGTAAAAAAAGTTGGTCATACAATTACCCCATTATACGCGACGGAATCTCCCTTGATTTCCGAAGAACCTTTTATTCAAGAAAAAACATTACAAGGATTGTCTTTACAAGATATTTCTTTAAGTGTCTTGAATAAAAAGGGACGAGTAATTACTGAGCACATTATGGATTTACTTTTCACACACTTTGGCATTTCAGGGCCTGCTGCCTTACGTTGCTCAAGTTTTATCAATCAAGAATTAAAGAAAACGGGCGAGCCAGTTACAATTTCTCTAGATTGTTTCCCAACTCGATCAAGTCATGACTTGATCCGAGAACTAACTGCTAAGAGTCGTCAATCGAAAAAAACGTTGGTCAATACTTGGCACGGCTTTTTACCTGAACGACTACTAACTTTTTATTTAAGTCATCTGAATTTGGAACAACAAACGGGTCAACAAACGTCGGAGAAACAAATTCAAGACTTTGTCCAATTATGTAAAGAATTTCATCTCTTGATAAACAAAACTTTCCCGATAGAAAAATCTTTTGTAACTGGCGGGGGTGTTTCCTTAAAAGAAATTAATCCCAAGACCTTAGAAAGTAAACTGGTAGCTGGATTATATTTTGCGGGTGAATTACTCGATGTCAACGGCTATACTGGTGGCTTCAATATCACTGCGGCTTTTGCTACGGGTCATGTTTCTGGTATGAATGCCGGTCAACAAGCCCAGGCCATTTAAAATATTACTAGTCCACTTAAATTATTCATTGGTTACTTATAAAAAAAATCCCCTTCAAGTTAAACTGGATACTAACTTGAAGGGGATTTTTTTATGCTCTGATATCGACAAATTTTCCATTTGTCAGTTGGCAGATTGCTTGTGGAGCTAACTCCATCTGCAGTCCTCTTTTGCCAGCGGAAATAATGATTTGTTCATAATTTTCCGCAATTTGATCAAGATAAGTTGGAAATAGTTTTTTCATTCCGATTGGTGAACAGCCACCACGAATATAACCAGTAGTTGCTTCTAACTCACGTAAATGGAGCATTTCTACTTTTTTATTTCCAGAAACTTTTGCCAATTTCTTTAAATCTACTTCATTTTCTCCCGGAATGACAGCAACTAGTGGACCAGTTACGTTTCCTACAGCCACCAATGTTTTAAAAATTCGTTGCTCACTCCCAGGAATCTGTTCAAAAATCGTAGTTGCACCTAAATGATTTTCATCCCATTCATATTCGTGTTCTGTATACGCAATTTTTTTTTGCTCTACGAGTCGAATTGCATTTGTTTTGACTTGTTTTTTCTTTGCCATATTTCCACCTCATTGCAACAAGCATGATAAATTCAAATACCATTCATCGTTGGTTGATACGATTACTCATGCTAAACTCTTAATTATTTGTTGCAGTTCTTTCACAGATAATTGTCCTGGGGCCGAAGCAGACGCTTTTGAAATTGCCCCAAAAGTAACTGCCGAACCTGTTAAGCATCCTGCTACTCTTGATAACTTACCCATTTCTCCCATTGAAACAGTAATCAACGGGATTGAAACAAACGCACTTGCTCGTTTAGTCAATTCAAGCAAGCGAAAAACATCTTGTTCTGTTTGTGGCATCATTGCTAATTTTCCAATGCTAGCTCCAAAATGTTCCATCATATTTAGCCGGTAAAGCAGAACAGGATCTGATGGTGTTTCTTTAAATTCATGATTGCTGATAATGATTGGAATTTGATGATCTTTGATGCGCTCAATCATTCCGCGTCCCAAGCTTTCAATCTGAAACAATTCAATGTCTACCATATCAACCAACTGTTCAGTCACAACTGTTTCATACAAATCATGATATTCTCTAATCGATAGATCTTGTTTTCCGCCCTCAGCTAGCGTACGAAATGTAAAAAGCAACGGTAATCCTTGAAGCTCATGTCGAAGAAGGACTAGTGTTTCTAGAACCTTTTCTAATTGCAAGATTTCTTGATAAAAATCGACACGCCATTCCACTAAATCCGCGCCTGCCTCGCGCGCGAGACGTGCTTCACTTAAGATTTTTTCTTGGGTCACACCAGTTAATGGTGCACAAACTTTTGGCCGACCAGTACCGATTTGCAAATTTTTCACTTGGATCATCCGTAACGACTCCCTTCTTACATTTGATTGATTTTATAAACAAATACCTTTAAGTAATCTCCTTCTGGAAAAGCGTTTGTCGTTTGAAAATCATTTGGTAGGCGATAAAGTCCGATTTGTTGATAGGAGACACCTTTCGCAATGAACTCTTCTTCAATCATCTTTTGAAATTGTTGAATCGTGACATTCGCCGCATTTGTTGAAGCAATCAGCACCCCTTCATCTGCTAAAATTTCCAGACTGTCTTTGACCAATTCGCCATAGTTTTTTGCCACGCGGAAAACTTTCTTTTTGTTGCGGGCAAAACTAGGTGGGTCCAAAACAATGACATCATAAGTCAATTGTTTACGACTCGCATATTTAAAGTACTCAAAAACATCCATAACGATAATTTTTTGTTGTTCAAGATCTAAACCATTGACTTCAAACTGTTCCTGCGTTTTTTTCAGGCTCCGTTTTGCAAGATCCACGCTGGTTGTCTCAACAGCACCACCCATCGCAGCCGCAACTGAGAAAGCACCTGTATAGCTAAACATGTTTAGTACCGATTTTCCTAACGCTAATCCATCAACCAACGCTCCGCGAACTTCCTTTTGGTCTAAAAAGATTCCTGTCATCAAGCCTTCATTTAAATAGGTTGCAAACTGAACACCATTTTCTTTTACAATCAATGGCTCTGGTGCTTCTTTTCCATAAATAAACTGACTTTCTGGCAGACCCTGCGTATCAAAACGAATTTTTTCATACGCACCTAAAATTTCCGGATATGCTTTTTTAAATGCTTCAACTAATTTTTCTCGATGAAGGTACAGTGTTTGGTTATACCAAGAAAAGACAGCAAACTGGTCATAATAATCAATAATCAAACCACCCATGCCATCACCTTCACCATTGAACAAGCGAAAAGCATTTGTTAAGTCATCACTAAAATAAGTTGTGCGTTTTGCTTTTGCTACCACAAATTTTTTCTCAAAAAAAGTTGTATCAAATACTTCGTTGTCTCGGCTTAATACCCAACCAATTCCTTTGTTTTGCTTTCCTAAGTAGCCTTTTGCCACAAATTGATTTTGTTGATCTACTAAATCGATCCATTCCGTCGTTTCCACTTGCGTATCGACTAAATCTTCTTTTTGAATGAGCGGATAACCTTTTCTAAATTGAGTGCTCGCTCGTTTTTTTACTTTTATTTTCATTCATTCACCTGCTTTTACTTTCTCATCCTTCAGTATAACAAAAATCAAACAGCTTGTCTTAAGCCACAAACCTCTAAGAAAGCTTAAAGAATCCCTTAACCAACTGCCATAAATCATCGCTTAGAATTGACACTAAAATCTTCGACTAGTAAAATAGATTAGAATATATAAGTTGTGTACTATGGGTTTTATGACACTCTTATTCTTATTTTTTTGAGTGTAGAAAGGAAGATTACTTTGAAACGTATAAAAACGCCCGCTTTTTTAAATAAGCGGCTCGGATTTTTTTCTTTGTTAGCTGTTTTAGTCTGGCTAAAAACAATTTTCGCCTATTTGATTGATTTCAATTTAGGGATTGAAAGCGGAGTGCAATACTTTATCTTATTTATCAATCCAATTGCGACTACTTTGTTATTACTTGGGATTGCTTTGTATGTGAGACGGGCAAGAGCTTCGTATATCACGATGATGGTGATTTTTTTCTTACTCACTTTGTGGGTGTTTTCAAATGTCACTTACTATCGTGAATTTACAGACTTTATTACCATCAATACTATTTTAGGCGCTGGAAAAGTTGCTAGTGGTTTGGGCGAAAGTGCCATTCGCTTGTTCCGCCCTTACGATTTATTGTACTGGATAGATTTTATTATCTTAACGGTTTTATTAGTCACTAAAAAAATCAAAATGGATGAACGTCCTGTCCGGGCCCGTATGGCATTTGCGATTTCAACATTAGCAGTTATGATTTTTTCTGGTAATCTTTTCTTGGCTGAAGCTGATCGCCCAGAACTATTAACTAGAACATTCTCTCGTGATTATCTAGTTAAATATCTTGGTCTTAATGCCTTTATGGCTTACGATAGTTTCCAGACTTATCAAACCAACCAAGTTCGTGCGGAAGCAAGTCCTAACGATATGAAAGAAGTTGAAAACTACGTTAAGGAACACTATGCTGAACCAAACGACGAGATGTTTGGTGTGGCAAAAGGTAGAAACGTTATCTATATCCATCTAGAAAGCTTCCAACAATTCCTGATTGATTACAAACTAAAAGATGAAGCAGGCGTTGAACACGAAGTAACTCCTTTCCTTAATAGCCTGTTTCACAGTAATAGTACGTATAGTTTCGATAACTTTTTCCATCAAGTCAAAGCTGGAAAAACCAGTGATGCTGAAACATTAATGGAAAACTCTCTCTTCGGATTAAACCAAGGATCACTCTTTACTCAATTGGGTGGAAAAAATACTTTCCAAGCTGCACCTGACATCTTGAGCCAAACACAAGATTATACTAGTGCTGTTTTCCACGGAAATTCTGGTACCTTCTGGAACAGAAATGAGACGTATAAAAATCTTGGTTATGATTATTTCTTTGATTCATCTTATTACGATGTAACCGATGAAAACTCATTCCAATACGGGTTGCATGATAAGCCATTCTTTGACCAGTCCGTTCAGTATTTAGAACATTTGCAACAGCCATTTTATTCAAAATTCATTGCTGTATCAAACCACTATCCTTATTCAAAATTTACTAATGAAGAAGCAGGATTCCCGATGGCAGCAACCAGTGATGAAACAATTAACGGCTACTTCGCAACTGCGAATTATCTGGATACAGCAGTCGAAGAATTCTTTAACTATTTGAAGTCAAGTGGACTATATGATAATTCTGTTATTGTTTTATATGGTGACCACTATGGTGTTTCCAATTCAAGAAACAAGACCTTAGCAGAACTACTTGGAAAATCAAGTGATACTTGGTCAAACTTTGATAACGCACAAATGCAACGTGTCCCTTACATGATTCATGTACCTGGTCAAACAAATGGCGGGATTAATCATACTTATGGAGGTCAAGTTGACGCGTTACCAACGTTACTTCACTTACTAGGTGTTGACACCAAAGATTATATCCAACTTGGACAAGATTTATTCTCTAAAGACCATGACCAAGTGGTAAGCTTCCGTGATGGCGATTTCGTTACACCAACTTACACTTACTACAGTGGTACGATTTATGATAACGCAACAGGTGAAGCCATTACCGATCCTTCCCCTGAAGTTCAAGCAAAAATTGATGCATGGAAAGTTGAGGTTTCAAAACAATTAGCTGTTTCTGATCAAATCAATAACGGTGATTTACTCCGTTTCTACACGAATAGCAATCTTGATCCAATTGACTCTGCCAACTATGATTACAAAAATGGTTTAGAAAAAATGACTGCTATTGAGAAAAAATTAGGTGATAAATCAACCAGCGTATTTAGTCAAAACGGTAATAAATCAACAACTAATCTTTATGAAACAAAAACGTACCAAGAAATAAATGGTACACCAACGACTGATACTTCTTCTTCAGAGGAATAAACGATTAAAAAGCGTGAGAAGCTAACTTCTCACGCTTTTTTGTACTCTCAAATAACAGCTTCTCACCTCTTTGCAGAATAACTCGCAATTTATCAAAAAGAATTTCATACTTTATTCATATTCATTTTTTATACTCTAATAGAGGTGAAAAGTATGAAAATAATCCGTTATGCTATTGCGCGTTTAGCATATTATAAAAAGCAAACAATTGTATATATTTTATTTTCAAGCTTCTTTGCTTTTTTGTTACTTATCTCTTTTAATTTATATAATTTACAAACTACTTTACACAAACAAATCCAAAACCGTTTAGCTATCTTTAGTTCAACTAGTCAAGAAGAAAAGATTCCACAATTAGATAGCGTTAGTCACTTCTATTCATCAGCTATTCTTGTCTTTGTGCTCTGCTTTGCGATTTGTTTTTTCTTCTTTTTTATCCATATTTTGAAACAAAATCGACAAGAATTGATGAACTGGCGTTTAACCGGATTTTCACAAAAAAAATTATTCTTCTTTGTTTACACTCAAATGTTTGTACCAATTACTGTTGCTTGCTTAGGTTTACTATTATGGAGTATCAGTTTCCAGCATCTTTACGAAACACTGTTACAAAGAATCAACCTAACTGTTCTTACCTTATTTAAGTTTCCTGACTTTTCTGTTCCTTCTTCAATTAGTGGATTAACCATTCCTATCAATCAAGAAGCATTTTTTCAGATTGATTTTACGAGTGATTTTTTACTTGTTGATACATTTAAAGGAATTGTTCAAACACTATTCACTTTGACTTTTGTTAGCTTATTTATAAGTATTTTGTCATTTATCTATTTTTCTCGAAGACTGCAAAAAGGGAGGTTCACCCACCATGGAGCAACCAAATAATACGACTCATTTCAATTGTCTAACTGTTATTCTTAGTTCTAAAGAAAAGCAACAACAACTACTTAATGAATGGAAAGAAAACTTGTTGCTAGATGACTCGCCAAACTACACAATTGTTCAAAAAAATTGGCCTGTCTTTCCTTATTTAAAGTTAAAGGATCATGTCTACCTAGACATTTCAAGTAAAGATATCAAGTCAACCAGTTCCACTTATCAATCACAATTAAAGCTGGATTCCTCTTGGGAAAAGCAGTCAGCAGATGACCTCTCTTTATTAGAAAAAATCAAACTGCAACTCTTACATTCTTTACTTGCTAAACGCACACAAATCATTGTAGAAGACGCATTTGACGACTTAACTATTGCAGAAACACAAGAATTGTTAGACATTCTTTGCTTACTAGCTCGTCAAAAAAATCAAACAATTCTGCTGTTCACCAACAATACGACTATTGCCCATAGTCCTTACATCGATCATTTAGAAGATGCTTCCTAAAGTATTTTTCTCACATATTTTACTCCACTATGCTTACTAATTGATGATCACTAAAAAAGCCAGATGCGGAAATTTCCACATCTGGCTTTTGGTTTAGTTTTCTTGAGACACTTCTTTGATTTCTACATCCGGAAGTCGGACAGTAAATGTTGTTCCTTTTCCTTCTTCACTTTCGACCTCAATTTTCCCTTTATGCAGACGAACTAGTTGTTGCACGATGGGTAAGCCGAGACCAGATTCACCATACTTAGTATTTTTTCTTGATGGATCAACCTTATAGTAGCGTTCCCAAATATTTTTCATCTGCTGTTCTGAGATACCGATTCCTGTATCTTTGATTTTAATAATCGTTTCAAGATAACCTTTTTCAATACTGATAGTAATTTGACCATTTTCAGTAAACTGAATCGCATTTTGAATGATATTTACCATAATCTGTACGAAACGATCATAGTCAGCATAAACATCAATTTCTTCCTGAGCTTCCAAAATCAGTGTATCTCCTGCTGCTTCTGCTTTTGCTTCAAGCTGTGTCACAAGATTTCTCAAGGTTTCTGTTCCATTGAATTTCTTGATGACCATCGTAATTTGGTCGGTCCGAATTTTCTCATAGTCCAGATTCTCATTGACTAATCGAATAAGGCGCTCCGTTTCATTTTTCATTAACTTGATTGCATTCTCTCGTTGATTTTCTGGAATCGCATCATAGGCAAGCCCCTCTAGCAATCCATTGATTGTCGTCAAAGGCGTGCGCATCTCATGTGCAGCATCTGCCATAAATTGGCGTCGCCGATTCTCTTGCTCTTCGATTTCTGCTTGCGACTCTTTAAGTGAATTCGTCATCTTATTGAAATCATCTGCAAGTTCGTCAAATTCATCTTTGTCATGAACAGGCAGTTGGACATCAAAATTCCCGTTAGTCACTTCTTTTGTTGCATTGCGTAAACGATTGATTCGCTTCACCTGAAAAGCAGCAAACACATAACTAGCAATAACTGCAACAATACTTGAAAAAATAAACCCCTTGAAAAGATTCAAGGTAACTGAACGCACGCTATTATCAATATTTCGTGCTGGTTGGCTCACAACCAAAGCACCGTAAAATTCATGATTCAAATTAAACGGAACTAATGCATAAGAAGTTGCTTGCTGTTGGCCTAAAATATTTTTATGATCGGTAAACTTTTGTTGCTTTCCGTTACGCAAGTTTTTCCATTGCTCAGGACTAATCGTGAAATCCAGCATTGAATCGTCTGTTGGATAAATAAGCCGCTCATTTTTGTCAATAAAAATAAAGTTAACATTCTGCTCCGTTAGCACTTGTTCTGTCAAAAGCAATGCATTTTGGAACGCCTGATCTTGACTCAGTTGCGGAAAATTCGCAGCATATGTTTGTGTCGTTTTTTCAACAGATTCAGCATAACCAAACAACTGTTGGTAATTATTTTCTTCAATCGTTTGCTTCGTTAATTGTGTAAATGAAACCCCGACAATCAAAATAATCATGGCAATCATACTACAAAAAGCAAGTAATTGTTGATAAAGATAGCGCATTAGGCAACACCAGAATCATCAAACTTATAGCCGACGCCCCAAACCGTTTGAATTACTTGTGGACCGACTTTCTCAATTTTTTGACGAAGTTTTTTGATATGTGCATCAACTGTTCGCTCATCACCAAAATATTGATAATCCCAAACTAATTCCAATAGCTGTTCTCTTGAAAAAACTTGACGTGGTTTTTTCGCTAAAGTAAATAAAAGATCAAATTCTTTTGGTGTCAAACCTTCAATCAATTGACCATCTAGATAAGCTTCACGAGTTTTGGTATTCATTTTGAAATGTTCTGTTTGAATGTCGAAATGACTATCTGATTCACTGGTTTCTTCTTTTGCATCGACAAGTTCGCTTCGACGGTGCAAGGCTTTCATTCGTGCAATCAAGGTCAGTGGACTAAACGGTTTCGTTACGTAGTCGTCTGCCCCCATTTCCAGACCAATAACTTGGTCGCTCTCTGAATCGCGTGCAGTCAACATAATGATAGGTACTGTGCTTGAGATTTTCCGAATCTCACGCCCAACAACCATGCCATCCATTGTTGGTAAATTCAAATCAAGTGTAATCATGTCCCAGTGTGCAGGATTTTCTAAGAAGGCATCTAGCCCGTCTTTCCCATCATACTTGAACGTTGCCTCCCAGCCTTCATTCAAAAAAAACATCTGCATCATTTCAGAAACAGATTGGTTATCTTCAATCATTAAAATGTTCATAGTCATCCCCTCCGGATTTCTGGTCAAATTTCTGTAATTTTTTTTCCGTTAAAATAAAAATCGGCATAATTGGAAAAACTAATACCAGCATTTCAATTAAAAAGTAATTCGTGTTTCCTGTTACTTTTAATAAATAGCCAATCGCAGCCATTATCAAGCCGAAAATAATAAAGTATTTTCCACTAACTTTCTGGGCTAACTGCCAGAGTTCATCTGTTTTAGCAGCTAACGGTGAGTGGTATCCATACAATGGCAAATTTCCCTTGGAAGGAAATAAGCGAAAGAAAATACCAATAGTCGTTAAAGCAACTCCTACAACTAAAAAAATCATTGATTTCCTCCTAAAAAGTTCTCTTTCTAGTATACTCCAAATAGTCTTGCGAACCAATATATTCAATAATTCTTCATGAAAGGTTTGTCTTTTGTTCATTCTTTGTTAAGATAGTTTTATTGAAAAGATAAAGGAGTTTTTTTTGTGTCAAACTATCAAGCAATTACTTTTTTTGACCTAGATGGAACACTGCTGGATGCGCATTCAACAATCACCTCAGAAGTTGCATCTGCCATGAATGCCTTAAAAGAAAATCATGTCTTGCCTGTCATTGCCACAGGTAGAACAGAAATTGAAATCCAAAAGATTATGCACGATGCTGGAATCACTTCAGCTGTTACCATGAATGGCTCTTATATTCGTGTGGATGGAAAAGAAATCCATTCCGAGCTTTTTTCAGAACAAGAATGTCAAAGAATGTATGAACATGTGCGGTTACAAGGCCACGAACTTTCGTACTACAATCACCAAAATATTTGGTGTACTGGCCACAATCAACTAATGATTGATGCCTATAATTTTATTCATTCTGAAGTGCCACCGATTGATCCTTTTGCCTTTCGTCAAAATCCAATCAACATGCTTTTGATTCTTTCACAAAGTGGCGATGAGTATTATCATGAACAGTTTCCTGAACTAACTTTTTATCGAAACGGTCCTTATTCAATTGATACCGTGAAAAAAGGAATTTCTAAGGGTGCTGGCGTCAAACGATTAAAAGAAGAATTAGGATTGACCAATGTCCCAACTTTTGGATTTGGTGATGGTCCGAATGACTTCGCTCTGCTAGAAGCTTGCGACAATAAAATTGCAATGGGCAATGCCTACGATGGACTAAAAGAGTTGGCGACTTTCGTAACTAAGAAAAATACTGAAGGTGGCATCGTCCACGCATTGAAACATTTTGACTTAATTTAATTTTTTTAAAATAAAAAATCCGTAACGAATCTCAAAGCAGATACTACTGTTTTGAGATTTTTTTCTTTTTCTCTTAAGAAAAAACAACAGCAGTAAGAGTTCTCACTAACTAATTCAATCAGTCGGTGCCAATCAATATAAAAATCAAAAAAATTGACAAAAAAAGAAAAAATCTTTTAATGGACATATCCACTTATGGAGATGTCCATTAAAATTTTATGAGGTGATCTTTATGAATGAAATAAATTTAAGTAAATATTTGGCTGCGATTTATCGCCAAACGAAAAAATCATGGAACCATCAAAATAGTTTTGACTTTTTAAGGGCAACACAAACAGATATTATGATGTTTGCTCTAAAAAATCCTCATCAAATCCAAAAAGATATTGCACGTCGGATGGCAATTGATCCAAGCTTATTAACAAAAGACTTGAAGTTTTTAGAAAAAGAAGAAATTATTACCCGCTCACTAAGCAATGAATCACGTGCCTATCATGTTGATTTAACTGATAAAGGGAAAAAAATTGCAGAACAACTTGGTAATGAAATGGAAGAATGGTGGATTTCGTTCTTTCACGCCCACCCAGAAATCAATCAAGCACAGTTTACTGAACAATTGAAACTCGTTTATGAAGCATTTAATGCTAATGAATAGTGAAACGCAAGGAGACCTGAATCGAAAATGGAAAAACAACTTTTAGTAAAAAACCGAAAATTGATCACTGTCATCATCTTATCAGCAACATTTATCAGTATGATGAGTCAAACAATGATGGTTACAGCGTTGCCTTTACTCAAAGACATCATGAAAGAATCATTAACTACTGTTCAATGGTTAACCACAGGCTACACCTTAATGGTTGGCGTTGTTACCCCACTAACTTCTAATGTTTATGAAAAATACTCAAGTCGTACAGTCTTTTTATCTTTGTTACTTGTCTTTTCTGTGGGGACGTCAATTGGAGCAATCGCACCCAATTTTTGGTTTTTATTATTAGGTAGACTATTACAAGCTGCAGCCGGTGGTTTTTTGATGGCTTTTCAAATGACTACTATGATGACAATCTACCCACCCAGCCAGCGTGGCATGATTATGGGCTTATCTACTTTTGTCATTGCTTTTGGCCCTGCTGTAGGTCCGACAGTTGCGGGGATCATTTTAAATTATTTAAATTGGCGTTACTTATTCATTAGTATCTTACCAATCATGCTCTTAATCCTTCTCATCAGTTTTTGGCGATTTCCTAATTATTCTCAACCAAAACCAGTCAAGATTGATTTTATTTCAGTCATCGAATCTTTCTTAGCCATCTCTCTTATTATGCTAAGCATCACCATGATGAAAGGCCAACTGATTCTAGGGATTTTTCTTTTTATTCTTGGCTTTTTGATTGGCTGTCTTTTGTTGAAACGACAATTACGTATGAAAAAACCTTTAATCAATATCTATTTACTGAAACAACCCACTTTTGTAAAAATGACTGGCATTAGTATCCTGGCATACATCATTTTGGTTGGGCTAGGACAGCTGGTCTCCATCTTTGCCCAAATGCAGCTTTCAGTCGATAGCTTAACTGCTGGTCTTATCTTATTACCAGGAGCCATTTTGAACGCTTTTTCTTCGATTGTTGTTGGACGAATTTACGACAAGCATGGACCAAAGAAATTAATCATAACTGGCAGCTTTTTGATGCTCGTATCCTTTATCCCCTTCTTTCTTTCACGAGTAGAAATCAATTTAGCTTTGTTGTCCGTGACTTATGCGCTTTGTCTCTTAGGAATTGGATTAATTTTTTCACCGTCACTAACCGAAGCTTTTAAAGAAATTGAACCTTCACAAATCAGCCAAGCAACGGCTTTGAATAACACACTTCGTCAAATGTTTGCATCTATCGGAATTACGATCATGATCAGCATCGTGACAACTCCTTCATCAATGAATGTTGGGATTACTTGGGTAATGGCTTTGTGTATTGTTTTGACTATTGCTATTCCGCTTCTCCTATTCCGTTTAACATCAGAAAAAAAGTGACCATTTTATTCAAGAAAATGTTACTAAATCTCGAAGCAAGTAGTACAGCTTCGAGATTTTTTCATGAAACTAAAAAAGATTCAGCGAATAAAATTGATTGAACCTTTCGTTAACTCTTCTCGCATTTTAGTGCCAATACTTTTTTATTGAAAATGAATAAAAATGTGGTATACTATCTTTGTGCATAATGCATCTGTAACCCTTGTTACTTTACGGGGACGTTACGGATTCGACAGGCACAGTTTGAGCTTGAATTGCGTTTCGTAGGTTACGTCTACGTTAAAACGTTACAGTTAAATATAACTGCTAAAAACGAAAACTATTCTTACGCTTTAGCTGCCTAAAAACAGTTAGCGTAGATCCTCTCGGTATCGCCCATGTGCTCGAGTAAGGGTCCTAACTTTAGTGGGATACGTTTCAACTTTCCGTCTGTAAGTTGAAAAAGAGCTCATCAGACTAGCAATACAAAATGCCTGTCACTCGGCAAGTTGTAAAGCGAAACCTTAAATGAGTTGACTATGAACGTAGATTTTTAAGTGGCGATGTGTTTGGACGCGGGTTCGACTCCCGCCGTCTCCATATTTATATTGTTGAGACAAACAATAATCCGGAAAAACGTTGTTCAATCAACGTTTTTTTATTTTGGTCAAATAGAGAAAAGTAGCAAAACACAAGCTTTTTGCATTCAAATCATAAGCGAAGTGATAAATATACCACTTTAAAATGAGAAAATTTGTTTAACTTCCTTGTAAGTAAAGATGCTAAATTACCTGCGAGAAAAAAGACATTAAAAGCTTTTATTGCTAACAAAAAGACGACCTATTTTCAGCCTTTCACGAAAAAGAGAAAGACCTAGGTCGCCTTTTTTATAAAATTATAGTGTCGGTCTGAATATTAACTAAATTTATCTACTATCATCTGATTTTGATTGATGATCAACTTCATCATTGATTATACAAAAAATACTTCATAAGATTTGCAGGGTGACATTCTGATAGATTCGCTATTATTCACACAAAAAATGCCGGAAAGATAAACACGAGAACTAAATATATCGGAAATACTAACATCATGATACTATTTGCTAAAAGAATAACTGTCCTATAAGTCCCTCTTCTCAATCTTATCGCTATTAATAGTCCGATTGAACCGATTAATGGTGTAAAAACAGATAGAGGAATTCTTAATGAAAAAAAAGATTGTTGAAGAAACATAACTATGCCTAATAAAATAGTCATTACTGAAAAAGTAATCCTTACTTTTTCTGAATTTGTATGTTGTAATGTGTTTGATATCTTTTCAAAATAAAAAATTAAATATCCCCCCATCGTTATTAAAAGAACTAAACAAAATATTACGAAAACAAGCTCCCTTCTTCTCATTGATTTTTTTCCACCTCCAAAAAATCTACTATCCTTTCTACCAAACTATCCATTCTTTACAAAATGTTGATATATGTATTATCACCACGATCATTAAATCACAAAAACATCTCAAAAGAAATCGTTTTCTTTAATGACAAGAGTTACTCAATAAATTTTAATGCAAACTTTCTAGATATACTCACTGCAACAACTGCGAATTCCCCTTACTCACTTCTATTTGTCATCTAAAAATGAATCCTTTTCTTAACTAAAATAAAGAAATCTGTATTTCAGCAAAAAAAGCAAGGAAAATCTAAAGATGCAATATTAGAGTGCTTGAAGTGTATAGAAATAAAATTTTTTGAAACTATCAAAAATATTGAAGAGAACACTTCTGATATTGAATATGAAGATTGATAAAGAAATAAGTAGAGTAGGAGGTAGTGGATATATTGCAATTAGGATTTGAACATCATCCAAATAAAAAAGGTGATAGAATCTTTGAAAGATTATTTGTATAGAAGAAAAGAAGACAACCTAATCATTTTTTGCTATACTTAAATTTGTAAGTTGAGTGATTACTTCATGACTGAAACCCAAGTATTTTTTTGGAGGTGATAAAGTCATGACTGAATATCAAGTAATTGCTTTGATAATCGCAGCCTGCAATTTATTTTTAAAGTGTTATGATAGTTTTAGACAAAAATAAAGAGCCCTCATCTGCTACCCTAGCAAGTAGAAATAGATAAGAGCCATGTAATTAACTGCTGAGCTTTCAGTTATGAAAATGCTCAACTTATACTATTAAGGCAATGTTTGCAGACATTGCCTTTTACTTATCGCTTTTGGTACAGCGTAAGCTTGTTTGTAAACTTATATTAACACTTGTTGTTGATTTTAACAACACATATATAAATATAAACATAAACATATATATGTTTATATAACCCACGCTGTGGGTACAGCATAAGTAGCCATTAAGCAGTGCCTACTTAATGACTATTAAAATGTTCTTCCTGATTATTCATTGGTGGTGACCTCTGACTATTTATCGACCTCATTTCAAAGGAAAAGTGAGGTCATTTCTTGTTTTTATATTGTTGAGACAAACAATAATCCGAAAAAACGTTGTTCAATCAACGTTTTTTTATTTTGGTCAAATAGAGAAAAGTAGCAAAACACAAACTTTTTGCATTCAAATCATAAGCAAAGTGATAAATATACCACTTTAAAATGAGAAAATTCTACATCATCAAAAAATGAGCCCTTTTCTTGCTTAAAGCAAATGAAATCTATATCTTAACAAAAAAACGCAAGGAACATCTCTCCTCACGCTTTTCCTTTTTATTCAATTAATCTATAAAAATTTTTCCATTCGAATATGCTCAACCGGCGCAATCGCCATCAAATACGTATCCCCATACGCAACGTAACCCATTTTTTCGTAAAATGACTGGGCACTTACGCGCGCTTCTAATTCGATTGTTTTCGCATGCTCTTTTTTCGCATAAAGTTCAAGATGACTGAGTAATTGTTTTCCCACACCTGCACTTTGCCTTTGCGAATCAACACATAGATACTCAACTTTCATTTTTGATTCATCTAACTTCTGACTAAGCACACCAACACCTAAAAGGAACTCATCATCAAATGCTCCAAGAATATATTGCTCCGCCTCGTGTGAAAAATCCTCTTCTTCAATCGTTAACCCCAACGGAACGCGCATGACTTTATTTCGCAAGTTTAACGTTTGTTGATATTTTTCTGAGTCGTACTCAATTTTTTGGATATCCATTTTCTTCATTCCTTTCAAATAATCATTAAAACTAGTTTCCAGTATAGCCATTCTTCAGTAACTTTTAAAGAGCAAATAAACATCTCAATCATTTTTTCAAAAAAAAAACCATTAAACACCTCCGCCAAGTGCTTAATGGTTTTGCTTACTGGATTAGGCAATTTCAATTAGACCATATTCTGATACTTCTTGACTACAAATTTCAGAATACTTAGCCATTACTTTTCCAGCTTTATCTTGAACTTCTGCATGATCGATACGATCATATTCTTCTACACAAAGAATCACTGAGTTCTCTAATTTTTTAATAATTTCGCCGGTCACTTTCTTTTTCAATCCAATCGCATGACATTCATAAATTTGTCCCAAAATGATTTCTTCTTTCTTCATAGTTAATCACCTTCTAATTATTTTATAATTCCATTGAAATTATATTAACATTAAAACCAAATGAAGAAAAATGATAACTTAAGTATTTTTATAATAAAAAAACTGATTAAATTAATTGCTGAATTTTAGCAACCATTTCAATCAGTCGAACTGTTTTTGTACTTAATTTAAACTTAATTAGCAAGTAGAACTGTTTTAGCCGGCAATGTTTGTTCCAATAATGCCACGTATTGTTCTAAAAATTGTTTGTCGATTTCATCATAACCCGCGACTTTTCCGCAATCAATATCCAAAACACCTACTAATTTTCCGTCTTTAACTAAAGGAACAACGATTTCTGAACGTGCAGCTGAATCACAAGAAATATAATTTTCATGTTTTTTTACATCTGTGACAATTAATGTTTTTCTTTTTGCTGCTGACTCCCCACAAACGCCCTTACCTAGTTTGATTCTTGTACAAGAAACTCTTCCTTGAAACGGCCCAAGAATTAGTTCTTCTCCATCAAATAGATAGTATCCAGCAAAGACAGTTTCTGGTAACGCATCTGCTAAGAGTGCCGAAGAATTCGCAAGATTAGCTAACCAATTACTTTCAGCTTCAAGTAATCCTTTTTGTTGTAACAGTAAAAGCTCATACGCATCTCTTTTTTGTTTTTCTGACCACATCGTAACAACACACTCCTTTTATTCAGAAATTATAGCTCACTTATCCCTCCAACACCAGCTGTAATTTTAATGAGTAGCATTGGTAAAGCGATATCCACGACCATGAACCGTTTGGATATAGTTGACACTTCCTGCAACTTCTTCAATTTTCTTACGAATATTCTTGATGTGTGTGTCGATCACTCTTCCCGAACCTTCTTCGTTTCCTAGCAAAATCAACAACTCTTCACGAGAAAAGATTCGTAATGGATGATTCAGTAACAAGCCAAACAAACGATATTCTGATTTGGTTAAAGAAAGTTCTTTTTCATGTAACAAGATCACTTGCTTTTCTTCCAACACTTGAAATTTCTGGTAAACAGGCTGCGTATTATTTTTTAATTGTTTTTGCTTCAGCAATGCTGAACGTAGAGATTCTACTTTTGCCTTCATTAATTCAAAACTAACAGGCCAAGACCACAAAATGTTCACACCTTTTTGGAATAAGACAATTTTTTCTTTCTCTGAAAGTGGCTGAGTACAAGCGACAACTAATGGAAAACGATTCGTAACTGTTTCCGAAAGCTCTGTCAAGCGATCATCCGTAATAAGTAAAATATCTGCTGGTTCATTATGTAGCTTTGCCAGAGCAGATTGATAACTCACCTTTAGCTCTAACTGCTCTTTTTGCAATCGTTTCATTATAGGAAATACTGTTTTTTTATTTTTGGTAAATACTTTTATATGCATCTAATTCGCTCCTTTCTCTTCACTATTTTTCGCAGTTTACTCAATCATACCTCTCTTTCACTCACGATCACTTATCAATTCGATTGAGTTTGTATCAATTATTTTGTAATTGTTTCAGTTATATTAAGTTTTTCTTTTTTTCGCTCAACGGATGAATCTTCACAACTTCCACACAACTCTGCCTTACAATACAAAATGTAAAAATTGAAATTGATAAAAAAGATGTTAGTGGGGAAACTATGATTAAGCTAAAAAAAATGGTCACATTTTCATTCGCGCTAAGTTTACTTTGTGCGCCAATTGCCGCGCAAGCAGACACTTTAGACGACAAAATCAATGAACAAGATCAAAAAATTGAACAACTACAAAAAAATCAAACAGCTTCTGAACAAGAATTGGCAATCATTAAAGAAAATGTCAGCCAAATTGAAAAAGAAAGTTATAAGATTCTTCAACAAAAAAATACTGAAGAACAAATGTTAACTGACTTGATTCAAAAAATTGCTGATTTGAAAGAGAAAATCGCTAAACGTGAAGAACAAATTCAAAAACAAGCGCGGAATGTTCAAACGAATCAAAATGCCAGCGACATTTTGTCAGTGATGGCCGAATCTGATTCGATTAATGAAGCAATCACAAAAGCTTATGCTGTAACAAAATTAATCAGTGCAAACAAAGAAATCATGTCTGAACAACAAAAAGATCAAGCTGAATTAGAAACGCTTCAAAAGAAATCAGAAGAAAAGTTACACTCTTTGACTGAAACAACCAATGAATTGCAAGCCAAACAAGACGAGTTAACAAAGGCAAAATTAGATCAAGAAGTTAAAATCAATGAACTCTCCGCTAGTTTAGCTACTGAGAAAAAACAAAAAGAAAAATTTGAAAAACAAAAAGTTGAAGCAGAGAAAAAGCGTCAAGAGCAATTAAAAGCTTTGGCAAAACAACGTGCTGCTGAAGAAGCTGCTCGCAAAAAAGCAGAAGAAGACGCGCGCAAAGTCCAAGAGCAAAAACAAAAAGAACTAGCTGCAGCTGCTGAAAAGGAGCGCATTGCTAATGAAGAGCAAGCCCAAGCACTAGCGGTCCAAAAAGAACAAGAGCAAAAGTCTGATTCTTCAAACGAAATGAAAACAGAAACCAACACAGAAGACAGCTCACCCGTCAGTTCTGTTCCTGAAGTGCCTGAAGCAGACAACGTAACAAAACCAGAAGAAAATACTTCTGGATGGAGTGCGCCATTAAGTTCACTTGTGATTACAAGTCCTTTTGGTAATCGTGTTGATCCAACAGGTGCATCTGGTACATCTCATGACGGAATTGATTTAGCTGGAGCTTCTGGAACACCTGTTTTTGCAGCAAAAGCTGGAAAAGTCGTTGAAGCTGGCTATCACTGGTCTGCGGGAAATCACGTGATTATCCAACATGCCGATGGCTATTATTCTTACTATATGCATTTAAGCAGCTTCTCTACAACTGTTGGTGCCTCCGTTAATGCCGGAACACTTTTAGGCGGTATGGGAACAACAGGAAATTCAACTGGTGTTCACCTTCACTTCGGTATCTCAACAAGTTTATGGTCTAATTTTGTTGATCCGGCTCCACTATTAGGTATTTAAATTTAGAAAAAGCGCGAGACGACGTTCGCATTTTTCAAAAGAATTAGCTATTA
Source organism: Enterococcus sp. DIV0174 (assembly GCF_050529065.1). Taxonomy (NCBI): domain Bacteria; kingdom Bacillati; phylum Bacillota; class Bacilli; order Lactobacillales; family Enterococcaceae; genus Enterococcus; species Enterococcus sp. DIV0174. The sequence continues at coordinate 812,220 of NZ_CP172881.1, read as the reverse complement.
CGCTATTTTTTGAAAAATGATAACTTGTGTCTCACGCTTTTTTTGTATGTTGGAAATGAAAACTGGTTATTCTGCTGTTTGAATTTCTTCTGCCAAGTTAGCATAATCAATTTCTGTGTCAACAAATGTTGAATCATTGACTGGAAAATGTTGAACGAGTGATTCAATTCGACTACTTTCCACGATGCCATTTGCCAATTCAAAATCAATCACATGTCCGCCGAATGTCTTACTTTTGTCAATAAAATGTAAGTGAAAGCCAGCAGCTGCTACGCCTTGAAATAGTTCAGGAGTAAAGAAGCCAACTAATGTCCCTTCAACTTCTTCTTGGCGAAATTCTGGTTGATTTTGCGAAACTTCGACAAGCCGTTTGTAAGGTTTTTCTTGCTTTGGCATGATACGGATATGCACATTTTTAAATAATCCAGTAATTTTCACTGCAATAAATAAATTTTTTCCTGCTTCTTCTGCCAAAATTGTTTCTTTTAACACATCTCCTGTATGAGGCGTTGTGATTTCAACACTTTTATCCGCTGTAAAATCTGTTACAGCTGCATAAGGTGTTTTTTCCTCACCATTCAAACGTACAACCGAACCATCTGATCGACCTTGATAAGCAATCCCATCAACAACAATGACTTCCCCGTCTAACCCATGAAGTGTTCCTAGTCCTAACGTACCATGTTTCAAGATCTCAGCCATCTTTTCTGTTCCATCCATCAACCCAGCCATCAAGGCACCTAACGTTCCGTGTTGATATAAACTTGACTCTGTCATCTTATACACGTCCTTTTTCTTAATAGAATTGATCTGGTAAAATCGTTTCTCCGAGTTTTTCATTATCACGATAATCAATTGGAATATCAATGATTACAGGCCCTTCAGTAGCAAATCCGTCAGTTAAGGCTTGTTCTAGTTCACGAACATTTGTTGCACGAATTCCTTTTGCGCCAAAAGCTTCTGCATATTTGACAAAGTCAACTGGACCAAAGTCAACACCTGATGACCGTTGATATTTCATTTTTTCTTGGAATTCAACCATGTTATAGTGACCGTCATTCCAAATCAAGTGAACGATATTTAACTTTTTGCGTACAGCTGTTTCTAAGTCTTGTGCAGAAAACAGGAAGCCACCATCACCAGAAACTGAAACAATTTGTGTATTTGGACGAACTAATGCCGCAGAAATCGCCCATGGTAAAGCCACACCTAATGTTTGCATTCCATTACTAAATAGTAAGTGACGTGGTTCATAGCTTCTAAAGTGGCGTGCCATCCAGATATAGTGACTACCTACATCAACAGTAACTGTCATATCATCCGTAACTGCTGATTGTAGTGTATTGATGACTTCTAATGGATGTAAAATTCCTTCATCTTCTGTCTGTTCTACAACATCACGAGCGGTTAATTTTTCTTGTAACGAGTCAAGATATTCGTTAGCATCCACTGATACTTGTTGTGCTTCTAAAGAATCACTAAGTAGATCAAGTGTTGCTGCAATGTCACCAATCAATTCTCTTTCTGGTTGCATAAATGAGTCGATTTCAGCTGGTGTTTCATCGATGACGATGATTCTTGCATCTTTTTCTGCATTCCAGTTACGTGCTTCATATTCAATCGGATCGTAACCAATGGCGATTACTAAATCACTTCGTTTTAATAACATATCACCAGGTTGATTTCTAAATAACCCCACTCTTCCAAAGAAATGTGATTCTAACTGACGTGAGATGACCCCAGCAGCTTGGAATGTTTCAACAACTGGTAACGAAGTCTTTTCTACTAATTTGCGAATAGCTGTAGTTTCTTTTTCACTTGATCCGCGCATTCCTACCAATAAAACAGGAAGCTTGGCTTCGCGAATACGGTCAGCCAAGTAGTTGATATCATTTGCAGACGCAGATCCTAGTTGTGGGTCATTTAAGGGTTGGATTACATCACTTTTCACCGGCGCATCAACGACGTCCTGTGGGATACTGATAAAGCTTGCACCTTTCTTTGAACTTTTTGCCATACGATATGCATTGGCAATCACTTCTGAAATCGTTTCTGGATCTTGGATTTCAGCACTGTACTTCGTAATTGGTTTAAATAATGCTGCATTGTCCATACTTTGATGCGTCAGTTTTAATAAGTCACTTCGCTTTACTTGTCCACCAATTGCTAAAACTGGATCACCTTCAGCAGTTGCTGTTACTAATCCAGTTGCTAGATTACTTGCACCAGGACCACTTGTTGCAATAACCACTCCAGGTTCACCAGTAATTCGGCCAATTGCTTGTGCCATAAATGCCGCATTTTGTTCATGACGTGTCACGATTAACTCTGGGCCTTGGTCTTCTAATTCATTGAATACCCCATCGATTTTTGCTCCAGGAATACCAAAGATATAATCTACGTGATGATTAATCAAGCTTTCTACTACAGCGCTAGAACCTTGTTTCATTTCTTTTTCCATCATACAACTTCCTTTAACAGCTTATTTTCTTTCTACTCAGATAATAAACAAGCAACATAAAGTAATACAGTTTATATATCTGTTACAAAAAATAGTATAGCATGCCTTGCAAGATTTGTTTAGTAATAAGCTAAATAAATTTCAAAAAAATAGTAACAGCTCACTCAATGTATATTCATCTACTATCTCGAAGAAAAAGGCTGATAAAGTGGCAGATTTTCTTTACCAGCTTTTTACAAGCCCCCGTTTCTTTTTTCTTTTAATTATTTTTGGCTAAAAAACATTCACGTAAAAAAAATATTTCCCCCCTAAAAAAAGCTCAATTTGCTTTCAAGACTGCTTTTATATTAAATAACAACGTTCTCTTCCTATCACGCGGTAATTTTAGAAATTTACTTTGAACATCATAGGCTTTAACTTTAGATGTGGTTGCTGGGGAATCACCTCGACCGCTACAAAAAAATATTTTATCAAGGGGAGAAAAAAATGAAGACAACAAAATGGAAAACGTTGCTAGCAGCTTCGATGGCAGGATTTACACTATTATCTTCTGCACCACTTCAAGCATTTGCAACTGAAACACAAGGGAATAATTCTGGTTTAGTGATGGATGACACAGCAAATATCATCAACGGCCTAACAGACGCACACATGTGGTCAAATGACAACGGCACTTCTTGGACACGTGGAAAAGAAAACCAAATTTTTAAAGGAACTCAAAAAGTTATCATTGCTAATTATGACGAACAAATCGCTTCAGCACAAACTTGGACAGCAAAAGCTTATGCTGGTGGTTCAATGGTCATTTATAAAAATGCACTGTGGACTAACTCTTATTGGGCAGAAGCTAATCAAGCTCCAGGATCTGCACCAATGTGGACAAAAGTAAAAGATGTTCCAGCTGGAATTGCAACATTTAATTTCAACAAATTTACAGGTGCAGCCGCTGATGACTATCAAAAGGTTCAAGCTGAAACTGTTCAAAATCAGAAAAAAGTTATTGGTTACTTCGCTAACTGGCAAGGTTACAAAACAGATTATGAACCAAATAACGCTGACTATAACTATAGCCAAGGCGTTCTTGATGGAAAAGGATATGATCCAGTTGACGTACCTTTCGATAAAATCACGCACGTAAACTATGGCTTCATGATTATTGATCCTAAGACAGGAAAATTAACTTCAAACGATGCTTGGGCAGATTTTGATGATACTGTATCAGGTGGTGGGAAAAACTATATCGGCCAAATCACTGACATGGCGGATGAAAATGACGTAGCAGCAATGGTTTCAATCGGTGGTTGGAACAATTCAGTTAACGATATGGCTTTTGATATTGTGACAAAAACACCTGAAAAAATGGATGCTTTCACAGATGAAGCAGTTAAATTTATGTTAGATCATAACTTTGATGGTATTGACATCGATTGGGAATACCCGGACAACACCGATCGCCAGACAAAATTTATTGCCTTGATGAAACAACTACGTGAAAAATTAACAGTGGCAGGAAAAGAAAATGATACATATTATCAATTAAGTATTGCTGTAACAGCTTCACACGAAAAAATGGAATTTATCGCTCCTGAAACAGTCAATGAGTACGTTGATAACTTCAATGTCATGACTTATGATTTCCGTGGTGGATTTGATACACAAACTGGGCATCACTCTGGATTGTATGCAACTGAAACAGATAAAGACCAAAAATTCAACGTTTCTTCCGCAATGAAAGAATACAGCGAAACATATAACATTCCTAAAAACAAATTAATGGTGGGTATGAGTTACTACTCACGTGGATTTGCAAATGTGGAATCTGGTGAATTAGGTGCTGCAAGTAGTGGTGCTCCAGTCGGTGGCACTTGGGATGATCCTTACCAACCAGCTGGCCTAAAACCTTGGTGGCAAATCAAAGACCTCGAAGCTCAAGCGAACGAAGATCCTAATGACAGCTTAGTTGCTAAATGGGATGATCAAGCAAAAGCTCCTTACATTTACAATGCGGACACAAAAGAATTTTATTCTTATGATAATGTTCAATCTATTGAAGAAAAAGTGAACTGGACAATTGAAAACGAATACGGTGGCGCAATCGTTTGGGAACTTGGTTATGATACAACAGATGCGGAATTAGGTTCTATCGTGGACAATGTATTAACTTCTGAACCAACTGATCCGACTGATCCTCCTGTTGAAGAAAATAAATTACTTGCTGTTGGTGTCAATGAACGGACACGAAAAACATATATCAACTTAAATCTAACGACTGAACAATTTAATAGTGAAGAACGTTTCGTTGTTTACTTGGATGGTAAATATTCATTTGAAACTTATAAAGGAAAAAGTTATTACAGCAATTCAACAAACTATGGCGAGAAAACTGGTGTTGCCAAAGTCTTCGCTGGTTGGAAAGGTCAAAAAATCGAAGTCTATAGTGCACCTGGTAAACCAAGTGAAAGTACGAGTGGTAGAAAATTACTGGAAACACTTGTTTTAGATAAAGATGTTGATTTAGGCATCGAAAAAATGAATGATGCTGTTAAGAAAATCAGTTACGACGGGGAAAACATTTATGTTGATTTTGACAAATCAGCATTTGAAGGAAGTAATCGTTTCGTCGTTTGTCAAAATTACAGTTATGTAGCTGAGGTTTTTGAGAACAAAGCATACAGTAGCCAAATAACAAATCGTACAGCTGATACGATTCAAATCAAAATTAGCCAAAAATCAAAAGTTGGGGATCTTCTCGAAGTACGATTAAGTAGTGGCGTACCTGGTGAAAATTCTAGCAATTTGAAATCTCTATTAACTTTAAAAGTTAAATAATAATTAACGTCAAAAAGAGCGTACAGTGAAAAACTGTGCGCTCTTTTTTGTTAATCTATTTGGACCTGTATTTGTCAATCACTACACAAGTAATCAAATAGATTTGTGAAGCTATACCGATAAGACCACACACCCACATTTTATTCTCTCCATTTTTTTATTCAATGAAAAGGATGGAACTACTTTTTCACCAGCTAGAAATCAATTGAATTGAATTCTTTTACTTTTCATATGTATAGGGTTATTAAGCACTTTTTTATCTACTAAAGATAGATCTACCACTCTTTCAGAGTAACGGGGAAGTCATCAAAGAATTCTTTTTTTCAACGTGTAACTTCAGCTATGTTTGTAATTACTAGATTATTCAGTACTACTTTTTTACAACTGCTCTCTGCACTTCATCCTATTCAATAACTATGAAACACTAAAGGTGCTGGATATGAACAAAATTATGTCTTATCTTTACTCAACGTATTAGCTTAATGAAAAAGATGAACGATGTTAACCTCCATCTTTTACTACTTTAGTATAGCTGTTTTACTGAATTGTTTTTATCATTTATTTAATTTATTTTTTAAATTGTTGACAAAAAAACACCTTGGAAACAGCTACTATTAACTTAGTCATTTCGTCACCCAAAGCTTGTCTATTTTCACGGAAACAATTACAATTAAGCAGTAATGTAGAATGCATAGAAGAGTGGTGAAACAGACAATGGAACTATTTAATTTGCTAGAAAAAAATGGCAAAATCCAAATTTCGATCATTCATTATTTGTTAGATAAAAATTTAACGGCAGATATTCCTAAGTTACTGATTGATTTAACCATTACTTCTTTTCTTTTTAATAACAATGTTGAAGAGTTGACTTTTATCCTGAACGACTTAGAACTTGATTTAAGTCTTGAAGTCGATCACGAACAAAATCAAGTCACTTTAAAAAAAAGCAATCAAACAAGCTTGGATAAACTTTACTATTATTACTTGCAAGAATCAATCAAGTATCAGATTCTAAGGCATCTCTATTATCATTCGTCCTATTCTATCTATGCGCTATCTCAAAAGTTTTTGATTAGCGAGGCCGCTGTTTACCGTCACATCACGGGACTAAATCAGTTGTTGGACGAATTTAATCTTAAAATTCGTCGAGGGAGAATAACTGGCGATGAATTACAAATTTGCTACTTTTTCTTTCAGTTGTTTTGGAACTCTGTCCCTTTAGAAGAGATACAAGGAAAAGAAAACGACCATAATAGTCTGTTGTTTGTCTCTTTTTTAGAGAAAAAATTAAAACAGCCATTTGGTAGCACAACTCGGCTGAAATTATATCTTTGGATTCGAATCTTAAAGAAACGAACAAAAAAATTAAATAATCCTCCTTCAGTTGAGTCAATGACCATGCTGAGTGATGATTATCTTGATGATCCTGTCTACCAATTAGTTCGTGAATCTTATTTTTTATCTGTTAGTCCGTCCGCTGAGTTTCAGTTTGAGTACAAAGCGACTTATCTCTACTTGTTTATTTCTTCTCTATTCGTTATAGAACGCAGTAATCGTTTCTTGCTTCAATCTGATGACTGGCCAACATTTAATACAAAAGTTATCGAGTTGAACAAAATGGTTGTTCAGCACGTAAAAACAGCTTATCAAATTGACTCGGCTGAAATTGATTCACGATTTATCCAAGAGTGGAAGTATTTCTTAACCCAGTTACACAGTACGATTGTTTATTTCAAAGGAAATATCACCTTTTTTGAAGAACAAATGCTATTTGATCGATTAGTTAATCAATCAATTTTTACGCCAAATTTTGAACTGGTTCAGCAAATTATTCAAGAAACCGAAGACATTCTCGGTTTTTCTCTGTTGGAAACGACAAAGCAATTAGTTACCCGAATTCACCTTTATTTTATCAATCAAATGCGACGCTTTTCTAAGTTGACGATTCAAATCGGTGTCTTTTGTAGTCGAGACAACTTACAAACAAATATCATGATGGAAAGTATCAAGAACGAGTTCGATACAAAATTTTACATCCATTGTGAAGAAGCTGAAGTTAAGAAAGACTACGACTTATTGATTTCAGACTCCGCTTTTGGAATACAACAATTTTCATTTAAAGATTTATATATCATCAATGATTTTAAAACCCAAGCGGATATCCAAGCTTTAACTCGTTTATTAAAAGACTATTCAAAGAAAGAAGGAATATAATTGAAGGTCATCGTTATCGGCGGCTCACACGCTGGGATTGCCGCTAGTAAATTTTTAAAAAAATTAGACCCAACAACTACAGTATGCCTAATCGAAAAATCAAACGTACTTGGCTTTATACCAAGCAGTATCAATTTAATTTTTAAAGGGTTGTTTTCAGCCGACGAAATGGAAAAAGGGGAAGTTGGTGACCAAGAGACCCTTGAACACTTAGGAATCCAGTTATTACTTGAAACGACCGTTACAAACATTGATTTGAAAAAGAAAGAAGTTTTTTATCAAGATAATGCAACTAAGCAAATTACTACAGAAACATTTGACAAACTGATTTTAGCCATGGGTTCCGATCGCTTTGCGCCATTGATTCCAGAATCAGAGGCGGTCCATTCAAGCATCATCACCTACAAAAGTCGCGCAAAAACCATTGAAGCTTATCAAAAAATCAACGACAGCAATCAAATAGCAATCGTTGGTGCTGGCTTAATTGGCCTGGAACTAGCTAGCAGTCTAGCTACAAAATCGACTAAAAAAATTACAATCATCGAGCAAATGAATCGCCCAGTATTTCGTTATTTTGATGAAGAAATCACTGATATTTTGCTACAACACATTCCTGAATCCATCGATTTACGATTATCAGAAAGTTTTAATCAATGTCAAACTGTCAAGATTGATGAACGTGAGCAATTAGAAGTTCAATTCTTCTCAGGACAAACCAAGCTGGTTGATGCTTGTGTCTTTGCCGTTAATCCCAAACCAGAAGTTGCCTTAGTTGAGGGTCTGGTGGATCTTGATTTCGATCAAACCATTTTAGTGAATGACTTTATGCAAACTTCTGATCCGGATGTCTATGCCATTGGTGATTTAATCAAACTGCCTTTTGGCTTCCATGGTGAACCAGCCTATCTCCCACTGATTGGTAATGCGCGAAAAACAGCACTTGTAGCTGCTAGTCATATTACTTTAGCAGATCCTAAGCCAATTCCAACCTCACAGCGATCGATTGGAACAGAAATTTTCGGCGTCTTTCTGGGTAGTTCTGGAATCACTCAAGACGAGGCTGATTTTTATGGATTAGAAACTTCGTCGATTACCAAAACTTATACGCACTTTTCGAACTATCATCCAGTCAAAGATTTCTTTGTAACCTTCAAAGTGCTGTACGATACGAAAACGAAACAGTTATTCGGTGCTCAACTGATAAGTAACCAAAAAGATATGTTGGACCTACTCAATGTTTTGACGCAAATGATTGTCGATCAAACCAAGGTGGACGACCTTGTGTTTTCTGAACTTTATTACAATCCAAAGCTGTCGCCTTCAACTAATTTTTTGGCTGACCTTGGTTTAGAATCTTTACTCAAGTAAAAAAAGCAGTAACCCTAATCATTTTGTTTGGGGTTGCTGCTTTTTTGACAAGGTAAAACCTCCAAATAATACGTAATTAAATGAATATTAAACCTTCTAATAAAAAATAAAATACTAAAAAAACTGCCAACAAAGTTCAGACATCTGACTGTCCAACTTCGTTTGCAGTTTTTTGTATAGAATCTTATTTCGTTTCTGTTTCCGATTCTTCCTCTTTTTTCCTTCTCTTAAGAAGAATAATCCAGAAAATTCCTAGCAGGATTACTGCAAGGAGAATTCCAAAGACTAGATAAATCCACATTGGAATAGTTGCTTTCTTACCGGCATCAATCGTTGCTTCGTTGATTTCTTTCGCTTGTTTATCTGAAATTGTGAAGTTTTCATCAAAAATCCATTCATTGTCTTTCGCATCTGTCACACGCAGATGCAAGCTGTATTCACCCGCTGTTAATGGTTCTTTTTCCCAGTCAATTGCAAAACGATAGTTTGAGTTTGGTGCTAATTGCATATCATTGTCATAAGTAACATGACGCACTTCTTTGTTCGTTTTACGATTTTTTACAGTTGCTTCATATTTTAAGTGACCATAAGCATCCATAGTTGGATTGTCTAAAATAGCTACTACACTCGTTTTTCCAAATGAAATAGCAGGTTCCACTTTTTTTAATGTTAACTTTCGTGGTACTTCTGTATCTGTTTCCGTTAATTTTAAACCTAAAATATAACCATAACTATTGACAATCCCTTTTTGGTCTTTAGCTGTTTCTTTCACTACTTGAATTGCTGCTAAAATTTGACCATCAAATTGGTCTTTTGGCATTGTCAAAGTAATCGGTACTTCTTTGCTACTCTTTTTAGGAACAGTTACTGTATCTGCTACTTTGGCAATCGAATCAATTGCGTAAGGATAATCATTTTTCTCTGATTCTTTTTTCTCATTGTAATCAATAAATCCTTGGCTATTTGTGTATGCTTGATTGATGTTGATTTTATACGTTGAATCCGCGTTGGAAGTATTGTTGATCTTCACGTGAATCGTTTGTTCTTGTGCTGGTTCCATTCGTAAATCAAAAAAGCTTTTTTCTTTGTCGATTTGGTTCTCTGGAATGACTGCTTGGATATCATAGCCGACTTCACCAGCATCTTCTTGTGCAAATGTTGGCAATGGTGCTGTCAAAAGCAAACTCAACAACAAAAGGAAACTACTTACTATCTTTCGCGACTTCTTTATTTGTTTGAACATTCTTGATTTCTCCTTATTTTAAACATTGAATAAAGAAGCCGCGCAAATGCGCAGCTCCTCGTCATTCGTTCATTTATTACTTGTTGTTACTAATTATTTTGCGTCTGCTGTGTTGTATAGTTGGTATTGGATGCTTCCAGCTAATGTATCACCTGCAACTAATACACGATCTGCATCAGTAAAACCGATTGACACATTGTCAACAGCTGTTTCAATCAAACCAGTGTTGTTTGCAGCTGTTTTAGTAGCTTCAGCTTTCGCTACGATTCCTTCAGCACCTGTTGCAGCAACTTCTGTTCCATTAATTTGGAATGAATCAACGGTAAATTCTTTTGAATCAGAAGAACGAGTTAATTTATTAGAAGCAACGTTGGCTTTAACAGACCATTCACGATCGATACGGTCATTGAAGACTTCGATTGTTTCATCTGTTAAATCAGCAGTCAAGTTATATGTTGCATTTTGTAGTTTTGATTCGAAGTTATAGGCAGCTGGTACTTTTTCCAAAGTTAACATTTTTTGATCTGGATCTGTTGGGTCAAGAGGATCTGTTGGATCGTCGTTATCAGTGATGACAACTTCTGTAGGTGTTTCACCTTTTTGATCGACTACTTCTTGTGCTTGAACACTTGTTGCTCCTAAAGTTGCTAATACCATTGCGCTTAATGTCATACTTACGATTTTTGTGTTTTTCATTTTAATAATCTCCTTTAAATTTGATTGTTATAAAAAATTAGTTATAAAAACTAATCTATTTCCGGTGTATTTAACAAAGTAACTAATTGTTTGCCAACAAACTCCCCAGTAGGTAAATCCGCTGGCAGTTCCAAATGAATCTTTTGTTTATCAATTTGATAATAGTACTCAGTTGATTGAGAAGAATAAGCTTCTAAGATTGTCCCAGCCTCATTTGGATCGGCAGCGATTTTCTGCGGTGTAGCCTGAACGACTTCACCGGATTGATTCGTGCTTAATTTTCCTCGTCCGAGTAATACTTTCACTTGGTATTCTTGACCGTTTGTAAATGTTGAAAGCTGATAGGTCAATTGCCAAGGGCTTTTTTTATTTTCCCGTTGGTCCCTGACAGCAATCAATAGGTCACTAGTTGCTTGAATCTCTTGTTCGTGAGCGGACTTTTGATAGGTTCCAAAAGTTGGCGCAGTCACTTTTTCTAACTTGATTGGGCTTTCCACAATCGTGACATTCATCGGTGTCTGATCTTCTTCTCCTAAAATTTCTTGAGCAAAAGCTGGAGTTGGGAGCAAAAGACAAAGTAGTAATCCGATGAAAAGAAACTCAATTCGTTTCTTCATCTTCGTCTCGCCTCCTTCTCAACCAGAAAACCAAGAACACCACTCCGATGAATAATGTGCCAATAAACGAAAGAATAAATACGCTAGTTTCGTTGGTCTTAGGCAGTAATGAATGATTATTATTTCCACCTATTTCTCCAGGTTGTTCATTTTTTTCATTGACGATCCGAAAAGTGACCTGCTGTTCATCCATATCAAAGTTAGGTTGTTCGCTAGCCATTGTGTTGGTACTGAAAAGAGCAAGACCAAATAAGATTGTTAAGCTTTGAATGATTTTTTTCTTCATCTACTCGCCCCCTACTCTGGTTCTTCCGTATCATACAGACGCCATTTCACCGTTGCTTTATTACTATAATCGCCGACACGCATATAATTATCACTTTGAAGTAAGACACCTTCTGATTCATTCCATGTTTTAGTCGTCATAAAGTCCGTTGGTGTCACGTCCCCTTTGCGCATAACAAGCACAGGGTCTGACATGATTGTTTGTTCGGCACTTGAGGCATCCTTTTTAAAGACGAAATCAAATGGTGCAGTAGCATCTGTCAACTCAGCCTGTACATATAATGACCAAGTTGAGGTATCTTCGCGACTGTCAAAGACACTGAGCGTCATTGGGTTCCCGCTATCCCTAGCCAAGGTTCCTTTTGATTCACTCGCTTTTCTTCCCGTCCAACTCAACATGTCTGGTGCAGTCTCAAAGGAAAGCTTTCCAGTAACATCTAATTTCAATTTCAACGTTTGAACTTCGTCGCCACGTTTCATGGTAATCGTATAATCGTTCACCCCTGGAACAATTTTATCTGCAGGAATATGCCAGCTATGGCTATTAAACTCGGTTGAACCTGTTGTGACAATTTGAGCGAACTCATTTGTTGCATCAGGATCATTTCGATTGATGGTGAAATTTAAAATATCACCATCATCTTCATCTTTCCAATAGAACGTTAAATCATAACCATCCGCTACTTCTGAGCGATCTTTTGTTTCTGTTTTTTCAGTCACTACATTAGGTGTTTCCCAAGATAAAACTGTTGGGTGTTCCGGTTGTGGTACAACCCAGTAGGCTACTTCATCACTACTAAAGTTAGTAGCTGTATTGTTCCCAATTTCTGTTCCAGAAATCTGACTATCATGATATGTTTTTGTAGGTTCACCTTTGTTCTTCAATTTTGTTGTATAAGATAAGTTTAATTTTTGTTCAATAGATGTGAGTGGCTTTGGTACATTCAGTCCTTTATCTGCAAATGTAACAACAACATTTCCATTCTCATCAACAGTTGCTGCCCCCGTAGTTGTTACACCATTGAACTCAGCTTTTACATTTGAAACGCCCTGACTAATGTCATATAAAGTCGGATCAATGAAAGAACTCCAAGTTTTAATGAAATAGCCTGCCTCAGTATCAGCTTTTAAAGTAAAGGTTGATTTCAAGGTTACTTCATTGCCGTAGTTAGCTGCGGGTAAATCTTTTGAATAGCTTTCACTATCGTTTTGATCGACTACGCTGGCACCTTCTGATTCAACATCATTAGTCACCTCTGCATCCATATCGACTGGAACTTGAGTAAAGACAAATTTTGTTTGACCACTAGATGCCCCATTTGCTGCGGTGAATCCCCAGTAAGCTTTGTTGTCATTATTTGCTAAATCTAATTCTTTTTTCATATCTGCAAAAGGAATGGTGGTTGGGGTTGTTTGCGCTCCTGTAACAGGATTTTTTAAATAATAAGAAAAGGTTTGAGCTTTTACATCAAAATCATAACGAAATTCGTACCATGTATTATCTCGAACATTATCCCCAACAACACCATTCAGTGTCTTTTTACCGCGATGATAGATATTTGCTGTATTTCCGCTCCCCCACCTTTCATCACTTAACCAGTTATTAGAACGATAACTATAAGCAAGATTGGAAGGAAACGCATATGCCATATGCGGTGTATCCGTATCCTTTCTATCATAAAATGAATCACCAGAGTTATTTGTATACAGGTCAAACTCCACTGCTACTGATTTTTTAATTGCAAATCTTTCAGGAGTTCTTAAAGTCAAACCTTCCAAATATGCATTTGTTCCGCCATAAACACCTAAGTTTTGTCCATCAGAATTTGCATTTGCTGTCGTTAGTGCCTGATCTTCTGCTGCATCATTATGCATGACAAAAGCAAAACCGTCTGCTTGTTCCGTTCCAAAGTTAACATAGGTTCTTCCGTGAAAATCTTGATTGAAGTCTAGGCGATATTTTTTTATTGACCAAACGCCTACAGCTCTTTGTGTTCCAGCAAGAGAAATTTCATCATAAGGCATCCCATTGTTCTGATCAGATGGGCCGGGTTTAACTATGTCACCTACGCTAAAATTCGGGTCGTAATGTCCATCCTTATCAGGTCGGCTCTTTCCAACGGTTGAAAAAATACCGTCTAATTGAATCGCACCTTTTGGAACAACTGGATTTCCGGTTCCTAATCCTGCTCGTGCTAAGCTACTTCTTGCCGCAACTGCCGGTGCACTTGCTTGCTTAGTCGTCGATGAACTTGTCGACTCTTTCGCTTTTACATTAGTTGATTTTGTTTCAGAGTTAGTTGAAGTTGTGCTTGTCGTTTCCGAAGAGACTGCACTTTCAGAAGATTCGGTTCCAGTTGTGGACGTTGTTTCCGTGCTTGTCGTGCTTTCTTCTGTTGTGTTCGTTTCCTCGCTACTTGTTTCTTCTGTTGCCGTAAAAGAAAAATCATACGTTTCTTTCTGGTTCAATAAAACTTGTTCTTCCCCCTCATTTATCACTGGGAAAATTTTCAACGTGTAATCGAATTGCTGGGGAATTTTTTTCGTTTGGATCTCGAGTTGCATTGTTTGAGCTTGCTGATTATTTTCACCAATTTGATAAATACCATTTTTATCTGGTTGTACTTGTTGCTCTTTATCTGGTTGGTAAACACTAAGCACATCAGTAGGTTCAGTAACAGTGAAAGTCATTTGTCGATTCATTTCAGACGATGATTTTTCAATCAATACAGTCCAAACAAGATTACCAGATTCGACTTGTTCAACTTTTTGGAGCGAAACATTGCCAACTTGGTTCTGATTTTCTTGCGCACTCTCTGTTGCCACAGCCTGAACGATTTCTGGCGAAGCCAACATTGTCGGTGCAATGAATAGTGAAACTGTTGCTTGTAAGACCAACATTTTCGTAAACTTTTTCACTTTTTCTCCTCCCTTCTGCTCATTTTACTGTTTTGATTTTGTGCATAAACGAATTAAGCACACAGAACATTGTTTTATTCTATATGCTTAGTATATTTATTTTTTCTGTAAATTTTTATCAGATTTTTTTCATTTTTTTAAAAAACGTGAGAATTTTATTAACAAAACGTTTCAAAACCAGCCTTAAAACGACTAATATAAAGTAAGAGAATGCTTCTTCCACTCATTGAAAATGAACGTATATCTGGTTTTTTTCACAAAAAAGGTCGTGTATCTAAATGAAAAGAAATACGCAAACAAAAGAAAAAATCAAAAAATCGTTTATCCAGCTCATTAACGAAAAGGTTTTGAATCAATGACAGTAAGTGACATTGCAAAGCAGTCTCAGATCAACAGAGGAACTTTTTATCTTCATTACGTCGATAAATATGATCTAATGGAAAAATTAGAAATGGAAGCTATTTATGACCTCAAACAAATTTTGTTATTAGATACAAACCCTAAAAATTTGGAAGATCCTATCCAATTGATTCCTTATGAATCTATTTTGCACGCACTTATCTACATAAAAAATGATTTTGAGTTTATTCAGGCTTTAGCTAGTGAAGGTGGCGATCCACATTTTATGCAGATGGTCAAAGATATTTTAAATGAACTGGTTCTTTCAAAATTAGATAAGTCCAAAAGTCTTCAATTTTCTCGTAAAAATTTACCCGACGATTACGCCAAAGAAATTTTATTATCCAGTATTGTCGGCGTTGTCAATTTATGGATCAAAAAAGGTGGAGAAGAAACACCAGAACAAATTGCGACTATTATTACCAAAGCAAAAGAAATCTCCCCTTATGAACTTTTACTTTAAAGCACAAGTCTCTTGAGAGTGAGATAAAACTGGAAAACCGGTCATTCTCAGCACATTTTTCAATTTAAAAAACGTCTAAAATCAACGTTTTCAAAATGAATTTTAGGCATTTTTTCTATTTTGGCTACTTTTTCCAGACTAAAGATACTCTTTGTAAAAGCAGAGTCCAATTTAATACAAAAAAAGAGTCCTTGCTTAAGCAAGGACTCAGATTTGTCGAATAATAAATTAACGACGGATTTCTTTGATACGAGCAGCTTTTCCGTGTAATGCACGTAAGTAGTACAATTTTGCACGACGTACTTTACCATAACGAACTACTTCGATTTGAGCAACACGTGGTGTGTGTACTGGGAATGTACGTTCAACGCCCACTCCGTTAGAAATTTTACGAACTGTGTAAGTTTCGCTGATTCCAGCACCACGGCGTTTGATTACAACACCTTCAAATAACTGGATACGTTCGCGTGAACCTTCGACAACTTTCGCGTGAACACGTACAGTGTCACCAGGGCGGAAAGCTGGGATGTCAGAACGTAGTTGTTCTTTTGTTAATTCTTCGATTAATGGATTCATGTTTTCTTCTCCTTATTCCAAACATTCTTATGAGTGAACTCACAGCGGAACATCGTAATAGTTAAGTGCTTTGCACTCACCATAAAATATTATCACACTATCAAATGAGTGTAAAGTAAATTTTCATGACAAACAGTATTTTACTGCTCTGCCTCTTCTTGCTGGATTTCAGCTAAAAATTTCGCCATCTGCGGTGTTAGTTCTAAGTCAGCTAGTAGATCCGGGCGTCGTTGAACGGTTCGACGTAACGATTCTTTTAATTGCCACTCTTCAATCAGCTTATGATTACCATTCGTTAATACATCAGGGACTTTCATTCCTTTAAATTCAGCAGGTCTTGTGTACTGCGGATGCTCAAGTAAGCCAGTAGAATATGAATCTGTTTGCGCAGAAGTTTGATTTCCTAACACATCGGGAAGTAAGCGAACAGTGGCATCAATCATAACCATCGCTCCAAGTTCTCCCCCAGTCAAAACGTAATCACCCAACGAAACTTCGTCTGTTACCAAGGTTCGGATTCGTTCATCATATCCTTCATAATGACCACAAATAAATACTAACTGCTCTTCTTGCGAAAATTCTTCTGCCATCGCTTGATTAAATTGTTTACCAGCTGGGTCTAACAAAATCACTCGCTTCTTGACAGTTGGATTTGCTTCATCAATTGCTTTTAAATTGTCATAGATTGGTTGAACTTTCAATAACATTCCAGCTCCACCACCATAAGGGTAGTCATCGACTGTTTGGTGTTTGTTATCAGAATACTCACGAAAATTAGACACATTGATGTCTAGCAATCCTTTATCAACAGCTTTCCCAATAATTGATTCACCCATAGGACCTTCAAACATTTTAGGAAATAGGGTCAATACATCAATTTTCATCATCAATCAACCCTTCTGGAATTTCCACATGGACTACTCCATTGGCTACATCCACTTCCTTTACGACTGATGCAATATAGGGAAGCAACAAATCTTTTTTCTTTTCACGTTGAACTACCCAAACATCATTTGCTCCAGGAGAAAGGATTTCTTTTACTTTTCCAAGTTTTTCGCCAGCCTCATCCAAGACCTCTAAGCCGATGATCTCATGGTAATAAAATTCATTTTCTTCTAGCGCTGAAATTTCTTCTTTTGACACCTTTAAAATGCCGTCACGATATTTTTCGACATCATTGATTGATGGGTGTCCTTCAAAACTCAACAAATCAAAATTTTTATGTTTACGATGACTTTTGATAGTCAATTCAACCGGTGCTTTTCCATCTTGGAACAAAGTTAGCTGTGCACCCTTTTGGTAACGTTCTTCAGGAAAGTCAGTCGTTGAAATAACACGAACTTCACCCTTTAAACCTTGAGTATTGACAATTTTTCCAACATTTAGATATTCAGTCACAATTTTTCCTCATTTCTTTTTTCTCTGCTTCATTTTAGCATGGGCGTTTAGTCAATTCTAGTTTTGTTTTTCAAAATGAATTCTTTTTTACTTTTATGTCAAAAAATAGAAAAATACGGGACATAGATTGAACTCATTTTGTGTTCTACCCACGTTTTACGTTTACGGTTGAATAAGGTAATCTTTGCGATAGAAACTTTTTAAGGACATCATTCTTTCGTAGAAAGCAAAAAAAACTGTTTCGAAAAAATTCGAAACAGTTTTTGATTATTCCTTATCATCAACGATATTTAAACGAACCTTTTTAGGCGCGTTAATTCGTACACCGTAAACGATAGTCCGAATTGCTTTGGCAACTCGTCCTTGTTTTCCAATGATACGACCAATATCTTCTGGTGCTACAGTTAGATTGTATTCATAAAAATCTTTCGATTCAACGACCTCTAACCGAACTTGATCAGGATGAGTGACTAACGGACGAACGATTGTTAAGACTAGCTCACTTAAATCTTTCATATCCGCTCACCTTATTTCTTTGAAAATTTAGCTTCGTGGTGTTTTTGCATAACGCCTTCTTTTGAAAGGATGTTACGAACTGTATCTGAAGGTTGTGCACCTTTTGATAACCAGTTAAGAACTAAGTCTTCTTTTAAAACTACTTCTGCAGGGTCTTTCAAAGGATTGTAAGTACCTACAGTTTCGATGAAACGTCCGTCACGAGGAGAACGTGAATCAGCTACTACAATACGGTAAAAAGGACTCTTTTTAGAACCCATACGTTTTAAACGAATTTTAACTGCCATTATTTATTTCCACCTCCATTGATTTATTCACAAGATGTAGTGTAACAGTTTTTTTTTACCCTGTAAAGCTTTTTTTCTTTACAGTCTCATAAATTCCTTTTTTTTATTGATTGTAGACACTTTTTTCGATTATTTTTTTGGATCTTTAAATAGCAAGTGTTTTTATTTGCTCGTTTTACTTATTTTTTGTAAGATAGTTATGAAAGATAATTATTAGGAGGTTCTATTTATGACAAAAAAAATTGGCTTTTTTATTGGAAGTTTAAGAGAAGATTCTTATAACAAAAAGGTTGCTGAAGCTTTCGCAAGCTTACTACCTGAAGGCTATGAAAGTGTCTTTGTTAAAATTGATGATCTTCCTTTTTATAATGAAGATCTTGAAACACCAGAAAATGCACCGGAAGCTTGGACTCGTTTCCGTAACGAAGTAAAAGATTTAGATGGTGTTATTTTTGTTTCACCTGAATACAATCGTTCAATTCCGGCAGTCTTGAAAAACGCACTAGACGTTGGTTCTCGTCCTTATGGTCAAAGCGTTTGGGATACAAAACCTGGTTTAGTTGTTACTGCTTCTCCTGGTGGAATCGGTGGATTTGGTGCTAACCATATTATCCGTCAATCTTTAGTCTTCTTAAATGTGCCAACACTTCAACAACCAGAAGCTTACATTGGTAATATTGCAAACTTGGTTGGTGAAGATGGAAAAATCATTGATGGTACGATGAAATTCTTTGAAACAATTGTGAATGCGTATATTGACTTCTTGGAAAAATTGACGAAGTAAAACAAAGGTTGTGAAAGAAGTGTACGGCTCCAATAAATAAGAATAAATTTTCAGAAATTGCTTCTCAAATTTTCGTGAAATTTATTCTTATTTTGAAGGAGTTACTTCTTGAACACCGTGGATAAAGGTTGTGGCTCAAAGCGCTTAGCTCCGACAAGATAGCGAGCAATCACTCAAAATAGCTCTTCATATTTTGAAGTGGATGCAAGCTATATCGAGGAGTTGCTTTGGGAGCACCGTCGTCGATAAAGGTTGTGGCTCAAAGCGCTTAGCTCCGACAAGATAGCGAGCAATCACTCAAAATAGCTCTTCATATTTTGAAGTGGATGCAAGCTATATCGAGGAGTTGCTTTGGGAGCACCGTCGTCGATATAGGTTGTGGCTCAAAGCGCTTAGCTCCGACAAGATAGCGAGCAGTCACTCAAAATAGCTCTTCATATTTTGAAGTGGATGCAAGCTATATCGAGGAGTTGCTTTGGGAGCACCGTGGATAAAGGTTGTCGCGCAAAGCGTTCAGCTTCAAGCAATTCAGCAAAAAAAGTTGTATGCCAAATAAAAATTTGGCATACAACTTTTTTATTTTTTTCGATAATGTAATTCAAGAAACTGACCAAATTGTTGTGCACCAACATATTTTAGTCTTTCTTCATAGTCACCGGGTTCAAATAAGCGAATTCCCTCACCGAGTAAGACTGGTGTGATTTGAATCCACCATTCATCAATCAACTGTTTTTCTAACAAAGGTTTAAGCAACGAGCCTCCACCAACAATCCAGATGTCCGAGCCAGATTCTTGTCGAAGGTTTTCTACAAACGAGGCAGGATCATCATTGATTACTGTCGCGTCTGGCAGAATCAATGATCGATTTCTCGAAAATACATAATTTTTCTTTTCCGGGTATAACAATTCTGTACCTAAAGATTTCTTAGCTTCCTCATATGTTTTCCGCCCCATAATCGTTGTATCAATTGTTTCATAAAATGCTTCATAAGTTGTTTCCTCACCTGCCGGCGTATCAAATAGCCATTGTAAATCATCTTCTTTTGTTGCCAGATAACCGTCCAAACTAATAGCTCCGTAAAAAACGATTTTTCGCATATGTCTCTCCTTCACTTCGGATTTTTATCAATCAATTGATTCGTCTTCTTGAATCGTTGATTGCTTTACTTCTGAATGTCTAAAGCAATCAATGACATGATCATTAATGATTCCAACTGCTTCTAAAAATGCATAAACCGTGGTACTACCGACAAATTTAAACCCCTGTTTCTTCAGTTCTTTAGTGATTTTATCAGATAGTTCACTCTTTGTCGGAATTTCTTCTTGTGTTTGATACATATGATTCACCACTTCACCATCAGAAAACGACCATAAAAAAGTAGCAAAGCTTCCGAATTCTTGTTGGATTTTTTGAACGGCCTTAGCATTATGAATAGCAGCTTCAACTTTTCTTCGATTACGAATAATTCCTTTATCTTGAAGCAAAGATTCTATTTTATTTTCGTCATATGCCGCCACTTTTTCTAAAGAAAAATGATCATACGCAGAATCAAAAGCTTCAGTTTTATTTAAAATCGTTTGCCAACTTAATCCTGCTTGGTTAATATCCAGCATTAGCTTGCGATAAAGTCGTTGATCATCATATTCCGGAACACCCCAAATCGTATCATGATACTCTTTCATTGATGCCGTGTTTTCTGCCCAAGAACATCGTTTCATTTTCCTTACCTCCACTTTCCTTCATTAACAAAAAAGCTATGACAACATTTCAATCAATCGTTTGTCATAGCTCAAATTCATTCAATTCAGCAATTGCTTATTTACGTTTTTTCTTTTTCTTCTTGTTTTTCTTAACCATGCGATTCATCGCCATTTTTCCAAGTTTTCCTTTGACTCCTGTACCAAACATTTGGTCCATTCCCGGAATATTCATGTCACCTTTCGACATTTGTTGCATCATTTTACGGGATTCCTTGAATTGTTTAATCATGCGGTTTACTTCTACTACACTATTTCCTGAACCAGCAGCGATACGACGACGACGGCTAGGGTTCAACAAATCAGGATTTTCTCGCTCGGCAGGTGTCATTGAGTAGACCATTGCTTTTTTCCGTTCTACATCTTTTGGATCAACTTTTACGTTTTCAATCCCTGGTACTTGATTCATTCCTGGAATCATTTTAATTAGATCTTCTAATGGCCCCATTCCCATTACTTGATCCAGTTGTTCAATAAAATCATTGAAGTCAAAAGAATTTTCCCGCATTTTTTGGGCAAGTTCTTCTGCTTTTTTCTCGTCATAATCTTGTTGCGCTTTTTCGATCAGCGTCAGCATGTCACCCATACCCAAGATTCGGCTGGCCATACGATCTGGATGGAAGACTTCAAGATCTGTTAATTTTTCACCTGACCCAATAAATTTGATTGGTGCACCAGTTACTGAACGAATAGATAACGCTGCCCCACCTCTGGTATCTCCATCAAGTTTTGTAATAACAACCCCAGTAATACCTAGTTGTTGATTAAAACTGTCAGCTACGTTGACCGCATCTTGTCCAGTCATTGCATCAACAACCAAGAGAATTTCATTTGGTTGTGCAATTTCTTTGATTTGCTTCAACTCATCCATTAAGAGTTCATCAATGTGTAAACGACCAGCCGTATCAATCAAGACATAGTCATTTTTCTTTTCTTTGGCAACTTCCATTCCTTGACGAACGATTTCAACTGGACTGACATCTGTTCCCATATCAAAGACAGGCACATTTAATTGTTGTCCCAAGACTTTTAATTGGTCAATCGCTGCAGGTCGGTACACGTCTCCTGCAATCATCAATGGTCGTGCTTTTTCATTTTTCTTCAAAAAGTTTGCTAATTTCCCAGCAAAGGTCGTTTTACCAGCCCCTTGTAACCCGACCATCATAATAACAGTTGGGACTTTTGGTGACTTGATTAGTTCTGCTGTTTCGGAACCCAAGGTAATCGTTAATTCCTCATCAACAATTTTGACGATTTGTTGTGCTGGTGACAAGCTTTCAAGAACTTCTACTCCAACAGCACGCTCCCGCACACGTTTCGTGAAGTCTTTGACTACTTGTAAATTGACATCGGCTTCCAATAAAGCCAAGCGGATTTCCCGCATCATTTCCTTGACGTCAGCTTCTGATACTTTTCCTTTTTTTCTTAATTTTCCCATCGCCTGTTGCAGACGTTCTGTTAAGCTTTCAAATGCCATTTTTCTTCATTCCTTTAATTAGTTTCTAGTTTGTTACTCTTCGATATCTTGAATTTGCTGGATAGAACCAATCAGTTCATTATCTTTTGGATAGTGCTCGGTGACATAAGTCATCAGTTGTTCCAAGGCTTGTTCACGCACGATGTAATTTGAAAAAAGATGCAGTTTTTTCTCGTAGTCTTCTAAAATTTTTCCAGTTCTCTTAATATTATCATAAACTGCTTGTCGACTGACTTGATATTCTTCTGCAATTTCTCCAAGTGAAAAATCATCAGCATAATACAGTTCCATATAATTCATTTGTTTTTCAGTCAATAAGGTCGAGTAAAATTCAAAAAGTGCGTTCATTCGATTTGTTTTTTCAATTTCCATTCAACTCACCTCATTTATCTTCGTAATTTCTTGCTGTTGTGCTAACCAATCTTCATCAGATAGAACGCTCATCTTCTGTTGTAAAAAATAGGCAGTTGCTACGCCTACACCCTCTGTTAATGTACCAGAAAATGTACCGTCATATATTTGACTACTACCACAAGAAGGACTTTTTGCCTTCAAAATGAGTTGATCAATCTGTTGTTCTTTTAATTTTTGCCAAGCAAGAATTGCACCTGCCTGATATTCTTTTGTCACATCGACACCTTTGGAAGTTATGACTCTTGCTTTCCCATTCCAAACGTCAAACCCATCTCCGCCGACAATTTCTGCTGGATCTCGGGGAATCGGTAAGCCACCCAAAACTTCTGGGCAAACCATGATGGCTTCGTGTTTTTCAACCAATGCGACAAGTTGCGAAACAGCTTTTGGCTGCCCATCATAACGACATAACACACCGCCTAAGCAAGCACTGATACCAATCATTTGAATCGCTTCCTTTCCTTCCAACAAAGTGCCTAATTATTATACCATTTATTGAGTTGGTTACATAGCCCCTCCCCTTGATTCTATGCTAAAATAGGAAAGCATGAATATGTTTTAAAGGAGCGCTTATGAAAAAAATCTTAGTTGTTGATGATGAACCTTCCATCGTCACTTTATTAACCTTTAACCTAGAAAAAGAAGGCTATCAAGTTACCAGTGCAACGGATGGACGCGAGGGATTAGAACTTGCTTTAGATCAAGCCTTTGATTTTATTATTTTAGATGTGATGCTTCCTTCAATGGATGGCATGGAAATTACACAGAAGCTTCGCCAAGAAAAAAATGATACACCCATTTTGATGCTAACCGCTAAAGATGATCAGATTGATCGAATTTTAGGCTTAGAAATTGGTGCCGATGATTACCTAATTAAACCATTTAGCCCACGCGAAGTATTAGCTCGAATGAAAGCCATCTTTCGTCGAATGGAACCTCGAAGCAAGCCTGCTGAGGAAGAAGAGCCAGAATATTTAACAGTTGGTCAAATCATCGCTAACTTAACTAATTTTCAAGTCACTGTTGACGGTCGTTTGATTGAACTGACTCCCAAAGAATTTGAATTGTTAGTTTACTTTATGAAACGAAAAGATCGCGTAATTGATCGAGACACCTTGCTCGAACGTATCTGGAATTTTGATTTTGCTGGTCAAAGTCGAATCGTCGATGTTCATGTCAGTCACCTGAGAGAAAAGATCGAACGTGATCCAAAACATCCTAAATATTTAGTAACTGTCCGTGGATTTGGGTACAAATTTCAGGAGCCTCGACTATGAAAAATTGGAAAATTTTCTCAAGACGTATCCTATTCTTGGTCGTTTTCCTAACAGTTTTTATTGGTAGTTGGCAACTGATTTCAAATTATTTTCAACAGCAAATTATTGAACAACAAGAAGAATACTTGACCAAGAAAGCACAACTATTAACGCGACAACTTACTTGGGCAAATCCTGACTCAATGGAAAACAAAGAAACCTTGACAGAATTTGTTCATCAATCTTCTGAACGAATCACGCTACTAGATGCTAATGGCAATGTTTTGTATGATACCAGTGATGATGACCTGACAGGTAGCCGTAACACTCGTCCCGAAATCAAAGCTGTCCTTGACGGTGGGCGATTGGGAAGTTCCTTACGTCAAAGTGTGACTTTAAATGAACAGCTTCTCTATGTCGCTTTACCGATTAAAGAAAATGGTCAATTAAAAGCCATGATCCGAATTGCCGAGCCAACAAGCGGATTTTTACCACGCACAGAAAATTTTCGTCGTTGGGTATTCTTGTTCTTTCTTCTTTTCTTTTGCATCCTTTCAGGAATGATCGCCTATTTTGCTTATCAGCGAAATGAACCTTTGCATACCGTACTACCTGTGTTGAAAAAAATGGTCAACGACCCCGAAGAAACAGAAGTCATTATGCAAACTTCAGATCAATGGGAAGAACTTTATCAAACAATCAACGCACTAAGCGAACAAATGAGTAATATGTATCGTGCTTACGCAACCACTGAAGAACAGTTGTACACGTTGCTGAACGAATTAATGATTGGCGTCTTTCTAATTGATTCCGAATCGCATTTACGTTTACTAAATCCTAAAATGCAGATGCATCTTGGGGTTACGACTTATCTGACCTCGCAACCTTATGCTGAGGTCATTCAAGAACCTCAGCTAATCCATTTGATTCATCAGGTTTCTGCTACGAATCCGTTAGTTCAGCAAGAAATCAAATTAAGTGAAGGCAATCAAACGTTGGACATCAGTTTACGTTACTTTATCAATGCAGATGGAACTGGACAAATTCTTGGCGTAGCTTATGATTTAACCAAAGTTCGTCGGCTCGAAAAAGTCCAGAAAGATTTTGTTGGAAATGTTTCTCATGAATTAAAAACGCCGGTTACTTCATTGATGGGCTTCACGGAAACACTTCTTGATGGTGCCAAAGATGATCCAGAAACATTAACTACTTTTTTAGAAATCATGCAAAAAGATGCTCGTCGTTTAGATCAGTTGATTCGCGAAATCATTCAGTTATCTAAAGATGGTGAAAATTTATATGAATCACAAACGATTTATCTAGAATCTTACTTTGAACAAATTATTCAAAGCTACCAACCCTTTATCAAACAGAAAAAATTAAGTGTTAAACTGCTGGGGAATAATGGCGCATTTACCATTCAGTCAGAAATTTTATACCCAATTATCAAAAACTTGATTGAAAATGCCATCCAATATTCAAAAGAAGGTGGCCAAATTATTATTCGTTATCGTGTAGATGATCACTTATGGTTTTCTGTCCAAGATTTTGGAATTGGAATTGATCAAGAAGACCAGGAACGAATTTTTGAACGTTTTTATCGCGTTGATAAAGCACGCAGCCGACACTCTGGAGGAACAGGTTTAGGTCTAGCAATCGTCAAAGACTATGTCAAATTATTACACGGCACGATTACTGTGGAAAGTCATCCCGGTGTGGGCTCCACTTTCGAAGTTACTTTATGAAGTGACTAACATGAAAAAAACAGCGACGAGAATCGATACGATTTTCGCCGCTGCTTTTTTTCATATTCTTATTTGATTTCTCCGTTAACATCACGTTCAACTTTCATTGATGTGATTGGTAGATAACCTAGATCTTTAACTGGTCCTTCTTGGACATCTTCACTTGTCATGTAATCCAAGAATTTTTGAACAGCTGCGTCCGGTTTTCCTTTTGTATACATATGCTCATATGCCCAGATTTTCCAGCTATTGTCTGCCACATTTTTTTCCTCTGGTTTCACATCATCCACGCTCAAAGCTTGAGTTGTTTCATCCAAGTAAGAAAAGGCAAGATAACTGATTGCTCCTGGTGTTTGTGCAACGATTTGGCGAACCGTTCCTGACGAATCCTGCTCTTGTGATTGCACAGGTGTTTCGTCATTCAATCCCCATTTTTCAAAAGTAGCACGAGTTCCACTACCATTTGCACGGTTAATCACTGTGACTTTTTGATCTTTTCCGCCAAGTTCTTTCCAGTTTGTGATTTTTCCTGTAAATAAATCAATCAATTCCTGTTGAGAAACATTTGTGACGCCAGTATCTTTATTGACGATTGGTGCCATTCCGACAACAGCCACTTTATGGTCAACCAATTTAGTTGCGTCGATTCCATCTTTTTCTTCTGCAAAAACATCTGAGTTTCCAATTGTCACGGCGCCGTCTGACACTTGGCTTAGCCCTGTGCCACTTCCGCCACCTTGAACAGAAATTTGATAATTTGAGTTTTCTTGGGTAAAGCTATCTTGTGCAGCATCAACTAATGGCTGCAATGCAGTTGAACCAACTGCTACAATTTTTACTTGTTCTGAACCTGCTTTATCTGATTGCGCAGTTGAGTCGGTACTTGTACCTGACGAACCACAACCTGCTAATAAGAAACCAATGATGCCTAAAGAATACCATAATTTTTTCATTCAAATACTCCTCTCTTAGTTACAAGTAAAGTGTAACAAGCTACTGTAAAGCTCAGATATGGATGTTGTAAACAATTCGTGAACTTCTGTAAATTTCCTGTAAAGTTTAAAATCTAAAATAAACCAAAAATAATTATGTTTATCATTTTACAAACAAAACGATAAAATGTTAATACAAATACAAACAAGGAGGTTTTTATATGGAAACTGAATTACTTTATGAACAACAAGATTATTTAAATGGCTGGACAATTGAACATGAAACTTATCAGTGCCTTTATTGTGACGTAACTTTTCAATTTGAAAAAATTTATCCAGATTTGACTACGCCTAGCGCACTTCAAACCGCAAAAGGAGCGATCACACAACATCTTCGGTTGGCACATGGTGGCCCCTTGCATGCCCTACTTCAATTATCTAGAGAATCGTTAGGGTTATCCGAAAGTCAATACGAAATCATCCAACTGTTTGAAAAAAATTTAAGCGACACTGTGATCGCTCAGCGCCTAGGAATCTCCCCATCAACGGTAAGAAATCATCGATTCAAATTAAAAGAAAAAGAGCGCCAAGCCAAACGACTGACTGCTCTTATGAAGCTTTTACCAGCAAGTGGTCAAACATTCATTTCACCTCACACAGGTGCGCGAATGCTAGATGAACGATACAACATCACGTCTGCTGAACAGGAAAAAATCTTACAAACTTATTTAGATGATAATGACTTTATTCAAACTTTTCCAAGTAAAGAAAAAAGAAAAATCATTCTCTTAAATTATTTAACACAAAAATTTGATCCGAAAAAAAATTATTCCGAGCGTGCAATCAATGATATTTTGAAACAACACGTCGAAGATTTCGTTTCGACTCGCCGCTACTTAATTGAATATGGATTTATGCAACGTACAACTGATGGAAAAACATATTGGCTAAATCAATAAAACTTATCCTTTGTTGTCACCAACGTTAAAAGAGATGTGAACAAGTGTACTGCCCAAAAACTTAGACTTTTTGGGTTCACTACAAAGCTCACATCTCTTTTTTAATTGCCTTTTAAACTTTATTTATACTGTTATTTGATCAAAAGAAAGCCAATTTTTAGAACAGTTTTCAACACTTTTTTAAATAGAAGAAACTATTTCTGGCGGTCTTGTCTTCTCAGTTCAACGAACAAATACATGATTACTGAAACAATAAATGACGCAGCCGCCAAATAAAATAATGGACGGATTGTCAAAAAATACATAGCGGAATAGTCGGATAAGTCTTTCAAGCCACTTTGGCTAAGTCCTGTTGGCCCAATAATCATTCTTGGTAATAATGCAAACATCGACGTAAAAATCAACATACAAGAAAAGTAAATCAGCTTCCAATTATAATTATTAATCAGAGACCTTGGTATCAACAAACTAACACTCACTAGCAAATAAAAAATAGTTAATGTTGGAAAATTACGTGCTACTAAAAATCCGCTTCCCTGAATCAAACCTAACACCTCGGCTCCTTGAACGATTGCATTCACCCAAGTAAACGGAAGCAAAAGAAGTGGAAAAAACCAAAAAAATAAATAACTACGTCTACCCATGATTTTCTGTCTCATTTACTTCCTCCCCAAAATAAAAATTTCTTGCCTATCACTATACAATGTTCTCTCTAAAAAAATTAGGGGGAAAAACTTTTTTTTTAGAGATAAGGGAATGAGAGTTTATTCATTTAACCTACAAATTGTGTGATAAGGTTTGCTTAATGTTTTTTTTCTTTTTAAAATATAACTATACTAAAGGTTTTTAAACAAGTATAAGGAGGTTTTTAGTTATGTTAACAAAATACCTGTCAAAAATTTTTTTGCTGCTGTTCCTGATTCCATACTTGTATCTTGTGTTATTGCTTGATTTTCATTATCACTCGGTTTCCGGCTTCATTTTTCTGATCTTTCTCGCGATCCTTGGTGGATTTCTGATGAGGATCAAAGGACAAATGCGACTGCTACTTGTTGGAAATATCATTTCCACTATTGTTTCTTACATATATTCTTTAAAATTTTCTGACTGGCAACTTTTCTATCAACCTTTTGAACCGACACAGCTTGTACTTATTTTCGGGCTTCTTTATTTAGTTCCTCAAGCATTTGGCGCTTTTTGGGCAACTCTCTTTACATATTCGAAACAAAGTCGTAACCAGAAAATTTCACTTTCGACAATTAGAAAGAATTCACAAAAATAGTCTTTCATCTTCACCCTTTTTAATCCGCAAAAAAACAAGAGAGCTGCAACTAATTAGTTGCGACTCTCTTATTTTTTATCCTTCATGAATATAAATTTTCTTGATTAGCAATTTATCAAAAACAGGAGAATTTGCTTCTTGTTCCCCAATAATTTCTGCAATAACGGATTGGTCCTGTTGTCTTTTTCGTAATTGATAACTGATTTTTCCAGTTTCATTTAGTTCATCCAACATGGCAACGACACCGCCAAATCCTGTTTTCTTCGTGATAAAGCCAAGTGAAACCATTCGTTCATCTAAATTTTTTGCTACGATTGGCATTCCTGTAATGAGTACTTTTTGAAGTGTTTCTACCAACTCTTCCATTCCGGCTACCGCTGATGTCACAGGTGGTTCATTGGTTGTCGCTGCAGTTGTTTCAAATGATGGTTTTACCTCGGCAATCATCTCTGACATTTGCTGTTTGTTTGCTACTTTTTGTTCGCGTAGATCATCTAATTCTTGAACTAATGCTTCATATTGTTCTTGAGTCAGCATAACACCTGCCACTTTTTCTCGGTTAAAAATATATACACCAGTCCCGGCTTCTCTTGCTTGAGCAAATACATCCATGGGGGATCGTTTGACTTCTGTAATTGAAGATGTTGGGACCTCTAATTTCTTTAATTCCAACGAAGTTCCCTCCTTTTTTATCAAGGTTATTATAGCATAGCACAGTAAATTTTGGTTTTATTCATCGAAGATTCTATAATTTTAGCGAAATCCATTCGTCAAGATCCTTTAACAGTTGTTCCACGCCAAGAGAAGAATGGTAAAAATAAGTTTTCTGTTCTTTAGAATAAGCTAACGGTGAAAAATGATCGGTAATAATCAAATCTGCATAATGTGGTGGTTTACTTCTCGTACACACATGAATAGACGTCCGTTTACGATGACGAAGCGCGGTATCCAAAATTCTAGCTAACCGTCTTGCTTCTTCATGGTCAAAACGAAAGAGTAAAACAATTTTTACAGAGGGTGGATGCACTTCTAAGTATCCGCGTTCTTGCATTGTTTTTAATAAATTTAGGCCCCAACTAACAGATGGATGCGTCAAGGCTTGTTGAATTGCTAATCGAAATTGATGAAGTTTTTCTTTTGCATTAGGAAAAGTATTCAATGTTTGTTGATACTTCTGAACTTCTTCGTCCGATAAACGTTCCTGGATTCCAATTGAATAACGCAACCACTCTTGATAAAGAACTTGCGTGATTCTTTGCTTGTTGAACGTTTCAAAATCACTATTTAACCAAAAAAATGAATCTAATTTTTCGGTAACAATTGTCAGCTTTCGATAGTCTTTCGTTTGTTCTAGTCGTTCCCAACGCTTTTTGGTAATCACATTACAACTTAATCTCACAATACACAGATAGTTTTTTTCTTTTACGGATAGCTTTTGTTCTTCTCGAAAAAGTAGTTCTGGAAACAATTCAAAAAACATCGTTTGGTTGTCTCCTAAAATTTCCACTGAAGACAATCGTTTTCGTTGCTTTAACAAACGAATAAAAATTTCCGAAAAAGCTTCTTCTCCATCATCAACAAAAAAATGTGGAAAATCTTTCAAAAAACTAAAGAGTAAGTAACGAACCTTCCTCTCTGAACCAAAAATCTGTCCTTTTTTATAAGAGAAAGAAAGGTGATACTCTCCCAACCATTTTCGCAAACGTTCTTGTGTTGGTCGATCATAATTTTCTTGATACTTTTCTTCCAAAATTAAATCTTTCAACAATCGAAATGATGCAGAATGAATCAAAAAATCAAATAGCAGATAAGGTTCACTGTATCCTAAACTATAAATCAGCCGTACCGACTTTTTCTGGTAAATCAGTTGTACAGGAAAATCAATTACCTCTAAACGCCTTAAATGTCGATCAATTGTCTTGACATCGACACCTAATTTTTCTGCAAGATCTGCTTTTTTCCAAGTCAGATCTTTCATTTGATTCATCAGCAAAAATAAATTTTGTGAATTTTTTGATAACAATTTTTGCCATTTCATATGTTTTGGTCCAGCCAAGCTACGATCCTCTACTTCTCTGTATGCTTTTTTCGCAGGGATATCACAAAATTTTGTGGAAAATCATTTTTTGGCTAAAACAGTTGCCTCCTTTTTTGCACACATCATTAGATCACTGAGAAGAGAAACCTGTCGTAATAAACTACGCAAAAAGCTTCAACAATTTTTTATTTTCTATTTATTTCATTAAAAACTCATTTATTTTTTAATTTAGATCGATAAAACATACTATTTTAAGCAAAACTGCTTTGCTTGTAGGAATGTACGGCTTCCTTTACAATGAAAGAAACAAGTTTTTTTATGAGAAGGTGATGTGAAAAATGAATAAAAATAACGAAAATACAATACATGAAGTAAAAGAAAAAGTCGATCATTTAATAGCCGAGGTTCAAAAAGTCATCGTGGGAAAACAACAAATCATCGAATTAATGCTCGTTGCTCTGTTTTCTGGTGGACATCTTTTATTTGAAGATGTTCCTGGTGTCGGAAAAACATTACTTGTAAAAGCTTTGGCTAAAACAATACAAGGTGAGTTTAGTCGCGTTCAATTTACGCCAGACCTTTTACCGGGGGATATTTTGGGTTTTTCTTTTTATAATACAAAAACAAAGGAGTTCGAATTCCGTCCTGGACCGATTTTCACTACTATTTTATTAGCAGATGAAATCAATCGAACAACTCCACGAACTCAAGCAGCATTACTCGAAGCCATGGCAGAAAAACATATTACTATTGATAATCAAACTTATCCTTTAGATAATCATTTTTTCGTTTTAGCAACGCAAAACTCAATTGAATATGAAGGAACTTATCCGTTACCAGAAGCACAGCTTGATCGATTTTTATTCCGTTTACACATTGGTTATCCTTCTTTTGAAGAAGAACTGTCTTTATTATTGGAAACACAAGAACAGTCTTTAGCGACATTAAAAGTCATTTTCACCAAAGAGACCCTCACTTCTATCAAGCAAATTGTCTCAACAACGTATCTTGACCCTTCAGTCGCACGATACGCGCTAGAATTAGTCACTGCTACACGCAATCATCCAGCAATTAAATTGGGTATCAGTCCACGTGGTAGTTTAGCCTTTATTCAAGCGGCTAAATCCCACGCAGTCATCAAGGGGCGGACATATGTTGCACCAATAGATTTTCAAGTTCTCTTGCCATTTGTTTTTAAACATCGTCTATTATTTCATGATCGTTCGTTGACCGATGAAGAAATTGAGTTACTCTTAGCAGAAATGCTCAAACAAATCCCAATTCCGGTAAAATAGTTATGAAAAAGTACTGGAATTACCTCATTAATAGCAGTATTTTTTTAATATATTTTTTATTTTTACTCTTCACGCTTTTATTTAATCAACAATTTGGCTGGTTTTTAGTCATTCTCTTTACCTTATACATTACTTTCAGTTGGCTTTCCTTAAGCAGACGACTATCAAAAATCAAGCTGGTTCTCACCGTTCCTACACTTGTTTATCGAGACAATTCAATAACAGTCAATGTTCGCATTGCTAAGTCACAAGTCCCAACACTTTTTTTACCACGCCTAACATTACATTTTCCAGAAGAATTTATACCAGAAGCACAGACTTTTTTGATGATTTCAAAAAAAGAACAACAACAATCAGTCATTTGGACGCCACAACAAAGAGGAATTTTTGAAACAATTTCAGTCCAATTCATCGCTTATGATTATTTAGGTTTATTTCGAAAAAGTAAAACAAAACAGATAATATTCACCCCCCTAGTCTTACCAAATAACACATTACCTGAAGCACAAAAATTAGCGCGCTTTTTGACACGTAAACAACAAAAAAACAACTTCTTACCTTCTCAAAATCTTGCTGGGATTCGAGAGCATCGTCAAGGCGATTCGTTAAAACAAATTGATTGGAAGCGTTCCGCTTACTATCAACAATGGCTTTCTCGTGAGTATGAGCCTGCTGTTCAACAAACTGACTTAATCTGTTTCTTTTGGGGAACGGCAACAAATTTTGAAAAAATGCTTGATTTATATTTTTCCTTTTTAGCTTCTTATGACCAGAAAACTTATCCAAATCAACTGATTTTTGCTAAACAGAAGTATCAAGGTACACAAATTTCTCCCGCTTTCTTTGCGCAGTTACGTGCTTTAGATGATTACCTACAACAACCAGACCTTAGTGTCCGTGATTTCAAGGAGATACTTCTGTTTGTTCCAGAACTCTCTCTAGCAGTCCATGAACAACTTTCAACTTGGAGAAAGCAAGCCATCAACGTTATCGTCATTTATTTTGAAAATAATCAACTATTTATACAAGATGGGAGTCAACGAAAGTTTCCATTAAAAAAACTTAGTTAGGAGGTGCTCAAGTTGAATCTTTCGGCGAAAAAATGGTGGCGAAGCTTTTACGCCTTCTTTCTATTAAGTGCAGGCGCTCCAACTTTTTTAACTGCGAATGATCTCACCACAAGTTTACCGTTGATTGCTACTATTGGTATCTTCTGTCTGATTATCCGACTGGTTTCTTCTAAAATTATTCGAGTAATTTTAGCTTTTTTTGCTATCTTGGTTAGCTTGTTTGTTTATTTTCCTCCAGCAACAGTCAGAAGTAATTGGTTTTTTGAGCTGACAAGCCAAATCCAATCCGAATTTAACGAATTAGTCACCAATCAGTTCCATTACTTTCCTGAATTGCCAGCATTCATTCTCATGTTATGTCTTGTTTATTTATTAGCTACTCTAACCATTGATTATGACTTATGGGCGCTTCCCTTTCTAGCACTGGTGCTTTATTTCATGATGTTAAGTATTTTCCGCGAATTTGATTTGTTAACTGAGTGTATTTTTATTGTTATCATTTTATTCAGTTATCTTTTCATTCGTCAGTTATCATTACTTCCAAAAAAGAGTAACCGATGGCTCTTCGTCTTCTTTGCTACGGTTATTTTGCTTGGCTCGCTGAGCATTAGTGCTTGGATTCCTACACGATTACCTGAAGTTACACAAATAATTGAAGCAAAGAGCGCTCCTGTCAGAGAATTCTTCAACAAACAAGGACTGTATGCCAGAATTCGTACATTTCAAGAAGCAGGACGTTCAAGAACTGGATTCAGTGAAAATGATGAAGCTCTTGGAGGACCAATCTACGATCAAACGGACATCGTTTTTACGGCAGTTCAAGAATCTGGTCATTATTATAAAATCCAGAATAAAGGAGTCTATACTGGTACTGGTTGGACAGAAAATAGTCGAGATTCTTTTAAAATAAACGAGTTGCCACACCAATTACTCAATTATCCAGAAACAATCGTTGCTGAACCAACTACCCTTCAGTTGACAACAGAAGAACAGACTTTTCTTCCCTACTCTTATGGAAATTCTAGTCTTACGGCATTTCCATTAATGCAGGATAGTGCGTTATTTTTCTTACCAGATACTCAACGTTTTGTCTTAGATAAATCATCATCATTCACAGCGACATTCACTATTGCCAATCTTTCTTATACTTATGAGATGTTAGTCGATAGTGTTTTAACTGGTGCAGATCAAGCAGAACATCAAACAGAGCTTCAGCTACCAGAAAATTTACCAAAACGAATAACTTCTCTTGCTGAAGAAATAACAACTACCAAAACAACCTTACTCGATCAAGTTCTTGCAATCCAAGATTACTTAAAAAGTAGTGGCGAATTCCGTTATTCAAAAGTTGATACACCACACACACCTGCAAATCATGACTATGTCGATCACTTTTTATTTGATTCTAAAGTTGGTTATTGTGATAATTTTTCTTCGGCTATGGTAGTTTTACTGCGTACACTTGGTATCCCTGCACGCTGGACAAAAGGTTTTACTATGGGTTATCAAACAGGTAGCCACAGTAATGGGCTCAAGGAATACAGTATTTTAAATAGCAATGCTCACTCTTGGCCAGAAGTTTATTTTCCTGGCTTTGGTTGGTTACCTTTTGAACCCACACCAGCATTTGCAAACCCAGCAACTGCACAAAGTGAGCAGGAAACGACTCCCACAGCCGTTCCAGAAAGTCAGTCACAATCGTCAGCAGCCGAAACGACAGCAGTTTCCTCAACAACTGGTTCAGAGGCAATAACTTCAACAGAAGATAACCCTATTTTTTCTGATACAACAATCGCAGATAGGTCTTTATGGAAATTCGTCGTTTTCTTTCTATTCATATTTTTGCTCGTCCCATTACTCATTCCTTCCTTTCGTCAAAAAGTTCGTTGGCACATTTTTTATTACCAAGTGGCTTTTTTCGCTTCGGATAGTCAAAGAACCTATCAACAATTGCTAGCACATGTAGAAAAGCTATTTCCAAGACAACGTGCAGAAAGCTTACAGGACTACAGTTATCGTGTCGAAAAGGC
Organism: Enterococcus sp. DIV0174; assembly: GCF_050529065.1. Classification (NCBI taxonomy): domain Bacteria; kingdom Bacillati; phylum Bacillota; class Bacilli; order Lactobacillales; family Enterococcaceae; genus Enterococcus; species Enterococcus sp. DIV0174. Next base: position 776,909 of record NZ_CP172881.1, on the reverse strand, counting down.
GATTTCAATGTACCAACATTTAATCAAGCTAACCAAAAACTATGAAGAAACTATTTATGGACAAAATCAAGCGATGCATTTTGATAAAGAAACTTATCTGACTATTATTAAAACAATCAGTAAATCACTTCATTTCTTTTCTAAACGAAACTAAATTGTTCATGCTACTAAAAGACAAGTGGTTTTCACTTGTTTTAGAAATTAGAAAGAGACTGGAACTTGATGAGTCCCAGCCTCTTTTTTATCTGATGTAATGGTCGAACTTTTCATTACGCAACTTGTTTATCGTAGCGTTCCACATTTTGTTTGATTGCGCCAATCATTTTCGCATCGTTGATTCCTGTCACGGTTTGGATCAGTTCCTCGATATTTTTTGTTTGCTTCATTTCATAAAGTTCGCAACTTTGTTCATCGTTTGGATCATAATAGTTAAAAATAATACCCATCGTCGCAGTCAAATGTGGTGAAACAATATCTCTTTCTTTTAATTCCAAGATTGGTCGAGTAAAGCGTTCTTGATTTCCTAATTTTCTTAAAGGTGTCCGCGCAACACGACTAATTGCATCGGAAATATATTTGTTTTGGAAACGTTGAATAATTTTTTCAATGTATTGCTCATGCTGCTTTTCATCAAAGCCCCACTTCGCAATCAACAGATTTCCTGTTTCATACAACACAGATTTTAGTTGTGCGACAACTAACGCATCTTGCATTGCCTCATCAATCGTTTGATAGCCTAGCAAAGCACCCGTGTAAGCAGCTGTTGCATGTCCAGTGTTCACGCTGAATAGCTTGCGTTCAATATAAGGTTCTAACTCGGCTACATAAAGGACACCTTCCAATTCGATTGCTGTGTTTTTTCGTTCGTGATCTGCAATCACCCATTCTTTAAAAGGTTCAACTTGAACAAACAGCGGATCCTCATGTTTTTGTAACGGAACGATTCGGTCAACTGCTGCATTGGGGAAACCAATATACTTCTCTAAAAAATCAACTTGTGATAAATGTTTACGGACTTCTTTTTCTAAAAATGCTGAACCACCAATCATATTTTCGCAAGCAATGATATCTAAAGGTGTTGTATTCTGTACTTTTTCTCGTTGCTCAATCCCTTTAGCAATCAATTCTGCGATAAAAGGCAAAATGTTGGGTCCAATCGCAGTTGTCACTAAGTCTGCTTCGCCAATCGCAGCAATTACGGCTTGAGGATTTTCTTGATTATTGATTCCAGAAACATGTTGGACTTCAATTCGTTTCTTTGACTCATCCGCAAGTTCGATAACATATCCGTTTCTTTCATTCAACGCATCAATGATTTCACGATTGACATCCACAAAAGTAATGTCAAAATCATTTTCTGCTAACACTTCACCGATAAATCCACGTCCGATATTTCCTGCTCCAAAATGTACTGCTTTCATCTTTCTCTCTCCTTATGCAATCGCTAAATTTTCACAAACCTCTTCTTTACTTAATGCATCTGCTAACTGAACAACGTTGTCAACATCACTACAATATAAGGCTATTTGTTGAACTAACGCTAAATGTTCTTCTCCGACACCTGCGATGCCGAATAACACAGTCGCAATTTTTTCCTCATTTTCTGTTCCAAAATTGACTCCCTCGGGTACTTGTACTACACAGATACCAGATTTCTTAACATATTTTTTTGCTGAATCTGTCCCATGAGGAATAGCAATAAAGTTTCCCATATAGACAGATAACATCTCATCACGTTGAATCATTGAGTCGATGTATGCTTCATCCACGCAGCCCGCCTCAACTAACTTTTCTCCGCAATAACGAATCGCTTCTTCTTTAGAAGCAAATGCTTGGTTTAATTCGATCATACTAAAATCTAGTGCTTTCATCGTTTTCTCCTTTTTTAAGCAGATTTTTTAAGCTGTTGCGCAATGGTTTCGTAATGTTTGATTTGAACCATGCTTTCAACTGGTAAGTGAAGAGCATTTGGTGCAAGCTCTTGAATTTCTTTCGTCAAATGTTCTTTAGCAAGTACCAATGAATGTTCATCATCAGCTAATTCATCAATCTTGATTTTTTTTAATGGAATTTGAATATCATTTTTTTGAAGCACTTCCTTTAAGACATTGATTCCCATCGTTGCCGATCCTGCTCGTTGGTCGTGGACAATCACGATTTTTTGGATTTTACTCATGTCTTGTGGTCCGATTTCGATTGATGGTTCGTCCATTAGTTCCCTAGTTTCGGTTGTTTCTTTTTGGCTTAATTGTTGGATTACCTCGTCATATCTCGGTGAATTCAAGAAGTTTTCAACTGCAACAAACTGTGCATGTGGTGCTTTTTGTTTTGCTCGTTCTTGCAATTCAACTTGGGTAATGATTAGCGTCCCTTCTTCATCTACTAACTGACTAATCGCTTGATTTGTCACGGTTTGTGGAAGACCAGCTTTCTGAACCATTTTTCTTAAAATTGAAGCTCCCATTGCACTTGAACCCATACCTGCATCACAGGCAAAAATAATTTTTTTAGTTGATGAAAATGCCTCTGGACGAATAGTCAAGCCTTTAGCAGTTTGTTTGGCTTGTTTCATTTCTTGAACCGATTGCTCAAAACTTTCTGATTCTTCTCGAGCATCTGCCTTTAAAATAACTACAGATATTGCAAATGAAACGATGGTTGCAACTCCAATACCTAATAACACTGGTAGATAAGAACTAAGTGGTGCCATTGCTAAAATAGCAATAATTGATCCGGGTGAAGCTGGCGCGCGTAGTCCTGCATCTAATAATTGGAAAATGAGACTTCCTGAAATTCCACCTGCAATTACCGACAAGAACAAAAGCGGTTTCATCATAACGTATGGAAAATAGATTTCATGGATTCCACCTAAGAAGTGGATAATGATTGCACCGGGTGCAGAAGATTTTGCTGCGCCTTTGCCAAAGAAAGTAAAAGCTAATAACACACCTAAGCCAGGGCCAGGATTGGCTTCTAATAAGAACAAAATTGATTTGCCTGCTGTTGCGACTTGCTCTGTTCCAAGTGGTGTTAAAATGCCATGATTGATTGCATTATTCAAAAATAAAATTTTCGCTGGTTCGATAAAAATATTCGTAAGTGGAATTAAGTGCGCGTTTAAAATAACTTCTACACCTTGGGCCATCGCTTGTGTCAAGCCATCCACAACTGGACCAATCCCGGTAAAACCAACTAGGGCTAAACCAAAACCAATCAATCCTGCTGAAAAATTATTAACTAACATTTCAAATCCTGATTTAATTCGTGATTGAAATACCTGATCGAATTTTTTTATTGCATAACCGCCCAAAGGCCCCATAATCATCGCGCCAAGCATCATTGGAATATCTGTCCCCACGATGACGCCCATCGTTGCGATGGCTCCGACAACTGAGCCTCGATCACCTGCGATTACTTTTCCACCAGTGTAACCAATCAATAGCGGGATCAAGTAAGTCAGCATTGGACCAACCATTGTCGCAAATTGTTCATTCGGTAAATAGCCATCTGGAATAAATAAAGCTGTTAGGACACCCCATGCTATTAGTGCTCCAATGTTGGGCATCACCATACTAGACAAGGTACTTCCTAATTTTTGAACACGTGCTTTCAGTGAAACTTTTTCTTTGGTATTCATCGTCTGCTCCATTTTTTTAGCTCCTTTTCTTCTTTATGGCTTAATTGTATCCGCTTACTAAATACATAAATAGTCGTACTTTGGCACAAAGGTTTGTGCCAAAACATGGAGAGTATAAAAAAAGAGCACGACGATTGTCGTACTCTTTTTTCAAAATAAACGGTGTTCCAGAAGTAACTTCTTCCAAATAAGCTCAAATTGCTTAAAAATTTGAGAAGCAATTTCTGGTAATTTTTTTATTTATTGGAGTTGAACACTTCTTTCACAGCCTTCTCCTCAGTGTTCCCAAAACAACTCCTCCATATAGCTTGCGTCATTTCAAAAGATGAAAAACTATTTTTGAGTGCCTACTCGCTATCTTGTCAGAGCTAAGCGTTTTGCGCCACAACCTTCGCCTCGGTGTTCCCCAAGCAACTTCTCGAAATAATTCATAACTGTCCAAAAACATGAAAAGCTATTTTTGTCAGTTGTTCATTATTTTTTCGAAGCTGAACGCTTGGCACCACAACCTTCTTTTACAGTTCACTAATATTCATTCATTTTAACTATAAATTTTCACTCAAACTTAGTGGTGCTTTTTTCCAAAATTGCTTGCACTTCTGACACAGTTTTCGCATCGCTTAACGCAATCACTTGTTCAATTTCCGCACAAAAAAATGCCAGTTCTTGTAACATTGGTAATTGCTGTTCCTTTTTGAAGGTAACCGCAAATAGAATTGTGGCAATTTTTGGCTCTTCTTTAGTTCCAAAGTTAACCCCATCAGGCACTTGGATAAGTGAGATGCCTTCTTTAACTACCAGTTCTTCGTTGCCATGAGGTAGGGCAACAAAGTTACCAATATAAACGCTCATCAATTCTTGACGTTCGATCATTGATTCAGTGTACCCCGCTTTTACCCAGCCTTGGTTAGTTAACCATGCCCCAATATTTGTCAGCGCATCTTGCCAATCACTGAAAGTTTGATTCAATTGAATTCTTTCTGTGGCTAATTCCATTTTTGTCTCCTCTCCGTTTCTTTTTTCATTCCTTTACTTTTTCATCTCATCAATCAAAATTTTTGCCAACAATTGATAGACGATTGCTTGATTACCTGACTGAAAAATTTCTAAGTTCAAGTCATTCATAATCATTGCTGCACTGATTTTTCCTAGTAAGCGGCTATCTGTTTCCTCAATTGGTGAGGGAGCGAGCATTAGCATCATTCGTTCAAGCGTGATTGATTGCTTGTCCATTCCTTCAATTGTGATTGGTTGCTTCAACTCGAAGATACAAAAAACTGGAGCTGCCACTGCTGAACTAGATGTGTGAAACAAGCCCATAGTTGTTTTAGGAATCCCAATTGGTGATTGTTGATACCGTCGCATTAATTTTTCTTGGACGTCTTTTTCATCTGTAAGTAAATTCGTTGGTAAAAAAGAAAGAACCTGCTTTATAATCTCACTTAGTTTGTCTTCATTACTGATTTCTTGAATAAAAAAGCGAGAAAGTAACTGATTGATTTTTTCCATCACAGCTAAAGTTTGTTCGTATTGATCTGCTAAAATTGGCTCAGATGTAGTCGTTTTTTCTGCTGGCAAAGGATGAGCGCTTCTCACTTTTTGAAAAGCTTGTTTCAAACGTTTGATTTCATCTTCTAACAATAAGGGTGACACCAACAAATAATTTCCTGTGTATCCCGGTAAAATGGAAGTCGAAATGACCACATCATATGTTTTTTTAAGATTTACTTTTTTGATATCTGCAATCCGATAAAATTCCAGTTGACTAATCGAAGGAAAATACCGTTTCAAGCGCATTTCTAGCATACTAGTTGAGGCCAAACCACTTGGAGAAAAAGCGGCAATACGGATCGAACTTTCTTTTGGACTACGTTCAAGTGAACTAGCAAAATGTAAAACCATATAGGCAATTTCTTCATTGGATAACTGTTTTTCTTGAAAGACTTGATTAACTGCGGATCGAATGGCGGTAGTCAGTTCCTCGTATTGAACCATGATTTTTTCAAGAATCGGATTCGTCAACGTTTCTTCTTGCAAAATCGCTCGAGAAAATACCCCAGACAAATGTGTTAGTAACATTTTATAAAGGCTTTCATCTTCATAAAAACGTACATCTGTTTCTTCGCTAACTAATGTAATCAGCTGTTTTACTAGATAAGCAAGCTGTGTATCAAAATGTTCATCAAAGAAATCTTTATCAAATGAATTAGAAAAATCATTCAACAAACTTGCAAAAAAGACAATTTCATTCACTGGATAAAGTTGTTGGCTTTCTTTTCCGATAATAGCAAAAAGTCGCTTGGCGATTTGTAAAAACTCTTTATTGGCTAAACCTAAATATGTTTCATTCGTCAAAAACTGATTTTTTTTCACCCGATCCATCGTCAGCGTCAATATCAAAATCAGATGTGCTAATTTGCGGTCACTCAGCTCATTTTTTTTGCCAATCAGCTCTTCACTAATCATCTTTCTCACTAAAAAGAAATTTTCTAACTGAATAAATTGAAAAAAATAATTTGAACTTTTTTGTTCTTTCATCAGATGAAACAATTCATATTCATTAATTTCCAATTCCAACACATTCGCCGCCAATAAACGTCGATATTTTTCTGGGCCAACGATTTCATATCCTTGGTTACGAACAATTTTTAAAGGCAAGTGTTCGATACTTGCTTCAAGTTGCTTGATATCTGCATAAAATGTTGTATTACTGACTAAATAAGTTTCCAAAAAATGTGCTAAACTCAACGGCTGTGCTGTCAATAAAATCGCTAATAAAATCGCATGTTGTCGCTCCAATGTCGAAAGCTCTTCGCCACCTTCATCATTGATTTCTGCTAATAGTTTCGACTTGGTTTCAGTTGTCGCATCAATCAAGAACGAACCACGCGTTACTTTTTTTAATTGCGCATCAACTGCTTTCAACGATAAAGCTAACTGATCTAGCTCACGATAAACTGTTCGCTTGCTAACTTTTAAGACCGTCATCATTCGATCTACGGACACTGGTGTGGAACTGTGTAACAACTCACTAATCAATTGTTTTTCCCTTGTGGACAAGTACATGCTCAACTCCTCCTTTCATCCATTGTTCATAGGTTGTTGTTAAAACGAAATGTTCAACTAAAACAATCTTGGAGAGTTCTGCTAACTGGGGATACTTGTGGAAGAAAGCAGTTGTAGCAACATAAATGGTTTCTTTTTCGCCTACTAACTGTTCAATTGGTAGCTTGCTAATGGAAAGTGAGCGTCCCTGTTTCTTCGCTAATTGTGCTAGGATCGTCATGCCCATCGTTTGTGAGCCTCGAATATTTTCAGCGTATAAAAACACAACCTTTTCAGTTTCGTTTCTGTCCATTTCTATGGCAATTTCTGCGGATTTCTCCATGTGAGTAGTTGTTAAAAGAAAGCTTTTAATCTTTGGTAAAGAATTCTCTACTTCCAAAAAGTGATCCAAGGAGAGAATTTGGCTATTTGGTGCTTGCTGTTGTGCGAGCACTGTCAGTTCACTTTGAACAATAATTAGTTGATCTGGTTGATCTTTGACTTGATAAATCGAAGCATAATCAACGCTTGCAGGTAAGTTTGCGACTTGTAGTTGTTTCTTTAATAGCGCAGCACCCATCGCACTTGAGCCCATTCCCGAATCACAAGCAAAGATAATTTTTTTATTTTTCGCTAGTTGCATTTCTTCACGTTCCTCATCATTTGACTTTTCTTGTTCAACATTCACTGCTTCTTTCCTTAGTAAAAACAATGCACAACTAAACGTCACTAGAATACTCACTAAAATACCAAAGCTAACGGCTAAAAGCTGATTTGTCGGCGTATTCGTCAAAATAACGATTAATGAGCCCGGTGAGACTGGCGCACTTAACCCTACATGCAATAACTGAAACAGAAAGGTTCCGCTAGCACCGCCCAAAATGACTGCCAATACAAGTTTTGGTTTGATTAATACAAAAGGGAAATAAATTTCATGGATACCACCAATAGCTTGGATCATTAGCGCACTCCCTGCATTGGTTTTGGTTTCTCTTCTTCCCTGAAAAAGAATCGCAAGCAACACACCAATCCCAGGCCCCGGATTCGCCTCCATCAAGAATAAAATTGATGAGTTTTCTTGTTGAGTAAATTCAATGCCAAGTGGTGTCAAAATTCCATGATTGATAATATTATTAAAAAACAATACTTTGAGTGGTTCCAACAAGACATGAGCTAACGTAAGCATTTTCATTTCCGTCAACCAAAGAATAGCTTGTGAAATCATTTGGCTAACCGAAGAAATGAGAGGCGTAATCACAATCATTCCCAGCAGACAACATACACCACCGATGATTCCTACAAGTAAATTATGAATCAACATCTCGTATCCAATCGTAAACTGTTCTTTAACTTTATTTTCAAAAAAATCATACACTTTTCCTGCTAACGTTCCCATAATCATGGCTCCCACAATTTGTGGCGCAGTTGAACCAACAATGATTCCTAGCGTAGCAATTGCGCCAACAATTGCTCCACGTTGATTTCCAGTAATTTTCCCACCTAGATAACCAATCAAAATCGGTAATAACAAATGAAGCATCCACTCGCTCACTTCATTCAGCCTCTGGGCTAATTCTCCAGAAAAATAAGGCGTTAGAAAAGAAAGAAATCCCCAAGCAATAAAAATACTTAGGTTTGGCATAATCAATTGGCTCAATTTATGTCCAAGTTTTCGTAGTCCCAAGCTTTTGGTCGTTATGTTTTCTACCAAGTGATTTTCCTCCCCACTTCCTTACACTTCAGGATGATCATCTGAAGAGTCACTATTAAAGTATAACAAAGAACCCAAAGCGTCCACAAAATTTTTATGTAGTTCACATCTAATCTATTCTTTTTTAGAAAACTTCTTGACATATAGTTAGGTACCGAACTATAATCGAAACAAGAAAATAATTCGGTACCTAACTAATTATTTTTGTATGAATGGAGGTTCTACAAATGAGTGAACTTTTACAAAAGTCGAAAAAGAAAATCCACGAAAGTCAAACACTTTCATTAAAAGAAATTGAAAAAGTAAAAATCGAGCTTGAAGCTAAAGCACGATTATTTCAAACAAGCTTTGGATTAATCAAAAAAGGAGTGATGGCCTAAGCTCATCACCCCTTGGTTTATCTAACTTATTTGATTTTCAAAGTCAACGCGTTCAAAGCAACTACGACTGTGCTGAGTGACATCAAGACAGCACCAACAGCTGGGCTTAATAAAATACCAATTGGCGCTAAAATCCCGGCAGCCAAAGGAATTGCGATAATATTGTAGCCTGCTCCCCACCAAAGGTTTTGAATCATTTTTCTTCTTGTTTGTTTTGCTAAATCTAAGAAATGCAAAATATCATTGGGATTACTATTGGTTAAAACGACATCTGCTGAATCAATTGCCACATCTGTTCCGGCACCAATTGCCATACCGATTGTTGCACGAGCTAGACTTGGTGCATCATTGATCCCGTCACCAACCATAATGACTTTTTTACCTTGTTGCAAATAATTTTGCACGATTTTCTCTTTATCATCAGGCAACAATCCCGCATAAAAATCATCGATTCCTAAATAATGTGCTACTGCCTGAGCAGCACTTTCATTATCACCGGTCAACATGACTGGTGTGATTTTGCGATCTTTCAATGTTTGGATAAATTGTTTTGCTTCTGGTTTCACGACATCACCTAGTGCAATCATTGCCACCAATTGGTCTGCTAAAAGTAAAAAGCTAATCGTATTTCCTTGTTCTTGATAACTGTGGAGTAACTCTGGTTTTACAACGAAGCCAAGTCGTTTGATTTCTTTTTCATTCACGATTTTGACTTCCTGATTGTTCACCGTGCCAGCTAAGCCAACACCTGCTAAATTTTTCAAATTTTCAGCTTTAGCTGGTGTAATTTTTTGCTCTTGCAGATAGCTCATGATCCCGATTGCTAATGGATGGTTGGCATTTGCTTCTAGCGCACCAATCATTTCAAGTGCTTCCTGTTTCGTTACAGAATCAGTTAGCATTTCAACACCTGTGACCGTAAATTTTCCTTGCGTCAAGGTTCCGGTTTTATCTAACATGATGACATCCAAATCAGTGGCTTGTTCTAAAGCATTGCGATTTTTCAACAGCAAGCCGTTTTTTGCAGCAATTGATGTTGAACGAGCTACAACTAAAGGAATTGCCAAACCTAGTGCATGGGGACACGCAATAATAAAGACCGTCACCATTCGTTCTAACGCGGTAGGTAAATCGGCAACAACTAGCCAAATAATAAATGCTAAGATCCCTGCAATCAACGCAACGTAAAACAACCACTTAGCAACCTTGTCTGATAAAGATTCTAATTTTGATTTTTCACTTTGTGCTTTACGAACCATTTCCATTACTTTCGCAAGGTATCCATTTTCACCTGTACCCGTAACTTTGATTTCAATCGTGCCTTCACCATTGACTGATCCGCCAATTACGCGGTCATCAACTTGTTTTTTGACTCCTTTTGATTCACCCGTAACAGCTGATTCATCGACAATCGTATTTCCTTTGATGATGATGCCATCTGTCGGCATTTTATCTCCTGAGCGTACGACTAGATGATCACCTTCATGAACTTCTTTCAAAGAAATTGTTTCTTCCGTCCCATCTTCTTTGATTCGCTTAACTGATTCAGGCAATAACTCTGCTAGCTTTTGCAACGCATTACTTGCATTTGAAACAGCATTCATCTCAATCCAATGGCCCAGTAACATAATGACGATTAAAGTAGCTAATTCCCAGAAAAAGTCCATCACATGTGCATGTGGGTTAACTAAATTCGCGATAAAAGAGTACAAACTATAAATATATGCAACAGAAATCCCCATTGCAATCAAGGTCATCATTGCCGGACTCTTTTTCTCTAATTCCATTTTGGCACCACTTAAAAATGGTTGACCACCATAAACAAAGAGAATCGTAGCTAAAACAAGGACAACCCATTCAGAACCAGGAAAGCTGATTTGAAAAGGCAGTTCCAAGCCCATCATTGGTGACAAAAGAATGATTGGAATAGCTAAAACAAGGGACAACCAAAATTTCTGCTTAAAATTCCCCATATGCATGGAGTGATCCATCCCACCCATATCGTGGTCATGCATATGTCCATGCATTGAATGATCCATTCCGCTCATATCATGTTCGTGATTCATTCCTTCATGCTTCGAGTGATCTATCCCACCCATATCATGCTGATGCTTTTGCTTGTCCATTTCTTGCTTTTCATGAGCCTCCTGACTCGCTGAATGCTGCTCATCGTGAGACATCTGATCCTGCATCATTTTTTCATGATCGTGTTTCGACAATTCATTCTGTTTTTCTGATTCTTTCATCTCGATCCCTTCTTCACTTCAATTATTTTTTCATTTTTCGATTCAAACTCAATGAATTAAGTAGCACACTGACTGAACTAAATGCCATCGCGCCACCAGCGATAATCGGATTCAACAAACCAAACGCAGCAAATGGAATCCCAATTGTATTGTAAACAAAAGCCCAAAAAAGATTTTGTTTGATTTTCTTCAACGTAGCACGAGATAGGTCAATCGTTTGCTCAACAGCCATTAAATTGCTATTCATCAAAGTAACATCCGCTGTTTCCATGGCAATATCCGTTCCACTTCCCATCGCTAAACCAACATCAGCTAAAGCAAGAGCTGGGGCATCATTGATTCCATCACCAACCATGCCGACTTTCTGACCCGTTTGTTGTAATCGTTGAACATAAGCGGCTTTCTCATCTGGCAGTACTTCCGCAAAAATATGATCTGAATCAAGCCCTACTTGTTTACCAATCACATTAGCAGCAAGTTTGTTGTCACCCGTCACCATGTACACTTCGATTTTTTGTGCTTGAAGTTTTGCAATTGCTTGTTTTGCTTCTGGTTTTACTGCATCAGCTACTGCAATCAATCCTAAAACTTGCTTCTCATCAGCCAAATACATGACTGTTTTTCCTTCTCGTTCTAAGTGTAGCGCTTGTTCTTCCAATGACGCAACTGATAGGCTTAATTGAGCTAAGCGTTTTTTTGTCCCAGCAAAATATTCTTGCTGATTGATTCTCCCACTGATTCCGGCGCCCGGATGTGCAGTAAATTCACTCACTTCATAAGGAGCAATCCCGTTTTTTTTGCTATAATCATTGATTGCTTTTGCTAAAGGATGCTCGGAAGCTTGTTCCAAACTATGAAAGAGTTTAACAACTTCTGTTGAACCAATCACATCAGTTACTTGAGGTGCTCCTTGTGTAATCGTTCCTGTTTTATCTAATAAAATACTCGTAAGTCCCGCCGCTTCTTCTAACGCTTCGCCGCCTTTAATCAAAATACCATTTCGTGCGCCGACACCTGTTCCAACCATAATTGCTGTTGGTGTTGCCAATCCTAAGGCACAAGGACAAGCAATCACTAAAACGGATACGCTGTGAATCAAAGCCAATTGCCAATCACCTGTAAGCCATCCAGTTAAAACCAACGTAAAGAAAGCAACAACTAAGACTACAGGTACAAAAATACCAGAAATACGGTCAGCAATTTGTTGAATTGGTGCCTTACTTCCTTGGGCATCTTCTACCATTTGAATGATTTGAGCTAACACGGTTTGACTACCGACTTGGGAAACTTGAATTTGTACTAGACCAGTCGTATTCACTGTTCCTCCAAAAACGGCGTCACCAAGATGTTTTTCCACCGGCAAACTTTCCCCTGTCAACATGCTTTCATCCATCGCACTACTTCCGTAAATGATTTTCCCATCTGTCGGAATTTGCTCACCAGGGCGAATCACTAAACAATCTCCCACTGTAACGTCTTCGATCGCAATCGTTTCTTCGACACCATCAACTAATTTCTGAGCTGTCTTCATCTGTAGCGACATCAATTGCTTGATAGCATCGCCTGTCTTGCTTTTGGCTGTATGCTCTAAATATTTTCCTAATAAAATCAAGGTGATGATCATACTGCTACTTTCAAAATACAAATCATTGGTTGTACTTGAAAAAAATCCGTTATAAATGCTTAATAGAAAAGCAGCAGTCGTTCCAAGAGCGACCAAAACATCCATGTTTGGTGCCTTGGTTTTCAGTGCATGATAGGCACCTTGGTAAAAACGTGCACCTACGTAAAACTGGACGGGAAATGCCAGAAGCAGTTGGACCATTGGTTGATGGAAAAATTGAACAAGTGCGCCATGATTTCCTAACACCATGGCAATCATTGATGCCATTAATGGAAAAGTTAAGAGTGCGCTTAAAAATAAATCTCGTTTCATTTTTCGTAAGTACGCTTTTTTTTCTTCAGCAATTTTTTGTTTGTGTTCTTCGTCATATAAAATTGCGCCGTACCCAATTTTTTCGACACTTTGAATCAATGCCTCAGAAGAAGTCTCAGCATATTTGACACTTGCTTTTTCCGTTGCTAAATTGACCGTTGCCGAAATCACTCCTGGTTGTTCTTTTAATTCTTTTTCCACTCGTGCAGAGCAGTTTGCACAAGTCATACCAGTAATCACCAAGGTAGTCATTTGTGGTGTTTCAGTCATTCAATCACCTCTGCAGGATATCCTAGTGCTGTAATTTTTTCTTTGATTTGGTCTGATTGAATTTGACTTTCGTCGAATTTGACCATGCCCTTCGCTTTTTTCAGATTTACTTTTACCTTTTGAACACCTGGTAATGTTTGAAGTGTTTCTTCAACCTTTGCTACACAATGATTACAGCTCATACCTTGAATTGAAAATTGTTGTTTCATCCTAAATTCCTCCTTATGATTTACACGTACATTGTCCGGGGATACAATTGCAAGCAATTGTTGCCACTGGTTCTTTTTGTTGCAACTGTTCCATAATTTTATCGATATCTGCTTGTGTCAAAGTGGCTTCTTCCACTAGGTCAGCAATCGTCTCACCAACTTTTTTTGCACAAATATGTGAAAATAAATTTTCTGTTGCGCTACGAACCGTTTCCATTTCAGAAACTGCCGGATGATAAATAAATTTTTTCCCCTCTTGCTGCGTCCACACAACTTCTTTTTTCACTAGTCGGCCCAGTAACGTTTTGACAGTAGCAGCTTTCCAGTCCATTGAATCCGCTAAAATTTGAGTGATCTCTTGCGCAGTCGTTTGGTTCAATGTCCAAATCACTCGCATTACTTCCCACTCAGAATCACTAATTTTAACAGGCATTTTCGTTTTTACCATTGCTTTCACCCCTCTTCGTTTACACTTGTAATCTTTAAAGACAAACTTAGTTTACAACTGTAAACAAAAACTGTCAACTCTCTTTACTTCTTTTTTGCTCGATTAATTTTTGAAAGAAAATTTTTTGATCTCTTTTGCTTTTTAGAATGATTACTTGTAGTTCATTGGGTTGCTCCTGCAAAATTTGTTCTAGTCTCACTGCTTGGTTGTTGGGAAATCGCCAAATGTAGAGAAGAAAATCTAAGTATTCTCGATCAAATTTTTCCTGAAATGTTTTTGGCATATCTGGTCTAGAATCTGGATTATTTTTTCGTTTGATTGAACGAGAAATTACTCGAAACAAGGACAGTAGACGTGGTACTTTTAAGAGGATAAGTATGTCCGCATGTTGGAACCGTAAGTCACTTGTTCCTAAATAATTGCCATCCACGATCCAGTTTTCATTTGTGCGGATAAACTTTTCTTGCTCTGCCTGAAACCAAATTTGAGCCTCTTCGCTATAGTCTGTTTGATGCCACAAAAAATCCAGTGGCAATAAACTGGCTCCTGTTACTTGTTGAAGTTTCCGAGCAAATGTTGACTTCCCTGAACCAGAATTGCCCATGATCAAATAATTCATTGATAAATCCTCCCTCTCTATTTTCTTGATTTCATTCCTACTTATGAATATGTATAGTTTTTACGATACACAAAAAAATAGGATCTGACAAACTAATCACTAGTTAGCTTGTCAGACCCTATGGCAACTTATTCTTTCACTTTTATTACTTAATTACTGAATTATGCTTGTGGAATTGTTTCTGATACAGGAACTTCTTTGTTCTTATCACGACGTGCAATCGCAGGTAAGATCATTCCTAGTAAAATCAACACAATTGGTGTAATGATATTTGAAATCAATTGGAACCACCAAGCTTTTGGATCAGCTGCGTATTCGATTTTTGGAACCATACCTAAGATACAAGCAAATGCTGTAAATGCAAAACACCATGCACCGAAGATATAACCGATTTTAGGATTCTTAACAAATTTATACTCTGAAGTGAATTTTTTATATGCTTTATTCAACATCATGTAAGCCAAGAATACCCATAGATAACGCATTGGCATTACAACTGAGTTTAAGTTAGTCAACCATTTAACTAATTCATTCATGTCTTTGATACCGAAAATTGGTAGTAAGATAATGATACTTACTAAAATCCCTGTTAAGAAATAACCGTTGACCAAAGTCCCTTTACGATTACGTTTACGCAACCAGTTTGGTACGAACTCTGGATCAGCATCAGCTAACAAGATTTTTAGTGGCGCGTCAATTGAGAAGGCCAAAGCAGAAATTTGCCCAACCATATTTGTTAACGCATAGATAATCATTAGTGCATTTCCAATTCCATAGTAATTACCTAAAATTTGGAAGGCACTGTAAGCACCATTTGCCATTAAGTCTTTGGGAATATTGTCACTTGCAAATAGCATACCCATTGCAACTGAACCTAATACTGCACAAACACCAACCATTGCTGCTAAGAAAATCATTCCTTTTGGAAATTCTTTTGCAGGATTTCTTGTTGAGTTTACGTAAGGAGAGATTTTTTCTGCTCCACCTACTGCGAAAACTAACATTGAAACGGTTGTGAAGTAACTAAAATCAAATGTCGGAATATATGTTTTCACTTGATTCATATGTGGTGTAGCAAATTCCATTGTTGGATTGATGAATGGTGCTGTCACTGCTAGTAAGATGAATAGTAATGACATCACGAACATCGCAGTTCCTGCTAATCCACCGATTACTTTCAATGTTGATAATCCTTTAGTTGATAAGTATAAGAACGCTAAAAAGATTACTAATGAAATAATAGCAACTAATTGAACAGACATCGTATTCACGATATCTCCATTTCCTTGGACTGCCCAGCCAGCGGCAATCAAAATTGCTTGTGGTTTTTGTGCCAAATAAGGAATATGCACAACCCAATAAGTCCATGCAGCGTAATAAGCTAGTCGTTTATTGGAAGTTGTATTTTCAACCCAAGAGCTTACGCCACCTTTACTATCTTTAAATGTTGAACCTAATTGGCCAACAATCAAAGCATAAGGAATAAAATAGATTGCAAGAATCAATAGCCAAGAAGTAATAACGGAAATCCCTTGTTGTGCATAGTTATTCACAACATTTCCCATACCCCAGACCATATTGAATGCAATCAATGCAACTGTGAACCAGCGCAGTTGTTTGTCGTTCATTGTCTCTCTCCTTTGATATAAAGTATCTATTGCACCATGTAATAATAATCACTTTTTTTAACTGTCGCAATAGTTTGTTATTTTAAGTGTGCATTCTTTTATCATAAACACATCATTTTAAAATTATTTTTTCATCATAAAACCAGAAAAATATTTTTTGTTCAAAAAGTTTTCGTCTTATGATACTTGCAAGACATAATTTTCTGAAAAATGAAAATACATTTTTGTTTGCTGCGACTTCTTTTAAAATTACATGAAAAAAATCCAAGAGACCAGCAACAGTGATCTCTTGGATTCGAACATACGTTATTTTTTAGAGCGATAACAAAACTTTTTTACGCATATTTAATTTATCAATATTCATTCATTTAATTTTTTCACTCGCAAACATCTCATTGCATTCAAAACAGCAATCACCGTTACCCCGACATCTGCGAAAACAGCATCACCCATTGAGGCAAAGCCTAATGCACCAAGTAGTAAAACTAGAACTTTCACACCAATTGCAAAGACAATATTTTGTTTTACAATTCGTAATGTCTTACGAGCTACTCGCATCGCGTCTGCAATTTTTGAAGGTTCATCGTTCATGATTACAACATCAGCTGCTTCAATTGCCGCATCGCTTCCTAATCCGCCCATGGCGATTCCGACATCTGCTCTTGCTAAAACGGGAGCATCATTGATTCCGTCACCCACAAAAGCTACTTTGCCAGAACTTTTTGCAAGAATCATTTCTAATTTGTCAACTTTATCTTGAGGAAGCAATTCACTATAAACTTGATCAATTCCTACTTTTTTACCTACAGAATCAGCAATCTTTTTCGCATCACCTGTCAACATGACTGTTTCTTTGACGCCAGCTTTTCTCAACTTATTCATTGTTTCAATTGCATCCTCTTTTAGTGCGTCTGCAATCAATAGGACGCCGACATATTTTTGATCAATCGCAACATAAAGTAATGTCCCAACTTCTTCACTCGTAGAAAATGCAATTTGTTTACGTGCCATCAATTTCTGATTACCAACTAAAATATCATGAGCATCAATCACTGCTGAGATTCCCTCACCAGCAATTTCTTCTACTTGTTCACTTACCAATAAAGGACCTTGGTAAGCAGCCAAGACTGATTGAGCGATTGGATGTGTAGAATATTGTTCGGCACTCGCTACATATTGCATAAAAGTTGTTTGATCCATCGTTGTTTCAATTGTTTGAACTGAGAATTCACCTTTAGTTAACGTCCCCGTTTTGTCAAAAACGACTGTTTCTGTTTCTGCAAGTAGTTCAAGGTAGTTACTTCCTTTAACCAATACCCCAATCTTACTTGCGCCACCTATCCCACCAAAGAAACTCAATGGGACAGAAATCACTAAAGCACAAGGACAAGAAATAACTAAGAACGTCAATGCTCGATAAATCCATTCAGAGAATACGGCACCAGGAACCACTAATGGTGGCACAATTGCTAACAATACCGCTAAAACAACTACGATTGGTGTATAGTAACGCGCAAATTTAGTGATGAAATTTTCGGCTGGTGCTTTCTTACTACTAGCATTTTCAACTAATTCCAATAACTTACTGATTGTTGATTCACCATAAGTTTTCTCAACACTCATTACGATAGGTTGATTTTTATTGATAAAACCGCTGAGAATCATTTCTCCACTGGTTACTTTCCGCGGAACAGATTCTCCAGTTAAGGCAGAAGTATCAACCATAGATTCACCTTCAATAATCTTTCCATCTAGTGGGACTCTTTCACCAGGCTTGATTAAGACTTGTTGTCCTAACTCAACTGCTTCTGGTGAAACATT
Organism: Enterococcus sp. DIV0174; assembly: GCF_050529065.1. Classification (NCBI taxonomy): domain Bacteria; kingdom Bacillati; phylum Bacillota; class Bacilli; order Lactobacillales; family Enterococcaceae; genus Enterococcus; species Enterococcus sp. DIV0174. The sequence goes on along the minus strand of NZ_CP172881.1, from coordinate 758,959 downwards.
CTTCCAGCCTTCAGAAGTTTGGACACGGGCTGTATCGGGGCGAATGGCCATCAGTTCACGAATAGATCTTCGTGATTGTTTGACCGCAAATCCTTGGAAATATTCACCTACTTGATAAAATAGCATTACAGCAACTGCTTCAGGATATTCGCCAATAATCATTGCACCAATTGTCGCAATCGCCATCAAAAAGTTTTCATCAAAAATCTGACCCTTGGTTATATTCATAACAGCTTTTTTTATTACATCAAAACCAATTAATCCATAAATAAGGAGATAACCAATTAGGCGAACAATACCAGTTGGCGAGAACCAAATCAAAAGGCCCATTCCTAATGCAGAGATAAGAATACGAAGCAAATCATTTCGACTATTATCATGCTCATGATTATGTCCGTCTCCGTCTTGGTGATTATTTGTAATCTCACTAACCGCCACATCCGGTTCGATTTCTTTAATTGCTTGCTTCGTTTTCGTTTCAACTGTTGCTAAATCTGCTTCGTTTGCAACAATTCGCAACTTACCAGTAGTAAAGTTTACATTTGCTTCCTTCACACCTTCAATTGTCTGTACTTTTTTTTCAATTTTCATTGCGCAATTTGCACAATCTAAGCCATCTAATCGATAATCTTTATTCATTTTCTTTCCCTCCTTGCAATACACATGAATAACTCTTCATAAGTAATTATAAATGAATGTGCATTCATATGTCAACTGGAAGCCTTCTCTTTTTTTCTTTTATTTGACATTTTTCTTTTCTTGTCAAAAATAGCGGACAAAACGATTTCCGTTTTGTCCGCTATTTGATCGTTACTCAAAATAATAGTGATTACTTGGAACAATTTCTGCTCCAAATGGCATCAATGCCAAACGAGCTAATTTGAATGATTGCTTACCAAATGGGATTCCCACAATCGTAATGCACAAAATCAAGCCACTTACAACGTGTGTTAGCGCCAAAGGGAGACCTGATACAATCAACCAAATCAAATTGACAATCAATGAAAAACCACTTTGATGATAAACGACTTCTTTTCCAAATGGAGCAAAAGATAGAGAAGCAAGTTTAAAACATTGTAACCCAATTGGGATTCCAACAATTGTTATACACCATAATACACCGGCAATCAGCCAGCCAAGTCCACCAACTAATCCACCAAAAATAAACCATAAAATATTTCCTAAACAGCTCATACTATTCTCCTTTGCCAAAGTTACTTGAATCTATTATCGCATAAAATGCCAAAAAGGAAGCATGAAAGTTTCGTCATGCTTCCTTTTTAAACTCTTTTTATTAAGTTGCGTTCTTATTTAAAGTGTTCCTAAAGCAACTTCCTCCCAGTAAGTCTAAATTTCACAAAAATATGGAAAACTATTTTTAGAAAAGCATCCTTATTGCTTGAAGCTAATCGCTTGGAACCACAACCTTTATGGATAAATACGGTTCAACAAACGAGGGAATGGGATTGCCTCACGCACGTGATCAATTCCTGAAATCCAAGTAACCGTACGTTCTAGACCCAAACCAAAACCTGAATGAGGTACAGAGCCATATTTACGTAGGTCAAGGTACCAAGAATATTCATTTTCATCTAAGCCATGTTCACGAATTTGTTCTAGTAAAAATTCGTAATCAGTTGCACGTTCACTGCCTCCAATGATTTCGCCGTAACCTTCTGGCGCAATCATATCTGCACAAATCACAACATCTTCACGTGTAGGATGTGGTTTCATGTAGAAAGGTTTGATTGCTTTTGGATAGTTCAAAATGAAAACAGGTTGTTCAAATGAATTTGCAATAAACGTTTCGTGTGGTGAACCGAAGTCCTCGCCCCACTCAATATCATCAAATCCATTTTTCTTCAATAGTTCAATCGCATCATCATACGTGATACGTGGGAAAGGTAATTTAGTATAAGACTTCAAGACTTCTTTATCACGTTCCAGTACATCTAAAGCATAATCACAATTATCTAAGACACTTTGTACTAAGAAAGCCACATATTTTTCTTGGACTTCCAAGCTTTCTTCTTGATGAGTAAAGGCCATTTCTGGTTCAATCATCCAAAACTCAATTAAGTGACGACGTGTTTTTGATTTTTCTGCACGGAATGTTGGTCCAAATGAAAAGACTTTTCCAAATGCCATTGCAGCAGCTTCCATGTATAATTGACCACTTTGAGAAAGATACGCTTTTTGATCAAAATAGTTTGTTTCAAATAAGTCGGTTGTGCCTTCTGGTGCTGAACCAGTCAAAATTGGTGGATCAATTTTAACAAATTGATTCGCATTGAAAAATTCGTACGTTGCACGAATGATTTCATTTCTAATTTGCATAATTGCATGTTGACGTGATGAGCGCAACCATAAATGACGGTGATCCATCAAAAAGTCTGTACCGTGTTCTTTCGGTGTGATTGGATAATCATGACTTTCACCAACAACTTCGATGTTAGTAATGCCAATTTCATATCCAAATTTTGAACGGCTATCTTCACGAATTTCACCAGTAACAGTGATTGCTGTTTCTTGATGTAAGTTCTTAGCTGTTTGGAAAACTTCTTCTGGTACCTCACTTTTGACAACTACGCCTTGGAAAAAGGCTGTTCCATCTCTTAATTGAAGAAAGGCAATTTTTCCGCTTGAGCGCTTGTTAGCAACCCATGCACCAATTGTCACAGTTTCTCCTACATGGTTTTTCGAATCAATAATTTGAATTTGTTCCACGAATGACTCTCCTTTTTTCTTCCTGTTTTACTTTCAGGATTCATTTTGACTTTTACTCTCAATAAATTGAGCAATCCTTAACACAGCTTCTTCAAGCGTTCCAAGATTTGTCGCATAGCTCAAACGAACATTTTCACTTGCACCAAATCCTTCACCCGTAACTAAAGCAACGCCTGTTTCTTCTAACAGATCTTCGACCCATTCTGTCACATTGCTATACCCACAAATAGTTAACGTTTCTTTCACATTAGGGAACAGATAGAAAGCGCCTTGCGGTTTCGCAAGTTTGACTCCTGGCAATGCTGCCACTAATGGATACAAACGGTTGAGACGTTCTTCAAACGCCTGACGCATTTCTTCTACCGTATCCTGTTCTCCTCTTAATGCCTCAACTGCAGCATACTGACTGACTGCTGTTGGATTGCTAGTCGATTGTGATGCAATCGTGATCATTCCGTCAATGATTGCTTGATTACCAACTGCATACCCAATCCGCCAACCAGTCATGGCATATGTTTTTGAAACACCATTGATGATAATTGTTTGTTCACGAATTGCTTCACCTAATGTGGCAATTGGAGTAAATTCATTGCCATTATAAACTAAACGACCATAAATATCATCTGCAACAATCAAAATATTATTTGCAACGGCCCATTTTCCAATCGCCAACAGTTCTTCTTTGGTGTAAATCATCCCTGTCGGATTAGACGGTGAATTAATAATCACCGCTTTCGTTTTCTCAGAACGAGCAGCCTCTAACTGCTCCACTGTCACTTTGAACTCATTTGCTTCTTCTCCACGAACAAAGACTGGGACACCTTCGGCTAATTTGACCTGCTCCCCATAACTTACCCAGTAAGGAACAGGGATAATTACTTCATCTGAGGGATCAAGAATTGTTTGAAAGAGCGTGTATAAGGCAAACTTTGCTCCGTCAGTAACAATGGTCTGTGAAGATTGATAATCAAGTTGGTAATGCTGTTTTAAATAATCAACAATTGCTTGGCGCAACTCTGGAATTCCAGCAGTTGGTGTATAATAGCTTGCTTTCCCATTTTTGATTGCTTGGATTGCAGCTTCCTGAATATTCTCAGGTGTTGCAAAGTCTGGTTCACCTACTGTTAAGCTTAAGATATCTCTACCTTGGGCTTTCAGTGCTTTTGCTTTGGCTGCCGCTGCAAGTGTTACAGAAGGCTCTAAACGTTGTGCTCTCTTAGATAGTTCCATCCTTTTCATCCCTTCACAGTTAAATATTTTGAATGGTTTTCACTTCATCGCCTGATTCAAATGTAATAAGGTAATAACTTAATGAATTGTCCGTACCTTTAGCGACAACTTCCCAAACAGGCTGATCTTCAAAAATCCCTAGTGTTGCTTTTTCAATTACGGCTTCTGGATGTGCTTCTTGGATTTTTTGTTTGGCTTCTTCTTCTGTTAAACCTTTATTTTGATCCAAGATTTTCACCTTATCACCAGATTTTGGAATGACGACTACAATTTTTTGATTTTTGTCATTCGTCCCCATTAGTGAAAAATAAGTTTTTTCACGCGTATACCAGTAAAACTGATCGACATTTTCCAAATTCGCATATTTTTTTGCAAGAGCTGTTGCTTCTTTTTCCGCCTGTGCATAAGGGCGATTTGATCGCAAATAAAAAATCGAACTAAAGACGATTACTGCTAGTAAAAATACGATCAAACTAAGCAACACGCGATTAATGGTTCTTTCTCTTTTTGATTCTTTCTTCAAGGATCGTCGCTCCTTTATCTTCATTGCATTTCATTATACCAGATTTTTCTCTCAAAATAGGAAGATTACTTTGACTTTATTCTTCGTTTTTTGTTAAGAATTCACTGATTTCTTGGTAGATTACATCAATTGGTTCTTCTTGGACTTTTACTTTTTTCGGTAGAGAACGTAAAATTCTTCCACCATATCTTGCCGTTAACAACCGACGATCTAAAATCAATAACACACCACGATCAGTTTCAGTCCGAATCAGTCGTCCCAACGCTTGGCGTAATTTCAAAGCTGCTTTAGGCACTGATTCCTGATAAAAAGGATTGATTCCTTCTGATTCAAGATAGGCATTTCTAGCTTTTACCATTGGTCGTTTTGGATTATCAAAAGGTAGTCGTGTGACAACAACAATTTGGAGCGCATCTCCGGGCAAGTCGACACCTTCCCAAAAGCTATCAGCACCAAAAAGGACACTCATTTCTGACAACATGAATCGCTTCAATAATTTTTCGCGACTTCCACCAAATCCTTGTGCTAATATTTCTCTGCCTTGTTCCAGCATTCTCATATGCATTTTTTGATAGACTTGTTGCAAAATATCATGCGAGGTGAACAAGACTAAAATAGGTCGCTGTTCTCGTTTAATCAATCCCGTTAGTGTTTTGGTCAAGTATTCGATATATTCCTGACTTGTTACCTGATTCACTGCGGGTGCTTCTGTTGGCAAATAAATTCTGGCTTGGCTTTCATAATCATATGGTGAGGCAATTACTTTCAATGGTGTGCCTTCAATACCCAGTCGTTTTGAAAGATAATTCCGATCCGGTCCAATTTTCAAAGTACCACCAATGTAAAGAATGTGTTGATATCTTGGATACCAAACTGTTGTAGGTAATAACGCTGCTTGAAAATCATGTAGATGAAACATCAATTGCTGTGGACCAGTTCCAAGCACGACCCAGTGAATCAACTGTTCACGCCAATCTTCCAACCATTGCTCCATAAATTGTTGTTGCGTATCTAATTGGTCAAATAAAGCATACAAATTGGCTAGATCCAAGCGCATTTGATTTGACCAGCTTTCTTGAATGATTTCCAAACTTAATTTCAATTGTTCATGAAGCTGATAAATTTCCCGATAGAATAATTGCAGATGATCAATCGCAATCCCTGCCTCAAATGGTAATTCATCTAATAATTCTTTCGTTACCATGACCTCTTCTTGATGACTGTTTCCGTTTTGGTTCAACAACTCCGTCAGACCTTCTGCAATCGTGAACTGTGCCTCACATAAAGAAACTAATTCCTGCCGGTAAATCTGTAACCAACGAGTCACTTCATGATTATCTGGCAAATAACTGCTCATGCGATCAAACAATTGCCCTTCATCATTCAACTGCTGTACTTGTTTATAAAAATGTGCCACACTCAATCTTCGATCATTGATTTTCTCAGCAATTTCAGGCAAATGATGCGCCTCATCAATCAACAAATAGGGGCTCTCAGGTAGTAATGGCTCTTTACGCAACGTTTCTTGGACTAAAAATGCATGATTAACAATCAAAAAATTACTTTGTTTTGCTTTTTTCAATAAAAAGCGAACAAAATCTTGTTCGTAAAATGGCTGATTTGGTGCTAAAAAATGAACGCCACGATGAGCAATATCGTGGAAAAAGACATGGTTCAAATTCGTCAAATGTAATTCATCTAAATCACCGGTTTGTGTTTGTGTCAGCCAAACTAAAACCGACATTTGATACAATGCATATTGTTTTTGACTTGGTGCTTCGTTCAGTGTCGCTTTCAACCGTTGAAGATCAATATAATGACGAAAACTTTTGATGATTGTTGCTTGAATCGGTTGATCCAGTAATTGGTTTAGCAAAGGAATGTCTTTCTCGACGATTTGTTGCTGAAGGACTAGTGAAACAGTACTAATAATAGCTGGTTTCTCAGGTGTTGCCAAATAGCTTAGTGGTAACAAGTAGCCAATCGTTTTCCCCATTCCAGTCGCAGCTTCGATCATCAAGTTTTTTTGTTCCTCTTTTTTAGTGAAGTGATCATATACTGCATTCATCAAACGATTTTGTTCTTTACGATACATCAATGTTTCGCCAAACATTCGCTCTTTTGCCTGTTTTTTTCTTGGATAAGTTTGTTTACCGTAGTGAACCTGGGAAAACAGCTCCACTTGTTTCTTCTGTAGTGCAATCCCATCAATAATCTCAATCGAATCATCTAATGGCTGGACTTGCTGTTTCATCTCTTCAACAACACGTGCGATGAATCGGCTCGTATCCATCCCAGTGTATTTACTTAGCCGAACGATTTCTTCCAACGTAACTAATGGCAACTGACGCATGCGTTCTTCAATCAGTAAAAGGAGCTGACCAGTCACTTCCGCATCGCTGTCTGCCTGATGTGGATTTTCATGAATAAATCCTAAACTTTCAGATAAATCGCTCAAGCGAAAACTTGGTTCTGTTGGTAAAAAAATCTGCGCTAATTCAACCGTATCAATCCCCGGAATCTTTAATTCTGGAAGACCACACCGCATCAATTCTTGATTCAAAAATTTATAATCAAAGTAAATATTATGTGCGACAAATACTGTTTCTGCTAAGAGATTGTAAATCGTCGGTGCGACATCTTCAAAATAAGGCGCACGCTGGACGCGTTGGTTCGAAATTCCTGTTAAATGTTGGATTTGTTTTGAAATCTTTCGCCCCGGATTAATGTCGATCGAAAAGCGGGAAGTAATTCGACCAGCTTCAATCATGACGCAGCCAAATTGAATAATACGATCTTCTTTTGGGTTCGTCCCAGTCGTTTCAATATCGACGACTGCATAAGTTGTTGGTTTCAAAATAATTTCCTCTTCTCTTGCCGCTTCATTTACTTTTTTAGTACGGGTGTTTCTTTTGAAATTATACTACAAAGAAGAGGCTGCGACAAAAGTGTTTCACCTTAAAAAGAAAGAACGAACGTTCAAAAATGATTCACACTTTTTTTATCCACCTTTTCTTCCCTTCTCAAAGATTTTTTTCCTTGCTGGCTAACTTTCGTAACAAAAAAAGGCTGAGAATTTTTATCCTAGCCTCTCCCTTTTATTTTTTCTGTAAAAAATTGAATCGTTACTGATTGGATCAAAAAAAAGAATCAACTCTGACACAATAAAAAAGCTTGGAATAATTATCAAAAGATAACTACTCCAAGCTTTTGTTTAATTTATAGGTTAATTAAGCTTTAGTAACGTTAGTTGCTTGAGGTCCACGTTGACCTTCTTCAACATCAAAAGTTACTGCTTGGCCTTCTTCTAAAGTTTTGAATCCGTCGCCTTGGATAGCTGAGAAATGAACGAATACGTCGTTTCCGTTTTCTGCAGTGATAAATCCAAATCCTTTTTCTGAGTTAAACCATTTAACTGTACCTGTTTCCATAATAAAAATCCTCCTTGTGTTTCAAACACATATTTTGCAATTACTTGTATGGTGAATATCTGGAAGATGTTTATTTGAAACAAGCTACCATAATTACCGAACAGAAACTACGACTATTAATATACCATACATCTATTGGAATAGCTAGAATTTTAGAACATTTATTTAAAAAAACTCCATTTTTTTCACAATTCCCACCTTAAGTAGAACTCGAACAATTTTCTTTGAAGTTTTTTGATTATTAAGAAAGGAAACGGATACGCAAAAAAAAAGAACAAGAAGCCAGCGTAACGTCTGACTTCTTGTCCATAGTAAAAATAAGAGAAATAACACAGCAAGCCTTTTCTAATACTTAAAAGCAGGTCATTCTTAACTGTTCTTTGTGCACTATTTTCAGCCTTATTTTCGTGGTCAAATCAAAAATCCTTTTTGTTATCTATTAAAGTGGATGGGCTTCATTCGCGCCCTTTTTCTCGGTGTTCCCCAAGCAGCTTCTTCGACAATAAGTCTTTTTTTCATAAAAACATGAGTAGCTATTTTTAGAAAAAATTCCTTATTGCTTGAAGCTGAACGCTTGGAGCCACAACCTTTCTCTCGGTGTTCCCAAAACAACTCCTCCACATAGCTTTCATCCACTTCAAAACATGAGATGCTGTTTTGAATGGCTGCTCACTATCTTGTCGAAGCTAAACGTTTTGTGCTACAACCTTCCTTAATAGCGCAAAATTGCCACCAAACTCTTTTCATCTGGCGATTCTTTTTGATCTAAGATAAAGACTTGTCCACCAGTTTCAATGACATCATCCGCCAATTGATTTAAAACTTGACGGCGATCATATTCCGTTTCCGGATCTTCACCAAAGCCATCGACTAAATTAGAAGTTGCAATAAACAAATGCGAAATTTTACCTTCTTTCGCCGCTGGAACAATATCCACTAATTGATCAATGAATTTTTTATCCAACAATTTGTTATAACTTTCAGCTTCTTTATCTGCCAATTCTTTTGACAAACGTTGCGCGCCAACCTCAATATCTTTTAATGACAATTGCGCTGGTGAAGCTGAGACAGCAACATCTGAACGATAGTCTGGATTTTTTGCTACTTTTTTGAAAACAGCTTGATTTTCAGGTAAGGCAAATAAATAAATTGGCCATTTTTCTGGATTTTCAAATGTATCACGTAAATAATTATCTACCGCTTGATAATAGTTAATCCAATCGATTTTGACTTCTTCATCTTTCGTGCTGACTCCATGGAACGTCACACCTTCTTTTGAATTCCCTGCTTTACCACTCGTAATAAAGTTTAGATTTCCACCTGTTAACTCGTCGCCCAAAGCTGTTACGATATCTACTGGTGCATCTTCTGGTAATTCGATTTCTTTGACCAACTTGTTGCTTACTTCATACAACTTCATGGAATCGCGATTCAACCCTAATAAATAATAAGAATAGTTGAATTGCGCATTTTTAATGATTGCCAATAAATAAGGTAAATCACTAACATAATATTGATCATCAACTGGAATACTTAAACGGTAAATATACGATTGCTCTTCATTTAAGACAACTGCCACACTTTTTGTGCCACTACGCCAAAATGAAGCATCATTTAGGATTTCCTCAATCTTTTCTTTAAATGGAGTCCACTCATGTTTTGAGTATTTTTTTTCAAAACGTTTTTTGGCTTCTTTCGCAAAATTTTTAAATTTGATTTGATCTTTTTCAACATCTTGATGTGAAACGTGTGTATTCAACATAATTGTTACAAACGGACCTTTTGCACCTTCTGAAGCTAATTGAGACAACAATTCTTTATCGATTTTTGTCATAAACGCATCCCTCCTAAAAAAATCATTCCTACATTTAAAGTCTACCACAACAATTTTTTTCAACCCAATAAAACGAATTGCAACCCGCAAGCGTTTTCTCATTTCTCAATAATTCATGTTTTGTTCACATTTAAACCATTCTTTCCTCTAAACTTCTCAGCAAATGATTCAAAATTTACTATTATGATTAAGTTATCAAATAGAAAAACTTCAAAAAATGGATTGATCACTAACTTAAATGAGGTGAAAAAGATGCAATTACTAATTATTTTTAGTTTATTGAGTATGATGAGCTTATTCGCATTTGTCGCTAGTCGTGTCGTTGAACTTGACCCACAACCAGTTAAAATACGTGTAAAAAACGATTGATTTCTACTATAATTTTGACTCTACGTCTCCTGATTTACTAACATCTAAAGTTTTTTTCAGAAACATTGAAAGTCCCCACACTCTCTGATAAAATTTTAATTTGTACGAAAAGAAATCGATAAGGAGACTGAATATGTCCATAAAAAAAACACGGTTAGTTGTTCTGCTTGCTAGCCTCATCTTATGTGTTGCCTCCCTTTTCCCCACATTAACTGTTAGGGCTGACGACACGTTTTCTGTTGGCGCCAAAGCGGCCTTTGCAATTGATGCCGAAACCGGCAAGATTTTGTATAACCAAGATGGTGATACACCGATGGGAATTGCCTCAGTCACAAAAATCATTGGTCTTTACATTATCCTTGACCAAGTTAAACAGGGAAAGCTTGCTTGGGATGATGAAGTATCCATTTCAGATTATGCGGAAGAATTAAGTGTTACACCAGATCTATCAAATGTGCCATTGCACAAGGAAAACACGTATACTGTCAAAGAACTTTTTGATTCTGCTGCAATCCAATCTGCTAACGCATCAATTGTTGCACTTGCTGAAAAAATTGCTGGTAGTGAACCTAAATTCGTTGAGTTGATGCAAACACAATTAAAAAAATGGGGTATCACAGATGCTACTTTAGTCAATGCTTCTGGACTAAATAATAGCTATTTGGGGGATAATCGCTACCCAGGAAGCTCTGAAACAGACGAAAATCAGCTTTCTGCACGTGATGTCGCTATTGTTGCTCGTCACCTGATTCTAGATTATCCAGAGATTTTAGAAGTCACTAGTACTGCGACTCAAATGTTTGGTGAAGATACGGTTTCCCCAGTTGAGATGGTTAACTGGAACTGGATGCTTCCGGGATTTATCAACCACAAAGAAGGCGTTGATGGATTAAAAACTGGAACAACTGATTTGGCCGGTGCCTGTTTTGTTGGTACGATCAAAAAAGATGATCGTCGTGTAATCACCGTTGTATTAAATGCTGATGGCCATGAAGAAAATCCAAGTGCTCGCTTTACTGCTACTGCAAACTTAATGGACTACTGCTATGACAACTGGTCAGAAAAAGAATTAGGTAAAGCTGGCGCAAGTATTCCAGACATGAAAACAATCGATGTTCTTGATGGTAAAGAACAAACTGTTCCAGTCGCACTTAAGTCACCAGTTAAAGTTTGGGTTCGTAATGACATGGATACAGGAAAGTTAACCATTACACCTACACTTGCAAAAGATTCATTAACCGATCAAAAAATTCAAGCACCTGCAGACAAAGGAACAAAAGTCGGTACTGCTACAATCACTTTAGCAGATGACAAACTTGGCTATTTAGATGAAAAAGATGCACCTGCAACTGATATCATCACAACTGCTAAAGTTGAAAAAGCGAATATTTTCGTTCTTGGTTGGCGACATGTCGCTGAATTCTTTACAAATCTTTTTTAATCCTAAGTAAAGTAATCTACAATTCATTAAGCGTGAGAAACGTTTGTCACACGACAACGGCTCTCACGCTTTTTTATTTCGCTCATTTTCTTTCAATTTTTTAGTTTTATTAAAAGCTTTTTTAGAGAAATTTCGTTATACTTAATGAATGAAAAAGGAGTTGAACTTATGAATTTAACCAGAGATCTAGCTTTTATGGCTCTCTATTTTTTAGGCATTGTTGGTATTTATTATTGGCGGAAAAAACAAAAAGATCCTGCACTTTTTTTCTATGGTAGTACATGGTCCTTTGGTGTATTACTGACTTACTTGATTGTATTAGAAATTTCCTATCACTCACTCTTTTTTATGATTCCCTTATTCTTTTTTAGTGTCTTTGCCTTTTTTTATTTTACGGAGAAAAGGCGACTACTGAATGGGTGGTTGTTTAATTTATTTCTGATCAGCTTCGGTATTTACTTAGTCATGCTTTTGTTTGAAACAGAGAATGTTTTCATTGGTGGATTGCTTGCACTGATTGCTATTCCCCTTCTTTTAATCCTGTTGTTTGGATTATATATATTGATTGTCGTTTTATTTTGGAATGGCATCGTGGTATTAAAAAAAGAATCACATTCACTAGCGAATTTGTTGACATTATTGCTTGGTGTTTTCTTAACCATCTTTTTGTTAACTGAACTTTTCTTACTTCAATATCTGCCACAGTGGGCAAACGTTTTGTTCAGTGTTGTACCCATGATTTTATTCTACTTGTTTGTCGTATTTTATAATTTCTTGACGATTTCTGTTCTATATCAATTCAATCGTCCACGGTTCAACCAAGATTTCATCATCGTTTTAGGTGCTGGACTTTTGGGTGGTGAAAAAGTATCACCTTTACTTGGTCAACGAATTGATAAAGCAATTGCCTTTTATCGAGCGCAAGAGCGAGCAACACTTAATCCACCAAAATTATTGATGTCTGGCGGACAAGGAGCTGACGAGAAGTTGCCTGAAGCTGTTGCAATGAAGAATTACGCGTTGAAAAAAGGCATTCCGGAAGAACAGATTATTGTTGAAACAAATTCAACGACTACTTTAGAAAATATGCGTTTTTCTAAGGAAATCATGGATCGTTTAATGAAAGGCCCTTACCAAGCAATCTTCAGTTCAAATAACTATCATATTTTTCGTGCAGGACTTTATGCGCGACAAGCACAACTCAAAGCAAACGGAATTGGTTCAAAGACAGCTTTATATTATCTGCCAAATGCTTTTCTAAGAGAATACATTGCAATCTTGATGCTGAATAAAAAGCGCCATCTCATTATGTGTTCGTTGATTTTCGCTTTTGATTTGTTGCTGGTGTTGGTAACACTGTTTAATTAGGTTGTGGCGCAAAACGATTAGCTCCGACTAGATAGTGAGCAGACACTCAAAATAGCTTTTCATATTTTGAAGTGGTTGCAAGCTATCTTGAGGAGTTGTTTTGGGAACACCGTGTATTAGGTTGTGGCGCAAAACGGTTAGCTCCGACTAGATAGTGAGCAGACACTCAAAATAGCTTTTCATATTTCGAAGTGGTTGCAAGCTATCTTGAGGAGTTGTTTTGGGAACACCGTGAATAAAGGGTTGTAGCTCCAAACCTTAATTACTCAACAAAAAATATCCACAAAACAAAAAGCAAGTCGAAGTCCGAACTGACCTCGACTTGCTTTTTTATTTCCTTTTATTGCGGAATGATTCAAGAACAGGTGTAAAAAAGATTCCCTTTTTTATACTAACCTGTTGTGCAGAATAAATACCATTGTTGCCAGAACACATAAAGCTAACTAGACAAATCAAAAAGAAATACACGGCTGCTTCACTACCAAACAATTCAACTCCCATAATAAAGCAAGCTATTGGTGTATTCGTCGCACCAGAAAACACACCAATGAAACCAAGTCCAGCTAAAAATGGAACAGAGACATGTAAGATTGGTGCCAAACTTGCACCTAATGTTGCACCAATTTCAAACAGGGGTGTTACTTCCCCACCTTGGAATCCAGCGCCCAAAGATAAAATAGTAAAACCCAGTTTTCCTAAAAAATCAAAGGGGTGCGCATTACCATTAAAAGCATCTTGCAGTAAAGGTAAGCTTAAGCCAAGATAACGTTGTGTTTGCAAGACAACAGCTACCAAAACAACAATTGCTCCACCCATAAAGTTTCGTAAAACAGGATTCGTAAACCAATTAGCATAGACTTTTTTCAAAAAGACGATTGAACGACTAAATACCCAGCCACAAAGACCAAAGACAATTCCTGCCAACATCAATTTACCAAATAAACTACCACTCCACGCAGGAATTTCTCCCATTGGATAATGGACGTGAACAATTCCAAAACTTTCTGCCATGAGATTTGCAAAAATAGCTGCAAAAAAGCTTGGAAATAAAGCCTCTGTCCGAACTTTCCCAATTGCTAAAACCTCTAAGCCAAACAAGGTTCCTGCCAAAGGTGTGCCAAAAACAGAACTAAATCCTGCACTGATTCCACTGATAATCAAGATTTCTCGCTCTAACTGATTCAGTTTAAATACACGTGATAAGTTATCTGCTAATGCGCCCCCCATTTGAACAGCCGTTCCTTCACGACCAACTGATCCACCAAATAAGTGAGTCGTGATTGTTCCAAATAAAGTCAATGGAATCAATCGTAGCGGAACTCTTTCTTCCCCACCATTACCTTGATCGATAACTAAATTATTTCCACGACTTGAATTCCCACCATAATTTGTATATAAATAAGCAAAAATAGCACCACTTACGGGTAAAAGAAATAATAGCCACGTATGGGTCAAGCGCAAATTAGTTACAAACGTTAAACTGTTTAAGAAAAATGCTGAAAGGCTTCCCATTACCACTCCTAAAATGGCCGTAATCAGTAGCCACTTCAGCATATAGCCTCCTATTCTTAACACATTTGTTGTTTGTTTTTCCATTAAAACTCCTCCTAAAAAAAAGACACCTACTAAAAAAGAGGACACTTATCCCGTTTTTTAGTAGGCGTCATTAGTTTATTGATAAACGTTTAAAGGCGAACACCATCACCTATTCACTTCATTTAAAAATATAGCATGATTTTCTGAAAATGACAATCAACTATCGTTCTTTTTTCACGCGGTGAACAAATTCATAAAATGGCTCAAGTTGTACCAATTGATGATTACACATATCGCTATCGTGACAAATATAATTGCCTTTTTTTGTATAGGTACCGTCTGAACCAGACTTTGTCGTTGAAAGAAAGAGTGAAACATTCGATGTTTTCTGGCAAATAGCACAAATTCCTTTTGTAATGGTTGGTGATAGACTGCCGTAATCTCCTTGGAGTTTTCCTTCTTCATAGTAAAGCAAATACTTTCTTTGACTTCCCGGATCGTTGAACCCTACATAAGTGTGTTCTCTAAGATCATATGCTGACCAGGTTGGTTGTTTCAGCTTTTTCACTTTCCGAAAAATTTTGTCAACTTGTTGCTTCGAAGGTTGCTCAAAAGGTATGACATAGGATTTCAGTTCTTCCAACGCACGCTCCGCTTTTGCTCGTGTTAGCGTGACATTCATTACGATTGCTAAAAAATCGGTGATCTCAGGTAATTCTTCCTGAATGACAGAATGAATTTTTTCAGTTGCTAATGCTTGAACTGTTTGAACCGTTTTCGGATCGTTCACAGAAGAATAAGCATTAAGTAATTGTTCTACTTCACGTTGAATAAAATAATATTGATATGGTTGGATTGTTTGTTTCATTTTAAGAGTCCTTTCTTCTTTCAAAAGTCATACTTTGAAGAAAAAAGTTGTTTCAACAAAGCATGTCGTTACTTGTTCAAACCCAACTCTTTTAAATAAGATACGTTAGTGTGCATCTCATCATCACCCCCTTTAATGGTATTGATCTATGTACTTGCTTAAATGGTCATCTGTAAGTAAACACCAATTTCGCTTTTTCGTCAATCATTGCTTGTGATGTGTTCCTCTTCAAAGAAACATATCCAGATTCCTTCGACAGGTTTCAGACGCTTTCCACATTTTGAACACATCGACTCTTTTCTCTTCCATACTCAAACTTCAGACAATAAAAAAGATGGACAAAACGTGCTTGCGTTCTGTTCCATCTTTTTGGCTAAAAAACATTTTTCGATGTTTGGCTACTGATCAATAGCTAAAAGTCTTTTTTTGGTAACAATACTTGTACGAGTATTAGTTGTTTTGACTATTCTTATATTTTTCCTCTTGGATTTTCAACAAAATCTTGGTAAGATTCCCCCAATCGACGGGGCGAGGTGGATTTAACCAGACGACAACTTGTGGAGAACTTTCCCCATACAAATTATTCATGTTGGTAATAACTACATCTGTATAAGCTGATTGTTCATCATCAACGACCTCTACATTTAGATTGATATATAAACCTAAGTTTTCCTTGATAAATTGGTTATAAGCAGATCCGTAAGAAAAATCGATACCGACTTTTACCGGATCAGAAATCAATTTGATCGGTATATAATTGATTACTAACATCAAGTAACTAAAAAACAGAAAAATTTTATCTCGAGATAATTCTTTGTACTCTTCCGTTAATAACTTGACATAATCTAACAAATAGAAGTAGAACTCCGGATAATTTTGCCTAAAAAAATAAATATTAATAGTAAATTCATCAAATTTATTGATAGGATAATACAGAATATTAAAATGAATTTTACTTAGTTCTCTACGAATTTCCCAAGTATTTTCTTCTTGAAGCGGCTTAAATCGTTCTTCAATTTTTTGGATAAAGTGATCATTTAACTGTTCGATACCCTCGTCTTTATTGTTTTCGATATACGTTCGATCTACTTTATCATTCAGATAAAGCCAAATCAGAACTAGATAGCCAAAAGTAGTTGAAGATATTTTTAATAACTTTTTTATTTTTGTAACGTCTTCTTCAGAGAAAAAATGGATAATGTTTTTACAAATCTCTAACTCTTTTGACTTCTCTGCTAATAAATTGACAGATAGATAATGAAATAATTTTTTCTTTTCATAAACAGACAAAGAATATTCATTACTTAATAAAAAAATAAATTGATTTGTTTGATCGATGACATCTCCCGGATAAACTTTCGTATAAGAAATATCTGTAACCAGAAATAATTGATAATAGAAAATGACAATATTCCTTCGATTTCCGTATAATTTTTTTTTATCAAAAAAAATCTGATGCTTCTTCAACACTTTTTTTAGCTCTTGCAAGATAGTATACGCTGAAGAATAACTGATATGGTGCTCATCTGCAAAAACTTCAAGGGTAGTGTAATCTTCTCGAAAAAATTCAATCAATAAATCTAAATAAATGGATCGTTTGATATAATTTGACAATAAAAAACCACTAGAGTAATGGCCATCAATCTCTAAAGAAACTTCTGTACCTGTCGCAAGAATCTTTAAATGTTCACTTATACCTAGCTCATCAAGATCATCATTTAAGTTTTCAATCGTTTTTTTCAAAAGGAAAGTTGATAATGATAATTCCTCTTGGATTTTCAGTATTGATTCTGACAAATTTGAGCTTTCTTCCAAATATTTAAGTAAGGAATAACTGCGATAGTCCTCTTTGCTCAAAAAAAACTCATAATTCATTAGTAATCAGCTCTTTCTTCCATATATTGCTGTTCCCACTAATTCATCAATCAATTGGAAATAAAATAGATTATCGGGGTCTGGGTCGTCACCATCAAGACCACCATTTTGTATAACATCTTTGTTGACATTAAATAGTTCTTTCGTTAAATAAATTTTCTTAGTTGGTTTCTTTTGAGCCTTTTCATTTGTTACTGAAGTTGTAGCAGAAGATTTTTGTATTTCTTTCGATTCCTTACTACTCTCTTGTGTTTCAGATACTGTTTCAGAACTATCTTCGATTGAAACAACGGCTTCATTTTCATGTGTATTTTCCAGTGGTTGGACTTGTTGATTAGGGTTTGTTGGGTCATAAATAGGATGCTGATTTTCTTCTCCATATACTACACTTGTTGCTTTTAAAAGGGAGAGAATAATAGAACTCCACAATAAAATATTTTTATACTGATTCATCATTTTATACGTATCGCCAAATCACATAGCTACCTATACCTAATGCAGTGAACATTATGAAAAGAGGTATTAAGCTATATTTCACGATACTCCTTTGTAATATTTTTTTATTTGGTGTCACATTATTCTTAGTATTCTGTAAAGTTTCTTGTTCTTCCCGATCAACTAGTTTTGCAGTCACTACAATTCGTTTATCAGTAAGCTCAGGCTTATCACAAGTAATGAGTGTTAACTGAGGTATGTTCGTACTTTCTAAAACACTAAGATTCGTTTCATTGACTGTTTCCTTTTTAATTACTCGATATTGTATCTTGTTCGTTAGATAGGTCACAGTGATTTTGTCATTGACTTGTAAATTTTGAATATTGCCCAATAGTAGCTCCGTCATGCTTAAATGATGACCCAAAAGTACCAAGTTATCCTTTAGAACATTACGCTCTGGATACATAGCCCCTACACCAAATAACATTTGTTGATTGTTTAAACCAGCAAAAATAGGTATTTTTATTTTCTGGCTGGGAATGTTTAGTTCTCCGATAGCTGTTCCAAGATTTTTGGAAGATGCTGTTAGATAACTTTCAATTGTCGGTAAAACGATTCGTTCATTCGGGTTTACTACTGGCAGTTCTTCCTTTGTTACTACTTTTGTCTTTTGAATTTTTACGATTGTAATTGTATTTTTAATAATAGGAAAAGAAATCAAACATACACCCATAATAAAAAGTAAATTGATAATGATTTTAAGTTTGTTCTTCCTCATGTTTTTTCTTTCTCCAAATCAACCAAAGTATCAGCAACAACATCAATAACAAGAAAATGATTCCTATCAGGATATAAAGTTTAGTATTATCTTTTTTGATTGTGACATCCTTCGCATTTAACTTCTGAGCAACATCACCAGCAATTGTAAAATCTTTTTCAAATTCCCAATAGTTGGTGTAGTTAACAGTCGTGTTCTCTTTTTCTCTAGTAAACTTTCCTGACTCATTTTCATTTCCAAATACAGTCATTTTTAGATTATACTCACCTGGTTCCAAGGCAGCACCACCTAGAGAAGTAGGAAAAGAAAAGTTGCTGTTTGGTGCAATCTGTAAATCTTCTTTATCTTCACGGTATAAAACTTCTGAGCGACCTTTTTTTGTAATTTTGGTTTGAATACTCACTTGGTTGATATACGTTTTTTGATCATTTTGGATATTCGCTAAAATGACATTTCTAGCATTGATTTGCCCAGGCTCAACCTCATGAAGAATTAAATTAGGTGCCACTTCATTTAAGTTTTGGCGCATCAGTAAAGCTACAACATAAGAATACTCATTTTTGATTGATAATCCTTGCTCATCTTTTTCCTTTTGTTTCTCTTCATCTTGAACTTCTTTAAATGTAATCCCACTAGCCAGTACGCCATCAAATGTTTCATTTGGCATCGTAACTTGGAAGGTAACGGTTTGATTACTATGAGGTTTCAAGGTAACTGTTTCTGGATAGTCCACATAATCTTCCAGATTAAATGTTAGGCTACTATCTTTTTTTATCTCATTTTTTCCATATTCAACTACTACATTTGAATTAGTCGTAGCACTATTTAGTGAAACATCAATTTTAACTTCTTTATCCGTATCATTTCGCAAATTAACGTTTAACTTTTCTTGTTGATTTGGTTCGAGCTGGATATCAAAATAAGTTTTTTCCTTGTCAATTTGATTTGCAGGTGTTATCGGCGTAACCGCGAAATTGAATTCACTGGCAGCTATCGTTTTACTGCTAGCAAAAACACTTAAAATAACTAGTGCAATTGTGAATAGTATTTGTTTTCGTTTCAATCAAACCACTCCTTACCAATAGATAAGAGACGAGAATGATTTCTCGTCTCTCAAGGCATTAATTTCCTGGTACGTCAGTCAGTGTCCATGTTAACTTAGTTGAATATTTTTCAGCATATTTTGTTGTTGAACCTGGGACACTTAGTTCAATGCT
Organism: Enterococcus sp. DIV0174; assembly: GCF_050529065.1. Classification (NCBI taxonomy): domain Bacteria; kingdom Bacillati; phylum Bacillota; class Bacilli; order Lactobacillales; family Enterococcaceae; genus Enterococcus; species Enterococcus sp. DIV0174. The sequence continues at coordinate 739,327 of NZ_CP172881.1, read as the reverse complement.
TTCACTAGCTGTTGTAGCAGTTCCCCAAGTGTAAAGGTACGTTCCAGCACCGTTTCCTACACTGGCTGCCATAACATCAGATTGTGAACCATCTGCATTTAAAACGATTGTTTCTGGTCCAACTGGTTTACCTGAATCAGATGCTGTCACTACACGCCCATTTTTGAAACTAATTGTTGCACCAGTTAGTTCTTTTCCTGAAGTAGATGTAAATTGACCTTCTTGATTCACTTTCAATGACCAGCCAGCCTCTGTCCCACGATTATCAGTCACTTGAACATAATTGGGGCCCTCTTTCACTTCAGTTGATGGATTACCCTCTGCATCTAAGGTTTTATACTTTTGTGATGCAGCAAAGTAAGTTTGGTCTTTCGAAGTGATTTTTTGTACACCAAAATCTAAACTTGAAGCATAGTCAATTGATAGTGGACCATTTGTTCCAGGATTTGGTCCATCTGGATCCGTTGGATCGATTGGATTTACTGGACCTGTTGGATCCGTAGGGTCAACTGGATCGGTTGGGTCTTCATTTGGTACGAATTCTACCACACCGTTTGAAGTATAAACGCCACCGTCAGCTGCAAAAGTAGTTACTGGTACAGTTAGTGCGCCTAGGATAATTGTTGACATAAATAATTTAGTTGATTTTTTCATTTTATTTGCTCCATTCTTTTGATTATGGGACATCTTCAAGCGCCCATTCTAAAGTTCCTTTATAAGTCCCTAACAATTGTTTTTCTATCGGTATTTTCAGACTGAGTCCCTCTGTATCATTCCAACCGTCTGATAAATTTGTTTCGCCATCTTCTGTTAGCTTACCTTCTTCAACGGGAATTGATTCACTAGTAATATTGATTGTTTCCACATCATTCGTGTAATAAAATTGTCCCGCTAAGCTATTATGGTCCGAAACTAAAGGAGATTTTTCTTTCAACGTAATTCGCCAAGGATTTTTTTCAGCTCCCCGCGTATCAGAAACAATTAAGTTTCCAATTACATTGGGTGTATATTTTGTTCGGATACTGCTAACTTTTTGCGTACCAAAATCAAATGTTTCAGGTACAGCCTTCAGTTCTAAGGTTCCTATGACAACTATTTTTGTTGCAGCTTTAAAGACAGCATCGCGGTAAGCATATTCTTCTGCAGGCTGAATGTTCCCAACTTCAGTATTCGTTTTTGGTGGATCCGGAATTTGTGTTATTTTGCCACTTGTATCCTGTAAAAAGATTTGTAGTACATCATCTTTCTTTAAACTTAGATTTGAAAGGGACAACGTCCATTTTCCTTCACTAGAAACATTCGTAGTATTGGTTTGCCTTTCACCATTTAGTGTTATCGTAACGATTGCCCCAGCTTCACCAGTTCCTGATAGCTCTTTGACCAAAGGTGATAAGGTTTCACCGCTATCGATAATGGCTGGTTCTGGAGGTGTAACATCAATTACAAGATATTTTGATGCTTCTTCCGAAATCCATGGACCTCTTTGCGCTGTTGCCTGCATATCTTTTCCTGCAAGATTAAATGATTCTGATTGATAACTTGCATAGCCATTTTCATCTGTCAATAAATCTTTCGTTACTTTCCCGTGGGTATCAGTAATTGTCACATTTGCTTGATTTTTGGAAGCATAAACAGGAATATAGCTAACTTCTCCGTCAGCATTTAATCCATTATTATCTGGCACATAACCGATAATCACTCTGGCTTTAATTGTTTTATCTGCATCTGTAACAGGAACCCACTCAACGACAGGGTTTTGGTTCATTCCTGAGATTCTACGATAATTTTTTTGAGAAAAAGAATTCAATCCCGAGGTGGTAGCACTAATTTGTTCATTTGAGCCATTACCGGTTACTGAAAATTGAGCTACTTTTGTATATGTTTCATCTGAGGGGCCTAGAGGTTGGGTAGCTAACTTCCACAAATCAATATCAGAATCGACAATCTGAAAAAGATTATCCGTATAATTTCCCATAGCAACTTGAACTGCTGTGTAGCCATCTCTTAAATTACGAATGTCGTATTGAGCAGGACTATTCAAAATAAACTTGTTATTTTGTCTTCTAACATTTCCCGTACCTAGTCCATTGGCAGACAAATTAATCAGTGGCTGATTACTTACACCAATCGTGTAAAAGTAAGCCCCTGGTTCAACAATCAAATAATTATTGTCATTACTATAAGCTACAACTGAACCAGAATTTTGTTTACTAGTTAAGTTAACGATTGCCCCTGCTTTTATAGTCATTCCTGCACCATCCATATCAAATCGAACAGCATTTCCGGGCATATTTACATTAAATGTACTATTTTCTCCCACCGTCAATGCTTGATAATATGAATAAACTGCTGGATAAGTCGTACCCGTTGTCTGACTTTGTGTTAAATCGACACGACAATTTTTTCCAATCGTAAATTCTTTGCTTGCACCTGTGGATGTATCTGCAGCAGCAACGTTATACCAAAAAATCGAGAAATTGTAATAATTTACATTCCCTTTGTAATTGGTACCATCTTCCATTTTCAAACTACCTAAATAGAAGTTTTCCGCACGTGTATCGATGTCCATTTTTCCATATACGGTTACTTCAGAATAAGAGGCTCTTGCCAGCCTTTGGACATCGGGTTCCGTTGTAATATTGCCAAAACGATATCGCCATTTCCCGCCATTAGTGTAATTTAAACGAGTGCCCACAATGTCTTCACTATTTGCTCCACCGTAACGTTGATTAAGCACGATATCATGCATATGAAAATTCCCTGATCCTGTTGGCGAACCCAGCTGAATAGATGTACTTTTGAAATCCACTCGATGACCTCTACCATCTATTTCTAAGTCATTTTTTCTCGAATAGTTGGTTAAAGATGTATCTGTATTACTGGGATTGTCAAAATCACCTGTCAAAATAATCTTAGTGACTGCTTCGTCTCTAATAGCTTGAACAAATGTACTCCAACTGGATACTTCTACACCGTCAATAGCTGCTTCTCTTGTAGTGATTAGCGCATTGCCCTCATTTTTTTCTTCTACTTTAGACGTTTTCTTTGTAGTATCACTTGATTCTGTAGTACTTTCATTCCCATTTTCACTTGAAGAAAGTGTCTCACGGGTTGAATCAGCTGTCGGAATGTCGCTCGTTTCTGTTTGCTGATCAGAAATATCCGTGTTTAATCGTTCTGAAATGTCTGTATCAGGCAATTCATTTTGAGTGGTTTCAGAACTGTTTGTAATAGAGTCTGAACTAAATGTATTGGCAATAGGAGAGATATTGGTCGCTAATATGCCGCTTAACATTAGCGTAACTATTTTTCCTTTGAACATATCTCTTTCCCCCTAATCTCTAAATTCCTGGAACATCCGTTAACGTCCAAACTAATTTTGTTTGGTATTTAACCGCATCTTTAGGCGTTGAACCAGGTACAGCTAATTGGATAGCCTTTGTAACATTTACCTTTTGTGCATCACCATTTTCATCAACTTCTTCAACTTCTTCTACAGCTCCCCAATAGGTTGCCCAAGTTCCAGCACCAGCTTCTGCTTTGGCTGTTGTCACAACAGACTCCTGTCCAGGTACTAAAGCAATATTATCTTTTGCATCAGGAGATACTACGTTTTGTGCATTACTATTCACTGTTGGATCATTTAAAGTAATTTGTGCACCCGTTAAAACATTATTCAATGTTTGTGTTGTCGAAGTTAATTGAGTCTCTTGTTTAACTGTCAACGTCCAACCACCGTTTGTTCCGCGATTGTCAGAAATCTGAACAAAGTTCGCCGTATCTTTTTGGTCACCTTGATAAGCTTGTGCTCTGGCAAAGTAAACTTGATCTTTATTGGAGATACGATTTTTACCAAAATCTAAACTAGAAGCATAGTCAATTGACAATGGTCCTTGTGTTCCTGGATTTGGCCCATTTGGATCTGTTGGATCAATTGGGTTTACTGGTTTTTCTGGATCTGGATTTTCTGGATCAACTGGAACAGTTGGATCTAAATTAGGAATAAATTCTACGAGTCCAGTTGAGTCATACTGTTTGTTCTCTGCTGCATATCCTTCGATAGATGTCGCTAACAGTCCTAAAGTGCTAAAAGCTAACAGACCGATGAGTTGCTTTTTCATTGATACTCTCCTCCTCAAACTTAGTTATTTGGTGTATTTTCCAAAGACCATACTAATTTTGTTGAATATTGTTGTGCTAATTTGACCGATTTCCCTGGTACTGAAAGTTGAACAGCGTCTTTGTTTTCTTCTTCATTGGCACCAAAACGATAAACCCATGTTCCAACGCCAGTTCCTTCTTTCGCATTGATTGCAAGCGTATTACTTGCTCCAGGTGTCAATATTAAATCAGCGTTCACAGTTGTTGGTGTATATTTTTCATCCACTAAAGAAGCAGCTTGTCCCTTTGTAAATGCTAATTGTGCGCCAACTAACTCTTCACCTGATGCTGTTTTGAATTGTTCTGGTTGAGAAAGGCTTAGCTTCCATCCTGCCAATGTCCCTCTTTTATCGGTAACTTGGACATAAGTCGGTTTTTTAGAACCATCTGTCATTTCATCTGGTGCTGCGTAATACACTTTATCTGCTGTAGAGATTTTTTGTACACCAAATTTAAATTTTGAACCATAATCAATCGATAATGCCCCACCTGTTCCTGGTCCTGGAGGATCCACTGGATCTACAGGATCTGTTGGATCTGGATTTTCCGGATCGACTGGGGGTGTTACCTCTTCGTCCCCTGCTTCAAAAGTAATAATTCCTTCTGAGTTGTATTCTTTTGGAAATGTTTCCTCTGCAGCCACTTGAATCGAGTGTGCCATCAAACTGAATAGCAAAGTAGTTGACATCAATTTAACCATCTTTTTCATCTATCAAATTCCCCTTTTCTCTTTTTCATAAAAATAAAAATGCTTACTCCGATTAACAGAATAACCCCCACATGCGTAAAAGCTGGATAAGTATAATCTCCTGTACTTGGTAATATGACTTGGCCAGTTGATAAATAATTATTAGATCCTGCTACCCAATCAGATCCAGAATTATTTGAATCATTTTTATTCTCGTACTCATATTTACCATAAAAACTCGCTTGTCCATTTGAGTCATAGTTCTGCTCTATTGCATTTATTTCATTTGTAATCCCTATTACACAAAAAAATAGCAGTAGAACACTCATCATTTTTAAAATATTTCTCATATGCTACTCCTTTCTTGTCTTTTTGTGATTTGATTGAACTGGCCTCCAACCATACTTAATTATAAAAAAATAAAAAACTTGTTTCTTTCAAACTTTTTACTTAACTATCAAAAAAAAATATATAAACCGTTATGTGCCAACAATTGTTAGCGTTTACACACGGGATTTTTTGACCGCTTTCTTTTTTTGTATTGCAAATCATAGTTATTATTTTATTTTTCTTAATCGTTATTCATATACAAAATGATTATTCCATTAAGGCAATCAAAAAGAGAGCAGAAAAACAGATTATTCGCTGTTTTCTTGCTCTTTCGATAGAAAAAAAGACAACGATCAATTACGATCGCTGCCCTATGCTTTTTGTCTTAAATAGATTGTTCTTTTCCAAAATAATGTTGCCATTTTTGACGCATGCTACTAGTCATTGGTTGAGCAGCTTCTTTCACTGCACAATACTTATCAACAAATGTCACAATGTAGCTTTCTTTATATTTGGGTGGTGCAATGGTTGCTCCCCACATATGTTTCAAGATAATATCACGTTCTAAATCAGATAGTTCCGTGATTTTTTCTGCATTTTTCACAGCAATTCTTGGGTGTACATACGCATGTGAACCTTCATCAAATTTAGTCGTTCGCCAGTCGTAATAAAACAGATCATGTAAAAGCCCAGCTCTTGCTGTTGCCTTAGCATCCCCGCCCCATTTTTTCGCTAATAAATAACTATAATAAGAAACACTAATGGAATGTTCCAATCGTGTTGAGTGGACATGTTGCGTGTAGTCGGCTAATTTTTTCACTGCATCTGTTTCCAAAAGATCTGCTACATAAGACATGTATTCTTCGTCTTCACGCCATTTTTCTGTCATATTTTCAATCTGCCACCTTTTGATTTTCGTTATTTCTGAAATTGACCATAGTATATCACCTGAAACGATAAGATTCTAGCTACTGAGCAGTAAAATAAGAAAGCTTAATAGTTCCTTAACTAAACTGCAAAGTGGTACAACAAGATACCTGTCGCCACACCTACGTTCAATGATTCAGCATTTCCACTCATTGGTATATAGATATTTTTATCTGTGAAGTTCAATAATTCTTGGCTAACTCCCTGTCCTTCATTTCCCATAATAATGGCAAAATTAGCCGGTTTTTCTACTTCATTCAACGCAGTTGCTGCTTCATTCAACTCTGTTCCATAAATCATAATCCCCTGCTCTTTTAGTTGCTGAACAGCAAGTGATAAGTCCATCTGGATAACAGGCAAATGATAATTACTGCCTTGCATACTTCTTAACACTTTCGTACTGTATAAATCAGCTGTTCCCTGGCCAAGCAACACGCCTGCTAAGCCAAAAGCGTCAGCTGTTCGAATCATCGTCCCCACATTTCCGGGATCTTGGACATTATCTAGCAACAACCAGCCACCCGAAAAAACTGGTGGTTCCATTGCTTCACGTGCTACAACAGCAAGGATTCCCTGTGGTGTTGGTAAATCAGATAAGGCTTGCATGACTTCATCTGTTACGAAAAATAATTCAATCTCAGCTAGTTTCTCTAGCCAAGTTTGCCATTCTCTTTGACCTTTTTGGGTAACATAAATTTCTTTGATGACAGCATTTGCAGCCACTGCCTCTTCAATCAAGTGAAAACCTTCTAAAAGATAAGCGCGATTTTCTTCGCGATATTTTTTCTTATGCAATTTTTTCAATTCTTTGATTCGTGGATTTTTTGCGGATTGAATTTCTTTCACCTTTTTCACCTCACTTGATTATAGCATGTATTCAAGGCTGTAACTTGTTTCTCTCATAAAAAATAGTTATCATAAAGATAAGAAAATGAAAGCGGGTGACAACTTATGCGTAAAGTCAAAATGAATGTCCAAGGTCGCGTCCAAGGTGTTGGTTTTCGTTACACAACAAAAATGGTTGCAGATCGTTTAGGAATTTATGGAACAGTAAAAAATGAAGAAGATGGTTCCGTTACAATAGAGGCCGCAGGCGAGGATGAACAAGTAGAAAGCTTCATTAAAGAGATCAAAGATTCACCCAGTCCTGCTGGTCGAGTGACCTATCTCGATTTACAAGACAATCCGTGGATGGATAACCGAACAAGTTTTGACGTCATCTACTAAGAACTTCATGAAAAAGGAAAAAACAGGTTTCTGATTTTCCTCTTTATTTTTTCTGTGTATTCTGGGGACAGTTTCCGAACATTTCTATGACTTTTCTATGAAGTTGATTGAATTATGAAATTTTTTTTAGTATAGTTAATTTTGTGTAAAAATTATGGAAGAGGAAGTATTTTATGAATAAATGGAAAAATTGGTTATTGGGATCTGGACTAGTTACTGTCCTACTTTTTTTATCCGGTTGTGTTCGAACTGACTCGCATGGAAATCCTGACACATCAGGTTTTGTCTATCGAGTTCTTGTTCATCCGATGGGGCAAGCAATTACCTATTTAGTAGAAAATTTTAATTGGTCTTATGGCTGGGCCGTTATTGTTTTGACTATTATCGTTCGGTTAGTAATCCTGCCTTTAGGTATTAGCCAATCGAAAAAAACAATGATCCAATCAGAAAAAATGCAAGCGTTAAAACCACAAGTATCAGCTGCACAAGAAAAGTTAAAAGCTGCTACGACTCGTGAAGAACAAGTCGCTGCACAAGCAGAGATGCAACAAGTATATAAAGATAATGGGATGAGTATGACTGGTGGAATTGGTTGCTTACCCTTGCTAATCCAAATGCCTATCTTCTCAGCACTTTACTTTACTGCCCGTTATACTGAAGGAATCCGCGAATCAAGCTTTTACGGAATCGATCTTGGCTCACCAAGTTTAGTGTTAGTTGCTATCGCTGGTATTGCTTATTTGCTTCAAGGATATATCTCAACGATTGGTATTCCCGAAGAGCAAAAGAAAACCATGCGTACGATGCTGATTGTTTCACCAGCAATGATTGTCTTTATGTCAATTAGTGCACCAGCCGGCGTTACGCTGTACTGGGTAGTTGGTGGTATCTTTAGTTGTATTCAAACATTCATTACGAACGTTTTGATGAAGCCTCGTTTAAAAGCTCAAGTGGCTGAAGAATTGAAACAAAATCCGCCCAAGCAAGTCGTGACACCTCGAAAAGACGTCACACCTGCTGAAACGAAAAAAGCACCTAAACAAGTCAATACACAACAAAGAAATAATTCATCAAAAAAACGAAATGCTGGTAAACAAAACCGTAACTAAAATTTTTATTTCAAGCATTTTACTTTCAACAAGAAAAAGAGTGGCTGATCCTTCGATCAGCCACTCTTTTTCATGATGTATAATTTTATTCATCCTCTTCTTCATTCGTCAGTGCAATCATTTGATTAACAGAAACGATATTTTGCTGACCGGAAGTAATAAAATCAACAGGTGTATCAAGCAATGTCCCATTGATAAACTCAATCACCATTGGCATATTCATCCCTGCATAAAGTTCAATCGCTGCGCCTTCCATAATCATACGAGAGATGACATTGCAGGGCGTCCCTCCCATTAAGTCACAAAAGACAACATAGGAGTCTAATTCATCTGTGACTTGTAAAAATTTTTCTTTAAAGTCTTCTACTCCATCTGATTCTAACAACGACACCGTATGAATTGCTGTTTGTGGTCCCATAATCATTTCTGTACTTTTTTTCAAGGCTTCACATAATTGACCATGACTAATCAAAACTAACTCTTGACTCATTTCTTACACCCCATTATTTTGAAATCACACCAAGGGCTGATAACGCAACACAGACAATCAAAACAATAAAGATAGCGCGTGTAGATGTCATATTTTTCTTACCTAACATCCAATACACACCACCAACGATTGCTGCTGGTAAAAGCTTAGGTAAAATCATATCAATATTATTTTGCATGTTTAACGTCACATCACCAATGCTTGGTGCCCAAGAAAATTTTACATTGACCATCGTTGCTACTAAAGCGCCCACCATGAAGACACCGAGTAAAGTTGCTGCATCAGTTAACGCAGTGAGCCGCGATTGCATTGTTGTTACCAAGGAAATTCCTTCCTTATAGGCAAACTCCAATTGCTTCCAACGAAAGACCATGACTGCAATTTGAGCCGCGATCCAAATGAAAACACCCGCTGGATTTCCATTGATTGCCATGTTCGCAGCCAATGCACCAAAAATAGTTGGAATAAGTGCTGCGAAGATCGAGTCACCAATTGCGGCAAAAGGTCCCATTAACCCAGCTTTCATCCCAGAAACGGTTTGTTTTGCTGCAATGCCTTCCTTCTCTTCAATTGCAAGGTCGATACCAGTTACAATCGTATTAAAGAAGTTTGACGTATTAAAAAACTGCGTATGCGTTTTCATTATTTCTTTTAATTCAGGTGTATCATCACCATAAATTTTACGAAGTTGAGGTAAAATCGTATACAAATAACCTGAACCTTGCATCCGTTCATAGTTCCAACCTAGTTGAAAGGTGAATAAGCTTCTTCGATTGATTTGTTTAAAATCTTCCTTTGTCAATTTATAATTAGATTTCGTCATCTTCGATTTCCCCCTCAGCTGATTCTACTTGCTCGCTTGCTACTGGTTTTTGATTGTGATTGTTCTGACCATTTTTATAACTAATTGCTGCTAATGCAAATCCAATCAAAGCAACAGCTAACATTGGTAATGAGTTAAACGTTCCTGGCATTTCTTTCACTACACTTGCGACACTTGTTCCAAGTAATTGAACGTTTGAGAAAAGTGTTGCTAACAATGCAGTAATCGTGAAACCTAAAACAAGATATGGAAAATGTTTCTTAACAGGTAGATAACGTAATAAGATAGCAAACCCAACTGCTGGCAAAACAGCTCCGGCTACAGACAAACCATCACCTAGCCATTTTAGGTCACCATTTAACACACCAACAACATTTTCAACTAAGCCGCCACCAAAAGCCAAAGCTAAGAAGACAGGAACTAATCGAGAAAGTGACCAAGGTAAGGCACCCATCAAGAAGTTTCGTTCAATTGCTTTATAATTCATTGTTTCAACATGTCGATCAATTCGATGTGCAAAATACGTATTTGCAAAGCGAGCTAAAATATCTAATTGGATCATCAAACTAGCTACCGGCACAGCAATTGCTGCAATCGCTTGCTCAGGATTCATTCCAAGCGAGATAGAGAATGCCGTCGCTAAAATCGTCCCTGAGTTTGCGTCAATCTTAGAGGCACCACCAAATGTCCCAACACCTAACACTGTTAACTGCATACTACCACCAATAATAAGACCGGATTGCAAGTCACCCATCACTAAACCTGCAAATAAACCTGCAAACACGGGTGCACTCATTGACGAATAAATTTGTAACTCATCTAAAATTTGATAGCCTGCGTATAATGATAATAATAAGATCTGCCACCATTGAATATCCATGAATTATTCCTCCTATTTTGTTAACAGACTCATAAAGTCTTCGGCTTTGTCACTTGGGACCATTTGGGCAATCAGGTGTACACCTTTGGCTGCCAACTGCTTAAATACGGACACATCTTCTTCTACAACATTGATTGACTTAGTAATCGATCGAGTTTCATCTGTTTGAGACATATTGCCAACATTGATTTCTGTTAAAGGAACGCCTAATTCAACTAACTTCAATAAACGATCTGGCTTCTTTGCAACAATCAGCAATCGTTGCGAATCATACTTTCCAGCTAAAATATTAGTTGCTGCTTTTTCTACTGGTAACACGCTTAACTTTACCCCGGCTGGTGTAGCAAGCTTTAGACCACTTTTTTCGATTGCATTCGTTGCTACCTCGTCGTCCACTACCATGATTCGCGTAATATTTAATTTTGTTGTCCACAAATTCGCTACTTGTCCATGAATCAGTCTGCCATCAATCCGTACGCCAATAATTGCCATTTTGCTTCGTTCCCTTCTATTTTTAAATATGTGATGTTACTATAAAAAGCAATCGAAACCGCTTACTTTTCCTTCAATTAAAATGAAACTGTTATGCTTTTTCATACCAAGGTGTCGCTGTTTGTTCCACAACTTCATTTAATTCCTCGATGTTTGCCCGACCAGTCGTTTGCAACCAATCAATTGCGCCTGCTCGACCACTCTCAACATAGGCTTTTACACCGTCTTTCCAAGTTGCTCGGCCACAAAGAACACCGTTAAAGTCCGAACCAGATTTGTGGGCAAAGACCAACGTTTCTTGGAATAATTTCGTTGACACTCCTGCACTTAAGAAAATAAATGGTAAATTCGTTGCTTCACTTTGCTCTTTAAAGAATTCTTGTGCTTCAACTTGTGTGTAGCATGTTTCGCTAGTAGCAAACCCCTCAACGTAATTCATATTGACAGGCACTTCGACTTTTAATACATCCACTTTATAGTTTGGCCGTGAAAATTCTTTCATCATCTCAATGACTTTATGGGGTTTGATTTTCGCATATTCAATTGAATTACTATCTGTAATTGTTGCATCATAAGAAACCAATTCTAAGTAAAAAGGACGATCCTCTCCTGCGCACTCACTTCCTAAACGTTCGACAAAAACATGTTTTACATGATTGATTGCTGGGTCTTCATCTACGTCATAATATAGTAAGAATTTAACAGCATCTGCTTGCGCTATTTTTAAACGTAAGGCAGACCAATCTTCGAGCAAATCAGGTAGACGCCCTGGTTTCGTCGCATCATACCCCGTTTTTTCATAAGCTAATAACAAGCCTGCTTGTTCGTCACGAGCGTTTGCCGCAGGTAAGCCATACTCTGGATCTAACAAAATAGCAGAAGCAAAAGGTGTCAGTTCACTTGAAACGAGGGTTTTAAATTCGCTGATTTGTTCTGCTGTCGCATCCATTCCTAGTGCATTCATCATTTTTTTCAGTGCACCACGTTGATCAATTGCTAATGCACTGATTTTCCCGGTTTCTGTGGATAATCGATTCATTGCTGCTTGTTTTTCTGTTGTCAAGTTCACTTATTTTCTCCTCTTTTCTTTAAATTCCTGGATAGTCGTGAATCGTTACTCCCTTAACAACACGATTAACGGTTCCGCTTGGTGAAGGAGTATCTGGGGTATTTCCGATTTTGATGGATGTCAACAATGCAATCAGTTGTGCAACTAAGATCATCGCTAAAGATAGGTACCCATCAGGCAAACGAATTTCAGTTGCTTCGATTTGGAAAGTTTGACCAGAATAGTTTATTTTTCCAGGTTGAGCAATCGCAATCGCTTGTTTCGCAATTTTATCTCCGTGAATTTCTTCTAAAATATCTAAATCATAGGTTCGTGTGTAAGGCTGATTGTTGACAAATACAAAGACGAGCGTTTCGTCATTTACAAATGATTTAGGTCCATGACGAAAACCCATGGAAGAATCAAAACTAGTAGCGACTTTTCCCGCAGTTAATTCTAAAATTTTAAGTTGTGCTTCTCTTGCCAAACCTGCTAAGCTACCTGATCCTAGATAAACAATTCTTTGAAAATCTGGCGAAATCAATTCCTTAATCTCAGTTGCTCTGTTTAAGATATCCTTACCCAGCGTTGATAAAACGGTTACATATTTTTCCTTTGTTTCATCCGGTGTTTGATCAAAAATCAGTAAGGCACTTAACATCATGCACGTAAAACTTCCAGTCATTGCAAAACCAGCATCATTTGATTTTTCAGGCATCAATAATAAAAAGTTGTTTGCATCTTTTTCTGCTGCTTTAGCCAAACTTCCCTCTGCTGCACAAGTAATCGTTAAATGAAAAATCGTCGAAACAACTTGATTTGCGAGCTCAACTGCCGCTAAACTTTCAGGGCTATTCCCACTGCGTGCAAACGATACAAGTAATGTGGGTTCGTCTGGAATTAAATAATCTTGTGGTGCAGCAACGATATCAGTTGTTCCAATACTTTGGAAAATAAACTTTTGTGTTTCACCATGTCCATTCAAATAAGGAACAATTGTATCTCCAACATATTGAGACGTTCCCGCTCCAGTGAAAATCACTCGGATACGTTTTCCGTCTGCTGCTTCATCCATTTTTTCAAAAAATTCTTTGAGTTTTTCTTTTTTTTCCTTCATGATTGTAACGGTTTCTTGCCATAATTCTGGTTGCTGTTGAATTTCACTAGCCGTGATTGCTGCACCTAGCTCTTTCAACTTTGTTTTTTGTTCAAGCATTTGACTTCCTCCTTAATTACTACGTACGTGCCGAATTTTATAATGGAACTGATCTGCTCTGGCAACGCTGACTGTGTATTCGATAATTTCATTTTTATGATTGTACGTCGACCGAATCAAATGTAATACAGGTGCACTATCTGCGATACGTAATAAATCGGCGTCTTTCTTTTGAACGATGCTCGCATAAAATTCTTCATCTGCAAACTGGACGATTTGATTGTAGTCTTGTGAGAAAACATCATATAAGGGTTTACTTTCAAGTAACGGTAAATCTAAATTCATAAATAATTTAACTGGCAAGTAAGAACGTTCTACCATCAAGGGTTCTGCATCTGCCAATCGTAATCGTTTGATTTTAAACACTGGTTCACCAAGCATTATATTCAAAGCTTGGGCAATTTTCTTTGTTGCTTCGATTTGACGAAATTCTAAAATAACTGTCTTAGGTAGTCTGCCTAATTCTTTCATTGCTTCTGTAAAACTGTATGCTCCAGCTAAGTTGGATGATTTCACAGATAGATCAGAGACAAATGTACCTTTACCATGGCGGCGATAAATGCAACCTAGTGTTTCTAATTCTTGTAAAGCTAAGCGAACAGTCGTGCGACTAACGCCGTAATGTTGACATAATTCTCGTTCAGATGGCAGTTGATCGTGTGCTGTCATCTGCGTTTCGATTCGATCTTTTAATACATCAACAAGTTGATAGTATAATGATTTTCCTTTGCTTGAGCTCTCCATTATTTTTTCCTTCCTCTAACTGGTTATAACCACATGACAAGAATAAAAATATTTCTCTATTTTGTCAAACCTTTTTTTAAAAAAAATTATACATTATCAGTATTATCAAGGATTTTTTTTCATTTCAGAAAAGTACCAGACTGATACCAGTTGATAAAATTATGACACTTATTGCTTGATAATGGCTTCTAATGCAAAAAAACTGAGACAAATTTCATTGTCTCAGTTCTAAATAAACTTATTTTTTTGAAAAAGTATGGGCCCGCTATCTCAATGAAGCTGAACGTTTGGTGCCACAACCTTATTCACGGTGTTCCCCAAGCAACTCCTCAAAATAATTCATAACTGTCCAAAAACATGAAAAGCTATTTTTGTCAGTTGCTCATTATTTTTTTGGAGCTGAGCGCTTGGCGCCACAACCTTATTCACGGTGTTCCCCAAGCAACTCCTCAAAATAATTCATAACTGTCCAAAAACATGAAAAGCTATTTTTGTCAGTTGCTCATTATTTTTTTGGAGCTGAGCGCTTGGCGCCACAACCTTATTCACGGTGTTCCCCAAGCAGCTTCTTTGGCAATAAGTCCTCTTTTCTTAAAATATGGAAAACTATTTTTAGAAAAGTATTCTTATTGCTTGAAGCTTAACGCTTGGTACCACAACCTCATTTTGTCATAATCTTATCCAAGCTTGCCAAAGACAACGCCATAAATGCAATTTCTTTCAATTGCGTTAAGCGGTTGGCACGTACTGCTTGATCTTCCGCCATAACCATTGTTTGATCAAAATATTCTTCAATCAATGGGCGCAATTGGACTAAGCTTTCATAGCTTTCACCTAATGTTTGTGTTGCAAAATTAGCTTTTAACTCATTCACAGCTTCATTCAATGCTGATTCTGCTTCATTTTCAAATAATGCGGGGTCTACTACACCAACTTCTGTTGTTTCTGCTTTTTTCGCTAAGTTGATGACACGTGTCAAAGCTTCCATAGATGGTTTGAAATCTGCATCATTCAAATGTTCTTTAAATAATTGTGCTGCGCTAAAGACTTTTGTTAAATCTTTTTGTTCCGCATTCAATACTGCGTCAATCACATCGTGACGAATTTCTTTAGTGACTAATAATTGGCGTAGACGTCCTTTGATAAATGAAAGAACTTCGCCTTGACCACTGGCTAAGTCAATTCCAAAACGTGTTAGATCTTTACTGATTTCTTCATCAATAACTTCTTGCAATTTAGCTAACGGGAAGCTCCATCCTTTTGATTCAACGATACGAACCACACCATAAGCTTGGCGACGTAAAGCATATGGATCGTTTGATCCACTTGGTACCATTCCTACAGCAAAGAAAGAAAAGATACTATCTAACTTGTCTGCAACTGCTAAAACCGAACCAATAACTGATTCTGGTAGTTCACCTTCGCTTGAAATTGGCATGTAGTGTTCACGAATCGCTTTCGCAACTGCAGGTTTTTCACCTTCAAGTAACGCATATTTTTCACCCATGATTCCTTGCAGTTCAGGGAATTCACCGACCATATTCGTCACTAAATCAAATTTATAAATTTCGGCAGCTCGTTGAAGATCTGTTAATTCTGATTCAGATAACCCAACTTCTTCCCCAATAATGCGGGCAGCGATTTGAACACGTTGCATTTTTTCATAAATGCTACCGATTTTTTCATGGAAAGTAACTGATTTCAGTTTTTCTACGTCTTCTGCGATTGAAACTTTCTTGTCTTCATTGTAGAAAAATTCAGCATCTTCTAAACGTGCAGTCAATACTTTTTGATTTCCTTTAATAACATTGTCTAATTTGACAGCATCTCCATTACGAGCGGAAATAAAGTGAGGTAATAACATTCCTTGGTCATTTCGAACTTCAAAGTAACGTTGATGCTCTTTCATTGAAGTTACCAAGACTTCTTCTGGTACAGAAAGATATTTTTCTTCAAAATCACCAGCAAAAACAGTTGGATATTCTACCAAGTTATTTACTTCTTCAAGCAACTCTGGATCAAGGTCAATTACCCAATGATTTTTTTCTGCTAATTTTTGTGCTTGGCTAACAATCATTGCTTCTCTTTTTTGTGGTGAAGCAATCACAAACTGCTCATTCAATTTATCTTCATATTCTTTCGCATGGTCAAAAGTGATTGGTTCGCCTAAGAAACGATGTCCACGAGAAGTACGACCTGTTTCAACATCTAATACGCTAAATGGAATGACTTCATCATCTAACAACGCAACGATCCAATGAATTGGACGAATATATTCAAAATCAAAATTTGCCCAGTGCATTGTTACAGGGAAAGTTAAACTTTTAATTACATCTGCCAACCCAGCTAAAACTTCAATTGCAGGTTTTCCGTGCATGTATTTTGTAACATAAACATATTCAACATCTTTTAATTCTCTAAAAGTAATATCAGCTGTTGTTAGTCCTTGCCCACGAACAAATCCTTCGGCTGCTTTTGACCAATTTCCATCAGCATCTAATGCAATTTTTTTTGCAGGTCCCTTGATTTCTTCTTCACTGTCTGCTTGGCGTTCAGGAACATTTACTACTTTGATTGCTAAACGACGCGGTGTTGAAAATGTTTCGATTGAATCATAAGTCAATTGATGTTCATCTAAAAATTTTGCTGTTTTTTCTTCTAGTTGCTTCATGCTTGGTGTTACTACATGAGCGGGCATTTCTTCTAGTCCAATTTCTAATAATAAGTCTTTTGCCATCTTATTCAGCCTCCTTAACTGTTTCTGGATTTGCTGTGTTCTTGTTCAATAGTGGGAATCCTAATTTTTCACGCTCTGCAACAAAGATTTTTGCTACCGCGCGAGCCATATTTCGGATTCGAGAAAGATAGCCAGCACGTTCTGTAACTGAAACAGCGCCACGTGCATCAAGTAGATTAAACGTATGGCTACATTTTAAGATGTAATCATATGCTGGATGAACAAGGTTTTCATCAATGCAGCGATTCGCTTCTTTTTCAAAACGATCAAAATTTTGTAACAATAATTCTTGGTCACTGACTTCAAATGAATATTTTGAGTGCTCATATTCAGGTTGTTTGAAAATCTCACCATATTTCACGCCTGCCGACCATTCAAGATCATAAACACTTTCCACTTCTTGGATATAAGAAGCTAAACGTTCTAACCCGTAAGTGATTTCTGAAGTCACAGGTTTGCATGGTAAGCCACCTACTTGTTGGAAGTACGTAAACTGTGTAATTTCCATTCCATCTAACCAAACTTCCCAACCAACACCAGCACAACCCATTGAAGGATTTTCCCAGTTATCTTCAACGAAACGAATATCGTGTTCCAGTGGGTCGACTCCTAATAAACGTAAACTTTCTAAATATAATTCTTGGATATTTTCTGGTGAAGGCTTCATCACGACTTGAAATTGATGATGTTGATACAAACGGTTTGGATTTTCACCGTAACGACCATCTGCAGGACGACGTGAAGGCTCCACATAAGCTGCATTCCAAGGTTCTGGTCCAATGGCACGTAAAAATGTGTAAGGACTCATTGTTCCGGCACCTTTTTCTGTGTCATAGGCTTGCATCAGCATACAACCATTTGATGCCCAAAATTTTTGTAATGTTAAAATCATGTCTTGAACGCTTAATTTTTCACTCATAGTATAGTACCCCTTTCATTTCTTACAAAGCTTGCACGACTGGATAAAATGCGACGACTGAACCTGGAATCAACTTCACACGAACAACGTCTGTCTCAGCTAATTGTGCAGTAATTGAATAAATCGTTTCTTCTGGTCTGGTGGTAAAGCTTTCTTTCACTTGTTCTTGGTCATCAACAACACTGACTGCTAATGCGACACTTGAAAGAATTTTGATTCGGTTTTCTTTAAACTCTGTTGCCGGGATTTCCATGTCAAATTGCATCTTGATTTCCTCCTAAAAATACAAAAAGTCCCTATGTCTGACTACAGACATAGGGACGAATAAATTCGCGGTTCCACCCTACTTCCGAATAAACATTCGGCAGCTTCGTTTCACGTACTCCCAAGCGCCACTTCAAAAATCGATTGTATTCGGCTCACACTCTCCCGAACTCGCTTTTACCCACGTATTTTTTACTCTTCTTGATCAACGTACTATTTTTATCTACGGTTAATAATAGCCGTTTCGTTACTCTTTTGTCAAATTTTTTTATTGACCAATTAAATTTCTTTTTTTCTCGGCTCACTCATGATCTGTAGGATCAGCTGACAAGGGTGACTCGGGTTCCTCAGCTACTTCTTCTTGCTCAGTCGCTGGGGCGTCACCTTTTTTCTCTAATGGTTTGAGCACATGCTCCCATGATTTCATTTGATCAATAAATTTTTTGCTTTTAAGATGAATCCCCACATATTCTTCATAAAGCTGATCAATCAATTGACGAATCGCTTGCTTCGTTTCTTCTTTTAAATGGATTCCGTTGATTCTCTCATAAGAAATAGCAGAAAACATACGTGCAAAATAAACAGCTCGAGGATCCGCGTGATACCTTCTTGGATCAAGGGACCAATGACGTTCGCAAATCACACCGCCATATTTTGAAGAATAATCAAATTTTCCTTGTGTTTCACCGCAAACCGCGCAATGCGTCCAAATCGGTGCAATCCCAAATCGTTGTAGGATTTGGATCTCAAAAATATTGGTGATGATTTCTGCATCGTCTCCTTGATTCATTCTTTCCAACGCTTGTTGCGTAAAATGAAAAAGATTCGGATCATATTGGTGATCTTCAATTGCTGCATCAACCAAACTTAACAAATAAGTCCCATAGCCACTCAAAAAAATATCTTCTTGAATTTTACGATAGGCATGAACATCTTTGACACTCGTGATAAAAGATAGACCCTCACTTTTAAAGGTGCCAATATAAACAGCTTGAGTAAACGGTCGAATAGCAGGTGCTAATGGCTGGTTTTGTCGATGGATACCTTTGACATAAAACATCATTTTCCCCGCTGATTCTGTAAAAATCTTGACCAATTTATCTTTTTCTTTATAGTTGCGACTAGAAATAATCAAGCCTTTTGATTCAACCAATTGACTCAATCGATTCCCCTCCTCAAAAAAAGAAATCTGGAAAAAGTATTGCTACCTGTCCAGATCCGTTCTTTTTTACTGATTTTAGTATTCGTCTTTACGGTAACCAAAGTCTTGGAGATAGACTTTTTTGTCACGCCAATCCTTTTGAACTTTTACCCAAAGTTCCAAGAAAACTTTATCACCGAGTAAACTTTCAATATCTTTACGCGCTTTTGTTCCGATTTGTTTCAACATTTTTCCGCCTTTGCCAATGATGATTCCTTTTTGGCTATCACGTTCAACAATGATCGTTGCTTGGATTTGAATTTTATCATTTTCATTACGTTTCATCGAATCAACAACGACTGCTACGGAATGAGGAACTTCGTCACGAGTCAATACCAGTACTTTTTCTCGAATCAATTCTGAAACAACAAAATATTCTGGATGATCTGTTATTTGATCTTCTGGGAAATATTGCGGACCCTCTGGCATTTCATCCACTAAAGTTTCCATCAAACGATCCACATTGTTTCCTTCAGTTGCAGAAATCGGCACTACTTGAGCAAATGGCATCTGTGAAGAATAATCTTCGATAATACTTAACAACTCATCTGGATGGATTTTATCAATTTTATTGATAACTAGATAAACAGGTGAGGTTACATTTTTTAGTCGTTCAATAATAAAATCATCCCCACGGCCACGCTTTTGATCCGCACTAATCATAAACAACACAGCATCTACTTCTTTCAGTGCGCTGTAAGCTGCTTCGACCATGAAGTCACCTAAGCGATGTTTGGGTTTATGAATTCCTGGCGTATCAATAAAAATCAATTGTGCTTCTGGTGTCGTGTAGACTCCTTGGATTTTATTTCTAGTTGTTTGTGCTTTGTCACTCATGATGGCAATTTTTTGACCAACGATTCGATTCAAAAGTGTTGACTTACCAACGTTAGGGCGTCCAACAATGGCAACAAATCCTGATTTATGTTCTGGCATATTGTTTCTCCTTCTTCTTTAAAAAAATAATTGATAAATTTTGGGAACAAATAAAATCAAACCTACGATCACCGCAAAACAAGCCGTCAATAAAACCGCTCCCGCAGCCATGTCTTTAATTTTTTTCCCGATCGGGTGAAAATGAAAGTCCGTAAACATATCGACAACATTTTCAAAAACAGTATTTAAAATTTCAACGATCCACACTAAAAAAATAGCTAAAAACAGCCACAGCCATTCATTCTGACTAAGCTGAAAAATAACGCCAGCAATCAATGCAAAGATGCCGAACACAACATGAGTTTTCATGTTGCGTTCTTCATCAAAAACCGTTTTTACTCCTTGAATGGCAAATTCCACAGAAGTCATAAAATGTTTATTCTTCTCAACCTGTTTATCTTTTAAGTCCATAAGCATCCAAAATCTCTTTCTGTAACCCAAACATTTCTTTCTCGTCTTCAGGGGTCATGTGGTCATACCCGTTGATGTGTAAGAAACCATGTACTGCTAAGAAACCTAATTCGCGATCATATGAATGGCCATATGATTCTGCTTGTTCTGCAGCGCGTTCGATTGAAATCATAATGTCGCCAAGAACACGTGGCATTGGATTCTCTCCATCTTCAAAAATAACTGGGATCTCGTCTTCGCCTTCTTCTTCCAAAGCAAAACTAATGACGTCAGTTGGTGCATCTTTTCCTCGATAATCACGATTGATTACTTGAATCGCATCATTATCCATGAAAGTCACTGACATTTCAGTTTCTTCAGGCAATTTTAAATAATCGGCTGCAAACTGGAGTAGTTCGTCGATTTCTTGCATCTTCTCCTCAGGTACTTTGTTTGTTTCATCCATGAATGTAATATCCATTAGTCATCGCTTCTTTCTTTACTCACTTTTTAGATTATTCTTGTGTTTGTGCTTGCTCTTCTTTTAATTTTTCAGCTTCTGATTTCATTTTTGGATACTTGATTCGCGAGTGGAACGTACTACTTAATCCACTAATCAATGATTTCTCAACTTTGCGAATTTCTTTCAATGTTAAACCAGTCTCGTCTAGCTGACCATCTGAAATGCGTTCTGCAATCAAGTTATGAACAAATTGTTCGATTTTTTCACCAGTTGGATGATCCATTGCACGTACAGCTGCTTCACAGCTATCGGCAATATTGACAATCCCAGCTTCTCTTGTTTGTGGTTTTGGTCCCGGATAGCGGAACTGCTCCTCTGTTATTTCAGGGTTACGTTCCTTTGCTTTCACGTAAAAATACCGCATCAATGTCGTTCCGTGATGTTGGTTACAAATGTCAATGACCATTTCAGGCATACCATATTCTTCTAAAATTTTAGCACCATCAGTCACATGACCAAAAATAATTTGTTTACTATCTTCTGGCAACAGGAAATTATGTGGATTTTCAGCACCAGACGGTAGGTTTTCAACAAAAAAACTAGCATGTTTAATTTTACCAATATCATGATAGTAACAAGCCACTCGGGTTAATAGCGAGCGACCACCAATTTCTGCTACTGCATTTGCACTTAGATTAGCTACCATCATACTATGATGATACGTTCCCGGCGCTTCTTCTAATAGTTGTTTCAATAGTGGATGATTTGGGTTACTTAGTTCATTTAAGACAATCACACTATCATCTGTCACCATTAATTCAATGTAAGGATGCAAGCCCATCGTTAATAAGAAAGATAACAGTGCACCTGTTACACCACAAACTAAAGTCAACCAAGTTGTTCCATCACTAAAGCTCATACCTTGATAAACAATCAAGATGATATTCATCAACGTTGGGAAGATAATTACCCATAAAACCGCTGGTAATCCTTGTTCAGAAATTCGTTGACGACGAACGATTGTCCCCATCAAACCAGAAAACAGATACGAAACTAATAACACGGTTAAGGTATTTGTCCCAATAGAACCATAATAGATAAATAACGCTGTTACCGCTTGGAAAAGTGCTGCCATAATCCCGGCTCTTCGATTAAGGAAGAAATTTAAGACCAATGGGGTAAACGCCGCTGGGTAAAACAACGGGATATAAGTTGCTTGTTCCGTTTGGAATAATTGGAAAAATTTCATCATGATAATACTTAAAGACATTGCTGTTACATAAAACAACACATATTCCGTCCGTTTATCTGAATCTTGAAATTGCAATGAATTGTAAGTCAAAACAACAATTTGAAGCAACACAGCTAAAATCATTGCAACTAGCGGAAAAATCGAAGTTGTTTGATTGGTTAGTCCCAATAATTCTAATTTTTTCATTGCGGCTGCATCAATTTGATTTCCTTCGCGTACAATGATTTCTCCTTGGAAAATCATTACAGGCTGAACAGCTTCCCGCGCAGTAGCTTTCAGTTCTTCGGTCTTCTTCTCATTAAGAACATCATTCACTACGATTCCTTGATCCACCAAGTAGTTCAGTACTTGTTGTTGCGCAGAGGTAACATTGAGATATTGGATTTTATCCTGTGCCTCTTGCTTAAATGTGTCAACATCGCTTTCTCTTACTTGCTTACTCATTTGTTCATCGATTAATTTCAGACTTTCATCACGAACAGTCGACAATTCATCCTCTGTCATACCGAAAATGAGTGTATAAAAATTGCTAGGTAACTTTTGGTAAAACGCGACATCTTCTACGTTCACTGTTTCAAAATTCTTCTTCAGTGCTGCAATTCTTTCATCAATCGTCGGTTTAGGAATATTAGCATCGTCACTGGCCTTTTTGACTTTCTCATCATACGCCTTGTCGATTGTATCATTTGTTTTGTTAATCAAATCAAACAATTGCTTGATTCGGTCATTTTGATCAGCTGCTAAATCTTGTTGATAGGTGTACTCTGGTGTGACTGCTTCGGCTGCCAATTTTCTCTTTTGCTCGGTCTCTTCTGTATTCTCAATCGTTTTGGTTGCACGAATACTTTCTTCAGCTACTTGTCCTTCTCTAAAATCGTTTGCTTTTTGTTTGACACTACTAAAAGTAACTCCACAAACGATCACAAAAAACACAGCTAACAGCAAGGGCAAAAACGCTTTTCCTAATTTTGCTTGCAGTTGCTGGATTGTTTTATTCAACATGTGCTTATCCTCCTAAGCAAAGCTTATTCTTGATGAAGATCGGCTTTTTCGTACGCTTGAATAATTTCAGCAACTACTGGATGTCGCACAACATCGCTGGCTTCGAAATTAACAAAATCAATTTTTTTGATTTGCTTCAACGTACGTTCAGCATGAACTAAGCCACTCATTGTCCCTCTCGGCAAGTCAATTTGACTAGTGTCTCCATTGACGATCATTTTCGATTGGTAACCAAGACGAGTCAAAAACATCTTCATTTGAGCCACAGTCGTATTTTGTGCCTCATCTAAAATAACAAATGCGTCATCCAATGTTCGACCACGCATGTACGCCAAAGGTGCAATTTCAATTACGCCTCGTTCCATTAAACGGTTCGTATGTTCCAACCCGAAGATTTGGTAAAGTGCATCATAAACAGGACGTAGATAAGGATCAACTTTTTCTTTCAGATCCCCGGGTAAAAAGCCCAGATTCTCCCCTGCTTCAACAGCTGGTCGAGTCAAAATAATCTTTTGGACTTCG
Organism: Enterococcus sp. DIV0174; assembly: GCF_050529065.1. Lineage (NCBI taxonomy): Bacteria > Bacillati > Bacillota > Bacilli > Lactobacillales > Enterococcaceae > Enterococcus > Enterococcus sp. DIV0174. The sequence goes on along the minus strand of NZ_CP172881.1, from coordinate 715,506 downwards.
CCTTTTTTTAATGCGGCAATTGCTAACACAACCGCTAAGAAAGTCTTTCCAGTTCCAGCAGGTCCAATACCAAAAACGACGTCATGATGTTTGACGGACTCAACGTATTTCTTTTGTCCACTATTTTTTACCCGGATAGGTTTACCATTTCTGTCTTTCACAATTTCTTCTTCATACATCTCGATGAAGTAATCTAAGGTACCTTTTCGCCCCATATTTATCGCCGCTACCACATCTGGTGTACTGATATGGATTCCGCGTTTGATCAGTTCTTGTAGTGTGCGGATAACTGAACTAGCCAATTTCACTTGTTCATTTGTTCCAATTAGTTGAATTGTTTCACCACGCGTATTGATAACGGTGTCGGTTGCATCTTCTATAAGTTTGATGTGTTTATCGTGCGCACCAAAAAGTAAGCTGGCATCGTCAGCCGCTGTTAATCTAATCTCTAAAGAAATGGACTCTTCTGTCAAAAATAGACATCTCCTTTATCTCTTTCATTTCTTGTCTATTTTACCACACTCATAGAAAACTATATAGCAAATAAAAAGCGGGGCGTTGACACACCTTTTTCTTCAAACTCAAACAACAGAAAAAAACCGCAAACATTTCTGTCTGCGGTTCAGATTACAAAATTAAGCTTGTAATAGTTCTTTTACGATTGCATTTACTTGATTTCCGTCTGCTTTTCCTTTGACTTTAGGCATGATAACTCCCATTACTTTGCCAAATTCTTTAACAGATGAAGCACCAGTTTGTGCAATAGCGTCTTGAACAAGTTGTCGAATTTCATCATCAGAAAGTTGTTCTGGCATATACTTTTCGACAATTACAATTTCGCCTTTTACTTTATCAGCTAAATCATCGCGTCCTGCCTGCTCAAACTCATGTAAAGAATCACGACGTTGTTTCATCTCACGAGACAACACTGTTAATTCTTCATCTTCCGTCAAGTCGTGGCCTACTTTGATTTGCTCGTTTTGTATTGATGACTTAATCATACGAATGACTTGCAAAGTTTCTTTCTCTTTTGCCTTCATCGCTGCTTTCATGTCATCGTTCAATCTACTTAGTAGTGACACACTACCAGCTCCAATTCATCAAAGAACTAGAATTTTTTGCGTTTTCTAGCTGCTTCAGATTTTTTCTTACGTTTCACGCTTGGTTTTTCGTAGAATTCACGTTTACGAGATTCTTGTAAAGTACCCGCTTTTGACACGGAACGTTTGAAGCGACGAAGAGCATCGTCAAGTGATTCGTTTTTGCGAACGACTGTTTTTGACATGTTAATTCCCTCCCTCCGAGCTTAAAAAGTAACCGTAGTGCTATTGAAATAATTATCCCAAAAAACAAACTGTCCTTTAAACATTATAGCTAATGCTCTTTTGACCGTCAAGGGATTCTTTCTTTTTTTTTGATTTATTAGTTGTTATTTTATTTTATCGAATCATTGACAATCTTCACAACGCCCAAAGATTTCAAATCGGTGACCTTCAATCGTGCACCCACCAAGTTGTTCTTCAAAATAGTTCATTGGGCACATATGGATTTCTTTCGTCTTCCCACATACAGTGCAGATAAAATGATGATGGTGACCGATTTCGCCCTGACAACAATGAAAGCGGAATTTCATTTCCCCATTCAAGTCGGTTTCTTCCAATAAATCAAGTTCAGCAAAATCATGCAAGTTGCGGTAAATCGTATCGTAACTTACACCTTTGAATGTTTCGTTCATATAGTCAAAGACTTCTTTAGCAGAGACATAGCGATTACGCTTTACCAAGTAAGTCAACAAAGCTTCTCTTTTTTTCGTGTATTTAAATCCGTTATTTTTGAGTGTTTCCAAAGATTGTTCAATTAATGTTTGCTTTTTCATTCCTCTTCCTCCAAATCAAAACGATTACGAAGTACGCATTCCAGAGTATGGTATAATAAAGCAAAAAAAAAAGCAAGTGAGGTTTTTCTTATGGCTTCAGATTCAACTGAATTAGTTACTTTTTTTGTCATCTCTGATTCTGCTGGTGAAACAGCAACCAAATTAGCACAAGCAACAATGGCTCAGTATCCAAGTGTCGAATTCAATTTATTTCGTCGAACATTTGTCACTGACAAAGAAACTTTACTCAATGCATTAAATGATGCCTTGACAGAACAAGCCATCGTTCTCCACACCTTGATCAATCAAGAATTGATCGACACAGCTCGAACATTTTGTGATGAAAACGAATTGTTCAGCTTTGATATCATGACGCCACCTGTAGCCGAAATCGAACGACGAACCGGGATTCAACCAACGCGTCAACCTGGCGCACTTCATTTGTTGAATGAAAACTATTTCAAACGCATCAAAGCAATGGAATTTGCAGTGAAATATGATGATGGTAAAGACCCTCGAGGATTTTTAGAAGCAGATGTTGTTTTGCTTGGCGTTTCTCGTACTTCCAAAACACCTTTGAGTCTATTTTTAGCCAACAAAAATTTAAAGGTTGCAAATTTACCTTTGATTCCACAAGCACATATTCCAAAGCAATTGTGGGAAGTAGATCCTAAAAAAATTGTCGGTCTAACCAATGATCCCGATATTTTAAACAGCATTCGTAAGGAACGCATGCGCTCTTATGGGTTAAATCCAGATACTGCTTATTCTGATATTGAAAAGATTCGTGCAGAATTAGACTTCGCAAATGATCTTTATCAAAAACTGGGCTGTGTAGTAATCAATGTCGCCTCGCTTTCTATTGAAGAAACTGCTTCTCTGATTTTAAATGCACTTGAATTAGAAGACCACAGCTATTATGGAACAGAGTCTTCTGAAACTTCCGATTGATTCCCTGATTCTTATTTTAATTCGCACCAACGAAAAAGGTGAGCCCACATCCGATAACGGTTTGGGCTCACCTTTTTTCGAGCAAAATCATTTGGCTTTTATTTCTTAGACTGGATTACTGTTTCAAATACTTTTTGTTTTCTGACTTAGTCATGCTCCACATGCTTGACAGTCTGCTCTAAGATATCTAAAACATGGGAGTCATCCAGCACATATAAGATTGCTTTTCCTTCACGGCGAGAACGAACGATTTTATTTTCTCGGAGTAATCGCAGCTGATGCGAAACAGCTGATTGTTCCATTTCCACCGCTTGGCTGATAGCTGTCACATTTTGTTCACCATTTTTTAGATACAATAAAATTTTTAAACGTGTTGGATCGCTTAACATTTTAAATAGCTGACTGATCTTTTCAATTTTTGTTCCTTGAACCTCTGACAAAGGCTTCACCTCCAACTATCCAAAAAGACTGACTTCTAAAGTTTACCACTTTTTCCGTCAGTCTCAAATTCCTTAGTCTTTTGTAATTGCTTGGATGCTTGCTTCATAAGCTGCAATTTTTGCTTCAGCATCGTCTTGCGAGTTTCCTTTAACTCCAATGTAGAATTTGATCTTTGGTTCTGTACCAGAAGGTCGAATTGCTACCCAACCTTGTTCTTCTAACATATATTTCAAGACATCAGAAGGTGGTGTTGTTAATGCTTCAACATTTCCAGCTGCATCTGTTCTTGTTAATTTCTTGAAGTCTTCTGTCTGCAATACTTTGGCACCTGCAAATTCAGTTGGTGCTTCTTGACGGAATTTCTCCATTAACGCTGCGATTTTAGCTGATCCTTCTTGACCACTCATGGTAACAGAAATCGTTTTTTCTGCATAGTAACCATACGTTTCAAAAATTGATTGTAACCCATCATACAATGTTTTTCCTTGTTTCTTGTAAAAAGCAGCAACCTCTGCCAATAGAACTAATGCTTGGATTGCGTCTTTATCACGTACAAATGGTTTAACTAAATAGCCATAGCTTTCTTCAAAGCCAAACATAAATGTATGTGAATGGTCTTCTTCAAACTGTTGGATTTTTTCAGCAATAAATTTGAACCCAGTTAGCACATTGAACATCGTTGCACCATAGTTTTTTGCAATTGCAGTTGGTAATTCACTTGATACGATTGATTTCAACACCGCTGGATTCGCTGGCATCGTCTTTCTTGCTTGATGTGCTTCTAAGATGTATTGAATCATGATTGCGCCAAGTTGGTTTCCTGTTAATACTTCGTACGAACCATCAGGTAAACGAACGGCAGCACCAAGACGATCGGCATCTGGATCTGTTGCAATCAACAAATCAGCGCCTTCTTTTTCACCTAGACGGATTGCATATTCAAAAGCAGAATGTTCTTCCGGATTCGGAGATTTAACCGTTGTAAAATCAGGATCTGGAATGGCTTGTTCAGGTACCAAAACAAATTGCTCAAAACCAGCTTGTTTTAAGGCTTTTTCGCCTAACATTTTCCCGGTTCCGTGAAGAGGTGTATAAACCAATTTTAAGTCTTTACCCATTTCTTCAATCAATTCGTGGTCAATCGTTACAGCCTTCATTTCTGCTAAATAGGCGTTGTCTACTTCTTCGCCGATAATTGAAATCAGACCACTGTGTTTCACTTCTTCATCTGACATCACTTCGACTTTCAGCGGATTGCTAACTTCACGTACATATTTAGTCAATGCATCGGCATCTGCTGGTGGCATTTGTCCACCATCTTCGCCATAAACTTTATAACCATTATAAGCAGCAGGATTATGAGAAGCCGTAATCATGATGCCAGTAAACGCATTCAAGTGACGAACAGCAAAAGATAATTCTGGTGTTGGTCGTAAACTTTCAAAAACAAAAGATGGAATATCGTGCTTGGCTAAGGTCTTCGCAGCCTCCATCGCAAATTCCGGTGATTGATGACGTGAGTCATATGCGATTGCTACACCACGACGTTTTGTTTCAGGATCTTGTGCATCCATAAAACGAGCGAGTCCTTCAGTTGCTTGGCGGACTGTGTAAATATTCATACGATTAATACCAGGGCCTAAAATACCACGCATTCCTGCTGTACCAAATCCTAAAGGCGCATAAAAAGCATCTTCTAATTGTTTAGAATCCTGACTCAATACAGTTAATTGCTGTTTTAAATTTTCTTCTAGGTTCACTTCATTTGCCCATTGTTCATAAACTTGTTCCCAAGACATGAAAATAACACCTCTTTCTAAAATATGAATTCTGTTTTAGTATAGCATTCACTAAGATTAGATGAAAGTCACAACGAGAAAAAATGATATCAGTTAGGATTTTCAATGGGTAAATAAAAACAAAGCCCAACCAAAAATGAGGATACACTTTTGGTTGAGCTTTTTTATTTTGTTAACATAATAAGTTTATGCTTGTGTAGTGGATTCTGCTAAAGTTTCTAAATACTTGAACACTTGTTGCCCAGCAATCCCACCATCACCAACTGCTGTCGTGATTTGTCGTAAATCTTTTTCACGCACATCCCCTACAGCAAAAACACCTGGCATATTCGTTTTCATTTCTTGATCAGTTGGAATCCAACCAGCGGCATTGGTTAAGCCAGTTTGTTTGAACGGATCTGTTAGTGGATCAAGACCAACATAGATAAAGACACCGTCAGCTGCTAAAGCTACTTCATTCCCTGTTTTCACATTATGTGCTTTAACACCTGTTACCACCATTTCATTTCCAATGATTTCATCAACAACTGTGTCCCAAACAAATGAAATTTTTTCATTGGCAAAGGCACGCTCTTGGATAATTTTTTGTGCACGTAATTCATCACGACGATGAACGATCACAACTTCAGAAGCAAATTGCGTTAAGTAAATCGCTTCTTCAACTGCAGAATCTCCACCACCGATCACAACTAATCGTTTATTACGGAAAAACGCACCGTCACACACTGCACAGTAAGAAACGCCGCGACCTGCATACTCTTCTTCACCAGAAACACCAAGTTTACGGTGGACACAGCCAGTAGCAATGATGACTGTTTTTCCTTCATACGTTTTATCTTCACAGATGACTTCTTTGTACGTACCATGATCTCTGATATCTTGGACGATCCCATAGGCATTTTCTGTACCAAATTTTGAGACGCCTTCATACATTTTATACGCAAGATCAGGGCCCATAATTGACTCAAATCCTGGATAATTTTCGATTTCTGCTGTGTTATTCATTTGACCACCAGGCGCGCCTTGCTCAATCATCACAACTGATAAATTTGAGCGTGAAGCATACAAGGCAGCTGTCATTCCAGCAGGGCCTGCGCCAATGACAATTACATCATACATATGTACATTCCTCCGTTTAAAATCAAGTAAGCTTACTTTACAGCCAACATCAAAAAAAGTCTATTGTTCTGCTTACCTTTTCGAATATGTACATTATACTCGAACAAAAGGCGCAAAAACAATAGACTTTTCAGTTAATTATTCATTCGCTAAGTCTTCACCATTTGAGGCAATTACTTTTTTATACCAATCAAATGATTTTTTCTTCGTACGGGCTAACGTTCCTTCACCATAGTTATCTCGATCTACATAGATAAAGCCATAGCGTTTTTTCATTTCACCTGTTCCGGCTGATACTAAATCGATACAGCCCCAAGTCGTGTAGCCCAATAAATCTACTCCATCTAACTCAACAGCATCTTTCATTGCTTGGATATGAGCTGCTAAATAAGAAATGCGATAATCATCAACAACATACCCATTTTCATCAGGTTCATCTACCGCACCTAAGCCATTTTCAACAATAAAAAGTGGCTTTTGGTAACGATCATAGATATCATTCATTGTAATTCTTAACCCTAATGGATCAATTTGCCAACCCCATTCGCTTGCTTCTAAATAAGGGTTTTTAACAGAAGCAAAAATATTTCCTGCAGTTTGTTCTAATAATTTAGGATCTGTTGTCGATACACGAGAAGAGTAATAAGAGAAGGAAATAAAGTCCACCGTATGTTCTTTAAGTAAGTCCAAATCACCAGGTTCCATTTTTAATTCGATACCTTCACGTGCCATTTCTTTTAATGCGTAAGCAGGATATTCTCCACGTGACTGAACATCAATAAAGAAATAATTTTCGCGGTCTGCTTGGCGTGATGCCCACACATCCCCTGGCTTACATGTGTATGGATAATTTGCACCTGCGGCTAACATACAACCTACTTGGTTATTTGGATCCACTTCGTGCGCAATTTTTGTTGCAATTGCACTTGCTACTAATTCGTGATGTGCTGCTTGATATTTTACTTGTTCAACATTTTCGCCTTCTTCAAAAACAAGACCTGCGCCCATAAACGGTGCATGTAAAATCATATTGATTTCATTAAAAGTTAGCCAATATTTAACCAACCCTTTATAACGGTTAAAAATAACTCGGCATAGATTTTCATAGAAACCAACTACTTCACGTGAACGCCATGCACCATATTCTTTAATCAAATGCATTGGGCAGTCAAAGTGAGTGATTGTCACTAGTGGTTCTATACCATGCTTTTGACATTCTTTAAATACATCTTCGTAAAATTTTAGTCCTTCTTCATTTGGCTCCTTTTCGTCACCCATTGGAAAAATCCGACTCCAAGCAATTGATAAACGATATGTTTTAAAGCCCATTTCTGCAAATAAGGCAATATCTTCTTTATAACGATGATACATATCAATTGCTACTTTTGCTGGATAAAAATGTTCTTCGTCAAATTCAAGCATTGATTTTTGACCTGTAATAACTGGAAAACGATCTTCACCAATTGGTACCACATCCACATTAGCTAGGCCACGTCCACCTTCATCGTAGCCACCCTCACATTGATTGGCAGCTGTTGCGCCACCCCATAAAAAATCTTTTCTAAAACCCATTTGTCTTTCCCCTTTTCTTTTCAACTATTCCACTCATCATCTTGTCTTCTTGTTCTCAGATCAGTTCAAAATGCTTGAATGCTAACCAAATGCCATCATTATCAACAGATTCCGTAATGTAATCAGCCATTTCTTTGATTTCTGGGCCACCATTCCCCATCGCTATCCCAGTGCCGCAATGCTCTAGCATCGGAATATCAACTTTCGCATCACCAAATGCGAAACTATTCTCTATAGCAATATGCAAATGAGTTAATAGTTCATCTACTGCTACTGCTTTGTTGATACCACTTAGTGCAATATCACCAAACAAAGCTGTTTCACCAGCGCCGCCCCAAGTACCAAGCTTATATTCTGGGAAGGTTGCTACTGCCTCTAAATAGTCTTCATAGCTATCCAAGATAAAACTGATTTTATTCACATCTTCTCGGTATAGGTCTGCGCCAAAGAGCATCTCTGGAAAAACTTCTCGAACAGTCGCCTGTCCTTTCCCTTTTCGTTGTGAATACTCTTGAATCGTCTTTTCACCACGGTCTTCGAAAAAGTCACTAGCGTACAGTCCGCTATTCGCTTCCAAATAAAATTCCAGGCCCTTTTGCTTTAACCAATCAACAATTTTAGTTGTGTCTTCCAAGGTCAAGGTCGCTTCTTTTAGCACTTTGTCTTCAAACTCAATGTAGCTCCCATTACCGCCAATATACCCGTCAAAGCCAATATCCAATATATCTTGATACATCTCGGCTTTACTGCGACCCGTTACGGTAAAAACTAAATTTCCTTTTCTTCGTGTCTCTTGAATAGCTTTGATGGCTGACACAGGCAAATCATTTTCGTAATTCACTAGCGTTCCATCTACATCTAAAAAGACGATTTTTTTCGTCATGACGATTCCCCTCAAACTTTCACTGCGTCTAATTCACGAGCTACTTCATCTTGTACCTCAATGCCTTCTTGTTTTAATCGTTCAATTGTTTCACTAAATTGTGGTAAATACTCTTGATGTGCAATAAACAGTTCATCCATGATTCGTTTCGCTGTTTCTCCTGAACGCACCAACGGATTGATTGTAAATGCTTGCAATGCCGTTCCATAGTCGCCAGTTACGGCAGCTTCAATGGTTAACAATTCCATATTTTTCATTACTTGTAACCAACCTCTTTCAGCTGGTGCTAATGAACCAAAGGCAACATTTCGCGCACCTTGAGCACCAACATAAGCAGTTACTTCTACGACACAATCTGCTGGCAGATCAGGAACAGCACCTTCATTTTTCGTGGAAACGACAATTTGAGTCTCTTTGTTTCCATAAATTGAGGCAATCGTTTCACAAGCCGCATCTGAATAATAAGCGCCTCCGCGTTTTTGTAACTGCTCAGGTTTATGGTCAAGTTTTGGATCTTTGTAAAGCTCAAATAACTCTGCCTCTGTTTCTTTCACTTGTTGGGCACGAGTACCGATTGTCCGATATTCTTCCAGTGCATGAGCTAGCATTTCTTCTTCGCGATAATAATAACGGTGATAGCCACAAGGAACCATTTGCATTTGTTTTAATTGTTCTTTGAAAAATGGAATATCGAAAATGTTTTTTGGCAAACCATTATCTTCATCATAAAGTCGGTCAATCAGGCGGTCTGTGATGTCTTTCCCCGTTTTATCTGCAACTTTATGCCAGTGGAAATGATTTAAACCTGCAAATTTATAAATCAAATCTTCTTTCTTTTCACCCAGCATTTCTGGTTCAGTCATCATCGCCATAACAGGCACATTACATAAGCCAATGACCCGATCCCATTTTCCATAACGAACAACTGCTTCCGTTACCATACCACTTGGATTCGCAAAATTGATGAGCCATGCATTCGGACATAAACGTTTCATGTCTTCAACCACAGACAAAATCACAGGAACGGTACGAAAAGCTTTAAACATCCCACCAGCGCCATTTGTTTCTTGACCAATCATGCCATAATAAGCAGGAATTCGTTCATCCTTCACACGTGCATCTAGTTGACCCACTCGAAATTGAGTTGTTACAAAATCGGCATCTTTTAACGCTTCTTCACGGTCAAGTGTCGCATAGATTTTCACATCATAAGGGGTTGCATCCCACATCCGTTGGGCCATTTTACTAACAATTTCTAGTTTTTCTTTCCCCGCTTCAACATCAACCAACCAAATTTCACGTATTGGTAATTCTTCATAGCGTTTGATAAAGCCTTCCATTAATTCAGGGGTGTAACTACTGCCGCCGCCAATCGTCGCAATCTTGATTCCTTTTGTCATGTGCTCACTCCTTCAATTTTGTTTACATCTTCATTATCATTTTTGTAAAAGAAATTCTCAAGACACCTCCTTGATTTTGCAGAATCATTTACAAAAATCGAGGTTTTTTTGGTTTATTTTGTAAATACCACTTTGTCTAGCGCTTAATATTTCTTAAACTTTACTGATTTCTCTATAGAATAATTTAAAAACGTTTACAATCCATTCACAAAAAAGATATAATTCATGTAAAAAGGAGGCGTTCGATGCTTTTACGAGAAAAAATCAAACAAACTACTTTTTCACCTGCCGAAACACAAGTTGTTCACTTCCTCTTTGAGAACACGCAACAAGTTGCGCAACTGACGATTCAAGAAATTGCGAATCAATCTTTCGTTCATCCTTCAACTTTGATTCGCGTGGCAAAAAAACTGGAATTCAATGGCTGGCTTGAATTACGTGATACTTTTTTAGCTGAAGCTGAATATTTAGAAAGAAACTTTCAAGAAGTTGATGCCAATCTGCCTTTTACAGGTGAGGAAGGAATCATGACAATCGCAAACAAATTAGCTTCTTTGGAACAAACAACGATTCAAGATACGCTTTCATTGATTCATCATGATGACTTACAACAAGCAAAACAGTTACTACTCAAAGCAAAAAAAATCGTCATTTTTGCCAGCAATGCCAATACATTAATCTCCCAAGACTTCATTTTAAAAATGAAACGTATCAAAATGGATGTTCATATTGTTACCACATTTGGTGAATCATCTTATGAAGCGTATAACTGTGATGAAGACACATGTGCTTTACTGATTTCTTATACTGGTGAGAATCAGATGATTTTAAAAACCGCGCACATTTTACGCGAAAAAAATGTGCCAATTTTAGCTTTGACCAGCATCGGCGAGTGCAGTCTTTCCACTTTAAGTACCGTTGTCCTACGTTTGACAACTCGGGAACGACTCTATTCAAAAATTGGGAATTTTACAATCAATACGTCAATCTGCTATTTGCTAGATGTACTTTATGGCTGTGTCTTTGCTGAAAATTATCAACAAAACTTGAACCATCTGATCGCTGTTGGACAAAAAGTTGATAAACGTCCAATCAGCTCTGCGATCATGCAAGAGAACCACGGGGAAAACTTTCAAGTGAAGGATTCCTTTTTACCCAATTGATCCTTTACGCAAAAAATGTTTCTTTTTTGCAATAAAAAAAGCAAGTAATGAATGGACCTGTTTAGGCCTTCTTCATTGCTTGCTTTATTTTTACTATTGGTTAACTGCTTTGTAGTTGATACATATCTGCATATAAACCGCCAATTTGTAACAGTTCTTCATGATTTCCCCGTTCAACAATTTTTCCCTTATCTAAAACTAAAATAAGTTCTGCATCACGAATGGTCGACAGTCGGTGAGCAATAGCGATTGTTGTTCGTCCTTGCCTCATTTTAGCCAAACCTTCTTGAATCAAACCCTCTGTTTCCGTGTCAATGTTTGCTGTCGCCTCATCCAACACAAGAATTTTAGGATCTGTCACAATCGTCCGTGCAAAAGTAATCAACTGGCGTTGCCCGCTGGAGTAACTCGCGCCTCGTTCAATCACTTTCGAATGATACCCTTGCGGCAAGTCATCAATAAATCGATTCGCTTGGACAAACTCAGCCGCTTCGCGAATTTGTTCATCTGTGATCTTGTCGTTAAACATTCGGATATTCCCAGCAATGTCGCCGTAGAATAAAAATGCGTCTTGGAGAACCAACCCCATTTTTTCTCGAAGTTCATTGATTGGATAAGATCGGATGTCACGATCATCAATCAAAATTTCACCTTCATAAAATTCATAAAAGCGCATCAAAACATTGATGATTGAGCTTTTCCCACTACCGGTATGTCCAACTAAAGCCACTGTTTCACCAGGATTTGCAACAAACGAAATATTATTTAAAACATTGTTTTTTCCATCATAAGAGAAACTAACATTTCTAAATTCGATTTTGCCATTGATAATTTCACCGCTGGCATGTTCCTCTTGTTGTGGCGCATATTCTGTCGTATCCATAATTTTTAAGATTCGACTTCCAGCAACGATTCCATCGGTAAAGACACTTAAAAAGTCCATCATTTGTGACATTGGATTAAAGAAACCTTGAACATATGTCGTAAACGCATAAATCAATCCCACTTCCACTGGAGAGTGTAGGGCATCGATCCCAAATAAAGTTAAGACAAGCGCAATCGCTAACGCATATAAAAAATTGATGATTGGACTCAACAAAATTGAATTCGTTTTGATCATCGCATAGCGAGTCGCCAAATAATCATCATTTACTTCTTCAAACTCATTGGCCAAACGAGCTTCTTGCCGAAATTGCTGAATGATTTTCATTCCAGAAATTGATTCATTTAACTTGGTATTCAACTGACTCAGTTTTTCACGCATGTTCCGATAAATCCGAGAACTGAATTTTTGATAATACCAAATAACTACACCTAAAATTGGTAAAAAGATTAATGTCCAAAGTGTAATTTTCACATTGATCTGAATCATTGCAACTAATGAAGAAATCACTGCAAAGATTCCCGTCAGAACCATCAAGAATACATACCAGAATTCAAATAATGTTTCTGTATCATTCGTGACACGCGACACGATTGAACCTGCTGGTGTCTGGTCAAAATAGCGCATACCTAATGTATGAAGCTTTTCAAATAGTTTTACCCGAATATGCTGGAAGGTCTTTAATGAAGCCATTGAATATAAATACCACTGGAAAAACCAGATAATACTTTTGACAATAACTCCGAATAAATACAACCCCGCAAAAAACAAGATGACTTGGGTTGTCGCTGATTGATTTGCTAAATGGTTATCCATAAACGACTGGATGATCCTTGGCAAAATGACATTAATAACAGATAAACCTAACGCAAATAAGATAGCCACAATGAATGTTTGCTTAAATGGTTTGGCAAAAACCAGCAATCGCTTGATAATCTGTTTCTGTTCTTTTAAAGGAATGGATTTGGTCCATTCCGATTGATAATTTTCGTCCATTACGCCTCACCTCCCTCAATTTTTGCTTCTAGTTGTTGCTTGTCCCACATTTGTTGATACCAGCCACCTAACGTTAATAGCTCCTCGTGTGTTCCACGTTCTACAATCTTTCCTTGATCGATAACTAAGATTTCTTTGGCATGCATCACACTGCTTAAGCGATGGGCAGCAATGATTGTCGTTTTTTCTTTACGATTCGACTTTAAATTTTGAAGAATCGCTTCTTCTGTTTTAGCATCGACAGCCGATAACGCATCATCTAAAATCAACAACTCTGGATTTTGAATTAATGCTCGTGCAATGGAAATTCGTTGCTTCTGTCCTCCTGACAAGGACACGCCACGTTCACCAACCAATGTGTCATACCCTTTTGGTAACTCTTTGATTTCATTATTAATAAATGCCATAGTTGCAGCTTTTTCTACTGCATCTTCTGGCAATGCTGGATTAGAAAAACGAATATTTTCACGAATCGTCATGGAGAATAAGAAATGATCCTGTGGAACATAGCCAATTGATTGCAATAAAGCATCCAAAGAGTACTCTTTGATATCCTTTCCACCAATCATCAATTTTCCTTGATATTGGTCGTACTCGCGCATCAAAAGTTTAATAATCGTTGTTTTCCCAGCACCTGTTTTTCCTACAATCCCCAAAGTGTCCCCTTCATGAACTGTAAAATCAATTTTTTCTAATGCAGGTCCTTGTTCTTCAGGATAACTGAATGAATCAATTGCAACAGTCAACTCACCTTTGGCTGGTGTTTGAATGGCGCCTATTTGCTCAACAATATGCGTTTTCTCATGTAGTAGCTCGTTTACACGATCGTAAGAAGCATTTCCTCTTTCCAACACATTGAATAAACGTCCAATCGCAAACATTGGCCACACCAGCATCCCAATATAACTAATGAAAGAAACCAATTGGCCAATTGTAATCGTTCCTTCTAAAACATATTTTCCTCCAAGAATAATCGTCAAAACATAAGAAATACCAATAATCAGTGTAATAAATGGATCAAACAAGGCATCTAAAAAATTCACTCGTTTATTTTTTTCAATTGCCTCTGCAATCTTTGTTTCAAAATCCACCAAATCTTCTTGTTCTTGACCAAACGTTTTGATTACTTTGATCCCCGTGATACTTTCTTGTGTTTTATCATTAATCGATGAAAAGGCTTCTTGTGCTTCACGAAATCCATCATGAAGCTTGGTACCCAATACACGCGACGTTACAGCTAACAACGGTAACGGAATCAGTGCAATCAGCGTCAGTCGCCAATCAACAAATAAAATCATCGCAATGATTGTCGCACCTCCAGTGATTACTGAATCTGCAAAAGTCAAAATTCCTGCACCAGCCACATTTTGGATTGCATTTAAATCATTGGTCGCGTGTGCCATCAAGTCACCCGTTCGATATTTTTGATAAAAGAGGGTATCCATTTTAGTAAAGTGCTTGAATAAACGTTGACGCAACTCTTTCTCAAGTCGTGCGGCACTTCCCCAAATGTTCATACGCCAAATGTAACGAAAAAGATATTGAAGAACGGCTGCCACTAATAAGATGGCAATCCAAAAGGCAATCGTCGACAATGAAATTTTTTTATCTGCGATTTCATCAATGATTAGTCCGATGACTTTTGGTGGAACTAGTTGGACAAGTGCAACAATCATCAACGAGAATACGCCTACGAAATAATGCTTTTTTTCTTGTTTAAAAAACCAACCAAGTTTTCTAAAAATCGACATTTTATGCCTCCTTTGTTTTTTCTCAAGAGCATTCAGTTTTAATTATCTGAATTTTCTAACAACTGCAATCAAAAAAAGCGGGCTGAAAAAAATCAGCCCGCTTAAACGTGTGTCATTTTGGAAGGAGAACCTATTTTTTGCCTTGGTTCTTCATTTGCTGCATCATCTGACGAATTTTCTTTTCAGATGGTTTTTGCCCCATTGACATCATCATTGATCGTAACATGTCCTCATTAACGGGAGGATTTTTTTCTAAATAGTCTTGCATATATTTGCGCGCAAAAAAGAATCCACCTATTGCGCCGATTAGTAACGCGATTACAGCGATAAGTACGACAATACCTGTTGATACCATGTAAATCTCTCCTTTCCTTTTCCGAATTGCTCTCAATAAAACATTTTACTAAAGATTTTATAAAAAGAAAAGCCGTTTTCTGAATAATGCGTAAAAAATTGGATAAAAATTCCTTGTACACCCATTTTCTTTCGGATTTTTCCCATCCTCCCCTAAGAAGGTGCGCCTTATTATTAATTTTAGGCTAACCGAATTTTTTTCTTGAATTTTATTTAATTAGGTGTAAAATGTAGTCGTAAAATCAAAACAGAAAGGTGGTTTGATTGTGGAAAATTCAAACCAACATAAACACCGTTTAATTGAACATACAAACGGCTTATCCTTGGCCGAAGTCAATGGTACAGTTGAAGTACCGAAGGGAAAAGGCTTTTTCAAAACTTTACTTGCTTATTCAGGTCCTGGCGCTTTAGTAGCTGTTGGCTATATGGATCCAGGTAACTGGTCAACTTCTATTACAGGTGGACAAAATTTTCAATATTTACTCATGTCAGTCATTTTAATGTCAAGTTTGATTGCCATGCTTCTTCAATACATGGCAGCCAAATTAGGTATTGTTAGCCAAATGGACTTAGCACAAGCCATTCGAGCTCGTACCAGTAAAACATTAGGTATTATCCTCTGGGTACTGACAGAATTAGCTATCATGGCAACTGATATTGCTGAAGTCATTGGTGCAGCAATTGCTCTGTATCTTCTCTTTGGAATTCCATTAGTCGTTGCTGTTTTCATTACTGTTTTTGATGTCTTCTTACTTTTATTGTTAACGAAAGTTGGTTTTCGAAAAATTGAGGCAATTGTTGTTTGCTTGATTTTCGTGATTTTATTCGTTTTCGTTTATCAAGTTGCTTTGTCTGATCCCGATTGGAAAGCTTTATTTGCAGGCTTCATTCCAAACAGTCACACTTTTGCTGACAGTCCTGCAATTGGTGGACAGACACCATTGACTGGTGCTTTAGGTATCATTGGAGCAACAGTGATGCCACACAATTTATATCTCCATTCAGCTGTTTCACAAACAAGAAAAATCAACCATGATGACAACGCAGATGTAGCTCGTGCAGTGCGTTTTACTACTTGGGATTCTAACATTCAATTATCCATGGCCTTTCTTGTTAACGCTCTTCTATTGATTATGGGTGTTGCTGTTTTCAAAACTGGAACTGTAGAAGACCCCTCTTTCTTTGGCCTTTATGAAGCCTTATCAAATCCGGCCACGATGAGTAATGGGATTTTGGGTGAAGTTGCAAAATCAGGAATACTTTCTACTTTATTTGCGGTTGCCCTACTTGCTTCTGGTCAAAACTCAACGATTACGGGTACTTTGACTGGACAAGTTATTATGGAAGGTTTTATCCATATGCGTATTCCAGTTTGGTTGCGTCGTTTAGTAACTCGTTTACTTTCAGTTATTCCTGTTCTGATCTGTGTCATGTTAACTAGCGGAAAAAGTGCCATTGCTGAACATGAAGCATTAAATAATCTGATGAATGAATCACAAGTCTTCTTGGCTTTTGCTTTACCATTCTCAATGATTCCTTTATTGATGATGACTAATAGTCAAGTAGAAATGGGAAAACAATTCAAAAATTCATTCGTAATCAAAATTTTAGGTTGGTTTTCTGTCATTAGTCTGACTTATCTCAATTTACGAGGATTACCCGGACAAATCGAAAGTTTCTTTGGTAGCCAAGCAACGATTTCAGAAATCTCGTTGGCTGACAATATTGCCTATGCAATTATTGCGGCAGTCCTGTTATTGCTAGCTTGGACCATCATTGAATTGTATCAAGGAAACAAGAAACATGAACAATATCTAAAAGAAGTTATGCAAGAAGAAGGATAATAAGGCTGTGGTATAAAGCGTTCAGCTTCAAGCAATAAGGAAACTTTTCTAAAAATAGTTTCGCATATTTTTATGAAAGGTGGGCTTATTGCCGAAGAAGCTGCTTTAGGAACACCGTAAATGAGGTTGTGGCGCCAAGCGTTCAGCTCCGACAAGATAGCGAGCAGTCACTCAAATAGTTCTTCATATTTTGAAGTGAGTACAAGCTATTTCGAGGAGTTGCTTGGGGAACACCGTAAATGTGGTTGTAGCACAAAGCGTTACAGTACAAAACATTTAGCTACGACCAAATTTCAACATCTTGAAATTTGTCACAATGCTTCATTTAAATCACAAAAAAGAATCCGCAAAAATCGTTTGATTTTGCGGATTCTTTTTGTTTCATACTATCTATTTTATAATTTTACAATTGAGTTTATACTTCTTCAAGTAGTTCTGGAAAGAGAATTGGCTCAAATCTTTGTTCTTTGAACATTGTGATTTCTTTACCATACGGTGCATAAGCTTTCTTTTTATCTTTTCCAACGTAAGGTGTTTCTAAAATTTTTGATACATGTTCAAAGCGAGAATCGTGAACAATTGTGTTCAACGCATCAAAGCCAATCGTTCCAAAACCAATATTTGCATGACGATCTTTATGTGAGCCCTGTGGATTTTTAGAATCATTGATGTGCAACACTTTTAAGCGATCCAGCCCGATTACTCGATCAAATTCAGTCATTACACCATCAAAATCATTTTTCACATCGTATCCTGCATCATTTGTGTGACAAGTATCGAAAGTGACAGATAATTTTTCATTCAAAGTAACCCCATCCATAATTTTTGCAAGCTCTTCAAATGTGCGACCAATCTCTGTTCCTTTACCTGCCATCGTTTCTAAAGCAATCTGAGCAGTTTGGTCTTTCGTCAATACTTCATTCAATCCTTCGACAATGCGCGCAATTCCGGCTTCAGGGCCAGCACCAACATGTGCGCCTGGATGTAAAGTGATTTGAGTCGCACCTAATGCTTCAGCACGTTCGATTTCTTCTCTTAAAAATTGGATTGCAAAAGGAAACATTTCCGGCTTTATCGTATTTCCTAAATTAATGATATACGGTGCATGAACCACAATATTTGAAAGACCGTTTTCAGCCATAAACTCTTTTCCTGCAGGAATATTCATTTCGTCGATTGCTTTTCTTCTCGTATTCTGTGGTGCACCTGTATAGATCATAAAAGTTGAAGCGCCATAACTTGCTGCTTCTTCAGCTGCGCCTAAAAGCATTTTTTTCCCACTCATACTAACATGTGAGCCTAGTAACATGTATTTTTCCTCCTAATTTCCAGTCGTTTGCTCCAGATGATCGATCCCTTTTGAGCCCTTTTTTCATCTTAACCGAAACTGTACATAAAGAAAAGTTTAAGGATTGTTTGTTGGAGAAATTCTTCAAAATGATTGCTTATTTTCAATTAAAACTGGTAATTTTAACCTAAAAAATGCGTAGTCTGTTTTTTTGCCCGTTTTTTTGCTATAATTAGCGAAATAATTCAATAGTTGAGGTGACTCTTTTGCCACAAAAAGATATTAAAAAAAGGAAGAAACACGCCAACACTGAAAGATGGTTCATTCCTAAAATTATTTTTAGAGTTTTTCAGTCGTTAGCAGTCGTGATTGTCGTACTTTTATTACTAGCTGGTGCACTTGGTCTCGGGATTGGAGCTGGTTATTTTGCTTACCTTGTTGAAGACACCCAGACACCAACAAAAGAAGAATTGCAAGCTGACTTAGGCAATATCACAGAAACATCCAAACTTGTCTATTCAGATAACAGTGAGATTTCAACCATTCAAACAGATTTGATGCGAACAACCGTCGCTTCAGACAAGATTTCTCCCTTATTAAAAACAGCGATTATTAGTACAGAAGATGAGTATTTTGATGAACATGACGGCTTTGTACCTAAAGCAGTCTTACGTGCCTTAGTTTCTGAAGCTACTGGAATTGGTTCTTCTGGTGGATCAACGTTGACACAACAGTTAGTTAAGCAACAAATTTTAACTGACGAAACAACATTTAAAAGAAAAGCCAATGAAATTTTACTTTCGGCACAAGTCGAGAAATATTTTTCTAAAGACGAGATTATTTCAACTTATTTGAATGTCTCTCCTTTTGGCCGAAATAACAAAGGACAAAACATCGCCGGTGTACAAGAAGCAGCGAAAGGGATTTTTGGGGTAGATGCAAAAGATGTTTCTTTACCACAGGCTGCCTTTATTGCTGGACTGCCACAAAGCCCAATTACTTATAGCCCTTACACTAATACTGGTGCTTTGAAAGAAGACGTTTCAGACGGACTTGACCGAAAAGATTTTGTTTTGTTTAGTATGTATCGTGAAAAGAAAATTACGAAAGATGAATACGAAGCGGCGAAAGCTTACGATTTGACCAAAGATTTCTTACCGCAGCAAATTGCTGAACAAAATGATCGGGGTTTTCTCTACTACACTGTTATGAACAACGCAACTGAAATCGTAACGAAGCAACTAGCCGAAAAAGACAATGCGGATCTTGCCGACAGCAAAACGTATGATGCTTACTATCAAAAAGCGCAACAAACGATTCAAAACAAAGGATATACAGTTCATTCAACCATTGATAAAGATATTTATGCAGCTATGCAAGATGCCGTTGCAAATTACGGTTATTTATTAGATGACGTTTCTGGTACTCGTGTCGAAACTGGGAATGTATTGATGGACAATCGAACGGGTCGGATTTATGGCTTCGTTGGCAGTCGTGATTACGCGCAAAGTCAAAATAATCATGCCTTTGATATGATGCGCCAAGCCGGTTCGTCAATCAAGCCAGTATTGGTTTATGGACCCGCGATTGATATGGGCTTAGTTGGTTCCGAATCACGAATTTCCAACTACACCACAACTTGGAAAGAAGGCGCAAACTCTGGTGAAGAGATCGTGAATGCGACAAATCAACATCTCAACACTTTCCAAACGATTCGGGAATCTTTAGATTGGTCAAATAACATACCTGCCTATCATTTATATCAAGATGTACTTGATTCAGGTGGCTCAAAGCAAGCTGCTTATGATAACTATTTAGCCAAAATGAATTATCCAAAAAATGATAATTGGGGTGTTGAATCTGCACCACTAGGAACTGTAGAAGTGACTACCCTTCAGCAAACAAATGGGTTTCAAACATTAGCTAATAATGGAGTTTACCAAGAAGGTTACCTAATCGACTCGATTACAGATAACGAAGGTAACGTTATTTACCAACATGAAGAAAAACCTGTTCGCGTCTATTCAGAAGCAGCCGCTTCAATTATGAATAACTTAATGCGTAGTGTATTAGATCAAAAAATCACTACACCATTTAAAGAAGTGATTACGAATTTAGATGGTACATTAGGAAATGCTGATTGGGTTGGGAAAACTGGTTCGACCAATGAATATCGTGATTCTTGGTTAATTGTTTCAACGCCATCAATTACAATTAGTAGTTGGTCGGGACACGATGATAACACGCCAATGGATAATCAGGCTGGAAAACGTTCCGCAAACTATTTAGCCTATTTAATTAACCGTGTCTATCAGACCAATCCAACTGTTTTTGCAACACAAGAAAAATTCGAACTTTCCTCTGATGTGAAAAAAGAAAAAGTGGCTTCCTTTACTGGTCAACTTCCTGGAAAAGTCACAGTCAATAAGCGTTCGATTCAAACACCAAGTAATACGGTTGAATCTCTTTGGGCAAAAAATGAACCAGAAAAGAGTACCTTTAAATTCGGTATTGGTGGAACAGATGACAATTATACTGATTATTGGAAGACAGCTTCTACTTATGCACGTACAACTTCCAAGACAAAAAATGCACGAAACAACAATGACTAAAAGAAAAGCCACGGCATATGCTGTGGCTTTTCTTTTGGTTCTATTTTCTTTTGGTCCTTATTTTTAATTCCTAACTACTGTGCTCTCAAAAGTGGGTGTTTTTTATGTTTGTTTACTATTTTTTTGAGTGCTTGTTCGCTATCTTTTGAGTGCAGTGTTTTGTGCTACAAGCTTTATCCACGGTGTTCCCAAAGCAACTTCTTCGGCAATAAGTTCTCTTTTCTTAAAAATATGGGGAACTGTTTTTAGAAAAGCCTTCTTATTGCTTGAAGCTAAACGCTTGGCGCCACAACCTTATCCACGGTGTTCCCCAAGCAACTTCTTCGGCAATAAGTTCTCTTTTCTTAAAAATATGGGGAACTGTTTTTAGAAAAGCCTTCTTATTGCTTGAAGCTAAACGCTTGGCGCCACAACCTTATCCACGGTGTTCCCAAAACAACTCCTCCATATAGCTTGCATTCACTTCAAAATATGTAAAACTATTTTGAGTACTTGCTCGCTATCTTGTCGGAGTTAAGCGTTTTGCGCCACAACCTTTTATCAAAAAAGCCACGAACAATCAAAATGATTGCTCATGGCTACTTTTTCAATCAAAAATTATTTTGTTGAACCTTTTTCTTCAATTCCATAAGGTAAAACAATTGTTTTTTCTTCAACTTCTTCTTTGTTCATCATTTTTGTCAACAAACGCATTGAAACCGCACCAATATCATATAAAGGTTGTGTAATACTTGTCAAACGAGGACGAGCTACTTCAGTTAATAATGAGTTGTTGCTTGTGATGATCTCAAATTCTTCAGGAACTTTGATTCCTTTATCCAGCATGCCATCCAAGATACCAATTGCTAGTTCATCATCTGAAACATATACAGCAGTTGCTCCACTGTTATGGATACGATCAACTAATGACAAGCCATCTTTGAAGTTATAACTTGCTTCAAAAATCAGACCTTCACTATAAGGTAAGTTATTTTCTTTCAATGCATCTTTATAACCTTTCAAACGGTTTTGACCATTGATTGGGTCAATTAGTGCACCACTAACAAACGCAATTTTTTCGTTGCCGTTTTTTGCTAATTGATTCACTGCATCTTTTGTTGCAGAAGTATAATCAATGTTTACGCTACCTACTTGTTCATCTGGGTCAATTGAGCCCGCTAAAACAACTGGTGTTTTTGAGCGAGAAAATTCGCCACGGATTTCATCAGTAATATGATGTCCCATAAAAATTACACCATCAACTTGTTTTGCTAACAAGTTGTTTAGTACGTTTACTTCTTTTTGGTCATTACCATCTGAGTTAGCCAAAATAATATTGTATTTGTACATTGTCGCAACATCATCGATTCCTCGAGCCAATGAAGCGAAAAACATATTGCTGACATCAGGAATGATTACACCAACAGTAGTAGTTTTCTTGCTTGCTAATCCACGCGCAACAGCATTTGGTCGATAATCAAGACGATCGATTACTTCCAAAACTTTCTTTCGTGTCGCAGGTTTAACATTTGGGTTTCCGTTCACAACGCGTGAAACAGTTGCCATTGACACATTTGCTTCTCTAGCTACATCGTAGATAGTAATTGTTTGTTTTTCCATTTGTGTTCTCCCGTTCTTATTTATCTGATTTTTTCTGAAAATACGACTTACATTTCTAAATTAGAATATCAAATTATTTTATGGATTGCAACCGTTTTAACAGTGTTTTCATGAAAATTATGTTTTTCTTTCAATTTATCGGAATGGTCTTTCGAAAAATTTAATGTTACAATGATAAATAGTTTGAATTATCAGAAAGAAGGAAGCTAAATGAACAATGTAAAAATCAATGAATTGCGTCAATGGATGGCAAATAATCAGGTTGAGCTTGCTTATATCAGCGACCCTGGACACATCGCATATTTCTCCGGTTACGAAAGTGATCCACATGAACGTGTGCTTGCGTTATTTATTCCATTAGAACAAGACCCATTTTTATTCACACCAGCTTTAGAAGTTGATGATGCCAAAAATAGTGGTTGGACTTTTGATGTTCGCGGTTACCTTGATAGTGAAAACCCTTGGGAAATCATTGGCAAAGAAATTCGTACGCGTTATGGTCAACCCGGCAATGTTGGAATTGAAAAAAATGCTTTGACTGTTGAACGTTTTGATTATATGTCGGATATTTTATCTGGAACAGATTTCTTTACTGACTTGACTCCGGTTATTCAACGTTTACAATTGATCAAAACAGTGGAAGAAAAAGATAAATTAATTGCAGCTGGAAAATGGGCAGATGTTGCTTTTGAAATTGGATTTAAAGCAGTAAAGGAAGGCATTACAGAACAAGCAATCATTGCCGAAATTGAGTACCAATTGAAAAAACAAGGTGTTTCACAAATGTCTTTTGATACATTAGTTTTAGCTGGAAAAAATGCGGCTAGTCCTCATGGTGCACCAGGGAATACACAAGTTAAACCAAATGAACTTGTTCTATTTGATTTAGGTGTTGTTTGGGACGGTTACTGTAGTGATGCAACTCGAACAATTGCTTACAAAAAACCAACTGAATTCCAAGAAAAAATCTACAATATTACATTAGAAGCTCAACTAGCAGCTCATGATGCTGTTCGTCCTGGAATTACGGCTGGCGAATTAGATCAGATTGCACGCGGTGTAATTGATAGCTATGGCTATGGTGAATACTTCAATCATCGTTTAGGACATGGGATTGGTACAACTGTTCATGAGTACCCATCTTTAGTCGAAGGAAATGATTTGGTTATTGAGGAAGGTATGTGTTTCTCTCTTGAACCAGGTATTTACATTCCTGAACAAGTGGGTGTGCGTATTGAAGATTGTGTTTATGTGACAAAAGATGGTTGTGTGCCATTTACAACAACACCAAAAGAATTGTTGATTTTGGAATAAGGTTGTGGCACCAAGCGATTAGCTTCAAGCAATAAGAAGGCTTTTCTAAAAATAGTTCCCCATATTTTTAAGAAAAGAGAACTTATTGTTGAAGAAGCTGCTTGGGGAACACCGTGTATGAGGTTGTAAAAGAAGTGCCCAACTTCAATAAATAAGAATAAATTTTCGGAAATTGCTTTTCAAATTTTTGTGAAATTTAGGCTTATTTTGAAGGAGTTACTTCTTGAACACCGTGGATAAGGTTGTGACACCAAGCGATTAGCTCCGAAAAGATAGCGAGTAGGCACTCAAAATAGCATTTCATATTTTTAAGTGAGTGTGAGCTATGTCGAGTAGAAACAAAAAATAGCTTTCCATATTTTGAAGTGAATGTAAGCTATGTCGAGGAGTTGCTTTGGGAACACCACGATATCTAGCAAAAAAGACGGGTCGGAATAATTTCCGATCCGTCTTTTTATCAGTGTAGCTTACTTTTCTTCTACAACTTTTTTAGCAGCATCTTTCACATCTTCTTTTGCCATGTCTGCTAAATCTTTTGTATCTTCAACGACAGGTTTTGCTTCTGCAACACCATCTTTCACTGTTTCCTTTGCTTGCACTGCAGAATCCTTCACATCTTCTGCAATATCTGCTGTTGTGTCTTTTGCAAGACTACCTAAATCTGCAGTTTGTGCTTTTAATTCATCTGCTGATTTTTTAAAACGATCAGATAAATCTGCTGATTGTTCTTTCAGATTCAATAAAATATCATCTGATTCATCGCTTGCTTGCTCCGCAGTTTGGTCAACTTTGTTTTTGATGTTGCCGGCTAACTCACCAGCTTGTTGTGAAAGATCAGCCGCCTTTTCTTTTGCAATATCCGTTAGCTCTGCAGATTTTTCTTTTGCAAGGTCAGTATAATCTGAAGCTGCGTCTAATAGATCATCTGCTTGTGCTGCTAAGTCATCGCGTAACTCTTTTCCTGATTTTGGTGCTAACAATAATGCTGCAACTGCCGCTGCTGTTCCACCAATCACTGCACCTAATAGAAATCCACCTTTTTTAGCCATATTTATTTTCCTCCTGTCTGTTCATTCTGTTTTTTATTTTTAAAAAATTTCATTGCTGTTCCACCGACTTTACCAGCAACTGTCGCTTGCGCAGTTGTTTTTCCTAAGCCGCCAACTTTTGTTACCAAATTTTTACTTGAAGAATTCAATTCTGAAACACTTTCACTTAAATCAGCTACAGCTGTAAACAATGGATCAATCGTTGCAACTTTTCCATTGACATCTTCAAGCAAATCATTACTCTTCACAAGTAGTCCCTCTACTTGTCTTGAAAGGATATCTACATCCTTTGTTACAACTGCAATCGTTGTATTCGCTTCTGCAACAGTCTTATCAACTTTTTCTAATGTTTTTGATACTTGCATCAAGATACGTACTAAAAACACGACTAACACTGCAAAAGCTATTGCTGCAATCAATCCTGCGATTTCTCCGCCTGTCATAATCAATCTCCTTCCCTTGCCTCTCCTCTTAAGAATAGCATTTACGTTTTTTTTAGACAAATAAAATACTACCAATTCTTACTTTTATCAAAAAAGAAAGCCTCAACTACCAGTAAACTATGAGTAGTTGAAGCTTTTTCTTACTTACGCAAAAGTAACTTATTTTTCTTTTGATTCAACTTTTTTTGTTTCTTTTGCTGGAGTTGCTAATGTTTTGCTCAACTCAATAATATATTCTTTTAATGGTGCACCGACTTCTGGATGTTTTAATCCATATTCAATACTTGTTTTCATAAACCCAAATTTGTCTCCTACATCAAAACGTTGACCAGTAAACTGACGAGCGAAGACACGTTGCGTTTTATTCAGCGTGTCAATTGCATCCGTTAATTGGATTTCATTTCCCGCACCAGGTTCTTGGTTTTCTAGCACTTCAAAAATTTCTGGAGTCAATAAGTAACGACCAATGATTGCTAAATCACTTGGTGCTTTGCTTGGATCTGGTTTTTCTACAAAATTTTTCACATTGTAAAGACCTTTTTCTAGCTCGCCACCAGGATTGATAATACCGTATTTTGATGTTTCTTCATGTGGGACTTCCATTACAGCAATGGTTGAAGCATGGGTTTCTTCGTAGTCATTGATTAGTTGTTGTGTTAATGGAATGTCGTCCTCCATGATGTCGTCACCAAGCATTACAACAAATGGTTCGTTCCCAATAAAAGCTTTTGCTTGCAAAACAGCATGTCCTAACCCTTTAGGATGAGATTGTCGGATAAAATGTAGATTGACATCTGTTGTTTCTTCAACCAATTTCAATAAATCATTTTTCCCTTTTTCACGAAGATTTGTTTCTAGTTCAATATTGGCATCAAAATGATCTTCGATTGGACGTTTAGCTTTTCCAGTAACAATCAAAATATCTTCAATTCCAGATTTCAATGCCTCTTCGACAATAAATTGAATCGTTGGTTTATCCACGATTGGTAACATTTCTTTTGCCATTGCTTTCGTAGCCGGTAAAAATCTTGTTCCTAATCCTGCTGCTGGAATAACTGCTTTTTTTACTTTCATGATTGACGACTCCTTTAAAAAATAGTTAATGAAAATTCATTTTCAACTTTTCCATCACGTAACATAATTTCTTTTGCTGCTTTTTTGATGTCTTTTCCCTCATAAAGGACTTCATAAATCGTTTGTGTTATTGGCATTTCCACGCCCATACTATCGGCCAATTCCATAGCTGCTTGCGTCGTATTAACGCCTTCGACTACCATTCCCATGTTTTCTAATACTTCGGGTAATTTTTGACCTTGCCCTAATAAATTGCCGGCACGCCAGTTACGAGAATGAACACTAGTCCCTGTGACAATCAAATCACCAACACCACTTAACCCAATGAAAGTTAAAGGGTTAGCACCCATTGCAACACCTAAGCGACTGATTTCAGCTAATCCTCTTGTCATGATTGCAGCTTTTGCATTATCACCAAAGCCTAGTCCATGAATTGCTCCTGTGCCGATTGCAATAATGTTTTTTAACGCTGCCCCCATCTCAACTCCAATGACGTCAGGGTTGGTGTAAATTCGGAAATAGTCATTCATAAATAATCGTTGGACATATTTTGCAGCTTCTGTATTCGTACTTGCTGCTGTAACTGTCGTAATATCATGGTTAGCTACTTCTTCAGCATGACTTGGACCAGATAAGACAACGACTGCTTTTCTTTGTTCCACTGGAATTTCTTCTAATAAGATTTCTGAAATACGCTTATGTGTCTTTTGTTCCAATCCTTTGCTGGCATGAATGATGACAGGTTTCGTATTCGGCGTCATTTTCATCACAACTTCTTGTGCTACAGAACGAATCGCTTTCGTTGGCACCACGAATAAAATAGCGTCTACGTCAGCTAAGGCTTCTGCCATTTCGGTAAACGCCCGAATAGCTGTTGCTAATTTCAGTTCTGGTAAATACCGTTGATTCGTATGCTTTGTGTTGATTTCAGCTACTTGTTCTGCTCGGTGTCCCCAGATTCTTACATCATGACCATTTTCTGCAAGCACTTGGGCTAGTGCCGTCCCCCATGAACCAGGACCTAACACTGCGATTTTTTGTTGCATTTAACCACTCCTTTGCACGGAACATTGTTTGCTTGATCATTAAATAATTGATTGATTATCACCAAAACTTCGATCATAATCTGTTAAATTTTTATCTTTTTTACGACGTAAAATGAATACGATGATGGTTCCAATAAATAGTACTGCTGAGAGTAACTGAGAAATGCGAATGATATTTAGGAAGTATAAGCTATCTGTTCGAAGCCCTTCGATAAAGAAACGTCCGAAACTATACCAGATAAGATATAAAAGAAAAACTTCTCCTTTTTTAAGCAAATGTGGTCGTTTTCTCAACATCAATAATAAGATGACGCCAAGCAAACTCCATACTGATTCGTAGAGAAAAGTCGGCTGACGAAACGCGCCATCAATGTACATATTTTCAATAATAAACTGTGGTAAATGTAGACTTTCTAAAAAGCTACGAGTTGTTTCCGGCCCAAAAGCCTCATGATTCATAAAGTTTCCCCAACGACCAATGGCTTGTGCAAGCAACACGCTAGGCGCTGCAATGTCAAGAAAAGTCCACGGTGAAATAAAGTGATACTTGGTAAAGAAATACATCGTAAGTCCACCAGCAATCAATCCACCATAAATAGCTAACCCACCCGAGCGAATATTAAAAATCTGGATTGGGTCTGCAATATATTGAGGTAAATCAAAAAGAATATAATATAAACGAGCACCGATGATTGAAAGTGGTAATCCCCATAGCATAAAATCCGTCACGTCATCTGCTTTCATACCGACTCTGACTGCTTCTCTAGTGCTTAGCCACATGGCAATAATGATCCCTGAAACAATGATCAATGCATACCAATAAATAGGGATTCCGGCAAGCTCAAACGCTACTCGATTGATTTGTGCGAGCATTTTGTCACTCCTTATTTATTAATTTCCTGAATTTTCTTCGATTAAACGACTTAATCGTTCTTCAAATGTTTTTGTTGCGTCGAATCCCATTGTTTTCGCACGGAAGTTCATCGCAGCAACTTCAATGATGATAGCCACATTTCGTCCAGTCTTAACTGGAATTTTGATTTGTGGGATGCCGACTTCTGCAATTTCAACCGACGTATCCTCTGAGCCTAATCGATCATATTTCTTATCTTTCGCCCAAGCTTCTAAATAGACAGCCAGTTGGACTTGCATCGAACCACGTACCGCACTTGCACCAAATAAGTTCATGACATCGATGATGCCAATTCCACGAATCTCAATCAAATGCTCCAAGATTTTTGGTGGCTCACCAATCACGGTTAATTCATCTTGTTGATAAACATCCACTCGGTCATCTGCAATCAAACGGTGACCACGCTTGATCAATTCTAATGCTGTTTCACTCTTACCAATTCCGCTATCTCCTTGGATCAAGACACCTAGTCCATAGACATCAACTAAAACACCGTGGACACTTGTTCGTGGTGCTAATCGTCCGTCTAAATAGCTAGAAAGTTCTCCTAACAAACGTGATGTTGAAATTGGTGAGCGCAAGACAGCCATCCCATGTTCATTTGCAGCCTGAATCATTTCTTCTGGTGCAGATAAACCTCTGGAGATAATAAACGCGGGCATATCTTCGCTGCATAAACGTCGCATAATCATCAAACGTTCCTCTGGAATCATGCGCTCTGCAAAACTAATTTCTTTGCTTCCAAATAATTGAAGCCGATCATGTGAATAATAACTAAAATAACCAGTCAGTTCTAAGCCTGGACGTGAAATGTCACCTGTGACTATGACACGTTCTAAACTTTTTTCATCGCCGGTCACGATTTCTAAAGATAATTTTTCAACCAGTTGGCTAACTTTAACTACTTCTGCCATATTCATGCTACCTCATTTCTATTAGGGTGTTCGTTTTCATTTTATCATTGTCTACCCAAACTTACTACCAAATAAAAAAAACGGTTTATTTCTTTTTCAAATAAAAAAGATTGCAAGAAAAGTCTATTGAACTTTCCCTGCAATCTCTGTTTTTTCTTGCTGAATAAAGAAATGATGATTTTTTAGTTGGTGTCTTTCGTAGTTACTGACGATTTAAATTATGCTCACTAACAACAACATTTACTAATGACATAACAATTGCTACTAGAAATGCTGCTCCAAATGATGCAAATCCAAAATTGGCTGCTCCAACAAAGAAGGAAGTCAATTTTAATATTGCTGCGTTCACTACAAAGCTAAACAATCCAAAAGTAACTAAGGTCAGCGGTAAAGATAAAATTGTTAAAATCGGTTTGACGAACATGTTTAACACCGATAAAACAAAACTTGCTAACACCGCTGTCCAAATACTACTCACATGGATCATTTGGGGAAAAAGGACTGCTAGTGAAATGAATGTCAAAGTATTCACAACGATTCGTTGGAAATAAGACATTAGAAGTCACTCCAATCATCATCATCGATTTTTTCAGCTTCTTTGCGTTTATTCGTTTGTTCGCGATAATTATTTTTTTGGTAATATTCATTATTGTGACCATAGTTTGTACGAGAAGATTTACCAGACGGTATGATGACAGCTAGTAAAATGTACAAAATAATTGGACTGCCAAATGCAACAAGACTCAAAAAGACATACACCACACGAACAATTGTTGGATCAATACCAATAAACTCTGCAATTCCCGCAAGTGTACCGGTTAATACAATATTATCAGTTGATTTCGTTAATTTTTTTTTCATTCTATTTCACCTCTGTCCTATCTATTTTAATCGAAAATATTGGGAAACAAAAGTCTGTTCCACTTATTTTTTGGCGACTACACAGACTAGAATGAACAGCCCAGAATAGCCCATTTTTTTGGGCTATCCTGTGTCCATCTCACATTTGTTTTTCTATTTAATAAGCGTTCCCTTACTCAGCATCTTTCAAAAAGATGTTTCCTGTTGTGGTTGATAATTGAACTTGGGCAATTCCTGTATCAGAAATGCGGCGGAATTGTAACATTTGATTGGTTCTTTCTTTCTTTTCACGGACAACATCATACTCACTCATGCGGCTATTGATACTGCCTAAGCTTGTTTTTGCATGTCCTTCGACACCTAATGTTTCCGGTAACGCTACTTTGACGTTTCCATTGACAGAGCTTGCTTCGACTTTTCTTAATGAGTTCTCTGTTAATGTCAAGCGAACATCCCCATTGACTAATGATACCGAAACATTTTCAGGCGTTGTTGCCATGGTGACTGTTCCGTTGACCGTTTCAATGATTGAGTCTAAAATTTGACCGCGATTCACGTCAATATTGCCATTGACTCCTTCAATTTCTAACATAGTTGCTGTCAAATCATTAATTAGGATATTTCCATTCGTTGATTTCGCATAAGTGTCTTTTGTTTCTAAACCTTTAATTGTGATATTTCCGTTAAGCAATTTGATTGCTACATGGTCGTATAAGCGTGTTGGTAAGTAGAAAACAAGGTCTGCTCGTACACGTTTATTCGGAATTTGGAAAGAAATGTGGTCTTCATTGACTTCGATTTGGCTTCTTTCTAAAAAGGCATCAAATGGTTCAGCTGTCATTTTTCCGTAGAGTTTGATTTTGGCTTCTACTTTGACATCTTCACTATCCCACGTTTTCAAAAGCACGTTTCCGTTTGCCGCTTTGATATCGATGATACTTGCTTCTGGTGCTTCATAGTAAAATTCATGTTCGAATTTCGTTGTTGCAATACCAGGAACACGTAAATTAACATCTTTCCATTCCATGTTGTCGTTCACAGAATCAGAAACCGTTTGGAACGTTTTCTTCAAGAACTTGCCTAATTGGCTACCCGCTTCAGACATTTTTTCGCCAACTTGGTTCAAGGTGTCTGTTGCTTGTTCTTTCCAATCATCTGGTAAGTCAAATTTTTCAGCAATTGAATCTTTCGTTTCTGACCATTGATTTTTACGAATATCTTTTAATTCTGCTTCGAGCTTCAATTGTTGCTCAACTAGCTTATTGCCTTCTGCTTCTAACGTTTGGATTTCACTTTCCAACGCTTGACGTTGTTCAAGTTCTTCTGCGGTTAACTCATCTAGTTCTTCTTTTGTATTCAACTGCATCAATGCTTCCTGTTTGTCATTGCGTGCTTGTCGATTTTCTTGTAATTCAGCATTCACTTCATCTAAATGTGCAGATGCTTTGTTTGCTTCTGTTGCTAATTCATCAAGAATTTTTTCTAAGTTTTCTTGATCTTGTTTTTCTTTTTCCTTTGGATCCACTTCAGAATCAGTGAAGGTTTCCTCTGCATCATTTTCTAAATCATCCATCAATTGACTTACTTGATCTTTTTCTTTATGACTAGCAGTTACTTTGTCTGCTTCTTTTTTAATTGACTTTTCGTCTTTTTCAGTTGCCATACTTTCTAACAAATCTAAGCCTTCTTCAGTCGAAAGGATTCCTTTTTTTACTAAGTCTAAAATACGTTCTCTTTCTTTCATGGAAATTGCCTCCTTGAGCAAATATTGTTTGCAACTTTTCCTTACATCCATATTATGCCTTCATTTGAAGAAAATGTCATAGGACTTAAGATGTAACTTTTTCTCCACCTTCCGTCATTCCCTACTATTCTAATCATACTAAAAAAAGAGATTGGAAGAAAACAAAGTGCGTTTTCCCCCAATCTCTTAAAGGTAAGTTCATTTTTTATTGTTTGACACTAACTTTTTGGAACACTCGCTATCTTGTCAGAGCTAAACACTTTGCGTCACAAATTTTATCCACGGTGTTCAAGAAGTAACTCCTGCTAAATAAGTCTAAATTTCACAAAAATTTGAAAAGCAATTTCTGAAAATTTATTCTTATTTATTGGAGCTGTGCACTTCTTTCACAACCTTTTTCACGGTGTTCCCAAAACAACTCCTCGAAATAATTCATAACTGTCAAAAAATATGAAAAGCTATTTTTGTTAGTTACTCATTATTTTTTCGGAGCTGACCGCTTTGCGCCACAACCTTTTTAAAAAATCTCATCATGGGTCGTATTCAATTCCGTAATCTTACCTGTTGCCAAGTAAACAATCCACTCACAAATATTTGTAACATAGTCACCAATACGCTCCAAGTAACTAGCAACATTCAAATAGTCTGTTCCGCTAATGACTGTTTCTGGATTTGCTTCCATGTTTTTGATTGTTGCATTGTAGATTCGATTGAAATACTCATTTACACGTTGATCCATGTTGGCAATTGTCCGAGCGTCTTTTTCGTCCGTTTTAACATAGGCAACCAACACATTATCAACCATTTTCTTCACATAGTCTGACATGTCCGAGATTTCTTTTTCGATTTCAGGAATTCTCGTTTGTCCTTTGACACGAATCGTTGATTTTGCAACAGATACCGCGTGATCCGCCATTCTTTCCAAATCAGAACTTGCTTTCATAACGGTAATAATCATGCGCAAGTCTGTCGTTACTGGTTGTTGCAGAGCAATCATTTCAAAGCTTTTCTTTTCTAAACGAATTTCCATATCATTGATATTTGTATCGTTTTCGATTACTTCTTGTGCCAGGGCTTTGTCATGCTTCACATAAGAGCGAACAGACTTATGCACCGCACTACTTACCATCATACCCATTTCATAAAATTGATTATGAAGATTTAATAATTCCTCTTCAAATTGCGTTCGTAGCATTTTATTTCCCCCTTATCCGAATCGTCCTGAGATGTAATCTTCTGTTTCTTGCTTTTCTGGATTCATAAAAATTTTCTTTGTATCATTGAATTCAATTAAATGACCATCTAAGAAGAAAGCTGTCTTATCTGAAATACGAGAAGCCTGTGACATGTTATGTGTGACCATAATCATCGTATAGTTCTCTTTCAATTCTAACAACATACTTTCAATTTTTCCAGTTGAAACAGGGTCAAGTGCACTTGTTGGTTCATCTAGTAAAATAATTTCTGGGTTGACTGCTAAGACACGTGCGATACATACTCGTTGTTGCTGTCCACCTGATAAAGACAAAGCGCTCTTATGCAGTTTATCCTTCACATCATCCCAAACTGAAGCGGCTTTTAGACTTTCTTCAACTACTTGATCTAACACTTTTTTGTCTTTTTCGCCTTTTAGTTTCAATCCATAAATAACGTTCTCATAGATTGAAAAAGGAAAAGGATTAGGCTGTTGGAATACCATGCCGATTTCTTTGCGTAGTTCAACGGTATCAGTTTTAGGACCGTAAATATCTTTTCCTTTATACAGCACACTTCCGGTGATCGTTACACCAGGAATCAAGTCATTCATTCGATTCAATGAACGCAGGTAAGTTGACTTTCCACAACCTGAAGGACCAATCATCGCCGTAATCTCACCTTGGTTGATACTTAAGTCAATTCCTTTTAAAGCTTCTTTTTTTCCATAATATAAATGAAGATCTTTTGATGAAATAATTTCTTTTGTCATAATGAAGCCTCCGTTTTAACCAAAATGACCGGACACATAATCTTCGGTTGCTTGAATTTTCGGTCTAGTAAATATCTTCTTCGTTTGATCATATTCGATTACTTTTCCTAAGTAAAAGAATGCCGTGTAGTCACTGATACGCGCAGCCTGTTGCATGTTGTGTGTCACGATGATGATGGTAAAATCTTCTTTTAAGTTCACCAACGTTTCCTCAACTGTCCCAGTAGAAATAGGGTCCAATGCACTTGCTGGCTCGTCCAGTAATAAAATATCTGGTTTCATTGCAATCGCACGAGCAATACATAAACGTTGTTGTTGCCCTCCTGACAAGGCTAAAGCACTTTTATCAAGGTTATCTTTGACCTGTTCCCACAGGGCAGCTTGTTTCAAACTAGTTTCAACGATTTCATCTAGCTTCTTCTTGTCTTTTTCCCCATGTTGCTTCAAAGCAAACGTGATATTTTCATAAATGGATTTACTAAATGGGTTCGGACGTTGGAACACCATACCGATTCGTTTACGCATTTCATAAACGTCGACTTGGGGTGCGTTGACATCAACATCCTTATACATGATCTTCCCAGTGATTTTTGTGTTTGCAATACCATCATTCATTCGATTCAACGAACGTAAATAAGTTGACTTCCCACAACCAGAAGGACCAATTAATGCAGTGATTTTATTTTTTTCAAATTCTAAGTCAACACCTTTGATTGCTTCGTTATCACCATACCAAACATGTAAATCTTCAGTGTGTAAAGCAATCTTCTTTTCAGGAGGCATCGTGATGATATTTGTATCATTCAAATTGTATTCTTTCATAGTTTCTTCTTCTCCTTAGGCTGAAGTCATTTTACGGTATAACCGTTTCCCAATCGCACGTGCCCCAAAGTTGAAGAGCAAGACTGCAATGATCAATACGGCAGATGCTCCGGCTGACACAGCAGCGCCATCTGGCATCGTTCCTTCAGTATTGATTTTCCAAATATGAACAGCCAATGTTTCCGCTTGGCGGAAGATACTAATCGGACTTGAAACACTTAGTGGATTCCAGTTACTAAAATCAAGAGCTGGCGCGCTTTGTCCTGCTGTGTAAATCAAAGCAGCCGCTTCCCCAAAAATCCTTCCAGAACTTAAGATTACACCCGTTAGAATTCCAGGTGTTGCTTCTGGAACTACGACTTTTAAAACTGTTTCCCAACGTGATAAGCCCAAAGCTAAACCAGCTTCTCGTTGTGTGTAATGAACAGCTTGTAATGATTCTTCCACTGTTCTTGTCAAAAGTGGCAAATTAAAGACAGTCAACGCTAACGCACCAGACAAAATGGAAAAACCATATTGAAACTGAATAACGAAGACCAAGAAACCAAACAAACCAACTACGACAGAAGGTAATGAACTCAAAATTTCAATAGAAGTACGAACCACATCTGTCATCCAGTTCTTGCTTGCATACTCGGATAGATAAATTCCCGCACCAAGTGATAAAGGGAAACTAATAATCATTGTAATCAATAATAAATAAATCGAGTTGAATAATTGAATACCTACACCGCCACCTTCTTGATAAGCTTTTGATGGCTCAGTCAAGAAAGACCAAGAGATATGAGGAATTCCACGCACTAAAATATATAGTAACAAAGCAGCCAAAATCAAGACAATGATTCCAGAAACGGTATATAAAATACCAGTTGCGATTTTATCGGAACGTTTTGCATTCATATTATTTTAAGGCTCCCTTCTTACCAATCATGCGGATAACAATATTAAAGAATAATGACATCAATAATAGGATCAATGCTAAGGACCACAACACATTATTTTCAATCGTGCCCATGATCGTATTACCGATTCCCATTGTTAAAATCGAAGTCAAAGTTGAAGCTGGTGTTGTTAAGCTAGTTGGCATCAACGCTGCATTCCCGATCACCATTTGGATCGCCAAAGCTTCCCCGAAGGCACGTGCCATTCCGAAAACAACTGCTGTCAAAATTCCAGGTACAGCTGCTCTAAGAACTACCTTATAGATCGTTTGCCATCTCGTTGCTCCCAAAGCTAATGATGCTTCTCGGTAATGTCGAGGAACAGACTTCAATGCATCTACAGTCATCGTTGTTACTGTTGGCAAAATCATAACAAACAAGACAAATGTTCCGGCTAAGATTCCAAACCCTGTACCGCCAAAGACGTTACGAACAAACGGCACGATCACAGATAAACCGATAAAACCATAAACGACTGATGGAATACCAACTAACAGCTCAATTACTGGCTGTAAAATTTTTGTTCCGTTTTTCGGCGAAATTTCCGTCATGAAAACTGCAGCACCAATAGCAAATGGTGTTGCGATGATGGCAGATAAAAATGTCACGATAAATGAACCTGTGATCATTGGCAATGCCCCAACCATCGGTTTTCCATCTGGACCAACTTGACTTGGATTCCAACTCGTCCCAAATAAAAAGTCGAACACATTCACTTTGTCGACAAAGAAAGTCGCTAACCCTTTACTTGCAACAAAATAAAAAATAGCTAATACCACTAAAACAATTAAAGCGATACAAAGAAAACTAATAAATTTTCCACGTTGCTCCATTTTTGAACGCTTCGATTTTGTTAATAATACTTTTTTTACATCCTCCACAGATGACTCCCCCTTGCTCAGGTTTAACATACTTGTTCAGTGTACAAAACAAACATCAATTTGGTTTTAATAACATGTAAAAGTTTCGCTAAGTTTGTAAATTTTTTGTAAAGGTTATTCAGAAATGATATTTCCTTCCCAATCACGTTCCACTTTCATCTGTGAAACTGGAATATAGCCTAATTCGCCAACGATATTATTTTGAATTTCGTCTGAAAGAATATACGCTAAAAATTCATCCGTTAACTCCGTTGGTTTTCCTTTTGTATACATATGTTCATATGCCCAAATGGTCCATTCATTTGTTGTCACATTTTCATCTGTTGGTTCCACGCCATCGATTTTAAGCGTTGCTACTTCGTCTGTTACATAAGAAAAGGCAACATAACTGATTGCCCCCGGTGTGTCGGCAACAATTTGGCGAACCATGCCGCTTGAATCTTGTTCCTGTGCCTGGATTGCAGACTCACCATCCAATACCCATTTTTCAAACGTACTACGGGTTCCACTTCCAGAAGCTCGGTTTAAAATAACCACTGCTTGATCTTTTCCACCAAGTTCTTTCCAGTTTTTGATTTCACCAGTAAATAGTTTTTTTAACTCTTCCATGGAAATAGCTGAAACGCCCACTTTTTTATTCACAATCGGTGTTATTCCAACGACAGCAACCTTGTGATCTACTAAAGCTTTTGCATCAATCCCAGACTTTTCTTCCGCAAATAAGTCAGAGTTACCGATGTCCACAGCACCAGATTGAACTTGAGATAATCCCGTTCCGCTACCGCCACCTTGGACATTAACAAATTTTCCAGGATTTTCTGTTTGATAGCTCTCTGCGACCGTTTCAACTAGCGGTTGTAATGCAGAAGAACCTACCGCTGTAATTGATTCCCCGCGATCAATCCATTTCGCACATCCAGATAAAAGAACGGCTAATCCCAATACTGGTAATAATAATTTTAATTTTTTCATTAAAAATCTCCTTTAGTCATAAAGTAATTTTATTCTAACATTTTCCTTGTTTATTGAAAATGAATCAAAATCATTAAATAACGAATTGATGAGTTATTCTTGATAAAATAAAAATAAAACTATCTCATTATTTTTGACTATGCTATACTATTTCTGAAATGCGTCTCTTGAATAAAGACTTGAGTGAACTTATTTCTTGCTTTCCCCAAAAAACAAGAAATACCCCAAAGTTCATGAAAGTAGATTGAGACGTTTTCTTCATTTCTGAGTTTATTCAGAAGTGACCCCGATAAAAAAGGACCTGGAACATAAATCAATGATTTATGCTTCAAGTCCTTTTTGCTTATTCTTCTTAAAGTAACGGTGAGACTAATCTCGCTAAGCCTTCTTTAAGTTTGATTACCGTTCCACGATTTTCATAGATTTCTCTGGTTAATTGTTTCGATACATTTGAGTCATCAAAAAATGCTTTACGTACTTGTGAAGCCATTCGTTCATCATAAACTAGCGTATTGACTTCAAAATCCAAACGGAAAGAGCGAACATCAATATTTGCCGATCCAACTGAAACGACACCACCATCAATAATCATCGTCTTCGCATGAATAAACCCGTTCTCGTAGGTTTCAACAATTGCCCCATACTCAATCAGTTCTGCTGCAAAAGAATAAGTTGCCCAGTAAACCAATGGATGGTCAGGTTTATTTGGAATTTGCAAATGAACTTTGACGCCTGCCAGCAAAGCTAGCTTGAGTGCTTCATGAATCGAACCATCGGGAATGTAATAAGGCGTCTGAATCAAAATTTCTCGTTTTGCTAAAGAAATCATTTTTAAATAGGTCATCTTGATCTGTTCGTGTTCCGAATCCGGCCCGCTGGTCACGATTTGAACAGCCATCTCCCCTGTTGAATCAATCATTGGGAAAAAATTGGGCGAATAGCTGACTTCATTTGTGTGTTGAGAATTCCAGTCCATCAAAAATCGATTTTGTAAACTGTAAACAGCTTCGCCATAAATTCTTAAATGATTATCACGCCAATAACCAAATTTTTTGACCAAACCTAAGTACTCATTTCCCACATTAAATCCACCTGTATACCCAATCTGTCCATCAATTACAACGATTTTTCGATGATTTCGATAATTGATTCGCGGATTGATGTATGGAACAAATAATGGAAAAAAGAATGCGACTTCTCCGCCGTTTTTCTTTAATTCATCAAAAAAACTTAGTGAAACCTGCGTCGATCCCCAAGCATCTAATAAAACCCGCACTTTTACGCCTCGTTGTGCTGCAACAATCAATGCATCTCGCAGTTCTACGCCTAAATCATCACTTCGATAAATATAATACTCAAGATGGATATGATTTTGTGCATGATTGATATCATCAATCAACGCATCAAATTTTTCACGACCATCTGTAAACAACGTAACTTCGTTTTGCGTCGTGTATAATGTTCCTTCTGAAACAGTCAACATATAAATCAGTTGCCTGACATCGGCTTGTCCTGTTGGTGGATGGGGATACAATCCACGTTTTAATGCACGTTTATCTTCTTCAATTTCCAAATTCATCCCAATTTTTCCTTGCATCTTCAAATCAAAAATTTTGTCTTTTGAAATTCCCCTACCAAAAAAAATGTATAGAATAAATCCTAAAATCGGGATAAACATCAACACAAGTAACCAAGCCCATGTCTGTGCTGTTTCTCTTCTTTCACGAAACACAATGATTAACGATAATAAAATGTTCGCAATCAAAATGATCGTAAAAAAATTATCAACAATCACCTTCATGGATTCACCTCTTCATTTTCTAACCTCCTAAGCATAACCAAGTTTTTTTTTAAAGTAAAGAGAAAAAAGAACACGCTTCAATCCACCATTTTTCAGTATTCTTTTCGACACAACAAAAAAACATTGCACCCACTTTTCATGAGTACAATGTTCTTTTACTTTGAATGATTGATTAAATTTTCAAGAATCGTCTCATTGAGATCGTCGATCCTAAAGAACCAATGATTACGCCGATACCAGTCATCAAAACATTGATTTTCCAAACAAAATCAGCTGGTTGCAACAAGGAATAGTTCGAGCGTAGTAACGATGGATTAACCAATTGGAAAATTTCACGATAACCAAATGTTAAAATCAACATTGGAATAATTGCTCCAATCAAACCGATCCAACCGCCTTCTAAGAAGAACGGCCAACGAATATAGCCATTTTTTGCTCCAACTAATCGCATAATTTGAATCTCTCTTTGACGAGATAAAATTGTAATTCGAATCGTGTTAGAGATCAAGAACATAGCAACAAATAATAGCAACGCTGCTGCTGCTAATCCCCATGTACGAACAGCTCCCGCAATTTCAAAGATTCGGTCTGAAGAAGTGCCACCGTAATCTGCTCGGTAAACGTTAGACAATTTTGCCGCTTCTTTTGAGACATCTTTGGTGTAAGAAGGTTCTGTTGCACTTACCACGTATACATCATATAAAGGATTGCTATCTCCTTCAAACAAATTCCATGAATCACCCATTGCTGCTTGGATTTTTTTCAATTCTTGGTCTTTACTTGAAAAAGATACTTTTTCAACATGGTCAAGCTTTTCTAATTCTGTTCCTAATTTTTTGATATCCGCCTCTTTTGTACCAATATCAACAAAAACTGAAACATCTACGTTTCCTTCAATATCTTGTGCAAGTTTAGTTGCATTCATAATAACAGCCATAAAAATACCAACAAGTGCTAAAGTGATTGTTACCGCACTAACTGAGGCAACAGTCATCCAGCCATTACGTTTCAAGCTTTTGATACTTTCTAATAAGTGGCGGAAAAAGGTTCTAATCATCGTATCCGTATTCCCCTTCCGCTTGGTCTCGAATAATTCGGCCGTTTTCAATGGCGATTACCCGATGACGAATTGTATTTACGATCGTACTGTTATGTGTTGCCATAACAACTGTCGTTCCTTGTGCATTGATGCGGTCAAGAAGTTTCATGATTTCCCATGAATTTTCAGGATCTAAGTTACCTGTTGGTTCATCTGCAATCAAAACCTTTGGTGTGTTTACAATCGCGCGCGCAATCGCAACACGTTGCTGTTCCCCACCAGATAATTCACTTGGAAAAACACGTACTTTATGTTTTAAACCAACTAAATCCAAAACTTCCATCACACGTTTTTTAATTTCACGTGGTTTACGACCAATTACTTGCATAGCGTAAGCTACATTTTCATAAACAGTCTTTCGCGGCAATAATTTATAGTCTTGGAAGACGATTCCAATTTCTCTGCGTAAATAAGGAACTTCACGATTTTTGATAGCCATCAAATCATGTCCTGCAATAGTCAATGTTCCTTTAGTTGCTTTTTCTTCTCGGTACATCAATTTGATAAATGTAGATTTTCCTGCTCCTGATGGTCCAACTACATAAACGAATTCTCCTTGATCGATAACGACCGAGAGATTGCGGATGGCAGTCGTACCATTGGAGTACTTCTTCATTAC
Source organism: Enterococcus sp. DIV0174 (assembly GCF_050529065.1). Taxonomy (NCBI): domain Bacteria; kingdom Bacillati; phylum Bacillota; class Bacilli; order Lactobacillales; family Enterococcaceae; genus Enterococcus; species Enterococcus sp. DIV0174. The sequence continues at coordinate 674,516 of NZ_CP172881.1, read as the reverse complement.
ATCCTTCATTTCAATCATGGCATTCTCTCCATATCTTTTTCAGTCTTCAGCCATTATAGCATGGCAATGTTTCAAGTTGCTTGCAAAATTTTACAATTTTATGTCAATTAAATAATAATCCACTAATGTTATACCAGATGCATTTTTAAATAAGCATCAATAAATAAGTCTAAGTCACCGTCCATGACCGCTTGAACATTCCCAGTTTCTGCATTTGTGCGGTGATCTTTAACCATTGAATAAGGATGGAATACATAGGAACGGATCTGTGAACCCCAGCCAATTTCTTTTTGTTCACCACGTAAAGCTGCAGCTTCTTGTTCTTTTTTCTCTACTTCAAGTTGATAAAGTTTCGCCTTCAACATGCCCATAGCTTGCTCTCTATTTTTTAACTGAGAACGTTGTGCTTGGCTTGCAACCACCGTTCCAGTTGGGATATGTGTGATTCGCACAGCAGACTCTGTTTTATTGATATGTTGTCCACCAGCTCCACTGGCACGGTACGTATCAATTTTTAAATCATCTGGATTGATCTCAATATCAATTGTCTCATCCAGTTCAGGCATGACATCTACCGAACAAAACGAAGTATGACGTCTTTTAGCTGAATCAAACGGTGAAATTCGAACTAACCGGTGAACACCTTTTTCAGATTTCAAATAACCAAATGCATTATGCCCTTTGATTAACAAAGTGACGCTCTTGATTCCAGCTTCGTCTCCCGCTTGGTAATCCAAGATTTCCACTTGATACCCATGCTGTTCTGACCAACGTGTATACATGCGTAACAACATGCTGCCCCAATCTTGTGATTCCGTACCGCCTGCTCCAGGATGTAATTCCAGAATAGCATTGTTTCGATCATACGGTCCATCAAGTAACATGGCTAACTCATACGTATTCATTTTTTCATTTAATGCATGTAACCGTGTCTCCAGCTCTGTTTGCATTTCTGCATCTGGTTCTTCTTGTAATAACTCCGTCAAAAGTTCTAACTCTTCCAATTCACCTGCTAAAGAATGAAATTGGTCGTAAGCTTCTTTATTCGCATTATTTTCATTAATTACTTGTTGCGCAGCAACACTGTCATCCCAAAAACCCGGTTCAGCCATTTTGTACTCAGCTTGTGCAATCGATTCTTCCAGCTGATCTAAGTCAAAGAGACCCCCTAAAGCTTGTGACCTTCTCTTGCATGTCAGCTAACAAATTACGAATCTCAAAAATTTCCATGTTTGCTTCCTTCTTTCTCTGGACAATCGTTTTCGTCTTCTTTTCACTTCTTTTTCTAGTCTACCAGAATCTAAAGATAACAGAAAGAAGGTGAGACAAATTCTTTCTAAAAAGAACTTCTCTCACCAGCTTCTTTCTATTTAAAAATGATTATGCTTCATTTTTTCCGTGGCAGTTTTTGTATTTCTTTCCACTTCCACAAGGGCAAGGATCATTTCGTCCAACTTTATTCACTTGAACTGGTTGTTTTTTTGCACTTGTATTACTTTTTTCTTCCGCACTTGCTTCGGTGGCATGTGAAGCTTCACCTTGAGAAACTTGTTCTCGTTGAACATTTTGGCGAATTTCAGCTTTCATGAATAAACGAGTTACTTCATATTCAATTGCGCCGACCATATCTTCAAACATTTTGTATCCTTCTGTTTGATATTCAACTAACGGATTATTTTGTCCATACGCACGTAACCCAATTGATTGACGTAATTGATCCATTGCATCAATATGATCTGTCCATTTCGAATCAACCACACGTAAGATAACAACTTTTTCAAATTCTAAGAGTTGTTCTGGACCATTTAAATGGTTGGCTTTTGTATTAAACACGTCTTGTGCTAACTCATTTAAATAAACTTTCATTTCATCTGGTGTTTTTCCTTCAAGATCTTTCACGCTGATGCTGTCTTCGTGGACAATTGCATTCCCCGCAAAATCGACGATTCCTTCAAGGTTCCAGTTTTCTTTTTCTAGTTGTGTGTGTGCATCTACTACTCGACTAATTGTTCGTTTGACCATATTCATCAATGGTTGAGACAAACTATTTTCTTCCATGATTACATCTTGACGTTGTTTATAGATTACTTCACGTTGTTCACGCATCACATCGTCATATTGTAAGACATTTTTACGCGTATCATAGTTATTTCCTTCTACGCGTTTTTGAGCAGACTCAACTTGCTTCGTTAGCATCTTACTTTGGATAACCGCATCTTCATCCCCAATTTTCATCCGATCCAAGAAAGCTTTGATTCGTTCTGAACCAAAACGTTTCATCAAATCATCTTCTAATGAAAGATAAAATTGTGACATACCTGGGTCTCCTTGACGTCCAGCACGTCCACGTAACTGATTATCGATACGACGAGATTCATGACGTTCTGTACCAATAACAGCTAAACCACCTAATTCACGTACACCAAGACCTAGCTTGATATCTGTCCCACGACCAGCCATATTGGTAGCAATCGTAACTGCACCTTTTTGACCAGCATTCATAATAATTTCAGCTTCTTTAAAGTGATTTTTAGCATTCAATACTTCATGTGGAATCCGTTCACGGTTCAACATATCTGATAGTAATTCAGATGTTTCAACCGCAACTGTACCTACCAAGACTGGTTGTCCTTTACGATAACGGTCTTTGATATCCTGAACAACTGCGTGGAATTTACTTTCCAATGTTGGATAAAGTAAATCTGCACGGTCATCACGAATAACTGGGCGATTCGTTGGAATTTGAATAACTTGAATGTTATAGATTTCTCTGAATTCTTCTTCTTCTGTTTTCGCAGTACCAGTCATCCCAGAAAGTTTTTTGTACATACGGAAATAGTTTTGGAATGTGATTGAAGCCATTGTTTTTGTTTCGTCTTCGATTTCCACGCCTTCTTTTGCTTCGATTGCTTGGTGAAGCCCATCAGAGTAACGACGTCCATCCATGATACGACCAGTAAATTGGTCAACGATCATGACTTTTCCGTCTTGAACCACATAATCAATATCAAGTAACATGATGTAGTTAGCACGCAATGCTTGATCTAAGTGATGTGTCAAAGCAGTATTTTCAAGATCATATAAGTTTTCTAATCCAAAAGTTTCCTCTGCTTTTTCGATTCCCGCTTCAGTTAGCCCAATGGTTTTTGATTGAACATCGATTTTATAATCTTCTTCTTCCTTCAAACGTTTAACGAAGTTATCTGTTCTTGTGTATAAAGCAGTTGATTTTTCTGCTTGTCCTGAAATAATCAATGGTGTTCTTGCTTCATCAATCAAAATTGAATCCACTTCATCGACAATCGCATAGTTCAATGGTCGTTGAACCATTTGATTACGATAAACAACCATGTTGTCACGCAAATAGTCAAATCCTAATTCATTATTTGTACTATAAGTAATATCACAGTTATACGCTTCACGTTTTTCATCAGCTGATTTAGAATTGATATTCAAACCAACGCTAAGTCCCAAAAAGTTATAAAGTTCTCCCATTTCAGTTGAGTCACGGGTTGCTAAATATTCATTTACTGTAACAACGTGTACCCCTTCACCTGACAATGCATTTAAATACACTGGCATAGTCGCAGTTAACGTTTTACCTTCACCAGTACGCATTTCTGGAATGTTCCCATCATGAAGAACGATCCCACCCATCAATTGGACGTGATAAGGGTATAAGCCCAAGACACGTTTCGCTGCTTCGCGAACAACGGCGAACGCTTCTGGCAATAGTTGGTCCAAAGTTTCACCTTTTTGATATCTACCTTTAAATTCATCAGTTTTTGCTTGTAATTGCTCATCAGTTAAAGCTGCCATTTTATCAGCGTGTAATTCAACTTTTTTAGCAATGCTATCTAAACGTTTTAGTTCTTTTTTATCATTTTCAATGATTGAACGTATAAAATTGGCCATTCGTTGTATAATCTCCTTTTTCTGCAGTATCCATCTCGCTTATGTAGACTCTCCTATCCATTTTATCATTACTTATAGATAATTGAAATATCTTAGCTATATTATTCTCTGAACTTCTTTATTCTTAATAAAAATACAGCTTCTTTATGTAAAAAAAACCTTGTGGTATCTAATCAGACACCACAAGGGTTTAAAAAATAGTTATTTTTAGTCAGTTTCAATTAAACCGTATTTTCCATCTTTACGACGGTAAACGATACTTGTACCATTGGTTTCAGCATCTTCAAAGATAAAGAAATTGTGTCCTAACATATTCATTTGTAAGACAGCTTCTTCACTATCCATTGGTTTCAATGACAAACGTTTTGTACGAACGATATCTAATTCAGATTCGTTTTCGCCTTCACCATTTTCTTCATTGAATAATACTGCAGCACTTGCAGTATTCATGCCCGTTTCACGAGATTTGCGGTTGATTTTTGTTTTAAATTTGCGAATTTGACGTTCTAATTTATCAACAACCAAATCAATACTTGCATATAAATCTGGTGAAGTTTCTTCCGCACGTAATACAAGATAAGGTAATGGAATCGTTACTTCCACTTTTGCTGTTTTTTCAGTATAAACTTTTAAGTTTACATGGGCTGTAGCATCGGGTGCATCACTGAAATAACGTTCTAACTTGCCTACTTTTTTTTCAACATAGTCACGAATCGCTTCAGTTACTTCGATATTTTCGCCGCGTACATTATATCTAAACATAAAAATTACCCCTTTCGTCTACCACAATCAAGAAGGAGAAGGACCACTCTTTCCCTCTTCTTATTTATATTATATCGAACTCTAATCTATTTGCAAACTAAATCGCTACCAATTTCACGTATTTTTTAGTTTTTCTTTTATCGTGCTAAAGAAAACGTCCGAATTTTAGTTGGTTGATGCTCTGCAAGACAAGCCGCAGCATGAAATAACGTCTGTCCTGTTGTATACACATCATCAATCAATAAAATTTTACATTGCTTGATTTGCTCCGGCTCAACACCTAAAGCGAACGGCTGAGGCATTGCCAGTCTTTCTTCCCGAGAATGTTGTGTTTGAGTCGACTGATGTTTGACTCGTTCAAGCAATGACTGAAAAGTCACCCTAGCCTCGGTCAACATCTGACTCACTTGATTAAATCCACGTTGTGCCAACCGCTCATTTGATAATGGAATCGGACAAAAAAGATAATCCGGAAATCTTTTTGGTAAACTTTGCCACTGCTTTTCAAACGTTTTAGCCAAGCGAACATCTCCAATAAACTTGTATTGTTGGAACCAAGCTTGCATCGCTTCATCATATTGAAAAAAACTTCTATGGCAAAAATCATATGTCGGGTAACGATTTTTCCAGTAAAGACAATCCGTGCAAAATGTTTTTTGACTTTGTACAAATTGTTTCTCACTCTCTAACAAACTTTTTTGGCAACCATCACAACTGTTTACTGTGGACAAAGGAGTAAATAGTTTGGCACATTGCCAACAAAGTTCACTCGATTTTTTCGGTTGAAAAAGTTCCTTAATGGTTAAATTTTTAATGATTGATTTTTGACAATAGCAGCATTTCATTGTATGAGTTTCCCCGCTTTGTTCATCCTTTTGATTTCTTTCACCGCTTTTTTGATTGCACTCGTTTTTTCATGATAAAAGAAACAGACTTGACTATTACTGAATTCTCCCTTGCGATCAGCTCGACCAGCAATTTGGACCAATGAAGATTTCGTAAAAACTTCATGTTCTGCCCCTAAAACAATAACTGAAATATTTTCGAAGGTAACACCTCGTTCAAGAATCATAGTAGTTAAAAGCACATCATATTTTTGCTGCCGCATCGCTTGTACTTTCTCTGGACGCTTTTCATCTTTTGAAGATACAGATGAAATTTTAATTGTTGGTAACCACTCTGCTAATTTCATTTGCAACTCATTCATCAACTCAATACTTGGACAAAACAATAAGACATGATTTTTTTTTACTAGTTTTTGGATTGCTTTGATTAATGGTTCCATTTTTTTTCGTTTGTTTAAGCATCGGCGCCAATTATTCCAGAAAATGAGTCGAGGCTCAGGTAACAATCGTTGATGAAAACGCAGAGGTAAGTAATGAATCTGAAACGTTCGTTTGATTTCTTTTAACAGACGTTCATCCGGTGTTGCCGTCAAATAAATCAATTGTCCCTCAGGTTTCTTTGCTGTTTCTGTTGCATACCGAAGTCCTTGATCGATAACATAAGGAAACGCATCAATTTCATCAACCACTAGCAAATCAAACGCATGGTAAAAACGATACAACTGATGAGTCGTACAAATAACGAAGGAACTAAACGCATAGGGAATCTGCTGTTTGCCATGAAGTAAAATGATTTTTTCTTCTGGAAAAACTGCAGTAAAACGTAGCCATAGTTCCTGGCACACGTCCACCCGCGGTGAAGCAATCGCAACTCGTTTCCCAGTTGCTAGCAACAATTGCAGAAGCGGATACAGGATTTCTGTTTTACCAGCACCGGTCACTGCAGAGGTTTTTGATAAAACGTAAAATTATATAGTCAAACCTTTCCACTTTTTGATATGATTAAATTGTCATAAAATAGGAGGATGTAAATGAAAAAAGTGGTTAAAGTGGTTTTTATTGGAATGTTAGCTTTGTTGTTTTTAGCTGGTTGTGGTTCAAGTTCTAAAGAGCAGAAAGCTGATTACACAACTGAGCAAGCTGAAAAAGCATTGAATGAAGGTAAATCAATTGATGGAAAGACTGTTAAAATTACAGTAGATGAATTAGTACCTGACAGCGCATTTGGATATAATATTCAAACTGGTGAGCATTTAAACTTTGTTTCATCAGAAAATCCAAAAGTTGAAAAAGGTGATACTTTGGTTGTGAAAGTTACAAAAGTCGAAAGCATGCTAGGTTCGTTTATTATTAGCTACGAAAAATAATCTAATTTCTCAATCTGAATAATATATGTACTGCCTCTCTATCAAAGAGAGGCTATTTTTTATAGTTTATTCGCATTCAAGCGACGTTGTAATTCTTTCACTACATCTGATGGTGCGCTGATAATTCCATCTTGCGTTGTACCAAAATATTTCTGCAATGATTTAATAGTAGCTTGACCGAACAAACCATCTTGTGAAATGTCCAAAAATTTTTGCAACGCTTTGACCACGTTTGATCCAATTAAGCTATTATCAAATTGAGCAGCATAGATATTTTGATTGTACTTCTGTTTGTACTGATGACTAACAACACCATCTTTTCCTGCAGTATCAAAGTATTCTTGCAGACGTCTAGCTGTTGCATTGCCAAATTGGCCATCAAGAGCTAGTTGAATCATTTGTGGTTTATCATCTGTGTTGTTAGCTGAACCACCTTCAATAATTCGATAGAAATTATGCTGCAGTCGCGTTCCCATGTACGCATCATTCGTATCAATCGCAATTCCGTTGTGTGTATATGAACAATGAATAAATGAGCCATTACTTAGAAATATTCCTGTGTGACCAGCCGACCCATTAGAACCGCCCGGAGTTCCGGATACAAAAATATCTCCTCGTTGTACTTCTGAACGACTAATTTTCTTTAGCTTCGTTCCAACCATTCCAAACAAAGTTTCGGTATTCCCCATTGAACCAGAAGGCAAAAATCCACCTGCAATCATTGCTAAGAAAACTGCAGAACTGCAATCGTAACTGTTTGGCCCTAAACGATGCGTCATCGAATAAGTAACTTTACCCAAGCGATTCTGCATCCATTGAATCATGCTTTCTTTACTCATTATTTGACATCCTTTCGCTCAGTGAATTCTTGCCCATCACCGTAGTCCGCTTTTTCGTCAATCTTAGGCGTGTCATATTCCAGCGCTTGTTTACTGTCTGTGACGCCTTGCGTTGTTGGATCAGGAATAACATTCAACGCGTTTACAAGCATCGTGCCCAGTACAAAAGGATTGCTAATTGCGTTAACAATCACATCGCCAATCGCTTTCCATGAAGTTAGATCTTCCGCTTTTAATCCGTAATACGTTAAAACAGGTAAGAAAACCGCAATTACAAATCTAAAAATAAATGTCTTATTTTCAGCCCAGTTAAAACGAATTTTCCAGTTAATATTTTTCATTTTCTAGTCTCCTTAAACAAAGTTATAATTTGCTGGTTATGTTTCACTAACTGCTTATCCTGATCGTCTAAACGCTCATCATGTCTGTTTAATTCGTCATGAATCATAGAACGATCATCCTTGCTAGCTTCTAAGTCTTTTGTCAGTAATCGCAACGTATAATTCACTTCTGACAACGTTTCTGTAATTTTTGCAAACGAAGAAATGACAGGTTTTATCACTAACAAAACAAGAGAGGCAATCGCCGTAATTGAACCAGCAATTGCCCCCCATTTTCCAATATCAATCACTTACTCACCAACTTCCGTAAAGAAAAAGTACACTCGAATGAGCACACTTATCTTTTAAATTAAAAAGCATAATTAAAATCAACAGTCACAAAATCACTTGCATTGTAGACTGCTTCTGAATTGTTCTCTAAATATAAATATCCATCTGTTTTTACTGTTAGACGAGTAATTACCGTTCTTCCCGAAATTGTTGTGCTGATGCCAGTCATGTACTGCTGTATTTGTGGTGGGATAGGCAGTTTCAATAACTGCTTATTTGCTGCATCCACTCCTTTGACAGCACCTTTACAGTAAATCCGTGAACCAATTAGCGAAAACGATACTTTGTTTACAGATGAACTCGTATACTCTGTAATTCCAGACGAAAATTGAAACGGCATTGTTGTAATCACGCTATCATTTGCAATATATCTTGCTTGGGTATATTTAGTTGGATTCGTTACTTTATTATCATGTATGGAAATATCTGTAGTTTGAGCGGTTGCTAAAATTGCACGTGTATTTTCATATCCATCATTGATTGTATTATTTGCGATTTGGCACATTGTTGAATTTAAACCGATTAATACACTTTCTTCTTTTTTTACTTTAGACGTATTTATCAAAGTGTTCGAGTTTGCGATAACAGCAATTGAATTATCCACAATATGAATGCCGTGCACATCACATTCGCTAATCGCATTAGCTGATATTAAAACATTTTCGGAAAACAATTCTAACGCTGCTTCATCTGTATTTGATTTAGAGACGTAAATCCCTGACGAACCACAATTACTAATTACATTTGCAGAGATTGATCCTCGTTTTGATCCTGAAACTGAAATTCCATTGTTAGAAACATCATTAACGACATTTCCAGAAACAGTGAAATCATCCGTCTTGTAAATAAAAATACCAGACCACTTTCCGCCCTCGCAGACATTGTCAGAGACAGTGACATTGGTTACTTTGCCCGTGTTTTGTCCCCACAACGAAATTGACGACACGTACTGTTCTGTAGCTTTTGACTGCACTATGGTATTGCCAGTAATTACAATCTTACTTGTATTCACGCTCATATTTGTCTGAACACCGTTTGAGTCAACTGTATCTTCTGGGCGCTCAATAATTGTGTTGATAACAATACCAGAAGCGCAGTTATAAAGCCTGTTGTTTTTTATAACTACATCTGTCCAATTATAGCCGCGGATTCCTACCGTCAAACAATCATGAATTTCGCAATCTGAAATGGTAATACGTTCAAATTGTTTATCCACTACAGCAGAATGACTTTCTACTGCACGCCCCCAAGAGCCAAGTTCACTGCTGATAAATTTACAACGTGCGACTGAAATATTTTTGGCAGGTGTATAGTCAAAACTTTGGTGATCCACATATAGATCTCCAAAAGCACCTTCCTTATCTAAATCAATTTGGATTGCACCGCGATAGGCCTCACCAATATATCCCTCAAAAACGCAATCCCGAACAGTGACACCATCCGAACTGTTAATCTCGATAGCATGACCATTATTGATATTTTTGACATGGGCATTTTTAATCATGACATTATGTGAGTGGCAAAAGAAAAAGCACTGACCTGTTGCTTGATTATTCGTGTAGAAATCCCAAAATCCACCATCAATCGTGATATTGCCATTTCCATTATATTGTGTTTTCGGCGCATCATGTAATTCAAAATTTAAAGTGAAGTTTTTGTTATGATATCGTAGAAATACGGCATTCTCGCCACACAACAAATGGGTTCCATCAAGCAAAATTAGCTCTTTAGTTAATTTGTATTTTCCATCTGGAATAAATACTTTAGTATTCGCAACTTTTGCAGCACGAATAGCAGCTTGAATCGCCTCTGTGTCATCTACAATTCCGTCTCCCGCAGCACCGTACCAACGCACGTTTATCGACAAATCTTGGATGTCTTCATCTACACTATTTAAGCGATCTTTTAGTAAAGGAAACTTTTGCCCACGAATATTCGTTCGAGCTTGTACTACTTCTGCATCGCTTGTTCCAGAATTAATAATTAAATCATCAATTTCACTTCTGAGTTTAGAGACTTCGATTTGAGCTGCTTCTGCTACATCACTCGCTTCTTTTGCAGAATTATAGGCATTTTCGCTATTTTTTTCTGCACGATTTGCTGGATCTATTGCAAACTTGTTAATTTTAACGCGACCATCATTTAGATAATCTGTTTCGTTAATATGTTCAACAGCCATCTAATTCACCACCTTAATCGATTGAATATTGATCGTAGAATAGATATTTTCTCCAAATACTAAAAAATCATTTTTTCTATTGCCCATTTCATCTTTTTCAGTCAACTTAGTGAATGTTTCTTTAGCATCATAGCTATCTACTTCAATAATGTCAGCATCTTTGCTGTGCTCTTTAATTTCTAATTTCATTTAGAATTCTCCTCCAAGCTGTGACTTAATAAACACTCTTAGTGTGACTTGCGCTTCTATTCTAGCTAAATTATTAGGTGTCATAACAATTTCATGCCATCCCTTTTGGATTGTTCCATCTTCATTTTTTTGAAGGTAAGGCACTAAATTAAATCGTTCTTTGCTTGTTTCAGTGCCAGAAATAGCATTGCCGTCTACAGTGATTTTTACCTGACTTGCTCGTTCCCTTGCTTCATAAATGCCGTACTCGATTTCGTGCGTGTGATTTGGCAATGTAATCTCATGTGTATGACTTGGCAAATTTATTTCATGTGTATGATCTGGCAATGTGATTTCATGGGTGTGGTTTGGAACGGTAAAGTTGTGACTATGGGCCGGTATATTGATAGATACTCTATGTGTGTGGGCTGGAATGGTTACATTGTGTGAGTGATTGTCCGCTGCTTCTGCAGTATAGATATCATTATTCGCACCTTGAAATTCCAAAAGGGAACTTCCATACGCTTTGTACCTTGTCGTTTGAATCGGACCAAGTTCACTAGTAGGCGAAAACATTCTATGTCTGTGACTGCCATTCGCGCTGGACGTTTGTGTTGATCCGCCACCACTTTCAGAAGTATTGCTTTGAACACTTGCCCCACCAGATTGAGTCGAACTAGCTGTATAACCACCAGAACTTGTGGATTTTACAATACTGCCACCGCCGCCAGTCGCTTTTACAATAGCGCCACCAGCTTTTGTACTTGTCACTACTGCACCGCCACCTTCGATAGCTTTCGAATACGCTCTGAATGCAGAAGTATCAAAAGTAAGCTCGCAAGTATTGATTTTTACTACATCATCATCAATGTAAAATTTGAATTTTACTGGGTAGGTTGGATCGCAATTATCAGCTTTGTCATAATTAAGAATATTCGTTGCGCCTTGAGAATAAAGCTGATTGATTTGAATGTTACGTTCATTATCAGCTTGTGTTGTTCCTAAATCACTTGGCACATAACCAACAGACAACTGCAAGTCTTGCGGATTGCCGAAAACGTCTGTTTTTGATTCTTTTAAAATTCGTAAATTCAATGTTCCGAATTTTTTTGTTTTTACTTGAATGACTTTGTTTAATCGTAATTCATCAATTTTAGGTATTTTTTGGTTTGGCTTTTGAGGAATAGCTTTGATTAAGTCAACTGCATCAATGGACCATGAAACACTCGGTAATTTCCATTTGTTCAGCAAAGCTTTAGTTGAGCTAAATAGACTATTCGCATCTGTAAACCTACGATCCGACCACACGTATTCAATCAATCCATATTTTGCAATAGAAGCCGAATCTTCTACATAATATTTTTTCGTTGGATTTACTTTTGCGATATTTAACTGATTGATTCCTTCGCCTTGACCAAGTGGATAGATTCTATTGATTAACTGATTAGGATTACTTTCAACTGTAAAACCTTTTAGATTGTGTCCTTCCCAAACACGCGCGGTAACGTCCATTGGCGGTTTCACTAAATTGAGCGTCCAAGGATATGTCTTCGTGTCAAATGTCCACATATACTCCTCATCAAAGGGTTGAGGAATACTCCAAATCGCATCAATCAAGCCATTTTCATTCTCCCAAGAATATTGAAAGTAGCGAGCGAACTCACATTTTCCTAATTTCCAATGAGTGACTTTTTGTAAACTTAATAAGTAATTTAAAACATCTACTGTTTTTGTATTTGGACTAATTTCGTGATAACGAAACATCACGCTATCCATCAAAGTTGATAGCACATGAAAACACGAGAATTTCACTCGATTATTTTCAACGCTGATTGCTGTTTCAGTTGGCATCACTCGAAAAAGTCCAATGTACTCATTATCGCTGTCAACAAATTCCACATAGCCCAATTGTTGAACCTTATCAACTTTTGGATCATCGAGTGGTAAACAAAAAGAAGCAGACCAAATTGAATTGGTTTGCTTCTCGTAGCTGACATTAAACGCATTTTCAAGATATGCTGTCGTTTGTCTATTAATATTCATTGCTTTAAGCATTTCACCACTCCTTACAAAACATCTCGATACTTGATTGTCAACGAAAAGTTCATATTTGTTCCTGTAACCACAATTTTTTGATTGGGCATAATGTAAAAATCATCCATTTCAATAATCTTTTCGCTTCCGTTGAAATAAGCGACAAACATTTCTGTATCAATTTTAATAGTTTGATTTGAAAAAGTGCCTACTGAAATCACTCGATTTCCGCAAGTAATTTTCACGTTTGTTCCTGTCCCAACAAGCGTAATTTCTGGCTTCACTGCGTTTCCTTCAACAAACGAATTGATGCTTGTATTAGATACGATTTTCAAAGCATTTGCGCCAGTTCCAGTATTGCCAAGACGATACCCTGCCTGAAATGAAATCTTTTTGGATCCCCACAAAATCTCATCTGTCGAAACATTTGAATATTTCATGCCATCCAAGCTAACGATTTCGAGAATAAATGTCGCGGCAGTTGAATAAAGCTTTGGAACAGGCGCTACTGCGATTTTTCCCCAGTAGTAAACGTCAGGTTCCAAACTCTTTTGAATTTTTACGATTCGTGGGTAACCAAATTCATCAAGAATAAATCGTTTAAAGGCTCTAATCTTGTATGAGCGTTCTACTTCCGTTTTTGCAAGTACGATGACAGGAAATTTTTCGCTAAAAGAGCCTACCTCATCCCCAAAGTCATATAATCCCTTTTTGCCTGGTATTTTTACTGTTTTAGATGAGATTGAACCGAATAGCTCTTGTTCATTTCCTTGCGTGTTTTTCATACCGAAATCATCTAAAGTATATTCGTCATCGAAAGTCAATACGTCCATTAAACGCTCACCCCTCTTCTAAAACCTTTTTTAGTTGCTGCGTCGTTACTCATTTTCTCTAAAGCAGTAGCCATTTTTGTTTTTGTTTTGTCAACAAGAGAGTCACCATCTAGCAAAACATCGAAATCCTTTTCTAAAATGGCAAGCAAGATATTAGTTATCGTGTCTAATGATTCACTGTTATCTGTTGTAGTATCGACTTTTGAACTTGTAACGATAGCTCGGCTAGTCGCCTCTTTTGTAACATTCATGCTGATATCGCTATCGTCAAAATTCAGCAAGCTATCTGTTGAAGTGATTCCGCTTGCCAATGATTGAACATTTTTTAATTGGTCATGTAAATTGCTAGTGATTGTTTTTCCTGCGTTCAATAAAGCGTTTGTTGGATATTTCGCATTTTTATCAATACCAATTTGCCAACCCAGCATCATGTTTTGACCAATCATATCTCGCATCCATCTTGATGGCGAATGAATGCCCAATGCGCTTTGGATTCTCCCTTTGATATTTCCTGCAACTTCTGAAATCTTTGAAGCTACTGAATCGACCATCGAACCAATACCATTTATCAAGCCTTGAATCAAATTTTTACCTGTATCGTAAAGGCTATCTGGGACAAATACACCAACAATTGCATCTAGCAAGTTTAGTGCTGCGTCACGAATATCTCCCTTTCGATTCCTAATGTTAGTAGCAAAGCCATTGATTAAAGTAATTGCAGCGTTCATTAATCTGTCTTGTGCGTCTATAACTCCTCGCACCATTGCATCGACTAATCCCATTGCCGCATTCACAATGTCGGGTATTTTATTCGCAATACCTGACAAAAATTTAACGATTAAGTTCACCGCTGCATTGATTATCTGGTCTAAGTTATTCGCAATACCATTAACAAAATTGACAATCAATGTAACTGCCGATTGAATGATGTCGGGCATTCTTGATGCTAAAGCATTGAGAAAACTAACCATCAAATTGACTGCAGTATTTACGATTGTTGGCATATTTTGAATAATCACATTCGCAAAATTAATAATAATATTTAACGCTTGTTGCGCTACTTGACCAATATTATTTGCGATGCCTTGTAAAAAAGTAATCAACAAATTGAATCCGGCCTGCAAAATCATCGGCAAATAAGCATTTAGTGACGTGAGCCACGTAGTGATCAAAACTGCGGTATTTGCTACGAGTGATGGAATAGCTAATGTAATACCTTGTAACAAACTGTTTATTAGATTAGTTCCTGCTAAAATAATCTGTGGTAGAGCTACTGTAAATGCTGCAAGAAAAGCAACAATAATTTGCGTTGCTGATAATACAATTATCGGAATAAGCAACAACATTGAAGTCGTAAAAGCAGTTATTAGTTGTGCAGCTGCTAATGCGATTTGTGGTAATCCCTGTGCGATACCTGAAATAAAACCAGCGATAACTCTCAACCCACCAGCGATAATGCCCGACAAAGCATTTGCAATAGCTGTCAAAATACCTTGCATAGCTGTACCAAACGACGTCCCAATCTCAGGCGCATTTTGTTTAATTCCACTTGCTAACGTACTAAAACTAGAAATCATTTGGTCGATACCAGCTTTTACTTCTCCACCGCCTAAAACTTTAGCAATTAAAGTAAATGCTTTTATCGCTAAACCGATCGGACCTAGCAAAGCTAAAATAACGGTTTTCACTACTTTGAAAGCTACGCCAAACCAGTCAACTGATCCAGCCGAACTTGATGCCTTCTTGCCGATATTCCCAATAGCGTTAGCTACTTTGTCACCTATTTCAGAAACAAGCTTCATGCCATTTGATAATGCTTTTGTGACTGTCTCAGACTTAGCAAAATTGCTGATTAGCTCTTTTGCTTTACCAGCAACATTATTGATACTGTTACGAACGTTTTCGTTTGTTTTGTATAGATACATCAAACCTGCGACAAGTGCCCCAACCGCAACTAATATCACGCCAAATGGATTAGCTAGCATTGCTGCTTTCAACACTGTGAAGGCTGTTTTGATTCCCGTTATTGCAGTTTTTAGAGAAGTAAATATACTGATTGCACCTTTAAAAGCTAAAAATCCAGCTAGCGCGCCTAACGCAACTGAACCAAGAAATTTGAACATTTCTGCGTTCTTTTGAATCCAATCAACCATTTTCCCAAAGACAGGAAAAGTTTCACTGATAGAACCGAGCAATTCGCCGAATGCCGATTTCACATAAGGAATTGAAGCTTTAATAAACGTCACAATTGCGCCCGGCAATGCTTTCAAAATATTAGCTACCATTGGAATAAAATTGCCAACTAAGAATGTCGATGTCGTTTCGGCTAGCTGGTTTAATGACGGTTTAATATCTTGCCCAAGCGCCATTTTACCTAGCACGTTAGAAAACGAAGCTTTCATTGCTGCAAACGAACCACTGAACGTTTCTGCTGCTTCTTTTGCTGTTGTGCCTGTAATATCGAGCTTGCCTTGAATTGCATGAATCGCATTGTAAACATCGCTTAAATTACTAATGTCATATTTCACACCAGTCAATTTTTCAGCATCAGTTAACAAGCGTTGCATTTCTTCTTTTGTACCGCCATACCCAAGTTTCAAGTTATCTAGCATGGTGTAATTCTGCTTAGCGAAACCCTGATAAGCATTTTGAATATCGCCCATGTTCGATCCCATTTTGTTGGCATTGTCTGACATGTCAATCATGGCCATGTTCGCAACATCTGCTGCTTTCTCGGTGTCTCCGCCAACTGATTGAAGCAAACTAGCACTAAAACTGGTTACATTTTCCATGTAAGCATTGGCGGATAATCCAGATGTTTTATATGCTTCATCTGCATATTTTTTCACTTTATCCGCACTGCCTTTGAACAGTGTTTCGATACCACCGAGCGACTGTTCAAGGTTCGCACCTTCGGTTAAAGCAGCGCCAATCGTTTTACCAATTGCAGCAGTAGCAATGACACCTTTTACAACAGTAACGAGCTTGCTTCCTAGACTATTACCAGCGCTTATACCAGCCGAGCTAGCTTCTGGATCAAGCTGTTTTGAAATAGCGCCCGAAATTCCTTTCGCTGATGGAATAATTTGCACATACGCTTGTCCTAACTCAGTTGCCATTAACTATCGCCTCCTTCGATTAAACGTTGACGTACGCGTTCAAACTCCTCGCCAGAATTAAACACAATTTCGCTTTTTTCTTGTTTTGTAGAATTCGTCAAACTTTCTGAAATTGAAGTTGGACGATTGACCCCTTTTTGCCCATCCTTTGTTTTGAACCAAATCAACAAACCTAGCTTGTCACTAATGCTTGCTAGCAATAGCGTATCGAGCGGCACTTGTTGATTATTCAACTTCATATGGATTCGAGAATCTTGTTTTAAACCACAAGAAAAAACAGCTACAGTCGAAACTGGTAGCTGTCTGTAATCGTATATATGATACGTTTCTGCAAGATCGCATATTAGCGCTTCTTCATCAATCTGTATCATTCTAGCAAGGGTTATTAGTTTTTTAATTTAGGATTGTTTAAAACGTCTGTGAATTCTTCCGTCAGTTTTGCCATTGGAACAAATCCGTCTTCGGTGCGAATATGGTCTTTTAGTTTTTCTAGTTGCTCCTTGCCAAAAAGCATTTTCAACACTTTCGGCAATTTCGAAGCATTTTCATCTGTTTCTGCGATAGCTTCGATAAACTCGTAATTTTCCACTTGTTCTTTTTGGATTTGATACGCGAAACCTGATTTAGTTTTTCCTGTGATAATCATAATGTTCCTCCTGATTTTATTCTTTCGTTAAGATAACTGGCTCTGACCAATCAGAACCTAATTTGTTCTCGTTTAAGTACGCAGCTTTTTCGATGTCATTCGACCCAACTCCGATTTCATTAAAGGTTTGAACGTACAAATAGATTTTGTCACCAGCTTGTAATTCTGGCACATCTGCTGTAGATAACGACCACTCGTTTGTTTCTGAATAGCCCATGAAAGTTGCTTTATGCGGATCAGATTCATTAGCATTTGAATAGTGAACAACATAGGCTTTTGCGTCATTCACAGCGTCCCAGTTCAAAGAAATTGCTCCTTCTTCATTAAGAACCCCAGTAACGTTCTGGGGCGCATTAGGGTGTAGGTTGTGAAGAAGGTTTTTGAATATATTCGTAGTGAGTATTTTCTTTTGCATCAGGTAAAGCAGTAATCGTTGTTTCATAACCGCTTGCTTCATCGTCTTTATAGACAATTTCCCCAACCTCTGACACTTTGCCATTAGGAACCACAATACGTTTTAAGATACCGCCCTTCATGATCATTTCTACAACTAAAGCATGTTCTTCCATCGGTGTAGAGTTCGCTTTGATGGCAATTCCTGTTTCTAGAGTTCCCGATACGTTCGCATCTCCATATACTTCTTTCAGTACATCTGGATTCAAAGCTTCAATTAAAGTGTAAGCAAAAGTGTCTTCTTTGGAAGTTTGCACTACAGCAACCGTGTCACCGCCCCAAGCTTTGATATTGTCCGATTCTGGACTATTTGTGTTTGTCATCCCGTCCTCGGAAATATAGCCTAGGCTTTTAAATGCTTCGGCAAGTTCATCAACTGCGTTTGTTGGTAATGTTGTCCCCAGCGGAGCTGAATAGACCGCACCGCCAATTTTCGGTTTTGCAGTTGTTACATTTTTTACATCTGACATGTTTGTACCTCCTAGTAATGGTTAATATCAAATACCGCTTGATAGCGATATTCTTTGGTCGTTGTATCTGTGAAATTGTAATCACTGTTTAATCTAACGTTGCTGATTTCATCTAACATCAGCAAATTTTCAACGACTGTCTTAACTTCTTCGTTAAGCTTTGCTGCTTCATACATTGATTCGGCGTAACTTTGAAATGCGAAAGTTGACGATGGTAATTGATTTCGTTTTGAGCTTCCCGTTTTTTCAAATAGCACGAACCGTTTTGGCATTTTGCCTGTCCGTTCTAAAAAAGCCGGCACAGACAAATGAACATCGAGAAATTGCTTAATGACAATCTCAATCATTTATCGCACCGCCTTTAGTAACGTATTATTTTTCATGTTGTCTCTTTTTGCTTTGTAAGAGTCAGCATAGACCATCGCATTTGCACGAGTTTTCCCAACGTACACATCTTGCCCGTAGCCTTCTCCAGCGCGATTTTTAATCGCTGTTGCCTTTTCAGCCAATACGCCTTGCATTTCTGCGGACTTCAAAAGTTGCCCAACGCCAGAATGGTTGAGTTTGAATTTTGATTTAGACATAACGCTCCACCATCACTTTCTTATTCCAAGCCAAAGGGATCAAATCGGCAATTCCTTCCGTCGGAAAGCCGAAAGTCCGCCAACGTTCGCCAAAAAATTTGACTTCTTTGTCTTCCCAATCGTGCGTATCGCCTTTTGGAATGCCTAAGGTGTAGACGGCTTTTTTTCCAGTTAAAGTCATTTGATTGACGATATCGTCTGATGACGTAGGACTAACAAGCACGTTCTCAACTTCAATGTCCCCATCTTCATAAATTGGGCTGCCGAATGGATCAGTTCCTGTTTTTACTTTATCCACTAAAATGATTGTTATACCTTTAATTTTCGCCATAAAAATCAATCACCCCATAACGCTGACGTCTTAAACCCAAGCGATTTAGCTCGCTATTTTTTATGAATAAGCCACCGCCTGGCACAAGATAAGAGCCAGACCAAGAATAGCCCAAAGCACTCTCTGTCGTCTGCGTCATTGGCTCCTGATCGGTTGAGGTCATAAGTGTACGTGCAACAATGTCGACCGTCACAGACTTAACTACATTGGTAAAATAAGGTGGCTTTTCATCAATCATCTTGTCTAAGTCTTTTCCCACTCGTCCAGCTTCTTCACGTAATGAATCAGAAACGATTTCAAGCAACTTTTCCGCTCGTTCATGTTCGCCTTGTTTCAAAGGACGCCACAAACTTTCTAAGTCTTCAATCGTTGCAAAAGGTTCCACGAGATCACTCCCCTTGTGCCATCATTAAGTCATACAATTCTTGTTTTTTAGCACGAGGGTTGTATTCAATCCCAAATGCATCAAGTTCTTGCTTAATTTGCGGAACAGTAATTGAATCAAAATTTTCATCACCTGTTTTAGATTCAATTCCTTCTTGTTGCTTTTCTTGTTGCTTTTCTTGTTGCTCTTCTTGTTGTTCTTGTTGATGTTCTTCATCAATAACTTGATGAATTTCTTGTTTAATCTGTTCTTTTGGTTTTTCTACACGTGCCCAATCGTCGCCAGAAATAACAAAGGAACTGTCAATGACAGCTCCTGTCTTAGTATTTTTGTAACGCATATTATTCGCCACCTTCTGCAGTAGTTTCAACGATACGAGCGAACATTTCAGGTGCCAAAATTCCCCATCCAAGGTATGCTTCTGCACGTACATAAATTTGGTTATGTCCTTTCAAGTCCATACCAGAGTTGTCAGGATCACCATATTCAATAATTTCCATTGGGATTTCTTTTGCATAACCCCATTTAAACGCATTTGCAAAATCACCAATTACCGCACGATCGTTTACAGTATCATTCATATCAGACACCGTTTTGTTAACATCTGTTGGCAACCCATTGATAGTTGATGGTGCATTTCCCCACGCTAAATCTGGAAACATTGGATTTCCTTGCTTATCTTGTTGTTTTGCTAAAGCAGACCGGAATGAAGGACTGATTGCCATTCCGGTCACTTCGCCTTCGGAACCCGTCACTAATTCAATCGCACTTTCTACAGCACCATTAGGATCTGCAAGTCCAGTTGTCATTTCTACTTTTTGTGTGACTTTAGCATCAAAATGATTTGTACCAATAACGGTTGACGCTTGGCCTGTTCTAGGAACAACCCCATGAAAAGCCATCAAATCAATACCGCGAGCGACTTTTTTTGCAAAACCATCGTTAAAAGATTCAAGAATCTCAATTTGTTCTTCTTCTGAACCATACATAAATTCATCGGAAATACGTGCACCGTATTCGATTTTAATCGGTGCCATTTTTTGTGGTGTTAAGGTCATCCCACCATGTGACTTAGCTCCGCTTTCTGCAACAATGTCAATTTCAGAATCCATTGTAAAAGTGAATACTTTTTCTCCGTTAAACGGGATTGGTTTTTGAGCTGATAAACGTGCAAGTGAGCTTTTTCCTTTTACTTTACTAATTAAATCTGTTACTAATTTTGGTTCAAATAAAGTTCCTTTTTCTAATGTCATGTTTTTATTCTCCTTCTTTTTTTAGTCCATTTAATAAATTTTTGTAAGCAATGGTTTTATCTTCTTTTGGTGCTGATTCTGTACTTTTTAGTGGTGGAGGTGTTTGTTGCTTTTTGCCTACAAAACCTGCCAAACGCTCTGCATCGGCTTTAATGCTTTTCTCGTCATCGCCAACTAAACGGTCAGCTAAGTCGATAGGCAAGCCATTTTGAATGGCAATTCGAGTTCGCAAGCTTGCTGTTTCATAGCCTGCGATTTTTTTGTTAAGGTCTGCTACTGTGTCGTCATGTGTTTTAATCTTTGCATTCGATTCGTCAATCGTTGTTTGCAAAGCATTCAATTTTGATTCGTACGATTCATTTTCACTTTTTAATTTGTCATAGTCCGCATATTTTTCACGTTCGCGAGCTAATCTATCCTTGATAATTTGGTCAAGTGCCTCTTGTGTTTCAATTGGTTTAAAATCTGACATAATAAACGTCCTTTCTCCTGCTTGCCCGGCAGTTCGGTAATTTTGTGTATTAAAAAAACGACTATCAAAATTGATAATCGTTTAATACCTGATTTGTTGTTTTTTCTTGGGCTTAACATTGCTACATGCCCAATGTGCTAATAAAGCACTATCCATAAGACCAATGTCCATATCTTCAAATTGCGATTTATACCCAAATCCACCATTTGACCCAATATTACGTTTTTCACTGTTTGTAACGACTTGTGTTAATGATGGTTGGTCACAATGACAAATGCTTTTTTGGTAGATTCCTTGCTCCCACAAAGAGTTTGCGGTAATAATTTCGGAAACTCTCGGCAAGATTGGTTCTTTTAGTCTGAAATCTTTCATTTCAGTTGCTAAAATATTCTGGCCGCCTGCACCATCAATCGTTACACTTTCAACTTTTGCTTGTTTCAAGAAATTAATAATCCATTGATTCCCATTTCTGACTGATTGGCAGTCAATTGCTTCAATGAATATTTTTCCTGATAAAGTTTTGACAGCGATACTCATTGACACGTTTGCGCCATCGTTGCCGTATTTGATGCCAACATGAAGTGGACCCTTTAAAACAGGCAAAGCATTCACTTTCAACGCTTCCCAGTCATTTTTTGAAATAGCCGATTTTTGATTGTATTTAGGCCAATAGCCAAGACGTTGTACGTTGTGATCTAGCTTGTCTTCGCCGAGTTCAGCTTCGATTTTACGTTCATTTAAATGGTAACCCATTGATGGATTCGAATTGTACCAAGCTTCCACATCGTGAATATCTTTGATTTCATCAACTGACCATTCTGCCCAACCTGAATACTTAGACTGACCGAATAACGTATTTTCGCGATAGTTCGTAAACACTGTACCAGATGAAACCGGCGTTGGCGGTGTACCACACATAATAGTCAAAGGATTTTGGCTGTCGGTAACTGTATACTTCAAAGCCGATTCTTGCTCTATAGTGTACTCTTGCGCTTCATCAATGATTAAAACGTCAAAGCCTTCACCAAGACCGCCGTTTGACGTACGAGTTCTAAACTGGATAACGCCTCCTGATTCGTACAACTCTATGCGTTCTTGCCCTTTTGCTTTAATCGAGTTGAAATCTTGTCCGTCAACGTACCCACTATCTTCAAGATATTTCTTCATTTTTTCAAAGGAAGAATGTGACGTACTAATCCTGTGTGCTGTATGCAAAACATTTAGTCCGTTTTCCAACGCCCACAATTCGACATCATAAACAATTTCTGTCTTACCATTCCGCCGAGAAATCGAGAAACCAAATTTTTGGTGAACCCACAAGCCGTCATCATCAATAGCCATCACGCTTTTTAGCAAATCTCGTTGCCATTCGTAGCATTTACGACCTGTTTTTTCATAGTATTCAATCGCTTCTTGATACAAAGATTTGTCATATGGCAATATTACCGATTGAGTAGGATGCTGATTACCAAAACGCGCTTTAGTAGTCATAGCTTTCCCCTTTCAATCTCAATCAAACCTTTTATAGCCGTGCTTAGGGCAAAATAAATATCCTTGCTTTAAGGTTTTATAAGTGTAATGCAGATGTTTTCCTGCTTTTTATAAACATCTAAATAAAATTCACTTTTATCACCGTTATAAGTTACTTCAAAATACAAGCCATCACCATCGATGTTTGTTGAAAGTAAAGCTTTGTTATTCTGTAATGCCTTTGTTAGCCAAACTACATACAGATTGGTTTCATTAAGTCTTGGTGCTAACGACCCTTTTCGAGCGTTATAAGATTCAACAATAAGTTCTTTGCATTTACTTACAAATTCTTGATTTCCCATTATTTATCCCTCTTTCTTAAATTCAGTGTTTTTCTTATTGCAATTTTTTCTTTTTGCTTTTGTTCTCTCCATTTTTTCGTGTGTGAGTTCTGAACTCTGCGACCATCTTTAGGATTGTATTCAACTGTGCATCTGCAACGCTCATGTCGTCGATAGATGTCGTCTGGTGCGTTGTAATAGTCATATGTTCCAGCTAAGCTTTTACACCAGTCACAAGCATCACCACGCATTTTTCTTGTAAGCGTCGGTTCAAGCCCTGTATTTGCATGAAAATCAACATTAGTTGCAATAACATCATCAACAATCGACTGACTAAAATTGATGATAGGATCATCCAAAAGCCATTTAACATCCTCAAAACTGTTTGCACTAGAAAGTTTATTGACTAGCCCATCGACACGATCTTGATTAAATTCTGGAGTTTGGCTTTTTAAATGCAAGTTTGCTTCATCGTTTAATAGTTTCTGTACATCAACAGCAAATCCAGAAATCAGTTCATAGTTTTTCTTCAAAGTTGAATTCAAAATACGTTCTGCGATATTAAAATACATTTTTCCATCTGGTAAAATTTCTGCAGTAACATTAGTGCCGAAAACATTCGTAAGAATTTCACCAACTTCAATCGCAAAGTCGTTTACATCGAGATAATTTGCTTTTTTGGACTCTAACAGCTTCACCGCTCTTTTTAGTTTTTCACTGTTATACGTTTGTTCATCAAATTGTGATTCAATCGTAGCAAGAAGTTCTGGGACAATGTCATCAGCCATTACCCTCATCTCCTTCAACGTTTGTATCTTTTTCTAGCATTTTGATAGCTTCCTCGTTTGAAAAACCAAGTTTGGTTAGCATCAAAATTGCATTATTTTTGGTGATTTTCCCTTCAACCCATTTTTGAAGCAAACTCGTAATTTCATAAGTTGAAATTTTTCTTTCTTGGTTTTCGACTTCGTTTTCGTTGCTTTGTGTTGGTGTAGATTCAACAACTACCGGAATTTCTTCTCCACCAACAATCCCGGTCAAATCTTGAATTGTATTTCTATCCATAAAGCCCGGAATTGCTTGATTTAGCTTAATTGCGCCATCACCAATCATGCTAAGCATACTTGCATCAGATTCGAATAATGGCTCCCATTTTGGCACAGTAGCATTAAATTGATATCGTCGATATTCCATTTCATCTCTTAAACACGCTGCAACATAAGCAACATTCAATAGACCGGAACCAAGAGACCGCTGCGCCTTTCTTCCAGCAAGTCTCAAATTTTCATGACTTGCTTTAATTGCCTCAACACTAGATGGATTGTCTGAAACAAAACCTAAATCATCCATTGTCAAACCTGTTTCACCTGCAAATCCAGCAGCAGCCGTTTTGAGTTGTTCAGTAAATGGCGACATGCTCGAAGTAGTGAACTGTCCCAGTTTAGGGCTATCACCGCCTTCGTCTTTAGTGAATTGAAGCATAGCGGAAATGGTAGCTTTCCACGCATCTATCGGTTCTGCTTCTTGGCTAATTCCTGTAACGTATTTTTGTGGGAAACTGTAGAATTCTGCTGTAACATCCGCTCTTTCTAAAGTTCTCTTTGCATAACGTTGCCAATACATACCAGAGCGAGTAATGCGTGAGCGTCCAAACGGTCGGACAGCATCAGGACGGTGTATAAGCGGTACAAGCAAAGGAATCTTGAATTCGTGCGTGGTTCTTTTTGGCTTGCCAGTCACATAATAGTAATCGGTATATCCCGGTCCAAAATAGGCTTCAATCGTCGGACTATTGTATTTATCTCGTTCAAGAACTGCATAACCTTCTGTTAGCAAACCCGTAATCGGATCAATAATGCCTGTCGCGTTGCTTGCCTCTATGACTTGTAGTCGAGGTAGTTCGTCCTCCCCTTTCGAGACATAAACAAAAGCGCATGATGCAATCAAAGCTGAAAGCACTGCGCTGTCAAAAAACACATCAGGGTTATTTGCTTGAAAAATCTCATTTACTTCAAAATCGTCATTTACGAACTCTCGAAAAACAAGACGATCTGCAAGGCTATCTACTGCTTTTGCTGACCAGCCCAGAACTGATCTGTAACGTCCTCTTACTTGCTTAGGAATCGTGACGCTGACGTCTTGATCAATGTATTTCATCGCATATTGCTTGTAACGCATATCAACACGATTTTTGTGCGTATTTAGCTTATTTCGCAAGTATTCTATACCTTGCAATTCCATTTCATCACTCCTTTCAAATATCGCGCGAGAAAAAATGTACAGTGACTGCGTGAACCACGGAGCAAGCACCGGTGGGGTGGGTATGCCCCCTCTTTTTTAAAGAACATTGATTTATCAACGTTTCTTTTTTTATTTTTTTCATAAATGCTGTTAAATCAACGTTTATAACCTTAAAGACTTAAAAAATAAATAATTTTAACGTTTTTTTGCTAATTTAGCGTATTATAAGTAATTTTGCTATTTTTGCTGATATAAAGCCCAATTCAAGCTTTGTGGCAAGTTTCTATTGCCAATAACTTTTGTTTCTTCCTTCTTAACGTTAAATAACTTATCCGACTTCTGCCTGTTGCACGTCCAGTGCGCTAGCTGAAGGTTCTCTATCGCTGACGGATGTCCTCCTTTATTTATTGGAATGATGTGGTCAATTACCGGGCTCATTGGATCAGGAGCTTTCAGATGTTTATTGACAGGCTTTCCACAGATTCCACAGACGTTTTCAGTCTTGAGTAATCTCTTTCTATTCTTATCGAATGCAACACGGTGTGCGCCTTGTTTGTCCGCTCTTAGTGCCATGATGATGATTCCCTAAACGTTATTAACGCTGAATGTGCGCATTACGAATTCCATTGCTTGTTCTTCATTGAAGCCCTGCATAACAAGCTGGTCATAGAAATACTTAGCTTGCTTTGCGATCAACGTTAGACTTTTTTGGGCTTCATAGAATGTTGCTTCTGCGGTTTGATTTGACTCATTCATCTTAAATAATTCTTGTAGTTGTTTTTCATTCATTTGTTTTCTCTCCTTCTTAAATTCCAACGACAACTTCTTTCTTTGAAAAGCAATAACACTTATTGAACAGGTTCAGTTGTAACCAAGAAACAATCACTAGTTTCCCATCATCAGTTTTATACTTAGTGATGTAATGATGCATTTGTTCTCAACTCCTTTCAAAATAAAAAGACCACTCAAAGAGTGATCTCATATGTACTAGCAATCTACACACAGACAAGTCTGTTACTTTCTGCACCTCGCCACTACCGCGTCCCTCGATTGCAATTGACGTGATCGGACTCGAACCGACGACCTGCGCATTATCAGTGCCCCGCTCTACCAACTGAGCTACACGTCACGACTTATATAGCAGTGAATCAGGAAAGTTAGGTTATCAGCCTTTCTCATTACGTCCGCTTAACTAGTATTGCGGAATCAACCTGACGTACTAATGCGTAAGTCGCTGGCAAGGAATCGAACCTTGCAGGTTGCACCTAAAAGATAGATGAGCTTTTACCATTCAGCCACAGCGACATAATAATAGACAGCAACCTGTTGAAATAGATAAGAGGAATGTGTTTTATTTTTTGTTGGTTGCTGTCTATCTGTTAAAGAAGAGCTGTTTGTTGACTGAAACAAAATAAACGATGTTCTTTTTATTTTTGTTTTTGTGAGTAGTCTTCAAAAACTCTCTGTAAAACAATTCAATCAGTCGAAAATAATAACAGTTAAAGTAGTTTGACTTTTCACGCTGATTGATTGTTTTGTGTCGTTTTATTTAATCTTTCGACACTATCATAATAAATCATTTAACAGGTATATGAAGTGTACAAAAAGTGTATAAAATGGGTAGTAAATAGGTATAAAAAGTGTAAAACTGGCTACTTAAAAGCAACCAGTTCTAGCGCTGATGCAAATTGAACGATAATCATGTTTGATTCTTGCTTTACTGACTCTTCACTAATGTGATTTCTTTCTGCGACTGCAAAGACCGCTTTTCCGCGTAAATAACGATCGTAGAATATTCTCTTTCTTCTCTCTGTGACATCTGGTTTGTGTGGATGTTGAATAGCTGAATAACCACGAATAAACAATTTATGAAGATAAATGAACTCTTCTTGCGCTTCTTCTTTATCAATCAGTATCTGTTCAGCTTCAAATGTGCTGTTAGCAGTAGATGGTGGAACCAAAGAAAAAGAAGCGGTAACTTTTGGCTCACGTGGTTGACCTACTCTGCATCTAGCTGAAAGATACGCTGAAAGAAAAACACTCACATTATGTTTCGTACGCTCCATATCCACGTCTTTTGCACTTGGCGTTTCGTATTTACTTACATCGAAAAGTACCATTTCTTGATTCCCCCTATGGTATAATAAACTTGTCGAATTTATTAAATAGTCGGAGGAATCCGGCTTTTTTATTTGTTTTCTTTACGACCTTCCTCTTTCCCTGCATAAAAGCCTAACATCAAAGTCATAATCCAAAATACGATACCTACAATTATTTTTAATATCATTCTGTCCCCTCCTGTTCCATTACCCACAAAGAAAATATTTCAAGAACTTGTGCAAATTCTTTGTTGCTTAACGTTCTTTCTGAATCACTTAGATAGTCATACAGTGCGTGGTCAACTAAACTTCCAAACCAACTATAATTATTCACTAATCTAGTAAACATTTCTTTCTGGTTGTCATTGAGTTGTGTTTTAGGAATCAACACTTTTTGTATCTTATCCAGTGTACTTTCTGACGTATCAGCTCTTGCGTTGTACATATCAAGAATGAACTTAATATCAACGAGTTTTTGTTCTACTTCATTCATCCTTCTGCCACCTCCTCAGCCTCAATAATATTAGAGCTATCGACATCAATACTTGTGATAGTGACATTAGGATCGTGTATAGGATAAACTAAAGCGTTGATAGCAGCCTCCCTAGTTTCTGCTACGACCTCATAAACATCTTTGCTTTCTAAAACAACTCTAAATTTTTTCATCCTTCCACCTCATCCACTTGCACAGCAAACTGTTTAATGTCTGGAAAATATTTATCTAGTTCTGCTTGTGTAAACTTCTGTGCATTTCCTTGTCTGAAAGAAACATGGTCATCTTTCACGCAGTAGTGTGCTGGGAATGAGACGTGTGGAACAGGCATAACGTACAACAGCTCTTTCTCGACCTCGTAGCCGTAACGAAGCGCATCACACAATATATAAAGCGTGTCAGAATCTTTAGCTAGCCAATTGTAAAAATCGACAGACCATCCCCATTTTTCCAATATAAGACCGTCTGAGTCTGTTGCATAGATAATGCTATCAAACAACTGAATTACATCAGTTGAAGATTGTGCTATTTTCAGAAATTGTTCTGCACATTTTGGCACAACTGGCTTTCGTGGTTCGTCTAGTTGTTGCGCTAGACCAATCGCATTGACATATGTTTCTGCTTTTCCTTGCCAATATTCACCAAGATTATCTGTTTCAATTTTTCGTTTGGCGCTTTCTTTAAGCTCTTCTAGTATTTCAATCAATTCTTGTTTATTCATCGTGTTCCTCCTAAAAAATTAACTGCCAAAGCAATATAATCACTTTCAATGATACAAATCCCACCAGTGCTATAATCACAGATATAAACGCACAGTTTATGAAACAGCCAACTAAGACACTTGCTTCTTCTAACCAGTCTTTCATCGTGTTCCTCCTTCAAATAAAATAATCTCTCATTTTTCTGACATCTTGTATGTGAATATTGCCATACCGTTTTTCTAAAATATCTACTGCTTTTTCAGAAGAGCTGCACTGAATCCATTTGATTGTATAAACTAGTTTATCCCACTCATAGTAAGCAAAGTCTACAGCATAAGTTTTCACTCACTCCGCCTCCAACAAATCTGGATTATCGTATATATTTCCGATGACCCTTACATAGGGCTTTAGCCGAGCTAATAACAAATCTCCAGCACACCATGTCAAGTCGTGTTGATTCCATCCAACTACATAATCACCTTCGATTTCCATCCCTGCACTGCTGTCTTCTTTTCTTTGAAACGGATGGTTTTCGACCACTACAACATCCCCCTCAAAAATTTCAACACCGTTCTTGTCTTTCAATCCTGTCGATTGCATGAGGGCTAAATTTCGTACATGATACGATTTCAATTCGGAAGGCGTCTTCCAATATTCGATACCGTTGACCTTACCACCTTTAGTAAAATGTAAGACTGCTACTTCTCTCATAACGCTCTTTCGCTTATCCCACGCTCGAAATTTAGGTATCATTTGCTGTCCTCCCTCGTAAACATCATTGGTTCTGGCATAATCTGATCTGCTTTTAAAAAAATATTCGGATATTTTTTCATTAGTTTTTTATTGTTTGTAAAAGTTTTTAGAAGCCATCTGCTAGCTTCCATCTTTGTTGCACCTGAAAAGTAAATTTTTCCTGTTCGAATACCTGCCACTTGAATCATAATTTCACCTCAAATTAAATTTTTATCGGTTAAATGGAGCAAAAGTAATCCGACATCAAGAATTTTTTGATCCATTATTTCCGCGACCTCAGTTGGTCGAACTCCTTGAGAAAAGAGCAGGCTCGCTTGCTCAATTTCCTCATGAGTCCAAATAAATTTCGCTTCTTCCAAAATGATAACTGGGCTAGTTCCCATTATTTTTCTGGGAAAATGATGTCGTCTTTATGTTTTGACCATGTATCAGCAAACGGCGCAAAGTATTTTCGAGCTGTCTCGATTTGGTCGATTAGAGCTGTTTCAGATAGTTCGTGATCTGCAGCAATGTCGTTCAAGCTGTCACCGTCTGATAATCTGATAAGAGCATCACGAACATTTACAGTTACGTTTTCAGGTAACTCTAACGTTGTTGCTTTTTTGATAAATTCATCAATTGTTTCTTTTGATACTAGAACTGTGACGTTTTCGACTTCTTCAACGTTATCGCCAATTTCAAGTGAAGTCTGTTCTTCTTTCAGCATTTCGATTGTTCCGTCAGAATTCACAACATATTCAACATTCGGTTTTTTCGTTTGTTTATTCACTGGTAATGTGTACTCTATTGTTTCTGGTTGAATTGTTACAGATACTGTTTTGCCTAACAACGCATCTAAATCGTCTTTTTTACCGACTAATGAGCCGTTGCTAACAACTAATAATACTTCTGTATTTCCATTTCCTTTTGATGTAGCTTTCTTTAATTCTGGTCTGAAATTTACTTGATTTGTCATTTTATTTTTCCTCCAATTTTTTCTTACGTCTGTCTGATTGTCTTTTTCGTTGCTGTCTTGCTGATTCAAAGCAATCCATTTCAATAAATTTGTTGATTTTTGAATCAAATTTGACAAAGATTACTGGGAAACCATAGCGATGCGCAAACATCTTCATTTTCAGCATTGAGATAGCATCTTGATAACCTTTCACATCAATCACTTTTTTCACTTTGCCATTTTCGTAAATAACAAAATCTGCTCGATAGTGAATTGGTGCGATTTTACGATCATTGCATAGATAACCTTCTTGCAATAAAACATTTTCTTGCATCGCACAATAAGTTTCTGACAGAGGCATAAAGCTCATGCCATTCCGTTTTAATTTCATGTAATAGCGAGCTTCTGCTTTCGAGTCGAACATAATACCGTCGACTTCTATCTTTTTGTTTCCATATTTGCTTCGTGTCGCCATCTCGCATACTCCTTTTTCCGTTTTTCCATGTATTCTTTTGCTTTCTGCCCCTTATCGTTGCATACGGGGCAAGGTTCACATGTTGACCATCCGAGCGAAGTCTTGTACCAAATAACCGTTTCATCATTGCATCTTAAGCAAGTCATTTTGCACCTCGCATCCAAGCCTGATTGCCAAGCTCTTTTTTAATCGGTTTAACAATTTGAGAAGTGCTTTTCCGCTCTACTTTTTTCCGTTTGGGTTTCAGTGTTTTAAAAACTTCACCACCACAAACTTTTGCTACTAAATCTGCTGTTTCGTAATCCTCGTAATACTCTGCTCCTTTAGAAGAAACGACACCATTACCATTTTTATCTAAATAACACATCTTCTTTACTACAAAACTCAAAGCTGTTCCCCCCTCTTGTCAGTCGTCGTTTTAAATACTGCGATGTTTCCTTTTGTCCCATTCATCACACGAGAGAACACTCGCTCACCGTATGCGTGTTTTAATTGTTTCGATGATAAATTAGTCGTGAATATCGTAGCTTTGTTTAAACGAGCTTCTGTGAGCGATGTAAGCACATCAACATCATACGCAGTAGCTTTGTTGTTCTCTTCCATTCGTCCAAGCTCGGCGCCCAAGTCATCAATAACAACAAAATCAGATTTCTTTATTTCAGCCATCAGTGAACCTGTAACGGCTTTTCTTGCTTCTTTGTCATCCATTGCGAATTTCAGTTGTTCTAACAACTCGCGATAGCTAATGAACGAACAAGATATTTTGTAATCTGATACACGCATTACTTCTTTAATTACCGATGCGCCTAAATGGGTTTTTCCTGAACCCGGTTTTCCTGTAATAACCGCATGAAGTTTACTACCTTCAATGATTTGTTCCGCCCAATTTTCAGCCATTCGTTTTGCTTGCGTAGTTTCTTCATCCGACGTTTGATAAGTTGCAAATTCATAAGTCCAAATTTCACCATCTGTAATCATTGAACTATTCATCATTCGATTGATAGCATCTTTTTTTCTAGCGGTTTCTGCTTTTTGAAGTGCTTCTCTCTGATTCTTTGTAACCATCTCGCGATAACCGCATGTTTTATTGATGCATGTAGGACCACAGCGATCTGTGCCATCTTTGTTTTTAGACTTCCAAACGTAAAGATCATCACCGCATTTTGGGCACTTGTGGTCTGCGATTTGCAAACCGCCATAAGGAGTAGCTAAAGCCTTTAGTTTTTCATTCATTACCATTCCTCACCTGTTTCTGGCAATTCTTCATCAGAAACACTTTGTTGTTTTCTTTTATTCTTTTGAGCTAGCATCTTGTCAAAGTGTTTTCTCAAACTTGTCGCTGACAAAATGACACCTGACCAGAAATCATTGCTAGTTGCCCAAACGATCATGTCTTGAACTTCTTTTCCAGTGCGTTTGTCAGATTCAATAGTCAATCGAATCGTATTCGCCCACTTATCCAAATCAGGTTCTTTGATGTTTTGATTCTTTTGAATGAGTTTGAATAAAAGAACTGCTAATTTTTTATTAGGGTCGTCGTCCGAGTAAATCCGTTTTTTGGATTTCTTCGACGTAATATTATTATTCTTTTCATTCTTATCATTCTTATCATTCTTGTATGTTGTCAGTGGCTTGTCACCTGATTGTCCATCGCTTGTCAGTGGCTTGTCACTCGACTGGTAGTCAGACCAGTTTTTTATTGTAATGACGCTATATCTAGCGTTTGATTGGATTGTCAATAATTCTTCATTTTCAAATTTCTTAAGCCATCTCCATAGGGTTCGCCATGCAATTGCTTTGTCACTTGGCACACCTTCGTTGTATTCTTTTGCTATTGCGTGGGCGCCTGTGACGAATTGTCCGCTTGTCAAGCGTACCTCTTGACCGTTAAACAGAAACTTTCTATCTTCGTGACTAGCTTTCATTAAACACAATATCCATAGCTTGAACATGTCGGAATTGGTCCAGACGAATGAACTAGTCACTTTACGGTACAACTTGATATATCCTAGATTCATTCGTAAAGTACCTCCGTTTAAAGATCGTCCATGCTAGTGAATCCAGTTATGCGATTGTTTCCGCGACAGTATTCGCAGATACCACAAGTGTGTGGCTTTTCTTCACCGTTCTTCACTTTGACAATTCTTTCTATTTTTTCTTTCAGTAAAACTAATTCATAAGCCATTTTGTCCTCATCAATGGTTATCAAGCGCGCTTCACTCGGCGTTTGCTTAGACACCGCTGCAATGATTGGAATGCAGTGTTTACCGAATTTTTGTAAAATCAGTTCTTGATAAATTGCCATCTGCAGTACATATCCAAAGTTGACTAGAAAAGTTTCACGTGCGCCGTATTCATCATTCCACTTGCGTTCGTGCATATCCTTTGTTGTTTTGATGTCAACAAAATATCCCTCGTCCAAATTTAAGCAATCAATTTTGCCTTTCCACGTAGTGCCAAAAAGCTCACCAATCACAATCGCTTCTTTTTCGCCCTGATAAATATTTAAAAAGGCATCTTCTGCAATTAAGCGATCAATCATTTGTTCAGCAATCTGAAAATCTTTCAAAAGCCCATGCGGTTTGCGACTAGAAAACATCTTAGATTTGTTCTCTTCTTTGAACGCTTCATGTACTTCTAACGATTCGAAATAAGAATGTACATAATTACCAACAAGTAACGCTTTTGGATCAGATGACGGTTGCCAATCGCCTTTTAATTTTGCTAAAGCAGCGGCTTCACATTTTAGGAATGACTTGTATTGCGAAGTTGACATATACTGCCAATCTGCTTCACTTGAGTAATAGTTTTCATCAGAAAGGATAGTCGTCGTCTTCAAATTCTGAGACATCTTTTACACCTTCCTCACGTCCAAAATTCGGAACATCTAGTAATTCTTCTTGGATTGGTTCATCAACTTGTTCAGTTAGAACTTCTGTTTTTGGCTCATCTGGCATTTCTTGTACATCATCAGGAATTACAATTGGTTCTGCTTCTTTTTGAATTGGTTCGTCGATTGTCTTATTTGAAAAAAGCTTTTGTTCGAGCGCCACCGTTTGTTTTTCAGGCGTTACATCTTTGCGACTGTTGTCATATTCGTTTTCTGTCGTACGCTTGATTGATTCTGTCAACAAGTCACTATCATCACTTGTGTTGATGAAACTTTTTGCCGCTCGATTGATAACTGTACGTTTCGCCATTTCTTGTGGAAAATCTGTTTGAACGTTTTTCGTTTTTGCTTTGCTCCAAGATTTATCAATTTCTTTTTTTGTCATCACTGTATAAACACGTTCACCGTCAATTTTTTCGATAACGGCAAATGCGCCAATAATTTCATTGTCTTGATTGGCAAAATCAGGTTCGAACTCTGTTATGATAGTTCTGCCTTGATTGCTCCCAATTTTGAACACATCGCCTTTGTGAACAACTTCCGCCCAAATATCCTTTACGTTGTTTAAACGTTTGAGAACGGCTTGTGTGCCGAAATACGAGCGTTGCAATTGCAATTCTTTTCCGAAGACTACAAAATAACATTGAGTTTTTGCTGGACTTAAACCTTGAACAACCATGTCAAGCAACGCATTAGCGATAGATTCTTTCGTTGCGACTTCCAAAGCTGGTTTTCTGTTTCTATCTTGTGCTTTTTGAATAGCAAACCACGCAGATTTTAAAGCGTTCGCTGCGTTGTAGTTCGATGGCAATTTCAGCCCTTCTTCTTCTAAACCTTTAATACGACTAGATACTTGATCTGTAATATCTTTTTGAATAATTACTTCGTTTGACATGTTTAAATTCCCCCTAGTATTCGGTTTTTTCGATGTTTAAATTTGCACTAAAGTTATATTTATAATCAAAAGCGTTCACCGCACCTTTTACAAAAGCATTCACCAAAGCGGATTTATTTTCTTCTTTTTCCATTTCTTTTTTCACCATGGATTTTAATAAGTTTTTGTTCTCTTCGATATATTCTTGTATAGCCTCTTTAGATGCATCTCTAATCGCCTTTTTTACTTGTGTATCAACGAACGTGAATTTATTATCGCTACTATAGCGACTTACATTACCGTTTTCATCTACTTTTTGAGACAAAGCGCTGTTAATCAACGCTGACATGTATTCTTCTTTGTTTCCCATCGCGCTTATAATCGATTGATTTAATGTTTGCTCGAAAATAGTTTTAATGACATCCTCGTTTATTTCTAAGTTCATATTTGCTAAATTCGTCATTTTAAATTCCCCCTAATTCAATTCTTGGATAATGTTGTTGTGCGTACTCTAAAAGATCATCTTCGTGGACATAGCCATCGCTAGTTAAATAGTAGAGATCGCCTGTAAATATTGGATTGTCTTGCCAATCTAACCCAACTGCGTTTCGCTCTGGTTTTGGTTGCTGTCTAGCTCCTAACGAATCAAAATCATTCATGACAATCCTCCTAAAATTCCCAAAATAATTTAACGCTGCCATCTTCACGCTCAAAATTTGAAATACCTTCGCTTTCTAGCGCGGCTAAAAATGATGGTGTCAGTCCTTTCGAACGAACGGTACAACTTGTTTGTCCGTAACTTGCAGCGGTTAATATTTTTTCTTGAATGTCTTGTTGTGCTTTATTCATCATTGCTTCGAATATTTCATCGCCTAGACCTTTTACTGAAATCATTTGAAGTCACCTCTTAAAATTCGTTCAAAAATGTTGGGTAAATCATTCAAATCGTCTACTACAATCGTGTGCTTGTTATTCGTTGATTTGTTCGCACTTTCCATCTCATTAAGTGCTTCTATTCCAGCCGAACGTAAAACATTTGATGGAATAGTCAATTCTTCATCTAAAGATTCTTCTTGAATAGCTAAACAAAGAGCAAAATCAGCTACTGAATCACCAACAGCCATATTTACACACTCACCATTTTTATTTAGAGTGCAAATAGCAGTTACGTTTTCTTTCGCACATTCATTTTGTAGCTCGTTTAATAGTGTTTTAATTTTTTCATTCATGTGGTAAAATCTCCTTGTATTTTGTATTTTTTGGACACGATTAAGCTTGGCGGCGGTCGTGTCTTTTTTTGGTTTATGCATCAAATCATCACTTTCTATAAAATGACTAAGACAACAGACAATAAAATGATGTTTAAAACTAAACTGATGTAGCAAAGTGCTTGCAGCTGACGTATCTTGTAAACTGGCTTTTTGTGTTGCGCTAGTGTCGCAAGTAGTAGCTTGTTGTTGATCCGTCTTTTGACTGGTTTTCTAAATTCAATCATGTGTACATGCTCCTTCTCTTCTGGAAAATATCGATCAATAACACATTCTGCCTCTTCTTTTGTTTTCACAGCATGAGACATCTGACCGTCTGAAATTTTTATTGTTGGCATTTTTCTTCACCTCGCTTGCTTTTTTCGAAAGCCTGAATCACGATTTTCCTAATTTCAATATCGAATTTAACTTTTGAGATATCTTTGATTACATTTCCATTTTTATCTAAATCAATTACATTCAAACCAATCCCCTCTCACTTCATTTCAAACTATCGCTAAAAGCGATTGAATCTCCAAAAAAAATACCATCAATCGGGTATTTATAAATCTTTGAAAATGCGAACATATACTTCACCGGCATATCAGAAGAATTTTTCTCCCAACGCATAATAGTTTCTCTTGTGACACCTAGTTCTTTAGCAACTTGTAGTTGCGTTAATTGCATTCTTTTTCTCAATGCTGCTAATGTCATCATTTGTTCTTTTGGCATTGTTTTCATCTCCTCTCGATGGCTTAATCATATATCGCTTAAAGCGATAAGTCAACACTTAAAGCGATAAAAAACACACACCAAGTAAAATAAATATTGTTTTAAGCTATGCAATTATCTCTTTAAGTGATATACTATTTTTTGTGGATGTATATAGGAAGGAGTTTTAATAAATGAGCGAAGATTTAAAGATTTTATTCGGGAAAAATTTACAAAGATTAAGAAAGTTAAAAAACATTAGTATGAATGAGTTAGCAGAATCCATAGGTGTTTCTCAATCTACGATATCAGATTGGGAAAATGGTAAGAAGATGCCTCGATCTGGATCAATACAAAAAATAGCTGATTATTTTAACGTTCCCAAAACAGAATTACTTATTGAGAAAAACGAAAGTGAAGGATTAAGCCTTTATCCAATAAGTCAATTAGTAAATATACCTATTCTTGGAACAATCACTTGCGGACAACCAATTTTAGCAGTAGAAAATTTTGAAGGTTATAGATACGAAGCGGAGGAAAGCCTTCCAGCAGGAAATCTTTTTTATTTAAAAACAAGAGGTAATTCGATGACTCCGACAATTCCAGAAGGAAGTTTTGTTTTAATAAAAGAACAACCGGACGTTGAAGATGGTGAAATCGCTGCGGTGATAGTAAACGGAGATGATGAAGCTACGTTGAAGAGGGTTAAACGTCAAAATGGTTTAGTAATGCTTATAGCTGATAATCCTAATTATGCACCAATAATCATCACACCTGATACACCAGCAAAAATTATTGGTAAAGCTGTAAAAGTAAGTTTTGATTTGTAAAACAAAAAAGTACATCCTGCCTGTCGCCAAACTAGAAGGATGTACTACAAAAAAATAAATCTTGGGTATAGATCTATTTCTATACCCTATTTTATCAAAAAATAGGAGTGCTTACTATGAAAAGAGCGGCATTATATGAAAGAGTATCAACAACTGCACAAGCAGAAGAAGGCTATTCTATTGGGGCTCAAATTGATAGATTAACGAAATTTGCTGAATCAAAAGGATACCAAGTTGTAAATCATTATACAGACGCTGGATATACCGGTTCTAAGCTGGATAGACCTGGACTGAAAAAGATGATTCAAGATATTGAGCATTCAAAAATTGATGTTGTCATTGTATTCAAGTTAGATAGACTCTCTCGTTCACAAAAAGACACATTATATTTAATTGATGATGTATTTTTGAAAAACAATGTTGAATTTGTTTCAATGTCAGAATCCTTTGACACCTCTACTGCTTACGGAAGAGCTATGCTTGGTTTATTATCTGTATTTGCTCAATTAGAAAGAGAAAATATTAGAGAGAGAATTAAAATGACTTTCGCAGAAAGAGCACGAAAAGGATTGTATCACGGAGGAAGTTCCATTCCCTCTGGCTACTATATGGAAAATGGCCTGCTCAAAGTAAATGAAACGGAAGCTTTTGTTGTAAGAAGAGTATTTGAATTGTATGCGGAAGGATGGAGCTATGAGAAAATAGGTGATTATATTATCGAAAAATATTCTGGAATGTTTTCATTTTCGCCGAAAAGCATTGTAAACATGTTGAAAAATTCTATCTTCAATCAAAAAATAAAATACTATGATAAAGAGTATCAAGGTATCCATGAAAGAATTATCTCGGAGGAATTATGGGAAAAAGTTCAAATTCGCTTAAAACGAAACTCGAAAATTGTAAGATCTGGTAGATATACTTATTTGTTAACAGGAATAATTTATTGTGCTCATTGCGGAGCTAAAATGATGGCGTTGAACGGCCCAAAATTAAAAAACGGACACAGACATGGATACTATCAGTGTTACTCAAAAAGAGGCACGCCTGAATACATGGTTGTCGATCATAACTGCCCAGCTAAAAAAACGTATAGAGCAGATATGATTGAAAGTCATGTTATTGACCAATTGAGTAAACTGACTATCGAAAAATTTGAGGAGTTAGTAGATGCAAAACAGCAAGATACAAGTGAAATCAAAACTCAAATCAATAAAATTGATACCCAGTTAAATAAATTAATCGAATTATATCAAATTGACAGCATTCCTATCGAAATTCTTAAAACCAAAACTTCAAAATTAAGTAAAGAGAAATCTAGCTTGCTAAAAATATTAGACGAAATGAATGAATCAAATCAAAAAAAGAAAGACAAACTAGCTCTTAATCAAAAAGAAAAAATAATTGAATTGAAAAACTTTGATTGGGAAAATTCAAGCATGGAAGAAAAAAGGGAAATTATTTATCCGCTAATAAATAAAATTGAGGTTAGCAAAACTGATATTTTCATATATTGGAATGTCTGACAATTTGTTTTACTAAAATG
The DNA here is from genome assembly GCF_050529065.1 of Enterococcus sp. DIV0174. NCBI lineage: Bacteria > Bacillati > Bacillota > Bacilli > Lactobacillales > Enterococcaceae > Enterococcus > Enterococcus sp. DIV0174. The sequence goes on along the minus strand of NZ_CP172881.1, from coordinate 635,588 downwards.
TTTCGGCTACTGCCCAGATTAAATGATGATCCGTTACCTGCGTAGTCAAACGATGAGCGATTTTGGCTTGTTCTGTCGTCAATGTTTTCTCCCAAGTAAAAACTATTTGGCGTGGAAACAGTGATGGCTGTTCAAACAGCCATAATTCTTGGGTCGTATCGTTTCGCCCCAAAAGCAAACAATGTGGGCAATAATAGTCTTCTTCATTTAGCTTGGCTTCTTGTTGCTGCGTAGTTCTTCCACATCGTTGACAAACAATCTGTTTATTTTGTTTTACTATACCTGCAATTCGTTGATAGGTGGCTTGATTCAGTATTTCTTTTGGTAGTTGGGCGACTTCTCTCGTTAATAGTCGCCTTCCCCAAACTGTTTTATATGGCATTTTGCTTCCCTAAAAAAAGATACGCAAAAAAAGTGCGAGGCATTTTCAAAATGAAAAAACCTCACACTTTTTAATTCGTCAGTACTCTTTATTTATCACCAATTAATGTCAAAGCTTGTTGTAACACTTTTTCACCATTCATCATACCGTAATCAGCCATGTTGATGATATCTAATGGAATTCCTTTTGGCTCAACGCGCTTTTCAAAATCGCCTTTCATAAAACGAACTTGTGGGCCTAATAATAAAACATCAACGTCTTTGCTTGCTAAATGATTATCTGCATCAGAAGCTGATACTGCAAAGATGTCTGTATCTAACCCTTGTGCTTCCGCAGCTTTTTCCATTTTAGTTACTAATAAGCTCGTACTCATACCAGCTGAACAGACAAGCATAATTGTTTTTTTTGACATTGTTAATCTCCCCTTTTCTAAGCCAAGGAACGTAACCGTTTTCTCGTCCCTATGAACCTATTATAGCTAAAAGATAACAATTGTCAACGTTTTCTGAATACGGTTAACTAATCGAATAACCAACTTGATTTTACTAATTGATTGAACACGATATATTCCTTTGCCAAATTAACAACAACAACTTCATACCCTGCATTCAACCAACCGTAAGCACCTTTTTCCGGATGACGGTAATCATTTGCCCACCAATCCGTCGTCTGTCTGGCAGACTTTGGAAGCCCACTGTTAGGAAATAACAACTCATCCATTTGAGTAAACGTCAAAGTAATTTGCGAACCACCATTATTTTTTATGTAGTGGGTTATAGCATCATATTTTTTCACACGTTCTTTCATTCCCAACTTCACCTACCTTTCCTTTATTATCGCATAGTCCAGCATTTGCGCAACCATTTCGGAAGTTGAAACATCAAAAGATTTTTCATATACTAAAGAAAGTAACTCTTCATTTGAAATGAGGTAAAACAATGATTGAACGTTATCTAACGGTCAAAGAAGATGGCCAAAGTGAAATTGAAATAAAAAAATCCCGATTTATTTGTTCCTTTAAACGCGTGACGACTGAAGAAGAAGCCAAAACGTTTATCCAAGCAGTCAAGAAGGAACACTGGAAAGCAAATCATAACTGTAGTGCTTTTGTCATTGGTGACAAAAGTGAGATTCAACGCAGTAGTGATGACGGAGAGCCAAGCGGAACAGCTGGCATCCCCATGCTTGAAGTTTTAAAAAAGAATGAACTCATCAATGTCGTTGCCGTTGTCACACGTTATTTTGGTGGTATCAAATTAGGTGCTGGTGGACTGATTCGTGCTTACACACAGGCTGTTTCTCACGGTCTAACTGAGGTTGGTATTGTTGAAGGTACCTTACAACAAGAACTCGCCGTTGCCATTACCTATCCTCAATTAGGAAAGCTAGAAAATTTTCTTGAGCTACAACAAGTGACTGTCAAGGAAACTCGTTATACTGATCAAGTAATTGTTGTTTGTATGGTTGATGAAACAGACATCTCACAGTTTAAAGCAACTGTCACTGAACTATTGAATGGACAAGTCACTTTTGAAAAAGGACCAATTTCTTATCACGAAAAACTCATCACACTAAATAAAAAATAAGCAAAAATAAAACAAGCTGAAACAACGAATTGTTTCAGCTTGTTTTATTTTTCTAGGTAAAATTCAAATCGGTTACCAACATATTGCGTACGTACGTATTCAAACGGTGTTCCTTCTTCAAAATAAGAAACTTGTCGTAATCGTAGAACTGCGTCCCCACGTTTGACTTCTAAGTATTCAGAAATCTGTTCTGAAGCTAACATAGCAGAAATAGTTTGGTTTGCATGCCCAATTTTCTTTCCACCTTTTTCTTCTAACGTTCGATACAAAGATTCTGTAATTTCTGATTTGCTATAGCCGTCAATGATTTTCTGTGGAATACTAGCAACTTCAAAACAGATTGGCACGTTATCTGCATAACGAATGCGCTCCATTCGAAGAATCACGTCCTCTTTCTCTAATTGTAATTTTTCCATCTCACTTGAACTAGGTGATGTTAAGAAATAAGAAACCGTTCGACTAGAAGGTACTCGATTTTGTGACTCCATAATTTCGGTGAAACTAGTTGTTCCAGACATTTTCTCTTGAACTTTTTCACGCGCAACATAAGTCCCAGAACCAATTTTTCTCTCTAAGATCCCTTCATCTGCTAAATTTTGGATTGCTTGGCGCAAAGTCATTCGACTCACATTAAATTTCACAGCCAATTCTCTTTCAGAGGGAAGGCGGTCACCGATTTTCCAGACCCCTTGTTCAATCTCATTTTTTAATTGATCATGAATTTGTATATATACGGGTAACTGATTTGACATCTGATTTCATCCTTCCTTTCGTTTTCTTTATTATAACTGGTATATACCTGATTCTCAACAAAAAAAGGATTTTCTCCGTTAGGTAATTGAAACCATTCAGCTTGTTTTCCTTAAGAAAAAGAGGAAAAAGTAAGTTTTAAACCTACTCTTTCCTCTTTTATTTTTGGTACAGTTAAGTTGTTTAGGAGATCGTTTCTTTTGCTAATGTTTTATTAGCTGTTGCCATCATTAAACGAATGCGATTTAATTGATTGACAATCGAAACGCCCGGATCATAATCAATCGCTGCAATATTTGCTTTAGGATATTGACGACGCAATTCTTTGATGACTCCTTTCCCAACTACGTGGTTAGGCAAACAGCCAAATGGTTGCATACAAACAATGTTATTCACATCATGCTTCAACAGTTCAATCATTTCTCCTGTTAAGAACCAACCTTCACCTGTCTGATTTCCAATGGACAAAATTTTACTTGCATCTTCTGCTAAGTCTTGAATTGACTGGATTCCATCAAATCGTTCTGATTTTCTCAAGGCTTTATCCATTGGTTTTTCAATCATTTCAATCATCCGAATCGCAAATTGCGCGAGCAACTTACTTTGTTTAGCCATCCCAAGATTTTCATATTTCCAAATTTGGTTGTATAAGGAATAGTTCATAAAACCAACAATATCAGGAACGACCGCTTCTGCACCTTCTGCTTCGAGTAAGCGAACAATATCGTTATTAGCAGTTGGAGAATACTTAACTAATATTTCTCCAACGACTCCGACTTTTGGCTTTTTCACATCAGAAATCGGTAAGGTATCAAATGCTTTGACAATTTTTTTCATATTGCTATTAAACAACGTTAAGGAGCCATTCCGAACATTTTTTTCAACTCGTTGTAGCCATTCTTCATGTAACCGATCAACTGTCCCTTTTTCTAACTCGTAAGGGCGCGTACGATAGACGACTCTTTCAAACAAATCACCATATAAAAAGGCAATCGCCAAACGTTTCAACATTGGAAACGTGAATTTAAATCCAGGGTTTGATTCAACCCCTTTGTTCCCCATTGAGACTGAAACAACTGGAATATTTCCAAATCCAGCATCATTCAACGCTTTTCTAAGTAATGGAATATAGTTTGTCGCACGACAGCCACCACCAGTTTGAGTCATCATCACACTTGTATTTTCCAAATCGTACTTACCACTTTCCAAGGCTTCCACTAGTTGACCAATGGAGATGATTGCTGGATAACACGCATCATTGTTCACGTATTTCAGTCCAACATTGATTGCTTCATTATCCTCTGCTGGTAAGCAGACAACATTGTAACCAGAAGCGTTTAACGCGACATCAACTAAGCCAGATTGGTGAATTGGGCTAAGCATTGGCAACAATAAAGTATGTTTTTCTTTCATTTCTTTTGTAAAGACGATTTTTTCTGGTTCTTCAAATCGTTTGACTGGAACAAAATTTTGCTTGGCTCGTTCATTGACTGCTGCTTTTAAGGATCGTAACCGAATACGAATTGCTCCGAGGTTTGCACCTTCATCAATTTTTAGAACTGTATAGATTTTTCCATATTGCTCCATGATTTCTTCGACTTGGTCTGTTGTTACGGCATCTAAGCCACAACCAAATGAATTCAATTGAACTAATTCAAGATTTTTTGATTTTGCAACAACTCGTGCAGCCGCATATAGCCGTGAGTGGTACACCCATTGATTCACGACGCGTAAATTCCCAACGTCACCTAAATGAGAAATGCTGTCTTCTGTCAAGACATGGAAACCTTCTTGCGTAATTACTTCTGAGATTCCATGATTGATTTCTGGATCTAAATGATAGGGACGACCTGAGATAACAATTCCCCGCTCATTTTTTTGATTCAACATCAATAAGGTTTCTTCACCTTTTTTCTGAATATCTTCCTTAAACGTTGCTAATTCTTCATACCCATGATGCAACGCTTTCGCAATCTGTTCTTCCGAAAAATCAAAATCCGCAAAAGTTTGATGTAAGACTTTTGCTACTGCCGATTCGTTCGCTAAGTTGATAAATGGATTCCGATAATCAACTTTACCATCGCGAATGTCATCCACATTATTTTTAATAACATCTGGATAACTTTGGACAATAGGACAGTTGAAATGATTATCCGCTTCAGTTGATTCTTGTCGTTCAAAGACAACGCCCGGATAGAAAATTCGTGGAATACCTGCATCAATCATTGCTTGAATATGCCCGTGTGTGATTTTAGCTGGATAACACGCTGTGTCACTTGGAATTGTTTCCATTCCTTGCTCGTATAATTCTTTGTTTGAGCGTGGGGATAATTCTACTCTGAATCCTAAATCAGTGAAGAAAGTATGCCACAAAGGATAGTTTTCATACATATTTAAGACTCGAGGGATACCAATCACACCATTGACTGCTTCTTTCTTACGTAATGGACGGTATTTAAACAAACGACGATACTTATAATCGACTAGGTTAACTTTTTTATCTTCCTTCTTGATCTTGATTCGAGCGCCACGTTCACAGCGATTTCCCGTGATAAATTGGCGACCATCAGAAAATAACGTAACTGTTAACATACAGTTATTTTCACACAAACCGCAATGCGTAAATTCCTTTTCTGCAGTAAAGTGATCAAGCTCTTCTTCTGACAAAATGGTGCTTTCTTCACCTAACGCATAATTTTCCATGGCAATCAGCGCTGCTCCGTAAGCCCCCATCAGTCCAGCAATTGAGGGACGAACAACTTCGCGTCCACTAATCAATTCAAATGCGCGTAACACCGCTTCGTTATAAAAAGTTCCACCTTGGCAAACAATTTTTTCGCCAAGATCTTCTGGTCTACGAATCTTAATTACTTTATAAATAGCATTTTTGATAACAGAATAAGACAACCCAGCAGAAATATCTCCTACAGATGCACCTTCTTTTTGAACTTGCTTCACTTTCGAATTCATAAAGACTGTACAGCGAGAACCTAAATCAACTGGTGCTTTGGATTCCACTGCAGCTTTCGCAAAATCTCGTACATCATAATTCAATGATTTAGCAAATGTTTCAATAAATGAACCACAGCCAGAAGAGCAGGCTTCATTTAATTGGATTGAAGAAAGCACACCATCTTTGATCGTCATGGCTTTCATATCTTGACCACCAATATCTAAAATAAAATCAACACCAGGTTGGAAAAAATTTGCCGCTTTGTAATGCGCCATCGTTTCCACTTCACCAATATCAACTTTTAAAGCATTCTTAATCAATAATTCGCCATAACCTGTTGCTGCTGCTTTTCCGATAAAAACGTCTTCTGGTAATTGACTGTATAATTCTTTTAGCACTTTCATCGTTGTTTCTAAAGGCTGGCCTTCATTATTACCATAGAAGGAAAAGAGAATCTCCCCTTCTTCATTAATCAAGGTAACTTTTGTCGTTGTTGAACCTGCATCGATTCCTAAAAATGCTACACCATGATGTTCTGAAAGTAATTTTTCTGAAGCAGTCGCTTGTGCATGACGCTCGCGAAAAGCGGTCAAATCTACCTCTTCTTCGAACAACGGAGCTAACGTAGTTGACGGGGTCAATTGTGCTTGATTACCATTTTCCAAAGCAGCAAGTAAAGCCTCAATTGTCGTCACTCGTGCTTCTTCAGCGTAAAACGCGGCACCCATTGCCACAAATAACTGCGGATTTTCTGGAAAAATGACATTTTCTGGCGCAATGTCTAACGTTTCAACAAATCGTTTGCGTAATTCTGACATAAAGTACAGTGGACCACCTAAAAATGCCACTTTGCCTTTAATTTTTCGTCCAGCTGCCAATCCAGCAATTGTTTGATTTACTACAGCTTGAAAAATACTCGCTGCAATATCCGCTTTATCTGCTCCTTCATTGATCAATGGCTGTACATCCGTTTTAGCGAACACGCCACACCGTGAAGCAATCGGGTAGATTTGCCGATATTCCTTGGCTAGCTCATTCACACCATTTGAATCAGTTTTCAACAAAACAGCCATTTGGTCAATAAATGCACCTGTCCCGCCAGCACAGCTACCATTCATACGTTGTTCCAGTGCACCTTCAAAAAAAGTAATTTTCGCATCTTCTCCACCTAATTCAATCGCCACATCTGTTTCAGGAATTATTTCTTCGACCGTGCGTGTACACGCAATCACCTCCTGAACAAAAGGAATGTTCAATACATCGGCAAGTCCCATACCGCCTGATCCAGTAATTGCCATTGCAATTGGTTGGTTTTGAACCAAGGCTTGTGCTTCACGTAAAGTCTTAGCTGTTGCTTTCTTGACATCTGAATAATGACGTTCATATTTAGAAAAAATTGTTTGATTTCGTTCATCTAGTAATACTAATTTGACAGTCGTAGACCCAACGTCAATTCCCGCTCGTAAGTTCATCTGTTCTTCACCCTCCTCAAACAGACAGTTTGTTGATTATCTAACAAAGTGTCTGTTATACTACTTATGTATATTTTAGGAATAATTTATTGGTTTTGCAACTGGCAAACACCCCCTATTTGTGAGATAAGCAACAAACAAATCAAAAATGTCGAATAACAAGTGAGGAATTTTTTATGGTTAAGAAAATTGATCTTCGAGTGAAGCGAACACACAAAATGATTATCGAGGCATTTATTCGCTTGGTGGAAGAAAAAGGATATGATAACGTGACCGTGCAAGATATTGCCGATGAAGCAATGATTAATCGTGCGACCTTTTATGCTCATTTTAAAGACAAACAAGATCTCTACGAACAAATTTTTGAAATGGCGATCAACGCCTTTACCTCTGTGTTAGATTTGGAACAACTTGTTCATGGCAACCGGATCAAAGTCAAACAAATCATTGCTGCACTGACGAATATTTACAAAAATATCCAAGAAAGAAAAGCTTTCTTTTTGACCATCATGGACGGTTCATCCAACGAGCTTTTGCGTAAAAAACTAGAAGAACTTTTATACAATAAATACGCAAACATCTTCAATCGCTTGAAAATTACAGAAAATGAACTTGAAGTGCCCATCGATTTTATCATCGAATACATGACTTCGATTTTTATCGGGACTCTTCACTGGTGGATTACTAGTGACACGAACATGTCGGCAGAACAATTGGCTGCTTTAGTCGTAAAATTAGTAGGAAACGGTCACCTAACTGTATTAGGAATCGAAGTCGAAAGATAACAAAAAACTGCCAAGCCGCTTTTTTTAGCGTTTGGCAGTTTTTTGTTATTATTAGCGGTTTTTTGCTAACCATTTTTTCGTATGATTGGTTGAACGTTTTGACTTGATTTGGACTGCTTTTTTTGCATTTTTTGGAAGTCCGACTTCTACATCATATTTTCCGGATTTAACCAAATCATATATTTTCTCAGCAGTTTCATCGACTTTTTCTTTCCATTTCATTCTCTTCACCCTTTCCATTTAAGTGCCTAATTTAACTCTAGCCTAATTCTTCAAATACTTCAAGAAGCAAGATACTGTAAGCAAAAAAAAAACGAGATAACAGAAACTGTTATCTCGTAAACGTCCATTTCATAACTGGGGTAGCTGGATTCGAACCAACGCATGAGGGAGTCAAAGTCCCTTGCCTTACCGCTTGGCTATACCCCAATAAAAAAATGGAGGAGAGTGGATTCGAACCACTGAACCCTAAGGAACGGATTTACAGTCCGTCGCGTTTAGCCACTTCGCTACTCCTCCGAAAGGTCTGTATCAACCTGACTTAGTTATAATACCTAATTTCACAGATTTTTGCAACCCTTTATTGAAAACTTTTTTGATATTTTTTTAGTCTTGTAAATTCCAATGGCGAATTACTGTTTCTATCGCATTTTCAAGACTTTTTTCTTTCCCAAAATCCTCTTCACCGAAAAATATTTCGAATTCTTTTGGGCCATATGCTAAAATTTCACCAATATTTTTTTTACCAATAAATAACTGAGTAACCTCATAATTTTTGCCATTAATTACTTTTTGGATTTCTTCTACTCGTACTTCAATATCTTTATTCTTTTTTGACATCATTCTCACCTCCCACCTATTTTAGCATACTCTCCACAATAAAATATACCCTGTTTACTCAACAGGGCATACAATCATTCTTTTGTTTCATTTCTTTTCGTTTTCATGCTTCTCTTTGACTTCGAGCATAGTAATTCGCAGCAGCGCCAACTAAATTTGCATCATTTCGATAGTCACATAATAAGATTTCTGGAACAAAATCGTGTAGATCCAACTTGTCCATTAATTTTTCAATACGTTGATTCAATTCGTCAATCAGCCCCTCTTTTGCAGAGATCCCACCACCGAGCACAATCACTTCTGGATCAAATGAAAACTGAATACTGAACAGTCCTTTTGCCAAGTAATCATAAAATTTTTCCACTTCTTCTTGTGCAATCACATCACCTGATTCAGCCAGTTGAAATACTTCTTTTCCAGAATAGGTCATCTTGTCTAAACCTAAACGTTCACAATAACGCCAAGCCATCTGCACAGCAGTTCCTAAGCGGCTGAATGTTTGATCACCATCTAAAAACATCATCCCAAACTCGCCACCATAAAGATGAGCACCTTTGTTCATTTGTCCCTTCGTAAACATTGCACCACCAATTCCTGTCCCAATAACAACAAATGCAACATCTTGGTAATTGCGCGCTGCACCTTCATAAAATTCTGCCATTCCAGCACAATTCGCATCATTTTCAATAGTAATTGGTAATCCAAATAATTCTTCTAATTCTTTAAAAATATTAAATCCGTGAATATAAGGAATCGCACTAATTCCCTCAATAATTTGACGCTCACTGTTAACCACACCGGGAGCGCTGATACCAATGCCTTCAATTGCGTTTGTTTCAGCAAACGCTTGGTATGTTTCACTTAATTTTTGTTTCATTTCTTCCCAAGTACCAGGTGTTGGAAATTGGTTGGTTGCTTCTAACTGATGGCCATTCCAATAACCATATTTTACTGCCGAACCACCAAAATCAAATACAAGAATTCCCATAACTATTTTCGCTCCTTTTTGCTTCCTAAAAATATTGTAAAACAATCCTTATATTTTTGAAAGCCTTTTCCGTAAATGGTTAGGGAATTCTAGCGAAGCGATTGAATCGTTCTGGCTAAGGTCACTTGATCTCTTAATCGAATACCTTCTTCATAAATGGGCTCTACGTAGTTTTTGATAAAATAATCCTTTTCTCGGGAAATTTCGCTAAAGCCCTTCTTTTGATACAAATGTAAAGCAGCAGAAGTAATGCTGCCTGTACGAATGATGATTTGTGTTTGGCTATCTACCTCTTCAATGATTTGTCGGAATGCAGCTTCTAATAATAAGCCACCGATTCCTTTTCCCTGACTTTGTGGTGCTACTGCAACATTCATGATTTCAAATTCGTTTTTTGTTGCGACAAAAATCAAGACTCCTAGCGTTTCTCCATTATCTTTCCAAACAATTCCTTCTCCTTGCTCAAGATAAGCAAGAACTTTTTCTTTTTCAGGATCTGCATCCAATAGCAAATCCCAAGGAAGTTCATTTGGTTTTAATTGTTCGATCATCGGTAACCTTTCTCCTTTCAACGACAAAAAAGAGTAAACTTTTCCCTTTTACTCTTTTCCTTCATAATCTGGCTGTTCTTTGTCGACTGTATTCCTTGTTAATTTAAAGTTCTTTGGCACATAGTCAATGCCCCCTCTTACAAAAGGATGACAACGTAAAATTCGTGCTGTTCCCATCAATGTTCCTTTCACAGCCCCATGTACTTGAATCGCACGGATCATGTAATTCGAACACGTTGGATAATACCGACAGCTCGGTGGAAATGCTGGCGAAATGAATCGTTGATAGCCTCTTACTAAATAAATCAGAAATTTTTTCATCTACTCTGCCTCACTAATCATTCTATGTAAAAAGGAGCTGCGACAAAAGTTTGCCACAACCCCTTAGATCTCAGTTAAAAAAGTCTCGAATATGAAGCCACAAATCAAGTTGGAAAACTCGGAAAGGATTTCCGCCACCGATTACGCCGTAACCAATCATTGTACCGGCAATAAAAAGAAGAAAAAGTAAGATGATTACGATTAAAATCTTCATCAAACTGACTAAAATATAACGATGGTTACTCATTCAAACACGTCCTTAAGCGATAGTTTGTGCAGTTTTTTCTGTTGGTGTTTGATCCATTTCAACACGTTCAACATTTGCACCAAGTTGTTGTAATTTCAAATGGAAATTATAATAGCCACGATCTAAATATTTCAAATTACGAACACGTGTCACACCATTTGCTTTTAATCCAGCTAAAATCAACGCAGCAGCAGCACGTAGATCCGTAGCATATACTTCTGCACCTTGTAATTCATGTGCCCCTTCAATCATTGCAACATTCCCATCAATTTTAACGTGCGCATTCATACGACGCATTTCTTCTAAATGTTGGAAACGATTTTCAAAGACTGTTTCAGTTACGACACTTGTGCCTTCAGCAACCATTTGAATGGCTGTCATTTGTGCTTGCATATCTGTTGGAAAGCCAGGATGAGGCATTGTTTTCACGTCAGTTGGTAATACATGTTTTGGTCCAACAACACGAACGCCGCCTTCTTCATCTGTAATCGTCGCACCCATTTCTGTTAACTTAGAAATCAAAGGACGATTGTGTTCAGAGATTGCATCAGCAATTAAAACATTTCCTTCTGTCATTGCTGCGGCGACCATAAATGTTCCTGCTTCAATACGGTCTTGAACGATTGAATGTGTCACTGCATGTAAATGCTCCACACCTTCAATACGCATTGTTTCTGTACCAGCACCATAAATATTGGCACCCATTTTATTTAAGATATTTGCTAAGTCAACAATTTCGGGTTCACGAGCAACGTTTTCGATAATCGTCGTACCTTTTGCTTTCACAGCAGCCATCATGATATTTTGTGTTGCACCTACACTTGGAAAGTCTAGGTAGATAGTATTACCAATCAATTCATCAGCGATTGCTTCGATATAACCATTTTTTTGGATAATCTTCGCGCCTAGCGCTTGGAATCCTTTTAAATGCAAATCAATTGGGCGTTTGCCAATGGCACAGCCACCAGGCATTGCCACTTTTGCATGACCATTTCTGGCTAACAATGGGCCCATAACAACGATTGATGCGCGCATTTGACTAACATATTCATAAGGCGCTTCGATTTCTAATTGTCTTGACGCATTAAGTGTCACTTGATTTTGATCTTCATCAAAGTCAACATCTACATTCAAATGACGAATCACTTGATTCATTGTAAATACATCTGAAAGAATTGGAACATTTGTTAATGTTGTTGTTCCTTCTTCCGCTAATAAACTAGCAGCTAAAATTGGTAATACAGCATTTTTAGCTCCTTCAATTTTGACAGTTCCTGTTAATTGATTGCCACCTTGTACGATGATCTCTTCCATGTTGTTCCCCCCAAAAAAATTCCAATGAGCATACTCTTACTCAAAATCTTTTTTATTATAGCATTTCTTCTTTTAAAATAGTACCCTTTTTTGAAATTAGATACTAACAAAAAGATTCCGACATAACGCTATGATTTCTAGAAAAAAATTACTGGCAGTGTATCCTAAAAAAATTGAAAAAAAGACAATTACCATTCTGATTTGCGTAGTATTCTGCATATATTTAAAAAACGTTTCTGTACGCAAAGAACGCAAAGACCAAAAAGCTAAATAAATAAACGCTAAATGACTCACAATTCGAATAATCGCGTCAATTCCATAGACTTGCATCATAACGTCCTTTCTTGCATCTATTTACTGTAAACTCAATAAAACGATAATACCATAAATTTTCTAAAAGGAAAAATAACTGTGCCTTTTTTACATAAAATAAATGCAATTAAAAAAACTGTGCCAAAATCAAGGACTGACTTTGGCACAGTTTTTATCAAAAAATAAGTTCATTTGAATCTACGTGTGCTTAGAAACATTAATCCGATTGATTGCACGGTGTAATGCAACAGTTGCACGTTTCAATTCATTCGTATCTTCTTTTTGTTTTGCTTCTTCGATTTGGCGTTCTGCTCGTTGTTTTGCTCTTTCAGCACGAGAAACATCAATATCGCGCTCACGTTCCGCAGTATCTGCGACGATTGAAACTAGATTATCACGAACTTCCATGATTCCTCCGTTAACGGCAATCCAGTCAACGTGCGTATCAGAGTCCGTTCTTTTGATGCGAACTTCATCAATGGCTAAAGGAACGATAATTGGAGCATGTTTCGGTAAAATCCCCAATTCTCCAGCAGTTGTACGTGCAACGACAATTGCTGCATGGTGATCATAGACCAAGCCGTCAGGTGTTACCACATTAACTGTTAAAAATTGATCCATGGGGCACCCCTTTCTAGTAGCCTAGTTTTTTCGCTTTTTCAACGACATCTTCAATTCGACCTACGCTTCGGAAAGCTTCTTCAGGAAGATCGTCATATTTACCTTCCAAGATTTCACGGAAACCTTTAACTGTTTCTTCAACAGGAACGTATGATCCTGGAAGACCAGTAAATTGTTCTGCAACGTTAAAGTTTTGTGACAAGAAGAATTGAATTCGACGTGCACGAGAAACTAAAACTTTTTCTTGATCAGATAATTCATCCATCCCTAAGATTGCAATGATATCTTGCAATTCACGGTAACGTTGTAAAACGTGTTGGACTTCAGTAGCGACTTTATAGTGTTCTTCCCCAACGATTTCCGGTGCAAGTGCACTTGAAGATGATGCAAGTGGATCTACCGCTGGATAAATCCCTTGTTCAGTTAATTTACGTTCCAAGTTGGTCGTTGCATCTAAGTGAGCAAATGTTGTAGCTGGCGCAGGGTCAGTATAGTCATCGGCTGGTACATAGATTGCTTGGATGGAAGTGATTGAACCTTTTTTCGTTGAAGTAATACGTTCTTGTAATTGACCCATTTCTGTTGCTAAAGTTGGTTGGTAACCAACGGCAGAAGGCATACGGCCAAGTAAGGCAGATACTTCTGAACCAGCTTGTGTGAAACGGAAAATATTATCAATAAATAGTAATACGTCCTGACCTTCAACATCACGGAAGTATTCAGCAATTGTTAAACCAGTCAAGGCAACACGCATACGCGCACCTGGTGGCTCATTCATTTGTCCAAACACCATCGCTGTTTTTTCAATAACGCCAGAATCTTTCATTTCATAGTAAAGGTCGTTCCCTTCACGTGTACGTTCACCAACACCGGTAAACACAGAAATACCACCATGTTCTTGTGCGATATTGTGGATCAATTCTTGGATCAGTACGGTTTTACCAACACCGGCACCACCGAACAAACCAACTTTCCCACCTTTAAGGTAAGGAGCTAATAAGTCAATAACTTTGATCCCTGTTTCTAAAATCTCAGTACTTGTGCTTAATTCATCAAAATTAGGTGCTTTTTTATGAATTTCGCTTCTTTCAGCATCTTCTGGGAAAGGTTTTTCTAAATCAATTGTATCCCCTAATACGTTGAATACGCGACCTAATGTTTCTTTACCAACTGGAACAGAGATTGCTTTGCCTGTATCGACAACTTCCATCCCTCTTTGTAAACCGTCTGTTGATTCCATCGCAATCGTACGGATTACACCGTCACCTAGTTCTAGGGTTGCTTCAAGAACAACTTTTGATTTTTTCTCATCTTTTTTATAAACAACTAAAGCGTTGTTGATATCTGGTAAGGATTGGTCTAAAGAAAATTCCACGTCGACAACGGGACCGATTACTTGAACAATCTTGCCTGAACTCATCTTTTTTCCTCCAATCTCAATACTATTCTAGTGCCGAAGCTCCGGCAACAATTTCGGTAATTTCTTGGGTAATAGCCCCTTGTCTTGCACGGTTATAAGAAACCGTCAAGTCATCAATAATGTTTGCAGCATTATCAGTTGCTGTTTTCATTGCAGTCATGCCTGCTGCGTGTTCGGCAGTTTTAGCATCTACAATCGCACCATAAATCAAACTTTCAGCATATTGAGGCAATAATTGAGCTAAGATTTTTTCTTTTGAAGGTTCAAAAATATATTCTTGCTCAAAGCTTGTTGCTTCTTCTGGATCTAAATCTGAGATTGGTAACATCTTTTCTACACGAAATTGACTAGTTAATGAATTTATATGGTGGTTATAGCACACATATAATTCGTCAAAAACTTCATTTTGATACATTGTTGTAGCCATGTTTACGATTTTTCTAACTTCGTCAAAACTTGGTTGGTCAGATAAGTTACGTAATTCATACGCAAGGTCAATGCCACGAGCTTTGAAAAAGTCTGCGCCAGTACCACCAATTGCAATCATCACATACTCGTCGGATGATTGGTGATCTTCTTCCAAAATAGACATCGTTTGTTTCAAAATTGAACTATTATAACCGCCAACTAAACCACCGTCAGCTGTGATGACAATATAGCCTGTCTTTTTAACAGGGCGACTAATCAACATTGAGTTATAATTAATGTCATTATTTGTGTTTGAAGAAGCAATATCACTTAATTGGGTTGCTGTTAAATGCGTAACGATTTCTCTCACTTTGTTCGCGTAGACCTGAAACTTCTTAGATGAAGCTTCCGACTTCGTTAACTTTGAAGCAGAAACCATTTGCATGGCACGCGTAATTTGACTTGTTTTTTTCGTTGAAGCAATACGTGTCTTAATTTCATTTAGTGAAGCACCCATTCATCTCACCTCACTATGCATTTTGAATGGATTTCAATTTGTCTTCTGTCGAGGATGTACTACCTTTAGAAGCTAAGAAAATGTCTTTATATTCTTTGATTACGCTGTTCAACTCATCTTCTTCTGGAAGATCTTGTGTTGTACGGATAATTTCAAAGATATTTGGATGATTTGTATCCAAGTATTCAAATAATTCACTTTCAAAGTCAAGAATGCTATCCACTGGGATGCTGTCTAGGAAACCATGCGTCAATGCATATAAAATGACTACTTGTTTTTCTACAGCAAGTGGTGCATGTAATTTTTGTTTCAAGATTTCTACAGTACGACGACCACGATTTAATTTAGCTTGTGTCGCTGCATCCAAATCTGAACCAAATTGCGTAAATGCTTCAAGTTCACGGTAACTTGCTAAGTCAAGACGTAGCGTTCCGGCAACTTTTTTCATTGCTTTGATTTGTGCAGAACCACCAACACGGGATACAGATAACCCAGCATCAACGGCTGGACGTGTTCCTGCGTAGAACAAATCACTTTCTAAGAAAATTTGTCCATCAGTGATTGAAATAACATTTGTTGGAATATATGCAGAGATATCTCCTGCTTGTGTTTCAACGAATGGCAAAGCAGTCATTGAACCGCCACCTAATTCATCACTTAATTTTGCTGCGCGTTCTAGCAAACGTGAATGCAAGTAGAAAACATCCCCTGGATATGCTTCACGACCTGGCGGACGGCGTAGTAGTAGTGAAAGTTCACGATAAGCAACAGCTTGTTTTGATAAATCATCAAAGATAATCAAAACATGTTTGCCGTTATACATGAATTCTTCACCCATCGCTGTACCAGCATAAGGTGCAATGTAAAGTAATGGTGCTGGTTGAGAAGCACCCGCATTGACTACGATTGTATAGTCCATAGCGCCATATTTTTTCAATGTTTCAACTTGTGTACGTACAGTTGAATCTTTTTGTCCAATCGCAACGTAGATACAAATCATATCTTGCCCTTTTTGGTTGATAATTGTATCAATTGCAATGGATGTTTTACCTGTTTTACGGTCACCGATAACTAATTCACGTTGACCACGACCAATTGGTACTAAAGCATCGATTGCTTTTAGACCTGTTTGCATTGGTTCATTAACTGATTTACGTTGCATAACACCTGGTGCCATTGCTTCTACGGGACGAGCTTTATCGGTAACGATTTCTCCTAGTCCATCAATCGGTTGACCTAAAGGATTCACGACACGTCCAATCAAAGAATCTCCAACTGGAACTTCCATGATTTTACCTGTACGTTTTACTTTATCACCTTCACGAATGGATTCGAAATCACCAAGGATAATAATCCCTACATCATTTGATTCTAAGTTTTGCGCCATTCCGTATGAGCCGTTTGAAAATTCAAGCAACTCACCACTCATTGCATTTTCCAATCCATGCGCACGAGCAATCCCGTCACCGACGTATGTGACAGTACCAATTTCTTCAACTGAAAGCACGCTTTGATAATTTTCAATTTGTTCTTTAATCAAGGCACTAATTTCTTCTGCTTTGATGGCCATTCGATTCACCTACCTCTTTGTACTATCTATTTAATTGATTACGCATTGTTTCCAATTGCGTCCGAATGCTGCCGTCGATCACTCGATGGTCGGCTTCAACAATTGCGCCACCAAGAATAGAAGAATCAACGATTGTTTCTAATTCAACTGTTTGATAGTTCATTGTTTTTGCTACATTCTGTTCTAATTTTTTTAACTGTTCATCAGATAAAGGAACGGCAGTTTTTACTGTTCCAAGTAATAATCCATTATTCTCATTATAACGATGTTCATATTCGTCAATCATGAACAACAGATCATCCATCCGATTGTAATTGTAGACCACTTCTAAAAAGTTCTTAACAACACCGTCATAGCCACTAATCAACTTATCCATGATAAGTCGTTTTTCATGTGGTTCTAAACGAGCATCACTGAGCACTTCCCCTAATTCAGGGACTTTTTCATAAATTTTACGCAAGCTCAACAGTTCTTGATAGATTTCTTCACTCTTGTTTGAATCGATCGCCAGTTCAAACAAAGCTTTTCCATAGCGTCTACCGACAGTATATTTATCTAGTTTCATTTGAAGAACCTAGACCTTCGATATATTGGTTGATTAATGATTCATGCATTTCTGGAGATAATTCTTTATTCAAGATTTTTTCCGCAATTTGAAGTGAAAGATCAGCAACATCGTCTTTAACAGAGTTTAACGCATTGTCACGTTCTAACGTGATATCCGATTTAGCTTTGTTTTTTAGACGAATAACTTCATCTTGTGTATCCTTCAAAATATTTTGGCGGCTAAGTTCTCCACTTTCTTTCGCATTTTTAATAATTTCAGCTGCGTCAGAGCGAGAAGCTAACAATTGTTGTTCGCGTTCTTGTTCCATTTTCGCTGAGTTGATGCGAGATTGTTCTGCAGAATCTAAATCATTGGCGATCTTATCTTCACGTTTCTTCAAAATTTCACTAATTGGTCCCCAAGCAAAATGCTTTAAAAGAGCAAGTAGGATCAAAAATGAGCCGCTGACAACGATGATATTACCTAACATCGGATTGCCAACTTCTGCAATTGCCAATTGATTCA
Source organism: Enterococcus sp. DIV0174 (assembly GCF_050529065.1). NCBI lineage: Bacteria > Bacillati > Bacillota > Bacilli > Lactobacillales > Enterococcaceae > Enterococcus > Enterococcus sp. DIV0174. Next base: position 617,479 of record NZ_CP172881.1, on the reverse strand, counting down.
GCATAAGCTAGCCTTCCTTTCTTTGAGGTCTCTCTAGTTTCAATGAGAATAATATAGTACTTAACTTCTTTCTACATGAATACTAGAATTAAAGCGATAACCACACCAAGAATAGGAACAGCTTCAACTAAGGCTACCCCAATAAACATTGTTGTACGTAATTGACCAGACATTTCAGGTTGGCGAGCCATTGATTCGATTGTTTTTGAGATTACCTTACCATTACCATAACCGGCACCGATTGCTGCCCCTAAAATTGCGATTGCTGCTGCGATATAATTCATAATATTTTTTCCTCCTAAAATAAATAGTAAATTACTTAAATAAATATTACTCTTCTACTTCAATCTTATGGCTCATATAAACCATCGATAAAGTGACAAAGACAAATGCTTGGATGCTTCCGATAAACAATGAAAATGCAATCCAGATCATCTCTAATGGAATCGCTAATGGCAAGGATAGCCACCCTAGACTTGTCATCATTTTTGCAATCAAGGTTAGCAAAACTTCCCCCGCAAAAATATTCCCATAAAGACGTAAAGCAAGTGTTAATAAGTTTGTAAATTCTTCAATGATCTTCATTGGTAACATGAAACTATACGGTTTCAAGAATGAATTTACAAAATAGCCTTTCAACCCAAATCGTTTTACCCCAAACAAATGTGTAAGTAAAATCATCATAAATGCCAAGGTCAATGTCACAAATGGGTCAGCTGTTGGGCTTTTCCAAAGTGTCGTTTCATCTGGTAATACGATTTTTGTCATTAGACCGATATTATTTGCAATAAATACAAATAAGAATAAGGTAAATGCAAGTAAATGGAAATTACTTAGTTCTTTTCTAGGCAAGTTATCTGTAACGATTCCTCGACTAAAATCAATTACCCATTCAATCGCATTTTGTTTTCCAGTTGGTTTCATCTTTAAGTTACGCGTAAAGAAGTACACTAGAAAGAAAACGATTAGACAAGTCAATAACACCATCATACAAACAGTACCATCAAACCACACAGGTCCAATGTGGAACGTTAGCGAGCGTTCATCCAATTCATTTCACCTCTTTTCTCTTTTCCCTGAAATTCACATGAAATAACTTTCAAGTGCGCATTTGGTTTCTCTGAAAAAATCTGATCATAACCAATCGGTATCATACCACCATGAAACAGAAAATACAAAACATTTTCATGAAAATTAGACACTTTTTCGTTTCAGTCTAATTTGATGAAGTTTTCACTTAAATTATGATGGTGATTTTCTAGGAAAACCTTTAGTAATCGTGCTTTATCAGATTAAATGCTACCAAATTTTATCACTAAGTAAAAGTAAAAGCACCGAATATGCGAAAAAGGATATTGAAATTATCTGGAGAAATTTTTCAACGTCCGATCAATTTGACGATCGACATCTTTACGCTTCAAATCTTCTCGTTTGTCGTAGGACTTTTTCCCTTTAGCTAAACCAATCAAAACTTTGGCGTACCCATTCTTGATGTACACTTTTAATGGGACGATTGTTACCCCTGCATTTTTTGTTTCACCAACTAGTCGGGCAATTTGTTTTTTGTGCAAAAGTAGTTTGCGTGTCCGCAACGGATCGTGGTTAAAAATATTTCCCTGTTCATACGGACTGATGTGGACATTATATAGGAAGGCTTCGCCATTTCGAACACGTACGAATCCATCTTTTAGATTGATTCGGCTATTTCGAATCGATTTAATCTCAGTCCCTTGTAAAACCATGCCTGCTTCCATCGTGTCAATAATCGAGTAGTCATGGCGAGCCTTCTTATTTTGTGCAATTAATTTTCCCTCGCCTTTTGGCATTCTACTTCCCCCAAACTATCTTATTTTTTCTTTTTCTTAATTCCTTTATAGAAAGGTTTTTTACCACCTTTTCCTTTTTTCTTAGCAGGCTGGAAGTCATTTCTCTTCCCGCCTACTTTTTTATTTCGTGGAGCTGCTTTGCGTCCACGATTTTGATTTTGTTTGCCTGATGCTTTCCCTTTTTGCTTTGCTTTTGGTCGTTCAAGTTGAGGCACTTCTTCTGCCGAAACTAACTCAAAATCAACTGCTCGTTCTTCTGGACTTGCTTTGACTACTTTGACGCGGACCTTTTGCCCAATTTTAAATGTTAGCCCCGTTCGTTCGCCAACTAATGCTAAATGATTTTCAATAAAGTGGAAATAGTCTTGTTTCAAGTCATTGATGTGGATCAGACCTTCGATTGTATTAGGTAGCTCAATAAACAAACCGAATTTTACCACTGAGCTAATGATGCCATCAAACTCTTCCCCGACTTTATCCATCATGTATTCTGCTTTTTTCATTGCATCAACTTCACGTTCTGCTTCCACTGCTCGGCGTTCCATTTTTGAGCTGTGTTCAGCAATGTCTGGAAGTTCTGCAGACCAGATTGCTTGTTTTTCTTCACTACGATCTTCACCATAAGAACGAATCAAACGGTGAACAATCAAGTCTGGATAACGGCGAATGGGTGAAGTAAAGTGTGTGTAGTACTCTGCTGCTAAGCCATAATGACCGTAGTTTTCTTCTGAATAACGAGCTTGTTGCATGCTTCGTAACAACATCGTATTAATTACCGCAGATTCAGGCTTTTCTTCCACATCTTCGATTACTTTTTGCAAGTCTTTCGGCGTAATCGTACCTTTTGTCCCTCTAACTAGGATTCCTAATGCTGAAGCAAAGTCAAAGAAGCGTTGCATTTTTTCTTCCTTAGGTTGTTCATGAATTCGATAGATGAATGGTAAATGAAGATCATGATAATGTTGCGCCACTGTCTCATTGGCAGCAAGCATAAATGATTCAATCAAGCGTTCCCCTACACCACGTGTTCGCAGCAAAATATCCAACGGATGTCCTTCTGGATTCACTAACACTTTCGCTTCGCGATCTTCAAAAGAAATAGCCCCACGGCGAATCCGCATACTCTCTAAAATCTCGTGTAGTTCTTTCATGGCTTGAAACATTGGCACTAATTGTTTATAACGTTTCATTGTTTCAGGTTCTTCATCTTCTAAAATTTCATTCACGGCAGTATAAGTCATTCGTTCGGTTGTTTGAATAACACTTTGGAAAATCTCATGGCTAACGACATGCCCACTTGAATCAATTTCCATTTCACAACTCATCGTCAATCTTGGCACATGTGGGTTTAATGAACAAATTCCGTTTGACAATCGTTGTGGAATCATTGGGATCACACGGTCAGTCAAATAGACACTTGTTCCACGATCATAAGCTTCTCGATCCAGCTGGCTTCCTTGTGTTACATAATAAGAAACATCTGCAATATGAACGCCTAAAAAGTAATTTCCATTTGCTAGTTTGCGAACAGTTACTGCATCATCTAAGTCCTTTGCATCTTCACCATCAATCGTTACAATCAATTGATCCCGTAAATCACGTCGACCAACCAAATCTTTTTCATTGATATGATCAGGAACTTTATCTGCTTCTGCCACTACATCATCAGGAAATTTTGTTGGAATTCCGTTTGCTACAACGATTGATAAAATATCCATACCAGGGTCATTTTTATGGCCAATTACTTGTTTGACAATTCCTTCTAAACTAGTAGCATAGCCATTTTCTGGGTAATGGGTCAATTCTACAATCACGATACTTCCATCTACTGGGCGGATTCCTTCTGCAGCTGCATACACCTTAAACTTTGTTAATTTTTTATCTTTAGGGATCACGACACCATAAAGATCCGTTTCTGCTTCTTCCTCAGGTGAATAAGCGACGAACTCACCAACGAGTTGTGTTGTTCCACGTTTTCGGATTTCAACAATCTTTCCTTCAGCTCCTCGATCAAGTGCCGTATCTGCCGTTTTAATAATATCGATTGCTACAGTGTCTCCGTCCATTGCATAACCAGTTGATTCTTTCGGGATATAGATGTCATCTTCTTCGGGATCAATCGTTACAAAACCAAAGCCACGTTCATTGCCACGAAATGTTCCTTCAATCAATAATGGTTGTAATGGTAATTTCACTTTACCTTTCTTATTAAAAACGATGCTCTGCTCTCTTTCCATTTGTGCAATTGTTTGAACTAATAATTTAAAGTCTTCACTTTTTTGAAAGCCTAAGCCTTCTGCAATTTCTTCCATTGAAAAGCTTTTTTTACGGCTACTTTCCATAAAAAAAATAATTTTTTCTTTAATTGTTTCTTTTGTCATTTATTTTCCTCATTCCAGGGTAATTTCTCTAAAAATTCTAAGACATCTCGTTCTAACTCCCGCCGAGCGTTTCCAACCGTAATCACATGCTTACTGGTTGGATACCATTGAAGCGTTACTCGCTGTTTATTCAAACGACGAGCCGTTTCATAAACACCCATTGGATCAATCATTTCATCTTGACCTGCTTGAGCTAGGAACATTGGTGCTTGAATTTTTGACAGCTTTTCATTTGCATAAGCTGCTTGTTCTTGTATATCTGTTAATTGTTCCTTAACTAAGGGACGATAAATTTCAAGTTGTTGCTGAATTTCTGTTTCTGACAGTCCTGCGATATTCAATACTTGTTGTGCATAAATGAGAAAGTTTTCTGGTACATTCGTTTCTACTGGTGAAATTGGTGAACAGAAAAAGCCGCCTCCAATCACATTTTCTTCTTCAAGTAGTCTTGTCGCAAAAATACCACCCATAGACAAACCAAAAACAGCAATCTCATGAAAGCCATTTGCTTTTAAAAACGCGAGTGCTGCTTTCGCATCTTCCCACCAAGTTGTGGCGTCTTGATGTAAAATATCTTCTGGATTCAACGTTCCATGTCCCGAAAACATCGGTGCATAAACAGTATAATTTGCTTTTTCTAAAAAACGGCAAAGCATTCGGACATCGTTTGAGCTACCTGAATATGCGTGCAAAAGTAAAACAGCTTTCTCTCCATGTTCCGCATAAAATGATTTTGGTAAACTTCCTTTCAATTCAATCACCTCTCGCTCTTCATTTTAACATAGTTGCACTCAGAAACTTCTCGTTTTCACCTGCTCCACCAATAAAAAAAGCCCCTCGCAAATCGGCGAGAGGTTTCTTGATTAGTTTGAAGATAAAAACGCTAGGACAAATAATAAAATCATCCAAACGGCTCCCAGCACAGCAGTTGTTCGTTGCATCACGGCTTCAAAGCCACGTGCTTTTTGCTTCCCAAACAACTGATCCGCTCCACCAGTAAATGCGCTCGCTGCACTATTTTGTTTACTTGGCTGCATCATAATTGCGATAATCATGACGATTGATAAGGCAATTACGATTCCTAAAATTAAATTATACATACGCTTCAGCTCCTCCTTCTTTGAAAAATATCATCTCTTTAACTTTACCATAGAATGAAAATAAATTCAAAATAAGGTTATAAAAGAAGGTTGTAGCTTCAAGCTTCGAAAAAATAAAAAGCAACTGATAAAAGTATTTTTTCATATTTTTGAACAATTATAAATCATTTTGCGAAGTTGCTTTGGTGACACCGTGAATAAAATTATGGCGCAAAGCATCTCGTTCCTACAAACTAGTGAACAGTCTGATAAAATAGCTCCCATTACTTTATTGATCTATGGCTTGTTGCGAGAATTTTTTGGGAAACATCGAAAAACTTTATCTTCCAATGTTTCATCGCAAATAGCAATGTTTTCTTTCCAACGCTAGCTCCATACGTTTAGACTCCTCATGAAAATCGACTTTCAACAATCTATTCAAAAAAAAGAGTCACGTCAAACGTAACTCTTCTACTTGTTTCTATTTATTTGCGTAATACATCTCCATATTCAGGTTTTGCATCAAATTCTTTTTTAGCAAATGGGCATAGTGGAATAATTTTTTTACCTTCGCGACGAGCTAATTCAACACCGCTATTCACTAATTTTTCCGCTAATTTTTGTCCACGATAAGTAGGTTCGACAAATGTATGATCAATAATCATGATATCTGGTCCAGCATCAGACCAAGTCATTTCTCCAATTTCTTGTTGTTCATCATTGTATAAAGCAAAACGATTTTTTTCTTCTTTGATTTCCATTTTACACTTCATCCTTTCGAATAAACTTCAATGCGCCACTCGGACATGTTTGAATAACGCGACTACTTTCATCAGCACTTGCATTATCCGGCATGATCCACGGTCTGCGACCAACTTCAAAAACAGCTGCATTCCCACGAACACAATTTCCACTGTGGATACAAATCTCTTTGTTATAAAAAATGTCTATCTTTTCACCCGAATATTTTCGATAACCAGCTTCAAACAATTCTTCTTCGGTTGAAAAGTGTTCATTGTTCACCTGTTGCCCCATCATACCACCCCTAAAATAACTTGTGTTTTTGTACAATTCATTCTAACAATCTCTCTTCAAACCAGCAACTATTTATCCTCGAAAACAGGAGTAATCAGATAAAGTATTCTTTTTTAATAAATCACACGTAACTACTCCGTCAGATCTTTGACTTGGAGTTCACTATAAATATAAATTGCTTATAGGAAACTTTGCGAATTTTTTTCTTCTATATTAATTAGTAGTTTGACAACTCATCATTCAAGAATGCAACACGATTTATTGCCCAGCTAAAATTCGTTCATTGATAAAAGAAAACACAACAGTCCAATAAGTCTTTGGCTCATTCAATACTGCCGCTAGATGCTCTGCATTTGGAACCAATAGTAATTCTTTTTTCCCCGCTGTTGCATTTTGCACAGTGTAAGCTGCTTCAACAGGCACAAAATAATCGTGTTCACCATGGATAATTAATAGTGGTAAATGATTACTACCTAGTTGGCGTGTAGCAGATGCTTGTTTCAAAGAATAACCAGCATATTTTTGGGCGTAAGAATTTGCATATCTCATAATCAACCACTTTGGAAATGAAGTTAACTTGCTTAGCATATAACGAAATTCTGCATAGACAGAAACATACCCGCTATCCAAGATAAAGCCTTTCACAGAAGAAGGCAGCTTCTCACCACTAGCCATCATAATCGTCGAAGCGCCCATTGAACCGCCATGTAAAACAATCGAAGCATCCGGATATTCTTTCATCAGTTGCTTGATCCAAGCAATCAAATCCAGACGATCCAACCAGCCCATTCCGATGATTTCTCCTTCACTTTCGCCATGGGCACGTAAATCTGGAATCAAAACATTAAACCCTTGTTCTGCATATTTTTTCCCAACAAAAGACATGTCACGCTTGCCCGTGCTTCGGTAATCATGGATACAAATCACCCAATTTTTTTGTCTTCGATCTGTAACAAACCATTTTCCCGTTAGTTTTAATCCATCGTGACTTTTGATTGTTTCTGTTACACCTGTTTGCCAAAAAGATTCTGCCGCTTCTTCTAACTGTTGTCGTTTTTCTTCGACAATTTCAGTCGCTGCAGGATCCATTAAGAGGTGTCCTGTTGTTTCATACCAGTTATGACCTCGTTGTACACCAACCGTGATCAACTTTTTTGCATAAGAATAAGAAATAACATTAAAAATAATAGCAAGAATCACGATTACTAAAATAAAATACAACATAATAATCAATTAATCACCTCCACCACTCAGCTATCCTTGATTTTTCACTATGCGATCAATTAACCAAGACTGATTTTTTCTTTAAAGAAAATTCAAGTAAACTATATTTTTATTGTACCATTCTAATAAATAAAACTGTTGAATTTTTAAATACTTAACTTAAAAAAAGAGTGAAACAAAAGCAATAATCGCTAATCCGCCTTGTGTAATAATAATTTTTTTATCACTCGTTATGCTTCCATACAAAGCCACTAAAATAATATAGACTAGCAAAACCTTTGCTAACTCACTACCTGCGGAAGAAACATATGTCGCATAAAGCAATCCTACTCCAATCAATCCATTGTAAATTCCTTGATTCTTGAATAAAACATTTACTGACGGACGTGCTAATTCTTCTTTTGATAAATGAAACACTCGTCCAGTGGTTGCTGATGTCGTTGCGAACGTCTCTAAATACATAATATAAAAAAATTCGATTGCTACTAATGTGATGATGATCGTTGAAAAAAGATGCATGTTGTTCCTCTCCTTAGCTACTTATTGATGCTACTTATTGATGCTATTTATCATATAAAAATTCGACCAGCTTGTAAAACAATTAACTACCTAGTATTTTATGGACAAAAAAAGACGTGGGGCAAGCCCCACGTCTAAAAATAGTTAATTAATAAAAATTATTTATTTTTCAAGTTGTAGAAAGATTTCAAACCTTTGTATTCAGCAACTTCACCAAGTTGGTCTTCGATACGTAATAATTGATTGTATTTAGCAATACGGTCAGTACGTGAAAGAGAACCAGTTTTGATTTGGCCAGCATTTGTTGCAACAGCGATATCAGAGATTGTTGAATCTTCTGTTTCACCAGAACGGTGAGATACAACTGCAGTGTAACCAGCTTCTTTAGCCATTTCAATAGCTTCAAAAGTTTCTGTCAAAGTACCAATTTGGTTAACTTTGATAAGGATTGAGTTAGCAATTCCTTTTTCGATACCTTCAGCTAATTTTTGAGTGTTTGTTACGAACAAGTCGTCACCAACTAATTGAACTTTGTCGCCTAATACGTCAGTTAATTTCTTGAATCCGTCCCAGTCGTTTTCGTCTAGGCCATCTTCGATTGAGATGATTGGGTATTTAGAAACTAATTCTTCGTAGAATTTGATCATTTCGTCAGTTGTTTTTTCGCCTTCGCCTGAGTCAGCTAAAACGTAAACACCTTTTTCTTTGTCGTAGAATTCTGAAGAAGCAGCATCCATAGCAAGAACAACGTCTTTACCAGGTACATAGCCAGCTTTTTCGATAGCTTCGATAATAACTTCGAAACCTTCTTCATTTGAACCAAGGTTAGGAGCAAATCCGCCTTCGTCACCAACTGAAGTTGCTAATCCGCGACCTTTTAAGATTGCAGCTAAAGCGTGGAATACTTCAGCACCCATACGTAGAGCTTCTTTAAACGTTGGAGCTCCTACAGGCATAATCATGAATTCTTGGAAGTCGATTGAGTTATCAGCATGTGATCCACCATTGATGATGTTCATCATTGGAGTTGGTAATACTTTTGTATTAAATCCGCCTAGGTAGTGGTATAAAGGTACTTCTAGGTAGTCAGCAGCTGCACGAGCAACAGCAATAGATACACCTAAAATAGCGTTCGCACCTAATTTACCTTTGTTAGGAGTTCCGTCTAAAGCGATCATAGCTTTGTCGATAGCCATTTGGTCACGTACATCGTAGCCAATGATTGCTTCAGCAATGATGTTGTTTACGTTGTCAACAGCTTTAGTAACACCTTTACCACCGTAACGAGCTTTGTCGCCATCACGTAATTCAACTGCTTCGTATTCACCAGTTGAAGCACCTGAAGGAACCATTCCACGGCCAAAAGCTCCGCTTTCTGTGTATACTTCTACTTCGATTGTTGGGTTACCGCGTGAGTCTAAGATCTCGCGAGCGTAAACATCAGTAATAATTGACATGTTTTGTCTCTCCTTTGAGTTTGTTTTTATCCTAAGGGATTTCCCTCATATACGATTTTAGTTAATTTTGTGATGAAGTGCAAACATTTATTGCTTTTTTTCACAAATTTTCAAAAATTATTTTACAGCGTCTAATAAAGATAAGAATGAATCAGCTTCTAAGCTAGCTCCGCCAACTAAAGCACCATCAACGTTTTCTTTAGCCATGTATTCAGCGATGTTTTCTGGTTTAACAGAACCACCGTATTGGATACGTACAGCTTCTGAAACTTCTTTACCATATAATTTTTCAACTGTTTGACGAACAACGCCACAAATTTCATCAGCGATCTGTGCATCAGCAGATTTACCAGTACCGATTGCCCAGATTGGTTCATAAGCAATTACCATATTGCTTACTTGACCGTCTGTTAAGTCTTTAAGACCTTCAGTGATTTGACCTTCGATCCATTCAGCAGTTTTTCCTGCTTCATATGTTTCTAAAGTTTCACCACAACATAAGATAGGTGTCATGCCGTTTGCAAAAATTGCTTTTGCTTTTTTGTTGATATCTTCATCAGTTTCATGGAAGTATTCACGACGTTCTGAGTGACCAATGATGACATATTGAACACCAAGATCTGCTAATGCAGCTGGTGAAGTTTCACCAGTGAATGCACCTGAGTTTTCCCAGAAACAGTTTTGTGCAGAAATTTTTAGTTCAGTACCTTCAGCAGATGCCATTAATTCTTGTAAGAATAATGAAGGTGATCCGATAACAGAATCAACTACTTCATTTGAAGGGATTTTGTTTTTTACTGCTTCAGCAAATGCTTTTGCTTCTGATGCAGTTTTGTTCATTTTCCAGTTACCAGCGATGATTGGTTTACGCATGATGAACACACACTCCTTTTTCTTTTTCAAAACACAAGGCTAAGCGTACACTCTTTTCAAAGTGTACACCTAGATATAAGTGAATTATTTGTCGTTAATTGCTGCTAGACCAGGTAACTCTTTACCTTCTAACAATTCTAAACTTGCGCCCCCACCAGTTGAGATGTGAGTAAATTTGTCAGCAAAGCCAAGTTGTTCAGCTGCAGCTGCAGAATCCCCACCACCGATGATTGTAGTAGCATCTTCAAGGTTTGCGATTGCTTCACAAACTCCGATTGTACCATTAGCGAAGTTACTCATTTCGAACACACCCATTGGTCCGTTCCAAACAACAGTTTTCGCACCTTTTAATGTATCAGCAAATAATTTAACTGATGCAGGTCCGATATCTAAAGCCATCAATCCATCAGGAATGTCGCCTTCGATAACTTGAGTTTCTACGTCGTTTGAGAATTCTGGTGCACAAACGTTGTCGATTGGTAATACAAGTTTGTCGCCTGCTTTTTCAATCAATTCTTTTGCTAATTCGATTTTGTCAGATTCAACTAAAGAACTACCGATTTTAATTCCTTTTGCTGCGTAGAATGTATAAGTCATTCCGCCACCGATCAAGATTTTGTCAGCTTTTGGAATCAAGTTTTCGATAACGCCGATTTTGTCAGAAACTTTAGCGCCACCAAGGATTGCGATCATTGGGCGTTTTGGTTCTTCAACAGCTTCACCGATAAATTTGATTTCTTTGTCCATTAAGAATCCAGCAACTGTTGGAATACCAGTTGAAGCGATTCCTACGTTAGAAGCATGTGCGCGGTGAGCTGTACCGAAAGCATCGTTTACAAAAACATCACCTAATGAAGCCCAATATTTACCTAATTCTGGGTCATTTTTGCTTTCTTTTTTACCATCAACATCTTCAAAACGAGTGTTTTCAAAAACAACAACTTCGCCGTCTTTCATGTTGCTGATTGCGTCTTCTAATTCTTTTCCACGAGTTTCAGGTACGAAAGTAACTTCTTTACCTAATAATTCGCCTAAACGTTTAGCAACTGGTGCTAAAGATTTACCTGCTTTATCTTCTTCAGCTTTCACACGTCCTAGATGAGAGAAAAGGATTGCTTTTCCGCCTTGTTCAAGCACGTAGTTGATTGTTGGTAAAGCAGCTTTGATACGTGTATCATCAGTGATCACGCCATCTTTCAAAGGAACATTAAAGTCAACACGGACAAGAACTTTTTTATCTTTTAAGTCGATATCTTTTACTGTTTTCTTAGCCATTTTGTTTCCTCCTAAATAAACTTGTTATCAAAAAAAGCGGAGAAGCGCGATTGCTTCCCCGCTTTTAAGTGTACTTGTTTAAATTTACACTCGTACGTGTTTCTTATAGTTTAGCGAAGTATTCTAAAGTACGTACTAATTGTGCAGTGTAAGACATTTCGTTGTCGTACCAAGCAACAGTTTTAACTAATTGTTGGTCGCCTACTGTCATTACTTTAGTTTGAGTTGCATCAAACAATGAACCGAAAGTCATACCTACGATATCTGAAGAAACGATTTCGTCAGTGTTGTATCCGTAAGATTCGTTTGCAGCTTCTTTCATAGCTTCGTTAACTTCGTCAACTGTTACTTTTTCGTTAAGAACAGTTACTAATTCAGTTAATGAACCAGTTGGAACAGGAACACGTTGAGCAGCTCCGTCTAATTTACCGTTCAATTCAGGGATAACTAAGCCAATAGCTTTAGCAGCACCTGTTGAGTTAGGAACGATGTTTGCAGCAGCAGCGCGTGCACGGCGGAAGTCACCTTTAGGGTGTGGTCCGTCTAGAGTCATTTGGTCACCTGTGTAAGCGTGGATAGTTGTCATTAATCCTTCAACAACACCAAATTTGTCGTTCAATGTTTTAGCCATAGGAGCTAAACAGTTAGTAGTACATGAAGCACCTGAGATAACTGTTTCTTTACCAGTTAATGTTTCGTGGTTAGTGTTATAAACGATTGTTGGAACATCGTCTCCACCAGGAGCAGAGATAACAACACGTTTAGCACCAGCTGTTAAATGTTTTTCAGCAGCTGCTTTAGAAGTGAAGAAACCAGTACATTCTAGAACGATGTCTACGCCTAGTTCGCCCCATGGTAATTCTTCAGGGTTACGGTTAGCTAAAACTTTAACTTCTTTACCGTTAACGTTGAAAGAACCTTCATGAACTTCAACTGTTCCGTTGAAACGTCCTTGAGTTGTGTCATATTTTAACAAGTGTGCTAACATTTTAGCATCTGTTAAGTCATTGATTGCTACTACTTCGATTCCATCTACATCTTGGATACGACGGAACGCTAGACGTCCGATACGTCCAAAACCATTAATACCTACTTTAACTGTCATTTAAGATTTCCTCCTTATGAAAATCAAAAAAATTTTTATTTTAAAGGGTTACCCCTTTTAAAATCTCATTTGCTGCGGCCTCATCTGTGATCAGCCACGTTTGTTTTGGTGCATTTTTCATATACGCTCGGATTGCTTTGGCTTTTGTTTTTCCGCCAGCAATCGCAAGGATGATTGGTACCTGTGTTAAATCTTTCAGTTCGATGCCGATTCTTGGAACCTTGTAAACAACTTCTCCATTTTCGTTAAAGAAATAACCAAAGGATTCCGCTACAGCATTCGCCTGCTTCAACATGATTAACTCTTCTTCAGTCATTTTTCGGCGGGCTGCCATATGCAACGCACGTCCAATACTATGAATAACACAATTTGCCTGACTTATCAAGTTTAACACTTCTTGAATAGATGGTTCATTGAGTAAAGAATTGTAGGTAGCTAAACTTAGTTGCTCTGGAACATACAATGCCCGATGATCCCCATTTGTGTTAGCTGCCATTCTGGCACTAACTGAATTCGCTTGTACGGTAACCGCCTCACCAATTCCCCCTCTTGCAGGAACAAACAAGTTATGTCGTTTCTTGTTTTCCAAATTCGTCAACTGTTCAGCAACCACAGCCATTGTGGTTCCTCCCATTACGGCAATGATATTTTCACCTTCTGGAAGTAATAAGTTCAAGGATTCATTTAAAGCTTCACCAAAAGCATCTGTCACTTTTGATTGTGCGTCACTATTCCCCGAAACAACGATACAACGTTGATTACCAAAATACTCAGCCAGTTTTTTTTCTGTCTGATGCATTCCTAAAAGCTGATCCATGAAGTTTTCAAGACTTTGATAAACTTCCTCACCTTTCGTGGTCAACGTCATGCCACTTTTTGACGTATCGATTAGTTGAAGATTTTTCAAAAGATCTGTTTCTGTTCGCAAAACTCGCTCTGTTATCCCCATACTTTCAGATAAGCTACGTCGACCAATCGGCTGCATCCAATAAATATTACGTAAAATTTTATAGCGTTCTTGAAGAACTTCGATAATATCTGGTGCAACGGACTCAATCATTTTCAATTCATCTAGCATAGCGATCTCCTTAGTTGGACGATAAACGTCCAATGTAGACTCAAAACGACCCATGTACGACAAAAAAATAAAATTGATTGTTTTACTTTCTTTTTTATGAAAAGGAAAACCTCAACCTCACATGCGTTAGTCTAACAGTTTCTTCCTAACTTTTCAACTAAAAAAGACTAGAAAAGTAAAATACTTTTACTAGCCCTCTTTTTTTTATTTATCATACCGTTTTCTTTTTGATGAACTCGGGATTCCTAAAAGATCTCGATATTTTGCAACGGTTCTTCTAGAAATCACAACTTCTTCTTTTTTTAGAAGTTCGACTAACTTTTGATCCGATAATGGCTTTGCTTTATCTTCCAGATCAACTAACTCTTGTAGTTTTTTCTTTGCCATTTCTGTGGATAAATCTTCCGACCCAGTCGTATTGTTATTTGCTATGCGGGTTGTAAAAAACTTTTTAAGTTCAAAAATGCCAAAAGTTGTTTCCAAATATTTTCCGTGAACAGCTCGACTCACAGTTGATTCATGGACATTGATTTCAGAAGCCACTTCTTTTAAGGTCAATGGTTTGATTGGTCGATTAACATCGGTGAAAAATTCTTTTTGGCGAGAAACGATTACTTGTGCCACTTTTAAAATAGTATCACCGCGTTGCATCATTGTTTTTTTTAGCCAATCAAATTCTTGCTTACGTTCTTTTAAATACGTAGCTGTTTCTTTGTCTGCTTTTTGATTCATTTGTTTGAAATAGGTTTCTTGAAAACGAATATTCGGCTGACTTGCTCGATTCGAAACTACCTGCACTTCGTTGTTGCTATGAACCAAAACCTTCACATCTGGAATGATATACAGTTCATTACTGTTGTCAAAGATCCTACCTGGACTTGGTGATAAAGTTTGAAGATAATCAAATATTTTTTGAACTTCACTAAGTTCGATTGAAAATTTTTGTGCGATGTCTTTCCATTTTCGTTGGACTAGTTCATCAAAGCATTCTTCCAAAACAATGTAAGCTAAAGCTGGAGCAAAATCATCTCTTTCAGTTTGTAACATCAGACATTCTTGAAGATTTCTAGCACCTACACCTGCCGGCTCTAGTTGTTGAATTAACGTCAATGCATCTAATAGTTGGATTGCTGATGCACCCGTGTCTTCGGACGCATCGGCCAAATCAATTGTCAAAAAACCATTTAAATCAATGTATTCAATCAAATATAAAATCATTTTACGTAAAAATGTGTCACGATAATTCAAATGTACTTGATCGATCAATGATTCAAACAACGAGCCTTTTGTATCAGGAATTTGATTAAGATAGCTTGTCTCTTCTCCATCATAATTGTTACTTGTTTTTTTGTAGTCCGGTTGCCATTCAGGCTCGACTACTTCAACCAAAGGATTTTCTAGCGCCTGATTTTCAACAAAGGCTAATAATTCTTCACTATTATATTGGAGGATTTGGATTGATTGCTGCAATTGCTGAGTCATAGCCAATTTTTGCGTTTGTTGTTGTTTTTGTGAAAAATTCTGTTGAAATTTCATTTTTTTGCCTTATCCCCTTGTAAATTATTTTTTGGTTGGTTACAATTATGCCAGTGCTTGCGTCCTTAGTGTAGTGGATATCACGTAAGATTCCGGTTCTTGAGACGGGGGTTCGATTCCCTCAGGACGCGTTCAATAGCCATTTTAGCATAATTTAAACATCTTTGCTTTCTATATTTAAAAGAAGAGGTTATGACAGAAGCAGTTGGCTTCTCCTTTTCTTGTGGAGTTTCGACTTACTTTCGAGGAAGTCGCGTCTGAAACATCATGTATTGAAACAGAGGCTGTGACAAAAGTATTGTCACAGCCTCTGTTTGTTCTCTTTTACCATCGACAAAAAAACCAACCAGCCATTTCCCAGCTAGTTGGTCCTGATCTTTCTATACATTTCTACAATTAGAATGCATTGCTCTTCAAGCGAAAGATTCGTTACTCTGTTTTTTCAGAAAATTCTTCATTGTCATACTCTTCATCATCATCGTCGTCATCGTCTTCGATAATGCTCAAGTCTTCTTCAATGTTTCCTGGTAATACTTCTTCATCGTCACTATTGTCATCCGCACCGATTTCTTGTAAATCAGAGTTGTACGCCGCGATTTCTTCATCGTCGTCATCATCATCTTCAAATAGATCATCGTCATCTTCATCAGACAAGTCAGTATCTTCTGGATCATCATCGTTATAGTCGATTGCATCTTCATCATCATTGATAAAGGCATTCACTTTTTTGCGTTTGCGGCGACGAGGTTTATCTTCATCTTCTTCGTCAATTCCATGATTTACTTCTTCATCAATTGAATCAATTGCATACCATGAGCGCAAGCCCCAACGGTTGTCACCTAAAGAAATAAAGCTGCCGTCAATATTTAAGTCAGTATAAAACTGTGCTAATGAATCACGAATATCTCCATCTGTTTTGCCAAGATAGTTTTGGATTTGATTAACTAAATCAGAAAAATCCATCACATCACCATGTTGTTCTAAAATCGCATGTGCAACTTCGATCATTGATAATTCGTTTTTGTTTGCACCTTCAAATACACTAATTTCCAATCAGGACACGTCCTTTCACAGTCTATCCCTTATCATACAAAATCAACGATAAAAAATCAAACTTTTCTTTTAAATTATGCTGTAAAATCTAAGGTCAAATGATATTCACCTAGTTTTTCTTCGCCCATAAATAGATCGTAAGCAATCACAATATTTCCTGAGGCCGGTCGATCTTTTAAACTAACATGCAGTTCGTTGGTAAAGGTCTGAATTAAAATCATTCCGTAAGGTGTCTTGTAGGCTGTTTCTAAACGTTCTTTATAGCCAAATTTTAGACGCATTCGCATTTCCCCAGCACGAATTAACTGAACATGACCATCAGGAATGATTTTGATCGTCACCGGAACTTCTTGTCCTGTTTCTTCTTGAACTTCTTTATACCGTATGTATAACGTATCACCAATTTTTACCATTTGACCCGTTAAATCAAAATAAAAGTCTTGCACTTCCCCTTGCTGTTTCACTTTTGTACGTAGTTTTATTGAAATCGGTGTTCCTTGTGATAAATCCATCTCGCATTCTCCTTTACTTCTCATAGGCTTATTGTTCCCAGTTTCTGCTATTTTGTCAACCAACTTGTATATTTTTTATCTTTTTGCTTTTTTCACCCTTCTTTAGCCGCTGTTAGTTCTTCTAATAAGAAGCGTACCTAAAAACTTCTGACTGTTTTTGAGGTATACTAGGAGAGAACTAAGGGAACTAACTGAACAAGGAGTTGATGAAATGAATCCTCCTATTTTATTGGATCAAGACATCTATCAAGGCAATGACTTTTCCCCTTTTGCATTGACCGATTTATTAACCGCTGAAACGAAGAAACAGCAACAAACATTTCTTCATTTCTGGCAATATAACAAAACAGTGATTTTTGGAATGAAAGATACCCGCACACCTTTCTTTACTGAAGGTGTTCAATCCATTCGCAAAGCGGGATATACGCCTGTCGTACGAAATTCAGGAGGCTTAGGTATCGTTTCTGATACTGGTATTTTGAATGTTTCCTTGCTATTTCCACAAACAGATGATAAAAAAATTTCAATTGATGATGGTTACGAACGAATGTTAGCTTTGACCAGAAAAGCTTTTCCTGAAGCAGCCATTGAAGCTTTTGAAATTTCTGACTCCTATTGTCCTGGAACGTATGATTTGAGTATCTCTGGGAAAAAATTTGCTGGAATTGCACAACGCCGAATCAAAAACGGGATTGCCGTCATGATGTATCTAAGCGTCAATGGGAATCAACAGGCACGCGGCGAATTGATGCGAAGCTTTTATCAAGTCTCACTAAAAGAAGCTTTTGGTATAGATGGCTATCCTGCTGTCCAACCAGAAAAAATGGCAAATCTTAGCGACCTTTTACAGCAACAATTGACCGTCTCTGAGGTTAAAATCCGCTTAGCAACTGCTTTTCAAAACCTTATGGGGCAATCTGTGCCTCTCATTCCCCTTTCTTCCACTGATTGGTTACAAAACTATATTT
Organism: Enterococcus sp. DIV0174; assembly: GCF_050529065.1. Classification (NCBI taxonomy): domain Bacteria; kingdom Bacillati; phylum Bacillota; class Bacilli; order Lactobacillales; family Enterococcaceae; genus Enterococcus; species Enterococcus sp. DIV0174. Next base: position 599,558 of record NZ_CP172881.1, on the reverse strand, counting down.
CAGCAGATGAATGGGAAACACAGCTAGCACGAATGGCTGACAGAAATTCTATCTTAAAGGAGCAACAGTATGACAATTCCTTATAAATACCAAGTTCTTCCTATTGAAAAGGTATTTCGTGATCCTGTCCATAATTATGTCCATGTACAGCATCAAGTTATTTTGGACTTAATCAACTCAAAAGAAGTCCAGCGACTACGACGCATTAAGCAATTAGGTACAGCTTCATTTACTTTTCATGGTGCAGAACACAGTCGCTTTACACATTCATTAGGTGTGTATGAAATTTCCCGACGAATTTGTGATATCTTTTCACGGAACTACTCGAAAGAAAAAATTGGTGAAAATGGCTGGGATGACAAAGAACGATTAGTTACGCTTTGCGCGGCACTTCTTCATGATGTCGGTCACGGTCCTTACTCACATACTTTTGAACATATTTTCCATACGGATCATGAAGCAATTACCGTAGAAATCATTACTTCACCAGAAACAGAAGTTTATCAAATCTTGAATCGAGTGGAAGATGGCTTTCCCGAAAAAGTTGCAAGTGTGATTCAAAAAACGTACCCCAATCCACAGGTTGTTCAAATGATTTCTAGTCAAATCGATGCCGATCGTATGGATTATTTATTGAGAGATGCTTATTACACAGGGACTGAATATGGAACTTTTGATTTGACTAGGATTTTACGAGTGATTCGTCCCTACGAAGGTGGTATCGCCTTTTCAATGAATGGGATGCACGCTGTGGAGGATTACATTGTTAGTCGTTACCAAATGTACGTTCAAGTTTATTTCCATCCAGTTTCTCGTGGAATGGAAGTCATTTTAGAACACCTACTTCATCGGGCACATGAACTTTATTTGGAAGACTCTGCTGCATTTGAAATGCATGCACAACTGTTGCTTCCTTTCTTGGCTGAATCATTTACGTTAGATGATTACTTGAAACTTGACGATGGCGTATTAGGGACTTATTTTACACAATGGACAGAAGCAACTGATCCGATTTTAAATGATTTAGCAAAACGATTTTTAAATCGAAAACCATTAAAATCTGCCACTTTTTCCGGTGATCGCAACTCACCACTAATCGAAGAACTCACTCTATTAGTTGAAAAAGTGGGGTACAATCCTGTGTACTACACCGCAATCAATTCTAGTTATGATTTACCTTATGATTTCTATCGTCCAGAGCAAAACCGACATCGTACCCAAATTGAGATTTTGAGAAATGACGGAACTTTGATAGAATTATCCAAGGTTAGCCAATTAGTTGCTGCTTTAGCTGGTCAAGAACAAGGTGACGAACGGTTCTTCTTCCCAAAAGAAATGGTTGATCCCACTTTGAGAAACCATTATGATCTCTTTGATGAAACATATCAAGAATTTGCCAGTCACATTCAAAATGGCGCACTAATTGAAAATAAGTAAGAAAAATGTTGGAGGAAATTATGTCTATCAAATTAATCGCTATCGACATCGATGGCACGTTGTTAAATGATCAACGTGAATTAACAACGGAAGTCAAAGAAGCAATTCAACAAGCAGACAAACAAGGAGTAAATATTGTCTTATGTACGGGTCGTCCATTACCTGGTGTCAGAGAACAACTCGAAGCATTAGAATTATTCAAAGACACAGACTATGTCATCACTTATAATGGTGCTTTAGTTCAACAAACGAAAACAGGAAACATCATCGCGCGTCACGGATTGACTCACGAAGACTTTTTAGAAATCGAAGTGATGGCGCGTCGAGTTGGCAGCCACTTACACTCAATTGATGAAAAAGCAATCTACACACCAAACCGTGATATTAGCCCTTACTCTGTCCATGAGTCTGGCCTTGTAAACATGCCGTTGAAATATCGTACCCCTGAAGAAATGACACCTGACATGAATATTGTCAAAATGATGATGATCGACGAACCTGAAATCTTAGATGCAGCAATTGCGCGTCTTCCTCAAGAATTTCGTGATAAATATACAACGGTTAAAAGTGCACCTTTTTACTTTGAAGTCTTGAATAAAGAAGCCAATAAAGGAGCCGCAGTTGCAAACTTAGCACAACATCTTGGCATCAAGCAAGACGAAGTCATGGCAATTGGCGACAATGAAAATGATTTGTCAATGATCGAATATGCTGGTCTTGGAGTAGCCATGGAAAATGCTTTAACCATCGTAAAAGAAGCAGCCAACGCACTAACAGCTTCAAATGAAGAACACGGCGTAGCTGAAGCAATCAAAAAATATGTGCTAAACTAAGCCAGCTGCATCACTTATTTGAGCAACTACTATTCCCAAAAAATTAGTAAGGTGAATCAGCAAAAAGGGCTGTGACAAATGGATTGTCACAGCCTTTTTTGCTGAATAAATGGCGTTCCTAAAGCAATTTCAAGTAATAAATCTACCCTTCCTAAAATTATGTGAAGTTGTTTTTAGAAACGACGTTCTTATTACTTGAAGTTAACTCCTTTGTGCCACAACTTTTTTACTTTCCTCAATGAATCACAAGCCAGAACTAAACGTTTAATAACCATCTGTTAAGTAAATCTTCTAAAATAGACGTTGAAGTTTTAAACAACTTAATTCTGTACTTACGATTTTAATTTTTTGTTTCAATTTCTTGTTCAACTTTATATTTGTCCTCTAGCCATTTTTTAACCGCCCATTGATGGCTACCTCTCTTCAGCTTCACAATCGCATCCGCAGGAGTTACCCACCAAATACGGTTTGTTGTTTCAGTAGGCTCCCCAATTTTTTCCCAACTTTTAGCAACATAAAAATAACCAGGGTTGTAATAATAGGTCGCGCGGTAGTTGGAATAAAAATATTCATCTGCTTGTCCTAAGAAACAATCAATGACTACCGTGATGCCAAGTTCTTCAATCATCTCACGAGCAATGGCTTCTTCTTTGGTTTCTTGTCCCTCAATTTCTCCGCCGGGTAGGAAAAATGCGCCATTTGGTGCCTCAACCAAAGCTATTTCTGTTTCTTTTTCTACAATGATATATGCAGCATAGCGTGTTTGATAGCTGGCTGACTGTTTCTTTTCTCCAAAAACTGGATAATCCATTCATTTTCCCACCTTTTTCTTTTTATTTTACATGAGAGTTTTCTCATGAACAAGCACCAATATTTATTTTTCTTGTTATTCTTTGCTATCATGAATAAAAAAGAAAGGAAGTTTTTATTTATGAAAATGGCACACACTTGCGTCCGCGTAAAAGACCTTGACGCATCTCTTGAATTTTATCAAACTGCGTTTGGCTTTGAAGAAAGTCGCCGTCGTGATTTTCCAGAAAATAAGTTCACTCTTGTTTACTTAACTTTGCCGGGAGATGATTACGAACTAGAATTAACGTACAACTACGATCATGAAGCATATGATCTAGGAAACGGTTATGGCCATATTGCAATTGCTGCAGATGACTTGGAAGCATTACATGAGAAACACCAAGCTGCTGGTTTAAATATAACTGACTTAAAAGGATTGCCGGGAACTGCTCCTTCTTATTACTTTGTTATCGATCCTGATGGTTATAAAATTGAAGTTATTCGTGGATAATCCACTCACTTAAAAAGAGCTAACCTAGATAGAAAAAACGCCTAAAATTCGTTTTGAAAACGTTGATTTTAGGCGTTTTTTTTTGAAATGTGTTAAGAACGATGGTTTTTTTATTTTTTCCCAGTTTCTTTTTTGTTTGGAGTATCGTCAAAAAAGTACTATTTTTATTTGACTTACCCAATCATCACACTTTCTTCTGGATATTTGATTTTTATTTCTTGCTGATGAACTTTTTTCATCAATGAAAAAGCAATCGTCAACACGCCAACGCGCCCAGTATACATCAATGCCATAATCAAAATTTTCCCAACAACTGATAAATCTGGCGTCAATCCCATTGTCAAACCAACCGTGCCAAAAGCAGAGAAGACCTCAAATGCGATATATTCAAGCCCCATTTTTTCTGGTACATATTCTGTAATTGATAAAATCATTACTGCCACCACACAAAGAGTCAGTGTTAAAAAAAATAAAGTCAACGCACGCAAAATAGTTGGTTGTCGTATCGTACGTCCAAAAATTTCAGCTCTTGTTCTCCCTTTAAACATTGAACGCATTTGCGCTAGCAACACACCCAAAGTGGTTGTTTTAAGTCCCCCCGCAGTTGAACCAGAAGTTCCACCGATGTACATCAAAAACATGGTTAGGATCAAACCAGCATGGCTCATCTTAGAATAATCAATCGACGAATAACCTGCCGTTCGAGGTGTCACGCTTAAAAAGAATGTATTAACTATCCGATTACTAAAATTGCCTTGTAAAAAGTTTGATCCATTTTTTTCCGTAAAAAGAAAAACGAAAAAACTACCTACTAACAAAATACTCGTCATACTTAAAGCAATTTTTGAGTGTAAACTGATTTTTTTCGTTTGATGAAAGGTCAACAAGTCACGCCAAACAATGAACCCTAATCCACCAGCAATAATCAATATTGAAATCACGAGTAATAAATAATTATTTTCTTGATGTGCAACCAGGCTCTCGCCTAACAAATCAAATCCAGCATTACAAAAACTAGAAATAGCATGAAAAATACCATACCAGCTTCCCTTAATCCAACCAAATTCAGGAACAAACACGATCGATAATGCCACGGCACCTACTAGCTGGATTACTAAAGCAAACTTAAAAATATAAAGCATCAAATCGGTTACACCAGCCATTTTTTCTAAATTCAACGCTTCTTTTAACACAATACGTGTACTCAAACTAATCTTTTTTCGAGCAAGCGTGAAATATAAAATTGGCACCATCATAAAGCCTAATCCACCAATTTCAATTAAAATCAGCAAAACCAGTTGTCCCAAACCATTCCAATGTTCGACAGTATTTAAAGTAGTTAGTCCGGTAACACAAATCGCCGATGTCGCTGTAAACAGCGCATCCAGATAGTTGGTTGCCTCCCCACTTCGACTAAAAAATGGCAGGGATAATAAGCTTCCTCCAGTAAAAATCAGCGCAAAAAAACCGAAAGCTAATAATTGTACCGCTGATAATTTTTGAAAAAGTTGAATCAATCGTGTCTTCAAGCAAGTTCACTGCCTTCCTGTTCGTCTTGTGCTAGTCCATTTTTGAGAAAAAGAGACTTGATTTTCATCAACTCTCTTTTTTCGCTTACGCGGAATTGTAGCTACTATGAATGGCTACTTCCCATATCCTTGATTTTGATTAAACGAGTAACTTCTGCACGTTCATTTTCTTCGAGTTTCATTTGAATGTAATAAATCGTTTCTTCCAACTGAGGAATCGTCATATACTCTAAAGCATTTACTCTTCGTCGTGTTTTTTCAATTTCGCTTGCCATCAACTGACACGTTTTTTCGATTTCCGTTAATGCCAACAGTTTAGGCAACACACTCGTAAATTGTTCAATTGCTTGATCTAGTTCTGCATTGGAGTTTAAATAGCCATATTCTAACGGCGCTTCTCCCAGTCGGTCATCATATTGAAAGTTCATCACAGGTACCTTGACGCTCATAATATTTTTTTCAGTCACTGCTAATTCCATCGTTTCGGCAGGTAGCACAAACAATTCTTCAATGAAGGCTTCATTGATTGATGCATTCGCAAGAACCACATTTGCCATGGCAGCCTGTAACTCAGCTTCCATTTCTTGACGAAGCTGATGATTTTTGCGAACGAGTAGAATAAACTGACGCATCAATTCATCTTGCTTATCTTTCAGTAATTTGTGTCCACGAGTAGCCGTTGTTAACTGTTTTTTTAAACGAGTAAACTCCATACGCGTTGGATTCACCGTTAGTCTTGCCATTAGCGCACTTCCTTTTCAGGTAAATATTCCTCTAGCAACTCTTCTTTGATTCGCTTTAACTCTGTCCTTGGTAACATCGAAAGTAATTCCCAACCTAGGTCAAGGGTTTCAAAAATTGAGCGATTCGTGGTAAATCCTTGATTGATGTACTCTTCTTCAAAACGGTTCGCAAATTTTGCATAGATTTTATCCACATCAGACAACGCCGACTCACCTAATACGATTGCAAGTTCTTTCGCTTGCTTTCCTTGCGCATAAGCTGCAAATAATTGATTCATCGTAGCTGCGTGATCGACCCTTGTTTTGCCGGCACCCGTTCCTTTATCCTTTAGTCGAGATAAGGAAGGTAACACATCAATCGGCGGCTGAATCCCACTCTTATACAATTCTCGTGATAAAATAATCTGCCCTTCTGTGATATAACCTGTCAAATCAGGAATCGGATGCGTTTTGTCATCTTCTGGCATCGTCAAAATCGGAATCTGAGTGACAGAACCCTTTACGCCACGAATTCGACCAGCACGTTCAAATAACGTTGCTAGATTCGTGTATAGATACCCTGGATAGCCACGACGTCCTGGAACCTCTCGTCGTGCCGCAGAAATTTCGCGCAAAGCTTCCGCATAATTGGTCATGTCTGTCATAATGACCAAGACATGCATCCCTTTTTCATAAGCTAAATACTCTGCTGCTGTCAATGCCATTCGTGGTGTAGCGATCCGCTCAATTGCAGGATCGTTAGCCAGATTCATAAACATGACACTTCGATCAATTGCACCCGTTTGACGAAAGTCTTCCATGAAAAATTCTGCTTCCTCAAATGTAATCCCAATTGCGGCAAAGACGACAGCAAAATCTTCCGCTTCATTCAGCACCGTTGCTTGTCGAGCAATTTGAGCGGCCAATTCTTTATGTGGGAGTCCTGAACCAGAGAATACAGGTAATTTTTGTCCTCTTACTAACGTATTCAAATGATCGATTGCTGAAATACCAGTTTGAATAAATTCATCGGGATAATCTCGTGCAACTGGATTGATAACTTCCCCATTAATATCGACTTTTTTCTCTGCCAAAATTTCTGGACCATGATCTTTCGGGCGACCTAGACCATCAAAGACTCTGCCAATCATGTCTTCAGAAACACCAAGTTCTAACGGATGCCCAAGAAATCGTACAGCAGAATCTCGCAGATTAATACCACTAGTTCCTTCAAAAATCTGAACCATTGCTTTGTCTTCTTGAACTTCTAACACTTGTCCTCGGCGAATTTCACCATTTTGCATACGAACTTCAATCAGCTCTTCGTACTTTACACCTGCTACTTTTTCTACCGCCATCAAAGGACCAACTACTTCACCAATCGTTTGGTATTCTTTAATCAACAGTCATTCCTCCTTCCACAATGATTTTTTGGATTGTTTCTTTCGTTTCAACCAATAGTACATCAAGCTGTTGGATTTCAGTTTCTGGTATATATTTACTTCGTGCAATTCGGTCACGAAGGACAACCGTTCCTTCCATGATTTCAGTTAAATATGAACCTACAGACAGCGCACGACGCGCTTCTTGTCCAAACGTTAAAATCAGTTGCAACATTTTGAACTGTTTTTCTCTTGAAGTAAATGTATCAACATCATCAAAAGCATTTTGCTGAAGATAGTCTTCTCGAATTGACTTTGCAACTTCCAAAGTCAAACGATCATTATCAGAAAGTGAATCAATCCCAACTAAACGAACGATTTCATTTAATTGTTCTTCCTCTTTTAATATACGCATGCCTTCTGTAACCATTTTTGACCAGTCTGCTTGCAATACTTGATCCAAATATTGACCAACTTCCGTCGAATACAAAGAATAACTTTGCATCCAGTTGATTGATGGAAAATGACGACGTTGTGCTAGGTTAGCATCTAACCCCCAGAAAACTTTCACCACACGCAATGTATTCTGTGTCACAGGCTCAGAAATATCTCCACCTGAAGGAGAAACGGCACTGATAGCTGTAATGCTACCTTCTCGGGGCACTGAACCAAGAGTCATTACTCGCCCTGACCGCTCATAATATTCTGCTAAACGCGAGCCCAGATAAGCTGGATACCCCTCGTCTCCCGGCATTTCTTCCAATCTACCACTCATTTCTCGTAAAGCTTCCGCCCAACGAGAAGTAGAATCTGCCATGATTGCCACATCATACCCCATATCACGGAAATACTCAGCAATTGTAATGCCTGTATAAATCGACGCTTCTCGTGCCGCAACTGGCATATTTGATGTGTTTGCAATTAAAACTGTACGTTCCATGATGGATTCACCAGTATTTGGATCAATCAATTCAGGAAATTCATTTAAGACATCCGTCATCTCGTTTCCACGCTCGCCACAACCAACATAAACAACCATATCAACATCTGCCCATTTAGCAATTTGATGCTGCACAACTGTTTTTCCAGCTCCAAATGGTCCGGGAACAGCTGCTGCTCCTCCCTTTGTCACTGGGAAGAAAGTATCAATCACTCGTTGTCCAGTAATCATAGGCGCTTCTGGGTTGCGTTTTTCCTTAATTGGTCGACTTCGTCTCACTGGCCATTTTTGCATCATCGTTAATTCTTGACTTCCTTGTTCAGTTTCAAGAACACATACAGCTTCATCAATCGTGAAATTTCCTGACGCTAATTGGCTGATTTTCCCACTGATTCCATTTGGAACCATGATTTTATGTTGGATTACTTTCGTTTCAGCCACAGTTCCAATTACATCCCCCGCAACGACAAACTCTCCTACCTCAGCTGTTGCTTCAAACCACCATTTTTTCTCATGATCTAAAGCTGGTAGTTGTACACCCCGACCTAAAAAATTACTTTGGGTGATTTCCATGAAGGTATCCAACGGGCGCTGGATACCATCAAACATTTGAGAAATAATTCCTGGTCCCAGTTCAACAGACAGTGCTTCGCCCGTTGAACGTACTGGTTCACCTGGTCCAATTCCTGATGTTTCTTCATAAACTTGGATTGAAGCGACATCACCACGCATTTCAATGATTTCGCCAATAACCCCAAGTTCTCCTACTAAACACATATCTTGAATGCTAGCATCACTCATATTTTCAGCCATAACAAGTGGTCCAGACACTTTGATAATTCTTCCAATTTGCAAATCATTCGCTCCTTTTCCCTACTATAAAATATTTTGACCTACGGCTTTTTCAACATTGTTTTGAATTTCAGTTAATCCAATCTTCTCTGTTCCTTGATAATTAGGAATCAATACGATTGCTGGTATCAGTTGTTCTTGGTAGCGAGCAATTACTTCTGGGATGGAAGTCGCACATTGTTCTGTGACATAGATTACACCATAGCCATCTTTTGCCATTTGCTCCACGAGTCGTCGTACATTCTGTGGATTTGTTTCAAAGTGAACATCAAAACCAACTAACTGAAAAGGTAAGACAGATGCCTTGTCACCAATTACACCAATTTTATGTCCCATAGACTGTCCTCACCCGCTCTCTGATTTGTTCTGTACTAAATTGGCTACGTTTACCAACTGCTAACAAACGCAAATTTTTTCCTTCTACTTCTTTTGCATTTAAAAAAGCAAGTAATGGTAATGGACCAAAAGCCTGTGTTTGCGCCTCTTGATAAAGGGAGGAAAGGTAATCATCCTTCAAACGTTCCAAAGTAATTAGATCAATTTCTGTTTCTTTTAGTGCAGGGCGAATAATTTCTGCATAATCAGTTGTTAATAAAAAGCGAGTATATGCTTCTAATTCTTGACCAACAAAAGACAAAAAGATTTCCTTTTCTATGCCACCCGCACTTGAAAGAACAGTTGTCATAAATCCTTTCGTTCGATTTTGACTCAGTCCACGTGCCATCGTTATAATATTTGTGAGATCAATCAATGCAATGATTTCCGTTAACAGTTCCTTGTACCCGAGTTTCTCGCCAAGTCGGCGCTGTTCTTTTAGAAAATGACGATCATAAATCACATCAATTCCCTGTAAAATAGTTGCCCCTTCAAAATAATCAAACACTTCACGGATACTGGCAAGTAATGTCTCCGGTAGTTCAACAGAATCTTGTGTTCGAATCGCTTCTTTCATCATATCTAATGAATAGAAGCCGTCATCAATAAATAACTGATCCAGATTTTTGCCTGTTAGCTCTGCCTTGGTTAAAACTTTCAAGTTATGGAAAGTAAAGCGCATCGTATAAATCCAAAGAATCTCTGGTTCAGGAACTCGTTCCTTTAGCCATGCAAACAATTCACTTTGTTCCTTTGCTAAGTTTTGTTCCAATTCGTATTCAAATCCCTCATAAACATAAGGTTGATAAATCGTCGTTTTCAATTGTTCGCCAAATGCGTCGATTGAAGGGGCTTGAATCAAACGCTCAAAATCTTCATTCGTCAATAATTCAAGCTCTCTCCCGCGAATCAAAGGATTTAATTCGTGATAGTTCATCGTTCCCCTCCTTAAGTAAACAATTGTTGTGCTAGCTCATACCCCATCGAGCCTCTTAACTCCGTCACTAACCGACTAAACAAAAAATTGTATTGAATTCCTTTACTGTCCAAGACAAAACCAGCTTCATTTGGGATTACCTTTGGATCTTTAACTAATGTAAAGGACAGTTTTTGAGAGAAATCTTTTATTTGCTCTTCCGTAAAAATATCTGCCGATTTTTCACCTACGCGAAAGATTACTTCTCCTTTTAATGCCAATGGACTTAAAGCTGTCTGTACAAATGCGAGAACATCTTGTGGTTTCCACGCTTCCATTTTCTCAATTGCTTCATCAAATAACTTATCTAAAAAAGCTTGTTTTTGATTTAGCATATCTTGTCGAGCTTCGACTTGCTGACGATTTTCTAATTGACGATAGTGTCGCTCTAATGACTCGAGTTGCTTACGCTCTTGTTGCTGAAAAGTAGTCGTTACTTGTTCTGATTTTTGTTTGAACACTTGCTCAATCTTTTTACGTTCAGCTGTCTCAAAAGCAGCACGTTCATTTGCTGCGTCTTCATTTATTTGCTTAATGATTTGTTCAATGGCATCCATTGATTCTCCTCCTTTACGTTTACGCGTTTAAAACTAATAAGAAAGAAATCACGAAGCCTAAAATCGCATAGGTTTCAACCATCGCAGCAAAAATAATTCCTTTCGTTGCATGTTCCGGTTTTTTCGCTAAAATTTGAATACCTGCTGCCGCCACTTTACCTTGTGCAATACCAGAAAATAATCCTGTAAATGCAATTGGTAAAGATGCACCTAGATAGCTCATTCCTTGAACAACAGATAGGTCGCCACTCAAGTTGATGAAAATCAAGAAAGCAATTACGAAGCCGTAGAGTCCTTGCGTTCCTGGTAACAATTGTAAAATCAGTGCCTGACCAAATTTTTCTGGTTGGCTAGTTGTCAGTGCTGCTGCTGCTTCACCAGTCATTCCCACACCTTTAGCTGAACCAATTCCTGAAAAAATCGTAGCCACGCCCATCGCTAATACTGCAAAAACAATTCCACCGTTATTTGTAATTAAGTAATCCATCATTTGTTAAAACTCCTCCATTATTCACTTTTTTTGTTTTCGATGATTGATGTTGACATATTTTTCTGCGGTTTTAAGTGGTTGAAATGCTCGCCCACCACCTGTATAAAACTTGCCAAAAAATTCGACATATTGTAACCGAGCACCATGAACATATGCACTCAATAATGTTAAGAATAGATTTAATGCATGTAAGAGAACAATCAAAAACAAACCTGCACTAAATCGCGCTACTGGTGGCATAAATGCTACCAACATATTAAACGCGGCGGCGATACTTCCACCAGAAATCCCAAGTGCCATCAAACGAGTATAACTAACTAGGTCACCGATATAACTCGTTAATCCGTATAGATTGTATACGCCCTTGGCAGCCCCTTTCGCTTTCGAAGTAGACTGAATGATTGGAATAATCACAATACAAAGCGCCGATAAAATCGCAATACTGCCTCCAAGATACAAAAATTGTTTTTGTTTTAACACAACTGCTCCGACTACAGCTAAGACAATTCCGATTAAGATACCTTGCCATGCAAATCCTTCGCTAATCGCATTTAAGTACGCTTTTCTCTTCAAGTTTTCTTTTGCTGAAACAAATAGACCAACTAAGATTTGAATCAAACCAAAAATAACTGATAAAATCAAAATCGTATTAACATCTTCTGTTGTTGATAAAATAGGAAATGGTAGTGGTAGACCAAAGATTGTTTTTGGTAACGCCATGCCGAAAAATGAACTGTAAATCAAGCCCCAGATAATCGTTGGGATAGATAAAATCTCAAAAAACTTAACAAATCTTGTAAGTCCACGTGGTAAAGTGACCCATTTTTGTAATAAGATCGAACCAATCAATAACAATAACCCATACCCAACATCTGCAACCATCATACCGAAAAAGACAAGATAAAACGGCATGAACCATGGCGTTGGATCAACTTCTTCGTATTTTGGTAAACTATACATCTCTGTTAGTAATTCAAATGGCTCGACTAGTGGATGATTGGTTAATTTTGTTGGTACTTCCATTTGAATTTCTTCGACTGTTGGTGACTCAAATTGAACATGAACAGCCGAAGCTGGAAGTTTTTCTGCTAAAGCTGTCATCAAATCTTCCTTTGTATCTATTCCAATCCAGCCTTGTAAAACAATCAGTTGCTTTGAACGCACAAATTGTTGCTTGACTCTTTCACGTTCAATCAGCGCTAAGGTCACTTCTTCCACCCATTCAAATTCACGAATCTTTTCACGATACAAACCAATCTTGGCAGCTAGTTCCTTTTGGTTAGTTTGCACTTCTAGCAATTGCTGTTTGATTTTGGTTAAAGCTTTGCTTGGCACTTCATCATAGGGATAATTACACACCGTTAAGCCATGCCGACCTGCAAGTTCTGCTACCTGTTCTGCTGCGTCTTGCAAAGTAATATACGCCAAGTAAACAGATTTTGGTGTAGAATAAATCTCTTCCAAATAAACAGGTAATTGTGCTACAGCTGTTTGAAAAGGCTCCAAACTAGTTGTTCCCATACTTCCCAAAACTAGAACTGTCTTTTGACTATGAAAAGTTGCAGGAATCACATCCAAGTATTGCCAATTTGAAAGATATTCCTCTTCTTCCGTTAGTTCTTTACGTCGTTCACTTAGCTTCTGCCACTGTTTTTTTAATTCCAAGATTTCTTGTAATTTTTTCAAAAAATCAGCTTCTGAATAAGCAGCTTCTAATTCATGCAAAGAAAGTTCCGTTCGTTTTAAATGAACCAGCTTTTGTTGAGAATGACCATGATGCTCAATAAATTGAACCGCTTCACGAATTGATTGTAACCGTTGTTCTAATTCATGTTGACTCGTATTCTCAGTAAAAGTTTTGGTCTGTGGAAAGTAGGTATCGACCCAATGATTATTAGTCGTTTCTTGAAATAAATTGCGGAATTCAACTTGTTGAATTCCTTGGATAGCTTGTAAAACAGCTTCTTGGTTCTTCTGATCTGAAATGAGTGTGACTTTTTCCATCTTAGTGACGGACATATTCTTTCACCCTTTCAATAATTAGATCTATTGCATGTTCTTGATGTTCGGCATATTGTTCAGCTAGTGTTTGTTGAACCTGTTGGATTTCCTCATCTAACTGTTTTTGTTTGGTCTGAAGTGTTGCTTCTTTGATTTGTTTTTTCTCTGAAAGAAGTTGAGTCAATTCTTGTCTTTTTCTTTCCTCAATCACGTGAATCTCATCTTCTTTTTTCTTTGTTAACTGTTGCATCTCAGTACGCAAAACTTGCATCTGTTGTTCATTTTTTTCTTCCGCTTTACGAATCTGTTCCAAAATTTCTAACAAATCGTTCACATCCTTTCGATAAAAAAAAAGAGGTAACTGCCTTTCAAGTTCATTGAAAGCAGCTACCTCTAACGATATCTGTCTGGTAATCGAGCTACTTTCAACAACTGTTCTTCTCACCCCTTGAAGAACTTGATCCTTGAAAGCTTGCGCCCAACCTTTTTTATTTGAATTTGTCTTTCATTATAGCAAAATGAGATAAATGTTCAACCATTTTCGGACGCTTTTTAATGGCGCCTTACGAAAAAAGTCCAGCCAACCCTAATGGCATCAGGGTTTCAGTACCACAAAAAATTCAAAGTATTTCCACTTTTTTTCAAAAGTTGTTACAATCAGTTTAGTTACAGTCTGGAGGAACAACTATGCAACCTATTATTGGAATTGCCGGTAATCATTTAAATAAAGCAACAGATACTTTTCAAGGAAATGAAGTTACTTATACCCCACAAGGATTTGTTCAAGCAGTGAAACAAGCAGGTGGTTTACCACTCGTCTTTCCCATACTTGAACCAAGCTACGCAGCTGCCTTTATCAGCCGTGTCGATAAATTATTATTAGCTGGGGGACAAGATATCAGCCCTCAATTATATCAGCAAGATCCACATCCAAAGCTACAAGAAACTAACTTGAACCGAGATCTTTTTGAACAAGCATTGATCAAAGAAGCAATCAAACAAAAGAAACCCATTTTTTCTGTTTGCCGTGGTACACAATTAGTGAATGTCGTACTAGGTGGAACCTTGTATCAGGATCTTTCCCTCTATCCCAATTGGGCAGTTAAACACGAACAACAACCAACTGTGCCAACTTTTGCTACTCATGAAGTAAAGGTTTCTGCTAATAGTCTACTTGGTTCTTTGTTACCAGAATCTTATTTTGTTAATTCCTACCATCATCAAGCAATCAAAGATTTGGCTCCTTCATTGAAAGCAATCGCCATTGCAAATGACGGAATCATTGAGGCAGTCGAAAGTAAAAATCCCGAAGAAAAAATTTTTGGTGTTCAATGGCACCCTGAGTTGACACACCAAGTCAATCCACTGGATCAAAGTCTCTTCGATTACTTTGTCAATGAACTATAAAAAAGAGGTTGTAGCGCAAAGCGTTTAGCTCCGAAAAAATAATGAGCAACTGACAAAAATAGCATGCCTTATTTTTAGGCAGTTACGAATTATTTCGAGGAGTTGCTTGGGGAACACCGTGTATGAGGTTGTAAAAGAAGTGCCCAGCTCCAATAAATAAGAATAAATTACCAGAAATTGCTTCTCAAATTTTTGAGTAATTTGGGCTTATTTTGCAGGAGTTACTTCTTGAACACCGTGAATAAGGTTGTGGCGCAATGCGTTTAGCTTCAAGCAATAAGAATGCTTTTCTAAAAATAGTTTTCCATATTTTAAGAAAAGAGGACTTATTGCCGAAGGAGCTGCTTTGGGAACACCGTTTGTTAGAAAAAAGGAGATATGACAAGACTTTTGTCACATCTCCTTTTTCTAATTAATTCAATTATCTGGTTGGATAAATCTCTAGTAATTGATGTAGATGATTAATCTCTCGTTGAAGGACTCTTCCCTTAGTCGTAGTTCGATTTAAACGACGTGGCAACTGTTGATCAATCACCTTTTTAACATAGGTTCCCTCATCTGTCTGCGCTAATTGCTGTTCGATTGATACAAAGGGATAATGAGTGACTAACTGGAAACCATAAGAATTCAAAAGTAGTGAATAGCCAGCAATCCCCGTTGTTTTCTGATACGCTTTAGACAGTCCTCCATCAATCACAAAAACAGTTCCCTCCGCTTTGACTGGTGACTCACCTTTACAAACTTTCACAGGAGTATGACCATTGATAATCACTGAACCAGTCGATTTTATACCAAATGAGGACAAGACCTTTTGGCTAAACCATAACTCATTTCTCAAACGATAGTAGGCGTTACTTTTTTCCACATGGGTCTGTGTTTCTTCTAAAAAATAGCGTTCAAAGGTTGCCATTTTACTTTTTCCAAATAAAGGTGAAACCCGCCCACTCCAAGCATACCAAATATAATCCGTTGCTAAATCTTCACCAGAATCTGGTGTCTTTGCACTTTCACGAATTTTTTCTTCAAAAAATGTTAACAGCTCAACTCCTCCAACAACTTGCTCTTGCTCTAACGCTAAAAAGTTTCCCTTTTCATCCACTGGAATACACCCATGGAATAACAAATGGTCATTGTAAACGAGATACATCGCTCCTTTTTCCAATAAAAATTCCATGTGGTTCTTCATTCGTAGCGAGTGCTGAAAGGAATACATCAAACTATCAATTATTTGCTCCTCTTCTTTTGTCAATTGTTCAGGTGTTTCAGGGGAAATTGTTTGAAAGCAGGCACCTTTAATCGAATAGCTTGCTCCTTCTAAAGTAATTATTTCTTTTTCATAATCAATTTTGTGTAGAAGTTGGCGCTCGTCCATTTCAAATTCTGGTCTTCGCATGAGCAACTGCTCTTCAACTTTAAATTGCATAATCGCTAATGCTTGATGAACTTGTTCCAATTCACTTTGTTCAGAATCGGTCATAGTTTCGCTATTTTTTGGTGTAAACACAGCATTTTTTTTATACGTTTGATGGGCAAACGAAAATAATGGTCGTAAATTAATCGCGTATTCTTTTTCTAACTCAAACAAATAATTATAGCGTGTTGCAATACGCAGTAAAGTCAACAAGCAAGCTTTTGAACCATAAAATGCACCTAACCATAAAATATCATGATTTCCCCACTGAATATCAATTGATGATTGTGTCATCAATCGATCCATCACTTTCGCCGCTTGTGTTCCGCGATCAAAAATATCACCAACAATGTGTAAATGATCGATCACTAACGTTTGAATCGTTAACGCAAGTTTTTCTAAAAAACGATCGACTTCTCCTAACCGTACAAGTTGTTCAATCACTTTTTGTGCGTAAGCTTTCTTTCCTTGTAACCGATTATCTAAGTACAAAAGTTCTTCGATAATATAGCTGTATTCTTTAGGTAAACTTTTTCTAACTTTAGACCGAGTATATTTAACTGAGGTAAATCCCAAGAGATCAATCAACTGTACGACTAGTTGTTCCTTTTCTTGTTGAGCGTACCAAGCTGTTCGTTGCACATATTCTGGGTAAGCAACAAACAAAGTTAACTGATTTCTTTCCTCTTCCGATAATTGATTTTCAAATAATTCGCGAACTTTTTCCTTCAAGTTTCCTGAACCAATTCGCAAAATATGATCGAAAGCCGGAAATTCACCATGAATATCGCTTAAAAATAATTCCGTTCCTTTAGGCAATTGTAAAATCGCTTCTAAATTAATGATTTCAGTTAAAACTGCTTCGGTCGTTGGAAATTTTTCTGACAATAATTCTAAATACGGATCCATCAATGACCCTCCTTAATCGGTATAGTTCATATTCTATTACCAATAAACTTTTTAAACAAGTTTAAAACAATAAAAATAGATAAAAACAAATAATTGGTCTATCCAAAAAAAGACTCAGACAGTTTTGTCTGAGTCTTTGACTTAAATTCAGTTAGAAAGAGATGAACTGCTTTTTCTCACAAACGCAGTTTACCCTTTTTTCCGTTCATTTCTCATAATCGAAATTGATTGTTTCAATGAACTCCAAATGCCACCTTCACTATAAACAAGAACATTCGATTTATACATGTTTGCTGAAACGACTGTTAAGAAGAAAGTAATCAAGAGTAAGAGAATCAACGAAATCCATGCACCACCCAATCCCACTGTATCATTCGCCAAACGAATTGGCATAACATAAGAAGAAAGGAACGGGATATAAGAAGTAATCCGAATCACAATATTATTAGGATCTGATGCGCCAAGAATCAATCCCAAAAGATAACCACCTAATGAAAGATAAGTTACAGGTAGAATAGCTTTTGCGGTATCCTCTGCTTTATTGACCAATGAGCCACATAAAGCTGCCAACACAGAGAAAATCAGAATCCCTAAAATCATGAACGCTAATGAGAACCACAAGAATGGACCGAAGATATTCGTCAAAGAAATACCTGCCAAAATTTCTTTGACCATGTCCATATTCTTAAATTGTTGATATCCTACTCCAAAGATAACGCCATATAAGCCCATCTGTGTCAAAGCGACCAACAAAACACCGGTTAATTTCCCATAAAAATGTTTTTGTGCTGTCGTACTAGACAAAATAACTTCCATGATTCTTGTCCCTTTTTCCGACGCAATTTCTTGAGCAATGATTTGTGCATACGTCAAAATGATAATAAATAGCGTAATAGTGACCACATAACTTACCACATATTGCACAAGGGAATTATCTTCCCCAATAGTCATCTTCCCTTGGTCATCAAAGCTAACTTTTTGTCTATCCAACCCAGCCATCTCACTTAAACTTGCCACTTCTTGTGCAGAAAGCCCAAGTTGACTAGCACGAACAGTTGATTGAATACCTGTCAATTGTTGTTGAATCAACAATTGAGTACTTTGTCCCAGTGAATTTTCACTGTATAAAGTTCCTTTGACTTCATTATTAGCCATTGTAACGACTAGATAGGCATCAATTTTTTCATCTTCAAGTTGCTTTTGTGCTGATTTTTCAGAATCTACTTTTTCAAAACTAAATTCATCTGATTTTAGTTGGCTCATCTGTTCACTCAGTTGAGGATTCTCTGATAAAATACCGATTTTATTTACTTCACTATTATTCTGTGCAAAGTTCCCCGCCACATACATGATTCCCATCATAATAAATGGAACCAGAATCATCACTAGAAAGGAAATTGATTTTACATTTTTTAAATAAACATCTTTTGTAATAATCCAAAATTTACGCATCGAACTCACCTGCCTTCAGTTTGAAAATTTCTTCAAGAGTTGGCGGCTGTTGATTAAACATTGGGATATAGCCAAATTGTGTTGCACGAGTAAAGATTTCTTTACCTGCCTCGGGGTCTGACAACGTAATTTCAAGTGAATCATCTTCACGCGAAACGACTTTTTCAACACCTTCAACTTCAGCAACTTCAGCTTGTGTTAAATCTGATTCTAAAAATATTTTTGTTCGACCAAAAGACTCACGAATTTCATGAACCTTACCATCAAGTACCATTTTCCCATTTCGCAACATAATCAAATGATCGCAGATTTTCTCCACGTTATCCATATTATGACTGGAAAAGATAACACATGATCCTTTTGCTTTCAGCTCAAGAATACCATCTTTCAGTAGTTCTGCATTCACTGGATCCAGTCCGCTAAATGGTTCATCTAAAATAATCAGTTTTGGTTCATGAATCAATGTAGCAATCAATTGAACCTTTTGCTGGTTCCCTTTAGACAAAGACTTTACCTTATCTGTTTTCTTTCCTTTAACTTGAAACTTTTCCATCCAAAAATCAATCTTGGGCTCAATCTCTTTTCGTGTTTTCCCACGTAACTCTGCAAAATAAATCAATTGATCTTGAATCGTAACTTTTGGATAAAGCCCACGTTCTTCAGGCAAATACCCAATAATATCATATTCTTTTTCCCCTAATGGTTTACCATTCCACAAAATTTCTCCTTGATCTTGAGTCAAGAAATCCAAAATCAAACGAAACGTAGTTGTTTTTCCTGCACCATTTTGTCCAATCAACCCCATGATTTTTCCATCTGGTATTCGAAAAGATACATGGTCAACTGCAGTATAGTCGCCAAATGTCTTAACTAAATCTGTAACCTCTAACATCACTTCACTCCTTTTCTTCCCTAAACTGTTGCTCTTCATTTCATTCATAAAAATAGTTGAAACAGATACAAAAAGAGACAAGCTTTCTTGACTTAAAGATATTGGTCAAAAAAAACTTGTTTCAATCCATTTTTTCTTTATATAAAAAATAATAGGACACTTTACAAGGTTTGTAAAGTGTCCCTAACTTAGTTTTGACTTAGCTTATCGTGTACATTTTGTGCAACATTCTTTGGTAGACCAATTGCTTGCAAGTCTTCAATTGATGCTGCAGTGATATTTTTTAAAGACTTGAACTCCTTAAGCAAGGCCTTCTTTCGCTTAGGTCCAAGCCCATCAATTCCATCCAAACGAGAAGCAAAGCTGTTTTTGCTACGTAATTGACGATGAAACGTAATCGCAAACCGATGCACTTCGTCTTGAATCCGTTGAAGTAAAAAGAATTCTTGAGAATTACGTTCTAAAGGAATCACCGAAAGTTCAGGACCAAATAAAAGCTCACTTGTTTTATGTTTATCATTTTTTGCCAGCCCAGCAATCGGGATATCGACACCCAACTGATTTGCTAGCACTTCTCTGGCAACATCAACTTGCCCTTTACCACCATCAATCAAAATTAAATCGGGGAGTGGTAAGCCTTCTTTTAACACGCGAGAATAACGGCGATAGATCACTTCTTTCATCGACGCATAATCATCTGGACCTTGAACTGTTTTGATTTTATATTTTCGATACTCCTTTTTGGCAGGTTTTCCATCAATAAATACAACCATTGCCGAAACGGGTGATGTTCCCATAATATTTGAGTTATCAAACGCTTCGATACGAATCGGTGTTGGAATGTTCATTGCATTTCCTAATTTTTCTACGGCACCAATTGTTCGTTCTTGTTTTCGAACAATGAGATCAAAACGCTCATTTAATGCCACTCGAGCATTCTTATTGGCTAATTCAACCAATTTTTTCTTTTCTCCTCTTTGCGGTTGCAAAACTTTAGTTGAAAGTAGGGCTTCCACACTTGGCTTATCAATCGTATCTGGAATGAGCACTTCTTGTGGAATGAAGTGTTCATTTTCTTGATAAAATTGCCCGATATAAGTTAAGAAATCTTCTTCAGGTTCATTATAAAAAGGGAACATGGAAACATCACGTTCAATCAACTTTCCTTGACGAACAAAAAACACTTGGACACACATCCAGCCTTTATCAACAGCATAACCAAAAACATCACGATTCTTCAAGTCGGTATTTGTCATTTTTTGGCGGGTCATCACGGTATCAATTGCCCGAATTTGATCACGATACTCCGCAGCTTTTTCAAATTCCATATTTTCAGCTGCTACTTCCATTTTTTGTTGAATCTCTGTCTCAATCGCTACATAGTCGCCACCTAAAAATCGTTTAACTTCGTCCACAATTTCTGTGTAAACAGCTGGATCAACATGGAAGAAATAAGGACATAAACATTGTCCTAGATGATAATACAAGCAAGGTTCCTTTGTCTGACTTGGTTTACATTTACGTAGTGGAAACAATCGATCTAAAATTTTTTTTGTTTCATTAGCCGCACCAACATCTGGATAGGGACCAAAATACGTTGCTTTATCTTTGAGAACTTTTCGGGTAATGACCAAACGTGGATACTTTTCATTTGTGATTTTGATAAAAGGATACGTTTTGTCATCCTTTAGCATAATATTATATTTAGGATCATTTTTCTTGATCAAATTAATTTCTAAAAGTAATGCTTCAATATTTGATTCTGTAACGATATATTCAAAGTCTTCAATTTCACTGACTAATCGTTCTGTTTTTGTATTATGACTACCAGTAAAATATGAACGAACTCGATTTTTCAAAATTTTTGCTTTACCAACATAAATGATCGTCCCGTTCTTATCTTTCATTAAGTAACAGCCCGGTTGATCAGGAAGCAAAGCTAATTTGTTCTTAATTCTTTCGTTCATCGGGTGCTCCCCTCTTCGTTATTCTTTTATTTATTATAACATGGTTGTCAAGAACAAAAGTTCCCCTTCTATTAATTAACGTCAAAAAGAAGAGGTCGACTAGTTGCCGACCTCTCGCAATTGCGCTCTTTGATTTTTATTTCTTATAGGTATTGGTCAACCATTTGACGCAATTGTTCTTTTGAATGAACACCAACAGCTTTTTCGACTACTTGACCATCTTTTTTCAAAAGTAAAGTTGGAATGCTCATGATTCCGAATTGTTGTGGTGTTTCAGGATTTTCATCTACATCCATTTTTACAATACGAAATTCGTCTTCATCATATTCTTCTTGTAATTGTTCCAAAATTGGTGCTTGCATTCGACAAGGGCCACACCATGTTGCCCAAAAATCGATTAAAACTAATCCTTTATCTGTTTCTTGGCTAAATGTTTGATCTGTAATTTCACGTGACATAAAAAAGACCTCCGTTTTTATTAATCTCTGGCTAGTATAACACCTTCAACTCAATCCATCGAACAATTTGCTTACCATTAGTAAGTCTTACTTAAATTTCACAATCGTTGCACCATTTCCACCTTGATTTGCAGGTGCAAATTCAAAACTTTTCACGCTACGATGTTTTTTCAAATACTCAGTGATTCCCTGACGTAACGCGCCAGTTCCTTTTCCATGAACAATCGTCACTTGTGGGTAGCCGGCTAAAATCGCCGAATCTAAGTATTGATCTACTTCATTTAGTGCCTCTTCATAACGTTTCCCACGCAAATCTAATTGATTCGCCACATGGCTACTTGATTCAGAACGAACAGCATGAACCACTCGTTGTTTTGGTTCTTTTTCAGGTGCTACTGGTGTTAAGTCATCTTCTGACACATTCATTTTCAAAATACCAATTTGAACTTGCCATTGATTCCCATTTTTCTTCAACAAAGTTCCTCTTTGACCATAAGTAGTGACTAAAACTTCATCTCCTACTTTTAAGATTTTTTGTTGTTTTGCTTTTTGTAACACTTTATTTTTTCTAAGAGTCTCTTCTTGATGTAAGTCAGCTAATTGTGATTTGGCATCAATCAGCTGGTGCTCTTTCACGTTCGTTTGACCGATTTGTTGCTGCATTTTGCGAATGTCAGCAATAATTTTTTCTGCCTTTTCCTCTGCTTCTGAAACCACTTCGTTCGCTTTTTTCTTTGCTTTTTCTAATTCCTTTTCGCGTTCTTCAAAGAAATAACTATATGCTTCTTTCAAGTTTGCTTGAAGTGCTTCCGCTTCTTCAACATAATGACGCATCTCTAAATATTCTGTTTCAGCCATTTTTCGACGCGTTTCTAAATCAGAAATCATTTCGTTTAAATCTTGGCTTTCGTCGTCGATTAGTTGTTTTGCTTCATCAATTACTTCTTGTGCTAACCCCAACCGGCTGGAAATTTCAAAAGCGTTACTTCGTCCTGGAACACCAATCAATAAATGATAGGTTGGACTCAAGGTATCAACGTTGAATTCCATACTAGCATTAATGGTGTTCGCTCGATTATACCCATAAATTTTTAATTCAGGATAATGAGTCGTTGCCATAACATAAGCCGATTTTTTACCCAAGTCATCCAAGATGGCGATCGCAAGGGCCGCACCTTCTTGTGGATCTGTTCCAGCACCTAACTCATCAAAAAGCACTAAACTTTTTTCATTTACTTTTGACAAGATTTCTACCGTGTTTGTCATATGAGAAGAAAAAGTAGAAAGACTTTGTTCAATTGATTGTTCGTCTCCAATATCCGCAAAAACTTCTTCAAAAATACCGATTTGGCTTTCCTCATCAACTGGAATTGGAAGACCTGCCTGTCCCATTAATTGAAGTAATCCAAGTGTTTTCAACGTGATTGTTTTCCCACCAGTATTTGGTCCAGTGATAACAATTGCCTGATACCCTTCACCAATGGAAATGTCATTTGGCACCACTTTTTCTTGATCGATTAAAGGATGACGTGCTTGCTTCAAGACAACATAGTTTTCTTCGCTGATCGTTGGCACGATTGCTTTGATTTCTTTCCCAAATCGAGCCTTTGCATTCATCAAGTCCATCTGTCCGATAACATACGCATTATGAATGATTTCTTGTCGATGTGGGACTAATTCTGCAGATAATTCACTTAAGATTCGTTGCACTTCATTTCGTTCTGCAATCTGATATTGACGTAAACGATTATTCAAATCCACAATTTGTTTTGGTTCAACAAATAACGTTTGCCCCGAAGCACTTTGGTCATGTACAACACCGCCAAAAACACCGCGGTACTCTTGCTTAACAGGAATAACATAACGATCATTACGCATAGTAATAATTGCATCGCTTAGATATTTCGCATTTTTCCCACGTACGATGCTATCCAATTGTTCACGAACCGTTTGTTCACTGCGACGAATATTTTGACGAATAATTTTTAATTCTGGCGAAGCATCATCTGTTACTCGCCCATCTTCATCAATTGCCTCTTTTAGTCGACGACTCAAAACAGGGATTGTAACTAATTGCTCCGCCCACATGTATAAACGATTAAACTCTATCTCACTGTCTTTTAAATCGTCGATAAAACGAGCTAATTCACTTGTTGTAGATAACACTCGAGAAACTTGCGCCAGTTCCACGCCATTTAAGTCAGCGCCAATTTCAATCCGTTTCATATGCGGACGAATATTTTCTAGTTTAGGGATTGGAATCCCTCCGCGTAATCGTTGTACTTTTAACCCGTCTTCTGTTTCCTGAAGAGCATTGGTAATCTTTTGCAATTGATTGTCTGGAACTAGTCGAGCAAGTTCTTCTTTTCCTTGGGCCGTCACGACAAATTGTTGGATCATCTGTTTTACTTTTTCAAATTCTAATGTTTCTAAAATTCGTTTATTCATTTTTTCACCTACTTCACTTTAACTATAAAAAGGAGTCTGGGATCAAACAAAAACCCCAGACTTTTTACATTTTTCAACTCACATACTACTAACTACATTAAAAACTCGTAATTTTCTTATCACTTTAAGAATGGTTCTTGTACCACAATCTTTTTCTCGAAATAACTCAGAATTGTTCAAAACTATGCATGCTGTTTTAGGGAAATTTTTATTGATGTAAGCTGAACGCCTTGCGCTACAACCTTATTTACGGTGTTCAAGAAGTAACTCCTGCAAAATAAGCCCAAATTACTCAAAAATTTGAGAAGCAATCTCTGGTAATTTATTCTTATTTATTGGAGCTGGGCACTTCTTTTACAACCTCATACACGGTGTTCTCAAAGCAGCTCCTTCGGCAATAAATCCCCTTTTCTTAAAATATGGAAAACTATTTTTAGAAAAGCATTCTTATTGCTTGAAGCTAAGTGCTTTGCGCCACAACCTTATCCACGGTGTTCCCAAAGCAACTCCTCGATATAGCTTGCAGTCACTTCAAAATATGAAGAACTATTTGAAGTGACCACTCGCTATCTTGTCGGAGTTAACGCTTTGCGCCACAACCTTATCCAATCACCCTCGTAATCCACAAATCATAAATTTTATTCGTTAATATTGGTGTGTTTTCAACAATATATCGAGCAAGTCCGCTACTTCTAAATTGGTTTTGGATAAAATCTGAAGGGACAAATGAAAGTAAACTCAACAGCAAGAAAATCATGACAAAAGTTACGACAACTGACAAAAGACCACCAGCTAGCCAATCAACTTGTTTCAGCACAGGCAAGTACGTTAAGCTGTGTACAAAGATACCAACAAATCGAGTAATCAACCAACCAGCCATTAAAATAAGAAGAAATGCGATACCTGCATAAAATGCTTGATCTAAACTAAAAGAAATCGTTTGATCGAAAAAGACCAAATCCGATGTTGGCGTTACGGCCGGATAAGGAATGTATAGTTCCAAATGATTCGCTAACTGCTTATAAAAATGTTGTGCGACAAGAAAAGATACCAAATAGCCAACAGTATAGACAACTTGTAAAGCAAATCCTCTTTTCGCACCAGAAAAAAAGGCAATCAGTAAAAAAATAATAATCAATAGACTTAGCATGCCATGTTCCTTTCTCTTCTAGCTTTAGTCAAAAAACTTTGTTTGATTAAGTAGCAGATTTCTGCTTGATTTGGCCTTTACGCTTCTCATTCAAAATCTGTTGTGCTTCAACATGATTTTTGATTTCACGATCAGGTTGACCATTTTCTTTCAAAACTTCACGTGCTTCGTTCTCGATGGCTTCCATCCGTTTCACACGATTTTCTAGTTCAGTAAACTTAATCATTTTTTTCTTTAATTGCGCGACTTCTTCATTTAATTCCAAGAGTTGCTCTTGTTTTTTCAACTGATCCGAAAGCGCGTTGACCGCCATTAAAATTGCGGCTTGTTCATTATCCATTTGTGGCGATAATTGTTTTAGCTCCATCAATTGGTCATTCACTAATTTTGTAACGATATCCATATGATGCTTCGTTTCGCGACCAATAATCGTATACGTCTGATTAGCAATCACTGCTTTATAGCGTGTTTTTTCATGCGCCATACGAACCATTTCCTTCCCATAATAAAATTCCTATATAGTGTACCACGAAGTTTTTATACGTGTGTACTTCGCACATTTTTCTTAAACATACTTTACTATTATATGATAAACTTTGAAAAAATGCTATGTCTCATCAGTGATACCTTGATCCTGTCAAATGAATCAAAACCTCATGATCACAGCAAATAATGGAGGCCTAAAATGAGTAATGTAATAATCAAAGTTTCTGAATCAAAAATGAATGAAATGAAAGCTGCTTACCAAGCAAATCTGCTTCAAAAAAAAATTCCCTATACAAATTTTTCTGCTAAAAAAAATGGGACAACAATCACTGCCTATACATCTGGAAAAGTCATGTTTCAAGGTGCCAATGCTGAGCAGGAAGCACGTCGATGGGGAAATGCAGCAGCTACCACCACAGCAAGTAAACCAAAAATCCCCGCCTCTCTTCCAAATAATCTCAGTCAACTGTCTGTATTAGGTAGTGATGAAGTGGGTAATGGAAGCTACTTCGGTCCCGTTACTGTCTGCGCCGCTTACGTTGATCGAGAGCACTTAAAAACTTTGAAAAACTTAGGAGTTAGAGATTCAAAAGAACTGAAAGATGCTCAGATTATCCAGCTATCGCAAGTTTTAAAGGAAACGATTCCTTATCAATTATTGGTACTTACACCAAAAAAATACAATGAAATTCAACCTGAATATAATGCTGTTAGGATGAAGGTAGCATTGCATAATCAAGCAATTCATTTGCTTTTACAAAAAATTTCACCAACAAAGCCTGAAGCAATTTTAATTGATCAATTTACCCCTGAAGCAAATTTCAAAAAGTATGCACGACTAGAAAAAAATAAAATTCAAGAAAAACTTTATTTTGTGACAAAGGGTGAACAATATCATCTAGCAGTTGCTGCAGCTTCTATCATCAGCCGTGCAAGTTTTTTAGAAGAACTTGATAAAGCTTCTGCTGAACTTGGAGTAACTTTACCATCTGGTGCAGGCACAAAATCAGATACAGTTGCAGCAACCATCTTAAAAAAGGGTGGTCTACCACTACTCGCCAATTATGCGAAGCTGCATTTTGCTAATACGCAAAAAGCACAAAAACTCATTTGATTATCCTTTTAAACTGTTGAAAAAATACTGAACAAACAAAGATCCCCGCAATGACTACTTTTAACTAAGCAGCCTTTTGCGGGGACAACATTGAAACTTTAGAATAAAAAGAACGAAATAGATTGAATTTCTAAAATATAGATAAGATAAGATAAAAACAAATCAATTTCCTTGTAGTCTTCTACTGACTTAACAAGAATTTTTGATTTTTACATAATATTAGCATTTCGAATATGAACAGAAACGAAGACTCATTTATCAATTCGTTTCTTATCAAAAGGAGGAAAGTAATCATGGGTGATTTAATCGTCAAGATAGGCGTGTTATCAGAAATGCTGTTTGCCTTTCTGATAATTGTGTTAGTGATTCTAACATTGGTACTCGTTATCAAAAAGCTAACAAAAAAATAAATAAAAATCGAAGATCTTAACCTACACATCTAAATACATGATTCGTTCACCATTTTCTGGATCATACCTTTGACTATCAACAAATCCAAAACGTTGATAATAAGGTATGATTTTTTCATTTTCGTCATGCACACTTAAATAAATTCGTTCAACGGCATATTGTTCTTTCATCAAATGAATGAGTAAAGGCAAAAATAAACTGCCATATGCTTTTCCCTGCGAGTTCGCTTCAATCATCAATCGGTCTAACCACATAGCCTGTTCCTTTTTAGCACCAATCATCGAAAAACCAACAAGTTTCTTACCGTCATACATGGCTAATGGTCGCCACCCCAGTGATACATCATAGGCTGCTTCCAGCAAAGATGTGGCATTCGTTTCAATAAAATTTACTTGATTATCTGAAACAGACAACGCAATAACGTCCCGCCAATTAGACTCGTCAACATCTTTAAGTAATAAGTTCATCCAAACACTCCTTCACAAAAAATATTTCCTTTTGCAATTATTATAGCTACTGAATTTTTCACCTCTTCTTAAAGCGAGTTTCTGATGCTTACTTTAAGTATAAGCTATTTGAGCTTAATGCTACATATCTTGCTAGATAACAATGTTCAGAAAACTAGTATTTAACATTTGTGAAAGTTCATCCTTTGTTTCTCACTGATATTTTCCACCTTGAGATCGAGTGTAAAAAATTGGCTACAACAATTGAGAAAAGCATAAAATCCAGATCATATCTGTTAAGTTATGATTTGGATTTTATGCTGTTGACGTATTCAATTAATCACTATCTTTTTGCACATTCATTACAATGTGGCTATATTTCTCGCAATACGTCACTTTGTAATTTATAAAAATTTCTTTGATCATATTGATTATCTCCTGCTTTTCTTTTGCTTTGAATTTAAAGCCAATCTTATGTCCAAGAGATTCTTGTTTTTTATTTTTATTCGCAAAAGGCAAGATAATATCGACATTCCCATCAAATGTTTGTGTAAACAGAAATATGTTTTCATATAGATTTCGAAGTTCTACGTCAGATAAAAATTCAGCAAATCCATTACAAGAAATAATTAAATGATCATATTGTCCGAGCGTGGCCCTTGGATATTTTTCCAAAAAATCAAAAATAGAAATATTTTCTCTTGTTATAAAATGATTCAAACCAAATAATTTTTCTGCTAATAGTTGATTATTATTCAACCATTTTGAATCAATGTCAATATTTAGACTTTCATAAGGTTTATTAAAGCAATTATTTGTTAAGTCGTTGATTCTATGTATTAGGCGCTCAATCTCAAGGCTATCAAAACCTGCCCCTGAACCAATATCAAGAAAGAAAAAAGATTCATTCTTTTCTATGTACTCTTTGATTTTTTGCCTTATTCCTTCTTGGATTTGTTGTCTCCTCCAAACAAGTGGTGGAGCAGCAACCTCTAACATTTTTTTGTCTACTTTTTTCCCAAAAAAACCCGACTGTGGTGTATTAAGTAAAACATAAAAAGTAACTTCTTCTGTTCCTGGACGTCGTGACATGATATTAGCTAAAGGACTCAACTTTGTTAGCACTTCACCCAAAAATGTTAATGTATAAGGAGATGACGGTAGATTTTTACTTTTAAAACTACTTAGAAACAATTCTTCCTGATTTATTTTGTAGTAGAAAGAATCATTTTTTATTTCTATAAATTCCCATACCGTTGGTTCTTGCTTCACAACCTCCCAAGCGTCCTCGAACTTCAGCAAACTTTGATTAGTCATAGTTTTTCTTCTCCTCATTTTTTATTTAAAGTCATTGTGGCAGTAGATAATTGTATCATGAAAGGGGACTCTCTCTAAACTTTTCTAAAAAAACCGATATCATCTGTCTATCAAACCTATTGTTCCTAATAAGTAAGATGAACAAAAATTATAGCGTATAACAATTATGAAGTATCACCTTTTACGTGAATGACAAATTTTGTAAAAACCAAAAGCAAAGCTACTTCAAAATAGAAAACATATAAAAAGAATAACAACACTTGTAGATTTATCCAAGGCACAATTTTTGTCTAAGGATATACAAAAACTGAAGAAACGATTAAGCAGCTTTTGACAGATATAAAAAACAGCATCCGATAGATCTCATATCAAAACTTGAAAAATCATACATACGATACTTATTTTTCTCACAATAAATCTAATCCTATAGTAAATGTGTACTCCTGTTGCTTTTTTATGAAAAAATAAACAAAGGCTTCAGATATCTTTTTTAAAACGAAGATAACTAAAGTCTTTGTTTACAGTCTAAATCAAACGCGCGATGAATCAGTTTATATTTGATTTTTATTTATTGATAATTGTTATTCACTAAAATAAGCAAGTAATGAATTTGTCAAACTTTCTGCAAATTTTTCTTGGTAATCATCCGTTACTAATTCAGCCAAGTCAGAATCATTATTCATATACCCCATCTCCACCAAGATGGCTGGTTGAAGATTTTCTCGCAACACTTGATAGTTGCCATACATGATTCCGCGAGAATTCAGAGGCAACTCAGAAAAGCCATCAGCAATTGTTTGTGCAAGCTCCTCATTTTTCTCATAATAATAATAAGTAGTGATTCCTGTTGCTTCGTTCGCAATTTCTGTTGAATCAGCGTGCAAACTGATAAAGACATCAGCTGATTTTTCTTTGCTGAAGGTACAAATGTCACCAAGTTGGATAAATTCATCTGTCGTATGGGTCAAATAAACAGTTGCTCCCTCCGCCTCTAAAGCTGCTTTTAGTTTTTTAGCTGTACTCAGCGTGAGTGTCTTTTCTTCCGTCTGTTCGTCATTGCTCAATGCGCCGACATCATCTCCACCGTGTCCAGGATCAAGTACAATCACTGCGTCAGACAAACTAGCTGGTTGATTTTGTGTTTTCTGCACAAGCATTGTTCCATCTGTCTTGGCTAAATAACCCGTTGTCCCTGCATTCGTTTTTATTTGATAGCTGTCGTCTGTTTCGGAAAGATATTCCGTTAGTTCCCCACCATTAATCGTTGCAAGTTTTATCGTTAATTCTTTATCGGCATATAACGTACTATCTTCTTTACCAATTTTGATTTGCTGTCGTGTTTCATGACTACTTGTCGTTGTGCTGGTTGCTTTTATCTCAGTTGTTTGGGTGCTTCCTGTTTGTTCAGCTGTTGTCTTTTGTTCAAAGATTCCCAAATGATTTGTAGCAATGAACAAGACACCCACCACTAAAAATAAGCCACATATTTTTTTCATCTTCTCACTCACCTCGTTACAGATAGTGTAAGAAGTGAAGCTTAAAGGGAACTTAAATGTTCAATGATTGGTTTGCTAATAAATTTCCTTTGATTTTTTGTAAAATAAAAAGTTGTTCCTAGAACAGGAACAACTTTAGACTATTCTTCTTCTGCCATGAATGATGTCTACGGAGCAGTAAACATCATTCTATGGAATACCAACAATTTACGAAGTAGAAAAAACTACAAATATTACTAAATCAAACTAAAAATCAAAAGAATGGCATTCAAAATTGGGGCACATAGGAAAGGTAATGAATCATTATTCACATATTGATTAGTAACGAATTTCTGACGGAGAAAAAATACTGTATAAACCATTTAACGAAAGTTCATGGCCTTTGATATTTACTTCATTCCCCTCTATTTCGGTGATATTTATAGTTGAAACAAACTACAGAAAGGGGCCCTCATCATTTGAGTCCACGATAATTGGAATTTCTATAGACCTCAAACCACTAGACCTTGATTCTTCTATCATCTGTCTGTGTAACGGAAAGCAGCTATTTTTTTATCAGACATACACTTCCTCTGTACAGATGTTCCGGTACCTCCTCGTTCCACATTTCTGTACCTAAACTTATTAATGTGATGACCGTCATTGTTTACAGCATAATAAAGGAAACGGAATAACATCTAGAATTTATTCCTACTCATTCAAATATTTCCTAAGGTTTGATTGTTTCACCCCGTTCAACCCCCATATGATTGATACGGCCAACATTAACAAAATCAAAAGAAAAATCACCATTATATTAAATGGTTCAAAAATAGTCGCGAATAACTGAAACATCGCAGTTTTGCTAAAATATATTCTGTTCGAGATGTATACAAGTATACAGGCGATAACGGAATATATGGAGAATAATATTGTGTTTTCCAAGGCGATAATTGAAAATATCTCTGTTTTTTTAAAACCCAAGCTATACAAAATAGCTAATTCTTTGCTTCGATTGTTGATATACCCCTTATTCAAAAAGGCAATAAGAATCCCCGTGATCAGGGCGATAAGCACAGAACCTATGAGTAGTATTCTAACTAGATAGGAATAGATGGAACCTAGCTCACCATTCTTCAAATCATATTGAGATATCAAGTGATAGTAAGGATACATCGCTTCTAATTTTTTGGATGCCTCAGAAAGGTTACGCCCCTTATTCACCTTTACAATCATCATTGGATTTCCTGTTCCGACAGCTTCTTTATATGACTCATAATCTTGAATTATATTTCGGTTGAAATTCTTGGTCGCTTCGTTCACAGTCAATTGATTTTTATAAAAATTGTATGACTCCTCAGTTAGATAACTGGAGAGCAAGTCTTCTTGAAAAAAACTAGTATAGATTGGATAAGTTATATTTAGTGCATTCTTATAGTTAGTATTATACACACCTGACACGATATATTCGTTCTTCTTCTCTTGATTATCCTTATCCTTTATACTTAAGACAATCTTTTTTCCAATAATCCCGTCAAAATCATCGTTATTTTTTTCTAAAAGAACATAAACATCTGGGACAATTATTTCATTGGTTTTATCCGTTGGAAACTCTCCACTAAGTAATTCGAGATTATCTTTATTGTAATCACTTATCAATTCTTTAGGTACATGGCTCTTCACAAAATTAAAGGAAAGAGTATCGATCATATTTCCAAGGTTCATGTATTTTTTAAGTTGATCCGAAAAGCTCGTACTTTGATAACTACTATTCAACGTATTATGGTCTTTGTCGTAATTAGATATAACGTCTCCAGCTGAAAGATAAACCTCCTTAACATTTTTGATATTTTCTGTTTTTTTTACATCTTCTTCAGAAAACGCTATTCGATTTCCGTCAAATGAACTTTGTATTCCACGTTCATTAAGGCTTTTAACTTCCTTTTGATTCACTCTTTGTGTATCTAAGAGTATGATTCGCTCTCCAATCCCATCAAATAATTTTTTGAAAGAGAGCGTTGAATTTGCCCGATACGCACTAAATCCTAAGATAAAAAAAGTCAGAATCAGAATCGTTGGAATCGCTAGATAAATAATCTTTTTTTTGGTTTTTGTTAAGCTGTTCAAGACATAGTTCCCTATCGGTTTTTTTTCACTAAATCTGTTTATTTCGATAGGCCGGGGAATATTGACACTTGAACTTGTCTCTGCTATTTTCGTGATTTTCTTATCCTGTAGTTCAAATACAACATCAGCTAGCTTTGATAGCGCTACGTCATGCGTAATAATAAAAATCAAGATTCCTTTATTCCTCAATTTATCAAGATAGTCCATAATTTTTTCAGAGGTCATCCCATCCAAATTTCCAGTCGGCTCGTCCAATAATACGATTTTAGGTTCTGCTATAATTGCTCGAGCTATAGCCACTCGTTGTTTTTGTCCCCCACTTAACTCTGAGACAGTATTTTGCTTAACCACTAAGATATCTAGATCATTTAATATTGTGTCGATTTTTTCATCTGGATAATTTCCAGTTAACTTTAGATTTTCATATACTGTGAAGTTATCGAGCAATTTGTAATCTTGGAAGACCAGCCGTATGTATTTTTCCCGAAGTATCGTCCATTCAGCATTGTTCAGGTTAGACGCTTCTTTTCCAAAAAGCCGATAGCTGCCAGAATAATCCTTATCCAAACCGAATAAAATATTAAACAAAGTTGTTTTTCCGCTACCGCTCTCGCCCACTAAGCTATATATCTTACTTGGATCATCGATATCGAGCGACATATGATCAAAAATCAGTTTATTCTTACTTTTGCTTTTGTATTTTTTAGTTAAATTTCTGATGGTTATCATAAAAAACCTCCTAAAAAAGAGCCATAGGAATGGCTCTTTTCAAAAATCCTTACATGTGACAAAAAATTAAGCATTAAACCAAGGAGCATGATAATATCTTGGGGCGATTAAAACCTGACCTTGACGATCAAGAAGAGGTTGTCCCCAAAAATCAGCAGAAGCAGATTGGTTAGGAGATAAGGTTACACTCTTGTCACCAATCCAAGCCCCACCAGCTCGTACAACTCTCAGATTATAATGTCCCGTCTCATTTTGAGCATTTGCAGTTCCGACCCCAGAAACACTATTTGCATCCCATTGCCAACTAGAAGTCCAATTACCTTGCGCTGCATATACAGTCGTAGCACCGCCAACAAAAAATAATGTTACCGCCAAAACACCAAACAATCTTTTCTTCATTGATTCTCCTCCTAAACGCTAATTTTATTAAAATTAAAGAATGCCACAAATAAATGAATACGAAAAACTAACATTCTTTTAATTTCTCTATCTAAACAAAAATATGCTACTTCTACACTTAATTTCAAAAGATACCAGTAATCAAAAAAGTTATAGTATATTAGGCATAATAATGTTACACAAACTTACTCAATTAATTCTCTTTTTTTAGAATATCTTGTTACATCCATATAATTCATTTTTGGTTTATCTTTTTCTTTTACTTCAATATGCTTCCCACTAACCAAGTAAATTTTTTCAGGAGAAACGGGGCTATCACTAACGGAAATTTTAGTAATATTTTCTTTAATCCCATCTTCCTTAATCAAAGACTTAGTTTTCATAACATAAATATAAAGTGTGTCGTTAATTTGAACAGCCCCATAATTGGATACTCTTTCGAATTGATCTAATTTTGCTTTCCCTACAAGAATCAGTTGATTATTTTCTTTTTTTATACTGACTTTATCTAAATCATCTACGGGAATGATTGTTCTAGTCGTATTTTGATAAAATTTCCACCCAAAATAGCCGCCAATCAGTATTATCACGCTACTTAGCAAAACAATAAATACCTTTTTCTTCTTCATAATAGTCTACCCCTCTAATAATTTTATAGACCAACTTGAATTTTATAGCCATATTCTTCGAGAATCAATTGAAATAAAACTGGATATACAACTCGAATTAATAACAATAATATTTTTTATATGTATTCAAAATTATTATCTTAATCTGTTTATCCCCATATTTTATCAGTGATATTATCACAAATATAATATCATTAATAATATTCTTCCTTGAAGCCCTAGATTATAGAGTGAAACTTTCCGTTAAGCTTGATTAGAGCAATATTTCCAATAAAATTCTCTTACGTTATCGCTTTATTTTGATAATAGTGAAAGTAGTTCTGATTCTAATTGCTGAGTTATTGAAATATATTTTCTCTTTAGTAGAATAAATAGAAAAACATTAATTGTAAGCGACTCCTTTTACCTAACATCAATTTGCCAACCATTATTCAACCAATCGAATAATTGAAGAATAATCATAATAATCGCCTCCTAGTTTTTATAGCTATTGAAATATATTTCTTTATGGTTATGATTATATATGATAGAATGCTTCACTCTGCTATTAGGTACAAATATTCACTTATGATTAAACTAACTGGAGAAGACATACTATGGAAATTCATGAATTGTTACGCAAAATGCGTATAGACAGGGGAATCACGCAAAAACAACTTGCAGATAAAATAACAACAAGAGAATCTGTGGTGAAATATGAAAACGGCAAAAATCAGGTACCATTACTTGTTCTTTTAGAACTCTTAGAAAAAATAAATGTGAATTTAGATGAATTTCTATTTTATCTGCAAGTTGACAATATCAGAATCAAAAATAAAGAATTAAAAAAGCTAGTTAGATGTATTCATGAGGGGAAAAAACCTCCCCAATATATCTTGCATAATCTAAAAATAATTGCTGATAAAACAGGTGATATTGTAGATGTTCGAAACTTTTTAGTTGCAAAGGCATTCAATTGGTATAATAGATCAGGGAACGAGAGAGAATTTACCCATAGTAATCAAATATATATCAAGCAGATTATAGAATACTTGGATAGAGTAAATGAGTTTGGGAGATTTGAAATCACATCCTTTACCTCGTTGCTATTTTTATTTGAAACAAGTTACATAAACCAGCGTATGAATGAAATTGAAAAAAAAATTGAAAAAAACAGAGATTATGAAATATTTCATACCTCGCTGTATGCTCTTTACAATAATGCCTTTCTTCTAATGCTAGAAAGAAAAGATTATCTACACGCAGTGAAATATCTAAAAAAATACAGTAATGTACGAAATAATATGGTCTTTTCTAGAGAAACGGAAATCTATGTAAATTTTTACAGTCTATTACTCGATTATTTATTTGATGGTACGGGCAAAGAAAAAGAACTTATTCAATTTTTTAAAGGGTTAAAAATGATAAGTGCGGAAGGTCTGATTGATGAATTTCGAAGTGACTTGAGAAAGTATGAGAAAATATATGGACTCTGCAGAATCGATATTGATGTTTGATTACTTTCAAACAAGTCTAATGGAAATGGGTAGGAAAATTGGCATTTCCTATCCATACTTTTTTTATTTCTGATTCCCTAACAAAACAATTTTTTCTGCTTTGTAATACATCGGGTATCAGGCCATGCTTGGTCGTAAATTCTTAAACCGACATTTGACACTCTCACGCTTCATAATCTCGTTATTGTCAATTGAATGGTCTAGTGTGTTTGATGGTGACTTACGTTGCTTTTTTACGGAATTGTCCTTCAAGAATTGTCATTGAATATTTGTACCCGATAATTTCATCGGTATAGAAGTTTCTAGGTTTGTTTTCTCGATCTAGAATGACCTGTCTATTTTCGTCGATTTGGGTTTCGGTCGTGACCTTTTGGGTGACATCATCTAGGTATCCATGTAACCAGACATACACATGCTAGCCTTCTTCTAGACGCTGGTGCATCATTAAAGGACGTACAAGATTGACTAAGACATGCTTCAATCAAAATTACAATGGATACTTATGGTCATCTAAGTAAAGA
Source organism: Enterococcus sp. DIV0174 (assembly GCF_050529065.1). Taxonomy (NCBI): domain Bacteria; kingdom Bacillati; phylum Bacillota; class Bacilli; order Lactobacillales; family Enterococcaceae; genus Enterococcus; species Enterococcus sp. DIV0174. The sequence continues at coordinate 562,917 of NZ_CP172881.1, read as the reverse complement.
GACAAAAGTCCAAACTGTTGATAAATTTGTTCAACATCTTAATGCTTGATAATCTAATGGCATTCAAAAAAGAAGAAAAAGAGCAGAACCCTTATATAATAAGGATTCTGCTCTTTAAAAGGACTATTCTTCTTCTTCCGCCATGAATGTATTGAAAACTTCTTCAATCATATCCCATTCAGCATCTGTTTCAATTTGTTGCAATTCGCCTTCTGTACCATCTTCGTTTTCGATGTAAGCATAAGCTTGTAACTCAACATCTTCATCTTCAGAAGCCCCAGCTGGGTATAATAGTACGTAGTTACGACCGAATTCTTCTTGCCCATCAACAGTCAATAAGATTTCGTAAAGTGTTTCGTTTCCTTGATCATCAACTAATGTGATGTGCTCATGTCCTTCATGGTCATGATCGTGTGAATGATTATGTTCTGTCATATCAATTCCTCTTTTCGTTTTCTAAAATAGTTGTTTACCCGAGCCGTCAAGATAGTTTTGTAAAATCATGACTGCGGCTAATTTATCAATTACTTTTTTTCTTTTTGCTCGTGACGTATTTGCCTGTTCCACTAACATGCGTTCAGCTTGAACTGTTGTTAGCCGTTCATCTTGAAATTCGACCGGTAAAGAAAATAGTTCTTTGATTTTTTCTCCATAAGCCATGGAAGCTTCTGCTCTTGGTCCGATTGAGTTATTCATGTTTTTGGGCAATCCTACAACAAATCGATCCACTTCATATTCAGCGACCAATTCTTTTAGACGGTCAAAACCAAATTCACCAGCTGCCTCATCAATTCGAATAATTTCTACACCTTGGGCAGTCCAACCGAATGGATCACTTACTGCGATACCAACTGTTTTTGAGCCAACGTCTAAGCCCATTACTCTCATAAATTCACTCCATGATTTGAAAGATAATCTTTCACGATTACTTCCATAATTTCGTCGCGCTCATGACGTCTGATTAAATTTCGTGCGTCACGATAACGAGGAATGTAGGCCGGGTCTCCAGAAAGTAAATAGCCAACAATCTGGTTAATAGGATTGTAGCCCTTTTCTTCCAAAGCCCGATAAACGATTGCTAATGTTTCACCGACTTCTTTTTTGCGATTATCATCAAAATCAAAACGTACGGTTTCATCTGTAAAACCCATGATTCTACACCTCTTTCCCGCAAGGTATTTATTCTACCTTATCCACATTCATTTTACTAGAAGAACGCTCAAACTACAAATAAATCTTATGTACTTTTTTCAGTAATAATAAAACATTTAACAATTGGAAATTTACCATTTGTTTTTTGTTTCTTTTTTTATTTGTACAAGCTTCTTTAATAAAACATTCGTTGTTCATTATACGTTATTTTAGATAAAATGTACGTTTTTCTGTTTCAAATAAAAAAAGTGATGGCAAAGTACAAAAAATCATTCTGGAGAGTTTGTACTTTACCATCATTTTACTTATTTTTTACTCTTAACAGCTTGACCTGTTTGGTAATTGATTGTGTAACCGTCTTGAACGTTGTAAATAAAAACATTGAACTTCAACTTAGAGTCTTCGATACTTTGCGCTTCTAATTGAACACCGCGTGCTACTAACTCACTATCTTCAAAGTAAGGTGTCACTCGATAACGCACGTGATGATTTGTTTCTTTGATGTATGCAGCAATATCATTTTCATGCGCCAACATATAAGGTGTGTTTAGCGAACGAGTCCCTGTCATCAAATTTTTGATGTTATTATTTTGACCAGTTAGCTGAAAACCAATTAAGTGACTACGATTGTACAACCATTGACCATCAGTTAGTTTTTTTTGCTTCCATCCAGTTGGATTTACGTAAAGAGGTTCTCTTTTTTCTGTTGGAAATAACTCTTTTCCTAACATCGCATTTGCTGAACCTACTCGATTTAAACGATCAACCTCAGAATATTTTTCCCAAACACCGTTGGCCAAACTAAGATCTGATTGAGAAAAATCAGGCTGATTATTATTGATTTCTATTTCTTGATGCTTACCATCGTATTCAGGAACATCTGCTAACTTTGCTGCTTGTGGTGCTGAATCGAAAATTGCAGTAATCTGTTGAAAGATATCCGAATCGTTTTGCGTTGTCGAAATCCCAAAAGCTCCGGCTAAAATTGCGATGACAACACCCATAATAGTCTTAGTGGTTTTCTTACTCATCTATCTACTCCTCTTCTTGCCAATTCTTCTAAACTTTAACATATGTTCCCCTTTTTAGAAACTCCCTTTTTATCTTCAATCAAAAAAGAACGTGCAGTTATCGTCTATACGACAATAAAAGCACGTCCTTTGTACAAAGCGGGTGACGAGAATCGAACTCGCGACATCAGCTTGGGAAGCTGGGATTTTACCACTAAACTACACCCGCATGACTAAAAAAAGTATACGCCTCTTTTTTTCATTGCTCAAGTGTTTTTTCATTCAGTTTTTTACTTCATTTCTGTTTTTTGTAGTAGAATGAAAACAACAAATGAACTATTGGAGAAGATGGTATGTCGGAAAAAGAATTGAATTTATTACTTGATACTTGTTTACTTGCAGGTAAAATCATGATGGAAAGCAACGCCGAAATGTACCGAGTAGAAGATACAATGAGTCGAATTGCTCTAGCTTCTGGCAATTATCGTTTAGTTAGTTATGTCACACAAACAGGATTGTTTATTGGACTTGATCGAACTTCAACTATTCGAATGGAACAAATTACCAATCGTTCCATCAATCTTGAAAAAGTAGTAAAGGTCAATGATCTATCTCGACGATACGTAGCTAAGGAATTAACATTGACTGAACTCTACGATGCCTTACAAGGCATTTATAAAGAGCGCTTCTTTTTTCCTGTTTGGTTACAAATTTTTAGCGCAGCTATCATCAGTGCAACTATTATGGTTTTATTTGGTGGCGAATTAGCTGACCTTCCCATTGCATTACTCATTGGTGGCATAGGATACGCCATTTATTTATATAGCTTGAAATTTTTCAGAATAAAATTTCTTTCAGAATTTTTTTCTTCTTTATTTATTGGATTAGCGGCTATTCTTAGTGTTCGACTAAATATCGGAATCAATCAAGATTTGATTATTATCGGTTGTGTCATGCCGTTAGTACCTGGGGTTCAAATTACCAATGCCATTCGCGATTTGTTAGCTGGCCATTACCTTTCAGGTGTATCTCGCGGAACAGAAGCTATGATGACAGCCACTATGATTGGCTTTGCCATTGCTTTTATCTTTCAACTTTTTTAATCGAAAAGGAGCTTACCCATGTGGACGATACTGATACAATTTTCTTTTAGTTTTTTAGCAACAGCCGCGTTTGCTATTATCACAAATGTGCCACGAAGCGCATTGGCTTGGTGTGGTTTTTCTGGCGCACTTGGCTGGATGATCTACTGGGTCACGATTACCTTTGGTGGTAATGCTGCATTTGGCTCCTTACTTGGTTCACTGGGAGTCGCCTTTATTAGCGATGTTTTTTCAAAAAAATTCAAGATGCCGGTCACAATTTTTAATATTCCTGGAATGGTTCCATTGGTTCCTGGGGGGCTAGCTTATCAAGCTGTCCGCAATTTAGTCACTGGTTCTTATCAAGACGCGATTACATACGCGGTACAAGCAATTATGATTGCTGGTGCAATTGCTTTAGGACTAGTTTTATCTGAGGTTTTTAATCACAATATTCGAAACTTTAAATTAAAGCGTGAATCTATGATTAGCAAACGTAAAAAGAAATTCCTGACAAAAAAATAAAGAAAACGTCGAGCGTAACTGGGCTCGACGTTTTCTTTTGCTTTAATCCTTTACACTTGTTTTTTTAGTGTTAGGCGCTTTATGCCATGACTTTGTCTATAATGTTCAAGCAGTAATTCTTCAAAATAAAGTCAAATTACGCAAGAATGGGAGAAGTCATTTCTAGTTTTTTTCTTTTTAGAGTGGAATAATCCTTTCATATTCCTTCCCTAAAAAGAACGATAGACATACTGATTTTTTGGCGCAGTCACTTTTTTCGCTGTCGTCACATGTACGGTCGGAATATCCCGCTTGAATGGCTGGTAATATTCAGACTGAATCACACCTTCCACATGATACCATTCATCATTTTTGACCGTGATTCCTTCTGGCATCTGCGTCAATAACCCAAAAACACCTGAGTCTGCTACACAGTGAATGATGCCAAAACGGAATAAGAAAATATCTTGTTTTTCTTTATCTGGCGTCTGATAAACAAACCCATCATAGCTAATTGTTTTCCCAATAAATTCACTTGGATAATTATAGATCAGCTCCATAATCTCCAAATAATTTTCATCTGTGATTTGAATAGTTTGTTTATCTCCATATTTTGCTTTTAACTCGTTCATCTGTTCTTGATAATCAGACTGATTGAAATAAATACTTGTATCAGGTTTCAGATATTGCGTCTGCATTTCCGGATCACCCACAGATTCTTTACTAACAGGAAAATTAAATCCTTTTGCTTCAACAATCGTGGTATCCAAACTAACCGTTGGAAACAATGTTCCTACTATGATTGGTAAAGCTAGTAGTACATAAGCAACCAAACGCTGGCTTGGTTTTGTCAATCCGTGGTCATGATCGTGATGCTCATCTGTTCCTTTTTCTGGGTCATTTTTTCCCCATAAATAGAGTTGAACTAATGCTAGTACTGCAGATAAAATCATCGAAAGGATTGCTAAATACCGATAATGAACATTGATATACTGGTCTAACTTGCCAGAAACTTGTAAATACATCATCAGTTCAAAATAACCTGATAAAATTAAAAAACGGATCATCACTTTCCCTCCTAGATGAGTAATGTATAACCTATAACAACCACTGCAATGACACAAATCAATGCAAAGATAAATTGACTTTTAAAGTAACGCTTCATCATCAACAAGTTTTTGATATCCACCATTGGTCCAAAAACTAAAAAAGCGACGACAGGTGCTGTCCCAAATAAACTTAATAGGGAAGAACCAATAAATGCATCTGCTTCAGAACATAACGACATCGTAAATGCTAATAACAACATGATGACAATTGCTAAGATTTTAGTTGATCCTAAAGTCAACATTACTCGTGTTGGTAAATAAGTTTGCATCGCTGCCGCAATCAGTCCACCAATGATCAAATAGCGACCTGTATCAAAAAATTCATCAATCGCATGAGTCAAAACATGCCATACTTGCTGACCCAATCGATGGATGTTGGCAAATCTTCTTTCTTTCATCTTCTGGTCTTCAATCGGCAACTCATGATGATGATGTGAATGTTTTTGCTGTTCATTTAAGTGATTTTGAATCAATTTTTCTTTCAAAACAGATTCCTTTTGAAAATAAGCCAACCAAATGCCTACTACTAGGGCAACCAAAAAAGCACCTAGTACACGCCAGCCTGCCATTTTCCAAGAATTGCCAAATGCGATATAAGTTGAAAAAATCACCACTGGATTGATAATCGGTGCAGTCAACATAAAAGCAAATGCAGTTGGTACTGGAACATCTTTTTTTACAAATTGATGGACGATTGGCACAATGCCACACTCACATGAAGGAAAAAAGAATCCTAATCCAGAGCCAACTAAAATAGATAAAAATTTATTTTTAGGAAGCCAACGTCGAACACGTTCCGGCGTCAAAAAAACTTGTAATGCTCCCGAAATGATGCAACCTAATAAAACGAACGGTAATGCTTCGATAACGATGGATAAAAAAATCGTGCTCATTTGCAAAACCGAATTGGGTATCCAAGAAAACATACTGTCTCTCCTTCTAATACAACGTCATTTGCCAAAATAATATACGCTTTTCCTTAAAAAATTACAAGTTAAGAAAAAAAGTTTACTATTCTCTTATCTTTTAGTTTGTTTTTTTGTAAAAGCAACTTGATTGACAATTCACTCATTCCCAACTACATTAGTCACAGAAAATAAAAAAGAGAAACGAGGTCGTTTGAATGAAGAAAACAACTCAGCTAGCAGAAGCATTACAACTCATCGACACGGAAGACACGGTTGTCCTTTTTCTTTCCATGCCTCATTGTAGTGTCTGTCATGCAATTGAACCACGTTTACAGAAGTTGCTCACTTCATTCGATATTCCTGCCTTGCATTTGGATGCTCACGAAATTCCTGAGGTTGCTAGCACATTTGAAGTTTTGACTGTCCCAGTGATTTTGATTTTTCACAAAGGAAAAGAGATTGCACGTCAAGCACGTTTCATTGACTTAGAAAAAATTGAGTTCCTTTTAACTCAAATAACCCATACTACTGACGCACTAAACTATGAAGAAATTTTCAACACAAAAAAGGGATAATGACAAGAATAGCTCAAATAGAAAAGCCGCCTAAAATTCGTTTTTATAAACGATTATTTTAGGCGGTTTTAAATTGAGAAACGTTTTATTTTTAGTTCTACCATAGGTTCTTTTTTATGAATAAGCGGTGTTCCCAAAGCAGCTTCTTCGGCAATAAGTCATTTTTCATAAAAATATGCGAAACTATTTTTAGAAAAATTTTTTTATTGCTTGAAGCTAAACGCTTTGCGCCACAACCTTTTTCTCAATGTTCAAGAAGTAACTCCTTCAAAATAAGCCTAAATTTCACAAAAATTTAGAAGCAATTTCTGAAAATTTATTCTTATTTATTGGAGCTAGACACTTCTTTTACAACCTTCTTTAACTTATTCTTCACCCATTGTGTTTAAAGTTGCATCTGAATGCAAGAAATAAATCAATGTCTGTAATTCGTTTGTTAAGTCAACATTTTGAATCAAAACATCTGCTGGCGCGTTTAATCGCGCAGAGGTAAAGTTGAGAATCCCTTTGATTCCTGCTTCAGTTAAACGGTTTACTACTTCTTGCGCTTTTGAAGCTGGGATAGTCAAAATAGCTACTTCGATTTGTTGGATCTTGATTTGTTCCATCATATCATCCATTGGATAGACAGGGATTCCATCAACAATTCTTCCAACGATTTCTTCATTGACATCAAAAGCACAGCTAACACGTATACTATTACTTTGATGGAATTTATATTTTAACAAGGCGCTTCCAAGATTTCCGACACCAATCAAGGCAACGTTTGTTAGTTGATCATCATTTAGCGTTTTAGCAAAGAAGTGCATTAAATCTTCCACGTCATACCCATAGCCACGTTTTCCTAGTTCTCCAAAATAAGAAAAGTCACGTCGAATAGTTGCACTGTCGACTTGGACTGCCTCACTTAATTCAGTTGAAGAAACTTTTTTCTTTCCAGCATTATTTAAAATTCTCAAATAACGATAATATAAGGGCAAACGCTTTGCTGTTGCCTTTGGAATTATATGATCTTTCACTTGCTTACCTCCACGAGTTTCTAATTTTTCTTTGATTTACCCATCATAGCAGTATCTATAGGAAAAAATCAATTTGATTGCTCGGATATTGTGAATTTTTACTCTTTATTCATCTTTTTATCATTGTCGCTAATCTCGCAGTCTTAATGAATTTATGGTAGACTACAAGTTGAAAATTACTTTTTATTCCTAGAAGAATTCACAAAGTAGAAAAGAGGATTCGATGATTTTATTACAAGCCAACCAAGTCGCCCGCCATTTTGGTGCGGACGTTTTGTTTCAAAATATTCATTTAGAAATCAGCACTGGCGCACGAATTGCCTTAGTTGGTCGCAATGGTGCTGGAAAATCAACATTACTAAAAATAATTGCAGGTCTAGAAGCTCCGGATGAAGGCGCGATTACCAAAAATAAAACAGCTACACTCGGTTACTTAGCGCAAGATACCGGTTTGTCTTCTAATGAAACCGTCTGGAACGAAATGTTAAAAGCTTTTGCAGAAGTTCGCAAAATGGAGCAACGCATGCGCGAACTAGAGATTGCAATCAGTGAAGGAGTCCCTGAAACACCTGCTTACGACTCTTTTTTAAAAGAATATGATCGATTACAACACGAATTTTCCGACAAAAACGGCTATGGTTATGAAAACGAAATTCGTTCCGTCTTGCATGGATTCAAATTTGATCCTTCTTTTTATGAACAAACAATCGATACTTTATCAGGTGGCCAACGAACCCGTCTTGCACTAGCTCGGATGCTTTTGCAACATCCAGACATCTTGATTCTCGATGAACCAACTAACCACCTGGACATTGAAACACTTTCATGGTTAGAAAATTATTTACAAGGCTACACAGGTGCTTTACTAATTGTCTCACATGACCGTTATTTTCTTGACAAAGTTGTCACTGAAGTATACGAGCTTAGCCGTCAAAAGATGCGTCATTACAAAGGAAATTATTCCAAATATCTTGACCTAAAAGCGGAACAACTTGCAAGTGATTGGAAAGCATACGAAAAACAGCAAACAGAAATTCACAAACTGGAAGACTTTGTTGCGCGGAATCTTGTGCGAGCATCAACAACTAAGCGTGCCCAAAGCCGTCGGAAAGCGCTAGAAAAAATGGACCGCCTAGATCGTCCTCAAGGGGATGAAAAGCAAGCGCATTTTCTTTTCCACGCAGAAAAACCTTCTGGAAATGTTGTCTTACAAGTGGAAGATGCTGCAATTGGCTACGACGGTGAAGTATTATCTGAGCCAATTAATTTAGATGTTCGTCGTCAAGAAGCGATTGCTCTCGTTGGACCAAATGGAATCGGGAAGTCAACTTTGCTTAAATCAATTATTCATCAGCTGCCTTTTATTCGAGGAAATCAGCACCTTGGAACGAATGTAACAATTGGTTACTATGACCAAGGACAAGCAGACTTACACACAAATAAAACAATTTTGGCAGAATTATGGGATGAACATCCTACTTTACCGGAAAAAGAAATTCGTAGTGCGCTAGGAGCTTTTTTGTTTTCTGGCGAAGATGTTGAAAAAACGATTCCGTTATTAAGTGGTGGCGAAAAAGCACGAGTTGCATTAGCCAAACTAGCGATGAATCAAGAAAACTTTTTAATTCTTGATGAGCCAACAAACCACTTGGACATTGATAATAAAGAAGTTCTAGAAAATGCTCTGATAGATTACGATGGTACCCTGCTCTTTGTTTCTCATGACCGTTACTTTATCAATCGCATCGCAACAAAGGTTGTTGAGTTATCTGAAAATGGTAGCAAGATGTATCTTGGCGACTATGATTATTATTTGGAAAAGAAACAGGAAGAAGAAGAAATTGCAGAACTCTTGGCAAAAGAAGAACAAACAGAAGTCGTTGAAACACCCACTAGCAAATCAAATTACTATCAAAGTAAAGAACAACAAAAATTAATGCGTAGTTTAAGTCGAAAAATTACGCAAGTCGAAGAAGAAATGGCACAATTGGACGAAACAATTGCACAGCTAGAGGCCGAAATGGTTCGTCCTGATGTTCTTGACGATCATGTAAAATTAAACGACTTGAACCAGCAGTTGGAAAATGCGCGAGTTGAGCAAGAAGAAAAGCTAGTTGATTGGGAAAACTTGAGTATTGAGTTGGAAGAGTATGAATAAGGTTGTGGCGCAAAACGTTTAGCTCCGAAAAGATAGTGAACAGACACTCAAAATAGCTTTCCATATTTTGAAGTGAATGCAAACTATATCGAGGAATTGTTTTGGGAACACCGTGAATAAGGTTGTGGCGCAAAACGTTTAGCTCCGAAAAGATAGCGAACAGGCACTCAAAATAGCTTTTCATATTTTGAAGTGAATGCAAACTATATCGAGGAATTGTTTTGGGAACACCGTGAATAAGGTTGTGGCGCAAAACGTTTAGCTCCGAAAAGATAGTCAGCGGGCACTCAAAATAGCTTTTCATATTTTCGAACAGTTATGAATTATTTCGAGGAATTGCTTTGGGAACACTATAGCTAAAGTTGTGACACACAACATTAAGCTGACAAAAAAATTAAAAATCTTCACCACAAAATAAAACAATTATTTACTTGTCAAAAAAGCATGTAGCGACTTTTTTTCGTCTCACATGCTTTTTTCTTTTTGCTCATTTCCATTACTTGCTTTGCTTCCGGCACAATTCTTTGCTGGATTACAAATAAAATAGTACTATTCAAATTAGAAAAGGAGTTGTTTTTATGAAATTTGTAGTCATTGGTGGCGTTGCTGGCGGTCCTTCCTTTGCGACTCGCTTACGCCGATTAAATGAAGAACATGAAATTGTGATTTATGAACGAGGTGAACACATTTCCTATGCTAGTTGTGCACTTCCTTATTATCTCGGACAAGTAATTGATGATCGTGATTCATTGATCGAGCGGACACCTGAAATTTTAAAAGTTAAAAACAATATTGATGTCTTTACAAAACACGAAGTCACAAAGATTGACCCAGATAAAAAAGAGTTGACCATCCATGACTTAACAACTGGCCAAGTCAGCCAAACAAATTATGATTATCTAATTATTTCTGCGGGGGCTCGTCCTACTTTACCGTCAATCCCTGGTGCAGACCAAGCCGAAAATGGTTTTGTTTTGCGTAGTGTGACTGACGCCGACAAAATCCAATCCTTCATTCAAAACAATGCTCCGAAAAATGTTTTAGTTTTAGGTGCTGGAGTCATGGGATTGGAACTAGCTGAAAACTTTAAGCATCGCGGTATGGAAGTGACTTTAGTCGACCAGCTAGATCAAGTTGCTTTTCCTTACGATCATGAGATTGCCGATTTAGTCTATGATAAACTAATTGAACAAGGCTTAACGGTTCATTTAAATACGCACATCAATGAAATTCGACAACAAGGAAGCGAAGTCCACTTATCAGATGGAGATCTTCTGCATCCCGACATGATTTTATTTGCCACTGGTGTAGCACCAAATAATGAAATCATTCAGTCTGCTGGTATTTCAATGAATGAGCATGGCCAAATTATCGTTGATAATCAATTAAAAACAAATCTTCCTGATATCTTTGCCATTGGTGATATTATCGAAACAACTAGTGTTATTACGCATCAGCCAACACCAAGCATGTTGTCAAGTGCGGCAAATCGGCAAGGCCATCTACTAGCAGATATCGTAAATGGTGCGCCATTTACGTATCGTGGATATATTGGTGCAGGTGTAGCAAAAATTTTTAACTATACTGCAAGTTATGTTGGTCTTACTGAACACCAATTAAAAGACGCAGGTATCACTAACTATAGAACAATTTTCATTACACCTTTTGATCATGCTAATTTTTATCCAGGTGCTACTCGACTAAATCTCAAACTGATTTTTGAAGAAGAAACTGGTAAAATTTTGGGTGGGCAGGCAGTTGGTGAACATGGTGTCGATAAACGAATTGGGGAATTATCTGTTGCCATTACAGGAAACTTAACTGTCTTTGATTTACCAGATCTTGAGTTGCCCTACTCTCCACCTTATTCAACTACTAGAGATCCATTGAATATCGCTGGTTACGTTGCAATCAATCAACTGAATAATACAGTGGAAACAATCAAAGCAAGTGAATTAACCCAAGAAGAATTAAAAAATGGTTTCTTCTTAGATATCCGCGAAACAGATAAGCCAAAATCTGGTAGTATCGAAGCAACCAAAAATATTCCGATGAACGAATTGCGTGATCGAATTGATGAAATTCCTAAAGATCGACAAGTCTTTCTTACTTTTAGAAAAGGGTTGAATACGTATACTTCTGCTCGAATTTTGGCAGGTTTTGGTATTAAGGCAATGATGATTGAGGAATAAGGTTGTGGCGCTAAGCGTTCAGCTCCGACATGATAGCAAGCAGTCACTTAAGATAGCTCTTCATATTTTGAAGTGACTTCAAGCTATATTGAGGAGTTGCTTTGGGAACACCGCGAATTAGGTTGTGGCCCCAATTGGACCAGTCGGTGATTCTCATCGTTAGGATACCACCGCCACCATGTCTCTATTTGTGTTTTGTTCTTAATACCTAATTCTTCCTTATCATTTTTACAGGAATTTTATTTTGTTTCATCTGTATAACCATTTCTTTGATGTGAATCGGATAAGCGACTCGATTTTTCTCCCAAAAAGCACCTCCTAGTTAAATTCATTTTATTTGAATTCAACGAGAGGTGCTTTTTTAATTTGTCTCAGTTTGTTGGGTCAGTTCCATCAAATTGAGTTGCTCTTTTTATTTTGTATCAAAAAGTAGTTGCACTTCCATACGCTAACTAGTCTTTGATTATTTTACTTCATAAATCAATTCAAAATTATTACTATCATCTTTTAGCAATTTCTCAAATTCTTTATCACTAATGATATTGTTATCATTTTTCCTAATATAATAATCAGTGTCTACTCGACCCTGTTCTCTTAAATCAGAGTCTTTGTCCATTCTTTTTGAGAATCAAGTACACTAGTCAATTTATCATTTTCAGCTTCAAACATCACTTTAAATCTAGGTTCTTTCAACCATTTTTCTAAATAATCATTAAACATACTAGCGGACCTTTTTTCTACTAGCAATCTAGTATTTGTATTTTTCAAAAGAATTATGATATACTAAAGATAAGAAAAAGGAACTATGCTCTAACATAGCTCCAATGTAGAACCGTTAAAAAGACGGTGGCTTTTATTGTTTTGATTTTTTAACCATCTAACTACTCGCCAAAGTGTTATTAGATGGTTATTTTTTTTGGTCTTTATGGTCAATAATCAGCAAAACTAACGTCGCGAAAGCGATCATCAGTTGAATTGCTTCAAAACTTGACACGTGCCTACTCCCTTCTAGGGATAAAGCTATGAACCATAGGCATCACCCCTTTTTCAAGAGATTAGCCACCATCTTTTCACTTTTCTACCTCTTAATTATAGCATATCTCTTTGCTGAATAATTTCGATAGTTTATATAAAATTCTCATTCTTAATACTAAATAATTATTTCCATCTTTAAAATGGATCACTTGATTCAATAACGACAGATTTTTTTAAATATTCTAATACCTCTAACTCTGCAATATTTTTAAATACCACTTTTTTATAAAAATACATTCCTAAAAAAACAAAAGTAAGCCACCGTTGCCACGTTTCTATTTGTGTTTTGTTCTTAATACCTAATTCTCCCATTATCATTTTTACAGGAATTTCATTTTGTTTCATCTGTATATCCGTTTCTTTGAGGTGAAATCAGATAAGCTACTCGATTCCCCCCAAAAAAAACACCTCCTAGTTAAATTCATTTTATTTGAATTCAACAAGAGGTGCTTTTTTAATTTGTCTCAGTTTGTTGGATCAATTCCTTACAGTGCACGATGCTTCTTACTTCGGATGAGATAAAAATAAATGATATTCTTTTTGCTCTAAAATTGGAACAACTCATCTTGTAAGGAAACTTTTTGTTTTTCTTTCAAAATTTTCCCCTTAGTCATTCCCGGAAAAACAACCATAAGTGTAGCCTCTTTTTGTGCTTTTTCTAATTGTGGAAGATCGATAATAGCCAACAATGTTCCAGCCTTTACTTTCTGGTCTTTGGTTACTTGAATTGAAAAAGGTTTACCTTTTAATTCCACAGTATCTATTCCCATATGGATCAATAATTTCTCACCCGTTTTACATGCAATCGTGAGTGCATGAAGCGTTGGAAAAATACTCTCCACGCGTCCTTCAACCGGTGCGTAAACCTTACCATCATGTTGTTTTATGGCATAGCCTTCACCCATCATTTTTGAAGAGAAAACTTCATCATCAACCTCTTCTAATCGGATAACATAGCCGTTCGCAACAGACTTCAACATCTTCTTCGTTTTAAAAAAAAGCATTCTTTCATCTCCTAAACTAATTCTGGCCAGTATTCTTTGTTCGCTTCAATCATTTCATCCAAAACTTTTTTCGCAACTCTGGCATTAGGAACTGTTTGATTTAGTGTAAATGCCTGTAATGCTTTTTGATATGAACCTTCAAAATAAGCGTCAACTAATAGTTTTTCTGCTGCTACTTGTGCTTCCATCATACCTTTATGAAAATCACAAATTGGTTCTCTCAAGGAAATGGGTTCCACACCTGTTGCTCCGACATAAGCAGGAACTTCTACCACGGCGTCCGGGCGTAAATTAGGAATAGCACCTTGATTCGGAACAATCAACATAAAACGTCGGCGCTCATCGTTTAGTAAAGAGGTTGCCATGTCAACGATATATTGACCATGTTCACCAAAGTTAAAGTTTAAAACATCTTTGGTCACACCATTCCGAATTTTTTTCGCCATTTCTTTGGTATTTTTTTCTCGCCCTTCCATCACCATATTAGCACGAGTATAGTTTTTGTCAGAATGCTCAATAACCATATCCGGATATAAATAATACTCTAAATAATTATTCGGAATATTTTGTGGAAAGTTCTTTGTAATTACAGACATCATACTAAATGCTTCTTGCCATGTTTGATCTCCAGCATTAAAGTCTGCAACCTGCATTTCCTGACCGTTCAGCTTTTTGATGATTTCAGGCATAACATCACGCTTCAATTTCTTGTCATAAATAGCTGTGTACCAACCAAAATGGTTTAATCCATAATATGTCGGAATCCAGTTTTTACGATCATACCCATAGTTGATCGCAATTGTTTCCTCAATTGAGATTGTCATATCACAAGCATTAATCATTTTCGCTTTTGGATAGCGTCGACGAACAGCCTCCGAAACAATTGATTCAGGATTCGTATAATTCAAAATCCATGCTTCAGGTGCATATTTCTGTACATATCCTACGATTTCCAAGAGCCCGCTCATTGAACGCATCCCGTAAGCAAAGCCACCCAAACCACAAGTTTCTTGACCAACCAAACCATGACTCAAAGGAATTTTTTCATCTTTTTCACGCATTTTCAGACCACCAACTCGAATTTGCGAGAAAATGAAGTCGCAACCAGTAAAAGCTACTTCTGGATCTTCTGTTGATGAGATTACGACATCTGAAAAACCTTCTTTCTCCAACATATACTGAATAATCAAGTACATGTCCTCATTTCTTTGTGCATCAATGTCATACAACCGAATTTCTGAGAGTGGTAAGCGTTCTGAATTATTTAATACTGCTTGAATGATTCCTGGTGTATAAGTGCTACCTCCACCAGCAATTGTAATAATTTGTTTTTTTGTCATATTTTTCTTCCTTTCTATTGCTCTAATAATTTATTGAATTCCGCCATTACATACGTAACCTCTAACCCAATAATGACTTGATAATTTTTTTCTGTTGGTTTTATCAAGCCACTGATGCCCAACTGTTTGATACGTTGTTCATCAACAATTTCTGGTTTTTCCACTTCAACTCTTAAACGTGTGTTACAACTAAACGCATCAGAAATATTTTCGGAACCACCAAAAGCTTGCAACATTTTTTTTGCCATGTATTCATAATTTTTACTTGCTAAAACCAACTCATTTTCCTCAGTTACTGCCTCAGCGCCATATTCCGTTGCCACTTCTCTTCCTAAAGTTGGAATGTCCCGTTTCTTGATTAAATAATAAAAAGTAAAATAGTATAATCCAAAAAATACGAGGCCAACTGGAAGAATCAAAATCGCATTCGTCGCAATCTTAAAATTGATTAGATAGTCTACGATACAAGCACCAAATGTAAAACCAATCCTAATATTCAACAAGTAGCAAACCATTCCAGCCAAACCAGCAAATACCGCATGAACAACGTATAGCATTGGTGAAATAAACATAAAACTAAATTCTACTGGTTCTGTGATATTCGAGATAAAAGAAGTAGCTGCTCCACTCCCCATGATCCCTTTCACCATCTTTTTATTTTCTTTAAACGCAGCTCGATAAATAGCTAAACAAATCGCTGGTACCCCAAACATCATAACCACAAAAAATCCAGATAAAAACAAGCCTGCTTGTGGGTCACCATTGATAAAACGGGTCATTTCTCCTCGAAAAACCTCGCCATTGGGCGCAGTATAACTACCTAGATCATAATAGACATACGTATTAAGCACGTGGTGCAGTCCAAAAGGAATCAGTAGACGATTCAAGAACATGAAAATTCCGACACCAAAAGCACCCATATTGACCAATAATCGAGCAAAACTGTCGATCCCCGCTTGTGCAAATGGCCATAAAATGCCAAAAATAACTGCAGTGATCGTCTGAAAAATCATAACCATCGTCAATGGAAATTTTTCACCAGCAAAATAAGAAAACACCATTGGTAAGCGTTGCTCTTTAAACCGGTTATACGTCCAAGCCGCAATCAAACCAGAAATAATCCCTCCAAATATCCCCATGTTGACTGCCGGATTCATGATTTCCAATCCTTTTTTCAACGTTGCAATTGCCAAAAAACCTGTAAGTGCTGGAATCCCTTTGTCTTTCGTCTTCGCAAATCCAATCGTTACCCCAATTGCGAATAGAATATCCAAATTTCCAAACACAGCATTTCCGGCAGCCCCAATCACTGGGATATTTAACATATCGTCAGCAGAGAGACGCATAATCAATCCAGCTAACGGCATTGCAGCGACCGGTAACAGCATTGCTCTACCAAGTTTTTGTACGCTTTCTTTAAAATTTTGCAACTTTTTCTCCCCCTTATCTATAATTCTTTGTACGTGATTTGTTCAATCAATTCATCTTCTTTCACTTGTTTCGCAAAAGCTGAGTGAATCAAAAATTCAACTTGATTGACTCGTGGATAAATAAAACTTGATCCATTTAACAGCAACTGGTCAATATAAGCTGTGTGACACATGATTTCAACAGTTTTTTCTTCACGTAAAATTTCTAGTAGTCCTTCTAAATACTCTTCTACTGAACAATTAATCTGACGTTTTTCTACAATCATTTCTCCAACATCATCAAAATGTGGTTCAAAATAATCAACGTGCCGAACTTCTGCTCTTTTTTCAAAGTTTCCACGAACAGGTAACCCATATTTTTTTGCTAATGCCACAACAACTTCCTGATTCATTCCAAAAGTATGCGTATGATGATGACTATCTAAATGAGTCGGAATGATTCCAGCGTGATAAACCTTTTGAATTTGTGCATTCCATTCCTCATATAACTGGTCACCATCTATTTCAAAAGGCCGTTGATAAAAAGCTAATTTTTTGAAGTTTGCTCCATCCATCAAACTATCTACATTTTTCAAAAGTGGTTCTCCACATGTCAACGTTAAATGAACGCCAACCCCTAAATCTGGTAATTCTTTTTTCAACTTTACTGCGTGATCAAATCCTGGCATATTTGCCATTAAAGTTGTTGAAGTTAGAATCCCTTGCTGATGAGCATCAACAATTCCATAATTTACGCCATTGCTATAACCAAAATCATCTGAATTAATTATTACTTTTCCCATTTCTTCCTTCCTTTCTTTTTCACTAAAAATAGACGCAACCTCATGACCACAAAAAATTTTGTGTTTCAAAAGGTTACGCCTACCTGATAGTTACGCCCTAATTATTGAATTCTTGCTAAATGGATTGCGAGATAAGTCACTTCATTTTCTTGAACGTTTAAATGAAACTTTTCTTCAATCATTTTTTTGATTGCAAAAGCGACTCGATATGGCTCGCTTTCCTTAAAAGCATTACTAAAAAAACCAATATTTTTACTTGAAGAATCTTCTTGATAAACTAACCGTTTTGCCAAAAATTTGATATGGATCATCATCCGGGAATAGATCAAGGAGTCTGTATCAAAGCGATAGCCATAAATTTCTTCCAATGCCAAGCTGATTTCTTTGGTCATTTCCAATATTTTCAGGCTATTAAAACTATTGGGCTCACCTAATTCCGCATTGATAATATGCATTGTAATAAACCCAACTTCATTAGCACCTAATTGTGTCCCATACCGTTGATTGATAAGAGCAACGACTTCTTTTGCTGTTTCATATTCATCAGGATAAAGCAACTTCATCTCAGGCAACATAATAGCTGTTACTTGACTATCTTCCTTTTGTCTTTGGATTGCAAAATAAATATGATCTGTCAACGCGATATAAATATTTGAATCCAGCTGAGATGAGATATTTTTTGAAATAAATTGAATCACCTCTTCAGAAAACTCAATAAATTCGATTGGAATCTGAGCAGCCATTTCCGTAAACACCTTCGTTTTTTCTTTAGAATCTAAAGTAAAAAATTTATCTGCAACAGTCGGATCAAATAGTTCATTGACAGAAGTAGAAAAACCTATTCCTTTTCCCATCGCAACTTTCTCTATTCCTTCATCATCAATTAGCACCACATTATGATTGATTTTTTTTACAACTTTCATTGCTGCACGGATCCTCTCTAAAGAATAATTTTATGTGATCTACTATTAAAACAACAAAAAACGACCTAAGAAAAGTACTTTTCCTAGGTCGTGCCTAATTTAATAGTTGCACCCTCTTTATTTATACGCCCAATATAGCAAATAAAGAAAACGCTGTCAACGTTTTTTTAACCACTCTCATTATGAAACCAGTTTTCTAGCAAAATAGCAAAAAAACGACCGCGGTGGGTAGCCGCGGCCTTAGGAGTTATTTTTACTTGAGGAGTAAAAATGAAAAAGTATAGGGTTGTTTGTTGGTATGTATTTATAATAGAACTTAATTGTGAAGAAATTATGATTGAAACCTTGTCTTTTTTTTGGATTTGTTTAAGAAAAAGTAAACATCCTCCCTATGCAAAAAAATAGCTAACTCAACAGATCAAGTAGCATTGCAAAAACAGCGCTCCTAAGAAATAAAAAAGATACAGTCTCTCTAGCTACCGTATTAAATCAATTGTTTGCCGTTTACTATCACTCACCTCTACATGCTTTGATAGGTTTCTCATTTTATATGTACGCTGTCTAATTGAATGATATTTATTTTTACATCAAGAGTATCACGATTTTAATGAAATTAATGAGTGTCAACATCAGCTATTTATTAACAAGAAAAAAATTGAACTGAGCGCCACAAAAAAGGCTCGTTAGTCATTCACTAACCAGCCTCTAAGCCTTTACAAACTGCTAGAAAATTTCTACAACGTAAAAATTCAAAGCACACTTCACAAAAAAATAATGATGTTATGCTAAATAATCAAGAATAATTGATTGGTAGCTATCAATCATCGCTAAATAATTATCAATTTCAACATACTCATTCACTTGATGTGGCAAGGTTGGTACTCCTGGCCCAAATACAACAAAATCAAATGGCTGTCTTGCTTTGGTAAACTCAGCTGCATCAGTTGTTCCGGCAGCTCCAAATAATGGTAATGGCTCTTCAAACTGTTTTTGAATACTATAGATCAAAGAAGACTTGGGATTCGCTTTTACCGGAATTTTATTGAAATCAATTGTTAATTTAAGTTGATATTCATTCCCTTGGTTCAAGACATCGACAATCTTTTGCAACGTTTCAATGACTTTATCATTTGAAAATTCTGGAATCGAACGAATATTTCCTTGTAGCTGTGCATAACTAGGGATGCTGTTAACCTGATTCCCTCCGTTAATAATTGTTACGTTATGAATCGTCCGACCTAAAACAGGATTTTCAACTATTTCTGCAATGCACTTCATCTCTGCATTAACTTTTGTCATGAATTCATTCAAGTGATCAATTGCATTATATCCTTCTTGTGGCATAGAACTATGTGCTTCTTTACCATAAGATGCGACAGTATAATTGATTGAACCCATATGAGTATACAGCAAATTGTAATTGGTTGGTTCACCAATAATCAATCCATTCAAGTCGTCGACATAGCCTGCTTTGGTTAATTGTTCACTACCTAGTTCCCCTACTTCTTCACCCACCGTAGCTAATAATTTGATTTTTCCATTAAATGGTTTTCCAGTTTCCTTTAACTCGATCATCGCAAGAACCATTGCTGCAAGTCCACTCTTCATATCTGTTGCTCCACGACCATATAAACGATTTCCTTCAATTTTTGCTTCAAAGGGTGGATAAGTCCAAGCAGCTTCATCACCTACAGAAACAACATCCATATGTCCTGATAAACCTAGAACTTTTCCTGCATTGCCACTTTGGTAAGTAGCAACTAAATTATCTCGTCCTTTAGCATAAGAAACTATCTCGCTTTTCATTCCATGCTCAGCCAAAAGTTTTTTCAAATAGGATGCTACCTCAGCTTCATTGCCATTCACTGATTTAATACGAATAAGGTCTTGCAAAATGGAAATTTTTTCTTCTTTTTTCATCTGACTCTCTCCCATCCCATTTTATTTTATCCACATTGTATCACAATTCATTTTTTAAACTTCCATTGCAAATGCTTCGAAAAATTTATGTTAGAACCCATTTTTATTGTGGAAAAAAAAGAAAAAAACGCCTAAAAAGACGCTTTTGGTAGAACATCTAATGTCCAAATTTTTATTATTTTTTGACAGCACTACTGAAAAGTAAAATAAAATTTACTATAAGCCAGCCAATGATAAAAACATCTACTAGATGCATGTTATTGAAATGAAAAACTAACCAATAGATTGCTAATAAAAAATTCACAAGGCTAACTAAAATAGTTGTTTTGCTATTTATTTTCTTCAGAACTAGCACCTCCACTCAAGTATTAACTTCATCCATCTGTTAAAAACTGTTCTAGTTTGTTTTTATTGATACTTAAATTTATTGTACAGTATTTTTGATTCTTTTTTATTAACATAAAATTTTAGTTCAAGAATAATAATGTAGTTTTTTTACATTAAAATCTATTAACGCAACTAACTATATACAACATTATTAATGTTTTTATCCTAAAGAAATCGAGTTCATAATTAAGCACACTTAGTCCAAATTAAAAAGTAATGATTAAAAGTATAAACCTCTCCATCGTCGCTGTTCAACTACATACACTCGTCTCAAAGAACATCAAATACTCCCACGCGAACTTCTTCATGTTTATTATTCGGAGAAAACCAAATATCGTTCCATTCCACCATAATACATTCAAAATCTGTTCTTATTTCATAATCTTCTCTTGAATGATAATAAATATCTAAAACAATATAAACATCATCTCCAACTATCCTTTTAAACATATCAATTTTTTCGTTTGTCACGTTCGATACAAATTTAGGATTGCTTGCAGATTCAGCAAGCTCACCCATTAATTCAGGTAAATTCTCTTTAGCTGTTTTATACGTGAAAACTACTTTAATCTTTTTTTCTCTACCTCGTTAAATTTAGTGTTCCTAATTCTAACACCTATCTGGTTATTTATATCGACGGTTTACTTTATAGACTCGACTATCTTTCCCAACATATCAATATTTTTTCTATGGTAGAAAATTGATAAACCCAAACTGGTAATAGACTAACCTTTTTCGCCGTATGTTTACCTACATTTCATCGCTACTGTGACAATAAATTCACGAGGTTTCAAAAAATTTTATGGTATGTTCTATATTTTTAGCTTCCTTATCTCCATACAAGATTTGCTCTATTTCACCATTTTTTATAAAAATAACCGCAGGAATACTTTCAACACCTAATTTATTATAATATTTTCTGAAATCATCAACATCGTTTTTATTGCCAGTAGTATCTAGGTAATTAATTTCTAATTTTTCTTTTTCCAAATAAGAAATCAACTTAGGTCTGTATAGTATACAATCTGGACAATTTTCTCTGCCAACGTAAATAATACTATTTCCCTTACTATTGATGATAGAGTCTATATCTTGAACTGTAGTTGTCTTTAGAGGTTCTTGTTGAAGTCTTGATAATTGAGCCGAGCCTAACACAAGTGTCCCCATTGCTAACAATGATATTACCAAATAAAGGGCTTTTTTATTTTTTTTAGCATAAACTATTCCAAAAATTATGAAAGTTAAACAAGTATATAAAAGTAATATTTGCCAAAAAAAGATTTGTGTGAAATGTATTTCTAATGAATTTTCAGAGCCGTTTGCGACTCCCGCTATGGTTAACATGTTCAATGGTACCTGAAAACTTGTTCCGTTTAAAAAACTATTTACTCCATTTGGAATTATCAAAGCAACTAGAATTAAAAATGTTGCAAAAAATGAAATACCACTATATTTAAAGATGTCAAGAATTGTTTTTTTCATAGTCGTTCTTTCTCCCATTTAGTATTAAATATATGATTTGTTATGATAAAGCCACTAACAATAAAAATTGTTAATAACGTGATTTGGACAATATTAGAATAGCTATTAAAGCGATTGATTAAATATGTAATCGGAAATAAGCCAAGCACGCAAACCATTATAAGGCTAATTTGCGATAATGGATTTTCTTTACTATTTATTTATCAAAAAAATTCTCCTTACCCTTTTTAAAAAATAACAAACACCAATAAACTACTCTTTGAATGGTCGCACTAAAAAACTAAACATATTTTTATCACCTCATTGTTTTGTTCTTCACATGTGCTATTCTATTATAGTAACTAAGAAAAAAGAATTTAAATTATGGTCAAAATTTTCACATCATAAAAAATAAAATAACGGAGAGTCTATGGAAATTCATGAGCTACTAAGAAAACTTCGGGTAGAAAGAGGAATTTATCAAAAAGAGCTATCAGAAGGAATAACGACTAGAGAAACGTTTGTAAAATATGAAAATGGCAAAACAAAGATTCCATTTTTTGTTTTAATTGAATTATTGGAAAGAATGAATCTAAGCTTAGATGAATTTGTTTTTTATTTAGACAAAGATAGCGTAAGAGAAAAGAATTGGCGTTTAAAGAAATTAATAAAGAAAATCAGAGAAGATAAACCAAATTCCCAACGTACATTACGAACACTTCGAGAAAAAGTTAGAAAGACAAACAATATTGTAGATATCAGAAATTACTTAGTTGTTAAGACGATTGATTGGTATCAACTAGCAGATAGTGAAAGAAAACTAAATAATTCTGACAAAAAATATTTATCCGAGTTAAAAAAATATTTGGAAGTTGTTGATGAGTGGGGCAGATTTGAAATGGCAACCTTTACTACGCTTTTATTTATTTTTGAAACAAATTACATAAACGGTAGATTATCAGGCGTTGAAAAAAAAATAGAAAAACATAAAGATTATGAGATTTTTCATTCCATATTGATTGGTATGTATAACAATGCCTTTTTATTAATGCTCGAACGTAAAGAAACTACTTTAGCAAAAAAATATTTAGAGAAGATGACTGACGTTCGTCACAAACTTCTATTTTTTGGCGATACAGAAGTTTACTGTAATTTTTATAAATTACTTTTTAAACATTTAACGGAAGAATCTGGACGAGTAAATGAGTTAATAGAGTATTTTGAAGGATTAAAAATAATAGGTTCTCATAGCCTATCTAAACGCTTCAAAGTTGACTTAAGGAAATTTGAACTTATTTACAATACTACACCAATAATTTTTGTGGATTAATCATTGAAAGTGAATAGTAAAATAGGATCGATTACTGTGAATTTAAACAGTTACGCTAGTTACTAAGTACGTATAAAAGCTTTGAAACAACAAAAATGAATTAAAAGAAGATAATGAATGTCCGAGTGGAAATAAATTCTGTTAAAATCAACAAAACTAATGAGCTGAAAGGTACTAAAATATACTGCATTTTGAGTTGAACTAAGCAATTGGATGCCAGAGAAGAACTAAAGCTAAAAATTTAGAGACTTTAGTTCTGTTTATTAAGTCTGTATTTCTGTCTTAAGGTTCCCCGCCAACTGATACATAAAAAAGCTGTAACGATATTTGCTACAATCTTTTCAGAGAGAATCAATTCAACTTTGATTATTGTTTTTTTATTTATCGAACTATCCCCTACATCATAGCCTTTTTAGCCACTTTTCTCTGGTAGAAAACTGTGATAGAAAAAATAAAATAACACAAAAAAGCGCCTAAAAAGACGCTTTTGGTAGAAAATTGGAAAACTGAGCTTTTAAAAGCACGTAAACAAAGGCTTTTGAGCCTTGAGTTTTCGCCAGTTTTACTGAGTTTTGTCATCATTTGCGGTACATCTTCAACAGGAGCAACTCAACCAAAAACACTGGTACGAAAGTATTTATATGTCTTCTGGTAGCGTAGTGGAAAACTCAGACTGGCAATAAATCGTCATTTTTCGAAAGAATAGCGCCCTCTTGAACATTATCAATCGCATTTACCACTTGTTGATCTGACTTCGCATATAAGTGACCGTAAGTTCCTAAAGTAATTTGAATATTCGCATGGCCCAATCGTTCTTGAATAGATAGCGGTTGAATATTCTGCTCAATTAGAAATGCAACATGAGAATGTCGTAGCGCGTGAAGTTTAATCGGTTTGACACCCGCTTTTTTGGCAGCCTCTTTTAACCAGTTTGCGAAAGAATAAGGTGGCGTAAATGTTCCGTCCAACTGAGCAACATATTCAAAATTTCCAATACGTTTTTGCAAGTCATACCACTGTCTGAGCTTTAATGAAAGTTTCTTTCCCATCCCAATCGTTCGATAAGCACATTTCGTTTTTGGAGTCGAGAAGTACCAATCATCTTTTGTATTATAAATTAGTGTCTTCTCAATCGTTATCGTGTTTTTTTCGAAATCTACATTCGACCAAGACAAAGCTTCAAGTTCTCCAATCCGAATGCCAGTATAAAAGAGCATTTCATACACAATCTTCCGATGGTGGGTTTGAATCTTATCGTCCTTCAATTCATTCATCACTTTTAGAAACTCACTGTGTTCCCAAAACTCAACTTTCTTATTATCAGAAGGAAGTGAAGAAACATCATCAACGGGATTTTTAGCAATCACCCCCTCTTTAACAGCCCGATCCAATACAATTTTTAAGTGTCCCCGAATCCGATTGATATAAGATTTTGATAACGTTTCGCCATTGACTTTTTTCCGCGAATTGCGTGACTCTGTCTGGCTTAGTTCAAATAACCAATCCTCAATATCGTGACTTGTAATATCTCGAACACGAAAATGATAGAAAAACTGCATTCGCTTTTCGAATATGAATTGCGCATTCTCATATGTTTGACTCTTCACCTGTCTCTCGTACCATTTTACAAACCTATCCTTGTAAAACTCTTCGAAAGTCATTTGATTGGTAGAACACAGTTGATTAGGAACTGTCTTGTTGAAATCATGTGTTTCCATATACTTGTCATAAGCAATTTTGGCATCTTTTTGTGAAGCATAACCTCGTTTAGTCTTCTGAACCTTTCTTCCATCTTCATCTATGCCCAGATATGCTCGGAAGAACCATTTTTTTGTCTTTTTATCTTGGTAAATATTTTTAATTTTTGGCATCGTACCATTCCTCCCTGTGCTTGAGAAAAGCTACTTTAATAGTACCGCGCTTGTACTGTTTATTCCGCAACTTGAATGTGAAAAAGATGTTCAATTACTCGAGATGGCACCACACCAACTTGGCGATTATTATAAAAATCTATTCCTTCAACCCGTGCAAGATACGTTTTGCTCTCTTTAATCATTCGTGCAGCTTGACTAGGTTTAAAGCCCATTTCTATCAAAATTGCACGATTTACCATGAAATCACATTTTGTTTCCAATCTCTCACCCCCTGATACTTTACTCCTTTTAAATTAATCCTCTTTATAATCAATTGTTTCTCATTCAATGGTTGTGTTATACTCGTCTTGTCGAGGCGGAGTACGTTGCACAACTTGTTGTGTAAGCAGTACTTTGCTTTTTTAGTAGCTTGTTTTCTCATTTGATATACTTTGTAGTTTTCGTTCATAATACTCAACCTCCTCCTGATAATATTCTGGGTCTGCCTTCATATTTTGGAGAAGTTTAATCTGTCTTGGATTCATTTCTCCTTGTTCAATAATCAAAGACAACAAGGAAGAATGAAACGTTTGATCCACTTGTGCAATAAAAGCTAGCGATGGCGAAACACCATGAATTAACCAATTCATACTTTTCTCAAAGCTTTGAGGAATTGTCTCTAAAGAAATGGTGATTGCGCCATGATTGCCAATAAAGGCTGCCCATTTTTTATCAACCTTTGCCCCTGGATCATTTGGATCACGGTCATAAAAACAAATTGCTCCATTAAGTAACTCAAAGAACAGTTTGGTTAAATCATGGGTTCTTGAAATAATCTTTGCTAAGCTTTGCGCTTTCTCTTTTCGATACCGTAGTTCAAAGCGATTTTTCACTTCTGCCTCTTCTAAAGGAATTCCTCGTCGCTTTCGTTGTTCATAATCCTTCTGATAAAAACAAAAGCGACATTGACTCTTCTTTGAGCCTAAATACAAGGTCTCGCCATTTGATTCATTATTTGTGATATCCGTCCCGCCATGGGATTCACTCACTTGAAAAGTGGTCCACACATGGCCTAGCGTTACCTTACGCTTAAGTTCTGGAATGCTGAGACTCCCCACAAAATCATCTAAAGTAAAATCAATCCGTGTAAAGTTTCCCTGATAAGCTAATATCTTACGGAAGAACTCTTGCCAGTTTGATTTTGCGGTCTTCAAACGCATGGCAAGATGTTTACAGCCTTGACCTGAAAACTCCATCACGGTTCCTTTTACCGTATCGTCAATGGAATACCGAATTGTGATTACTTGATTCCATACGTATTGGCCAATATAGCCCTTTGGCGCATAATCCAGTTCCTCAAAGCGTTCAATGGGCATGCCAATGATTGCCTCAATCAGTTTTAAATATTGATTCGAGAAAAAGTGAATGGTTAGATAATCAATCAAAACACGATTAACTGGAACTAGCTCTTCTTGCAAACTATCCAGTATAAGATTCAATTTTTCTTCACTTAATTGTCTCGTTCCTTTTTCTACCTTTGATAATAACGATCTCGAAATCCCTACTTTTTCTGCTAAATATCGCTGGGTCCACCCCCTTTCTTCTCGAGAAACTCGAATCGATTCCCCGAGATCATGTTGATTCACTTGATTCATAGAAAAACCTCCTTCTGCTATTAAATTGTCAAAGAACCCACAGACTTATTTTAAGTACAAATCGATTGTACGTCTGTATTTATTTTAAGTCAATACATTTTGACTTTTTTTAAGTACACACGTATAATAAATTTAAGAATTCATCCTGAGGAGGAGTTTTCATGGAGATAGACAAGCAAGCAGTGGGCAATCGAATTCGGCAGATTCGCCAAGAGTTAAAGTTGAGTATGGAGAAATTTGGCAAACTAATTGGTGATTTACCACGAAGTACAGTCAATAACTGGGAACGTGGAATTAACCTTCCAAAAACCGAAACCCTTCACCAAATTGCAGAGGTGGGTCATGTCACAAACGAATATCTTTTGTATGGTGATCAAGAAAATCAATACATTTTAGAAATGCTTCAAAAGAAGGCAGGTAAGCTTGATCCTGAGATTGAAGGACTGATAGTAGACGAACTGAACCGAGCTGGTCTTGTTAGTGAAAAAGAAATGGATCGAATGATTGAATTTTTTATTACAAACCTCATTCCACCAACTGAACAAGATCAATTTACTTTTCAATGTATCGATGAGAAAAAGCAGCTTTACCTTGGTTCAACCAATTTTGGTAAAGAAGCGCAACTCTATTTACACCATGATAATCAAAATCATATTCTGCACATGATGCCCTTTACCTTCTCAAACTTTAGTGTGGATCGCTTACTCGTTTATTTAGCAAATCAAGAATCCTATTCCTATTTTGGGAAACATTTGCCAAAGAAACTAGTTGAAAAAGCCATTCTTTTATACTCGATCAATCAATCAACCGGAGATGTGCGAATTGCCCCGTTGGTCTATTCAAAAGAAACAGCTTCTTATCAGTACACAGAGGACAATCAATATCTACTAGAACAACAATATCTTTATCTGCCATTCGTGATGGAAGTCGAGAAAGAACGTCTGTTAAACGCAGCGTATCCATCATCAAAATAAGGTGACAAGATTGATAAGCACGTGACAAAGAAAATACTGCTAGGACACTCCCCAATGGGTAGTTGTCACAGTTTCCTGTTCTTTGTTAGCCCCCTGTTAGCCCCCTGTTAGAACCGGGGGCTTTATTCCTGCAGTCCGGCTACGCCTTCCTGCAATAGACAAAACTCCAGATCGGGTAATTCGCTTGTGGCGAAACCCGACCTGGAGTTTGTCTCTGTATTTTGAACCCTAACAATTAACCAAACTGACTGATATTCCCATAATCAGTGCGAAATAAGCCATTCAGTCCAGCTTTCCTACCTATCCCTCTGGTTAGTTCTTATTCCTTTTCCGAAAGGGATAAATGATTGGCTAAATCTGTGTACATTTCAACCTTCAAAAATGTTTTCGAAATATTTCATCAGCACATGTCATACAAATTACCGGTGCGTTCTCAAATTCTAGTTCTTTAATTGATTTCAATTGAGGAGCAGTTACTTTTGGCGGAAATTTCCATTTTGTCCAAACCTCTTCCCCCGTTGAAATTTCTTTGTTGCAATTATTGCAATGAAAAGTTTTCGTTTCAAAAATATAAATAATTGCTTTATCCAATAAAAGCTTTCTACTTCTCAAATTATTTTTCTCTAATAAGAAAAACAGAAAAGTAATAAGGTACAACAGTGATGATTCCCAATGAAGAACAAACCATAATAATATTTTTCTAACTTATCCCCTTCAAGGAAAGAATTTCTTGCAAAAAATAGAAACTACAAAATTATCAATCATTTCAAGGTAATATAACTACCTGAGTTTATTATCGATTAAAATGCTAAGCTAACTACATTTGCAAGAGAAGCGAGAGTTAAAGGTAAATATAGAATTTCTACTTTTTTAGCAATAGAAATAGGAATAAAATATTTAAAATGTATAGAAACTTTCTTTTTTTTTCTTGCTATCTTTTTATAATCACAACTCTCGATAATAGAATTACGATTTATTTTATACGGCTGAAAAAATCTATCACCAAAAAAATTCAAACATTAAGCCAAGGATTATGAAGTCAACATTTCGAAAAATGAACATACATTGGTAAGCAACTATAACTATTACCACAGACATAAAGTAACACAATATATTACTATTTAAGTGTACGCCACCAGTGAATATCCTCAAGGTATACAGCGCACAACAAAAAGAAAAAAGGAAACGCAGAAGCATTTCCTTTCAGTGATTTAATGAAAACAACACGATTTGACTTAGAGCCTTTTTATTTGAATTCATTTTCGCTTTATCCAACTTCATTTGATTACTCGGTTAAATACTTTTGACATGAGTATCAATGAAACATTCATTAATTATGGTTGCTTATTTCTTACTGCTTTTCTGGCCAATGCTAATCCGCCGATTATTCCGGCATTATCACCTAATTCGGGCGTAATAATGTAGCTATCAATTGGTGGTATTTCAACATATCCATTTATAAGCTCAACAAATTTATCCTGAACTTTTTTCTTCATGTGTTCTTGTTTCATTACACCACCGCCAAAAATAATTCTATCTGGCGAAAACATCAGTGTTGTATTGTATGCACATTGGGCAAGGTAAAAGGCTTCAATCTGCCAAAACGAATCGTCAGCCAATAAATTCTGGCCTTTTACACCCAACCGTTTTTCAATCGCTGGTCCTGCTGCCATCCCCTCTAAACAATCTTGATGGAAGGGACAGTTTCCTGAAAAATTGTCCTTTGGATGTCGCTTGATCAACATATGACCCATTTCCGGATGACTGAATCCCTCCACGAAAGTCCCATTGAGCAAGGCACCACCTCCTATACCTGTTCCCACAGTGAAATATGCAACACTTGCTAACCCTTTGCCAGAACCAGCAACATATTCACCATAGCAAGCCGCATTAACATCTGTTGTCCATTCAATCGGAATATTGAAATGTTGCTTTAGCGTTCCTACAAAATTGAAATTTTGCCAAGCAAGTTTTGGTGTTGATGTGATATGACCGAAACTCGTTGATTTGCATTGAACATCAATTGGACCAAAGCAGCCGACCCCGATGCCTGCCAATTGTTCCTTAAAAGGTTTAAAAAAATCAATGACCTGCTTCATTGTTTCAACTGGAGTTGTTGTGGGAAAACTGACTCTTTCCAAAATCGTTAATTCCTCAGTACCGACTGCACAGACAAATTTAGTCCCTCCAGCTTCAATTGCCCCATATATCATCATAGGTTCCTCCCTTCGAATATGTGAAAAACACTTCATTAACGCGGCAAGCGTTCTCGATCAGTGAAATGACGTTTAGTATTTCCTGAAGCTTCTGTTGAATACCAGTAAGCGACACTAGCAACATCGTCTTGCCGCTCAAATAAGCGAACATCATCGTTGCCGATTTGTTGTAAAGTGACCGATAAATCTTCGGTAAAACAGATGGGGTCTTGAAGATGCCAACGATAAAGACCATGTCGTGGCATTGCGTCGTCACCAAAGGCATGAACGGCATTCAATTTTCCCGTTTCAAAACGATCTCTTGTGGCATCTCTATTTGATTGGTAAGGATACCCTAAAAAGGCTGTTGAATAGTTTTTCGCATGTGGACGTCCGAACTCATCGTACTCATGAAAGGCCCACGCCCCGCCAAAATAATCTTCTGAACCTGTTGAGGTTACGGTCGGATACTCACTATCCCCATCAATGTAGAATTTAAACTCGCCTTCGCCCCACCAATAACGTTCTAGGCAGGTAAGCGCAAGGTAAGTACCCACGTAATAGCCTTGGCCCTTTAATCGATCAATTAACTTATAATCCTCCTGTAATTTGGTAATGCGTTCCCGATGCCAATTTGCGTGAAAATATAGGCTATTTTCTTCCAATTCGTCCACCAAAGCGTAATTTATCGTATAAAAAAATGAGGACATATCCTTCGGATGTAAATTCTCGATCGTAATTTTAGCGGATGTTTGGAAAGGCATTTCGAAATAGGAATTAAAGCCCCCCGTAGGATTAACCACTATCGGCAACGAGTTCACCTCGCAACGCTCTCCAAACCCATTACAAAAGAAATCCCCTAAAGGACTTTCAACAGCAGGGCTATCCGACCCATCCCAATAAATTCTTAAGATTAAATCACGTAAAACAAAACTGCCAAATTCTGTTCGATCACGAATCGTCATCCACATATGACGAATTATTCCCGTTCCAGTAATATCCGCAATCACAGTTTCTTCACCAGAAGTCAGCGGAATTGCGCCACGACCTTTGCGGCTTGGTCCTAGCCCGCTTGGCAACATCGCAGCTTTACCTTTCTCGCCTGTTGGATTTTCGGGAGTGATTGCTCGACTCTGGATTTTTTTAAATTGGGTAATATTTTTTAGTATACTCATCTTTTTCTCCTTTGAATGTGAATCGTTTTTCCCTTTTCTACGTGAAGAATTTTTTTCGTATCACTTATTTTCAATGGCTTTTCTGACAAATTTAAAATACTCAACTCGGATTGCGTACATTCAATCGAAATGAAGGCTTGACCGAACTTTAAATTTTTCCAAGAAAACGTTAAATTATCAACAGGATCAATTTGCAATACTCCTTTTTTGAATTTCAATCCGAAATATTGACTGATCATTGTACTGACAAAAAGGCCCGATGCCCAGCCGCATTTGCCGCAGCCAAAGTCTCGCACGACTTCTCCTTGTTTAGCCTCTAAGCGATACGGCCACCACCACCATGAACCGTCTAAATCTGCCAAACAAATCAGCTCCTCTAATCGGGTTGCGAAGGCTTGATGGTTGTGCAGATCACTCATTAAAACAGTGATAAAGCCTGGAAAAGTGGCGCCGGATTCTAATCCCCAAGTGATGCCTTTGATTTCCTCGCTATAGGTTGGATTGAAAGAACTAGCAGAAAAGGTCATGGTGTTCTGATATAAAGGATCTTTATTATCTAAAAATTGATAAAAAGGCATCAACGTAGTGTCTGATTCTTCTCCATCATGCATCAATAAATTGATTTTCCCATCCACAATCACATCACTTAAAAAGATTAACCCTTGCTCAAGAATCGGTTTTTGATAGTTCTTCACTGAATAGGTTGTTTTCTCCTCATCACCGATCCCCTCCAAAAATTGCTCCCCAAAAGTACCATCTATGGTCATTTGTTTACAAATTGATTCCTTTAGTTTACAGGCGATGTTTTTGTATCGCTTGCTAAGACTCAGTTGTTCTAGGACTTCAAAAATTTCTGCAAGTCCACTACAGGCCTTCCAAAGACAAAGATTGCTGCCGGTATGATACTTTCCAAGTGCAAAGGCGTCTGATAACCAAACAGATGGAAAAAGCATTGGTTCCCCTGACCGACGTTGAGCTAATATGTCCTCAATAATTCTTGAAGCATTCAGTAGAACCTGCGGATACCGCTCAAAGAATTTTGTATCCCCAGTATGTTCAAAATAAAGACTAGCCAGTAACGCACTGGATAACGAATTACTCAGAGAATGATTGATACCTCCTGTAAATTTTGAACCAGGAAACTTAACGCCATATTGATCAAACCATAGAACCGTTTTTTGACATAACTCCGGTTCAAACATGGTGAATGGCAATGATGCGTAATACATATCCTTATTCCAAATTCGATTAGTAGCAGGATAGCTGCCCCAATTGCTGCCGACGACCTGTCCCTGTCGATTCATACCGAAACTAGAAAAGCTTTGATAAAGTGCACGACGATAGAGATGGACAACTCTATCGTCTGGCATTGACAGCTGCCCAAATAGCTGAGCAAAATAGTTCAGTGTTTCCTTCAGCCATTTTTCGATATCAGATTCCTGAAAAGTCATTACTTCTTCAAAAGCATTTGGGTCCACAAAAGCAATGGCGAAGCTTGCCACTTCCTGTTGTGCGATCGTGTCCTTATTTCCTTTTTGAGAAATCAACACATTTTGCTGATCCGAATACTTCTCTTGATACAAAGGCACATCTTTCACTGAAACTTGAAGGCTTTCGTGTGTTTCATTCACAATGTAAACCTGTTGAACAAGCATACTTAAACGCTTATTAGCCAGTATGGGAGCAAAGGATACTACAATGACCTTAAACGTCGAATAATGATGAATATATCTAGGCAAACAGTCTTGAATCACATCGACTTCAATACGATGATCCGATTCTGACAAATGGTAGACAATCCCGTTTACTTCAACCTTTAAGGATAACGAATTGGTTTGAGAGAGCTGTTTATTGACCCAAACACCTGGTTTTTCCTCAGTTAGTAAATTTTCTCGATAAAAGGTCAACGTTTGAATCGTCCCGCAAACATCAAGGTTTGCTAATGTCTTTTGATTACTTACATCAAAGGTCAATCCCTTTACATCAGGGATATTTCGATAGTAGCTGTATTCGTTTGAGGTAGTCACAATTCCGTCGTTTAACTCGGTATTAAACAATGGATGCTTTGGAGAATGAATTACTTCATTAATAGTCATCTTTTCCCTCCTTGCTAAAAAAATGCAGCTACTAGGCTGCAGCTTTCTACTATGCGATTCCAAGTAATGACAATAAAATTCCCAACACGACCATTCCAAAAATAATTTTGATGACGCCGACTTTTTTATCTAGTAATTTGAAACAGCCCAATGTTACCAATAAAGGTACAATTCCTTTAAAAATACTATCGAGGATTTCTTGGACATTCATTAGCTCTTCGCCCTTCATTGAAAAGCTCAAAACGGTATTGAATTTGACCATACTGATCGTCATTGCGCCTACCATGATCAGACCCAAGATACTAGCAGCTTTTGTCAGAATTTCAATTAACCCGTTCGCATACAGCTTTTCAATATATTTAGAGCCTAATGAATAGCCTAAAACGCCGCCATAGTATCGCATCAAGTAATTAGGTATATTGAACATAACTAAAAAGATAATTGGTGCCAAAATATTTCCGGCATTGGCTAAGTTGATCGCTAGTCCCGCGGTAACGACACGCCAAACTCCCCAGAACAATGAATCGCCAATTCCAGCCAATGGTCCCATCAAACTCGTTTTGATCGCGTTGATACTTTCCACGTCAAAACCAGCTTTTTCAGAATTTTCCTTCTCCATCGATGCCGCAATCCCCATGACAAAGGACGCGCAAGGAATGGTCGTCGAAAAATACTGTGTATGACGCTCCAGCGCCGCAGCTCGATCTTCTTCACTTTTGTAGAAATGATTAATGAAGGGCATCATAGAATAGGCGAAACCACCGCCGCCCATCGTCACCGGATTCACCGAAGCATACATGGTCATCGAGCGCCAAAACATCTTTCGAACCAATTTTTTCTCATCTTTAGAAATTCCATCAGCTAATTTCATTGAAAGAAATCCTCCTCTTCTTGGTCAAGCGTTGCATTTACAGCAGCATCGCTTTGAACTGCATGAACAGATATATTTTTTAGTTGTAGATCTCTTTGGGCTATAACAATTGCAATAATCGTTCCAACTGCGGCAATTGCAATCAATGGTAACTCGAGATACGCCATAACAACGGCCCCAAAGAAAAACCACACAGCAATATTTTTACTCCAAAGCATCCGTAACAGCATCGCCATCCCAACTGCCGGCAGCAGATTTCCAGCGACTGTTAATCCGTTCATGATGACCTCTGGAATATTATCCAAGACGCTTTTGACAACATCTGCTCCAAATAAAACGGCAAAAAATGGAATAAGAGCATAAAGCGCATAGTGGACAAACCACATAAAGAAGTGCAGATTGATGATTCCTTTTTGATCACCAGATTTTGCAAATTTGAAAAATTTAGCAGCCATCGGTCCACATACAAAAGAAAAAATCATATTCATTAACTGTAATCCTAATACTGCTAGTGGAAAGACAATGGGAATAATCGCATCCACGTTTCCTCCCATTTTGATTGCGAACGCTGTAGCCAGCCCAGCAGCCAAAGAAGGCTCCGCCGTACTAGAGATTCCGATATTGACGACACCCATAAAGATGGCTTCTAGTGACGCCCCGACAATCAACCCCGTCTGCAAATCCCCCATCAACGCTCCTACTAACGGAGCAACAACAATCGGACGACTCAGCATGGACATCCCGAACATTTCATGTCCAGCAACTCCAATAAAAACGGCCAAAGCGACTACAAATGCATCATACATAATTTTTCTCCTTCCTTTTTCTAAAAATCACTCAAAATAGAGATAGCTGAACGTTTTTCCATCGCCGGTGTAGGCTGAAAAACGGTATCTGGATAAAGTTCAACTAATTCTTTTAAGTCTTGAATTTCTGACGTCGTTAACATCACTTCCTTTGATAAGGTTTTCTTATCTTCCGATGGCGGTGTCATTTTCCCAGCATTCCCCACGTTCATTAATTCGATTTCCGTTGGGAAAGCTTTCGCAACTTTTACCGCATCTTTGACATTAGGGACTAAAACCATCAAGCGCATGTCCTTCGCCCGCGGATCTTTTAACAAATGAATCGCGTCATCAACTGTTTTAATAATGACTTTGACATTCGATGGTGCAGCCATCTTCAATGTCATCTTTTGAATATCGTTGGTAGCCGCCTCATCGCTTGCTACTACTAACCCGGTTAAATTTAGACTCTTTGTCCAAGTCATCGCTACTTGTCCATGAATTAATCGTTCATCAATTCGCACTGCTTTAATCATTTTTCTTCCTCCTAAAAA
Organism: Enterococcus sp. DIV0174; assembly: GCF_050529065.1. Lineage (NCBI taxonomy): Bacteria > Bacillati > Bacillota > Bacilli > Lactobacillales > Enterococcaceae > Enterococcus > Enterococcus sp. DIV0174. Next base: position 527,438 of record NZ_CP172881.1, on the reverse strand, counting down.
AAATCTTCCTCTTCATTTACTACATGTACCTCATCAAGAATGGTCATCTTTAATTCCTGTTGGCATTTATTTACCAGTTCCTGAATATCCTCCTTTGTTAATTCCTTGGTTGCCAATACTATTTCGAGCAGAATTGGCAGATTAAAGCCAGACAAAATAGTTACAGCAATCTCTTTCTCCAAAAAGGTTTTGGTAATCTTCTGATTGACACTTCCGCCAAATAAATCGGTAAAAACAAAAATCTGATCCTGCTCATTCACCTGGTTTACAAATACATTCAACTCCTGTTCAAAATCACACTCATCCACATAAGCATTAATCACCGTAATCTCTTGAACCTTCCCCGTCAGTAATTGAATACTGCTAAGAAAGCCTGAAGCTAAGTGACCGTGAGTCGCTATTAGAATTTTCTTCATATGGTTAATTCCTTTCTTTCTGTTCACTTTTATATAAGCAATTCCTGTGCCAACTTTTAAAAACATTGGTTTAATCACGTTAATTCACATTAAAAAAAGTGTCTAACCTAAAAAAAACAGATTAGACACTTTTTTAGACACTTTATTTTTGAATATACGGTCCTAATAATTCATAGAGCAGCGAAAGCTCATAAGCATTGACTTTAAAATTATATTTCATCTCCATTGATTGAAAAATACTTCTAGAAACATAATAAAACTCATCTTCATCTGGTTTCAAATCATAATTCGGTTCTTCAGATTTTTCTGTCCGAGCCAAGAATAAACGTTCCATCATCAATGCCGTATGCATATAGAGATTTAGTTTTACACGGCCATTTAAAGTGAAATGATAGTAATTTTCATATTTAGAAATGACTGTTTCCACTTCACTCATCACGATCGTTGGGTTCAGAAAGTTCAAACGGTCCGCAATTCCTTCCAACGAAAAGAATTTTACTAGCTCCTGAATCAAGCGGTTAAATTCTGCCGGCTTCATTTCAGGACTCAAAATATGCTTCAAATTGGCTGCTCCATCACCGTCTAAGATGTCATAAACATTAATATTAGAAATTGAAAAGGAACGTGGAAGATCCGAAGTCGTGATGACCAATTTTGTCTTGTCAAAATAAGTTTCATCATTTTGGTCGATTAATTCACGTAGTTCTCTGTAGTCCTTCGTGAAAACTTCGATGGATTCATCCGATAAATGATGACGAAAAACATCTTTCAATTTGTCCGAAATCCCCAAACCCGACATACAGGAAATGATAATGTTGCTACTTTGAGAAAAGCCTTCAAAGTATTGAACATTGATTGAATACTTGTCTGCTGCATCCTCCGCAATCTGTTTAAATGGCGCATTCATCGTCATCTTCAAGCCAATATCAAGTGCAATGGAAGTCGTCAAATTATTCAGAAGAAGTAACTCCCCTTTTAAATCGTTCTTGATCTGTGTGTAAATTTGATTTAAAGAGCCCATATCTACGATCAGCACTAGACTATCTGTATTCACTTGCCTTTTCACGAAATTCCTTGTCGATTCGACAATCTCTGACACATTACTCTCTACTGGCATATCCAACGCTTCAAAAACATAATTGCCGCATAATTGATTCACTACTGCTTGAATGCTGCTAGCCGTACTATCTCCGTGAGCAAGCAACAGGCCCTTCAGCTCGATGGATTCATCTACATAATCAGATAAAGTCACGACAATAAGCAGTCTTAGAAAGTTCTCGTCCTTTTCTGAGAGCGGTGGTAAATGCTCCAAGAACTGATTACATAAGTAAGTCGTCCGAGGTAGATTTGCAGCTAATGTACGATTTATCCCGGTTAAGTCTGTCTTATAGCTTGGGGAAATGACATAGGATCTGCTAATAATTTCTGCAACAGGTCCACTCGTCGTCAATCCGTACGTTTTTCCTAAAACGGATACCCAGACCTTTCTAAACATCTGAATCATCAATTTTCTACTCATTGATAAAAAAGAATCCTTATCAATGTGATGCACCAAATGCTGTACTTCATTCTTTATCGAAGAAAAATTTTCATTGAAATTACCTTCATTTATCAACTGAGTAATTTTTTCCAAAATCGAATCATAATCAAACGGTTTGATTCGATCCGTTTTTATCTTTTGATTTTTCTTTATCAATAAACTAGCAATCGGCAAGCTTTCTATCTCGGATTCCAGCATATTTAACTGAATCAAGATCTCATTTTTCCCAATCGTTAATGGTTCTTCTTGTGTTCGACTATACACATCCGCACAACTGATTTTAATGATATTCTTCAGCTTACCAATATTCCCACTAAAGGGATGAGATAACATTAAAGACAAGGCTTCTCTTGAAACAATAATATCTTTTTGTAAAACATCCGCTTCATTTTGAAAAAATAATTGAATCAGCTCTAATCGTTCTCGAATAGGGCGATCTTCAAAAGTTGGCAACATAACACTAATTTGAATACGCCGATCAAAGGTGTCTAATAAATAATCTTCACCTTTTTCCGTCGTGGCGAAAATAAAACGAACCTTAGCAGAATGCCAATTTACATTTTCACCGACTGGACGATAGTTTCCAGTATCAATAAATAGAAAGAGCTTTTCTTGATTTTCTTTCGATAAGCGATGGACCTCATCGAGAAAAAGATAGCCGTTGTTGGCCGTTGCCAATAAACCATTGGTATCCTTTTCAGCCCCCGTAAAGGCCCCCTTCTTGTATCCAAACAGTGTTGCCGAAAGCAGTTCGGGATTGTCCGCATAATCGGCACAGTTTAAGATAGCAAATGGTGCATCTTCTTCAATAATTTGCTCATGGATAGCGTATTCAAAAATTTTTGTGGCTAAAAAACTTTTTCCAACACCCGTGGCTCCATTTATTAATACACTGAGTCCGTTAGGCGGATATTTGACAGCGGCTATACATTTTTGAATGACCTCTCTCAGACTTCCGTCATGACCAACTACAGAATGAAAGGCTTCGTTTATTTGCTCCGTATTATCTACAACCGCATATTCATCTAAAGGCTTCCACAAAACAGGCTTTCCCGGTAATTTCTCGACCTTTTTATCTTCCACTAATCTCGTCAAATAATGGCTGGCATTCTGACGAGAGATACCTAGATTCTTCGAAATTTTCTCGGCAGTGACAGAAGACATATTCCCTGTTAGTCGTATCAGCTCATCAAAAACTCGATCTTTAGCGCTCTTTTTCATTTTTTCCTCCAGTTTAATGTGTCTAAAAGCATAATAAACTGTCGGCTGCAATATGTCTATTCTATATTTGTATTCCAATTTTTACTTTGAAACACAAATAGTCGAATATTTGCCTCAGATATCTGACAAAATAATTTATCTACCAATTTAGTTTTTATCTAATATGATTTTTATGTTTTTTCATAGCTACAAATATTGAACTGGATTCATATATTAGTTTTATTAATAGATTACAGAAGGGTTAAGTATATTTGCATAGTTTCCAATTACTTTATCCTTCTGTAACTTTTTTAATCTTAGATTTACTAGCCCGTCTCGGGCCCTATTTTACAATGGTTTTGTCCACTTTTCTCTGGTAGAAAAACGTGGTAGAAAAAATAAAATAACACAAAAAAAGCGGCTTTTCAGCCGCTTTTGGTAGAAAATTGGAAAACTCAGATAGAAAAAGGACGATTTTTAGCTCTTTAGAACGTTGATAAATCCCCATTCTTACTGAGTTTTACCATTATCTCCTGTACATCTTGAATTCCAAAAATAAATCATTGTAGATACCCAAATATTTCGGACCAAGATTTTCATAGACTTCTAGATGAGCAATCGTTTCATCTGATGGATAGAATTGTTCATCCCCGGAAATTTCTTTTGGTAATAATTTTTCTGCTGCAGCATTCGGTGTTGAATAGCCAATATATTCTGCATTTTGTGCTGCATTTTCTGGTTTAAGCATAAAATTGATAAAATCGTACGCGCCTTCCGTATTCTTTGCGGTCTTTGGCATCACAATGTTATCAAACCATAAGTTTGAACCTTCTGTGGGAATAACATAATGCAAATGGTCGTTTTCTGACATCATGTCGGCTGCTTCTCCTGAGAAAGTTACAGCAACGGATGCTTCTTCATTAATCATGTACATTTTGATTTCATCCGCTACGATTGCTTTGACATTTGGGGTTAGCTGATTTAATTTGTCTGCAGCTTCTTGTAACTCTGAAAGATTTTTACTATTCAAGGAATAACCCAAACTATTTAAAGAAAGTCCCATCACTTCTCTGGCACCATCAATCAACATCAAGCTATCTTTCACTTCTGGTCGCCATAAATCGTCCCAATGTTGCATTTGTCCTGCATTTAAAAACTTATCATTGTAAACAATCCCCAAAGTTCCCCAAAAATAAGGAACCGAGTATTTATTTCCTTCATCAAAAGCCAAATCTAAAAATCGTGGATTGATATTGTTCAACCCTGTGATTTTGGAGTGATTCAGTGGCAACAGTAATTCTTCCTTAATCATTTTTTGAATCATGTATTCACTTGGAATCGCGATATCGTAATTCGTTCCACCTTGTTGGATTTTCGTAAACATCGCTTCATTTGAGTCAAATGTTTCGTAGTTGACTTTATAACCATATTCTTTTTCAAATTTAGTCAACAAACTAGGATCGATATAGTCGCCCCAGTTGTAAATCGTTAAAATTTTGGCATTGGTCATGCCACTTGATTTTTCCAATTGATGAACGCCGAATAACAAAACAACAATAATCATCACGATACCAAAAAATAAGGATTGCAAGTTTTTCATTGTAGTTTTGCCACCTCCTCACGTACTCGACGATTTTTTTTACCCCGTTTTGGACTATTTTCTTTACTAATAAAATAATAGCCAATCACTAGAATCATCGAGAACAAGAAAACGAGGGCACTCAACGCATTGATTTCTAAGCTAATTCCTTGGCGTGCACGAGAATAAATCTCTACTGATAAGGTAGTAAACCCATTCCCTGTAACAAAGAAGGTCACAGCAAAATCATCTAATGAATAGGTAAACGCCATGAAATACCCCGCAATAATTCCCGGAGAAAGAAAAGGTAAAATGATATTTTTTACTACCTGAAAATTATTTGCGCCTAAATCGCGGGCGGCATCAACCATCGAATCGTTCATTTCTTGTAACTTTGGTAGCACCATCAGTACCACAATCGGAATACTAAACGCAATATGCGAAAGTAACACGCTTTGGAATCCTAAACCAAAGCCCAGTAAAGTGAAAAAAATCAAAAAACTGGCACCAATAATTACATCTGGTGAAACCAATAAAATATTATTCATACTCAACAAAGCTGTGCGTGAACTTCTTTTTTTCGTGTAATAGATCCCCATTGCACCAAACGTCCCGATAATCGTAGCTAACAATGCAGATAAAAAGGCAAGCATGAATGTATTTAATACAATAATAATCAAACGCGTGTCTTCAAAAACTGCTTGGTAATTTTCCCAAGTAAAGCCAGTAAAACTTGTCATAGAGCCGCCATCATTAAAGGAGTAGAAAATCAAATAAAAGATTGGCAAATACAACAATAAAAAAACAATGGCTAGATAAACATATGACCACTTGAATTTTTTCATTAAGATCGCCCTCCTTTTTTCTTTTCACCGGTTAAAAGCATGACCACGAACATCGCAATAATCAAAATAACACCGATCGTCGAACCCATTCCCCAATTTTGGGTGACCAAAAAGTGTTGCTCAATTGCTGTCCCCAAAGTGATCACACGGTTTCCTCCAATCAGTCGCGTTAACATGAATAAAGAAAGTGAAGGAATAAAGACTGCTTGGACCCCACTTTTCACACCATTTAAAGATAAAGGAAAAATCACGCGACGAAATGTTTCTAGATTATTTGCACCTAAATCACGGCTCGCACTAATTAACGATGGATTCAACTCTTCTAGCGCGTTAAAAATTGGCATGATCATAAAGGGAATCTCAATATAAGTCGCAACAAATAAGAAACTCACATCGGTAAATAAAATTTGTTTCGTGCCAATACCAATGAAGTCAAAAAACTGATTGATACTTCCATTGATGCTAAAAATACCAATAAATGCATAAGCTTTCAGCAGTAAGTTGACCCACGTTGGCAAAATAATCAGCATCAGCCACAATTGTTTATGTTTCAATTTGGTCAAAAAATAAGCTGTTGGATAACTAATTAGTAACGCAAAAACTGTAATCAAAAACGCATACCAGACAGAGTTAAAGGTCATCCAAAGATACGTTCCTGAGGTAAAGTACGTAGCGTAGTTGGCTAAGGTGAAGTGCCCATTCATGTCAAAAAACGATTGGTAAATAATCATGATAACTGGCGCAATTACAAATAATCCTAGCCACAACATATAAGGGACTGAATAAATTCTCCGCATTGTTTTCATTACACAACCCCCTTACTCTTCGTAGCTTTCTAATCGTGCATCAAAGTCTTCCTCTGATTCGTTGAAACGCATAACATGGATATCTTCTGGTTCAAAAGAAAGACCTACTTTACTTCCTTCTTTGGCTTTCTTCGTTGAATGAACCATCCATTCATTGTGTTGTTCATCAAAACAAATAATTTCATAGTGTACGCCACGGAACAGCTGTGTGTCTACGGTAACAACTAATTTTCCTTTGTCTGGTGTCGTAATATTCAAATCTTCTGGGCGTAAAACGACTTCAACTGGTTCATTGGGACGCATTCCACCATCTACACACTCAAATTGTTTCCCAACAAATTCGACTAAGTTGTCCTCAATCATCACACCATCAACAATATTACTTTCTCCAACAAAATCAGCAACAAAATGATTAATCGGCTCATCATAAATGTCCACTGGTGTACCACTTTGAACAATTTTGCCTTTATTCATAACAAAAATTTCGTCACTCATTGCCAAAGCTTCTTCTTGATCATGTGTTACAAAAATAAAAGTGATTCCTAAACGTTGTTGCAATTCACGCAATTCATATTGCATATCTGTTCGTAGTTTTAAATCCAAAGCAGATAATGGCTCATCAAGTAACAAGACTTTTGGCTCATTAACAATAGCGCGTGCGATCGCAACACGCTGTCTTTGTCCTCCAGACATTTCACTGATTTCTCTCGTTTCGTACCCAGGAAGCTGAACCATTCTTAACGCATCCGTCACTTTTTTTCGAATTTCATTTTTAGGCATTTTTTTAATTTGTAATCCAAAAGCAACATTATCAAAGACGTTCATATGAGGAAATAACGCATAGTCTTGAAAAACCGTATTTACTTGACGTTTGTTTGCGGGAAGATCGTTCAGTCGTTTCCCTTCAAAATAAATATCTCCTTCAGTAGCTTCCGTAAAACCAGCGATAATTCGTAAAATCGTTGTTTTCCCACATCCCGAAGGCCCTAACAATGTATAAAATTTCCCTTGCTCAATTTCAAAACTAACCTTTTTTAAAATTGTTTCATCGTCATAGCGTTTCACTACTCGATCAAACGCAATAATTGGGTTCCCCACTTCTTCATACCTCCAATTTATAAATACGATTTTGTCGCAACAATCAATACTTTCGTCTTGGTCGTCAAATGATTTCTCAACTGATGTTGCTTTGTCGCTTGATAATAAACAGATTGACCTGCTTTTGCAAAATAACTCTTCTCACCTAAGGTTAACTCTAACTCCCCTTCTAACACAAAAATAAACGTTTCGGATAAAGAAGGTTCAAATGTCTTATACTCACCAGCTGACTCAAACGTCAAGAGAACTGGTTCCATTTCTTTTTCATTTGAATCAGAAACTAACCATTCTAATTCATAACCGTTTTCTTCATCAAAATAAATCGTATGATCTTCTGCTGAATAAACGATTTGCAAACTTGATGCTTCTTGGCGGAAAAATTCTTCTGGTGAGACACCCAAGACTTCAAGTATGGAAAAAAAAGTTTCCATTGATGGCGAACTCAAGTCTCTTTCTAATTGAGAAATATAGCCTTTTGATAAATCTGTCCGCTCGCCAAGTTCTTCTTGCGTCAAGTTCTTTTGAATTCGTAAATTTCGTAACTTTTCCCCGATTTCCATTTTTTCCTCCATCAGAAGTTTTCTAATAGTAAACTTAAAGTTTACAATCACCTGTATTAGTATACGAATTTTGACAAAAAACGCAACCCTTTCTGTTTATTTTTTTGGAGAAAAAAGAATGCGGGAAAAAAATAATTTTACAACTACAGCATAGAAAAATTTTTTCAGAATGCATTCCTCATTTTTTATAAAAAGCTTAGAGAAAGAACTCCAAAAAAAATGATGCGTTTATGGTATGATATAAGAAAATTTTGAGGGAGGTTTCATTTTATTATGGAAACTTTTAAAGCTTTTCAAGTAACAAAGGATCCAACATTTCAAGCAAAGATTATTGAACAAGAACCCATTGAACTAACAGACAATGAAGTACTTGTTGAAGTTGCTTATTCAGATGTTAATTATAAAGATGCTTTGGCTAGTAGCGAATCTGGAAATGTGATTCGGACTTACCCGATGACACCTGGCATTGATTTAGCTGGAACTGTTATCAAAAGTTCAACTGAACAATTCTCGCCCGGTGAAAAAGTTTTAGTTACTGGTTACGGACTAGGTGTTACTCACCCCGGTGGTTACAGTCAATATCAAGCGGTTCCAAGTGAATGGCTAGTTAAGTTACCTGAACGATTAAGTACACGTCAAGCAATGATTTTAGGAACAGCTGGATTTACTGCTGCTCTTGCAGTAAATGCGTTGTTAGAACAAGGAATGAAACCAACGAATCACGTATTAGTTACCGGTGCTTCAGGTGGCGTGGGTAGTGTGGCAATCGCTTTGCTGCATAAATTAGGTTTTACAACTATCACTGCTTTTTCTCGAAAAACAACTGCTGAATCTTGGCTAACAAAATTAGGCGCAACACAGGTTATTCAGCCTACAACTTTTTTACCAGAAAAAACAAAACCGTTAGCGAAACAAACAGTTGATTACGTGATTGACACGGTTGGTGGCGCTCAATTGAGTCAACTTTTGCCTTTGATTTCTTATAATGGTGCGGCTGCGCTGTGTGGCAATGCTAGCGGAATTGAATTGAATACGACCGTCTTACCTTTTATTTTGCGAAATATTCAGTTGATTGGAATCGACTCCGTCAATGTTCCCCATGAACAACGAGAAAAAATTTGGCAATCCTTGGCAGAACTAGCAATTACAGATGACTTGCTGGTCACAGAAATTTCACTTACCCAATTACCAGAAACGATTGCTCAATTATTAGCTGGAACACATCAAGGAAGAACTTTAGTTCATGTAGGTGAAAAAGAATGAACATTTTAATAACTGCTGGTGGCACTACGGAAAAAATTGATCAAGTACGTGCGATAACCAATCATTCGACTGGTCGACTAGGCAAACAAATTGCAGATGCTTTTTCGAACAATCCCGAAGCAATCATTGATTATGTCACTACCAAAAACAGTGTGTTACCTGAACCAAGTGACGCGATTCATCTCCATATGATTGAATCGACCCATGATTTATTAACGATTTTAGAAACATTGTTGCAAGCAAAAACCTATGACGCAATCATCCATAGTATGGCCGTCAGTGATTTCACTCCAAGCCTCAGTTTGTCAAAAGAGCATTTTATCGAAAGTTTTGGTACAAATAAAGTAACTGAAACTTCTTTTGATAACTGGTTGACTCAAACAAAGCAAGCTGACAGCAACTCTGTCAAAAAAATTTCTTCTGACACAGATCAATTAGTCATTGTTTTAGAAAAAACACCTAAAATTATTAGTTATTTGCGGGATTGGCAACCTACTGCGTGTATTGTTGGGTTTAAGCTACTTGTGGATGTTTCAAAAGAACACTTACTAAAGATTGCACAACAGAGCTTGGTGAAAAATCAAACTGATTTTATTTTAGCCAATGACTTAACCGAAATTTCACAAGAACATCATCATGGATGCTTACTCGCAGCAGATGGAACCATTGCTGAAGCTTTTACGAAAAAAGAAATTGCAGACCTGATTGTCGCAAATGTTCAAAAAAATAGAGGAGATGATTAAATGAAAACTGTTCTACTTGGCATTTCTGGAAGTATCTCTGCCTATAAAAGTGCAGATATCACTAACCAATTAATGAAGTTAGGTTATCAAGTCGAAGTCATCATGACTGAAAGTAGTACCCATTTCATTACACCATTAACTTTACAATCTTTAGCCAAACGTCCAATCCATACAGATGTCATGCAAGAAGCAAATCCTAAAGTAATCAACCATATTGAACTAGCAAAACAAGCTGACCTCTTTTTAGTTGCTCCGGCAACAGCGAATATCATCGGCAAGCTAGCAAATGGAATTGCAGATGATCTATTGTCTACTGTTGCACTTGCTTTGCCTGAAAAAACACCTAAATTGATTGCGCCAGCCATGAATACAACGATGTACACAAATCCAATCAATCAGCGAAACTTAGCTACTTTGAAATCCGTTGGTTATCAAGAAATCGAACCAAGAGAATCGCTACTAGCTTGTGGTGACTTTGGTAAAGGTGCCTTGGCAGAAGTCCAAATAATTATTGATCAAGTGTTATTACATTTGAATCAGCGAACAACGTAGAGGAGGAAAAGTGATGAAAAACACTAAAAATTTCACTTTAACCGCAATGTTTTTAGCCATTCTGATTTTATTAGCAGTCACACCACTTGGATTTATTCCGATTGGCCCAATCAACGCAACAACGATGCACATCCCAGTCATTATTGCTTCAATTGTTTTAGGACCAAGATTGGGTGCATTCCTTGGTGGCGTTTTTGGCTTCATCAGCTTAATTCGTAGCACAATTATTCAAACACCACTTTCCTTTGTGTTTTCACCTTTAGTCCCTGTAATTGGTACTACTCAAGGTAGCTGGAAGGCATTGTTAGTTGTGTTTATTCCACGAATTTTGATTGGAATCGTTCCCTATTTTGTTTATATGGGATTCAAACGTTTTTCTAAGAGAAACACTTCGCCTGTCGCATTATTTATCGCAGGATTAGCCGGTTCACTTACAAATACGATTTTAGTAATGAATTTGATTTATTTTTTATTCCAACAAGATTATGCGCAAGTAATTGGTGCGAATACCAATGCAGTCTATTCAGCGATTCTGGCTGTGATCTTTACTAGTGGTGTTCCTGAGGCAATTGTTGCGGGACTTGCTACTGCTGGTGTAGCAAGCGTATTGCTTAAATTGGTTAAGACGAACCCTACGCAAGAATTGTAAAAAAAGGTTGTGGCTCCAAGCGTTTAGCTTCAAGCAATAAGAATACTTTTCTAAAAATAGCTTCTCATATTTTTATGAAAAGAGGACTTATTGCCGAAGAAGCTGCTTGGGGAACACCGTGATTAAGGTTGTGGCTCCAAGCGTTCAGCTTCGAAAAAATAATGAGCAACTGACAAAAATAGCTTTCCATATTTTTGGACAGTTATGAATTATTTCGAGGAGTTGCTTGGGGAACACCGTGTATGAGGTTGTAAAAGAAGTGCCCAGCTCCAATAAATAAGAATAAATTACCAGAAATTGTTTCTCAAATTTTTGAGTAATTTGGGCTTATTTTGCAGGAGTTACTTCTTGAACACCGTGAATAAGGTTGTGGCTCCAAGCGTTCAGCTTCAAAAACGATCACCCTGAATGGTTAGTCTAGCTTTTATCACATTCATTAAACAAAATAAAGCAATAAAAAAGAAAGCCTTCCCAAACATTTACTTATGTTTAGGAAGGCTTATGCTATAATCAAATTTGACAGTAAAGTTGAATGACGGTGGTTACTTTTCGAAAGGTGGTGGTGCTTATGAATGTAAGTACTGGACGCTACGAAAGGAGTAACCTTTTTGTCCACATAGGAAACAATTCAAATCATTCTCGGCTTTGGTATGTTTACTATCGCATTGATTGGTTTGATTGTGGCTGTGCTTAAAAACGACAAAAAGAAATAGCCGTCACTTTAGCGAGACGACTAGCTATTTCTTTTTGATATAGGAATGTCTTTGCCACCGTCTTTAGCGGTGAAACTCAAAGATGATTAACTTTACTCCCATTTTTTTATTGTTCATTATGTATTTGATTTTTAATAGTTACTTTCCAAATAGTCGAAAACTATTTTCTTCGATTATTTTTATAGTATTTTATAAACAGCAATATTACTACAAAAACAGTCGAAAAGATCAGAAAATTTCTCATCGGAAACATATACGTAAACTCCTATCAGCTATCTTATAATCATTACATTATCAGATAGCACATTGTGTTTGTGAATCAAGGCTACAAATGGGAAATTCTGCTGTTAACGTCAGTCGAACACCACCTTTTGTTCTACCTTTATTAATCATAGCTTTAATGTCAGCCTGTCCTTGATTACAACGATTACTTAATATCCCAGCTCCAATAATAACACCGACGACAGCCCCCATAACTCCACCAATTACCGCTCCATAGGCTGCCCCATTCACAGCAAATCCTACAGCGGCACCGCCTAAATAATCTCTTAAGTTTGCTAAACCTGCCTTAGTGGTTGCGTACTCATTAATACCACCATTCACAAATTTTTCTGACCATCCATTACCTAATGGTACTATATAATCACCTAGAGTTTGAACTGCATAGCACATTTTGACTTCAGCACCATCATATTTTACTATAAGTGATTGAATCAAGTCTATCGTTTTTTGTGATTCTTCGTGAAGAGCTATTTGTTCTTTCATTTCTGGACTATTGATTTCATTAACAAATGCTTTGTACAAATTATTTGAGTCAAGTATGGTTATCTTCTCTGGTTGAAACATTTTATTTGTTTCTATACTATCATCATTTTCTGAAGCATAGATAACTTGAGAAGTACCTGGGGCTAATATACTCAGTAGCAACATACAAGACAACATCGTAATAATTAGTTTAACTTTTTTCATTTTAACACTCCCCTATATTTTTGTAAACGTTTACAAAAAATATTATAGCATACAGCTATTACTTCTATAATTAAATAACTCATATTATAAGGTAATATTTCATAGTCAGAAAGAATTAAATTGCGCAGAGAGGGTACTAAAAATTTGCTAGACTTTATATAAATATCAGTTTATTAGTTTGTTGGCTCCAAATTAAGTCTAGACTAACATTCTTAGACTATTCAACTCATTTTCTACTTTGATATATTATCTTTCTTTTTCATTCCCTTCCAAGGGTTAACACTGAACATTTAAATAACTTCGTGTTACTATGGGTGCGAAAGAAATTGAACTGAAAGGAAGATTCCTATGAACATTTTTGTTGTCGGTGCCAATGGTCAAATTGGTCGCCATTTAATCGAAGACCTTGCAAAGACTGACCACCAAGTTACTGCTGGTGTTCGTAATGTTGCCAAACAATCACTCGTTGAAGCAAATAACGTTACTTACGTTTCATTTGATTTGACTTGGACAGTAGAAGAAATGAGCAACACTTTTAAAGAAATCGATACAGTTATTTTTGCAGCTGGCTCTCAAGGAAAGAACTTATTACAAGTCGACCTTGATGGTGCAATCAAAACTATTCGTGCAGCAGAACAAGCTGCAGTGAAACGTTACCTGATGATTAGTGCTGTTTTTGCAGATAATCCAGCAAACTGGCCCGATTCAATGATTGACTACTACATTACAAAACATTATGCTGATGAGTGGTTGAAAAATCAAACGACTTTAGATTATGTGATTATTCAACCAGTTACTTTGACCAACGAAGAAAAAGTTTCACACATTCAATTAACTGCGCCTGGTGAACAAGCTGCTAAAACAATCAGTCGCCAAACAGTTGCTGCATTTTTAAGCCAATTAGTAGATACTTCCGCTTTTTCGCGAAAGACAATTGTTCTTTCTGAAGGAACTGAGGAAATTGCAAAGACACTAGCTAAATAGCAAAAAAATAAAGGTATGGCGAGTAGTTGCCATACCTTTATTTTTTATTTCATAAGTGTTAATTCATAAATTGGATCATAGGTGATACTTGCACCGTCATTTACGAAATCATTACTTGATCCTAGTAATACTTTGTTCACTTCATAATTAGATTGCGCAGAATTGATTTTTTCTAGGACTGAATTTTTTATTGGTCCTTCTTCACTTACTCGGTTCCAATGATGAATCGCAATATTTTTCGCTTGTTCTAAAGTAAATCCTTTTGCTTGCAAAATAGCCGTTTTTGTCCATAAAAAGTTTGACGGCACAACATGATTCAAATCATCTTCATTATATGTTCGCCCATCTCGATCCAAAGCATATAAAAACATTCCATATAATTGATGGTCTGCGGTAAATTTTGCTACTTTGTAGATATTACTTGTTTCATAAGGTTCTTTTGTGTCGTACCAACGGTTGTTGTCTTGCTCTTCAGGAAATGTCAAACCTGGCATAAAGCGCTCTTTTTCAATGACATTGGTATAATCATTGATTGCGCGTTGTGTTCGTGTGTCATCCGAGCCGTACTGTTGGTATCCTAAATAAGTGAAACTTGATGCAACATCTTGTAAAGGTGCCAAGTTGGAACCATTTGTGTCGTAAACAAAAACGGTCCCATTATTCGCTAGTGGCCCAATGTATTTCGCTAATGCTTTGATTACACCATCTGAAAGAGCAATGTCTGTGGCGCTTGGGAAAGTTTCCATATCAATATCAAGCCCATCAATACCATAAGCGCGTACATGTTCATCTAGTAATTGATTCGCATACGCATCAAATTCTTGTTCTGTTGGAAACGAACCAGCATAAGGGACTTTTAGCAATTCTGAATAATCAATTGCCTTGGTCAATTTCACACCGCGTGCATGCAGGTTAGGTACATAATGTTCTTTCAATTCCTTAAAAAAAGGTGCTGCTTTTTCTTCTTCCCCTTTTGGTACATAACTAAAGATGTTTACAATGTCGATCCCATAAGGAATGTCATCCATTGTCAGCCAATTTTCATCAGGTAAACTAGTGTTGACACCGTGCATCGTTTTATCGCGCCAAGCTCGATAGTAAACCATCGTCTGTGTTGAATGTTCTTGTTCTTGTCCATGAACTGTTACAGGAATAAAAAGTGTCATAGCAAAAAAAACGAGTGCAGCAAATCCAAACTTCATTTTCTTCATTTTGTTTTCTCCTCTTTTTCTGTAAAACATTCCGTCAAGCAGCATTTAACTATTCATTTTCCACCTAAATTCAAATAGTGAAAAACCAACCCACAATACGTCATATTCGCCCAAGAAAACCATTCTCTCGTATAATTCTCGGGATTATCCACATCAACTCCCTCATGACACTGCAAAGTTCCAGCGTCGTTTTTAGCAATTTGATCAATTTTTTCTTCAACAAAGTTACGATTCGTTGAAGTCAAGCCTTCCATCGCAAGTGAAATTGGCCAGACATAATTTGGTGGTGTATGTGGACTGCCAATTCCTGCCAAGTAGGTTCCAGAATAATAATAAGGATTTTCTTTACTTAAAATTTTCTGGCGTGTTGTTTGATAAAGCGGATTGTCTTCTTTCATGTAACCTAAAAACGGTAAAGATAATAAGCTAGGAACATTTGCATCATCCATAAATAAATGATTTCCTAAACCATCTACCTCATATGCATAATAACTTTCACCATTTTCGTCATTTAAAATAGCAAATTGTTGGACACCTTTTGAGATGTCTTCTTGTAATTTCTGGATTTTTTGACGTAATACTTCTTGGTCTTCTTTCGGTTTCACTGCTAATAATTCCAGCAATTGATCCAAGATAACTAGAATAAATAGATTTCCTGGAACAAAGTAACCATAAGTGCATGCATCATCACTTGGACGGAAGCCACTCCAGACCATTCCAGTATAATTTATCGGTGTTCCTCTTCCTTCTCTCGCTAAAGTATCTGATGGCGGACAATTTGTACGTTGGAAAAGATAATCTGATGATTCATGGTGCTGTTCCGTAATAAAAGTGTCAATTGCCAACTCAGCGACCGCCCAAAAATCAGGAGTCAAATGTGCTTCATAACCCGTTTTTTTGTAGAGATGAAATGCTAAGAAAAATGGCGCACATAATGAATCAATTTCAAATTTTCTTTCCCAAACTAATGGCGAAATTGGAATATTCGACGTGTCATTACTGTAATGACCACCACCAACTTCTTTGTTAAACGCATTAGAATAAGGATCATGTTTGATATACGTTAATTGTTGCTTCAATACGCCATGAATCAATTGTTTGATTGTCGGGACCTCATGGACGATTTCTAAATATGGCAAGACTTGAAAAGTTGAATCTCTTAGCCACATGGCAGGAATATCACCTGTAGCAACAAAGATTTCGCCATTTTCTCTCACAGAAACCGTATTCGTAATTGTATCAACGAGTGCATGTTGAAATAACTTTGTTGCTTTTGCATCTTTTAAATTGATAGTCATTGCATATTGTTGGATTTCATTGATTAAGTCTGTTTGATTGATCACGTCACTACTCCATTTCTTTTTGATTGAAAAAAATGCCATACGTTCGAATTTCACCTGGCTTGAAAGCACTCATCGGTAAAGTAGTCACATTTTCGCTTACCGAATCAATTACTTTCCCTTCCAAGTTCAGTAATTTTACTTCAGTAGGTGCATCAAAAGAGAGTTTACCTGGTGCTGTTTGCGCTACATCTGTTGGATTATACAAACGTAATTCAATCCCTGTTCCATCAATCGTTGCTTGAAGACTACTAAACACAACTGTCAGTTCATCGATGGTTACTTTTCCACGTGGGTCTTCAATAAGTGATTTTGGATTGACTGGGAAATATTGGATTGGTGTTGTAAAACGATTCAGTTCCTGCGTCTGATAGTCAAGTGCTTCTTGTGT
The DNA here is from genome assembly GCF_050529065.1 of Enterococcus sp. DIV0174. Classification (NCBI taxonomy): domain Bacteria; kingdom Bacillati; phylum Bacillota; class Bacilli; order Lactobacillales; family Enterococcaceae; genus Enterococcus; species Enterococcus sp. DIV0174. The sequence continues at coordinate 510,579 of NZ_CP172881.1, read as the reverse complement.
TGTTTCTAAATAGTTGGTTTGTAACTTCTGGCTATCGAAAAATTCATCTAAAACAAGGCTGCCTTCGAACACAACTGTACCTACTAATTGGCTATCTGGTGTTGGAACAACTTTTGTTTGAAGTCCAGAGGCATCTCCGGGTCTTCGCAATGTATCTGGACGTCCCAAGTAGCCCACACCACGGAAAACAGTGATTGCTAATTGCTGCCTTTCGCCATCGATTACTTGAAAATCTTTCGTACCTCTAGTTAAAAATGACCAGCTTTCTTTTTCATCATGAAGATTGGCAAGATGTAACATTGGTCGCATACTTGTCGGTTCTTCTTTATACCCGATTTCTTTCCAATCAGGTAAATGTTTTTCTTCTATTGGACGTTTTATTATGCCAAATGGTGTATCACTTGTAGAAACCACGGCCTTTGTTTTTGTTGCAATCATCAAACGTAAGCGATGATCAAGCACTTGATTATCCAGTGTTAGATGCACATCAATCAAGTTCGTTTGCTTATTGCATTCCAGAACCATCGTATAGCTGACTGTTCCATCTGTTACTTGTTCTTTTCGTGAACATAGGTCAAAAGGTAATGCCCATTCTCCCTCAATCGTCATTCGACTAATCAAGTCCCCTTGCTCAACCATTGCGTGGTTATGCTGTGAAAAATCAAGTTTTAAGAACCAATCATTAAACGCTGGCGAATAATCATACGCGTCCCCTTCATCGCCACTGTCTTCAAACCATAAGAAATCATGGTACCATTTCTTCAATTCTTTTGAATAAAGGTTCAGTTTTCCTTCTTTCAATTGGATAACATACCAGTCATTTTCTAACTCCGTTGCTTTTGTGAGCTGTGGTACACTTGCAGTTGTTTCTTCGACCGTAAAACAAAGCCAGCCCATTGAAGGTAATGTACACTCGATTGCTACTTCACTTACATAATAATGTTCATCACTCATTGCCTCAGGATCTCTTCTCAAGAGTGCGGCATTTTCTCGTTTTTGACTTAACAGTTCAACTTCAACCGGTTGTCCCTTTTGATCGACTAATGAAAAAGTAGCTGTTTTAGTTGAAAGTGCTACTTTACGAATTGTTGTTAACTCAAAGGGTAACGGATTCCAAAGAAAAACTTGATTGTCTTGTCCGTGATTTAAAGAAATACTTAGTTTCCGCAATAAATAATCAACACAAGACTGAGCTTCTTGCAATCCATTAACCCCACGCAAATAAATGTCTTGATTTGTTTTATCGCTATTACAACCGCCTGCGCTATCATGAGCTTGTCCTCTAGCAACGATTTTCCATAGACTGGTAATCAGTCCTTGTTTAACAGGAATACCGTGATTTGCTGCTACGACAGATAGTGGTTCTAATTGGTAAGTCAAGCTACGTTCTAATCGATCATAAACCTGTTTCAAATCATATCTAGAAGAATAAATGCCACGATGAATTTTTGAATCAGATGGTTCAATAAATTCTCCAGAAAGTTCAGGCAGTTTTTCTGATTCGTTTTCTAAAGATTTAAAGAAAACCGGATAGTTGCTTTCAATGAATCGAGTAGCTTCTTCACTTTCTTGATTGGCTAAACTGATTCGTTGTTTCAAATCAAAGTCAACTGCTCGTTGGTCGCCACCAACAGGTAACAAATGGGTCTCACTCGGTGTCTGTGTACTGATTTTTTCTGCAAGCTCATCAAATTGATTTTGCTCAACCAATTCCACACCAGCATAGTAACCATTTTTAATATTAGCTGTTAGGACTTTTGAACCATCATTACTTGACCAGTAAAAATAACGGGCATTCGCTTCTCTTGGCATTCCTCGCCAAAATAATGCATGAGAAATATCAAATCCTTGATAAATTTTGGGCATATCTTGTCCTTGTCCAAAAGAATCTGGAAGATAACCAACTCGCATCACGCCACCTAGTGCTTTTGCTTCTGTAATTCCGATTTTTAGATTACGAACAATTGATTCACCTGAGGTAGTCATTTCATCAATTTGTGTAAACCATGGCCCAATAAATAAACGTCCTGCTGTCACAAATTTTTTGATTTCTACTTCTTTTTCTGGAAATAAAGCTAAATAATCTTCGATGATCGACATTTGACCATCTAACGTATAATAATCTAACTGATTCGTTTCTAAAGCTTCCAAAACTTCATCCATATGGAAAATAAATTGAACGCGTGCTTCTTGACGGGTAAAATACCATTCAAAATCCCAATGGGTATGTGCGACAGTGTAAATGTCTTTCATGCGTGCCACTCCTCTATTCTTCTACAATTCATGTTATTATTCAGCTGAATGCGCCATTAATTGATCGGCTGCTCGTTCTTGTCGTTGATTCAAAATGACAAAAGGTGCATACATAATGATGTCTAAGACAACCAATACAAAAGTCAAGATTACTGGACTGATATGGAATGCGCCTAAGACCCAAGTGCTAATAAAAATTGGTTCATTTCCTGAATTCAAAACAACTAATGGTACGACCCAGCCAAGTGAAGTCACCACATAGGCAATTACTGCATTGACAATTGGTACGACAATCCACGGAATAAACATCAATGGATTTAAAACAATTGGTAATCCAAAAATAACTGGTTCATTAATACCAAAGCATCCAGGAATCAATGCTAATTTAGCAACTTCTCGTTCTTTCTCACCTTTTCTCGTAAAAATCAACATGGCGATGATCAAGCCAAAGGTTGCCCCTGAACCACCAATCATTGCATAGACATTCGTCATTGTGTTTGGTGCAATTGAAATGCCAGCAAAACTTTGTGTTTCTGCAAATTTGGCAACATTTTCTAAGAAAACTGGTAACCAAAATGCGGAAACAACTCCCCAAACAATATTAAAACCATGTAATCCTAAGAACCATAAAATTTGTTGTAATAAAATGACAATAATGATTGCAGGCAATCCTGTTCCAACAGTCAACAGTGGTTTAATCAATACTTCAGAAATCATTTGTAACAATGAAACATATCCTAATGATTGGATTACAATGCGAAGAACACCAAAAATCAATAATACTTCACTGATTGGAATCAATGAGAAGAAGGAATCAAAAACATTTTGTGGGACATTTCCAGGCATCTTGATTGTAAATTTGCTTCGTGTAAACCGAGCAAATAAAGCAACGGCAATCATTCCAACAATCAACGCAGTAAACATTCCTTCATAACTGAAGAAAGAAGAAGCAAATCCTTCGATAATTTCCGCCTTAGAGTCGAGATAATTCACATTATTTGGTACCATTACAAAGTAAGCAGACAACGCAAGTAATGTTGCAATAATCGGATTTAAACGTTCATTTTTTTCTTTATGTTTTAGTTCAATTGCATAAGAATAAGCTGAAGAAAAAACAACAATAATGGCAACGATTCCTAATGTAGCATTTCCTAAGTAACCAAATAAATTACTGATATTTGTTAAAATTGCATTATCGATTCCTTGATTTTTAATCAATGCATCGATCTGCATTTTAATTAAATTTGAAAATGAGCCAACAACAGTAAACGGGATGGTGCGGACAAACGCATTTTTTACAGCTTGTAAAATAGTATTGCCTTCAACCCAAGCTGAAACTTTTAACAATGGTTCTTGAAGTTTTTGTACATCAAATTTCATAGTAATACTCCCTTTTCTACTTTTTAGAGAAAACGTTTTCTGATTTAATTATATACAACTAAGATAATTTGTAAACATTTAATTTTATAATTATATATACAAATTATCTATTTTATATTAAAATGTGTATACAAATAATAAAAAGTGAGGTTTACAAATTGTATAAATACCGTGAAATTTATTCAGATATCAAGCGTGATATTCTAACAAATCATTATCGTGCTGGGACTTTATTGCCTACCCAAGAATTTTTTGCAGAAAAATATGATGTTTCTCGTATTACGTTAAAAAAAGCACTATCTTTATTAGAAAACGAGGGATTAATATTTAGTAAGCAAGGATCTGGTACATATATTCGCCCAACAATTGAAAATAATACAAGTGAATTACTCCCTTTAGATCTGCCAGTTGGGGTAACTTACTCTCATCGTGATCAAGAAATCAAAAGTAATATTTTATTTTTTGATGCGCGTTTGCCTACAGAAGAAGAACAGCAAAATTTATCTTTAAATAAAACAGACCCTGTCTATGAATTTAAGCGTGTCCGTTTATTGAATGGTCAGTATTATAGTTTTGAACATGTTGTTATGCCTGTTGCAATCGCACCTATCACCGAAGAAATACTGCAAGGATCTGTCTATGATTATCTAGGGCATGAAGCCAAGTTGCAGCTGGTTGATGCGCGTCGAATTGTTTATGCAGACCAAGCAAATGAAGAAGTTAGTGCCTCTTTAAAAATCAAAAAAAATGATGCTGTATTGGTGATTGAGCAAATTGGTTACGATCAAAAAGGACGAGCATTTGAATTTTCAAAATCCTATTTTATTAGCAATCAAAGTAAGTTTGTTTTGGATGTACATTTAAAAAAATTGTGAAAGAAGTGTCCAGTCCCGATAAATAAGAATAAATTAACAGAAATTGCTGCTCACATTTTTGAATAGTTTAGACTTATTTTGAAGGAGTTACTTCTTGAACATCGTAAAAAAGGTTGTGGCGCAAAGTGGTTAGCTTCAAGTAATAAGGAATCTTTTCTAAAAATAGCTTTCTATATTTTTATGAAAAGAGGACTTATTACCGAAGAAGCTACTTTGGGAACACCGTAAAAGGTTGTGGCGCAAAGTGGTTAGCTCCGAACAGATAGCGAGCCGTTACTCTAAATAGCTATCCACACATACTTAGTTATAAGACCTGTAAAAAATAAACGGAACTGGGGCAAAAGTCGCCTAAATAGAAAAAACGCCTAAAATTCGTTTTTGAAAACGTTGATTTTAGGCGTTTTTTAAATTAAAAAATGTGTTAAGAACGACTGGACTTTTAGGTTTATCCCAGTCTCGTTTGTCCTACTGATTACTAGATTATAAAAAAACATTTTAAACAAAAAAGCTTGGGGCAACTGCTACCCCAAGCTCATTTTTAATTTTCAGAAACGAATTTAGCTGCTTGTTGACCAGCTTGACGTCCAAAAATAATAATTTCTGCTACTGAATTTCCACCAATTCGGTTATCTCCATGTAAGCCACCAGTTACTTCACCAGCTGCATATAAACCTTTAATTGGTTCATTATCTGCATTTAATACTTCTGTATTGGTATTAATTTTCACACCACCCATTGTATAGTGGATTCCTGGTGCGATTTTGATTGCATAATATTTTGGTTTTGATAGGTCATTATCCATTGCAGTTGTACGATTAAATTGTGTGTCATTTTTATCTGCTACTTCACTATTCCAAGTGTTAACTGTAGTTGCTAATGTTTCTTCAGGAACGTTGATTGCTTTGGCTAACTCTTCAATGCTGTCACCAGCTGTAACATAGCCTTTTTCATCATAGAAATCAATTGCTTTCGCGCGGTCGCGTACACCTTGGTCAAAAATCAAGTAAGCTGATTTGTCTGGTAAAGCAGTAATTGCTGCTGATACTTTATCACGAGTGTCCATTTCATTTACAAAACGTTCACCATCGTTATTGACAAGAATTGCACCCTCACCACGGACAACTTCGCCAATCAAAACACCTTTATCTTGCTGAACAGTTGGATGAATCTGAATTTTATCCATATCCACTGCTTGTCCACCAAGTTTTTCAATCATCTTGATTCCATCACCAGTTGAACCTTCTTGGTTAGTTGTTACATAGCCTTTTAGGTCTGGACGATATTCTTCAATCAACTCTTTACTTGCACCAAAACCACCAGTTGTTACGACAATTGCTTTTCCAGTGATTTCTTTTGGTTTTTCGCCTTGCACTTGAACAGTTACTTCATTCACTGTACCGTCATTTTTCTTGATATCTGTTACGTCTGTGTTTACAAAAATTGGAATCTCACGCTCATGAACGTTTTTCAAAAGACCTTCAACTAAGTACCCACCAATTGCAGAACCATCAGATGGACGATGTGTACGTTTTTCACTCATTCCACCAGTAATCGTTAAGTTATCTAAAGTAATACCATTTGTGTCTAACCAATCAATAGCGTCTGCTGAATGATCAACAAAGTAGCGTAACATTTCTTTGTCGTTCGTTCCTCCGCCACCTTTTAATGTTTCTTCATAAAACGCATCATTTGAATCTGTAATGCCATCTGCTTTTTGGAATTTTGTTTCAGAGGCATTCATTCCGCTTGAAGATTTTGAAGTATTTCCGCCCGCAACTGGCATTTTTTCTAAAATCACGGGATTTAGACCAGCATCTTTTGCCTCAATTGCAGCAGTCATTCCAGCTCCACCAGCACCAACAATCACTAGATCATAGGAATCTTTCATTTCTTTTGGATCAGTATATGCTTGCTCAGATGCACCAGAAGACACATCTGTTGTCTCTTTTGTACTTGAGTTTGATGATTCTTTTGAAGCTGAATTATCTGATGAACAGGCGCTCATCGTGATAACAGATGTAACAATAAATAAACTCGCTAATAATTTTTTCATTTTTTTCCTCCTTTTTCCCAAAGCCCATTATAAGTGAACAAAATCACAATAACAACTGCTATGAGAAAAATTTAAAAGTCATCTAAAAAAATCAGACACTACCAAGTATTTGATAAATAAAAACATAACATAATTTTTAATCGACAAAAAAAGTTGTGACAATCGTCACAACTTTTTTTGAAGTCTTCATCAGGTAATTACTCAAACAGATAATAAACTATTTTTTTGGTTATTCTTATTTACTCGAAGATGGATGCTTGAAGCCACAACCTTATCCACGGTGTTCCCCAAGCAGCTTCTCTCAATAATTCATAACTGTCCAAAAACATAAGCAGCTATTTTTGTCAGTTTCTCATTATTTTTTCGAAGCTGAGCGCTTGGAGCCACAACCTTCTTTTAAAATTTTGTTAAATTTTTTTCTGGAGCCAATTCACCAATGATTCGAACTTCCGTTTCTAAGTTTACATCAAACGTTTCTTTGATTACTTGCTGAATATGGCCAATCAATTCCACATAGTCTGTTGCTGTTGCATGATCAATATTGACAATAAATCCTGCATGCTTTTCAGAAATTTGTGCGCCGCCCCATTTTAAGCCTTGCAAGCCAGCTTCTTGGATTAATTGCCCAGTGTAATGGCCAACAGGACGTTTAAACACACTACCACAAGAAGGGTACTCAAGTGGTTGTTTAGACTGACGCAGTTCAGTTAGTTCATCCATTCGCGCTTTGATTTGTGGGTAATCCCCTTTTTTCAATTGAAAACGTGCTTCTAACACGATTGCCTTCATTTTTTGGATTTCGCTATGACGGTAAGAGAAATTCATTTCTTCATTAGTCAATGTTTGCATCGTTCCATCTTCAAGCAAAACATCTACTTCTGCAAATACATCCTTGATTTCACCATCATAAGCTCCGGCGTTCATATAAACAGCGCCACCAATACTTCCTGGAATTCCACAAGCAAATTCAAAACCTGTTAATGATTCTGCCAAAGCTGCGTAAGTTGTATCAATTAGTTTCGCACCCGCTTCTGCTACAACAACCATATCTTCTACATGAACAGCATTCATTTCAGTCAACATAATAACTACGCCACGAATTCCGCCATCACGAACGATCAAATTACTAGCATTTCCTAAAACCATCCAAGGAATTTGGTTTACTCTGCAATAATCAACGATTTCTTTGACTTCTTCTTTTCTCTTTGGAAAAGCAAGAACATCTGCTGGTCCACCAGTCTTGGTAAATGTATAATTCATCAACGGTTCATCTAAGAGCAAAGTTATCTCTGGTAAGTGCTTCATTACTTCTTCTTTATTCACTGAGGATTTTCCTTTCTATTAAAACATCCACATTATTCTATCACGCTTAAAACAAAGTTACTACCCTCGATGTTAAAGCAAGTGACGAAGCTGTGTCCGAATCATTTGTTCACAAAGTTCATGACTCTGATAAACCCCTGTTTGTTTTAACTGTTGATTGTTCGGTTGCGTGTGTTGGATCTGTTCAAAAAATGCCATAATCATTGGTTCAAATCCGCGTTTTTCTAAAGTGTTCGTCCAATCCCCAAACTCCTTTTGGCGTGTTTGTCCCTCCTGTTGAATCGTCATCTGTGTCAGATTACGAACTTCGTACGTCCCTTGTTCACTTGTTACTTGATACTGTTCTGTATTCGCACCACTTCTCAAGTCCATTGTTAAAATAGCCGTTTGATTCGCCGTTTCGAGATGCAACATAGCAAGTTCTAAGTAGTCATTCTTTTCAATAATTTTACTGTTCACTTGGGTAATTGGTTCATCCAATAAATAAACAGCTGTATCGACTAAATGTAAAAAGAGATCATACACAACAAATTCAGTTGTTTCTTGAGCAGCTATCCGATTTTTTTGTAATTGGATCAGACGTTTATTTGGCAATTGCTTCAATTCTTCAACCATTGGCGCAAAACGGCGATTAAACCCAATCATCAGCACAACCTGATGTTTTTTTGCCAAGGCTTGTAACTCAGCTACTTCATGCAACGAAGTACTTAATGGTTTGTCAATAAACACATGGATTCCCTGTTCTAAACATCTTTTTGCGAGTTCATAATGAACTTTTGTTGCTGCGTGAATCATACATGCTTCGATTTTTTCTGCAATCAATTCATCAATCGTTTCATACAAATGAGAAAATCCATACATCTCTTTGATTCTTTTTTTAGTTTGTTCATTTCTAGTTGCAAAATAAAAGGTCAATGTTCCTTGATTTTTTGCATACGTTGGTAGATATGCTTTTTCTGCAATGTTGCCAACACCGATTACGCCAATCTTCATTTGTTCTCCTCCAATAACGGTTTCTTAACTCAATCTTACACTATTTTTCATTTCGATAAAATTGAAGTACAATGAGAACAGAAAAAAAGACGTACTTAAAGTAAAAAGGAGTGTCTATTTTGAAACTTATCTCTTGGAATGTTAACGGCCTTAGAGCGATTATGAAGAAAAATTTTATGGAGGTCTTTCATGAACTAGATGCAGATTTCTTTTGTTTACAAGAAACTAAATTACAAGAAGGACAAATTGAGTTAAACTTGCCTGGTTATCATCAATATTGGAATTATGCAGTCAAAAAAGGTTATTCAGGTACCGCCATTTTTGCTAAGGAAGAGGCTCTATCTGTTTCTTACGGTATGGGCATTGATGAACACGATCAAGAAGGTCGTTTGATTACATTGGAATACCCAAACTTCTTCTTAGTTACCTGTTACACGCCCAACTCACAAAGCGAATTAAAGCGATTAGCTTATCGACTTGAATGGGAAAAATCTTTTGAAAATTACTTAAATGAGTTAGACAAACAAAAACCAGTAATTATTTGTGGTGATCTAAATGTGGCACATGAACAAATCGACTTAAAAAATTGGAAAACAAATCAAAAAAATGCTGGCTTTACCATTGAAGAGCGAACTGCCTTTTCACACTTACTTGCTACAGGATTTACTGATACTTTCCGTCATTTTTACCCAACGCAAGAAGGTATTTATTCTTGGTGGAGCTATCGCTTTAATGCACGGAAAAATAATGCTGGTTGGCGCATTGACTATTTTTTAACAAGTCGTTCTTTGGATAGCAACTTAATCGATGCCAAAATCCACACTGAAATTTTCGGTAGTGATCATTGCCCAGTTGAATTAGACTTAAAAATGTAAAGATTTATTTTGATTACTAGAAACAGTTTATTTTTCGATAATCTATGTTAGAATACTTTTTAAAAAGGAGGTTTTATGAAAATGAACTTCGTTGCAATGGACTTTGAAACGGCTAACCATCAACCATATAGTGCTTGTTCGTTGGCATTAGTGATGGTCCAAAATAGTCAAATCGTTGATGAATATTATACCTTGATCCAGCCTGAAACACCTTTTTTCTGGCGTAATGTTCAAATTCATGGGATTCATCAAGAAGATGTGCGAAATGCACCAAAATTTCCAGAGGTTTGGTCAACTATTCAGAATTATTTTCAACAAAATCGGCTGGTTGTTGCACATAATGCCGCTTTTGATACTAAAGTTTTAGCTGGCTGCTTAGACTACTATCAACTAGCTCAACCAAATTATTTATCATTATGTACGGTAAAAAGCAGTCGCAAACTATTTCCAGAATTCCCTAACCACAAACTCAATACGGTTTGTGAGAATCTCTCTATCTCACTAGATCATCATCACGATGCGCTAGAAGATAGTCGAGCTTGTGCTGAAATCTTGCTTTATCAAGAAAAGCATTTTGGGACGGAGCCACTTAAGAAATTGGTTACTTTGAAATAAGGTTGTGGCGCAAAGTGGTTAGCTCTGAAAAAATAAAGAATAACTGACAAAAATAGCTACTTATGTTTTTGGACAGTTATGAATTATTTCGAGGAGTTGCTTGGGGAACACCGTGGATAAAGGTTGTGGCGCCAAGCGTTCAGTCCAACAAGCTAGCGAACAGTCACTCAAAATAGCTTTTGATATTTTGAACTACCACAATCAAAACAAACAATTTTTTAACACTTAAAGACAAAAAAAGAGGCACAGTTTATAGTGTACATCGAAAGTTAGACCAGAATAGCTAACTTTTGGGGCACACTATGAGCCGTTCCTCTTTTTAATTCCCTAATCATTTTACTAGAAACACATCTTATACTTATAAATTCAAATAACTCATTTGATACACATCTAAAAATTCACCCGTATCACTTCGCGCACCTCTTGGCATCGTTGATTCAATTTTAAAACCCAATTTTTGATATAAATGTACTGCGCGTTCATTTCGAACTTGAACTTGTAACTCCAAGCGAAAAATTTCTTCACTGTTCTTTGCCCAATCAATCATTTCTTCAATCAGCAATGTTCCTAAACCAAAGCCCCAATACTCTTTTAGTAAACTAATTCCAATTTCTCCGATGTGAGCGATTCGGTATTCACTAGTAGCTTTTACGGAAGCTGTCCCAACAATTTTATCCCCAACTAAAGCAACCAATAACAAATTATTCGCACTTTCAGCCAAATAACCTAATTCTAAAGCAAGTCCTTCTGGTGACAATTGCAAGCCTTCTTCATCCATCACTAAAAATTCTGTTTCGCTGCCAACTTGTTTACTCATTGTCAAAATTTCTTGGGCATCTTCTGGAGCAGCTTCACGGATTACCACACTAATTTCCTCAGCCATTGATTTCTTCCCATCCATTTCGTATTCTTTTTTCAAAATCTGCTCCTTGACTGCCATATGCGCGGAACTTCACATAGCGTTTATCCAAATCTGTATCACTTTTTTCTAAAATCAGTTCCAAATAATCTTCTGGTACAGCTTCTTCCAGTAGATTTCCCCATTCAACAACAGAAAGCCCGTCACCTTCAAAATACTCATCTAATCCCAAGTCAGCACCACTTGCTGCCACGCGATAGATATCCATGTGATATAACGGTAAGCGTCCTTGTCCATACTCGCGAATAATCGTATAGGTTGGGCTTTTGATCATTTGATCGATGCCTAATCCTAAAGCAATTCCCTTGGTCATCGTCGTTTTTCCAGCACCAAGATCACCAGTTAGTATTAAATTGTCGCCTGCTTCAGCAACTTGCCCAATTACCTTCGCAAGTTTTTCTGTCATGTCTAATCCTGTTAATTCAATCATTTTTGGTTCACTACTTTCTATGATTCGTCCTGTTTCTATGTGCAAGTATAACGTGGAACAACCGATTTTTAAAGAAAAAATAAGAGTGTCGACCGAAGCCATACACTCTTACTAAAAATCAACTTTTCAAAAATAAAACGTTTATTGGTTTATTTGTTGGAGATGACCGCTTAAAGCTAACCACCTTGCGCCACAACCTTATTCACGGTGTTCCCCAAGCAACTCCTCGAAATAATTCATAACTGTCCAAAAACATAAATAGCTATTTTTGTCAGTTATTCTTTATTTTTTCAGAGCTGAACGCTTGACGCCACAACCTTATTAGTCCATCAAAGTTTGTGCTGCCGTAATAATTGACAATTTATAAACATCTTCTTCATTTGCCCCACGTGACAAATCAGAAACTGGCTTGTTTAGACCTTGTAAGATTGGACCAATTGCTTCAAAGTTACCAAAACGTTGCGCAATTTTATAGCCAATGTTTCCAGATTGAAGCTCTGGGAATACAAAAACAGTTGCTTGGCCTGCTACATCTGAATTAGGTGCTTTCAATTGTGCAACTGCTGGCACATATGAAGCATCAAATTGTAATTCACCATCAATCATGTATTGAGGTGCTAATTGTTTCGCAATTTTTGTTGCTTCTACAACTTTATCTACTTCAGCTGCTTTTGCAGAACCTTTTGTTGAAAAACTCATCAACGCAACTTTTGGCTCGATGTCGAATAATTCAGCTGTCTTAGCTGAGTCAACAGCGATTTCAGCTAATTCTTGCGCCGTTGGATTGACATTGATTGCACAGTCAGAAAAGACATATTTTTCTTGATCTCTTCCGCGAACCATAATCATCGCACCACTTGTACGACTCACACCAGGTTTTGTCTTGATGATTTGTAAAGCTGGACGAACTGTATCACCAGTCGAGTGAATAGCACCAGAAACCATGCCATCAGCAATCCCCATATAAGTCAACATTGTACCAAAATAGTTGACATCTTTTAAAATTTCTTGTGCTTGTTCTTTGGATGCCTTTCCATTACGACGTTCAACAAAAGCATCAACCATTTCATCCCATTGTGCATAATTAGCAGGGTCAATGACTGTAAATCCTGAAGCTTTAATCCCACGCGCATGGGCTGCATTTTTGATTTCTTCTGGGTTACCAATCAAAATTGGTTCCATCAATTCTTCTGCTTTCAAACGAGCAGCAGCGCCCAAAATTCTTGCATCAGTTGCTTCTGGAAAAACGATTTTAATACCACGACGAACAATTTTAAATCTTAAATTATCAAACAATTCCACGAGATGACCTCCAGATATTTTATATACCCAATCATACACTATTCTCAAAAAAAAGAACAGTTTATTTTATCTGTATTAGTCATAAATGCTATAAAAATGAAGTTTTTCACATAGATGCAAATCTGCACTATAACAGGAAAGCGCTGTTTTATTACACTGTTTCAGGCAGTTGCCATTCAATTGGTGTTTCGCCTAAAGCCACCAATGCATCGTTTGCTTTCGAAAATGGTTTCGAGCCAAAAAAACCACGATGTGCTGACAGCGGACTTGGATGTGGTGAAGCCAAAATGACATGGCGACTGCGATCAATCATTTTGATTTTTTCTTGAGCTGGTTTGCCCCATAAAATAAAAACGATTGGCTGTTCCCGCTCATTTAATTTTTCAATGATTCGATCTGTTAATTGTTCCCAGCCTTTTCCACGATGTGAATACGCTTGTCCTTCTCGAACAGTCAAAACAGTATTTAACAATAAAACGCCTTGCTTTGCCCAAGAAACCAGATTTCCATGTTGTACTGGCACGATGCCCAAATCTGACTGCATTTCTTTATAAATGTTCACAAGTGACGGTGGTGTCTTCACACCCGGTTGCACCGAAAACGATAAGCCATGTGCTTGATTCACACCATGATAAGGATCTTGACCCAGAATGACTACTTTGACTTTGTCATAGGGCGTTAATTCTAATGCTTCATAAATATGATACATATCGGGATGTATCTTTTGTGTTTGATATTCTGTTTTTAAAAATTCACGTAAAGATTGATAATAAGGTTTTTCAAATTCATCTGCTAAGATTTCTTGCCAGCTATTATGAATGATTTTTTTCAAAATCCTTCACCTCCTTTTCAAAGGATAACCTACAAATTATTCTTAAACAAGGGACAATCTTCCTCGCGTTGCCTCCTTAATATGGTAAACTAAGAAGAAGAATTAGAAAGGAACGGTAAACAATTATGATCAAACTAATTGCATCCGACATGGATGGTACATTATTAGATTCACACATGAGCGTGACACCGGAAAACGCCGAAGCGATTCGCTTTGCTACACAAGCTGGAATCGAATTTATGGTAGCTACTGGTCGTAATTATCAAGAAGCGCGTGCCGCTTTAGATGAAGTTGGTATCGATTGTGCGATGATTACTTTAAACGGTGCACAAGTTTTTGACAAAGAAGGCAATTCTCTTTTTACAGTTGCCATCCCTCACCAAGAAGCAGCGCTTGTACTAGATATTTTAGATCAAAATAAAATCTATTATGAAGTTTCAACCAACAAAGGCTTGTATTCTGAAAGCCAAGCAAAAAGAATAGAAAGCTTCGCCTCCATGGTTGCTACACATTTACCACATTTGACTTACAAAATGGCCATCGCAATGGCTTCAGCAAATTTAGAATTACTTCATATTAATTACATTGATAGTATTCGTGATCTTTTGCAACAAGACGAGGAAATTGAAGTTTTGAAAATTATTTGTTTCCATAATGAAGGGCCAAGTGTTCTCGGTCCTGTCGGCAAACAAATTGATGAACTTGGTAATCTAACAGTTACTTCTTCTGGTCAAAATAATATTGAAGTCAACCATAAAAATGCTCAAAAAGGAATTGCTGTCGCACACGTTGCAAACGACCGTGGCATTTCTTTAGATGACGTCATGACTATTGGAGATAATTTCAATGATGTCAGTATGTTGCAGGTAGCAGGTGTAAGCTTTGCTATGGGGAATGCAGAAATTGACGTGAAAGAATATGCAAAATACACAACTGCGACGAATTTAGAATCTGGCGTTGGCAAGGCAATTTTACGTGCAATTGCTGAAGACTTATAGTTTTTAGTTAGAAAAGAGGGATAACGATGTCAGAATTTTTCATTCAAGAAAAACAGCTTAGTCGTGCGACTCGGACAATCGTTAAAAACGAGGATGGTCAATCACTTTTCTTAATGGTTGGTCGTTGGGGAACGAAAGGCGATGCACTTTCGCTTTATTCAATGAATGGAAAACTCGTTGCGCACATCAAGCAAATCAGCCTGACATTTGGTACTCGCTTTGAACTTTACAAAGATTTTGAAAAAGTTGGCACCATGCAAAAGATTTTTAATTGGCCAGGTGATTTTTATTATATTCGTCACCTTCATTGGACAGTTCAAGGGGATATTTACAATCACCGTTACCACATCCATCATTTCAATCAGCCGATTATGGCGATGAACAAAGCCACTTTGTTTACTGGTGACTACTATGTACTAGATGTGACCAAAGATGAAGATGCGCCACTTTGCATTTGTATTGCTGCTGTTTTGGATTATTGGCTCTACCACAAAAACAAAAATAAGGAACATCCACTTGATTTTCGATTGGATCTGAATTAACGCCTCTCAGTAAAAAGCCCTAGAAGGGCTCACTACTTGCTGCTCCCTTCAAGGGAGCTTTTTTAAAAGACCGCCAACCGCTCTCTCTCTATTTTTTTCTAGTCTTTATTTGCTAAATAGATCGCTGTACTCTCTTTTACTTATACTATCTCTTACTCGATCTTCCGCTTCTTGTTCTCGTATATATTTTGCAATTGTTTTTTGATTGAATCCTACAGTACTCACGTAATATCCTTTGGCCCAAAACGATCGATTTCCATAATTATATTTCAGATTCCCATGACGCTCATGTATAATTACAGCACTTCTCCCTTTTAAATAGCCCATAAAACTTGATACACTCAGTTTAGGCGGGATTCTGACTAACAGATGAATATGATCTGGCATCACATGGGCTTCGATAATTTCTACCTTTTTCATTTCACACAGTTTTCTCAATATTTTCCCAATGTCTTGTCTCAACTTTCCATAAATGACTTTTCGTCTGTATTTTGGTGTAAGCACAATATGATACTTACAATTCCATCGAGTATGTGCTAAACTTTTATCGTCATTTGACATAAAAACTCCTTTCGATTTGATAACGGTTGGTAGCCTTTATCTAGTATATCGAAAGGAGTTTTATCGCTAAAGCTACTTCTTCCACGCGCAGTACGCGTGGTTTTTTTGTTTCAATCGCTTTACCGATTGAAACCGACTAAAGTCATGAGTAAAAAACTGCAGACATCATCCTTTTTTGGGACTTTGTCTACAGTCTGAGTAGTAGGTATCCTTACCTACTACTTTCAAAATCGAATTCTTGACAAATTAGTTAGCCTGAACAAAATAATTAAAATCAGCGATAGTGTTGCCCTGAAATCGTGTGTAACTCCCCTTTTCGATTTTAAAAAAAGATGGCACGCCAGAAATCTTTAGCTTAGCATACATTATCTGCTTTTCTTGAAACGTCAACATCTCAGTATCTATATAAAAGATAGGCTGGTCTATCTTTTGGTTCGTATAAGCAGTATAGCGTATGAAGGACCGACAAAACTCGCAAGTGATTCTTCCAACGTAAAGATAGCCAGTTTTTTTATTGAGGTTAGATAAATCAGAAGAAATGTTCGTAAATTTCTCTGTGTGTTTCTTATAAAATCGTTTATTTTCTTTTGTCAGTTCCAAGTCGCGTTTATCTACATTTATTAACATCTGTTGATTTGTAAATGATTCTACTGGAACCATTGAATGGTCATATTTTGCATAAGCAAATACGCTACAAAGAATTAGAATAAAAAGATACCCAAATAAAAACCACTTTTTTTCCTGTTTTTCTTCTTTCGATAATTTTGCTAGCATATAAATTGTCATGAATATGTTTATGGCGATAAACAAGTTTATGTATCTGATGATGTTATAAGTATGAGAAGTGATCAGATCAAATCCCCCATAACCTCCGAAAATAACAGCAAACGAAACGATGACTGGTAAGCAGTAGAAACTCTTATGCACAGTTTATTGCCATCCAGGATAATGTTCCCACCAATGCTATTACTGTAAATTCTGCACCAGCGAATTCAACAATTAAAGCAGCCACTTCACGCCATGCCATTTGTTTAATGAACCCCATAACACCAGCACTAATAATTGCAGACCATAAAGTTGCACCAATGAAATCTTTTATCGAGCTTGACATACAATCTAAAAACGCACCACGAACCAAATTATTTTGTCGTACTAAACTGAAATCTTTTATTTCGGAGTATCCCTGAGAACTAGTTAACTTTGTCCCATACTTTTCTTCTAGCTTCGCATAATCAATACCAACAATTTCTCCTTGTTCATTTGTTAACAAAGTTTGTGTAAACATAAACTCTAATTCACTGGCTACTTTATCTATCTCTGCTTTTTTTTGCTGATTAGATAAATTAGCAAAAACCATTTTTGATTTTTTAATTCCTTTTTGAAAATTCATACTTCCGCTTAATTCTACCTTTGATAGCTGATTTTTTTCAATGGTTTGAGCTGAAACCGATATAGGCACTACTACACTAAGTAAAACTAACAGTACAGAAAATAGTACAAATACTTTTTTTGACATAATTGTTCCCCCTGTAAGTATTATTTTTTTGAATTCAGCTGATTTCAAAAATAGCTTAGCATAAAATAACAAAAATAAAAAATGTTAATTCACATATCTCAACAACAGATAACTTAAATAAGCAAAAAAACCACTTTCAATCCATTTAAAATAACTAATTACCTATAAAAAATCATCAATTTCTCTCATAATTTAAATTTTCATGTAGTTTTCCACAACCAAAACAAAAAAAGTTGACAACTCTCCCTTATTTAGTTAGCATACTAACTAAATATCATTTATCGATTATTTTATTGAAGGAGGCCTCACTTAAATGGATACTGGCTATTTATTAATGAATATTTCAAAGCAATTAAAATATAATTTAAATCAAGTACTGAATACAAAAGGAATTACTGTTCAACAATGGGCAGTAATCCAACAACTCTCTCTCAAAGATGAACGGACTGCTGTCTTATTATCAGAAGCATTGGATATGGACAAACCCACTATTTCCGGAATCATCAAACGACTAGAAAAGAAAGGATTAGTTATCAAAACGGAGAATCCTTCAGATCTTCGCTCTCAGTTGATTTCATTGACCGATAGTGGGCATGAAATTTTAGGTGAATGCCAAGCACTTAGCGAACAAATTCTTGCAAACTATTTAACAGTTTTATCAACAGATGAGCAAACAACCTTGAATGTTTTACTAACAAAAATAAATCAGGAAAACAATCAAATAGAAAAGAGGAACGTATAGTGGATCATATACTTGTTATCGGTGGTACAGGAAATATTGGTTATCCTTTGATTGAAATTTTAGCAACAAATGATCAAATCAAACTCACAGTAGGCGTTCATACTGTTTCAAAGGTTCAAGAAGCATTTCAACATTTTCAACAGTTAACACTTGTCCCATTTGACTTTTTAGACCCAAAAACTTTTCCTAAAGCTTTTAAAGGTGTGAATAAAGTCTTCTTTATTCGGCCACCACAGTTATCTAAACCAAAAGAAGACATGGCACCTTTTCTAGCATATGCCAAACAACAAACTATCGAGCAAATCGTTTTCGTTTCTTTAATTGGAGTTGAAAAAAATCCGATGACTCCTCATCATAAAATTGAAAAAATGATCCGTGAAGCAAAAATACCTTATACTTTTATTCGTCCTAGCTTCTTCATGCAAAATTTAAATACAACGCATCAAAATGATATCAAGAACAACCATGATTTGTTTATTCCAGCAGGACATTCAAAAACAAGTTTTATTGATACCAGAGATATTGGTGAGGTAGCTGCTGTTTGTTTAACAAATTCAGCTTACTTGAACCAAGAGTTAGAACTTACTGGAGCACGCGCACTAACTTATGACGAGATAGCTGAAGTGATGACAACGATTTTGGACACGAAAATTACTTACAGCAAGCCAACTTTATTTAACTTTCGTCGGGTAATGATCCAACGTGGTATACCAAAAGACTACGTCAATGTTATGGTAATGCTTTATCTGATTACTCAATTAGGTAATGCTAAAAAGGTGACAAATACAATTGAACAAGTATTACATCGGCCACCACGAACCATTCAAGAATATGTCCGAGATTATAAACATGATTTTATTCGTGAATCCCACGAGTAATTTAGTTGTTGTTGAACCAAAATAATCGTAAAAAAAACAGTCTCCAAACTTAAGCAAAAGGCCTCAAGTGAAGGTATATACTTTGTTTTTTACTTATGATGGACTAAATAGGCATTCGCCAATTCAAAATTTCAAGTTATGCATGAATAACTAACTCTTTAACAGAAAATCTTGCCATTTCGTAACATTAAGCGCCTCAAAACAGCTGTTTTGAGGCGCTTAATTGTTTTTCATTTTTTATTGGCTAACCCTTAGTCTATCTACAAACAACTTTTATATTGTCTTTTGCATATGCTCATATTGATGCCCGCTGATTTCCGTTTCTTCAACGACTTCAAATCCATGACGCTCATATAATTTTTTTGCTTGTGGATTTTGTTGATCGACGCTCAAACCGATGATTGTTCGGTTCGCTTTTTCTGCTAACATCGGTAACGCTTCTAATAGTTTAGAGCCAATTCCTTTTCCTCTAAATTTTTCAGAAACAGAAATCGTATCCAGATACCATTCATTAGGTAAGGTTTCTTTATCTATAAATAAATATTGGTCACGTGGAAGTTCATGTTTTTCTAAAATATCAGCTAACGGTAAATCAATCATAGGTTCTTCTTCGTCTGTATAGCCAAAGGCAACACCTGCCACTTTTCCATCTATTTCTTCAACGATTCCACGAGTATAGCTATAACGATAGTCCGGATCAGCAATTGCATCAGTTAAAACCTCAATTGTTTTTTGCTCGCCAAAGGTTTGAACAAATGGTAATTCCATATCTTTTAAAATGACCAAAATCAACGGTGCAATTTCAGGTCCGTCTTCTTTTCTTGCAAAACGAATCATGTTTATTCTCTCTCCTTTTCTTGCCATTGTAGCATTTGGAAAAAGAAAGTGCAAAATTCGTTATTTTAAATAATTTTCAATTTTTTGAGTAACAAAGTAACCGTGAGAGACTCGTTTTGCTGCTTCTTCACGGCAATATGGACAAACAATTGGTACTTCTTTATCCACGTGTTCAACAACATTTCTAACTTCATGATACGCAAATTTTTTACCACAATGTGGGCACACCATCTTTTCCATAATCTCAACTTCCTTTCGGTTTTCACACCTTTAGATTACTCTTATATACAAAAAAAGAGAAGTGATAACCTTCTCTTTCTGGACTATGCTGATATTAAAAATTGCTGGATTTTTTTCTCGGCTAAAAGATGGATATTGTAGTAAAGTTTCCCTTCTTTTTCGAGAATTTCCCAAGCATGGACTTTTGCCCGCTTGTTTCCAGAAACAGCAATCGCTTCTTTCATAGCAACTTGCGGTTTCTTAGCTTTACGCAGCTTTTTCGTCTCTAATTGTGTCTGATTTTGCTTTTTTTGTTGGCTGATAGCTTTGGTCGTCGTTTTTCCCGTCGTTGGATTGACAACAACTTCATGCTCTTTATCTACAAATAAATAACTATAAGCTGAACTAGCAGTTTTCTTAACTTCATCAGGTAAAAAAAAGCCAATGCTTGTCACTTTCTGACTGTGTGCTTCCTCTTCAAAAATTGAAATTGCTTCTTCCAGAGAAATTTGATAATCTTGCTCACTCAAATCATCTGGTTGAAAAGTTGCATTTAACAAGCCCATTCCACCCGCAACGCCAACAAACACTAAAGCAGCCAAAGTAAGAACGATTTTTTTCATTTGCCTACTCCCTTTTCCCAATTTTTTTCAGTATACCAAGACTCTGTTTTTGGAAAAATCGAAGCAAGTGAAAAAGAAGTGACAGTTTTGTTATCTATTCATGTAATTCAAGTGGTAAGCCATCTGGATCAAAGAAAAACGTCATTTTTTCACCTGTAAAAGTATCTTTTCTAATTGGCTCTGTCTCAATACCCATTTGCTGAAGTTCAGCTACAACTTCTTCAATCTGATCGACTTTAAAAGCTAAGTGGCGCAACCCACAAGCTTCTGGATAGTTTGGTCTTGCTGGTGCAGAAGCAATGCCAAAAATCTCCAATTCAGCCTCTCCTAGTCTTAAGTCTAGTTTGTAATCACCTCTGTCTGTGCGATAGTTCTCACGAATTACTTCAAAGCCTAGTTTTTCGACATAAAACTCTCGCGATTTTTGATAATCAGAAACAATGATTGCTACATGGTGGATGGTTGATAAATTCATTCTTTTTCCCTTTCTTAACTCAAAAAAATTTATTGGTACAATCTTTAGAACTCTGATGATTTAATCCGGTTGTCATGAACACAAACTCCTCGCTTCTTAATTAAATTACTGCTAAGATATAGATATTTTAAGGAGGAGAAAATGAAAAAATTACTAAAAATACTTTTATCAATATTCGCAATTCTTGCACTTATTATAGCAGGCTATGTTGGTTACGTGTATCTAAGCTATCACCGAGAAGCTGACAACCAGGATCTTACTATTCAGTCAAGTAGTTCAGCCAAAGATCTCCAGACAGCTCAAGACTATCAAATCCTGACCTATAATATTGGTTATGCGGCCTATCCGCCCGATTATAGTTTTTTTATGGATGGCGGCACTGAGTCACGAGCATTTAGTAAACAAAATGTTAAACATAACTTACAGGAAATCCAAGGTGTTATCCAAGAACACCAACCAGACTTTGCCTTCTTTCAAGAAGTTGACAAGAAAGCAACTCGTTCATATAACATTGATGAAGTTGCCACTCTTTCACAAAATTTTAGTGACTATTCATCTGTTTATGGTCAAAATTATAACTCGGCTTATCTTTTTTATCCAATCACACAACCAATTGGTAAATCACAATCTGGGTTGGTCACTTTTAGTAAAGGAACGATTGCTGAAAGTACACGCTATTCTTTACCCATCGAAACTGGGTTCAATAAGTTTTTTGACTTAGACCGTGCATTTACGGTAAGTAAAATTCCTGTTGCAAATGGCAGATTTCTTTCACTTTATAATTTACATCTCTCTGCTTATACAAAAGATCCTGCAATTCAAAAAGCACAAATCAAAAAATTAGCCGCACAAATCAAAAAAGATCAAGCAGAAAAAAATTATATCATTGTAGGTGGTGATTATAATCACACTCTGTTGCCGGATAGCGAGAAAATTTTTGGCGAAACAAAAGAAGATTTGAGTTGGACACATGCGTTTCCTGAAGAACTTTTACCGAAAGGCATGCACATCGTTCGAAAAGATTTAGCAGAAAAAGCAGTTCCTTCTGTACGCAATTTAAACGAAGCTTATCAACCAGACAAAACTTTCGTCACGTTAATTGATGGATTTTTGGTTTCTGATAATCTTTCAATTAAAGATATTCAAGTAATTGATACGAAATTTGCTTATTCAGATCATAATCCGGTTCAGATGACATTCTCTCTACAATGAAAAAGAAAAGCCAAAAGTCAGGTAATTGACTAATGGCTTTTTTGTTTGATTTACGCTTTGAAATCTTTTCTGTTTTTTGCAGAAATTTGAAATAAAAATATCATAACACAGATTTTTTTAAATTGTAAGACTAGATTTTATCATTTAAAAGCATACAATAGATTGTGGTAAAAAAATCTAGAGACACTACATTTTGTGTCTAAAGGAGTTCTTATACATGAAATCATATTTTCATTTTCTAGCTCATCAGCTAAAAGGTTGGCCTCAACAAAATTATTATCTTTTCTTTTTTAGTCTGGGTTGTCAAATCATGACACTCGTAAATAGCCCCATTACTTGGCTGTCGATTGTTGCTTTTATCGGGACTAATTTAGGTGTTTTATGTATTTTATCGATCAACGCTGCGAAATCTGTTAATGGTGTTTTGGGCATTTTATCTGCTATGTGTTTCATCATTGTCGGCTTTTCAGCTAAAAATTATTTAAGTATAGGTGAACAAATTGCTTATATGGTAACTTTGGATATTCCCGTTTTATTAAGTAAAGAATGGAATCACAATATGGCTTCAAAAATTCGTAAATTTACTGGTAAAAGTTGGTTCATCGCAATTATCGGTACTATTCTTGTTTATTTTGTTTCAGGTTTCTTGATTGGTCGTTATACTGATGATCCTCGTCCTTGGATTGATGCGATTGCCTTTTCAATCAGTCTTTCAGCTGGTATCATCAGCTTCTTGCGATACAACAATCAATATTATTGGTGGTTAGCATCTGGTTTGGCTCAAATGGTTCTTTGGTATGTATCATTTACACATGGTTCTGCGAGTCTAGCAATGTTTGTTAACAGCTCTGTTTATTTGCTAAACGATGTATTGGCCTTCACCGTTTCTCCTTGGTACAACCAGAAAGAACGTGAAAGAATGCAAAAAATGGAAGAAGAATATTATCAGACACATCAACACGCGTAAGGTTGTGGCACAAAGCGTTTAGCTCCGACAAGATAGCGAGCAGGCTCTCAAAATAGCTTTTTATATTTTGAAGTGAATGCAAGTTATCTTGAGGAGTTGCTTTGGGAACACCGTGAATAAGGTTGTGGCGCAAAACGTTTAGCTCCGAACAGATAATGAGCAAACACTCAAAATAGCTTTTCATATTTTGAAGTGAATGCAAGTTATCTTGAGGAGTTGCTTTGGGAACACCGTGAATAAGGTTGTGGCGCAAAACGTTCAGCTCTGACAAAATAATGAGCAACTGGCAAAAAATAGTTTTTCATGTTTTTGGACAGTTGTGAATTATTTCGAGGAGTTGCTTTGGGAACACCGTGAATAAGGTTGTGACGCAAAATGGTTAGCTTCAACCAATAAGGAAATTTTTCTAAAAATAGTTTAGAAAAGAAATTCTTATTGGCGAAGGTTGTATCAAGAACAGCTTAAAGCAACGAACAAAAAACTACTGTGACTTTTCGTCACAGTAGTTTTTTTATAGCAATTCTTTCAATAGTGCTTTAACTTCTGGCTTTTCTAAATAAAGAGAGTGTTCTAATTTTTGATAATAATCTAACGCTGTTTTTTGTTCTTCTGAAAAGACATACTGCCGTTGTTCAAAATCAACAATCACTTCGGCTACTTTTTTGCCATGAAGTGAGTGAGCAAGGCTTTGCCATTCTTGTTCAGTCAGCTTTTTACTAGTTGATTTGACTTCAATGCTCGACAGTTGCTCACTCGTATTTTCTCGGCGTAAGGCTTTTAAAAATCCATTACGGATAACTCTCGGCAAACTATCAAAAAAGCCTTCTGTAAAACCATAATAGGCATATTTTTCCCAAATCAAGATGTAAATAGCCGGTTGGATAAAACGTTGTTGTTGTGCGCGCACCTTCGCTTCAGTCAACTGATGCGTCGGCTGTTCTCGATTGAACGAACGTAATTCAGCAATCAATAAGTCAAAATAACTGCTTGGTAATTTTTCCTTTGTATCCATCAAGACAGCTTGCCAATCTTTTCGTAAAAATGCACGGTAATTTGTCAAAAATTCTTCAACGTTCCTCGTTAACTCTTCTGTAAAATCTTCAAATAATTCCTTCTTTGCTCGACTTTTCTTTGGCTGATCAGCAATCTGCTCACTGATTTTTTGGATTTCATGTTCTATTGCCTGATAATCTGCTAAGTAAATGGGCATCTGAGCTTGTCGAAAATCTGCTACTCGTTTAGCCAAATGAACGTCTGGTAAATACGGTCGTTTCAATCGTCGGTTATGGTACAAAGAAAAAAGATATTCTTGCCATAACACTTCAGGAAATTCGATATTTTGTTGTTTTAACCATAATAGTTCATCCAATGCTAAATCAACTTGTGTCATCCCTTGATGGATTGAATTTGCAATTGCTGGTGAAACATGCAGATGCTCGGCAAAGTGATTGATTCCTAGTTTTAGAATTTTTCCTGTTTTTGGGGATTTAACGATGTATTGAACCTTTAATTCTCGTCCACAATCACAATACAACTTTTCTTGTCTTCGAGAAGTTCGAAAAAAAGGGTTGATTTTAAAGTCAGCAAATACCCAATCCGTAGCAGCCAAATAATTTTCTTCCATAAAACGTGAATTGATTAAGTAACGACGGTATTTATCAACTAATTTGCGTTGTGGCTTCGTCAACCGTTCATAAATTTCAAAGCGTTGATTGCTGGTATATTGTTTTGATACTTTAATTGGATAACTTTTCTTATTTAGTTCTTTGGGAAACCATTCTTCAAATACTGCTTTCCATTCTTCCATAACGTTTCCCTCCTAAAAAAAGAAGCTGGGATCTAACGAGTCGTTAGTTGCCAGCCTCTACTATTTGATTGCTAATTATTAGTGAGTTGTACCTGCATTACCAGAAATATCTTGTTCATTTTCAATTGCAGCTTCGACCGCATACGTTAGTGAATCGGCAATATCAGCTAATGACATAGATGCTGTACCCACTGGACGTTCGATTACTTGATCAGGTGAAAACGGCACATGGATAAAGCCACCACGAATTGTTGGAAATTCTGTATGAAGGACATGTAGTAAACGATACATGATATCATTGCAGACAAATGTTCCTGCAGTATAAGAAATATATGCTGGCAGTCCATGATCGTGAACATTTTTAGTCATTGCTTTGATTGGCAACGTAGTAAAATAAGCGGCTGGTCCGTCTTCTTCCAATGCCGTATCAAACGGTTGGTTTCCTTCATTATCAGGAATACGTGCTTCTGCTAGATTGATTGCTACTCGTTCAAATGAAACAGCTGAGCGACCTCCTGCTTGTCCAACACAAATGACAATTTCCGGTTGATGCTCTTTGATTGCTTCTCTGACTACTTGGCTACTTTTTCCAAAAACAGTTGGTACTTCTAGTTTGATAATCTCAGCTCCCGCAATTTCTGCAGGCATTTTTTTTACAGCTTCATAAGCTGGATTTACTTTGTCGCCACCAAATGGATCAAAACCTGTTACTAATACTTTCATCTTTTGTTCCTCCTAATTATTTAAATAAAATCATATAAGCAATTTGGAATACTAACATAAATAAAGCAATAAATAATTGATTTTTGATTACGCCATACTTGTCTTTCATTTCTAACATAGCGACTGGAACAATATTAAAGTTTGCAGCCATCGGTGTCAAGAGCGTTCCACAAAAACCACAAGTTAAAGCAACCATTCCAATCAGCGCTGGATTTGCTCCTTGACTAAAGACAAACGGTGCACCAATCCCAACAGTCATGACTGTAATTGCTGCGAAGGCATTCCCCATAATTACTGTGAAGACAACCATTCCCACTGCATAGATAATAATCCCAATATTCACGTTTCCTTCAGGAACAATTGTACCAACAGCATTTGAAATCACCGTTCCTACTCCTGCACTGGTAAACACAGCGCCCAATGAAGCAAGTAGCATTGGTAACATACTCAACGGACCAACTGTTCCTAACATATCAGCTGCGTCGTCTAAGAACGTTGTAGGCTGATTGTCGCGGGAAAAGAACATCAAAATCGCCATCGCTGCAAAGACACCAACTCCAACTCCAACTAAAGCACCTAATTTGGTGAATAAGGCAAACAAAATTGCAAATACCCCAATACTTAACGCTGGAATAAAAATCTTCATGCCTAGTTTGCTTGACATTTTTTCCATATATTCTTTTGAAGGCAAACGACTATCACCCTTGCTCACCCTTTTCGCAATTGCTGGAATCGTCATAGCAAAAATCAAGATACCACTTACTAGTGGTGGCAACCATCGGCCGGCTGCAATCACCACACCTAACGTTGCCCAAAAAAAGGCTGAGCCATAACGATGTGGATTCGTTTTATCAAGTAGATTTCGTAGCCCTGTATAAACTAAGACTAGACCCATGATGATATATAAAATTTCAAGTAATTTATCACTTAATAAAATATCAGGATTCGTAAAAAAATTCATCTTATTGCTCCTTTTCTTGAGAATAATATTTCTTTGCTAATTTCTTTTCTTTTAAATAGAAATAAATACTAGAAACAACTAATGCAGTCAGTGCCACTGGTACTTCAACCAGCGCTAACTGTCCTAAGGTCACTTCATAACCTAAGTCTTTCAATGTTGACTGTACTAGCAAGGCGCCCGCACCACCGATAAATAAAACTTGTCCAAAGAACCAACAAATATTTTCCATAGCAGATGCCATTCCTTTAAGCTCTTCCTCATGTTCTGGATGAACTTTCAGTCCTTTTGATTCAACTGTGCCTAATGCCATTGGTAGAATAATTGGACGAACAAATCCTGCAACGCCCCCAAAGCTCACATTAAACGCAGCAAAAATCATCCGGAAAACGCCATAGATATCGATAATCATGCCAGCTGAAACTTTTTTGAATCGTTGAATCAAAGTCGCAGCAGACTCTTTCAATCCATTTCTTTCTAACGTTCCTGTTGCTAACATGATAATAATAAAGATAGCCATGCCTCGATTATTTACAAAGCTGGTACCCAATAACTCAAGCATGCCATTAATCCCTAGCCCACCTGTTAAAGCAGTTACGACTAAAGCAACCATCACAATCAAAATTGAATCTAATTTTAGTGCAAAACCAATAATAACAATTAAAACGCCTAAAAGGCTTAGATAATTCTCCATTTGTTTTCCTCCCCCAAATGACAAGATATTTTTTAATTATAAAACAAATTTGAATGAAAATATAGTTGAAATCGAATGAAAAGACATCAATGTGCGAAAATTCTGTCAATTAATCGACAAAATAAAAAAACACTGTAATCAGTCATCCAGCGATTACAGTATTTTTTACGACAGCGTTAACGTACAAAATAGAAGATAACATAAATGATCCAGAGGTGAATAGGATAAAAAAGATAGAAGAAATATTTGTTCCACTTGCTATTAGTCCCACCTAATTGACCATTGTATAATGCAATTAATGGAATAACTGTCACCATCATAAACTCGTTATCAAAAGTTAAATAATCATACAAACTTTGATTCACTGGCGTCTGCATGTAACTAGAAATAGCTAGGGCAAGTAAAATCATGGTATAAACAAAAATCCCAATTAACAATTTGTTTCTTTGTCCCTCTTCTTTGAAAACAAACATCAGCAACATCATTGGAATCAGATAGATGCCTCCTTCTGATGCTGCTGTAAGCACCAATAAAATCAAAAATGTCAGGATCAACATAATTTTTTGTCCCACACTACTTTGTTTCATCGTAGCTAGCACCCACATCATACAAAATAAAAGAAATAGCGTAAGAAAAATATTGTGCGGGCCTAAAAATAAAAAGTAATCAGGTTGATGTGTCAAAGGATTGATATAGGCTCCCGTCAGCAACTGGTAAACCACATTACCGATTGCCGTAACGAATGCAGCCAACCCCAAACGCTTTGCATATTTTGCTCGACTTCGCGTGTGTCTAAATCCTTCTACTAATAAAAAAACAAATAAAGGTGCAACAAATCTCCCTAACCATGCTACCCATGAAGGAAAACCTAGCTGTGACCCAAAATAACTATTCACATGATCCACAACCATAAAAGCAATCGCTAACCACTTTAATTGAAAACTATTTATTCCTTTAAAATTCACTCTTAAACCCTCAACTTTTTCATTATTTAATAACATTTCTTTAGTATACTAATTCGCAAGAAACAAAACCATTTTAAGAGCAACTATTCCTCTTACAATTTTGTTGGATAGTGTTTTTTTATCTTTAGAAATGCCAACCTATTTAAAATGTGCTATACTGACTCTATTAATCGAATACAAAGCTGCCACCGGGTAGCATATGAGGATAATCATTCCGTTAGGTCTTTGAAGGAATGGTTCTCCTCTTTTTTGTGTTCAAAATTTTAGAAAGGAGCATTTGGCTATGGCATGGTTAGAATTAATTGTAGCAGGAGTTCTAGAAGTATTTTGGTCAACAATGATGAAATGGAGTGATGGCTTTTCAAAAGTTAATTATTCGATTTATACGATTATTGGTATGATTGCCAGTTTCTATTTTTTATCAAAAGCGATCAAACACTTACCAATGAGTTTATCTTACCCTATCTGGACAGGGATTGGTGCCCTAGGTTCCGTTATCATTGGAGTTGTCTTATTCCATGACAAACTGAATACAGCAACTTGGCTTTTTGTCGGGCTTTTGTTGATTAGCATCGTTGGTATCAAAATGACAAGTGGCCATTAAACAAGAATGAAAAATGAATTGGGTCGATTTGCGTATGTTACGTCAAAAAATAGCTGTCATTTTCACTGATTTGGATTACGCTGTTAATAGATGTACGAGCAAATCGGCTTTTTTAAAAAGAAAACAGAACAACTATTAAAAAAATATTATCAACTAAAAGGAGAGCACCAGCTTATGAATAAACAATTTTTTACTGGATCTAAGATTTCTTATGAAACAGACTTATTTCAGAAACATTTTAGTGCGTATTCCAATTACCTATATGACCAGAATTTTATTTGGTTAAAAAAAGAACCTTCTATTGATGAATTAGCTGCTATTGAAGAGAACTTTATGGAAAACTGGATGAACGATGCACCTATGTTTAAATTTAACTTCACCCCTTCTGATTCTTTTTTAGCTCATTTAGAGACGCAAGGATTCTCTACAGAAAAAATGTTGATTTTTACTATTCCAAGTAATCAGTTAGCCTCAACAAGCTTCCCCAAATTTGAGATTTCAAAGGTACATACAGCTACACTCACTGAATTTTTAAATAGCAAATTTACGCAAGACCTTATCTACGGTGAAGAATTTGCAAAAATCAATCAACACTTTCTCCTAACTTTATTTAAAGAGGACATCTTAGATCTATTTATTGCTTCAACAAATCAAGCGGTGATTGGCTTTGCGACGGTCATTAAGCATCCAACAAATATTGAAATTTATGATATTTATACTGCGCCAGACTTTAGAAATCAAACAGTTGCTAAATCATTACAACAATATGTAGCGAATTTTTATCAAGATACGACTATCGTTATTGTTGCTGACTATTCCGATACGCCAAAAGAAATGTACAAAAAGCTTGGCTATAAAATTAGTGGCTTATTTTATCAAGCACAAAAATGAACCATTGTTCCTTCTAGTTGACCTTGATAGGCCGTTGGTGCCAATTTATTATAAATAGGAACCTTGATATACATAAAAAGATAGCTTCAATTTCCGAAGGTTTGGAAATTAAAGCTATCTTTTTTACTAATAACTATTTTATTTACTTTAAAGAACTTGCAATCAACTACACATGCAGTTTTCCTGTTCCAAATAGGATTAAAGCTACGACTCCTACTAAAGTGACCAAAATCAATAAGAAGCGATCGATTTTCACATGATCGACTGGCTGTTCCTGCTCTTTTCTAGCTTGCAGATAGAAGTAAATACCTGGCAAGAAAAGAACCAAGACAAGCATTACTTCGTTAAAGGCAACCACAAACATTGCCCAAACTTGGAAGGCACTGGCTAACAGGCCAATCAAAAACTGTCCCCATTCACGACGTTGATAGGATAATTTCATTTGATACAATCCGAGAAATAACCACGTAAAGAAAATCGCTGCCGTTCCCAAAGTATACGCAAAGTTATACGCACTGTCTGTAAATAAAAGTGATAACAAGAACACATTTGTACACAACGTTGTTAAAATAATCGCGAAAGTTGGTGCGCCTTGTGCATTCACCTTACTCCAACTTTTTGGTAACAAACCATCTTGTGCCATATTGCGCATCGTTTCTACTGGTAAAATCGTCCATGAAAGCCACACACCAAATAACGAAATAATCAAACCTCCGTTAATTACTACTGCGCCCCATTTACCAACCATTTTTTCAAATACATACCCCATAGCCGGTTGTGTCTGAATCGATTGAAGTTCTTTCATTGGCATCGTTCCATACGGAAGCATAGAAACTAACACGTAAATCAAAATCAAGCCAAGAATCCCTAAAATCGTTGCTTTTCCAACATCTGATTTTTTCTTTGCACGCGAACCAACAACTGATGCACCTTCAATTCCAACAAATACCCAGAGCATCACCATAATACAACTTAAAATTTGACTCGAAAATGGAACAACTTGTCCATTGGCTGTTAAAATAATATCACTTGAAAAGTTTGCAATAAATTGTTGAATCGAGAATGTGCTGATTGCTACCACAATGAATAAAAAGAGTGGTACTAATTTACAAATCGTCACGATTGCATTCACAATACTTGCATTTTCTACTCCGCGATTGACTAACCAAGCATATCCCCAAAGTAAAAGAGTACTCATTATCACAGAAGGAATATTTTGACCACCAGCAAACACTGGGAAAAAATACCCCAATGCACTCATCAGCAACGTTGCAAAAGCAACATTTCCTAACCAACAAGTCAGCCAATAGCCCCAACCACTGATAAATCCTGCAAATCGACCAAATCCCGCTTCAGCATAACTAAAGATTCCGCCCTCTAAATCCGGACGTTTTTTGTTTAAATTGTTAATAGACAAAGATAACATCAACATTGCCGAGCCGACAAGTAACCAACTAAAGAGCGCTGCACCTCCTGCTGAACCAGAGATGTCTGTCATGATACCGAAAACGCCACCTCCAATAGCTGAACCAATGACCATGGCTGCTAGTGGAATTAGCCCAATCCCTTTTTTCTGTCGCTCTATCTCATTCATGCAAGTATCCTCCAAATAAAAAACCGCTTTTATCAAATTATAACAAACCACTGTTGCTTTTACCCTTTTCACTAAAACTCTCACAAAATTATTATTTTATACATTTTTTTCTAATTATTCACAAAACACCATATAAACATTCGCCTTTTTCCTTCTGTCGTTTCCTTAAAAACATGCTATACTAAACAGACGAATAGGAGGAACTCAAATGAACATTTTATATATATCAATCTCTGGTAACACGCGTGCTTTTGCTCATCATCTGATGGAATACGCCCAAGAACAGCATCAAGCAGATAACACTTTACCTGAAATCACGCTAAAAGAAATCCATGAAAATAGTGATTTTGAACAAGAAACTGAACCCTTCTTCACATTTGTTCCGACTTATTTGGAAGGTGGCAACGGAATTGATAATGGTGATACTGAAATTCTGACTGAAACCATGCGTGAATATCTGGATTTTCAAAATAATTATCAATTTTGTTTAGGTGTTGTTGGTAGTGGCAATAAAAATTTCAACAACCAGTATTGCTTAACTGCTAAACAATATGCGCAACAATTTGGTTTTCCTTTCTTAGCTGATTATGAATTACGTGGTACGCCAACTGATGTGGCACAAATTTATCAAACATTGACTCAAGTGTTTAACGACAATCAATAAACAAAAACATTGGTTAATATAAAAATCTTAACCAATTAACGATAAAAATGAATCGGGGCCTGGGACAAAACCAGTAAATGGCCTACCAAAATCAAAAACGCGTTGCCAAAATCTTTCTTAAGATTTTGGCAACGTGTTTTTGATTAACTATTTTATGTGAGTGGGAATCTAAGTTCCTCTTTGTGTTGTATTTCTTGATATTCATTGGCATAAAAACGGAGTCTAACTCATTTTTACTTTTTTTCATAAAGCACATATTTCAAGATATTTTCCTCACGTTCCTGGACATGGACAGCAATCGGATGATAGTTCTCGTGAAGCCAAGGCGTACCAAAATTATTCACATCATCATTCAAATCAAGACCAGCAACAACGTAGTCGGTCTTCTTTTCTTCTACATATTTATTTTGTTGATCCATACTTTCTTGATAAACTTCGTAAGGGATATTGACATTCATAAAATACTTGACGCTCGGAACAATATTGGGGATTACAGAAAATCCATAATCAACAAAGCGATAGTTTAGCAGAGTCACATCTTCCTTGCCTTTTAAGTATTTAGCAAATTCTAACTGCGCTGGTACTTTTGCATTTGGATTTGTATTTGCAGCATTTTTTATTTGAATGCTTGGTCGATTAGTAAAAAAGCGCATATCTCTAAAAGTATCATTTGAAATAACCATCAATAGGATTGCAAAAATAATGCCCCCTGGTATTAAAAATTTACTTACTTCAGGCCGTTGCAATTTATATCGAATTACTAAATTTTTCAACAATAAACAAAAACCCAAAAATCCTACTAATAATATGGTTAAGTCCAACAAGAGATAATAGTTCAATGGAATTCCACCATAAAAAACAAAAAAGTTAGTGCATAAAAACATAAACAGCCACAACACTTTAAAACGAGTTTGCTTAAAGATTGCCTTTGTAAATAAAAGGTAGACAGACCCAATCATCAAGACAGCTAAACTAATTTTGTTTGGCCACATCAAAGTAAAAAATATCTTTAATGTATTAAAAAAGCGGCTAACTATATTTACATTATTTCCCTGGTCAACTAATTGTGGATACAACACCATATTGAATTTGAAATAAACAAAATACATTTCATGTAACGCATGGTTGACTAAAAAATAGATGATAATTGGAATGCTGACTAACAAAAATCCCAGCAAGCTACAAATCACTGCTTTAAGTAACTGCTGATAATCTTTCCTTACTAGATAATAGATTCCAAAAAAGAGAAAAAAGGCAATCCACGGACTGATCATAGTATATTTTATCCAAAATACACATCCCATCAGTAAGCCTTGAATGAAATATTGCTTCCCTTTTATTCTTTCATCCGTATTAGAGATAGATATGATTAAATATAAAAGCCCTAGCACAAAAGGAAAAGCAAACTCTTCTGCACTATCTCCTGCACGAAAATAATCCTTATTTAGCAAGATTATTGGTGATAAACAAGTAACTGCAAAGGCTATTTTCTCTGAGAAATAATAATTACAAATTTTAAAAAATAAAATCATCGAAATAGCAAACGAAATACTTTCTAATAGATAAACACCGAAAAAAGAAGTTGCACTCAACTTGTAAGCCATCGCATGAATGAAATACAAGAGTATCCCTTTTTGTTCAAATAGATCTTTATACGGCACTTGCCCATGAGCGATTCCTTTACCGACTGAGAAAAAAGCATTGGCATCTACCCAGTCATTTATGAAGTAGAGCGGAGAAGATTTAGAAAATATCAGCATGATTAAAAAACTGAATACGGTCAGAAATACAGAGTATTTTCTTTCCCATAATTTATGATTCTCGATTTTGAATAGTATTGTCATTATTCCCCTTTCATAGCCCGCTACCTTTCTTGATTCATAGAAAAAAGAGGAGTTTTTTTACTCCTCGTAATGCAGGTAAAGGATCTATTTTTTTCTTATTCTTGCACTTCTAAAAAAACCTTCCGTATCATTTTTAATTATATCTCAAAAACTTTGTGCTATTTAAAACAATCTAAAAAAATTTATTTTTGAGCATAATTGTGAATACAGCACAACTTGCCTATTTTATTTGTTTACTTTTAAAATAAACTAAGCTACATTTGATTATCAGCGATATGCTAACCAGTCTTTAATTATTTTTACTCATGGATCAACTCAAATCATTGTTTTAATCTTTTAGTAAATTTAAAATTGGTAGCAACTAGCTATATAAATAACGTTAGTTTCAAAATTTAAATAACTATTTTATTTATCTTTAATTTTCTTAACTAGATAAATAATAGATAACACAAGAACAATGAATACTAATAATACAAAAATAAATTTTACAACTAAAAACAGGTTTAAGAGTAAATCACCCATAAAACAACCTCCTAAATTAAAAAACTTTCACCATCGTCGAAAACGGTTCCGAACACAAACTCAAATGCTATACTATTCTTGCGTACAATAACATAATGTTTATATACATAATAACATATTAAATGGGAAGTAACACTATGATTTCAAGAAAAATTGCAGGAATAGGTTTAGCAGCAGCAACAATTTTATCGGTAACTACAGGTGCAACAGGTGTATTAGCTGACGAGAATATCAATAATCTAAATGCTCTAGAAACTAATCTTCAGAAATCGCAAGATCCTTTACATTTTGGGAAAAATACAACAAGAATTAGTACGTATGTATTTGAAACTATGAAATCAGATACAGCCAAGGAAGCAGGAGATTTAGAAAGTATCCAAGTAGATTTTACCGACGCCACTTTCTATGATGAAAATGGTAATGAAGTGAATAAAGATAAAGTCGTTGAGAATATCAACAAAGAAATTGAAGAATCAAAAGATCCTATCCAAACTTTCTCTACATGGAGAGAAAGCAGAAGTTGGACTAGCGGTTCTGGCTATTCAAGTTGTAAAGGTACAGCAATCCATGGTCTTTATAGTGGTTTTGAACTTGTTCTCAAAGCTGATTATACTAGCGTGAAAGGAAATTACGATCAAATCGATCGAATTTACAGCGTAAACTGGGCTGGTGTTGGTAATTTTTCTCTAATTTCTCAAGGTATATTCAGAGCTAAGGAACAATCAGGATGTTCTGCATATGGCGGTGCTAAAGGTGCTTGGAATTTCAGCAATATATCTAAGTCATTATACTTATACTTCCGTGTTGGTAATGATACTGCTTGGATTGATAGCAATATGTAAAAGAATTTCATAAAAATTATTAATCTCTTTCGTTATGTTGTATTAGGCTTGTTAAATATAAGTATGTACATCTTGCACACCAGGCTAACGTACTTTATTTTCTTAGAGGTATAAGTTATACTGACAACGGTAGCAACTCATATAAGTTTTTAATAAACTCGTCAAACTTATATGAGTTGCTATGCGCTAACATAGCTTCAATTTGTCCCCCAAACGGTGGCAAATATTTAAGTTTAATAAACTCATCAAACTGGCTAAAAAGTTTATGACGGGTCTATTTTTTTGTCTAAAAACGGAACTATTCACGCCAGTTAAAAGGCTATGAATAGTTCCGTTTAATTTGATACTATTTGAAACAAGGGCACCTCTTCAATATTTAATCGTTTTTCTAGCAGCAATTTGTGCATCAAATTCTTACCTTTTTTTTCGTTATCAATACTTAATGCATATTCTCTAAGCATCTTACTAATTTTTTCAGATAAGTCTAATTCCATGTCCAATGCAGTAGTTCCTTCGTAAACTTTATAAAAAAAGACCAACTTCAAATCTGAGTCATACAAATTGTAATAATCAAATAGTGTCTGAAAATATGAGTAATCTAGTGGGCTTAATGAATGCCCAAAAAACATAATCTCACTAAGTTCTTCTTTTCTAGGTAAAATGTTGTGGCCATTGTTTTTAGATATAGGCGTTTCTGTCATTTGCCTAAATGTTTTCGTAAATCTAAAAATGGCATCATCAACATCAATTTGTTCTTGATCTATTCCAAATATTATTTTGCCAGATTCTAAAGTACCATGAACATTCGTAATATCAATACCCTTCAAAGGCGCAGTATAGTTAAAAGACATAATTTTGTGAGGGCTTTCTATTAATGTAAGTCTATCTTTTTCGCCTGTCATTTTGAGCAGTAAATCGAGTGCCTGCGGATGATAACTAGGATTATTAGTAAGTTCACTGTTTAGAAATTTAACAAATGCCTGTTCAAATAAAACTAATTCATCATAAACGTATTGAAGAAAATTCTCTTCTTCGTATTGTGTATATCTATCTGATAATAGAGCAGTTATGTGTAAGCAGAACCAGTTTATTTTATCCAAACGTCCATCCTGCGTGTCATTCAATAACTTATTTAATTGAGGTTTACCAGTAATATCCTGAGTCAAAAAATCTAACATTCTACTTTCTATATCTTGCCACTTTACATCCTCCAAATTTTTATCTTCAAACTCTTGGAAATAAAATAATACAATATCCCAAAATGATAATTCAGCAGGTTTTATTTTATCAAGCAATTGTTGCTCCGTATTAACTATAAGGGTAACTGAGGAATTATTCCCCCGATTTTCTAAATATCTACCTCGAGCATCAAAAATAGTCTCAAAGTTAATATTGCTTGTATTAATACTTTTCGGCTGTCGAAAGACTTCATTAAAATTTTGCCAAGCTAATGTTAAGCTTTGCGCAACTTCGTTAGGTATCCTCTCTTTAAAAAAATCAGCATATCTTGAATTCAAACCACAAGCTAAATCAAAGCCATTTCCTAAAACAATTAGTTTTGTTTCACTCACAAAATCACTACCACTTCTCTTCTTTTTATGTTACTAGCATTGTATCTTTCTCTTAAAAAATAGTGCCTATTTTTTTCTATCAGGATCACTAAAACGTATATTATTAGCAAGTAATTCATCTACCCGTTT
The DNA here is from genome assembly GCF_050529065.1 of Enterococcus sp. DIV0174. Lineage (NCBI taxonomy): Bacteria > Bacillati > Bacillota > Bacilli > Lactobacillales > Enterococcaceae > Enterococcus > Enterococcus sp. DIV0174. The sequence continues at coordinate 473,351 of NZ_CP172881.1, read as the reverse complement.
TTTAGTTCTATACGCATTTATACTTGTAATTCCATTTTTATCGGTTACGTCACCATTCACAATTTTACGAGAAAAATATTCATGTTCTCCAGTTTCAACATTTAAAATTGCTATAATTCCCGGTTCGGATGTCACCTGTGCGGTCATAATAAGTGTCCTCCTTTCAAAAAATATGTTTTGATAATTAAGTTGGTAAAATCCCTGCAAATCATAGTCTATTAAGCTATTTTTATCACAACTGTACAAAATTAAAGTGACCTAGTTAAAAGCGCTAGGTTTTTAATCATTTTTGCTTGTTTTATATTAACTAAAACTTTCTTCATAGGCCACCTATTGATATTATTTAGTACTGAAAAAGATCAACGTTTAGAACAATCAACTTCCTCGATGAGACTAGCTGGTACAGATAATAATCATCCATTGACACTGGCAGAAAGTATACAAGTAGGAAAAGATGACATAAAATCATACAAAGCACGACCAGATTTAAATTACTTCAGTAACGCAAAAATCGTTACTTTACCTTCTGATATTGCACTCAATCTTTTAGAAGATGAAACTACTTACGATCTGAAAAATACAAGAAATCTTTATAAAGTAACATACTATTGTAAAGATTTCTTGTTAAATATTTGTTTAATCAACTAAAAGTTAGGGTAAGGGCACCAGCAAGTATCACAGCTATAGCGCTAATTAATACTGGGAGTACCATACCAACTAAAACAGCCGCTCCTATTAAAAATAATAATGAGTAGATCCTTCCTACTGTCATAGGTTGTTTCATCAGCAAATGTTGTTGTAGTAGCTAAAATTGCTGTTGCAAACAACGTTATACACACTAAAAGCTCTATACTTTTTTCATTTTTTAATTCCTCCATAATATTGTTATTGAGGTATAGTTACTTTTTAGTATATTGAATTCTTATCGAAGAGAAAAAGCTGACTCTCCTTTCAATAAACGCTCCACAATTTGAATTTTTAATGTATCTGGATAATAGTTATGCTTTGCCATTAGAAAAACACCTCCCAATTTATTTTACTAAATTTGAGGTGCTCTTTTTTAATTATAGTGTCAGTTCCGTAATATAAGAAACTGATTTTGTACTTTTTTATTTTTCTCTAAAATTAGAAATTAGTCAATGATGTCACAAACGTATTTTGTAACAGAGTTATAATTTTTGTAAGAGCTACAGAATTTATGTGCTCCCCAATTTAATAGTTTAGTTGCTAACCATCCACCTAATACACCAGCCGCCCATATGATGATTGGAGCAATACGAGTATTACTTTTTTCTTTAAGGTCCTTCATTAATTCTTTTTGTTCTTGACTAGAAAGAGAGTTGAACTCATTTCCTAGTTTATTTGCTTCAGTGGAAGTAAATAAATTAGTATTTACTAGCTTTTCCTTATTCATAAAAAGTTTGTTGCTTTCTTTATCAAATTCGATTGAATTAAGCAAAGAGTTTGTTAATTCAACTTGTTCTTTAGAACTTACTTCAGAAGCATAAACATTGGCAGTAGTTAAACCAATGTTTAAAAGTAAAGCAGATACTACAGCGACAATCATAACTTTTAGAATTGTAGTTTTTTTAACAAGTGATTTCATAATTTAAATTTCCCCTTTAAGTATGTTTTTAATTTTATTTTTGTTTAAATTAGGATAACTATAGACTTTGATAACTTTATTATTCTTGATACGAATTAATGTAGGAACAACGTTTATTTTTTCTCTTTTGATAAATTTGATAAATTGAGTATCATTTTTTTGCTTATCAGTGTCTATGTAGTAAATTTTTTCCTTTTTAGATACCTCGCTTAATTTTGAAACAAATTGACGGCAATTAGGGCATGTTTTTCTTCCTAAGTAAACAAGGTTATTCTGTTCAACATTATCAATTTCTGAAATAGATGTAATTGAAATAAAATCTTTTGATTGATAACTATACTTCACTACGTTAAAAAGGTTTTCACCTTTATTTATGAATAAAAAAGTGAGTACAAAAACAGAACAAAAAATAGCAATTTTTTTCTTAATAAATCGTCTTCCTTTCTAATCATTATTCCCTTGTTAATATCATAAGATATAATTTAATGTATTGAACACATGTTTCTTATTTGAAGAAAAGTTGAATATGTTCAAGTAAGCGAAATGTAAAATACTCTTTACTTTTTTGTGCATGAATGATTTAATTTTTGTATAGGAAACGGAAAGGAGAAAAGACATGATATATATATTGTCTATTATTTTTATTTTACTTATTTCGCTGTTTATCGGTAATATTCTTTCAAAAATTGGCAAAAAAAATGATGAATTGGGAATAATAATTTTGCGCAATGCTTTAAGCAAATCAATGCTTCTAACAATTGGGTTAATGATTCTTTCTTTGACAGCAGAATTAATTGGCGTTTTATTTAATATTTCATTTTTAATATCTTATAATCAACTTTGGTCAATATTAATTGTGAGTTTAATTAGTATTTTAGTGAATTTAAAAATAGAAAGTAAGAAGTATTTTAGCGATGAAGAATAATACTAAAAAACTACGAAAATCCAAAAAGATTACACAAGTTGAACTATCAAATATGGTACATGTAACAAGACAAACAATTATTGCAATTGAGAAAAATAAATACGATCCAAGTTTAAAATTAGCTTTTTCACTAGCCTATTCATTAGATACTACAGTGGATGAACTATTTATTTTTTCGGAGGATGATTAGCTATGCGAGTGGGAAGGGCACTAAAATTTATTCGTGTTAGAAAAGGAATTAGCCAAAGTGAGTTAGCTAATAATATAGTATCTGCTTCATTTCTATCGAAATTAGAAAATGAACATTCAAATATATCATTTGATTTAGCTTTATTATTAATTGATAGACTAGGTGTTAGCATTTCGGAGTTTATAGAGTTAGTAAAACTTTTAGATGAGGAACATTCAACATCTTCTTTGGTATCTATTGTAGACGAGTTGAATTTACGAATTAAAAATAAAGAGGATATTGAAGTAATACAACAGAAACTTATTCAGTTTGACTGTTCCTTGTCTAAGATTGCTTTAAATATTTGTAAGTTGACTATTTTAGATGGAAAATCAAAACTTTTACAAAATGAGATAGAAAATTTAATGTTTGATTGGGAATACATCGGTCATGTTGAGGTGATACTAATTAATTTATACTATTCATATTCAAGCGAGCAGTTTAAAAAAATTATTTTTGATAGATTTTGCCATTTACATTTATCAATTCCAAAAACAAAAGAATTTTTTGCGGATCATGATCAACTTTTATCTATAAGACAGCAAATGGTAGTGTAGCTATATTAATATACATAGTACAACTCAAAACCATTGTACTGGTGTCACTTTTCTTTTTAAATGGCAAAAACTACCAAAAATTAGGTTGTTTTTTATATACGATCAATCTATGCAAATAGACAATGTAAGTTCTCATGCTGTAGATGATTTTTAAGCTGAGATTATTGAAAAAAATAAAGAAGATATCTTAGGTATGTTCAAAGAAATATTCTATAATAACGATGCCAATGAGTATTATGATAACTACAGAAAAAGATAGCCTTTATTTTCGAAAATTGAATAAGTCAATAGAAGAATATTTCAATTTCCAGGACTATTTCCAGCCCGTTCATAACTTTTCAAGCAGAAATGTTACTTACTCAATATGCGCAAAATCAAATTTCACGTCAATCTGGAGAGTTAATCAACTAATGCGTCAAGGGAAAAAAATTCGATTATGTTATCCGAACCGACAAAAATAAAAATTCAAATTCTTATTTAACAAACAACTGCACAGGAAACCTGCAATCAATTTTTAGTATTAACGATCCTGATTTTGGTCATATTTATGGAGTTTACAGCGACATGATTGCATTAGGAAAAATTGATAATCGCGAGTCAACTGATAAAGAAATTCCAGAAGCAATTAAAAAATTCCTTTACTGGGGAATTGCTATTTCAAAAAATGAAAAACACGTTGCCAAAATCTTTCTTAAGATTTTGGCAACGTGTTTTTGGTTAGCTATTTTAAGCGAGTGGGAATCTAAGTTCTTCTTTTTGTTGTATTTCTTGATATTCCAGCCTAACTCATTTTTACTCCTTGATGTCCTCTAATCAGGAATCGAGTGAAGCCTAAATGACTCAAAAATTTAAGAAGTAATTCCTGGTAATTTATTCTTATTTATTGGAGCTGAGTATTTCTTTCACAACTTTATATACGGTGTTCCCAAAGCAACTACTTCGGCAATAAGTCCTCTTTTCTTAAAATATGGAAAACTATTTTTAGAAAAACATTTTTTATTACTTGAAGCTGATTGCTTTGCGCCACAACCTTTTTCACGGTGTTCCCAAAGCAACTCCTCAAGATAGTTTGCATCCACTTCAAACTATGGAAAGCTATTTTGAGTGCCTGCTCACTATCTTTTCGGAGCTAGCCGCTTTGCGCCACAACCTTTTTTACACAGTTTTCACATCCATCACAGCCGTCTTAGCCTTCATTTCGCCTGTTTTTTCCAAAACAAAATTTTCTACATGATCCATATTAGTTAAAAGAACCATCATTGACGTTTCTTTTCCAGCAGCCTTGATTGCATCAAGATCTGCATTTGCTACCAATGTATCAGTCGTAACTTTTTGTCCCTCTGTCACCTTCACGTCAAAGGGCGCACCGCCAAGGTCAACAGTATTAATCCCCATATGAAGTAATACTTCGATACCATTTTGTGTCGTGATACCAATTGCATGTTTTGTTGGAAAGACAGATTGAACTGTACCAGCAACTGGAGAATAAATTTGTCCGTTTGTTGGTTCAACGAAAAATCCTTCACCCATCATTTTTTGCGCAAATACAGGATCACTTGCTTCTTCTAATGACATTACTGTTCCATCAGCAACAGCTGTTAAGACAACTTCATTGGTTGTTGCTACATTGTCACTTGTTTCTTCTGCTAACGCTTCTTTTTCTAATTGTTCTTTCGGAATTCCGAAGAAGAATGTTGCCACAAATCCACCTGCGTAAGCTGCAAGTAAACCTAGAACATAGCCCCACCATTTACCATCTGAAATTAATGGAATCAATGCCGCACCTGAAGGACCAATAGCAATCGCACCAACATTACCAATCATTCCGATCACTGCCCCACCGATACCACCACCAATACATGCGGTGATAAATGGACGGCCAAGAGGTAATGTCACACCATAAATCAATGGTTCACCAATTCCTAAAATACCAACTGGTAACGCGCCCTTAATCATTTCTGTCAATTCCTTATCTTTTTTGCAACGAATCCATAAAGCGAGCGCTGCACCAACTTGCCCTGCACCTGCCATCGCAAGAATCGGAAGCAATAGTGTGCGACCTGTTTCATCAATCATTTGAACATGAATAGGTGTCAAAATTTGGTGCAATCCAAACATAACCATTGGCAAGAATAATGTCCCTAAAACAAACCCTGCAAATGCTCCGCCGACATTTAGCACCCAATCGATTCCGCCAACCATGCCGTCTGAAATAAAGCCAGCTAATGGCATAATCAAGAAGATTTCCACTAAACCAATTGCAATTAGAGATAACGTTGGTGTCACGATAATATCAATTGAATCCGGTATCACTTTGTGCAATTTCTTTTCTACTATTGAAAGTAACCAAACAGCAAAGATTACGCCAAGTATCCCACCTTGACCAGCTGCCAAAGCTTCACCAGTAAATAAATTTTTCAATGGTGCTTCTGGATTCATTCCCGTTAGCATCACAACGGCACCAATTACCCCACCAAGAGTTGGTGTAGCACCGAAAACTTGTGCTGCGTTAATCCCTGTGTAGATAACTAAGTAACTGAACATTCCGTTTTTCAGGATATTCATTACATCGATATATTGTTGCCAAGTTGCTGCATCAAGACTTCCTGCTGTGACTAAGTTAGCTAATACAGCGGCAATCCCCGCAACAATCCCTGTACCAACAAAAGCTGGAATCATCGGAACAAAGATATTAGAAATATCTTTTAAGATTGATTTGATTTTTGATGGTTTTTGTTTTGATTTTTGAGCTGCTTTCATTGCTTGTGCTCGTTCATTTACCAAATCCTTACCAGAATTGGCTGAGTGTTCTGCTGTCCCATGTTCCGGCAATTTTTCGCCTAGTTTTACACCCGCAAGATCAACCATTTGCTGAGCAACTTTGTTTACTTTCCCCGGGCCGATAATCACTTGTAGTTGTTCATCTTCAACAACACCCAGGACACCTGGAATCGCTTTTAATTTTTCTGTGTCAACTAGTTCGTCATTTTTGATTTTCATTCGTACGCGTGTCATGCAGTGGACAATGCTCTCAACATTGTCCATCCCACCAGCTTCTTCATAAATGCGTTTTGCTAATTCTTCTAAAGTCAATTCATTTTTAGCCATCAGTCGCTCCCCCTTATAAGGTTCCTTTTACAAAACCATTTGCTTCAACCAATTTATCCTGTGCAGTTTCTTTATCACTATTTGTTAAAATCATAACAATTGCTAATTTCACATTTTGCTCTGCTTCATTAAAGTATCGCTCAGCTGTTTCATAGTCAACCTCTGTTGCTTGCATGATGATTCGTTTTGAACGTTCCACTAATTTTTCGTTGGTTGGTTTAACATCGACCATCAAATTATTAAAGACCTTTCCAATACCAATCATGCTGATTGTTGAAATCATATTCAAAATCAATTTTTGTGCTGTACCAGACTTCAGGCGAGTTGAACCAGTCAAAAATTCTGGGCCTGCATCAACTTCGATTGGGAAATCAGCATGTTTACTGATTTCAGCATTTTTATTGCAAGAAATCGTTGCGGTCACTGCACCAATTGAGCGAGCATAATCTAAGCCACCAATAACATATGGTGTACGTCCGCTTGCGGCAATTCCGATGACCATGTCATTTTTTGTTAAATTTAAATGAATCAAGTCTTCTTCTCCAAGCTCGAATGAATCTTCCGCACCTTCAACAGCTACAGTCATTGCTGCCTCGCCACCTGCGATTAAGCCAATCACCATTTCTGGCTCAACGCCAAATGTTGGTACACACTCTGCTGCATCTAATACGCCCAAACGACCACTTGTGCCTGCGCCCATGTAAATCAAACGTCCACCTTTTTTAAATGAGTCAATCGTGTGCGCAATTACTGGTTCAATACTTCCTAGTTCTTTTGCAACTGCCTCTGCGACTTTTTGGTCTTCACGATTCATCAGCTCAACAGCTTGTGTTACACTCATCTCGTCTAGTCCAAATGTTTCTTGATTTCTACGTTCCGTTGTTAAGTTATCTAAATTAATTTTGCTCATCTTTTCTTCCCTCTTTACGAATTAGTTGATAGTTGACGCCTGCATGAATTTGGTGAATCAATGGTAAGTCTTCTGTAACCACTTGAGCCATGACATTCACTTTTTCATCAGCTGGTAAATTTCTTTTGGTTAATTGAATCTCACCCATATAACGAAGATAGTTTTCATTGTCGATCGTAATGCTCCCGACCGTTCGTTCAATCGTTTGCTTAGGTGAAATTTGTGGAATTTTTTTAAATCGTGCATCAGCACTTCGAATGACATCTCTCGCCTCATCTTGGCGATTGACATGCGTGCCTAAGACTAATTCAATCAATTCCTCATCAAGTACTTCTACTTGTAATGAAATCATTCGGTTATTTTGATAGGTTGCGAATTGTTGCTGCACTCTTTCTGACAAACCTGCATCACCAATGTAAATCAAATCAGTTTTACACTCGGCTAACTCTAGCGCTGCTGCTAATGGATGGACACCACGATGTTTTTCTAAAGTAGGTAACCCTTGATATAACGGGCCTCTTAAATCAGCGTCACCAGCAACAAATCCTTGAATTGTAAAGCCCTGTTCCGCTAACCACTGATTTTTTTCTTGATACCATGACTTGGCTAAGCCAGTTTCTGGACGTGGATAGTAATTGTGCCACGCTTCAAGATTAGAAAAATCCGCTTGATATTTTTTCAACTCACTAATATCTTCCGATGTAATCGTGCTAGCATTTAAACTAATTTTCAGCTGATGTGACCAAACAGCAATCTGTTTGTTAGACAATTCATAGTCCATTCGTAAGCCCGTCACACCGATTTCTTTTAGTGGCGTTAAATCGGTCAACGAAAACCCAGCTCGTTTCAACGCATCTCCTGAAATATCAACCATTAATTCGAGCTGATTTTTTTTTGCTTCTTCGCCCAGTTCTCTTAGTCGTCCTTGATAAGCACTGACATCATCTTCTGGAATATGCATCGAAGTAAAGATGCCAATAAAACCACTAGTTGCCATTTTATGAATATACGCTTTTTTTTGTGGAGTTAATGGCTCATTCATGAATATTGAAAACCCAAACATGTTCATCCCTCGCTTTATGTATCCGTCTTCATTTCTATGAACAGAGTATAACGCTTAAGAAATGAAATTTCAACACTTTTATAAAAATAATTAAATTTTATTTCTTAGATAGATAAAAAAATAGCGTGACTCTGACCTGGTCACGCCATTTTCAATCATTTAGTTATAAGATAATAGTTCAGTATTTTCTACAAAAAAATCAAAAAAGGTTTCGTTTGGCATTGGCGTAAAATACGCATTGATTGCCCGAATCAACGCATTGTGGCAGACCAACAAATAAGTATTTTCTTCATCTGCTAGACATTCCTGTAAAACTGGCACAACACGCGCATACATGTCAAAGAGTGACTCACCTTCTGGAAATCGTACCCCAAATTCTAAACGTGCTTCTTGAAATATCGTTTCATGGCTAGGCATGCCATCATATGCACCAAAATCCATTTCCATCAAACGTGGGTCAGCCGTCAACGGTAACTCCACTTTATCTGCAACAGCTTGTGCAGTATCTTTTGCTCGTTGTAATGGCGAATGAATAATTTTAGTTACTGGTACCTCGAGTGTCGCAACTTTTTCTGCTAATGCGACTGCTTGCTGTCTACCTTTCTCAGTTAAAGGAACATCTGCTCGTCCGCAAACAAGACCTTGAACATTCCAAGTAGTTTCTCCGTGCCTAGTTACATATAACATGTCATAAAACTCCCTTTGCTCTTCATCTTTGATTTTTATAAACTACCTACAACATACCAAAAGCTTTCATCAACGTCCACCTTTCAAGAAAGCAAAAACTAGTTGACTGGTGTTAAAGTAATCACTTGATTTGCGACTTTCTTCAAGAAAGTTTGATCATGTTCAACAAAAAGCATCGCTGGCTTGACCGTAAGCAATAGTTGTTCTAATTGCTTTTGATTGAATACATCCAAATAATTCAATGGTTCATCCCAAATATATAATTCAGCAGGTTGTGCTAATGATTTAGCTAGCTCAACTTTTTTTCGTTGTCCCATACTCATTTGTTCAATTTTATTATGAAAAACTTCACGTTCCATTCCCAGTTTCCGCAAATTGTTCAAGAAAGCTTGATAGTCTACTTGATTTTTTTCAGCAAAATCGCTAAGCGTTCCACGATTGTCTTCATAATTTTGGCGAACATAACTAATTCGGAGATTCTGAGGATAGCTCACTTTTCCTTCGGCTATTCCTTGAAATTGGTTTAGTAAGTAGTAAATTACTGAAGATTTTCCAGCACCATTTTGACCAGCTAATGCAACTCGTTCTCCTTGCTCAACCGTAAAATTAATTTTTTCAAACAATGGTGACTCATAGCTCAATTGCAACTCTTCTACACTCAACAAGCGTTTATGATAAGAAGGCTGATAATTCATTGTCAACGCATCAATATATTCAATATCCTTTAACAATTTTTCTTTCTCCCCAATCTGGGTTTCCATTCGATTAACAATGGCCTTGGAGCGTTTCATCGTTCGAGCAGCGTCTGCACCAATTGCTCCGAGATTTTTTCGGCGATCTTCAGTATCAACAAATCCGACACGTTTCTTCGTTTTATCGCCTTCACGCGAACGAGACCATTCTGCTTTTTCTGCAGCTGTTTTCTTCAACCGACTAACTTCTTTTTTGATTTTTTCATTCTGCGCTAGTTCAAATTCATCACGAAGACGTTTTTGTTCTTCATAAACAGTAAAGTTTCCTTGATAGAGTTCTAACTGTGTTTTTTCAATTGCTAATACATGATCCACCACTTCATCGATAAACGCCCGATCGTGGCTAACTACAATAAATCCTTGTTGTTTCTTCTTCAAGTATTTTGCTACTTGTTGCCGACCAGCTAAATCTAAATGATTGGTTGGCTCATCAATCAAAGGAAAATGGGCTTCGTCCACAAATAACAATGCCAATAAAACTTTTGTTTTTTCGCCACCAGAAAGAGTATCAAACGGACGCCATAAGATCTCCGGATTTGTTTCCATCAAGTTCAACTCGCGTTCAATTTCCCAAATCTCAAAATCAGTTACATCATTTAAGACATAATAAGTCAAGCGACTGGTGTCTTGTGTTTTTTGCGGAAAATAGACAAATTCTTGTTGATGGACGATTTGTCCTTGATAAGGTAATTGGTTTTGTAAAATCGTTAAGAGTGTTGTTTTACCACGACCATTTCGGCCAATCAATCCCAGTTTCCATTGTGTATCAAAGTTTAAGTTTGCTTCATTAAAAATAGTTGTTTCTTGGTTATCATAACCAAAAGTCAGTTGTTTTATTTCGATTTTAGACATCAATAATTCACCTCGTAAAAAAAGACCAGTCCTATTTTCAGAACTGGTCACAAAGGTACGGGCGCAAAAAAAGACCCCTCCATTGAAAAACTAGCCAATTCTGAAAATCTGCACACTGCTCCCTTGTTTCATCAAGGTACAGTCTGAATGCAGCTTCAATCAATTGACTTATTTTTTCAATGCACGGATCCCTCACTTTGGTTTATTTGTCTATTACGTTAACACAGATTTAAAATTTTTGTCAATCAAAAAAATTAACGACGGATAAGTTGACAAATATTTCCTGCCAAAATAGCAATATTTTCCATTGTTCGTTCATGCTCCATTGCCTCACGTAATCGAATTGGTCCTAATTGAATACTAAAAACTGCTGGCAAATAGTTGGTTAATTCCCCTAAATCGGGCTGGCGACTGCCACAAAAAGCAATAATCGGTTTCTCGTATTTTTTCGCTAACATGGCTACACCATAAGGAACCTTTCCATGGATTGTTTGCTGATCGATTTTCCCTTCACCCGTCACAATCCAGTCTGCTTGTTTTACTTTTGCTTCTAGTTCGATCATTTGGCTAATCAATTCAAAGCCATTAATCATCTGTGCCCCAAGTAAAAATAACGCACCACCTATGCCACCAGCTGCTCCACTTCCCGGAATTTTTTCAAGGTCAATTTGATATTCTTTGGACCATTGTTTCGCTAGTTTTTTTGCCTGTTTTTCTAAAAAATCGATTGTTTCAGGTGATGCTCCTTTTTGTTTACCGAATAATTTTGCTGCTCCTTTTTCGCCAGTATACGGGCTAGTTACATCCGCAGCAATTCGTAATTTTGTATGAGAAAAGTGGGCTTTACTTGCTTGAAGATTGACTTTTTCTGTTGTCAGTAATGGGTTGCCATCCTTTACGCCTTCCAGCTTTGCACCTAAAGATTGCAGTAAGCCCAACCCACCATCCGAACAACCACTGCCACCTAGTGTAACGATAATTTCATCCACTCGTTGTGCTAACGCATCCTTAATTATTTCTCCTAATGCAAAACTAGAAGCTAAACGAATTGTTTGATCTGTTGCTTGTTCCAGTAAATCAATACCAATCACTTCAGCAGACTCAATCACTGCGATTTTTTTTCCCTGCCACTGGGTAATCAAATAGCGACTTTCATGTTTTCTAAATAACAAATCTCCCCCAGAAAATTTTTGCCATTTTCCACCTAATGAATAGAACAAAGCTTGTGCTGTCCCTTCTCCGCCATCTGCAATGGGGACGTTTATTAACTGGTCAGTTGAATGAACGGCTTGCCAGCCACGAGCAACCGATTGATTTAATTCAAATGAAGTCGCGCTTCCCTTAAAGGAATCAATTGCAACCAAAATATTCATTTACTTCGCCTCCTGACATACTTTTTTTAGATTCTCTTTCTTTCAGTTAGACACTTTTCTTCGTTTTTATCAAACAAAACAATCCTAATTTTTGCTTTTTTTCTATATACTAGAATAGAACGGTTTTAAGAAACAAATTTTAAAGGAGAGAACTGACATGAAAATTGCTATCGCTGGTGCAGGCGCAATGGGTAGCCGAATCGGACTAATGCTTCATCAAAGTGGGAATGACGTGATTTTGATTGATCGTTGGCCCGAACATATTGAAGCTATTCGAGAACATGGCTTGGTTGCAGACTTCAATGGAGAAGAAGTTGTTGCCAAAATTCCTATTTATTCACCTGAAGAATTGATTGAAAGTCAAACACAAGTTGATTTGATCGTTGCATTAACTAAAGCAAATCAATTAGACGACATGTTCCACGCAATCCAATCAATTATTACTGAAAAGACCCATGTTCTTTGTTTATTGAATGGTTTAGGACATGAAGATGTGTTAGAAAAATATGTTCCTAAGAAAAACATTTTATTTGGTATCACAATGTGGACTGCCGGTTTGGATGGACCAGGGAAAGTAACCTTATTGGGAAATGGTGAAATCGAATTAGAAAATCTTGAACCTGAGGGCGAAACTTTTGCGCATGAAGTCGTTCGTGTTTTTGACGAAGCAAACCTAAATCCGGTCTATAGTCGAAATGTTCGTTATTCGATTTGGCGTAAAGCTTGTGTCAACGGTACACTAAATGGCTTATGTACGATTTTAGACTGCAACATCGCTGGCTTTGGGGAACAACCCGTCGCAAATGAGATTGTTGAAACAATTGTAGCAGAATTTGCTGCTGTTGCTGCTGAAGAAGGGATTCAGCTTGACCAACCAGAAGTCAACGAGCACATTGCAGCAACTTATGATCCTGCAAATATCGGTCTTCATTACCCTTCAATGTATCAAGACTTAATCAAAAATCATCGTTTGACTGAAATTGATTATATAAATGGTGCTGTTTGGCGCAAAGGACAAAAATATGGTATTCAAACACCTTATTGTGCTTTCTTAACGCAACTCGTTCATGCAAAAGAAGGCCTTTTGGGGGCAAAATAGAAAAAAGAGCGTAACCTAAACGGCTTACGCTCTTTTTAGTGTATTTATTTAATTACCCTCTCTTCTCCAATCTTTCCAGCAAATCTGCCCGGTACTCATAGCGCTCAAAAAGTAGTTCATCAGTAGCCAAGAAGCGCTTAGCCCAGTTTGGCGCATCAAAGAAATCAAGAATTTCTGGCGAAACTGACTGATAGGGCTGGTTAAGAAATTCGGGTAATTCATCCAAAGATCGTTGCGACAATAAAAAGATATTATCTGGATGGTAACATTGATAATCAAAAATCACATCGTTTCCAGTCACCAATTTCTTCTGGAAGTACATGGATTCAAATGTCCGCAATGTTACGCCCTGTTGTCCTGCACGAAGTAACTCTAAAATTCCCCGGCTTTTTGCCACTAATCTCAAATATTCCGAGTAACTTAAATAGCCAACTTGTTCGTTACCTCTCAATGGTAAAATAAAATAATTAGTCGTTACACCTCTTGCTGAAAAATCTGCTCGGTACTGTTCAGCAAGATTCTTTCGTCCATTATCAGTCGCACCAAAAAATAAATCTGTTGTGATTTGTTCCTTGGGTAGTTGGACATTTGTAGAATAGAAGGAGCTATTGTGCTTCAAACCTAACTCATGTGCTTCCAACGCATCAAAATGATAAACTTCATCAATCGCTGAATCCTTTTGTACTTGTTCCAATAATTCATAATGTTCTTTTTTAAAGTGATTCCAAAAGAAAACAACTATTTTTGCCTGAGTCAACGGACGAACTTGAGCAGCCATCGCCACTTCAAATCCAAAATCCAAAAAAATAATCAGTTGATATTGGCGAAACTTTGCAGCATTCATTCGTAAAAACTGTTCATCAAATAAGTCTTTTCCAGAAATCACTTCGAATGAGTCGATGAAAGGAAAAAAATATAAGTTTTTATCTTTTGCGACGAGTAAAATTTCATGAGTATCAGCCATTTCATTCTCCTCACTTTCCCATAAAGAATTTTCCTAATCATAGCTCTTATAGAAACAGAAAAGCGAATATTATGCTCTGAATGAATAAAATTAGTCTCTCTTTTTATCCATTCTTTTCGTTTTTATCTTTCAATTTTATGACGATTTGATTAAAGTATCCAAAAAATTTTTTAGAATAGTTGAAATTGTCAGAATATTTGGTATTATTAAGCAACGTTATTTTTTATTCATGAAACACGTACAGAAAAGAGGTTGCTTATGGAAAATACAAAACTAAAAAAACAAATGAGTTCGCGTCACATTACGATGCTAGCATTAGGTGGCGCGATTGGTGCAGGTTTATTTAAAGGGAGTGGTGAAGCAATTAGTATCGCAGGTCCCTCCGTCTTATTAGCATTTGCTATTGGCGGCATCGTTTTATTTATTGTTATGACTGGATTAGGAAAACTTGTTTTAGATGGTGAGAACCAGCATGGCCTTTCTGGATTGATCCGCCCTTATCTTGGTGACCACTCTGCTGACTTTATTGATTGGGTTTACTGGTCATTATGGATGATCAACATTATTGCAGAAGCTGTAGCAGCTGCATCTTTTTTACAGCTTTGGTTTCCTAATATCCCTGCGTGGATCTTCGTGTTGATTTTAGCAGTCCTCACAACACTGATTAATCTCTATTCCGTGAGACTTTTTGCTGAGACAGAATATTGGTTAGCTTTTGCTAAAATCAGTGTAATTATTGCACTTATTCTTTTTGGTCTTTATTTAGTTGGACAACAGATGTTTGGCCATGGCGTTTTTCCCACCTTACAACAAATGACAAATCATGGTGGCTTTGCACCGCATGGAATGAAAGGAATCATTAATTCTTTGTTAGTCGTAATTTATTCTTACGGTGGTTCTGAACTGATTGCGATTACAGTTAGTGAAGCAGATGATCCTAAAAAAGCTATTCCTAAAGCAGTCAAAGGTGTGATGGGACGAATCGTTTCCTTCTATATTATTCCTTTGTTTTTACTTTTGATTATTTTCCCTTGGAACACACTGGCTAACAGTAACGTGAGTCCTTTCGTAATGGTTTTTGAAAAAATGAATATTCCATTTGCTGCGGATATTGTCAATTTTGTCATTGTTCTAGCTTTGTTTTCTTCCATCAATTCAGGTGTCTATGCTGCTTCGCGCACGCTGTTTTTCCGATTGAAAGATAAGAAAGGAGCTGCAAAAACCTTTGCAGTCCTAAATAAACATCAAGTACCTCAACGCTCAGTTTTCTTTTGCACCAGTGTTCTTTACCTTGGTGTCATCCTTTCTTACTTTGTCGGTGATGAGTTATTTGGTTATCTAGCAGGTTCACTTTCTTATACCGTATTAGTTATTTGGTTGATGATTGTTTCTGCTGCTTTTGTTCTTTCACTAAAGAAAGGTACTTTGTTCGATAAAAGTCTCAACCTATTTGCGCTAATTGCATTGTCTTTAATTTTCATTGGTATTTTAATGACTAATATACTTGGTGTTACTTTATTAACTGCTTTACTTTACCTAATTATCTTCTTTAGTTATCGAAAACCCAAGGAACCCTTCGCTTTATCTGATCAGTCCTAGCAAAAAAGAGAGGTGACAAAATTTTGTCACCTCTCTTTTTTCTAATTACTAGTGTTCAAGAAGCAATTCCTCAATAGAGCTTGCATCCACTTCAAAACATGGAAAACTATTTTAATGATTGCTATCTTGTCGGAACTAGGCGTTTTGTGCCACAACCTTTATCCACGGTGTTCCCAAAACAACTCCTCGAAATAACTTACAACTGTCTAAAATATGAAATGCTATTTTTATCAGTTGCTCATTATTTTTTCGGAGCTGAACGTTTTGCGCCACAACCTTACTAGACAATTAGAGGGTAAAATCAATGATGTTTGATTTTACCCTCTAATCTTATTTTTACAGCATATTTTTCCTGTTTTTAAATACGCCGCTATTATTCAGAAACTAATTCTGATTCATCTTCTGATTCAATTTTTGAAATACCTAAACCAGTGAAAGCACTCACCATTGAAAAGACTGGTGATAACAAACTAAAGAAAACAAATGGTAAGTACGTTAATGTTGGAACACCAAATGTACTTGCTACGAAACTACCAGCAATCCCCCAAGGAACTAAGTAGTTAATAACTGTACCACCATCTTCCAATGTTCGTCCTAGAACAGTTGGATCAAGTCCAGCCTTTTTGAACGTGTCTTTAAATGCATTTCCTGGCAAAATGACTGACAAGAATTGTTCACCAATGAAAACGTTGACCCCGATACTTGTTAACAATGTTGTAAAAATTAACTTCGGTGTGCTGGTCATCCGCTTAGAAACAACATCCATCACAGTTGAAATCAACCCAAACTCAATTAGCAAACCACCTAGTGATAAAGTCAAGATAATCAATGCAACGGTCGGCATCATACTTTCGATTCCTCCACGACTTAGTAACGCATCAATTTGTTCATTTCCAGTATTTGCCACAAATCCTGATTCAATTACAGAAGCTAATTGGTTCACAGACGTCTGCGGGTTTTGAATAAAAATCATTCCGACTGCTACAGCAATATTCAATAAAATAGTTAAGATGGCTGGTACCTTTCTCCATGCACATACTAACATCAAAACAAGTGGAATCAATGACCAAAATGAAATTGTAAAATTGGCTTCTAACGTATTTGTGACTTCACGGATAGCTGAAAGACTTGCACCTTTATCCGTGTGGCCTAAGAACATGAATAAGAAAAACGAAAGTACGAATGCCGGAACAGTTGACCACATCATATGTTTGATATGTTTAAATAAATCTGCATCGACAATTGCTGCTGCCAAGTTCGTTGACTCTGACAACGGAGACATCTTATCTCCAAAGACAGAACCAGAAACAATGGCACCCACTACCAAAGCTGGACTTAAACCTAACGTTGTTCCGATACCGAAAAAGGCAATACCAATTGTTGACATAACTGTAAAAGCACTACCAACTGCACTCCCTACAATCGCACAAACAACAAAGACAGATGGGACAAACCATTGGACACTAATCAAATCAAACCCAATCACCATCAAGGTTGGGATAATTCCCGCTTGAATCCAAACTGCGATCAATGAACCAACTAAAATAAAAATAAAAATTGGAATAATTCCTGGTTTGATTCCATTAATAATTCCCTCATGCAACCATTCAGAAGGGTATTTCTTTACAACAGCGTAAACCATAACCATCCCGATAGCTGCTAAAATAGCAATATTTGGTGAGATTTTCAATCCCACTACCCCAACTGCAATGCTCAATACGACGACTGCTAATACTAATGTTGCTTCTACAAAACTCGGATTTGCTTTTTTCTCCATGATAATTTCTCCTTTTTTAGTTAAAAATATTAGGTACTAAAAAAGAAATAATATCGAATCATCCCGCCACAATTCATTTTGGCTTCCCCCTCTGGCTAAAAATAAAAAGACCCATTTTCAACTAAGGACGAATTGCTCCGCGGTACCACCTTAATTAAAAACAGATCTGTTTTCCACTTTAAATAACATATTTTATTTTTTGAACTTTTCATGTAATTCGTTAGCATGGCTTGATCGGTTCGCAGCAACCACCGACTTTCTGAACAAAACACCTCTGCTACTACTGTTGAAAAGATGACTTTCATGAAGTTTACATCCTCAAGAAATATTTGTCAACAAAAAAATCTGATTTATTTTTCTGTGCTCAAAATAAAAGATAACATTTTAGAAAGAAGATCCCTGTTCTTTCTTCTTAGCAAGCTGTTCTTGATGCTCTTTTTTGATTGTGGTTAATGTTTCTGGTTGTTGAAGCAAATCAAGTGCTGTTTTTGCCAAAAGCTCTGCTGCAATCGCAATTGATGCTAGTCCCTTTTCGCTTCTTGCTGCTGCTTTGAATTCAGTCGAATGACCTGCAATATACGTATCAGAGATGGAGACAGTTGGTTGAATCGTCGGGATTACCTGACTAACATTTCCAACATCAGATGAACCTAGACTTGTACGCTGTTGAGTTTCAATTTCTTCGTCTGGAATACCAAGTTCTTGAAGATGTTCAAAAAAGAGTTCATCAAACGCTGGGGTGACAACCACATCATCGACTGCATTTTGGAACAACCCAAATTCATAAGAGGTACCTGTACTGAGTGCCGCACCTTTCACAATGTTTTCAACTTTTTGAGATACTTCGTCCAACGTTTCACGGTTAGCTGCCCGCAAGTAGAAACGTCCAGCCGCATATTCAGGGATGACATTAGCAGCAACTCCACCGTCGGTAATAATACCATGGATATTGACATCCTTTGGTAAATGCAAGCGTAATCCGTTAATCCCATTGAACACTTGAATTAATGCTTCAAGTGCGTTGATTCCTTTTTCCGGTGCTCCTGCAGCATGGGAGGCAACTCCATAAAATTTGATATCTACTGGATCATTTGCTAAAGATTCTGTGGTTTTTCCATAACGATAGGCTGGGTGAACGCAAAGAGCTGCATCCACGTCTTCAAAAAATCCTTCGCGAACAAAACTTCCCTTCGCTGAGCCATTTTCACCACCTTCTTCACCAGGCGTACCATAGACTCGAATCTCCCCACCAAATTCATTGGTCCATTCCTTCACTGCACTAGCCGCTAATACTGAATACGTTCCAAATAAATTGTGCCCACATGCGTGCCCAATGCCCGGTAATGCGTCAAACTCGGCTAAAAAAACGAGGGTTGGACCAGGTTTTCCTGAAGCATAACGAGCGTCAAAACCTGTTCGATGACCCGCAACTTCTTTTTCAACAGTAAACCCTTCTTTTTCCAGCTGTTTAATCAATGCCTCTGAGGAGAAAAATTCATAGTTACTGACTTCTGGATGATCGTGGATCGTTAATGCTAACTCTTGATATTCTGGCAATCTTTCAGCAATAAATTCTTTTACAGATGTTGTCGTTTGTGTTGTACTCATAAAAAATTCCTCCCTTAGTTTTGGCTGATTTATTTACGTCCAAATGTTTCCCATGCAGGAACGCTTGAACCTTTTGATGTTTTTTCGATTACTTTAGCTGTATCTTCTGTTTGATATGCGTCGACAATTTTTTGATATGTTTTATTTTTTTCATCTTCTTTTCTTGCAACAATGATGTTGACATAAGGACGAGCATTTTCATCGACAGGTTCTAAGAAAATTGCATCGCTCGTTGGATTAAATCCTGCATCGACTGCGACACCACTATTAATGACGGAAATATCTACATCAGATAATGCACGTGCTGTTTGTGAAGCATCCAATTCAGAAATCACTAGATTTTTCTTATTTTCAGTAATATCCGAAACAGTTGGTGCTGGTCCTTTTGAGTCATCTACTTTGATTAAGCCAGCCGTTTGTAATAACAATAAGGCACGGCCACCATTAGTCACATCATTAGGAATGGCAACCTTTGCACCATCTTTCAGCTCTGTTATTTTTTTGAGTGAATTTGAGTAAATACCTAATGGCGCATTAACTGTATTTCCAATGGAAACTAAATCTGTTCCATGTTCTTCATTGTAGTTATCTAAAAAGAACTGATGTTGAAAAGCATTCAAATCGACTGAGCCATCTGCTAATGCCGCATTTGGTTGGTTGTAGTCGGTAAATTTAACATATTCCAAATTGATATTTTCTTTTTTCAAGCGATCTTTCACATCATCCCAAACATCTGTATCTTCACCAATCACACCTAGTTTAACGGTTGTTTCTTTTGATTTATCAGTGGTTTCAGCTGATCCTTTACTACATCCTGCTAACCAAACCACGGCAATAAGTGCAACTGCTACTAAACGAATAATTTTTTTCATCTCTTTTTCCCCCAATTAATGACTAATTTTTTTTATAATTTGATTACTAATAAATTGACTTAAAAATACCAAAAGTAAAATCAATAAGGTCGCAACAATCGTGACATCTGTTTGGAATCGATTGTACCCTCGAGAAATAGCTAAATTTCCTAATCCTCCGGCACCGACCGCGCCTGCCATCGTGGTCAAACCAATTACATTGATAATCGTCAAAGCAGATACTCTGACAATTCCTGGTAATCCTTCTAATAAATAAACTCGTACGATAATTCCAAATGGGCTCGTTCCCATTGATTCTGCTGCTTCGATTACTCCAGGATCAACTTCTAACAATGCATTTTCAATTTGCCTAGCAAAAAATGGTACGACGCCCACAATCAGTGGAACTAATGCTGCTTTGGCACCGATTGTCGTCCCAACAAAAAAGCGAGTAGTAAGTGCTAAAAGCGACAATAAAATAATAAACGGTATCGAACGAATAATATTGATTGCTTTATCTAAAATTTCATAGAATAACCGATGTGCTAATAATCCATTTGGGCGAGTCACAACTAGAATCACACCAAGCGCAATTCCAATAATTCCAGAAATTAATGCCGTCCAAAATGACATATATAGCGTCTGCTTCGTTGCTTCAATAAATTCATCAGGAATCGCAGAAGCATTTGGTAAATATGTTTCTAGGAATTTGGTCATGTTATCTTCCCCCTTCAATCACTTTTATTTGTTCATTACGTTCACTCTTCTTCAATACTTGAACTGTCACACCTTGTTCAAATAAAAAGTCTAAAGCTTTTTGTCGTTGATTTAATTCACCCGCCAAAGTCACAATCAAACTCCCCAGCGGGACATCTTGAAGCAATTCAATGTTTCCGTAAAGAATGTTGGTCGTTACTTGATATTTACTGTAAAGTTGGGCGATTAGTGGCTCATTGGTTTGCTCTCCAACGTAAGACAGTTCCACTAGCCATTTATCATTGGTTTGCTCAGCAAAATCCGGATAAGCAGTAATTGTTTCTAGCGCCTGATCGATATGTGTTGCTGTTCGGATAAAATCTTTTGTTAATGCTTGTTTCGGACGACTAAATATCTGAATACTACTTCCTTGTTCAATAATTTTTCCCTCCTCCATCACCGCTACTTTGTTGCAAACTTCTTTGACTACTTGCATTTCATGAGTAATCAGCACGATGGTCAAGCCTAATTTTTGATTTAGTTGTTTCAATAAAGCTAAAATTTGAAGCGTCGTTTTTGGATCCAAAGCGCTAGTTGCCTCATCACATAATAAAATTTCAGGATCATTGGCTAAAGCTCGGGCAATTGCCACGCGTTGTTTTTGCCCGCCGGATAATTGATTTGGATACGCATTAGCTTTATCTGAAAGACCTACCAAATCCAATAATTCAGTCACTTTTTGTTGACGTTCCTGTTTAGATTTCCCTGTGTATTTCAATGAAAAATCAACGTTATCAAAAATTGACCGACTGTTCATCAAATTAAAATGTTGAAAAATCATTCCGATCTTTCTTCTTTTTTCACGTAACTTTTTTGGTGAGAGCTTGGTTAGTTCCACATCGTTGATCCAAACTTCACCATCACTTGGTGGTTGAAGTAAATTGATTACTCGAACCAATGTACTTTTCCCGGCTCCAGAATAACCAACAATTCCAAAAACATCTCCCTCATCAATCGTTAGATTCACAGAATCTACTGCGCGAATCTCCTGCCCCTTTTGTTGAAAGGTGACAGATATATTTCGTAAATCAATCATTCTTTCTCCTCCCTTATCGATACTAAAAAAAAGCATCCTCAAGCAAACGACTAGTGTCATTTACTTGAGGACGCCTTTTTGCGTGTTACCACCTCATGTTCGAACTGTACTCACGCACAATTCCTCTTCAAGTACAAACATACTCTAGCGTGCTATCGGACGCAGCCGTCACCGCCTTACAAATTGCTCGGGGTGAATCGCTCAATGGCCATTTTCCAAAAGTTTAATCTTACTTCTTCTCAGCATTTCGAAGCTCTCTGTTAAAGACTTTACCAATGTACTTACCATTTCATCGCGAAAAATATATAAAAAAAAGTCCTTTTACTAGCAAATGCTAGTAAAAGGACGACGTATCGTGTTACCACCTTTATTCGGAAGTTTCCTTCCCTCAGCCCAACGTCTCATCTGTAATGAGAGATTGGTGTTCGTTTTAACGGTCGAACGAATCCGAATTTGCCTACTTATCGACAAATTTTTCTCCAAGGCCATTTTCAACTTTTCTTATACTGAACTCTTTTCACCAGCCAGAGTCTCTCTACGCAGTCTCCAAGTTTACTTTCCTTTTCATCGAAAAATTATTTGGTTGTTGACGATTAATTTACAGGATGAACAAATGAAAGTCAAGCATAAAATTTATTCTTTTTTTCTAAGAATTTTTTGCTGTTTTTTTATTCACAAAATCAATAACAATTTTCAAATCTTTTCCTTGTTCGATAATTTGCAAGTTTTCTTTGTCTTTTTCCGAATAATTTCGTTCAAAACTTGAGTCAGGTATCAGAAATACGCCCATGCCTGCGCGAGAAGCTGAAGTTGCACCCACTAATGAATCTTCGACTGCAAAAGCCTCGTTTGCTACTAATCCAGTTCGTTCTAATGCTGTTAAATAAGGAACTGGTGAAGGCTTATTTTCAGATACTTCATCCCCAAAAGTAAACGTATCAAAATAGTCCATTAATTCAAACTGATTTAAAATGGCTGTTGCTCTTTCAGTAACAGTTGTCGTTGCTAAGCCAAGTTTAAAATTCTGTTCTTTTAAATAACTCAGTACTTCTTTCGCATATGGTTTAAGCTGGATTTCTCCGGTCGTTAGTTTTTCATAAAAAAATTTTTCCCGTTTTGCTCGTACTTCTTGTACTTTTTCTGGGCTGCCAGCTAATTGGACTAAAATATCAAAACTTTGTTTCCAATTCTTTCCACCCCAAGTATTAACGATTTCTTGTGGAATCTCGATCCCAAATTGTGCAAAGCCCCAGACCCAACCATCACGATAAGCTCTTTCACTATCAACTAATAGTCCATCTAAATCAAATATTGCGCCTTTCATTTCCCCACGGTTCCTTTCAAAAAACAATATCCTTAGTTTAGCATGATTCAGTCATAAAATCATCGACTGCATGGAAGTTTCACGAAAATTATTTTATTTTTTTCATTCCAAATCAAAAAAGAGACAGAGCGCCTATGCACTCTGTCTCTAAGTAGTTATTTTCTGACATTTTTTACTTGTTTGATGTTTGCAAAGCAACTTTGTTCTTCTTGAAGTTTCTGCTCAAACACCTAACGCTTAGTTGCCGTAAAAACCGATTCCTTCGTAGCGCCAACCTAATTTCACTAAGTAATCTCTTTCTTTTGTACTCATTGTGTAATGATGCGTTCCTGTTTGTTCATTTGGATTGAACAGACGCAAGATCGCTTTTGAACCGCCAGAGTAAAAACTTAGTCCTTCATAACGCCAGCCTAGTTTTTTCAAGAAATTGATTTCTGACTGGGCTGCCGTATAATGATGGTCGCCACTGTTTGGATTATACATCCGATACACTTTTGTTCCGCTGTTTGGTGCTAACCAAGCCACACCTTCATATTTCCAACCAATTTTTGGTAAAGAATTTTTTTCACCCTCATTTAGAGAATACAAATGTTCACCAGTATTTGGGTTGTATAAACGATACATTGGTGATGTAGGTACTTGAGGTTGACTGTCATACTGCGTTAAATTATAGGTTTCGATTACACTGTTTAAGGTTGTTGCATAGTTTGGTGCTGTCGCATAACGTCCCGTTAACCAGGCTGTCGCATCTTTGTAAGATTTTGTGTTACTTTTCCATGCGCCCGAATAATAATAAACGCCAGATTGGAATGAAGTTGTTTTTAAAATGTGCACATTATCTTCTAGAGATTGTTTATAGGATGGATATTTTCTAAACGCAGCATTTACTGTAATCCATTGACCATTAACAAACTCTGCTGTTGGAAAAGTTACCGATTGGCCATTATAGCTACCTTTAATTCCAAATAAATTATAATTTGGTGCAGAAGCTAATTGACTCTTTCCCCAACCACTTTCCACAATCGCTTGAGCAATCATGACGGAAGCATACAAATCATTTTGGCTTGCTAGCGTTCTTGCAGAGGGAGCCACGCTGTCAATGAATTGCTGTTGTGTATTTGATGATGAACGTGCAAAGCGTGAAGCAATAGAAACTTCAAATTGTGAAAGGTCTGTTTGCGTTGTGTGAACAAGTACCTCTCCGTCATCCAACTGATTCTCCACTGTTTCTGTAGCCTTTGTTGCTTCTGTTGCTTCTGTTGCTTCCGTAGATTGTTCCTCTGATTCAGGAGCTGTTTCTTCCACTGCTGAACCAGTTGCTTCTGTTATTTCGCTTGATTCTACAGCAGTTGCCTCTGTTGTACTAATAGTCGAGCTATTTTGTGTCTCAAGTGCACTCTCTTGTGTTTCAGTTCCAGCTATTTGATTCTCATATGTGCTAACTGTTGATTGCGCAATTGCTTCATTGCCTGTGCCAACTTCATCTGCAAAACTCACAGGAGCAGCAGTTGAAACGATTCCGCCTAGTACCATCACACTAAGTAAAAAATTCGTTTTTTTCATTTTTTCTCCTTTATTCCTCATATTTTTTATTGGATGTATGTATCACCTATCTTTTATTTTAACAAAAAAACATATCCGCCTTAAGGGAAATTTAAAAACGACACATTCCAGTAATGTTTTGTAACTTGATTGAAACTAAAAAACACAAGCAAATGCAGAAGACTTTTCTTGAGAAAATTACTCCGCATGCTTGTGCTTTACTTAACCTTTAAATTACAACAGTTCACCAAATTTGTGGATATAATATTTTTTAACTACCGTAACCAGTGTTAAATAAGCTAAAACTGTTACGATTAACCAAATCCAATAACTACCTGGTAATGGCATCAAACCTAGCTCTGCACCAAAACTTGTGAATGGTAAAACAGAACCAACAGCAATGCCTAACGTAGTAATTGCTGTCATAGCAAAGGTTGCGTTGCTTTGGATAAATGGTAATTTTGGTGTGCGTAACGCATGTAATACTAACGTTTGTGACCAAAGTGATTCCACAAACCAACCTGCATGGAACAACGCAATAAATGCTACTTGTTGTGTGCCATTCAATGTGTGGAAATCTCCTCCAATAACCGCTGGACAAATAACAAAGTACATCAATAAATACGTTGTAATATCAAAGACAGAACTTGTTGGACCAAAATACACCATAAACTTGCCAATACTTGAAGCTTCCCATTTTTTAGGTTTTACTAAATATTCTGGATCCATTTTATCCCATGGTAAGGAAATGCAAGACACATCATAAATCAAATTCAAGAATAAAATTTGTAAAGGCAACATTGGCAAGAATGGCAAAAAGGTGCTGGCTATCAAAACGGAAAACATGTTTCCAAAGTTTGAACTAGCTGTCGCTTTGATATATTTCATGATATTTCCGAATGTTTCCCGACCCGCTAATAGTCCACGCTCTAAAATCATCAAATCTTTTTCTAATAAGATGACATCTGCTGATTCTTTTGCAATATCGACAGCTGTATCAACCGAAATACCGATATCGGCCACTTTCATCGCAGGAGCATCATTGATTCCATCTCCCAAGAACCCAACTGTGTGTCCATTATTTCTAAGTGCTGTTGTTAGGCGTGCTTTTTGTTGTGGATTTAGTTTTACAAAAACATCATTTTCATCAACAACCTGTGAAAGTTGGTGATCATCCATAGAAGCAATTTTTTCTCCGGTGATTAGCTCATCGATTTCTAAGCCAACTTGACGACAAACAGAACGTGTTACTAATTCGTTATCTCCAGTCAACACTTTAACAGCCACTCCGTGATCTTTCAATGCTTGCAATGCTTGTTTCGTTGTTTCTTTTGGTGGATCAAGGAACGCTAAGTAACCAATCAACACCATGTCTGATTCATCTTTGACTGAGAATTCTCCAACTACACTAGGATTTGTTTTTTGGGCTACACCAATTACACGTAATCCATCTTCATTAAGCGCTGTTACCTTTTCTAAAACTTCCTGTTTTCTTTCCTTCGTTAAAGGTGTAACTTCTCCTTCTAAGTCAATAAACTTAGAAATGCTCAACATTTCTTCAATCGCGCCTTTGGTAATCATTTGTGTCTTGCCTGTCACATCTTCTACGACGACACTCATGCGACGACGTTCAAAATCAAATGGAATCTCATCTATTTTTCTGTAACGCGTGTTGGTTGTATCAAGGGTTTCTTCAGCTTCGTCAATAATCGCGACATCAAGTAAATTTTTCAAACCTGTTTGATAATAACTGTTTAAATACGCATGGCGTAATACCCGATCGTCTTCAGCGCCTTCACAATTCATGTGGTATTCTAAGATAATTTTATCTTGAGTTAACGTTCCTGTTTTATCAGTACATAAAACATCAATTGCGCCAAAGTTTTGAATCGCACTCAAATTTTTGATAACTGTCCCTTTTTTTGCCATCACACTAGCGCCTTTAACCAAGTTCGTCGTAACAATCATTGGTAACATTTCTGGCGTTAGACCGACTGCAACAGACAATCCAAATAAGAAAGCTTCTAGCCAATCTCCTTTAGTTAATCCATTAATGACAATCACTGTGGGTGCCATCAAAGCCATGAACTTGATCAATAACATAGATGTTTTATGGATACCTAATTCAAAGTTGGATTTAATTGGTTTTTCAGATAACGTTTGTGCTACATGACCAAACAAAGTTTGATTTCCCACAGCTACGATAATTCCTGTGGCACTTCCGCTAATTACATTACTTCCCATAAACGCTAGGTTTTCATAGCTTGTTTCATTCTTATTCCCATCTATCGCAACTACGGCATTCTTTTCAACAGGATAGCTTTCACCTGTCAAAGCTGCTTGAGAAATAAATAAATCTTTTGCAGAAAGCAATCGCATATCTGCCGGAATCATATCGCCTGCAGATAATCGAACCAAGTCACCACAGACGATTTCTTCCATTGGAATCTCTTCGTATTTGCCTTGACGTTTTACTGCAGCGGTCACTTTTACTAATGATTTTAATTTTTCAGCTGCTTGGTTTGAACGAACTGATTGAATCAAAGTCATTGTGCCACTCACAATTACCATACTAAAAATAATAATTACACCGAATAGATCCTTCTCACCTGGAGCTGGTAGTAAATACTCTGTAATAAACGAAATAATCCCTAAAGCAATCAATACTAAGGTAAATGGTGTAATATAAGCCTTCAACACTTCAATTAAAAAAGGTGTTTTCTTTCCATATGAAATCGTGTTATCTCCATAGACTTCTTTTGATTGTTCGATTTGTTCTGTGCTCATTCCTTTTTCACTGCTATGGAACAAGTCAAATAATGCGCGTTCGCTTTTTTGTGCAAAATTTGCATATAATTTTTGCGTATCTTTCTTTTTTTCCATTGTATTCTCTCCCTTGTATCAGAAAAACAAACTTTTACAATTTTGTTTTTCGTATTTTTCGGGTCAAGAGAGAAGCATTTTTACATAAGTGGGCTGAAAACAGATAGATAATAGTTTCAGCAAACTTTTACTTTTCTCTAATCCCCTCGGTTTCGGTAAACTGTCATCCATTTGTTCTCATCTCCTTTATGCTTTCATAAATCTGTTCTTTTTCCTTACAAAAATTCACTCGTACTTGTCGCATCAATGTCCCAACAAAAATCAGCTCCCTTACTTTGCCGGATTACTAAAATTTAAACTGTTAGGTTGGCAACAAAAAAACCTTCCACCAAAAACTCAGCGAAAGGTTGAAATAAGCACAGCAAAAAGAAGCTATTTCGATCTCATCGTTGAGTTTTGACACTATACAACGTAAAAAGCAAATACCTCTGCCTTTAGCTACCTTATGAAAAGCCTTAGATCGACAATTCCTGTTCTACCCATTGGCGTCTCTCGACATTTTTGGGCAGTAGCCTGTGTTTGTATAGGAGCCTCACCTAACAAATCTTATTTAGTTTTCCAGTGGTTACTGTAACAACGATTTACAGAAATGTCAAATCTATTTCTCAAATTTTTCCTTTTTTCCTAAATAAAGCGTATTCATTTTTTAATTTATTTAACAAAAAAATGTTTTTTCGAATTTCATTTGTCATAAAAGCTTTCCATTACTATAATAAAATTATAGTAATGGACAAAAGGAGTGATCTTTATGGAACACACGCTTGTGATTATCAAACCAGATGGTGTCCGTCGACATCTAATTGGCCGCATTATTCAACGATTTGAAGAAAAAGGGCTAACAATCGTTGACATGAAACTAGCAACAATGACTCCAGAACTTGCCAAAGAACACTATCAACACTTAGCTGGTCGTAGCTTTTTTCAAGAGTTAATCGACTACATGATCTCTGGACCTGTTGTTTATCTTGTACTAGAGGGCGATGATGTCATTGATATCGTCCGGAAAATGGTTGGCGCAACCAAGGCTGTGGATGCACTGCCCGGAACGATTCGCGGAGATTTTGCAGTTCCTGGAACAGCAAACATTATCCATGCTTCTGATTCTCGTGATGCTTCAAAAAATGAGATTGCTCGATTCTTCCCACCAGCACATTATCAATATGAACAGGAAGCTGTGCTAGAAAGCAGCAGTTTACCATCTTAAAACACGCTATCAAAAGCTAGGATATTCTACTTCTAGCTTTTTTTATTTTTCCACAACTAACTGCTGATTGGCGTCATTCAACAATGCTTTTTCTCCAATAAAAATCCATTAAAATGACTTCTCAAAATAATCTATGTAAGTAACATTTTCTTAAATAATTGCGCCCTCCTACAGTTAGTCGATCATTCGTTCTTCTGATAACTTGAACCTATTGTAAAATATAAAGTACAATTTTGAGTGCCTGTTCACTATCTTCTCTGGGCTAAGTATTTTGCATCACAACCTTCTTCTAGATGTCCTCAAAATAATTCATAACTGTCCAAAAACATGAAAAGCTATTTTTGTCAGTTGCTCATTATTTTTTTTGAGCTGATCGCTTGAAGCCACAACCTCTATTCACGGTGTTCCCTAGCAACTCCTTCGGCAATAAGTCCTCTTTTCATAAAAATATGAGAAACTATTTTTAGAAAAGCATCCTTATTGCTTGAAGCTGACCGCTTGGAGCCACAACCTTTTTTATGGCAAAAGCACACGAAATTGCTCTTCCAACTGCCTACGTTGCTCTCTCCCCAAGCTATACTCCAAAACAGAAAACAGTTGATTGCATTCATCCTCATCAATCAACTCACCCAATCCAACAAGAATCAGTTGTTTTTGATAATTCATCATTAATGTTTCGTAAATAATTAAGTTCTTAGCTTTGGCTGCAAGGCTTCTTGCTAAATCATCATTGACATTTCGCGCTTTTTTAAATCGTTTTTTCGCAATGTAATGCGTAGTCAAGTTTAACAAAAACAAATCCATATACTGATCAGGATTATTTGTCAGAGAAAAATTCCGCATTCTCTTCTTGATTTTCACATAATTACTTTCGATGAAAGACTCGCTAAATAAAAAGGGTAATTCAGCTAGAATCGTCATCTCAAATTGGCTGTATTCTTGTATTCGCATAAAGTAATCCTCAATTTTTTTACATTCATAGCGTAAAAATTCAAACTGTAGTTCTTTTTGGAGTTGACTATCTGTTTTTAAAAACATGTGGATATTCAAAACTAAGTAATATAAATCTCCTGTTTGCTTGAACCGTTTTCGATTGTTCCCTACTTCCTTGTACGGATCAAAATTTTCTTCTTGTACCTTACTAAGCAGGCGTCTGGTTCTTTTGCTTTTTGTTGGTTCTTCCAATCTATGTCGCAACACTTCATACTCTGCCAAAGAAACGTTTAGGCGAGCCAAGATTGCTTGTAATGTCGTAAATGCGATTTTTCTCACTGTTCCTTTTTCCAGACTTACTAATGATGTCTTTGAACAAATCCCCTCCGCTAACTCAGCTTGAGTTAATTTTTTACTGATTCGAAGGCTCCTAATCAATCTACCGTCATGCATCGCTTTGTTCCTCCTCAAATTATTATTCTGTCGGTTAAATGAATGACCAACAGGTTTAGCAATTTTTCTGGTACGTATAATGAAAAAATCACTAGGTTCACTATTTACATACGTAAAAAAGGAAAAAAATATCAAAACATAAAAAAAACTTCTGAAAAACAAAAGTTTGTTTTTCAGAAGTTTAAAGTAGCTGATTCAATTCCCAGTAGAATCTGTAATTTTTGGATATAGGTTCTTAGTCGTTTTATTTCCATTTTTTGAATAAACGCTGGTTGAAGCTTTTCCTTTTTGCTGTTCAATTGTTTCATTTTTTTCTGCTTCTTTTTGATAATCAATTTTTTGTGGATCAACTGTTGTAAATCCATCTGGCACATAAAAACGTAATAAGTTTTCTTGATTCAATTTATCTGACAAGCTTAAAGCTTTCTTCACTTTGTCTTGATCTTTCGTGATTTCTTTTTGAATACCCAGAGCTTCAGTATCTAGAATTTGCCCTGATTTATTATCATACGTTTTATTCCCCAAAACAGTGTAATTTGGAGTAACAAAATTACCATTTCTAAAAGCAACTACTTGGTCATGTTTAGCAGACAATAAATCTGTTCCAAAATGAACATAATTTTTATCATCTACACCGACCAAATGAAGTAGCGTTGGCAAAACATCAATCTCGCCACCATACGCGTGACTGACTTTCCCGTTTGTGTATCCAGGAATGTGAAGCATCAATGGCACTCGTTGCATCTGTGCATCATCGAATTCGCTCCAAGTCTTCTCATCTTTGCCTAATACTGTAGCTAAATCTTTGTTATCTGAATTTGAAATCCCAAAATGATCACCATAAATAACAAACATTGAATTTTGATAAATACCTGAGGCTTTCAAATAAGTGAAAAATTGTTCCAATGATTGGTCAAGATAATGGGCTGTTCGCACATAATTATCAACTGTACTGTTACCAGTATTTAAACCTGGAAAATCAAAATTCTTATCATCAGTATAATAAGGCGTGTGATTGGTTACAGATAAGAATTTTGTATAAAACGGCTGTTGCAAATGTTCAAGATAGCCGACTGATTCACTGAATAAATTTTTGTCTAAAATACCATAGCCTAAAGTTTCGTCCGCTTCTTCAAAGTAAGAACGGTCAAAGAAATTATCATAACCCAAGTTTTTGTACACATGATCTCGATTCCAAAAACTAGCAACATTTCCGTGGAACACGGCACTTGTGTAGCCTTGGCTTTGCTTTAAAATAGCTGGTGCAGCTTGAAAAACATTATCAGAACCTAGTTCAGTAAATAACGACCCTTGTGGTAACCCAAATGTGCCCGTTTCTAGCATATTTTCAGCATCACTCGTTTTTCCTTGGCCTACTTCATGAAAGAAATTATCAAAACTAATTGTTGCTTGATTATCAAAAATACTATTAAGAAAAGGTGTCACTTCTTGACCATAAACCTTCATATTGATCAAAAATTGTTGAAAGCTTTCCAAATGGAGCACAATAACATTTTTCCCTTTTGCTATTCCAAACATACTTTTATCTGGTTCTGCGTAATGCTCTTTCGTATAATCTAAGACCTCAGTGATTCCGTTGCTACTTGCATGCGCGCGAACACTGCTTGTCATTCCCGTTTTGATGCCATCGTAAATCGTATATGCATCAATCCCTAGATATTTCACAATATAAGAACGATCGAAAGTTCTTTGTAACAGTTGAGGACGGTTCGCTTCACTCAACGCTAAGTTTCCAGAAAAAATAAACACAGCCAAACAACTTATTGCAATCGCCATTGGTTTCTTAACTGGTTGACTTTTAATGGGTACATTTTTGACAATTACCCAAATGAGCAAACCAAGAAAGACCAGAATATCCAACCAATATAAAATATCGTGAGGTTTCATTAAAGAAAACGAACTTCCTGACAGTCCTTGTGACACTTTCGAAAAACCTAAAACTGATTTAACTGTAATAAAATCAGTAAATTCTCGATAAAAAATAATATTGCAATATAAAAGAGCTGTATTCAAAATATCTAAAAACAATAGTAGAAATAGCGCTGGCTTTGTTTTTTTTACATACAAAGATAGTCCAAATAATAACAGCGTCGTTGCAACTGGATTAATCCATAAAATAAATGTTTGGATGATTCCCTCGACACCTAAGGAAAAATCAATATAGTAGGCTAAAAGAGTTTTTAACCAAAAAAATACACCTGCCAAAATAACAATAAACAAACGATTTTGACACCACGTTTTGATTGGAGTCACGATTATCACTTCTCTCTATTCGCTTTTGTCGTACATTTTGAACTTAAAAAATGAGAATAAGCTAAAAGACTATTTTTTTTAATAAATTTTTATATTTTAAGATAGTTTAACAAAAGCGACTGTATCACCTTTATCTGCCGAAATAAAGCCACATTTTTCATAAAAATGACGTATAGCTGGCGCCTCTTCCGTCAGTAATACTTTTTGACGAACTGCTTGATATTTCAACAAAATTTGCTGCATCAGTTCAAACCCGATTCCTTGATTTTGAACTACTTTTTTGACTAAGATATCTTGAATATAAATAATCGTTAGCCCATCGCCCACAACACGAATCAACCCAACTAGTTCGTCCTCTTTCCACGCAGTGATAACGGATAAGGAATGTTGAACGGCTTGCTGTAGTTGCTCGATATCTTTCGTATAGGCTGTCCAGCCAGCGTCTTCATATAACCCTAATAATTGCTGTTGTGTTAGTTTTTTCGTTGCACGATAAGAAATCATTTTCTCCCTCTTTTCCAAAAAAAAGCTGTGACAGTTGTCACAACTTTTCTTTTCACTATTTTTTGATCACTGGCTCGTCCCAGAAAGATGACTACTTGTGGATGAACTTTCAGACGAATTTGTTGCCGGTGGTACAGTCGTTGAGCCAGTTGTTGTTTTCGGATGACTGGAATCACTTGTTTTCGTTGGCGTATTTGTCTTTTTCCATTCCGCTAAGCGACTGGCCACGACTTTTTTATCTACTTTGTCAGAGTACCCTTTTGTTACTTTTCCATTTTTTAATCGGGCTAGCTTCTCTCCCGAATTTGATAACAGTAAAACGGTCAGTCGTTTATCTTTAAATTGATATTGTCTCAAGGAAATCGCACTTAAAACATCGTCGATATTTGTAAACTGGTTGTCTTCTTTTCCTTTTGGTAAATAAATCACTAATTCGCCTTGATCATAGTCGGCTTCAAATTTATAGTCCTCCCACCAATAAGTTGAGAATTCTTTTCTAAATTTATCTACTGATTCTTTGCTTGCAACGATTTTTTCCGTTTTTGTATGAACTATTTCTGTTGTGATTCGTCCAGAAATCGTTACAGATAGAATAAGCAAAAGGAAAAAACCAATTAACCAAAAGAGAAGAACAGGACGCTTCTTTCTCATACCTTCTTCCACTCCTATTTGAATTTACCTGTTCTATTATATACAAAAAATGAAATCTAAAGGTAAAAAACCTGTAAAAAAACAATAAATAACTAGCTGCTTTTTTTAATAAACAAACTATCGTTGAAAAGACAACTTGACTATAAAATTTCATAGTAATCAATAACACTTTTTTCTAGCGAAAAAAAACTGTGTTTAAATCTTTACGTGATTTAAACACAGTTTTTATTTTATTTTTGATGACCTGAGTAAAATTTAAAAAATTTTGCTCGCGCTAATTACGCATCAAATCCATTTTGGTCAGAAACTTGCTTGAACCAATGACCTGATTCTTTAATTGTACGCTCGCCATCTTTAGCTAAATTTACTGAAATAAAACCATAACGATTTTTATAAGCGTTCGTCCAAGACCAGTTATCCATGCATGTCCACATATGATACCCTAAACAATTGGCTCCTTCTTGAATTGCTTGATGCACATACTTCAAGTGATCTGTTACAAATTCAATTCGATAGTCATCGTGAATCATCCCATCTTCTTGAATAAATCTTGCTTCATCTTCAACACCCATTCCGTTTTCAGAGATGAAACAGTCAATATTTCCGTAATTGTCACGAACGTTGATCAAGATATCATAAATCCCTTTTTCATAGATTTCCCATCCACGGTAAGGATTCATCTTTCTGCCAGGCATTTCATAGTTATCAAAGAAGTCTTCAGGCATTGGCGAAAGAGCTTTGTCAATTGGTGTTTCCTTTGCTTTGATTCGACGTGGTTGGTAATAATTGATTCCTAAAATATCAACCGTATTTTCTTTGATGATTTCCTTGTCACCCTCTTTGATTTCAGGTAACAAATCTAAGCCTTTTAATACCTCAATCAGTTCTTTCGGAAACTCGCCCTTAACTGCTGGATCAAGGAATGAGCGATTAAAGAACGCATCTGCTAATTTTGCTGCCTTGACATCTTCCGGGTTATTTTCATCACGTGGATAACTAGGTGTTAAATTCAAAATAATCCCAATTTTTCCAGATAAGTCTAGAGAATGATATGCTTTGATTGCAAGCGCAGACGACAAAGCTTCGTGATATCCAACTTGAACAGCATGTTTCATATTTGCTTCTTCTGGATAGTGCCAACGATACAAGTAACCAGCTTCAACAGGAACGATTGGTTCGTTATGAGTAAACCATTTTTTGATTTTTTGTCCAAATAGTTCAAAGCAAATCGTTGCATAGCGTTCATAAGCTTCAACTGTTTCACGATTTAACCAGCCACCTTTTTCTTGAAGGTACATTGGCATGTCAAAGTGATACAAATTTACAAACGGTTCGATACCATTTTCGATTAATTCGTCAAAATAACTATTATAAAAATCAACCGCTTTTTGATTTACTTCACCAGATTCATCTGGTAACAAACGACTCCATTGAATCGATGTACGGAAAGAATTATGTCCAGTTTGTTTCATTAACTGTACATCTTCTTTGTACTTGGTATAAACTTGTGATGTTTTACCTGGACCTACTTCATTAAAAAATTTTTCTGGCTCTTGTGCATACCAATAATCAAAAATATTATCACCTTTGCCATCATTTGCTACGCGTCCTTCTGTTTGTGGGCCGCTTGCTGCTGAACCCCACCAGAAATTTTCAGGAAATTGATACTTTGCCATCTTCTCGTCCTCTTTTTTAGTTATTTTGTTTCATTCCATAAATTTTATTTTCTAAAAGAATCGTTTGACCACTTGTATGCTGGTTTTCCATTCTTTCAATCAAACGTTTCCCACACAATTCACCAATTGTCACAGCGGGTTGTTGAATGATGATTCGTTCAGGAAGTACCGTCTGTAACTCATCTAAGTAGTCGTAGTGCGCAAAATAAATCTCTTGATCAATTTGTTGATCACTTTTGTTAAAATATTCTAGTGCTCCAATAGACATGTTATAGTTACAAACAAATAAAGCTGTTATGTTTTTGGCTAATAATTCTTTCGCACCATAAAAGCCACTCAATCGTGAGTAATCACCCGTGTAAACGTCAATAGTTATTTCTTTTTCGCTGTATTTCTTGGCTTCCAATGCCCCGGCTAATCGCTCTCTAGCCACATATTCTGTTTGTGGCGCTGCGATAACACCAATTGACTGATGTCCCATCGCAATCATCTGCTCAATCGTTTTGCGGACACTTTTGCGATCATTAACTAAAATCGAATCGACATTTCCCAACCGATTAGGCGTATTTAAAGAAATGATTGGAATCGTTAGCTCTACTAATTTTTCCATTCCTGGCCAAGTTTCATCTGCTTCAAAAAGAATCAGTCCATCAATTGAGTGCGAAAGTAGATAGTCGATTTTTTGCGAAACTAATTGCGCTTCACCATTAAAACAACTTAAAAATAAACTATACCCGTTTGCTTCCATCAATGCTTCAATACTTGCTACGATATCCGCACTTAGTCGACTCGACAAATTATTCATTAACAGTCCGACTGAAAAGCTTCGATTATTCTTTAACCCTTTAGCAATAATATTTTCTTTGTAATTCAGTTGATTGATTGCCGTAGCGATTTTTTCCATATTGGCTACTTTTAGTGTTTGACCATTCAGGTAACGTGAGACACTACCTGTAGAAACGCCTGCTAATTTGGCTACTTCACGAATTGAACTCAACTTGTTCACCTCTTTTTTTAGTGAAGTATCTTTAGTTGCTCACCGATTTTTGAACCGGTTCAAAAATAATATAACAAACACTTTTCCAAGTTGCAACTACTTTTTAAGCGTTTTCCTTAAAAAGATTTTTACAATCCTTAGTTTCCTGTTGTTCATTCAAATGGTATAATTTCTTTATCCTATTAGACGGAGGCAGGATTTTGAAGAAACTATTAGCTATATTTACTCTAGGACTGGTACTTTTTACCTTAACTGGCTGTAATATGCTGGGTGGATCAAACCAATCAACAAACGAAACCACCGAATCTTCTACGCTTAAAGCAGAAAAAACTGATATTTCAAATAGTGTTTATTCTTTGAAAATGCGTAAGAACATGAATTTAGTTAGTGGGAAAATTACGTTTACCGATGATAAGATGGAATGGTTGCGTACCTATAACGAAGACAGTACGACTTCTTCTGAGACCAGTGAGAACATTACCTTAACTTCCATTAAAATTGACACAAAAGGTGACAGTTATACAATTACTGGGATGGCAGACAAAAAAGAAGTTTCCGTTGTCTTTACTAAAATTGGTAACTATCAGATAAAAGATGAAGATGGTAACGTTTATAGTATTTAAACAATTGTGATCCAGTACATGATTTGAGACTAGGACAAAACGAAAAATCCAGTCGTTCTTCACACGTTTTTCAATTTAAAAAAGCCTAAAATCAACGTTTTCAAAAACGAATTTTAGGCTTTTTTTCTATTTAAGCTTCTTTTGCCCCAGTCCTTTTTTTATGTAATAAACAAAAAGACTCAGAACACGTTAAATTCTCTTAATTTTTCTCCCTATTTTCTTTTTTTCTGTTATATTGGGAAAGTTAGATTGGTTACTAAGGAGAAAAAAATGAATATATTTGATAGTCATGACTATTGTACATGCACCAGTAATAAAAACATCCATACGGAATTTAGCGATCAAGGAAGTTTAAGCATTTGTGATAACTGCCATAAACTGATTCAAGATTCGTTTAAATCCTTTGATGCTTATGTTACAGATAACATTCAAGCAGTGAGCAGTAAGCCGCATTAATTGCATTAAAAGGCGCCGTGATTTTCTCACGACGCCTTTTTTATTTATCCTAATTCTTGCCCTTTTGCTAAGTTGTTATCTGTGTAATAACTTCCAGCAGGCGCTTTTTCTAATTCAACTAATTTTTGCTTAATTTGTTCAATTACTTCTTTCGCATGCTCTGGTTCTTCGACAAAGTCAAATTGATCTCCATCAATTTGGATTTTTGGACAAACATCAAAGTTCTCATACCATTGATCATAACGTTCATTCAATTGTTGATAATAATTGTACAATGTTTCATCGCTTTCTAATTGTTCATAATCACGACCACGTTTTTTGATTCGGCTTAGCATCGTGTCTAAAGAAACTTTGATATGAACCATTAGATC
Organism: Enterococcus sp. DIV0174; assembly: GCF_050529065.1. Classification (NCBI taxonomy): domain Bacteria; kingdom Bacillati; phylum Bacillota; class Bacilli; order Lactobacillales; family Enterococcaceae; genus Enterococcus; species Enterococcus sp. DIV0174. The sequence goes on along the minus strand of NZ_CP172881.1, from coordinate 435,708 downwards.
AGGACGTTTTTTAGGCGCCACATCATCTAACTCGTTTAACATCGTATCTAATAAATTATCATACTGCTGTACTTCGATATCCGTCACACGACCAAGATCTGCATTTAGATGAAACAATAAACTATCTTCATAAATTGAACGATCAAGAACATTATCATCATTGATCAATGCGTTTTTCATCGCTAAAAATCGTTTGTTCAAAAAGAAGATTTGTAATAAAAATGCATACTGTTCTGGATTTGAATAAAAAAGTGGTAATACTTCATTATCCTCTACACTTTCATAAAATGGTTTTGAACGGATCTCTGTTGCAAGCATATCTGTTAAGCTACTCTTTCCTGCGCCAATCGTTCCTGAAATTAAAATCACTGACATACAACCCTTCCTTTTCTATAAATACTCACCAATATATGCATGTTTCGGCATTTTTTCAAAATCATATTGCTGAATTTCTCTATCATTTTTTAAATAAGCATGAAGACTTTCTGTAACCATCAAATTCACTGGTACTGTCTCTTCTTGGAAAATAATTATTGGTTTGTTCAACATTGTCGCAACACCTAGCTCATATGCGGTGCCAGGATCAATCGTTTGATTTTCAAAATCCAAAATAGCTACTACAGCTTGCGCATCGGTTACTTCCGTCATATCTCGTTGATACACTTCTTGTGCCCAGCCTGCGCTAAACATTTCATAATCGCTCTCTTGGTGATGTCGTGGCGAATAGAAAGTCGAAACGGTAGTATTGTCTTCTAATGCTTGCTCGATTCGTTGAATACGTTCAACTTGTTCCTCTGAAAAAAATGGTCCTGCTAAATAAATTTGGCTCATCAATAAATCTCCTTCACTAAAGGACGGTTTTCTTGATGCGTCCCTTTTAATAAATCAACTAATTTTAATGGGTTATTTGAAAAAACAACTTGACCAAGCCATTTCTCATCCATAAACCCTTCTTTGGCAAAATTCTTCAACAACTGCTCCAGTCCTGTATAATACCCACCAATATCCAGAATCCCAATTGGTTTTTCTGGCACTAATCCGATCGCAATCCATGAAAGTAGCTGAGAAAACTCTTCTAATGTACCCAAACCTCCTGGAAACACTAAGACAGCATCGCCTTCACTAAATAATAACTCTTTACGCTCATCAATTGTTTCTGTTGCAATGAACGTCGTTACTTCTTCAGCTGGCGTTTCTGCTTCAAATAAACCAGTTGGATAGATTCCAGTAACTTTTCCTTCATTTTCGAGCACAGTTTGGCTGATGATCCCCATGATTCCAGCATTTGAACCACCATAAACGAGCTCTATTTCTTCTTGTGCTATATATTTTCCTAACGTTTGGGCAATAAATTTGTAGCTTTCTTTTTCGCCAAAACGGGAACCGCAAAAAACAGTTAATTTCAAAAAAACACTTCCTCACTTTAAAATCTATCTTCATTCTACTCGTGTTTTTTTAAAAGAAAAGACTAGATTTTGTGCATTTTTAGTGGTATACAATAAAAAAACACTATATATAGTGATTTACCCCTAAAACTTTTATTTCTTATTTTTTCATGAAAAATCAAGAAAAATAACAGATACCTAAATAATTGAAATGACTTTCTTTCCCATTGGCTTATTTATTATCTTATGTGAAAGAATAACACATTTTTTTCAACCGTTTGTTCATTCGCTTCTTCAACTTGGTTCAAACATTTTCTTCATTTTTTCCAAAAATTTTTTTATTTGTTATGTTTCACTAAGTAAGAATGTTTCGCGAAACACAAAAAAGAGGTTGGAAAATTTTCCAGACCTCTTTCATCTTTTCTTCGAAAAATGAACTACACGTTCTTTTTTTCAAATCCATTTTTATTTTGCTTTTTACTATCGTTGGATCATCGGATTAGTAAAAATATCACTCGCATCATCACTACTAGAAGAAAATTCTGTCACCACGGCGCCAGTCTCCCCTGCTTGAAACCAATGTTTGATATTTGGTTCAATCGTATACTGATCACCTGGTCGTAAAACAATCTCTTTCCTCACTGTATAAGTTGTTTGATTATTTTCAGGTAATTCGCATGATAGGACTTCAGGTTCCTCTCCTTCAACATACAAATAGACGATTCCTTTTCGACACCGAAACGTTTCTCTTTTACCAAGATCATTTTTTCTTGGTGGGTGTCGATGTTCAGGACATGTTTGATAGGGTAGCAAAGCTAGTTCTTTTCCACAATAGCGTTCATTGTTTTCATATACAAATAAGTTCAGTCCTTCGACCTCGATAGCACCTAAGCCAAAATCAACAAATTCAATGGTCTCTAGTTCTTCATCTGTAAAAATCATTCCTGAATCCAAAAATAGCTGTTTTACTTTTGTTTGATAGTCCATGACTGTTCTCCTCAATTGATTGTTAGATCATCCCAAGAAATTTCTTCTTCTGCTTTTTCGACCACAACAACTTCTGCATTTGGATCTACACGTTTCTTCAAAACTAAAATCGTTACAGCCGTTGCAAACGAACCAATCATTAATGCACCTATGAACGCCCAAGGTCTGGTCATCGTAGCAACAGCAAACATCCCTGAAGCAGGAATATGGCTGTCTGCTCCCCACAACATACTTAGTCCGCCGCCAATTCCACCGCCAACACCAGTAGCAATAACATTGCGGACCAAGTCATTCAATACAATAGGAAAACAGCCTTCGGTGATTTGACAAATTCCCATCGGAAACGCAGTTTTTAGCGTTTCGATTTCTTGACGATTAAAAATTTCTTTTTGAATGATCTTTCCTAGGAAAAATGCCATCGTCAAACCAAAAGGCGTTACCATTGATGCCAAAATCAGTACAGTGACCGGTTCATAGATTCCCTCTGAGAATAAAGCAAAGACAAAAGCAAAGACAACTTTATTGATTGCTCCCCCGTAATCAATCGCAGAAAGCACACCAATTACTGCACCGTATAAAAAGAGTGAAGAAGTATCCAATCCAGTCAAATAGTTCGTAATCAAGTTTGTAAACCAATTGATTGGCGTCCCAATTACATAGTACATGACCAGCCCGGCAATCAATGAACTAAGAAACGGTAAAACCAGAGTCGGCATCAAACCTTCCATCCATTTAGGTACTTTGATTCCAGCTGTTAAGAGAACCACGATGATCCCCGAAACGTACCCACCAAGCATTCCCCCTAGAAACCCTGCGCCAATTCCTTTTGCAACCATCCCAATAATTAAACCAGGAGCAATCCCCGGCTTGTCGGCAATGGAGTAAGAAATCGCACAAGAAACAATCATTGGCAACAAACCTAATCCATAATTTCCCATTGAAGTCAACGTATCTGCAAATGCGAATCCCTCAGAAAAAGTCTCAATTGCAACACCATCTAACATGTTTCCAATTGCTAATAAAAAACCTGAAGCAACAACGATTGGTAAAAAGAATGAAATTGCAGTCATCAAATGTTTTTTGATGCCTAAAGTCTTGATTTTATCCATTTTGTCCTCCTGAAATTTATTTGAGCATTTCTTCTAGCTTTTCCATCAATTTATTTGGTGATTTAACAACCAAGCTTGTAGGCACGTCCACGATACGTTTTCCCGTAAATCGACTACGCCCGCTAACTTTGATATCCGCAGCAATCAATACAATATCAGCAGCTTGAATATCGCTGGATAATAAAGCATCTTGCGTACCAGCTAGGCCTTGTGTTTCCACATGGATCTCATGTCCGCGTGCCTTAGCAGCTTGAAGTAGTTTTTCTTGGGCGATGTAAGTATGCGCAATTCCCGCTGTACATGCAGCAATTCCAACAATCTTCATGGATTGATCTCCTCCTATTTCGATGTAGTGTAGTATTTTGCCTTATCGTCAGCTTTAAATAAATGAATTTTTTGTAATGCAACTTCTTTTGTCGCTTCCATACATGGTGGGAACAGCACATTTGGTTCACGAATTTCCAGATTTCCTTCATTTAAGACTTCACGTAGTTTTTCTGCGAAAACAATTTTGATATCGCTAGAAATATTGATTTTATTGACACCCATCACTACAGCTTTTGAAATTTCATCATCCGGATTGCTTGAGCCACCATGCAAAACCAATGGGACATCAGTCAGATATTCAATCTCTTCTAAAATATCTAAGCGCAACTCTGGATCAACATCTTTTGGATAAATCCCATGCGCTGTTCCGATTGCCACAGCTAAGCTATCGACACCCGTTTCTTCAATAAACTTCTGCGCAACTTTTGGGTCCGTATAAATAATTTCGCTAACGCCACCTTCAACTGTGTTCCCTGTGTCACCAATCGTTCCTAACTCTGCTTCGACCGAGACGCCCACTGCATGGGCTGCTTCTACGACTTTTTGAGAAATTGCGATATTTTCTTCAAAAGAATGATGAGACACATCAATCATTACAGACGTAAACCCTAATTGGATCGCGTGAATAACCTGCTCAAAATTTGCTCCATGGTCTAAATGAATACAAACGGGAATCGTTACTTTTTCTGCTAAATATTTAACTTGTGAAACAAAACTATCTGTTAAAAAACGTAGTTCCTCTGGGTGAATCGCAATCATAACTGGCGCTTTTGCTTCCTCACACGCCTCCATCACTGCATTTAATAACTGACCTGAACCTGCATTGAATGCTGGTACTGCGAACCCTTTTTCTTTTGCCACTGCTAAAATTTCTTTTCCTGTTACTAACATATTAATCGACACTCCTTTTTTATTGGTTACTCATTAATTGATATAAAGCTTCAACTGTATCTACTTCTTTTAATTCATGAATAAATTCATTATCTGCAAGCAAAGTTGCAATTTTTTGTAATAGCCGCAGATGTTTAAGATTGGCATCTTCCGCTTTTACTGCAAATAAAAGAACAACTTTGACATCTTGATCATCGAGCGTTTCCCAAGGAATTGGTTGTGCTAAAGTAGCGATGAGAATTACGGTTTGATTCACGGTAGTGGACTTACCATGCGGTATCGCAATTCCCTGTCCGATACCAGTCGCGCCTTCTGATTCTCGCTGATAGACATCTGTTAAAAATATTTCTGAGCTTGCTACGTACCCTTTGCGTTCTAATAAATCGGCTAGTTCTTTCAGAATCTGGCCTTTGGTCGTTGCTTTCGAATCTACAACAAGTAAGTCTTTATGAATAATTTCCTGAATATCAAGTGCTTCCAACCAATCATCCTCCTAAAAAAAATAGACCTGACTCATTCCAAACATTGGAATGGGTCAAGCCTGCCAGACAGTAACTCCCCTAGTTATCCTATTGATATCTTTTGGTACATACATTCCACATTCTTTGGTTCGACGAGATCACCGACCTTCTTACCAAATCCAATTCCTCGTCGAATGAGTACCCACTCTCCCTTCTTTGATCTTGCAACGACTGCATTATGATTCAATATCAAAATCACTTGCACCTGCATGCCTCCTTTTTATGACAGAAACAGCCACATTGAAATGTGCCTTCATAAATTAATACGCGGACTTTATTTCAAACGATGAAAAAAGGCAATAAAATCACAAAAAATCTTCGCTCCTACAATTATGTAGCACAAACGATGCCACTTTTTAGTAGTTTTTGTCTCTTACGCGTATTTTAAGACAAAAGAAAAGGTATCGAACACAATCTGTCCAATACCTTTCAGCATAGCAAATAAACCGAATACATCCTCTAGAAAATTTCTCTAAAAAACTAGATTTATACTTCCAGATTCGTTACAATGAACGAGGTTGATGCATTGCGTTGACTATGGCAAACTTGATTGGTCCGTTTGGTTGACTGATTCAAGGCCTCAGCATTTGGCTGCCACCATTTGCTGAGGTGCCTTTTTTATTTGGCTGTTTCTATCTGCCACTTATGATACTGATAGCGTATCCAGTAGTCAAGAAAAACATAAAAACTACAAAAAACTGGGGTGTTTTTTTACCAAAAATGCGTAAATTATTTTTTTCAATAAACATTGAATGTCCAAGCTTTGTAAATAGTATAGAATAATCTAATTATAGATATCTTTGTTATAAAAAAGAAATAACTAACCCTTCAACTGATTGAGAGGTTAGTTATTTTTTGCTTAGTCTTCAACTTTTTCAAATAATCCTCGGCTGATCATTCCATCCATCAAGAAGTAAAACTTATCTTGACTCATTTTTTGCTTAGGATCTTTAAAAATATTCACGGCTTTCAGACCGTTAGCTGTGGTAATCGACATTTTTACTGTTTGGATATCCTTTGATACGGTTACCTTTAACTTAAAACCTTCTTTACTTTGTGGAGTTGCATCTAAAGGTCGGATCAATTGGTAATTTCCCCCATTTGTTTCAATAAAGCCATTATCTCTCAGTGTATATCGTTTTGCGCTTGGCGCTAAACGATAACTAGTTTCTGCACCAAGAACTGTCGCTGTTTTTTCAAATGCCACGTTCTTCACCTCGATAAAATTATTTTCTATCTTAATTATAAAAGTTTCCAATTTAATTTACTAGCTTCTTTGGCAAAAGTTTTATAAAAGCATAAAGAAAAAAGGACGGGCAAACGAAATCACGTTTGCCCGTCCTTTTTTCATTTTTCTAAAATTGAAAGCAATTGTTTGATAAAATGTTGAATCTCTTCTTCTGTGTTCCCAAACCCAAAGCTAATTCGAATTGATTCTTTTAGAATTGGTGTGTCTTCACCATACATTGCTTCTAACACGTGGGAAGGTTCAATATTTCCTGCTGTACATGCTGATCCTGTTGAAATAGCAATTCCTCTAAGATCCAATTTCATGAGTAATAAGTCATTCGTCACACCAGGTAATCTTAAATTCAAAACATGAGGTAATTTATTCGCTAAGTCACCATTCACTTGATACTCAATTCCGTGATCTTCCAGCGCTGTTAAAATCATTTGTTGGAATTTTTGGTATTTCTCACTTCTAGCTTGACGTTCTTCTTCATCTAAAATCGTTGCAGCTGTTGCCATCCCCCAGATACCTGCTAGATTTTCTGTTCCTGCGCGTCGTTTTTCTTCTTGTTCTCCACCTAAAAGTAGGGCTGGAATCACCACACCGTCACGTTTGTACAAGAACCCAACACCTTTTGGTCCATTGATTTTATGTGCAGAAACACTCAACAAATCAAGGCCCAAAGCTTCCGGACGAATCGTTTGGTTTCCGTAGGCTTGGACAGCGTCGGTGTGAAAATACGCAGGATGCTCTGCCAATAATTCACCGATTTCCTTGATAGGCATTAAATTTCCAATTTCATTATTTCCATACATAATCGAAACTAAAATCGTATCTTCACGCAATGCTTGTTGAAAGTCAGCGATTGAAAGATTCCCATTTTCATCAACAGGTAAATAAGTGACTTCAAACCCTTGCGTTTCCAAATATTTCATCGTATTCAATACTGCAGGATGTTCGATTGCAGTGGTAATCAGATGTTTGCCTTCACTTTGTCTTGCAAAAGCTGTTTCAAGAATTGCTGTATTATCGCCTTCAGTTCCACCACTATTAAAAATAATTTCATGCGATTTCACCTGTAATGTATCAGCAATCATTTGACGTGCTGTTTCAAGTTTTTCATGTGCTACTCTTCCGAATCCATGAATGCTTGAAGGATTTCCAAATGTTTCATTCATAATATCAGTCATTGCTTTGATTACTTGAGGATGCATTGGTGTCGTCGCCGCATGATCCAAATAAATTTTTTCCACCTTATTTCATCCTTTCCACTTATAACTAGGCACATTCTAGCACAGAATAGCTTACTTACCAAAAATAACTCCTTCATTCCTCAGAAAAAAGTAAGCAACTTGCTGAGTAAAAAAAACGAATAGCTCCTCTCACAACTTGAGGAAACTACTCGCTATTCTCACTTTTTGATTAGCAACCTTTCGATTGGTTAGTCAAAAGCTTTTTCTTCTAACTTGAATAATGGACTCATCGGTGTGTTTTCGTGAATTCGTTTCACAGCTTCACCCATCAGTTCAGAACAAGTAATAATCGTCAAGTTTTCTGGATGGAATTCGTCCTTTGTCCAAACAGAATCAGTGATACAGATATCTTTGATTGGTGCTCCGTCTAGAATGGATTTTGCAGGTACTGAAAGTAACCCATGAGAGGCACAAGCATAAACATCTTTCGCACCATTTTCTTTCAAGACATTTGCAGCGCGTGCAAATGTAGCACCTGTGTTTAAGATATCATCTACCATAATGCATGTTTTCCCTTCAACATCACCAATCACATAGCCGCTATCTAAGTCAGCATCATCTGCGTGATCAACGATTGCCAAAGTACTATCTAAGTATTCAGAAAGACTACGCGCACGTTGGACTCCACTATTTTTTGGCGACACAACAACGATGTCATCACCTGTTAAGCCAAGTTCGCGATAGTAATGTGCAAAAAGTGGCATCGTGAATAAATTATCTACAGGAATATCAAAGAATCCTTGTACTTGAACCGTGTGTAAATCCAATGTTAAAACACGTGTTGCTCCAGCTTCTTCAATTAAATTAGCAATCAGTTTTGCTGTAATTGGTTCATGAGGCTTCGCTGTACGGTCTTGACGCGCATATCCATAATAAGGCAAAACAACGTTAATCGTTTTAGCACTTGCACGTTTCATTGCATCAATCATTATCAATAGTTCCATATAATAATCATTCACCGGCGCATTCGTTGATTGAACGATGTAAACATGATCGCCACGAATACTTTCTTCAATATTGATTGCGATTTCACCATCACTAAATTGTTTTACCACACTTTTTCCTAGTTCTGTCCCAAACACTTTTGCAATTTTTTCAGCTAATGGACGATTTCCATTCAAGCTAAAAATTTTCAGCGTGTCATCCTGATACTTTTTACTCATGTAGGCCTCCCTAAAACTTCTATTCCACGTTAGTTTAACATACTTTCAACATATTTTCTGGTAATTTCAGCAAATTGTTACGAAAGTGAAACAGTTCCATTTGTCCAGCTTACTGGAATGATTTTTTTCGCATTTCCCCAATTATCATGTACCTTGTAATAACGTTCTCCTGTTGTTGATTCAAAATATGCGTAAGCCACCACCCAATGATTTCCGTAGGTACTTCCTAATCCTTTCAACAAACCAACTAACACTGGTTTTCCTTGCCGAATTCGTTTGGTTGCACGTTGCCATGACCCAAGCAAGGTTCCTCTAGCGCGCTGCGCTTCTCCCATTGCTTTTAAAAATCGAGAGAGTCCCTGACTAACTTGTAACGGGATTGTCGGCATTCCTAGTGGTTGGATATAGGCACGTAACAAATCAATTAGTACAGATTCATCTGGACTATCTTTGACACGAATTCGTTCCGGCAATGTGAACTCTTGTCGATAATCTTGATAATAAGCTAACAAAACTGCCGTCGCGTAAGTACCACATAAGTAGCCAGATGGCGTTTTCCAGTTCTGGTACTTTTCAAAACGTTCTTCTGGCAAACCAACCCACTGCTCTTTCATCATTTGATTGGTTGTTTCAGCTAAAGAAAACTCTTTCATTTCTGATTTCAGTTGTCTTCGCCTCCTTTTTTTCATTATAATAGATGACAACTAAAAAACAAATGACTTTGATTTTTCATTTCTCACAAAAAAATTGACAAACACCATAGTATTTGTTTAAAAAAACTTTTTGTTAGATAATGAATTCACGAGAAAAAAGGAGTGACTGATGAATGAATAAAGAACGATTGAAACAAGATTTCTTTGAAGCAGTCAATGAAGACTGGCTAAAGACAGCAAAAATTCCTGCTGATAAACCTGCTACAGGTGGATTTCAAGATTTAGTTGAAGGAATCGACCAGCTTTTGATGGGCGAAGTAGACAATTTACTCGCACATCCCGAAAAAGTTTCTTCCGAAAAAATGAAAAACTTTCTAGCCTACTATCAGCTAGCAAATGATTACTCCAAACGAAACGACTTAGGCGCAACACCGCTTTTACCTTTATTGGAAAAAATCGAAGCCATCAATTCTTATTCTGATTTAAATGCGTTGTTTCCTGACTGGACACTGGAAGGATTTGCATTGCCATTCACAGTTGATGTTGATGCAGATATGAAAAACGCGCAAACAAATGCTTATTTTGCTTATTCACCTTCTTTATTTCTACCCGACAAAACGTATTACACACCTGAACATCCAAACGGCGCACAGCTTTTATCTGTATTCTTTGACATGATGGTTCAGTTATTAGAGCTTACTGGTAAAGAAAAACAGCATGCTGAATCAATCGTGGAACAAGCCATTCAATTTGACAAACTGATTGCTCCACATGTTAAGAGTGCGGAAGAAAATGCAGATTACAGCAAAATGTATAACCCAAAATCATTTGAAACTTTTGTCGGTTACAGCGAAAAATTAGACCTAGAAAAATTAACGATTGGTTTGATTCGGACACAACCAGATAAAGTAATCGTAACGGATCCCGTTTACTTTGAACATTTGGATGAATTACTCACCGATGCGCATTTTTCATTATTGAAGAGCTGGTTATTTGTTAAAACCGTTCGTTCATTAAGTGGTTATCTTTCCGAAGACTTTCGACAAATCGGCAGCATCTATTCCCGTACACTTTCTGGTGCTGATGAAGCGATGCCACAAAAGAAAGCAGCCTTCTATTTAGCTTCTGGTCAATTCGATCAAGTCGTAGGTGATTATTACGGCAAAAAATATTTTGGTGAAGCGGCTAAAAAAGATGTTGAACAAATGGTACAAAAGATGATTGCTGTTTATCAAAAACGATTAGAAGAAAACAATTGGCTTAGTGATGAAACACGCGAAAAAGCCATTATTAAATTAAACAAATTAGGTATTCAAGTTGGTTATCCTGAGAAAATCCCAGCGATTTTTGATCAATTCCAAACAGTATCCTCTGAAGAAGGAGGCTCTTTACTTTCAAATGCCTTCGATTTTAGTAAAAAAGTACTGATTGACCGTTTCAGCAAATGGAACAAACCTGTTGATCGAACAGAATGGGAAATGAGTGCTGACACAGTCAATGCTTATTATCATCCATTTAGAAATATCATTGTTTTCCCAGCGGCAATTTTACAAGCACCTTTTTACAGTTTGGATCAATCGAGCTCTGCAAACTTTGGTGGGATTGGTGCTGTCATCGCACACGAAATCTCACATGCTTTTGATAATAACGGCGCACTTTTTGATGAGTATGGGAATTTAAACAACTGGTGGACAGATGAAGACTTAGCTCATTTCCAAGAAAAAGCAAAAGCCATGATTGCAGAGTTTGATGGAATTGAATTTGCAGAAGGTACCGTAAACGGAAAACTAACTGTTTCAGAAAACATCGCAGATGCAGGTGGGCTAAGCTGTGCCTTGGAAGCGGCTAAAGGTGAACCAGATCTTTCATTAGAAGCTTTCTTTGTTAACTGGGCAACCATTTGGCGCACCAAAGCAAAAAAAGAATACCAACAACTACTATTGCAAGTGGATGTTCATGCGCCAGCAAAGCTTCGCGCAAATATCCAACCACAAAATTTAGAAGAATTCTACACTACGTTTGATGTTACTCCAGATGATGCTATGTATCGTGTACCAGAAAAGCGTGTGCATATTTGGTAACATAGTGCACTAAAATTTCTGACTTTTGACTATTGATTACAAAAGAACTATCAAAAATGAGGACTGATAAATCAGCCCTCATTTTTTATTCCTATTTTTCTCTTGGTGAACATAATTTTTTCATTATCCATTCAAAGCTGAATATTTTTTTACAACCTCTATCTACGGTCTTCCTCAAGTAATTCCTCGAAATAAACTCATAACTGTTCCAAAATAGGAAAGGCTATTTTGTCAGTTGCTCATTATTTTTTCGGGGCTGAACACTTGAAGCCACAACCTCTATTTACGGTGTTCACAAAACAACTCCTCAAGATAGCTTGCATCTCCTACAAAATATGAGGAGCTATTTTGAGTGTCTGCCCACTATCTAGTCGGATCTGAACGTTTTGAGCCACAACCTTTATCCACGGTGTTCCCCAAGCAACTTCTTCGGCAATAAATCCTCTTTTCATAAAAATATGAGAAACTATTTTTAGAAAAGCATCCTTATTGCTTGAAGCTAAACGCTTGGAGCTACAACCTCTATCCACGGTGTTCCCAAGGCAGCTTCTTTGGCAATAAGTCCTTCTTTCATAAAAACATGAGGAACTGTTTTTAGAAAGAAATTCTTATTGCTTGAAGCTAAACGCCTTGTGCCACAACCTTTTAGACAATCGTTGCTCCCAACGTATTTTCAAAATGTCTGAGCGCCCATTCATGCCCCATTTCATCAAAGCTTGCCACAGCATCCTTGTAAATAAATAAGTTATAACCCAAATTATACGCATCAACAGCCGTATGCAAGACGCAAATATCTGTGCAAACACCTGTTAAATATAAGTCTGTAATCTTTCTTTCTCGCAAGCGAATATCTAAGTCTGTTCCACTAAAAGCAGAATAATGTCTTTTATCGATCCAGTAAATGTTTTCTTGTTCTTGGTATTTTTGATAAAGTGGCGCTAACGTCCCAAATAATTCTCGACCATCAGTTCCAATTACGTTATGAGGTGGAAACAAACGATTCTCTGGATGAAATACATCTTTTGGATCATGGGCATCAATTGCGAATACCACATATTCATTTTCCTCAATAAATTCACGGGTATGTGCTGTAATTGCTGTTTCAATTGCTTGTCCCGCAGCACCCGTCGTCAATTTCCCATCAGTTGCAACGAAGTCATTTGTATAATCAATTGACACTAATGCTTTCATGTGTTTCCTCCTTAAACGAGATGTTTAACAAATTGGATAACCATTTCTGCTGAACGTTTACCTGCATCTTCAATAAACTCATCGAATGTTTGTGTCGCTGAGTGATCTGCTGTATCGCTCATTGCGCGTACAATCAAGAATGGAATATTGAATTGACGTGCCGTTTGTCCTACAGCTGCCCCTTCCATCTCACAAGCCAATGCTTCTGGGAAGTTTGTCAAGATTTCTTGTACTTTTTTTGGAGAATCTACGAATGTATCCCCAGTTACAATCAAGCCTTCTTTTACATTTAAGTTGGTTGCGTTTGCTGCCTTCACCATTTCCGAACGTAAATAAGTACTTGCTTCATAATAAAGTGGCATTCCTGGTAATTGACCTGGTTCATAGCCAAATCCCGTTGCGTCTGCATCAAAATAGGCAACTTTATCTGAAACAACAATATCACCAACAGCTAAGCCTTCACCAATGCCACCGGCAGAACCAGTATTGATAACCATATTCACACCGTATTGTTGAATCAGTAAACTAGTTGTAATAGATGCCAATACTTTACCGATACCTGAGCGAACAACGATAACTTCATGTTTTCCTAGTGAGCCAGAAATGAATAATGCTCCTGCACGTTCCCAAGACAAAGGTTCACTTAAATTTTCTCGCAAAATTTTTACTTCTTCTTCCATTGCTCCGATAATACCGATTTTCATAAAAATTCCTTCTCTCTTAAATAAATATGATTGCCAAAATAACAACACAAAGCAACAAGATCACAATCGCTAATGCTTTCATCAAAAAAACATTCCACTTATGTGTTTTTTCTCGTTCACTTGTTCGAGTCTTCGTTACCTTTTGTTTCTTTTTACTTTCTTTACGATAAAAATTTGAGCTGTTAGCCGACTCTGGCTCACTCTGATTGTTTACCTGATAGTTAGTTTCATCAACTGGTTCTCTCAGTTGCTCTTCTTGTCGTTTTCGTAATTCTGAACGCGTAATCAGCGGTCCTTTGGCCATCAGCCGATCCCTCTACTTTCCTTTAGACAATAACGCCCAATACTGAATCGCAAAAATGGTTTTTGCATCGCAAATGACGCCTTCAGTCATTGCTTGTTTCGCCTCTGCCATTGTTAGCGCATAAAGTTCTAATACTTCATCTTCATCTTGCGCTAATGGATTCACAACTTTTTCTATGTTTGTTGCGTGATACACATGCAACAATTCATTAGCAAAACCTGGTGATAAATACATCGAGGTGATGTGGGTCATACCTTGTGCACGGTAGCCAGTTTCCTCTTCCAATTCTCTGCGTGCAGTTAATTCAGGTTCTTGTCCTTCTCCCGGATCAATTTTCCCAGCAGGAATTTCTAAAATCACTTTTTCTAGTGGTTTTCTAAACTGTTTGACTAACAATAAACGTTCTTGTTCATCAAAGGCGATGATTCCTACGCCACCCGGATGAAAAACTAATTCACGCTGAGCTATTTTTCCATCAGGTAAACGAACTTCATCTAAAGCGACATCAATAATTTTTCCATGAAAAATTTCTTTACGCGTCATTGTTTTTTCTTCAAATTGGTCATAATTCAGCATCCTGTTTCCTGCTTTCTTTTGTAATAATAACTGCTTTTTTTTATTTTTTCAATTTTCCTAGAAACTCCTTACTAGTTTACCATAGAAAAACCTTAGAATTTTCCTAAAATATGAAAATCCATCCTTAGCCCGATACTCTTTCTTAAGCTGGATATGCTAAAATAAAAGATGTAAACGGGAAATAAATCGAAACATCGATAGATACTCAATGGAAAGAATAATCTGGAGGGCATATTATGAAAAAACGAAAATGGCCATGGATTTTAGGAATCGGACTAATTCTGCTATTTGTTTCAAGCAGCGGAGATTCTTCGCTAATTAGTAGCTCAATCATTTTAGCCGGAATTTTATTGGTCTTATGGAAGCTATTTGGTTCTGGAAAAAATAAAAAACGTTCAAAAGAAATTCCTGAACTATCAGATGATTTAAAAGTTCACTATACAGAAGTTGGTATGACGCCAAGCGAAATTAATTTTTTTCGAGAAACAATGAATCACACAAAAACGCAAATCAATCGACTTCAAGTAAACTTAAATCAAACAGCAAAACTTAAAGCAATTGACCTACGTCACGACACCGTCAAAGCAGCCAAAGCACTCTTTAAAGAATTGGTCAAAGAGCCACATCGCTTACATGATGCTAGTCACTTTCTTTATACACATCTGCCAAACCTCATTGATTTGACGGATAAATATATCGAAATTAATAATCATGAAATCAAAAATAAGCAGACTTATGCAAAATTAGAAGAAAGTGCGCAGATCATCGATCAGGTTGCTAGCTTGATTGCGCAAGACTATCAACAATTTGTATCAGATGATTTAGATGACCTAGATTTAGAGATATCAGTTGCGAAACAAAACTTAAAACGTGATAATAGAAGAGAAGAAGACTAATCTTTTCTGAGTCACTCGAATAGTCAGCTAATGACTCGAAGCAGTTGCCGCTTTTTCGGTGTGCTTCGAGTTATTTTCAAACTTAGCTGTCAATTTCCGTCTCTCGGATTTTTTATACCATTTACCACAAGCCCTAAGGAGGAACTCAGATGGACAATAACAAGCCAAATGAACTAAAAAATGTTACACCTGTAGATAGTACGTTAGATGACCTATTAAACAATCCTTTTTCAACACCGACAGATACATTAACTCAAACGCAACAAGCAGAAATCAATGCTTTACAAGAGCAACAAGTCGCAACACGCTTGATTGATAAATTACCCCCAGAACGCCAGGAACAAGCAAAACAACTAGCTGGAAAGATTGATGCCACCGATGCACAATCAGTCATCAGTTATGGCTCTGCTGCGCAAACCAAACTAAGTGAATTTTCACAATCAATGCTGAATCATGTACAAGTACAAGACATTGGACCAGTTGGGGATTCTTTAACAGAATTGATGTATCGTTTACAAGAAGCAAATCCAGATGAGCTACGCGCTGGTGAAGGAAATATTTTCCAACGTGTTTTTGGTAAAGTAAAGCAATCTATTTATGAAGTAACTGCAAAATACCAAAAAATTGGTGCACAAATCGACAAAATTGCTGTTAAATTAGATAAAGAAAAAGATGGCCTACTAAAAGATAATTTAATGCTTGAACAGCTTTATCAAAAAAATAAAGACTATTTTGATGCGCTAAACATTTATATTGCCGCTGGGGAACTAAAAATGGAAGAGTTACAAACAACGACTATTCCTGAAGCAATGAAGAAAGCAGAAGAAACCGGCGATCAAATGGATGTCCAAATTGCTAACGACTACACCCAATTTTTAGATCGTTTAGATAAGCGTACCCACGATTTACGTTTAGCAAGACAAATCACGATTCAACAAGCACCACAAATTCGGCTGATTCAGAATACCAACCAAGCACTAGCAGAAAAAATTCAAGCTTCGGTTGCGACAGCGATTCCTTTATGGAAAAACCAAGTTGTCATTGCGTTGACGTTGCTTCGTCAAAAAGATGCTGTCACTGCGCAACGTCAAGTTTCGGAAACAACCAATGACTTGCTGAAGAAAAACTCAGAAATGTTGAAAATTTCTGCTATTGAAACGGCGAAAGAAAACGAACGAGGAATTGTGGACATCGAAACACTACAAAAAACACAAAATGATCTCGTTGAAACAATCCAAGAAACTTTACGTATCCAACAAGAAGGTAAAGAAAAACGTCGCCATGCAGAGCTTGAACTATCAAATATGGAAGAAGACTTGAAACAAAAATTACTTGATTTAACACAATAAAGTGACTAAAAAGGTTGCGGCACAAGGCGTTTAGCTTCAAGCAATAAGAATTTCTTTCTAAAAACAGTTCCTCATGTTTTTATGAAAGAAGGACTTATTGCCGAAGAAGCTGCCTTGGGGAACACCGTGGATAGAGGTTGTGGCTCCAAGCGCTTAGCTCCGAAAAAATAAAAAGCAACTGGCAAAAATAGCTTTTCATATTTTTGATCAGTTACAGATTATTTCGAGGAGTTGCTTGGGGAACACCGTGGATAGAGGTTGTGGCTCCATTAGCATCAATAAATAAGCCCAGAATTACTTCTGAAACACCATTTCTTTGAAAAAAAAGGGGTGTGACAAAATCATTGTCACAACCCCTTTTTCATTGTCATTTATTCAATTATTACTCGCCTTGTTGTTGATTCATCACGCTATTTTTATACCCGTAAGTAAAGTAGATAAGCAAGCCAATCACCATAACGATTGCAAAAACGATCCACGTAATCGCCTGTAAACGTAACATCAATACCACACAAGTCAAAATAGAAATCACCGGTAGAACTGGTACAAACGGCACTTTGAATTCTCCCGCTTTTGGTTGACCAAATTGCTTTCTTAATTTCAACAATCCTAAACTTACCAGAATCAAGTAAGTTAACGCAGTGATATTAGTTAATTCAGCTAAAATATCAAGTGGAAATGCCCCAGCAAAAAAGACTGCTACCACACCGGCTGTATAAGTTGCTTTTTTAGGTGTCCGATGTTTTTCGTCAATCTCCGTCATGTATTTTGGCAACAAACCATCTTTACTAATCGCAAATAACAATCTGGCTAAAGAATACATCATTGAAATCGTCACTGTTAATAACGTCAGTATCGCTCCGACTGCAATAATTGCCCCGACTGTATCATGGCCTACATAACGCATCGCAAACGCTACTGGATCACTCACACCTAATTCTGTAAATGGTACAATTCCTGTTAAAATCAACGTCACTACAATATATAAAACTGTCGCAATTAAAATCGAACCAATAATTCCTCTTGGAACATCTTTTTGTGGATTTTTCACTTCCTCAGCTGCCATTGCTACCGCATCAAAACCTAGAAAGGCAAAAAAGACTAGTGCCGCCCCATCTAACACACCTGAAAAACCAAATGGCGTAAACGGTGTCCAATTTGCAGGTTTTACAAAAAAGATTCCTACAACAATAAATAAAGCAATAATTCCAAATTTAACAAATACCATTACATTATTTAAACGCAAAGCTTTCTTTGCTTCCAATGAAACGATATAAGTTACAAACACGACAACTAAGATCGCAATTAGATCCAGATACGTACCCTTTCCAGGATTATATCCTCCGGTTAATGCTGTCGGTAATTCCACACCCAGACTAGCCAAAAATCCTTGAACATATCCAGACCAACCAGATGCAACTGATGATACAGCTAGTAAAAATTCGCCTATCAGCAACCAACCAGTCAACCATGCAATGAATTCCCCAAATACGACGTACAGATACGCATATGGCCCACCAAGTATTGGTACGCGTGATGCAAATTCAGCAAAACTTAGTCCTGATAGAATAACAACAACTGCCGCTAGAACGAACGAAAGTGACAGTGCTGGGCCTGCATTTTGATTGGCCGCAACTCCTGTCACTACAAATATCCCGGTTCCGATGATTGCACCAATACCTAGCATAATCAAATCCGTTGTTTTTAATTCTTTTTTCATACCACTCGTTTGATTGAGCTCGATCTTTTTCTTACGAAATAAATCCATTGAAGTTCCTCCCCATTTTAGGTTGGAAAACAGTAATTAAACTGTTTTCATATACCCTAAAAGGATACCACCTAAAATGACTAGAAGGCAACCAACAATCACGTAAACCATTTCTTTTTTGGTTTTGTGTTCGCCTAAAATGAAAATACCACCTAAAGTTGAGATGATGATTCCCATTTGTGATAAAGAAAAACCTACTGCTAAGCCTAGTGATTTAACTGTTAACAACATACAAATATTACCGATTCCCCAAAGTAAGCCAGAAATCATGTTTTTCCAAACAAATTGATCGATTTTAACTTTTTTAAAGGCAAAGAAACTTGCACCTAAAATCATCCCAACACTTTGTGGCAAGATAATTGACCATGCGTCAAGATGTGCCCAAGTAATGATAATCGTGTAGACGCCATAACCTAATGTTGAATAGATTAATGCTCTAAAACCCTTTCCAAAATCAAGCATTTTATTATCCGTGTTTACTTTTCCGTCCTCATCTTGGCGGGCAGTCAAATAAGCACCGCTTACAAGTAACGCTAAAGCAATAAAACCGTAAATAAAATCTTTTGTTTGCGTCCATTCATGGAAGAACACCGCGCCCGCAATCGTATTCAAAATCAATTGAAAACCAGTTGATAATGGCAAGCCAACAGATACACCCATAAATTTCATTCCATGGAATTGACCGTTTTGACCAACGCTCCACGCTAAACCAGATAAAAATCCGATCAAGAAAATCCAAGGGGTAATTACTGGATTTACTACAAAAAATAAGACTAAAGAAAACAAGAATGCACCTATGGTCATTCCTAAAGTTTGTTGATTGGCATCGCCACCAATTTTTCCGCTGACTAAGCCGATACTTCCCCAAGCAAGCATAGGGATTAATGCTATTAATATTTCCATAACTTTTCTCCTTTTATTTCACATGTAAAGAAACTTATCAGGGAAAACGTTAACAACACAAGCAAATTTTTTCTTTTCTAACGATTTTCTAACGTTCTTCATTGTAGAAATTTAAGGTTGGAAATAAAATAGTCATCGTTGTACCATGATTTTGGATTGAATCCGCGGTTAATTTCAGACCTAATTTTTCTGCCAGATTCTTTGCTAAATACAGACCTAAACCTGTTGAATGCTGCTGCGTCAAGCGGCCATTGACACCTGTGAAGCCCTTGTCAAAAATTCGTTTTACATCTTCAGTAGGGATACCAATTCCAGAATCTTTCACCGCTAAAGTTACTCCCTGAGCCGTTGTTTCGATTAAAATCATGATTTCTCCATGATTTGGTGTGTATTTGATTGCATTACTTAATAATTGTTTGAAAATAAATGCAACCCATTTCGCATCGGTTAATACCACGGCATCCTCGCCAATAATCTCATAACGGATTTGTTTTTGAATAAAATAATTGGCTTGACTGCGAATCACAGGTTGGATAATTCCTTTCAAGCTATACTCTTGGATTAAATAATCTCTCGAAAAACTATCTAAGCGTGCGTAGTATAACACTTGCTCAACATACTCATCAATTTTTGACAGCTCATTTTCTAATAACATATACTTTTTATCATCAATATCAAATTCAACCGAACGCACCAACAATTCTGAAGCTGCTAAAGGCACTTTGATTTCATGCACCCATGAATCAATGTAATCTTTTTGATCCTGTTGATTACTGATTGCTTGCTGCATCAGTTCTTGATGTTCTCGAATCAGTTGATTGATATATTCTTCAACTAGCTTCTCTTCTTCCGTATGAGCGCCCTCTAAGTAACTTTGCAAAGGAGAATGTTCTTTCACGTTTGCCAAATGTGCCCACCAGCGACGTTTTCCGAGGTAACCACCTAATAAATAAAATGCTAAAAAAACACTTTGGATAACAGTCAGATAAGCAATCGTTTCCCAATCAACTACGATATTAGGCGCTAACCACATAACGAAAGCTGTCAATATCATGAAAAAAAGCCAGCCTAAAATTAAAGACCATTGATCTTTTAAATACCTAAAAAAATTCATTGGCTATTGTCCGCCCTTTCTAAGGAACAATATATCCTTGTCCAACTTTTGTTTCAATGTAGCCCATGATTCCGGCTTGTTCGATTTTTCTTCGCAAGCGATTGATATTCACGGTCAACGTATTGTCATCAACAAAACGTTCATCATCCCACAAAGCGCGCAATAACTTTTCACGACTTAAAATTTTCCCATGTTGCTTCATTAAAATAAATAATAATCGATATTCATTTTTACTTAGATCAATGATTTCTCCGTCAATTTCCATACTGCCATTATCAACGTTTAACGTGATGCCATTATGACTCATCATTTCACTAGACAGTTCCGTATAATTGTAAGATCGACGCAATAGCGCGTTGATCTTAGCAATCAACACGTCCACTTGAAATGGTTTGGTTACAAAATCATCTGCTCCCATATTCATTGCCATAATCATATCCATATTCGTATTACGGCTTGAGATAAAAATAATTGGTACTTTTGATACTTCGCGAATTTTTTGACACCAGTAATAACCATCGAAAACTGGAAGATTGATATCTAATAAAACTAATTGCGGTGCTTCTTCTTCAAAATCCGAAAAAACTTGATTAAAATCAGTTGTTCCAAACGTTTCAAATTGCCACTTTTCTAACTCTTCCATAATTAGCTGACGAATGACTTCTTCGTCTTCGACTACCATGATTTTTGCCATCGACTAATCCTCCCACTTTCTCTTCTTGCATCTACAATAGCAAACCCCACAGCCCATGACAACTGTGGTTTCCGTTTCTTTATAATTGATTATAAATGTTTGAACGATTAAAAAACAAAAAAACGTAAAAACTGACAGCTAAGTCAGCTCTTACGTTCAAATATTCTTTCATTAATACTATTAAACAAGGTCTACTTGTACTTCGATATTTCCCTTAGTTGCTTTTGAATAAGGGCAAAATTCATGTGCATCATCAACTAATTTTCGTGCTTCTTCTTCACTAACACCTTCCACATGAGCTTCTAGAACAACACCAATTTGGTAGCCACCATCATCTAATGTGTAAAGTGAAACGCGTGCTTTAACTGTTGAATCAGCATCTAAGCCTGCTTCTTTGACCATGTGCTGTAATGCACCATTAAAACATGAAGCATATCCCGCTGCAAATAATTGTTCAGGATTTGTTCCCTCCGCATGGATTCCTGGTGGTGTGATCTTCATGTGCATTGAACCATTTGGTGCTTCGACTGAGCCTTCTCGCCCACCATGGTTAATCATCGCTGTTTCGTATAATTTTTTCATTGTACTACTCCTTTCGACTTTCTTACTACACTTCTAGTGTAAGCCTATTGGAGACGTTTATTCAAAGAATCTGCTCATTCAAATGCTAAAATGCCATCTTCAACTAGTTTACCAAAAAACATAAAAATACCACTTGTAAATAACAACGTCATGTTTGTTCCAAAATAAATAGCTAATTTTTCTAGATAATCCTTAATTTTATTGATTTTAAGATACATATATACTAAAAAATTTACTCCATACACCAACACAGTCAAAAAAATAATCATACCCGTCATCATTTTTTCCTCCTCCTCCATTACCAGAAAACGAACAAACTTCCCCACCTTTTGACTTCTTTCTTGCCCTAACTCAGATAGATCTTCCAGCCACTCAAGACCACTTTTAGAACGCTTTCATAAATAAGTCCTGCAAATAACTACCAAAAATTCAAGCTCACAATCTTTGTGTCAAAAACAGTTCTAGCTATTACTACTACTTATTATTTGGCTTTGGCGTTATTCGCGCATACTTTCTAATTTTTCGGCGAATGCTTGTGCTTCACTTTCTGAACGACAAACGACGATAAATGTATCAAAGCCTGCAATTGTCGCTGCAACTTCTGGATAAGCAACTTCATCCAACCAGTTTGTTACCACATCTGCTCCATTTTTTTCAGTTAACACAACAACCATAAATTGGACTGTCTCAATTCGTAAAACTTCTCGCTTAACGGCAGAGCGCAAACGTTGCTCATTTAACGAAACGGATGGTTGACTAAAAAGAGAATAACGAACACGTTGCTCTTCGTCTTGAACCTTAATCACTTTCATTTCACGAATATCACGAGAAATTGTTGCTTGAGTTGCACTAACACCCGATTCCTCTAATCGTGCACGCAACTCTTCTTGCGTGCTAATTGGATATTCTGTAATTATTTGGCGAATCAATGCCTGTCGTTGACTTTTTTTCATCCTGGACACCTCTCTCATCCATAATTATAACAAACTTACTCAATCATTTGCGTGTTTACTTTAGAAATTACTTCTGATTCGCCTATTTTTTTGCAATGCGCACACGTAAAATTGTTTTTCGTTTTTCTGGTGCCACTCTTCTAGGATCACTTAGATAGATTTCTTTATGCTCTTTGGATACTCGATAATAGCCTTCTTCTTCAAGAAAAGCGGTTAATTTTTCAAAACTCTCCTGCTCTTCATCATAAGAACCAATGTGTAAAATTTGTCCAACTACCCCTTCTTCAATCACCTCGAATTGTAATTGTGTAAGCAAATCTTCGGGAATTTTTTTTGCCGAACGCTCAATTGCAAGCTGGGCAATCTCTGGTGTCACGAAATCAGGTTGTTTAATCATCAATTGATAAGCAAAATGGTCTTTTAGCATCACTTTTTCCTGCAAATACTTTTCTTGTAATTCCCATTGACCTTCTAATGGATAGACAGTATAGGGTTGATAACCAGGAATGTTCCAATTATTTTTCGGTGACATTTTAATTGCATAACTCACTGGATACAATGTCCCAATACGTCGTTGGAAATCTTCTTGGTTTGGATCTCCTACACCTTTAATTGTGAAAAAATTTTGTTCAGGCAATTCTAAAATCTGCGTTTTTTTTGTTACCCGATAGCCTGGTTCAGCTTTACGCCATTCAATTTTATCCATTTTGTTTTTCTCCTACCCTTGCTTTATGTATTTACGATTTTTTTGATTTGTTTCCATTTTCACACTCCATTCAATCATAACCTTTTTGAGGATCCTTGACTAATCTTATTGACATAAAATTTGAGTCTATGCTAAAATAATCCCAGCAAACAATCGTACAGATAACACGTAAATGCGTGTCGAGAGAGAGGCGGTTTCTATTTTTTAATAGAAATCTTCTCTCTTTTTTTGCGAAATTTTTAAGAGGTGAAATGTATGACAAAACAAAAAGAACTACTACTTGTTCCCGCAGTGATTGCAACTGGTATTATGTCCTTCGCAGGTGTTCTGATTGAAACTGCGATGAACGTAACTTTTCCAACGCTGATTACTCAATTTGATTTGACAACGGCTCAAGTCCAATGGGTAACAACGATTTACTTATTGATGATTTCAATCATCGTGCCGTTATCAACCTATTTAAACCGCAATTTTAGTATTCGAAAATTATTTTTATTTTCAAATTTTCTGTTTCTTGCTGGTATCTTAGTTGATTTTTTCTCACCAACTTTCATGATTCTCCTAATGGGGCGCCTATTACAAGGGATTGCGACTGGTATCGCGCTTCCATTGATGTTTCATATCATTTTGACGTATGCCCCCATGAATCGCCGTGGTACGATGATCGGTGTCGGAACATTGACTACTGCAATTGCTCCGGCTATTGGACCAACTTATGGTGGAATTTTGACCTCCGCTTTTACTTGGAATCACATTTTTCTATTCCTTGTACCAGTTTTACTGATTTCATTAGTGATTGGTCTATTCTCCATCCCAGAAACAAGTGTAGAAAAAGGTGGCCACTTAGATTTTCTTAGCGTACTAGGTTTATGTTTACTTTTCAGCGGTGCTTTAACCTTCCTGAGCACGATTGGTCAGCTAATTAGTTGGCTCGCTTTGATTATCGCAATCATTGGTTTCTTTTTATTCTATCAACGTTCGAAAACAATCGAGCAACCATTGATTCGCTTATCAATTTTATCTAACAAAACCTTCCGATTATTTCTATTTAGTTTCTTAATTTATCAATTTCTATTACTTGGCGTTTCATTTGTCCTACCAAATTTCATTCAAATCGTTCAGGGAGATACTGCCTTTATCGCTGGTTTGTCCATGCTTCCGGGAGCCGCAATCGGTGCGATTTTATCTCCATTCTCTGGAAAATTACTCGACCAACATGGACCTAAAAAACCAATCTTAGTTGGTTTGATCTTATCCTTCATTGGTTGGTTGGCGCTCGTTCTATTGATTGGTCATGCTTCTTTGATTTGGTTAGTGGCTTGTCATGTTTTCTACATGATTGGTATCGGACTTTCCTACAGCAATATGATGACTACTGGGATGAACGCCTTAAGCGAAGAGTTACAAGGAGATGGAAATGCGCTATTCAACACTCTTCAACAATTCTCTGGTGCGATTGCTACATCACTGGTAGCAATCATTATCAACCTTGTACAAGACCATTCCACTTTGAATTATGAAGCAGCTACTACTTTAGGTTCAAAAGCAGCACTCGGTGTTTTACTTGTCTTGCTGATTATCAGCTTTGCTCAATTCATGCCTTACTATTTAAATAAAAAATAAAATTAAACGAAAGAAGATGGGTGTTTGCATCCATCTTCTTTTTGTGTAAGAATGAGAACGAAAAAGGAGGCTCTTTTATGGAAAAAATTGCCATTATTGGCGGTGGAATCATCGGTATGACCCTCGCAAATTACTTAGATACAACAAAATTCGAGGTCACTTTATTCGATGACGCTACTGGTCAAGCAACAAAAGCCAGTGCAGGAATAATTTCTCCTTGGCTTTCCAAAAGACGGAACAAACAGTGGTATCAACTAGCAAAAGATGGTGCTGCTTTCTTCGATAAATTGATTCAAGATTTTCAACTGGATTCAACCATTTATGATCGTTCAGGAACTCTTTTATTACGTTCTCAAGAAGACTTAATTTCACTTGCAGAATTAGCGGAGGAACGCAAAAAAGAAGCACCAGAAATCGGTGATATCGAACTACTAACACCAACTCAAACGGCCACTAAACTTGAACTGCTTAAACCAGCACCTTCACTTCATATCAGTGGTGGAGGAAAACTTGACGGCAAAGCTTATTTAACGCAACTAGCAAAACGATTAACCCATCAGCAAGTGGCAATTATCAATGATCGCGTTTCGTTTCAACCAAAAGGTGATACATGGTTGATTCAAGGCGATTTTGGTGAAAAACTAGTTGATCGAATCATTCTTACTCCGGGTCCTGCATTAAAACCTTTGCTGGAAACAATTGGCTATACAGTTGATATTCGACCTCAAAAAGGACAATTATTAGTTTTTGACTCTCCATATCAACACAGTAGCGAATGGCCTGTAGCGATGCTTGATGGTGAAGCTGATTTTATTCCATT
Organism: Enterococcus sp. DIV0174; assembly: GCF_050529065.1. Lineage (NCBI taxonomy): Bacteria > Bacillati > Bacillota > Bacilli > Lactobacillales > Enterococcaceae > Enterococcus > Enterococcus sp. DIV0174. The sequence goes on along the minus strand of NZ_CP172881.1, from coordinate 409,924 downwards.
CATGTCTGGTAAAATTTTGATTGGTGCCACGCATGAAAACGACGGTGGTTGGGACTTAGCTCCTACTAAAACAGCTTATGAAATGCTTACTACTCACACGAAACAATTTTTAGCAAAACCGGAGCAACTAAACGATTGGCACTATCATTTTCGTGTGGGTACTCGTGCATATACGTCTGATTTTTCACCATTTTTTGGTTCGGTTCCAGATGATCCCACCTTATTAGTTGCAAGCGGGCTAGGTTCCTCTGGTTTAACAACAGGTCCTTATATCGGGTATTTGTTAGCGGACTACCTAAACACGGGAAATTGGCAGGACAAAAATTATCAAAAAGAAATAAAAACTTATATCTCGAAGTCAGTTAGTTGAGTGTGAGTTAAAAAAAGAGCGGACATCTGTCTCGCTCTTTTTTGTTCTTCTTGTTCACTTGATAGGTCAATCAATCATTAATTTACCCCAAAAAATTTGTTAAAATCATCTCTTTCTCCTATACTGCAAACCAATATGTTGTCTGCTCTCAAAAGATGACTGTTTGATTTCCACAAGCTCTCTTTATTTCTTCAACTTTTTCAATAATCGTTCCAAATATTCCGTTGCTTCAGCAGGAAGTTCATGGTATCCCTCTAAAAGCTCTGCTTGTTCTTGCAGAAATTGATTTCTTGAACTCAACCGCTGATACAAACGTTCTTGATAAGTTACCTCATTAAATCGCTCAGAAAATCCAGCTATCGGTAAATAAGACAATTCCGTTAACTTTCCTAGTGGCAGAAATTGCACTTGTTTTTTAGCAATAGCCTCTACACTTTTCAATGTGATTTCAGGTGTAATTTTTTTTTGGTCAAAAAATCCTGTATTTAAAATATAGCAATCGGTGTTTTGTTGCTCAAACAGCTCTTTAAAAGCTTGATAGTCTTCAGCTAATGGATATACTCTAAATGGATTAGCGTATGGAACGAAGACTAGCTGATCCACTTCTTCTTGATTTCGAATGTTTTCTGCACTTGACCGTTTTGTTGCTAATGTTGCACCGAAAATTGCGGCTAAGATAGGATCATTCATTTTAACAACCGGTGGAAAAACATCATCTTTCATAATCCAAAAAACTGCGTCGATTTTATCATCTAAATGATCTACACGATTTGGCGTAACAAATCGTGATTTGATTGCCCGACCATTGCCATTACGAATATCTTCAGTCACCAATACTTTTTTCCCAGAGTCATTCAGCGTAACCCCCACATTTTGACAGGTTAAAAATGATGCAATTGTTGGATCATCTGAAGCATAGTCTTGTGTTTTATCAAAGTAGGCTGGCTCAAGTGCCGTGGTTGATCCTTTTGTTTTTGAGATGACAAACGCATCATCATGCAGCACAGTTACTACATCATCTGCGCGTTTTGCTAACGTAATCGTTGACTTTCCAGAACCAGATAAGCCAAAAACGGCCATCGTGTAATGATGTGATGGAAATTGATATTGCTTCAGTCCTCCATGACACGCAATGAAACCATTTCGATTTGCTAGCGCCCAAGCAAGAGTCAGCGTTGCTTTTTTTAGCTCACCAAAGTAACGTAGTCCCAAAACAGCTGCTACATTATGCACAGCATCAATCAATACCAAGCCATCAGGAAACGCTGGGTTTTGCCATTCTGGATCAGCAAAGATGTACAAGTCGCCCTCATGATATGTTTGCGAATGCTGATACTCGTTTTCAATTTCTGCTGTTAACGCTTGAAAGTTCAATAAATACGAGTATAGATTATTCTCAAAACCTTCAGGAATCAGCACATGTGCTTTAACTGAAAATTCCTGGTCCAACCCAACAATGACTTCACCATGATAAAACTGACGTGTTCTACTTTGATAAATTGCTTCCCGTAAAATTTTTTCATACTTCACCTGGTTAATCTCTGGTTCACCGATTACCCTACGTGCTGCCGCAGTTCGACCAACAATTTCACCATCATTAAAAACTAAAACTTTGCTATCTTTTGGAAGTTTTAACTCTTCTGTGTGAGAGACAGCTAAATCTGTCACGATCGTCCCAGGACTACTAGCTGCTAACTGATATGCTTGTGCTAAATGCTCGATCACTTGTACATTATTTCCATAAAATGCTGTTTCAATTATTACTCGAATACTCGAAAATAAGCTGCTCTTTGAGTTGATTGCTGCTTGTGGATATCCCGTTATCGTACTCATCCGCTCACCTTCCTTTTTTAAATCAAAAATAGAAAACGCTTTATAACTATTATATCTCAGCACTATTTTTTTGTCTTACGGCATCCCTCATCCGCTCCTCTACACAATTAGATATGCAAGAATAGCAATTATTTTTTTGAAAAACAAAAAAACCAAGAAAATCACTCGAAAGTAATTTCCTTGGCTTCAACTATTTTGGTTTCAGTTGATTACTCGACTTAGTACCAGCCGTTTGATAACCAGAATGCTTTAGCAGCATCCCATGAACCGTAGCGTGATGATACATATTCATCAGCAACACGTTCTTGGTTAGCAGCTGAGTAGTCACCATTTAAGTATGATGAATCTAATTGGTAACGTCCGATGTAACGTCCGTTAGTAGCTGTATAAGAACCGCTTGATTCTCTTTGAGCGATCCATTCTTTTGCATCACTTGTTGAAGCTGCAGGAGCTGCTGGTGTTGCAACTACTGGTTCAACAGTTTCAACTGGTGCAACGTATGTATATTGTTGAGTTGCTTGTTCAGTTGCTGCTGTTTCTTGTTTGGTTTCAGTTTTTACTTCTGCTTTAGTTGAAACTTCGCCTGATGTTGGGATAGTTAATTCTTCACCAACGTAGATACGGTTAATATCAGAAATAGAATTTTTTTCTGCAATTGTGTTAATTAAAGAATTGTCACCTGCAAATTGTTGTGAAATTGTAGATAAAGTGTCACCTGATTTGACTGTATAAGTTTCGTCAGCATGAGCTTCTGTAGCTCCCACAAACATTGCAGCACCTGCAGCAAAAGTTGTTCCTAAAACGATCTTCTTCATTGAATTCATATATTAAACTCCCTCATGTCCTCTTAGTTTCTTTCAACGTCATTAACTTTAACATTTGAAAATATTTCATAGGTAAAAGAATGATGACATTTGATGACAAAATGACATTTTTTTTAATATTTGTAACATTTCACTAGTCTGCCCTCTCAGACTAAAGTCGTAGAAACCGTTGGTATCAAAGAAGAAAACATTTTCATCAACCCGTGTGTTTTTTCACAAAAACTCGACATTTTGTAACATTACAACGAAAATTTTAGAAGAAAAATGCATTTTTTTTTGCTTAAATAACGAATTTCAGTCAAAAAACAACAAAAACAGCAAAAAAGTCAGTAATTGTTACAACAATTACTGACTAAAAATGAATGAATTAGCAAAAATTAGGCAAATCCTTGCACTTTTGAGCTATTTCTGTTTTTTTCTCTGCTTCGTTTGTAAAATTTCGATTGCTTTTTCAAATTCTAGCTTCGCTTCTTCATCTGTTTCTTTCGCCAATGAGTCTTGCAGAACTGTTAACCATTCTTCTGGAGCTTTCGCACCCAAACGTCCGATTGCCCAAGCGGCCGTTCCACGAATCACTGGACGGACATCTTTGAGACAAGCAGCAATCTCCGGTAATGAGTCTCGATCGCCGAGGTTTGCTAAGGCAATCAATGCATTTCGTTGAAGTGGCTTTTTCCCACGCCACGAACCAGCTAGATGACCAAATTGTTGCTTAAATTCTTTATTAGAAATAGAAAGCATTGGTTTTAGTTTAGGGTATACTTCATCAACTTTTGGCTCCATCTCTTCATGGAAATGAAAATCTTTCCCTTTATTATATGGGCAAACTAGCTGACAGATATCACAACCATAAATGACATTACGCATCTTTTTTCGATACTCTTCTGGCATCAACCCTTTTGTCTGGGTCTGATAAGACAAGCATCTTTGGGCATTCATTCGCCCATCTCCAAGCAGCGCTTTCGTCGGACAGCCGTCGATACAACGAGTACAATCCCCACAACCAAACACACCTGGTTCATCCGGTTCAAAAACAATATTTGTAACAATTTCACCTAAATAAACAAAAGAACCAAACTCTTCCGTAATCAGCAGACCATTGCGTCCAATAAAACCTAAGCCAGCTCGCTGTGCGACTGCTACATCAATCAACTCTCCTGTGTCTACTTGTGGAGCAAAGCGCCACTCTTCCTCTGCTTGCCACTGTTTTCCGCGTGTTGTAATAAATTCAATCAAACGATTTAAACGATCTCGCAGAATATCATGATAATCGATTCCCCAAGAAGCGCGGGCAAATTGCCCTCTTTTTTCATCTTTTGGGATTTCCTCATGAATTTTTGTGGGATATGCCAATGCAATTGAAATAATAGATTGAGGTTGATCAAATGTTTTTTCTGGATAAAGTCGTTCTTCAATTACTGGATGCTCAAAACCAGAAGTATGCCCTGCGGCTTTTTGTTCTTCCAGTGATTCTCTCAAGTGATCAAAAGGCTCCGCAGTCGTGAACCCGATTTTATCAATACCCAAGCGTTTACTTTCGCGAATGATTTCTTCCTTTAAAGTCATAAATTTCCTCGCTTATTTCATTTTTCTTCTATATTAAGTAATAGATTATTGATTAAGTAATAGATTATTGGTAGCAAGATTACCGACTATATAATCCATAATATAATTTTTCTTTTTTTAATTGGACGAACTCAATTTGTTGATCAGCGACTTTCTTTTCCTTTAGCCAACGATTACGAGTAACAAAAACTTCCCAATAATTCGTTGAGATTAGCTTTTTTTTGTCATCCAATGCTTGGAAGAAGTTCCAAGAGACTGGTTTTGTATTCAACAATTGATGTAAACGTACTTGCTCTGTTTGAGGAAGTTCTGATAAATCTCGAGAGTATAACACATCTTCATGTAAGTTTTTTTGTTGCGTATAAGTAAATGTTTGTGGTATTTTTCCTGGTCGTGCTACTAACATCAACTGGTTATAATAGCTATTCATTAACTTACTGTGTGCAATAAATGAACTCTTATAATACGCTGCTTGGATTTTCTGAATAACATTTTCAGTACCAATGACAGAAAAAAGTGCTGGCCAAGCTTTCGTTTGAACTTCTTGATTTTGCTTGACTAAGACTCCTGGTATAAATCCAACTGCAGAAATGAAAACAAAGTAACCAATTCCGGCCGTTTCATCTAGTGGCTGAAACTCATCAAAAATCCACTTTCCAATGTAACGTTCTGGTTCAACTGCGTCATCTGTTGCATTCGCTATGAATAATTTTGCCATCTCGGTTTCAAGAAATTGAAGGTCTTGGTCTTTTTTAGTTGCTTCTTGTTGGTCAAGCAAACGAAAGACGTCTTCTTTAATTTGATGCTTATCTTTACGTGTGAAATTCATAGCTACACCTCTCCTTCTTACCCTTAACTATAACGGAAATCGAAAGAAAAAAACATTATTACACTAAAAAAACGCGAAAAAAAATTATGATCCAAAGTAACTAGCTCATTGAATTAAAAAAGAACTTTTCGAAGATGTTTTTTCTTTTTTCGAATAACTATCTATCATTGATACTTCCTTTTGCTATCCATATACGAAAACAGAAAAAGGTTGAACTAAAACAAAAGAATGTTTTAGTTCAACCTTTTGGATAATGAATTTATTTTGATAACCCATCATGAATTGCTTCAATATTCCATTTCATCATTCCATAGTAAGAATCACCTGTTTCACCTGATTTGGCTACTGAATCTGTAAATAACTTTTCAGCGATAGGAACACCGGTTTCTTTCGATACACGTTCCATGCTCCGAGGATCGACACTCGACTCTACAAACAAACCAGGGACTTTTGACGCTTTGACTTGGTCAATAATTGCAGACATTTGATCGGGTGTTCCTTGACTTTCTGTATTGATTTCCCAAATGTAAGCGGCTGGTAATTGATACGCTTTTGAAAAATATTTAAATGCACCTTCACTGGTGACTAGTAACTTTTTCTCCTCACTGATCGTAGCAAATGACTCTTTTGCTTGTTGATCCAATGATTCAAGTTTTTTACGGTATTCTTGACTGTTTTTTTCATAAACTTCTTTATTCTCAGGATCTTTTTCGCTCAAAATTCGAGTGATTTCTTCAACATATTTGATTCCATTAGACACATCCAGCCATGCATGCGGGTCTGCCTGTGTTTCTTGACCAGCACTTGTTAAATAAAGTGGCTCTACTTCACGACTAACGGCAAAATAATCTTCATCTTCGACTTTTTTAGCAGTTTCCATCAAATTATTGAACCAACCATTCCCTGTTTCCAAATTCAGTCCATTATACAAGATAACTTTTGCATCACTAGCTTTTTTGATGTCTTCTGGTAAAACTTCATACTCATGTGGATCAGTTCCCACGGGCACGATACTATGAATCGTTACCTTGTCTTTTCCAACTTCTTTTGCCATGTCTGCCAGAATTGAATTTGTCGCAACAACAGTTAGTTTTCCATCTTTCGTTTGTTCTGATTTCTCGCTCTTTGCTGAGCAACCTACTAGGAAAATTCCTAGTGCGAATAACAAGATTAGTAATTTAGATTTCTTCATTTGTTTGCTCCTTTCTTTGAAACAAAATGCCTTTTGTTGGTGAAAATAAAAATGCTAGGGCAAAAAACACAGCTGATGCCAACACGATCGTTGCCCCTGAAGGTAAGTTATAACTGTAACTGAAAAATACACCCACGATTGCGCTCAACACACCAAAACTCGCAGATAAAGCAATCATTATAGATAAACGATTCGTTAACAAGTACGCTGTTGCAGCTGGTGTAATCAACATGGCAATCACCAAGATTGTTCCAACTGTTTGGAGACTCACTACAGCAACTAAAGTTAAGAAAAACATCAATGCGTAATGAATAAATGTTGTGTTTAACCCATAGGCTTTTGCCATCATTGGATCAAAAGAAGTAATTTTCAATTCCTTATAAAAAATGAAAATAAATAATAAGACAACAGCACTAACGATTGCCGTGAGATATAAATCACTCTCACGAACAGCTAGAACATTACCAAATAGAATATGATAAAGATCAGTTGCACTTTGAGCAAAAGAGATAAGAATGATTCCTAATGCAAAAAATGAACTAAAAACAATCCCGATTGCCGTATCATTTTTTAAGCGACTCTTTTGTGTGACAAAACCAATCAATGCAGCAGTCAGCACACCAAAAGCAGTTGCGCCCAAAATATAACTAAACCCAAACATATAAGAAATTGCCACTCCGGGTAAAACTGCATGAGAAATTGCATCCCCCATCAGAGACATTCCGCGTAAAATAATAAATGAACCGATCACTCCTGAAGCTAATCCGACTAAAATAGATGTAATCAATGCATATTGTAAAAATTGATAATTGAATACCCCCTCAACAAATGACTGAATCATGCTTGTTCCCCCTTTACCAACTGGCCAATTACTTCACCATAAGCTAACTGCAGATTATTTGAAGTAAAAGTTTCTTGAACCGTCCCAGATGCAATCAGCTCACGATTTAATAAAATTACTTCATCAAAGTATTCAGTTACTTTATGCAAATCATGATGAACAATCAAAATTGTTTTGCCTTCTGCACGCAATTCTTGTAAAATCGAAAAAATCTTTTTCTCACTAACAGCATCGATTCCCACAAAGGGTTCATCTAAAAAGATCCATTCCGCACCCTGTGTCAATGCCCGTGCAATAAACACTCGTTGTAATTGACCACCAGATAGTTCACTGATTTGTCGATTAGCAAATTTTTCCATTCCGACTTTGACTAGCGCCTGTGCTGCTCGTTCTTTCTCCAGTTTTCCTGGTCTTTTTCCAATCCTTAGCGAAGGATACGTTCCAAGTAATACCACACCAAAAACATCAATTGGAAAAGATAGATCCATTGCACTTCGTTGTTCAACGTAAGCAATTTTTTTCCGAACCTCTTTTACAGATTGACCTGAAAACGTCACCGTACCAGAAGATTTGGGAATTAATTCTAACAAAGATTTCATAAAAGTTGATTTCCCCGCACCATTCGGTCCAATAATTCCTGTCATTTTTTCTGATTGAATCGTTAAAGATATATTTTTTAAAGCGATCTTTCCTTGGTACGCAACGGAAAGATTCTCTACGCTGATTGTTGGTTTCGCCATCCTAAGCACTCCTTTTTAGGTTTACCTAACTTTTTATTTAAAGATAGTTTAACTCATTAAGAAAACATTTTCAACAAAAAACTTTGCAATTAAATTAAATTTCTTCTCGCGTTTTTTGAATCCTTTCTGTAAAATCACATCAAGAGATTAATTTAATAACTGTTTTTATTTATCAATAATTTATTTTTTTGACTGATAAATTTAATCAAATGTGTTGGCTTATTCTCTAAATTATGAAAGGAGTTTTTGTATGGAAGAAGGAAAATTAAATCGAAGTCTTAGCGCACGTCATATTCGAATGATCGCGTTGGGAGGAACAATTGGCGTTGGATTGTTTATGGGTGCCTCTTCAACCATTCGCTGGACTGGTCCCTCTGTAATGATTGCCTATGCTGTTGCTGGCTTGTTTTTATACTTGATTATGCGTGCATTAGGCGAGATGCTTTACGTTGACCCTTCTACAGGTTCATTTGCTAATTACGCGAGTGATTACATCCATCCAGTTGCTGGTTACTTAACTGCTTGGAGCAATATCTTTCAGTATGTCGTAGTTGGAATTAGTGAAGTCATTGCCGTTGGCGAGTATATGAATTATTGGTGGCCAAATTTGCCAACCATCATTCCTGGTATCGCTGTGATACTTTTCTTGATGTTAGCTAACTTGTTTTCAGTAAAAGCCTTCGGTGAATTAGAATTTTGGTTTTCGATGATCAAAGTCGTAACGATCATTTTGATGATTGTGGCTGGTTTAGGCGTTATCTTCTTTGGCTTTGGCAATCATGGTCAACCTATTGGTATTTCAAATCTTTGGAAAAATGGTGGCTTCTTTACCGGTGGCGTGAAAGGTTTCTTTTTTGCTTTATCCATCGTGATAGCTTCTTATCAAGGAATTGAGTTAATCGGGATGACTGCTGGTGAAGCAAAAAATCCACAAAAAACAATCGTTGAAGCTGTTCAATCTACCATTGGACGCATTCTTATTTTTTATATTGGTGCTATTTTTATTATCGTAAGTATTTATCCATGGAATCAGCTTGGTGAAATCGGGTCCCCATTTGTTCAAACATTCGCGAAAATTGGGATTACTTTTGCCGCTGGATTGATTAACTTTGTGGTAATCACTGCTGCCTTATCTGGCTGTAACTCTGGTATTTTCAGCGCCAGTCGCATGATTTACACATTGGCAGTTAATGGAAAAATGTCGAAGCGTTTCTTAAAACTATCTCGTCATGGTGTTCCATTTTATCCAGTTGTTGCCATTTCAGGAGGTATCTTGATTGGTTTGGTCATCAATTATTTGCTACCAATGTTTGTTACTCACTCTGAAAATATTTTTGTCTTTGTTTATAGTTCAAGTATTTTACCAGGAATGATTCCTTGGATTGTCATTTTAATCAGTGAAATCAAATTCCGTAAAATCCACGCTGAACAAATGACAAAACATCCATTCAAAATGCCATTATCCCCTTACACCAATTATTTAACTTTAGCATTTTTAGCTATTATTCTTTGTTTCATGTTTATTAACCCTGAAACAAGAATTTCCTTGCTTATTGGGTTAGCCTTCTTGTTTTTAATGACGATTCATTACTTTCTTCGCGAAAAACGCTTGAAGAAAGCTTAAACAACAAAAAAACTGCGAGTCTGTTCTACTCTTGGAAAGGGGACCTTTCTAGAGTTAGTAACATCTCGCAGTTTTTTATTGCTTATTGCAATTGAAGTACAGCACCAGGCGTTAAGAAATAATCATCCATCGTCATTCCATTCAATGCTAAGATTGTTTCGACTGGTACACCTGTACGTTGTGCAACTTGATTGGGGCCTTCACCAGCTAATACAACAGTTGTTGCAGATTGATTCGTTGTAGTTTCTGACGTATCAGTCATTTGATTACTTGTTGTTTCAGCCGTTTGTTCGGTAGTTGAAGTCATTGTTTCTTCTGAGGTTGAACTACTTGTTTCCTGTTTGTTTGCTTCTTCAGCTTGCAGCGCACTACTCGTTCGTAAATAAATATCTGATATTTTTGCTACTTCAGTTGTGTATTTACTTGATAGCTGGTCAACCAAAGAATTAATATCGACAGTTGAGGAACTATCTGCTTGATGTGCAGCTTTTAATTTGCTGATTCCTTCATTTGAAATTGCTTGTAGTGCTAATGCTTTCTGATTAGCAATCGAAGATAATCCTGCAACCCCATTTTGATTTGATTGAATTTCTGTTTGATATTCATCAATCAATATTGGTGTTTGTTCAGTCAACTTCTCTGAGTAAGTCGTCAAAATCGTTTGTAGTTCATCTGCTGACTCTTTATCTGTGCTACTCGTTTCTGTTGATGATTTTGTTGAACTATCGGTTGTTTTTGTCGCTTTTTTACTTTGTTTTTTCTTCGCTTTTTTTTCATTTTTTTGCGTTGAAGAAACAGTTGTTTCAGGTGTTTCTTTGGCACTAGAAGTTGATTTTCCGAACTGCGTCAATCCCCAGACTGAGCCGCCAATCACCAAGACTGCTACCAAACAGGCACCAATAATCAACAATCTTTTTTGCATTCGTTGCTTTTGCTGACGCCTTCTAGACATCCGAACATTTTCATCTCGTTCATTTTTGTTTTTCAATAAGTTCACCACCAATAATTTATGTTAAAAATAGTGTTATGCCTTATCCTCATTGTAACAAATAACAATAGTTATGCACATTTTTTTCTTAAAATTTTCTAATCCTTTTTACCACTCACGATGATTCCATGATTTTCCATCAATTTCTCCCTGCAGTTGAGCGATGCGCTCGTCGCTTTCTTTGACTAATTTTTTCAATTCAAATAACAAAGCAGCATCCTCATAATGAACATTTTTTTCATTCAGCTCGTCAATTTGTTGCTGTAACCACTCACTACTCATTCATTTTCCTCCTTTAATTCACCCAGTGTGAAGGTCAAGTCTTCGATCATCTCCTGTTGTTCTTTTAAGCCATCTAGGAGATAGGATTTTTGCGGTTCTGAAAAATGCGTATTTTTTTCTATTTGTTCAAGAAACCAGTTGATTCGCTGAACAAGACTTGGTTTTCCAGTTAAAGAAAGATATTGCTGATAAGCAATTAAGCGTTCAAATCGTATCTCTGAAGTCTGATACATAAATTGTGCTAATACGAATGGAGGCAAATAATTCATTTGAAATTTGTGTGCAATTCGTTGATATGGTCGCAAAAATTCAGACAGCGTGAACTCTTCTTTTCCGCCTGCTTGATATTCTTTTTCTGCAACGCCAGTCGTTACTACAACACCAAAATCTTTTCCTTTTAGCACTTTACTTGCTTTAGCCAACACTGTGTCTTGCCATATTTTTAAATGTGCAGGTGCGCTATACCAATAAAGAGGAAATTGGAAAATGATTCGCTCGTGCGTTGCTAACAACGCTAATTCGTCATTTTGGTTGATTTCTCCGGCTGGATAGACAGATTCTAAATGATGCCATGTAATCGAAAGCGATTGAGATGCCTCTTTAAAAAATTGTTGATTCAATGATTCTTGAAGATTGGGATGGCTGACAATTACTAATGTCTTCATCACGATTACGTCCTTTCTTCTTCGTACTGTTTCATAGTTTAGCATAACAAATAGACTTAGTTGATCATTATGCCTCAGCTTCAGCAAGACGTTTTTTACCCCACTCTTTTTTGATAGGTATATAATAAAATTATTAAAGCAAAGAGGCGAGAAATATGAAAACTGTAACAGCAAAAGAAATAGAAGATTATTTAACCAATCGTTTGGGTGGAATTAGCGTAATTGACATCCATATTGAATTTCCAAACGATCTTCAAGCATTTCATATTGAAGGTGAAAATGACTACTATCTCTTACAAGATGCCCAAAAAATGTATCATTTACTTGATGGGAAACGTGAGGAAAAATTAGTAGGAGAAGATCCCGAAAAATTTTTAGCGCATGTCATTCAACTAATTACCAATGAAGATACCACTGTCACTTACTAATCATTTAAGCTTGAAAATGATTTTCTCCTTATAAAAAAGTGCCGCAAAGACCTGAACAGATCTTTGCGGCACTTTTTTATTTCATTATTTTGAGGCACGTTTGATATAAGAACCTTCAGTTGTATTGATTTCTAATAACTCATCTACTTCAACAAAGTCAGGAACGTTGACAACTAAGCCAGTTTCCATTGTTGCTGGTTTACCTGAACCAGTTACTGTTGCACCTTTGATTGAAGGTTGTGTTTCAACAACACGTAAAACAACAGTTGTTGGTAATTGCACACCGATTACTTCGCTGCCGAAAAATTGAATTTTTACTTCCATATTTTCTAGGATGTATTTCATTTCTTCTTCAACTGTTTCAACAGGAATCTCATATTGTTCATATGTTTCTAGATCCATGAAGAACGCTGTGTCATCCATTGTATACAAGTATTGAACAGCTTTTGTATCAATGTGTGCTTTTTCAAATTTTTCTTCTGGGCGGAAAGTTGTATCATATGTTGCACCAGAACGAACATCTTTTAGTTTCATACGCATAACTGTATTTCCTTTACCAGGTTTGTGGTGACTTGCGTCTAAAACTTTAATTAATTTTCCATCTTGTACAAATGTCATACCGGCTTTTAAATCGCTTGCTGAAATCATTTAAATTGCTCCTTTTTTGTTTATCATCATCTTTTTTATTGTATCAAACAACAGTGGATAAGACTAGCAAATCTTCATTTTTATCTAGCAACACTTCTTCATTTGATTCTGTGATTCACTTTATCATGCACTCTATCCAATTATTCCTATCACTAAAAATCACCGAATACTTTGACTCTGACATTTTTTCATGCTATTTTTGATAAAAATATTACTGGAGGAACAGACATGATGAACACACAAAGTAACTTCAATCAATTGATTACTTGTTGTTGTATGGTGCAAAAAAGCAGCATACTATTTGCCGTGTCTATTAATTGCCCTTCATAATTTACGTGTACTCTCTGGAAAAGCACGAATAATTTATGGTATCTAGGAGCTGATTTAATAGTCAGCTCCTTTTTTTTATCGAATTTTTAGGAGGAAGCTATGATATTAACAACGATTCATGATTATATTGGCAAGACACCTTTATTTGAGTTTACGCATGATGCTTATGAAATACCAAAAGATTCAAAAATCTATGCGAAACTTGAATATTTGAATCCTGGAGGTAGCGTTAAAGATCGACTTGGTTTTTATTTGATTGAACAAGGTTTGAAAACTGGCAAGATCAACCAAGACACAACGATCATTGAGCCAACCGCTGGCAATACCGGAATTGGTTTAGCCTTAGCTGCTTTAAACTACCATTTAAAAACTATTTTTGTAGTACCAGAAAAGTTTAGTATTGAAAAACAACAACTTATGAAGGCACTAGGTGCAGAAATCATTCATACCCCTACTTCACTTGGAATGGTCGGTGCTATCAAAAAAAGTCAGGAGTTAGCAGCCAAATTAGAAAATGTTTATCTCCCAAAACAATTTGAAAATCCTGACAATCCAGCAACTTATTATCACACACTTGGACCAGAGTTGATTGACGAACTGGCAGGAAAAATAGATAGTTTCGTGGCTGGAATTGGTAGTGGCGGAACTTTTTCTGGCACAGCAAGTTATCTTAAAGAACAGATAAGTGATATTCGACTAATTGGTGTTGAACCCGAAGGCTCTATTTTGAATGGTGGCAAAGCAGCTTCTCATGAAATTGAAGGAATTGGTGTAGAATTTATTCCTCCGTTTATTGAGTCTTTGCCTATTACTCGTTTTGAAACTATCTCAGATGAGGAAGGATTCTATTACACGCGTGCTTTAGCTAAAAATCAAGGATTATTAGTTGGTAGTTCAAGTGGTGCCGCTTTTGCAGCATCCCTCAAAGAAGTGCAACAATTGCCTGCAGGAAGCACAATCGTAACCATCTTCCCTGATGCAAGTGATCGTTATCTGTCAAAAAATATTTATTTATAGGAGGAATAAAAATGCATATTCAAACAAAATTAATTCATGGTGGTATTAGTGAAGATCCAACAACGGGTGCTGTTAGTGTTCCAATTTATCAAACCTCAACTTACCGGCAAAACGGTGTTGGTCAACCAAAAAAATACGAGTATTCTCGTTCAGGTAATCCAACCCGATTTGCATTAGAAGAACTAATTGCAGACCTTGAAGGTGGAATCCAAGGCTTTGCTTTCTCGTCAGGATTGGCAGGAATCCATACAGTTTTATCACTGTTTGAACCTGGTGACCATATCTTACTCGGTGATGATGTTTATGGCGGAACTTTTCGATTAGTTGATAAAGTATTTTCTAAAATCGGTTTAGAATACACAATTATTGATACGAGTGATCTTAAACAAATTGAGCAAGCGATTCAACCAAACACAAAGGCACTTTATCTTGAAACACCAAGTAATCCACTCCTTAAAATTACTGATCTAAAAACTAGTCTTGCCATCGCAAAAAAACATAATCTATTAACAATCGTTGACAATACATTTGCGACACCTTATTTCCAACAGCCATTGGCACTTGGCGCAGATATCATTGTTCACAGTGGTACGAAATATCTTGGTGGACACAGTGATGTTGTTGCTGGTTTAGTCACCACTAATAAAGCAGACTTAGCGGAAAAAATTGGCTTTTTACAAAATGCGATGGGTGCAGTCTTAGGCCCTCAGGATAGTTGGCTAATCCAACGTGGGATCAAAACGCTAAGTGTGCGAATGGAAGCACATCAAAAAAATGCTTTAGCAGTAGCAACTTTTCTTGAGAATCATCCAGCTGTTGAAACTGTTTATTATCCTGGACTAACAAGTCATCCAAACTATCAGATTGCAAAAACACAAATGAGTGGTTTTAGTGGTATGGTCTCTTTTGACTTAAAAGAAGATGCAAAAGCAGTACCTTTTGTTGAATCATTAAAATTATTTATTCTAGCAGAAAGCTTAGGTGGCGTAGAAAGTCTAGTTGAGGTTCCTTCGATTATGACTCATGCTTCTATTCCAAAAGATAAACGTGAAAAAGCAGGAATCAAAGATGGGTTGATTCGTCTTTCTGTAGGTATCGAACATATAGATGATTTATTAGCAGACTTAACCCAAGCCTTAGATAAAATGGAAAGTACTAAATAAATTTCTTCATTTATAGAAATAAGGTTAAAAATCAAAGATGTACCTATAACTTATTCTAAATAAATGTTAGAATTTAGCTATCACTACTGAACAAAAAATGAATCGAGGTAACTTACATGAAAATGAATGTTGAAAGTTTCAATCTAGACCACACAAAAGTAAAAGCACCTTATATCCGTGTTGCTGATCGCAAAACTGGTGAAAATGGTGACATGATCATTAAATATGATGTCCGCTTCAAACAACCAAACAAAGAGCATATGGAGATGCCAAGCTTACATTCACTTGAACATTTAACAGCTGAACTAATTCGTAATCATGCTGACTACATTGTGGATTGGTCGCCGATGGGCTGCCAAACAGGTTTTTACCTAACTGTGCTGAATCATGAAAGTTATGACGATGTACTAGATGTTTTAGAAAAAACAATGAAGGACGTTCTTGAAGCTACTGAAGTACCCGCAAGCAATGAAACGCAATGTGGTTGGGCTGCAAGTCACACTTTAGAGGGTGCGCAAGCACTAGCACGTGAATTCTTAGCAAAACGAGATGAATGGTCTGACGTCTTTGCATAATTTAACTAAAAAAACTGAGAGCTTTTAAACAAGCTTCTCAGTTTTTTTGTTCTATAATAAGTGTGTACTTACTCAATTAGTAAAGGAGAATTTTTATGACAGTTTATGATTTTGATGCAACTTTGGAAAATGGAACTACTTACTCTCTAAACGACTACCGGAATCATCCAATGATTATCGTTAATACTGCAACCAAATGTGGACTTGCTCCACAATTTGAGCAGCTTGAACAACTTTACACTACCTATAAAGAAAAAGGATTAGTCGTTTTAGGCTTTCCTTCCAACCAATTTAAACAAGAACTGGATTCTGCTGAAGAAGCGGCGCAAGCTTGTCGAACTACTTATGGTGTTTCATTTCCAATGCATCAATTAGTCGAATTAAATGGAGCAGCTACTGATCCTTTATTCGCCTATTTGAAGGAAAATGCACCTGGTACAATGACTAACGCAATTAAATGGAATTTCACCAAATTTTTAATTGATAAAGATGGAGCTGTCATCAAACGCTTTGCACCACAGACTTCTCCTGAAAAGATGATTGATGATATCGAAAAGCTTCTTGCTGAATAGTAAAAAGAATACAAAAAAACAGATGAGTTTAATCATTCATCTGTTTTTTACCGTTGCGTGGCGACGTCCTACTCTCACAAGGGGCAACCCCTCACTACAATCGGCGCTAAGAAGCTTAACTTCTGTGTTCGGCATGGTTACAGGTGTATCCTTCTCGCTATCGCCACCACACTGTGGTGTTATCTTATTGAGTTTGCTTTTGCTCACTCAAAACTGGATTTGAAGTAATCTCAACTCTACCGAGTTTTTTCTTTTACCATTCTTGGTTAAGTCCTCGATCGATTAGTATCAGTCCGCTCCATACATCACTGTACTTCCACTTCTGACCTATCTACCTGATCATCTCTCAGGGATCTTACTTTCTTAAAGAAATGGGAAATCTCATCTTGAGGTGGGCTTCACACTTAGATGCTTTCAGCGTTTATCCCTTCCCTACATAGCTACCCAGCAATGCCCTTGGCAGAACAACTGGTACACCAGCGGTAAGTCCATCCCGGTCCTCTCGTACTAAGGACAGCTCCTCTCAAATTTCCAACGCCCGCGACGGATAGGGACCGAACTGTCTCACGACGTTCTGAACCCAGCTCGCGTGCCGCTTTAATGGGCGAACAGCCCAACCCTTGGGACCGACTACAGCCCCAGGATGCGACGAGCCGACATCGAGGTGCCAAACCTCCCCGTCGATGTGGACTCTTGGGGGAGATAAGCCTGTTATCCCCAGGGTAGCTTTTATCCGTTGAGCGATGGCCCTTCCATGCGGAACCACCGGATCACTAAGCCCGACTTTCGTCCCTGCTCGACTTGTTGGTCTCGCAGTCAAGCTCCCTTCTGCCTTTACACTCTTCGAATGATTTCCAACCATTCTGAGGGAACCTTTGGGCGCCTCCGTTACCTTTTAGGAGGCGACCGCCCCAGTCAAACTGCCCATCTGACACTGTCTCCCACCACGATTAGTGGTGCGGGTTAGAGTGGCCATAACGCAGGGGTAGTATCCCACCAGCGCCTCCATCGAAACTAGCGTTCCGATTTCTACGGCTCCTACCTATCCTGTACATGCGGTACAGACACTCAATATCAAACTACAGTAAAGCTCCATGGGGTCTTTCCGTCCTGTCGCGGGTAACCTGCATCTTCACAGGTACTAAAATTTCACCGAGTCTCTCGTTGAGACAGTGCCCAAATCGTTACGCCTTTCGTGCGGGTCGGAACTTACCCGACAAGGAATTTCGCTACCTTAGGACCGTTATAGTTACGGCCGCCGTTTACTGGGGCTTCAATTCGTACCTTCGCTTACGCTAAGCACTCCTCTTAACCTTCCAGCACCGGGCAGGCGTCAGCCCCTATACTTCATCTTACGATTTTGCAGAGACCTGTGTTTTTGATAAACAGTCGCTTGGGCCTATTCACTGCGGCTGATCTGACGATCAGCACCCCTTCTCCCGAAGTTACGGGGTCATTTTGCCGAGTTCCTTAACGAGAGTTCTCTCGCTCACCTTAGGATTCTCTCCTCGACTACCTGTGTCGGTTTGCGGTACGGGCCGTTGTTTTCTCACTAGAAGCTTTTCTTGGCAGTGTGACATCAGGAACTTCGGTACTATTATTTCCCTCCCCATCACAGCTTGTCCTTAAAAGATTAAGCATTTGACTCAACCTAAGACTTACTGCTTGGACAGACATTTCCAATCGTCTGCATTCCTTAGCCTCCTGCGTCCCTCCATTGTTCAAACAAAAACAACGGGTACAGGAATATCAACCTGTTATCCATCGCCTACGCCTTTCGGCCTCGGCTTAGGTCCCGACTAACCCTGGGCGGACGAGCCTTCCCCAGGAAACCTTAGTCATTCGGTGGACAGGATTCTCACCTGTCTTTCGCTACTCATACCGGCATTCTCACTTCTAAGCGCTCCAGCAGTCCTCACGATCTACCTTCAACGCCCTTAGAACGCTCTCCTACCATAACACCATAGGTGTTATCCACAGCTTCGGTAATATGTTTAGCCCCGGTACATTTTCGGCGCAGGGTCACTCGACTAGTGAGCTATTACGCACTCTTTAAATGGTGGCTGCTTCTGAGCCAACATCCTAGTTGTCTGTGCAACCCCACATCCTTTTCCACTTAACATATATTTTGGGACCTTAGCTGGTGGTCTGGGCTGTTTCCCTTTCGACTATGGATCTTATCACTCACAGTCTGACTCCCGGATATGAATGAATGGCATTCGGAGTTTATCTGAATTCGGTAACCCGAGATGGGCCCCTAGTCCAAACAGTGCTCTACCTCCATCATTCTCAATTCCGAGGCTAGCCCTAAAGCTATTTCGGAGAGAACCAGCTATCTCCAAGTTCGTTTGGAATTTCTCCGCTACCCACACCTCATCCCCGCACTTTTCAACGTACGTGGGTTCGGTCCTCCAGTGCGTTTTACCGCACCTTCAACCTGGACATGGGTAGATCACATGGTTTCGGGTCTACAACTACATACTCAAACGCCCTATTCAGACTCGCTTTCGCTACGGCTCCGTCTCTTCGACTTAACCTCGCATGCAATCGTAACTCGCCGGTTCATTCTACAAAAGGCACGCCATCACCCATTAACGGGCTTTGACTTGTTGTAGGCACACGGTTTCAGGTTCTATTTCACTCCCCTTCCGGGGTGCTTTTCACCTTTCCCTCACGGTACTGGTTCACTATCGGTCACTAGGGAGTATTTAGCCTTGGGAGATGGTCCTCCCGGATTCCGACGGAATTCCTCGTGTTCCGCCGTACTCAGGATCCTCCTAGGTGTCTTCCAAATTTCATCTACGGGGTTTTTACCCTCTTTGACTGACTTTTCCAAGTCATTCGATTATCTGAAAAAACTACCATATCGGAGTCCTACAACCCCAACAAGCAAGCTTGTTGGTTTGGGCTTTTCCCGTTTCGCTCGCCGCTACTCAGGGAATCGAATTTTCTTTCTCTTCCTGCAGGTACTTAGATGTTTCAGTTCTCTGCGTCTACCTCAAATATGCTATGTATTCACATATTTGTAACATCCTATAAAAGATGCTGGGTTCCCCCATTCGGAAATCTCTGGATCATAGCTTACGTACAGCTCCCCAAAGCATATCGGTGTTAGTCCCGTCCTTCATCGGCTCCTAGTGCCAAGGCATCCACCGTGCGCCCTTATTCACTTAACCTTATCAACCTTACGGTTGGGTTTTGACATCATTTCTAGCGATAGAAACTAGTCAAGAAAAATAAGCAATTGAACTTATTAAAAAACTCATTCAACGCGGTGTTCTCGGTTTGTTTTGATCTTACTTCAAATATCCAGTTTTCAATGAACAAAGTGTTTTGAGAGTAAACCTCTCAAAACTGAACAAAGTAATGATGACAAACGTGTGTAGTCTCCGTAATATTCCTTAGAAAGGAGGTGATCCAGCCGCACCTTCCGATACGGCTACCTTGTTACGACTTCACCCCAATCATCTATCCCACCTTAGGCGGCTGGCTCCAAAAAGGTTACCTCACCGACTTCGGGTGTTACAAACTTTCGTGGTGTGACGGGCGGTGTGTACAAGGCCCGGGAACGTATTCACCGCGGCGTGCTGATCCGCGATTACTAGCGATTCCGGCTTCATGTAGGCGAGTTGCAGCCTACAATCCGAACTGAGAGAAGCTTTAAGAGATTAGCTTAGCCTCGCGACTTCGCGACTCGTTGTACTTCCCATTGTAGCACGTGTGTAGCCCAGGTCATAAGGGGCATGATGATTTGACGTCATCCCCACCTTCCTCCGGTTTGTCACCGGCAGTCTTGCTAGAGTGCCCAACTAAATGATGGCAACTAACAATAAGGGTTGCGCTCGTTGCGGGACTTAACCCAACATCTCACGACACGAGCTGACGACAACCATGCACCACCTGTCACTTTGCCCCCGAAGGGGAAGCTCTATCTCTAGAGTAGTCAAAGGATGTCAAGACCTGGTAAGGTTCTTCGCGTTGCTTCGAATTAAACCACATGCTCCACCGCTTGTGCGGGCCCCCGTCAATTCCTTTGAGTTTCAACCTTGCGGTCGTACTCCCCAGGCGGAGTGCTTAATGCGTTAGCTGCAGCACTGAAGGGCGGAAACCCTCCAACACTTAGCACTCATCGTTTACGGCGTGGACTACCAGGGTATCTAATCCTGTTTGCTCCCCACGCTTTCGAGCCTCAGCGTCAGTTACAGACCAGAGAGTCGCCTTCGCCACTGGTGTTCCTCCATATATCTACGCATTTCACCGCTACACATGGAATTCCACTCTCCTCTTCTGCACTCAAGTCTCCCAGTTTCCAATGACCCTCCCCGGTTGAGCCGGGGGCTTTCACATCAGACTTAAGAAACCGCCTGCGCTCGCTTTACGCCCAATAAATCCGGACAACGCTTGCCACCTACGTATTACCGCGGCTGCTGGCACGTAGTTAGCCGTGGCTTTCTGGTTAGATACCGTCAAGGGATGAACAGTTACTCTCATCCTTGTTCTTCTCTAACAACAGAGTTTTACGATCCGAAAACCTTCTTCACTCACGCGGCGTTGCTCGGTCAGACTTTCGTCCATTGCCGAAGATTCCCTACTGCTGCCTCCCGTAGGAGTTTGGGCCGTGTCTCAGTCCCAATGTGGCCGATCACCCTCTCAGGTCGGCTATGCATCGTGGCCTTGGTGAGCCGTTACCTCACCAACTAGCTAATGCACCGCGGGTCCATCCATCAGCGACACCCGAAAGCGCCTTTCAAATCAAAACCATGCGGTTTCGATTGTTATACGGTATTAGCACCTGTTTCCAAGTGTTATCCCCTTCTGATGGGCAGGTTACCCACGTGTTACTCACCCGTTCGCCACTCCTTTTCTTTCGGTGGAGCAAGCTCCGGTGAAAGAAAAAGCGTACGACTTGCATGTATTAGGCACGCCGCCAGCGTTCGTCCTGAGCCAGGATCAAACTCTCATAATAAAAGTTAGAACAATCTTTCGATTGTTAAGCTCAATTTGTTTGCTAGCATATTGCTTGCTGTTTAAAAATGTTTGTTGTCTTGAATTGAATCAAGACGCCCTACACATTTGGTTTGTCTTACTTTGTTCAGTTTTCAAAGGTCTACTTGAATTGCCGTAGCAACTTTTATATCATATCAGAGTGACGTTTGAATGTCAACTCTTTTTTTAAAAAAAGTTTTTTTGATTTCGTTTGAGAAATCTTTCAGCAACTCATTTATCATATCGCATCGTTTGTTATTTGTCAAGAACTTTTTTGAATTTTTTCTTGATGAAATCAAGCTTCATAAGCAGTCCTTTTTAAACGACTTAGTTATCTTATCATGTGATAATTCACATGTCAACAACTATTTTTCATGTTATTTACGAAAGTTTCATGAATGTTACTTTCGCAACAACGGGAATAAATATATCATGTAATTTTTTACCTGTCAATAAGTATCAATATATTTTTTTAACCAAAAATAAAGATCTTGATATACCACCTTTTGGTTGATTTCATTAAGCAATTCGTGGCGTGCTTCTTCATATAGCAAAAGTGTTACTTGACTAGTAGTATATTCTTTCACTACTTGGACAAAGGTTTGAACACCACGGCCATTCGCACCTACTGGATCCTTCGCTCCCGAAACAACTAACATTGGAAGATGATCTGGAATCCGTTGTACTTCATCACGGCTACAAGCTTGTCTAACTAATCGGAATAGCTCTTTATAAGAAGACGCTGTAAAAATAAATTGCGTTCTAGGGTCCAGTAAATACTTATCCACCTCTATTTCATCACGCGTAAGCCAATCTTTTGAAGTTCTTGCAGGTTCAAATTGTCGATTAAACCCGCCAAATGCTAATTGATCTAGAAATTTTGAACGATACATTGCTCCGCGAATAGTGACGATTGTCGAAGCCATTAATTCAGCAACTGTCATCTCTTTGGGATTGTGCCACCCAGTCCCCATAATAATTACACCGGAAAAATTCGTCTCAAACTGTGCCAAATAATTTCTTACCAAAAAAGAACCCATACTATGACCAAAAATAAAATGTGGGAGTGTTGGATATTGTTCACTAATTTTTTCATTTACTGTATGAATATCTGAAAGTAAGAGTTCTGAACCATTTTCATCTGCAAAATGGCCAAAATGTTCCTTTGATTGAATAGACTGGCCGTGTCCCAAGTGATCATGCCCTACCACAATAATCCCATTTTTATTAAGATACTCAGCGAATAGATCATAACGTTCGATAAATTCAACCATCCCATGAACAATCTGTAAAGTGGCTACGGGCTGTTGCTCAGGATACCAACAGCTTACTTCCACCATAGTCTTTCCATCAGCAGATAGAAACTGTACTTGCTTTTTCATATTAAAAACGCCTCGCTTTTTTCTTTTATTCTATATAACGTTACTTAGATAGTATTACTTACTATTTTATCTTAGCAATCATGGTTAACTAATCAATAGTTAACTATAAAGATACCTTAAAGTGATTGCAAGCGTTGTTCCTTACCTCTATATAATATTCAATATAATATTCAATTTTTGAAACATCAAAAAAAGAGTAGACACGATTACGTCCTACTCTTCACTCAAATTTATTCATGAACAACTAACTGTTCTAATAATTGTTCATCATAGCCAATAAATAAAACATCATCAATAATAATCAGCGGACGTCTCAAGACTTCTGTGTGCTCTCTACAAAGTGAAATCAACTGAGAATTTTGTAAATTTGATAGATCCACCTGCATTTTGAGAAATGCTTCGGACCAAGTAGCAAACAATTGAGTTGCTTGGACTTCTTTAAAGCTACATAGTTCTTTGGCGTCCTGTATACTCAATGCTGTTTTTTCTAAGTCAATAAATTGATAAGCTAAACGATGATTTTCTAACCACTTTTTAGCTTTCACACAAGTCAAGCAATCTTTTGATCCAAATACTTTTATTCTCACAGGACCTCCCTCTTTCTTTTAATTGGCTAAGAGTTCAACGTGCCATAATTTTGCAAATAAATCAGATTTCGTTCAACACAACGAATTTTTCTGGGAACAAATGAGCGAATTTCATCCTCATTAAAACCAATCAGAATTCTCTTGTCATCAATTAAGATAGGGCGACGAATCAGCGAAGGGTACTCTTTAAACAAAACAATCATTTGTTTAAGCGTTAATTCATTGAAATCCAAACACAATTTTTCATAAATTTTTGACCGAGTGGAAATAATATCCTCAACCCCGCCTTCAGTTGCTGCTAGAATTTCTTTAATCTCTTCTTCAAGTAACGGATCGACAAAAATGTTTTTTTCTTCAAACTCAAGTTGATTCGTTTGCAACCATGCTCTAGCCTTACGACAAGAAGTACAACTAGGTGAGGTATATACTTTTATCATTTTCTCACTCCTCTTTAATTATAATCCCATTTTAACTGAATTATTTCAAAAAGACCAATCATTCGCTAAGTGAACTAAAAAAATTGTGCCACAATTATCAATTGCGGCACAATTTTTTAGTTATTTCCTGAGTTGAATACCAGACTCTTTAATAAAACGAGATGGCTTTAATTGCCGAGTTCCTTTCATTTGCGGTACACACAAATACAGGCGATTTCGAGCTCTGGTCATCGCCACATAAAATAAGCGGCGTTCTTCTTCAATCGTTGTCACAGGTTCTATCTTGATTTGTTCCGACGACACGGCTCCTTTTTCTGCAGCGCCGTTATGTGGCAACGCGCCTTCGTTACAGCCAATCAAGAAAACATTTCTGTAACTCAATCCTTTACTTTTATGAATACTTTGAATACATAACGCATCTAGCTTTCCTTGTCGATAAGCAATCAATCGTGTTTTCAGTTGCTTTGCTTGCGATTGAATTGATTTTTCTAACTCTATCAATTGCAGCAATGTCGGTTGTTTTTTGATTTCTTCTATTAACCAATCGCGCTCACTTTGTTCGAGTTCTTTTTTTGCTCGCGGAAGATTCATGAATAATTGCCAAAACTGGTACATGTTTTTTCTTGGTTGCTGCGTAAATCCTTGTAATTCTTTTACTAATTGCTCAATTTCTTTTTGCCGTGATTTTAATGAGGGTTTCATCTGAACAATGTACGCAGTTAGGTCGGTATCTGACTGTTTTTGAGAGAAGAAACGATCACATTCCGACTTTTTCAAATAACAGTTAATCATGATTTGTCTCAAAATTTGTTGGTAACTTTGCTCTTTTTTCTGACTAGTTGTTGCTCTGTGCCAGTCAAGAAATCTTCTATATAACTGTTGAAAGTTTCGTACACCAAAAATTCCTTCATATGGTGCATCTGCTTCAAGGACAAACGGAATGTCCGTTTGCAAAAGATTCTGTACCAATCTTTGTGTTTGCGAAAGTGAACGGTACAAAATAATAGATTCTTTGTATTTACCTTTCTGTTTGATAAATGTTTGAACCTGGCGAATCACCCACTGGCTTTCTGCTTGAAGATCCTTAAAAGAAATTGCCTCCATAACACCTGCTTCTTTTTGTGCAGGAATCATAGCTTTGGGAATACGATCCCCCTTATTGTAGCTAATCAATCGGTTTGCGCCTTGAACAATTGCGGCACGAGAACGGTAATTCGTTAGTAAGAAGAGTGTTTCAGTCGGATATTCTTGTTCAAATTCTTTGATGTAGGCTGGCTCTGATCCACGAAAACCATAAATACTTTGATCGTCATCTCCGACTACGACTAGCTTGATGTTTGTTCCTTTAGTAATCAATTTTACGACCGCCCATTGCAGAGGATTCGTATCTTGAAACTCATCAATAAATAAAAAATCATATTTCTTGCCAACAAACTGTCGAACATTTTCGTCAAGTAAAGCTTCTTTTAGATTTTGCAAAATATCATTAAAATCAGCCAGATGTTGTTGCTGTTTTAACTCCTTTAGCTCCGTCATCAACAGACCGATGCGTTCAGAAAGTGGTTGATTTGCATTTTTTTCTATTCCATCAAACTTTTCTTTCACCAAATGGATAATTTCTTCTTGCGATAGATTCATGTTTTGCCAATAATCTAAACGCGCTGGCAAATTTTTCTCACCATACTGATCAAAAGAATAAAGATTATATTTACGAATCAATTGCTGTAAAATCGCTCCAATTTTTTGACCAGAATCTTTTGAAAAGTCTCCATGAATACCTTGCATTGCAATGTCTGGGAATTCCTTACAAATTTCATTATAAAGACGAAAGAAAATACTATGGAATGTTCCGATATGTATCGCTGTTTTATGTTGGCTAAAATTATCCACTCTTTTTTTCAATTCATTCGCTGCGTTCCGCGTAAACGTAATCATCAAAATTCGCTGCTCGGCAACTTGTTTTTGTGTCATTAAGTAGACGGCTTTTGCACAAATCGTTTGCGTCTTACCGCTACCAGCGCCAGCAATAATACGAAGATTTTTTTCCATGTCATACGTAATTGCAGCTTTTTGTTCTTGGTTAAACTGATTATAAGAGCGTTTTTCCATCATTTTAAAAAACGAATCATCCACTCTTTCAGCTGGCTGATCTTCTTCAATTAATCCTGGTGCTTCCCCATAAGCAGCCTCATAACTAGCAATTATCTCTTCTTGTAATCGAAAGATTTGTTGAAGTTTGTGATATCTGTTCTTCCAAGACTTCAGCTCATTTTTTAACCGCAACATTTCCTTTTCATTTAGCTGAGTAATCAGTGCCACCAACTTTCTTTTTCAAAATTTTCTTATTTATCGTGTCATTCTTGTTTTCTTTATACTACCAGACCTTTATTGAAAATGAAACGCCGTTATCCAATCACTTTGTTTCAGAAAACTTATCATGTTTTTCGGAAAATTATGCTAAGATAGAGGAAACTACATCAGTAAAATAATAATTGAAGGTGGAAAAATCATGCGTACTTCGTTTCACGAGGATCGTACTATTGGACTGTTACTAACATTTATCGGCGGTGCAATGGATAGTTATACTTACATTCATTACGATGTCTTTGCTTCTGCACAAACTGGTAATATTATTCTGGCAATTATTCAAGCCTTTGATGGCGAATGGATTAGCTTTGGAAAAAAAGTGCTATCAACTCTTTTCTTTTTTCTTGGTATTTTATTGACCAAGTTTTTGATTGATTATTTTCGAAAGCGGGAAAAACATTTTTGGCGATTATTTGTTCTTTACTACGAAGCCCTGATTTTTTTCCTCGTTAGCTTAAGAATAATCAACATTCATCCCTCACTTGTAACAGTTTTGATTGCTTTTACAGCTGCAATCCAATGGGTGTCATTCGATAAAATCAATGGACGTGCCTATACAAATCTTTTTACAACCGGAAATTTGAAAGGTGTGGCAACCAATCTTTATGATTTTTTGATTTCAAAAGAAAAATCTGATTTTGATCAATTTTTTCACTTCCTCACAGTTGTACTAGCATTCATTTTAGGCGCTATCGTTTCTGTTTTTTGTTATCATTTATTTGGTGCTCAAGCTATTTTATTAGTGTCGTTTCTCTTTTTGGCAATGGCACTCAGCCAAACATTCCAGCTTTGGCGCTTTTTCAGAACCAATAAATATCCACTTTGATCAATTGGACTACAATAATTAATTCAAAAGGACGCAACAAAGAAAAAACATCTTTGTCGCGTCCTTTTTCTTATTTATTTTTTGTAAGAAAAAATTCCCTTTGCTTCTGGAACTGTGGTTGTATACCGAATTTTTTCTTTCATTGCTGTCTCGCTCATCTCTTTAGCTTGTGCTTTAATTGTTTGAACGATTTGTTCGCCACATTCTGGTTCTGCCACAAAATCATAACGATCTCCGTCAATCACAAGCTTTGGACAGACATCAAACGCATCAAACCATTCCTCATAACGGCGATTTAATTCTTGATAATAAGAAAACAACTCAGGATTTTGTTCGATTTGTTCATATTCTCGTCCGCGCTTTTTGATACGCTCAAGCATTGTTTCAAAAGAAACTCGAATATAAACTAATAAATCAGGCTTCTTCTGCGGCGCGATGTCTTCTAGTTCATTTAACATCGTTTCAAGTAATCCTTGATATTGCTCGACTTCTACCTGTGACACTCGGCCCAAATCTGCGTTTAAATGAAACAGTAAACTGTCTTCGTAAATAGATCGATCTAACACGTTATCATCATGACAAAATGCATCTTTAATTGCTAAAAAACGTTTATTTAAAAAGAAAATTTGTAATAAAAAAGTGTACTTTTCTGGGTTTGAGTAGAACAAAGGCAAGACTTCGTTGTCCTCAACATTTTCATAAAATGGCTTAGTGTCTAAGTTTTGCGCTAACATTTCTGTTAATGTACTTTTCCCAGCTCCGATAGTTCCCGCAACAATAATCACAATTATCGGCATCCTTCCTTTTATAAATTCTGCTTCTCATTTTACCACAAAAAAAGACTGAACTTTTCAATAGTTAATAACAATTTTTCTGCTATTTTTTGAAAGGTTAGTCTTTTTAATTATTAATTACAAAATTGAACTATTGGAAAACAACTAGTTCCTGTTTACTTAGTTATTTTCGATTAAAGCGTTCGATTTGCGAACAATCAGTTGCCATTGTAGATTATCGGCTGTTTCTGTTTCATCTGTTGCACATTTCGTTACGCGAATCATTACACTATTTTCATATATTTTTTCGATTTTCCCTTTGACTGGTGATTCAAACAAATCCGAATGAAATTCATAAGTTTCGCCTACTTCAAATAATTGTTCATTTTCCATAAGAATACCTCCATCACCTTTTATCAGGTTAGTACTTTTTTAACATAGAAATAAAAAATTAGTACACACACTCAAAAAAAGCATTTCTCGCATCAAAACTGTGAACTTTTTTCACAAATTTCACAAGATCTAGTAATTATACATAACAGTTAAATGAAATCGGACAGTTATGAGCTGAAACATACATTTTTTGAGTGAACCGTTTTTGTTCACTTTTTTTTATTACACTTTTAACTAAGAGTTTTCAGCTATTTTTGGTACACCGTGGGGAAAAAGAATCTCTGACTAAGCAATAATCCTTAAAATTTAGATGATGGTTTCTCACGATAAACATTAGACTTCAGCTACAATCTAACGTTCAGGTCTCTAACTAACCGAACTGGAATGAACATAACAAAAATAGCGTTCATTTACTGAAACATTGTTTGATACCTAGCAATTTATTTTAAGTGAAGGAGTATTGATATGATTCCGATTTATATTTGCGAAAAAGACCCACGGCAATTAGAAATTATCACAACTGTCATAAAAAATCAGATCACTCTTGAAGACCTCAACAGTCAAGTTGCTGTTTCTTCAACTGATCCAAATGAACTTCTTGAAATTGCCCGTCGTCGAACTGCTGATTTCGGTATTTATTTTTTGGATACGGAAATCCAAAGCCATGAATTAACCGGCATTACGCTTGGAAAAGAAATTCGTCAAATGGATCCATTAGGCAAGATTATTTATGTGACGGCTAACTCTGACTTTTCTTTAGAAATTCTAAAAAATCGAATTGAACCAACCGATTATATTTTGAAAGAAGATGTCTTTGAGTTAAAAGACCGTTTAGAACACATCTTAAGTAAAATCGTTCTTAACTTTCATAATTCTCAACCTCAAAAGGACATCTTTAAGCTAGAATTCAACGGAGAAATCAAATTTCTCCCACTAGACGAGATTCAATATTTTTCCACATCAGCAGTTACACCACATAAACTTGAAGTACACATGACTCATGCTCATCTTCAGTTCTACGATAAAATCAAAGATATTGAGAAAAAAAATAATTACTTTATTCGTTGCCACAAGTCATACGTTATTAACAAACTAAATATTCGGACTATTGATAAGAAAAAAAGAGAAGTCACTTTAGCAAACGGTGAAACAGTCCCCATCTCGATTCGCGGCTTAAAAAAAATTATTTCATAACAAGCTTACTCCTCAACTCGTTAGCATTTTACTAATCGATTGAGGATTTTTTTTTAATATCAGATTTCTTCCATATTTAGTTTGTTTCATTTTCTTTTTCGGTTAACTTCTGACTATAATAAAAACAAAAGAAAGAAAAGGAGGAAAAAAATTGAACAAAAAATCGAACGCTCGACTGATTCAATTTTTAGGGGGAAAAACTTCGTATTACGTACTGGGCTTGTTAGTAATGCTTGCCTTAGTCATTTATGTGTTTTGGCAAGTTGCCTTTATCTTTAAACCTTTAGGAGTTATTTTTGCAGCATCATTACCACCTGTACTATTTGCACTTATTTTGTATTATTTACTGGATCCAATTATTCGGCGTTTAAGTAAATGGATGTCACGTAATATTGCTGTTATTTTGGTGTATGTCTTGATTTTTGCCGTGATTGGTTTAGGAAGTGTCTGGTTTGCACCCTTTCTACAACAGCAAGCAACCGAGTTATTTGACAGCTTACCAAACTTATTTAATGATTTTCAAGAAGGTGTCAGAAATATTTTAGAACACACACCTTTTGCTAATAAATTCAATGAATTCTTCTCTTCAATTGATAATTTTACAGACCAAGCAACATCTTTCATTGGTAATTACTGGGAAAGTGGAGCGCAAAGTATCAGTAATCTGTTCTCTGCCGTAACAACTACTTTTATTACTCTGTTTACTGGTCCTATCGTTGCATTTTTCTTGCTTCAAAATCCACATGGTTTCTACCAATCAGTATTAAAAATCGTTCCACCGGCATTTCGCAAGGATTTCCAAGAATTGACTAAAATCGCTAACCAACAATTAGGTGCATTTTTGAAAGGACAAATTATTTCTTCGTTTATTTTAGGAGCTATTTACTGGGTCACATTTTTACTCATTGGAATTGATTTTGCTAGCATCCTAGCTATTGCTGCTGGTGTGTTATGTATCATTCCTTATATTGGACCATTCATTGCCTTCTTTCCTGGACTTTTTATCGCCTTCCAAGATTCAACTTTTATGGTCGTAAAATTTGTCCTTGTTTGGTTCATAGTCCAGTTGCTTCATGGTGACCTAGTCATTCCGCGTGTGATTGGGAACCGACTACAAGTTCATCCTA
Organism: Enterococcus sp. DIV0174; assembly: GCF_050529065.1. Lineage (NCBI taxonomy): Bacteria > Bacillati > Bacillota > Bacilli > Lactobacillales > Enterococcaceae > Enterococcus > Enterococcus sp. DIV0174. The sequence continues at coordinate 379,365 of NZ_CP172881.1, read as the reverse complement.
TAACGATTTTGATTGTGCTGCTCGTTATGGGTGACTTACTTGGAATAATGGGTGTGATCTTTGGTATCCCAATCTATACTTTACTAAAATTACTGGTTGTCTTTGCTTTTAAAAAATTCAAGCAACGTTACAATAAGTATTACGGTGATAAAGGTGAATACGAAGAAGCTGATTTTTCAGAAGATGATTATTTTGATTGATATTTATTTGATAAAAAAATTCCTACTCAATGAACAATTGAGTAGGAATTCTTTTTTATTTCACAAGTAATGCAATCGCTTGATACGGTTTAAGCGTTAATTCTTTGCTTACGACTGTATCAGAATAGTTATCAATCAGTCTTTCGCCTTCAACAAATTCTTCTGGAAGATCAACTGTGGTTGTTTCTTCATAAAAGTTTGTTAGAACAAGTAATTTTTGTCCCTCATAAGATCGTAAGAAGGCATAAACTTGTGGATGTTCTGGTGCGTAGGCTTGATAATCTCCTTCAGAAATTACTTGGTGTGTTTTGCGTAGCTGAATCAAGTGTTGATAATAGGCAAAAATTGATTGGTCTTTCTCATTTTTTGCTGCCTCAACATTGATCTCAGGATAACTGGCTCCCACCTTCAGCCATGGTGTTCCTGTAGTGAAACCTGCATGTTCTTCATCGGTCCACTGCATCGGTGTTCGTGAATTATCACGAGATTTAGCTTGGATTCTACGAAAGGCTTCCTGAGCTGACAAGCCTTTTTCCACTAACATTTGATAAGCATTTTTACTTTCAATATCAACATAATCAGCCATAGACGTAAACGCCGGATCAATCATTCCGATTTCTTCCCCCATATAAATATAAGGTGTTCCACGATTAAGATGAATCAATGTCGCTAACATCTCTGCTCCTTGTTTTCGGTAACGGTCTACTGACACAAAACGATTCAAAGCTCGTGGTTGATCGTGGTTATTTAAAAACCAAGCATTCCAACCATTTCCTTTACTCATCTCTTCTCCCCACGTATGGAACAAACGTTTTAATTCTTCAAAATCAAAAGCCGGAGTTGTCCACTTATCTCCATTTTCATAATCCACTTTTAAATGATGGAAATTAAAAGTCATTGTTAGCTCATGTCGACTTGGTTCAGTGTATAAGATACAATTTTCAACAGTAGTCGCACTCATCTCACCAACTGTGATAATCTCTGGATCTCGTCCAAAAGTTTCTTGATTCAACCATTTTAAGTAATCATGAGTGACTGGTTTGTCAGTATATTCAGGTTTTCCATCATTCACTGGATTGTCTTTCAGAACTTCATCCTTTCCAATCACATTGATGACATCAAAACGAAATCCTTTCACACCTTTTTCCATCCAGAAACGCACAACTTTAAACAGCTCTTCGCGAACTGCTGGATTACGCCAATTCAAATCCGCTTGCGTAGTATCGTATAGATGTAAATAATATTTTCCTGTTTCTCCAAATGGTGCCCATGCATTCCCACCAAATTTTGAAACCCAGTCAGTTGGTTCATCACGGATATAAAAGAAATCTTGATAATATTTATCTCCCGCTAGTGCTTTTTGAAACCATTCATGTTCAATCGATACATGATTCAAAACCATATCAAGCATAAACTCAATCTGATAATCTTTTCCTTCTTTGATTAACGCTTCAAATTCTTCCATCGTCCCAAACAATGGATCAATAGCTAAATAATCTGAAATATCATAGCCATTATCTTTTTGTGGACTAGGATAAACTGGATTTAACCAAACCATATCTATACCCAGCTCACGTAAATAAGGTAATTTCTCTCGAATACCATTCAAGTCGCCAATTCCATCATGATCCGTATCATTAAATGATTTTGGATAAATTTGATAAATGACTTTTTCTTTAAATGACATATACTCTCCTCCATTAAATTATTCGTCTCCAAACTTATATATACAAGTTGCTCAAAATTATTATAGCTGAAAAGGAAGCGTTTGTAAAACTTACTTGACTATTTTCGACTAACTGCCTGCCTCATCCTACTTCAAAAAATTTTTCTTTTTTAAAATCAATCTGAATCTACTTTTATCGAATGATTTCGTTTACTTCTTTAACATTTCATGGGAAAATAGCCACAAGATTTAGATAGGAGTATGGAAAGTCATGGTGAAAAAAAAAGTAACAATTAAAGATGTTGCACATCATTCCGGTGTCTCGATTGCCACTGTTTCGCAAATTTTAAATGGCAACGAAGATAAATTTAGTTCAAAGACGGTCGAAAAAGTCCTAACTGCCAAAAATGAACTTGGTTACCAAGCCGATTATTTTGCGCGTCAAATGATTACGAAAGAAACAAAAACAATTGGTGTACTTGTTCCTGATATTACGAATCCTTTTTTCAATCTACTCATGCGAGGGATCGAAGAAATTTTATATCAACAACATTTCGTTACCATTCTTTGTAATGCCGACTCCAATCAACAAAAAGAAGTCCAGTATCTTTCAGAACTAACACGCCGTGGTGTAGATGGATTTATCATCGCTTCTTCTGCAATCTCGACTCAGGCAATCAAGGAAGATTTGCAACAACAAGGGCGTCCATTTATTGTCTTGGATCAAAAGAAAGCAGAAGATTTTAGTGACTCAGTGCGCACAGATGATTTTCGTGGAGGCTACTTAGCTGGTACACACTTGTTCTCTTTAAGACATCAACAAGTTGCCCTCGTTTATCCAGAGAATCCACCAGCAAATGTTCAAGAAAGAATCGAAGGGTTTAAATCAGCAGCAGATGCTTATCAAATTGACTACAATCAACTGCTTCTCATCCCGACAGCTTTTTCCAAACAAGGCGGTTACCAAATAACTAACCAAATCGTTGCTTCTGAAGCAACCGCCATTTTTGCTTTAAATGACGAATTAGCATTTGGCTTGTATCGCGGGCTAGAAGAATTAGGAAAAAAAATACCCGATGATTATAGTATTATTGGTTATGATAATGTAGATATGTCCGAGTATGTAAAACCAAAACTTACGACAATTGCTCAACCAATCTTCGAGTTAGGACAAGAAGCAGCGAAACTTTTATTAGAACGTATTCAGCATCCCGAAAAAAATCAAGAAGAGAAACTACTGCCAGTCCATTTAGAAAAAAGATTTTCAACAGCACCCTTGAAATAGCTTTCAAGGTGTGCTATATTTTAGCCAAGTTATTAAAACGTTTTAATAAAACGTTTTAATTTATTTTCTTGCAAGGAAAAATCTCATTGACTTTTTGGAGGTTCAAAAATGAACGCGGTTACAGTTATTGGCAGTATCAATATGGATACGACTTTACGTTTAACAAAAATGCCTAAACCAGGCGAAACACTACACACAAGTGACATCTTCCATTCAGGCGGAGGAAAAGGTGCAAATCAAGCTGTTGCAGCAAAACGTTCTGGTGCAAACACAGCTTTTATCGGTGCAGTTGGCGATGATAATGAAGGGGCTACTCTACTTGATTTATTGGCAAAGGAACAAATCGACATCTCTGGCATTTCTACAATTGCTGACACTGCAACTGGTCAAGCAATGATTATGGTTGACAATGCTGGTGAAAATAGTATTTTGATCCATGCTGGTGCAAATAATGCTTTTCATGAAGCAGAAGTTCAACAACAAAAAGCGCTGATTGAAAACAGTGATTTCCTAATTGCACAGTTTGAAAGTAGTTTAGATGCAACCTTGGCTGCTTTTACCCTTGCCAAAAAAGCTGGGAAGAAAACGATTTTGAATCCTGCACCAGCTCTTGAAACAATCCCAACAGAACTACTTGCACAAACAGATGTCATTATTCCAAATGAAACTGAAACAGAAATTATTACTGGAATTGAAGTAACAGATGAAGCAAGTTTATTCCAAGCTGCTACTGCTCTTCACCAACTTGGAATTGAAACAGTGATTATTACTTTAGGAAGCAAAGGTGCCTTCTACCACACTGCAACTCAACATGGTATTGTCCCAGCTTTTAAAGTAAAAGCAGTTGATACTACCGCTGCCGGAGATACATTCATTGGTGCCTTAAGTAGCCAATTGAATCCAGATTTTAGTAACTTACCAGAGGCAATTCGTTACGGCAATCTTGCTTCTTCTGTCGCTGTTCAAAGTTATGGTGCACAACCATCAATCCCACATCGTACAGACTTAACATTTGAATAACATGAACACATACATTTAATAAAAAAGGATGAATCTTGATATGAAAAAAAGTAAAGTTATCAATTCAGATATTTCTAGAGTTATTTCACAAATGGGACACTTTGACAAACTAAGTATTGGTGATGCTGGCATGCCCGTACCTTTTGGAACTGAAAAAATTGATCTTGCTGTCACGAATGGTGTACCTAGTTTTATGACTGTTTTAGAAAATGTCTTAGAAGAACTAGAAGTCCAATCAATTGAACTGGCAGAAGAAATAAAGGCAATGAATCCTAATGTACTAGAGCAAATCAAACAATTGATGCCTGAAACGCCTATCACTTTTATTCCTCATGAGGAAATGAAACAAGACTTAACGAATTGCCATGCGTTTATCCGCACAGGTGAAATGACGCCTTATGCAAATATTATTTTGGTGAGTGGAGTGGTTTTCTAATGGAAAAAATCATTCAACCAGAACAACTTTTATTGTCGGAACAAGTTCAGCTTTTGCTTACTCAATTAGGTGGAAAAAATAATATTGAATCGATTACCCCTTGTGCAACCCGATTGCGTATCCAGTTAAAGAAACAACCTGCGACTGAGTCAAATGAAATCATCCAACAAATTCCTGATGTAAAATATTTCATTCTTTTAGATAAATACGCAGAAGTCATCATGGAACAAGGATTAAGTGAAACGTATAAAGCCTTGAGCCAACAGTTGGATCAATCAGCAACCAAAGAAAAGTTGAACCCCATCGAAAAATTATTTGGCTTGATTTCTGAAATATTTACACCAATCATCCCGCTTTTTGCTGGTTCAGGAATTTTAAAAGGATTAGTTGTATTAGCAACAACACTTGGTTGGTTAAGTGAGACCAGCGGGACTTACCATATCTTAGCCGCTGCTTCCAATGCTGTCTTTTATTTCTTACCTATTTTTCTAGCATTTTCTGCAGCCAAAACATTTAAAGTCAACGGCTATATTGCAGGTGTCATTGCAGCTGCTTTGATTGAGCCAAATTTGACTGGTCTTTTGACAAGTGGAGGGAAAGCTTCAACTGATTTTCTAGGTATTCCCGTGGTACTAATGCAATATACATCTACAGTGATGCCAGCTATTTTAGGGATTTTCTTTTACTCTTTTGTAGAAAAATTTCTAAAAAAATATATTCGTGAAAGTATGCAATTAGTTTTTGTTCCCTTGCTTTCTTTAGTGATTACAGTCCCATTGACCTTAATGGTATTTGGCCCCGCAGGTGTGTACTTGGGTGAAGGATTAGCTGCTGTCATTACTTGGATGATGGACATTAACGGACCAATTAGTGGCGCAATTATTGCCGGTGGCTGGAATATCTTGGTGATTTTCGGTATTCAGTGGGCTGTCAACCCAGTCATGATTAGCAACATTTCAAGTTTTGGCTTTGACCGCATCGTTCCATTAACTGGAGCAGCAAATTTTGGAATGGCTGGAGCAGCTTTAGGTGTGTTTCTAAAAAGTAAACAGTCAAGAACACGCTCGATTTCTGGCTCAGCTTTTGCTTCTATTTTATTAGCCGGAGTCACTGAACCAACTGTTTACGGCATTGCAATTCCTTTGAAAAAACCTTTTGTAGCTGCTTGTATCGGTGCTGCAGCTGGTGGCGCAGTCATGGGCTTTGCGAAAGTAAAAGCAATCGCTTTTGTCTTTGGTAGCTTGACCACTCTTCCTGCATTTATTTCAAGTACATTTTGGTGGTACGTCATCGGACTTGCTGTCAGCTTAGTAGTTGCAATGATTACTACCTTAGTTAGCGGGTTTGATGAAACTTTAATGCCCCAAGAATAATCTTTCCTCCAAACAATGAGTTTTCTCACTGTTTGGAGTTTTTTTTATTTTTTACGTCCCTTTATTTAACTAATTTTTTGTCGAACTGCTCATCTTCTGGTACAATTGGATAGAGTATGCGTATCTTATTTTGAACCACACTCTTTCCCCAACAAAGTAAGAACGATACCCAAAAATTTAAGCCAGACAACTTTTACTCGTAACTATGCCAGCTACTCTGTCAGAAAAGTAGGTTCTTTCATTAAAAAATGGCGAACCGCTTTACCAGTTAAAGAGTATTTTATGAACTACTTGGATATGAGCAAAAAAAATGAAAAGGACTAGATGACTATGAAGAATAATAAGGCGATTCGCCTGTTAGCGGCTACGTGGCTCATTGCTCCGACTATCTTATCTACTCAGTCCGTTTTTGCAACAGAAGAACCACAAGTTGCAACGGCCGAAAGTTCAGTCGTAGCCTCAGAACAACCCGAGACCAGCACGTCAGACACGACAGCTTCTACTGACTCTTCCTCTCAACCAGAGAGCGAAACACCAGCAGAAGCTACTTACACAGCAACAATTAATCCAGCATTGATTGGCAAGATCACTATTACAACAATGGATGGTCAGCCTTTAACTATCAATGGTGGTGTCTTAACTGGGTTAACAGAAGGAACACAATTGAACTACACGATTACACCAGATGCTGGCGAACAAGTTGCATCTGTTCAAATTGATGGTGTTCAAACCGTTGATTACACAAATCAAACATTTGTTGTTGGCGCAGCCAACTTAGTAATCAATGCAACCTTTGAAGTCCTTCCTGATTCTTCAACAGAAGAATCAACAGAACCTTCGACTGCTCCAAGTGAAGGTACAGACAATACTTCAGATAGCACTACTGAAAATACCTCGGACAGCTCAACAGCTCCGACAGAAGACAGTACAACTCCTGATTCAAGCACTACAGAAAGCAGTAGTACAACAGACTCTTCTGATAAAGGTAATACATCAAATTCAAGCACTAATAAACCATCGAAGCCTGCTGGATCAACGAATAATTCACAAAAAGGTTCATCTAAACCAAGCACTGGGAATCATTCTTCAACAAACAATCAGCGACCTTCAACAAATGTAACACAACCAAAGACAGAAACTCCTTCTGCTTCGACTTCTGACTTTGTCACAAAAACACCAACAGATGCCGTTTTACCAGCGAATACGACAAGCGTTCAGCAGGCCATCGTCAAAGAAGCATACAAATATCTTGGAAGTCCTTATGTTTGGGGAGCAAAAGGCGCTTCAACTTTTGATTGTTCTGGGCTAGCTTATTACGTGTATATGCAAGCTACTGGTCATTATATTGGTGGCTGGACAGGTGAACAACAATACGCTGGTACTCAAATTCCAGTTAGCCAAGCACAACCTGGTGACTTGTTATTCTGGGGACCATCTTCTGGTGTGACACATCACGTAGCAATCTACATTGGTAATGGACAATACATTCACGCCCCTCAACCAGGCGATCATGTTCGTATTACTTCCATTGCTGATTACACACCTGACTTTGCCGTCCGGGTGAACTTAGCTGGTTTGCCAGTAGCATCTGGATCATTAGCTAATTCTATTGGTTCCTCTGCTTTAGATAATCTAGGTGATTTTTCATTTTCTAAAAATCAATCAACTGATGATTTCTTAAAGGAAATTGCTGATTTTGCTCAAGAGATTGGACAAAAAGAAGGCATCTACGCTTCAGTAATGATGGCACAGGCTATTCTAGAAAGTGGTTCAGGAAATAGCTTATTGTCTAGCGAACCAAATTATAATCTTTTTGGAATCAAAGGCGATTTTGAAGGTTCAAGTGTTTCCTTTAACACACTTGAGCAAGACGAAGCTGGGCAGAGCTACCAAATCAAAGCGCAGTTCCGTAAATATCCTTCTTACAAAGAAAGCTTGGAAGACTATGCTGATTTAATCAAAAATGGTTTATCTGGAAATAAAGATTTCTATAAGCCAATTTGGAAATCTGAAGCTAAATCTTACGAAGATGCGACGAAATATCTTGAAGGTCGCTACGCAACAGATAAGCAGTATTCGAAAAAATTAAATGCGATCATCAAAGCGTATGATTTAACAAAATATGATGAAGCCAAAGAAGAACCAATTAAGACACAAACAAAATCAACAGAACAACTTCTAACGGTTCCAACTGTTTGGAAAAAGAATCATTTAACGTTTAGTGATGTGCTAGATTTACCTATCATTAAATCGAACATCAATTCACCCGCTTTCCTTTCTGGATTGAAAGTCGCAAATGTTTGGGAGTTATGGTATCACTTCACTGTGAACCAGATTCCAGAAACACAAACGTTAACAGTTAAATCAAATGAATTACCAATGGTTAGTTTTTTAAGTTTAAACAAATCCTTTTGGTTAGACTTTCCACTTTTTAAATAAAGTAAAAGTGAGGTTGTAAAAGAAGTACCCAGCTCTAATAAATAAAAACAAATTACCAGAAATTGTTCTTCAAATTTTTGAGTAATTTGGGCTTATTTTGAAGGAGTTGCTTTGGGAACACCGAGGGTAAGGTTGTGGCTCAAAGCGTCTAGCTCCGACAAGATAGCGAGCAAGCACTCAAAATAGATTTCCATATTTTGAAGTGGTTGCAAACTATCTTGAGGAGTTGCTTTGGGAACACCGAGAATAAGGTTGTGGCTCAAAGCGCCTAGCTCCGACAAGATAGCGAGCAAGCACTCAAAATAGATTTCCATATTTTGAAGTGGTTGCAAACTATCTTGAGGAGTTGCTTTGGGAACACCGAGAATAAGGTTGTGGCTTTAAACGTTAAGCTTCAAACAATTCGGAAAGAGGGGCTGTGACAATACGCTTGTCACAGCCCCTCCCTTTTTATATTTTCTTTCGCTTATTTGATCTTCTGTGCGCCATCCCCAATATGAGCAACATAGAAATCAGGTGCATAACCAATTTTTTCTAGATAAGTTTCTTTGACTTTTTCTTCAAATACAGGGATAGCTTCTTCTTTTACTAATGCAATCGCGCATCCGCCAAAACCTGCTCCCGTCATTCTAGCACCTAATACACCCGTTTGCGCTTGAGCTGCTTGAACTAAAGTATCCAACTCGATGCCAGTCACTTCATAGTCATGTTGCAATGATTCATGCGAGGCATTCAACAGTTGCCCAAATAAAACTAAATCACCCGCTACTAAAGCATCTTTCGCTTTCAATGTCCGTTGATTTTCTGTCACTGCGTGTTTGGCACGCTTTGTTAAAATAGCATCCCCAATCGCTTCACTGTAACTTCGGAATGTTTCTTCATCTAATTCCCCTAATGATTGGATATCGACAACTGTTTGTAGGCGTTTCAATGCCTCTTCACACTCACCACGGCGCTCATTATATTTCGAGTCTGCTAGTTCGCGACGTTTGTTCGTATTCATGATTACAATTGCGTAGTCTCCTAATTCGGTCGGCACCATTTCATAGACTAAGGTATTCGTATCTAATAAAATAGCCTGTTCTTTTTGACCAAAACCAATTGCAAATTGATCCATAATTCCTGAATTGACTCCAATAAATTCATTTTCAACTTTTTGACCGATTTTAACCAATTCTAAACGACTAATTGGTAAATCATACAAATCCTCTAACATTACTCCGACTAGCAGTTCCAATGAAGCGCTACTTGATAAACCAGCACCATTGGGAATCGTTCCTTCAATCACAAGTTCAAAACCATGAGTAATCGGATAGCCTGCTTCTTGGACTTTTAGAATAAATCCTTTGACATAGTTTGCCCAGTTATCCTCTTTTGTATAATTTAAGTTATCCAAAGAAAAAGTAATCAAACCAACTTCTTCAAAATTTAGCGAGTAAACTTTCACTTGATTGTCTTCTCTTGGCGCTGCTACACCATAAGTTCCATACGTAATTGATGCTGGAAACACATGTCCCCCATTGTAATCCGTATGTTCTCCAATCAAATTGATTCGACCTGGAGCAAAAAATGCACTGGTTGCTTTTTCCCCAAATAATTTATGAAATGCTGCTGTTACTTCAGCTATTTTTTCCATCTGATATCCCTCATTCATCTATTTTTTTATTTGATATTCTGTCACAAACTCACGTGCCTGGTTAGGTAAAAGCGTAATGTCGCCAAAGCTTTCAAATCGTTCTGATCCAGGAGCTTCTTGCGTTTCAAAGGTGATTCCGCCATGATTCACTAGTTTGTCTCCGCGCATAACTGGTGCATCATCACCAAAATTTGCGGTAAACAAGACAATGCTTCCTACATTGGTTGCAACTTGGATCGCAACCTTTTTATCTGGACTTGTTAATTTTGCTACTTGATTCATTTGTCCTGTTTTCTGTAAGAAAAACGGATGATCCATCCCGCCAACCATTTTGGCTTGTGAAAAATCACTAATAAAAACATCTGAAAGGACTTTTGGCGTTGTAAAATCGAATGCTGTCCCTTTGACCGGTGCGACTTCCCCTTTTGGAATCAAATCTTTTTGTAAAGGAGCAAAAAATTGGCTTGCTAACCATAGTTCATGCTGATCGATTGGTTCAGTTACATCTCCTGTTAGATTAAAATACACATGATTGGTTGGATTAAATAAAGTCAATTGATCGCTAATCCCGCGAATACTTATTCGCCAAACATCATCATTTGTTAAAGTATAGCGTGCTTCCACGTCTAAATTACCCGGAAAACCATTTTCTTGATTAGGACTTGTTAAATAGAAAATAACTGAAGCTTCATTTTCACCTTTGATAATCGTGTATGGCCAATTTTTCTTTTCAAAGCTAGGATCTCCACCATGTAAACAATGTCCTGTTTCTTCACTGACTTTTGCCTGATACTCTTGATTGTCTAGATAAAATTTTCCCTTAGCGATTCGACCAGCTGTTCGACCAATTGTTGCACCGATATACGCGTCTTTCGAAAGATATTCTTCTGCATGATCAAACCCTAGGATCAATTCACGTTTTGTTCCATCAATTAGCGTCTGTAAATGAACGATTCGTGCGCCAAAATCAGTAACAGCCAATTCTGTCTTTTGATCATTGATTAATGTGATCAAATGGGAATCATTTCCAAATTCTTGCTCTTTGATTTGCATACTGTCGCCCTCTTTTCATTCCATAGTTGATTATTTCTCATTCATTATATCAAGTAATCGCTTTCTTTTTATTACTATCATGTGATACAAATTTAACTTTTTGTTGCATTTTTTTCCGAGTAAGTGTACCTTGAAGAAAAGGGGCTGAGCAGATGGAACAAACTGTATTTTTACGAAAAGAACATCATTTTTTATCAAGTGAACTTTACTTTAATTTTTGTGGATTTTCTAAAACCATGCCTTTTCACTCTTTTGGACCAGCTATCCGACAACATTTTGTTCTACATATCATCTTGGATGGTGAGGGTGTGTACTCGGTCAATCAGCAAAAGTATCATTTAAAAAAAGGAGATTTATTTCTCATTCGTCCAGGCGATCAAACTTTTTATCGCTCTGATGTAACCAATCCTTGGGTCTACGCTTGGCTTTCCTTTGGTGGAAAAGAAGCAGAGGAATTGATTAAGCATTCCCCTTTTAAAGAAAATGAGTATACGTTTCGCTCAAATCAGTTAGTTGACTATAGTCAATTGATTTTAGCTTGTTTTGATTATGCGCCAGACACGCTACTAAATGAAATCAAATTGAATGCATTGCTGTATCGCTTTTTTGAAAAATTACTAGTAGATGGTGGAAAAAATCACTTAAGCACACCTCAAAATATTTCACGTTTAACGATTGAAGCAATCGAATACATTCAAGCCCATGCAACAGAGGAACTCACTATCCAAGAAGTTGCTGACGCATTATCGGTCAACCGTAGCCACCTCTCCCGTACCTTCCATGAAAACATTGGGGTAAGTGTCAAAGAATGGTTATTAGGTATCCGAATCAATCGTGCTGCTTTTTTATTGTTGATGTCAGATGATTCCGTTGAAAATATTGCTTTTCAGTCCGGCTTTCATAGCTTAGTTGTCTTTAGCCGAATCTTTAAAAAAAAGACTGGTGAAACACCAACTGCTTATCGAAAACGAGCTAGTCAGAAACAGCACACCAATCTTTCACTGGAATCTATTATGGAATTATTAGAACAGCAAGCAATTGTAGGACGTGCAACATGATTTTTTTGTAAAAAAAAACAAAGATATACACAAAAAGTAGTTGTTCCGTTTTTTTTAGGTCAGAAAGCAAATCCGCAAAAAATAGAGGACTAACATGCGCGCGCATGTTAGTCCTCTTCCTGTTTTTTATGCTTTCTTTTTCAATACGATTCCCGTATACAACCATGTCGTTATTACATAATAAACAAAGTATAAGACAAAGAAAATTGTAAATGGCAACCACAAATTATCGTAAGGATCACTCATCAATAATTTGAACATTTGTAAGCCGAATAGGACGTGAACGACACCTAAAAGTCCTGGTGCTAAGAATAAGACACCAATTTCTCGGCGAATCGATTGTGTTAGTAACCCTTGACGTGTACCAATTTTTTGTAACATTTCATAACGCACTTGATCGCTCTTACTTCCAGAAAGAATCTTGAACATCAAACAACTTGCTAACATTGTCAAGAAAGCTAAGCCTAAGAAGAAGCCCATAAATTCAAATCCTGAAAACATACTGTTAAACGTATTGTAAACATCTGCTTTTTGCGTAAAGCTGTAGTCAACGTTTTTTAGTTCTTCATTATTTGCTTTATTTTCCGCTACCAGTTTTTCAAGGTTACTCAATTGCTTGTCAAAATCTGTTACTTGAATAAGTTGTAAAGTCGTTTCAGGTAAATTCAACTGACTGAATTCTTCTTGTGAAACCAATTTTATTTCTTTCGGTTGCTGTTCAGGCAACTCATACTCCCGTAAACTATCTTGTAAAGTAAGCTCTTGAGCCAATTGTGTTGCTGTAATTTCTTTGTTCTTTGGTTTGATATTTCTATCGCCATTCATTCCTTCTTTCACAATAAATGGCGTTTGCTCAAATTGTTCAGAAAGATAGTAAATGGTTTGTTCATCTTCTTTTTGCGTATAAGAAGCATTCACTTTAGGATCTAGTTTTGCAACCTCTTGTTGATCAATTTTTTGCGCGTTGTTCAACACGACATCATAAACAGTAAAGCTATTTGTCATTTTTGAAATTTCATTTTTGAAGCCCAAACCGACAGTGAGCGCACCTAATGCTAAAGCAAACAACATTGCTACCATCGAAAGCATTTGTGTATATTCGCGAATTCGAAAACTTAACTGTGATAAAGTAAAATTATTCAGCTTTCTTAATGCGATACCATCTGCTTTTTTCAGTAATGATAAACAGAAGATAATGACCGAATGGAAAATAAAATACGTCCCTAAAACAATCGTAACCAAAGCAATGACGATTCCAAACAACTGGAATTTTTCTAAGTTTTGCATCATGTAATAGCCACATGTTAAGCTGGCAATCCCCAACACAACTTCAAGGAAAAATAAAAACTTATGTTGCTTCATTTGTGTCGGAGTTTGATCCGCACGAATCAATGTTAAGATTGGTTTTTTAACGATTGAAAATGCATTAACAATGGCTGCTAATAAAAATAAAATAGAGAAGAACACAATCGTAATCAACAATCCATGAACGCTAAATGGTGAAAAATGAGAGATTTTTATATTTAATTGTTGGACTAATAAATGACTAACAATACTAGTCAATCCCATTCCAACAACTGAGCCAACCAATGTTGCCAAAATCCCCACAATAAAGGTTTCTGAAAAAATCATTTGCGCAATTTTTCGACCCTTAGCACCTAGCATCATAAACATCGCATAATCTTTTTGACGCATCGTCATCAAAAATGAATTAGCATACAGGATATAGACAAAAGTGATAATACTCAATAATACTGAGCCTAGTCGAAAGATAATGACTGTTGATGAAATCGTTGAATTACTTGTTAGAAAGGCTTCATTACTTGCCATTGACTCAAACATGTAAAAAATTGCTGATGCCATAACTAATCCTGAAAATAGGACAAGATAATCTCGCAAGCGACTCTTAATACCAGTAAGTGATAGTTTCCAAAGCATATTCTCTCCCCCTTACTGTTCCAAATTTCCTAGGATAGTTAAAATTTGACGATAAAATGCTTCACGACTTTGATCGCCTCGTTTAACTTCTTGATGGATTCCGCCATCTTTGATAAATAAAATTCGTTGACAATAACTTGCTGAAAAAGGATCATGTGTTACGAGTAAAATAGAAACGTTATCTTTTTGGTTCAATTCATCCATTGTATCTAATAGATCCCGCGCACTCTTGGAATCTAACGCTCCGGTTGGCTCGTCACCTAATAGAATCGTTGGTTGGGTAATCAATGCTCTAGCAGCCGCTACACGTTGTTTTTGTCCACCAGAAATAGCTGAAGGATAGCTGTCTAAAATATGGCTGATTGATAAACGTTCTGCAATTTGTTTGACTCTTTGCTTGATTTCTTTTGGACGAACACCTTGCAAAGATAATGGTACTGCAATATTTTCTTGTGCTGTTAAGTTTTCCAATAAATTGAAGTCTTGGAAAATAAATCCAATTTCTTTGGCACGAAAATCAGCTAGTTGATTCCCTTTTAAAGTAGTCACATCTTTTTGATTGATTCGAATGTGACCATCTGTTGGTTTATCTAAAGTAGATAAAATATTCAACAAAGTTGATTTACCAGAACCAGATGCTCCCATGATTCCGATAAATTCACCTTTTTCTACTGAAAATGAAATGCCATCTAAAGCTGTTGTTTTCTTTTCATTATTTTTCCCATATACTTTTGTTACATCTTGAATTTCAACAATTTTTTCCATTTTTGCGCCTACCCTTTAGTTAATTTTTCTTGTGCTGCTTTAGGTATTGCTGATTTTTCAACTTCTTCATAACCAGTTACACCTTTATTTTTATTCCAGACTACTTTAAGATACGCATTTTTTCGCAACGGACGTGTTTGCATCCCTTGAAATTCTAATTCTTTTTCTGCGCCTTCTTTGTTAAAGCCCGGCAAAGTGTATTGATAAGTAATCACTTCTTGATTTTTATCATCTTTTTGAACTAATTTTTCACCGTTTGTCGTAATTTGTACATAATAGTCATCGCCACCTAAAACTACGGCATCCGCTATTTTCAAACCAGCGACTCCGATACCAGCGACAATCAATAAGCCAATCAGAAATTTTTTCATCATTTTGCCCTCTCTTTTAACTTGATGAACTAAGTATAGAAAAAAAGAAACGAACATGCCTTAGATTCCTCTATCAGTCATCTTTCAATATTGTTAGCACGTGTCAAAGAAGGCCTTTCGACCTGATAATGAACTTTCTTCAAATAAAAGAGAGTGAGGCAAACCGCCCCACTCTCTTTTTTTTTTACTTTCAATCATTGTTTATTTTCGGTCAGTTAAATCCCCTGTGTTAATCACCGGCTGCGTTCCTTTATCCGTAATAATCGAGACTAACAAGTTATTGATTAGTTGAACTTTTCGGTCGTCCGTAAAGTTGATTTCTTGACCCGCTTCAATTTGTTCCAGTGCCATTTGAGTCATTGTTACCGCACCTTCAACGATTGTCTGACGTGCAGAAAGAATTGCTTTTGCTTGCTGTCTTTGCAACATGGCACTCGCAATTTCAGTCGCATAAGCTAAATGATTCAATCGTGCTTCGATGACTTCAACTCCGGCAACAGCTAGACGTTCTTGAAGTTCTGTTGCTAATTTATCTGAAACTTCGGTCGTATTTCCACGTAAAGTAATATCAGTATCATTGAAAGTATCATATGGATATTGACTTGCAATATGACGAACAGCTGTTTCACTTTGGATTTCCACAAAGTCTTGATAATAAGCAACATCAAACAAAGCTTTCGCCGTATCGACTACTTTAAAAACGACAACAGCAGAAATCTCAATTGGATTTCCATCTAAGTCATTTACTTTTAAAACAGAACTGTTAAAATTTCGAACTTTAAGTGATACGTTGATTTTATTGGTTAACGGAACCGTTAGAAAAAAACCATTCTCTTTAATTGTTCCTAAATAATTACCAAAAAGCAAAATAGCTTTTGATTGATTTGGACTGACCACAGTTGCTGAACTAACTAATAAACAAGCAATTCCCCACAAAATGACACTCATAATTATTAATGCTGGACTAGTTGCTACCGTTCCAAAATAGAATAAAATGGCACCCATGATTGCTAAAACAATGACACCAACTAAGCCAATATACCCATTGATATAGAGTGCTTTTTTCTCATTCATTTTCAAAATCTCTCCTCCTTCTGCACAATAGCATCAACTTTCTTTACTGACTATTCCGTTATTCTCAGTCTTGCTAATGCACCTTCTAATTCCAAATCTTTATCTTCGCTGATGAACCACCCCGTTGAGTGCGTTCCGCCAGCAGCTTTCGGCAAATACTCCAATCGAGTTCTGACCCAGTGTTTTTGTTCTGTAAAGTAATCTTCAACTAAAATTTCCAAATCCATTCCCGCATTGAGAACAATATTTTTTCGGACAGACTTAAAAATAAAGCGTTCTTTACTAGCATCATATTGTAAAACACCAGTATCCGTGATTGGCAAAGAGTAATAATCCATCTCCTTTTTCACTTTCATTAAATGGCGAAACATTTCATTATGTACTTGTTCTAACTGACGGCCTTCTGAATTTTTGGGATACTCAATCGCTACTTTTTCATTGTCATCATCATAATACAATTCGTTCAATGATTTTAATTGCGCATGTAACTCAAGCATTTTTTCTCGTAGTTGTTCTCGCTGAACATCTTCTGTTTTCATTTTCCCCACCCTAATTCTTTTGCTAAGTTTCAACATCTCATTTGTCTATACCTATCTTACTATAAGAAAACAACTTAAGCGAAACAAAAAATGATATTGAAACAAAAAAACTGTCTCAATACCATTTTTCGGAAATTCTATTCAGTTTCATCTTCCATATGGCTATCCATGTGATCCATATGATCCCCCATATCGTCCATGTCATCCATTTCGTCCATCTGTTCACTCATCGAATTTTGGTATTTTTCATCCATCCATTCAATAAATGTATCTTTACCTTCAATCGTTAGTCCTTTTTTCGAATTTCCTTTTTCAAAAGAAGAGCCTTCACGTGTTTCATTGTTTACTTGGAAAGTTGAATCTCCCGCAAGTGTCAATTGATACCCAGGAACATCGACGTCATTCAATCGAACAGAACCATTTTTAACAACAATCGTACTTGAGTCTGTCAACGCACTATCATAAAAGTAAAAATTACTTCCCTCACCAGTAAAGTTTCCTTTTTTAGCCTTTAATCGACTGAAATCAACAGAGCTAAATCGGTCTTTGACTGTCACTGAATCTGTTTTTAAACCAATAAAACTCAACCAGCTATCTGAATATGAGTCAACCGCTAAATTTTTAGTTGTAATATCTGTCATCGTTAAGCGATTATTGCTGCTTTCAATCGTAATATCACTTAATGAGATTTCTTTTGGTACCGTAATTGTTATTTCTGGATGAGTATCTTCTAAACTAATTTGCATTGGATATTCTTGTTTTCCTTTTGCTCGAATCGACAGAGTTTGATCTTTGAGAACAACTTTTGGTTCATCCGACTTTTCATATTGCGTCGTAACTTCAAAATCCAATCCTTGTCTGATATTGATCTCTTGATTTTCTGCTTGGATAACTAAGTTTTTGATTTCATTCGCCTTAAATTTTTCCGTATGTTCTTTCATATCCAATAGTTTAGGTCCATTTTCCCAAACGATTGTTTTTTGTGCTCCTGCAGTGTACGTTCCTGCTACCAG
Source organism: Enterococcus sp. DIV0174 (assembly GCF_050529065.1). Classification (NCBI taxonomy): domain Bacteria; kingdom Bacillati; phylum Bacillota; class Bacilli; order Lactobacillales; family Enterococcaceae; genus Enterococcus; species Enterococcus sp. DIV0174. The sequence continues at coordinate 361,499 of NZ_CP172881.1, read as the reverse complement.
AATTCCACCAAATAACATAAAACCTGTACCAATCAATAAAAAGTGTTTTAGTTTCATTTTACTCACCTCTCATTCCCATCATGTGTTGGATGAAGACCACGTCTAGTAACAAACCGACGGCCGACCCATTTAACAAAACGCATAATCAACTGGGCTAACCATTTTGTTACTCTCACTAAAATCGGAGTGAAAAAGATGGCTGCACCAGTCGCAAACAAACCTAGTCCAACGAAGAATAAGCCACTGACAATCGATTGTCCCAAAACCATCAGTCCTGCTAACGTCATAACCACGCCTACTCCTAAAATCACAATACAAACAACATAGATACTAAAAATAACTGCGAATAATGCGATGATCAAACCAACCAATACAGCAACAAATAACAATGCTAATGGAATCAAGATTGGCGATGCAAATAATCCAAGTACAATTAACCAAATCAAACGCATTTGTCTTTTTGGACTACTTTGTTGTACCTCTTCTTGCCCTAAATCATCTGCTTCCGAAAAATAATTGATTTTTAACTTCAACGCAAACTGTTTAGGTGTACCATATTCTTCTAAAATTTCATCAACTGTCTTACCTGAATCCAAAAAATATTCTTCGTAATATTGGATCAAATCAAAACGGTCAGCTTCAGGAATTTCTTGAAGTTCATTTAAGACCTCACTTAAGTATTCATTCATGTCTATTATCCTCCAATAACCGATCTAAAGAGTCTCGAAAAACAATCCATTCATCAATAATTTCTTCCAAATGTGTATGTCCGATTGGTGTTAAACGATAATATCTTCGATTTCGACCTTCGAATGGTTCATCATAGGTTTCTAGATACCCTTCTTGTTTCAACCTTCTTAACACGGGATACATGGTAGATTCACTAATTGATAAACTTTCTTGCACAATTTTTGTTAGTGCGTATCCATACATATCTTCTCGGCTTAATGCTGCTAACACAGTTCCATCAAGAAGAACCGTTGGAATTTGAATATGCATAGCGCCACCTTCTTTTACAATATTTTTAATTCCACTATATTATATCATATATAATATAGTTAAGACAATAGATCATAAAGTTTATTTGAGAAAAACAACATCCGAGCGCAGAAGAATCTTGCTCTCAAGAAATATAGTGATACACATTTCTTCATTCGTCATGTAACTTCTTGATCACAAAAAATTGTCTACAAAAAAATTTTTCAAGAGACAACCTTCAAAGCTACATTACAAAATTGAAAGTGGTTTATGCTAACTTTTAATGGTACGGTCGAAATGAGCATTTATTTATAACTACTTAGTTGAAGAGGAAGCATAAAAAATGAATCATTCTCTAGTTCCTAATTCACTTCCTGCCTTCACTAAAAAATTTGGAGGACATTATTCCGTGAAAAAAACAAGCTTATTCCTACCTATCTTCATCAGCCTGTTCTTCTTGGCTGCCTGCACAGCGAATCCCGAAAACCAAACGGCTATTAGTTTCAAAGGTGGAACTATCTCAGAAAAAGACATTTTTAATCATTTAAAAAAATTCAAGGAGCTGATGCAGCTGTTCAGCAGTTAGTTGTTTATCAAATCTTCGACAATAAGTATGGGGCTACCTTATCTACCAAAGAAATTGACGCTGAATTTGATAAAACAAAAGACAGTTTAGGTGACTATTTTGAAGCACAGCTAAAGCAAGCTGGCTTTACTGAGAAAACATTTAAAGAAGAAATTAGACAACAATTGGCATACAAAAAAGGACTAGAAAAAAATGTCGAACTAAAAGATGAGGATCTACAAAAATTGTGGGCGTCCTTCCATCCAGAAGTAAAAACGCAACTTATTCAGTTACGTAGTGAAACGGATGCCAACGAAGTGAAAAAGGCTTTAGCTGCTGACGGAGATTTTTCTGAATTAGCAAAAGAAAAATCCATAGAACCAAATGTAAAAAACGATGAAGGAAAAAAGACCTTTGACTCCGGAACCGAAACGATTGCAAACGAAGTAAAGAATGCAAGCTTCAAGTTAAAAGACGGTGAAGTCTCAAATCTAATTACGGCAACCAATCCAAAAACAATGGCGAAAGAATATTACCTTGTTAAAATGCTTAAAAATCAAGACAAAGGAACTGACAAAAGCCACTATTTAGATGAGTTAAAAGAAATCGGAACAAAAGCTAAATTAGCTGATCCTGAATTTATCAAAGCAACAATCAGCAAAGAGTTAAAAAATGCTAATGTCAAAATTAAAGATAAAGACTTTGAAAATAGCTTACAGTCATTCACAAAAGAAGTACCTGATAAAGAAGAAACAACAGCTACAAAAAAATAAACAGTCTTAACATTCAAGAATTGATTTCCGTATACAACAACGCACTGAAAACAATTACTTTTAGTTTTTCAACTAAAGATTTCTTGTAAAAAAGGGTCGTGACAGAATTTATGTCACGACCCTTTTTACGAATAAACGTTATTCTCAGAGCAACTCCTTCGGAAATAACTCAAACCAGCTCAAAAATAGGTGAAACTCTTTTCGGATAGTCCTTCTTATTTCTTGGAAATAACTATCTTTATCGCGGTCTTCAATAACACTATGTAAGACAGCAACAAGTTCAGCAATAAAAAAATAATCAGCCACTCTATGTTCGCGGTTGAGGACTGGTTCCTTTTTTATTTTGGTTAGCCAAGCTAAGATGCCAAAAATGATTGTCGCGATGAATACACAAAAACCGACGATTAGCTCTAAAGCTGATTCAACTGGTAAAAAAGTATTTCCTTTCTCTGAATCAAGGAAATACGCACCTTTGCTTCTTCTCACTTTTGATTGGCTAGCCACCGGCACAAACTCTAGTTTCATCTGATAGGATGTGTGTAGAATTGAGGACACTTAACTTTAAAATAAGTTAGATTTGTTATAGTTGCGCTCTCTTACTGTAATTGTTTATTGATTTTAGATTTTAGAGCAGTGGCAAAATGATATTCGTCCACAACCAACTAAGTGGCATCACTACAATCATCGCTGGAATCATATCAGCAACTGGAAACATCTTGACATGGATCATTCGAAAACCCGTCGCAAGCATCAAGAAGCCACCGCAAGCCTTGAAATCCAAAATCATTGCTGGCGTGGTCATCGGGAAAATGAATTTTGCTAATAAAAACAAAGCATAAAAAATAATAAATTGTGGTATTGCAACGACGGAAACTACAAATCCTAAATTACAAGCAAAAATCGTTGCTGTAAAAAAATCTAAAACTGATTTTGAAATCAAAATCGTATTATCTCCGGTCATTCCTGAATCAATACTTCCGTAAATCCCCATCCCACTTGCACAAAACAATACAATCACCGTGACTAACGTGTTAATGAACTCTTCATGAGATAAACCCAAATTTTCACTAGGAAATAACTTTGAAATTGGCTTTTGCATCAGATTTGCACCTTGATCGATTCGCTCGCCCAGATGAATGACTAGCCCAATCACTGTTCCAATCACTAAAGCAAAAATGACAGGTGGCATATTTTTCATCGGACCCATCGAATAAATTCCCATTCCCATTGAACAGACACCAAATACCATCATCAATTGTGTTTTAAATCGATTACTTAGCTTCTCTCCTAAAAAACCTCCAAACAGTCCGCCAAAAAAGACTGTTCCGACGTTGATCAATACTCCAGTTGGCATAAAAAAACTCCCTTCGACTTTAACGCTCTTCATTTACCTTTTATCAAAAAAGCGTTCCTTTTCGCTGCATTTTTTAGTCTATCAAAGTTTTTTTATTCAACCAATTCAAATTTCATGTTAAAGTATTCGTAAACGGAATAGTTAGGAGAGGATTCCTTGAATATTCAAAAACTTGTTGTCTTTCTTGATCTAACAAAAACATTAAGCTTTACTAAAACAGCAGAACACCTTTTCACGACACAAGGAACCATTTCCAAACAAATCATTGCTTTAGAAAAAGAACTGGACGTTCAACTCTTTGATCGTACACATCGAAAAATCGAGTTAACTGAAGCCGCTAAACTCCTTCTACCATATGCAAAAAAAATTGTCGAACAATATCAAGAGATGAACGATGTACTAGAAACGCATACAAAAAAGCAAAATCTTTCTTTAAGCATTTTAACCATACCTACTATGACTCATTATGCTGGCTTTCGTCACATCACCCAATTTTTGAAACTTCATCCAGAATTTTCAATTCAACTTAAAGAGGTTGAAAGTGCAGAAGTCCCCTATTATTCAACTGAGCAAACTGACTCAATTATTTTTGGTCGAAATTTTCATGAGCCACCGGCAAATTTTGAATGGCTTCCAACCGAAAAAGATTATTTTGTTGCCGTACTTCCAGCTCATCATCCTTTAGCACAAGCTAAAAAATTAAATTTGCGCGAACTAAAAGACGAATCCTTTTTATTACTCGGACAACAGACCAATCTTTATCAGCCCGTAATTGATCTTTGCCACGAAGTTGGGTTTGAGCCTAACATTGTCTATAACGGTTCTCGAATGGACTTGATTCTCAACATGATCGCAAACGATATGGGCATCTCGATTGTGATGGAAAAAACGGTTAATTATCTATTAAAGGAAGATACAGTACTCGTTCCCATCACACCAAACAGAGAAAGTTTTCTGGCATTTGCTAGAAAACAAGGTGAACATTCTTTAGCCTCAAATACGTTTTGGAAATACTTAAAACAAAATATACAGCTTCTTAGAAGTTAACTTTCTTGTTCAATTTCTAAAAAACTGTATAAAATAATGTATCTTTTCTTCGCTTCTCTGATATAAAAAATCATGAGGAGCTTTTTTGGTTAACTCTTTTGTACCATGTGCGCTATCTGTTCGGAGCTAAGCATTTTGTGCCACAACCTTCTGTGTTGCCAAAGTAGTTCCCTTGGCAATAAATCCTCTTTTCATAAAAATAGAGAGAGCTATTTTTAGAAAAGCATTCTTATTACTTGAAGCTAAACGCTTTGCGCCACAACCTTTTTCTCGGTATTCTCCAAACGTATCATCACCGTTGTCCCCACATTTTCAATACTGCTATAATCAATCCGACCCTGATGCAATTCTAAAATTTTCTTTACTAGTGAAAGACCCAAACCATTCCCTGCATTTTGATGGCTCGTATCACCTTGATAGAACTTATCAAAAATTTTTGTCACAGTTCCTTCATTCATTCCAATCCCAGAATCTGTCACTTCTAGCACGACTTCTTCCTTTGTTTGCGCTAGTTTTACTGAAATTTTGCCAGTAGGAAGATTATATTTGATAGCATTATCCATAATATTTAGCCAAACTTGATACAAGAGTTCTTCATTTCCAAAATACTTCACTTTTTCCATTTGGATATCCAACTGCAACTGTTCCTTTTCCCATTTTGGTTGTAAAAATAAAATCACTTCTCGAATTTGTTCGTCCAAACGAAATTCTTTTTTCTCCATCAATGTATGTTGGTTTTCTAGCTTATTTAATTTCAAAACATTTTCTGTTAATTGCGAAAGTTGCGTGATTCCTTCAATGATTCGTTGTAAAAATACCTGTCGTTCCTCACCTGAGAGGTCAGGATTTTGTAATAATTGGACATATCCTTGAATGGTTGACAAAGGCGTCTTGAATTCATGTGAAACATTGGAAACAAAATCATTACGTAAAGTTTCGATACTATTTAATTCTTGTACCATCACATTAAAATCTTGATACAATTGCTGAACTTCTGCTACTTTTTGTTGTTCATTCATCTGAATTGTAAAATCACCCTTTGCTACTTGGCTCATGTTTTTTCGTAGTTCACTAATCGGATACAAGATCCCTCTACCAACAAAAGCAGAAATCCCTGTACCAACTACTGCACTAAAGCCAGCTAAAACCATGATTGGATACAACGTTGGCCGTTCTGTCGGTGTCCAAGAGCGTTGATTTGCCAGTAAATAAACTAATCCTACAAAACAAGCAAGTGTCACTAAAATAGACAAAAAGACAATCAATGCAAAATAAATCCAGAGCTGAGAAAATATTTTTTTCTTCATTTTTTGATAACCGCCTTATATCCGAGTCCACGAATCGTCACAATTTGAAAATCTTGGTTGTTCTCAAAACGCGTACGCAAACGTTTCACATGAACATCGATCGTTCGTTCCTCCGTATTCGTGTCAATCCCCCAAATCTCATCCATTAGTTGTTGGCGCGTAAAGATTTTATTAGGATAGGATAACAATTTATACAATAATAAAAATTCTTTCTGCGGTAAAATCATTGCATCCTCTTTGCATGTCACCTCGTATGTTTCTTGGTCTAAACAAGTCTCGCCAATTATCAGACGTTGACTATGATTGATTTTTGCTCGACGTAATAAAGCCTCTACCCGCAAAACCATTTCATTGACATCCACTGGTTTCGTCATGTAATCATCTGCACCCAAATGAAACCCACGTTTCTTATCCTCAAAGGCATGCTTTGCAGTAATAATTAATACAGGCGTTTCAATATTACTTCCTCGTAAAGTATCCAATAGTGTATAGCCATCCATCGCTGGCATCATCACATCGGTAATAATCAAATCAACATGATTATTTTCAAGTTTTCTCAGCGCATCTTCGCCATTAAATGCGAGGATCACAGAAAATCCAGCTCGTTTTAACACCGATTGATACAATAATTGTAAATTTTCATCGTCTTCAACAACTAAAAGTCGGTTCATTACGCTTTTCCTCATTTTTCTAAAAAATTTCTTGAATGTTTCACTCAGTTCATATTCAGTTAACATTCATTCATTATACTTCTACTATCATTCTGTTATAGTTGTTATTATACAGAATATTTTTAATGAGAGAAGGATGAAGATGCTACAACTAAAAGATATTAAAAAGTATTATAAAGTTGGTGAAACGACAACTAAAGCATTAGACGGCGTTTCCGTTGCTTTTAGACAAAAAGAATTCGTCGCGATTCTCGGTCCAAGTGGTTCTGGAAAAACGACTATGTTGAACGTTATCGGTGGATTAGATAATTATGATTCAGGCGACATGGTCATCAACGGAAAATCAACAAAAGATTTCAAAGATAGTGACTGGGATGCCTACCGTAACAATTCGATTGGTTTTGTTTTCCAAAGTTATAACTTGATTGGACATTTAGGAATTATTGAAAATGTCGAACTTGGGATGACTTTAAGTGGCGTTCCTAAAGAAGAAAAACGAAAAAAAGCAGAAGATGCTTTGGTTCGTGTTGGCCTTTCTGCCCACATGCACAAAAAACCAAATCAACTTTCTGGTGGTCAAATGCAACGTGTAGCAATTGCCCGTGCTTTAGCAAATAATCCTGATATTTTATTATGTGATGAACCAACTGGGGCGCTAGATACCGAAACAAGTATCCAAATTATGGAATTGATTCGAGAACTTTCTAAAGAAAAATTAGTCATCATGGTCACACACAACCCTGAACTAGCTAATCAATACGCTGATCGAATCATTGAATTTTCAGATGGAAAAATTTTGGCAGACTCTCATCCACATATTGAGCGACCAAAAAATGATCAATTCAATTTGCGCCGAACAAAAATGAGTTTTTGGACAGCCCTAAAACTTTCTTTCAATAATATCCGAACAAAAAAAGGGCGAACATTTTTGACCTCTTTTGCATCAAGTATTGGGATTATTGGGATTGCGATCGTCTTAGCCTTGTCTACTGGCTTCCAAAAACAAATTGATAGTACACAATCAGAAACAATGTCAAAATTCCCAATTACGATTTCAAAAGTTACAACTAGTCAAACAAATAACTCTGCCGCACTTGGCGCAAGTAAAGCTGACTATCCAAACAAAAAAACAATCACCGCAAAAACTAGCGATGAAGATAAAGCTCAACACACAAATAAAATTGATCAAAAATACGTCGATTATGTAAATGATATTGATCCTGATCTAAGCAATAACATTGGTTTTACTCGCTCAACAGGAATTAATTTGCTTCGTGAAATTGATGGAAAAGCTCAACCAGTAAGCTTCTCAAATGCGAACCCTGACAACGATGGACTTTCTTTCTCAAGTACGATGGCTTCCATGACTGGCGTTGGGGTCTCAACTTTCCCAACACAATTAGCAGCTGATAAAGGAAACTTTTTAAAAGACAACTATTCCCTACTTGCGGGTAATTATCCAAGTGCAGCAACTGATGTCGTTCTGATCGTTGATGGAAACAATAATACAAATATCAACGCACTTAAAAATCTTGGTTTTGATGTGAAAGAAGATCAAAAATTTGATTTTGATCAAATTATTGGCACAACGTTAAAACTAGTGAACAACAATGATTACTACTCACAATTGCCAACTGGAACATTTATTCCAAATTCTGACTATGAAAAAATGTACAATGACTCAACAGAAGAATTAAAAATCGCGGGTATTTTACGTGTGAAATCTTCTTCAACAATGAATCTTTTATCTCCAGGTATTGCTTACAGCGACCAGCTAACAACACAAATCGTGAATAACAACAAGGATTCTGAAATCGTTAAAGCACAACGAGACAGTGATACAAATGTGATGACCACTGAAAAACTAGATGCCTCTGCCAAAGAAACATTTATTAGTTATCTTGGTGGCGACAGCTTACCATCAAGTATTATGATTTATCCAAATAACTTTGAAGACAAAGATAAAGTTCTTAATTATCTAGATGACTACAACAAAGGGAAATCAGAAGAAGATAAAATCATCTATTCTGACCTTGCGGGTACGATGACTGAATTAACTGGCGGATTGATGGATGCCATCACTTATGTATTAGTCGCTTTTGCAGGAATTTCATTGGTTACAAGCATGATTATGATTAGTATCATCACCTATACTTCAGTAATTGAACGAACAAAAGAAATCGGTGTGTTAAAAGCCCTGGGTGCTCGTAAAAAAGATATTACTCGAGTCTTTGATGCCGAAACTTGTATCTTAGGGATTTCTTCTGGTATTTTAGGAATCTTGATTGCTTGGTTAGCTACATTCCCAATCAACAGTATCTTGTATAGCATGACTGATTTGAAAAATGTTGCTCAACTAAACCCTGTTCACGCATTGATTTTAGTAGTTGTTTCAACTATTTTAACAATGCTTGGCGGACACATTCCAGCTCGTATGGCAGCTAAAAAAGATGCTGCTATTGCTTTACGCGCTGAATAACCAACTTATATTTACAACCAAAAAAGCAGTTGAAATCTGAAGTGCGCCCCCTAAGTTAGACCCAAAAATCTAACTTAAGGGGTTTTTTTAGTGGTCAAATATGATTATGAGTTTAAAAGAATCGTCGTCGAAGCTTATCAGAATGGTGAAGGTGGCTATGGAATCTTGGCTCGTCGCTTTCATATTCCAGCAGATTCAACTGTAAAAAAATGGGTAAAAACTGTTGAACGACTTGGCTTCAGCGCTCTAAATCGAAGGAAAGGCAAACAAACTTATTCTTCTCAATTCAAGCAAGATGTCATACACTATTATTTGACTAGTGGTGACTCTTACCTTGATGTTGCGTTGAACTATGGATTGCCATCTGGAGACCTACTCCAGCACTGGCATCAAGTATTTCTACGCGAAGGCATGGAAGGTCTTTCACCAAAACCGAAAGGAAGACCGTCTATGACAAAGAAAAAGAAGATGAAAACACCAAAGAAACCATTGACGCGCGAGCAGGAACTGGAACGAGAGAATGAACTGCTTCGTGCAGAACTGGCCTTCATAAAAAAGCTCCGAGCTTTAGGGATGACTATCCCGGATCGACTCAAGAACGAGACGCACGAATCATCCACGAACTCCGAAAAGAGTTCCGATTAGGGATTCTCCTTGAAGCGACGAAATTTCCTAAAGCAACGTATATGTATTGGCAACAGCGCTTTGACCGTGAAAATCCAGACGCCGCATTAGAAAAAATGATTACAGAAATTTTCGAAGAAAACAATGGCAATTATGGCTATCGTCGGATTCAAATTGTCTTGAATGAGCGTGGACTAAAAGTGAACCAAAAGAAAATCCGCCGATTGATGTGTAAGCTTGGACTGAAATGCGCGAAGTTCACACGAAAATCTCGTAAGTACTGTTCTTACAAAGGAACGGTTGGACAAGTGGCGAAAAATCGTATTCATCGCCGTTTTTATACATCGGTTCCACATCAAAAAATCACTACAGATACCTCTGAATTTAAGTATTACGAAAGGGACAATACGAAGGGAATCGTAATCAAAAAACTGTACCTTAACCCGTTCCTTGATATGTTTAATGGGGAAATTTTGTCTTACCGAATTTCAGAGACACCAACGTTAAAGGCCATTCTTGAGGCTCAAAAAGAAGCGATTGACTACACCGCAGATTGTCCATATCGTCGGACATTCCACTCTGACCAAGGTTGGGCTTACCAGTTGAAGCAATATAGAAAACCATTATCAAATAAGAATATTTTTCAAAGCATGTCCCGAAAGGGAAACTGTTTGGACAACTCACTGATAGAAAACTTCTTCGGTTTATTAAAGCAAGAAATGTATCATGGTGTTGAATATACCAGTCTTGAAAGCTTAAAAAAAGCAATTGAGGATTGGATTGATTACTACAACCATCGTCGAATTAAGACGAGGCTTGGCTGTAGCCCAGTTCAGTATCGAGAACGAATAACAGCATAATAAAAATACCGACCAGATTTTCTAGTCGGTATGTGGTCTAACTATTGGGTCTCACTTCAATCAGCGCTGATTTCAACTGCTTTTTTTATTTGTTTTTCAACTATTCACAGCTTTGGAATACTATCTTGTCCCTTATGCCAAAGTTCTTCTGCAGTGTAGCGATCGGTTTCATTCAACACAACCGTTCCATCTGGTCGAATTTCAGCTTTGCTCCCAATCCACATATTTGTCGTTGTTCCTAAAAGGTTTTTACGTACCCCTTTGCTGTTTAGTTTGAAAGCATCTCCGAGATCTTCAACCCAGTGTGATTTTAGGTATTTGGTCTGACCATTCTCAAAATCTACTTTCAAAATATTGGCTACATTTTCCACTTTGATTGCTTTCGGTATCTGTTCTTCCATTACTACTCCTCCAATCTTTTTTCAGATATCCCCCACACCGCAAAAAAAGAAAGCGCTATCTTACACCAGTTTAACACGTTAGAAATCTTCCTACAATCACTCAAAAAAATAGACTAGAACCTTTACAGGTCCCAGCCTATTTTTTAAACAGTTGGTCAAACAACTGTTTTTATCATTTATTTTTTTTCACTTCTTGAATCAATTTGGCAAATGCTTCTTGTTGATAAGCAGCTGTCAATTTCTTGGTTAGCGCCTCTTGCTCAGATTGATTCATTTGTGGATTATTCATCATCGCTTGTTTCAAGCCGTCCTGAACATAAGCTTTTGCTTCACTTTCCATGGTACCTTGACGTTCTTTGGAAAGTTTAGCTAATTTTTCTGCTTGATCTGTACTTAAAGTAATCCAGTCTTTTGGTAACTTAAACGTATTGACGCGTTTGTCAAATTCGTGATTATTATCTGCTAAATTAAACCAAAATTTATAATGGTCGTTCTTGTATACCCAGTAAGTCGTTTTTGTGACTTTTTCAGCAGCTCCAGTGGTTGTTTCTACTTTGTTCGTTACATTGTCTGTTCCAGTAGCTGTTGGTTTTTTCTGACTGTCTTTGGTTTTATACAAGTAGATTTTTTCAGTGCCATCACCAAGTTCTTTATAAAGTAGCAGATTGGCACCCGAATCAGCACTAGAAACAATTTTTTTCGTTGTTGTTTCCGTCACTCTTTCCATTCCAAAATGGTTAGAAACATTCGCTACAATCAATCCTAAAGCTCCAACAAAAACGGCACCAAAGATTAATGAAAGGACTGTTTGCCATGCTTTTTTGGCAAAAACATTAACCAAAGCAAAGGCAAGTAAACTAATAATTAAAACACCAATTATCATGCTTGATCCCCCTTCACTGAAAGTTCTTTAAGTGGTTCTTTTTTCTTTAAGAAGAAAGCAATGACAAAACCAATGATTCCAAAAATAATCGCAACAACAAACGCAGCATGATAGCCAGATAAAGTTGCATTGATTGCTTGATCTTTATAAGCCAACGGTGTTGCTTTTAATATTTCTTTGTCAGGTAAATTATCTTTTGTAACATTGGTCAAGACACTAATCAAAATCGCTGTCCCAATAGAACTTGCAATTTGACGGAATGTATTATTAACTGCCGTACCATGGCTAATCAAATTATTTGGTAAAGCATTCATTCCTGAAGTTGTAACTGGCATCATAACCATTGAAATACCAAACATCCGAATCGCATATAAAATCACGATATAAACAATTGGTGTTGTTTCTGTTAAAAATGCAAATGGTGCAGTGGCAGCAGTTAAAATAAACATACCCGTGATAGCTAAGCGTTTCGCACCATGCTTATCAAAAATCATCCCTGTGATTGGCATCATCGCTCCCATGATCAATGCACCTGGAAGTAGCATCAATCCTGAGTGGAAGGCTGATTCTCCACGAATATTTTGAATATATAATGGAACAACCATTTCAGCACCAACCATCGCCATGTTCGTTACACCAGCTAAAATGGCTGCAATGGTGAAAGTTGCTGATTTAAAGACACGAAGCTCTAAGAATGGATGTTCTAGACGTAACTGACGTAATGAGAATAAGATAATAAAAATTATCCCAACAATCAAGAAACCAATTACTTGGACACTTCCCCAACCTTCATTACCTACACTAGAAAATCCATAAAGCAAGCTACCAAATCCAATTGTTGATAGGATTGCTGAAAGTATATCAATACTTGGATTAGATAACGGAATTACGCTCTTCATCAAGAAGATTGCCAAGACTAAAACCAAAAGAACGATTGGAATAATCATTCCAAATAAATCACGCCATTGGTAATTATCAATGATATAACCGGATAATGTTGGTCCTAATGCTGGTGCAAGTCCAATAACAATTCCAGACATCCCCATGGCCGAACCTCTTTTTTCTGGCGGGAATATCGATAACATAATATTTTGCAATAATGGCATTGAAACACCAACACCTGCAGCTTGGATTAAGCGACCAATCAACAATGTTGAAAAGTTAGGTGCGATATAACAAGTAATCGTTCCAATTAAAAACACAGTCATCGCTGAAAGGTATAAGCTTCTTGAGCTGAACTTGTTAATCAGCCAAGCTGTAATTGGGATCATGATCCCATTCACTAATAAGAATCCGGTTGTTAGCCACTGTACATCGGAAGCTGTAATATCAAAAGCTTTCATCAATGTAGGAAAAGCTGTTGTCAACAGCGTTTGATTCAATACGGTACAAAAGGTACCAATTAGTAAAACAACCACTAACAATGAGCGGTTATATGGTTTGCCGTAAATATCTACGGGCTGTTTTTTACTCATGTGTCTCCTTCTTTCTAATTATTTTTGCGAAATCACTAGAATACTTTATTCCTAATCAGATAATTTGTCAACATGCTTGACACGAAAGTCAACAAAAGTATAATTAAGGAAAGAAGAAGGTCAAAAGGAGTGACAAAAATGATTTATAACCACCTCAAAGAACTATTAAAAAATGATCATTTACTTGTTGGTATTAGTGAACTTAGTGAACTTGTTGGTGTTTCTCCACGTCAATTGCGTTATTGGGAAACGAAAGGTTTTATTCAATCTGTCGAAACCGATTCCACTGGGCCAAGAAAATATCGTTTGCCTACAGTTGCTAAGGTTGAAATTATCAAACAATACTTAGATGAAGGATATACTTTGACGAAAGCTGTTGAAAAAGCAACTGCTCATATTCAAAAAATGCATCATGTTCGTAAAGTTTTTTCAAAATGTATCAAAGAAATCGAATTATTCGATCAACGTTATACAGCGATTTCATTTGGGGATTTCAAAGAAGATGACTCTCAAATTTATATTATCCATGATGATGAAACAGATGAATTAACGTACAAAATCGTCCCTGTAGCTGAAAACGTAGACATTAAAGAACTAATTAGAGAAGCTTAGTCTTCGATCGCTCAAAATAAATTTCAAAAATTTGAAACACTCATTTTCTTCTTCAACTCAATTTATTTTGAGCACAATTAAGTGAGTGGTTCTTTTTTTTTGCTTTTTTATTCTTCTTCCACATTTTCATCGTCAAATGCACGCAATTCATGACTTATCACCTTTGTCTGACCATAAACTTGTTGATAAATCGAATAAATTTTTTGATAGGTTCGAACATTTTCGGTGATTGGTGTTGCTACTTTGTGATAACTCACAAAGCTTTTTGCACAAATTTCCAGTGAGTCAAACCAACCAACACCCACTGCTGCAATCATTGCAGCACCCATACTTGGTCCTTCTTCAACAGCCAAGGCAAAAATTTCTGCATCAAAAACATCCGCTTGAATCTGTGCCCATTCTTTATTTTTAGCACCTCCTCCCACAGAAATAATTTCAGTGAACGTTTTTCGCAGCATTTTTTCAAGCAATACCTGAACATCTTTCAAGGAAAAAGTAACACCTTCTATCACCGCACGCATAAAATGTGGAAATGTATGCTTCGTATCAATCCCTAAAAAGCTCCCTCTAATTTGTCCATCTGGATAAGGTACCCTTTCTCCAACAATATATGGAGTAAAGAGCAACCCATTTGCTCCTGGCAAAACCTTTTCAATTCCTGATAAAGCTTCTGGAAAGCTCTTCTCTTGAGCAAACGTCTGTTTCATCCACTGCAAACTATACCCTGCCGCTAAAGTAACACCCATCAAATAACAGCTAGCAGGAACTGCATGATTGAACCAATGAAGCTCCCCAGTGACTGGTTCCTGCCCCTCTCCACAAGTCAAAAATACGCCCGACGTACCAATACTTACTAAGCCTTTTTCTGAGGAAAAAATCCCCGCACTTAACGCTGCACAAGCGTTGTCCGCCGCGCCAGCCATAACTTTTACTTTTGGACTAATCTTTACATCGCCTAAAGACTCGGGCAACAACGTCCCAACACACTTTAATGATTCGACTAATGGTGGAAAATATGTGAATGGAATGCCAAAACTTTTTGCCACTTCTTCTGACCAAACTTGTCGTTCGAGATCCAGTAACAAGGTTCCTGCTGCATCTGAAAAATCTATGTGCATTTTTCCAGTTAATCGATATCTAAGATAATCTTTTGGTAATAAAATATGGCGAACTCTCGACCAGATTTCTGGTTCATTTTTCTTTACCCATAATAGTTTTGGAAGGGTGAATCCCTCCAGAACTTGATTTTTCGTAATTTCTAAAAGCTGTTCCCCCAGTTTGTCCTTAATCTGTTCACATTCTCGGCTTGTGCGAACATCATTCCACAAGATAGCTGGACGCAATACCTGCTTCTTTTCATCTAATAATACTAAGCTGTGCATTTGTCCTGAAAAACTTATTCCCTTTAGATTTTCGCTAAAATTTGCTACTTCTGCTATAAACTTCCTTAACACTTTTTGTAACGCAATGAACCAATCATCTGAATTTTGTTCACTCCAACCAGTCTGCTTCTGAAAAAAGGAATAATGCTCACTCGCACAAGCGATTACCTTGCCAGCTTTATTTGTCACAATTCCCTTTAACGAACTCGTTCCTAAATCAATCCCTACCACATATTCCATCAAAAACACTCCATTCTTTATTCTCTCTAACTGACAACTTTCGATCCCCTTCATCATGTAGTTACGTCTTTTTTTATTTTTGTGTGTCAAAAAGTAAATTTTTTTACAAAAAAATGCTGGAACAAATAATGTGTGTATCACTTGTCCCAGCTTTTTATTTTGATTTTATTCGACGATAAATTTTCGCTTACCAATTGCTAACTGTTTAACTCTTTTTCTTCTACTAATGAATAACATAGCTGATTCCTTCTTCTTTTTCACACCAAACTTAATCCTGCTGTCGTTATGGGAGACATCTACTAATTGATATTGTCCACCTGGCAATTGCTTAAATTCTACCCGTCCAAATGGATCACTCGTTGCTTCAACAGGTTCTCCCTCTCTAAAAACGAGTCGTCCTTTTTGCATTAAACGAAAAGTAGTTTCTGTTATTGGCACCTCAGACGTATCAAGCACAGTAAAAGAAAAATCAAATATTTTTTTACTCAATTGATGGTGATAAACTAAACGGTAAGCTAAATAAATTAAGGCTAACGTGGCAACAAGCACACCAACCAGAATCAAAACATACCGTAAAACTCGCCATTGATTTCCTTTTGATTCAGTTGCCTGCACTGCTTCGTTGTAAGGAATGCGGTACCCCGTCACTAATAAACGATGGGAATTAACCATATAAGGTGTACAAGTTAACAATGTAACCAGATCTCTGCCTTCTTGAATCGTTAAGGACGAAGTATCATCTGGCATTACCACTTCAATCGCATCGACTTGATAAGCTAATTTTTTGTCTAAGACAGTTAAGATAAACTGATCACCAATTTTTAATTCTTCTAAATCAGTAAAAAACAAGCGATTGGGTAAGCCTGAATGTGCGGAAATAACCGAATGTGTTGACTTCCCGCCGGTAGGAAAAGAGGTTCCCTGTAAAACTCCTGCACCAATTTCTAAAACATCAGTAGTTGTTTCATCGTAAAGTGGCAAATTGATGTTGATTTTAGGAATATTGATACTGCCAATCAATTCGGCTTGCGTGCTCTCTACCTTTTTTTCATCTTTAAAAGGATCTGCACCAGGATTGAGCCCGTTTTTTTGTAAACGTTCGTTCTCCGCTGTCATTTTTTGTTGTAAGGCATTCGTTTCTTCGACAGATTTCTTTTGCGCCTGTTCAATTCTCTTTTGATCAATCAATCCATTCAAAGAATCAACATAAAAAGGGTAGAGGGCTATCAGCAACCCAACGAGAATCAACAATAACATCGTTATTTTCAGTAATAGCTTTTTTATATTTTGTTTTCTTTGAGTTGGCTTTTCATTTTTCATACACACGCCTCCTTTGGTACCCTTTTCATTTATCATTACATAGTTAATAACCTTTTTCAACAATAGACAGTTGTTTCAATTTCTTTTCGAAATTCTTGCCTCCATTTTCAATTGGTTTTATCATAGAACTAATTCATTCAATTGAAAGGAGATTTCCCTTTGAAAAAAATCAGACCTTTTATGGTGATTGGCTTGATTGCGTTTATTTTTATTCTTCCACATTTGTTCACACACCAACTGATTCTTGGTGCAGATGCTTCGTTTCATTATAATCGCTTTTATGAAACAGCTCAGCAAATTAAAAACCATAATTTTCATTACTTTATTTCCGTTTATGGATTCCAACAAAGCGGCCGGATTGTCAACGCTGTTTACGGGCCATTTTTTGCTTATTTTCAAGGATTACTTGTACTGATTTCTGGAAGTTGGTTCCATTATCAGATAGTTTCTAATTTTATTTTGTATTTGATCGCTGGTTGCTCTATGATTACTTTGTTGAAGTATGCAAAAATAGTGGATTTGATTGTTGTACCAACTGCTGTCATTTTTATGAGTACTTATTCTATACAGTATTGGACAATCAATCAAGGGTTTACTAGCTGGGGAACAGCCTTTTTGCCTTTATGTTTACTACCAATCGTTGATTTTATCGTTAATAAAAAGTTCCCTTTGAAAAAAGTAGCTGTTTCCATAGCTTTAATGACTCAAATTCATTTACTTTCAACTATCATGCTTATTTTAATGTACGTGCCTTTTTATGTAGCTTTCTTTTTTTCGCAAACCGATCGAGGAAGCCAATTACTACAACTTGGAAAATCAATTTTACTTTACTTTCTTCTCACTGCGAATATCTGGGTTAGTCTACTAATTGTGTACTCTGGAAATGACATTTTAGCACCGTTCGTTAATAAAAACATGAGTGAAAAGGCAATTAATCTCGGTGGAAATTATTGGTTACACTATCCAAGAATATTTCCTATTATTTTAGCTGTAGGTGTTCTGTTACTAGTTTTATTCCGAAAAAAGTTAACTTTCTTTGATAAATTACTCTTTGGGACAAGTTTGTTTTTCTTGTTACTCTCAACCAGTCTGGTACCTTGGACGACCCTGATAACAAAGGGTGTCCCTTTTATTCGTTTGATCCAATTCCCTTTTCGTTTTTTCGTGCCCTTCACGGTACTGTTCTTACTACTCCTTGCATTGGTCTTCAGCCATTGGCATTCCCAAAAATGGTTAAAGGTAATCGGTGTATCTTTGGTAATTATTTGTACTGTTCAAACTATTCAGACACTCTCTAGTCACTTAGCCCAGTGGGAACAAACAAAATTTGTCAGCAGACATACTTATTTATTTGAAGACCAAGCTACCACGAGGAAAACATTTTTTAATAAAGATTTAGAAACTAGTTTATTTGCTTTTCAAAAAACAACGCCAGATTATCTACCAATCTATCAAGAAACTAGTGCAAATAAATATGACCGTTATAGTCAAGACATTCTAGATAATGAAACAAAATATATCAAGAGCTATTCCGACGGTGCTTTAACTGTTACGTGGAAAAACACGGGTACCCAAACAGTAAAACTGCCAATTATTGTCTACGATCGAACAAAATTAGTTCGAAATGGCCATACAATTACAGACTATCAATTAACTGATATTGGTACGCCAATCATTAAGCAACACAAAGGAATCAATAAAGTAACAGTTCATTACTCACCACCGTTTTATTTTTATTTTTCTTTCGTTGTCTCCCTTGTTACTTGGGGAATCTTATTATTGTTTTTTGGGTATCAAGCATATAAAGCCTTCCGCAAAAGCAAATAAACAGTTAGGAAATTTTTTTAAATAAGAAACTATTCTCATGTATAACAACTGAATCAAAAAACACCCCTATGATAGCTGACATTCTCAGCTATCATAGGGGTGTTTTGAGTCAATCGTCTAATTTTATGCCAAGTAAAACGACGTTTAATCCTGTAAAAAGCCAGTCATTTTATAGGTGGCGGAAGCTCATTTATTCAGCGTCAGGTGGCGAAATAAGTAAACCACTACTTCATTTTCTTCGTCTCCTCCCCAAAGCAAATAAAACTGCAATAATAATCAAAATGATTCCTGCTACGACCAATTCAATATAAACATTTTCTCCAAAGGACGCGATAGATTGTTTTCCTTCACTCTCAATCAAGTTTTCTTTACTAGATGAGGGATAACTAGCCGAACTTTCTTCCACCTTGCTCTCTACAGATGACTCATCAGTCGTTTCTTCTGTTTCCGGAACATAAAATTTCACTTTACCTTTTGTATCCGTAGCAACCAATAGATTATTCATTCACTACTCCCTCCTTCCAATTTATGAAAGCTTCCTCTCATTCAAAGCCTTACCAGTTTTTTATCTTTTGACTACTGCAAAACCTCCACTTAAAATAAAACGTTATTGTTTAACATAGACAAACTTCTTTTAAAACGATAAAAAGTCCTTTAACCTATGACTCAACTAAACCAACCTGAAATGCTCACTACTCACAGTTACTCTACGTCCTTCGAGAGCATTTTTTTGCATACATATTCTATTTTATGTATTAAATTTACCATACACACGAAGAAAGAAATATCTTTATGCTCATAGATTATTCTTAGTTTTATACTCTAAAAACAACGTCTTAAAGCTAGCTCTGCGAAAAAAACAACGCACAAAAAAACTACCGACCAAAGGTTTCTAGTCAGTAGTTTATTTGTTATTGTTTCTTGTTTCATTTCATCAACGCGTGTGCTGCTTAAAATTCAGTAATTTCTATTTCAACACCAAAATGATCACTAACAACTGGCGCATTTTTACCATCAAATACGACTTGGTGTGCGTCAACAATACTAGTTGCCGGAACAAAAATATAATCAATTCTTAGTTTCCGAGTATTTTCTTTCCAACCATCAATGGCTTGCTCTACCGTTGCTTCACCGCTCTTTACTTTTGCTATAGAATAGCTATCTCTTAGAGCAAGTGGACTTTTTTCAACGAGTGAGTAGCCTGCTTCTTGCGCTGGATTATTAAAATCACCAAGTAAGAAAAGGGGATTAGTTTCTGTTAATAATCGTTTTTCTAACTGATGCCATTCGAAAGCAAAGCCAGAATTTTCATCCTGCCACCAAGAAAAGTGAGTACTTACGACGCAAATTTCTTTTCCTTGGAATAACGTATTGCCAATCAGTAGTTTTCTCGTTCGATAATCTTGATAATTACTTGTTTCAGACACAACAATTGCTTCACTTGTCAAAGGATTTTTTGAAAGCAGAGCATTTCCTTCTTCATAAATATCATAGCCAATATGACTCATGTCCCAGCTCCAATAATAGGTCCGCCCTTTCATTGCCAACTTTTTGACTAAACAATAAGCAAAGTTATCTTCATGAATACCTTTTTGACCACTTACTGGGCAAAAACCAATAAGCTCACTTTGAGAAACAATAACTGAATCCACTAATTGATTCACTTCTTGTAATGCAATCACCTCATAATCAGCTTCGATAATTTTCTCAACTAATTGTTGTAACTTTTGTTCAGCCTCTTTTTCTAGCCAGCTATGTGTATTTAGTGTGAGCAAATTCATTTGTCTGACTCCTTTTTTATTCCACAGATTTTCCCTTTAAATATGGATAGTTCCAACCACTTCATTCGCTTGAACATTTCCAAAACGTGGGATTTCTAACGTTTCAATTTTATCACTGTTAGTAAAAACTACCATAATTGTTTTTTCTTTACCCGCTTTTTCGACAACAGCTAGATCCATCGATGCAAGTTTTGTTCCTGCAGTAACTGTTTGTCCTTCTTTAACAAAAACTTCAAAAGCTGTTTCCGTTAATTCAACTGTATCAATCCCCATATGAATTAAGATTTCAATGCCATCTGTTGTCTGCAAGCCCATTGCGTGTTTGCTTGGGAATATACTAATGACTTTCGCATCAACTGGTGCTACAACAGTTTCTTGTGCTGGAATAATAGCTAATCCTTCACCCATCATTTTTTGAGAAAATACAGGATCACCAACATCTTCTAGCGCAATCAGTTCTCCTGTTGCTACCGCATGAATCGCTTGCTCTTTGCCTAAAAAAGTCGTTTGTTCTTCTGTTGAACTTACTAGATTATTTTTTGGTAAAGGAATAGTTGCACCAGATTGTAACAAATCTTCAATATCAGATTTCAAAACATCTGCTTTTGGTCCATAAACGGCTTGCACTCCATTGTCTTTTACAATCAATCCCATTGCTCCAGCACGTTTCCAAGCATCTTCTGCTCCGACCTTTTCGCGATCATTGACACTCACACGTAAACGAGTCATACATGCGTCTACTTCACTAATATTTTCTTTACCACCTAACAAATGAATGATTTGAATAACTTGTTCGCTTGCTACACCTTCACTTGTAGTTGCCGTTTCCGTTGCTTCCCCGCCGTCATTGTCATAATTTCCATTACGTCCAGGTGTCGCAAAATTGAATTTTTTGATTAAAAAGTTTGCTAAGAAATAAGTTCCTACACCAAACACTACGACACACAGAACAAAGTTAAGTAGATCGCCACCTAATCCTGCCTTGATCGCTAATGGTGTCCGTGTCAATAACTCAATATTCCCAAAAGAATGTACTCGTAATGGCAAGATATCTGCCATTGCAAAAGCTGCCCCTTGGATAAAAGAATACACAATATATAAAGGCATTGCTGCAAACATAAACATGAACTCAAGTGGCTCTGTCACACCTGTCAAGAAAACTGCCAATGCTGCTGAGAAATACATTGATTTATATTTTGAGCGTTTGTCAGCATCCACATTACGATACATTGCCAAAGCCAAGCCCATTAAAATACCAGACGAACCAATCATTTGTCCGACTTTAAAACGTGCAGGTGTCCAATTTTCTAATACAAAAGCATATTGTGATGTGTCACCAGCACCTTTAAGGTTGACTAAGTCCGTTGCCCAAGCAAGCCATAATGGATCTTGACCAAATACTTGAGTTCCAGCTTGTGCACCAGATAAAATTTCATACGTTCCGCCCAATTGTGTGTAATTGATTGGAATCGTTAACATATGATGCAAACCAAAAGGTAAAAGTAATCTTTCAAGTGTTCCGTATAAGAATGGTGCTAAAATTGGCGCACTATCTTGTGATTGAGCAATCCATAGACCAAAGTTATTAATCCCTGCTTGGATATTTGGCCACACAATAGCAAGAATCAAAGCAACAATTGTAGACCATAAGATTACAACAAATGGGACAAAACGTTTCCCATTGAAAAATGATAATGCATCAGGTAATTTTCGATAATTGTAATATTTATTGTAAGCCATCGCACCAACAAATCCGGCGATAATCCCAACAAAAACCCCCATATTTAAAGCAGGCGATTCTAAAACACTAGTGAAGAAACCTTTAACCATGATTTTTGTACCAAATAAGGTATGAGTAAATGCCTCTTCATTCGCCAACATATCAGTAGTAACACCAAAAATTGCTCCAGTGATTCGATTGATTAATACAAATGAAATCCCTGCAGCAAATGCACCGCCTGCACGATCTTTTGCCCAACTACCTCCAATAGCTAATGCAAATAAAAGATGTAGATTTCCAATAATTGCCCAACCAATACTCTCAACTACACCACCAGTTGTAACTAGTGGTGCAAAATCTGGATTGATTAGTGGTAGTGACTTCCCAATACTAATCATTAACCCTGCAGCTGGCATCACTGCAACAACAACCATCAATGCTTTTCCGAATTTTTGCCAAAACTCAAAACTAAATAATTTCTTCATATTCTCTCTCCTTTACGCAATCGGTTTCGCTACATTGCCATTATAGCTTGGGTTTTATTTTTTGTAAATGCTTTATTTTTAATCAGTGCCAAAAAAATTTTTCCTACTTCTATTAGTCTCTTTCCCTGCTAATCACATTATTTTTTCAAAATAACCGTAAACGCTCAGTATTCCGTGCTTTTCTCTTACTCCGTTTAAAATAAAAAGATTTCTTGAATTATTTTTATTGACTAACGCAATCGGTTGCGTTTATTATGGACGTATCAATATGAATTATCTAGGAGGCAAATCATGAAACAAATCAAACGTCTTTTTCAAATCGACCCATGGAAAATCAAAACGAATCAACTAAACAAAAATGAACTACGTCTACAAGAGTCCCTTACTAGTATCGGAAATGGTTACATGGGTATGCGTGGCAACTTTGAAGAAAGCTATTCTGGCGACCATCACCAAGGAACATATCTTGCAGGGGTTTGGTATCCGGACAAAACGCGAGTTGGTTGGTGGAAAAACGGCTACCCAGAATATTTCGGTAAAGTAATCAACGCCGTGAATTTTATCGCAATGGATTTACTGATTGATGACCAATCAATCGATTTAGCGACACACCAGCCAGAAGATTTTTATCTAGAATTGGATATGAAGAACGGGCTACTATCACGCCAATTTACGATCACTACTGACACAAATAAAGTACGCTTTTCTTTCGAACGTTTTCTAAGTATATCTAAAAAAGAAGCTGCGTTTATTCACTTGACTGTTGAAATGCTTGAAGGCACAGGTACAATCAAGCTTCGTTCAAAATTAGACGGAGATGTTCAAAATGAAGACAGTAATTATGAAGAACATTTTTGGTTGCCAATAGCAGTCGGTTCAAAAGAAACGATTGGCTATTTAACTACCGAAACAATCCCTAATAACTTTGGAATTGAGACTTTCACTGTAACTTCTGCCATGCGTCATTTAATTGATGGTGAGCTAGCTTTACCAACATATGAAGAAACTGAATTGACTTTATCAGCAACATTCACCAAAACATTACAAGCTGGCGAATCGTTCACTATTGATAAAGAAGTCATTGTTTTAACCAGTCGCGATGTCGAAAAAGAAAAACAAGTTCAACGAGCAATCGAGATGCTTACTCAGCTTGATCAAACCTATGCACAAGAAAAATCAGATCAAACAGCAGCATGGGCAAAACGTTGGGAACTGGCTGACGTTGTCATCAAAGGTGATGATGAAGCACAGCAAGGAATCCGTTTCAATCTTTTCCAACTATTTTCAACTTATTATGGAGAAGATCAACGATTGAACATCGGACCAAAAGGATTTACTGGCGAAAAATATGGTGGTGCAACTTATTGGGACACTGAAGCTTACGCTGTACCACTTTATTTAGCTTTAGCTAAACCAGAAGTAACAAAAAACCTTTTGAAATATCGTCACAACCAATTGCCACAAGCTATTCACAACGCGCAACAGCAAGGATTAAAAGGCGCACTTTATCCAATGGTTACCTTCACAGGTGTCGAATGCCACAATGAGTGGGAAATCACTTTCGAAGAAATCCATCGAAATGGCGCGATTGCTTATGCTATTTATAACTATACAAATTATACTGGCGATCAAGAATACTTGAAAAAAGAGGGCTTAGAAGTCTTAGCTGAAATCGCACGTTTTTGGGCAGATCGCGTTCACTTCTCAAAACGACAAAATAAATACATGATTCATGGAGTTACTGGACCAAACGAATATGAAAACAACATCAATAACAACTGGTACACGAACACGATTGCTGCTTGGGTCTTACGTTACACAGCTGAAAAGTATTCTGAGTTCAAAAAAGAAGCGACTGCAACGATTTCTGACGAAGAGTTAGCGAAATGGACAGAAATTGCCACAAACATGTACTTCCCGACAGATCAAGAGTTAGGAATTTTTGTACAACACGATACTTTCTTAGACAAGGATCTACAACCAGTAACAGCCCTTTCTCCAAATGACTTACCTTTGAATCAACATTGGTCTTGGGATAAAATTTTACGTTCTTGCTTCATCAAGCAGGCAGATGTTTTACAAGGAATCTATTTCTTCAATGATCAATTCACAACTGAAGAGAAACGTCGTAATTTTGATTTTTATGAGCCAATGACCGTTCATGAGTCATCTCTTTCTCCAAGCATCCATGCCATTTTGGCTGCAGAATTGGGGATGGAAGATAAAGCAGTTGAAATGTACCAACGTACTGCACGTTTAGATCTAGATAATTATAATAATGATACCGAAGACGGGCTTCACATTACTTCAATGACCGGCAGTTGGTTAGCGATCGTTCAAGGTTTTGCGCAAATGAAAACAGACCACGAAACATTAAGTTTTGCACCATTTTTGCCTAAAACTTGGGAAGCCTATTCTTTCCATATCAATTATCGGAATCGTTTGATCTCTGTTGTTGTTGATAACAATCAAGTCACTTTCACTTTACTAGAAGGTGAACCGTTAACTTTCGTTGTCTATAACAAAACCTATGAATTAGCAAATACACTATCTCTATCACTTAGAAAGGAAGATGAAAATGTTTAAG
This sequence comes from Enterococcus sp. DIV0174, assembly GCF_050529065.1. Taxonomy (NCBI): domain Bacteria; kingdom Bacillati; phylum Bacillota; class Bacilli; order Lactobacillales; family Enterococcaceae; genus Enterococcus; species Enterococcus sp. DIV0174. The sequence goes on along the minus strand of NZ_CP172881.1, from coordinate 336,128 downwards.
GGCGTTTTATTTGACCTAGACGGTGTTATTACTGATACAGCTGAGTATCACTACCACGCTTGGAAAAAACTTGGTGAAGAAATCGGTATTTCAATTGATCGCTCATTCAACGAGCAGTTAAAAGGTGTTAGCCGTGAAGACTCTTTATCTTTAATGCTACGTTATGGAAATAAAGAGAACGATTTTACAGCTGAAGAATTTGCTGAGCTGGCTCAAAGAAAAAACGATTATTACTTGGAAATGATTCAAGCAATTACGCCCAAAGACGTTTATCCGGGAATTTTAGAACTACTAACAGACTTGAAAACAGCGAAGATTAAAATCGCTCTTGCTTCAGCAAGTAAAAACGGGCCTTTCTTACTTCAAAAAATGAACTTAACTTCTTATTTCGACGCAATCGCAGATCCTGAGAAAATTGCTCATGGTAAGCCAGCACCAGATATTTTTTTGCTGGCTGCTAAAGAAGTAGGCTTAACAACAAAAGAATGTCTTGGTATTGAAGATGCGCGAGCTGGAATCCAAGCAATTGCGGCGAGTGGCGCTCAACCCGTGGGCGTTGGTCAAAAGAAAGACCTGGGTGAAAATATTCCAATCGTTTCTGACACAACCGAATTAACACTAGCTTACCTTAAAGAAGTGTGGCGAGAACATGAATAAACCGAACATCCGCGTTACACCAATTACTCACAATTTAAAAAAAATCACTTTGAAGAACGACTTTTTAACAGTCGTTCTTCTCAATTATGGCGCTCGTCTTCATCAAATATTTGCACCTGACAAAGAAGGAAACGTTGAAAACATCTTGTTAAGTTATGATAATTACGAAGATGTTTTAGCTGATAAAAGTTTTTTTGGTGCAACTGTCGGCCCTGTCGCGGGGAGAATCCGCGACGGCAAATGGAAAAATCACCAACTTGAAAAAAACAATAGCACACATCACATTCACGGCGGAACAAATGGCTGGTCTTTTCAATATTGGGACATCGAAATTTTTGAAGAACCTGATGCAATCGGCGTGGTCTTTTATTTAAAAGATACTTTTTCTGGTTATCCAGGCCCAATAAAAGCTACCGTAACGTATCGTTTACAAAATAATCAGCTTGAAATGACCACGAAAACAACCAGTAACGTGACCACCATTACTAATCCAACCAACCATGCTTATTTCAATCTTTCAGGTAATGGACAAAGAGATATTTTAACGCATTCTTTGACGCTAAACACCTTAGGAATGTTGGAGTTAGATTCTGACAAATTACCCACAGGAAATTTACTCGAAGAAAGCGACTTATGTATAAACTTCAAGAAAACAAATTCGCTAAAACAAATTCTCGATGCTTACCCAGTTGGTTTGGATGATGTTTTTTTATTACGTTATCCTAAAGTAACTAAACCTTCACTTCTTATAGAAGAAAAGCAATCAGGTAGACAGATGGCTGTAGCAACTTCTAACAAAAGTGTGGTATTATTTTCTACGACTGGTTTTCATGCTGATTTTAAATTGAATGGTCAGAAAATGCATTCAAACTACGGATTAGCTATTGAACCACAGGAAGTACCCGACATCGTTCACTTTCCAGAATGGGGATCTATTACACTACATCCTGGTCAAGAACGCGTTACCCAAACAATTTATCAATTTATGACTACCTCATAGTTACAAGAAAGGCGTGGCAAAATAATGGCTATCACTGTAAAAGATGTCGCAAAAAAAGCAGGCGTTGCTACTTCAACCGTTTCGCGTGTAATCAACGATCACCCAAGCATCTCGGAAACAACCAAGAAAAAAGTCCGTAAAGTGATGGATGACCTTGGCTATGTTCCAAACATGACTGCCAGAAATCTCGGAAAGCGGACATCCAATGCCGTTGGTGTTATTTTGCCCCCACTGGATTCTAAAGAAAGACTTGGCAATCCGTTCTATCTTGAAATTATGGAAGCAATTAATGACGAAGCTCGGCTTTATGACATGACAACAGCGATTGCAACAGCTAAAAATTTTGAGCTTTTGCTCGAGAACGTCAAACGCATGCACCTCCAAAAGCAAGTTGATGGCTTCATTCTCGTTTATTCAGATAGCGCTGATCCAGTGATTGAGTATTTATACGAGAACCAGATTCCGTTTACCTTGATTGGACAACCTTATCAACATGAAAATAATATTGTTTATGTCGATAACGACAATCAACTACTTGGAAAACAAGCAACCGAATTTTTAATCCAAAATGGGCATAAAAATATCTTATTTGTCACAAATACTACGCATGAAAGTTTATACTTTGAGCGGTATTTTGGTTACCAAAAAGCGCTGATGCTTAATCAATTCCCCACTTTCCCTAGCGTCGTCTTGGAAAAGCCAGAAGACTATCTGACTTTTAATGATACGTTAGCGAAAACAAACGCGACTGCCTTGGTTGTCATTGATGATATTTTTGCACTGCGTACCATGCAGCTTGCAGAAATGTATGGCTACTCTATTCCTGATGATTTGTCAGTAGTGAGCTTTAATAATTCGATTTTTTCAACATTAACGCACCCTTACCTAACAAGTATTGATATCGATATTTCAGAATTAGGTAGAATGGCTATGCAGAAGCTAAGAGAGATCATCCATGATGAATTAAGCAGTGGCGTTCGCATGGTAATCCCTCATAAATTAATTAAACGAGAAACAGTCATTCCATTGGCTGAATAACCAAATAATTGAACAAAATAAAAAGCGTTAGGACGTCCATCCTAACGCTTTTTGAGACTGCGACAAAACTACCAGCCGTTCTTAACACCTTTTTCAATTTAAAGAACGCCTAAAATTAACGTTTTCAAAAACAAATTTTAGGCTTTTTCTATTTGGACTCCTTTTTCCTCAGCCCCCTTTTTTTCTGTTCAATAACAGTTGATTTCTTTTAGTTAGACGATTAACGCAAGAAACTTTATACTGTTAGATAGAACGATTGTGAAAATCAAGGAGTGTTTACATGGAAAACGAAGAAAAAAGAGAAAAAATTATTGGGCACATCGGGCGTGTTGCATCGGTTCTTTCTGTGATGATGTACGTTTCCTATATCCCACAAATCATGGATAATCTAGCTGGTTCAAAGGGAAATCCTATCCAACCTCTAGTAGCAATGGTCAACTGTATTATTTGGACCATTTACGGTACGTTCAAAAAAGAAAAGGACTGGCCTATCATCGTTGCCAATGTTCCAGGAATCTTTCTAGGTGCTATCACTTTCTTTACTTCACTATAACAAAGAAATGATTCAGTTCTTATTTAGCTATCTGTTCAACAAAAATAATCGGCATCCAGGACAATACATGTCCTAAATGCCGATTATTTTTATTTTTTCAATTTAATTCTCTTATTCAAAAGAAACCCAATTGCTATTGTAAATATTGGTGCAAACAACGGAAAATAAGCAAACGGTAGGTACTGTAACGCACTAACTTTCATCGTGCCCATAATAAACGTACCGCTAACTCCCCATGGAACTAAAGAATTGACCGCAGCACCCGCATCAGCTAACGTGCGTGTCAAATAGGTCTTACGTAAACCAGTTTGCTCAAACGACTCTTTAAAGGTCTCTCCCGGTAAAATAATCGATAGATATTGTTCACCGACAATCAAATTAATCCCGATGCTGCTTAACGCTGTGAAGCCAATCAAACGTGAAGGTCGATCCATTTTCTCGCGCAGCGTTTGAACGATCGTCCCAACGATTTCATACTTGATTAGCAATCCACCTAATGCCAAAGCTAACAAAATCAAACTGGCAGAACCAAGCATACTCATAATTCCTCCTCGAGAAAGCAATGTATTCAACTTTTCATCTGAGGTTTGAGCAAGATAACCATTCATCAAGATATCTGCGACTTTTTGAATCGTTATTTTTTGATGGATAAACGCCAAGACAACTGCTGCCGAAGAACCAACTAATAAAGTTGGAATAGCTGGAATTTTTTTAATTGCACCACCAAATAAAATAACTAGTGGAATCAACGTCCAAGGAGAGATCCAAAAACTCGCCTGCATCTTATCAATCATTCCAGTAATATTTGATAAATCTGCCGAATGGCTATTTTGACCTAACAATGTATACAAGATCAAGGACACAATAAACGCTGGCAAATCCGTATAGCGCATCGCTGCAATGTGGTCAAATAGATTTACCCCACCAATTCCTGCCGCTAAATTTGTCGTATCAGATAGTGGTGAACAGTTGTTTCCAAGGAATGCCCCAGAGACCACAGCCCCTGTTGTCATTGCGTCAGAAAATCCTAACAAATGACCAATCCCCAAGAAAGCAATTCCGATAGTTGAAATCGTCGTAAACGAACTTCCTACTGTAATCCCCACAATTGTACAAACCAAAAACGCCGTAGGTAAAAAGAAACGGATAGAAATCAATTGGAAGCCATAAACCATAATTGTTGGGATTGTCCCTGCTAAAATCCATGAGGCAACTAACACACCAATCAACAAAAAAATCAAAATTGGAATGATTCCCGGTGTGATTCCTTGCACGATTCCTGCATGGATGTCATCCCAAGAAAAGCCTCTGATTTTACCATAAAATAACAAACCCATAAAAACGATTAAGATGGGAATATGTGGTGTCAAATGAAACCCAATAATCAAAACGCCTAATATTGCTAATAGTACCACCAACACAGCGATACTTTCTTTTATCGAACTTTTTTTATTCACTTGTTCTCACTTCTCCATTATTTTTTCATGAAAAAAGTCCCACCTCGAAAATATTATTCTCTTGGTAGGACAATCTGGATTAGTGACTATGTGTCACTTGATCAGAGTATTCATCTAAATTTTCTTCTAAACTTGCTTCAACTGCAGTATTCCAAGAATCTTTCTTGAAATGATTGATGATCAATGGGATTACAAACATAACAACTGCGATAGCTGTTACAAGTAATGCATCCCCCATTGTTGCTGTTCCTAATGTAGCAAAAACAACGACAACGATTGAGAAAATCAACATACAACTAACAACCCAAGCAAAGAAGTTTCCTGACTTACCAATACGATAAGGTCGGTTCAATTCTGGATGTTTTTTTCTCATTTCAAGTAAAGAAATAGCAATCAACACATAAACAATACAATAAATAACTGTAGTTGCGTTTGTTAATGTCAAGAAAACAGCACTAACATCATCCATTACACCATAAAGAAGTGCAAATAATGAAATAACAATAGATTGTGTTAACACGACATTTTTAGAAACACCATATTTGTTTTCTTTGTGGAAACCAAATTTTGGTGGTAAAAAGCCTTCTCTGGCCACTTGGATGATTGTTTTTGATGGTCCAGTAACCCAAGCAGATAATTGTAACAACACACCAATAAAGACCATGAAGCTAAAAATATTTCCGATTACTTCTGGTAAACCTAAAATTTGGCAATCAATCAAGATTGGTTGTGTGATGTTTGCCAACTCCATTTTTCCATTTGGAACAACGTTAGCAACTAACATCGCATTGATGACATTCAATAAAACTAAACCAATCAAGGCAATGAATACACCTTTCGTATAGTTTTTCGTTGCATCTTTTAAGCGAGGCATATAAACCGAGCTCATTTCAATCCCTACAAAAATAAAAGTGATACCAGCTAGATATTTTAATGATTCCACGTGTTCTAAGTCTGGGAAAGCTTTTGACCAAGAAAATGCACCTAGATAGCCGTTTGAAACCAAACCAACTTTAAATGCTGCCAATAAACCAAGCACAAACATAATGACAACGGGAATATATACACCTAACCAAACACCGATATTTCCGCCGACTTTTGCCATATCAAATTTTAAATTCAATAAAGTAATAACCCAATAAATAACTAGAATACAAGCTAATACGAACCAATGATTATTTCCTAGTTCAACATTCCCAAACGTATTTCCAAGCAATGGGCCTAATGTTGAAGCAACCATTACCATACCAGGGAACATTTGAACCCATAGCAACCAAGCAACGACAAATCCCCATTTACTACCCAAAGCTGTTTTTACCCATAACTGTGGGCCGCCTTCTTGAGGAAGCATCGTTGAAAGTTCACCAGAAACCATTGAGATCGGACCAGCAAAGAATAAAACTGCAAAAATCGAATAAAAAATTAACGTCCAACCTACTGCTGCCAAAGTCGGAATACTTCGGACTGTAGCACACAATGCCATTGTCAGACCAATAAAGGTTCCAAGACCCATCTTACTTACTTTAGATTCACTCACGGTTGACACTCTCCTTGATTTGTTGGATAAAATAGTGTCTTTGAAGCAATCTAAGTTTGGCAATAAACAAAAGTAATTCCATCGATTCAAAGTTCGGTTTCATGCTTCAGCCTATCGCTTAAACGACAATGCTCCAAAGACGACCTCAAAACTAAGAAATGGAGAAGTGAAGTCTGGGCAATCATTCCCAGACTTCTCCTACCTTCACGAAATAAACGGGTACTCCATCTCGATTAACTTATTTTGCTTCGCTTGCCAATAATTGGTCTGCGTAGATTTTTTCCAATTTTTCTTGAAGAGCAGCTTTAATTTTTTCAGCATATTCTTCAAAGTTTTCTGCTTTATTCATATATGGTGTCATTACACTTGCGCGTAAAACTGTTACTTTTCCAGCACGGTTCCATTCTTCATCTGAGAAGCCTAGTTGGTTCACAAATTGTAATGGGCTGTTACCGTAATCAGGAATAGCAAAATCAGTATGTGAAGTTAAGAACTCATTTCCATAGATGCTACCTTTCACATATGAAGAGTAGTCATACACGTCATGGTTTAATTTATTCATAGAAACTAGATCATCATTTCCTTTTTCTTTGAACACATAATCAACCATGTTGAAATCTGGATAAGTTAATGGATGAACTTCGATTTCTTTATCGCCAACTTTAAATGACAAGTTGTTTAGGAAATTGAAGAAACGATGTGCCCCTTCAATTGATGCACCCATTAATTTTCCGTAACCAGTTACGTTTAAAGGTAATACATGGTGAGCAGCCCAAACACTAGCAGCAGTTGCCCCAGCTTTTGAACCTTCAAGAATGTACGCACCAAGTAAAGCAGGAATATCTGCTCCTTTTTCAAATACGTAAGTAGCAAAGTAAGAAATAACGTCTCTCATGCGGATATCTTTAATAACGATTCCACCAGCTGAATAAGGTACATAACCCATTTTATGTGGGTCAATTGTTACAGATTCAGCTTCAGAAATTGCTTCATATGCATGATGAACTTCTTCTAAAAGATAATTTTTGTTTTCAGTAAAGACATGATGTTTCGCATGAACATCTTTTAATTCTTCAAAAGGAATAAAGTTGTTGTCTTCGTCTAAGAAAATTGCGCGACCATATCCACCGTAAGCAGCATCTACGTGCAAGTAGAAGTAAATTCCTTCTTTTTCTAAGACACGACGCAAAGCAACGATTTTATCAATGCTATCAATTGCGCCTTCTTCAGTTGAACCAACAACTCCGACTACACCTAAGATTGGTGTTTTTTCAGCAGCTAATTCACGAACGATTTTTTCTAATTCGTTAATATCCATGCGATAGTTATGATCCACTGGTACTGGAATAACTTGGTCTAACCCAACACCGATGATATCGGCTGCTTTTAGCCATGAATAGTGTTTTGTTTGTGGCACTAACCATTTACCTAATTTTGTTAAATGTTTACCACTACGTGCTGAATGAGCTTTGATATCATCAATTTTTTCTGGAACACTATCTAACAGATTCATGATTTCTTCTGTTGACATGTTCATTAATTCCCAATCGCTCTTACCAGCAACTAATTCAGGTGTTACTTCTTGCATCGCAAGAGGTAAAGATTTGATATTACGAGCATACCAAAGACCTTCTAAGTTTGCTAAAGAACCATCGGCAACAATGTGTCCCCAGCCATCTTCATAGCTCATTAATTTTGCAAATTCATGTCCTACTTCTTCTTCCATTTGACTTGTTGCTGGAGAAGATTCGTAGGCAACGTTATTACCATTCCATAACATTGCGAAATTGTACGCTAGTAAAGATGGCATTAATGTTTCAGAGTTCATGTGTCCCCAATAACGTCCGGCATTGTGCCAAGGAACAGAATGGGTACGCATACGTGCTGAAATTTCTGATAAAACGTCTTTCGTTTTATTTACAGTGTGCTCGAAACTAGCACTACTTTTTTCTTCCGGCGTAATAATAGGCATGTCTTGAGGCATGTAGTTTTGACGCCATCCTAAATGTTCATCAACTAACTCATTTAACAAAGCTTTATAGATTTGGCCGTTCTCCGCTTTGTCACCAATGAATAGTGCATTCAGGTTTAGATCATTTGACAATGATTCACTCATGTGAAACCCTCCTAAAAAAATATTTAAATTTTGTCGAGCCCTACATTACACCTGTTCTTTAATTCTGTAAACTAAAAATAAGTCGATTTTATAATCATTTTCTAATAATATGTAATTGAACGAATTGTATGTGATTTTAAAAAAATTTAAAAAAAGGAGGGAATTTACAAAAGTAAATTCCCTCTTAAAGATTGTATTAACGACAACCGTCGTTCCCTTTTAGGATGGGTTTCAAAAGTTTGAATCTTGTAATAGAGCTTACCTTTTTCAAGGCAAAAAATTACTAAATTCTAATCAACTACTTTGGCCAAAAAGTAATTTTTCTTACCTTTTCGAATAACCACAAACTTACCATCGAATTCATCTGATGGATTTACGACAAAATTTAAATCGGTAATACGGTCACCGTTAATACTAATAGCTCCGTTTGAAACATCTTCGCGTGCTTGACGTTTTGATGGTTCAATTTTTGTTGAAACAAGTAGTTCCACGATATTTTCAGGTGTGCTTGAAATGTCAACGTTTGGCATTTTACCAAAGCCTTGCGCGATTTCTTCAGCATTTAGTTCTTTAATGTTTCCAGAGAACAAAGCTGCTGTTATTTTTTGCGCTTCTTCCAAGTCTTCTTTACTATGAACAAAAGCAGTTACTTCTTCTGCTAAACGTCTTTGTGCTTCACGTTTTTCAGGTTCCGTTTCAACTTTTTTAGCTAAATCATCGATTTCTTCTTCTGTTAAGAATGTGAAGAATTTCAAGTATTTCACAACGTCACGATCATCTTGGTTTAACCAGAATTGGTAGAATTCAAATGGTGATGTTTTCTTAGGATCTAGCCAGATTGCTCCACCAGCTGTTTTCCCGAATTTTGTTCCGTCTGCTTTTAGCATCAATGGAATTGTTAGTCCAAAGGCTTCTGCATCAGGACCTTCTAGTTTACGGATTAAGTCTAAACCAGCAGTGATATTTCCCCATTGGTCAGCGCCACCGATTTGTAATTGCACATCAAATGTTTTGTGTAAGTGCAAGAAATCAATTGATTGAAGGATTTGGTAAGTGAATTCAGTAAATGAAATCCCTACTTCTAAACGACTTGCAACGATATCTTTTGCCAACATTGTGTTAATGTTGAAGTTTTTACCGTAGTCTCTCAAAAATTCTAGTAAAGAAATGTTTGATAACCAGTCGTAGTTATTTACAAATGTGATGTTTGCATCTGCGCCAAATAATTTACCCATTTGTGCTGAAAGTGCATCAACATTGTGTTGTACTTGTTCCATTGTTTGTAAAACACGTTCTGTTTGTCGTCCGCTTGGATCACCAATTGTTCCTGTTCCGCCACCAATAAGAATATATGGATGATGGCCTGCCAATTGAAATCTTTTCATCATCATAAAGGGAATCAAATGTCCGATATGCATAGAATCGCCTGTCGGATCAACGCCACAATAAAGTGAAATACTCTTCTCTTCAACGAGTTCGCGAAGTCTTTCTTCGTTTGTTTGTTGATTAATGGCATCACGCCAAGTTAATTCATCAATAATATTCATTATATTGACCTCCGTATAGTTTTTTATGAAAGCAGGAACCTGCTAGCATTCGTAAAATTAGTAAAACTTTTTTGAGTGAACAAAAAAAGTCCCTTGACTAATAACTAGTCAAGGGACGAAAATTCGCGGTACCACCCAAATTATATGTTCTTCAAGAACATATCTCTCAAACATTTAACGCTGTCGCGTGACAAAAACTGTCAAAGACTCCTGAAATGTAATTCGTTTTAAGGCTTGTACTAGTTCGCAGCAACCACTAGCTTTCTGAAACATCGACCTTAATCACTACTTCGTTTCGTTCTTCGTCTTGTTATCTATTAACATGTGTCTATCATAGAGCCCGTTTTTTTCTTTGTCAACACAAAACAAATATTTTTTTATTAAATAACAAAAAATATTAATAATTATGATGAGTAAAATCACATTCGAGCAGTTTTTTGAATAATTTTATAACATATCATTTTTTTCGTCAGAATTGATGATAAAAATAGCTGATTTTCTCATAAATCAGCGTATCACTTTCACTTCTTTCCTGTCTTCGTTACAATAAAAGAAACAAAGTTATTCTATTATTTGAGTAAAAGTGTAAAGGTAGGGGTATAAGTTAATGGAACAAAAACAAAAAAAGATTCTTGGAGTCACTGCTGGTATAACAGTGCTAATTTCAATCTTCAGCCTATTTTTGATTATTCATGCAACTTCTAATGAAAAGTCAGCTTCTTCAACCACGGCTGAACAATCAACCGAAAGCCAACCAGCAGCTGTCAATTCCGATGATAAAAAACTGAGTGAAGCACAACAACTAGTCAAAAGTTATCACTATGATGAAGCGATCAAGCAACTAGCTGACGCTCATTCCGATGAAGCGAAGGCGTTCCTTCAAACCATCAAAAAAGAAAAAGAACAATTAGTCAAATGGGATGACCCAACAAAAATTTCTCATTTGTTTTTCCATAGCTTGATTGTTGATCCAGCTAAAGCATTCCAGTCACAACAAGCACAAGGCTATAAGGAATATATGGTCACAATTCCTGAGTTCAACAAAACGATTGAACAGCTTTATAAAAATAATTATGTTTTAGTAAATTTACCCGACTTAGTTACGATTGATGATCAAGGAAATGTTTCCTTTGTAGGTGTTTCTTTGCCTAAAGACAAAAAGCCACTCGTCCTTTCAGAAGATGATGTCAGCTACTATGAATACATGAAAGATTCAGGTTTTCCTGACAAATTGGTCATTGATAAGGACAAAGTGAAAAATGTGTATGTTAATAATAAAAAAGAACAAATCGGTGATTTTGATATGGTTCCCTTAATCGATACATTTGTTGAAGAACATCCTGATTTTTCTTATCAAGGAGCTAAGGGAACACTCGCATTAACTGGCTACAATGGTGTGCTTGGTTATCGAACATCAAAATCAGAATATGGAGATAACGAGAAAACAAATACAGAAATCAAAAAAGCGAAAAAAGTTGCTGAACAATTGAAAAAAGATGGCTGGACGTTCGCTTCTCATACTTGGGGGCATCTGAATATGACGAATGCTTCCCTAGAAGATGTGAAACGCGACAATGAACTTTGGCAAAACGAAGTCGCTCCAATCTTAGGAAAAACAACCATGTTGATTTATCCTTTTGGCGCAGATATCAGCGATTGGCACGACTATACAGCTGAAAATCAAAAATTTGATTACTTAAAATCACAAGGTTTTTCAATTTTCTGTAATGTCGATGCCTCTACTCCTTCTTGGGGACAATTAGGTGCAAACTATTACCGACAAGCACGGATCAATATTGACGGCATTCGCTTTGAATCTGAACTTTCGGGTCAAAATAATGTCTTAGAGCAGTTCATCAACGTGCCTTCTGTTGTTGATAAACAAGCTCGTGGGTTAAGCTAATAGAAGCATTCATCCAAAGAGAGTCAGAAAAAAGAAACATCAAGAAATAAATTTTTTCAAAGTAACAACTTTTTCTCACTCTGTCACAAATAAGAGTGTGGGACAAAACTAGATAGCCAGTCGTTCTCAACAAATTTCCACAAAAAAAAGCCTAAAATCAACGTTTTCAAAAACGAATTTTAGGCTTTTTTCTATTTAGGCTACTTTTATCCCAGCCTCTACGAATAAATGGTGTTCCCAAAGCAGCTTCTTCGGCTATAAGTCTTTTTTTCACAAAAATACGAGAAACTATTTCTAGAAAAAATCCTTATTGCTTGAAGCTATTTACTTTGAGCCACACCCTTTTTTTATTTTGCTTCTACTTTTCCGATTACTTCATTTCCATGAACAGAAGTCACCGTGTCTACTATGACTGTTTCAATTGCTTCTCCGTTTGTGAAAACAACAATCATATCGGTTTTTTTCTCATTCACTGCTAACATGGCTAGATCCACTTCTGCAATCAATTGTCCGCGCGCAATGTGCTGACCTTCCTCAACATAGATCGTAAACGGTTCTCCTTTTAAGTCAACCGTGTTGATTCCCATATGAAGCAACACTTCGATACCACTATCCGTCTTGATACCAACAGCATGTTTCGTTGGGAAAATACTTGCAATCGTTCCAGAAACCGGTGCAAAAATTTCTCCTGAAGTTGGGATAACCGCAAAGCCATCTCCCATCATTTTTTCAGAAAAAACCGCATCTGCAACTTCACTAATTGGAATCAATTTCCCATTTGCTACAGCGTACAGCTCATTTGTTTTTGCAACTTCCTTATCAACTGGTGTTTCATCCTCAAATGATTGTTTTGGTACGTTCATCCTCTTAGCTGGTGCTGATTGTCCATGTAGTTTACCCATTTCATCAGCAACAAATTGTACCTCAGTTCCAACAATAACTTGAATATTTGTGTCATCAATTACTTTAACTCCCGGAACACCGGTTGCTTTGATTTTTTCTTGATTCACTTGATTAGTATCTTTTACTTGTAAACGTAAGCGGGTGGTACAATTATCAATTACTCGAACATTGTCACTACCACCAAGTGCTGTATAAATTTCAGTTGCTAGGTGTGAAAACTTGTCTTCTCCGGTGGCAACTTCTGGTGTTTCCTCTCCAGTTCCCACTTCTCTTCCCGGAGTCATCAAATTGAACTTTTGAATAGCAAATCGGAACCCAAAATAATAAATAACTGCAAACGCAGCACCTTGAACAAGCAACATCAAAGGTTGATTTGCGACTGGGTTTTTCAATGACAAAAAATAGTCAACAAAACCTGCACTGAAGGCAAAGCCTGCCGTCCAATGGAAAAAGGCACTAACTGCCAATGAGATTCCCGTAAAAATAGCATGCAAAACATACAACGGCCAAGCAACAAACATAAATGAAAATTCTAATGGTTCCGTTACGCCAGTAAAAAATGAAGCAAAGCCTGCTGCAAGCATCAGGGAAGCCGTTTGTTTTTTCTTTTCAGGACGAGCACTTTGATAAATAGCTAACGCTCCAGCTGGTAAGCCAAACATCATCACAGGGAAAAATCCTGCTTGATACATCCCCGTTTGTCCAACAATTGCTTTGCCAGTATCCAACGCTTGTTGTCCGGCCAAGAAGTTTCCAATGTCATTAATTCCAGCTACATCAAACCAAAAAACCGAATTCAACGCATGGTGTAATCCAGTAGGAATCAATAAACGGTTAAACAAACCATATACGCCGGCGCCAATGAATCCTAAACCAGAAATCCCTTTACCAAATGCAACTAACACATCATATACACTAGGCCAAATGAATAATAAAATAGCCGAAACTACCAACATTCCTAATGCTGACATAATTGGAACCAACCGTTTCCCACTGAAAAATGATAAAGCCATTGGTAACTTGACTTGACTAAAACGATTGTACATTTCAGCAGCCACTAAACCAGCTACGATTCCCACAAAAACATTGTTATCCATACTATTGAATGCTGGATTGACGTCAGCAAGATTGGTTAAGCCCAACAATCCTTGAACAGAAAGCGGAGCTAAAACAGTTTGTGGAACTAAATAAGCAACTAAACCAGCTAAAGCAGCCGAGCCATCCTTATCTTTAGACATTCCTAACGCTAACCCAACAGCAAATAATAGAGCCAAATGATTTAAAATAGCTAAACCAGCATTCATCAAAAAAGTTGTTCCCGCGTTACTGATCCCCATTCCTACGATCCAATTCGCAATCCCAACTAAAAGTGATGCCGCTGGCAAAACTGCAACGGGTAGCATTAGCGAGCGACCCATCCTTTGCATATATGCTTTCATTCTCTTCCTCCCAAAAAAACAGACCATTTATTTCTCTGATCTAGTCTAAATTATTATTGATTTTCATTCTCGGAAAGTTTTCATGAAAAATAAAAAATCAACAAAAGAAAGTATACCACTTCAAATAAAAAAAAGCATGAAAATTTCACCAAACAAGAAAGATGCTCCTCATCCAGCTATTTTCATACTTAAAAATAAACTTATATTCGATTGTAAAAATAAAAACGCGCAAAACCAATCTATACCAATTTCAATTGTTAGGCGAGATTCCTTTTAATAATAACTCTGTCCACTCCGCTGTGTAAGGTAATAATTTACTATAAATAGCAGGTTTAGAAATCCCTTCGATCATTGCTTGAAAGTACAGCAACAAAAATTCATCTGAGTATTTCAAGTCCACTTTTCCTTCTTTTCGTCCACGATGAAAAAGGTCTAGCATCATGTTTAAACTCTCTTTCGTATATTCGTCCATCATTTCTGAAAATTGTTGGTTATTTCTTTTCGTATAATAAGCCATTAAATCAAGATAAAATTGTTGATCTACTCGTTTTAAGTAATCGATCTTATTTTCACTAATCTTGATTAAAGTTTCTTCAAACGAAAGATTTTGTTCCATAATTCGTTTTGCTGAATCTTTTAACTCATCCATAAACTCAAAGAATACTTGATAAATTAACGCTTCTTTGTTTCCAAAGTACTTAAAAACTGTTGCTTTACTAACAGATGTCCTAGCAATTACTTCATCAATCGTTAAACCTGCCAACCCATTTTCAGAGTTGATTATATCGAATGTTGCTTCAACAATTTGTTTCTTTTTTTCTTCTGTTCTTTTTTCAAAACCATTCATTCTACCAACCTCTTTTTTAAACTTTACTATCAGAAATAGTTCATTTTTACAATTAAAGGTATTATACACCCGAAAAATTAAACCAACAATAGTATTTTAGTTTTATTTGCGCAATGATTTTTATTGACAGTGAAAAATAAAAGGAATATCATCAGTGACAAGATTCACTACAGTTAACCAAACATGAATCTGTAGTTGAATGTGAAAGGAGTGACTTGGGGATGTCAGAAGTTGTTAAGGTACAGCATTTACAAAAAAAGTTTGGAAAATTCGAAGCACTAAAAGACGTGTCTTTTTCTGTGAACGCTGGTGAAGTTGTTGGTTTTATCGGCCCAAACGGGGCAGGAAAATCAACAACTATCAAAACATTGTTAGGAATCATTCGTAAAGATGGCGGACAAGCTGAAATTTTCGGCAAAGATGTATTTAAAGAGAGTCTTGTCATTCACGAACGTCTCTCGTATGTTCCAGGAGATGTTGCTTTATGGGGAAGTTTGACTGGTGGCGAAATCATTGACTTGTTTATGAAATTACATGGAAATGGGAACAAAGAAAAACGTGATGAGTTGATTAAACGTTTTGAATTAGATCCTAAGAAAAAAGCCAAAAATTATTCAAAGGGGAACCGCCAAAAAGTTGGATTGATTGCTGCATTATCAGTAGATTCTGATTTGTATCTGTTTGACGAACCAACTTCAGGTCTTGATCCGTTAATGGAAGCAGTATTTCAAGAAGAGGTCGAAAAAATCAAACGTGCTGGGAAAGCAATCTTGCTTTCTTCACACATTCTCAGTGAAGTGGAACGCTTGGCAGATAAGATTGTTATTATCCGGCAAGGAACAGTTGTCGAAGAAGGTTCGTTAGCCGAATTAAGACACTTGACTCGCTCAACAATCACTATTGAAACACAAGGCGATGTCGCAACTCTTGCAAGTTTGTCTGGTGTTCACGACTTTGTTCAAAAAGAAAATCAAGCACATTTTTCTGCGGATACTGAACAACTCAATGAAATTTTACTTGCCGCTACAAAATTAGGAGTGAAGAAGTTTGAGTCTGTCCCACCAACACTCGAAGACTTATTTATGCGTCATTATGAAAATTAAGTCACAGGGAGGTTTTTTATTATGAACGAACGTTTTTCACGTTGGTCTGTTCTTTTCTTGCAGTACCTCAAGCGTGATTGGAAAAAAATAAGTTTTTGGGTCATTGGTTTGGGTTTATTTTCTGGTGCTTATGTTCCAGCCTTCGAAGAGATTGCAAAAGGAAATGGTCTAACAGGAATGTATGAAACGATGCAAAACCCTGCGATGATTTCAATGGTCGGACCTTCACCTGTCCATTCAGCAGCTGACTATACACTAGGTGCGATGTACGCAAACGAAATGTTACTTTTCTGTGGGTTATTTGCAGCTGTGCTATCCATTTTACACGTGGTCGGCCATACAAGAAAAGAAGAAGATCTTGGCTTAGCAGAATTGATTCGTTCCTTCAGAGTTGGTCGACAAGCCAATTCATTTGCTGTTTTAGCTGAAACTTTGTTAATCAATTTGTTACTAGCAGGACTCACTGGTGGAATTATGATTGCCTTTCAAGCTTCTTCTATAACAGTGGAAGGATCCTTGCTGTTTGGTTTTTCCGTGGGAGCTGCTGGTTTTTTAGGTGGTGTGATTGCTTTATTCTTTGCTCAACTCATGCCGGTTTCTTCAAGCGCAACTGGCACATCACTTTCACTATTAGGTCTGATGTACTTAATGAGAGCCTGGACTGACGTTAGCAAAAGTGATTTGTCCATGCTTAATCCTTTAGGTTGGACCTATTTAACGTATCCTTTTACTAAAAATAACTGGATTCCACTCCTTTACCTCCTTTTGTTTAGTATAGTAATCAGCGTTGGTGCGGGTTTATTAGAAGAACATCGTGATTTGAATTCTGGTTATTTTCCAGAAAGTGAGGGACCTGCAAGAGCCAAACGCTCGTTATTATCCGTTCCCGGTCTGTTTTTCCGTCTAAATCGAGGAGTCATTATCAGTTGGCTCGTAGCTTTTACTGTCATGGGTGCTGCTTATGGTTCGATTTATGGCGATATGCAAGATTTTTTAGAAAGTAATGAGTTAATGAAACAAATGTTTATGCAATCAGGTTCCTCTATAGAAGAATCGTTTACTAGCACGATTATGATGGTCTTAATTTGCCTTTCGGCCATTTTGCCAATTGCGTTAACGAATAAATTATTCTCAGAAGAAACTCGCGGGCACCTGGATCAATTGTTTTCAACTAAGACTTCTCGTAATACATTTTATTGGACTACAATTATTTTGGCTGTGATTGCCGGCGTGTTAGCAACTTTGTTGAGCGCGGGCTCTCTCGGGGTAACAGCATTGTCAGTGATGACTGCCACATCACCAATGACACTAGCTACTTTTTTAACAGCTGGGTTTAATCTTTTTCCGACAATTTTGTTTTTCATTGGGTTAGCTGGATTGTTCTTAGGTTGGGCACCCAAACTCGGCAAAATTAGTTACATTTATTTAGGTTATTCGTTCATGCTGAATTACTTCGGCGGAATTTTAAATTTGCCTGATTGGTTTGCCAAAACGGCCATCCAAAGTTGGTTTCCTAAGATGCCAGTGGAAACATTTGATTTTTCAACGTTTAGCACAATAATGGTCATTAGTATAGGTATGATTTGCTTAGGTGCCCTTGGCTATCGTCAAAGAGATTTGATTGTCGATTAAAAAGAGGATGAATCCAAACCATCAGTTTGGATTCATCCTCTCTTTGACATTCTAATAATAGTTACAGTTCTTCTAATCCCTCGATGTCAGTCAGTTCAATGACTCGACCTTTTCGTTGAATTAGTTGTTGTTTTTCCAACAACTTGAATTTTCTGGATAATGTTTCAGGGGTAGTTCCCAAAAAAGCAGCTAGCTCTTTCATTTTCATTGGGAGGTTTAATTGAACATTTTCTTCTACTTGAAACAGGTCAAGCAAATACGTGGCTAAGCGTTCTTCCACTTTTTCCATCATCAAAAATTGTGTTTGTTGCTCAATCTTCGCCATTTTTTCTGCATTAATTTCTAACAACTTTAAGCTTAATTCTGGATAATGAAGTAACAAATTTGAAAAATCTCGTTGTCTTAACAAGCAAATTTCTGTGGGCTCCAATGCTTCAGCAAATAAGGAGTCATTAGGAACACCAAACAATTGGCTTTCTCCCTCATAACTTCCTGGCAAAGAAACACGCAACAACTGTTCCTTTCCACTAGAAGAAAGCTGGTACACTTTCAACTTTCCTTGAGCGACAATCACTAATTGAGCCTCGTCAGCTGGTGAAAAGATTTGTTCACCTTTCTTAAACTTTCGGTGGCTCACTAATTCATGGATTTTTTGTTGTTCTGCTTCTGCCAGATGATTGAATAATGGTACGACTGAGACACACAAATGTTGATGTTCCACGTAACTCCCTCCTTATTCTTCCTCCATTAACCCTTCTCGAATATCATTTCCTAAATAACTTTGCCAAGTATATAATTGGTGATTAAGCCAAGCATATAATCCTTTGAGCCATTCTGCTAATCCATATTTATTTTCTTTTTCTGCTAAAACAATTCCACGAGTAACAAATAAATTTTGAGTTGCAAAATCAGCGACCATCTCGGTCAACATTTTTTCAGGAGATTCATATTTCAGCTGACCACTTTCCTTAATTATTGTATAATCGACAAATTCCGTAGTCGTTGTTGGAATGAGTTCCCCTTCATCTAATACCAATTGACTTAATTCGTCAAACAACTCATCTTCTTTCGCGATGATTGTTGGTAACTTGGTTTCTAAATAACTACGTTGGTTACCTTTAAGGTACGCTCTTATCTGTTTAAGTTTTGTACGATGAATAACTAAGTTAGACAGAATATGACTAATCATTGCTGCAGCAGTTGGCGTATGATGATCTTGTTCACTTTGAAGTTTTTCTTGTTCATATTTTTGAATTGAATTCATCTTAAGCTAACTCCTTTACTTTCATTCCTTCGACATCATAACCTAACGCTTCGATTTTCTTGCTTAAATCTTCTGGTTGAATGTCTTTTTCATTTATTTCAACTTTTACTTTGCTAGCATTAAACAAAACTTTTACTTTTTCAACACCAGTTTGTTGACTAAGTCCTTGTTCGATTTTTTGCATACAAGATGGACAAGTCAGTGTTCCTAATTGGATAATTACTTTTTTCATGATAAATCCTCCCTTTCACTACATCTCTAGTTTAATTCCTCTGTTTCTTTAAATAATTGATTTCTATCAAGTTTTTTCTTTTTTTGCCGATAAGATAATAAACGCATACCATTAAAAACGACTAGTAGAATACTTAATTCATGAAATAACATACCACTCGCCATATAGACATAGCCGAAAATCAATCCGATTAGTAAGAATAAAACTGTTCCTAACGCAATCCCAATATTTTCTTTCATATTCAAAACTGATTTTTTGGTTAAATCAAACGCATAAAGCAATTTTTTAAAATCAGACTGCATCAACACAATATCGGAAGTTTCCACCGCAACATCTGTCCCGTTCCCCATTGCAATTCCAATATCTGCAATCGCTAAAGAAGGGCTGTCATTGATTCCATCACCAACAAAAGCAACTACTTGACCCTCTTTTTGTATTTTTTTGATATAGTTTGCTTTTTCTTCTGGTAATAGGTTTCCATGTATTTCCGACAGACCGATTTCTTTTCCTATGCTTTCAGCAGTCAGTTGATTATCACCAGATAACATCACGAGCCGTTTGATCCCTTTTTCTTGCAGTTTCTGTAAAGTTTCTTTGACGCCCTCACGAAGTTGATCCTTGATTCCAATCAATAAGACGACCTCATTTTTTGTTGCCACAAATACTAAAGAATTACCTTCTTGTTGTAGTCGTTGCTCGTCTGCTTCAACCTCTGACAGAGAGATAGCTTGATCGCTTAACAATTGGCGATTACCTATAAATAGTTTTTCTCCTGCTACTGTCGCAATAATTCCTTTTCCTTTGATTACAGTGGTATTTGTTACTTGGTACTGTTCAATATTTCCCATCTGTTTTTCCACATACTTTACAATTGCCTGTCCCAAAGGATGATCTGATTCTTGCTCGATTCTAGCGACGAATGGCAGAACATTCGTCGCTGATTGACCATAAGACTTAACACTTGAAACACTTGGTTTTCCATTAGTTAACGTTCCTGTTTTATCGAAAACCATGGTATCTACTCGGCTAAACACTTGCATTACTTCGCTACCTTTGACCAGCACACCGTTTTTTGCACCGTTCCCAATTCCAGCAACATTGGAGACAGGAACACCTATGATTAACGCTCCTGGGCATCCTAAAACTAAAATTGTGATTGCCAAACGAATATCTTTAGAAAACACCCCAATTAAAAGTGCAAGAATCAACACAAACGGTGTGTAGTATGTTGCAAATCGGTCAATAAATCGTTCAGTTGTTGATTTAGCATCTTGTGCTTCTTCAACTAGTTCAATAATTTTCCCAAAAGTTGTCTCTTCACCGACTCGCATTGCCTGTACTTTCAATGTTCCATTTTCTAAAATTGTTCCAGCAAACACTTGATCCTTGGCTTTTTTTGCTACTCGCTGCGCTTCACCGGTAACGCTTGATTCATCAATTGAGCCTTCACCTTCTATAACTACCCCATCTACTGGAACTTGGGCACCAGTTTTAACTAATAACAAATCATCTTCCTCGACCTCATCAATCGGAATCTTTTCCACCGTGTCTTCAAAAAATTTCCAAGCTGTCGTCGGGGCTAATTGAACAAGACTTTGAATAGCAGAACGTGTTTTTTCCAATGTTTTTTGTTCAAGAAAATGACCAAATAAAAACAAGAATGCAACAATCGCAGCTTCATTATACTCACCAATCGCAAACGCACCAAAAATCGCAATTGTTACTAACAGATCAATACTGATAACTTTCACTTTAATTGCTTGGTATGCTTGAAGTCCAATTGGTAAAATCCCAAAAAGAGCCGAAATCGCCATACTTAAACGATACCCTTCTTGATACGAAAAAAATTTAGCAACAAGCGCTAAAAAGATGAAACTCCCACTAATTACCATCAATTGTTTTTTATGACTTAAAATTATTTTTTGACTATTCATTCTAACTCCTCCTTTACTTTTCAATAACAGAATAATCAAAAGAGAAGCGAAAAACATTGATAGCTATCAAGAAAACAAAAAAGGTTGCAATGAGCGGTCACACTCATTACAACCTTTTATCCTTAGCTTTAGTCCAATAATCTTTTTTGTCCTTCAAGTGACTGGATTGGTGTCACATCTTGGGTTACTTCTAAACAACCAAGATAGTCGTCTGCTTCGTTTCTTAACGCAAAATAGCGAATATAGATTTTTTTCCCACGCATATCAATCCAAAACTCGGCTTCAGAACGGGCACCTGAACGAAAATCATCTAAGATTTGCTGCACAATATGCATGCTCTTTGGTGGATGACAATTTACTACTTCTCGCCCAATCACTGACGTCGTTCGTGGAAAAACACGTTCTTTTCCTTCAGAGAAAAAGCGTACTCGATCGTCGTTATCCACAAAGGTTAAATCAACGGGTAGAACTTGAAACATTGCAATCATTTGTTCCAGTTTTAACGTTCCTGTTGGTAGGACAATTGGCTCAGAAACTTCTTTCATTTCGGCTTTGTCTTGTTTTTCTACAAATACTGGTACGCTATCCGTTTCGTTCAACAAGCTTTCGGCAATTCCGTCTGTGGTTGCTTTTGCTTGTTGGATTGCCAACTGACGAGCTGGTTCGCGCTCGCTTTCTTTTTCCAATGCCTCTTGGCTCGGTTTCCAAGGAAGCGGTTCTGGAATAAAGGCAAAACCAATATCAAAACTATCTGCTGCGATTTTTTCCCAATCAGATAAACTAAAGACATCCAGCGTCATCGGCGCCATGATTTCTTCTTCTTTAAAAATCATTTCCTCGATTTCGTTTTTCGTTTCTTCCCATTTGGTAGCAATGGGGTTATATGCTGCTCGTTCGTCTTCCGCTAGCTGAATCAAAGCTTTTACCATGTCGCGAATATCATCATCCACACCCCACATCACTTTGGGTGGTGCTGAAATTCCATATTTTTCCATGTAAGAAAAAATCAATGTTTCTTTACGTGCATAATGCTTATCAATTTGTCTTAGATCCTTGAGTGCTTTAAGTAGTCGTTCTTTTTGTGTCCAATCGCCTGCTTTGATTTTTAACAATAAGTCATCAACTTCATCTGTTAACAAAGATTGTAACACTTGATTTTCTAACTTCAGCGTATGAATAGGATGCCCAGGTTGTTCATGCTCCAAATTCGATCGATGAATCTCATTAATTGATCCCTTAAATACTGCCGCATGAATGTTACATAATCGTTGGATTTCTTGTGGATTTAAGCCACTCTGAATCAATGCTTTTTCAGCTGCTGTGATTTCTGTCACATCCACTCCGTCAAACTCTTGATTAAACAATTCTTTCGCTGCTTCAAACGAACCACCTTCATGTAACAACGTTAAAATTTCTACAATGCGTTCTTGTCGTTGCTGTCTTGTTCGCTCCATCACTCTACTCCTTTCACAATAAATCCATTTTCTTCAAATAATCCGATCACTTTTTCTAAAGGAATTTTTTTCATTTTTGCACCTTTAGGAATCGTCATATAACGACCCGCTGTTTGTAACATTCCTGGTTTTGCAATTGCTTCAAAACCTAATCTATACATCAATTCCTTTACTTCGGGGTAAAGGGAAACTAGTTCAAACAAAGACTTTGATAAATCCAATTCTTTCATTGACATCCTCCTTTTTAATCATGAATGCTCGCTTATTATACGCCTCTTTACTATTATTTTCATTCAAAATTAACACACTTTTTCACAAGCCTTGCTAGAAAAGACAGGGACAGGTTTATTTTTTTAATGCAAAATACAAAGGTGCTAACTCTTTTAACGCTTTGATTGTTTCTGCTACAAGATTTTCTACTGGAGCCTCTGTTTCAAAAAACAAGCGACCAATCTGAAACGAACGATTCCCCATTGCTTCTCTCAATTTTTCTTGCCCTTTCGAATCTGCTAAATAGGTAGCCAAAGGTAAGTGATCCTCCAACTCGTGTTCCACTTGAGGCCAAATGTAATAGCGTTCTATCGCAACTTGTTTACTCCATTCTGGTAATGCAGCTAGCAACTCATTGTATTCTTCCACTCCACCACTTCGCTCTTCACTTTTATACTGTTGAAACATCAAATAAACTTGAAATTGTTTTTTATTTAATAACACAGCCAAGCATGCATTTTC
Source organism: Enterococcus sp. DIV0174 (assembly GCF_050529065.1). Taxonomy (NCBI): domain Bacteria; kingdom Bacillati; phylum Bacillota; class Bacilli; order Lactobacillales; family Enterococcaceae; genus Enterococcus; species Enterococcus sp. DIV0174. Next base: position 312,780 of record NZ_CP172881.1, on the reverse strand, counting down.
TCGCTGGCGATCTTCGCTGCGGTAAGCACTCCAAAAATGACTTCGTAAATTCCAGCCATTCGTCCAACTTTCAACTTTGGGTTTTTGCATCCCATATTCTACAGGTAACGCTGTTGCAACTTCTAACTGTAACGTTTTCCACTTTTGCCACTGTTTTTTATAATCTGCTTTGATTTCTTCGATTTCTTGTGTTGAATACTGTTCTTTTAATTGCTTGAAAGTATATATTTCTCGATCAAATAATTGGAAATCAGCTTGATTCAATTCCATGTGCGCACCTCTTTCTGTCACCAGTTTTATTGTAAACAGCTCGAGTCAAAGTTGCAATTTTTACTTAGATTTTCAACACTTCCGCTGAAAAAGAGCGCTTTATTAAAAAATTTGCTATACTTTTGCTAAGAAAGGAGTGATCGAATTGATTACAACAACTACAAATAGTGTTGAAGGAACAACAATCGAGGCTTATAAAGGAATCGTGTTTGGTGAAGTAATTACTGGTATCAACGTGTTTAAAGATATCGGTGCAGGATTACGAAATGTATTTGGCGGACGCTCAAAAAGCTACGAAGATGAGCTATTACAAGCTCGAGAAGAAGCGCTAGCTGAAATGGCACGTCGCGCGGAATCCCTTGGTGCTAACGCCATCATTGGTGTAAAAATGGACTATGAGGTTCTTGGTAGTGACAACGGTATGTTAATGGTTACTTGTAGCGGAACTGCTGTAGCTACCCGATAAACAGCATTTCTACAAGTTAGAACGAGACAAAAGCATCGCTTCTCAAAAAAACGACTATTTTTGAGAAAGCGATGCTTTTATTCTGTTTCTAAAAATGAATGGATGTGCTATAAAAAAACATCCAGGATTATTTTAAAGTCAAGTTTTTTTTCTGACGAACATGGTATACTAACAAACGACAGTAGAGTTTATGACGGTGGCTATCCAATTAAAAGTGAGGGGGGATGCGTATGTGCGTACTTCCAAAATCCAGAGAGAGGAGAAGCCTTTTTGCCTGTTGAATCAGCTTTGGAGCTAATGATCGGTTTCGGTTCGTTAATCGCAACGATCATTTTTGGCATCCTAGCAGTAGTCAACCAAGACAAAAAAAAATAACCGTCTACTGCTTCTAACCAGGACGATTATTTTTTCGTTAAATTAATCTGGTCACCGTCTTAAACGGTGCTGTTAGGGAGTTGTTGACGCAACTCCTTTTTCTATACTTATTTTAGCATATTTTCGTTTAAAACACTAGAAACAATTTTTTCCTACTTAGCCTAACTAAAGCTATTCAGGCTCTTTTTTTCATTAAAATAGCTGTGAAACTAACCAATCCTAATCCTAAAACAGCTAACCCAATTGATTGTTCGTCATTCGTTTTAGGTAACTCTTTTACCGTAGAGCTAGCTGCTAAAGGTTCCACACTTTGTTTCGTGTCTGCCGCATAAACTTCTTGGTTTTCTACGTTAGAACCAGCTGAGTGTAAAATAGACTTGATTCGACCGATACTTGACTCAAGATCTGTTTTCTTTGCCTTTGCGTCTTCAATCGCCGCTTGTGCATCTTGAATTTTCGCATCAATTTCAGCACTCGCTGTTTCAATATCTGATTGTGTATTGGTTAAAGTAGTAGATGCGTCTGTCCCCAATGAATGGATTTGTTCTTGAATCTCTTTGGCTTTTTGAATTTTTCCGTCAATATCTTTTTGTGTCGCATCAGCAATTTCTTGTGCATGCGCTAAATTTTGTTCCAATTGTTCATGATTTTTTTGTGCGTTCTCTTTTAGTTCAGTCAAATCTTGATGAATTGTTTCTTGATTTTCTTTCAATTGATTCTTAGCATCTTCTAAAGACTGTTCGATTTCTTTTCGTCGTTCTTCCAACTTTTGAAACCAATCAGGGTCGAATCGCTGTGTTGAAGATTCTGTATTTTCGATTTCATCAGAAGTGATCATTGATTCTGTTGACTCATTTGGTTGTGTTGCTGATTGTGACTCACTCGTTGTCACCGTGTCCTCGATACTTGTCGAGCTAGTTGCTTGTGTTATTCCCGTTGTTTCTGCTAAGACTGGTTGTGCTAAAAAAAACAATCCCGAAGCAGTAACGGTCACTGCTAGACTTGTAACAAATTTTTTCATGCCTGGATCCCGTCCTTATTCTTCAATATTCGTTTTAGTATAAAACAAATCAAGAAAAAGAAACATAAACATTCGTAGGAATCTGTCTAATAAAACCAAGTTACTAGCAATCCACTCTTACACTATTATCAAATTGAGTAGCTATCAGCTAACTGTTTATTTAAATCACTAATTAAAATCATTTACTGAGATCATTTACTGAGATCACATGCCAAAGAAAAGCAGTCACTAAATTCTATCATTCAGTTCCATCTAAACCAGACGATCTGGCCAAGCTGAAGTTCCCCCCATTACATTGATAACATCAAATCCTTGTGAAGCTAACCAATGACAAGCAGTTGCTGAACGTCCGCCTGATTGGCAGATGACATAATACGTCTTCTCTTTTTTCAACTGTGAGCTGGCAGCTTCTAGCTCACTTAACGGAAATGATTCCGCATTTGGCACATGCCCCATTTGATACTCAACTGATTCACGGACATCAATAACAGGTATACTTTTCTTTTTTATTTCTTGATAAAATTCTGCTGGACCAATACTTCTATACATAACTAATCTCCTCTGGTAACACCATTTTATACAGCGCAAACGCACCGTCTAAATTTTTCACTTTAAAGCCTGCTTGTTTCAAAATACGCTCCGCAAGATAACTACGCAATCCACTATGACAACTCACAATATATTCTTTGCCTTGATCCAACTCACCTAAACGCTCTCTCAAATCATTTAGTGGAATAGTGATTGCTTCTTTAAATTTCCCGTGAGCTAGCTCATTTTCATCGCGCACATCTAAAAGAATTTTCCCGTTTTCTAGCTCTGTTGCAAGTTCGTGCCACTGAATCGTTTCACTCACTCCTTCCGCGATATTCATCGCCGCATATCCTAATAAATTCACTGGATCTTTTGCCGAACCAAACGGTGGCGCGTACGTAAATTCTAATTCAGGTAGATCAAAAATCGTCAGTTGTCCTTTGATTGCTGTTGCCAAAATATCTAGACGCTTATCAACTCCTGCAACACCCACACCTTGCGCACCATAAATTTCACCAGTCATTGGATTAAAAATTAATTTTAACAACAACTCAGTTGCACCAGGATAATAAGAAGCATGACTTTTTCCAAGCACATGTGTCACTTGCACTGGCAATCCAGCTGCTTTCGCACTTTTTTCGCTCAAGCCAGTTGAACCTGCAGCTAAATCAAACGTTCGAACAATCGCTGTTCCAATACTTCCTTGATTCGTTCTCGGCAACCCAGCAATAACATCAGCAACTTGACGCCCTTGACGATTGGCTGGAGAAGCTAACGAAATCAGTGCATCTTCACCAGTAATTTGCTGTTTGACTACGATTGCATCACCCACAGCATAAATCGCAGGGTTGCTTGTTTGATAGTTTTCATTCACAACGATTCCGCCACGTAAGCCCAGTTTTAATCCAGCATTTTCAGCCAACGTACTTTCTGGTTGAACACCCACTGATAAAATCGTCAAATCAGAAGCTAACGTTTCACCATTTGCTAAACGAAGTTTCTTCCCTTTTTCTTCAAACCCTACAACTGATTGACTTGTTAAAACTGCTACACCTTGTTTAATTAATTCTTGTTGGACATAGACTGCCATCTCTTCGTCAAGCGTTGGTAAGACGTGTGGCGCCTGCTCTACAATCGTGACTTGCAGTCCACTCTTTTGTAAATTTTCTGCCATCTCTAAACCGATAAAACCAGCACCAACAACAACCGCTTTTTGAGGTTTCGCTTCCAATGCACGCATTACTCGGTCAATATCAGGTACATTTCTGATTGAAAAAACATTTTCAGCTGTTGAAATTCCCGAAATATTAGGAACAAATGGTTTTGCCCCTGGAGATAGAATCAGTGCATCATATTCAACCGTTTCTTTCTGTCCATTTGCTACCACTTCTACCTGCTTCTCTTCTGGAGAAATGTTCACTACTTCATGATTTGGTCGGACATCTAAGCGAAAACGAGCAGCCAATGCTTCTGGTGTTTGAACCAATAACTTTTCTCGCTCATCAATTTCTCCTGAAACAAAGTAAGGTAATCCACAGTTTGCAAACGAAACAAATGGTCCCTTTTCAAATACGATAATCTCTGCATCTTCCATCAAACGTCTTAATCTCGTAGCAGCAGACATCCCGCCAGCTACACCACCGATAATAACAATCTTCATTTTACTTTCCTCTCACTTTCGTTCCACGCCATTGATTCATACCACCACGAACATTCACAGCAGAATAGCCCGCTTTTCTTAACTTCTTAACAGCTTGTTTACTCCGCATACCAGATTGACAAATCACATAAACCGTTTCTTCTTGATTTCCGCGATAATTATTGATTTGCGCTAAAGGAAGATTTTTGGCTTGTCGAATATGCCCCCCTCGGTATTCAGAACTTGTCCGAACATCAACAATTTTAGGATTAGTTGGTAATTTTTCAGCCAATTCTTGCGTAGTGATTGTCGGAATAACCTTAAAAAATGAAAACATTCCTTTCCCTCTTTTCTTTTTTAAAAATATACCTCATGGGGTATATTTAACAGAAGTATTTCAAAACTGTCAAGAAAAACAATTTTGTTAACTTTGAAAAAAAGATTTTTATTTGCAAAAAATACCTACCTGAGGTATATTTCATTTATTATCATCAAAGGAGGACGTCACATTGGAAAACGAAACCAAAGAAACCAAAAAAATCATGAATCGTCTCAAACGAACCGAAGGACAAATCCGCGGCATTCAAAAAATGATTGAAAATGAACAAGAGTGCATTGACGTCATCACTCAGCTAACCGCCGTCCGTTCAAGTATTGATCGGGTGATGGGAATGATTGTTGCCGACAATCTTAAAAATTGTTTTGAAAACCCTGAAACCAATCCTGAAGAACAGTCAAAAAAACTAGAACAAGCAATCAATATGATTATTAAAAAATAAAGATTGTTGGTTCCTCTCCACAAAAAAAGGCTATGACAATATTTTGTCACAGCCTTTTCTTCCGAATAAATAGTGTTCCCAAAGCAGTTTCTTCGACAATAAGTCCTCTCTTCTTAAAAATATGGAAAGCTATTTTTAGAAAAGCATCCTTATTGCTTGAAGCTTGACGCTTTGCGCCACAACCTTCTCATAAAACATTCAGTTAAGTTTAGTCGAACGTAACATTTTTCGATACTCTAAGGCATATAGAACAAACGACAACATCAAGCATATAGCAATTACACCGAAGATTACACTTACCCACGTTTCCGCCAATTGAGGACATACTAATAAGATTACCATCCCTAAATAAATCACTGCTGTCGCCAATTTGCCATACCATTTGGCTCCACTTAATTTTACCCCATGTTTCAGTCCAATTATTCCTGCAATCATCATAAAGCCTTCTTTGATCACAAATAACCCCAGCAATAACCAGATCCATGGTCGATACCATGCCATTGATAAAATCAATACAAATTGAGTAAGTTTATCAGACAAAGGATCTAATAATTTCCCTAATTCAGTAATTTGGTTGAAACGGCGCGCGATATAACCATCCAAAAAATCAGTTAATCCTGAGACAGCAATCACTAACCCTGCCAAATAAAAGGAACGTTGCCAAACAAAATAAAGATATACCGGCAACAAAACGATTCGAAAAAGCGAAAGCCCATTGGGAATTGTTTTGATTTCTTCTCGCCAATTTTGCGTAATTTTCATCTGTTAACAACTCCTTTATCAAAACTTGTTCCATTTTATTTTAACTTAAGCTCTACTAAAACACTACCGTAGTGGATTACGCTTCTTAGTGATAGTAACTATCTGTTTCTTTTTTCTTTTGATGCTGTCGCGTACGCATTTCTTTCAGCAACTCTTTATGCGCCTTTTTTGATCCTCTTTCTAAATCACGTTGTTTTTTTCTCGTTTTAAAATCAATAAACAAACTATCTAAATCGTAACCTTCAGGATATAGTTCACTTGCACTTCGTCTGAACTGCACACGTTGACGAAGAACTGCTATCTTTTCGTTGTTGAAATAAATCATTACTTTTTCTGAACCGTCATCTTCAAATACTAGTCCCTCTTTTTGATGTTCTGTTAGCCATACACGATCCCCTTTTTCAAAATGCCGTTTAGCTAATTCGTTCTTTTTATTCTCAAAGATTTGACCCAAATCAGCAAAGTCTTTTTTCTTTGTTTGATACGTTTTTTGTTGGATATACGTTTGTGCTTGATCGATCAGTTTGGAAGACATCTTCATTTTTTTCGCAATCCACAACGCTTGGCTATCCCCTGTTTCACCTACTTGTAATAAGTATTTCGGTTGTAAAGCATCTCTATCAAATGCCATCGCTGCAGGAATAAAATCTTCATGCTCCTTAGCAAACTTTTTGATTTCACCATAATGGGTCGTCGCAACTAACAAGGCACCTTGCTCATACATTGTTTCCATAATCGCAACAGCTAGTGCCGCACCCTCATTTGGTTCTGTTCCACTGCCAATTTCATCAAGTAAAACTAACGTATTTCTGTTCACCCTTTTTAGAATTTCTGCAATGTTTTGCATATGACCTGAGAAAGTACTCAACGCATTTTCTAAATTTTGTTGATCGCCAATGTCTACGAATAATTCATCGAAAATAGCAAGTTCGGTTCCTTCTTGTGCTGGAACTTGCAAACCAAACATCGCCATCAATGTAAATAATCCTACTGTTTTTAATACAACTGTTTTCCCACCAGCATTCGCGCCTGTAATCACCAATCCACGATAATCAATTCCTAACTCAAAGTCTAATGGTACTGCATTTTCAGCTAAGAAAGGATGTTTTCCTTGCTTGATTGAAATTCGTTCTGACTTATTGACGCGTGGCGTGATTCCTTGTAATTCACGGCTATACTTCGCGCGGGCAAAAATGATATCTAACGCTGTAATTGTTTCAATAATCAAACTGATTGCTTGCTCTTCTTCTGCTAGTAACCCGGTTAGTTCAGCTAACACTTGGTATTCTTCCGCAATTTCTTCTGCTTTCAGCAACTGGTACTGCTCGTTTGACTTAGCGATAACCGTGGGTTCGATAAAAACAGTCGTTCCTTTATTTGATTGTTCAATAATCGTTCCTGAAAATTTATTTTTATAACTTGCCTTGATTGGAATCGTGTAATGCTCACCCTTTTGAACAATCATTGCCTCTTGAATCATTTCTTTATGATTCGGATGCCGTAAAATTTTTAGTAAGCGTTCTTGAATTTCTTTTTCTAAATTCTGTAATTGTTTTCGTACTTTTCTTAAATTTCGTGAAGCGTCATCGCTTACTTGTTGATTAGTTATTTTTTGATAAATCATTTCTTCCACTGGCAATAAATCTGGCAAATGATTACTATACACATGTAAAGTGGGTGTTTGATATTGATTTTTCTCAAAAAACTTCGTAATCATTCGACTACTTCTCAAAAAATCAGCATATTCAACCAAGTCTGCGGGTGCTAAAATCAAGCCTTTTTTTACTTGATCTGTTAAATAACCAATTCGACTAAGTCCCATAAATGGTACATGTTGGTTACTTTCTAAAATCATTCGTGCTTCTTTTGTCTCGATTTGCCAAACCTGAACAGTTTGCAAATTTGTTTGAACAGTTGTTTGTTCAATTCGCTCCTTGGTGTATTGCCCAATCGCACGTTTTTTTACTTCTTCTTTGATTTCATTAAATTGTAGTTTTTCAATCATTTGATTATTCATATTCTCTCCTTTTCTGCGAAGAGATACCCGTCTCAAAATAAATAAACACCTAGAAACATTTCATTGCACAAAATAAACACTTACTTCAAACCCTTTTCAAAACTCATTGGAGCAACGCAACCCACATTCGCTTATGACGTCTTTTTTCGTACAAAAAAAGGACGCAACACAGCTTAGAAGTTGTGTCCCATCCTTAAAAGGTCAAAAAGTATGTTCTTCTGACAGGTATCACTCATAAGCACACCAAATAAACCACTAGTGGTTCATTGGTTATTCAACTTACTAATTAGATACCTGCTACACTCACAAAAATTCCCCATTCATCTAGGTTTATTTATTTTCTACTTAAATATAGCAAGCGAATTTTAGTTTGTCAATTTTATGCATCAATCTGTGGATTTCTGCCAGTGATTCTGATTTGAATTCCATTTGGATCAAAAAGAATCAATTGTCCTTCTTCATTTTTTTCATAGTCGATTGTTTTTGTTTTCCAATGTTTCTCTAGACGAGTCAATTCAGCTAGTGGTACTTCAAACGTATAGTAATTTAAGCCAAGATCATTGGGCTCCATCGCTGGGATATGTGTACCTAACCAAATGTTGCTACCAATATGATGATGATAAGAACCTGCCGCAAAAAATTTTGCTTGATTACCAAAATCATTTTTCAAACTCAACCCGAGCACTTCTGTAAAAAATGTTTGTGTTTGGTCTAAATCACTAACTTTTAAATGAACATGACCTACAATCGTCCCCTTAGGAAAGCCTTGCCAGTGCCGACTAGCTGCTTCCAGTACACCATCGCCATCCAACTCTTCCGTTACTCCGACGATTTCACCGTCTTCTTTAATCGTCCATTCACTCATCGGTTTATCTCGATAAACTTCGATGCCATTTCCTTCGGGATCAGTTAGATACAATGCTTCGCTATACCCATGGTCACTAGCACCCGCAATCGGCGCTTCGATTTGTAAATAGTGAAGTAAAGCATCACCCAACGCTTCTCGTGTAGGTAATAAAAACGCGACATGATATAACCCAGTTTTTCGAGTAACGGGTAATGGATTTTCGATTTTGATTAAAATCAATAGCGCTTGATCTTTCACGCCCAAAACACTTTGATTTTCTGTTGATTCAAGTAACGTTAATCCGATGACACGTTCATAGAAATCAGTCATTTTTACTAAGTTTGAAACATTTAATGCAACTACTCCGATGTGTGCCGTAGCTGTTAATTGAAAATCTGGTATTAAAATTGCCATCGCACTTTCCTCTTTTTCTATTTATTTGATTACATCCAGTATACAGCTTACTTTTTGTAAGTTAAAATAAAATGCTTGTCCGCAAAAAAAGTGTGAGGCAAATTTTCACCTCACACTGATAAAGATTCACGATTTAATTTGTCTAATAATCAAACCATCAATGAAAAGACACCGACAGCTACGATGGCACCAACAACTGGTCCAAGAACTGGTACCCAAGAATACGCCCAGTCCGAAGTTCCTTTATTACCAATTGGTAACACGGCGTGAGCAATACGCGGACCCAAGTCACGAGCTGGATTGATTGCATATCCCGTAGGTCCACCAAGTGATAGACCGATTGCTAAAATCAAGCCTCCAACAGCAAATACGTTCGTTCCAGCAGCAAATGTATTTTCACCAAATGCTAGTAGACCTAAAACTAAAACAAAGGTCCCAATCAACTCTGTAATAAAGTTTGCAGGATAATTTCTAATTGCTGGTCCAGTGGCAAACGTTCCTAAAATAGCACCTTGATCTTTCGTTGCTTCCCAATGTGGTAAGTAAGATAGCCATACTAATACTGCACCAAGAAATGCACCTAACATTTGAGCAATAATGAATGGAAAAACAAGATTCCAACCGATTGCACCTGTCATCGCCATTGCAATACTAACTGCAGGGTTTAAGTGGGCTGGTCCCATAAACCCAGAAATATAAACAGCCATCGTTACTGCCATCCCCCAGCCTAAAGCAATGACGATCCAACCAGACGCTTGTGCTTTACTCTTGTTCAAGTTAACAGCTGCACAGACACCATCACCAAGTAATACTAAAATCAACGTACCAATAAACTCTCCCATGATTTGGGTCATTTCTGCGCTCATTTATTCTCCTCCTTTAATTCACGTAAATCTGACTCATCGACCAATTGATTGAAGCGACTTGTTTCTTGTTCTTTTTCTTCTTCAGACCAGTTGAAATAAGTAGCAATTGCGTCAATCACAGGTTGTTTTAATTCATCTAACTGATCGCGTTCAAACAACATATGGTTTGTTCGACGGATGAAGTAATCACCTGGTGTTAAAACCATTTCATTTTCTAACCCGTAACGTAACCGAGCAGATTCTGCCAAACTCAACCCAGCATATGGTGTCATTTCTTTAGCTAATTCAAAGATTCGTTTAGCATTCGTCCCATAAAAATCAGCGATATAACGTGCATCTTCTTCAGACAAGCCAGCTTCCACACCGCTTTTTGCTAATTCTTCGACTGTTTCTTCTAGTTTTGTTGGATCAAAATCGCCACCGGAAATAGCATAGGTTTTTGAATCAATTTCTTTGAAGGTCAAGTCATATTTTTCTTGTAATAGTTTGCGAATCAAGGTCAATGCCCCTTCAGACATCTTGCGGTAATCGGTAATTTTCCCACCTGACAAAGTTACTAATCCATCTGGTTCGATTTCAAGAGAACTTCCTCGAGAAATGGCAGATGGTGCTAAATCTTTTTCGCCACGACTATTTTCTAAATGATTCAAGACATCTTCGACTTCAATTCGAGAAAGTTGATTTTCTTTAAATTGAGTTACTGCATCAATCACTTGATTAAAACTTTTATCTGAGATGGAACCATTATCGCCACCATTGTAATCTGAACCAGAATTACCAATCAATAATGGACGCAATCCCGCCCAGCTTGCTTCAATATCATCTAAAGTAATCGCTGCTTCTGGATAACGATGATTGATAACATCTAAAAGATAGTCAACATCTTCTTGTGTTACTTTTGGATCAGTATATTCTCCTTGATAATCCGTATCTGTTGTTCCAAAATACGTTTTGTTTTCACGAGGAATAGCGAAGACCATTCGGCCATCTTGCTTGCCAGTATCAAAATAAGTTGGTTGTGGTACTGGTAATTTCTTGCTATCAACAACTAGATGAATCCCTTTTGTCGGACGCATTTTTGGTACAACTGCCCGAGAGAAATTCATATTACGAACTTTATCGACCCAAGGCCCACTTGTATTGATTACAACTTTTGCTTTGATTTCAACTACTTCGTCGCTCAATAAATCTCTTGCTTTAACGCCAACGATTTGATTTCCTTCATACAAAAAGCCAACCGCTTTCATTTTACTTACCAAGTAAGCACCATCTTCAGCTGCTTTTTTGATGTTGTCAATGACTAATCGTGCATCATTGTTACGAAAATCAAGGTACACGCCCGCACCTAACAACCCCTCTTTTTTCAAAAATGGTTCACGTTTTAAAACTTCATCTGGCGTCAATGTATAATTTTCATACTTTGTCCCAATCACATTAGCCAAACGATCGTATAAATCCATAGCAATTTTGACAGAAAACATATTGAAAGTCGTTGCACCTTCATCTTCATAAATAGGTAGTAGCATTGGATCTGGCTTAGGAATGTGTGGTGCAACCTGTTGGACCACAGCACGTTCAGTAACTGTGTCTGCTACAACTTCGACATCAAAATTTTTCAAATAACGAATTCCACCATGAACTAGTTTAGTTGAACGTGAAGAAGTTCCTTCAGCAAAATCTTGCATTTCGATTAAACCAGTCTTCATGCCAGCCGCAGCAGCTTGCACTGCTACCCCAGCACCAGTAATCCCACCACCAATGATGAGTAAATCCAACTCTTCTTTTTGCATTGCTTGAATACTTGCTTGTCGTGTTTTCTTTGAGAACATGGTTTTTCCTCCCTTATTCAAATACGCGTGTTGCTTCTACAGCTTTTTTCCAGCCACTGTAAAGTTTCTCACGTCTTGGTTCTTCCATTTGAACCTCAAACATTTTTCCAGCTTCGTAAAATTCACGAATTTCATCCATATCTTTCCAATAACCTACTGCTAAACCTGCCAAGAAAGCTGCTCCTAAAGCAGTGGTTTCCAAGTTTTCAGCTCGTTGGATTGGTGTGTTCAAAATATCTGTTTGAAATTGCATCAAATACTCATTGTTGGCAGCTCCACCATCTACTTTTAATACTGGAATTTGAATGCCCGTATCTGCCTGCATTGTTTCAATGATGTCACGCACTTGGTAAGCAATTCCTTGTAATGTTGCTTTAATGATATCTTCTTTCGTCGTCCCACGAGTAATCCCAAACATTGCTCCACGTGCGGCTTGATCCCAATAAGGGGCACCTAGACCTACAAATGCTGGAACAACATAGACTTCATCATCACTTGTTGAACGTCTTGCCGCTTCCTCTGAGTCACTTGCTTTTTGCATCATCTGTAACCCATCGCGTAGCCATTGGATAGAAGAGCCTGCCACAAAAATACTTCCTTCTAACGCATAGTACACTTTGCCATTGATCCCATAACCAATCGTGGTTAATAAATTATTTTTTGATAATTGCGGCGTTTCTCCAGTGTTCATGACAATAAATGAACCTGTACCATACGTATTTTTTACCATCCCAGGTTCAAATGCCATCTGACCAAATAATGCTGCTTGTTGGTCGCCAGCCATTCCTGAAATTGGTGCTTCACTACCATAAAAATGATAGCCTTGTGTATGACCATACACTTCTGAATTTGACGTTGCTTTTGGTAGCATTGCACGAGGAATGTTCAACAAATCAAGAATCTCTTGATCCCATTCTAAATTATGAATATTAAACAACATCGTTCTGCTGGCGTTTGAATAGTCTGTTACGTGTGCTTGTCCATCCGTCAACTTCCAAACCAACCATGAATCAATTGTTCCAAAAAGTAATTCGCCTTTTTCTGCACGCTCTTGCGCACCCTCCACATGGTCTAAAATCCAACGAATTTTAGTAGCCGAGAAGTAAGCATCAATCACTAATCCTGTTTTTTCATGGAAGAATTTTTGATAACCTTCTTCTTTCAATTGATTCGCAATATCTGCTGATTGACGAGATTGCCAAACAATTGCGTGATAAATTGGTCGTCCTGTATCTTTTTCCCAAATAACTGTCGTTTCACGTTGATTCGTAATACCAATCCCAGCGATTTGATTGGGTTTGATTCCTGATTCAATAAATGCTCCTGCAATCACTGATTGAACTGAGTTCCAAATTTCATTTGCATCGTGCTCTACCCAACCATCTTGAGGAAAATGTTGAGTGAACTCTTTTTGCGAACTGCCGATGTGTCTTCCCTTTTTGTCAAAGATGATCGCTCGTGAGCTCGTTGTTCCTTGATCAATGGCCATAATGTAAGTTGATTCTGTCATTGTTATCCCTCCATTTTTTTGCAAACGCTTTCTTTAACTGAACTAATCATACAATGTATTTAAAAAAAGAAACTGCCAAAAATTGATTTTTTTGAATTATTTTTGACAGTTTTCTTTCAACCCCTTGATACATCTGGTTTTCAAAGATATTAATTTTTTTCTTTTTTGTAGCGTTCAATTTGTTTTTTCAATCGCACAATGTCATAACTAGAAGCAAATTCAGAAAGATAATACCGATTCTCTTCCTTATTGATTTGATTAAACGTTATGATAAGATCGTATTTTTTCCCTTCTTGATACGATTCTACCTGAACACCGCTGATTCCCTTAAGCTCGCTCAATAAAAATTGTTGGAAAGCAATGCGGTAAATCGGTAACGTTGTCAAATCAATCCCGATAACTACCAATTTAGCAATATAAAAATCAATCATCATCAGAACGCTGGCATATAAAATCATTAAGTTATCCAACGTTTGAGCATCAAACTTTTTCGCAGGTAACTGCTTGATTGCTGTTTCTTTTAGTTGTTCCAATAACTTGCTCAAAGAATGACCAAGCATTTTTTTCTGCTGTTCGAGCAAATGTTTACGATCATAAATCGTTAATTTACCATAAAAGAAATATAATTCATTGTTGATTTGCGAGAGTTGATACCCCACAGCCTTTTCTTCACTGATTTTTAATCTCCTTGGACGGTAATGCCATAACATTGTTTCTCGAATGTATGTATCCAAAACCGCAGTTGGTAATTTTTTGCTTCGGGTTAACTCATATTGGTAAAAAGTCTCCTCTTCTAAAATAGAAAAAGAAACAAAAAAACTATAAAACATCAGTGTTTCATATGCACTTAAATCCGCTGCTAATCGACTCAAATATAAAATCAAGATCGAGTCAACTGCTTGATATAGCCGGTCCTCTTGATACAGCTTTTTCTTTTCCCGCAAAGTTGAAAAAGTAGTTTTTTCGCTCACCAATCGCTTCTTCGTAATTCCAACCCAACAAGCTAGTTGGGCAGTCGAAAATGCGGAAAAACTAGTTTCTAACACATTTTCCAACCCTAAAATAATGGTCTTTTTATCTGGTGTATTTTGAAGATAAAGTGGACGTTGTTCTTCAGGAATAAATTGGAATAATTCGTAATAAAAATACCGTACTTGGAGTTCTTCTCCGTAAAGTTGACCATTCTTTATCTGGATTCCAAACTCTTTCAATAATAGATTTAATTCTTTGATTTTACGAAAAACAGACGACTCACTGATAGAAAAAGCCGTTGCTAATTGAACGATTGAAGCTTGCTGATGTTCCAATAAATATGTCAGTAATTTATATTTCAAGCTATCTTGTAAAAGATGTAACACAATTTGTTCCAAACTTACTGTTTCATCCAAAGACAAGATTACTTGATAATCGGTTCGAACAACTTCTACTTTTTTTTGCATACTTAAACCAATCAGTTCAATTTCTTCCAAGTAGGAATCAAAGGATGACTTGGACAAATCCACCTCATGACGTAACTCATTCAAGGATGCCTGTCCACCTCGCAAGACCAACTGACGTAAAATTGTTACTTGTAGTTGCTCCTTCTTTTCTAGTAATTCTTCAATCCTCATAGGAAGACCCACTCATCTCTGTCAAAATCGTTTCTGGAGTCCGGTATTCTGGTTGGAAAAATAACTCATGCGCTTCCAGTTGTTGTAGCGTCCACTGCTGCTCAATCGCAATCGTCAATAAATCCAATAATCGGAAAACCGATGATTTACTTTGAAGTTGTGCACCAATCAACTGATCCGTCTCTTGATCAACTAATAACTGAAGAGAAATCTTTTCATTATTCGTCAGCGAAACACGATGTTCTTGATTGATTTTCCGAACTTTTCTTGCATAAAAAAATCGTTCACTTTCCGTTAAGCCTACACTGCCAACAAAGTGACCAAACCATTTATTACCAACGGGTCGGTAGGTGCCCACATCTTTCGTCGGTTTGCCGCTGATTGTTTGACTAACTACTTGTGCTGTTCGAATGGCATTGTTCACTAGCGAAACATACATTTTTTCTTGTGTTGGTCGAAAGGTTACTTGGATGGCATCGCCAATAGCATACACATCTTTTCGTGAAGTTCGTAAATAGTCGTCTACCCAAATCGTTCCATCATCATTCAGCTTGATAGTCTCTGCCCACAAACGGTTATCTGGGCGCGTATGATTCGCTAATAAAACTACATCATAACGAGCTTTGCGTTTTTCAGATTCTAAAATAGCACCATTTTTATCGGCTAAAACTTGGACTTGTTCATTCAAGAAAAGCTGTATGCCGCTT
Organism: Enterococcus sp. DIV0174; assembly: GCF_050529065.1. NCBI lineage: Bacteria > Bacillati > Bacillota > Bacilli > Lactobacillales > Enterococcaceae > Enterococcus > Enterococcus sp. DIV0174. Next base: position 297,137 of record NZ_CP172881.1, on the reverse strand, counting down.
TTTGTCATCTCATTCAGGATTGGCTCTGCCATTTGTTCATCAAGATAACGAAACAAAATCTGGTTGCGGCTTTCATAAAGATCAACTTTCTTCCCTAGAGTTGTTAAGTCTTCTGCTAATTCCACACCCACTTGGCCGCCCCCAACCACCGCTACTTTATCCGCTTGTGCGAGCACTGTTTCCAGCTCAGTAAAATTGGTTCCACTCTTAACTGAATAAATATGCTGTGCCTCAGCCTCGTCCAATCGTTTAAAGCTTTGTGCTGAACCCGTCGCAATAATCAATTGGTCAAAAGGCACCTTTTCGCCGTTGTCTAATAACACTTCGTTTTCAACTAATCCAATCGCTGACTTTTGTGTCAATACATTGATTCGACTAGTTTCTTCAAGTCTTTCTTTTGTTATCCAGTGACTTTGTTTTTTATCAACGATTTGTTTCGTCAAAAGCAGATGAAAGCTACTTGGGATAAAACCGATTTCATTTTGTTTTTCGATCAAATAGATTTCTGCTTGTGGACACGCTTCGTTAAGTAATTGAGCTGCGCGGATTCCTGCGAATGAACCACCAATGATTACAATCTTCATCTATGTTCTCCTTTTCTGATCTTCCTATTTGCAGAATAGCATTTCAACCAAAATGTTTCAAAAATATCACTCTTCTTAACGATTTTTTCTTAAAAACAACAAAAAAACTCAGAAAAAAAGAATCCTTCTCTCCCTCAGGTGAGTTCGTCTCTTTTACTAAGTTTTCTTGTGTGTGTTTGAATTGTAAATGAATTGGAGCGAATTTATGTAAAGTTTCTGATCAAGAATTATTACTTAAGCAAAAACTTCCAATGATTTGAACCACGCCGGTTGCATTTGTTAGCTACTCTTTCTTTTCACGAAAAAAATGATTCAAGCATCTTAATTTTCGTTATTTAAAGTTACAAAACAATTGTATACCTTTGTTGAAAAAATCATGTGTGCATATCATATGATGCTTTGGATTATTTGTCAAAAATCTATACCTATTTTTTCGTAATAACTTGTCAATAAAGTCAGACAGCTCACGAAAATTATTGGAATTGCCTGACTTTTATCGTTTATTTCTTGTCAAACCTTTAACACAAACGCTTCATAAGGACGCATCGTCACTTCCCCAACAGGTACCTCAGTCAATTCATAGTTGGTTAAAATAATTTCTTTACTTTTTGGAACTGAAAGTGTCTGACTTTGTTCAGATAAATTGCATGCAATCAGCCATTTTTCATCACCTAAACTACGTAAATAAGCAAAAATCTCTGTGGATGTTTGCACTAATTCATACTCCCCCCACACAATAACGTCATGTTCTTTTCGTAAAGCAATCAATTGCTGATAGGTATAAAAAATCGAACTCGAATCTGTTAATGCTTGTTCCACATTGATCGTTTGATAGTTTGGATTCACATGTAACCATGGTGTTCCTGTAGTGAATCCACCGTTTGGACTGTCGTCCCACTGCATGGGGGTACGTGCGTTATCTCGTCCTTTTGTATTGATTGACCGAATAATTTCTTCTTTGGTATAGCCTTTTTCAATTCGTTCATGATACATATTGATGGTTTCAATGTCTTCTGCTTCTGAAATGTCAGAAATCGGATAATTCGTCATTCCAATTTCTTCTCCTTGATAAATATACGGCGTCCCTTTCATCATGTGCAAAAGAATCGCAAACATTTTGGCACTCTCTACTCGATACTGTTGGTCGTTTCCCCATCTTGAAACGATTCGCGGCAAATCATGGTTATTCCAAAATAAACTATTCCATCCTTCGTTTCCTAAAGAAGTTTGCCATTTTGACAATACTTCCTTCAACTTGGTTAAATCTAATGGTGCTAAATCCCATTTTTCTTTTCCTACTTGTTGGTCTAAGCCAACATGTTCAAATTGGAAAACCATAGATAGTTCATTTCGCTTCGGATCAGAATATCGCTTCGCAATTTCTGGCGTGGCACCCCATGTTTCGCCAACCGTTAAGAGATCTTTTCCACCAAACGTTTCAGTATTCATTTCCTGTAAATATTCATGAAGTCTTGGTCCATTTCCTGTAATTTCTTGATCTGGAAGTTTGCCTATCAAGTCAATCACGTCCATTCGGAATCCGCCGACGCCTTTTTCAATCCAAAAATTCATCATGTCATAGACTTCTTGACGAACTTTTTCATTTTCCCAGTTTAAATCCGGTTGTTTTTTACTAAATAAATGCAAGAAATATTGTCCTGATGCCTCATCAAATTCCCAAGCAGAACCACTAAAAGTAGAACGCAGCTCATTAGGCACCTGACCGGCAACAGGGTCACGCCAAATGTAGTAATCACGATAAGGATTTTCTGGACTCTTGCGTGCTTCAACAAACCAAGCATGTTCATCTGAGGTATGATTGACTACCAAATCCATAATGATTCGGATATTTCTCTTTCTTCCTTCCGCAATCAATTCTTCCATATCCGTCATCGTGCCAAATTCACTCATGATTTCTTCGTAATTACTGATGTCGTACCCATTATCGTCGTTCGGTGATTGATAAACAGGTGAAAGCCAGATAGCATCAATCCCTAAATTTTCTAAATAATCTAATCGCCGAATGATTCCTTGTAAATCGCCAATTCCATCTCCATTTGTATCTTGAAAACTACGTGGATAAATTTGATACACGACTGCGCGTTGCCACCACTGTTCACTCATATTCATTCCTCCTGCACATTTACTAAAGCAAAAAAGAAATCGCTTACGTTTTTGTTCAACTAAATTAGCTTTTTCGCTTTAAATCTTGTTGATTGAATTGTAGCGTGACTAAATCAAATAGTAAATAGACCGTTTCTTGTCGTTTTTCATTAAAAAAAACAAAAAGCCTTTCACAACAATCACTAGAAAGAATATTCGTGATGAATGTTAACGATAACAATTTTTGAATCAATTAACATCTCACCACAACACAAAAAAATCCAGAGGACTTCTCCTCTGGATTACTTCTCTCTACCAAGATCACTTGGTGAAAAAGCTAGATGTTATTTAGTTAAATACATCATTTTATTCAGCGACTGTTACGTCACCAGTTACTGATGCACCATCTTCATCTAAAACAGCAGAATCTTTATATTCTTGTTTTTCAAATGTGATGTTTCCGTCAACTTTAGCACCGTTTAAAACAAAGCCGTTTGCTTTTACTTCGATGTTTCCTTTAACTGTTCCGTGAACGATGTTGAAGTTTTCTGATTCAACGATCAATGTTGGAACTGTTACTGTATATTCATCTGTTACTGTATGTTTATCATCTTGTGCATACAAAGCAAATTTACGGTAGATATCGTTACTTGCTTCACCTTTGTCGTGGAATTCACCAGCAACGGTTACGTCGTTATCAAATGTAACGTCTGCAGTGGTTGCAACGATCCAGTTACCGTCAGCACCTAATGCTTTTTCTAAGTCGCTTGCTTTATCACTTACTGATGCACCTGAAACTACTTCTGTTGTTGAAGCAGTGCTTGAAGAAGATGCTGCTGTTCCTTTATCTGAATCTGAGCCACAAGCTGTTAAAAACATTCCTGCTGCTGCCAAAGTTACGACTGTTGTTGCTAATTTTGTGTGTTTCATGATGTTACCTCCAATTGTTGTGAGTTAGTTTTACTCATCACAATTTTACTAATAAAACGCCTACAAATCAATAAATTGTATCTTTTCTTCTGTTTTAATTAAGAAAAAAGCCTATCTGTAAGTTATTTCACTTACAAATAGGCCATGATTTATCTGCTAATTCACATTTAAAATCCACATAAAGCCAATAAAAACAAAGAATAATAAATACATGATAGGCGAAACTTCTTTTCCACGTTTGGCAGCAATCATTGTGATTGGATAGAAAATAAATCCTAACGCAATCCCATCAGAGATACTGTAAGTTAATGGCATACCAATCAAAATCAAGAAAGAAGGGATCGCAATTTCCATTTTTCCCCATTCAATTTGGCGAAGTGACTGAGCCATCAGTACACCTACAATAATCAATGCTGGTGCCGTAACTTGTGGTGTTACGATTGCTAATAAAGGTGAGAAGAACAAACCTAGTAAGAAAAATCCACCCGTTGTAATAGCAGTCAAACCAGAGCGTCCGCCCACGGCAATCCCTGCGGAAGATTCTACATAGGCGCCAACTGGCGAAGTTCCTAACAATGAGCCAGCTAACATTGCTGTTGAATCAGCTGCCAACGCTTTACCAACTCGAGGCATTTTGTTCTCTCGCATGAAGCCCGCTTGATTGGCTAAACCAACTAAAGTTCCAGCTGTATCAAAGAAAGTAACTAATAAGAAAGTTAAGACAACGACCCACATTTGTAGAGAATTAATGTCACCAATGTGTTTCAGAGCAACCAAAAATGTTGGTTTCAAGCTTGGTGCAGCTGAAATGATTTGTGTTGGCATTTGGATCAAACCAGTAACTAAACCAAGTAATGTGGTTCCAATCATCCCAATAAAAATTCCACCTGGAACACGACGAACCAATAGAATAGCTGTCACTACCAAACCAAATATAGTTAACCAAGTAGATCCCACGTTCAACGGGCCTAAGCCTACCAATGTTGATTCATTTGCTACAATAATTCCACCTTCACTTAAACCTAAGAAAGCAATAAATAAACCAATTCCCCCAGAAATCGCATACTTTAAATCTGCTGGAATCGCATCAATAATCATCTCACGTAATTTAAAAATCGTAATGATTATAAAAATCAACGAAGCTACAAATACCCCTGCTAGTGCTGTTTCCCAAGGAATACCCATTCCCAAACAAACAGAATAAGCAAAAAACGCATTAATTCCTAGTGCTGGTGCAGTTGCTATCGGATAACGTGCTAAAACGCCCATTAAAATACAGCCCAGCGCACTTGCTAAGGCCGTTGCTGTAAAGACCGCTCCTTCATCCATACCAGAAGCACCCAATACAGTTGGATTAACAAATAAAATATACGCCATCGAAATAAACGTAGTAAAACCAGCTAACACCTCACGTTTGACCGTAGTATTTAGCTTTTCTAGCTCGAAGTAGGAAAGTATTTTTTCCTTCATCTGACATCCTCCTAAAAATCCGAACATTAAAAAATAAGTCCGCAAAAAAATGATTAAACACTAAAACGACGTGTTTAATCATATAATAATTAGCAACATAAGTAAACCAAAATTTAGAATAATCAGCAAAACACGAACATTTTCCAGCCTAAGCTTTCATTTAAGACGATCATACTAACATTAGTTTTTTTATTGAATAACCGTTTCAGGGTTTTCAGCTGTTAACGTACTTCTTTTTCCAGTTATGTTGAACGTTTTCTCCGTTAATTCTTTCAAAGCTTCCATTGCTTGTGCGCCACGAAATGCCTGCTCTTCATTGATTGACTCAATCACCAAGACTGCCTTTGTGGTTTCTTCCGTCAGCATCGTTCGCTGTGCTTCACGCCAATTCAAACACCGACAAATTGCGCCCTCTTCATCAAAATAAATTAGTTCTTCTGGTAAAGCCGGCGCATCATCTAGTGCACCCAAAGGCAAAAATTTTTCGCCACCAACTGCTTTTCCCAGTTGTAAATGACCTTTGATTTTTTCTAGATCTTCGCCCCCACATGGCACACCATATTCTAAAGAAATACTGTTGTAGCAGTCCACTAATGGATTGATTGGCAAAAATTTGCGGCCTTGGCTAACTCGCTTTAATAAAGCTTCAATTGATGAACGTGCGCCTTTTTTAGTTTTGAATTTCGTAAAAGCTTTACGCCACTGTGCAATCACTTCATTTTGACTAAATGGCTCCTCCGTTAGATAAACTTGTGCTTTTTTCGCCGCTTGATCCAGTAACTGAGTAAATCCCGGTTCATTGGACAGATCAACCTGATTATTCATTCCTTCAATAACTAGTAGTTCAATCGTCGCCTCCGGAAAAACTTCCCAAAATGTTGTATCAACTATCACCTTTTTCATTTCACTTTTCATCCTCTCCAAGAAGTTCTTTGACAAAGATATAATCTGTTTGTGCATCATCACCCATATAAAAAATATGTTCACTAAAATGAGTAAATCCCCATTTATCATAAAAAGCTAATGCTGTTTTATTGTGTTCCCAAACACCTAACCAAATTTTTTCTTTCTTTTTTTCCTTCGCTTTAGCAATCGCTAGTTCCATCAAACGATTTCCTAGACCCATACGTTTAAACTGTTTTCGCACATAAATGCGTTCAATTTCTAAAAAGATTGCTGGCATCTCTTCTGATTGTTGTTCATCAATATTAATTTTTAGATAAGCTGCTGGGATATCGGACACCATTAATAAATAAAATTCCGAACCAATCGTAGTTAATTCTCGACGTAACTTATCGATTTCATAAGCTTCTTCCAAATAAGTCGCCATATTTTCTGCTGTATTGAATTCTCCAAATGTGTCTACATACGTTTCAATGCTGATTGTTTGTAGTTGTTGTGCATCGTCTTCTGTTAGTTTTTTTAGCGTTATTTCTTCCATATAAAATAAGATTTCCTTTCAATAAATTCGTTTATTTCCTTTTTTTACAAAATTCCAATCATCACTTACGTTTGCACTCACTTTTTCTAATAAAGTTTTCAGTTGTTGTGCTTCCTCTTCTGTAATCCCTTGTAACGCAACTTGATTTGAATGCTCATTTTCTCGAATGATCAAAGGATAAACAGTTTTTCCTTTACTTGTTGGGTAAAGATGTCTTATTTTTCTATTTTCTTGATCTTGCTCTTTCTTGATCATCCCGTTTTTTTCCAATTTTTTAATGGCACGAGCAGTTGTTGTCCGATCTACTTTGATCATTTCTGCTAATTTTTCCTGAATAATTCCGGGATTTTCACAAATTCGAACCAGGTAAAGATACTGCCCACGTGTCAAATCAACTTCTTTGAATTCAATATTACTGATTGAGTCCAATGCTCGAGCAATCACACCAATATCTCGAAGAATCTCTACCAATTAAACCCCTCTTTTCACTTATTTATTTTCTAGTTTACTCTTATTTGTTGTAAATGCAACAATTTATTTTGATTAACTAAGAGCCAAATCAATCCGCTCATCTGCTAATTGATTTGACTCAATGGTTTGAATTACTTCACTCAAAATAAGTGTTCTCTTGTTGCTGCAAATACGCTAGTTGTTCTCTCGTTGTTCGTTTTACCGACAGTTTAGGTAAGCTATCTAATGCAAAAAAAGCCATATTTGAAGTTTCGTTATTTTCAACAAAAGAACCTTTGATAATCGAGCAACTAAAAATCAGTTTATAATATTGATAGACTTGCGGAATATCTTTTCTCAAATTCGTATCAAAAACACCTAATAAATCATTCACTTGAACAATTAATCCGGTTTCTTCTAATACTTCTTTTTGAATATTTTCTTTTGGAGACAAACCTACTTCGGCATAACCACCTGGTAACGCCCATTCTTTTGTTTTTTTGTCTTCAACCAGCAACACTTTAGCTTCTTCCTTAATGTACGCGCGAACATCAACTTTAGGTGTCGGGTATCCTTCATTTCTTTCTGTTAATTGAGATAGCTCGTCAACGGACTCCTTCCCCACCTTGCTCAGTAGCTCCAAAGAAAGCTTCTTTAACTCTTGATACCGCTCTTTGTCAAATTCATCTTTTCCATAGTACAATCCTGCTTCAGCAATCGCTAATAGCCTGCGATACATCTCTAAATCATTCATACTTCTTTTCTCCTTCCAAAAAATACAATCACTTACTCTCAGTCTAACGTAATCGTTTACGCTTAACTAAATGTTTCAATTTTCTTGACAAAACTTTAGAGAAAATTTCCAAATATTTATTTTGACACACAAGTAGAAACTCAATAAGTTTTCTGCTATTCTTAGTGGCACATCAAGAAAGGAGAAAAAGGATGAACGGACAATTAGATTATAAAACAGCCATTAAAGATACTTTGCCTACTGTTTTTGGGTATATCGGCATTGGCATTGCATTCGGTGTCGTTGGACACGCTGCTGGTCTTCATTTATTCGTTATTTTCATGCTCTCAGCTTTTGTTTACGCAGGTTCTGCACAATTCATCACTGTCAGCATGCTAACTGTTTCAAGCCCTGTATTATCAATTATTTTATCCACTTTTCTAGTCAACTCACGTATGATCTTAATGAGTACAACCTTAGCAAATTATTTGAAAGAAAATACATTAGCACAAAATATGATGCTAGGAACACTACTAACAGATGAAAGTTTTGCGTTGGGAATGAACAAATTGAATTTTAGTAAAGGAAAGCTATCATTTGAGTGGCTCAATACAGCAAATATTATTTCTTATTTAACATGGGTTGGAGCAACAATGATTGGTGCTCTGATGGGTAACTTTATTAACGATCCCAAACAACTCGGACTTGATTTTGCAATTGTTGCGATGTTTATTGGCCTGCTTTATCTTCAGGTAATCGCAGATCGGACATTACCTCTTTCTCTGCAATTTTCCGTTATTCTATTTACACTCGTATTAATCGTTCTTGGATTAATCTTTATACCAAGTAATTTATTAATTATTGTGGTAACACTTTTAGGCTGTGGATTTGGGGTGATGATGAAACATGTATTCTACTAGTTATCTTTTTTTTACTATTTTAGGTTGCGGCTTAGCGACTTGGTTATCACGAGTCTTACCTTTTCTTTTTATTAAGCGAATGAACTTTTCCCAACCCGTAGCAGAATTTTTGAGCTTCGTACCAATCGTTATCATGTCTGCCTTATGGTTCAATAGTTTATTCATTCAAAACCTGGGACATCTTCCAAGCATTGACTGGGAAAACTTACTTGCTTCCTTGCCAACAGTAATCAGTGCAATCATTTCTAAAAACTTACTAGTAATTGTCATCGTAGGGATGATCTCTTTAGCAGCTCTTCGATTTTTCATTTTATAATAAGCAAAAAAATCCTGCAATCACAGTAAAAAACACTGTATTTGTAGGATTTTTTGTATTAATTTTTATGAATTTTATGAAACTGTCCCTAATATGATTATCGTAAAAATCAGAAATACAATCACAAGAGCAAACTTTACGCTAGAAACGATCAACCTGCAACTCAAACAACAAATGAAGTTTATTTAAAAGTCTCAAGTCTCCCTACTTTGAATCTGTACTCGTTACTTCTCTGATTATATCAAGTATTTGCCAGTGACATCGTATCTTTATCTATTCTCGGTGAACATTATGTATATAGTAGAGAGGATCATCCTATCAAGCTCATGAATCATGAGTTTTTGTAGCAAAAAAACTTAAAGTAATTAACAAAATTTCACAATCTCTAGCATTCCCCTCAGATTTGTGTCAAAAATAATCTTTGTACCTATTCAAGACAGTATAGCTCTAAAGCATTATTGTATGGAATATTCAAAAGATATTTCTTCAAAATATTGCCTTTTTTTAATATCCTCTTTAGTTTCAACTATTTTTATATCAATCTTGTGTTTCCCTTTTTTCAAAAATTGACTATTTTTGTCTTCATCCAAATAAAAACCAAATTCCAGTTTAGTGGCACCAGTTGGTTGCTGGACCTCTTCGCCATCCAAATAAAGACCAGTATAATAATCGAAAGGCAAATAATCAAAGATAAAACAGATTTCATTTGAGTCTAACTTATTCAGGTTAATCATTTTTCCCAAATCTCTTTTATTTGAATCAATAATTTTGAACTGGATTGAACTGTCATTTGCCTCTTCATCACTTGTAGTGGTACTTTCAACCTTATTTTGTAGTAGATTTTCTGTACGTTTAGCGCCTACGAAAAGAAACCCTACGACAAGGATAGTTATTATTATGAGTGTAACAACAACCTTTTTCATAAATACTTCCTTTACACTTTTTTTGCCTATCTATTTGCTAAGTAGCGGTGTAAATCATTCAGTATTAGCACCTAGGAACTGGAAATCGCTTCGTCCTAGCGTGTCACTCTTTCCGACATCTTCTTTACTTGTTTGTGCTATAACCCTCACCACTGGATTTCCTTCAAAATTTTTTGCATCTTCAATCATTGTTATTTTTCCATTTGTTACATCTTTTTTTATTTGATCGTATGAATGTATACTGCTTGCTTTCAGAAACAGATGAGTTTGTCCGTCAAACAGCATAGCTCTAAAACAGTGGATTATGAACTACTTTCAAAATAGTCGTTTTGGAAGCATTCAAAACAACATAGCTCTAAAACTGCCCTTGAGAAATATCAGACACGCCTAGCGTTTTGGAAGCATTCAAAACAACATAGCTCTAAAACTATTTAATAGTATCTCCTACCCCAACTGTTGTTTTGGAAGCATTCAAAACAACATAGCTCTAAAACCGTGTAGTTAGTCTAGTGTACTTCTTGTGAGTTTTGGAAGCATTCAAAACAACATAGCTCTAAAACATGGTTTGAGTTACATGGTGACAAAATGACGTTTTGGAAGCATTCAAAACAACATAGCTCTAAAACAGGATACTGTGTGGGAAGTAGAAAGCTTGAGTTTTGGAAGCATTCAAAACAACATAGCTCTAAAACGTTACGATTACTAAATACTGAACCAATGAAGTTTTGGAAGCATTCAAAACAACATAGCTCTAAAACGAAGAACGTTCATTAGATGATTTAGACCTTGTTTTGGAAGCATTCAAAACAACATAGCTCTAAAACGAAAGCGGACGAACAGACAACGGGCGTTTTGTTTTGGAAGCATTCAAAACAACATAGCTCTAAAACTCCAAGCAACGGTGGAGGCTCTGGAAAAGAGTTTTGGAAGCATTCAAAACAACATAGCTCTAAAACTACCGATAGAAAAGTTTTGAACATCTTCTTGTTTTGGAAGCATTCAAAACAACATAGCTCTAAAACGTCCCAACAAGCGTAATTTCTGGCTTCACTGTTTTGGAAGCATTCAAAACAACATAGCTCTAAAACAAATTGGTAGCAACAAGCGTTACAGGATTGGTTTTGGAAGCATTCAAAACAACATAGCTCTAAAACCTCGGCTCAAATTTTTGAGGTTCCGTAATCGCACTATTCGCCCATAGCAAGGCTTTAGCCTGAATGCTTCATTGGTTTGATTTACTTGTCAAAGAACGAAAAAATTAGTCCTATCTGTTATCTTCTTGTCAAAAAATAATCTTGGTCTAGAATTTGTTGTGCAACACCCTCAATTGGTCGAGGTTCTAAAAATAATACATCTACATTGTATAAAGAAATATGGTCAATTAATGTTTGTAATTCTGTCGTGGTTAAATAAGAACAAGCATTCACGAATACCAATAGCTTCTTTTTCACTAGATAACGATATACTTGGATTACTTCAATCATTTTTTCTAAAATGGTATCACTTTTCGTTTCAATCCGTATTCCTAAGCACTTAAATATCTCCATGAGGGTCAACTCATCTTCTTCAAGATCTAGCGCATGTTCTAACAATTCGTGTTGCATCACTTTGGCAATTTCCATCGACAAACGATCAATTTTGGTTTTGATTTCTGGCTTTTCATTCAACTGATTTTCTAAATCTGCATAAATAAATTTCAATGTTGCAGGTGAATTTACTTCATACCCCAAGATATCTGTTATCAAAATCAGTTCAGATTCTTTGAGATTTTTTTGATTTTTATCAAACAATTTTAGTTCGCTCATCTCATCATAGCGATAAAACTGTTCAACGGTACGTGCGTAAGTCTTTACATCTTCAACTACTAAAATCGTTGATAAATTTAATTTTAACGATTCATCAAGTAGCTTAAAGTTCAGATTCATCATGTGCTTCTCCTAAAAAAACGACCCTTGCATCCGAATTTCCAATGCAAGTATCCTGTTCTCCTGTCAAATAGATCATTCGTGCAAATTGTTTTTCCGTAACCGTCAAAATTGTTACCAATCCCTTTTTAGGATTATGTTGCTTCAAGCGATTGATCATAGCAGTATTGGCAGTGTTATTCAGCAAAATCTTACTATAAACAGAAAATTGGTGCATAATAAAGCCTTCACTAAGCAAGAATTTCCGAAATCTCCGATAAATTTTTCTTTCTTCTGCAGTTTCTGTCGGCATGTCGAACATCAAAATCATTCTCATATAACGATAGCTCATATCCTAAAATTAGGCGCCCCTTCTATCTCTTTATTTAGTGATTTCACTACTTTTTTCGTATAATCACTGATGATATTGGTCAAAAACATTTTTTTGTTATGATAAGGATAGTTGTTCGTAAACAAATCAAATAGTGCTCGCTTGATTACTTGAAATTCCTGATGTCGATTTTCATAAACGATGTGATCAACTAACGGTCGAAATGGTTCCATAAAATCACTTGCTAAGTTGAAATCATTGAACTGATTCGCATGCTTTAATCCAAATTGCGTCATGCAACCTGTTTGAACAACCTCTCTTGCAAACATACTCAATAATAACGTGTAGCCATAATTCAACCCGGCATTGATTGCATTGTCCGCCTCACGTGTAAACTCTTTACCAAACAAGGCATTGAAATAGATTCTTGCGGCATGGCCTTCGCGATTACTTGGATCAAAAATTTCTAACTCGCTTTGCAAGTTGAGGAGTGAAGCTGCTTTCTCTTGAAGATCAAAGCCAGTTAACAACTGACTTTGATTCAAGATTTTTTGTGAAATGATTTCGGTCCAAATTTCCGCTTTTCTGTTTTCTTCCCATTCCAACTGCCGAGCTAATTGTAAACTGCTATCATGACGTGCATAGAAAGATAACAATTTACCAATAGGCAAACGTTTATCATCGCAAAAAAGAATCAGAATATTTTCATCAATCAAACGTTTAATTAACATGGTAGTTAACGTAATGTCTGTTGTTTCCAGTAAGAGAACATCAATTTCAGACAGATGGATCAATTCTTGTCGATCATATGTCCGAAAAACTAGATGATTGTTTTTGTAAGTCAATTTAGAATGCGTATTTACTACTACTGTCCGCCAACCCATTAACTCAGACCAACCTTCTTTGAGTCTCGTATAATCCTGTAATTGATTGGTTAATAAATGTTGCATCAACTATTTCTGCCGTATTTTTATATCTTCTACGTGGAATAGTCTCACCAAAGAATTTGAAATCGGCTGGTGCGCCTTGTTTATTTAATTGAAGTAACTGAATAAATGAAGAAGCTAGTTCTCTCATATCAGCATCCTGATTCTTTTCATATAAATCACGGACTTTCTTCTGATTTTTTCCCGCATCAATATATTGTTCAGTGAACTGTAAAATTGCTTCTAGTAATTCAGCAAATTCGTGGCGATGCTCATTCAAATACTCCAAGCTTTTACCACTAGAATCGCTCACGTGTTTCGCATGATATAGCAATTCAATCAGATGCACTGGCAAGACCATTTGATTGCCTTTTTGTGATTCCTCTGCACTTGCCAATAGGCGGCGGCGACCATCAGCAAATTGATATAAAGAATATTTTGGTAGCTTCAATTGAACTTTGGGATGGATAAAGCCTTTTTCTTCTAAGAAGGCGACTTCGTCTTGTTCAAACGCTTGACGTTCTAAAATTTTGATTCCGACTAATTGTTGGACAACTTTTGCAGCTTTTCCTTTTTCATGAGTAATAATAACAGAATACGCCACCGTTGGACTGTCAACCCCGCCATAATTGACAGGTGCCCAATTGTTTTTTCTAGCAATCAATTTTTTCGAAGGTCCTTTAGGTAAGATTGATTCTTTCGTAAACGCACCTGTTTGTATTTCAACTTTCTTTACAATATTCATTTGATGATAGTTCATCACTTTTTTGATTGTCTTGATGTCTCTTTGACGATTCCAAAGGACTTCGCCCGTTTCTTCGTTAGCTACCATCTCATCACTTGTAAAAAAGTTCATAATGTTTGAATAGAACTCTTTTTTTGCAGTTGCCTTGTTAAGGGCACGAATCGAAACTTTTTGGTACTCACCATAAACAAATTCAGGCTCAAGTTTCGGATAAACTTTTAATAAAGCTTGAGCAATGACCCCATTCAAGTAAGCATCTTGTGCATGGTGATAATCATTGAGTTCACGAATTTTATATAACGAAAAGTCTTTTCGAAACTGGCTTGCTAAAGCAGATTTTAACGTAATCACACGAACTGGTTTTTCGGATGATTGTTCATTGTTATATTTTTGGTGTAAAATCTGGGCAACATTTTTTGTGATTTGGCGTGTCTCAACTAACTGACGTTGAATGAAATGTGCTTTGTCCTCTTCAGTCAAACCGCCGTTGGTTGCTTTCGTCAAATAACTAAATTTCTTTTTACTGATTAGACCAGAAGCCAAAAGTCTTTCCCAAGTAGGTCGCATTTTTTTTACTACGCTTTCAGCAGGTACCGTGTTTGATTTTCCACGATTCATGCTAGAGGTAGTCAACACGCGGTTGTCGATTGAATCATCTTTGACGAAACTTTGAGGAATAATGTGATCGATATCATAGGAAGATAAGTTGTTAATGTCTAACTCATTGCCGGTATACATATCACGCCCATTTTGCAGATAATACAAGAACAAACGATCATTTCTTAGTAAATTAGCGTCTTTGCTAATCGGTTCATCTTCCAAAATACTACTACCTAATTTTTTGATGGATTCTTCTAAATATTTCATGCGCGCTTTCGAAGCACGATTTCCCTGAGCAGTTGTTTGGTTTTCTCTCGCCATTTCTACAACAATATTTGTTGGTAATTCTCCCATGATATCAATGATTTCTTCCACGATTTTTAAGCTTTGTAAAATACCTTTTTTGATCGCGGGGCTACCTGCTAGTTCCTGTACGATTTCTTCTGTGCTCTTGTCATTATCAAAAGCTATTTTTTCGATTTCTTCTTTAAAAGATAGATTTTCATCGTTAATTAATTGCATAAAGTTACGGTTACGATTTTTCGGTAGATCATCATCATCAATTAAATAATCGAGAATCGTTTTCTGTGTTTTTTGGTCAACAATGCCATGAATCAGTTTGGCAGATAAACGTCCCCAGCCTTTGTAATGCTTACGTTCCAATTGCTTTTGTTCTTCTTCAGTCAATATGTTGGAGAACTTTTCTAATTGTTTACGGCGCATTTTACGATCTTCAAAGACAGTCAATATTTTCACGATTTGTTCAAATTGTTGTTCATGTTCTGGTTGCTCAAATAACTCTGGACGGATCCCCAGTTTGATTAAATCATGATATGTCCCCAGACCTGCATTAAAAGATTTTTCGATTCCTTCAACCTTTGGATTTTCAATGCCATACTCATTTTTCAGAAAAGCCTCTAGCATTTCTTTTTTGACTTTTCGTTGTTGTTTAAATAACTCATTGACGATTTGCCGTTTCTCTTTACTCGAAAAGTTTTGTACACGCCCGTTATCATCAATGTATCTCACCTTAGTCAATTCATTGTAAACAGTAAATGTTTCATATAACAGACTATGCTTAGGCAAGACTTTTTCCATTGGCAAATAAGAGTCGTTGTTTGTCATCCGTTCCACAAAGTCCGTTGCTGATTTTTCAATATCTACTTTTTCATTCAGATTCCAAGGTGTGATTTTCCCCGTTTCTTTTCGTGTTAGCCAAGCAAACTGTCCCTTTTCTTTAGCCAACGGACCTACATAGTAAGGAATTCTAAATGTCATGAGCTGACTAATTTTTTCTTCATCCAAAAATGAATAATAGGATTTTTGATTTTTGATAATTGCTTTTAATTCTTCTAAATGAAGTTGATAAGGAATCACACCGTTATCAAAAGTTCTTTGTTTGCGCAAAAAATCCTCCTGCTCAATTTTTGCTAAGAAACCTTCCGCACCTGTCGTTTTCACCAACGTTTTTTTCAAATATTTGTAAAATGCTTCTTGTGTCTCGCTGCCATCGATATACCCTGCGTACCCAGCTACTTTTTTATTTTTAAATAGATCATCATATTCGTCTGGTAAGTTTTCACGAACAAATCGCTTCAATGTTTTTAGATCTTCTTTGTGATCTGTAAAACGCACAACCATACTACTTGATAATTTTGCACGTGTCGTAGCATCCGTTACTTTCAAAATATTGGCTAGCGAAATCGCATCATAGACACTTTTTGCTGCATCAAATACACTACGGAAATCCTCACCTATCTCAGCAAGTAACGTTTCCAAATTTTCTTCATACTCTTCTTTTGAAAATTGGATTTTAGCGTCTTCATTCAACGAAAATGTTTTTTTGACATTTCCTTGATTTCCAACAATCATTTTGATAAATTGTGCAAAGTCTCCTGTACTTTTTTCTTCAGGAAATAAACTTAAAATCAGTTCTGCTCGCTTCATGCGAGAGATTTTTTGCTCGGCAATCCCGTCTAAATCGACCGTTAAGTCCAATGCTTTTTCAACGTTGAATGTTTCATTATAGACTTTAATAAACTGTTCAAACGTCCCGGAAACAGAAGAATTTTCTGTATTCAGCTCCCCTTCAATCAAAAAGTGTCCTCTGAATTTAATGATGTGCGCTAGTGCAAGATAAACCAAACGTAGATCTGCTTGCTCAGAGGAATTGGCTAAATGCTCACGTAAATGATAAATCGTCGGAAACTGTTCATGATAAGCTACTTCTTCTGCTACATTTCCAAAAATCGGGTGACGTTCATTTTCTTTTTCATCTATGATAGAAAAGCTCTCATCCAAACGAGCAAAGAAATTCGCATCAACTTGATTCATTCCTTCATCAAATATTGTACGCAAATATTGAATTCGTTGACGGCGTCGAGCGATTCTTCGGCGAGTCGTTCGTTTCAATCGGCGTCCTTCAGCTGTTTCACCCTGCTCAAATAAGCGAACACCCCAAAAATTTTTTTTGACTGCTTTTTTTTGTGTATTACCCGAAATTTTCATTTTTCGTTTTATCAACTCATAATCTTCTGTCAGTACTGCCCACCCGACACTCGCTGTTCCAATATCAAGGCCAATTGTGTAATTTTTTTTCATCTTTACCCCTCCCGAATTTTCTTCTGTAATGATTCTTGTAAAAAATAAAAAGAATATTTCTGTTGTGTATTCTCAAATATGTGATAAAATATATTTGTTGGTAGCATTCAAAACAACATAGCGAGTTAAAATAAGGCTTAGTCCGTAAACAAACTTTGGCACTGTATTCGGTGCTTTTTTTGTACTCTTTTTTAAAACATTTTGTTGTTTTTTAAAACAGAAACTTGCTACTTAACCATTTTAAATTATACCACTACCCACTACACAAGCAAGCCTTTTCAATGGATAAACAATTGATTATTCATCTTGTTAAAATAAGAATAAAAAATAAAAACAAAACCTTTATCGAACTTAAAATAACTTTAAATAGACAATCATATAGTTATTTTTATTCAGTCAAAAAAAGTGAGCCAAAACAGAAAAATGTTTTGGCTCACTTTTTTTGATTTCATAGGTTCAAGTAATTCGTCTTGGACTTACACTAAAAGAAACTTCCACTCGTGAAAATAATTCAACCATCTTCATTTATTTCATCTATTAGCTGGTTTCCTTTACGTGCTATTCATTCTTCGTTTTCAGAAGGATGAATAGCACCCAACTCTTCATTCAAGAAATAAGAAATAATCGTGCGAATCCCTACTAATGCCGCTAGTTGAAAAATATCTTTCAACGTTGGTTTGATGATCGACTCGATGATTCCAGCAGAAATAATAATTTCTAAGCTTAGAAGAATGTAGCCACCTAACATTTTTTTAACTTCGGTATTCTTTTTGATTTTTGCTTGCTTGTTTAATTGCTTATCAAATGAAAAATAGAAGAAATCTTTTGCAGATAATACCGCTCCCCACAACAACAATAAGATAGCAAAAAAGTTAAATCCTAAAACGAGGTATTGTGCATAAGATAAGAATTGTTCACTCAACATATCCTTCATCCTTCACTCCCCCTTGCTCGTTTTTTTTATCTGAAATTTCCCTGTTCAAGAAATAAGAAATCACTGTTCGAATGATAACCATCACAGCCAACTTCAAAATGTCTGCCCAAGTTGGTCGAATAATCGATTCAACGATATCCGCTACAACTAAAACTTCTAAACTCAATAAAATATAACTAGCCAACAATTTTCTAACTTCTGCATTGCGTTGATTTCTTTGTGCATAACTTTTTCTTATTGAGTGAAACTGAAACAGCGTTTTAAGCACCAAAAATATTCCCACGATCAAAATTAAAATGGAAAAAATATTTAAAATAAAAATAGCCCATTCTAAATAGAAAACAAACGTTTCATCAAACATCGCTTATCACACCTCTTCCATTCTCCATAACTTTATTGTAAAGAATGCAAGAGGTCTCGTCCAATCAAAACAAAAAAGAATTCTTTTTCATATTGCTTTGATAAATTAGACAGACAATAAAACTTGTCAAAAAATCTTTTTTTCAGCACGCGTATCATTTGGTTGTTTCAAAAATTGGGTCTATCATTTAAAGCATAAGAAGGATGTCACGAGAAATAAAGGAGGATTTTCTTATGAACAAAAAACTAATAAAATTAAGCATTGGTTTAGGTGTACTAGCAATTGGCGCACTGATCGTTGGAAAGAAAACTGGTTTCTTTGAAGACGATAGTCATTTATATGACGAATATGAATCAATCTAGTCGTCCAATCATCATTTAATAGTTGCCAAAGCCAAGTACTGGAGGAAGAATCACAATGAAAAAAAGTAAAGCAATCATGATCGGGGCAGGCATTGCCAATATGGCTGCTGCTGTGTATTTAATTCAAGAAGGAAAATGGCAAGGAAATCAAATCACCTTTTACTCATTAGATGACCATGGTGCAAATGATGGGGCACCAACAGACACTGTCACAGATGAATACTGGAATAAAAATCATCCGATGGAAAACACAAAAGGGTATATCGCTCGTGGTGGTCGAATGCTCAACTATCGAACTTATGTTGACTTGATGGATTTGCTCAGCCGAATTCCATCTGCAACAGAGCCAGGGATGACTGCAGCCGAAGACACGCGCGATTTCGATGCCAAGCATCGGACATATGATAAAGCACGTCTGTTAGAAGGCGGAAAAGGAATTATTGATGGTGGAAAATTAGGATTCAACAATAAAGATCGCTTGCTCTTAACAAAACTAATTTCGATGCCTGATTCAGAAGAAGAAAAATTAGACAACGTGACAATTGCTGAATACTTCAAGGACTCTCCTCATTTCTTTGAAACAAATTTCTGGTTCATGTGGGAAACAACTTTTGCTTTCCGTACTCAAAGTTCAGCTCAAGAGCTTCGTCGTTATATGCACCAAATGATTTATGAATTTACTCAAATCGAACATTTAGTAGGGGTCAATCGTACACGCTACAATCAATACGAAAGTATTATGTTACCACTAATCAATTATTTAAAAGATCAAGGTTGTCAAATTATCTTAAATCGTTTAGTCACTGATTGGGAATTCAAAGAAACACCTATGCAAGACGAAATCACTGTGACTGGTTTAGAAATGATCAATACAGAAACAAACGAAAAAGAACATGTCATTGTTGACGACGATACAGCTGTTATCTTTACTAATGGATCAATCACTGACTCAGCAACTTTGGGCGATTACGAAACACCTGCTGCCGAAAATATGGACTATGGTGCCGCTTCAAGTTTATGGAAAAAAGCAAGTGAACGTTTCTATAATCTAGGAAATCCTGATAAATTTTTCGCTGATCGAGACACTAGTGAATGGGTCAGCTTTACTTTAACAACCAAAAATCATTTGTTGTTGAATGAAATTGCAAGAATCACAACTCAAGAACCTGGCAATGCATTAAATTCATTTATTTCAACAACGCCAATCACACCTTTAGGACATAAAGATGTCAATATGTCGATCGTGGTTCATCATCAACCACACTTTACTTCACAAAAACCAAACGAAACGGTTATTTGGGGCTACTTCCTTTACCCACGTCGTCACGGTGAATTTGTGAATAAGCCTTACATTGAAATGACTGGTCGAGAAATGCTGCAAGAACTGATTGGACAACTCTCAAAAGTTGACCCTGGTCCAGTAAATATCAGAGAAAAAGAAGAAGAAATTTTTGCTAGTGTTATTAATAACATTCCAGTGTATATGCCATATGCTTCTGCATTGTTCAATAATCGTGCAAAAACAGATCGACCAAAAGTTATTCCACAACATTCAACAAATCTTGCCTTTACAGGTGAATTTGTCGAACAACCTTATCAAATGATTTTTACAGAACAAAGTGCTGTTCGTTCTGGTGAGATTGCCGCGTTCCATTTTGCTGGAATCCCAATGTCACGTCTTGTCAAAACACCGCGTTATGATAAAGACATACCAACACTTGCAAGAGCAGCGAAAAAAATGTTTGAATAAATGTTATTTTCCTGTAGCAACCAATAAATCAATGAGAGACTAGGAAACTGTAAGATCCTAGCCTCTCATTTTTTATGCTTTTAAAACCCATCTTCAAACTTCAAAGATACTTTATAAAACGTTTCTGGCTTTTTGTTGCTTGATAGCCTAACTTTTCATAAAATTGATGAGCACCCATCCTCTCTTCACCAGAATTCAGTCGAACCCCTGCATACTTCCGCCGTCTTCCTTCTTGTTCCAATGCAGTCATCAATAAAGTTGCAATTCCTTGATGTCGTGCTCTTTTTGCTACAGCTAAGCCCAAGACATTGAACATCGTTTCCGAATACAATGTCGCATACACTTCTGCGTGAACATAGCCGACTACTTCTTCATTCGAGTCTTCGAAAACGACCAAAAAATGATGCAATGAATCTTGCTGAAATTCTCTGATTTTTTCTTGAACACGTTGTTTGTCTAATTCATAGCCCAGATCATCAGCATTGATTGTAGCTAATGCCGCAGCATCTTTTACTAATACCTCACGTAGCATCTCACTCACCAACTTTCATCATAAAAAACTAGCGTACTTTAATTCACTTTTCGATTCATTCTGCCATTAATTGTACCACCAATAAACATTTGACTTAAGCATATACCTTTTACAACACGTAGATGCGTTCCCATGATACGCGGGTCAGTATGAATGTTCATCCACGAGTTTCTACTAACAAAGTTGTTTGTCTTTGTAATCAGATTATGCTTAACTGAAAGAAAGACCAAACTAAACAAAGTAGGTGCATTATGAAAGAGAACTATCTTGATTTTATTCAATCCGGAAAAATGTATAACGATTTAGCTGACACACTGATTCAGACTCGCCAAACAACAATGCGGGCACTTCTGACTTACAACAACCTCTACGGGACAGATGAACCTGCCAGAAAAAAGATTCTATCTGACTTACTTGGTTCTGTTGGAGAATCTGCTTTTTTCGAACTAGGATTTCGTTGCGAATTTGGCAAACACATTCATATTGGTGAACGTTTTTATAGCAATTTTGACTGTATCTTACTAGATGGTGCAGAAATTCGAATTGGTGATGACGTCTTATTTGGACCACGTGTTGGGATTTTTACTACCAATCACGCAATTGACCCAGAAGAACGAGCAGCTGGTGCCTGCTATGCGAAACCAGTTTCAATTGGCAACAAAGTTTGGCTAGGCGCAAACGTTACGGTGAATCAAGGCGTAACCATTGGCGAAAATACAATTATCGGCTCTGGCAGTGTCGTTACAAAAGATATTCTCGCAAACGTCATTGCTGTTGGAAATCTCTGTCGCATACTGCGAACAATTACTGAAGCCGATAAAACAGATTATTTCTCCACACTCATGACTCCCTAATTTTACTTTTGTTTCTGATTCATAAATAGATACGAAAAAAAGACTGAATTTTTCCAGTCTTTTTTTGTTTTTATTTATGATATTCTTTCGTTTTCTTCCACAAAATAAATTGCTTATTTTGTTTTTTCAGACGATAGTTGCCAAAACGCTTCACTTTCAACACAAAAACTAACTTCTTGTAATTGTTGATGCTCGCTTTTACAATCTGTTCGTTTGATTTCTCTTTGATGATTATTTTATAGCGTCCCCCTGGCAATTGTTCAAATAAAACGCGTCCCTGCGCATCACTGTTTTGTTGAACAGGTTGTCCCTGTGCATCCATGATTATTTGTTGATTCCAATCAGTAAGATACACAGGTTGATTTTCTTTTGGTTGACCGTCTACAAAAAGTGAAAACGCTAAGGAATAATAAAAATCTTTACTTTTTATCTGATTCCATTTTAGCCAACACCAACGACTAACACTAGCCAAAAGAACCAAGCAGATCAGCCCAAGTAAAATAAACCTGCTGATATGATACGTTGCTACTCGCTTTTCCGCTGATTGCGCCTGCTGTTCCTCATAAGGAATCCGTTTACTTGTAACTAATAAACGATGCGTATTTATCCCATAAGGCGTGCATGTCAATAAAGTCACTAAATCTTCATTTTCTTTGATAGCTAAGGCATCCACGTCAGTTGGTAAAACAACCGTAAGTTGACTAACTTCATATGCTAGTTTTTTGCCCAGCGTTTCAATATAAAATTGATCGCCGATTTTTAATTGCTCTAAGTCGGTAAACAATCTTTTCTCGGGCAAACCACTGTGTCCTGTAATCACTGCGTGTGTACTTTTCCCACCAATTGGATAGGACGTTCCCTGCAGTAAAGTCGCTCCTTTTTCCAGAAACAATTCGTTCGTCTGATCAAAAATTGGCAGACTAACGTTGATTTTAGGAATATAGATGCTTCCAATTAAATGATTATTCAATTGTTGGTTTTGTTTTCCCTCTTTCTTTTGGAAACTCTTTGAGAAATAATCCTCTAATTTTTCAGAACCAATCAGCAAGCCTTGTTCGCGTTGCTGTTGATTTACTTTTGCCATACTGCTTAGCCGTTTTTTTTGTTCTTCTTCTCCTTTTTGGCGAACTTCTCGTTGGTAAGTTTGTAGCCTAGCTTGGTCAATTACATTGTTCAACGAATCAACAACAAATGGATACAAAAAAATAAAGAAACCAATCAAAAACAACGTCAAAGCACTGCCCTTTAAAAACAGACCTAGCGGCTCTTCTTGCGCTTGATTTTTTTCTTTTTTTGTCAGTTTCTTCATTATCTCTCACCTCTTTCGCCAACGTTTGATTAATTAAAAAAATGGGCAACGACAACTTTAACATCAGTTATCATCGCCCACTCTTCATGTCCTTAAATTTCTGTTGGTTTTTTTAATTTACGATACCCACCATAAGCAGCTAGCATTAAGAATGAACCAATTAGCAAGAACAGATAAATTCCGTTTCCACCAGTTGAAGGTAAAGCACCTTTTTTCGTATTAGGAACTTCTACATCAGTTGGTTGCCCAATTTCTTCAAAACCGTTATAGCTTCCAAGTTCTACCGTAAACTCTGTAAACGCAGCAGCCCCAGCTGGTAATGCGTAGCCGTCAGCAGCTTTCACTTCTTTCATGTAATAAGTCCCATACTCTAATCCTTGGACTTCAAATTTCCCAGTGTCTACCAAAGAAACAAACTTAGTGGCACCTGTTTGATCGTCAACCCATTCAACGCTATCTGCATCGTTCTGATAACTACTTAGGGCAGTCCCATCTTTATAGAAAACAGCATATTTTTCTTTTGCTGCATCCCATAATTCAAACTCTGCTCCTGCAAGTTTTGCTTTACTTGATGCGTCATACTTTTCAAATTGACGGCCTCCTGTTGCTACTTTTTCTGGTGGCGTCACATCTTCTGAGTAGTCGTACGCATCACCGCGTCCAATCGCAATTTTCGCCGTATTATCTTGTAGGTCATCCGGTGTGATTGTTGCTGTGAGCTTCATCGCATAATTGACGGTTAATTGTCCTCCACGCGCAGCGGCAAGTTTAGTTAATGTAGTTGTGTTAGCTGTACCATCTTTTTCTGTTAAGATTGTTAATTTGAATCCATTATCTACTTCTTCCAATGTATAATCTTCATTTAAAGTTAGTTCTGTCGTCCCTGCTGTCACAACCAATCCTTGATTAAAATAGGTTAAGCCAGCAGTTGGTTTATCTTCAATGATAAAGTGATTGATTACCGGTGTGCCGTCATCATTCACTGAGTCAATAAAGTAAGGAATCGGAGCAGTAATCGTATAATTGATCAAATGACCTTTTTCTAAATCCGCGTAAGAAACTGTCGACCCATCACTTAATTCGATTTCTTGTAATTCAGAAGGATCAATATTCATGACTTTACTAGACTCTTGTGTTTCATTTTTTGGGTATAAATGGATATCATCATTATATGTGTCTAACCATTGCCCTGGATTAGTTGTATCCGGCATCATCACTGGCATCAACACAACCATTGGTGTTGCCACTTTGGCAATAGCAGCTGGCGAATATGTTTCTAAAAACAGATACGCTTTATCCCGTTTTTCATTAGCTGTTTCTGTAACTTCCAATTGGCTGAAGACGGCTTCACCTGTGCCAGTCGTCGTGACAGTTTTTTCAGCGGTTAACTGGTAATCTTGGAACCATTCACTCGTAAGGTCACTTTGAATCAATTGGATTGCTTCTGCTGAGGTCATTCCATCATCTGCTTCAACTGTTGTTGGATTGTCTTTTAGCAAATCATAATAGACGTCTGTGACATCAAACAGACTAAAGTCGACACCTGGTAACGGATCACCACCAAAATCATTATCCTCGAGTCCATTGTTAGGTACTTCAGCAGGCAGTGATGAGAAACTACGTTTATGTAGCGTAATCGTTACTTCCTCTGGTTTCGTTGTTACTGCTGCTGCATCAACACTAGTCCCAAATCCTTGAAACAGTGGGGCAAGCATCCCCATAATCGTTAGTACTTTCCAAAATTTTTTCATTTTTTCCTCCTATGAACCTTTTTTAGTTGTTTTTTGTCTTCGCAAGTAATACCCAACGCCTACCAGAACCATGACGCCAAGCAAAAACGCCCCTGTCTTAACTGCACCTGTTTGTGGAAACTTACTGAATGGCGGTTTATTCCCAATATTCGTCGGTTCTTCTGAATCTTTTGTAGGTGTTTTTTGTCGTTCATTATAAACGCGCGGTGTTGCACTTTCTTTTGCCTCCTCAGGTACTTTTCCTGAATGCAGTTCCAACATTTTTTGTCCAGCAACAGTTACAAAGGTTTCGTTTCCTTCATCATCAACCCATGAAGCAGGAATTTTCACCTCGATTTTTTTACTCTCTTCGTTAATCTCATACCCTTCAACACTCTGAACTTCTTCAAAATAATAAGTATTCGGTGCTAGAAGCAAACCATCTGTGTCGACTAACCCATTGTCTTTTGACTGATATTTACGAATATTTTCGTCTGTTAATGGCTCATTATTCTTTGCTTTCTCCCACTTGCTGTTAAAGCTTTTAGTAGAATCAGCTGTCAGATAAAGTTTTTCCCCTTCTTCGAGTTTATATAGGACAAATTTTGCTCCTGCTAATGGCGTACCTTCTTCATTTGTTCCCTTCGTTCGGCCATATTTAAAGAAATAAGGGTCTCGTAAATAGCCAATGTTTTTGGGATATAAATGAATTTCTTGTAGTTCCTTCGCTGTGTCCATTGGATCCATAATTGGTAAAACAACGGCTAGAGGAGTAGTCAATGTATCTTTAGCCAGATTCGTTCCACTCCCCGTATCTGTCTCTTGTTCAACAAACAAATACACCGCATCTTGGGCGTTACTCTTTCGCGGAAGACGAATTCTGCCGATTCCTCCGCCATACTTTCCATTTGTTTCACCTTCATCTTGTGTTTGAATGGTGCCAACCAATGGAATTGCTTCTTTTTCAATCAATGTATCAATCTGTTGGAAACTGTATCCCGCCATGGTTTGCACAAATTGTTTTGCTGTCCCATTATTTGCTTTACCATAGTATTCGGTCAGATCATACACCTGAAATTTTGCTCCATTCAATGGCGTTGTTTGTGTGATGACATCTACATCCGTCGTCTTCTTATCAATTTCTTTGCCATCATTTTCATACATCTCAAAATTTTCCTGACTGTAATCCACATCACGAATGATGCGCTTATGCAAAATAATCTCAACTTCATCATTGGTTTGTGCCTGAACGATTGTCATCGGAATGAAAAGAAAAGAAAGAGTCGTTAGTATCACACCAGCTAGATTTAACAGTTTGCGACTCATTTTAATCCCTTCTTTCTTTTGTTTTGATAATAGAAGTAACTTCCACTAACTATTCCAGCCAAGCCAACTAAAATTGCTGAGATCAGCATAAAGATTTGCCTACCTTGACCGCCTGTAGCTGGAAGTGGATTTTCCGTATCATTACCTACCTCAACTGACAACGCAATTCTCTCGTTATCAATCAATTCATAAGTAAGTTCCTTTGTTTCAGCCGGGGAGCTTGCATCCATTGTCGGATAATAAGCTATTTCTGCTTTCAAACTTCCCTTTTCCTTTCCAGGAATGACTTTTGAATCCCCATCTAGCGCTGCTTGTTCTCGGTAACTAAGGGTTAACAAGAAATAGCCCGGCAATTTTCGATAACCTTCTGGTGCCTCTGTTTCAATAATTCGATAATTACCAGCTGCTAAATCTTTGGAGATAAAACTTGCTGAATCATTTTCATCCACAGCCAATCCATTTTCGATCAACTCGAAGCCATCATCTAGTTGTTTCTCAATACTAAAACTTGCACCTTCCAATTTCCGCTTGGTTACACTGTCTAATTTTTCCAGTGTCAAATCTATTGGAGCTAAGTCATTCGTTAAAGTTAATTCTAAAATATCGTCAATCATTTGGTAGCCAGTTGGGGATTGAGCTGACTCTTCATCAAGATTTATTCCATCAACAATAAAATTACCTTCTTCATTCACTTCAAATTGAAAGACTTTATTGGATAATTGATAGCCACTTGGTGCAACGCTTTCTGTAACTGTGTATTCACCTGGCATCAATCTCAGCGGTATGTCATAGTCTAAATCAGCATATTTTTCAGTATGGTAACGATAGGCGTAGAAATAACCGATACCATCCGCTTGTCGTTCCGTGTTTGGCTCCAACGGATTCCCTGTATAGGCACGGTAAGCAGGGAAAGATGCATCATTTTCTTTTGTAATCGTAAATCCTGCACCATTTAACAGCTGATCATTCGCATCTAATTTTTTCACGCGAACTTCTCGATATAAGAAGGTATTTTCAACCTCAAATTCGATCCACAACGTATTATCATTTTCATCAACGGTATAAGACAAGAATGTCCAATCTGCTGCATTTATTTGTTTTAATCGGATCCGATCATTATTTTGGATCTGTAATAACCAATCCTCTTCTTTCACCGGGTCTTGATACCCCGCAGGATTTTTTGTTTCAACAACTCGATATTCTACATATTGATAACCATCGCCAGAATGAACAAAGCTGCCTGATTTGGCTAAAGAATAGACTTTTTTTTGTCCATTTTCGTCTAACACATACGTTTCGGTGTCATCAATCTCGTAAAAAGTCAACGTTCCTTTAGTAGCATCTTTACTTTCGCCAGAAACGCCTTTTGCCACAGGCTTCCCTTGAAGTTCCCCCGAACCATTCGTTTCATAAAGAGAAAATTCAGCACCATCGATTGCTAATCGACTTTCTTTGGCTACCTTTTTCAAGTTTAGTTGAACAGGTTTGTACTCATTTTTCATTTCTAACTGTACAAATAGTTCAGCAAAGTCCGTTTCTGATTCGTTTTTCTTCTGAACGACTGATAATTTATGATGACTTCCTTCAAAATAAGAATCAGGATCATCACCTTCGGTATCATTGATTTCGCTTACTCGGTTACCTGAGGTTCCTGCCGCAGTTAATTCGTAATGGCCTAATGTTTCACCAGGTTTTGCGATATGTTTTTTGATTTGGAACTTTAAGGCCTCTTCTACTAGTTCATACCTTTCAGGCCCTTCCATTTCCTTGACCCAATAAACATTACTAATAGCGTCTTCTCCATCACTTAGTACATTAATCTTCGTATTAAAGATAGCTTGTCCATTATCTGTCGTTCGACTTTGCTCAATTAAATTAGCTTCAGATAAGCTCGGATCTGCATCATATAAGCCAAACAGCACACCTGCTAATGGCTGTCCATCTTCTCCAGTTTTCTTAATCTGTAGATTACGGTCAGGATGCTCAAAACGAATCGACGGTGCCGGGAAAAACATTTTCCCTGACTCAACATTATTCTCGTAATCTTCTTGGTTTTGGATATAAGCTAAGTTATTGACAGTGTAGAAATTCCCATCTTGGGCACCACCATCTAGTTTCACTTGATACTTGATTCGTACCATTTCGCCTTCACCCAACGAAATTGGTGAAAATTTATAGGCATGATTATCTCGTCCTTGATAACTAGTCGGCATTGCTACAACATCAGCTGGCCTTTGCCCATGCTTTTCCTCATCCCATAGCTCCGGTGCTTGATAGCGAACGCTACCTTCCGAGTTATTATCAAGATGATAATAGTTGATTTCAGCCGATGTTCCGCCATTAAACAAGGACACATTAAAACCTGTTTCATCATACAAAGTTGCTTGACGAATTGTTTTCGTAAATGTTGAAGAAATTGATTCTAGCGCTGTAACAATATCTTGTTTATTGCTTGCATTGTAATAGTACGAAGTCCCGTCGTCTTTGGAATCAGCAATATTTTGCAACACATTTCGACCAATCGCATCTAATCGTTGACGGCCACTAACAGAACCATCAATTCCTAGACCAATCGTGAAAATATTCGGTGGATCAGTCATCTTATTTTTTAACCAGTGATGATAAGCCACTGTATTAATTGCTGCACTTTTTTCTTTTGTACTCGCAGCTCCAGTCGTCGAATTATCGGCTGTACCATTACCAATCCAGTAAGATTTTGCATCTCCATCTTTAACTTCCCCGCCATAATATCTAGTTTGTGTCGCACCATTAACTAAAGGTGGGACAGGTTCATCAGCTGGTCGATCAAAATCACTTGGATAAGTCAGCGGTCCATTAAAACCTGCACCTGACGTATTTCCAGAATAGGTCTCAAAATTTCTGAAAGGTTCAATATTATTTGTTGCCGTTGTAACAGTTGTATCGGCAACTATCGTTAGATTTCCCCAGTTGCCCCACCGATTTGTATTTCTGACTCTTGTTTGTGATTGGATAGGTCCATAACTAAATGTTGGGATACCATCGCCAACAACAATTAGAATCTTCTCAGGATTTCGTTCAGCTTCGCCATCATCTTCGTATAAAATTTCATAGCCTTTTCGTAATCCCAACGAAAGCGGTGTTCCCCCTTCTGGGCTTCGATAAAGAGCCGTGTTACTTGTTCGATTCGTAATTCTGTTAATGTCATTAGTCATTCCTAAGGTGTTAGAGTCAATACCATTTTGATTTCCTCCATCAACAGGATATTCAGAATAAAAATTGACCATTCCAATTCGAGCATCCATTGTTGGATTAGATAGTAAATTGCGACTAATTTCCACAACAGCTTCTTCTAAAGCGTTGTTTTTTGACTGGTTATTGTTGGCACCTGTCGTTTCATTCATACTTGCTGATTTGTCTAATACGAAAACAACATCTACCGGATGAACATCACGGTTTTCTCCACCAATCACATCAAGATAAACGTTGTATAGCGTGGTATTGTCTTCTGGGTTTATCTCACTACTAGTGCTTTCTTGCAAAACAGGTTCTACCCATTTTTTAATATAAGCACCACTATAGTCTAAATAACTATTTGCAAATGTTCGATCATTTCCCCACAGTTGAACTGTCGGTGCGCGTGTATCTGTTTCGCCAGTTCCTGCTGTTGAACCATTGTCAGTTGCATAGTTATAATTACGCCAATTGGCTCCGCCACTTTGATATTCTTCATCTGAAATTGGTTCGTCATTGCCATTCTCATATAGTTCACCCTTATCACCAGTATATGTAGCAGATTCTTGTCCACCAGCTAATACTTTCGTATAATCATTTGTTGCAAAATATGGGTAACGGTGTTGTGTATCTCCATCTGTTGGATAAATATATTTGTAAGGATCATTTGTTGCTGTGGGGCCAAGTCTTTCAAGGATACCCGCAAACAGCGGACTTTGATTTCTAACCAATGGTGTTCCTTGACTTTTCACTTCATTTGTTTCGTTGGGTTGTTCTGTGGTGTTTGTTTTTTCAGCATCTTCATTTTGGACGCTTTCATCTGTGGTGTTTTGTGTTGCGTTGTCTTCTGTTTTACTTGTTTCTATTTCTTTGTCTGTTTCTTTTACTTCTTCATCGGCGCTTTCTTCTTGCACTTTTTCATCTACGACAACTTGCAAGGGAAGTTCCCCATCTGTGATTTCTGTCCCTTTTTCTGTCTCGAAAGTCAGCGTCCCGCTCTTTGCTTCTGTCGAATAAACCTTTCCAATATACCAAGTTTCACCTGAAATTTCTTCTGTCTTCAAATCTGTACCTTCTGAATCATAAGAAGAAAGTCCCTGTCCGCGAACATTTTTTACCGTGCCAATCCCAGCAGCTGCTGTATCAATTGCTAGTCGAATCCGTCCTTCATTCGTGCTGGCCTTTTTTTCAAATTGAATCGTCCATTCTAAGGCATTTTCTTTTTCAATATAACCTCCTTCCACCTTTGCGTAATCTTCATCTAATAACACTTCCAAGTCTATTTCTGCTTCTTCTTGCACGGTTTGGCTCTCTGCTGTCTGAGCTTCAGCAAATACCTGTTGTACACTCACAGCTGTTTCAATATAAGGTGCAAGAATCATCCCAACTGCAATTAAAGGCATCATCCACTTAGAAACAACTTTCACTATCAATCACCCTTCCTTCCACTTATCAAAAGTTCATTATCTAACAATCAATCTAATCGTAATCTAATATTTACAATTAGATTATACTTTATTCTCTAATCAAAAACAAATAAAAGTTCATTGTTTTTTAATTTTTATTTGTAAATAGCTATGTATCAAGGCTTCATACTAACGATAAATAATTATCCTTTTATGAAATTAAAATGATAGAAAATTTTGAAAACTTTTTTATAACACGTATTATTTTCACAATACGTGGCTAATTACACACTAATTTGTTTTTTATGAACTATTTCAAGCTATTAGCGGACACAAAAAAGAGATTGCGACTAACGTCACAACCTCACTGCTTTCAAGCTTGTCCATTCTTAACCGAACAGCTAATTTTCTTTTTATTGCGCTACTTTACGTTGTTCTTGTACTGTTGCAACTTTTACGAATGGCAAGTAAATCAAGACTGAAAGAAGCAAGTTAACCGCAGCTAACACTCCGCCTGCCATACTCTTAGTTGCCAAAATCCCACCGATAACTGGTGGCGTTACCCATGGAGGCATAACTGTTGCTGCCGGAACGATTCCTGTTAGTGTGGCGAAGTAAGCAACACTAACTAAAATCATTGGAGTCAAGATAAACGGAATAAACATAATCGGATTCAATACGATTGGTAAACCAAACATTGTTGGTTCATTGATATTAAAGATACCTGGTGCAATTGATAAGTTTGTTACGACCATATAAGGTTTGTTTTTACGACCAACCAAGTAAATAGCTAATAACAAACCTAATGTAGCACCTGTACCACCTAAGTTAACGAAACTATCAAAGAATGGTTTATTAACAATAAAAGGTGCATCATGTCCTGCAGCAATTGCTTTCACATTTGCTTCGATTGCAGGTGCATTGATTGTTTGCATCAATGGGTCAACCATGTTTGCCCCATGTAATCCGAAGAACCATAAGAATGGTGTAATGAATGCTAATAATAATGCTGATGGATATGAGTTTGCAAGTCCCATAAATGGTTCTTGAACTAATGTGTAAAATGCACCTACAATATCAGCTACGCCAAATGCAGCAAAGATTGCAGCAATTAGTGCAAAGAATGAAATAGTAATCATTGCAGGTAATAATGAAGCAAATGCTTTTGCAACTGCTGGCGGAACACCGTCAGGCATTTTAATAATTAATTTTTCATTTCCACTTAATCGAACAAAAATTTCTGTTGAGACGATCCCAACAATAATTGCAATAAATAAACCAGTTGAGCTCATGCCCAATGCTCCGCCTAAAGCGAAGAATGATCCTAATGAAATAACACCGGCAGACACACCGTCTTTTTTATAACCATTCGCTAAATGATAAGCTAACAAGAAAGCAATCAGTACTGAAAGGATTGCAAATGTTCCGTTCCAAGCTGCGCCACCGAAACCTTTCCATGCTTCGCCACCAAAAATTGAATTCATCAACTCTTGGAATCCAGGGATTGGCAAGTTATTGATCATAACTGCTAACGCTCCTAGAATCATTAACGGCATACTTACCATAAATGAATCACGAATGGCAACCAAATGTCGTTGAGCACCAATTTTTGATGCTACAGGTATAAAATGTTTCTCCATAAATGCAACAAATCTATCCATCTTTCCTACCTCTTTCTTTTACCCCTTTACGCGTCGATTCGACGGTATAAATCAATAATTTCTTTTGCTAAATCAGTAAATGCAATTGATGTCATCAAGTGATCTTGACTATGAACAGTCAATAATGTAACGTCCACATGATTGCCTTGTGCTTCTTGTGTAAGCATTTCTGTTTGTGAATGATGTGCTTGCACTAAAGATTCTTCTGCATCTTTGATTTTTGCATCTGCTAATTCAAAGTCGCTGCTTTTTGCAGCAGCAATCGCTTCCATTGCATCGCTTTTTGCGTTTCCGCCAAACATGATCAAGCCCATGATTGCCTCAAGATTTTTTTGATCTTCCATTGTTCTTCATCCCCTCTATTTTCTATTCAAGTTTTTATTGGTTAATTAAGTTTTCCGCTTGTTCTAAAACTTTTGCACCGTTCATCATGCCGTAGTCTTGCATATTGATTACGTCTAAAGGAATTCCTTTTGGTGCAAGTTTTTCTTCAAATTGATTTTTCATAAAACGAACTTGTGGGCCTAAAAGTAAAACGTCTACATTTTTATCTTCTAGATGACGATCAGCATCAGATGCTGATACAGCAAAGATATCTGCTTCTACACCTTTTTCTTCAGCCACTTTTTGCATTTTCGTTACTAATAGACTAGTACTCATTCCTGCTGAGCAGACAAGCATAATTGTTTTCTTTTCCATTTAGAACACATCCTTTTCTCTTACTTACACTTTTGTATAATGCAAGTACCGTGCCAAAAATAAAAGCGCTTTACAGCACTACTCTATCAAGGGTTACAGCCACAAACCGTTCGTGCGCACACTAATAAATAAAAATACACAAGTTATTATTAGTGTGCAGTGTTTTCGGTTTCATACGTGATTTCTGTGCAAAAAAAGAGCGTGAAACAGTTTTCTTTCGATCAACTGCTTCACACTTTAATTATTTTTGATTACTAAATTGATTGTACACTACTCATTTCTTATAGCCATAGAGATTTAATTTTCCAGACAAGTACTCTCCAAGATAGATTTCATTGATTTTCTGGTACCCATTTTGTTGAATTTGCTCTTCTAACCAAACCTCATCTTTTTTGATCAATTCCAACACATCTTCATTAGATTGACCATCAACGATAATTGGATAGCGGATGTTTTCATCCCCAAATTCAATCAGTGTCAATTGGCCGTTTTGTTCCAAGACAGCACGTTTTACATTTTCTACTTCGTAAATGCCATTTGCTCGAAGCTTAAACATCAATTCATTGGCTGAGATTCCATTTTTCAAACATTCATTCACATCAACGACACCATTTTGAATCAAGGTAATCGGTCGACCATCCACCACTCGTTTCACATAGCGGTTGTGTTCTTTAGCAAATTTGAGAACTAATACTAGTAACGTCCAGATAATCAGCACCAGTACAAATTGCAATACAGTAATTGAGTCATTATAGATAACACCGCCAATAATTCCACCCAATACATAATTTTGAACCTGATCCAATGCTGAAGAAGGAGCCAAGTTTCCTTTTCCCATCAAATTAATTTGAATAATCAAACAAATGATACCTAACGCAAATTTAATAATAATTGGTGTATAAAACTGCATATTTTTTCTCCTTACTCATTGATGATTTTAATCTCTGGATTAGTAACATATGCTCGTTCTAGCGTATAAGATGTCTGGTCACCGCTTAAGTTGACTTTATAAAAATCATCTGCGATTTTCACAATGATTCCGTCTGCCAATTGTGTGGAATTGACCAAGATCTCTTCTTTCGCTAAGTTTTTTTCTTTTGAAATTTGTTCCACTAGGTTAACCATTTGAGAAGATTGAGAGTGTCTACTTTGGTTCACTTGATAATCCGAATACTGAACGCCAGAAACAAACAATAAGAATAAGAAAAAGATAATGCTAAGATCTCGATACTTCGTTTGAATTCGATGTCGTAAATACAAACTAAAAACTACGACCAATAGAATCAATGAACCAAAAATAAAAAAATATTTTACATAATCATTTAAGTTCGTTTGTGCTTCCAAATAGGTGATGCTATAAAAAGTCATACAATCCCCCTCGCTCATATCTGTTCAAACTGAAAAAATTTCAGTTCTACTTTTCTCAAAAATGGCAGTCGTCATTCATAAAATAAGTCAATCCGACTGAAATAGACAATCAAAACACGACTCATCTTTGAAACAGCATACAACTCACGCAATTTTCGTCGTTGAGCTACACGTTAGTCAAAGTAAGTCTGAAATACTGGTTGAAACTCCGCATGGCTTTCTTGATTAGCCGACCATTTCTGCAGACGAATTGGCGACTGTTTTGAAGCTACCTGAGTAATTAACCCATACAAACCATAAATCGGTTCATTTTCACCAGCCAACCAACAATCTGCTCCTAAGATATCTGCTGTTAACTGACACAAAACAGCTGACTCAAAAAAACCACCACTGACTGCTAAGTTACTTGGTTCATTCACCATTTCATGGAGTCGCTTAACGTTGAACAGTACCCCTTCAATCACTGCTCGAACCATCTCAGCTCGGCGGTGATGAATCGTTAAACCTTTAAATTCCGCTGTTTGATTGGCTTTCCAAAGTGGAGCTCGCTCACCGTTGATATAGGGGAAGAAACGTAATCCCTTGGCACCGATTGGCGATTGTGCTAAATAGTCCGGAATCTTTTCATAGAATTGTACGGGGTCATCTGCAAATACTTGGCTTGCCCACTCAAGTACTTTCCCACCGTTATTTGATGGCGCACCAATCACATAAATATTTTCAGTTAGATAGTAGCAAAAGTTTTGACGCTGCCAATCCAAAACTGGTGTACTAGTTATTTCTCGAACAGCAGCACTCGTACCAATGGTCAAACTTGCTGACAATCCGTTTGCCAGATAACCACCATAAGCCGCTAAACAACCATCACTTGCCCCTGCAAAAACTTGTACGCCAGGTAAAAAGTGTAGCTCGTCAGCCAGTTCTCTTTTGATTAAATATGAAGTAGTTGGTTCTACTAACTGGCCTAATTGATCCGTGCTGATACCAAGGTAACCTAAGATTTCTTTATCCCATTGACGTTTGGCTAAATTCAATAAACCTGTAGCAGACGCCGTAGACAAATCAATTGTTGAAACACCAGTGAAAAAGCCCATGAGCAATTCCTTCAGACCCAACCATTTCGTATTTTCAGGATACATTTTTCTTTTCTTAAAATAGAGAATTTTGGCAAAAGGTGTCATTTCATGAATCGGTGTACCTGTTTTTTGGTAAAAACGTTCGGCTTCATTCGCCTGCTTGAAGACCGCTATCGCTTCTTTGCTTTGAGTGTCAGACCAAATAAAGACTTGTTCAAATTCACCAGCAACCACAGGCATACAACTGTGCATCGCCACGCTAAAACTGATTTTTGTGATTCTCTGTTTTAATGAGCGAGGTATTTCTCGCAATTCATTTTGGATAATCACTAAAATTTCAGAAGCTTTTTGATAACGGACACCCCCAGATTCGCTGTAAGTTTCCAATGGTACACGATGATAAAAAATGGTTTCTCCTTGAGCAATTGCACCAAATTTGATTGCAGTGGTTCCGATGTCAATACCTAAAAATATATCAGTCATTTTTTATTCTTCCTTCTTGTGTCTTTCTGAATTGTTTTCCTCAACTTTTTGATGTACTCGAGAAAGATTACTTAATCGCTTTTCTTGATGTTTTAAATGAATATATCCCCAGCTAACTATGACCAGAGCACCAAGCATATTTACGATGCAATCTTTCATCGTATCAATCAGTGCCTCATGCCCACTTAAAATCTCGCCTTCGCCTGTCATAAATTTTTGCATGTTAGTCCCTAATAAATGATCCGCTAAAAATTCGTAGACTTCCCAAAGCAACCCGACTGTTGTTGCAAAGCAAAAGGCAAACAAGCTAATAAAAAATGGACTTAATTGAAGCGCTACTCGTTTACTTCGATTTAAATAAGCGACAATAATAAATCCTAGCGAACCCAGCATTGCCGCGCTAAATCCATGTAAGATCATATCCCAAAATGGTATTTTATAGTAGAAATTGCGTACCTCACCCAAATAAATTGCACAAAACAAAAAAAGAAAGAAAAGAATTTCCATCGTATCAGGAATCTCAATATCAAATTTCTGTTCTACTTGCCTTGGTAAAAAAATAATAATCATTCCTGCCACACATTGCAAAATCATCAACACATAATCACTTTTGACATGTTCGTACTCAGTTGTCGATGTTCCAGATGGCGTTTGAATCATCATGACAATGGCATATACGGTAGAAATTGCTAGTAAAATAAAGACTAAATAAAAAATAATCTTTTTCTTGTCCAACCAGTTTTTTTTCATAACAAGCTCCTTTGCTCATCTGGTTCTTCCGATGAGTCTTTTCCCTTATAAACATGATACAATAAGTGGATAGAAAATAGGAAATAACTAAGAGGTGAATCTAGTGAATAGTGAAAAATCATATACTCAGATCAAACAACTCATTGAACAAGAAACCAATCAAGCAGGCAAAAGCTTCACTGTTGGAAAGTTCACAGGCATTGGCTGGCTATTTATCCAACATTCGCCAGAAGAACCCGCTTCACCACTAATTGCAGTCAAGCAATACGCAAAAACAGTGAATATTTATGTACCCATTGATGAAAATGAACCGCCATTGGTTGAACAATATGCTCAGATCTTTGGCAAAAGCAATTTGGGTAAGACATGTATTCGGATCTCTTCTTTAACACCAACTCGTTTAGATGCTCTAAAAGCATTAGTCCAAAAGATCAAAAGAGAAGCTGAACAAAGCGCGTAACTACGCTTTGTCCAGCTTCTCTTTTTCTATTTTAAACTGGCAAAATCAACAACTTGATACTCTGTTGTTTCAAACCATTTTTTTAACTCAGAGGAAGTCAATGTTTCTAAATCTTGACAACGTGGCAAGGTTAATGTGCTGTGGTCTAAAACGTATTGATCTAAGAAACCAGGGTGAAGATGTAATTCAATCACTGTTTCTTCTGGTAATGCTTGGTAACCAAACGCATCGTCTGCAAAGTCACTAAGCTTCGTTCCACGATTGAGGACCGTCATCAATTTATCAAAATCAGGAATTTCTGCCAGTTGATAGGGCAATTTTTTTGGTGGTTGGTATCCATAAAATAAATTGGCATGGATGCCATATTTTTCAGCCAATTCAAATAAAGCTTGTCCAACTGCTTGATCGCCAACAGAATGTGTTTCCATATGCACTGGGAATTCACCAAGTAATTCCTTAAAATGTAAGATTTGTGCTTCCATTTCTTGTTTGATTTCATGATAGTTAAACGTCAATGTTCCACCATTTTTGTAATGACTTGAAGAGAGGAATAGCCCCTTTTCATCCACTAAACTAGGAATTTTTTTTGCATCTGTCACTGGTTTGCCTAAAGTAAAGTTGATATGCAGATTGATTTCAACCGTTGGATCAATTGCTTGGATCAACGTAACTCCAGCTTTAGCTTCAGGCATATTCACCATTAACGAAGTACTCCTAACGATTCCTTCTTCCACACTTTTGGCAATTCCTAAATTAATAGCCTCTGACATTCCTAAGTCATCTGCATTTAAAATAAATTTTCTCATCATTCAGCCTTCCTTTTCACTTACTTCGTTTGAATCAGATGATTTTTATCTGTTAATGAAATCTTGACTTCTGGATAATCAAGTGTGTTTGTTAAAACGACTGCTGTTGTCGTATCGTAATCAGCTAATTGACTGAAATCCACTTGTCCAATGACTTGTCCTGCAGTTACTCGATCACCTTGTTTAACCTGCCAAGAAAAACCTTTTCCATTTAATTCTACTGTATTGAGACCAATATGGATTAATAATTGCTTACCATCATCAGCAGTGAACCCAATCGCATGTTTTGTTTGAGCCACTAGCTCTACAACGCCGCTAACAGGTGCATATACCGTACCCTCACTTGGTTTGATTGCAAAACCTTCGCCCATGCTTTTTGAAGAAAATACTGGATCATTGATTTCTGAAATCGGCAAGTACTCTCCATTTAAAGGTGCTACTACTAAGTTAGCTTCACTTAAGTTAGTAGATGCAACTGGTTCTGCAGAAATTATTTTCTGTTCTTCTTCACTAATTGAGACTGTTTTCATTTGCTTACGCATCCACAAAGCAGTAGCTACTAGCGCCACGAAGAATGACACACCATTCGCTAATAATTGTGCACTAAAATTATTTCCAGGTCCTACAAACATTGAGAATGTAAAAATATTGGCTACTGGGGTAAAAGAATAAGCTTTGGTTTCAAAAAAGCCACTGATTGCGCCGCCAAGTGCTGCAGAAATCGAACCAATAATAAATGGCATTTTATACTTCAAGTTAATCCCATAAATGGCAGGCTCTGTGATCCCAAAAAAGCCTGATAAT
This sequence comes from Enterococcus sp. DIV0174, assembly GCF_050529065.1. NCBI lineage: Bacteria > Bacillati > Bacillota > Bacilli > Lactobacillales > Enterococcaceae > Enterococcus > Enterococcus sp. DIV0174. Next base: position 258,276 of record NZ_CP172881.1, on the reverse strand, counting down.
GAAGCAGAGGCAGCAATTTCTTTATCTTTTCCTTTTCTTAAAAATAGCCACGCGCCAACTACAGCACCAAATTGACCAAATACACCGTTAGAACCAATTGGTAAAATCGTATCTGCACCAGTGTTTTGAATATTGATTAACGCAATTGGTAAAATTCCCCAATGTAAACCAACCATCACTAATAATTGGAACAAGCCACCTAATAATGCACCCGCTAAAATCGGACTAAACGCATACACGCTAAAGTATGCTGTACCAATCAAATTGGCGATTCCATTTCCTAAAGGACCGATCAAAGCAAAGACTGCAATTCCGGTAATGATGATTGTAAAGAAAGGAACAAATACTGTGTGAGTGACTTTAGGCAAAACTTTTTTGACACCACGTTCGATATAGCTTTGTGCCCAAATTGCTAAAATCGTTGGAACAACAGCACCACCATAAGTTTTGAAACTAATCGTTAATCCCAGCAATGACGCACTATCTAAAATACTAGCATCTGTTAATGGATAGATCATTGCCGCTGCGATTGCCAACGCTATAAATTGATTTGTCTTAAATCGATTGGCTGCTGTTACTGCGATAAACAAGGGTAATAATGTGAAGACACCAGATGCTAAGATACTTAACAATTGATATAGTCCACTATCTGCCGGCAAAATATTGTACATGGAAAGTGGAATCAAAAATCCTTTTAAAATCCCCGCTGCTGCCAACACACCAATATATGGGGTGAAGATAGCTGAAATTGTCGCAAATAATTCATCGTACCATGTTTGTTTCTCTTTTGGCTCATTTACTTGTTTCTCCGCATCTTCTGGTAATAGTTTCACTAATTCATCAAAGACATCCACCACGTCACTTCCAATTACTACTTGATGTTGTCCACCAGACTCGACATATTGAATCACACCAGGTACTTCTTTGATTTCTTCTTTTTCAACTTTTTGTCCATTGTTTAAATAAAAACGTAGGCGTGTCGCGCAGTGTGTTAGTGATGAAACATTTTCTTTTCCTCCCACTGCTTCTAAAATTGCTTGTGCTCTTTGTCGATCGTCCATTTCTTTTTCCTCCTTAAAAATTGTTCGTAAAAAACAAAAAACCAAAAAAACTAGCCCTCTTCAATCAAAAGAGAGTCGTTTTTTTGGTTATGCCTGGTCGAACCAGTTACACTCAAATTTCACTTATTTTTTTGATGTGGATTAGCAGATAAAGCAAATCTTCTTCGTCCAACGTCCAACCGTAAGACTCCTGCAAATAATGCTCGATTTTCTTTACGCACTGCGCTTCTTGCACATATTGTGCACGCAGTGTTTGATACAATTCATTTTTTCGATACTCAGTTGTCTCATGGTTAAGTTTCCTAGCAATAAAATATTTAAGATGCGTCACAAAACGTAAATAGTAGAATGAATCTTCTGGGAACTCTTTATGAAAATGATACGTAATAATATTGTTCACATCACTGATAATTTTAATGTAAGGATCTACTTTTTCACGCTCACCAAGACTTGCTTGACTATTGATAAAATGTAAGGCGTAGGCGTGTGCTTCTTGTCTAGGAATTTGTTTACCTGTCTCTTCCGCCAAATAGTTCACCGCCCAATTTCCCAGCTCAAATTCTTTCGGGAAAAACTTTTCGATTTCAATTCGAAACGGTGCACTTAAAGAAATTCCTTGGTCCAAACGTTGCAACATGTAGTTCGTGTGATCCGCAACATTTAAAAACAAAAGATCTGTCGTTGGTAACTGGAGTTCTTGCTCAGCTTTTTTGACAATTTGATGAGAGTAGTTCATGACTTCTAGCGGAAACTGAGCCAAGTTAATCCCATTTAAATTGGAATCATTTAATTGATATACTTTTTCGACTTCATCTTCTGCAATCGTTTTAGGAAATTTTCCAAAGCCAATTCCCACTTCTGCAACAATAACTTCTTTGCCATCTTTCATCGCTAATGCAAAATTGTTGTTGATACTCTTGATGATCTCCAACTCGCCACCTCCAATCTAAGACAATAAAAAAGCCAACATTAATACACTGCTCCCACAGTCTATTACATGCTGGTTGATGCCTGGTCGGACCAGTAACACGCCTTTTATGTGAACATCATAACGGTAACTTCTTCAAAAGTCAATGATAAATGTAACCGTTTTTCGTTTTTATTACAAATGTTATACAATTTTCCTTATTTTTCTATCGAAAACAAGAAAAATTCTGTTATTACAAATACGCATCACTTATACAAGAGCAAGGGTTGAACCTCCTACTGTTTCTAGTCAGTAAAAAGTTCAACCCTTGCTCTTTTTATTCTTTAATGAAGTAAACGAACAAATTAAGGCAGCCGCAATCAGTTGTTCCTAATTTGTTGCGTTAAGGAAATCATCTCGAGTAATCCTTGTGCCACGTTTGCCCCATTATTTCCAGCTTTTGTGCCTGAACGTTCAATTGCTTGTTCAATTGTTTCTGTCGTCAGAACACCAAACATAACTGGAATTTCTGATGCTAAACCAACTTGTGCCACACCTTTTGCTACTTCATTACTAACCAATTCGTAATGAGTCGTTGCTCCACGAATCACCGCCCCAAGAGTCAACACACCATCATATTGATTCGTTGCAACGATTTTTTTGGTCATAAAGGGAATTTCAAAGGCTCCTGGAACCCAATAAACATCAATATTTTCTTCTTCTACGCCGTGACGAACCAAGCTGTCAATTGCCCCGCTTAGTAGTTTTGATGTAATAAATTCGTTAAATCGTCCAATAACAATCCCAATTTTTTTCGTTTGTCCATGAAAGTTTCCTTCAAAAGTATGCATTGTTTTCTCCATTCTCAAATTGATAGTAAGTGATGAAATCTTGTTTTTTTCGTTTGTAGATACGTATAGTTTTCTTTTTCTGGCGGGATCTCAAGCGGCACGCGTTTAACGACCTCAATTCCTTGTTCCATCAACTGTGTCACTTTTTCTGGATTATTCGTCAATAATTCGATTCTCTGAATACTCGTTTTCTTTAACATTTCTACCGCAAATTGGTACGTTCGCTCATCTGGCTCAAATCCTAAAGCAAGATTCGCATCATAAGTATCAATACCTGTTTCTTGTAGTTGATAAGCCAATAATTTATTTTTTAAACCAATGCCTCTGCCTTCTTGACGTAAATAAAGAATAGCGCCTGTTCCTCTTTCCGAAATCATCCTCATAGCTTCATGAAGCTGGTCGCCACAGTCACAACGGTGGGAACCAAATACATCGCCAGTCAAACATTCAGAATGAATACGCACGAGTAAAGGTTCTTCACTCTTTCGCACATCACCTTTTGTTAGCAATAAATGTTCTTCACCAGCGTTGTCCTCAAACAAAGTTAATTCAAAGTCACCATATGCTGTAGGTAGTTGAACAGTTGGTCGTTGCTCTTCCAAATATTGTTTCAACTCTTCGACAGTAATAAGTGGCATCTGCCAGCTATGCGCCAAAACTTTTAGTTGCTCCAAACGTGCCATTGTTCCATCTTCATTTAAAATCTCACATATATAGGCAGCTTCTGATTGATTGGTTAATTTTGCTAAATCAAGTGCAGCTTCCGTGTGTCCTCTTCGCTTCAAGACGCCGCCTTCCTTGCCTATCAACGGAAAAATGTGGCCCGGTTGATGGAACATCGTAGCTTTCGTTGTTGTTTGCCCTAAAGCTTTGATCGTCTTTGCTCGATCGTAAGCAGAAATACCAGTTACCGTTGTTTCATAATCAACACTGATCGTAAATGCTGTACCAAATGGATCGGTATTTTTTTGGACCATCTCCGTTAACTGTAGCTGCTTGGCACGTTGAAGAGTGATTGGCGCACAAATGAGTCCTCGAGCAAATTTAGTCATAAAATTAATTGTTTCTGGTGATACTAAGTTTGCAATCCCAACTAAATCTCCTTCTGCCTCCCGGCTTTCATCATCTGCTACGATAATTAAGTTTCCTTTTCGTAATTCTAGTAAAGCTTCTTCAATTTTTTTATGGTTCATCTCTCTTGTCCTTCTTTCACCACTTAAGAATTCCTTGTGCCTTTACATACTTTCCTAGTAAATCAGTTTCAATGTTGACCAATTGTCCTTGAACCAGTTTTCCTAAATTCGTTTGTTCTTTTGAGTGTGGGATCAAGCTAACCGAAAAGGTCTGCTCGGTCACTGCTGTAACAGTTAAACTAACACCATTGATTGCAATCGATCCTTGCGGAATAATTTCACCTTTAAAAGTACCCGGTAATCCGAAAACAAAAACAAAGGCATTTTCTTGCATTTTTTTTTGTAGCAAGCGAGTCGTTCCATCTACGTGCCCTGTTACCAAGTGTCCTTCTAGTCGTCCGTTATAAGGCAATGCGCGTTCCAAATTGACCGGATCTCCGACTTTCATTTGCGAAAAAGTCGTTCGCTGATACGTTTCTGGCATCATTTCCACACAGAATCGTTGATTGTTGATTGCAATAGCCGTTAGACATGTCCCATTGATAGCCATACTGTCTCCAATTCGATAATTGTCTAACAATTGTTCAGACGCTTCGCAAGTAAGTTCGATTGTGTGTCCATGTCGTGTAATCTTAGTCACTTTTCCCTGCTCTTGAATCAATCCAGTAAACATTTTATACTCTGCTCCCCACGATTTTTATTGTGTTGTCTAACGCTTGGACTGTGACATTGTTCAATTCTGTTACTTTTTCAACATGTCGACTAGAGGACATACACGTAACACTATCACCACCTAAAATTTTAGGTGCAACGTAAGTAATCAGCTCTTCCCAACACGCACTTGCCAAAAAAGCATCATGAATTTTTGCACCACCTTCAACATACACAGATTGGATCAGTCGTTCTCCTAATTTTGTTAATACCTCGGAAATCAAAACTTTCGGCAGATAAATTACCTCAACATGTTTCGGTAATGTCTGACAAATTTCAGACTGTTCTGTAAAAATCAAAACTGGCGCTGTTTCATCTTGAAAAACAGCAAGATTTTCGTGTTCGAACACCCTTCCTCGTCGATCTAAGATTACTCGATAAAACGGAAAATCGTTTATCGCACTTGTTAACTTGGGATTGTCAGTCAAAATAGTTTGACTTCCTACCAAAATTGCTTGGTAATTCGCCCTTTCTTCGCGAACTTTTTGCACCACATATTCACTTGTTAATCTGGTTCGTTGGTTCAATAATGCTAACTTTCCATCTAATGATATTGCTTGTTTTAGCGCAACAAATGGCCGCTTCTTTTCAAAAAAATAATTGTAATGTCTGTTTAAATTTCGAACCTCTTCTTCTAACACACCAACTAAAACATGAATCCCATGATCTCGTAGTTTTTTTATTCCCTGACCAGACACTATAGGATTAGGGTCTACTTGTCCGACTACTACTTGCCTGATTCCAGCAGCAATAATTGCCTCTGTGCAAGGTGGTTGTTTTCCGTGATGGTCACAAGGTTCTAGAGTGACATAAATTGTTGAATTGAGTAGTTTTTCGGGAGTATCGCATAAATAATCAATTGCTACTTTTTCTGCATGTGCCTCGCCATATGCTAAATGTGCGCCGACTGCTAGGACTTGATCGTCTTTCACAATAACTGCACCGACTAAAGGGTTCGTAAATGTTTTCCCACGCCCATTTTCCGCTGCTAGAATCGCTTTTTTCATAAATCGTTCATGCAAATGAATTCCTCCTTTCCAAACAAAAAAGCCCCGTGTAATTACACGAGGCTCATAGTCAAAATAAACTCAAAGAAGCACGACAAAAAAAGGGACACTTTTCCCGTCATTTTTTCGATAAGTTTTTCTTCTCCCATCCAGACTTTAACTGTCGGTTCTAGATTTTCACTAGATCAACCGCAAACTATTGCGGGTCACGGACTTCAAGTTAGACTTGTCACCGTCGGTCGGGAATTACACCCTGCCCCGAAGAAACATATTCAATTAACAAAAAAAGCATAACGTTCAAAAAAAAGAATGTCAACTGCTTTTTTCTTGTGCTTGATTCGCGACTTGCTTCAATCCATCGGAAAATGTTTGTGTCGCTTACGGTAATTCAATGGTGTGATTCCCTTGATTTTTTTGAATGAACGTACAAAGTAACTGGCCTCAACATAACCTAATTGATCGCTAATTTCGCTGATTGTTAAATCTGTTGTCCTCAATAATTGTTCCGCCCAATAGATTTTTAATTTCGCATAAATTTGACTGAAAGGTTCTCCAAACTCTTCTTTCAACTGTCGGCTTAAGTAGCTTGGACTCAAATTCGTTACATCGGCTAACATATTTAGATCGACATGACTTCCTTTATTAGCAAAAATCAGATCAATTGCAGGTTGCAGCATTTTATTTTTGGCTAGATACCTATCTTTTTCTGTCCCTAATTGGTTTTCCAATAAAGATTGACGAATGTCTGCTTGCACTGTTTTTAAATCAACTGATTGATCCGGTACTTCTGCTTTTTTTGAAATGCGGAGTGTCTGCTTATACGCTTTGATTAAATAATCTTTTTTGATTGCTTCCGTTACGATGTATTCGCTTAAACTTTCTAACATTACAGCTGTTCTCTGCAAATCAGCCAAGGTAAACTGGGGATATTGTTCAAATAATTCGTGGTGTTCTTCTTTAAATGCTTCCAATCTTTCTTGGTCTTCTACTTGTAAAACTTGTTCTAACTTTTCTTGTCCATCTATTAGCAGAACTTCTCCAGCCATGATTGCACCAACATATTGATTATCAACCATAATTGGGATTGCCATATCAACAATATTAAAATGGCAACGGTAAATAAACGGCTCTCCTGTTCGAACAGCTTCCAGGCCTCCTCTTGAATCACATTTTTCACAATAAACAGCCAATTCAGGGTGATTACGTACTAACTGGCAAAAAGGTTGAACTTGGCTGTGTTTCGTAATTGGTCTACCCCGATAATCTACTAAAATAATGGCCAAATGTGTAGCGAGGGCTAGACTTTCTTGAACTTTTTCCCATTTATCTAAATCTAAAACTTGTTCGATATCAAATAAAGTTGTGCTCATTTTCTCACCTCTAGTTAGTAGTATAGGACGATTTTCTAAAAATGACAAAATAATCCTATTTCACAAAATACTTCAACACATTCTCGAAAGAAAGCGGTATCAAAGTTCAATGATTCTTTGATGATAACGCTTTATGCTATAATAGTAAACGATAACAAGGAGGAACTACTGATGAGAAAAGCACTAATTTTACCAACCAAATATGTACAAGGTGAAGATGAATTACTGAACTTAGGTTACTTCGTATCGACTTTTGGGTCTTCTGCATTACTGATTGCAAACCCGGCTGATGTGGATCGTATTCGACCACAACTAGATGCTACCGCAGAAAAATTTGGCGTATCATTTATTGAAGGCGGTTTCAGTGGTGAAGTCACTCAAGCAGAAACAAAACGATTGCAACAAGTAGCTAAAGAACAACACACTGATTGCATTATTGGTTTAGGTGGCGGAAAAGCGATTGATGCTTCAAAAGTTGTAGCTGAGGGTGAAAAACTAATTATTGTTCCAACAATTGCAGCGCAAGATGCGCCAACCTCTCACTCGGCTGTTTTGTACCATGAAGACGGTTCGTTTGACGACTATGCTTACTTTAAACAAAGTCCAAGCGTTGTCTTAGTGGATACAAAAGTGGTGGCAAAAGCACCTACTCGTTTCTTGGTTGCTGGTATGGGTGACGCATTATCAACTTATTTTGAAGCACGTGCAACGCATGATTCTTATTCCCGCGTTAACGCAAGTTTGCCAATGGGTTCAAGAGAGGGATTAACTCCTCCGGCTAGTGGCACTTATGCTGCCTTAGCGATGGCAAAATTATGTTGGGAACATTTACAAGAAGACGGCTTGAATGCAAAAATTGCTTGTGATGCGAATTTAGTGACTGAATCATTGAGTAAAATTGTCGAAACAAATATTTTGTTATCTGGTTTAGGATTTGAAAGTGGTGGTTTAGCTGCAGCTCATGCCATTCATAACGGAATGACTGTTTTACCTGGTGCACATAGTTACCTTCATGGTGAAAAAGTTGCTTTTGCCACCTTAACTCAGTTAGTTCTGGAAGATGCAAAAACGGAAGAAATGAATGACGTCATGGACTTCATGGCTTCTGTTGGATTGCCATTGACGCTAGCTGATCTAGGTGTGGATCACATTACTTATGAAGAAGCACTTGAAGTAGCAAAAATCGCTTGCATTCCTGAAGAATCCATTCATTCAATGCCGTTCCCAATTGTTGTCGAAGATGTCGCAAACGCTCTAATCGTCGCTGATCGAATTGGACAAGCCTACAAAGATAGAATGCGTAACTAAAAAGGAGTTTTTTGGAATGAAAAAAAGTATCTTACTCGTTTCTCATAGTCAAATGATTACAGATGGGCTCAAAGAAATGATTGAGCAAATGGGCAAAAGTGAGAATGTCGTGCTCTTTTCCCTAGGTGGAACTTCTGACGGAGAATTAGGTAGCGATCCAACCAAAATTGTAGATGCAATCAATGAAGCAACTGATAGTGATATCTTTTTTGTCTTCGCTGATCTTGGCAGTGCTGTCTTAAGTGCTGAACTTGCATATGATTTATTAGAACCAGAACAACAAGAAAAATATGTGTTAGTTGATGCCCCCTTAGTTGAAGGAGCATTCGCAGCTGGAATCACAGCAAGTGTTTCTGACGATCCCGACCATATTGTCAATGAAGCAAAGCAGGCAGCAAAGAAAGGTTGGAAATAAAATGAAGAAAATCATTAATGAACCACAAAATATTATCGAAGAAATGCTTGAAGGAATGGTAAAAAGTTATTCAACACTTGTTCATCGCGTCGATGATTCCAGAGTAATTGCTAAAAATCAAACAGAGAATGCACAAGTCGGATTAGTTTCTGGTGGCGGAAGCGGGCATGAGCCTGCACATGCTGGTTTTGTCGGTGACGGAATGTTAAGTGCAGCGGTTTTAGGTGATGTCTTCACTTCTCCTACACCAGATCAAATCGAACGCGCTATCGAAGCAACCAACCAAGGCAAAGGTGTTTTATTGATTGTTAAAAATTATACTGGTGACATCTTGAACTTTGAAATGGCAAAAGACTTAGCCGAAATGAACGACATTCCAACAGAAATCGTTGTTGTTGATGACGATATTGCTGTAGAAGACAGCACTTATACCGCTGGAAAGCGTGGTGTTGCCGGAACAGTTCTTGTTCATAAAATCTTAGGTGACGCTGCACGAAGTGGCGCTTCTTTAGCAGAATTAAAAGAGCTTGGTGAAAAGGTTGTCCAAGCAACCAAAACGATTGGCGTTGCTTTAGCAGCGGCAACTGTCCCTGAAGTTGGGAAACCTGGTTTTACTTTAGCAGAAGATGAAATCGAATTCGGCGTTGGTATTCATGGAGAGCCAGGATATCGTCGCGAAAAATTACAACCTTCAAAACAATTAGCACAAGAATTAGTTGAAAAATTAGTTCAGGCTTATCCAGAAACGCCAAAAAAAGTTGGTGTCTTGGTCAATGGTATGGGTGGCACTCCTTTAATGGAACAATTTGTCTTTATAAATGATGTGTTAACTTTACTTGCGGCTAAAGATATTGACGTTGATTTCCACAAGGTTGGGAACTATATGACCTCTATTGATATGCAAGGTCTTTCTCTGACATTGATTGATTTGACAACAACGGAATGGACAAAAGCTTTAACCAGTCCAGTTGCAACCATCTCATGGGGCTAATTTAAGAAAATGATTGACTAAAGGAGAATGACAATGGATTTAACAGTCGAAAAAGTACAAGCATGGTTGAATGATTTTTCTCAAGAAATCGAAAAAAATAAACACATGCTCAGTGAATTAGATACGCCAATTGGTGATGGTGACCATGGAAACAATATGGCTCGTGGCATGGCAGCTTATCAAGAAGCATTTGCTGCACAACAACCGAAAACTATTACTGATACATTTAAGATCTTAGCCATGTCTTTGATTTCAAAAGTAGGTGGGGCTTCCGGTCCATTGTATGGTACAGCATTCATGAATTTTGCCAAAGCAACAAAAGAAGTTACTGCCATTACAAATGAAGAACAGCTAGGTGAACTTATACAAGAAGGATTGAACGGGATCCAATTACGTGGAAAAGCCAATGTAGACGATAAAACAATGGTCGATGTTTGGGCTCCTGTAGCTGAAATACTCAAAAAAAATCAACCCTTAACAACAGAAGAAATCACATCTGCCAAAGAACATACAAAAGAGTTACAAGCCAAAAAAGGACGCGCTTCTTACTTGGGTGAGCGTTCTATTGGCCATATTGATCCGGGTGCTGCTTCCAGCGCTATTTTGTTCCAAACGTTATTACCTTATCTTAACTAGAAAGAAGCAACTGACATGAAAACAAATTATGATTTTATGATGCCTAGCGTCAATTTCTTTGGTCCTGGGGTCATTGCCAAAATTGGTGAACGTGCAAAATTGTTAGGCATAAACAATATTTTGATTGTAACTGATTCTTTTTTACATCATTTAGAAGATGGACCTGTCAAACAAACCGAAGAAAGCTTACGATTAGCTGGGATTTCTTATACTATTTTTGACGGTGTCGAGCCAAATCCTAAAATTCGTAACGTTCAAGCCGGAGCTGCGATGTATCAAGAAAATAATTGTGATAGTATCATCACTGTTGGTGGTGGTTCTGCCCATGATTGTGGTAAAGGAATTGGGATTGCCCTGACAAATGGTGAAGATCTTGCAAAATTAGCTGGAATCGAAACGTTGACCCAACCATTACCACCACTGATGGCCGTGAATACCACCGCTGGAACAGCTTCTGAAATTACACGACATGCCGTGCTAACAAACGAAGATACACATTTGAAATTTGTCATTGTTTCGTGGCGAAATGTACCTTTAGTTTCTTTCAATGATCCATTGTTGATGCTTGATGTTCCAAGTAAATTGACAGCAGCTACTGGAATGGACGCTTTGTGTCACTGTGTAGAATCTTACGTTTCAGAAAATCGTAATCCAATTACAGATGCTCAAGCAATTCAAGGAATGAAATTGATTGGCCAATATTTACGTCGAGCGGTTGCGAATGGTCATGATGTTGAAGCACGTACCAATATGGCTTATGCTTCTTTACTTGCCGGAATGGCATTCAACAATGCCGACCTAGGTTACGTTCATGCGATGGCACATCAATTAGGTGGTCAATATGATGCCCCACATGGCGTTTGCTGCGCTGTGTTAATGCCGACTGTTGAACGTTGGAATATGATTGCTAGTCCAGAACGCTTTGCTGATATTGCTACTTTCTTAGGAGAAAACATTACTGGATTATCTCCAATGGAAGCAGCTGAAAAGGGAATTCATGCACTCGAAAGAATTTCTGAAGATGTTGGTATCCCAACAAATATCAAATCAATTGGGGCAGACCCAAAAGATTTTGAATTGATGGCTGAAAATGCGTTAAAAGACGGCAACGCCTTTTCAAATCCACGCAAAGGTACAAAGTCAGACATCGTTGAATTATTCACCCGTTCTTACGAAGCCTAATTTTTACTTAACAGAGAAAAAAGGATGAAGCAAAACGAAATAACGTTTTGCCTCATCCTTTTTCGTGCATAAAATTGATTAATTCAAAACAACTTTTTCTAACAATTCACCAGATTGATGCGTGCCATCCAACCTTTTTTCACCATGAAGTGTCACTACGCGCTCCATGTTCAAGATGATGACCATGACTATTGTTGATTTTTTTTGCGTGCGAATATAATCTAAATCCATCTTTGCAATTTTTGTTTTACTTGAAACTTTATCTCCAGCTTGAACAAATAGCTCAAATCCTTCGCCATTCAACGAAACTGTGTCGATTCCCATATGAACCAAAATTTCCACGCCATTAGTTGTTTTGATTCCAATCGCATGTTTAGAAGGAAAAATTGTGGTAACAACTCCGGATACGGGCGCATAAATTTCACCATTGATTGGCTCAATAGCAAATCCATCTCCCATCATTTTTGTCGAGAATACTTCATCGGGAACATCCTCTAAAGGTACATAAGCACCTTGGGCTACCGCATGTAAATCAACTTCATTGGTTACAAAATCTTCTGTTTCTTCTTTTGGTACAAGTAGATATGTCACTAGAAACGAAGAAACTAAAGCAATCAAAATACCTAGCACTGCAAAAATAAAATATTGCCCAATGTAGGCCGGCAAACTAAAAATACTCGACAAAATATAACCATAAATTCTAACCCCAAAAAAGCTAATGAACGCTGAAGCTAAGGCACTACCAATCGTAGCCGCAGCAAAAGCTTTCTTATACTTCGATAAAATACCAAATAGCGCTGGTTCAGTGATTCCTAAAATACCTGAAATTGCTGAAGATAAGACAATTGTTTTTTCTTCTTTTGTCGTTACCTTGGTATAAATTGCTGCAGTTGCACCAGTGATTGCCATGTTCGCCATAAACATCATTGGCATTAACATATCATAGCCTTGATTTGCAAAATTTTGTAACGCAATCGGGGTCATTGCATGATGAAGCCCCGTAAATATCGCGATTGGGCGAATTGCGCCAACGACAATTCCAGCTAAGATCGGTGATATTGCAAATAGCCCTTCTACCCCACTTGCCAATAAGTTTCCTAGAAAAATACTGATGGGTCCAATGACCGTTAACGAAAGTATTCCTGCAATAAATAATGATAATGTTGGCGTGAAAACAGTTCGTAACACTTGCGGTAGAACTTTGTCGACCCAACGATAAATATAGCTTAATGCTAATACGGCAAAAATAATTGGAATAACTGTTCCAGCATAATTAAATACAGGAACTGGAACTAAGCCAAATAATAAGAATTGAGAGACTTCTCCTTGTGCAACAGCTGCCGTCATAGTTGGAAATTGCATAGCTGCTGCAATCGCAATTGCTAAATACTGATTCGTTTGAAAAATTTTCGCAGCAGATGCTGCTACAAAAAATGGTAAGAAAGTAAACACACCGCTTGCAATCATATCAATAACCAAATAGGAATCTGTTTGATTTGAAAGTACATTCAATGCTACCAATCCAGCCATCAGTCCCTTGATCATCCCAGCACCAGCAATCGCCGGCACCAGCGGACCAAAAACTCCAGAAACCGTATCCATAAACAATGATACAAGTCCCTTCTTTTCACCTGAATCAACTATCCGTGTTTCCTCCAACCCTAATTCCTTTGCCAATGGAAGAAAATAGTCTGCGACATCCGTTCCAATAACTACTTGTAGTTGGTCGCTCTGATACTTTGTCCCAACCACATGTGGAATTTTTTCTAACGCCTCATAATCAACTGCTTCAACTTTTTTTAAGTTAAATCGTAAGCGTGTCATACAGTGCCAAGCATTATTAACATTCTCTTTTCCACCAACAGCTTCAATGATTGCTTGTGAAGTTTCTTTATGATTCATTTCTCGCTCCTCCTTGTTTGCGTTTACACGAGCTATATTAGCATGGAGACATCTCGTTGTAAAACCAGTCCTATTATACAAACAACTAACAAAAAACTTTATTTAACAATATTCCCAAACAAAAAAAATGATAATTGGACTGATTTTTAAAGCTATACGACCTTTTTTTTAGGCCAAATTGACAGCGCTATAAATGACATGTTTTACTAACTACGAAGCACAAGATTATTTTCTATAGGAGTGAATATAATGACACCAACAATTATTACGAACATAAAAAGTTTTGCGATCAAACCAGATCGGCATAATTTATTAGTGGTCAAAGTTGAAACAAATAAGGGCGTTTTTGGCTTAGGTTGTGGTACTTTTCAGTTCCGCCCACTAGCTGTCAAAACTGTTGTGGATGACTACCTCAAACCTCTGCTTATAGGGCGAGATGCAAATCAAATTGAAGATCTTTGGCAAATGATGAACGTTAATTCTTATTGGCGAAACGGTCCAATTACTAATAATGCAATTTCAGGCGTTGACATGGCTTTATGGGATATCAAAGCAAAGTTAGCAGATATGCCACTCTATCAACTACTAGGCGGAAAAGCACGCACCGCAATTCCCGCATATACACATGCAGTTGCTGATAATATTGACGATTTATTCAGTGAAATTGATCGTTTCTTGTCTGAGGGATACCAGTATATTCGTTGCCAATTAGGTTTTTATGGAGGTAATCCAAAAAATTTGCAAACACCTGAAAATCCAATCGCTGGTTCTTATTTCAATCAAGAAGAATACATGGATACCACACTAAAAATGTTTGCTACCATTCAACAAAAATATGGTCATCAATTTCAGATGCTTCATGATGTTCATGAACGTCTTCATCCAAATCAGGCGATTCGTTTTGCAAAGGCTGCTGAACCTTATCATTTATTTTTCCTAGAAGACCTTTTGCCTCCTAATCAAAATGAATGGCTTACACAACTCAGAAATCAAGCTTCTACACCTATTGCTACTGGGGAACTATTTAATAATCCAATGGAGTGGCAAGAACTTGTACGAAATCGAATGATCGACTATCTGCGTGCACACGTTTCTCAGATTGGTGGAATTACACCTGCACTAAAATTAGCTCATTTTTGTGATGCAATGGGAATTCGTATTGCTTGGCATACTCCGTCAGATATCACACCAATTGGCTTAGCTGTAAATACACATTTAAATATTCATCTTCATAATGCTGCTATCCAAGAAAATATTGATGTGCCAAAAAATACACAACAGCTTTTTGGGCATATTCCTCAACCTAAAAATGGTTTCTTCTATCCAATTGAAGAAGTCGGCATTGGTGTTACATTTAATGAAGAACTAGCGGCTGAATTTCCGGTTGTTTATCGACCGCATGAATGGACACAAAGTAGGACGCCAGATGGGGCAATTGTTACGCCGTGAGAAAGGTTGTGAGAGAAGTGCTTAGCTCCAATAAATAAGAAAAAATTACCAGAAATTGCTTCCCAAATTTTTGAGTAATTTAGGCTTATTTGGAAGGAGTTACTTCTTGAACACCGAGGAAAAGGTTGTGGCGCAAAACGCTCAGCTCCGACAAGATAGTGAGCAGGCACTCAAAATAGCTCCTCATATTTTGTAGTGAATGCAAACTATCTTGTCAGAGTTGTTTTAGGAACACCGTGAATAAGGTTGTGGCGCAAAGCGTTTAGCTTCAAGCAATAAGAATGCTTTTCTAAAAATAGTTTTCCATATTTTAAGAAAAGAGGACTTATTGCCGAAGGAGCTGCTTTGGGAACACCGTGAATAAGGTTGCAGCATAAAGCGGTTAGATTTGAAAAAAACAAGTACCAACAAAAAAATTCAAGATATACACTAAGAGGCAAAGACAATTCAACTGATTGTCCTTGCCTCTTTCTCATTAGCTCATCAATCAATTCTTGATTGATGAATCATTCGATCAAATGGACGAATATAGGTAACCGAGTAATCAATAGCTGTAATCTCACTATATTCAAAAATCCGACCATCAGCCAATAAAGCTCGATTTTTGATTTGCATTGCTGGTGTTCCTCTTCTAACCATTAAAACTTCTGATTGTGCCTTTGTTAAAGTCACTGGCGTGTAGTTACTAATATAATGTGAAATTCGGTACCCTTCTTTTTCAACAAAGCGTTGAATCGAATGTTCGACTACTTCTTTTGTTACTTTAGGGAACAATTTAACTGGCAACAATGATTTTTCTAGTTGCTCAATTTTATAGTTCACTAATCGAATTCGCGAAAATGACCAGATTTCTTCTCCAACTTCTAATTGAAATAGTTGACACTCTTCACTACTTGCTAAACGTTTTTCTAACGTCAACATTTTAGACTCTATTCGATCATAAGGCGTGCGTGTCAAAGAATTAAATATCAATGGGTTCTTAACCCATTTTTCGTGAACAAAGATTCCTGATCCTTGAACGACGCGCACAATTCCAATCTCCTCTAAGCTTTTGATTGCTTGTTGAATCGTAAAACGAGATACTTGGTATTTTTGTGCGAGTGTTCGTTGGGCAGGCAACTTACCATCCTTGAACTCTTCTTGATAAATTTTACTCAGCAAATCTTGAACAATAAATTCCTTTTTTTTCATAAAAAACTCCTCATCTATAAATGATGACAACTCATGATAAGCAGACCTATCTTTCATTTTTCCCAGTTATTTCTTCTAGTATAGCAAATATTCACACGTTTTATTATTCATCAAAAAAAGGCTACGACAAAAGTCGCAACCTTTTTTAGTTACATGAGTTGATTCAAAGTGACTCTTCTATATAGATATAACTTACATTTACTACAAAGCATTGGAAGTTACTTTGAGTGCCTGCTCATTATCTAGTCGGAGCTAAATGTTTTGCGCCACAACCTCTATTTACTCGTTACCGTCCCAATAATTTCGTTCACTTCACCATCTTGGCCAGTTGTTACTGAGAATGTATCGATTTTATCTGGATTTGTAAAGACAACGATCATGTCAGCTTCTTTACCACTTGCCTTCAAACTTGCTAGATTGACTTTTGCAAGCATTTGTCCACGTCCCACTTGTTGTCCTTCTTTAACAAAGACAGTGAATGGTTCACCATTTAATTGAACAGTATCGATTCCCATGTGAACTAAGACTTCAATTCCAGATTCAGTTACTAAACCAATCGCATGTTTTGTAGGAAAGACACTTGTCACTTTCCCAGCAACTGGCGCAAAAATTTCGCCTGATTCAGGAATAACTGCAAAACCGTCACCCATCATTTTTTGTGAGAACACTTCGTCACCGACTTCAGTGATTGGAATCACTTTCCCAGTAGCTACAGCATATACATCTTGTGTTTGTGGTCCTTCTGGTTTGCTGATTTCTTCGGTAACTACTACTGTCCCAGCTGATTGGCTGACAGGACTTCCATGTAATTTACTCATTTCATCTGCTACAAATTGAACCTCTGTTCCAACAATAACTTGGATATTTTGATCATCAATTACTTTCAATCCCGGAACACCAGTTGCTTTGATTTTTGATTGATCAACTTGTTTTGTATCTTTCACTTGTAAACGAAGACGTGTTGTACAGTTATCAATTGATGTCACATTGCTTGCTCCACCAAGAGCCGCATAGATGCTATCTGCTAAAGCAGAAAACTTATCGTTACCAGTTGCTAAATCAGGCGTTTCTTCACCTGTACCTTCTTCGCGGCCTGGTGTCATCAAGTTAAATTTCTTGATAACAAACATAAAGGTAACATAGTAAACGACAGCCATAACCAAACCTAGTAAAATCAACATGTATGGTTTATTCGCAATTGGTACGCGTAAACTCAAGAAGAAATCAATAAAACCAGCACTAAAGTTAAATCCTGCTGTCCAATGGAAAAGTGCTGCTACAAACATTGAAATACCTGTTAAAGCTGCATGAACAACATACAGTGGCCAAGCAACAAACATAAATGAAAATTCTAGTGGTTCAGTAACACCAGTAAAGAATGAAGCAAATGCAGCTGCTAACATCAATGAAGCTGTTTGTTTTTTCTTCTCTGGACGAGCACATTGATAAATGGCTAACGCACCTGCTGGCAATCCAAACATCATTACTGGGAAGAACCCAGCTTGATACATTCCTGTAATTCCTTTTGTTCCTTCACTTGCCCAGAATTTACCAATATCATCAATTCCTGCAAGGTTGAACCAGAACACATTGTTCAACGCATGATGCAAACCTGTTGGGATCAATAGACGGTTAAAGAAACCATATAGTCCAGCACCGACTGCTCCCATTCCAGAAATCAATTCACCAAATGAAACAAGCGTATTGTAAACTGGTGGCCAAATAAAAATCAATAATGCCGAAATCAAAGTCATTACACCAGCAGTTACAATGGGAACTGCGCGCTTCCCGCTAAAGAAAGATAAAGCCATTGGCAATTTTACTTTACTAAAACGATTGTACATTGCTGCGGCAACTAGCCCAGCCAAAATCCCAATAAAGACATTTTTGTTGTTAATTGCGCCAAACGCAATGTTTACTTGTTCAACATCAACTTTTGTGAACAATGCAACTGATGCACTACTTACCAAAGTCATCGGTGTCAAGAAAGCAACCAACCCTGCCAAAGCTGAAGAACCATCTTTGTCTTTCGACATTCCTAATGCCAAGCCGACCGCGAACAACAATCCTAAATTATCTAAAATCGTACTACCAGCTTTAATTAAAAAAGCCGCCAAAATATTATTGCCACCCCAACCACTTGGGTCAATCCAATAACCAATCCCCATGAACAAAGCTGCTACAGGTAATGTTGCAACTGGCAACATCAATGAGCGACCCATTCTTTGCATATAAGCTTTCATCTTTTTCTCTCCCTAATTTTTAATCACAAACAGCGCTACGTAAGCGTTCAATGTGGATTGCTAAGTATCCCATTTCCTCACTCGTAATCGACATTTGATATTGTTTAAGTAATAAAACACGAATTTTTTTCGTCATTTCATAACTTGCTATATATTTTTTCTTGACCATTTTTAAAATATCTTCATCCAAAACAGCGTACTGCTGGTTCTTATAACGTTGTAATAATAATCTCAAGTGATTTGCTAAACGCGTGTAGCTCAAAGACATCTCTTGAGTATGCAAATCAACCTCAAGCTCTGCTTCGATTAAACGAATCACATCTGAAATAATTGTCACCTCTCGAATACTTCGATGATTGTTCAATTGATTTCTGCGACTCGAATGAATATGAATGGCAATATAGCCTGCCTGATCGTAAGTAAATGGCACATCTAACGTTTTCGTCAAATGTTCTACTGCCCATTGTGCAATTTGAAATTCTTCAGCGTACAAAACTTCGATTTCTCGTAATAGTTTGTTACGAATCACGATACCATTTTTCATATTTTCGGCAGCAAATGCGATATGGTCTGTTAATGCAATCAAAATATGTTCATTCAACGGCTCCATTAAAATCGTTTCTGCATGCTGAATGATTTCCTCAGCTGCAAATAAATATTTTTCATCAATTTGATTCAATAAGTTTTGCAAACGAAGTTGTCCTTCCGGTTCCATGACAAAGAGGCGCTCGATGTCCTTCATAAAAATAAGGTCATTTCGTTTCTTCTCAAAGCTGATCCCTTTTCCAATTGCAACTTTTTCTTGTCCGTCATCGTCTACCAACACAGCATTCTGATTAAAGATTTTTTTGATTTTCATAATGAGTTCCTTTTCTGCAGAAATAGGTTTTTGATTTCACAACTAACAATCATTTTCCAGAAATTTTTTGGCCTAAAGAATTTCCAGACAAAAGAAAAGCATGGAAAAATCACCTGGAAAATTGCTCTCCCACGTCATCTTTCCATGCCTAGTATGATCTAGTCACATGAAATCAATATTGTTAACAATTAAATTGTATAGACCAAATAGTATTTTGTCAACCGCTTTCTTTATTTTTTTATTTTTTGCGTTTGACAGTTGCTTTAACTTAACTCTGGCCAGAACTCTTTGTTTGCTTCGTGAAGCTCATCTAAAACTTTTTTACCCACTGTATAGTTAGGAATTGTTTTATTTAACATAACTGCTTCTAATGCTGTTTGATATGACCCTGACAAAGCTGCATCGACTGTCATTTTTTCGTAAGCTTTTTGCATCTCCATCAGTCCTTTTTGGAAAGTTGGTATGTGTCCGACGGTAATTGTTTCTGCCCCCATACTTCCCACATATGCTGGAACTTCGATTACTGCTTCTGGATCAAAATTTGCGATTGAGCCCTGATTTTTTTTGTTGACCGTAAAGCGTTCGCGCGTATTGTGGATAATCGCATAGGCAATATCCACAATATAATTTCCGTGGACACCCGCGTGCAAGCTTGAATCTTTGGCACTGCCATTAGCAATCACACGCCGACATTCTTCGTAAATTCGTTTTTCACGACCTTGCATTACGTAATCGCCACGAGTAAATGAAGGATCATCATGCACAATCATTTCGTCTGGTGTTAAATAATACTGCAAGTAGCAATTTGGGAAATATTCTGGGAACCGTTTGAATAAACTAATCATCTGACGATAGGTATCGATCCAATATTGATCCTCTTTCGTTTCATCATTTGATTGTAATAATGTATCGATTTTACCAGAAAGAACGTCTTCTCTTAAGATTGGTAAAAGGTCTGTTCCTGTCTCATCAATAATATTCGTCCACCAACCAAAGTGATTCATTCCAAAATATTTAAAGGTTAAGTCACGTAAATCTTTATTGAAATATTTAGCTATCGCACCTTCAATTGAAATCGGCATATCACAAATACACAATACATTTGCATCAGGAAATTCTCGATAGATTGCTTCTGACAAAATGGCTTCTGGATTTGTGTAATTGAGAATCCACGCCTTTGGACAAATTTCTTTTACCTTTCGAATAATTTCTAACACTGCTGGAATCACACGCATAGCAAATGAAAATCCACCTAGTCCACAAGTTTCTTGCCCAACAACACCATTGTTAAGACAAATTTTTTCATCAATTGCACGTTGTTTGTTCAAGCCTGGTCTAATTTGCATGAATAAGAAATCAGCATCAACTAATGCTTCATCAATGTTTGTTGTATAACTAACTGCCACTTTTGAACCTAGTTCTTGATAGTACATTTTCGTATATTGGCCAAGTAGTGACACTCTTTCTTCATCAATATCATATAAAACTAATTCACTTAGATTCAATTCTTCTGCACGTTTTCGTAAAACTTCTAAAATTCCTGGTGACTGTGTTGATCCTCCACCAATCATTACAAATTTATTTCCCACTGTTGTTTTCCTCCATTTATCTTAATTATTCATTTCTTTTAGATGAGTCAGATACGCTTCTACTTTTTCCCGTTCTTCTTCTACACCCATCCCAATAATAATCTGGATATGCTTTCCTTTATCCACAATACCTGACGCCTTCACTTTTTGTTTCAGTAAGTCGATGTCAACTTTTTGTTCATCTTTTACATCTACTCGTAGACGCGTATAGCAGTTAACGATGCTTTCAATATTTTCCGCACCGCCTAAACCAGCAACAATTGTTTGTGTTTGCGGCTCAAATTCACTATCGATACCTGTTGTAACAACTGTTTCATCAAGTGCCGCAAGTTGAGCTTCACTTTTCTCGCGTCCTAAAGTCGGAATATCTAAACGAACAATCAATTGCTTAAATACGACATATTCTAAGACAGCCGTTGCAAGAAACATAATTGGAATCAAGTACTGATGACCTAGCCGACTTGGAAATGCAAAGCTGTTGATAATCATATTGATGCCTGTATCAAATTGGATATTGATACCCACTAAATTTGTAAAGAATAAGCTTAGTCCGTAAACAACTGAATGTGCTAACCATAAAACAGGTGACAAGAATAAAAATAAAAATTCTAATGGTTCAGTCACACCCGCTAAAAATGCCGTTGTAACCATTGGAATTAAAATAGCCGCAACTTTTTTACGATTCTCGATTCTAGCTGTTTTCCAAATAGCAAAAGCAATCCCAATAGGCAATGAAATCGAACCAAAATTAGATAGATAACCAATAGATGGATGCATTGATGTGATTTGACTAGCATTCCCCAATTCCGCCAGCCAAATATTGTAAGCTCCTTCATAAACTTGACCTGCAATTTCGGCGCTTCCCCCTAATGGTGTATAAAAAATCGGCATCCATAAGAAATGATGTAATCCAAGTGGTAGCAATAAACGATTTAAGAAACCATAAAAGAAAAATCCGGCTGAGCCAGCAGTTGTTGTTGCCTTAACTAAGCTTTCAACACCGAAATTAATCATTGGCCAAACATAAGTAATACCCATTGCAAACAAAATCGTAACAAAGACAATCAATAAGTAAACAGACTTTGTCCCAGAGTAAGGTGAAAGATACCGGTGCAACTTAATCTCACCAAATCGATTCACCATCCAGCCAACCATCACTCCTAATGAGATTCCTAAAAAGACCCCCATGTCTGTGACTTGAATCCCGAAGACCATTCCTTGACCAGTTCCATAAAGACCTTGTTCACCTGCGGTTGCTAAACGATCAGTTATTGTTAACCATGAATTATTTGCGTATAAGAAAAGCAAGTAAGTAATAATTCCTAAAATGGCGGCATCCGTTTTGAACTTTGGTTTTGCCAAAGCTGCAGCAATCCCCACACAAAAAATCGCACTTAGCTGTCCAATCATACCTGAAGACAAAATATTAAATACAAAATTCCCGACATCTTTGGTGAAAGTTGGCATCATCTCAAGTTTTAAGATTGCACAGACAGACAAAATAATCCCTGTAACAGCCATGAACATCACTGGTTGGATAATTGCTTTAGAAAAAACACTAGCCGACTTCATAACTTTCTCTTTCATTCTATTTCTCCTTTTTTAGTTTGGCTTTATGCTACTAAGCTACTTGCTAATGATTGACAATCAAGTGACCTGCTGAGATCTCTTGATAATTACACAACGTGATCTCTTGCTCATCCAATAAATTTTTTAATTGTTCAGCACACAAAATGGCAACTTCTTTGGTTCGTTGAAGATGAAAACTTGAGCCAAAGTATAACGACTCATCAACAAATGCTGGATGAACCATCAATTCAGTCACCTCATCATCTTCTACTTGTTCCACTACTGATTGGATCTCGGCCAAACAAGCAGCCATATTTTCAGCAAATGATTGATTCAAATCACGAATCGAAGGATAATTCATCAAATCAAGAAATCCACTGATATTTTTTTGATAAGGTAAGTTGATTTGTTTTTCCAAATCAAATGCGTTTCGAAAGCATAGCTGGTATTTTTCAGCAATTCGTTGCGTAATCGCTAAATTTTCTGGGAATGTATGCACATGATGATGGCTATCTAAATGGGTTAGTTTCAACCCATTTTCCAACAAGTAATCGATTTGACTTGACCATTCATGGAAAATCTCTTCTTCTTTCATAAGCGGACGATTTTTTTTATAATCTTCCAAATGATAAAATTGCCCTTCTTCATTTGTTAATGACGTTGCAGGTGTCAATGGTTGCCCGCAAGTCAATACAAGATGCCCACCTACGCCAAGTCCCTGATTCTCTTTTGCAAGCTGAATCGCTCCGTCTCTTCCTGACATGTTCGCCATCAAAGTAGTCGAAGTTAATACCCCATCTTGATAGGCTTTGATAATTCCTGCGTTGACAGCTGCAGAATAACCAAAATCATCTGCATTGATAATTACTTTTTTCATGCTTAACCTTCTTTCATCAAAGAAAATAGATTCATACAATTGTATTTGCTTTCTTTATAGCCATAGTATAGTATCTTAATAAAGCGCATACAATGCTTATTTAACAAGTTGACTCCGTTTTCACACACTGAAAATATTTTCAAGAGAGGAACTATTCAATGACAAAAATTTATTATCTTAATCGTTTATTCCCAAATAACTCATTTCATTCAGAAGATGAACGAATGATTGAAAAAATTGTCGAAGCAATCCATAGTGATGAAAACTTAGATATTCGCAATATTGCCAAGATCAATTACACCTCGCCTTCATCAATCAGCCGCCTAGCCAAACGAGCAGGATTTAATAATTTCAAAGAACTTATTTTTTTTCTTTCCAATAAGTTTTCTGCCTCTTCAGTCAATCAAATCGAAGAACTTTCGTTTGTCACAACTAATCATGAATGGGAAAAAATTGATTGTTACTTCAATGAAGCTTTTTCTGAGAGAAAGATCTATCTGTTTGGCGAGGGATTTTGCCAGTTTCTCGTTGATTATACTTACCGAAAATTATTACTAAAAAAAATTTATGCAATCGACTTAGAGGGAGTGGAAATTAGCCTCGTTACTGACGAAACCCCACATACCTTGATTACTTTTTCTCAATCTGGTGAAAATCAAAATGGTTTAATCAAAATGAACGAGTGCAAAAATTACGGTGGACATGTTATCACGATTACGGCTAACGAAAACAGCAGTTATGCCAAAAAAGGAGATCTCTCATTTCTAGTCGAAAGTGGTACTGTTGACTCTGGACCAGAAAATCAACAACTGAATTATTTTTTCGGTAATGCTTTAAATTTGATTGAGTATCTGATTGCTCGTTATGCCAATTGATAATACCACTAAATTTGCTATTGTTTCTATTCACTCGTTGAATCAATGCATCGATTTTTACCAATCAACGATGCAAAAAAGGACGCTAATTTTGTACCCACTTCCAAAACATTAGATTTTTAATCTATTTTTTGGGGCAGTACATTCCTCGCGTCCTTTTTCTGATATTATTTATTATTTTATAAGCCTCACCGTTTCCCGTAGAAAAAACAAAATTTCCTTTGGTCTTTTTAGTCAATCATTTCCCATTTACTTCTCCAAGCGCCAGTGTGAATAGGACTACATTCAAGATAGCCTAGGTTATTTTCTATATGGATTACTTGTGTCGGTTTCCAACGATTCACGAACCGAGTGTAATTACCGACGGTTTCTTTTTTCCACTGTGCACTGTAATACGTTTCTGGCACTACGCCGTGTTCTACATAACCTTTTTGGTGCTCATTGTGTAACAACTCATTTGTCCTTGCATTTTTAATCAGAAAATACTCACCTTTAGGAATCATTTGCCACTTTTCAAGATTTTCGTTTGTCGTAGACAGAATCACCTTGTCTGATTCCGTAGCCAAACTAAGAAATTCACCTGTCTCACGATTTTTAATTCCTTGTTTTGGTATATCATAGCCCGCATCTTTTTTATAAACCCGTACATAATCAATCGCCCATTCTTTAGGATAGACCTCATTGTGTTTTCCTGATCCTGCATCTGTGTATATATTTAAAATCATCCCCATTGGATAATCTGGTGCTTGATTAATTGTCCTGAACAATTGACCATCAAAATAAAATTTCAGTGAACCAGGTTCCCATTCCATACCATACGTATGAAATTCATTAGTTAAGCTATCTACTCCAACTGCTCCTGGAACAACAGCTTCTGCACCGCCAATTGTTGCTGTCGTACTATCTGTCCACGATCTTGAAAAGAAAGGATCATTCCAACCATATGTGCATACTTGCCATAAGCCTTTCTGGCGATTGTCTTCTGTAACGTTCTTTGTTCCAACTGGTCGCTGAACATTTTTACTGTAATCAAAAAAAGTTTCAATAATATCAATTTCGCCTGTTTCTTTTGAATTTTCCCAATCATTCGTGTCATTTTGCATACCAACTAACCACCATGCTTGATGGCCGCCACCACTACTATTTGATAATTTTGCTCGAATTTCAAAATAACCATACGTTGTCGCATACCCACCAGTTTTCTCATCCCCCAACATTTCATTTTCAGGTGAGATAGGAGACATTAGCTTCTTGCTGCCACTAAAATTATGAATCCAGTTTTTATTAAATGATTGAATTGCACTGGATTTGACACCTGTTGTTCCGTATCCATAATTATCCTTGTCTAGTGTTGGTGCCCAAGCTTTTTGATCTGGTTGAATAGACTCAATCAATTTTCCTTCTTCAAAACGATAATTTGCTTTGGCATCATCTGGATTATCTGCCCAATGTTCCAAATACTTATCGCTCCATTTTGATTGATCCAAAGTTGGTCCATTAAATTCATCATGAAAATCTAGGGTATATCCATTTTTTTCTGGAATTTGTTCCTCTGCTGCTACCACTTTTTCTAAACTCAATCCAACACTTACCACAGCCAATACACAAAATAACTTTTTCATAAAAGAAACCCCTTTCATCTTTATTCAACCAAAGTGTAGCACAGCTTTTTAGCGACTTGATTGTGATTTGTTATCATGAATCTATTTTTACATTTTGAAAATAGTTGCAAAAAGAAGAAATGAAACCCAAAGGCTCATTTCTTCTTTTTCAGCTACTTTAATTATTTTGGATTTAGTGATAATACACTTCATCAAGAAATAGTCCTTGCGCTGGCACTGTTTCTCCCGCACTTTTCCGCACTTTTTGTTCAAAAATCTCATCAATGGCAGCCACTGGCATCTTTCCTGCACCAATCTCTAACAATGTGCCCATCATAATTCGAACCATTTTATATAAAAAACCATTACCAACAAAAGTAAAGTGAAGCATACTTCCATCTTTTTCAATCGTAATTTTTTCAACCGTTCTTGTTGTAGATTTCTTGCTCTTTTTCAAGGCAGAAAAACCAATAAAATCATGTGTACCTACTAATCGTTTGCAAGCCTCGTTCATCGCATCCAGATTTAACTCTTGTGGAACATAAAAGCTGTGATAACGTTCAAAAGCTGTTGGGATTGGGTCGTTCCAAACATAATAGCTGTACTTTTTACCACTTGCGTTGTAACGAGCGTGGAATCTTTCTGGCACTTCTTCAACCTTCTTGACGACAATATCACCAGGTAAGAAACGATTCAAAAATTCACACATAGCCAATCGATCCATTGTTGACTCTGTCTTAAAATTAGCAATCTGTCCTCTCGCATGTGCACCAGCGTCTGTACGCCCTGAGCCAATAATCTCAATGGTTTCACCTGTCATTTGTTTTAACACAGCTTCAATTTTACCTTGAATCGTTTTATCTGAATCACCAAGACGTTGCCAGCCAAGATAGCGACGTCCATCATACTCAATTGTTAGTTTGATATTTCTCATGTGTCTGCTCCTCTTATTATGAATGATGCGTTGTGAATGACGCAATTTCGTTTCTTAACTCATCGCTCATTATACCAAAGATCATTGCTCATATTAAAAAAAGGAACTGTTTTCTACTAACAACTTTTCCGCGCCAATAAAAAACAATCAGAAACAACGAATTGAGCGCTGTCCTGATTGTTTTATTGTTTTTATTTTACAGAAGCACTCGAAACTGCATCTACTGCAGTTTCATCGTGTGTGCTAGCGCTGGTTACTGCATCTGTTTTTTCACCATGAACAGATGCACTTGAAACCGCATCTTCATTTCCAACAAGTTGTTGACCCGTTTGTTGTAAATACCACTCAATGATTGGTTTGAAATCAAGAATGTATTCATTGATTCCAGCATACTCTCCATTTTCATCATGCATTGCTTGGTAATTATGCACAATATATTTTTCTGGCACTTGTTTTGGTACATGAACACGTACCGCATCTGTTGCTCCGCTTCGCAGTTGTTGAATTACCCACTCCACATTTTTATACGATTTTTCTGGGTGACAGTTGGCTAACGGATTTCCTACCTGACCGGGCACACGAGCAGCTAACATCTCTTTCGCTTCTTGGCGCAAATTATAATATAAAAATTGGTTATTATTATCTGCAAAAGTTAATTCCATCGGCATCGAATCTAAAAAGTAATTGATTTGATCTACTGTCAATAACCCACGATTTAATTTGACGTAAGTATTTCCAGAAACGGCCCCGACTGCTTCAGAAGCTTTTTCCAACCAATGATCATCTGACATATCAACATCGGGTATTGTCGTAGCAATTGTTCCTGTCGCATGCAAATCTTCTGGTGGAAGCTTTTTAGGCCCTGCTAAGGTAGACACGACTTTAATGAATTTTACAAAACTTGCTAATGTACTGCCTAAAAAGTCAACAGTTCGTGGATCAATCAAGCGACCTTCTTGGTCAAATGCTTCTTTTGCTTTTCCCAATAAAAATTCATTTCCGGGCATCACCAATGCATTCACACCTGGTGCGTCCAAAATTTGGCGCAAGTGTAATTGCGCGCGTGAAGTTCCTTGATCGTAGTAAGAAGCACCCACAACCATTACAGGTTTATTTTCAAGTGGATGGATTTTAAATGATAGCCACTCAAGTACACTTTTCAATCCTGCTGGAACCGTATGATTGTGTTCTGGCGTAGCAATAATTACCCCATCAGCCATTAAGATTTTGCGATTTAGCTGTTGAATAGCAGGACTATTTGTTTGATCATCATCTTGATTGAACAGAGGCAAATCTTTGATTTCAATGATTTCTAAATTAAATAGTTCATGATATTGTTTTTTGATAAACGTTAATAATTTACGGTTATATGAAAGTTCAGCTGCTGATCCGACGATACCTATTAATTTCATCTTTGTTTGCTCCCCTCGATTAAATCGTTTCCCATGAAAAGTTTTCGGCTTCACGTTTATTTGCTTGGTGCGCATGTTGCAATTGACTAGTGATTGTGACAAAGAGTAAGAAATCTTTGAATAGTTCACGTAATTTTGCGACTTGTTCTTCATCAATGAGTCGTCCTTGCTCATCAAAGGCTTGGAGTGAATGACCCAATAAAAATTCTGAGCTTGGCATAATTCGTGCCTTTAACTCTGGTGAATCCAATATTTGGCGCAAATGTGCTTGTGCGCGTGAAGAACCTAACGTGCCGTAAGACGCTCCGGTAATCATCACTGGTTTATCCACAAACGGAAAAATACCATATGAAAGCCAATTTAATGCGTTAATCAATGAAGCAGGAGCCGCATGGTCATACTCTGGTGTGCTGATGATTACGCCATCTGCTTGTTCAATTTTTCCAGCAATTTCTTTAACAACATTTGGTAGTTCTGTGTTTTCAGGTTTGTTAAATAGTGGCAGCTCCTTGATTTCGACAATTTCGATTTCTGCCTCATTTACAAAATAATTTTTCATAAACTGTAATAATTCACGGTTTGTTGACCGCGTTGAATTTGTTCCTACTAATCCAATAAATTTCATCTTCATTCTCTTTCCTTTCTAACATCGATTTCTGACTGTTCGCACGTACTAAATTTTTTCAAATCCTTTTGTATACAAGAATTGATTCTCTTTTGTTACAACTGCTCCCTCGATACCCGGCTGTTCTTCAAGCGCTTTCAACACTTCTAAAGAAGATGCTCCAAATAAACGTGTAGTCCAGATTTCTCCATCTACAGAAGAATCAGACAAAATAGTCAGGCTTGCTACGTCATTTTTAACTGGAAAGCCAGTTTTCGGATCAATGATGTGATGATACACTGACGAACCATTTTGTAGATAACGTTCGTAGATTCCAGAGGTAACTAAAGATTGGTTGCTTAATTTAACCACCGCAAGCGACTCTTCACGTGAACCTTTAGGATTTCGCAAACCAATACGCCAAGCACCATCCGAACGTCTTGGTGATTCACCAAAAACAACGATATTTCCTCCTAAGTTAACTAAAGCAAACGCTGCATTTCGCTCTCGGCAATGTGTAATTAATTTATCTGCAATGTAACCTTTTGCTAACGCCCCCAAGTCAATCATCATTCCTGGTTTGGTTAAAAAAACGGTTTTCATTTTTTCATCTAAT
Source organism: Enterococcus sp. DIV0174 (assembly GCF_050529065.1). NCBI lineage: Bacteria > Bacillati > Bacillota > Bacilli > Lactobacillales > Enterococcaceae > Enterococcus > Enterococcus sp. DIV0174. The sequence goes on along the minus strand of NZ_CP172881.1, from coordinate 228,983 downwards.
TGAATTTGGTGTGGATCCGTTAGCGGAAGTAACTCAGTTATCTCTGCTTTTGTTGGAACCAATGCATCTTCAAACCCAATGTGCCATTTTTGTACAACCGGACCAATAGCAATATTCAGATAACTATTTCTTGCACAACTATGTGCTTTTCCTAATTTGATGAGCTCAAAAAGTTCAGGATGTACAATCACAGCTTGTCGTCCAGCAGCTTGATTGATGGCCATTAATTCAGATGTTGCATCATGTGCGCTGAAGCGATGTTCATAAACGTGCAACCATTCGCCTAACTCTGCTAGTAATCGACTAGGCTCTTCATGCCCAACTTGTAATGTAATTGTTGTCCCCATCATTTGCCAGATTTTCGTTTCTTCGATCACCTGATTCATTTTTGTACCTTCTTTACTTGAACTACGGATTACATGAGTAATTAGTTTTTATTTTTGTTACTGTTTTCACAATCAGAGGATACGCCTGCTAGATTTATTTGTCAACCAATTTTATATATTTTTTTATATAATAAGGTAATTTTAATATAAAATTTTATATTGTAAAAAAACAAATAAGGGAAACAAACAACACATTTTTGTGTGTTGCTTATTTCCCTCTAACTATCGTTTTCTATTTGATGGTTAACCTACTTAAAATAAATACTGCAACGACAAACGGAGATCAAGCATGCTTTATAACGTATTTTACGAGAATTACGACTTTATTTTATTACTCTATCTTGCTGCCATACCCGTCTATCCCTAATCATCTTTGGTGAATTTTTTCAAAGTTAGCATAACAAAAATAAGTATTTTTTCCTTCGTTAATCAATAGTATCATTTTTTTTCATACGATTTAATTCATCAATTAATTTTTTGTTTTTATTAATTTTAGCAAAAGCTAGTGCATCTTGAATCAATTCGATCACTTCTGCCTTCGACTTATTTTTAGCCTGTGCGTTCTTCGCTAATTGGGCAGCAGCTCGTGCTAAGTAATAAGTCAAATGGTTATCCGAACAAATATCGATTGCGTAATTTAGTAGTGCATCACTTGTTTCCAAATCACCGTCTTGCGCAAAAAAAACACCACAATGAAAGACGATATTTAACACCCGCCAGATATCTTCTGTTGTACGAATCGGATACGTATAAATTTTTTCAAACACTCGATTGAAATAAACTTCTGCTTTTTCCAACTCTTTTTCTCTAGCATAGACCATTCCAATACCTGTATATGCCAATAAACGAAACAACGTGTTGGCTGTTTCTGCCATCAACAACTGATCAAAATGGAACAACACATCCGTAATTGGTGCATTCGTAAAAATCATTTCAAATCCTTTTAGATAGTAGTAACGTGCAATCAGCTCAGACTCGTCAATTACCTTGGGATCAATGGCTGCTAAAATCTGTGTCAATTGTTCATATTCACTCGTAATCAATGAAAACTCTGCTTTTTCTAGCTGTTCATCAAGTTGTGTATTGATCACGTTCATCGAAGAAAAAAGTTCAACTAACGGAAGATTGATTCGATTACATAATTTGATTAAAATTTTTAACGAAGGGACTTGACCATTGTTCTCAAATTTACTTAATGTTGCTTGTGTACAAATTCCTTCAGACACTTCTTTTTGAGATAAGTTGGCAGCCTTTCTTGCCGTAATAAATTTTTCAATGTTCATTATTTTCTCTCCAATCAGACCTCACACGAAAATCATTTCTGTCTCGATTTTAGCATGTTTTCTTTGGGAATGCTTTAATTGGTTAAGATATCAATAGTTTTTTGCTTTTGTTTATTCAACAGCATAATTTTTCAGCCATACTGAAAAATTCAAGAATATCAATCTTTTTATCAGTCAGTCTTCTAGAAAACTGACTGAGAAAAAGAACAAATACAAACCAAAAAAAGGCTCTGCAGTCATCCCCACAGAGTCCTTTGTTGCTATTCATTTTTAAATGATGTTTACTTATTTTTCAGTTGTTTTTTCTATAGTTATTAAAAGAGATAAATAGTCATAAGGTTGGATCGTTGTTGACGCTTGTTTTCTTTCAATAGCATTCACCACGTCACCCATTTCCAGAATTTCTTTTGGCAAAATCACTTCCTTCGCTGTTGGATTGGCAAAACGAACCACATAATAGCCTTCATTAAAATAGGAGGGATAAATTGCTGACACGAGTAGCTCTTCGGGAAACTCAACCAATGAAAATTCTGTTGGAATAGTTAATTCATTTTGCAACGGCCAAATCTTATTATCTATCCGCTGAATAAAAACGTTTAAGTTTTGTTTTTGATAGGAAATTGATTGGTCTAATCGTGATTCGGATAGTTTCGCGACTTTCCATTCATCAAACACACCATTTCTTACCGTAAATCCAAAAGTAAAATGATATTCACCTATTTCCTGTGCTAATGGTGTTTGCATCATGATATGTCCTTCATTAGTCGTATCTCCGGAAGCACGCCCTGGACGCCATGCAAGGTTTGGCTTTCCAAGTTCACCAGTTGTTGCCATTAATGTGATGTACAATTTTTGGCCAATCCGTTCGTATTCCTTCAAACCATCTGCGTAAAAAGTTAGATAAGAATCATCCTTGACAACTGACACACTTTTATCAAAAATTTCTAAATTCACTGGCTTCTCAACCATTCGTTCTTGCCAATCTTCAGGAATAATGTCCGGTTTATTTTCGATAAAGCCATTTTGAATTTGGGCAATTGATTTTTCAGAGTCATCCAATACATTTACTACCATTCGAATACGATGTGAGTAAATAGTATTTTTTATTTTAATGGAACCTTCCACAACTTCCCCAGCACCAATGCTCAGAGTAATTTGATAGTCCACTTCTGCTTCCTCTGGATGTTTTGCTAGTCGATCTTCCAAGTTTTTCGGTAGCTTAGTCTTTCCATTAATAATCAAGGTTTCTTTAGAAGAATCAAGTAACACTTCTGCTTTGTCGAAGTTCAACGGTACCTCGTGATCTCCTTCAAGAGGTGAATAATCATAAGTGTCACCCGCATTCCCTGAATCAACCAAACGAATAAAATCAGGGTATTCAACGCTCCCGACTATCAGTTTCAGAGAACCTTTGCTGAAGGTAATTGTTAGTGCATCATTTTTGATTTCTGTCTTATTCATTTTCACAGCTGCTTCTAATTCTTCTTCGCTCTCCTCGAATTCAACAATTGTGTATCCTAACGCGGGGACTTCTACTTCTATTTTGACATCTAACTCATAGTAAGCTGGTTCGTCAAAATATTCATAGCCAATGGCGGTCATCCGATAAGCATTCTGACGTTCAGGATAAAATATTTCTTTTTCAACAATGGCATAAGAGCTTCCTTTGAATTGAATTTTTTTTGAATTAGCAACAATATGAACTGTCTTAGGACCTTGATACTGTGCAGTTGTCGTATTGAAGACCAAAACTTGATTTGCATTTAAATCTAAAGCATCTGCAATTCTTTTGACAATGAGATTTTCTATCCCATCTGCAATCTCATTAGCTTCTTTGATTCTATGGTTGATGTCCTCCATAACATTATCAGAAACACAGCCGCCGATACTGTCATGCGCTTGATTTTCTAATACCTTTTTCCATAGACGGCGTAGTAAACCTTTTCCGATACGAATTCCATTTTTTTCAGCAATCAGCATCAATGGCTCAATTCGTTTCAAAATCTTTTGCTCCAGTTTAAAATTAGCTAATTTCATCTGTGTTCGAACAGAACCAATTGAACGATGAACCCGAGAATAAACTGGTTGTCTCAACTCTCCTTCATATTGTGGTAAGTCTTTTTTACTCCGAATGACTTCCACATAAGAAGGATAATCCGAAATTACATTGTCATACTTACTCGAATGATTCATTTCATTGATGATTTGGTCAAAGTTAAGTACCATTGACTTTTGATCCACACCAGATGGAACCAAAATATCTTCATTGTTCCCATGCGTATGAAGCATTTCTACAGCAACATCCAACTTATCTTTCACAAACTTCGGCACATCATTAATGGCATCAAGATTCATCATGCCAGTCATATAACCGTATGGGAAGTTCATCGCATAAACAATTTTATCCCCTAAACCTTTCCAAATAAAATATGGTGACGATACCATCGTTTCAAAATTCAATCCCCGCCAGCACATAAAATTATCAATTTCTGCTTGATGCAACAATGTTGGTAAGTTTGCATTAAATCCAAATGTATCTGGTAAGTAGCCTACCATCATTGGTTCACCATATTTATTAATTGTGTCGCTGATGCCAATCATTAAATTACGTAAAATAGATTCTGCGTCAACTAACAAAGCATCTGTTTGCGCGTACCAAGGGCCAACAAAAAGCCGACCTTCTTTCATTAATCGTTGAATTGTTTCTAGTTTCTCTGGATTGATTTCTACATATTCATCAACAATAGATGTTTGACCATCCAAACAAAAATTCACGTTTGGATTACGCTCTAACTCATCCAAAACTTCAGTAAATACTTGATCGGATAACACGATGGCATCTTCTTTTGTAAAATACCATTCACGATCCCAATGAGTATGCTGAATAACGTGTGCTTTTACCATTTACGATTACCCTACTTTCTTTATTCTACTGATGTTTCTTGTGTCGTTTTTAGATCTTTCTTGTATTTAATTGATTTCAAAGCATTTACCATTAACGCAGTAATGATTCCGCCAACTGCAATAGATACTAGGTATAATGGAATATTTGTGACAAATGGAATCGCCATGAAAGTAGAAAGCATCGTTTCTTGCGTAATTCCAAAGAAACCACTCAATCCACAGCCGATTGAAGTTCCGACTACAATACTTGGAATAACACGTAATGGATCTTTCACCGCAAAAGGAATCGTTCCTTCTGTAATACCAACTAATCCCATAATCATGGCAGTCTTAGCGTTATCAAGTTCTGCATCATCATATAATTTTTTATTTAATAAAGTTGCTAAAAACATGCCAAACGGGGGAATGGCAATAGCTAACAGCATTGCTGTACTTGGTCCAAAACTTCCACTTGAAAATGATGCAACACCAAAAGCATACGCAATTTTATTGATTGGTCCACCCATATCAAAGGCCATCATGGCACCTAATATTGCGGACATTAGTGCTGCATTAACACCAGACATTCCTTCTAACCAAGCCGTTAAGCCAGCTGTCATTCCTTGAATTGGTGCTGCTAATACATACCATAAAACTAGCCCTACTACTAAAGTTGTTACAAAAGGAATCAGCATGATTGATTTTAAACTGATTACTTGCATCGGAACTTTCACTTTTTTCAACGCATTTGCTAAGTAACCACAGGCTAAACCAGCAACCATCCCTCCAATAAAGCCCATTCCTAAGTTTTGACACATCATACCTGTAATAAATGCAGGTGCTAAACCAGGACGATCAGCAATCGAGTACGCGATATAGGCGGAAATCATTGGCACAATAAATTGTAACCCTGTTTGACCAATCATTCGCAAGACACCCCAGAAAGTATCCGTCTGATCCCAAACACCGGTTCCACCAAATATTACAGCAATTGAAGTCAACAAACCTGCAGCTACTACTAGTGGAATCATATAGGAAACTCCACTTTGGAAATGGTTTAATATTTCTTTTCCCTGTTTCTTGATATCCATTGATCCTACCCCCAAAAAATTATTAGTTATTGATTCGTGCAATTGCTTCCTTGATTGTTTCTTCTCCATCTTTTACCACTTCGGAAGTGCTCACGGTAAGAATTTTTTTTCCGTCAAACCGGCTACGTTCTGCCACATTCGTATCTACCGCAAAGATGACTACGTCGGCGTCGGCAATTTCTGCTTCAGACAATTTATTTTCCATTCCCATTGCGCCTTGTGTTTCAACTTTGATTTCAATACCATTTTTCTTAGCAAATTTTTCCAAGTTTGCTTTCGCCATATAAGTGTGCGCGATTCCTGCGATACATGCTGTTACTGCAACCATTTTTGTCATATTCCTTCTCCTCCAATTGTTAAAAAGTCAATGCTTTGATTAACTCCTCTTTATTTTTTGATTCTTTGATTTCCTTCACAAAATCATCATCCATTAATTTCCCAGATAGCTCTGCAAGAACACGTAAATGCTCGTTTCCCTTATCAGCTTCTTTGATAGCTAATAAGAAAACGATGTTTACTGGCTGATTGTCCAATGAACCCCAGTCGACTTCATTCTTTAGTTTGGCAACTGCAACCGTTGAATCAATCACTGCTTGGCTTTTTCCGTGCGGAATCGCTATGTTGTGACCAATTCCAGTTGTCATATGTTCTTCTCGTTCAAAAACATCTTTTTTAAATTGATTAACTTCAGAGACAAACCCGTTAGTTGTCAGTAACGTTGCTAATTGATCTACTACTTCTTCTTTAGAGCCAGCCTCTAAGTCTAATACGACATTTCGTTCGTCGATTTTTTCACGTATCATCTATACCGCCTCTTTCAATATTTTTACTAATTCTTCAAAAGAGGAACTAGCTCTTAGTGTTGTTAGGGCTTGTTGATTCGAAACAATTTCATTAAATGTTTCATACAAGCTATTTAATTCTGGTTTTACTTGCTCATTTAACGCGAAGAAAAACACTGAATGTACAACAGTTCCGTTCCAGTCGATGCCTTGTGGATTAACATAGATGCTAATAACAGGTTCATTGACATAGGCTATCTCCGCATGCGGCATTGCAAAATCATTTAGTGCAGTAGAAGACAACTGCTCTCTACGGGTTGCACTTTCTAAGATACCTATCTTCGCATAGCCCATTTCTTGAAGGGTGCAAGTAATCATTCTAAGAACATTTTTCTGTGTATCCCCTTTTTGTTTGCTAAAAAAGCAAAATTTCTTATCAAGTAATGCGAAAAATGTACTTTCTGGATCTAATGAAACTTTCAAGTATCGTTGAACTCTTTTGATATCTGTTTCAAGCATCAATGGGCTAACGACTACTACCGGAAATTTAGCGTTCTTAATTGGAATCGTACTGATTACTAATTCATCTGTGATATATTCTTCCTGAAGTTCATTGATGCTCAGGACTTTTTTGATTTTTATCGAATCTGCAAAGTTTCTATTGATTCGTTGTTCCAATAATTTTGAAGTTCCATATCCACTGCTGCAAACTAACAACACTTCAGATTTATTAGGTCTGTACCTGTCCAAAAAAGATTGGATATGAAGTGTCACATAAGCAATTTCGTCATCATCAAACCTCACCAAAAATTGTTCTTCTATTTTTTCGAGTAAATCGACACTAAGAAAGAAGGCTTGTTTAAATGATGATTTAATTTTTTCTGTATATGGATTATGGATGTTCACGCCTAAACGTAATCGTTTAACAGCTGCATTGAGATGAAGCACAAGATTGTTAATGAGCTCTGCATCTGCATGAAACTCATTCAGCTCATCAAGTACCAGTTGCTTAAGTTGCTCTCCCAGATCAAGATTAGGTAAAGTGGTCTCACTCAAGTTATGGTTCATGGCATTTTTTTCGATCGCTGAGATATGAATATCAATATATTCTTGCTCATACTTTGGAATGTTAAAATGAAAGGCTTGTTCTAACATGTCAATCAAGTAGCTAGTGTTTTCTAAAATTTCTTTTTCTGTCCCGCCTTCTTGTAATAAAAAATTATTGGAATCAATTCGTTCCAGCGCAATTGCTAGATGAATAGCTAGCGTTTGAAATTCGTAATCCGTAAATTGTAACTGGGTTTCTTCCATGAAGCGATTAAGAATCATTGCTACTTTTTTCAAAATTTCTTTATCCAAAAAATTATTTGCTTCACCCAAGAGATTAATATTCAAATCCAATAAATCTGATTTATTACTAGACGCCGTAAAACCACCCCAATAATAATTCAATACTTCTGACATTAGCTTACGTTTGCCCTTCTCACCCGCATTGATTTTCAATCCATTGCGGTCAGAAATTACTGCCATACCGTGCTTCATCACTCTCTTTTTTACTTCCTTGATCGTACTTTCCATCGTTGATCTGCTAACAAAAAGCTCATCTGCAAGATCTTGTATTTTCAAAGAGCCAGTTGTATTCAGTAACTTAGCAAAGACATAAGTGATACGATCTTCTGATGTATCAACTTTAGTAATCTCAAAATCTGGCAGTAGTTTTCTTAAATCTTCTTTATCACCTACTAACGAAACACCTTTTTTTGGTTGAACAACAATTTGTAGATTTATCTCCTTTTCAACTACAGTTTTTAAATTAGCAATAGCTTTACTAATTGTTTTCGTCGAAACTTGAAGTTGCTCAGCTAATTCTTGATAAGTGGTGTGATCATTTTCCAATAGAAAATTTAAAATTCTCATTTGACGATCGTCTAACTTGATACTCACATAAGCACCTCCTGAATACATTTTTATTTTATAGTTATTGTTTGCGCTTTCATACGGAATTTAGTTCATCATTAATGTGGAATTCGATTAGGTGTCTATTAATTATCAAGATGATTCTCTACAAAATTCCATAGAAAAATCAAGATTCTACAATTCGAATTCTCTTTCACATGGAAATAAAGGCTAGTAAAAAAACAGGAGTTGTGACAAAAGACTTGTCATACCTCCTGTTTCCTTGCGACTTGAAGCTGAATGCTTTGCGCCACAACCTTTTCCTCGGTGTTCCCAAAGCAACTCCTCGAAATAATTCATAACTGTCCAAAAATATGAAAAGCTATTTTTGTCAGTTGCTCATTATTTTGTCGGAGCTGAACGCTTTGCGCCACAACCTTCCTCTATCTATGTCGCTGAAAAAATAAATGAAGCTGATGCGAATGCTTGATCTTTTTATATCTTTTAGGTTGCTTCTGATAAAATTGTTGATGATGATTTTCAGCTGGCCAAAAAGTCTTTGCTTGGCGAATCTCTGTAACGATAGGACGGCTAAATCGGTTAGATTGAATCAGTTGTTCTCTTGATTTTTCAGCCAATTGCCTTTGCTTTTCATTAACAACAAATAGAATTGAACGATATTGTTTCCCCCGATCTTGAAATTGACCAAAGGCATCTGTAGGGTCTGAAATTTGCCAATAAATCTCCAACAGCTCTTCATAGGTTATTTGACGTGTATCAAATATGATCTCAACAGCTTCAACATGCCCAGTATATCCACCACTGACTTGATCGTAATTTGTTTTTTTGGTCTCTCCACCTGTATAACCAGATAACACTGAGATTACACCTGGTTTTGTTTCAAAAGGCTCAACCATACACCAGAAACAGCCACCGGCAAAAATCGCCCGTTCTTGATATAAGGGTGAAGTTATCTTATGTTTGGCATAATCATAAACTTTTGCACTCGCTGACTCCCCTGTGATTCTTAAATAAAAATCCATCGCATCTGGTGTCAAATTATCTCGTAGTGCTAGCGGACGCAAGTTGACCTCTAGTTTTTCTATCACCTGCTTTATCGACATTTTTGCTAGGTCTTCTTTTGCCTCTTCAAATTGTGTTCTTTCCCATTCTCTTGTATTTCGATTTAAAATAATATTATAAAGGTCTATTTCCATCTGCTCCACATCTAACATGAAGTCACCCTCTTTCAAGTTTTCTTCTTATTCATTCAAAAAATGACTACCTGAAATTTAGCACAACGCATAACAAGTTAAGACTAACTTGCTTTTCGCTCTCCTCATCTCTATTCTTAGTCGAACACATCCACACGAATGGTTACCCATAGAGAAGTTCTTTTACTTAATCAGCTTCACACTGCTTTTTCTACTTTCGTAGTTGAAAAAAACTTAAACAAATCATCGGCAAATAGTTAAAGAAAAAACTTAAGCGTTGAAAGAAGCCCAATTGCTTAAAGAAGGCAAACTGACTAATCGACGGAATCCGTGCTAATCCGTAAAGACCTGCAATTAGTAAACTAATAACTGTTAAAACAAGATAAAAATGGCTAAGCGTACCTTGACCACTTTGACGATAAAGCAGAACAAGTAACAATGGGAAAAGTAGAAAGCCTGCATAGCCTAGCCCAGAACCTATATTATGGATCCAAGTCGATAGATTCCAAGAGCTTTCATTCGTATTGATACTGAATAACCCAGTAAAAATACAATCACCTATCCCATATAAACCAACTGTTGCAACAGCAAGTATTGCAAGTGTTTTTGATGTTCCAACAAATAGGTGATACAACGCAGGCAACGAAAGAACAAAAAAAAGTCCAGATACAACTGACCAGACCAAGAAAGCACGTCTGACTGGACTATCTACGTCACCAAACACACTAATTACGGTAGTCATTTGATTCAGTTTGGGATAAAAAAGGCCAAGGATATACGGTGTCGATAAATCACTAATCACACCTAATAATAAAAAATAAAAACCATATTTTTGCAAAAAAATCATTTTCTTCCCCTACTTTTTAGTGATTATTCGATACATCCAACAATCAAATTTTTTCTCATTTTAACACATATTTTTATTCTAGTTGCCTTTTGAACAACCAATAACATAAAGGTGAGTTTCTTCTACATTTTAAAAAATCGAATGGCACTGAAGAGTTCAGTTGTCAGCATCAATCTCCTACTCAAAAAAGCAAAAAAACGTAAGTCAGATGTTGTTGACATCTCACTTACGCATCCATTGATTGAAAATTTCTTAGTAAAATCTACTAGCCTAAAAATTTGAAGACTTCTTCTCGATCATACAGTTTAAATACTTTCTCGCATAAAAATTGAGTAATTAGTGCCGCAAAAACAGGGATGACTAACCAACAAAGAACAACAAGAAAGCCATTTAACCCTGCATCTAAAGAAGCCAACGGACCAACAAGTCCGACCACGCCGAAACCAGCAGAAGCAGGCGTACCTGAAATAGAAAATAGAGCGACAGGAATAGCTGTAATCACTGCACTAACTAAACAAGGAATAAGAATCACAGGTTTTCTAAATAGATTAGGCATCATCATCTTCATAGCGCCTAAAGCAATCGCAATTGTCACACCTGACTTATTAACCTTCCAAGAGTTCACTACTAAAACAAAAGTGGTTGCAGCTACGCCCATCGCAGCCGCACCAGCAGAAACACCATCTAGTTGGATTGCCATTCCGATTGCTACTGTTGAAATAGGAGAGATAATCAAAAAGGCAAAGGAACAACCAATCAAGATAGACATTAACAGCGGTTGTAAGGTAGTGAAGTTATTAATCAATGATCCAATTGCAGAAGTAATTGCTGTTACAAAAGGGAATAAATAAAAACCAAGTAAACCTGCACCTACACCTACAACAATCGGTGTTAACACAATCGACACTGACCCAAAACTATTTCCAATCAGTAAAATCAGCCCGACAGCAATCGACGCTGTCAGCATCGTATTAATAATATCGCCTGTACCAGCACCAACGTAAACACCTGTTTCACCCAAATCAGGTGTGAATTTGACTACACCAGAACCAACAAAAGAAGCTCCGGCTACAACCATCATTCTCATCGGATCAAATCCAAATTGTAAGGCAATCAAACCACCAATGATCAAAGGTGTTGCTAGTTGAAAAATAACTGCTAACTGTGCGATCGTTACCGCAAAGGGATACGCACTAAAATATTTTAAAATGGCACCTAATACTGCATTAGGAATCAATCCGATAATGATTCCTGTTGCTGTACCAGCGAGGACTTTATTCAGAAAAATTTTCGGTGATATTTTTTGTGAAGTTTCCATTCAATCTCTCCTTTATTTTACGTTCAAGCTATCTTCTTTTGCATGGACAAGCTCAGTCAAGAAATCACAATAAGGCGTCGCAACACCATATTTCTTCCCTTTTCTAGAAATTGCGCCATTGATATAATCGATTTCTGTTAATCGATGGTTCTTAATCAAGTCTTGATACATTGAAGGATAATGTAACCCAATTGTTTCCGGGTCAAAACAAGATTCACAATGTGCAATGACTTCTGGGACATCTAGTTCAATCTTCTCTACTGCTGCTACTTTGGCAAACTCATTGACAATCGTCGCCACCATTTTATGAGCAGTCGATGTTTTTCCTAGCTCAGCCATATTAACGTCTAAGATTGTGCATAGTCCGTTCATTGTTCCGTTCACACATGCTTTGCGATAAATAGAATAGTGAATATTATCAGAAAAATGAGCATTTAATCCTGATTCAGACAATTTGTCTGCTAATTTTTTTGCAGCTGCTTCTTTTCCATCACCTAAATTTTGTAATTCTACTGAACCACTTCCAAATAATTTGACCTGACCAGGACCTTCAAGACCTGCCGTCCACATGGTATTTCCAATATAGATATTTTCCATTGGTACAAATTTCTCAATAATATCTTCATGCCCGATACCATTTAATAGACATAAGACCTCTGTATCTTTTTTGATTAATGATTGGATATCCTGCAGCATTTTTTCCAGCTGCATCGCTTTGGTAAACAGAATAATCAGATCAACTTGATCTTCTTTTTCTACTTCGGATTGAAGAACGATTGGTAGTTTTGCTTCTACCTCTTTACCATTAAAATTTGCTTGTAATCCATGTTCTTTGATTTGTTGGACATGTTCTGCCCAGCCATCGATTAATAATACTTCGTTCCCACCTTGGTGAAGCATTAACCCAAAGCGACTTCCCATTGCGCCAGCGCCTGCAATTGCTATTTTCATTGATTCTTCCTCCTTTTTCTTTCTATTATACTCATTTGAGAATCATTTCACAATCTTGTTTTGTTATTCTTCTCTTATTTATCATGTTTATATCCACTATTCAAGTTATTTTATCAGCAAATCAATAAAAACTGGAATAGAATCCCAATTTCATCGTAAGAGAAACTAGACTAGCAATAAGAAAATAGAAACATTCATAGAAAAAACCTCACTCCTCTGATTATAAAAGAGTGGGGCATTAACCTCGTGTATACTAAAACCTTCCATTCATTCGATGGATGATTTTCTTTTTGTGAAAAACTATTCATTTTAGTACGATGTTGCGCAACACAGACGGATGGTATTGCTTATTATTTATTAAAATCGAACAATACACTTATTTAAAAAGTTCTTTCCCAGATTTTCTTCCATTTTTACAGTTATAACTAGTATTATCATGAAAAATAGCCTTTTATTGTCTATGGGAATAATAATTTAAAATTGGTACTTTTTTATTAATTAGTTCATCGCCCAATAATCTCTCCAGTTTCTTAGCATCTCCTGACTCAACCGGAATTATCCAAGCCCAGTCCAAATAATTTTTTAAAAGCTCATCATATTTGGCAAATATTTCATTGCCATATTCCGCCCTTAAAATTATATTTTCAGTGCCAGACAAGTGATTTGTATTGAGTTGATAAAAAAGATCTCCATCTAAAAAAATATCATTAGAAGAAGATTTCCCCACAGTAATGACCATTCCATCAGCTCTATGTGTTACATACAAATAATTGTATGACCTCATTTCACCTAATGAATCAATTATTTCTTGCCCTTTAGCTCTAATATATTGATCTCTACTATCTATCGCACTCTTATTTAACAAAAGTTTTTTCATATCAAATTTAATCGGCTGTTTTATTTTTGTAAATTCGCTTCTACTACTAATCCAATCCGAGATTAATTTTTCAACATGTCCCAGAGTAAACTCTGATTTATTCGCTAAATACTTTTTTTGTTGTATTAAAGACATCTTTCCCCGAAGCTCAAAATTGAGCCTACATCGATTCTCTATCTCTTCAAAAAGCATCTTATCTTCATCATTCTTATATTCATCATTCATAGAACCAATCCAGCTCCTCGATTAAGATAATATTTTAATCTCATACAAAAACTAGCTCTCATCGAAACAACCATTGTTTTGATTTATCATGAAATTTCTTTATACTTTTCTCCGATTATAAATTCCTAACCCCTTGAGAAAATTACGCATATATTTATCTCCGCAAGGCTTAAAATTTCGTTGGCCTTCTTTTCTCAAAAATGCCCCGATTTCGCCTTTTGATGGATAGATTTCTGCCTCAGCAAAAACGTCTAAAATATCATCAGTGGTCATAGACAAGGCGATTTTTAATTTTTTTAGCAACACATTGTTGATATATTTGATTTCCTTGCTTTTTTGCGGCGTGTCTACTATCGGCTTATCTTTTTGCATACCACGCGCCAAGAGAATCAGGCCATTTAGGAATGCGTCAAAAACTTGGTTGTTGATGGTTTTTTCATACACATTATTTTCTGCATTATCTTTGTTCTTATCCTGTACTTTGGTCAGTACCGCCTGAGCTTCTTCTTTAGTCAGTGGTACACCGCCTAGCTCAAAAGCTTTAATCAAATCCGTATCTTTCAAATCAATCGCATAACGCAATCGCAATAACCTATCATTGTTATTCATTTGTTCCTCCGAAGTATTTAGTCTTTATTTTCTTACGTACTTTTTGTCTTGCTAAGATTTTTAGGATCAATGATAACAATCGCATCACTTATGATAAGGTGCCCCAGCATTAATCCGAAACACACGATAGATTTGCTCCACTAAAATCAGGCGCATCAATTGATGTGGATAAGTCATTTTTCCAAATGAGATTTGCGTATTGCTCCGTTTCATGACAGATTCGCTTAGTCCAAGCGACCCACCAATCACAAATGTTAGATGGCTCTTCCCTTGAATACCTAACTGATCAATTTGTTTTGCAAATGCTTCACTCGTTGGATTTTTCCCTTCAATTGCCAATGCAAAGACATAATCATGTTCCTTAATCTTTGAAAGAATACGCTCGCCTTCCTTATCTTTGACCTGTTGCATCTGTGCATCGCTTAAATTTTCTGGTGCTTTTTCATCAGGTACTTCAATCAATTCCATTTTTGCATAAGCACCAAGACGTTTTACATATTCGTTGATTCCTTGAATGAGATACTTTTCCTTTAATTTCCCAACAGATATTATTTTAATATTCATGTTCTACTCCTTTATCAACACAAAATTGCTACTATTAGCACTTCACCTTAGTTTATCATGCTTCTTTCTTTTTTTCTTCAGCCCAAGTGGAAAAGTTTTACACACATACTTATGCACAACATCCACAGGTTTATCCACAGAAACTGCGCTTTTTTTCCTTATTTTATCACTATTTCTTATACAAACATATGTTTCCACCTTTTTTATCCCCTTTATCAACAACCTGTGGATAACTTTTTTATCTGAGTTTTCCTCAATAAAATGAAAAAGTTTTACACAGATACTGTGGAAAAATAAAACGCGATTTTTTCATCTGAAAACAGATATTTTTCCTAAAGTTTTTCATAAAAAGTTCACAGTCTAAAAGTAGACTAAATTTATCAAATGAGTCTATACTAATGATAGATAAAAAAGTGAACGGAGGAGGAAACACATGGATAAAAAAGATGTGACACCTAAAATGAAAAAAAATAAGTATGGATTTTGGAAGAAGTTAGGCCTCGGACTTGTTGGTGGCGTCCTTGGTGGATTGATTACTGCAGGAATTTTTTACGGCGCTATGGGATCGTCTTTTACAACTTCTTCGACAAGCGCAAGTGGAAATCAAAATTCTGCTGGTGAGACAGTCGTTGAGAATGTCAAAGTAAACGTTGAATCAGATATTACTAGCGCTGTTGATAAAGTACAAGGCGCTGTTGTTTCAGTAATCAATTTACAAAATCAAAATCAATCAAGTGAATTCGGTCAGCTCTTTGGACAACAGGAACAAAGCAGCTCTGATGAAGCTTTAGAAGCTTATAGTGAAGGCAGTGGTGTCATTTATAAGAAAGATGGCGACTCTGCCTACATCGTTACAAATAATCACGTGGTTGATGGGCAACAAGGCTTGGAAGTTTTACTGAAAGATGGCAGTAAAGTGAAGGCTGAACTAGTTGGAACAGACGCCTACTCTGACTTAGCTGTATTAAAAATCAGTGCTGACAAAGTCGACACAGTCGCTTCATTTGGCGACTCTGAATCCTTAAAAGTTGGTGAACCTGCTATTGCGATTGGCTCACCATTAGGCTCAGCTTATGCTAACTCAGTAACTTCAGGTATCGTGTCTTCTTTAAATCGTCAAGTAACTAGTACGAATGAATCAAACGAAACAGTCAACATCAACGCAATCCAAACAGATGCTGCAATCAATCCTGGTAATTCAGGTGGCCCATTAGTAAACATTGAAGGACAAGTAATCGGAATCAATTCAAGTAAGATTGCTAGTACCTCAGAATCTTCCTCTGATGTGAATGTGGAAGGAATGGGTTTTGCAATTCCAAGTAATGATGTAGTAAATGTAATCAATCAATTAGAAAAAGACGGAAAAGTAACCCGTCCAGCTCTTGGAATTACGATGGTCGATTTATCTGCTGTTTCTACACAACAACAAGAACAAGTCTTGAAGATTCCAACTTCTGTAACAAATGGTGTCATTGTAACCAATGTTCAAGCAGCTACTCCTGCTGAAAAGGCGGGATTGAAACAATACGATGTTATCACTAAGATTGATGATACCGAAGTTTCTTCTGGTGTTGAGTTACAAACTGCACTTTACAAGAAAAAAGTCGGCGACAGTGTCAAAGTGACTTACTACCGAGGATCTGAAGAAAAAACTGCTACGGTAGAGTTGACAATCGATCAATCTTCATTGAAACAAAATAATTCGAATGAGTAATGAAGTGTAACAAAAAAGGTGGGACAAAACGAAACACGTTTTGTCCCACCTTTTTCTATTCATTTAATTTCTATTTAGGAAATGCTTCACCAACAACTGTATCTTCTGGTAAGACTAAAATTCCTTTTTCTGTTGGTGCATCCGGTAAATGCAATTCACGAGCTGAGCAGATCATCCCATAGCTCTCTACGCCACGTAATGAGCCTGGCCAAATCATCAAGCCATCAGGCATCATTGCACCTGGTTTTGCTACAACTACTTTTTGACCCGCTTCAATATTTGGCGCACCACAAACGATTTGTAAGACATGTCCATTATCAACTTCTGTTTCAGTAATAGATAAATGGTCAGAGTCTGGATGTGGAACACACGTTTTGACATAACCAACAACGATTTTAGGTTCGTTATCTGCAATCAAAGTTTCAGTAAAACCAGCCTCTTTAATCAAACGATTTAATTCCGTTAATTGTTCTTCATTAATTGTTACTTGTCCATTACCTTCAATGGTCAAATGATCAGAAATATGGAAAAAGTTCCAAGCAACGATTTGACCAGAGGCATCTTTCACTTGAGCTACATTCCATTTTCGTTCAACCGTGTTCTCAGTTCCTTTATCGTCGGCTACAACTACCATTAAGGTATCTCCGACATGTGCTTTGTTATAAGCAAAAATCATGTTCTTTCCTCCATTATCTCTTGCTGAGGTTTATCTTAACAAAAAAAAATATACTCCTGCATGAGATTTTTTTCATTCGTGTCATGAAAAATGACCAAAAAAAGGGAGTGACAAAAGTCAACTTTCGAGTTTGCCACCCACTTCTTTTCAACATAATACTTTACAACAATTATTAACTAAAAGAAAGCAAAGATTCTATTCCTCGGCCTCTTTTGTTTCTGTCACAATCAAAACATCACAAGGTGCACGACGAATGACGTGGCTAGCCACACTACCAGTCATAAAACGTTCAACAGCATTTAAGCCAGATTGTCCAACCATGATCAGATCAATCTGATATTTTTTTGGTAAATTAACAGCCATTGCTTCTTTGACTGAGCCATAGGCAATAATTCCTTCAATTTTTGTGTAGTTTACAGATTTACCATAGTCTTTACAACTTTGAATCATTTCTTTGGCATTTTCTGTTCCTTGATCGATCAAGTTTTGATCCATTGGTGCATAACCCATAAAATTATAAAATTGTTGGTCAATCACATTGGCAACGTAGACTGTCCCGTTATTTCGACGAGCGACTTCTACTGCTTTTTTAAATGCTGCACTCGCTTGTTCACTACCATCAATACCTACTAAAATATTTTTATACTCTTGATCCATTTTGACCCCTCCTAATAGATGCTAATCAACTGTGACACTTTTTAGGAAATCTTCAATCTCTTGCTTGGTTTTACGATTTTTATTAACTAATCGTCCTAATTCTTTGCCATCTTCAATGACTACAAAGCTAGGGATACCAAAAATACTCCAACTTGCAGCAAGATCGATATATTTATCACGATCGACTTCAATGAAGCGCCAATCAGAAAAATCTTGTTCAATTTCTGGCATTTTTGGTTTGATAAATCGACAATCACCACACCAATCAGCTGTGAAGAAAAAAACATTTTTTCCTTTTTCTACATATCCTGCTAATTCCTCTAAATTTTCTGGAATAATCATCCGTTTTCGTTCCTCCTACTGTCACATTCTTTACCTAAATTATACACCTTTCTCACAAAGTGACAAACGTTTGAAGTTTTTTATTCTGATATAAAAAAATCTGATAAAATAGAAAGTTTCTATCTTATCAGATTTCTTATTTTAAGCTTCAATTATTTCCCGTAAACAATCGTGTTCACTGTTGATTTGTCTAAGCCTTTCAATGTTTGAATCAACATTTCTCTTGCTGCTTCAAAGTCGCTGATGCTAAACATTGTTTGATGTGTATGAATATAACGTCCAACTACTCCAATAACTGTACTTGGGATTCCTTCATTTTGAGTATGAGCAGCGCCTGCGTCTGTTCCACCTTTTGAAACGAAGTATTGGTATGGAATATTATTTGTTTCTGCTACATCTAATAAATATTCACGCAAACGTGGTAACATGATCAAGCCCGGATCTTGGATACGCATCAAAGTGCCTTCACCTAAGTGTCCAAATGTTCCTTTTTTCGTTACAGTATCATCTGCAGCAGAACAATCTACTGCAAAGAATAAATCAGGTTTAAATTTATTGACAGATGCTTTTGATCCACGCAAGCCAACTTCTTCTTGCACGTTTGCCCCTGCAATCAATGTGTGCCCTAATTTTTCATTTTGTAACGCTTCTAGTGCTTCTAAAACCATTGTACAACCATAACGATTGTCCCAAGATTTGCTAATGATATTTTTTCCATTTGCTGTTTTGATTGTTTCAGCAAAAGGTACGATTGTATCACCAGGTAAAACGCCATAGCTTATGGCTTCTTCACGTGATTCAAATCCTGCATCAAATAAAATATCTGTTACTTCAACTGATTTTTGACCGCTTGTTCCACGTAACAAATGTGGTGGAACAGATGAAGAAATACAAGGATAGTTTTTACCAGATGATGTCTTCAAAGTAAAACGTTGTGCTGAAACAACGTAAGGATTCCAGCCACCTAAAGGAACTACTTTAAATAAACCATTATCTTGGATTTGAGTTAGCATAAACCCAACTTCATCCATGTGTGCCGCAACCATTACTCGTGGTGCATCTGCATCTTCATGGTTACGTAACCCAAAAATGCCACCAAGACCATCTAATTGTAACTCATCAACTAATGGTTCCATGTGGCCTTCCATGTATGCACGAATATCTTGTTCAAATCCGCTTGTTCCTTGTAACTCTGTTAATTCTTTAATACGTTGAAATGTTTTTTCTTCCATAATACATCGTCTAAATTTCAGACTAAACTCCTCTCAGACTTTTATTTGATCCATTCAAAAAAAGTTTTCTCCGAATAAATCGACGTTTTCATTATAACTTATTTTGCTAAAGTTTGGTTATTTATTTCTGAGAAAAACAGAGAGTATGGTAGAATAAACCCAGATACATGAAGTCAAAGAAGGAGGGTTACCTGAATGTCCAAAGAAAAAGACTACAATTATTTTAAAGGCGGACTAGCGCTTGGTGTTGGCCTTGGTCTCTTGACTGGCGTTGCTTCGACAGTCTGGTATCATCGCAAAAAATCATTGACCGCTGATCAAGTCCTTTCCAAAATTAAAAATGCCTTTTTAAAAGAAGGTTCTATCGAAGGTTCATGGATTTCTTTTGAAAAAGAACCAATCAGAAAATTTGCTATCCATTCAAATGGTTATCGCGGGGGAATTTCTCGAATGGAAGATGGCGAAATCGTCTACTATGAGTTTTTAGCTGATGCTTATACTGGAACTGTGTTAGATATTTCCCGAGAGAAGTATGAATCCACAACGTCAGTTTTCTAAACTAAATAAAAGCAAAAAATAACCCACTAAAATCATGTAGTGACCCCAAAAAGTTAGACTTTTGGGCGTCTTTACATCATAGTAGGTTATTTTTTAGCACTATTTGAGCAACACATATGAACTTAACTAGCATTCTATGAAAGAATAAGCTATTCTTAAACTAGCTTTTATTCTAAGGAGAGTGCAACATGAAGCAACGCGAAAAAATTGCCGTACTGATTCCCTGCTACAATGAAGAAGCAACGATTTCAACAGTTATTGCTGATTTTAAACGGGAATTACCTGAGGCAGATATTTATGTCTATGATAATAATTCAACCGATAAAACATATGAGCTTGCCGTTCAAGGTGGCGCTATCGTCAAAAAAGAACCACGCCAAGGTAAAGGAAACGTGATTCGCCAAATGTTTTTTGATATTGATGCTGATTATTACATGATGGTCGATGGCGATGATACGTATCCAGCCGAAGCTGTTCATGGCTTATTAGAAAAATTACGTTCAGCCGAAGCTGACATGGTAATCGGCGACCGTTTATCAAACGGTACGTATTTCGACGAAAACAAACGACCTTTTCATGATTTTGGTAATAACTTAGTCAAAAACTCGATTGCAAAATTGTATAAAACAGACATTAAAGATGTTATGACTGGCTATCGTGGGTTCAATCGAATTTTCGTCAAGAGTTTTCCAATTATGAGTTCAGGTTTTCAAATCGAAACGGAGTTAACAATCCACGCTTTGGATAAAAAATTCAAACTGGTCGAAGTGCCGATTGATTACCGTGACCGCCCAGAAGGTAGCGAATCAAAGCTAAATACTTTTTCGGATGGTTTTAAAGTGATCATGATGATTATCAAAATGTGTAAAGACTATAAACCTCTATTGTTTTTTGGTATCTGGACCACACTGTTTTTCCTTTTTGGACTCTTGGTTGGTATACCAGTCATTCGTGAATTTATGCTAACAGGTCTCATCAGTCGAATTCCTTCTGCTATTTTGAGTACTGGGTTAATGACAATGGCTATGCTTTCTTTGATCACCGGTATGATTTTAGATACTGTCGTGTCTAATGCAAAAAAAGAATACGAACTGAACTTATACCATGTCTATCATGAATATCATAAAGATCGATCCGTATGATTTTATAAATATCATTAATAAAAAACAGATGCAAGACAACATTGTCTCGCATCTGTTTTTTTATGACCATACCAACTCTTACTTAGCCAAACGATAAATTGCATCCGCATAAATCGCAGTTGCTCTGAACAAGTCATCAAGACTCATAAATTCATTTGCTTGGTGCATTGTATCTGTATAGCCTGGGAACATTGCGCCATAGGCAACACCGCGTTTTAGCAAGCGACCATACGTTCCACCACCAATGATTTGTTCATAGCCTTTTTCACCAGTGTGATCTTCGTATACTTGTAATAGCGTTGCAACCAATGGATCATCCATTGGCACATAATGTGGTTCCATTACGCGTGCACCACGCGTAACAGTGGCACCTTCCATTCCAACTGTTTTTTCTACGCCAATTTCTAGCCCTTCAACAGTTACTCCTTTAGGGAAACGGAAGTTCATATTGATAAAGTTTTCTGCTTGTGTGCTGTCATCATCTGCCTTAAATGCAAACAACCCAGCATTCATTGTTAATTTACCCATTTTTTCATCTTCATAAGCCACGCCTAATTTTTCACCATAGAAATCTTCATGGACATAAGCAGCAGCTACATGGATAAATTGTTTTGCAGCACCACCAAAAGCGTAAGTGTCTAAGAATGTTGCTAAGAATGTTCCCGCATTGATTCCAGATTGAGGACTTGCACCGTGAGCCCCTTTTCCGACTAATTCGATTGATACAAATGTTTCATCCGCTTCAATCATTCCGCTAACAGGATTTGCTTCAATAAATTTAAAGAATGCTTCTTCCATCGCGATGGCAGCATCAACATTCGGTACTTCAAGTTTTGCTTCAGCTGTTCCTGGGACCATGTTTTCACGCAAACCAGAAGTGAAAGATTTTAAGACATAGTCGCCTCCGTTATTTCCTTGGAAGTGTAGTCCTAAAGAAACATTTCCTTTTTCACCATTGATAATTGGAAATTCTGCATCTGGTGAGAAACCAAAATCAGGCTCTTCTTCATGTTCGAAGTAATAAGCCATGTCGCCCCAGCCACTTTCTTCATCACTACCAACAACAAAGCGAACTTTTTTAGATAATTTTAAATCTAAATCTTTGATAATTTTCATTGCATAATAAGCTGCCATACTTGGTCCTTTATCATCACTTGAACCACGAGCAAAAATTTTGCCATCTTTGATTACTGGTTCATAAGGATCTGTATCCCAACCGTCGCCAGCAGGAACAACATCCATGTGTCCAAAGATACCTAACGTTTCATCGCCTTCACCCATATCAATGTGCCCAGCATAATTATCAACGTTTTTCACTACGAAACCATCACGTTCACCATAAGCAAGCATGTGTTTTAGTGCATCACGTGGTCCAGGGCCAAACGGTGCATCTGCAGTCACCTTAGAATCATCGCGTTCACTGTTGACGCGTAACAAATTTTTTAAATCTTCAAGTAAGTCTTCTTTACGTGCTTCTACTTCTTTTTGCCAATCAATTGTCATAAAGTTAATCCTCCACCTTATTAAGTCTTCGTGTTTTATGATACCATAAAATCAAGAAAAAAATAGTTCAAAAAGTCTGACAATTTCGTCAGCTTGTAGTTCTTTTGTGAATGCTCAAGGCATTCAACTTATTGGAGGGGATACTGAATGATTCTTGATGAGCAACTGTTACGAGAGGTAATTACAAAACGACCTAAGCACTCTCACAAAGGTACTTTTGGTCGAGTTGTGTTGATTGGCGGAAATCAACAGTATGGCGGCGCAATCATCATGAGTGCTTTAGCTGCAGTTAACAGTGGTGCTGGATTGACCACAGTGATAACGGACAAGAAGAACCATGCCCCACTCCATGTTCAGCTCCCCGAAGCAATGGTTGTTGACTGGTACGATCAAGCAACCTGTCTAACAGTCATTCAACAGGCAGATGTGTTATTGATTGGTCCAGGATTAGGTACTTCCACTTTCAGTCTAGGCTTACTCCAAATGGTCTTGAAGGTGCAAACAAATCAGCAATGGTTAGTCATTGATGGTTCAGCATTAACTTTGCTTGCCAAAGCAAAACTTTCTTTACCTTATCCGGAACATACTGTATTAACACCACATCAAATGGAATGGCAACGCCTAAGCGGAATTGCTATCGCTACGCAAACAGATCAATTGAATCAGGAGAAGCAACACGAATTAGGTGCAATTCTTGTCGTTAAAAGTCACCAAACTACTATTTATAATAAAGAAAATATCTATTATAATCAGTCTGGATCTGCCGCAATGGCAACTGGAGGAACTGGTGATACCTTGGCAGGAATGATTACGGCTTTTCTTGCCCAATTTCCTCAAAACGATCACACGGTCGCAGCCGCCGTTTACTTACACAGTTTCATTGGTGATCACTTAGCACAAACACACTATGTCGTACTGCCGACATTGATTAGCCAAGCCATTCCACAATGGATGGCACATTTTTGTACAGAATAAAAAGAGGAGTTTGATTATGGAAAAATTTACAGGATATCTGCGCACACCTTTTTATTATGAAACGGATCAAATGGGAATCATTCATCACAGCAATTATATTCGCTGGTTTGAAGAAGCACGTGTCGCACTACTTGATCATCTTGATTTTAGTTACCAAAAAATTGAAGAAACAGGGATTATTATTCCAGTTCTTGAAGTCAATTGCCAATACAAAGAAATGATTCGCTATGGCGAGTCAGTCATTATTTATCCAACAATTGAAAAATATACGGGGACACGTTTAGATTTTAGTTATCAAATTTATGGTGCTGAGGATCAAAAACTACGCACGATTGGCAGCAGTAAACATTGTTTCCTCTCCGCGGAAAATCAGCGTTTATTAAAGCTTAGCCGATTTTATCCAGAGTTGGATGCACTATTTAAAAACTATGCACAATTAGACAACGCGAAAGAAAAATAAAAAAGGATCAAGCATTTTTCTTGTTTTACGGCGTCAAGTTCGTATAATTATAAGAAAAAAGCAGGTGATGAGCATGTACGTTGTTAAAGTATTACATGGTTATATCGACAAAACTGGCTGCCGCACTCGTGAAAAGAATCCTGACAACCTACTCGTTTTTAAAGACAAAAAGAAATCTGAAACTTTCGCCAAACAAATCGGTGGTCGTGTGAAGCTTTTACAAGAAATGCGACCTGACTAAAGAAATACTTAAATCTGTCCATCAAGCAACACTCCCAGCTACTGGATGTTGCTTTTTTCTCACTTATAAAAAGCAAAGAGCCCGCTCAATGAAGTGCGCCCCCTAAGTTAGACCCAAAAATCTAACTTAAGGGGTTTTTTTAGTGGTCAAATATGATTATGAGTTTAAAAGAATCGTCGTCGAAGCTTATCAGAATGGTGAAGGTGGCTATGGAATCTTGGCTCGTCGCTTTCATATTCCAGCAGATTCAACTGTAAAAAAATGGGTAAAAACTGTTGAACGACTTGGCTTCAGCGCTCTAAATCGAAGGAAAGGCAAACAAACTTATTCTTCTCAATTCAAGCAAGATGTCATACACTATTATTTGACTAGTGGTGACTCTTACCTTGATGTTGCGTTGAACTATGGATTGCCATCTGGAGACCTACTCCAGCACTGGCATCAAGTATTTCTACGCGAAGGCATGGAAGGTCTTTCACCAAAACCGAAAGGAAGACCGTCTATGACAAAGAAAAAGAAGATGAAAACACCAAAGAAACCATTGACGCGCGAGCAGGAACTGGAACGAGAGAATGAACTGCTTCGTGCAGAACTGGCCTTCATAAAAAAGCTCCGAGCTTTAGGGATGACTATCCCGGATCGACTCAAGAACGAGACGCACGAATCATCCACGAACTCCGAAAAGAGTTCCGATTAGGGATTCTCCTTGAAGCGACGAAATTTCCTAAAGCAACGTATATGTATTGGCAACAGCGCTTTGACCGTGAAAATCCAGACGCCGCATTAGAAAAAATGATTACAGAAATTTTCGAAGAAAACAATGGCAATTATGGCTATCGTCGGATTCAAATTGTCTTGAATGAGCGTGGACTAAAAGTGAACCAAAAGAAAATCCGCCGATTGATGTGTAAGCTTGGACTGAAATGCGCGAAGTTCACACGAAAATCTCGTAAGTACTGTTCTTACAAAGGAACGGTTGGACAAGTGGCGAAAAATCGTATTCATCGCCGTTTTTATACATCGGTTCCACATCAAAAAATCACTACAGATACCTCTGAATTTAAGTATTACGAAAGGGACAATACGAAGGGAATCGTAATCAAAAAACTGTACCTTAACCCGTTCCTTGATATGTTTAATGGGGAAATTTTGTCTTACCGAATTTCAGAGACACCAACGTTAAAGGCCATTCTTGAGGCTCAAAAAGAAGCGATTGACTACACCGCAGATTGTCCATATCGTCGGACATTCCACTCTGACCAAGGTTGGGCTTACCAGTTGAAGCAATATAGAAAACCATTATCAAATAAGAATATTTTTCAAAGCATGTCCCGAAAGGGAAACTGTTTGGACAACTCACTGATAGAAAACTTCTTCGGTTTATTAAAGCAAGAAATGTATCATGGTGTTGAATATACCAGTCTTGAAAGCTTAAAAAAAGCAATTGAGGATTGGATTGATTACTACAACCATCGTCGAATTAAGACGAGGCTTGGCTGTAGCCCAGTTCAGTATCGAGAACGAATAACAGCATAATAAAAATACCGACCAGATTTTCTAGTCGGTATGTGGTCTAACTATTGGGTCTCACTTCACAATGAGCAGGCTTTTTTATTTATCAAAACAAACTCCACCAGGTTGTTTATTAAAAATCAATTTCCCATAAACAACACTAGATTCCTGCTTCAGAAATTTCTTCTACTAAGGTATCCTTGTTCTGACTAAACAATGTGATATTCTCTTTACCCGACTGCAACACTAACTGGCACAATTCAGCTGGTTCTTTAACCAATTTTCTTAACAGACTTGCTTCAAGTAACATCCCTAAATTCGTGCCACTCAATACAAAAACCTGATTTTTTGAAATGGCTAATTCTACACAGGTTTTAAACGGTGTTCCTCCTAATAAATCGGTAAAACAGATGACGCTATCATTTGTCTGTAATTCTGAATCAATTTTTGTACGATAAGCCTCAAGTTGTTCTTCTGCCTTGAAAGGAACTATTACTACATCATCAAGTGTTCCCGCAATCATCGTAAGTGCACTTTTCAATCCAATTGAAAAGTCATCATGTCCGGTTACTAAAAATTTCATATGCTGCCCCCTGTGTTTCTTCTATTTTATTCTCGTTGTTCGCTCATTCTGGTCAATCAGAATAATTTGGCCATAAAAGAATTGGTTGAACTCACTAACTAGCAGTTTATTTCCGCAAACAATATCCTCTTGCAACATAAACAGATCAAACTTCTCCTTTTGATTTTTCAATCTTAAGCCAATTGCTTGATCAAATTTTTTCGTTTCACCAACCTGTTTGACTTCTATTGGAGAAACTTCGACGTCTGTGGTGCTGATTACAGTTACCCAAGTGGTAGCTGTTTCTTGACACTGAATTTTATTTTCGATTCGTTGATGTGTAGTGAGTTGATTATATATTTCTGAACTTTCAGCAATTCCTTGCATCGTTTGTCCTTCAGTAAAATGAATCTTGTACTGTTGGGCGTTCATTTTTAAATGAAATTGATTGTTAATTTTTTGAGAAGTAACTTTCGGCGATAAATTATAGCTAGAAGTTATCTCAGTATTTTCTTGACCAGAAAAGTTATCCAAAATGATTAAAGAATTTATTTCTTTCAAATATAAAAAACGTCGTTCAAATATTGTCCATCCTTGCTTATTCCATGAAGACCAAGCACATTCAGCAAAAAAACCTTCTGAAATTTCTCGGATTTTATGAAATAACGGCTTTGGTAGTCTATCATATCCCCATGTATCCTTAATTATGGTATGTGGCTCTTTAGCAATAAATAATGTATTGTGGGCAGCCATTTCCTTTAATTGAATCCTCTTTTTGTTGTTTACATAAGTATAACGACCACTGTCAATAATCATGTCTTGTCCATGTAATTGTAAGGTAAAGCTTCCTACAGATGCATGGCCGTGTCCACTACCATGCAGACCGTTAAAGAGCGTAAAATAAATGTCTTGGTCTTTATACACCATCATTCCACTATCTTGACCAGCAAAAATAGGAGGCATTTTTGTCGCTACTGATGGAGAACTAGTATACAAGCTTCCTGTCCAAAGTACTGCCAGATTTGAATCCCTTTTGTCCTTTTTTAAGAAGCCTAAACTTTGATAAATAGCGTAAACGTAGTGAAAATCCACATGATCGCTATCATTTAAGGGAAGAAGCATCTCTTGATTATCAGCTAGATAATAGGTGGCTTGAATAGGCTGAGTTAATTTTTCCCTTAAATTTATAGGGAGTGGTTGTTCAAGATACTCTGAAATTTGTAATAAATAGGCATACATTATGATAACTTCATGTTGATAGAGTGGGCTTTGCTCCCAGTGCACCCCATCATCATAAAATTGTAAATCTAGTTGTTCTACTAATCGCTTCCAAATTAACGTTCTTTGTTCCTCTGTTACTAAATCGGGGAAAAACAAATCTACCGCAGCCATACCGCCGATTGCTAGAACACCCCAATTACTCAGACGATATTTATCAATATAACTATTCTCTAAAAATACCAAATGATCTTGAATTGATTTCTGTAACATTCTCTCGATTTTTGTATTTTTCAGGTGTGCAACAGGCAAATAAGTTAGGCTCTTCATCCAGTTAGTTAAACGTAGCCCAGTATCTAGTGGACGCCAACTATTTTCATTCGCTGGATTAGCTCTTTCACAGCTCGTGATGAAATCCAACAGTAGCGTTGTCCACTTTTCTATGAAATGCTTCTCTTTTGTTAATAGATAACCTTGCGCTAAATCTACCATAAACCCATGTCTACTCAACATAAATAGCCATTCTGGATCTTCTTCTGGGAACTTATTCCAACCAAAGTCCTTCAATGAGTAAGGCGTCGAGCATGCTTCCATGTCCATCGCATCTGTGTAAACAATTTGATCTTTCATTAAAAAATCCACTCGATCAAAAAGTGGCTCTAAAAATTTTTCCTGTTGCTCAACATAATTTGAAACCCAATCATCTTTAAAAAATTTCTGTTGGTATATCTCAATTCTTTGAAAGTCCACTATCTTCTCCTTTTTAACTTTAACCACCTAAACATAAATAATTTTTATAGCTAATCACTTGAAGAACTTATGGCGAAAGAAAAACAATATTTTCTAAAATAAAAGGAAACTTCTCGCCTTTTC
Organism: Enterococcus sp. DIV0174; assembly: GCF_050529065.1. Lineage (NCBI taxonomy): Bacteria > Bacillati > Bacillota > Bacilli > Lactobacillales > Enterococcaceae > Enterococcus > Enterococcus sp. DIV0174. The sequence continues at coordinate 200,392 of NZ_CP172881.1, read as the reverse complement.
CTTAAGAAACTTCAATTTATCTATGCCAAAATACCAAATACAGATGCCAAGATACCAATTGCAAATAACAGTATTAATAGCTGATACGTGTTCCATTTTTTCTTTTTAATCAGATAAAATACAAGGATAGTAAGTAGAACAGCTAACATATTGGGCATAATTTTATCCAAGATGTCTTGAATAGCAATTACTTGTTTTTCTCCTGACTCCACTTTACTAGCATACTGAATAGCAATATTAGCTTTTACAAAAGATGTAGCTAAACCCGAAATTACTGTTACCCCCACAATATTTGCCGCAGCAGAGATTTTTCCAATTCGGTCACTTAATGTTTCGATAACACTAGTGCCTAATTTGAATCCCAGATACCCCATGAGGATTTTAATTGCTAACATTGTTACAACCATTGAGAACCAGAAGCCCATTGGAGCAAAACCTAGGCCGTCTAAGGCTAAGCCCGCAAATAACGTTGAGAATAAGGGCGCAATCCCAAACTGAGCAATAGAATCTCCAATTCCTGACATCGGGCCCATGAGCGCCATTTTAATACTACGCGTATCTGAAATACTTTGATCATTATCATACATTGCTAACTGCATACTAGTAATAAATGGCACCATTTGAGGATTTGTATTATAAAATTCTAAATTTGCAGTGGCCGTTTCTTTTAACTTTTCTGGATCATCTTTATAGATTTTCTTTAACGCAGGCATAATTGTATTTAAATAACTCACACCTTGATAAGAGGTATAGTTGAACGCATTTTGTAAAAAGTATGACCGAAGAGCAGTCGTCATATAATCTTTTTGTGTCAATTTAAGTTTTTTAGATTCCATTACTGAAGTCCTCCTCTTCATCCAACAAAGTTTGATTATTCGCTACTAAGCTTTTTTCCCCAACAGGTGTCTTATCTTTCCCATAATACTGAATCAGTGCAAAAACTGCACCGACCATCGCGACTGCCATTGTGGGTAACTCAAGATACGCTACACAGACATAGCCTAACAACACATACGGAATCAAACTCTTTTCTAACATAACCGACATAATCATTGCAAAACCAATCGCTGGGATAAGTCCGCCAGCTACTGAGAAGCCATTAATCAGCCATTCGGGTAGCGCTTCCACAAATGCTTGTAATCCAGGTCGGCTTAATGCTGCAAGTATCCCAATGAGAAAACCTGCTAAAGCAAAAGCAATGTAGGTTGAGTGAGCGATAAGCGTGAATTTTTTAAATTGTCCACTTTCAATAGCATTTTTAGACCACTTAGCACTTCCTGAAAAGAATGTATATAATGCAGTCGTCACTAATTGAAATAAAACGGCAAATGGAAATGACAATGCCAACGCAGACTCAGCGGTTACGCCTTGATCTTTCAACGTGATTGCCATAATCGTTCCAACAATTCCCGGACCAACTGGATTTGGCGGAACTGTTCCACCCGCACCTACGCCAAATCCCATATAAGCTAGCTCAGCTAGTGCCCCAAATTTCAAAGCAGTCGGAATATCACCTAAAACAACGCCAACAAAAAAGGACATGACCAATGCTCGGTTCGTATAGATTCCCAATAATTGCCCAGAATAGCAAAACGCAGTAATTAATCCTATAAGTATTCCTTGTACTAATGTAATCTCCATTTTTTATTTCCTCTCTAAATTAACTGTTTTTAATTTTTTCCATTAATGTATCTAAATGCTGAGAGCCATCATTAGACATCGGTGAAGTTTTGGTAGTAAACGTCACATGGTGTTCATTCTTCAATTTTCTCAAGTCGTTTTTATCTTCTTCACCCAAATAGATAAATTGAGAAATTTTTTCTTTTCCTTCAGCAGCATGAATATTGCCAATATTTAATTGTTCCATTGGAAAACCCAACTCACAAAGTTTTAGTGCATCATGGAGATTTTCGACAACTACAAAAATCGTTTGATGAGGCGCTGCTTTCCAGATCACTTCAGCAGTACGTGCAATGGTCCAAAAGCGGACATTGATATCTTGAGGTAAGACTGTTTTCATTAACATTTGTTGTACGTTATCTTCAGCTGCCTTATCATTCGCGCAAATAACTAAATTAACTCCTAAACTTTTAATCCATAATTGCCCTTGTCCATGGATTAAACGCGCATCTACTCGTACCATTTTTACATTTGGTTTATCCATATTTTCCCCTCCTATTCTTGCTTTACCAATACATTTTCCAATCTTTTTTGAATCGAACTAAAGCCTCCAAGTAAAAATAATCTCCCCAAATATTCCCTTCATTTACTCCTTTGCCACTATGCCATGAATACACACCTTCATTCATTAAAGCTGTAATCCCTTCCGTTTTAGAATCTGTGTAATGTTCTATTAAACTTTTCAGCATTGAATGTTGCGCATACTTGTAAACTAATTTGGATTGATTTGCTTCGGGTAAAAACCTATCCATCAAATTCATTCCACAAATCGCAATGGCTGTTGCAGAAGTATCTCTAGGCTGATTGGATCCATCTGTAAAAATCAAATCCCAATAACTAACGAAATCTTTTGGTAGCCGATTTAAGAAATAATTTGTGACTGCTTCAAATAATTCAGTATTCTGTTCATTCGAACAATATGAACGAAAAAGTGCAATTCCATAAATTAACCAAGATTGTCCACGTGCCCAACTCGACGAATCTGAATAGCCTTGACGTGTTTTTCCATACAAAGGTAGTCCTTCTTTCGTATCAAAAAAGAACGTATGATAGGCAGAAGAATCTTCACGAATCGCGTGTTCAATGGTCGTATGATAGTGTCTGACTGCAACTTCACGATACTTTTTATCTTCAGTAACTTCTGTCGCCCAAAAAAGTAAGGGAATATTTAAAAGGCAGTCGACAATCAAGCGATAATTATCTTGTTTCCCTAGCTCTCCCCAAGCTTGAATAAATTGACCTTTTTCTTGGTAACGTGACAATAATTTTTCTGCCGCCTTTAAAGACACTTGCTTTGCTTGCTCATCACCTACAAGTTTGTAGGCACTCACACAAGATAGGCTATACAGGAAACCTAAATCATGATGATCAATTTCAATATCCTGATCCATTCGATGAATAAAACTTTGAACATTTTTTTCTGCAATTTTTTTAAAGTCTTCATCTTGCGTGACCTCATAGCAAAGCCAGAGAATACCTGTCCAAAAACCATTTGTCCATTCCGTATTAGCCATTGGCATATATGAATTATTTTTAGTCGCTGGTGTAGGATACTGGTCCTTCAATTGAAAAATATTTTTTTTAACTTTTTTCACCGCATCAGCTATCGCTTGATCAATCACTTCTTCCGAAAGTAACCCTTGACCAAAGTATCTCTCACTAGACAATAACTTTTCTTTCTTTTTTTCTTTCAAAAAAATCCCTCCATCACTTAACGTGTTAACCGGTGTAAAAATATCTTAGCTTATTTTTCATTTTTTGTAAACCCTTTCTTTTTTTGAAACTAAAAATAGTTTACGTATTTTATTTTTTGATACACAAAAAAGCACTGAAGAAGATTGTTAACTTCTCAGTGCTTGAGTCATTTAACTATTTTAAAAATAAAAAGTTATTCCCCAACAATTTCAATTTGATAAAAATCTGGATGAATAAAGCTTCGACTGTACTCAATCGGTACGCCATCCTTTCCTGAAATCAAACGTCTAATATCAAATAACGAATAGCTCTCCTCTTCACCAAAACGTTTCTCAATCAGTTTTAGTGGTTCAAGTTCTTCCATTCCTTCTCTTAATAAAATTGTTCGAACTTCCATCGACATCGGAAGATTCGACATGTGCCCAACCAGTCCAAGTTCTTCTGACAGGCTTGCGCCATTGACCCAGCGTTCCAAAGAATCTTTTGCTAATTTATCTCGGAAAAGATAACGGTTTTGTATTTTCCATGGACGACCATTAGTCAGTGCAATTTGGCTTATTTTCACTAACGATCTTTGCCCCGTTTTATCCCCTAATTGTTGTGCGATAAACTTGTCCTTCACTTGACCAAAATTCAAGGTGATTGTTTTTTCAACTGATTTTTTCTTAGCATCATTTGATAAAGAAAGCTGTTCAGAAAAAAAGACCTTTCTGTGTTTCAAATTTTTTCTAACAAAGGTTCCTTCTCCTTGGCGACGAATCAAGTAACCCTCATTTACCAAATCATTTAGTGCTTTTACAACCGTTGTGTTACTGACACTATAGATTTTTTTTAAATCACCTTCGGAGTAAATTTTTTCACCTGCACTAAATTCTCCTGATTCAATTTTCTTGATAATATCCTGTTTGATTGTTTCGTACTTGGATGCCATTTTATTCTCCCTTAACCTGTTAACCGTTTATTTACATAATAAATAATTTTTTGTTTTCTGTAAATAGATTGCTTGACTGTAAGAACATATCGACTGATACTTTCCCACAATTTTTACACAGCTTAACGGTTATGTAAAAATAACAATTCACATTAATTGGTAAAAAAATACAAAAAAAAATCAATTTAAGCAGTATCTGCCTAAATTGATTTTCAACTTAGTTATTTAACTAGAATTTCATCAATAAATCTTAACGAAAATCTGAATTATTTAGCTAAAGCGTCTTTTGCTTGGTCAGCTAATGCAGTAAAAGCTGCTGCATCGTTAACAGCAAGGTCAGCTAACATTTTACGGTTGATGTCGATTTCAGCCAATTTCAAACCGTGCATTAATTTTGAGTAGCTTAAGCCATTCATACGAGCTGCTGCGTTGATACGAGCAATCCATAATTTGCGGAAGTCGCGTTTCTTTTGACGACGATCGCGATATGCGTAGTTGTATGAATTCATTACTTGTTCTTTTGCTGTTTTAAATAAAGTGTGTTTTGAACCGTAGTAACCTTTTGCTAATTTTAGCATTTTTTTACGACGTTTACGAGTTACTGTTCCACCTTTAACACGTGCCATGTTTAATTCCTCCTAAAAATAAATCTTCTCATTGAAATTTTTCTAAATTTGCGTTGCTTATTTCATTTTTGCTAGTTGTTGACGGATACGTTTAAAATCGCCACTAGCAACCATACGTGCTTTACGCAATTGACGGCGTTGTTTTTTTGTTTTGCCGTGGAAACGGTGACTTGTAAACGCGCGGTAACGTTTCAATCCGCCTTTACCAGTACGTTTGAATCGTTTTGCTGATCCGCGGTGTGTTTTTTGTTTTGGCATGACTATATTTCCTCCTCAAAATCTTTCGTTATCCGACCATTGACTGTTCAACAATCAGTTAGTCATTCAAATTACTTACTGTCGTTTTTCGGTGCCAGCGTCAAGAACATGCTGCGTCCGTCCATTTTCGCTTTTTGTTCCACTGTTGCAATATCAGCAGTTTCTTCAGCTAAGCGATTTAAGACTTTTTGACCAATCTCTTTATGGGTAATGGCACGGCCTTTAAAACGGATAGAAGCTTTCACTTTATCGCCTTTTTCTAAGAACTTACGTGCATTACGAAGTTTTGTATTGAAGTCATTTACGTCAATTGTCGGACTTAAACGTACCTCTTTAACATTGATCACTTTTTGTTTTTTACGCGCTTCACGGTCTTTTTTCTGTTGTTCAAAACGGAATTTCCCGTAATCCATGATTCGCGCAACTGGTGGTTTCGCACCTGGGGCAACTAACACAAGATCCAAGTTTGCTTGTTCAGCAATCTGTAATGCTTCTGCTTTTGTTTTAACACCTAACTGCTCGCCTTCTGAACCGATCAATCGTAATTCTCGTGCACGAATGCCGTCGTTAACCATCATATCCTTTGCTATGGTCATTCACCTCCAAATATTATGAGAGAAAGAAAAGCTTACCGAATTTTCGGTAATAAAAAAACGAGTTCTTTTTATCAGAACCCGCGCATAATCCACCTAAAGAATCGGCGAAAACTATCTAGCCCAGCGACTATATCAACTAAGGCGAGAAGCGCGTGCTTCTGCTTTTATTTCTCAACTTCACTAGTTTATCAAATTTACTTGAACATGTCAACTCTTTATCTAAAATAAAGGACCTATTTTAAAAAGATATCCTAGCATTTTCTCTTTATTTTATTTATCTTTAAGATAAGAAAATAATTTGGAGGCAACCTATGAAAAAGAATGATCCTATTGCACCTATCTTATCTCACCTAGAGGAAGGCGACTTTTATTTAGAAGATGAAGAACTCTTTTCAAATCTTTTAGTCAAAGATAGCGACCAAAGTTATTTATCCGCAAAAAATTTGATTATAAGAGACAGCCACATTCAAAAATTAACCATGCAAAAAACTATTTTGGAAAGTTTTGAATGTAGCAATGTCATTTTCGACCACTGTGATTTTTCCAATTTAGAATGGATTGGTGCCAGTTTTCACCAAGTAACTTTTCAACAATGCAAGTTAACCGGAACAAATTTTGCGGAAGGCTATCTTCGTGATTGCTCATTCAATGAATGTTTAGCTTCGATGGCCTCTTTCAGCAACACGAATTTGAAAACTGTCCGCTTTTCTGACTGTCAACTAGAAGACACCGAATTTTATGAAGTTCGATGGAAAAACTTATCCCTGCTCAACAATCAGCTTACGGGATCTAATTGGTTCCGTACACCTCTAAAAGCATTGGATTTTAGAACAAATGACTTTACTAAAATTGCACTTTCTCTAGAAAATCTCTCTGGTTTATCAGTCGACCAAGAACAAGCTTTAGTCATCGCAGCTAGTTTGGGACTTATCATTGAAGAATAATTTATTTAATTCGGCGCCATAAAGCAATTAACATCCAAACGGATAAAATCAGACTGATGACCAGCGCAATTCCCCAACCAAACACAGAGTGAGTAAATGGTAACTGTAAGTTCATTCCAAAAAAACCAGTGACGATCGTCGGAACGGTCAACAATAATGACCAGACAGTTAAGAATTTCATCGTGTCATTTAGGTTGTTATTCAACAAGTTATTATAAGTTCCAGATAACTGGTCTAAAATTTGTGATGCCAGATTCGTCATCTCGACTGCCTGCTTGGCTTCAATCAATGCGTCATCCAATTGTTCCTTTTCGCCTTCAGACATTTTACGATAAATAGCTAAAGCTTTTATCTGCTCAATCAACACAGCATTTTGTTTTGTCCCTGTGACTAAATAAACTAGTCCGATTTCTAAGTCAGATAATTGCAATAAGTTTTGATTACTTGTTTTTTCTCGTAACTTTTGATTTAAGCGTTGTCGCTCGCTATTCACTTCTTCAACTAATGGGAAAAAGGAATCTGAAATCAAAAATAAAGTTTGAAATAGCAAGCTATAGACACTCATGTTAGGTGTGCGTTGTAGCAATGATTCCATGAGACGTACTACATAACCAGTATTTTCTGTAGTAAATGTAAAAATACCGTTCTCTTTCAAAATAAAGGCCATCGGTGTTGTTTCATAATGATTTTCACTTTTCCTTTGGTGAGGAACATTGTAGACAAGAAGCATTGCCTCATCAAGCACATCATATTCTACCCGTGCGCGTTCGTTTTTATCGAGAGAGTAAGTTAGCATCTCGTCGCTTAATTTATACTCTTCTTTTAAGTTTTTAACACCAATAACATTGTCACGTTGAATATTTAGCCAAAAATTTTGGTCAGAATTAAAAAAACGTTTATTACTCATTATTGACCTCCTCATAACACTTTCTCTTAACAGTATAAAGAAAAAAACTATTCAAACAAGGTAAAAGCCATTGCTTGAATAGTATTTATTTAATATACAAATTGTTCTTGACGGATTTCGGCTAATTTTTCTTTCACGATTCGGACCACTTCATCTTTTGCTTGTGGATCTTCGACAAAATTGTAGCGATCTCCATCAATTTGAATTTTAGGACTTTCATTGTAGTTTTCGTACCATTGATCATAACGACGATTCAATTCTTGATAATAATCATATAACGATGGGTCAAAAGATAATTGCTCATATGAACGACCACGTTTCTCGATTCGTTCCAACATTGTATCAAAAGAAACTCGAATATGAATCAGTAAATCAGGATTTTTTTTGTGGGCTGCATAAGGTAGCTCTTCCATCATATTTTCTAGTAATTCATCATAGACACGCACTTCTGTTTCTGTCGCTCTTCCTAAATCTGCATTCAAATGGAATAATAAAGAATCTTCATAGATTGAACGGTCCAAAACGTTGTTATCATCTTTCATTGCTTGTTTAATACTTGCAAAACGTTTATTTAAAAAATAAATTTGTAATAAAAAAGCATATTGCTCAGGGTTAGCATAAAACAAAGGTAACACTTCATTATCATCAATTGATTCATAAAAAGCCTGACTATTAAATTCTTCAGCTATCATTTCTGTTAAACTTGACTTTCCTGCACCAATTGTACCAGCTAAAACGATCACGCTCATTTACCTCCAACTCACTTCATTACTAAATATTGTATGTGTTTTTCAATCTTTCTAAATATACCCCCAATATCTAGTAGTGTCAAATGGAATTTATTGAACGCCCTTCGAAAAAAAACTCAAAAAAATTCTTAAGAAAACAGTGATTTTTTGACAGAAAACGCATTCTTGGTTTTACTTATTGAGCGGATTTAGTAAAATAGGGAGGAAATGATTTTTGGTTTGCTCTTTTTCACATCATCAAACCAAATTCTCGTTGAGTAGCGCAACTATTTAGGGCGCTTTATTTTTTGTCTAAAAGTTACTGTTATGTGAGGAAAAGGAGTTAAGTTATGGCAAACTATGGCCAAGGGGAATCAAGCGGAAAAATTATCTTGATGGGTGAACATGCCGTTGTATACGGCGAACCAGCAATTGCCTTTCCATTTTATGCAACGAAAGTCACTGCAAAATTTGAAACGTTAACTGAAGATGTTACCCAAGATCAATTGTTTTCAGCCTATTATGTAGGAAAGTTGATTCATGCACCACAAGCACTCAAAAATATCAAAGCTTTAGTCACACATTTAAAACAGGATCATGGTGTCAAGGAATCAGTCAGCCTCACCATTGAAAGTACCATTCCTGCTGAACGCGGAATGGGTTCTAGCGCTGCTGTTGCAGTAGCAATCACACGCGCCTTTTATGATTATCTTTCACTTTCACTAGCACATGAAACATTGTTAAGCTATGTTCAGATTTCTGAAAAAATTGCTCATGGCAACCCAAGTGGAATCGATGCTGCCGCTACAAGTAGTCATAACCCAATCTATTTTATCAAAGGGCAACCTTTCGAGTATTTCACAATCAACTTGGATGCTTTTTTGATTGTTGCTGATACTGGGATCAAAGGACAAACGCGGGAAGCTGTTAAAGACGTCGCTCATTTATTTGAAAAAGACTCACACAAGACTGGACAAAAAATTCAACAATTAGGACAACTCACACAAAAAGCAAAACAAGCAATCATCCAAAACAATCCCGAAAATTTAGCGCAAGTCATGAATCAGGCACAAGTTACATTAAGAGAATTAACAATCAGTAATCATTTTCTAGACCTATTGATTGAAACAGCGTTAGATGCTGGTGCTCTAGGAGCGAAATTAACTGGAGGCGGACGCGGTGGTTGTATGCTCGCTCTTGCCAAAACAAAAACAGAAGCCCAAGCGATTTGTACAGCTCTGGAAGATGCCGGTGCTGTAGCTACTTGGATTCAAGGATTAGGAGTACATACCCATGTTTAAAGGAAAAGCTCGTGCTTACACGAATATTGCACTCATCAAGTATTGGGGGAAAAAAGATGAGGAATTCATTTTACCAATGAATAATAGTTTATCTCTTACACTAGATGCTTTTTACACCGAAACAGAAGTCATCTTCTCTGATACTTTTACTAAGGATAAATTTTATTTGGATGGTGAGCAACAAGACGAAAAAGCAACGAAAAAAATCAGCACTTTTCTTGATCTTGTACGAGAAAAAGGCCAAACAACGCTCAATGCGCAAGTTATCAGTCAAAATTTTGTTCCTACAGCTGCTGGACTTGCTTCCTCCGCAAGTGGCTTAGCTGCATTAGCTGGTGCTTGTAATGAGGCACTTCAATTAGGCTTAGATAACGCAGGATTATCTCGATTAGCTCGTCGGGGCTCTGGTTCAGCGTGTCGTAGTATTTACGGCGGATTTGTGGAATGGGAAAAAGGGGTTGACGATTTTACCTCCTACGCAAAGCAAATCCCTTCCGATCATTTTGAAGATGATTTAGCCATGGTCTTTTTATTACTAAACGATCAGCAAAAAGACGTTTCTAGTCGTGATGGCATGCGTCGCACAGTTGAAACTTCAAGCTTTTATCAAGGCTGGCTTGACTCCCTAGATGCAGATTTAGCGCAGTTAAAGCAAGCCATTACTGACAAAAATTTTCAATCTTTAGGGGAAACAATGGAACGAAACGCATTAAAGATGCATGGCACTACACTAGCAGCGAACCCACCGTTTACTTACTGGTCTCCTGATAGTTTAAAAGCAATGCAAGCAGTCCGTGATTTGAGAAAGCAAGGCGTTCCGTGTTACTTTACAATGGATGCTGGACCAAATGTAAAAATTTTAGTCGAGAAAAAACATTTAGCTGCAGTTAAAACAGCTTGTAATCATTTATTTAGTGAAAAACAAGTAGTTTCAGCCCAAGCAGGTTCTGGAATTACGATTATCAAGTAAAGGGAGATTTTTATGATTGAAGTATCTGCACCAGGAAAGCTTTACATTGCTGGTGAATATGCAGTTGTAGAAACTGGGCACCCTGCCATCATCGTGGCGGTTGACCAATTTGTCACGGTAACAGTCGAAGCGGCTAGAAAAGTGGGAAGTATCCAGTCTGCACAATATAGTGAGATGCCGATTCGTTGGACTAGAAGAAATGGTGAATTAGTTTTAGATATTCGAGAAAATCCATTTCACTACATTCTGGCAGCAATTCGGTTAACTGAAAAATACGCACAAGAAAAAAATAGTTTGCTTTCTTTTTATGACTTGAAGGTAACCAGCGAGCTAGATAGTTCAAATGGCCGAAAATATGGTCTTGGTTCAAGCGGTGCTGTTACGGTCGCAACTGTTAAAGCATTAAATATTTTTTATGATTTGCACCTAAGCCAGTTAGAAATTTTCAAAATTGCTGCTTTAGCAAATCTAGCTGTTCAAGACAACGGTTCTTGCGGAGATATTGCCGCTAGTTGTTATGGTGGTTGGATTGCTTTTTCTACTTTTGATCATCGTTGGGTTCAGCAACAAGAAAAACAGCAGACAATTAGTGAGTTACTTGCAATGGATTGGCCAGGACTTTCGATTGAGCCCCTTGAGGCACCAAAAGATTTACGATTGCTTATTGGTTGGACAGGTAGTCCAGCTTCTACTTCTGATTTAGTTGACCAAGTCCATCGTTCACGAGAAGATAAAAAAACGGCTTACGAAACATTTCTTAGAAATAGTGAAAATTGTGTCAATCAAATGATTCAAGGATTCAAACAAGATGATGTGGCTCTGATTCAAAAACAAATTCGGCAAAATCGCCAATTGCTACGCAACCTATCTACCGTTACCGGTGTGGTCATCGAAACACCTGCGTTAAATGAATTGTGTAACTTAGCAGAAGAATATGAAGGAGCCGCTAAGTCTTCTGGTGCTGGCGGTGGTGATTGTGGAATCGTGATCGTGGATCAAAAATCCGGCATCTTACCTCTCATGAGTGCATGGGAAAATGCAGAAATCACACCACTTCCACTTCATGTTTATAGTTATCGCAGAAAGGATCAATCATGAATCGAAAAGACGAACATGTTTCATTAGCCAAGGCTTTTCACAATAAGCAAAAAAATGAATTTGACGCTGTTCACCTCATTCATAATGCGTTGCCCCAGCTAGCAACAACTGATGTCGACTTATCGACGACTGTTGCTGGCTTTACGTTGACCAGTCCGTTTTATATCAACGCTATCACTGGTGGCAGTGAAAAAACAAAAAAAATCAATCGTGACCTTGCAATTGTTGCACGCGAAACTGATTTGATGATCGCAACAGGTTCAGTGAGTGCTGCTTTGAAAGATTCCAGCTTAGCTGACAGTTATACCGTGATGCGTGAAGAATACCCTGAAGGAAAGATTCTTGCTAATATCGGTGCTGGAACTTCTGTTGAAAAAGCCCAAGAAGCTATTCAATTGTTCCATGCAGATGCTTTACAAATTCATCTCAACGCCCCACAAGAGTTAGTTATGCCTGAAGGTGACCGTGATTTTTCAAACTGGTTGGAATTGATTCAAGAAATCCAACAAACAATTGCTGTACCTTTAATCGTAAAAGAAGTCGGTTTTGGCATGACACGTGAAACAATTGAGCAACTTGCACAAATTGGCGTCAAAACAATTGATGTCAGTGGACGTGGTGGGACTAGCTTTACTCAGATTGAAAATGCGCGCCGAGAAAAGCGTGAATTAACTTATCTCGCTGATTGGGGACAATCAACCGTCACCTCATTACTCGAGGCACATGAAGCAAATGCCACTGTTGATATCCTTGCCTCTGGTGGTATACGTTCTGCCTATGATATTTTCAAAGCTCTTTGCTTAGGGGCTCAAGCCGTTGGTACTTCTGGTACAGTTTTAACACATCTAATGAATCATGGCGTAGAAGAAACGATTTTATTGATTAAACAATGGCAAGAAGAACTACGTTTGCTCTATACTTTAGTTGGTGCTAGAACAACAAATGAGTTAAAATATCAATCACTTATTTTTTCTGGTGCTGTTAAAGATTGGTGTGAAGCCAGAGAAATATCCTTAGTAAAATATGGCAGACGAAACTAACTGTTGCTAAAAAAAGTGACTGGGACATAATCATTTTGATTAATGTCCCAGTCACTTTTTTGTTTATATTGAAGGAAATACTCTTTTATCTCACGACTATTTTCCTATGGTTGCTTTCCAATGTATGCCAAAATACCGCCATCAACATACAGGATGTGTCCATTAACAAAATCTGAAGCACCTGAAGCAAGGAAAATTGCTGGTCCAGCTAAATCACTTGGTTCACCCCAACGCGCAGCTGGTGTTCTTCCTACGATAAATTGATCGAACGGATGGCGTTCACCATTTTCTTGTTGCTCTCTCAGAGGTGCTGTTTGTGGCGTCGCAATATATCCAGGGCCAATGCCATTACATTGAATGTTGTATTGTCCATACTCAGAAGCAATGTTCTTTGTTAGCATCTTCAAGCCGCCTTTTGCAGCAGCATAGGCACTAACTGTTTCACGACCTAACTCACTCATCATCGAACAAATATTGATAATTTTTCCGCCACCCTTTTCAATCATATCTGGGATAACGGCCTTTGCTACGATAAATGGTGCATTCAAATCAACATCAATGACTTGACGGAAATCAGCAGCACTCATTTCGATCATTGGTGTCCGTTTGATGATTCCGGCATTGTTCACCAAAATATCTACCGAGCCAACCTCTTCTTTGATTTGCTTAGTCATCGCTTGAACAGCTTCTTCATCCGTCACATCACAAACATATCCTTTTGCTTCAATACCAGCTTCTTGATAGTGTTTGATTCCTTCATCGACAGATTCTTGCGTCAAATTATTAAAAACGATTGTTGCGCCTGCAGATGCTAATGAACGGGCAATTTCAAAACCAATCCCATAAACTGCACCTGTAACAAGTGCAACTTTTCCATCTAATCGAAAATTATCCATTGTAAAATCCATAATGATTCTCCTTTATATTGGTTTATTTTAATTGATCCATTTGAACCATATCCATGTCCGTATAAGTGATATTTTCGCCACACATTGCCCAAATAAATGAATAATTACTTGTACCAACACCTGAATGGATTGACCAACTTGGTGAAATGATTGCTTGTTCATTCGCAACCACTAAATGTTTTGTTTCATCTGGTTTACCCATCATATGGAATACACGCGTGTCTTCATTTGCATAATCAAAATAAACATAAGCTTCCATTCGACGTTCATGCGTATGACAAGGCATGGTATTCCAAGCACTACCTGGCTCTAAAATTGTATAACCCATTTGAAGTTGACAACTTTCGCAAACATTTGGGTGAATGTACTGATAAATTTTTCGTTCATTCAAGGTAACACCTTCACCAGTTTCCATTGGCTTGATTTGGTCGATACTAATTTTTACATTTGGATATTTATGGTGGGCTGGTGCGCTACTCAAATAAAATTTTGCTGGGTTTTCAGCATCTTCTGAAGAAAAAATCACTTCTTTCGTTTCTTTCCCAATATAGTAGCCATCTTGTTTTTGCATTGGTTCTTTTTGTCCATCAATTTCAATAAAACCTGGACCACCAATATTGATGACACCTAGTTCACGACGTTCTAAGAAATAGTCAACGCCGAGTTCTTTATCTAATTTGACTTCTAAAGTAGTTGTTGTAGGCGTCACTCCGCCAAAGATCATGCGATCATTGTGAGTATAAGTTAAACGAATTTCTCCAGGAACAAATACTTTTTCAACTAAAAATTCATTTCTTAATTGTTCAGTTGAATAATGACGGATATCTTCCGGACTATGTGTATAACGTGTTTTCATTTCTTGCATAATAAATACTCTCCCTATCGTATAATTTTTCCAGAGCCACAGGTTAAAAATTGTGTGACTTCTTCTTGACTGAATTGATTGCAATCACCATGAACCGTATGTTTTAACGCGGACGCAGCTGTCGCAAAGTTGATTATTTCCTGCGGCGGCATGTCCGTTAACATACCATGTAGTATTCCGCCAGCAAAAGCATCACCACCTCCAACACGATCAACGATCGGTTCGATTTCATGAACTTGTGATTCAAAATAAGTTTCATCCATCCATAAGGTTCCCACTAATTGATTTGCGCTAGCTGAATAAACTTTTCTTTTGGTTGAATAGAATGCTTTAATCATGGGAAATTTCTCTTGCATTTTTTGATAATAATAAATCAGGGATTCTGTTTCTTCTTCTGGTGCTTTATCTACTCCCAACAAGTAAAGCGCATCCATTTCTCCAGCTGAACAAATGTCTACTAAAGGTAACAATTGCTTGATTACTCGGCTTGCTTCTGCTTGTGTCCATAGTTTCCCGCGATAATTGATGTCAAAACTAATCAAACAGCCTGATTCTTTCGCAGCTTCCATCAATTTTTTTGTCATCTGCTGCCATTCGCTAGACAAAGCAGGTGTGATTCCAGAAACATGAAAGATGTCAACGCCTTCAAATAAATTTTCTAATGACCATTCGATTTCCGTCATTGTCGCAAAGCTGGAACCTGCTCGATCATAAATTACCGAGGCCGCTCGTTCTCCAACCCCAGCCTCCATGTAATATGTCCCTAATCGCTTACCACCGCGTAACAAGTAATTAGTTGACACCCCATAACTTTGAAGATGTTTCTGAACTGCATCGCCTAATGCATGAGTCGGAACTTTACTAGCAAAAATAGTTTCATGTCCATAGTTTGCTAATGAAATAGCGACATTAGCTTCACCGCCACCATAATCAGCTCTGAACTGCTCACTTTTAATGATACGCGTTCCTTGAGTTGTAGATAATCGCAACATGATTTCTCCAAGAGTTACCACTTTTCCCATCATGAATTACCCCGCGATTTCTTTCATTTTCGCCGCGTACTGCTTAGCTACTTCTGTCACTTTCTCAAAATCACCTGTAGCAGCCGGCGCAAGTAAATTGCCACCCACACCAACAGTTACCACACCTGCATCAAACCAATCCTGCATATTTTCTAAGCTTACACCACCAGTTGGCATAATGTTGACTTGTGGCATAGGTGCTTTGAATGCGGAAACAATACTTGGACCAAATGCACTGCCAGGAAATAATTTCACAATATCAACCCCACTCTTCAGTGCTGTTTTGATTTCATCAATCGTCATACAACCTGGTAAATAAGGTACTTGGTACAAATTACATAGCTCTGCTGTTTCTTTATCAAAACATGGGCTCACAATATATTCTGCACCAGCTAAAATTGCTAAACGAGCAGTAACCGCATCTAACACTGTTCCAGCACCAATGACAATCTCTTCTCGTTCTTGATAAGTTGCTAAAAGTTCTTTGATTACTTGGTCAGCTTGTGGCACGGTAAACGTAAGTTCGATGCCCGTTAAGCCACCTTTGATAATTGCATGACAAGCATTCAGTGCTTCTTCACTCGTTTTTCCACGAACTACAGCAATCACACCAGCATTTTTCAATCGAGATAAAATTTCAATTTTTTTCATTTTCTCCACCCCTTATTTCCTATTTAGAAATTAAGTTTTATAATTTGGAAATCTATACTCGTATTATAAAGGAGAAAAGAAAAAATGCAAACGCTTTTTCATTTTTTTGTTAATGTTTCTTCTATTTTTTGTTTCGTTTGCTTTACTGCTGCAACAATTTGATTTTTAATTTCGCCTGTTAAACGATATTTAGGCATACTGATACTAAATGCACCAATAATTTCATTATTTTTGACAATAGCTGCACCGATACAAAAAATATCTTGTTCCATTTCTTCATCATCGTAAGCAATTTTGGACTGCTGTACTTTTTCAATCTCGCTTTTTAAACGCAGTGGATTAGTAATCGTGTATTCAGTAAATGGAACTAGCGGATGTTTCGTTAAGTATGTATCATATTGGTTCTCATCAAACTCAGCTAATACAGCTTTTCCCATAGCAGAACTATAGAGTGGTCTAGTCACACCGATTTTGGACGACATTCGGATCGTTTGGTTTTTCGCTTCTAGTTTATTGACATATAAAATTTCTTCATTATTTAAAATTCCTAGATGAATGGTTTCATCAATCGTGTCTTGGAGTTGTTCAAGATACGGACGCGTTGCTTCCACTAAATCTTGTTCCTCAATACTTTTGTTCGCATAACGGATAAATTTACTACCTAAACGATAATTTTTCTCCGAGTTTTTATTTGTATATCCTATTAAAGTTAATGTATCTAAAATTTTTAAAGCAGTTGAAGCAGTCATTCCCGTGCCTTTAGCAATTGCTTGTAATGAAGAATCTGGCGCTTCTGCTAAGTAATCTAAAATAGTTGATGCCTTAATCAAAACAGTTCCGTAAGGTTTTTTATTTTCCATATTGCACACTCCCGTTTCTTTATAGGAAAATTATAACGGAAAACTTTTGATTTTAATAGTACGACTGATTCAAACTTCAAATACAGGAGTTAGTTCTTGTGCCACAGGCGAATCCTCGTCATTGGTTTCCATAAAAGGAGCCATATACGTCCACCATTTTTGGTTAATCGGCGTTCGAGCAAAGTCTTCCTATAATTTTTCATCTGCGATTTCTAATTGAGAAAAAATATCTAAAATTGCTCTTATGTTTTAAATTTTTACATATCCTAATAATTTATAGCTAAGTGATCCTTGAAATGTTTCTCTCTTTTTTGTTAGACAAGGATTTTTTCAAAGTAATTCTAAAGGTACATATTGGAACACATATTTTTATCTTTACATAAAAAAATTGTCTGAATGAGAGAATCATCCAGACAAACTTATATGAATCAATATGATTTTAAATCCCCCACACAAATTTGAGCGGAAATTTGTGTGGGGGATTCATGTAGCGAACAGCTGCCAGCCGTACGCTAACTAGTGGTAATTATTAAGCTTTGTAAGCATCAATAATGATTTGTTTTAATTCACTAATTAATGGTTCTTTTGGATTAGCAGTTGTACATTGGTCTTCGTAAGCTAATTCAGCCATACGATCAACTGTTGTATCAAGTGTTTCTTGTGTCACACCTTGTGCTTTCAAGTTCATATCGATACCTACGTTTTGACCTAATTCATAAACAGCTTTTGCTAATGCATCTACTAATTCAGCAGTTGTTTCGCCTTTTAGACCTAAGAATTTAGCAATATCTGCATAATCTGTATCTGCACGGAAGTAGTCATATTTAGGGAACATTGCGTGTTTTTGTGGATCTTTCGCATTGTAACGAATAATGTGTGGTAACAAGATTGCATTTGTACGTCCATGAGGAATACCATATTCTCCACCAATTTTGTGGGCGATTGAATGACAAATTCCTAGGAACGCATTTGCAAACGCCATACCAGCCATCGTTGACGCATTATGCATTTTTTCACGTGATTCCATATCAGGTGTTTTTACTGATTTTTCTAAATAATCAAAGACTAACTTGATTGCTTGCAAACTTAAACCACGAGTGTAATCAGATGCCATGACAGATACATATGATTCAATTGCGTGAGTCAAGACATCCATACCAGTATCTGCAGTTACAGAGGCAGGAACTGACATAACAAATTGTGGATCAACAATTGCAACATCTGGTGTTAATGCATAGTCTGCTAATGGGTACTTAACATGTGTGTCGCTATCAGTGATAACTGCAAATGGCGTTACTTCTGAACCTGTTCCTGAAGTTGTTGGAATACATACAAATTGAGTTTTTTCAGGTTTTGCAATTTTGTACGTACGTTTACGAATATCCAAGAATTTTTGTTTTGCTCCAAAGAAAGAAGTATCTGGGTGTTCATAGAACATCCACATTCCTTTGGCAGCATCCATTGCAGATCCACCACCTAATGCGATTACTGTATCAGGTTTAAAATCAGCCATTAGTTTTGTTCCAGCGTAAACAGTATCTGTTGAAGGGTTTGGCTCAACATCAGAGAAAACTTCAATTTTTACGTCGTTTTTACGGCGAGCAAGTACTTCACGAACTGTATCACAGTAACCAAATTGGACCATTCCTGGGTCACAAACGATCATGACACGTTCAACATTTTCCATTTTTTCTAAGTAAAGTAATGAATTCTTTTCAAAGAAGATTTTTGGTGGTAATTTGAACCATTGCATGTTATTTCTCCGTTTCGCTACAGTTTTGACGTTGATTAAGTTGACAGCAGATACATTACGAGAAACAGAATTTTTACCATAAGAACCACAACCTAAAGTTAATGAAGGAATCATTTCATTGTAGATATTACCAATTCCGCCTTCAGCTGATGGTGTGTTAACTAGAATACGACAAGCTTTCATTCGTAAACCAAATTTCACGTGTAAATCTTCATTTTCTGAATGAATAACAGCTGTATGTCCTAGTCCACCAAGATTTAACATACCTTCACATAATTCAAATGCATGGTCTGTATTGTTTGCTTTAACCATTGCTAAAACTGGTGATAATTTTTCACGTGAAAGTGGGTAATCAGCACCTACACCTTCTAATTCAGCAATTAACATTTTTGTTCCTTCTGGTACTTTGATACCTGCTAATTTAGCAATTTCCATTGCTGAATGTCCAACGATTGCTGGGTTAACAGCATACTTACCTTCATTCATCACTGCATCTTCTAATTTTGCTAGTTCGCTTGGTTTTACGAAGTACACTTGATGCGCTTGAAATTCTGCTTTTACAGCTGCATAAATTTCTTTATCAACAATTACTGCTTGTTCAGACGCACAAATCATTCCGTTATCAAATGTTTTTGATACGATCAAATCGTTCACTGCACGTTTTACTTTTGCTGTTTTTTCAATGTATGCTGGCACGTTACCTGGTCCAACTCCTAAAGCTGGTTTCCCAGTTGAATAAGCAGATTTAACCATTCCTGCTCCACCTGTTGCTAAAACAATTGCAATTCCAGGATGGTTCATCAACATTGAAGTTGCATCAATTGATGGATGCTCGATCCATTGGATACAGTTTTCTGGTGCACCAGCTGCGATTGCCGCATCACGAACAACACGTGCTGCTTCTGCAGAAGATTTTTGTGCACTTGGATGGAAAGCAAACACGATTGGATTTCTTGTTTTCAATGCAATCATTGATTTGAAAATCGTTGTTGAAGTTGGGTTAGTCGTTGGTGTTACACCACAAACAACTCCGACTGGTTCAGCAATTTCGATTAATCCTTTTTGAACGTCCTCATTAATTACACCAACTGTTTTATCATGTTTAATGCTATTCCAAATATACTCTGAAGCATACATATTTTTAATTGCTTTATCTTCATAAATACCACGACCAGTTTCTTCAACTGCCATTTTTGCTAGAGGCATATGTTGATCTAAGGCAGCCATTGCCATTTCATGTACGATATGGTCCACTTTCGCTTGATCAAAGTCTTCCATTTCCTTTAGGGCTACATTTGCTTTTGTTGCAAGATCATCGATCATTGCTTGCACGTCGATCGTTTTTACTTGTTCTTTTTCCAATGTCTTAGCCATTGTCTTCCTCCTAGTGGGTATCACATTTGTTTGTTAATTATTTCACATATGTATCATACAATAATTTATTTTAGTTGTAAATAGTTTTTTGTGATTTTTTTCACAGTTTTAAAACCAAAGATAAACCTTGATATTATAAAGTTATTTAGCTATAAGCATTTTTTGAACTATCTAAGAAAAAAATATTTTTTATTTATCAATCACGTTCACTATTGAACTTATTTTCTCGCTTTTGATTTTCAAATAAAAAAAGAGACACAACTAATTAATTAGTTGTGTCTCTTCAGATGAAAAATAATTATAGAATCTATGCTTATTTCTCGTCTTTGTTTTCTTCAGAAACTTCTTCTGTTACTTCTTCAGTGATTGTTTCTTCTTTTGTTTCAACTGGTTCTTCGATAGTTGTCACTGTAGCATCGTTTTCTACAGTCACTCCTGGTTTAACCGTTTTGATTGACGCACGGTCAAACTCTAAGAAGATACCTTCACAGTCTAAAACGACTGTGCGTTTGTCTTCATCGATTTCTGAAATTACGCCATGCAAGCCACCAATTGTAACAACTGCATCGCCTGGTTTCATACTATCTAACAAGTTTTGACGTTCTTGTTGTTGTTTCTTTTGTGTACGTGACATAAAGTACCACATTGCTAACAACGCAACGAACATCACAATCATTGGTAATGATCCCATTTTTTTCACCTCACTCAATCTATCTACAAAAAACACTTTAGCATAAAAAGTACTATCTACACTAGCTTTTTACCTAAATTTCACATAAAAGTCATGAATTTAGAAACTCTTAGCATTTTCTTTGTTAAATCCGTATTCTTCAAAGAAGGCTGCTCTGAATTCTAATAAGTTATCATCCATGATTGCTTGACGAACTTGTTTCATCAAATTCAATAGGAAATAAAGATTATGATAAGAAGTTAAACGAATACCGAATGTTTCATCACACTTGATTAAATGACGAATATAAGCACGAGTATAGTTTTTACATGTATAACAATCACATTTTTCATCAATTGGACGAAAATCATGTGCATATTTTGCATTTTTAACAACTAAACGACCTTGCGAAGTCATACAAGTTCCATTACGTGCGATTCTTGTTGGCAATACACAGTCAAACATATCTACTCCACGAATTACTCCATCAATCAAGGAATCAGCTGCACCAACCCCCATTAAGTAGCGTGGTTTGTCTTCTGGAATTAATGGTGTCGTAAATTCTAAAACACGGTTCATGTCTGCTTTTGGTTCCCCAACAGATAATCCTCCGATTGAATAGCCTGGGAAATCCATGCTAACTAAATCTTTCGCACTTTGACGACGTAAATCTTCAAATCCTGCCCCTTGGATAATTCCAAATAGACCTTGTGTTGCTGGATTTGCGTGAGCTTTTAGTCCACGCTCTGCCCAGCGTGAAGTACGCTCTACAGATTTTTTCACGTAGTCATAGCTTTCATCGAATGGTGGACATTCATCAAAACTCATCATGATATCTGAACCCAATTTATTTTGGATATCAATTGCTTTTTCAGGTGATAAAAACATCCGAGAACCATTCAAATGATTTTTAAAATGGACCCCTTCTTCTTCAATGTTACGCATATCACTTAATGAAAATACTTGGAAACCACCAGAATCGGTTAAAATCGGTTGATCCCAATTCATAAATTTATGCAAACCACCAGCTTCAGCGACTAGATCTTCTCCAGGTCGCAACCACAGATGGTACGTGTTACTTAAAATGATTCCTGCACCCATCTCCTTTAATTCTTCAGGAGACATAGTTTTTACTGTCGCCAATGTTCCGACAGGCATGAACATGGGAGTTGGAAAAGTACCGTGTGGCGTAATAATTTCACCTAAGCGGGCACCCGTATGTTTTTCTTTTTTGATTAAACGATAGCGAATGGCAGGTTGTGACATTCAATTCCCTACTTTCTCTATAAAATAGCGTTGACAACTCACACAATCATAATCGTTTCGGCACTTTTTTGCAAGAGTTTATCTATTGTTTCTGTTCTATTTAATCCTCTTTTTTTAGAGACATTTCCGGAATAATCAATGCAAGATGAAAGGCAAAAAAGTGAATCTTTGTTATAATAATTTTAACTTATGGAAAAGGAGTGAAAAATAGATGAAATCTTCTGCTGAATTAAAATCACAAGCTAAGGCTAGTTTGAAAGGTCGTTGGGGGCAAGCGGTATTATTGAATTTGATTCCGTCGTTAATTGCTATTGCACTTATTCTTTTGATTCTTGTACCATTCATCTTGTTTATTGCAAGTATGTCAGATGTTTCAAGTATCCAGGAAACGATTGCTAATGATAATGGTGGATCTGGTGCTGGCGGTGGTAGTGGTGGCGGAGTTGTTTCCGGCATTATTAGCGCATTGTTCATGAGTGGTATTTCTTGGACTTATCTTGATGTATTACGTGGACAAAAATCACAAATCGAACCATTTAAAGATGCATTTCGTGGATTTTCAGGTATCTTTATCGGTGGCGTAATCGGTTTAGCCATTTTAATTTGGTTATTCACCACATTATGGACATTGTTGCTTATTATCCCTGGGATTATCAAAAGTTATTCTTACTCTCAAAGCTACTTTATCTACTACGACACGATTCAAGAAACAGGTCAAAAACCTCGTGTGCTTGATACGATTACAGCAAGTCGTAAGCTAATGGATGGTTACAAAGGGAAATTGTTCTGGTTGGATTTGTCGTTTATCGGATGGCACATTCTTGCATTAATGACTGCAGGAATCGGCTATTTATGGTTGAATCCATATATTACAGCAACAAAAGCTGCTTTCTACAATGAATTGCCTAAAGATGTTGCTTACTAAACTAAACAGGTACACAAAAAAAGCTGCGGTCAATACCGCAGCTTTTTTGCTACACTTTTTTATTTATTCTTCTTCATCATCCACATCTGGCAGTTGATGGAACTTAATCAGCTCACTCACTGCAATTGGTGTGACTGATAAAATGAAGACTAGCAACCAATGATTCAAACTAATATGAACAAGTCCAAAAAGTTCTTGTGTGAATGGGAACAGTGCCATTGCTGTAGTAATTACTACAGCTAAGACGGCCATTTCTAATAGCGATTTATTGGAGGATAGACTTACCTTAAATATTGATTGACTACTTCTCACATTAAAAACATGCAAAATTGAAGAATAGGCTAAGACTAGGAAAGCAACCGTTTGACCAACTTCTTGACTAGCATCAACCCAAGGGCTAATTGTGTCAACAAAACTTCCTAGATAGTAACCAAAAAGTGTTACAACGGTAAACACACTTGCGTTCACTGCAATTTTTTGCCACAATCCACGTGCAAAAATCCCCTCATTTCGCGGTATTGGCATTTGATCCATAATTCCTGCTTCCGCCGGTTCCCTTCCTAGTGCAAATCCTGGTAGCCCATCAGCTACTACGTTGACAAATAGTAATTGAACTGCCGTAAATGGCGCACCCCAACCTAGAAGCATCGCAATCAACACAATGAAAATTTCTGAGATATTACAGCTCAAAAGAAAATTAATCGCTTTTCGAATATTTTGATAAACAGAACGGCCTTGGCTAACTGCATCAACAATCGTTGCAAAATTATCATCCGTTAAAATCATATCTGAAGCACTTTGAGCTACATCCGTCCCAGTGATTCCCATGGCACAGCCAACGTCACTTGCTTTCAACGCAGGGGCATCATTTACTCCATCACCAGTCATCGCTACAACTGCGCCTGTTCGTTGCCATGATTTAACAATCCGAATCTTGTCTTCTGGCGTTACTCGTGCATAGACAGACAATTCTTTTACACGTTCATCTAGTTCTTCATCAGTCAACGCGTGCAATTCTGCGCCTGTTAAAGCTTCTGAAGAATGCTCCAAAATTCCAAGTTCTTTTGCAATCGCACTCGCTGTCACCACATGGTCACCAGTAATCATTACTGTTTTGATCCCAGCTTTTTTCGCGCGAGCAATTGCTCCTTTACTTTCTGGGCGAGGTGGATCAATCATGCCAATCAACCCGATTAAACGTAAATCTTTTTCTAACGCTTCTGAACTAATGTCTTGTGGCTCTTCGTCATAGACAGCAAAACCAACTGCAATCACGCGAAGCGCACGTTTTCCGAAACGGTCATTGACAACTGTGGCTTGTTCGATGTCTCCATAACGAAAGCGTGGAGCTAATACGTCAAAAGCACCTTTGGTAATGGAAATATATTTTTTTCCCATCTTATGTACCGTTGTCATCATTTTTCGCTCTGAGTCAAACGGCAATTCTCCAATTCGAGGATAATTTTCTTCCAACTCTGCTTTTGTATGATAGTTTTCTTCCACAGCACGCACAATTGCGCCTTCTGTTGGGTTCCCTTTGATAATCAATTCATCATTTTCTTTTTCAACACTTACATCTGTACATAAGGCTGCCATCTTCAAGACTTCCATTGCACTATCTGTCATAGCATCTTCTGTATCAGTAACTTCATCGCCGCGACTCCAAACTCGACGCACGCGCATTTTATTTTGGGTTAGCGTTCCCGTCTTATCAGAACAAATTACGTTAGCTGTTCCTAATGTTTCAACTGCAGGCAGTTGACGAATAATTGCATGTTTTTTTGCCATTTTCTGAACGCCAAATGCTAAAGTTAATGTCACGATAACTGTCAATGTTTCTGGAACTGCCGCAACTGCTAAAGATACAGAAGTCATAAACATTTCCAGTAGCGGTTCTCCTTGCAACTCACCGATAATAAAAACTAATGCAGCCGCTCCTAATGCAATAAAACTAATTCGTTTACCTAACTGATTCAAGCGAACTTGCAAAGGTGTTTTCTGCATCATATCGCCACTTAATAGTCCAGCGATTTTTCCCATTTCAGTTTGCATCCCAATTGCTGTAACAATTGCTTGACCACGACCGGCAGCTACACTGCACCCTTTAAACACCATATTAATCTGATCGCCTAAAGGTACCTCTTCTTTACTAACATAAGTAGCATCTTTCTCAACCGCTTCACTCTCACCAGTCAAAGCTGATTCTTCTACTCGGAGTTGTGAACTTTGAATCAACCGAGCATCTGCAGGAATGGTTGCACCTGATTCTAAAATCAAAATGTCCCCAACAACTAATTGTTCTGCATCAATTTGTTCTCGTTTGCCATCACGTAAAACCAGTGCCGTCTGCTTATTCATATCCTGCAACGACTCTAATGCTTTTTCTGCATTTCCTTCTTGAACAATTGTAAGTGCGGAGTTGATAACAACGATAGCGATAATCAACAGACCTTCAAATAAATCTCCGTGTTCTGTTGCAAAGGCCGTATAAAAAGAGATCACAGCAGCAACCAATAAAATAATCGTCGTAAAATCTGCTAAACTTCTAAAAAATTTTCTGGCTAATGATTCTTTCTTTGCCTCATCAAAACGGTTAAGTCCCTGCTCCTTGCCCCGCTTAGTTGCTTCTTGCGAAGACAATCCTTGTTCTAGGTTTGCATTTGTTTCTTCTTGGACTTCCCTCACCGTTTTTTTATATTCTTCCATCCTATTCCTCCTTCAATCTTCATTAAATAATAATCCTATATTAAATATAACATCATTTTTTTATTTTTTTCAACTTAATAAACTATTTCAGACAATTTATGAATTTTGTTCATAAAAAAGGCATAGAATCGCAAGCATCTCATTTGCAAACGCTAACATTTCGTGCTACTATATAGGTGTAAGGAAGGAGGATAACATCAAATAAGTTGAAGGATTTCTCGATGAAGTATTGTAAGCAAACAAAGTTGTTAGAAGTACAGGTTTCACCAAGTATACGTGTGAAGTACAAAGCGTCAAACTGATGAAAATAGTGAATGCGTATAAAGAGTTTGGATGATTCGTTTCCCAAAACCAGAAGTAACAAAGATACGTAAAATAAACAATGAACATCTGAAAATTGAATACTAGTAAAAGATGTGTCAATGAGTGTTGAAGATGTAACGAAAACAAGATTTTTTGTTTATCAAGAAGAAATTCAACAAGGTACTTTACATGTATCATGGAAAGTAACAAAAATTCTACTTATTTGATTCCTTCCGAAATACAGAGGCTGGACTTGTCGAGAGTCCAGCTTTTTTGTGTTGTCTACTTCCAATTATCCATGCGTTCTTTTCTCCTTACTAGTACTTCGAAAAATTTGATAGCTAAGAATATTTAGCAAAATAAACACTTCGATTCAGCCACTCTCTACAAAAAATTTAATCACGGCTACCCTCGTCTTCTGCCAAAACATAATTAAGTAACGTGTGAGGCACTGTTTCATTTAATCGGTAGCCCGCTGCTTCTTTATAAAACGTCCAGCTATCTGTTTTAGCTAATTCGAGAATCTCTGCCTCAGTAGTTTTTTCTGATTCCAATTCAAGTAAACTTTGAATGATTTGTATCCGAGCATCTAATATCAGTAGTTGTTTCAACTTGGAGAAAAAATTTTCTGAAGAAATTTGGTCAACCAGATAATAGGCTTCTTTTTTTATTTTATCGTATTCGCGATAAATGAGTGGATACTCGTATTCAGTCATCAACGAAAAATATTGGTCGTATTTATCAAAATAATGGTCGAGGCTTTTATTGGTCAAAAGCATTCCATCAGCTCCTGTCTTTTTTATTTTATTTTTTATAATCGTACCTTTTTCATTTGTATTTTTATTTACCTTTTTCCTAAAAAAAAACTAAATTCATAAAAATTATTATCAAAAAATGGCGGTTGAACAAGCAATTTTTGATACTCTCTGCACAAAAGAAACATTTATATTGAAAATGAAAAACAGACCATTTATTTGATCCAAAAAATACTGTCTTAACATTGATTGATTATTAGCCAAGGAAAATTACTCCAGCTAATTCAATTGCTCAGAGCTAGTTTAAAATTCGGAAAGTAAGCCTCACCTTGCTTATGTGATTCATTAAAAGTGGAAAATAAAAATAAGAGAGTGAATGATCGCTAAGGATCATTCACTCTCTTATTTTTATTCAAACATGTAATTGTCAACCCATTTATTTGACAAACATCGCATCTCCAAAACTAAAGAAGCGGTAACGTTCGTCAATCGCATGTTGGTATGCAGACAGAATTAATTCGCGACCTGCAAAGGCACTTACTAACATCACTAAGGTTGATTTTGGCAAATGGAAATTTGTTGAGAACGCTTGGACGACTTTAAATTCATAACCTGGTGTAATAAAAATTTCTGTCCAACCACTGTCAGCTTTGATTTCACCATTGAACTTTGTCCCAATCGTTTCTAATGTCCGAATAGAAGTTGTCCCTACCGCTACGATTTTCCCGCCATTCTCGCGAACTTGGTTCAAACGTTTCGAAGCATCCTCTGTTAACCGATAAAATTCACTATGCATATGATGATCTTCAATCTTATCTACGCTAACTGGACGGAATGTTCCTAGGCCAACATGAAGTGTCAAGTAGATTAATTCAATTCCTTTGGCTTCGATTTCTTCCAATAATTCTTTTGTAAAATGTAATCCTGCTGTTGGGGCTGCCGCAGAACCATTTTCTTTCGCGTACACTGTTTGGTAACGATCTGGATCTTCTAGGCGTTCTTTGATATAAGGTGGCAAGGGCATTTCGCCCAGCGATTCTAAGATTTCAAGAAAAATTCCGTCATATTTAAACGTAATGATTCGTCCACCATGCTCTAGTTCTTCTTCCACCACAGCTTTTAGTCGACCATCACCAAATGAAATCGTTGTCCCTACTTTGGCACGTTTAGCTGGCTTGATCAACGTTTCCCATGTATCACCTTCTGTATTCGTTAAAAGCAATACTTCTAAATGAGCGCCAGTATCTGGTTTTTCTCCATATAAACGAGCGGGTAGCACGCGTGTGTCATTCATGACCAAGGCGTCCCCCGGGTTCAATTCATCAATAATATCATGAAAATGTTTATCTTCTAACTCCCCTGTTGTACGATTGACCACTAACAAACGTGACTGGTCACGATCTTTTAACGGTGTTTGTGCAATGAGTTCTTCTGGCAAATCAAAATCAAAATCCTCTGTTGTTAACATCTTATCCACTCTTTCTAGTCATTTATCTCAAGCTATTCTAACACTTTTTTAGAGACTTGGCGAACAGCTCAGTTCAAACTTTTTTAGCACACCCCAATCCATATTCCAGTAAAAAATCTCTTCTTTCAAACCTTTCGATTTGTATGTTAACGATTTTTCAGCCATACTAGTTATGTGAAGATTAAAAAAATGATAATTTGAGGTGAGAAAATTTGATTGAATTTCAACATGTATCAAAAATTTAT
The DNA here is from genome assembly GCF_050529065.1 of Enterococcus sp. DIV0174. Taxonomy (NCBI): domain Bacteria; kingdom Bacillati; phylum Bacillota; class Bacilli; order Lactobacillales; family Enterococcaceae; genus Enterococcus; species Enterococcus sp. DIV0174. The sequence goes on along the minus strand of NZ_CP172881.1, from coordinate 171,847 downwards.
AAAGGAAACAAAGTTGCTGTTGATGACGTGAATCTTTCGTTTGAACAAGGAGAATTTATCTGCTTTATCGGAACTAGTGGTAGTGGGAAAACAACGACGATGCGCATGATAAATCGAATGACTGACCCGTCTAAAGGAAAAATTTTGATTGATGGAAAAAACATCCTAGATATCAATCCGGTTGAACTACGCCGACAAATTGGCTATGTTATTCAAAATATTGGTTTGATGCCACACATGACCATTCGAGAAAATATTACACTTGTACAAAAGCTACTGAAAGTTAGTCAGGAAGAACGTAATAAAACTGCCGAGAAAATGATTGACCTTGTCGAATTACCTCGTGAGATGCTTGATCGCTATCCAAGCGAACTCTCTGGCGGACAACAACAACGAATTGGTGTCGTTCGGGCATTAGCTGCTAATCAAGATATTATTTTGATGGATGAACCATTTGGCGCGCTAGATCCAATTACGCGTGACGCCTTGCAAGATCTAGTGAAAGACTTACAAGAACGTCTAGGGAAAACCATTGTCTTTGTTACCCACGATATGGACGAAGCATTAAAATTAGCAAGTCGTATCGCTATCATGAGTGAAGGAAAAGTGATCCAGTTTGATACACCAGAAAATATTTTACGTAACCCTGCCAATGAATTCGTAGAAGAACTTATCGGTGAAGATCGTTTGCTTCAAGCAAAACCGGACACGACTCGCGTCAACGAAGTCATGTTGAACACTGCCATTACGATTACTCCGGAAAAATCATTGCAAGAAGCAATCAAACTCATGCGCGAAAAACGCGTGGATACCCTTTTAGTAACAGACAACTCAAATGTATTGAAGGGCTTCATTGATGTTGAAACGCTTGACCGAAAACGTGGCAAAGTTTCGAGTGTTGGGGATATTTTAAATCCTAAAGTTTTCTACGTGAAAGAATCCGCTTATTTACGTGACACTTTACAACGGATTTTAAAACGTGGACTAAAATACGTGCCTGTCGTTGATGAACAAAACCGAGTAGTTGGTATTTTAACTCGTGCTTCACTAGTTGATATTGTTTATGATGTGATTTGGGGAGAAGATCAATCTATCACAGATGCGATTGAGTCAACGAAGCCTGTAGAAACAAAGGAGGTCTAGCTCATGCAGCAGTTTTTTAATCAGCATGGCGCCGAAATTTTAACAAAGAGTGCTGAACATCTTTATATTTCTTTTTTCGCTCTAGCACTTGGTATTTTGGTCGCAGTTCCGCTAGGGATTCTCTTAACTCGTTTTCAAAAAGCGGCAACGATTGTGATTGGTATTAGTAGCGCACTTCAAACGGTTCCCTCTTTGGCGCTGTTAGCTCTGATGATACCCTTGCTAGGCGTTGGAAAAACACCCGCAATTATTGCTCTCTTTATTTATTCGCTATTGCCTATTTTACGAAACACCTATATTGGGATGAAAAATGTGGATTGGAACTATCGAGATGTTGCCAAAGGAATGGGCATGACCAATCTGCAGTCCATTCTTTCAGTGGAACTTCCAATCGCGATGCCAACGATTATGGCTGGGATTCGTTTAGCTGCAGTCTATGTGATTGCTTGGGCAACTTTAGCCTCTTACATTGGTGCAGGCGGTTTAGGTGATTTGATTTTTAGTGGACTAAATAATTATCAACCAGATCTGATTTTTGCTGGAACGATTCCGGTAACGATCTTAGCTCTGCTTGCTGATTTCTTACTTGGTTTATTAGAAACACATCTCACTCCGATTGCGCTTAGAAAGGAGAATGATGAATGAAACGACTTAAACAACTCATTTTGCTTTTTGGACTCTCACTCATTCTCGGTAGCTGTTCTTTGCCAGGCTTAGCAAGTAATACGGATGACCAAACGATTTCGATTACTGGTGGCATTACTTCAGAAGCACAAATTCTTGCAGGGATTGTCGCTGGAATGGTTGAACATTATACAGACAAAAACACAACGATTATCAACAATTTAGCAACAACAACGATTAATCACCAAGCTATGATTAATGGGGACGCTTCGATTTCTGCGGCACGCTATACAGGAACGGACTTAACAACTACCTTAGGGCTACCGCCTGAAAAAGATCCTAAAAAAGCATTTGCCATAGTGAAAGAAGAATTTGAAAAACGGTACAATCAAACATGGTTTCCTTCTTATGGATTTGAAAACACGTATGTCTTTCTCGTTCGCAAAGACACAGCTGAGAAATACAATCTAACGAAAGTCAGTGATTTGAAAAATGTAGCGGATGAACTCGTTGCAGGTGTCGATACTTCTTGGATCAACCGTAAAGGTGATGGCTATGATGGCTTCCAAGAAACATATGGCTTTTCGTTTGAATCTATCTTGCCAATGCAAATTGGTTTAGTCTATGACGCTGTTGAAGCAGGAAAAATGGACATCGTATTAGGTTATTCTACTGATGGACGAATTGCAAGTTATGATTTGGTGATGTTAGAGGATGATTTAAGCTTCTTCCCACCTTATGATGCTGCACCGGTCGTCGCAAACCAAGTGTTGAAAGACACGCCTCACCTAGAGGAAGCCTTACAAAAATTAGGTAGTACGATCACTACAGAGGAAATGCAAAAATTAAATTATGAGGCAGACAACAATTTGGTGGAACCTTCTGTTGTTGCCGAACGCTTTTTGAAAGAACATCATTATTTTGAGGAAGGGAAGTGATTGCATGGATAAAATGAATTTATTTCAACAATTCGTCTATTATTTTCAAGAAAACGGCGCCTATGTCTTTAGTCAATTTATCCGTCACTTCTTGATTTCAATTTACGGTGTCTTTTTCGCCGCTGTTGTAGCGATTCCGATTGGGATATTGATCTCTCGTAAACGCAAACTTGCCAATTGGGTCATTCGCTTAGCAAACATCATTCAAACTGTCCCCTCTTTAGCAATGCTTTCTATTTTGATGATTGGACTGGGGCTAGGTGTTAACGTAGTTATTGTTACGGTCTTCTTGTACTCCTTATTACCAATTATCAAAAACACTTATACTGGTATGATCCAAGTAGATAAAAATATTTTGGATGTCGGTAAAGGAATGGGTATGACTGCTCGTCAACGTTTAATCATGGTGGAACTACCTTTATCTGTTTCGGTCATTATGGCTGGGATTCGTAACGCTTTGGTTGTTGCGATCGGAATTACTGCGATTGGTGCATTCGTTGGTGCCGGCGGCCTTGGTGACATCATTATCCGCGGGACCAATGCAACAGACGGTGCTTCAATCATTCTTGCAGGTGCGTTACCAACAGCTTTAATGGCGATCATTACTGACTGGGTACTTGGTATCGTAGAACGACGCTTAGATCCTGCAGCAAAAAAAGCTTAGTGTACGAAGCTGAACAATAGAAAAAAGGCCCTGCGACAGTTTGTCACAGGTCCTTTTTTTCTATAAACAGTGTTCCCAAAACAACTCCTCAAAATAGCTCACATTCACTTCAAAATATGAAAAACTATTTTGAGTGTCTGCTCGCTATCTTGTCAGAGCTAAACGTTTTGCACCACAATCTTTGTTTATTGATAAAGTAATCGCTATGCTCCATTACTTATTTTTTCAGATGATAACTATAGGTACTGATAACAATATTTTCTCGCCAAGAAAGTCGCAAACGTAAACGCAAACTTGTTTGGTTGTGCAAAATATTTTGCCAACGACGGTTTGGTACAAACTGTGGAATCAACACCGTTGTCGTATAGTTTTGTTTTGCTGCATTTTTGCTCACTAGATCCACATAGCGAATAATTGGGTTTTCAATTGAACGATACGAAGAATGAACAACCGAAAAACGAACATCAGGAAAATGTTTTTTGAATTCGGCTTCGATTTCTTTTTCCTTCGCCACATCTTCATCTAAGGATACGTGCATTGCTACTACATAGTCCCCAATCGAACGTGCATAATTCAACGCTCCAATGTTTACACGAGTAACATTTCCCACTAAAACTAACACCGTATTTCCATCAAAATCATGTAACTTAGCATCTTCTTCTAAGCGAAGTTGTTCTGCCACATTTTTGTAGTGTCCATGAATTTTGTAAAAAACAAACAAAACAATAGGCATAATGATAAAGAATGGCCAGATATCACCTAAACGATAGATGAACAAAATAATAATAATCGAGTAAGAAATAAATGCTCCAACAATGTTTGCAATTGATTTTTGCAACCATTTCTTACCTTCTTTTCGCCACTTGATAACCATCCCTGTTTGAGAAAGAGCAAATGGGATAAATACACCAATCGAATAAAGTGGAATCAATCGTTCCGTTGATCCTTGGAAGATAAACAATAAGATGATTGAACCAAAGGCTAAAGTCATGATCCCATTTGAATAACCTAAACGGTCACCACGATCTTGATACATATGTGGCATGAATTTATCTTTTGCTAAATTAAACGCTAAAACTGGAAACGCAGAGAAACCAGTATTTGCGGCTACTGCTAAAATCAAAGCAGTTGCAAATTGTAAAACGTAATACAACACACCATGTCCAAAGACAGCTTTACCGATTTGAGACAAGACCGTCACTTCTGTTTCAGGTACGATGCCATACCAGTAGTTAATGAATGTAATTCCCACAAAGAAAAATCCTAAAATGACAGCCATCATTGTTAACGTACCCGCAGCGTTTTTCGCCCGTGGTTTTTTAAAGAACGGTACCGCATTACTGATTGCCTCAACCCCAGTCAGTGAAGAGGAGCCAGATGAAAAGGCACGTAAAATCAATGCAATCGAAACACCTGGAACAGCCGCGCCTGGCAAGGCAGTCGCATTTAACGGTACTGCACCAGTCACAATGTTGAACAGACCAACGACAATCAGCAAGGTAATGACAATAATAAATGTATAAACAGGAACTAATAAGAAAGAGGCCGATTCACGTAACCCTCTTAAATTCAGCATCATCAATAACAAGACAATTGCGACGGAAATACCTACCTGATGACCATACAAAGCTGGGATTGCCGACGTTATCGCCTCTGCCCCAGCAGAAACAGATACCGCAACAGTCAGCATATAATCGATCAACAATGATCCCCCAGAAATCAGACCAGCGTTTTTCCCTAAGTTTTCACTACTTACCACATAAGCACCACCGCCATGAGGATAAGCATGAATAATTTGTCGATAAGATAAAGTTAATGAAATAAGTAAAATAATAACAAATGCTGCAATAGGTAATGAATACCAAATTGCTGCGGTAGACAAAGCAACCAACACAACAACGATTTGTTCTGTCCCATATGCAATCGAAGATAGTGCATCAGAAGACAATAATGCTAGCGCAGCAAATCGACTCAATTTATGGTCGTCATTTTCAGCAGACTTTAACGGCTTACCGACTAACAACCTTTTTAAGTAATCCAACTCTTAAACTCCTTTACACTTTTTTTCATGTTAAATATTGTTTTTGAAAATTTACAGTAAACAAGATGATATAGTACGCTCATCAAATATAAAAGTCAACATTCTACTAAAAAAATCTTTCAAAAAACGAAAAGATTTTTAATTATAGAAAAACTGGAATCTCCATTCACTCAAGAGATTCCAGTTCAATTTTTGATTCATCGCAACATACTCAGTGGAAAATATGACTTTCGTGTGAGTATTCCTGCAATTTTTTCATTTTAGATTCAATAAATGGATAAACAGCCGTTCCGACAATCCCAAAGACGATGAACAAACCAATCATAATCCAAATCGCATTCGTTGCCGTTGGCCAGTAAATACCACCAGCTGATTCACGCAATAAATTCACCGCGTGAGTGAACGGTAAGAATGGATTGATCATTTGGAAGAATTTTCCAGAAACTTGAATTGGATAATTCCCACCACCACCTGAAATTGACAGCACGAGGATGATAATCGCCAGCCCTTTCCCTACGTTGCCGAATAAGGACGCTAGCACATAAACAATCATCATGAAGGATAAGGACACTAATAACGCAAATAACACGCTATACACTGGATTATGAGCGTCTACGCCCAATAGGAAGATATTTCCAAGAGCAACGATCAATCCTTGTGCCAAACCAATCGTTAAGAATGTCAACATTCGAGCAACATATTGTTCTCGCTTCGTGAATTTTGTTTTATCTTTTTTCTCAAGATAATAGTCAGTAGTTGCTACACTTGAAAGTAAGACTGCACCAACCCAAATACATAATGCCGTGTAGAATGGTGTACTTGCTGAACCATTATTGGCAATTGGATACAGTTGATTTGTTTTCAATTCAACTGGGTTTGTAAAGAAATCACTTTCTTTTGTCGCATCTAATTTCAATAATTTAATTACTTCACCAAGATCGACTTCTTCTTCCCCTTTACGGATAGCATCAGCAGCTTTTTCAATTCCTGCCTTGATACTTGGCCAATCATTTGTAATCAAGTCTGCGGCAGCATTAACAGCTGTCTCAACTTCTGGCATCTTTTCATTGACCGTTGTCAACGTGCCCGTTAATTCACCTTTTAAAGTTGGCCAATCATTCTTAATAAAATCAGCAGCTGTGTTTAATTTTTGCGCAACGACTGGCAAATCATTATTATACAAGTCAGCGCCTTTATTGATGCCGTCAACGATCGTATTCATGTTTCCATTCAGCATGGTGTTCGCATCATGGACTTCTTGACCAATTGCGGGCATTTCTTTTTGATATTTTTCTAGGATACCAACTGCATTTGAAACAGTTGTCTTTGTCGAACTTAATAACGAATCAAAGTCGATTTGGTCTGCTTTGTCTAAGACACCATTTGCTGTTTGAATCGTGTGAATCAACTGATCTAAGATTGATTCAACAGTTGAGCCAACTGCATTAACATTCAAATCAGTCGCTGCTTTTCCGATCTCTGAAGCAATCTCTTGGATGCCAGCTAATAATTTTTTTACATCGTCTGTACTGCCGGTTTTAACAATCTCATTTAAATTGCCCACATGCTCATCCAAATCAGCAAGCATCGTCTTAATACGATTCAATCCAGCAATAACGTCGTCTAGTTTATTGTTTCCAGCACTTGTTTGTAAGTCTGTCATAAATTGGACAACTTGATCAATGGCTTCTTGTTGACGACCCAAACTAGCAGAAAAATCAGTTAAGATTTGACCGATATTCGCTTTTTCTTCAGTCGTCGGTTCACCATCTGCAATCGCTCCTTCGATTGTTTCAATAATCGAATTTGTCGTAGTGGCAACTTCGCCAATTGATTTTAAAGTCACTTGCACGCTGGTCACAATACTTGGAACAGCCTCTTTTAATTGTGTCGCACCATTTTCAGTTGTCGACGCAAGATTACTTGCCTGTGATTCCAATCTTTTGATATCTGGCAAAGCATCTTGCACTTGACCAATAATCACTAGTCCTTGTTTTGCTTCATCAATTCCTTGATTCATTGTATCTTGGATTGAAGCAAAATCTTCATCAATCATCGCTAATTGTTTCCCAGCGTTTTGGATTTCAGGAATTTTTTCTTGTAGATCCAAAATAATCTTCGCTTGTTCTTGAAGTTCAGGCATCTTGTCATTCAATGCAATGACTTTTTCACCCATTTCGTCTACTTTTGGTAGATAGTCAACAAATTCATTTGCTTTGTTGAGCTTTTCTTTGATGCCAGGAAGTTGGCTTTGAAGTTCTAGCACTTTTTTGGTATACCCTTCAATGTCATCCAAGTTTTCATCAGTAGAAAGAATCATATCTTTTACTTTATTGATGCTCACTAAGTTGGAATCAATATCGTAACCAATTTCGTTAAAAACTTTTAGCAAGGTTGAACTTGCTGTGTTAATAAATTCCTCTGTGATTTGTGACTGAATCGAACTTGCACCTTTATCAGTGATTTTCGGCGCAATCGCGTTAATTTTTTCATTAACGGTGTATTCGATTTTTGGTTTCTTAATGTCCCCACTGGTAAAACTTAATAAGTCTTCAGAAAAATCAGTTGGCAGATAAATACCTGCATAATATTTTCCTGAACGAACACCAGATTCTAATTCAGCTTTTGAGTCAACAAATTGCCAACCCAGCTGGTCATTTTTGTGTAGTGACTTTATTACTTCTTTCCCAATAGCTACTTCTTTTCCTTGAAATTCAACTGGCTTATCCGCACTGTATACGGCGATTGGTAACTCTCCAGTATTTCCATATGGATCCCACAAAGCTTTGATATTAAACCATGCGTACAGTGAAGGGATAATCATGATAGCGATAATCAGAAGTGTCGCAATCGGGTTTTTAAAGATTCGTTTCCAATCAAGTAAGTAAAGTTTAAATGTATTTTTGATTGATCCCATAATTTTCCCCTTCTTTTTTTCTAGCTGAACTACTTTACCATGCAATTCTCTATGATTTCAATGAACATTAATCAAAAAAAGCAAGAATTTTGACATATAAGGACAACTGTCGAACTGTAATCTCTTACAATTTAAAAAACTATTAAATTTTATTTCCTTCACTTTATCATGAAATAACGTGGAATGATAATTTTATGATAAAAATTTAGCCCTAATCCATGAAAACTCTTTCGCAAACATAAAAAAAGTGAGGACAAAACTTTTTTCTTGTTTTGTCCTCGCCAAAAAGTTTCTGACAGAATTAAAAATTATTTACCTATTTTTTCTTCAAGATAGGTTTGCATCAATTGTTCAAATATTTCATTTAACTGTTGTTGATTACTTTCATCTCTTACGAAAGATTGGACAGAAGAGCCACCATTATCAAAACATTTGATTGGAACTGGTTCATTTGCTATTTCTTGAACAGTGATTTGCGGGTGATACATGAAATCACCACAGGGACCTGGTTGTAAAAAAGCAAATTCATAGTATTCTCCTTGTTTACGTAAACGATAATAACCATTCGTTAGCCATTCTTTTTCAGTTAACTGTTGTTTGATTGCTTGCCAATTTTTATTCATCCTCTCACCTCATGCGAAAGTATAGCATAACTAAGCGAGTGTCAATACAATTTTTCCAGCAGGAGGATGGCCTTCCACTAACTGATGTGCATGGATGACATTCTCTAATGTTGCTGGCAACAGTTGACTAATAGGTACAGTGAATGTTCCTTTTTCATATGCTCGTAATAAATAAGAAAATGCTTCTTGATCTTGATATTCCTTTCTTGGAACAAATGATTCATAAAAACCACTTTTTTTCTCTCGTAGATCCAAATCTGGTAGTTGCGTCAATGCAACATAACGCCCCCCTGGTTTCATAATCTCGATACCCGAAGTCCCGCGTTTGCTACCTTTTGTTGCATCAATTACAATATCTGCTTGATTCGCAAAACGTCCGCCGGCATCTTCTTGATCGTAAGCAGCGAATTCCGCTACTCCAAGCTCACGTACTTTTTCTTCATTTTTTTTGGAAGCACTGGCTAACACTTTGATCCCTTTAGCATGCAATAACTGGACAAGGCTTGAACCAACACCGCCAGAAGCTCCTTCAATCATCACAACATCCGTTGGTTGTACATCAAGTAAATGTGTCAATAAATTATACGCAGTCAATCCCGTTGTTACCATACCTGCTGCTTGCGCCCAATCCATTTTCTCAGGAATCTTTGCTACTTTTTTCGCGGGAACAACAATTTCTTCGCCATAGGTCCCTCCAACTGCGTGGACAACTACTCGATCACCAACAACAAAATCAGTCACGTCTGAAGCAATTTCGGTTACAATTCCGGCACCATCATTTCCCAAAACATAAGGAAATTTTAACGGACGAACCTCTTTCATATTTCCAAGTCGAAGAGATACATCATATGGGTTGATACTAAATGCCTTTAACGCTACTCGGAGGCGTCCATCCTTTACTTCACGTGGACTCGCATCGATTTCTTCAAATACATCCTGTGCTAAACCATACTCTTTTATCGCAAATCTTTTCATACTTGTCACACTCCTCTTTATTAGTTTACGTGGAAGTGCTATTTTTTACAAAAAAAGTGTATGAGTAAAAATAGTTGTCTTTTTTAATCAGACGTGCTAAATTATGAACGGACATCTCATAATCGTAACAATTACGATTTATATCAAAATAAAAAATAAATTTTAAACAATTGGAGGAAACACAATGGCAAAAAAATCAAAAATTGCAAAAGCAAAGAAACAGCAAGCAACGATTGAACGTTATGCGGCAGTACGACAAGAATTAAAAGCGAACCATGATTATGAAGGCTTGCGTAAGCTCCCTTTAGATGCGCGCCCAGAACGTTTGAAAAATCGCGACTTAATTGATGGTCGTCCACGCGGATACATGCGTAAATTCGGAATGTCTCGCGTGAAATTCCGTGAATTAGCTCATAAAGGATTGATTCCCGGCGTTAAAAAAGCTAGCTGGTAATTACAAAGTTCTGCTTTGAATAAGTTGAAGAATTTCCTTTCACGGAAAAAATGCGGTTCAAAAGTTTTGCGCTTCAAAACTTGCGGGTGACTACTTTTGTCCCAATCTCTTTTTCGTATACTTTGCAAGCAAGACTGACTGAAGAACTAATTAAAAAGGTGAGGGCAAACGAGATTTCGTTTGCCCTCACCTTTTTTTGCCTTCATATCACAATTGTTTGCGAACACTGCTTATTCTATGTAAATATAATTTATCAAGTTAGTCAGAGCTGCTACATATCGACTAAATTTCATTCAGGCAAGTCACATCATCGTTACTTTGATACTGGAGCGATTGCCTCCACACCAACACTGATTTTTAATGCGCGATCGACATCTTGCATAATTTCACGATCTAAGTGACACACTTTTTCTTTCAATCTTGATTTATCAATGGTCCGAATTTGTTCTAATAAAATGACGGAGTCTCGGTCTATTCCTGTTCCCGTTGCTTTGATCCCTATATGCGTGGGTAATTTAGGTTTCGCCATTTTTGCAGTAATTGCTGCCACGATTACCGTTGGACTAAAATGGTTTCCTAAATTATTTTGAATAATCAGCACAGGGCGTGTTCCGCCTTGCTCTGATCCCACAACTGGAGAAAGATCAGCAAAGTAAATATCTCCTCTTTTTACCATAGGATCCTCCTTATTTTTGATATTCTCTTGGTATCCGTGTTCCTAGTATACAAGCTACTTCATAATGAATCGTTTCTAATTGATCGGCTACATCTTGCATCGCAATCACCTGATCCTGGTTTTTCCCAATCAGAGTCACAGTTGTTCCTACAGGTAATTCATAAGGTAAGCGAACCATCAATTGATCCATACAAACTCGCCCCACTATTTCACAAAATTTTCCATCAACTAATAAAGAAAATCCTTGCATCTTTCTCAACCAGCCATCTGCGTAACCAATTGGTACGGTTCCAATCCATTCTGGTTTTGATGTGATGTATGTTTCACCATAGCCAATTCCTTCATTAGCAGCTAATTCTTTCACTTGAATCAATTCAGAAACAAGTTCGAGTGCTGGTTGTAATGGATAAACTTCTGGTAACGCATGACCAGATGGATTCAATCCATACATCGCAATTCCGTAACGAATCATATTCCCAATTGATTCGTCGTGCCACAAAGCTGTTGCACTGTTACTAACATGCACATAGCGAGGTAACTCTGGTAATTCTTCAAGAACAGCTAAAAAACGATTTTTTTGTAAATTCCAATACGTATCATCTTCTTGGTCAGCAGTAGAAAAATGTGTAAATAACCCTTCCCATTCAAAATACGATATTGCTTGAGCAAATTCAACTGCTTCTCTGATTTCTTTTGGTGTTAAAAAACCAATTCGTCCCATTCCTGTATCTGCTTTTAAATGAATTTTCAACTGGCCTTCAATTGCATGTTCTGAAAAATATTCTTTGGCGTCATCTAACCATTCTTTGGTCCCCACCGTTACTGCCAAATCATTGGCAATTGCCAATTCGATTGCGGTAAAAGGAATCATATTTAAGACTAAAATTGGCTGAGTGAAACCTGCTTCTCTTAATTCTAGACCTTCATCTAAGTTAGCTACACAAAAGCCTGTAGCACCTCCCGCAATCGCTGCATGTGCCGTTTCAATCGCACCATGTCCATAACCATTTGCTTTCACAACTGCAAATAATTCTTTTCCTTTTGGAAGTCTTGCTAATTCATTTGCCACATTCTCTGTAATAGCTTGTGTATGTATAATTGCTTTTGTCGGACGATTCCAAGCGACAACCATTTTCTTTCCTTCTTTCTATTCTTCCAAAATAATTTGTGCAAAAGCCAATTCATCTGTGTGTGTGATACTTACCCAAACAGTTCCTTGATGTGGGGACTGTGTGACAACAGGCTGACCGAGCACATCTTTTAAAATTTCAATTTCTTGAAATGTTACTTTACCGATTCCTGTTCCCCAAGCTTTTGAAAAAGCCTCTTTACATGCATAACGCCCACCTAAAAATTCTACTTGGCGATGGAAGGGCAATACACGAAACAATTCAATCTCATTGACTGTTAGTACGCGATCAATAAAATTTGTTTTTTCTTGAATAATTTTAGCAATCCTTGGTAATTCAACTGCGTCGATTCCAATCCCTTTTATCATTTATCTTCTCTCTTCATCAAATTTCGAACAATCTCATTCTACCAAATTCCTGCCAATTTACCACAATTAAGTCTATATATAACAAAAATGAAAGCTCCTCTTAAAATAAGAGAAGCTTTCATTTGTTTTTTAATCGTTATTTGAGCGAATTACAAATCCACGTTTTTTATCGTTTTGACGACGACCGCCGTCTTTATGATTTCCGTTGTTTTTGTTATATCCGCCTTTAGATTTATTTCCACGGTAATTTCCGCCTTCGCCTCGACGATTGCGATTATTGCCGCCACCACGTTTACCATTTTTATTGAACCCTTTTTTCTGAGATGGTAATGGACGTTCTGGTGTGATTTTCACTGGAATTGCATCTGAAGGATCTTTTGCAACAGTTTTTAATAATAGTGCAGCCAAATCTTGTGCTGAATATTTTTCCAACAATTTATCTGCTGGTGACAAGTATTTGTCCAAACCGTTTTCTTCAAGTTTTGCTTCAACTTCTTCAAAAGCAGCGCCTAGTTGGCCTTTAAATGCTTCTTTTTCGGTTGGTGGACGCAAAGCAGTCATACGTTTTTTCGTTAAGTTTTCAATTACGTGTAAGTAACCCATTTCGTTTGGTGTAACAAAAGTAACTGACATTCCGCCTTTACCTGCACGACCTGTACGTCCAATACGGTGAACGTAGCTTTCTGGATCTTGAGGGATATCATAGTTGTAAACATGTGTCACGCCAGAGATATCTAATCCACGGGCAGCTACATCGGTTGCAACTAAAATATCTAAATGACCGCTCTTGAATGAACGTAAAACGCTCATACGTTTTTGTTGTGATAAATCACCGTGAATTCCTTCTGCGCGATAGCCACGTGCTTCTAATCCACGAGCTAATTCATCTACACGGCGTTTTGTGCGACCAAATACAATCGTCAATTCAGGTTTTTGAACATCGAATAAACGAGTCATGATATCAAATTTTTCATATTCTTTTGCACGTACATAATATTGATCAATCAAATCAGCTGTCATTTCTTTTGCTTTGATTTTTACGTGTGTTGGATTTTTCATGAATTTGACACCAATGTTTTTGATTGCTGGTGGCATTGTTGCAGAGAATAATAATGTTTGGCGTTCTTCTGGAACAGTTGAAATAATTTTTTCAATATCTTCCAAGAAGCCCATGTTCAACATTTCATCTGCTTCATCTAAAACTAATGTTTGAACAGTTCCTAATTTTAATGTGTGACGGTTAATGTGATCTAACATACGTCCCGGTGTCCCAACAACGATATGTGGACGATCTTTTAAGCCACGGATTTGACGACCAATATCTGCTCCGCCGTAAACAGCTTGTACACGAATTTTTTTATCGCGACCTAAACGATAAAGTTCTTCTTGTGTTTGGATAGCTAACTCACGTGTTGGTGAAATAACTAAACCTTGTAATTCATGGCGTTGAGGGTCGATTTTTTCTAACATTGGTAGCCCAAAAGCAGCTGTTTTACCAGTACCTGTTTGTGCTTGACCAATAACGTCTTTCCCAGCTAATGCTAAAGGAATTGTTTCTGATTGGATCGGTGTTGCTTCTTCAAAACCAGCACGTTCAACTGATTTCAATAATTCTGGTGATAATTCTAATTCTTTAAATTTCAAATGAATCCTCCTATGTGGTTGTTAACTGAGGATGTAGCTTCTTTTTGCTACCCCGTCGATTTGTTCGGTCAAAGTGAAGTCGTTCTCTTTTTGACAGTGGCCACTATAACTATTTATGCGCAGAGCCGCTGTGACACCACCGAAAAATCACTTTGCGAAGTTTAGTTAGGCATTAGAAAAGCCAAACGGGTCACGTTCAGCTTTATCATTGTTATGACATCTGATCTCCGGATGTAACGACATTCAAAGTCAGTCCAATTTATCTTCATCTTTCGGCAATAGGTTATTCTACCATAGTAACTTGTTTTCTGCAAGTTTCCAGTTTTTATTTCAAGCAAGAACAATCTTTTTACAAAACTAGTTCTGCTACAAGAGAAATAAACTTCTTTACTTCTTTTTTTGTTATAATTCATAAAAAACTGAAAGGAGATCTAATTTATGCTAGTTCTCGCACTTTTGACAGGTATTGGTACATTTTTCAATTACTCTGCTATTACGAACCATACTTATTCATTGTCTTTAGCGATTTTTTTCCAATTAATTCTTTTTGGCTTAACATTAATTCCTTTGCTTAGTTACAAAGGTAGACGTTCTCACCCAAGTTATGATGGCGGCTGGTACACGATTTGGACGATTCCTTTTGCACTGATTATTCTATCTTTTCTAGGTAATTTAGCTGCGCTAGTTATCTTTTTGTTGAACCAATTTGGTTATCTCTCAGGCTTCTAGAATTTTCTAGAAGCTTTTTTATTGGCATGCAATATCTCTACGATGTTTCGTCAACATATTCCAATAAGTCAGCAGGTTGGCATGACAATACCTGACAAATTTTTTCAAGAGTCGAAAATCGAATTGCTTTTGCTTTACCTGTTTTTAAAATGGACATGTTTGCTTGGGTGATTCCGACACGCTCAGCCAATTCTGTAACACTCATATTACGTTTGACTAACATAATATCAAGATTCACTTTTATCATTTTTGTTCACCTCTTCAGTCTGGTTAAGAAATCGAATACTCATTCTCTGTTGGTTAAATAGTCAACTCATAATCTAACTTCAACTCAATTGCATTTTTAAGAAGCTTTTCGATAATCGAAACGAAGGTCGCTACTGCTAGTGGAATAATCAACATACCCAAGCCAATAATCATCACGCCTGGTGCATCATCATTGTCTGCAATATAATAAACAAAAGGTACAGTCCCTATAAGTACGATAAATTCCATGATTGTTAAACGAAAAATTGCCCGAACGTAAATCAAGCTCATCGCCGAGAATGCACGATCATTATCCACTAAACCTAACATTCGATACATGTAATAAATGATTAAAAGGGAAGCAATCGCTGACAAATAAAGTGAGATGCTGGCAAGTACTTGCTCTGGAAACACGGAATGCTCATTGATTGAAAACAGTAGTCCCATGGTTAGTAAAAAGCTGAGAAACAGAATAAATGCCACTAAACCTGCTAAAATAAATTTTAAAAAAGTTGTTTTTGGTTTCATAAATACAATCTCCCCTACCTTTAAGATAAAAATAGTATAACGTTCTCTATATCGTAAAACAATATGTACATATTGAAAAACAATAAAATTTTAAACAAAAAAGAGTACGATTTCTCGTACCCTTGCTATTACTAAATTTAGTTGAGCTTTTGTAATCTTTCAACTACTTCATACAAGCCCATTCCATTACTTCCTTTTAAAACAATACTGTCTTCTGCTTCCAATTGTGTTTCAATTTCTTGAATTAAAGCTTGCTTATCCTTTTCAAAATAAAAAACAGGTAGTTCACCACTTACTTGTAGGGCATCACGTAAATTTTCCATTTGACTACCATATAAAAAGATTCCCGCGAATTTATCAGGATCGATATGCTCACTCATTTGGGCATGCATTGTTGGAGAGTCCGGACCAAGTTCTAACATGTCAGCAAGAACCGCAAAACGGCGACCATTCGTTGGTAATTTTTGGAAAGTTTCTAAGACTAATCCCATCGCTGTTGGATTTGCATTATAAACATCGCTCAAAATCGCTGCTCCATTTCCAGCTGTTAACCATTCCGTTCGATTTTGCGTTATTGCAACTGTCGCAAAGCCTTGACGAATTTCTTCAATGGATAAACCAAAGAAGCGACCAACTGTATAAGCAATCAACGCATTCGTTACATTGTAACTTCCTGGTAAAGGTATCGTGAATGATTCGCCTGCAACTGTAAATGTCGTAGCTGTTTTTTCTTCCCTTGTTACCTCGCCTCGCACGTCACCCTCAGCAAGCCCAAATGTTGTTACTTCTTGTGACAAATTCTGACTTAGTGGTTTCAATAATGGCTCATTCGCTGGAATGATCAATAGACCTTTCTTCGACAAACCATCAACGATTTCCATTTTTGCTTTTGCAATCCCTTCACGAGAACCAAGATTTTCAATATGGGCTTCTCCAATCATAGTGATTGCAGCAACTTTTGGCTGTGCCATTTGAGATAACTCCGTGATCTCATTAGCATGATCCATTCCCATTTCTAAGACCAATTTTTCTGTTTCTTCCGGCATATGCAAAATAGTGTACGGTAAACCAATATTGTTGTTATAGTTTCCTTGCGTTTTATACGTCCGATATCGTTGTGCTAAAACGGAAGCGGTCAAATCTTTCGTTGTTGTTTTTCCGTTACTTCCTGTAACTGCAATTACTTCTGCGCCAACTTTTGCTAAATAATATTTTGAAAGTGCCTGCATTGCCTTCAATGTGTCTTCGACTGGAATCACTGAAATTTCTGTAGGTGCTTGAGCCATGTCCCAACTCCAGAAAGTGGCTGTTGCTCCATTTTCAATGGCTTGTTGAATAAACTCATGGCCATCACGCGCACCCGTAAGTGGTACGAACAAACTACCTTCAGTGACTTTTCGACTATCAAATTCAACATTTGTGATTTCAACGCTCTTCTCGCAATGACTTGAAAGTGCCTCTGCAATTTCTTGACTTGTTACCTTCATGTATTTTCTCTCCTCAGAAGAGGTCACTCCAGAAAAAAAACAGTTACTCCTTTCTGAAATGCCTGTCTATTCATAAAAAGGGGTTGCGACAATCATTGTCACACCCCTTCTTTTTTATTCGTGTGCTTCAAAAAAGCCTTGTCTTTGTTCATAGCGGTTCATTCCTAATTGAATCAGTTCTTCAATTAAGTCACCATATTTTAATCCCATGTTTTCCCATAATAAAGGATACATACTGAATTCAGTGAATCCCGGCATTGAGTTTAATTCGTTTAAGAACAACTCATTTTTACTTGTCAAGAAGAAGTCACAACGGCTTAAGCCACTTCCACCAAGCATTGTGTAAGCCAATTTTGCATATTCCTGTGCTTTTTGATGTACTTCTTCAGGTACTTCAGCAGGAATTTTCATTTCGATTTTATTATCAATGTATTTTGCATCATAGTCATAAAAAGCAACATCTTTCACGATTTCTCCAGGTAAAGTTGTTCGCACATCTTCATTACCTAAAACAGCTACTTCAATTTCACGCGCTTCAATTCCTTGTTCAACGATTGCACGAGAATCAAATTGATAAGCTGTTTCCAACGCATTTTGAAGCTCTTCACGATTTTCAGCCTTTGTAATTCCAACACTTGAACCCATATTTGCTGGTTTAACAAACATTGGATACAACAGAGAACCTTCACATTGATCAAAAATCTTTTTCGGATTTTCTTTCCATTGATTTTTTAATACGGGTACATAAGGAACTTGTGGAACACCCGCAGCCTGTAAAATGTACTTCGTCATAATTTTATCCATTGCACAAGCACTTGTCAGTACGCCTGCACCAACATAAGGCAGATTTAACGTTTCCAAAAATCCTTGAATCGTTCCATCTTCTCCATTCGGACCATGAAGGACTGGAAAAACGATTGTTCCTTCTTCTTTGATTTCACCTGGGTTAATGACTTTCCCAGTGAATCCTTCTGTTACTTTTCCACTTGGATCCCATGTCAAATGTAATAATTCTTTGTTATCAGGTTTTTCTGTTAATAATGGGCCCTTGACCCACTGTCCATCTTTGCTAATAAAAACGAGTTGAACTTGATAATATGCGTAATAAATGGCATTTAAAACAGAAAACGCCGAAAGAATAGATACGTCGTGTTCTGCACTACGTCCACCATATAGTAAAGTAATCTTCAAAAGATTGTCCTCCTGTATTTTCAAATCATTCAGTGATTTACCTCCATATTTTAGCACAAAATGAAAATAATCGACCAACTTATTTGTAAAAAAGTGCGACAAAAATCATTCACAACTTTTTTTCACGGTAAACTCCTTTGAAAAAATTTTTTCTTTTCTTCCTTGCTTAAAGCAAAAGAAAAAGACCAAGTAATCTTTCAACTTGATCTTTTTTATTTTATTCAATTAACATTAAAAAAAATCGTACAAAAAAGAAATTTTTATTTGCGTAGCTCTTTCATTGCATTCGTTAACGCGGACAAAAAATCTTCATGTTCTTTTTGCGTAAATGGTTTTGGTCCTTTTGTTCGCAGACCCGCCTTCCTTAATTTGCTACTGTGATAACGTTGTTCTAATAAAGTATCTATATTTGTTTCATCAAACTCTTTACCTGTTTGGTGAAATACACGAACACCTTTAGCTAATACTAGAGAAGCCAATCCATAATCTTGTGTCACTAAAAAGTCCCCTGCATGGATTAAGCCAACAATTTTATAATCTGCACTGTCTGCACCACGATCAACATAAACAAAGCGCACATTTTCCGGATATTCTTTCGTCGTATAGTGATCCACGCTCGTTACAATTACGACTTCTAGATTAAAAGCTCGTGCTACTTGAATCGCATCATCTTTGACTGGTGAACCATCTCCATCAATGAATAGTCGCATTCTTTTTCGCTTCCTTCCATAAATAATAAACAATAACTGTCAGCAGAATCAGCACACTTAGGTTAAACCACTTTGCCTGCTCTACTAGTTGAATACTTTCAGCAGATTGCCTCATGGTACCTGTCATTCGTAGTAAGAAACGAATAGGCTGCCCCAACTGTTTCGTTAAGAAAAGTAGGACACCCATCAAGAAAAATTGATGGGTCAAACTCCCTTTATTTTGCGTCGTATACTTCACGATTAAACGTTGATCTGGCGAAATTTCTTCCAACTGCTCATACAATCGATTTAAGTGACTACCAAGTAACGTATGTACCAAACTCAGCAGAAGGATGCCAATTGAGAAAGCATTGGGGCTAAATAATACGCCAAATGAAACAAGTAGTCCTAAGCAATAACTAGCAATCGAATGACCTTCAGGTAATTTTTTTGTTACAACTGGTCCGACTATCTTTGCCAAAATCAGCCCAACGATATATGGAAAATAGAGCGTCGTAGCTAATTGATTAAAGCCAGCAATGATTCCTAGATAAAAAGTGCCGAATAAAAATAAAAAATTGCCAAGCATTCCATCTAAAAACGTCAATAAATTCAGCCAACTAGGTAATACCCATGTCTGCTTCTTTCGGCTTAAGTAGAACGTAATCAAAATATACAACAATAAGATACTGAAAAGAGCAACATCAAATAATACCGTATCCATCAATAGTCGCGCAGTTCGCAACAAAAAAAGAGAAATAAAAAAGCCAAAAAATAAAATTAATTCCTTTTTTTCAATCAAATTTCTTTGCACGTCTTTAAAATCTAACTCATAACGTGGGTAATGTTTGACTGTGTGATAAGCCATCACGTAAAGCAACGTATAAAAACCTAGTGTTGCTGCTAATTGTAAAGGCATTGGTAAGCGAACAGCTTCATAAAGAAGTGCCAGCATAATTAACGCATAAATATATTTTTTGCCTTTAATATTGATGAATCCCTGTTGTTTTTCATGGAAGTTAACAGTGACATTTGCGGGAACGAGCCAAGCAGCACTAAGCCCTAGGCAAATCGCCGAAAGATAAAACAAAGGGAACGACAATAACCCGAACAAGCCAAGCAGTGAACCTGCACCTCCAACCAAAAGTGAGATCATCAGCAAAGTGTAACTATCTAAACCAGCATGAATTCCCCGAATCAAAAACAAACCAGTCATTCGGAACGTATAAAACAAAGTAAATGGCAAAACGGTTGCCCAATTGTAACCGTTATTCAAACTCAAAAATAAAAGATACGGAATAAAAATCACCGTATTACTCAAAATAAAAGGGGTTGTCTCAGTAAAATTACGACCAAATTGTTTCAGTCTGTCTAACATAATCAAAACTCCTCGAATGGTCAATGACAAGTTTGTCGACCTTTAGTTAGTTCAAGTTTATCATTAAAGAGTGGACAAACCAATCTTATCAACCTCTGATCACACCCAAAATAATCTTGATTAAAAAAAAGAGGCACGACAAAATGTCGTGCCTCAACTGGTACTTGAATAATCAAGTAGATAAGCCCTTCTCCACAAAAGTCTTACCCGACACTGCCTACATCCGGTAGGTGATGAAAATCATCGCGTGCCTCCAAAATCAATTAGGTACTCTGTAAACCAGAGACCTTCTCGACCCGTCGCATGTGACTACTTTATCACAAGTTACACTGTCATGCGAGTTCTTTTTTCATTTTATAGTCAACCATTTGAAAACCTTCGCCAATATCTGAGATTAATTCTTCCTCCAACTGAAAGCCTTGGTGCTTATAAACATCTATTGCATGAAGGTTATCTTGATTCACACGCAAAAAAATTTCGGAGACTTTTTCTTTTTTGGCAAGTTCTTCTTACCAATCGAAAACGGCTGAAGTTAGCCCTTGACCACGCACACTCGCCAATAAATATAATTTGCTTAAGTAAATGCTAGACTCAAATTTTTCATAGGCTGTGTATCCAACAGGTTGATCATCTTTCATTAATAAAAAATAATACACATCATTGCCTAATTCTTTTTGAATTTGTTCTTTTGATTGATAAGTGGCTAGCATGTAGTCCACTTGTGCTTGACCAATAATTGGCACAAACGCTTCTTGCCAAACATCATGAATGATTGGTAAAAGCTGATCAAGCTCTTCTTCTGTTGTCACACGCTTTTTTTCTAACATTGACTAACTTCCTTTCCGTACAGGTTGTTGCTATTATTCCATGAAAAAACAAATGCTACAAACCTTGTGCTTTTCTAAATAAATAAAGCATCATAAGTCCATATATTCCCACTGACCACGGCTTTAAAATCAAAATAATTCGCATGTATTCACGAAAAGACATTTTTGTTAAGCCGGCTACTAAGCAAACGAGATCGTCTGGTGCAAAAGGTAAAATCAACGTCCAAATCAAAAAACGGCGGATGTTTTGGGTATGTGCAGTCAATAATTGATCAAATTTTTGATATTTTTTTGGTGATAAAATCAATTGAACGAAGCTTACGCCGTAGTAACGCACAAGTAAAAAGCCAAGTGCTTCACCGATTACTAATCCAATGTAGCTATAAACTAAGCCCCACCCAGTGCCAAACATCAGCATCCCTACAACAGATGAAATACCACCAGGCAAAATGGGAATGATTACTTGGATAATCTGTAACAAAATAAAAATCAATACCGCATATTGACCAAATTGTTGAATAAATACTTGCAACGAATCCGTTGATTGAAAAATTCCATGGCGATACGCATAGATGGCAAGTATGAAAAATAAGCTAAAACCAATTATAGGTAAAATTTGAAAGATTCGCCGAATCGTTGATCGATAATTTTCCATAGCAGGTCTCCATCTCTTTTAAATTTTGTTTTTTCCTATACCTACGTTTTTAGAAAAAAGTTCCACAGAAAAAAGCAGCTGCTGAATCTTCTAGTCAAAACCCAACCGGAAATGTTGATTCAGTCAACTGCTGTGTATTAAAAAGTCTTACTTAATTATGGTTTAAGAAGCTAGCTACTTTTGTATTGATTAAATCAATTGCTACGTGGTTTTCGCCACCTTCTGGAACAATAATATCCGCATACCGTTTAGTAGGTTCAATGAATTGATGATACATCGGTTTCACTACCGTTAAATATTGTTCAATAACAGAATCCAACGTGCGGCCTCGTTCTTCCATGTCTCGTTTGATGCGGCGAATAATGCGAATGTCATCATCCGTATCAACATACAATTTTATATCCATCAACTCACGTAAACGTTCATCTTCCAAAATCAAAATTCCTTCAAGAATAATGACTTCTTTTGGCTCTTCAACAATCGTTACTTGACTTCTAGTATGTTCTACGTAGTCGTACACGGGTTTTTCAATGGCTTCATAATTCAATAATTTTTCGACATGCTCAATTAGTAAGTCGTTATCAAAAGCAAATGGGTGATCATAGTTCGTGTTCAATCGTTCTTCAAAACTAAGATGACTTTGATCTTTATAATACGAATCTTGTTCAAGCATCATGATCGAGTGATCTGGGAAATTACTAAAAATCGCACGACTGACGCTCGTTTTGCCACTTCCTGATCCGCCCGTCACACCAATGATAATTGGCTTGCTTTTTGTCATTAACTAAAACCTCTTTCATATCCTATTTTTCATTCCTATCTATTATAGCGGAAAAATATGAAAATGCTACGATTTTTCTGAAAATTATTCATTTCCATTCTCTAAAATAGTATAAATTTCAGCTAACGAATCAATTCGGTAAGTCGGTGTGATCTTCTCGATTTCTGGTAATTGATTTTTATTGAACCAAATCGTATCAATCCCAGCTTGATTACCTCCTTGGATATCTGAGGTTAGTGAATCACCAATAATTACAGTTTTTTCTCGATCCAACTCTGGAATTCGATCAAACACATAATCAAAAAATTCTTTCATCGGTTTTTGTGCGCCTACATCTTCAGAAACAAAAATTTTTTTGAAATAAGGCAATAATTCAGCATCCATTAAACGTTGATACTGCGTTTGTGAGACGCCATTCGTTACAATATAAAGATCCGCTTTTGGTGCCAAAGAATGAATCAGCTCTCGACTGCCTGCTACTAAATCATGACCTTGATTCAAATAATGACGATATCTTGCTTCCATTTGAGGACCATCCACCGTTTGACCAAATTGTTGGAACAACAAGCCAAAACGATTTCCTGTTACTTCTTCTCTCGTCATGTTTCCCTTTTCAAATTCTTGCCATAGATGATGGTTCAATGCTTTATAACTCGTTTTTACTTCTGGCGTAAGCGTAATGCCTTGTTCAGCGAATAATTCATTGAGCGCACGTTCTTCTGTTTTTTGAAAATCCAATAAAGTATCATCTACATCAAATAATAAAGTGGTATATTTCATTTGATTGCCTTCCTCTCTCATTTAAAATAATTGCTCAGTTGTCGTAGCTCAGTCAATGTCAGCGCACGGTAAGCGCCTGGTGCTAATTGTTCATCTAACGTCAAAGGGCCCATTGAAATTCGGGTCAATGCACTCACCTTTTTCCCTTGCGCCAAAAACATTTTCTTCACTTGGTGAAATTTTCCTTCTTGAATCGTCAGGAATGCCTGACTTCCTTTTGAAGTAGCACAACTAATTGTTAATGTCGCTGGTTGACACTTTGTTCCATCTGCAAAACGAATTCCTGAAGCAAAAGCACGAATATCTTCTGCACCTAATTTAGCATTTACCGTAACCTGATATGTTTTTTCTACTTTTTTATCAGGCAAAAGTAATTCATAACCCAGTTGACCATTGGATGTCAGCAGTAATAATCCTGTCGTGTCTCGATCTAGCCTGCCAACAGGATAAAGTGACGGTTGCTGATCTGCCGATGCAATCAAGTCGATGACTGTTACCTTATTTGGATCTTTCACAGCAGTTACGACACCACTTGGTTTATTCAAAAGATAATACACTTCATTTGTTTGCAATCGCTCGCCCGCTACTTCAATTTCGTGCAATAAACTATCGACATTCCGATTTTCTTGAAATTCGACTACGCCGTCTACCTTGACTTTTTTCGTCGTAAACAAGCGTTTCATTTCTTTTCTCGTTGTTTGTAATTCTTTCTCAATCAATTTATCTAATCGCATACAAGTTCCTTTCTTACTAAAAAGCATTATAACTTGAAATCAGTCGCTTGCAAATGAACAAACACCTTATCCCTTGACTTAACTTTTGATTCGCGCTACGGTTAATAGGTAAAGTGAATCGGATTTCTCATACACAGCGTAATGACCTGGTGGAGAAAAGTTGAATCATAACTTTCCTTAGACAGATGTACGCATCTGTCTTTTTGCGTTTTTCAAACGCACAACCCAATAATGTGCAAGAGATTAGCCATGCAAATTCACTTAAATAAAACTTGTCTTATGACCTAAGACAATCACATTTTAAGGAGGAATTTAGGTTATGTCAGTATCATTAGAAGTAAGTAAAAGAGCAGTACGTCCCCGTTCATTAAGAAATCAATTGCGTCACGAAGGAAAGGTGCCTGCAGTGGTTTATGGCTACCAAATGGAAAGTACCCCTATTTCATTTGATGGACAAATTTTCAGCAAAATGTTGCGTGAAAATGGTGCTAACACAGTTATTACCATGGACGTTGACGGCAAAAAAGTGAACACTTTAGTTCATAAAGTTCAAACAAATACATTCAACAATCATTTTGAACACGTTGAATTTTTATCTGTCAACATGACAGAAGATACCGAAGTTGAAACAGAAGTTGTTCTTGTGGGTGAATCTGCTGGTGTTAAATCTGGTGGTGTATTAGCTCAAAACTTGTATACAGTAATTGTTTCAGCTACACCAGATAAATTACCAGAACGCATCGAAGTTGATGTAACTGATTTGAATATCGGTGACTCAATTACAGTTGCTGACCTTCCTGCAAACAAAGACTACGCAGTGATTACTGATGGAGAAGAACAAATTGCAGCAGTTGTCGAAGCACAAGTGGAAGAAGAAGCTGAACCAGCTGAAGCAAGCGAACCAGAAGTAATTGGTTCAACTGAAGAATAAAAGTTGTGGCTCCAAACGGCCAGCTCCGACAAGCTAGTGAGTAATCACTCAAAATAGCTTTTCATATTTTGAAGTGAATGCAAGCTAGCTCGAGGAGTTGTTTGGGGAACACCGTGTATGAGGTTATAAAAGAAATGTTCAACTCCAATAAATAAAAATAAATTTCCAGAAATCACTTCTCAAATTTTTGTGAAATTTAGACTTATTTTGAAGATTACTTTGAACAATACACACATTTCGGAGGAGGTCGACGTAACACGTCCGACCTCCTCTACTTTTTTAAAAATCATTAAAAAAAAGATCCTTTAAGACAAACTGACTACTTATTGTTGCATTTTTAACTAATCTTTATTAGAATAAATCCTCACAAAAGCAAGTTTTTTCAATTTGTCTTATACTATTTAATAGAAGGATTGAAGAAACAAAGGAGGTTAAACAGATGTTTGAAAGTTTTGACAGCGAACGCAATCGTTATGCCTCTGTCGGTGTAGTATCGAGTATGCCCGGTGAATTGATCGACAGTATCTGGTTTATTATTGACTTAGACCTCAAAGGAGTTATTCCGTTAGACAATATCCTTGCCTTTGATATTGTTAACAATCATGGAAAAGTAACTATGCACTTTTCTCAACCAGGAAGTTCTGTTGAGATGGACATTGATTTACCTTTTGCATATTCTAGTCAGTTTCCTACACAAGTTTATGCTTATGATGATGGTACAAGAGAAACGATTCTTTTACCTAGCGAAATCAAACAATACTAGTCTAAAAATAGTTTAGGTTTTAATGAAAAAAGAAAGCTGAGAACTTGGAGAAAATTCCAAGCCTTAGCTTTTTTTATTTTCACGAATTTTTTATAGTATTTCCACGATAAAAACTCTATACTACTAACTAAATATGTTACGAATAGGAGTTGTACAGATGCGTGAATTAACCAAAGGGAATCCAGCGAAACTAATTTTTATTTTTACGATTCCCCTCTTGATTGGGAATATTTTCCAACAATTTTACAATATGGTCGACATGATCATTGTAGGTCAAACTTTAGGAAAGAATGCCTTAGCTGCTGTTGGTTCAACCGGAAGCTTAACTTTTTTGATTATTGGTTTTGCTCAAGGGCTAACAGCAGGTTTAGCAATTATTACGGCTCAACGTTTTGGTGCCCAAGATTATCGTGGTCTAAAGAAAAGTTTTGCTACCAGCATCATCATTAGTCTCGTCGTTACAATCATTTTAACCGTTCTCAGTCTCTTATTCATTCGTCCGATGTTACAGCTCATGCAAACTCCTCCAGAAATCATTGATCAAGCCCAAGCATTTATTTCAATCATCTTAATGGGGATTTTCGCATCCATGAGCTTCAATTTATTATCAAATGTCATTCGTGCATTGGGTGACAGTCGTACACCCCTCTTTTTCCTGATTATCGCTGTGATTATCAATGTGATTTTAGATTTAGTTTTTATTATTCACTTCGGCATGGGCGTAGAAGGTGCTGGGATTGCAACAGTGATTGCTCAAGTTGCGTCGAGCTTGCTTTGCTTGATTTATATCAAAAGAAAGATTCCGTTACTTCAATTACGCAAAAAAGATTTTGTTTTTGATAAAAAAGAAATTCGTACTCATTTAAATATTTCGTTACCCATGGCCTTTCAAGCATCAATCATCGCTATTGGGGCAATCATTTTACAATCAGCTCTCAATAGTTTAGGGACAGATGTTGTTGCCGCTCAAGCCGCAGCAGGTCGGATTGATCAATTCGCTACGCAACCAATGATGTCTTTTGGAATCACAATGGCGACATTTACTGCCCAAAACTATGGTGCCAAAGAATATGGCCGCATATTAAAAGGGGTGAAGCAGTGTCTCCTGATGAGTGGTGGCTTTAGTATCATTGCAGGAGCAGTCGTTATTATCTTTGGTCACTCTTTTGTCCACCTATTCGTCGATGCCAGCGAGACGCGTGTGTTTGAGTTAGCACAAATTTATTTTAATATTAATGGTTCGCTTTACTGGATACTAGCCATTTTATTTATTTTACGCTACACGTTGCAAGGACTTGGTCAAAGTAAGATTCCAACAATTGCTGGGATTATGGAGCTTATTATGCGTTCATTCGCAGCCATTTTTCTAACAGCTTTGTGGGGCTATCCTGGTGCTGCTGCGGCTTCACCTTTAGCATGGATTGGTTCTGTTGCCGTATTACTTTATTCTTATTTCAAAGCAATCAAAAAGCTACGAAAATTGGATGAGCAACAACAATTAGAGCGTACTTTAGAAGCATAGAAACAAAAAAGGTTGGGACAAAATTTTGTCCCAACCTTTTTACTCGTTTTCTTTTCGTTCTTTCAACCAAGTCTTACGTGTATGTCCAATAAATAATGGGACTGTTTCATGTTTGACTTCACTATATTCTAAACCAAACCATGTTTCTGGTGACGTCGTGTATTTTTTGATAGCTAATTTTGCTTGCATAATTTGTCGATCCCACTTGCTTAATGATGTGACATTCGACAAAACTTCATCAATCAAAATAAATTGGAAATCGCCCACTTCTCTGCCTGGTGTGAGTGAATAACGTTGTGGTTGTTTCGGTAATCGGCCTTCCTTCATCAAATCGTGAATGATTTGACGAATATAAACATTGATTTCCTGCTCTACACGAAAACCAAGGAACAGTTTTACTTGAACAATGAAATCAGTATCCATCATTTCGATTTGATACTCTTTAGTATAAGGCTCATCCGTAACTTCTACATGCACAAACCAATAGACACCCGCACGCTTTGGTCGCTTATCTAAAATCGAATAAACAAATTGTTTCCCAATCTGATCGTCTTCCATGTTAGGTACCAAAAAGACGACGTTTGTTTGATAAACAGGTAACGACGTATCTTTTCTCAATTGTGCTAACTGAGGGATATATTCGCGAAGTGGAACATCTTCAGCCACTGACTCTCGAATAATATTTCCTCTTTCCCAAATAAACATGACAGTCAAAATAAGTAACGCAATCAAAACTGCCACAAAACCACCATGGAAAAATTTCACAATACTTGATAAAAAGAAAACTATCTCAATCGCTCCAAAGAAAAATGTTACAAGATGCGCTAACCAATGACTATGTCCACTTTGAATCAAATAAAAATAAAGTAGTGCTGTCGTCATCAACATCGTAACCGTAATTGATAACCCATATGCTGCTTCCATACGATGTGATGTTCTAAAAGTAATCACGATAATCGAACAAGCCAGCCATAGCATAAAGTTCACTGCTGGAATGTACATTTGACCAATACTGCTTCCGGGGTACATAATTTTCAATCTTGGTAATAGTTTCAATTTGATTGCTTCAGAGACTAACGTAAACGAACCTGAAATCAATGCTTGTGAAGCGATCACCGCAGCAATTGTAGCAAATACAACGCCAAAACCAGTTAAACTATTTGGCATCATTTGGAAAAATGGATTCAGATTTTCAATTTTTTGAATTTCTGGATTTTGATACACGTTGATTAACCAAGCTGCTTGTCCAAAATAATTCAACATCAGGCAAAGCTTGACATATGGCCAGCTCAAACGAATATTTAGTTTACCAACATGACCTAAATCTGAATACAATGCTTCTGCCCCAGTTGTTGCCAAGAAAACATTTCCTAAAATAAATAAACCTAGCCGATTATCTGGACTAAGTAATAACTGAATTGCGTAATAAGGATTGATTGCACGCACAACTGTCCAGTCTTGACTAAAGTTCATGACACCCATCACGCCCAAAAAAGTAAACCATAAGAACATGATTGGGCCAAATGCTTTCCCAACTAATTCAGAACCAAAGCGCTGAACCATAAATAAAGTCAAGATGATCACTAAAGTAATGATTACGATAATTGTTTGATCATTTCCAAACCGTTCAAAAAACAGCGGTATACCTCTTAATCCTTCAATTGCGGTTGTAACTGTTACTGCCGGCGTTAAGACACCGTCAGCAAGTAATGCCGCTCCACCTATCATTGCTGGAATAATTAAATACTTGCCACCTTTTCTCACTAAAGTATACAAAGAAAAGATACCACCTTCTCCATGATTATCCGCATTTAGTGCAATCACAACGTATTTAATCGTTGTTAATAAAGTCAATGTCCAAAAAATTAGTGAAACTGCGCCAATGACAAAGTCAGGATTTATTCCTTGCAGTCCCCCGTTATCACCTACAATTGCCTTCATTACATACAATGGACTAGTTCCGATATCACCGTAAACCACACCCATTGCTACTAAAAGACCTGCAGCTGACAATTTTTTGACATTCTTTTTTGTTGTCAACTTTTCTCCCTCATTTCTGTCCCCAAATTAGCATTTAGAAAACAAAATAAAAAAAAGATTCAAGCAACAGCCAAAACAACTATCACTTGAATCTGATAAAAAGCATCAAACCAGCGATATCTTTGCTACGCTAGTAACCTAAAATCATTATTTTTTATCGTTTATTTCCTAAACTTCTTCTTATTATCTTAGGAAACATCCTACGTGTCAACCACTTTTAGTAAGTGATTCAACTGCGAAATAATCGCTCAATAATGAAGTAATAAATGACTAAGCACAAAATTGCGCCAAGCAAAGCTGGAATTAAATAAACGTCTATAATTACTGGACCAAATTCACCTAAAATCAATTCACCCAACCAGCTACCCAGAGCACCAACGACAATATTTCCTGTACAGCCACCGGGAACATCTTTTCCCAAAATCGCTCCGGCAATCATTCCTAATACGCTACCAACAACAAGCGCACCCAAAAAGCTTAACATGTCGCGTCCTCCTTCAGTCTTTATATACTTGATTTTACGCTTATTTAGTTAGTCTTACCAATGGATAAGCTTTTTTCAGTAAAAATTCTACCGGCGATTTCTGTTTTCTCACATAAAAAAGCTGAAAGCAGAAACATTTATAATGTCTCGCTTTCAGCTTTTAATGAATCAGTTTTTATTTCGTTTCTTTTGAAGCTTCATCGTCGTTCAACAAAACTTTTCTAGATAAGTTTACACGACCTTGTTTGTCGATTTCTGTTACTTTCACAAGAACTTCGTCACCAAGTTTAACGACATCTTCAACGTTGTTGACACGTTCGTTTGCTAATTGAGAAATATGAACCAAGCCATCTTTTCCTTTAATCAAGTTAACGAATGCGCCAAATTTTTCAATTCGGACAACTTTACCTAAGTAAACTTCGCCAACTTTTACTTCTTTTGTAAGATCTTCGATGATCTTAATGGCTTTTTTGATCATTTCTGAATCAGCGGAAGCAATACTTACTTTACCATCTTGATCAATATCAATTTTAACACCTGTTTCTTCGATGATTCCGTTAATCGTGTCGCCACCTTTACCAATCACATCTTTGATCTTAGAAGGTTCAATTTGAATCATTTCGATTTTCGGTGCGTATTGGCTTAACTCTTCACGTGGTGCAGCAATCGTTGAAGTCAATTCTTCTAAGATTTCCATACGCGCTTGTTTTGCTTGAGCCAATGCTTCTTTTAGAATTTGTTCAGTGATCCCTTGAATTTTGATATCCATTTGTAAGGCAGTGATTCCGTCTTTTGTTCCAGCAACTTTAAAGTCCATGTCGCCAAGGTGATCTTCTAGCCCTTGGATATCAGTTAAGATTGTGTAGTTTTCGCCATCAGAAACAAGTCCCATTGCAATACCAGCAACAGGCGCTTTAATTGGAACACCTGCATCCATCAATGCTAATGTACCTGCACAGATACTTGCTTGAGAAGAAGAACCATTTGATTCTAAAACTTCTGCTACTAAACGAATTGTATAAGGGAAGTCTTCCTCAGCAGGAATAACTTGTGCCAATGCACGTTCACCTAAAGCCCCATGTCCAATTTCGCGACGACCTGGTGAGCCTGCGCGACCAGTTGAACCAACAGAAAATTGTGGGAAATTATAATGATGAATGAATCGTTTGCTCACTTCAACCCCTAAGCCATCAATGATTTGATGTTCTCCTAACGGCGCAAGTGTACAAGCAGATAATGCTTGCGTTTGTCCACGAGTAAATAAACCTGAACCATGGACACGTGGTAATAAGCCAACTTCTGAAGCAAGTGGACGAATTTCATCTAATTTACGACCATCTGGACGAATTTTGTCAATCGTGATTAATTCACGAACAACATCTTTTTCTAGATCTTCTGTAATTTGTTTCACTTCTTTAGCTAGATGTGCTTCATCTTCGTGATCGGCAAATTTTTCAGCGTATGCTTCACGAATATCAATTTTTACTTGTTCGATATTGTCTTCTCGTGCAAGTTTTTCTTCCGTCATAACGGCAGTTTTCATTGTTTCGTATGAAGCAGCAAAAATTTCGTTTTTAAGATCTGCATCTACTTGCAATAAAGTAACTTCCATTTTTTCTTTGCCGACAGCTTGAACGATTTCTTCTTGGAAAGCAACTAATTCTTTGATTGCATCAAATCCAAAAAGCAATGCACCTAGCATATCTTCTTCAGAAACTTCTTTAGCGCCACTTTCAACCATGTTAATCGCTTGTTTTGTTCCTGCAACAGATAGCTCGATATCCGTTTGTTCTGCTTGTTCAACAGTTGGGTTCAAGACATACTCGCCATTTACACGACCAACTTCAACACCTGCGATTGGGCCATCAAAAGGAATATCAGAAATTGATAATGCTAAAGATGAACCTAGCATAGCAGCCATGGCTGGTGAACAATCTGTTTCAACACTCATTACGATGTTTGTCACTTGAACTTCATTACGGAAGCCTTCCGCAAACATTGGACGGATTGGGCGATCAATCAAGCGTGCAGTCAATGTTGCTTCTGTGCTTGGACGACCTTCACGTTTGATGAAACCACCAGGGATTTTACCAGCCGCATACATTTTTTCTTCATAGTTGATTGTTAATGGGAAGAAATCTGTATCTTTTGCTTCTTTAGAAGAAACTGCTGCACTTAATACTACAGTGTCACCATAACGAACTAAAACAGCTCCATTCGCTTGTTTTGCTAATTGACCGACTTCTACTTCTAAGGGACGGCCTCCCCATGTCATTTTAAATACTTGTTTTTCTGACATAACTTCTCCTTTTCCATTTCGTGAAAGCAAGACGCTACTAAACAAATGAAAACCGCCAATCCTTTTTGGCGAGTTAGCAACTTTCATTTGGTTAGTAGGAGTCCATCATGCTTAATCACAGATTCTTTTGGTTTCACAGTAAAAAAAGTGAGATTCATGTGAACCTCACTCTCTTTAAATTAAATTAACGACGTAGACCTAGACGTTGGATTAATTCGCGGTAACGTTGAACGTCAGTTTTACGTAAGTAAGCTAACAAGTTACGACGGTGACCAACTTTTTTCATCAAGCCACGGTATGAATGGTGATCTTTTTTGTGAACACGTGCATGTTCATTCAAGTGATTGATTTCTTCAGTTAATACAGCGATTTGTACTTCTGGAGAACCAGTATCTCCTTCATGGCGTGCATAGTCTTTAATGATTTCGTTTTTACGTTCTTTTGAAATTGCCATTGTTTCCACCTCTTTCGAATATTTCCCTGTGACTGAGTAAAACGTTGGTGATTCGCTTAACCAAGTGACAGGACGCGTGCTTAAACACACAGCTATACTTTACCTGAAATGATGCTATAAATCAAGTAAAGAATCATTAAGAAAGAATAGTTTTCAAACAATCTAACTACTACTTTTTTTATTTTATGTTACACTATAGTGCGAAAAGTGACTTGTCATATTCAAGTCTTAGATGAAAGGAGTCATTTTCCATGATTACAATGGATGATATTATTCGTGAAGGCAATCCAACTTTACGTGAAGTAGCAAGCGAAGTTTCTCTTCCACTTAGTGAGGAAGACATCGCATTAGGAAAAGAAATGATGGAATTTCTAAAAAACAGCCAAGATCCTATTAAAGCGGAAGAATTAAACTTACGTGGAGGTGTTGGTCTAGCTGCACCACAATTAGATATTTCAAAACGGATCATCGCTGTTCATGTGCCTAGTGCAGATCCAGAAGTAGCCGAACCCACTTTAAGTACAGTGATGTATAATCCAAAAATTTTAAGCCACTCTGTTCAAGATGCTTGTCTTGGTGAAGGTGAAGGATGCTTATCTGTTGATCGTGAAGTTCCAGGTTATGTCGTTCGTCACGCAAAAGTAACGATTTCTTATTATGACGCAGACGGACAAAAACAAAAAATTCGTTTAAAAAACTACGAAGCTATTGTTGTTCAACATGAAATTGATCACATCAACGGGGTTATGTTCTATGACCACATCAATGAAGCTAATCCATTTTCTCTTAAAGAAGGCGTGCTTGTTATCGACTAAGATAGCAGATTTTAGCTAGCACTTCTTGCTTCAACAGAAAAATTTATCGTCGAAAAATAAACTCGTCTCACCTCATTTTTGGTTGACGAGTTTATTTTTTTGTCTTTTATTATCAAAGAACAAGTCTTTCTGTCCTAATGCTGCTTGGCCCGTTACATAGAATCAATTCAGCTTAAATAAAATGAAAAAATATGAAACTTTTTAGCAATCTAATTCGTCTATATAAGTAGATGAGAAAGGAGGGTGACCCAGACACATGGTTTTCGATGGTTGGAAGAGAAGAAAATATATAAAAGCGTTAGAAGAACTGGCGGACACACAATATGAAAAAATGTATCGTCTAGCTTTTAACTATTCCCATTCAAAGGAAGATGCACTAGATATTATCCAAGAAAGTTTTGAAAAAGCATTGAAAGCTATTCAAAAGAAAAATTTCCATGAAATCGAAGAATTTAATGCTTGGTTTTTTCGAATCCTCATTTCTGTTTCTATTGATTTTTGGCGAAAAAACAAACGCGAAGCCGAATATCTCGATCAAAATGAACAGTCATGGTCTTTCTTGAACGACTCGCAACATAGTTATCTCGAAATAGAAGAAATCATCAATCAAATCAGCAGCCCTAATCGTGAAATTATTTTATTAAAATTTTTTGAAGGCTTTACCCTCAAAGAGATTTCTGTCATTTTAGCGCTGAATGAGAACACGATCAAAACAAAACTATATCGAAGCTTGAATGAATTAAGAAGCAAACTAGAATAATCAAAGGAGAAGATTTTCATGAAGGATTTTGTAAAAACCGTAATCAGAAATTTTTCCAAGCAATATCGTCAACAAACATTACCAGAAGACTTACACACACAAGTGACCAACCTCTTTCATAAAGAAAAGAAAAAATATTCCTGGAGACGTTTCCGAAATCGTGCCACTCAAAGTGCCTTAGCGCTCGCCCTGACATTTATACTGGCTGTCAACTTATTTCCGGGCGTTGGTGAAGCTGCTAGTGTCCTTCCAGGCTTCGATAAGTTAGTTCAGTTGGTTACATTGCAAACATTAACAGCAAAAAAAGAAGCTAGTGAGATAGCAATTGACGTACCAAAAATCGAAACAGCTACACCAACAAAAGTTGCTACTGCTTTAAACAAAAAATACTTGAAAGAAGCTCAAGCTGAATTTCAACAAGTCAAAAAACAATTCTTTGATGGCTCACGTGTTTCTGTTACTGGAGACTTTGAAAAAGTTGTGGATGACTCTCGTTTCTTAGTAGTCAAACGAACGTTGACTCAGATTCAAGGAAGCTCTGCCACAACGACCCAATACGATACGATTGATAAAAAGTTGAATGTCGTGGTTTCTTTACCATTGATTTTTAAAAATGAAGACTACCTTTCTGTAATCAGCGAGGAAATCAAGCAACAGATGAACGAGCAAATGAAAGCTGATCCGAATCAAATTTATTGGTCTGAAGCAGATGACCAACCAACTGATGTCCAACCATTCAAACAAATCAAGCCTAATCAAACTTTCTATATCAACACCAAACACCAATTGATTATCACTTTTGCGCAAGGCGAAATAGCTCCTTATTACATGGGAACACCTGAATTTGTGATTCCAACCAAAATTATCAAGCAACAATTGGCTTCACCTAATTATTTAAGTAATTAACAAAAAAGTTCGCTTAAAATCTCAACTTAAATAGTTGAGTTTAAGCGAACTTTTTTCATTTCTAACTAATCCTCATAAAGAATATGTGCAGTTGACAATGCACGTTTGATTTTTTTTAACGTGGCTTCATCAGGATAGCGAATGGTGTGTAGATGAATGCCTGCGGTTAGCTCTGATAGTAACGTTGCTTGGCTTTTTTCATAACGTTTCATGAAAGAAGCTATGTCTTGCTTCGTTTTTAAGTGCAACATACCTACAAGTTCACCATAAAGAGGATGCTCTACAATAACATCCACTACTTCTCCACCATGCTCAATGATAATTTGTAATTCCTCTTCCGTTTGTTGGCGCTCATGTTGTACAGCAATCTTGCTAACAAAGCCTGTATTTGTTTCATTTGATTCCAAAATGTACCCACGTGCTGTTGCAACCACCTCTTCTCCTGCTGCGCGGAGCAAGGCAATATCTCCTACGATGATTTGGCGGCTAACCCCAAATTTTTTAGCAAATTTGCTTGCACTAACTGGTTTTTCTGCACTTGCTAATGTCTGCATGATTTGTTGTCGCCGTAATTCTCCTTCTACCATTTTCACTCCTCCCCACGTAATTTTGCTTGATATCCGCGAGACTGCTGCATCAAATCAGTATACATAGCTACTGCTGTTTCTTCATAATCTGGATTCTTTACCCATTTTTTGACCTTTGCTAAAACTTCTCGTTCACGGCTCTCATCGAAAATGGCTTGCTGAGTTTCTTGTTTTAACTGACTGATTTCGGTAACTACATCCAATCGTTTTTCTAGCAACTCAATTAATTTTTCGTCGATAATATCCACTTGTTCACGTAAATTTGCTAATGACGGTGCTGCTTTTTCAATACTGATCGTTTTAATTACACGGGCAGGATTTCCCGCAATTACAACATCATCCGGAAAAGACTTGGTCACAACTGAACCTGCACCAACGACTACATTGTTCCCCAAAGTAACACCAGGTGTAATGATAACTCCTCCACCAAGCCATACGTTGTTCCCAATTTTGATTGGCTTTGCGTACTCTAATCCACTATTTCTTTTGACTGGGTGTAGCGGATGCGTTGCCGTATACAGTTGAACATTCGGTGCGAACATACAATTATCACCAATTTCAATCGTACTTACATCTAAAAATGTATTATTAAAATTCGCATAAAAGTTTTCGCCAACAAAAATATTGTATCCATAGTCAAAGTTGACTGCTGGTTCAACGTAGATATTTTCACCTGTTTTACCAAAAGTTTCCTTAACTAATTGTGAACGGATCGCTGTGTCTTCTGCTTGATTAATTAATTTTGCTTGTTCTCGTGCAAAACTTCGATCTGCCACTAATTCAGGATCACCTGCAAAATAAAGTTCACCCGCAATCATTTTTTCTTTTTCTGTTTTAAACTCTGTCATTATTAATCCTCGCTTCATGAATTTTTTGAAATACTTTTGCGCCATCTTCTTGGATAAACGAATGTTCTGCGGAAAGTAAAATTGGTGTCTGGTTGATGACGATTATCTGAGCACCTTTTTTTCGGTATTGAATCAAATCACAAAAAGGATGTACTTGAAAACTTGTTCCTACAATAACGATTAAATCAGCTTGCTCCACAGCAAAAACGGCTGCGTCAATCGTCGCTTGCTGGAATCCTTCACCATATAAAACGATAGTTGGGCGAACTTGCCCACCACACGCTTGATGTCTGTCACTTTCTAAATAAGCTTGCCATGCCACATTCTTACCACACTTTCGACAATGACAATGATACAAGCTCCCATGAAAATTGACTAGCTGCTTGCTTCCTGCTCGCTCGTGCAAACCATCAATATTTTGTGATACAACAGCAACTTGCTTATTCGTCGCTAGCTGTGCCATTTCCAAATGAATAATATTAGGTTCTGCCTGAGGATGATATAATTTTTTTACAAACGAATAAAATTTTTCTGGCTCATGTTCCAACGCTTGAGTACTTAATAAATACTCTGGCTGTTCCATTCCTGCATACACACCTTTTAACGAACGGTAATCTGGAACTCCCGAAGGTGTCGAAACGCCTGCTCCTGTTAAAAAAGTAATCGACTGACTAGATAAGACTTCTTGAACTATTTTATCCATTATTTGGTCATTCATGTTCCTCACCTCATCTTTATTATACTGAATTCAACAAAAAAGAAAGCACGAGAAAAGAATGATTAAAAAATTTGTTGAATACCTATACCAACAATCATCTTTTTATCGATACACATCCGTTTTCAAAAATGTGTGCTTCTTTTATTTACAATTTGCTACATTTCACCTACCATTTTTTGATTGGTAAACAATTAAATTTTAACATGAAAACACGCACTAAAAGTAAAACGATTCCATTTCTTGCGAATTTTATCACAATGACAACTGACAAAGAAATGAAAACGTGCTACAATACAGGCTGTATAAAAGAGAGGTGAATCAATATGGTACCATTTTTCATTTACTGGGGCGTTATTTTAGCGTGCATCGCTTGGTTAGCCTTAAGCGTCTTTTTCTCTATCTTCTATTTCGTACGTAAAGAAAACGGCAATCTATGGGCATTCGCGTTATTTAACGTTATCGCTGCAATTGTTTTAGCCATTACATTAGCTATTTATCGCACATGGGGTTGGGGAATCACTCAGTATTCTAGCCTGATTTATTTAGTGTTAGCAATTTATGGTGTAACAGTTATTTTACAAGCAATCTTAGGTCGCGAACCAAAAGCCGCAGCCTAACAATTGATAAACGATCAATTTAGTTTGACTAACTACAGCAATTTTCGTTTTTTGATGATTGCCGTAGTTTCTTTTTTGTCTCTTCCTATTCACTCATTGCATATTTATTCTCTTTCAACAACATACACCTTTCCTCCTCTTTTCATAAAACATTTAAATTCATCCTATATTCCCTATATTTATCAACAATTTTCAGAAAAATAATGGTAATTGATTGACAAAGCCCCCAGAATAACGTAAACTTCTTTTTGTATAAATAACTGAATACGGGATTACCTCAATCAATGAGGTAGAGGTCGCGAGAATCATTACCCCTGTGGAGTGAAGCAAACATGTTGAAACAGGACTAGGGAGGATCGCCGAAATGTACTCTTTTTTGCTTAAAGTTTACGTTGGGACGCAAGTTAACAGCTTGCGGACTGTCTTAGCAGTGATGCTAAGTTGCGCTATGGTTTGTGTGGGGTTTATCGACCGATAATTTTAACGACCATTTTGTATTTACAAGCTTGATGGTCGTTTTTTGTTTTTTTAGATAAGCAGCTGCAACTCATTGTTCAATCAGACCGCTCGTTCAAGATGTATCAGAAAGAAGAGGAGAAAGAACATGAATAAAAATTTTGTTTCAGTTACCGTATTATTTGCATTTATCTTTTCATTATTTAGCGTAAGCACATCTGCTTTTGCCGATGAAAAAACACCCGACAACGAATTTCGCGTTGGGATGGAGGCAGGTTACGCTCCGTTCAACTGGTCTCAACAAACGGATAAGAACAACGCATTACCAATTGACGGACAAAAAAGTTACGCTGGTGGCTATGATGTTCAAATCGCAAAAAAAGTTGCAGACGGCTTAGGAAAAAATTTAGTTATCGTCCAAACAAAATGGGATGGTTTAGCCCCTGCTCTTCAATCAGGAAAAATTGATGCAATCATCGCAGGGATGAGCCCGACTGCGGAAAGAAAA
This sequence comes from Enterococcus sp. DIV0174, assembly GCF_050529065.1. Taxonomy (NCBI): domain Bacteria; kingdom Bacillati; phylum Bacillota; class Bacilli; order Lactobacillales; family Enterococcaceae; genus Enterococcus; species Enterococcus sp. DIV0174. Next base: position 132,917 of record NZ_CP172881.1, on the reverse strand, counting down.
AAAGAAATTGATTTCACTGACCCTTACTATGAGTCTCAATTAGTTGTGGTAGTTAAAAAAGACGGCAACTTTGCGAATGCAAAAAAACTAGCTGACTTAGAAAATGCGAAAATCACTGCACAATTAAATACCTTCCACTATAGTGTCATCGACCAAATTCCAAATGTTCAAAAGCAACAAGCAATGGATAATTTCTCTGCTATGAGGACTGCCTTAGCTTCTGGAATGATTGATGGTTACGTCAGCGAGCGACCTGAAGGTGTCACAGCTACTAGCGTGAATAAAGACCTAAAAATGTTGGAATTCACAGGCGAAAATGGTTTTGAAACAAATGCAGAAGATGTTCAAATTGCCATCGGGATGCGCAAAAATGATACTGATATTCAAAAAGTCAATGAAATTCTTTCAGGTATCTCACAAGATGAGCGTACTGCAATGATGGATCAAGCAATCAAGGACCAGCCTGCTTCAACTGACGAAGAAGAACAATCAGGAATCTTTACCGATTTCAAAAATATTTGGAACCAATATGGGGAAATGTTTCTTCGCGGTGCAGGTCTTACATTATTCATCGCATTGATTGGTACAATTGTCGGAACAACCCTTGGTTTATTGATTGGTGTTTTCCGTACAATCCCTGAATCAGATAATAAAGTTACGCAGTTTTTCCAAAAAATCGCAAACGGTCTGCTTTCAATTTATATCGAAGTTTTCCGCGGGACGCCGATGATGGTACAAGCAATGGTTATCTTCTATGGATTAGCTTTAGCATTTGGTATTTCATTGAACCGGACAATTGCAGCATTATTTATTGTTTCAATCAACACAGGTGCTTATATGACAGAAATCGTTCGTGGTGGTATTTTCGCCGTAGATGAAGGCCAGTTTGAAGCCGCACAAGCAATCGGGATGACACATGGACAAACGATGCGTAAAGTTGTGATTCCTCAAGTCCTACGAAACATCTTACCAGCAACAGGTAATGAATTTGTAATCAACATTAAAGACACAGCTGTATTGAGTGTAATTGGTGTAGCAGACTTGTTCTTCCAAGGGAACTCTGCTTCCGGGGCAAACTTCCAATTCTTCCAAACCTTTACGATTGTAGGGATTATTTACTTAGTTATGACCTTTACAATTACGAGAATCTTGCGTTTTGTTGAAAAGAAAATCGATGGCCCTTCAGCTTACACAAAAATTGAAGAAGTCGAAAATTCAAACTTGCAAGAATAAGGAGGAAGAAACATGAGCGAAACAATTATTGAAATCAATCATTTAAGAAAAAGTTTTGGTGAAAACGAAGTACTAAAAGACATTAACGTGACGGTTAATAAAGGTGAAGTTGTAACGATTATCGGATCTTCTGGTTCAGGTAAATCAACCTTCTTACGCTGTATCAATCTTCTAGAAAAACCAACCGGTGGCGAAATTATTTACGAAGGTGAAAATGTCTTAGCCCCTAAATATAATTTGCCGAAATACCGTACACACTTAGGTATGGTGTTCCAATCGTTCAATTTATTCAATAATATGAATGTTTTAGAAAACTGTATGTCCGGTCAAGTGACCGTTTTAAAACGAGATAAAGAATCTGCACGAAAAATCGCCATTGAAAATTTAGAAAAAGTTGGCATGGATCGCTACATCGAAGCGAGACCTTCTCAACTATCTGGTGGTCAAAAACAACGTGTCGCTATCGCACGCGCGTTATCTATGGATCCGGATGTTTTATTATTCGATGAACCAACTTCAGCATTAGATCCAGAAATGGTTGGTGAAGTTCTAAACACAATGAAAGATTTAGCTCACACTGGGTTAACAATGATTATCGTGACACATGAAATGGAATTCGCAAAAGATGTTTCGGATCGCGTCATCTTCATGGATAAAGGGATCATCGCAGAAGAAGGCTCGCCTGAAGATATCTTTGTTCATCCAAAAGAAGATCGAACAAAAGAATTCTTATCACGCATTTTAAACAAATAAATCTTCAAACAAAAAACTAGGATCAAGCAAGATCCTAGTTTTTTTGTTGTCATCCTTCATTGAAGTCCAAAGATAGTTGATTAACCTGCGTTTTCATTTCTAACAATCAGAAAACTTTTTTGAATAGCTATACCCTATCTTGACGGAGCTTATTTGTTTATTTTAGGAACTTTTTTCCACCTATTTAGAAAACAAAGTTGTCATTTTCTGAAAACTCTCTTAAACTTAAGATAATTACTTTTTAGTTAGGATGATTATTTTATGGACGAAAATGAACAAGAACTACAGCGGGGACTTAAGAATCGGCATGTCCAACTGATTTCAATTGGGGGAGCAATTGGGACTGGCCTTTTCTTAGGTTCCGGAAAGACGATTCAGTTAGCGGGGCCTTCCATTTTACTCGCTTACTTGATTACTGGTTGTATTTGTTTTTTCATTATGCGTGCGCTAGGTGAGTTGCTTTTATCCAACACAAACAATCACTCTTTCCTAGATTTTATTGCAGAGTATCTTGGAAAAAAAGCGGCGTTTGTTACAGGATGGACTTATTGGTTTTGTTGGATTGCAATTGCTATGGCAGATTTAACCGCAATTGGGATGTACGTTCGGTATTGGGCACCTGGTGTTCCTCAATGGCTTCCAGAACTAATTGCTCTCATTTTACTGCTTGCTTTGAACATGGTCGCTGTCTCACTTTTTGGTGAACTAGAATTTTGGTTTGCACTAATCAAAGTGGTTGCCATTATTGCCTTCATTCTTGTTGGTGTCTACATGATTCTCACCCATTATCAAACAAGTGCTGGCCCTGCTGCTCTTTCAACTCTGTGGTCACATGGAGGATTTTTTCCAAAAGGTGCAAAAGGATTTATTCTTTCCTTTCAAATGGTTACTTTTGCCTTCGCTGGTATCGAATTAGTTGGTTTGGTTGCTGGTGAAACAAAGAATCCGGAAAAAGTCTTGCCAGAAGCAATCAATAATATTCCAATTCGCATCATTTTATTTTATTTAGGTTCTCTATTTGTCATCATGTCAATCTACCCTTGGAACAGTCTAAACGCAAATGAAAGTCCGTTTGTGGAAGTATTTTCTGAAATTGGTATTACGATGGCTGCTTCAATCATCAATTTGGTCGTTTTAAGTGCTGCGGCATCTGCCTGTAATAGTGCAATTTATAGCACTGGACGAATGCTTCGTTCTCTTTCACAAGAAGGGAGCGCACCTAAACGATTTAAAAAATTAACCACTCATCATGTACCAGGACAATCATTGGTCTTTTCAACAATTATTATTTTTATTTCAGTTGTTCTTAATTACATTATGCCTAGTGAGGTCTTTACTTTAGTCAGTAGCATTGCAACCACTTGTTTCTTATTTATCTGGAGCATGCTTGTGTATACTCATTTAAAATATCGTCGGAGTATCTTAGGGAAGAAGTCACATTCATTCAAGATGCCTTTTTATCCGATTAGTAACTATCTTGTCTTTCTCTACATGTTATTCGTCTGTGGTGTATTGATCTTAGGTGAAGATACTCGACTGGCATTTTTCTTAACTCCAATTTGGTTTATTGCTTTATTAACCATTTATCATTTGAAATATGAACGAAAAAAATAAAGAAACTCTTTTTCCAAAAGAAATTAGATTTGGAAAAAGAGTTTCTTTATTTGCTCACTTCTTTTCTTTTGTGTAAAAAGATTTTCTGATAGTAATAGTCTGATTTTTTATAGGACAATACCCATAAACCAGATACAAGGAAACGTCCAAACAAGCCAATCAATGGTTGAAAAAAGACCCCAATAATTAAACCAATATTGATAATCATCGAAATCATGCTTCGATGATCCTTAGAAACTGTTTTGACTACATGAGAATCTTTGCTATTTGCTTTCAAAACTTGTTTGATTAAAATGCCGAAAGATAGACTCCACATTGTGTAAACAATGACATAAGACATCTCAGGCCAAAATGCTGTCGGATTTCTCCCGACCCAGCTTGTAACTGATGGACAAAGTGTCAGCCAAAACAGCCAAAAGATATTTGCCCACACTACTCGATAATTAATTTTATCTGCCATTTGAAAGATGCGATGATGATTAACCCAAATCACTGCAACAAAGAGAAAACTGATTGAATACGCAAGCAAAGTATTTCTAATTCCCCACAACGATTGAAAATTAGCAGGATCAGGAATTTCAATATCTAACACCAATACGGTCAAAACAATGGCTACCACACCATCTGTAAATGCCTCTAACCTTGATTTTGTCATTTTTTCCTCCTTTACTTCAACGCTGATTTCATTTTAGCACTGGTTCTGCAAAAATACTTACCAATAATACTGTATAAATTTTCAGAAAATTGTTGCGTACACACACAATTTCTGTTACCTTAAAAAAAATGAATTTTAAAGGAGACTCGTCTATGACAAAAAAACTGTCATTTAAAGAAAGTATATTTATTGGTTCAATGCTTTTTGGATTATTTTTTGGAGCAGGAAACTTAATATTTCCTGTTCATATGGGACAAGAGGCTGGCTCAGCCGTTTTTTGGGCAAATCTTGGATTCCTAGTTACCGGAATTGGCTTGCCTTTCTTGGGTGTTATTGCCATTGGTGTATCAAAAAGCTCTGGTGTTTATGAACTGGCCCAACGCGTGAATCGGAAATATGCAATTATTTTTACTATTTTACTTTATTTAGTAGTTGGCCCCTTTTTTGCTTTACCACGGTTAGCCAGCACTTCGTTTGAAATTGGCTTGGCACCTTTCATTGCACCAAAGCAGCAATCACTTTTTCTAGCACTTTTTAGTATCTTATTCTTCTTTACTGCTTGGTGGTTATCACGTAGACCAACCAAAATTTTAGATTACGTTGGTAAGTTTTTAAATCCAATCTTTTTAGTTTTACTAGGAATCTTACTTTTATTAGGATTTTTGAATCCACTTGGTTCCATTCCTGATGCTCCAATCCAACCTCATTATCAAACACATGCCTTCTTCACTGGTTTCACTCAAGGCTACAATACGTTAGATGCACTTGCTTCTCTAGCTTTTGGAATCATTATCGTCACAACGATTCGTGGAATGGGCATTACCAAATCATCAGATATTGCAAAAGGTACAATCAAATCGGGTGCAATCAGTGTTCTTTTGATGGGAATCATTTATACTCTGCTTTCTTACTTAGGAACGATGAGCTTAGGTATGTTTCCTTTAAGTGAAAATGGCGGAATCGCTCTAGCTCAAATCGCTGATTATTATTTAGGAACTTACGGAAGTATCTTGCTAGCATTGATTGTCATTCTTGCTTGTTTAAAAACTGGCATTGGTTTAATCACGGCATTTGCCGAAACTTTTTCAGAACTTTTTCCAAAGAGAAGCTATTTATTTTTCGTAACACTAGCAAGTGTCCTTGCTTGCTTGGTTGCTAATGTCGGCTTGACAAAGATTATCCAGATTTCTTTACCTGTTTTAATGTTTATTTATCCTTTAGCAATGACATTGATTTTATTGGTATTATGCGAGTCTTTGTTCAAAAAACGAGCATGTGTTTATCGAATGACTACGTACTTTACTTTGATTGCATCTGTTCTTGACGCATTAAATGCGTCACCTGCTCTCATCAAGGATACACCGTTTGTTCAAACGATTTTACGATTTGCTGAAAGCTATTTGCCATTCTTTTCCTTTGGCATGGGCTGGATTGTTCCAGCAATTATCGGTTTCGTTATTGGATTAGGCTGGAGCTTTATAAAAAAAGAAACTGTCACATCAGTAAATGAGTAACACTTTTTTGATTACTTTACGTGCGAAATTAGAAAGACATTTTTTTATAGCTAAAACTTAACAACTTTCGAAAAAAATCGTCACAAAATATTCACAACTTCACTCTATTATATAGACATACCAACAAACAACCCTAACAACACTTTTTCATTTTTAACTCCTTTCCTGCTAGCCCCCCAGCTAGCAGGATCTTTTTTTATAAAACAAATCAAAAAAGAGCTTTTCTATCAGCTGATAGAAAAGCTCTTTTAGTTTCCTTAAAATAAAACACCAATCTTAACGTGATAAACGTTCTTGTTCTCCACTTGGCGATAAGCTCGTGATTTTTTCAATTTGCTCAATGGGAATCATCCGAATTTGTTGCTCTTCATTTCGTAAACGAATCATGACACGTTCTTTTTCAACGATTTTTGTCGCTACCCATCCAGATACTGTTTCATGCTTATTACTTAAACGATTTTCTCTCACTTGCAAAACAACTAGACTATTTTGTACCGCAGCTTTTTGAAGCTCAAGAACAAACTCTCCTTGTTTACGTACATTCTTGGCCTTTTCTTCTGTATCATTGACAAAAGAATCAAAAAACTGATACGACGTATGCGTCACTAACTTGGTAAGTTTCTTCATTGGTGATACTGTTTCCTCGTCCATCGAATGTACTCCTCCTTTTGCTAAGAAAGTAATGAATTAAGTAATTTTATTTTACCTAAATCTAATGGAAAAAACAAGAAAATAAGCTTTCTGATTAAAACCTTCTCGTTCATTTTTTAATATACAACTCGTTATTTTATGTTTGCTTTTGATGTGAAGTCCCAATGGTCTAATCCCTCATTAATCAACTGAAATGTTTCCTCAAAGTTATTTGTAAAGTAAGGATCAGGAACATCTTCCATTTCTTTTCCAGGGACAACACTCATAAATAATTTGATTTTATCTTGTGCATTTTCAGGTGCGATTCGTTGTAATTCTCGTACATTTTCTTGATCCATACCGATAATCCAATCAAACGTTTCAAAATCTTTTGGCGTAATTTGGCGAGCAATCATATTACTTGTATCAATCGCTTCTTCGTCAAGGATTCTTTGCGTTCCTGGATGCGGTGCAGAACCAATTTCATAAGAACTGGTAGCAGCAGAATCGATCAAAAATTCAGCAGCCTGTTTTGTTTTCTGTACTCGTTTTTGTAACAAACCTTCTGCCATTGGCGAGCGACAAATATTTCCTAAACAAACAAATAAAACTTTGGTCATTTTTTCCCCTCCATTTTATAAAAAGACAACTATTTCTTTACTCATCCGACTCTGATTCTTCCTGTGCATATAGACGGTAAGAATAGAGTTCCGTGTCTTTTGCTAAGCGAAATAGTTGCATCGCGATTTCCATCGGTGTTTCCTGGTAATCATGCGTTATCCAATTGACTAAAACACCGCTGCAACCATAAGAGAAAAAGCGGGCATAAAAAAGTTTATCTTGTTGCGACAATTGTCTTTCTTGGTCCATTTGGTTAAAAATGCTGATAAACGATTGCTGGATAATTGTCGAAAATTCTTGTTGCAATACTTCTTGGTCTGACGCCACCGTATTGCTATAAAATTCTTTGTCATCAGCAATAACTTTCAGCATTTTTAGTGCTTGTTCTTCCCAATTATCTAATGATAAATTATGAGGATCTAAAAAGTGAAAGGCATCTTCAAAGTACACCCAACGAAGTAAGTCATACTTGTCTGTAAAATGATAATAAAATGTTTGACGGTTGATGTTCGCTTCATGCGCGATTTCCTGAACACTTATTTTACGAAATGTTTTTTGTTGGCATAGGTGAATCAATGCCTGTTTGATTACTTGTTTTGTGTGAATGGAGTCACCCATTTTTTCTCCTCCCATCTCAATAAACTTGTTACTTCGATTAATTATTATACGGATAACCAAAGTGCTCATAGGCGTATGCGGTAGCAATTCTTCCACGAGGTGTTCGCTTCAAAAAACCTTTTTGAATCAAGAATGGTTCATACATATCTTCAACCGTTTCACGCTCTTCTCCAATATTTACAGACAACGTGCTCAAGCCAACTGGTCCACCGCCATACAATTCAATCATCGTTCGTAATAATTTTTGGTCAACGTAATCTAACCCGGCATGATCGACTTGTAAAAGAGTCAGTGCTTGATCGGCGATATTTCGGTCAATTTTTCCATCTGCTTGGACTTGTGCAAAATCACGTACTCTTTTTAATAAACGGTTCGCAATTCGTGGGGTTCCTCGCGAACGACGTGCAATTTCAATTGCCCCGTCTTCGACAATGTCCGTTTGAAAAATAGAAGCAGAACGCTGAACGATTTCTCGTAAATCACCTTCATCGTAGTATTCCATGTGTGAAATAATTCCAAAGCGGTCACGTAACGGTGCCGAAAGCATTCCTGCACGCGTCGTTGCCCCAATCAATGTAAATGGGGGTAAAGGAAAATGTACGGGGTGTGCTGTTGGTCCCTGCCCAACCATGATATCCACGTAAAAGTCTTCCATTGCTGAATAGAGCGTTTCTTCTGCTACTCGTGGTAGGCGATGGATTTCATCAATAAACAATACATCCCCTGCTTCCAGTTCGTTCAAAATCGCGACCAAGTCACCCGGTCGTTCAATCGCTGGCCCGCTTGTGGTACGAATGTTTACAGACATCTCATTTGCAATCACCATTGCCATTGTCGTTTTTCCTAAACCCGGCGGACCATACAATAGAACATGATCGAGTGGTTCCTCGCGGTTACGAGCAGCTTCGATATAAATTTGGAGTTCCTGCTTCACCTTATCCTGTCCAATGTATTGTGATAATAAATGTGGTCGGAGAGATTTTTCCAAACTAAGTTCATTCTCGCCAGTTTCTGGTGATAGAATATGTTCGTCTGTCATCATAGTTCCCTCCTATTTTTTCATCATCAATTTCAGTGCTTGGCGTAAGTATTCATCGGTAGTCAAGTTATCTTGTGCTTGTAGTTGTTTTTCTACACGTTTCACTTCTTTGGCACTATACCCCAACGCATTTAAAGCTTCCATTGCTTCAGCTAATGCCGTTGTATCTTGCGTGTTTGCTTCATCAAATAAATTGATTGGTGCTTCAATACTGATTTCACCTAGTTTTCCTTTTAGATCCAGAATCATTTGTTGTGCAGTCTTTTTACCCACACCGGGAAACTTCGTTAAATAAGTGACATCACCCGACTCAATTGCATGAATCAAACCTGAATGATCATCGCTTGCCATGATTGCTAACGCACTTTTTGGGCCAATTCCTGAAACACTCACCAGTCTTAAGAAAAGTTGCTTCTCTTCTAAACTAGAAAAGCCATAAAGTAGATGGCCATCTTCACGAATAACCTGCTGGATATAAATAGTGATTTCTTGGTTCATCTTACTACTATAACGATAAGGATTTCCTAAAGCGATTTGGTAACCAATTCCTTGATTTTCTACCACAATATAATAAGGGCTGATAAATGTAACCGTCCCTTTTAGATATTCATACATTCCATTTTCCTCTTTCTTTCACACACATACGTTCGCTTTATTGTAGCACATTTCAACGGCCGAAAAAAGTAGCTTCCTCTTAAGCAAGTTCAAACAAAAAACTGAAAAATGCGAATAAAAAAGAAACCTCGTTTGGTCTTACCTATTCCGAGGTTTCTCCTTCTTTCCTTAGTTGAATCATTCAACAAGTGATTTATATTTTTCGTAACCATTTTCAGCCATTTCATCATATGGAATAAATTTTAATGAAGCCGAGTTAATGCAGTAACGCAATCCACCTTTTTCTACCGGACCATCATCAAAAACATGACCGAGATGTGAATCGGCACTTTGACTTCTAACTTCTACTCTGCGCATCCCATGTGAGCGATCGGTTTTTTCAGTAATTTCCTCTTCACTAATTGGCTTACTAAAAGAAGGCCAGCCACAACCTGCGTCATATTTTTCTGTTGAACTGAATAAAGGTTTACCACTCACGATATCAACATAAATTCCCTTTTCATAAAAGTCATCATATTTTCCGCTAAATGGACGTTCAGTCGCATTTTCTTGCGTCACTGCGTAAGCAATTGGTGATAATTTTTGTTTTAATTCTTCATCAGGTACTGGATTTGTTTCTTTTGACATTGATGCCATCCCCTTTTTGTCAATTTTACTGACTAACAACGAGAAGAGGCAACTAATCTGCTCACTTCTTGCTAAGAATTAAACTTTGCGGCGACGAGCAAATTCAACAAAACGAAATTTATCTAATCGATGAATTGATTCTGTGTATTCAAAGCAACGCGTGTCTTCCAGATGCACTAATCCTCGGACAATTACCACATACGGATCGTCTTTTAAGGTCATGGCTTCATGGATTTCTGGTGTCACAGGCTCTACTGTGATTTCTTTTTGGGCATAAGCAATCGTCAATCCAAGGTCATTTTCAAAATAATCATAGATAGATGCCTTTGCGTGTTCAATTGACAAAGTTGGTACGACTTCCTTTAGCAAGTAATCACGATCTAAAATGACAACTTCACCTGCAATTTTTCGTTGCCGAACTAAATGCCAAACTGGTGTCCCAATTTTCCACCCAGTAATTTCACTTAACTCCTTATCCACTTTTGTTTCACTTAGTTCTTGAACAATGGTTTCACTTGGAATATTTTGGGTTTCTTGCAATTCTTTATAACTCGTCAAACCAGAAATTGGAAAATCAAAACGACTTCGCTCTAAGACAATCGATCCTTTTCCCTGTTTTTTTTGAATATAACCTTCTGTTGTCAATAATTGTAATGCTTTTCGAATTGTTTCTCGAGAGACGCCATAAATTTTGATTAATTGATTTTCACTTGGTAAAAGTGTGTGCGGAGGATACTGCTTTGCTAAAATTTTTTTCTCCAGATCCAAAAAAATTTCATTAAATTTATTCATTGTTTTGATTCCTCCACCCAATTATTTTTTCGATTATTGCTTCACTATACTATAGCTTTGTTTTCATTTCAACGTTCAAAAAAGACGAAAAAAGACGCATCTTAACAGAAAAGAAACCGATTCCGGCGACCAATGACAACATTCGGAATAAAACGCTTGCATTTTATTTTTGATTCCAGTATAGTTGATTCAAGAAACTTGCATAGACAAGTTGAACGAAAGGAGTTTTTCTTATGACAAAGTACCAAGCAGATGCCGAGAAATTATTAAAAGAAATCGGCGGAAAAGAAAATATTGCTGCAGTCAGCCATTGTGCCACTCGAATGCGTTTTGTTTTAAATGATCCAGCAGTCGCAAATGAGGAAGCAATAGAAGATATTCCAAGCGTAAAAGGAATGTTTACTAATGCTGGACAGTTTCAAGTTATCATTGGGAACGATGTAGCAACTTTCTACAATGATTTTGTTGCTGTATCTGGTGTAGAAGGCGTTTCAAAAGAACAAAGTAAAGCATATGCAAAACAAAATCTGAATCCTATTCAACGAGCAGTCGCTGTCTTAGCTGAAATTTTTACTCCATTGATTCCTGCAATTATTGTTGGTGGACTGATTTTAGGATTTCGAAATGTATTGGAAGGAATCCAATTTGATAGCCTTGGTGGAACAATCGTTGAGCACTCACAGTTTTGGAGTGGCGTGAATGCGTTTTTATGGTTACCTGGTGAAGCAATCTTCCATTTCCTACCAGTCGGAATTACCTGGAGCATCGCGAAAAAAATGGGCACTACGCAAATATTAGGAATTGTTTTAGGTATTACCTTAGTTTCTCCGCAATTATTAAATGCTTATGGCGTTGCCTCTACTGCAGCTGCAGATATTCCATTTTGGGATTTTGGGTTTGCACAAATTGATATGATTGGTTACCAAGCACAAGTTATTCCTGCAATGTTGGCCGGATTCATGCTTGCATACTTAGAAATCTTTTTCCGAAAAATTATTCCACAATCGATTTCGATGATTTTTGTTCCACTTTTCTCTTTAGTCCCAACTGTTTTAGCGGCTCATGTAATTTTAGGACCAATTGGTTGGACAATCGGAAGCTGGATCTCAACTGTCGTTAATGCTGGTTTAACTTCTTCAATCAGCTGGTTATTCAGTGCTGTCTTTGGTTTCTTATACGCACCACTCGTAATTACAGGACTTCACCACATGACGAATGCAATCGATATGCAATTGATTGCAGACTTTGGCTCAACAAATCTTTGGCCAATGATTGCTCTGTCAAACATTGCACAAGGTTCAGCCGTCTTAGCAATTATTTTCTTGCATCGTGGAAACGAGAAAGAAGAACAAATTTCGATTCCTGCTATGATCTCTTGTTACTTAGGAGTTACTGAACCTGCTATGTTTGGTATCAATTTAAAATATGTTTATCCATTTGTTGCCGCAATGATTGGTTCTGGTTTAGCTGGCATGTTTGCCACATTGATGAGCGTTCGCGCAAATGCAATTGGTGTCGGTGGCTTACCAGGAATTTTAGCAATTCAAGCAGAGTCTTGGGTACCGTTCATTATCGCAATGATTATCGCCATCTTTATTCCATTTGGTTTAACAGTTATTTTCAGACGCCAAGGAATCTTAAACAAAATTGATCCTGTTTCGCCAGCTACTGAAGCTATCGGTGCACAATTTGAAACGGCAAACGGTACAACAGCTGTCCCAGAAAAAACGCAATTTGAAGCTACTACTACTACGCTTAAAACAGAAAAATTATTTGCAGTTGCTGCAGGTGAACTAAAAGAAATCACTCACGTAGATGATCCAGTTTTCTCACAAAAAATGATGGGTGACGGCTATGCTATCGTACCAGCTAACAATAAAGTTTTCTCACCAGTTACTGGAACAATCACTAACATTTTTGAAACCAAACACGCCATTGGTATTCTTTCTAAAGAAGGTATTGAAGTTTTAGTACACATGGGCTTAGATACAGTTGAGTTAAAAGGCACTCCGTTCACTGTTCATGTTCAAGAAGGCGAGTTAGTAACACCAAGTTCACTGATTGCAGAAATGGCTGTCGAACAAGTAGAACAAGCAGGCAAGAAAACAGACATTCTTGTTGTCTTAACAAACACCGAAAAAATTGACAGCTTCTCACTTGATAAAACTGGACTTGTTCGCCCAGAAGAACAAGTTGGTCAAGCTGAAGTTCGCTAAGTCTTTCGCTCTTTGATTCATAAATAGTAAAAAAATAAGAGCCACGACAATTGTCGTGGCTCTTATTTTTTTATTTCTTTAAAACACAAATTTTTTCAGCGACTGATTAACTGCGCCAATTGGAAAACCAACAATGCTGTAGTAATCGCCTCTTATTTCTTTGACAAATGCACCCGCAAAACTTTGAATGCCATAAGAACCTGCTTTGTCTTGATAATCTCCTGTCGCCAAATACGTATCGATTTCTTGTTCTGTTAGTGGATAAAAGGTTACTTCTGCTTGTGCTAAAATCTTTTCTTCACGTTCTTTTGATTTTAAGACAACAGCAGTATATACCTGATGTGTTTCCCCACTTAATGATTGAAGCGTTGCTTTTGCATCCGCTAAATCTACCGGTTTCCCTAAAATTTGTTGTTGATGAACAACCGTTGTGTCACTAGCAATTACTAATGTTTGTTCCGTTTGCTGTTCCACTACTGCTTGTGCTTTTTCATATGCCATTCGCTGAACATACGTGACAGGATCTTCACCCTTAATCGGCGTCTCATCAATAGCAGCTGGTTGAATTGCAAACTCAGAAACTAAACGACCAAGCAGTTCCTTTCTTCTAGGAGATTGAGAAGCTAATACTATTTTCATTTTCTGCCTCTTTCCTATTTTTTAATGTGGATCTTGGATACGTTTAAACATCCGTTCCATATCCGAATTAGTAAAATGGATCAATACTGGTCGGCCGTGTGGGCAATTGAAGGGATTTTCACATTGCGCTAAATCTTTTAGCAATACGCGAGCTTGTGCTTCATTCAAATAATGATTTGCTTTGATTGAACGTTTACAGCTCATCATGATCGCCGTTGCTTCACGGAATTTTTTCACGCTAACACTGCCTGTCGTCAGCAACATATCAATCATTTCTCGGATGATCGATTCTTCTTCTCCATTTGGATACCATGTTGGATGAGCCCGTACAATGAAACTATTTTGCCCAAATTCTTCCAAATAAATACCGGATTCTTCAAGTAAATGTTTCTTTTCTTTTAGCTTCAATGCATCATTGTTGGGATAGTCCAAAACAAAAGGTACCAACAATTCTTGCAAGTCATTTGACACTTCACCGATTTTTTCACGGAAATATTCGTACTTGATACGTTCTTGTGCCGCATGTTGATCGATAATGTATAAGCCCGTACTACTTTGTGCAAATAGATAAGTGCCATGCATCTGTCCAAAATATTCCAGTTGGGGAAAACGTTCAGTTACTTTTTCTGTTTCTAATTTTTGAATGGCTTGATCCAATGCCCGACTATTCCCTTGACCAAATTCTGGATGCAAGGCAAGCTCGTCTTCGTAAACTTGTTCTGAGGCGTTCATTTCAACAGTTGGGGATAGTTCTTCTTGAAATTCAACATTATCCACAGTGGATAATGTCTCTTCTGTAATTTTATCAACAGACTTTTCTACAAAGTTTTCCACAGAGTTCTCGTGTTTATCCACCGTTTTTCCACTATTTTCTGGATAATTTGTCAATTCTTCAGAAAACGGAGCAAAGTTTTCAACATTTTCCACAGAGTTATCAACAACTTTTCCAAAACTAGCTTGTTCGGTTTCTTTCACGTAAAAACTACTTGTTTCTCGATCAAAATTTAAACTTTGTGGTTTTTGTGGTTTTTCATCTTCAAACGCATAAGATAAATCAATTTCTGTTTGTTCAACTTTTGGCTGATCTGTTACTTTCTTTTTAAATCGTAAATTATCTGCAGCACTAGGAATCAAATTTTCTTGACTCAGTGCTTCTTGTATTGCATTTGCTATCAAATCAGTCAATTCTTTTTCTTTGGATAAGCGAACTTCTTGCTTTGTTGGGTGAACGTTCACATCAACTAATAGTGGATCCATTTTGATTTCTAAAACAGCAATTGGATATCGACCAACCATCAATTTTGAGCCATAACCAGCTACAATTGCTTTATTCAAAGCAAAGTTTTTGATATAACGTCCGTTGATAATCGTTGATAGATAGTTTCGGCTGGCACGAGTTACCTCTGGAAGCGAGACATAACCCAGCAGCTCAAAGTCTAAATCTTTTGCTTCAATTTTTAGCATTTTTTTGGCAGTAGCTAAACCATAAATACCAGCAATGGTTTGTTTGAGTTCCCCATTTCCCGCTGTTGCTAACATTTTATTGCCATCATGAACGAGGCGAAAAGCAATGTTTGGATGGCTTAACGCCAAGCGATTCACAATATCTCCAATATTTGCGAGTTCTGTATGCAACGTTTTGACATATTTGAGGCGAGCAGGTGTATTGAAAAAAAGATTGCTTACCGTAATCTTCGTTCCTTGGCGTAATGGTGCTGGACGATGTTCCATAATCTCGCCACCTTTTAGCGCTACATAAGTGCCTTGACTTTCTTCTTGATTAGCTGTTTCGATCGTTAATTCAGAAACAGAGGCAATACTTGGAAGTGCTTCGCCACGAAAGCCAAGTGTACGAATCCGAAATAGATCATCTCGATTATGAATTTTACTTGTTGCATGACGCTTAAATGCACTTTCAACGTCATCGGTCAAAATTCCCTCACCATTATCTATCACTTGAATTGTTCGCAGACCAGCTTCTTCCACTAAGATATCAATCTGACTGCTTCCTGCATCAATCGCATTTTCAACCAATTCTTTCACAACCGATGCAGGTCGTTCGACGACTTCACCGGCTGCAATCTGATTGGCTAAACGTTCTGATAGTTCTTGGATTTTCGCCATGGGTCTACGCCTTCTTTCTAAAGTTGTTTTTGCAATTCATATAATTTATTCAGTGCGTCCATTGGCGTCATTTCTAATAAATTAAGTTCTTTTAATGACGTAACAACCCCTTGTTCTTCATCAGTCAGCTCAGAGAATAGAGAAAGTTGCTGTGTTTCCTCATTCACTTGTGCTTTCGAAGTCTGTGCAGGCTCTTCCTGTACCTTCACAACAGATTTAATTGGTTCAACAGGGATTTGATGATGTTTTTCTTCCCCAGATTCAAGTGTTGCTAAAATCGTTGATGCTCGTTTCAACAAATCGATTGGTAGTCCCGCAATTTTCGCTACATGAATCCCATAACTTTTATCTGCTGGTCCTTCCATCATCTTATGAAGAAAGACGACTTCTCCATCTTTTTCGATTGCTCCTACATGAACATTTTTTAATTGAGATAATTCTTGGTCTAAGACTGTTAGTTCATGATAATGCGTCGAGAAAAGTGTTTTTGCCTGAACATTTTGATGAATATATTCAATGATTGCTTGTGCTAACGCCATCCCATCATATGTCGCTGTCCCACGACCAAGCTCATCAAATAGAATCAAACTATTGGGTGTAGCATTTCGCAATGCTTGATTGGCTTCCATCATTTCAACCATGAAGGTACTTTGGCCAGCAATCAAGTCATCACTTGCCCCAATACGAGTGAAGATTCGATCAAAAATCGGCAAAATGGCTTTTTGTGCCGGAACAAAGCAACCCATTTGTGCCATAATGACGGTTAATGCAAGTTGGCGCATATACGTGCTTTTCCCTGACATATTCGGTCCTGTGATTAATAAAATCATCTCTTGTTCATCCATCTCAACACTATTTGGAATATATTCTTGATGTCCCAGTACTTTTTCAACGACTGGGTGTCTGCCATCTTGAATGCATAATTGTTGACTATTATTCGTTAAGATTGGACGAACATATTGGTAACGTTCACTGATTGTTGCAAAGCTTTGCAACACGTCCACCGCACTGATTGATTTTGCCAACGTTTGTAAAGGTTGAATGGCTTTTTTGACCTCTTCGCGAACAGCTAAAAATAGTTGATATTCTAAATCAACAGATTTTTCTTCTGCTTCAAGGATTTGAGTTTCTAGTTCTTTCAACTCTGGCGTAATAAAGCGTTCTGCATTTGCTAACGTTTGTTTACGCTCGTACTTTCCTTCTTCTAAGTTTGCTAAATTTGATTTTGTAATTTCGATATAATACCCAAACACACGGTTGAAACCAACTTTTAAATTTTTGATGCCTGTCTCTTTTCGTTCACGGGCTTCTAGTTCGGCTAACCATTGTTTCCCGTTTTTCATGGCTGAACGATAGGCATCTAATTGTTCATTGAACCCATCGCGAATCACGTTACCTTCTGTGATTTGTAATGGAGGGTCTTCTTTTATTGCATGGCTGATTAGTTGAACTAGCCCTTCCATTGGTTGCATTTTTTCTAATAGCGATTGCCATTGTCCTTGGTCGATTCCTTCAATCAGTTGACGGATCATCGGCACTTGTTCAAGTGACGTCTTCAACTGAATCAAATCACGACCATTAACATTTCCAAATGCCACTCGGCCAGCTAAGCGCTCCAAATCATAAACTTTGGTCAAAGAACTTTGTAAATCAATTCGTTCAAAGTAGCTATCAACTAAGGAGGCCACCATCTCTTGGCGAGCGTTAATCGCATGCGATTGAATCAATGGTCGATCAAGCCATTGTTTTAGCATTCGGCCGCCCATTGCGGTCTTTGTTTCATCTAATAGCCACAATAAAGTGCCATGTTTTTTACCCGTTCGGATCGACTGGCTTAATTCCAAATTGAATTTGGAATAATAATCCATTTTTAAATAGTGATCTGGTTGATATTCCACCGCATTTTGAATATGCGCTAAGCTCCGCTTTTGCGTCACTGCCAAGTAAGTTAATAACTTACCTGTAGCTTCTTTTTCAAGATCATCCGTTATTTCGCGAGTCAAAAAATTAAATTCGGCATTTTCCTCTAGTGTTTCTTGAGAAGAAAAAACTAAGCCCAGACGAATACTTAGTTGTTCACGTAGGCTAGCAGAAATTTCTGTACCCAGAACTAATTCTTTTGTCTGTAATGCAGAAGTTTCATTTAAAACGCCTTCTTCATCAAAAAGATGCGCTGTTTTTAACTCACCTGTGCTTAAATCAACATAAGCAAAACCAAATTCATTGTCTTCTTGTACAATAGCAGTCAAGTAATTATTATCTTTTGCAGAAAGTCCCTTACTGTCCATGACTGTTCCTGGTGTAATTAACTGAACAACTTCACGTTTGACCATACCTTTCGTTGTTTTCGGATCTTCAACTTGCTCGCAAATCGCCACTTTATGTCCTTTTTCCACTAAACTGTCGATATACCCTTGGGCTGCATGATGCGGAACGCCACACATTGGGATCGGATCATCTGCGTTGCGATTTCGACTCGTTAGCGTTAGCTCTAATAGCTGTGAAACTTGGATTGCATCTTCATAAAATAGTTCATAAAAATCACCAAGACGATAAAACAAAAAAGCATCTTGGTATTGCGCCTTAATGCTTAGATATTGTTCCATCATTGGTGTGTTCTTCGTTTTTTGAGGCATCGTTTTCCTCCTCTAATAATTCATTGATTTCATCTTGAATCAACCCAGTTAAATGGTGCAAGAGATCATTTGCCTCGAGCAATTGGCGACGATAGGCAACCACTAAAGGGTGCTGTTCAAATGTTTTCGTCAATTGATTCGCCCGGGTGATTGCTGTTTGCTCAGCAATCACTTTTCCATAGTGACCAAATTGGACTGCCTCTTTTTGCGCCACTTTGATCTCTTCGGTCAATTCTTTTAAGTAATTATTTTGATGGACCTTTTCTTCTAACTCTTTATAGCGGATAATAATTTCATTGTTGCTTAGAAGTTTGGTCAGTTGCTCAACTGTTTCTTGTATCTCTGGTTCATTTTCTAAAAAAGCCATTGATCTGCCTCATTCCATAAATGGTCGGTCGTCATTGATTTGGATCAATTGGATATCTTTTGCTTTTCCAGTTGCATCATCAATTTCTAACAAACAACCACATAAAATAGCGCGACCTTCTTCCACAACTTCAAAACGTTTTGGCATTGCCGTTAAAAATTTTTCGATAATTACATCCCGACGCATTCCTAAAATACCATCATATGGTCCTGTCATACCGACATCCGTTAAGTACGCGGTTCCTTTTGGCAAAATCCGTGCATCATTGGTCTGGACATGTGTATGTGTTCCAACAACAGCTGACACTTCACCATCTAAAAACCAGCCCATTGCTTGTTTTTCGCTAGTCGTTTCTCCATGGAAATCGACAAAAATGATTGGCGTTCTTTTTCTTGCTTCAGCAACTAATGCTTGCATTTTACGAAATGGGTCATCCAAATCCGTCATAAATGAACGAGCTTGCATATTGATAACAGCAAGTTCCACTTGATTGACTTTGACAAATACCATTCCTTGACCTGGTGTTCCTTCTGGAAAGTTTGCTGGACGAACCATTTTTTTCGCGTCATCAATAAATTCAAAAATATCGCGATTGTCCCATGTATGGTTTCCCATAGTCACAACATCCACACCATCTTGTAAAAGTTTTTTATAGATTTTTTCAGTGATACCTCTTCCAGAAGCTGCATTTTCACCATTCACGATGGTTACTTGTGGACGATATTTTTTCTTTAAACGAGGGACATATTCCGTAATCATTTCTCTCCCCATCGAACCCACTACATCACCAATAAACAATACCCGCACATTGATTCCTCTTCTCTTTTAACATCATTCTATTATTATAGTAGTTTTTTTTAAGAAAGAAAAGCTCTCTGAGAAGGTTGTAACTATGAGGCGTAAGACAAACGATTGAACAAAAAAAGTCCGAGACGAAAGAAAGTCTCGAACTTTTTTATCAAGGGTCAACAATCACGAATTGACTATTTGTGTTTAAATTACAGCTAATTTTTTCAGTGCTTTCCAAATGCCATCTTGGTCATTCGTGTCAGTTACCAAATTAGCTGTAG
Source organism: Enterococcus sp. DIV0174 (assembly GCF_050529065.1). Lineage (NCBI taxonomy): Bacteria > Bacillati > Bacillota > Bacilli > Lactobacillales > Enterococcaceae > Enterococcus > Enterococcus sp. DIV0174. Next base: position 113,154 of record NZ_CP172881.1, on the reverse strand, counting down.
CTTGAACTTCTGCTGACGCATTTCCCATTGCCACACCAATCCCCGATTCACGTAACATTTCTCGATCATTCAATCCATCACCAAAACTGATGATAGATTCGCGAGGAATTCCAACTTGGTCTGCCAAATGAAGAATCGTTGCAGCTTTTGAACCATCGTGTGGTACAACATCTACACTGTTTTCATGCCAACGAACAAAACGAAGTTTGTCATATTTTTGAAATTGTGTGTCGTAGCTTTTATTGAAGAATGCTAAAGCTTGATAAATGTCTTGGTCTTCAACAAAAAATTGATCCAACTCAGGCAACACAGCGCCAAATGAATGCATCGCCTCTTCCATGATTTGAACATCATTAGAAGAAGATCGTTTCATATTGTCCAAACTAACAAAGGCTGTATCAATTTCTTTTGTCTGCGCTTCTTCAACAAACGTATCTAGCTGGTCACGATCCAACAGATTTTTGTAAACTTGTTCGTGATCCAAGAACCCAGCTGCACCATTACATAAAATATAATTTTCAAATTCTAACTCACGAATAATTTCTTGCGCATGAAAACGACTACGCCCTGTTGCAATTGTCACTAAATGTCCTGCTCGACGCAATTGTTGCAATGCCTCTTTTGTACTATCCAATGCTTGCTTGTTCGTGTCCAATAACGTTCCGTCAATATCAAAGGCAAATAAGCCTCGTTTCATGTCTGCTCGTCTCGCTTTCTTATAAGTATTTACTGGCTTCTCTTACTGCTAACTTACTTAATGCTTCTTGTTCTAATAAATCTTTTACCCAACCAGGATTCGTTTTGCTATAATCGCGTAATGCCCAGCCAATCCCTTTTTGAATAAAAAATTCTGTTGTTTCTCGATCTTGCAGGATTGCTTTTTTCAATAGCGACTGGTTTACCTTTTCTTTTAATCCCAGCTGTAAAGTAATTGCGATCCTTCGCAGCCAAAAATCTTCTTGTTGAATGAACAAGTTAAATACTTGCTCTAGCTGATCTGGGTGAGCTTTACACCACGTCGTGTATACTTTACGCCAAGAATCAATACTGTCCCACCACTCTTTTTCTTGCACGAGTGATAACAGCATTACCAAGTCAGAGAATGCCAGACGCCTTACATTGAGTTGAATCAACTCAATTGCTACATATTGATATTCTCTTTCTGCTTTTTGATAATATTTTTTTGCAAGTGACAAAACTTCTGTCACTTCTAGTTGTTTGCTTTGTACCAAAAACTTTTTTTGTAAACGCGCACGTTCCGGCTTTGGCACGCCCGCAAACGGAAAATGATTTTTCATATACTTTGCCATGGGCACAGCTTGTTCTTCATTCCTAGGAAAAATAAGTTCTTCCAAGTTAGCTCCTCCGCTCAAAATAATAAGCGATTTTCCTTTACCGTTCCCTTACCATTTCATGATTTATGCTTATTTTAAAAATTTTCTTTACTGTCAGCTAAATTGATTTGACAGACACCTTCTCATTTTATAGAGCATCTGATCGTTTGTAAAGCGTTTTTACGTGTTTATCTACTTGACACTTGCCATTTAAATCAACTATACTGTAGTTTGTGTAAAATAATGCAGCAGGAAAATAATAGCTCGTCCCTAGTTTGTTGCCCCGATTCGGGTTCAATTGTGTAACCGCGGCTGCAAAGGTGAAGATTGAAGAACAAACTAAACGAATATGAATTTTTTAACGGATTATTTTACTCCAAAAACTAAATTTAATTTATTGGAGGAAATCTCAATGTCTCGTTATACTGGACCATCATGGAAAATTTCTCGTCGCTTAGGTATTTCATTATCAGGCACAGGTAAAGAATTAGCACGTCGCCCTTACGCACCAGGTCAACATGGACCTAACAGCCGTGGCAAACAATCTGAATACGGTATGCAATTAACTGAAAAACAAAAACTTCGTCACATGTACGGAATGAACGAACGTCAATTCCGTAACTTGTTCGTTAAAGCTAGCAAAATCAAAGAAGGTAAACACGGTGTTAACTTCATGATCTTACTAGAACAACGTTTAGACAATGTTGTTTATCGTCTAGGTCTTGCAACTACTCGTCGTCAAGCACGTCAATTAGTTAACCATGGCCACATTACTGTTGATGGCAAACGTGTTGATATTCCTTCATACCACGTAGAAATCGGTCAAGTAATCGGTGTTCGTGAAAAATCACAAAACATCGTAACTGTTAAAGAAGCTGTAGAAGCTACTGTTGGACGTCCAGCATTTGTAAGCTTTGACGCTGAAAAATTGGAAGGTTCATTAACTCGTTTACCAGAACGTGACGAACTATATCCAGAAATCGACGAAGCTCTTGTCGTTGAATACTACAACCAAAGCCTATAATTCATGGCTTCAAAACCAAAGCAACTATCTTCGGATGGTTGGCTTTGGTTTTTTTTTTGCAAAAAACACTTTACAAATTAAATTTTTTCTTCTAAACTATCGTTAACCAATATAAAAAACGAAGTTAACGAAAAGAGGAAATTATGAAAACGTCATTGAAGCCACTTATTATTGCTGCAGAATTTTCAGCTATTATTGCTATCTTATCTCAATTTACGATTCCATTAAGTATTGTTCCATTGACTGGGCAAACTTTCGCGATTGGACTAACAGCTACTTTATTGGGGCGACGTAGTGGGACACTTTCTGTCTTGATTTATTTATTATTAGGAATTATTGGACTACCTGTTTTCGCAGGACTATCAGGTGGATTGAGTATTGTTTTTGGACCCACTGGTGGCTATCTGATTGGTTTCATTTTTCAAGCATGGCTTACTGGCTACCTCGTTGAAAAAAATGTTTCTAGTTATACTTGGGTAATCTTTGCTAACGTGATTGGTTCATTTGTCACACTCATTTTTGGTGTCATTTGGCTAAAAGCTAGTGGCGATTTATCATGGAATACAGCCATAGTTAGCGGATTCATTCCATTTATTTTACCAGGAATCATCAAAGCAGTTGCTGCCGGTTACCTAGGAACAGTCATTCGTCATCGTTTACCAAAATATTTTTCATTTGAACAGCCACAGTCATAAAATAGAGGTTTTGCTTCATATCATTGACTCAAAAAAGTTCAAAGCAGAGCAACTTTCAGCAGAAAAAAGAGTGGAACAAAACGGCTTAGCGTTTCGTTCCACTCTTTTTCTGTCTTTAATTTGAACTAGAATCAAGCATTTCATTAATTTGTTCGTCGTATAAGTTTTCAACGCTTTCGACAAATTTTTCAACCTCAGCTTTCGTACTTGTCCCCTCTTCCCACTTTACATAAAAGAGAAAATATTCTTTTTCCAACTCGTTGATAAACTTAGAGATAGCTAACGTCTGCTCCTCAAAATTTTTCCACGTTTGCAACCCCTGAAGTACAGCCACGATTGCACTGATAATCGAGATGACCGTTAATAGATACATGTGCTCAGGCACCATTGATGCTAGAACGGGTATACAGGAAGACAAAACCAATTTCGATGCATTGCTAACAAAGATGACTTTCTTCAATCGTTTTCTTTTTTTGCGTAGATGAATAATTGGTTGTTTGATTCTTTTCTCTATGTATTCATTGAAATTATCTTTCGTTTGATTTTTTTCCATACACAAAACTTCTTTCATTTTTATCCTGTCGTTCTATTTAGTATAACTTTAACTCCAAAATAAAAAAAGAGCTTAAGACACTCCCTTAAGCTCTTCACGTAATCGTCCCCACTGCAAGTTCCCATCAAACTCACAATAGACGAATCATTTATTTTGTTAAATCAATTTTTTTACTCATCCAATAGATAATCACACCGCCGACTGCCATTGACACCAACTCTCCTAAAGCAATGATTGCCCAGTTAAAGAAAAAGGGAGCTTGATAGAAAAAAGTCAACTGACCTGCCACCGTAAACATTGAAAAAGCAAAAATCAATGCAGTAATAACCATTTTTATTTTCATATTCTTGACACGTTTGGTTACTTGATAATTAATTAGCAAAACAATCAATGTACTGACACTTCCAACGACGACATCGACGAGTCCCAATGGCGAAGCCAGATTGGCCAAGGCAACACCAAGAGTTACTGAAATAATATATTTCTTATTGTACAACGATAAATAATTAAACATTTCTGATAAACGAATTTGGATTGCACCAAAACTAATGACAGCTAAAAAGACGGTCACTGCCACATAAAGTCCAGTAACTAACGCCATTGTTGCCACTTCTTTCGTCGTCCAGCGACTAGCAGTCTGGCTATTTTTCTGTTCCATAATTGTTCTCCTTTGCAAGATCAACATCTTGGTAATAACTACGGCCAAAGGATGGGAATCTTCTTCCAACTGAAGTGCCGTAGTGCGGAAATTCCGCTACATTTATCATACAGGAATCAAGAAAAAACTCAAGATTATTTTAGCAACCAGCCACCATCGATTGGCACAACTGCTCCTTGGATATAACTCGCTTGGGGCGTCGCCAAGAACAAAGTCAGTTCTGCCACTTCTTCTGGTTTCGCCCAACGTTTAACTGGTGTTTCATCTGCTACCCACTGAGCCATTTCTCCTGTTCCTGCGAAATCAGCTGCGTTCATCGGTGTTTCGATTGCACCTGGCGCAATCGCCTTTATCCGAATCCCTTTTGCAGCATAATCCAAAGCAAGCTGTTTCGTAAAACCAACGATTGCATGTTTGGCACTCGTATAAGCAATTCCACCGCCGCCAGCTACTAAGCCGGCAATGGAAGCCATGTTGATAATCACACCAGCTTGCTGGGCGAGCATTTCAGGTAACAATACCTTCGTCACGCGAAACATGCTTTTTACATTTGTTTCATAGATGTTTTCCCACAAGTCTTCACTTGTTTCAAGTAGTGGTTTATAGTCGTCCAGAATGCCGGCAGTATTTAACAAAATAGTCACAGTGCCAAAATGCTCATGACATTGTTTAACTGCTTGTTCTACTGAAGCTTGATCTCTTATATCACCTACAAAAAAAGCAAACTGATCAGGGAAATGTTGCGCTACTGTTGCCATTTTCCCTGCTTGTCGATCAAACCCAAACACAAACGCGTCCTGCGCTAAAAAAGCGTGCGCTTGTGCTTCACCAATCCCTGAAGCCGCACCGGTGACAAAAACGACTTGTCTTGCTAAGTCCGGATACTGGTTGCTCATTCAACTATTTCCCAATCATCGGCTAAAATATCACACACAGTCGGTGCAAAACTTGAGAATCCTTCATCACTTGTCTTGATTAGAAAATAAGGCGTTACTGGACAACCATCAAATTCATCATCTGTGACTAAAACGACATACACCTCAAAGCCGCTCCAGCCTTTGCGAATCATTTTCGCACCTTGTTTCACTTTTGGTAAAATTTCTTCAAATGTCATTGTTGTACCCCTTCTCACTTTTTTCTTTTTGAATTGTCTGTAATTTTTGAGTCAACTGAATATAATCTGTCAACTGTAACTCTTGAGCAACAATAAAATAATCTAGGTCTGCCCAAGGTTTTTTATGCACCTTGCTCGTCGAAATCAGTAAATCAGCTTCTCGCCCACGATAATTCGCCGGTAGAAAAACCAGTCGATAATCATTACGGAAAAAATTATGAAGACTTGCCATCAACAATTCTTCTTCAAAAACGGGGAAATCAGTCATTAACAAAACAGTAATTTCTGGTAATTGTGTCATAAACGCACCTAACGTTTTCATGACCGTTAGATAACGAGCCATCAAAAACCCCTGATTTTGAAACGCTAAACTAGCTTCCGTTTCTCTTGCGTCTTCAAAAAAAGAGAGCAGCCATTGGTTTAATTTAGGATTTCTCACAATCAGATGATTATGAAAATCGCTACTGTTGCCATCAATCGTCGCCTTTGCATCTGGAAATAAAAAAGTAAAGATATGGCTACTAAATAAATAATTCTCTGCTTCCAATGACAAAGGTTCCTCAGGTAGATGCTGCTCTTTTTGATAAAGTAGCAAGGCACGCTCCGCTTCCCGCAAAGCTTTAAATGGCGGGGTTTCTGCTGAATGATGAAACGAGTAGATCATTTCTCTGATTTGAGGATTACAGTAGTACTCTTCCCTAGTCATCAACACTAAAAACAATGCACCTAATTCATCCTCAACTTGAAAATAATTTGGGAACACTGGTGCCATTGCTTGACAAAAACGTTTAAATAACAAATTGTTAGAAATAAGCTCGCGCTTCTTACGATTTAAAATAACAAAATGTTTTTGTGATTTCCGTAAAAAGAATGCACCTAGCATGTATTCGAGTCTTCTTTTTTTGATTTCATTAAGTTGAACGTGGAAAAAATCAATAATTTGATCTGCGATTTTTTTGACATCTGTTTGTGAAATTGTCTCAAATGGCCAGATTTTTCCGCGAAACAATTGCCAAAAAGTCATATGTAAATATAAGCGGATGATTTCTTCTTCCCCTTTTGCGACATAACTTCTCCGTTGTAACGTGATTCCATATGAATGTAACTCTTGTTTCCATTCATTGATTTTTCGGTGCGCTGTTGACTCACTGATATAATTTTTTTGAGCAAACTGGTACATCGTCCGAAACTCTTCAAAAAAAATGTCGTGCAATAACTGAAACTTCAGCGTACTTTGCACGAGATAGATTAAAAATCGTTCATGTTCTATCGGATCCAACGTCGTTGAAAAGTTGTAACCTGATCGCCGATTTTTACGAAAGAGCGCTTGTGTTTTTCCGCTGAAGCGCTGATAACTTTTTGTTAATTCACTTAAATATTTTGTGACACTCCGCGCGTCAAGCTGTACACTTTGTGCAAGCTGAGCCGCAGTGTGCCACTCATGATCCTCGAAGCTTTCCAGCAGGAGAATCTGATAATATAAGTCTTTATCAAACGTCTTGAGATAATCTGATGACAAATACATTTGCTATGCTCCTTTGTGCTAGAACTTTTTGGTTATTGTAGCACAAAACGCCATTTCCCGCATTAAAACCAACTAGCAAAGGGTTGGAAAATCAACGGTAGTAAGAAAACCGTGAGCATCCCGTTAACACAAATAGCAAGCCCAGAAATAATCCCTTCCACTTCACCAATCTCAATCGCTTTTGCAGTCCCAATGGCATGTGAGGTACTACCTAAAGCGACACCTCGTGCAACTGGACTTTTGATTTTAAACAAACGAAAGATGTGTGTTGCAATCAATGAACCAAAAATACCCGTTGATACAACAATTGCTAAAGTAACTGCGTTAACGCCACCCATTGTATGAGAAAGATCAACGGAGATTGCTGTTGTCACAGATTTTGGTAATAAAGAGATGACCATTTCCTTCTTCAACAAAAAAAGAGAGCCAATTCCAACACTAACTAAACAATTCGCCACAATTCCAGCCAGAATCGCTGAAATGACCGGAAAGAAATTTTCTTTGAGTAAATGTAGATTCTTGTATAAAGGAATCGCTAATGCAACTGTTGCAGGAGTAATTAACATCGTTAAAAAATTCCCGCCGACATTATAGTCTGCATAACTAATTCCTGTAAAATGTAAAAAGAAAATAATAACAACTATTGATAGCACTAAAGGATTGATAATCGGCAATTTGTATTTCCGCAAAAATTTATCTGATAATACATACACACCTAAAGTTAGGCTAAGACCAAACAATGGGTTTTTAAGAAACTCACTCAACTTGGTTATCCTCCACTTCATTTTTTTGAATTTTCCGCTCTTGTAAATAGTTGATTGCTGCTTCGACACCTTCTGCTGTTTTCCCAGCAGCAACCATCGTAACAATCGCACAAACAACTACTGCACCCAATAAGATAGGCCAGATGGTCGCAATATCATCATAATATTCCAATAATCCCACGCCAGCAGGTACAAATAAAATGGTCAGATTATTCAATAAAAAATCACCAGTTGCCCCAATTTTTTCAGGGTCTACTAATTTCATTTCAAATGCTAAAAACAAAAAGATAATACCTAAAATACTTCCCGGAATTGGTAGATGGGCAAACACTCGTATTCCCTCGCCTAAGACAGAGAAAAAAAGAATAATGAAAAACTCTTGAAAAAATTTCATGTAATACACTCCTTACGTCTGATTTTCATTTTACTAACAATCTTTTTCTGAAAGTTTCAAAACGTGTTGTTTCTAAGAAGCATCTTTTGAAAAAATAAATAAGTTTTCTTTGGTATATTTAAAAGTGAAGTTGGTGAGTTGTAGGGGACTTTTTTTCTAAAAAAAGGGTTAGCTTGTTCAAGTTGGTCGAAATCATTTTTTCTTTTGATTGATTGCACTTATTACGACCTCGAAGAATGACTAGCACGAGACACCGCACCTGCTTTTGTGTTGATGTTTCTTTTTTTTTGCACTTTTATAAATTTTTGGAGGTATATATGGATTACTCATTAATGACTCGTCTTGCGGCGGAAATGTTGGGTACAGCTTTATTGATTATTTTAGGTAATGGCGCTGTAGCGAATGTAGATTTAAAAGGTACAAAAGGTTATGGTAGTGACTGGATGTTGATTGCTGTCGGTTACGGCTGTGGGGTTATGATTCCTGCAATGGTATTTGGTGGAATCAGTGGAAACCACATCAATCCTGCGTTTACGATTTCTCTAGCAATGAACGGATTATTCCCTTGGGCAGAAGTTGCACCTTATATTGGCGCACAATTCCTTGGAGCAATCATTGGACAGTTAGTCGTTGTTGCTTGTTACAAACCTTACTACGATCAAACAGAAGACGTAAACCACGTGTTAGGAACTTTCTCAACGATCAATAGTGTTGGTTCTAAATTCAACGGTTTCGTTAACGAATTCTTTGGTTCATTTGTTTTATTCTTTGGCGCTTTAGGAATTACCAAAGCACCTTTCTTCCAAGATAATCTTGGAACTGCTCACTTAGCACTTGGTTTCCTTGTTTGGACACTTGTAGCTTCACTAGGTGGTCCTACTGGTCCTGGATTAAATCCAGCTCGTGACCTTGGTCCTCGTTTGTTACATGCAATTTTACCATTGAAACACAAAGGCTCATCACAATGGAGCTATGCTTGGGTACCAGTCGTTGCACCTATCTGCGCTGGGATCGTTGCAGTATTCTTATACAAAGCATTATTTATGGCTTAATCTTATCTATAAAAAAACTCACGATGAAATTTTTCATTGTGAGTTTTTTTTTGAATCAAATGCGTTGATTTTTCAATATAAACAGTCCCACCTTTCCAAATTAGCTTCACTTTCTTGGCGTACATTCATCCTTAACAGAATCATTGCGCTAGAAACAAGCTAGCATTGCAAAAAAGCATGCGAACAATTGACACATTTCAATGAAGGTAGCAGTTTTGTTCATATTTATAACTAAAACGGATGGGACAAAGCAACTACTTGTCCCATCCGTTTTAGTTATCCAATTAATAATCAATGATTGTTAGTGCTCGCTCAAACTCTTCTTGCAAATGCTTTTTTTGATAGGCCAAAAAGGCTGGATAATGATCACGTAAAACACCACGCAATTTCATTGGATTATATTTTTCTACCAGCTTTTCTTGTAACACAAATTGCCTTGTCAGTTGCCATTCATAATAATAACCAAATGGCCGACAACTATATTTCGTTCCTTGAATGACCTGGTCTTCAAATCGACGATGGGTATGCCCAAAAACAACTTGTTTTACATTGGTATATTGATCCAAAAGTTGCCCCATTGAAGCAGAACCCAAAAAAGCATTTAATTTATTCCAACGTTCATAAGGCGCAGATTGATATACAATAAATTCTTTTTTGGGCACAAAATGCGTAGCCAATATGACATCTAATTTTTTTTGCGTAAGTGTTTCAAGGAGTTGCTTGGTTGCTACAAGCACTTGCTCATTGACTTCCAAATCGGTTCCTTCTCGCTCGATCATTCGGTCATACCAGTACAATCGCTTCATCCGCAAAATTTGTTCCTCATCCGTTAGCTCAGAAAACTGATAATCATACCAGCCATTCATTCCAAGTAGAACTGTGTGATCATTTAATGCAAGGTAACGTTCATTCAAAAAATGGTTATCTGGGAAATGATTCATCATTGGTTCACCCGTCACGTCTGCTAGTTCATGATTTCCAAAATTAAACGTCGTCGGCAATCCTTTCATTGCAAAAAAATCAACAACTGCCAAAGCCTGATTGACCTTATTTGCAATGTCACCTGCTAAATGCAGGCGAGTGATTTCCTTTTTTTGTAACACTTGCCACAAATCATTCATTTGCGACTCGCCAAATTTATTAATATCTACGTGTAAATCACTAATTACTGCCAATTTCCCCATTTTTTGTTACCTTCTTATTTGAAATTTTTCAAGCTTTTCGAACGACTGGTAAGTTCCCTTTTAATAAACCACTTGGCCCTTTCAATTGTAAACTTTGATAAGTTGGTTCTAAAGCTAAAGTTGTTGGATCATCTAAATACATCTCGGCACTTTTCTTGATACGAATTGGCCCTAGAGGTGTGTCTGCCAAAATCGAATACAAACTAAGATCAGCCGTTGACTCTTTCTTGAGAAAAATCAAACGAAAAGCTGTATCTAATTGACAAGTAATCCGACTATCAGAAAACGGCCCGTCACCATTTTCTAAATCCAGCAAAATTTGTTCATCTTTTTCCCGATGTTTTTCTAACCAGCTTTGTGCTTCCTTCGTCACTATTAATTCCATGCTTGTTCCCCTCTCATTCATTGATGAGCTGCTGCCCATTCGCTTTTCGTAATGCCTCTTAATATAACCGAAATTACTTTTTCTTTCCAACGTCGCGCATCAGGAATCATTCCTTCTTGTTTCATCCCAAGTTTTTCCATTACGCGACCAGAGTTTGGATTTTCAACATCATGATAAGCAAAAATGCGTACGAGATCTAACTTGGTAAAGCCCAAATCAAGTAAAGCTTCCGCTGCTTCTGCAATATATCCATTTCCCCAATAGTTTTTGTTCAGTACGTAGCCTAACTCAGCAACTGCCGCAACGTCTTCGATTCTCAAATCAATGGTGCCAACCATCTTACCCGTTTCTTTGACTTCGATGGCGTACTTTCCCAGCGGTTCATTCATAAAATAATTGGCGATGGAAATTCTTGTCTCTTCTAGTGTTTGATGGCGAACAAAAACAAAACGAGTCGTCTCTTCATCATTCGCGTATTCAAACATGTCTTTTGCATCCATAATTGAAACGGGACGCAACCATAGTCGTGCTGTTTCTATTTGTTGATGTTCAGCAAAAATCAAGTTTCGGTTTACTTTTAATTCCATTTGCAACACGCACCAATCTCTAGTTTTCTAATTACTGTAGCGAAATTTGCTGTAAGAAGCAAGTATTTACCTAACTATCCTTAGACCTTCCTTAAAAGAACAAGCTGGAAAAGCAAAACAAGAAAGTTTTAATAACTAGTTGAAAAAGAATAATGATTTGTTCACAGTTTGTTAATATCTCTTAGTTATAGTTTTCTTATCAAAGCAAATCAAGTATTTGGAGGAACCATTATGAGCGAGCAAATCAAAAATATTTATTTTATTGAAGAAACTCAGAACATTGAAGGATCATATATTGAAGTCAAAACTCTTTTTGTCAATGAGAACAAAGAAACGGCTCTTCAATTTTACGAAACACAGGCAAAGAAACAACAAAAGTCCTTTGGTTTGACGTTAAGTGAATATAAAATCAAAGCTGAAGCAAGTTATTTTTATCAATTATTAAAACGCTGGAGTCATTTACCTGCCGACTTTTATCGTAAAATGAATATCGTTCAATACCAACCACTTGCAGAATACTATGCGTAAGGTAAGTTAAGCTTCCTTTAAGGTGAATCACTTATGATAGATTTACCCTAAAGGAGGCGATGAACGATGTTCTTACACTGGCTCGCAACTTTTTTAATCGATGAACCGCCGCGAATCAGTCCTTACGAGATTGATAGCGAATGCCTGTTACCAACTGATTTTACGGACTGAGTATGAAAATAGCAAAAAACCAAGGCAAAACGAATAATCGTTTTGCCTTGGTTTTTTCTTTCATCTTTATTCAAATGCTTGATTTACATCCTCTAACATCAATTTCATTGACTCTAATCCGCCACCGCTCAAATACCATACATCTGGTTGTAGTGAAATGATTTTTCCATTTTTACCTGCATTCGTTTGTGCAATCAATTCATTTTCTGCCAAATTATTTTGGCTGTCATCTCCACCAATTGCTTTGGTACGATCAATTACAAATAATAAGTCTGGATTTTTTTCTAACACATATTCAAATGAAACACTTTGACCGTGTGTTGAAGGTTCAATTTCATTATCTGCTTGCGGGAAGCCAAAAACATCATGTACAAATCCGAAACGTGAACCAGAACCATAAGCAGATAGTTGGCCTTCGTTAACTAAAACAACTAATACTTTTTTATCAAGGTCACTTGCTTTGTCTGCTGTCTTTTTGATTTCAGTAGATAGTTCTTTGATTTGTTTCTTCGCTCCAGATTCTTTATCAAAAATTTCACCTAGCGTTAAGACATTTTGTTGAATTGATTCCCATGGTTTTTCCGTATCAACTGATAAAAATAAAGTCGGCGCGATTTTACTTAGTTCTTCTTGAAAATCACTTTGACGACCAGAAATAATAATCAGGTCTGGCTTCATTTGATTGATTTTTTCTAAATCTGGTTCTTTGATTCCACCAGCAGATTCAACTTCTTTGTAACTTGATAAATAAGCAGGTAAATTTTGTGTTGCAGCACCAACAACATGGTCGCCTACGCCTAATGCGTCAAGTGTATCTAGTGACCCATTGTCAAAAACGACAACTTTCTGAGGATTCTTGGTTACATTTACCTCACCATTGCTGTCTTTGACTGTCAGCGTTGTTTCTTCGCTACTAGCAGTTTTTGTTGCTGTTGTTTCTTCTGATTTATTCCCTGTTCCACAAGCTGTTAACAATGATGCAACAACCACGAAACTAAACATCCATTTTTTCATTCCTTGTTCTCCTAACATTTATTTTTAGAAATAAAGACAGAATCTACGACCTTCAATTTCGCAAATTCGAATGTCCATTTCATATAATTCATCGAGTACAGCTTTTTGGATAATCTCATTGGTTTTTCCTTGCGTAAACAATTGTCCTTCTTTCATTGCCACAATTTCATCTGCATAACTAGCCGCAAAATTAATATCATGTAGGACAATTACGACTGTTTTGCCAAGCTCGGTCACCAATTTTTTTAAAATTTGCATGATTTGAACTGCAAAATTCATATCTAAGTTATTCAACGGTTCATCCAGCAAGATATAATCGGTATCTTGAGCTAAGACCATCGCAATATATGCACGCTGAAGTTGTCCGCCAGATAAGGTATGAACGAATTGATCTGTTAGCTTAGTTAACCCCAAATGTTTGAGCGCTTCTTCCACAAGTTGATGGTCTTCTTGTGTCAAGCGTCCTTTTGTATAAGGAAACCGACCAAATTCAACCAATTCTCTAACTGTAATTTGTAAATTCAATTCATTTGATTGACGTAAAATGGCTAATTTTTTCGCTAATTCATTTGACTTCCACGTCCGCACTTCATTATGATCTAAATAAATTTCACCTGTATCTTTAGGAACTAAACGGCTAGCCAAGGAAAGCAAAGTTGATTTTCCCGCGCCATTTGGTCCAATAAAAGCCGTTAATTGTTGTTCTTGAATCGTCAAGTTGATATTATCTACCACTGACTTTCCTTGATAAGCTTTATTCACACCAGCTAAATCAATCATCCTGCTTGCTTCCTTTCACGAATTAATTTTAGTAAAAAGTAACTCCCCCCCAGAAATTCAATCACTACACTAATTGTTGTGTTCCAACCAAAAAGTTGTTCAACAAGCAACTGCCCACCTGTCAGTAACAGCATTGCCACTAAAAAACTACCGACAAATAAAACTTTGTGTTGATATGTTGCAAATAACCGGTAACTAACATTTGCTACGATAAACCCTAAAAAGGTCATAGGACCTACTAACGCTGTCGCTGTTCCCGTCAGTAAGCTAACCACAAACAGCACAAGAAATTGTAATCGTGCAACATCTACACCTAAGTTCATCGCTTTTTCTCTTCCCAAGTGAATAACATCTAGAAAACGATGCAAATAAAACAGCAGACACCAGCCAGCAACAATCAAACAAGTGGCTGGCAAGAGATATTGACTCTGAATATTCCCAAAACTTGCGAACAGCCGACCTTGTAACAAATCATATTCATTAGGATCCATTATGACTTGTAAAAACGTACTCATGCTGCCAAACAACGTTCCTAAGACCATCCCAGTCATCAATAATAAAAATAAGCTAGCTTGCATTTTTTTTAATAAAAAATAGAATAAACTCAAACTCAAGCCAACCATTAGACTAATTGTCAGCAAAAAAAAGACAAGACCTGTTTGCTGTAGCATCGTCACGCCACCTAACAAGAAAAATAAAATTGTTTGAACAAGTACATACAACGAATCTAGTCCCAAAACGGACGGGGTCAAAAATTGATTTTGACTGATTGTTTGAAAGCTAATTGTTGCTCCACTCACTGCTAGTGAAACCAAGAAAAAAGCACCAATTTTTTTACTTCTTAATGCCCAAGCAAACGACCAGTTTCCATAAGTGTTGATGATTAAATAACTTATCGTAACCAAGCACACCACACCAACTAATAACAATAAACGCCAGCGTAGATTGTTTTTCATCGTTTCTCCCCCTTCACTAATAAAAAGAGGAAAATAATTCCGCCAATTATTCCAACAATGACACTCACTGGAATTTCATAAGGATAAATTAGAACGCGAGCCAAAATATCGCAAATTAATAAAAAAATACTTCCGAATAATGCAGTTATTCCTAAAGTTTGATGGACTTGATCCCCATACATTCTCGCCACTAAATTGGGAACAATAACGCCTAAAAACGGCATTGTTCCAACCATAATTAACACGACTGCACTAGCTAAAGAAACTAATCCGACACCTAACAACTGCATTTTGTGATAATTCATACCAAGATTCACCGCAAATGACTCACCCAATCCAACGATCGTAAATTGATACGCAAAATAATAAATAATTCCTAACAAAGGAATCGTTAGATAAAGCAGTTCATAATTGCCACGCAGAATGGTAGAAAAATTTCCTTGCAACCACGAAGACATATTTTGCACCAACTGATATTGGTAAGCAAAAAAAGTTGCGATGGAACCAATAATATTGCCCCACATCACACCAATCAATGGCAGCATCAACTGATTTTTTTGTGGAATCATTCTTGCAAAATAAAGAAACAATCCTGTCCCTAAAAAAGCAAATGCAAAAGCCGTTGCTGAACGTGTGACAATCGACGCATTCGGTAGAAAAAGCATTACAATCAAAATTCCTAAGCGTGCACTGTCCATTGTTCCAGCAGTCGTTGGTGAAACAAATTTATTCTGAGTCAAGTGCTGCATAATCAACCCACAAATACTGCTTGTAGCTCCCACTAGCACAATACAAATGGTACGAGGCAAACGACTAATAAGAAATAATTGCGCACTTTGTGTATCTGCCTGAAAAAATTCTGTTAATTGGACCGATGACACTCCTATCAATAGTGAAAGAAAACTGAGTCCCACTAAGCTGGCAATCAACCAGCGATAACGCATAAAATCCCTCTTTTCTAATTGAGAATGATTTTCATTCTTATTCTAAGTGAGAAGTTGAGCAAAAGCAACCGCTTTTTTACCATTTATCTTATTTCAAGTAATTTGTGTTATAATCGCTGTATCAATCGCTATAAAGGAGGGCTTCTTTTGCCACAAGATGAATTGCAAAGTCACTTGGACAAAGGTCGTTACGGGACACCTTTGGTCAACCCAGATGAACAACATAAATATCTAGGAACTTTTCGTGAGCGTTGCTATGTCAGTATGACCATTGGTGAAATGAAAAAAGCTGAGAATCAAGCAAACTTCACTAAGGAACTTGAAAAATACCCAGATGAACAAATTTTATTAAATGGCAGTATGCCTGAAGACCTTCAAGCACGCTATATCCAATTGGCAACAAAACAAAAAGTTCGTTTCACAGTTATCAATGATTTTGTTAAAAATGATGACGATAGTCTTGGTCTGATTTTAGCTGCTAAAGAAGCGGTCAATGAGCCCGTCATTGATATTGAAAAAAAATATCCAAAAGTTCAAGAACCTGAACAATCAGAAAAATCGAAAAAAAGTCTTTGGGACAAATTATTCCACTAATAAAGCAAAAAGCTCGTGTAAATTCATTAACGAATTTTACACGAGCTTTTTACTTTATTTAAATCAACTTATTTTTCTTTCTCGTTCCAATGGTTCAACGCCCAGACTTCCGGATACAAAAGTTTCAACACCGCTAAAGTTAATCGTCGTCCTGTCCCAGAAAATGGATAAACATGCATGTGCATTGCAGGATTAAAATTGGCTTCGATGATACCATAAGCCTTCTCATCTGTTGACGGATCAATTTCTTTGTCTGGAATAATCAAATCGATTCCGCTGACTTTTGCCCCCAACGCCGTAACGGCTGCGACTGCAATTTCTTTGTACGCATCAGAAAACTCAGCTGTTACATCAATTGAATCTCCACCAGTACTGATATTGGAATTTTCACGTAAATAAACGATTTGATTTTTCGCAGGAATAGAATCAATTGTTAATCCTTGTTCTTTCAACATCAATTGTTCAAGATCACCCAACTGAATTAATTCTAATGGTGCACGATGATTTGTCCCACGTAAAGGATCTTGATTTTTTTGAGCAACTAATTCCGTCACAGTTTGCTCGCCGTTGCCAATAACGTTTGCAGGTATCCGAAGTAAAATTGCTTGAACTTGTCCATCAATCACAAAAAAACGATATTCTGTTCCAGGTAAAAATTCCTCTACTAAAACGGAGGTATCTTCCCGAAAAGCAATTTCTAACCCTTTATGATAATCTTCTTCACTCGCGCCCTCTTTAAAAATTGTGATACCTAATCCATAATTCGTTGACTTTGGTTTAATGACAAATGCTTCCTTTGCAAAACGAGAATAGGCACGTTTTGCTTCAGCCATCGAAGTAAACTCCGCACCAGCAGGAACACGGAAACCTGCTTCTGCTAGAATTTTTTTGGTCACCGTTTTATTTTCCATAATCAAAGGCACAATGTAACTATCTTTACTTGTCATATTCGCATTTTTAACGTATTCGACATGATTTTCAAATTGCAAACGTAAAAACTGATCTGCTTCGTCAATCACTTTCACTTGAATTCCTTTTTGAATTGCATCAAATAGGAAAATTTGTGTGGATAGTTCCATCTCACGAAAGCCCGCCAATTGATATGGTCGCTCATGGCTTTCAGCATCGTATTTTCTGCCTAAGGCAACTGCAACAGCTTTTTGGCTATCACTTTGTGCTTCTGTGTATAATTGGGCAGCAATCGTCTGAGAAGGGTTATTTAAACGTTCAGCTAATTTGTCAATTGTAGGTAACAATTCTTCATGTTGCAAAGCTTGAACCATCTCTTTCATTTGTGTAAAGAGCATTAGACCTTCTTCGTACATCGCGGTTTGATCCAATGGTCCTTCCAAAGCAACTCGATTGTTGTAAAGCGTTCCTTCTTCCACCCACTCGTCGACAGATGATCCTTCGGGTGCCCAGAGCATAAATACTAAAAATAATTGTAAAAACTGGACTTGTTCTTTACTAATTCCTAAATGATGATACGGGTTCAAATCAATATTCCGCAACTCGATATAACGTACACCCATCTTTGCAACGTCCGCAACTCTTTTACCTCCACGGAAACGTACAGGTGCATAGAATTCTTTTTCTTCAGATAACTTGCCTTCTTCAATCATTTGTTCAATATCTGCTAAGTACTGCTCCATTGAGGCATAAGAAACTTTTACATTTGAATGATTAGTGTAGCCATATTCACTATTTCGAATACTACGAACAGGTTCATGAGGATGTAGTTCATCAACGAAATAATTTGCCTCGCTTAATGGAGAAGCTCCATATAAATACGTAATCAACCAGCGATAGCGCAAAAAGTTTCTTGCTACTTTTAAATACACTTCTGTTTTAAAAGCTGCAAACTCTTGAATCTCTGTTTGCTGAACAAACAGAGAACGAATTAATTCCTCACCAAATTCAAAATTAAAATGAATGCCACTGACCATTTGTTTTCGTTTACCATATTCTTTTGCTAAATAGCGACGATACAAAACATCTTCAAATGTTGCTAGTTTGGCAATCATGATTTCCTCATCTTTTTGTGGCAAAGCAGGTGGCATACTTAGTGGCCAAATCATTTCCTCATCTGACATTGACCGAGAAGTCACATCATAAATTGCATCTAAATATTGAAAAAGTTCATCAATGGAATCTGTTACTGGTGTAATCATTTCCACTTGAGTCTCACTAAAATCAGTTTGAATATATGGATGATACGTGCGATCACCAAAAATAGCTGGATGATCTGTTCTTGCTAACTTTCCGTCATGTGTTACCCGTTGTCCTTCACGTTCAATTCCAAATCGAGCTTGATCGATAAACGGTATCGCACTTGAATGTTCTAATAATTTTTTAAAGTTCATCATTACATGTCCTCCACTTCATACATTGACATTATAGTAAAAAACAATCAGAAAAAGAACGATCTTGCCTTAAAATGAGGAGATTATGAAAAACTGCACAAAAAAAGAAGTATACCAGTCTTTTTCCGGCATACTTCTTACATTTAAAACGTCATGTTCCCATGATTTGTTCATAAGTTAATTGATTATTCTTCTTTCAGTAATCCTTTAAACAATCCAACAACAAAATCATTTGGATCAAACGGTTCTAGATCATCTATTCCTTCACCTAATCCAACTAATTTTACTGGTAAATGCAATTCATTTCTGATAGCTAACACAATTCCACCTTTAGCAGTTCCATCTAATTTAGTCAAAACTAGCCCAGTTACATCTGTTGTTTCTTTAAATTGTTTTGCTTGAACCATTGCATTTTGCCCTGTTGTTGCATCTAATACCAATAATGTTTCATGTGGTGCATCTGGTAGTTCACGTTGAATCACACGTTTGATTTTTTCTAACTCTTTCATCAAATTCACTTTGTTTTGCAAGCGTCCAGCTGTATCAACAAGTAAAACATCTGCTTCTTCTGCTTTGGCACGTTCCAATGCATCATAAACAACTGCTGCTGGATCGCCACCAGCATTTCCGTGAACGACTTCCACACCAGCGCGTTCACCCCAGACTACTAATTGGTCAATCGCTCCCGCACGGAATGTATCAGCTGCTGCCATCAAAACTTTTTTGCCTTCATTTTTGTATTGATGTGCAAGTTTCCCAATGCTTGTCGTTTTACCCACACCATTCACACCAACAAAAAGCATTACCGTCAGTCCTTCTGGTTGGATATTCAACTCATTCACTTCATTAAGACCTTCTTGTTCGTACAAATCAACCAGTTTTTCAATGATGGCATTTTGAACTTCTGCTGGTTTCTTCGCATTACGCAACTTCACTTCTTGACGTAAAGACTCTGTAATTTGAATTGCTGTTTCAAAACCAACGTCCGCGCCAATCAATGTTTCTTCTAATTCTTCAAAGAAATCTTCATCAACTGTTCGGAAATTAGCAAACAATTCATTCATTCGCTCGCCAAAAGTTTTTCTCGTTTTTTCTAATCCTTTGTCATACTTTTCTTGGACTTCAACGACTTCTTCTGGTTGCTCTTCACCAGTAAACGCTCGCTTGATTTTGTCAAAAAATCCCATTTGATTCCCCCCTATACTAAAACAAATTTTTCAATTGCTTGTGCAACACCGTCGTCATCATTACTTGCAGTCAAATAGTCTGCACTTTCTTTAACTAAAGGAACAGCATTTGCCATTGCGACACCCATTCCTGCATATTCGATCATTGGTAAATCATTTTCTTCATCACCAATTGCCATGACTTCTGCTTGGGTGATTCCTAGCTCTTCTGCTAATAAAGAAATTCCATACGCTTTAGTAACACCTTTTGGCATAAATTCTAGCAGCATACTACGTGTCTTGATGATTTCAAATTGTTCATGAAACACATTTGGAATTTCTTGAATTTTTGGATCTAATTCTTCTTGTGCATAAGCAATAACTGCTTTGTTCAAAACATCCGCTTTCTTAACATCCAGCAAAGTTCCCGGACGGAAATCCAAAACTTTATTCAGCACATTATAAAGCGATTGTTTTTCAGGAGCTGTTGGTAACTGATAAACAATCCCATCAGATAACACATCTAGTGGCAAAGACAACGCTTGTGCTAACTGGGTCAATTGCTCAACGTCTGCAATAGTCATTACTTTTTTCGCCATGATTTCGCCTGTGTCATTTTTTTGAACAAGCCCACCATTAAACGTAATGCTATAGTCACCTGAATCAAGCAAATCCAATTCCGTTAAATAATGTGCCATAGCCGCCAGTGGACGACCTGTACACAAAACAATTTTAACTCCTTGATTTTTTGCTTGCGCCAAAATTTCTTTATTTCTAGCAGAAATTTGTTTTTCTTCGTTTAGTAATGTTCCATCTAAATCAATGGCAACTAATTTAATCATATTTACTTCCTACTCTTTCACAACAAGATTCTCATCTTCTTTAAGATCTTCCATACGGACAGAAACGATTTTTGAAACACCTGATTCTTGCATCGTTACGCCATACAAAACATTCGCAGCTTCCATTGTTCCTTTACGGTGGGTGACCACAATAAATTGGGTATCATTTTGGAAATTACGCAAATAGTTCCCAAAACGTGTCACGTTTGCCTCATCTAAAGCTGCTTCTACTTCATCAAGAATACAAAACGGTACCGGACGCACACGAATGATTGAAAATAGCAAAGCAATTGCCGTCAATGCGCGCTCTCCACCAGAAAGTAGACTTAGACTTTGTAGTTTTTTACCTGGAGGTTGAACTTCGATTTCAATTCCTGTTTTTAATAAATCAGTGGGATCAGTCAAGACAAGTTCTGCTCGTCCACCGCCAAACATATTCGGAAAGACCACTTTGAATTCTTTGCGGATTGCTTCAAAAACTTCTTTGAAACGAGTGCGAACTTCATCATCCATTTCATCCATTGTATCAAATAACTGATTTTTCGCAGAAAGCAAATCATCTCTTTGAGTAGATAAAAAGGTATAACGTTCATTCACTTGTTCATATTGCTCAATGGCATTCAAGTTAACTGGTCCTAGTGCTTCAATACTTCGTTTCAATGTCGCTACTTTTTCTTTGCTACCGGAAACATCTACTGTTGGTTGATAATCAATCACAGCTTTCTCAAAAGTCATTTGATATTCTGTTTCTAAATACGTAACGTGCTGATCTAGTAGCATCTCTGCACGATCTTTTTTCACTTCAAGTTTTGATTGCTCAGTCAAGCGAACTTTGTGTTCTTGGTTTTGTTGTGCCAATACTTCTGCTAGCTGGTCAATTTCTTTTTGTGTTGTGTCACGGGTTGCTTTCACTTCCTGAAGTTCAGCTTGTAGCTGTTCACGTTGCACAGATAATTCACGAATTTTTTCGTCTAAGCTTTCTTCTGTCAACTCATGATCAGAAAAGTTTGCCGTTAACGCAGCTAGCTGTTGTTCTAAACTTGTCTGGCGTTCCATTGCCTCTGTTTTTTGGACACGTGCACCACGTAACTGGATCTGCAAGTGATTAAACTGTTCTTTTAATACGGCAAGATCCGCTTGTTCTTGCGCTTTTTGTCCTTGGATTTGCGCGCGACGAGCTTCCATTTGATCGCTTTCTTGACTTAAAGATTTGATTTCTTCGTCAATTTTCGTGCGTTGTTCTTCCAATTCTTGTTGCTTCGTTGCTAATTCTGTACGTTGTTTTTCATAAGTTTCGATAAATTGATTTAACTCACGTGTCTCAAAATTAGAAATCTGTTGTTCTTTTTCAAAACGTGTTAAATCATTTGAGATATTTTGAAGTTTATTTGCAACTTCTTGTTCTTCGAAACGCAACTGTTCCATAACACTTCGGGCAGCTTCGTATTCTTCACTAAGTGTCGTAACTTTTTCTTGTAAAGCTTGAACTTTCTTTTCTTGAACTTGTAGTTCTTGATTTGCTTGGTCAAACTCACTAGTCAATTGCTTCAATTCTTGATTTTGAGCGAATAAACTTCCTTGGTTTCCACGCTTATTGGCTCCGCCTGTCATTGAACCACCTGCGTTCATAACGTCTCCCTCTAAAGAAACCACACGATATTGATAATGAATCGTTTGTGCAATCGTATTAGCACTAGCTAGGTCTTTTGCTAAAAGGATCGTTCCCAATAAATTATTCACTACTGATTGGACTGCATCTGGGTAAGTCACTCGTTCACTTGCTACGCCTAAAAAGCCCTCGATAGTAGCTGCTTGTGCCGCAACATGAGCAGGTAATTGACGTGGTTTAATCGTTGTCAATGGTAAGAAAGTTGCACGTCCACCTTTTTGTTGCTTCAAATAAGTGATTGCTTGTCTTGCATCCACTTCATTTTCAACAATAATATGTTGTGCAGCTCCTCCTAATGCGGTTTCGATTGCTAAAGTGAAATCAGCTGGAACATCAATTAGTTCTGCGACTGCACCTACAACGCCAGATAATTGTTGCTTGTGTTGTAACACTAAACGTACACCTTGATAAAAGCCAAAATAGTTTTCTTGGATTTCTTGTAAACTCTTTTGTCGTGCACGTAATTGTTGCACCTGATTCATCAATTGATACATTTTTGGGTGTTCAGTATTCAACTGTTCTTGGAATTTCTTTCCTTCTGTCTGAATAGCTGTCACTTTTGTTTTTGTTTCTTCTGATGATTGAGTCAGTTTCGTTTGTTGCTCCACTAATTCTGCTTTTTTTGCCGACAATTCTGCAACAGTTGCTTGAACTTCTGTTTGCTTTGCCAATGTTTGTTGGCTCTTTGCTGTCTCTTGCTGATACTGACGTTCTAAGTATTTCAATTCATTTCCGACAGCTGCTTGTTCTTGCATTAAATCGACATATTGATCGCGTAATTCGGCTAATAATTCTTTTGTCGATTTTTGATATTTTTCAAGTTCCTGTTGGGTTACCATCAATTGTGCTTCTGCTTGCTGGATTTCCGCTTCTTTTTTATCAACATCTTTTGTTAAACTAGCTTGTTGTTTTTCAAAGTGTTGAACTTTTTTCTGTGCTTCCGCTAAAGATGCTTGATATTCTTGTGTACTTTGTTTGGTATGCTTTGAGCGTTCCAGTAAAACATCTTTTTGTCCTTCTGTTTGCTTTAGGCTTTCTGACAAAGCAAGTAATTTTTGCTGATTCTTTTCAATCAAACGATCAGCTTGCGCATTTTGTTTACGCCAAGTTGCCAGAGTTGATTCACGCACTTGGATTTGCTCGGTTACGGTCGCTAACTCTTGATTAAATTGCTTTAGTTCAGCTTCTCGTTGGGTCCACTCAGTTCTTGCCGCTTTGATTTCTGCAATCATTAGAGCAATATCTGTTTCGGTCAATTCTTCTTTTAAGCGTAAAAACTCCTTTGCTGCCTTACTTTGAGTAGCTAAAGGAGTTAGCTGTTCTTCTAATTCATAGATAATATCTTGAACTCGGCTAAGGTTATCTTCTGTTTCAAAAAGCTTTTGTTCTGCTTTTTTCTTACGTTGTTTATACTTTAAAACACCCGCTGCTTCTTCAAAGATTCCACGACGATCTTCTGGTTTGCTACTAAAAATCGCTTCAACTTTTCCCTGTGAGATAATTGAAAAAGATTCTTTTCCTAAGCCAGAATCTAAAAACAACTCTTGGATATCTTTCAACCGACAAGATTGTTTATTGATAAAAAAATCGCTTTCTCCTGTTCGACGGTAGCGACGTGTCACACTTATTTCATTGTATTCCAATGGTAGATAATGGTCTTCATTATCTAAAATGACCGTTACTTCTGCTACGTTTAGTTGTTTACGAGAATCTGAACCTGCAAAAATAATATCTGGCATTTTTCCACCACGTAAACTTTTTGCTGATTGTTCACCTAAGACCCAGCGAATGGCTTCCGTGATGTTACTTTTTCCGCTACCATTGGGGCCAACAACTGCTGTGACACTGTTTTCGAAGTCAATCACTGTTTTATCAGCGAATGACTTGAATCCAGCGATTTCAATTCGTTTCAAATACACGAAAGCTTTCCCTCACTTACTCTTCCAAGGCTGCTAATGCATTTTCAGCAGCAGCTTGTTCTGCTAATTTTTTTGATTTTCCTTGGCCCGTACCAATCAATTGATCATCAACATAGACTTCAATCCAAAAAATACGTTCATGGGCTGGTCCTTCTTCTTTAATCAAGCGATATTCAATAAAAACATCCCCTGATTTTTGCAAGACTTCTTGCAATTTGGTTTTGTGATCCATCTCATGTGAAAAAGCACCTGCTTTGACTTTTGGGAAGATAACTTGCTTGATGAATGCATGCGCTACTTCGAAGCCTTGGTCCAAATATAAAGCACCTAGAAACGCTTCAAATAGGTCACATAATAACGCAGGACGTGTTCGTCCACCAGAGTTTTCTTCACCTTTACCTAACATGACGTGTTGATCAAAATGACATTCTTTTGCGAATTTTGATAAACTGTCTTCACGAACGATTGCTGCACGCATTTTTGTTAATTTTCCTTCTGGTAAATCGGGATACAAGCGATACAAATACTGAGAAACCATTAATTCTAACACTGCATCTCCCAAAAATTCTAAACGTTCATTGTCTGATAGGTGTAGATTGCGATGCTCATTCACATAGGATGAATGGGTAAAAGCTTGTTCAAGTAAATTTAGATCGTGAAAAACGATTGTATATTTTTCTTTAAGTTCTTTTGTCAGCTGATTGTCCATTTTCCACATTCCTTTTATAGGATATTTTTCATACTTCCTTATTATACTGGTTTTTTGATAATTTTGAAATGTTTGGCTAAAAAGTAAGAAAGCTTTAAGAAAAATGCTGTCGTTCAAAACAGGTTGCTTTACTAATTGGGATTTTTTTAGAAAAGGTTGCTCAAATTTTTGAACAGCTTTGTTCTGATCTGTCACTCTTTTTTCCTTTTAGTATCCAACAAAAAAATAAGGTCAACCAGCAAGTGGTTGACCTTATTCATTGTAAAATTATAAACGAAAATAGTTTCTGTTAAAAATTTTGATTAGCGTGAAGCATCTGTTACAGAAACTTCTGCCCAAGGATTACGTTCGTCGTATGCCCAGTTCCAGTCTTTTACGCGATCATTCACAGGTAAGACTTCATTACGGAATAATGTTGGAATTGCAAAAGCTTCTTTAAACGCATATTCTTGCCATTTTTGGTATGCTTCTTTTTGGAAATCTGCATCAAACGCATCACTTGAATTGATTGCATCAATTAATTTTGTGTTTTCTTCAGATTCGTAACGAGTGTAGTTGAATGCTGCATTTGGTCCCCATAGTCCACTTGGATTTGGATCAGTTCCTGTATTCCAAGCTGCTTGATAAACATCAATTTCAGGATCATCATTTTTTAGTTTGTCATAGAATGAGTTAAACTCAATTAGACGTCCAGTTGTGTATTCAACATTTAAACCAATTTGTTTCCATTGTTGTACATAGTAATCAGCTAATGGTTGTGCTGTTTCGCCACCTGACATTGAAGCAAATTTGATTGTGAATTCTTTGCCATCTTTGTCTTCGCGAATACCATCGCCATCAACATCTTTGAATCCTGCGTCATCTAATAATTTGTTTGCTTTATCAATATCTTGTGTATACCCTTTTAGTTTAGAATCATGGTAAGATTCGAACACTGGAGGAATCAATGACGTTGCGTTGCTTCTTAAACCAGCGTAGAATTTGCTACCAACAGAGTCATTATCTAAAGCGTAACCCATCGCTTGACGTAATGATTTGTCAGCCATTTTTGAATTAGGATCGTATTCAACTGTGCTTTCTTCGTTGTTCCATTTACCTAATTTAAATCCAAGGTAAGTGTATGAAGTTTGTTCACGACCTAAGTTTGTATAGCCTTCAATATCTTTATATGTTTCGTAAGTATCTGTTGGCATTTGGAAAATCATGTCATACAACTTAGAGTTCAATGCTTCTGTTGCACTAGCTGTTTGCACTGACTTCATTGTGATTTTTTTCAATTTTGGTTTGCCATTCCAATAGTACTCATTTGGCAAGTATTCTACTGATTCACCAGCAACAATATTACTCATGTAATAAGGACCAAAAGTTACAGGGTGTTTACGAACTTGATCACTTGATTCCATGTCTTTGATTGCTACGCCTTCAAGTGTATGTTTTGGAGCAGCATATGAGTAAACACCACCGCCGGCTTGTAACATACTTGGCTCAACTTTTTTATATTCAATTTCAACTGTTTTGTCATCTACTTTTTTGATTCCAGAAATCGTATCTGCTTTGCCATCATGATATTCTTCCATACCAATTACATTACGGAAAGTATCGTCATAACGAATACCTGTATAGTCTTTGTGACCAATGATTTCGTAAGAGAAAATTACGTCATCCGCCGTAACATCCACTCCGTCAGACCACTTCACATTGTCTTTCAGTTTGATTGTCGCAACTTTTTTATCTTGGTCTAAGTCTAAAGTAGCTGCTCCATCATCAGTGATTTTGAAATCTGTATCATTTGAGAATAATGCTTCATGTGATGGTGCCATGAATGCCGCATCAAACGCATCTTGATAGAATTCCCATTGGAACAACCCAGCGAATTGACTATCTGTTGCAACTGCGGCTTCTAACTCACCATCTTCAATTGCATCTTTATCATTTTTTGTTGCAAGTGGGAATGATAAAGCTTGGCTATCCCCTTTATCTCCTGAAGCATTTCCAGAAGAATCAGTACCGCTGCCGCCGCCACAAGCTGCTAGTGTTACGACAGATAACAATGTTACTACTCCAAAAATCGTTTTCTTCATTCCTATATCCCCCTTATTTCGTTCTATCCTAAACGTTGACGCGCATCAGCAGAACGCTTAAATGCTTGACCAACATAGTTTATACACAACATCAAAACTAGAATTAGCATTGACGCGGGTAACCAGATCCATTGACGATTTACTAACACTTCACCACTACTTGCGTAACCAATTAAAGTTCCTAAACTTGGTACATTCGTAGGTAATCCAAATCCTAAGAAAGTCAAAGTAGTTTCAATTCCAATATTTGCTGCAAAGTTCATCGTTAAGTTGGTAATAATCAATGAACTTAAATTGGGCATAATTTCACGGAACATGATTTTAAAATCACTTGTTCCCATTGTTTTCGATGCACTGACGTAATCACGTCTTGCTTCTGATAATGTTTTACTTCTAAAGAGTCGCGCTTTCGCTACCCAGTAGAATGCACTCATGATAAAAATGAATGACCAAACATTGTATTTAGGAATAATTGAAACAAATACGATAATAATCAGCATAATTGGTAAAATCATGACGAAATCAACGATTCGCATCAATATATTATCAATCATTCCACCGTAATACCCAGAAATGATTCCTAATCCTACCCCGATGATCGAAGTAATGATCGTAATCGCAAAACCAATTAAAACAGAGTTTCTAGCACCAATCACTAATTGACCGAATACATCTCGGCCACCTTCATCTGCGCCAAGCAAGAACTTATGACCTTGAGTAGAAATCGCTCCAGGTTCAGCGTATTTATCAAAAATACTTACATACATTACTTTATCTTGATCTGTTAAAATAGCGCCAATAAAGACAAACAATAATAAAAGAACTAACAAGCCCAATGAAAACATGGCTATTTTGTCTTTTTTAAATTCACGTGCAATCATGCGCAGGCCCATTGGTGGGACACTTTCTTGCGCTACGACATCTTTCTTTTCACTCATTTGACTCATCCTCCTTTTTTGATTGATTTTTATTGGATTCTAATACGTGGATCAACAATACTCATGATAATATCTGAAAGCAAGGTCCCCACTAATGTTGCAATCCCTAAAATCAATACTAAAGAAGTAATAACAGCATAATCACGTTGGCCAATAGCATCAATAAATAACTTACCAACACCTGGATAACCAAAAATCTTCTCGATAACCACTGAACCAGCAATCAACGAAGTAATTTCGTACCCCATCTGTGACGCCATTGGTAAAGCAGCATTTCTAAAGATATGACGACTGAAGACTTTCTTAGTTGGTACACCTTTCGAACGTGCTGTTCTTACAAAGTCTAATGATTTTGAATCAATTACTTCACTTCGAAGATACTGAATCGTAACCGCCGTAGCCAAAAATGCTTGCGTGATTGATGGTAATAAAATATATTTCATTCGATCGGCAAACTGAGCAAAGAATCCGCCACTTAGTCCTAAAGTCTGTGAACCACTTGTTGGGAACCAACCTAGACGGTAACCAAAAATGAATAACATGATTAGACCGAAAATAAACAATGGTACAGCAAAGCTGAAGAAGTTATAGATAACTACGACTTTGTCTAAAATCGAATTTTGGTAACGACCTGCTAACATTCCTAACGGTACAGCAATCAAATACGTTAAAATAACTGTCAAAATAGATAAGTACAACGTATTGACGATACGCTCACCAATCAAGTCAGCAACTGAACGTTTGTATAAGAAACTTTGACCAAAATCTCCATGCAATGCGTTTCCAATCCAACGGAAATATTGTTCGTACCACGGATCATTTAGTCCAGCAGCTTGTCGCATTTGCTCAATCACAGCTGGATCTTGGTTTGGATTGATTAATCCAGTAAATGGATCACCTGGCATCGCTTTTGCCAACATGAAAATTAAAACACTAAGAATAATAACTTGAGGAATCATCAATAACACACGACGTAGGATTGTTTTCCACATTAGCTAGCACCTCCATCTTTTAACGCTACTTTATGAGTAGTTGATAATGCACGCAAATCGTACACCCGACCAGTTGAATCGTAATAATCTTTTTGACTATTGATGTATTCTTGTTCAACTCTTCGGCGATTCTCTTTATGCAATTCGCGATTCTCAACATCGATTCGAGGAATTGCAGACAGTAAACGTTTTGTATAGATGTGACGTGGGTCATTGTAGATATCTTCCCTTGTTCCGATTTCAACGAAACGGCCTTTATACATGATAGCGATATTATCACACATGTGTTTAACAACACCTAAGTCATGAGAAATAAATAGATAACTAAGTCCAAATTCTTGTTGGATTCGTTTCATAAAGTTCAAAACTTGCGCTTGTACAGATAAATCAAGCGCTGAAACTGGTTCATCCGCTACAATCAATTTTGGATTTGTTGCTACGGCACGAGCAACACCTAAACGTTGACGCTGACCACCAGAAAACTCATGTGGATATTTGTATAACGCATCCTCTGGCATCCCAACAATGTCAAGTAAACTTTTTACTTTTTTCTTTTCTTCTTGATCACTTAAACGTTCAAAATTACGAATTGGTTCCGCAATAATATCTAATACCCGCTTTTTAGGGTTTAAGCTAGACATTGAATCT
Source organism: Enterococcus sp. DIV0174 (assembly GCF_050529065.1). Classification (NCBI taxonomy): domain Bacteria; kingdom Bacillati; phylum Bacillota; class Bacilli; order Lactobacillales; family Enterococcaceae; genus Enterococcus; species Enterococcus sp. DIV0174. Next base: position 83,571 of record NZ_CP172881.1, on the reverse strand, counting down.
TGGAAAATCATTTGAACATCTTTGTTGTATTCGATTTTCTTGCGATTACTACGTTTTGTTACATCTGTTCCTTGATAAATGATTTGACCATCCGTCACTTTTTCTAGCCCAACAATCGCCTTACCCGTCGTTGATTTTCCTGAACCAGATTCTCCAACTAAACCATACGTCTTTCCTTTTTCAATAACGAAGTCGACGCCATCTACAGCATAAACATAATCATTTACTCGATTGAAAAAACCGCTGCGAATCGGATAGTGAACTTTTAAATCATTAATTGTGATTAATTCTGTCATCTACACCTCTCCTTTTTCGTCTCTAAAATGAAAATGCTTATAGCATGAGCAACGAACGAGATGGTTCGGTGCTACTTCATGAAGAATTGGGTCTTTCTCATGATCACTTTCTGGAATCCATGGAATCCGTGGAGCGAAACGACAACCCCGACGTGGCATATTTTTCAATGAAGGAACAACTCCTTCAATCACATGTAGTTCTTCTTCATGTTGTCCTTCTTGAGGAATTGAATTCAATAATGAACGTGTATATGGATGTTTTGGATTTTCAAACAATTCTTCAACTTCAGCAACCTCAACGAATTGTCCACCGTACATAACAGCTACGCGATCTGCCATTTCAGCCACAACACCTAAGTCATGGGTAATCAAAATAATTCCTGTTTTTGTTTCTTCTTGTAAGTCTTTTAATAAATCAAGAATCTGTGCTTGAATTGTCACGTCTAACGCTGTTGTTGGTTCATCAGCAATGACAATTGGCGGTTTACATGCAATCGCAATCGCAATAATTACACGTTGACGCATCCCACCAGATAATTCATGAGGATATTGACGTCCCACTCGAGTCGGATTAGGAATCCCCACTTGGTCTAACAATTCAAGTGCTCTTGCTTGACGCTCTTCTGCATTCATCTTTGTATGATAAGAAAGACCTTCTTTAATTTGGTCTTCAATTCTCATTAGAGGATTCAACGCTGACAATGGGTCTTGGAAAATCATTCCAATATCATTTCCACGAATCTTGTTATAAAGTGTTTCATTCAAATCAATTAGATTTAAATCATTATATAAAATTTCTCCTGTAATCTTGGTATTGTTAGGATCCAACAGCCCCATAATAGTAGTGGCTAATGTACTTTTTCCGCAACCAGATTCTCCAACGATTGCTAAGATTTCGTTTTTATCTAAAGTAAAAGAAACGTCGTCTACTGCATCGTAAAATTCATCTTTGATACGGAAGCCTGTGTGTAGGTTCTGAACATCTAATAATTGATTATCCGACAATCGAATACCCCTCTCTGCTCCCTAGATGGAAGTTTTTCGTTAATAAAATAATACTCACACAGAATAAAATCATTTAAACCAATCCTATTCTTAACGAAGTATAATATTTTCTTAATAATTATATAGAAAACCGTTTTACTTTGCAAGCACAATTGAAATTGTTGCCTGAATTGTCTGAAAACTAAATCTACTACAACCGCTACCATTTGCATTAGATTAAAAAAGGTGCTTTTAAAACAAAAGAAAAAGACCTAAAAATCAACGAAGATTTTTAGGTCTTTTGGTTATACGTGGGTTTAACTTATTTTAGATGTTCTGAGATATAATTTACTGCGCCGCCCACCGTTTCAATTTGTTCTGCGTCTTCATCCGAAATTTCTGTTCCAAATTCGTCTTCAAGCTCCAAAACAAATTCCATGATACTAATTGAGTCAGCTTTCAAATCATCCTTGATATTCAAGTCATCTGTAACTTTATCTGTATCCATTTCAAAGTGGTTTGAAATAATTTTCGCTACTTTATTAAATATTTCTTCACGAGTCAATGTTTTCACCTCCAACAATCGAGACAACTGCCTTAACCAAGGCTAATTTTACTGACATTTTTTGAAAATGTCTACCTTTTTTTCATTATCTCATATTTCACATCGTTTACATTAAATGATAATTAATCTGCAGAGCTTTCAAATTGCTCAACTAACTGTCCAACAACGTTCGTTTCTAACATTGTATGGATTTGACGAATCGTATAACGAACGGCGTCTGGTCCAGTTGCGCCATGTGTTTTGATCACAGGAGCTTTTAATCCAAATAAAACCGCACCGCCATGTTTTGAATAATCCATCTCAGATTTTAATGAACGTAACCCATCTTTTAATAATAAAGCGCCCATCTTCCCTTTGATTCCTTCATTCAAAATTGCAGATTTCAATAAATCCATCATATTTAATGCTGTTCCCTCAATTGATTTCAAAACAGCATTTCCAGTAAAACCATCTGTCACAACCACATCAGCAACACCATTCAACAATTCACGTGCTTCTACATTTCCAATGAAGTTCAAGCTTGTTTCATTTTGCAATAACTCATAAGCACGTTTCGTTAACTCACTACCTTTTGTCGCTTCTGTTCCATTATTCAATAAGGCTACGCGAGGACGTCCGATTCCACGAACTTTTCGTGCGTAAAATGAACCTAAAATCCCATATTGGAGTAAGTGTTCTGGTTTATTTTCAGCATTCGCACCTAAATCTAACATATCAAAGCCAGCATTTTCTTTTCCAATGACTGGTAAGGTTGACATCAAGCCAGGACGTTCAACATTTTTGATTCGGCCAACGATAAATAAACCAGCGGCAAGTAGCGCACCCGTATTTCCTGCTGAAAAAACCGCATCTGCTTCGCCATTTTTAACAGCTTGTGCAGCAAGAACCATTGAGGCCATTTTTTTACGACGGATTGCTTTCACTGGCTCGTCATCACTACTAATTTTTTCATCTGTATGAATAATTGTAATATTTTTTTCATTTGTTAAATATTTTTTGATTTCTGACTCTTTCCCATACAATAAAAATTCAACTTCTGGGAAATCTTGTTGAGCTAAAGCAACACCTTCCACAATTGCTTGTGGTGCATGATCACCGCCCATTGCATCTACCGCAATTCTCATTGTCTTCACTCCTCTTTCGTTCATCATTTCAAAGTATAGCACATCCGCTAATCAAAATAACGATTGTCTTGACTTTCTAATTGTAAGCTTTGGACTAATACTCGATATTCTGGCAAAATTTGCCAATTAGCCTTCTGCCAAATTTGTGTGGCTTCATCCCGAGCTACTTCTAAAATATTTCCGTCTGCTACCAAGTCTGCAATTGCAAATTGTGGTAACCCAGATTGACGGAAACCAAAAACTTCACCTGGTCCTCGTAATTCTAAATCTTTTTCACTTAAAACAAAACCATTATTCGTTTCCGTCATAATTTTCATCCGTTCCACACCCATTTCGTTTTTCGGGTTAGCAACTAAAATACAAAATGAAGCGTCACTTCCACGACCAACTCGACCACGCAACTGATGCAGCTGTGCCAAACCAAAACGATCTGCATCCATGATTAGCATAACCGTTGCATTTGGAACATTCACCCCAACCTCGATTACTGTGGTAGAAACCAAAATTTGTGTTTGATTTTCTTTAAAGTCTTCCATGATTCTTTCTTTTTCTTGATTCTTCATTTTTCCATGTAATAAACCTACTTCGTACTCTGGCGCGAATAAATCATTGAGTTTTTCATAAATTTCTACAGCATTTTTAACATCTAGTGCTTCGGATTCTTCAATCAACGGACAGATTACATACATTTGATGTCCTTTGCCTAACTCTTTTCTGGTCCACTCTAAGACACTATCTAATTGCGGCGTACGAATCCATCTAGTTTCAATCGGTATTCGCCCTGCAGGAAGTTCATCAATAATGGATACATCCATTTCACCATAAGCAGTAATAGCAAGCGTTCTCGGAATCGGTGTCGCTGTCATAAATAAAACATCTGGTCGCCATCCTTTTTCTCGTAAAACCTTTCGTTGGTTAACACCGAAACGATGTTGTTCATCCGTGATAACTAGTCCAAGGTTCTTAAATTCTACACCTTCTTGAATCAATGCATGGGTACCAATCACCACATCTATTTTGCCACTTTCCAAGCGCTCTAATAGTTCACGTCTTTCTTTTGCTTTTGTTGAACCCGTTAACAGGGCAACAGAAAGCTTATCTGAAAATAATTGTACAAAACTTTCCATGTGCTGCTGGGCTAAAATTTCAGTTGGAACCATCAGCGCACCTTGGAACCCTGCTGTAACAGCTGCGTACAATGCAATTGCTGCTACCACTGTTTTTCCGCTACCAACATCCCCTTGCAAGAGACGTTGCATATGTTGAGGACTCCGTAAGTCACGACAAATTTCATTTGTTACTCGTTTTTGAGCATCAGTTAATTCAAATGGCAAACTTTGAGTGAATTCTTTGAGCTTTTGAACATCATATAAAACTTCGATTCCATTTTTTTCAGATTTTTCTGCATGTTTAAGTCCTTGCAGCTGCATTTGGAATAAGAAAAATTCTTCAAAAACAACTCGGCGCTTGGCTTGATGATTTTCTTCATGATTTTTGGGAAAGTGCATGCTTCTAACTGCCGTTTGACGATCAAGCAAACGATACTTCTCCACTAATGTATACGGAAGATTTTCCTCAACTAAGTCACCATACTCGTCGAACCCTTTTTTGATCAAATCAACCAACGTTGTTTGTCTGATTGACTTATTGACATGGTAAATTGGTGAAAAATCATCTAACGTCTGCGAGCCAAGAACTTTCATCCCGCTTAGTGCTTTTCTTTTTGAATCCCATTTACCATACACTGCAATTTCTTCAGACAAAATAATTTTATCTTTAAGATAAGGCTGGTTAAAAAAAGAAACATTAAAAACAGCATGATCTTGCATCATTCGAAACTGCAATCGACTTTTTTTGTATCCAAAGCGACTCAATACGGGTGGTGAAACAACCAATCCTTTTAACGTCACTTTTTCTTGATCTTGGATTTCTGTTAAATTTCTTTCTTGTATATCTTCATAACGAAAAGGATAGTACGTCAGCAAATCTTCAATTGTATGTATACCTAAACTAGCTAGACTCTCTGCTCTTTTTTGTCCTACACCAGCTAGCACAGTAACTGGATCCGTTAACGCTCGCATCGACTTCACTCCTTTCTTAACAAAAAAAGGACTTTGGTTTTCGATCAAAGTTAATCGAAAACCGAGGTCCTTCATACTTTCTGCACCATGAAATGATGGCTTTGTGACAAACTTTCCTATTCAGCAGAAAACAGATAAGGATAGACTGGTTGGTCTCCTTGGTGAATCTCGATTTCTAAATCAGGATATTTTTCTGTTAGCGTTGCTGCCAACTCCTCTGCCTGTGCGACTGTACCGCCTTCACCAGCAAGGATTGTCACAATTTCAGTATCTTCATTAATCATTTGTTTTAAAGTAGTTAAAGAAGTATCCACAATATCAGGATTTGAAATAACGATTTTTCCATCAATCATTCCTAAAAAGTCGCCTTCGACAATCTCTACTCCATCAATTGAAGTATTTCTAATAGCATGTGTTACTTGACCACTTATGACACTACTTAATACATCAGTCATCGTTGCTTTGTTTTCCTCTAATGAAACTTGATCGTTGAATGATAACATCGCTGTCAAGCCTTGAGAGATTGTCCGTGACGGAACAACTGCTACAGGAATTTCGGCAACTTCAGCTGCTTGATCTGCAGCCATGAAAATATTTTTGTTATTTGGTAAAACAATTACTTGATCAGCATTAACATCTTTAATTGCTTTCAAAATATCTTCTGTACTTGGATTCATTGTTTGCCCACCGCTAATCACATAGTTGGCACCTAGACTTTCAAAAAGTTCTTGGATTCCTTGGCCTGCTGCGATAGCTACCACGCCATAAGGAACACGTACTTTTTCTTCTGTAAATTCTTGGACATCTTCATCATGTTCTAAAATTGTTTCGTGTTGTAGACGCATGTTATCCACTTTTACTTTAATCAATGAACCGAATTTTTGACCATAATTCATTACTTCACCTGGATGCTCTGTATGAACGTGCACTTTGATGATCTCATCATCATTTACAACTAATAATGAATCACCAAGTCCGTCCAAGTAGTTACGGAAGCCTTCATAATCAAACTGGCTATCAACAGTTGGACCTTCGCCAATTTTAACCATGATTTCTGTACAATAACCAAAATGGATATCTTCCGTTGCCAATTGTCCTTGTACACTACGGTGATGCTCTGCATTAACCATTTCATCCATTTCTGCAGGAGATGGTTCATAGATGTCATCGACTTGGAATTCACCATTTAATGCACTCAAGAAACCTTCATATACAAATAACAAACCCTGACCGCCACTATCTACTACTCCAACTTCTTTTAATACAGGTAATAAATCAGGTGTTTTCGCTAATGCGCGTTTTCCACCTTTAACAACAGCAGTCATTACTTCGATTACGTCATCCGTAGATTTTGCTTTCTTTTCACCTGCTTTGGCTGCTTCTCTGGCAACAGTTAAAATCGTTCCTTCAACTGGTTTCATTACTGCTTTATAAGCAGTTTCGACCCCATGTGTGAAAGCTGCTGCTAAGTTTGTTGCATTCAATGTTTCTACTTCTGGGATTTGTTTTGAAAACCCACGAAATAGTTGAGACAAAATAACTCCTGAGTTTCCTCGAGCTCCCATAAGAAGTCCTTTAGAAAGCACAGCGGCTAATTCGCCAACTTTTTCAGAAGTTGAGTCGACTACGGCTTTTGCGCCACTAGTCATTGATAAGTTCATATTTGTTCCAGTATCTCCATCTGGTACTGGAAAGACATTTAATGAATTGACATATTCTGCATTTGCTTGCAGACGATTCGCACCGGCCTGAACCATTTCTTGGAACTGGCTTGCACTGATTTCTGTTACACTCACCTGGATAATCCTCCTTCAGATCGACTGCTGAGTTACTAGCAAGTCTCCTGCCTAGTCTGGCAGTACACGAACACCTTGTACAAAGACATTAACTGAATTGGCTGTTACACCTAATAATGCCTCTAAGTTGTATTTTACTTTTTCCTGAACATTACGTGAAACCTCAGAAATTTTTGTTCCATAACTAATAATTGTATATACATCAACTGCAATACCATTTTCTTCTTGACGAACAACTACTCCACGAGAATAGTTTTCTTTGCGCAAAATCTCAGTAATATTATCTTTAATTTGATTTTTGCTGGCCATACCAACAACACCAAAAACGTCCGTTGCAGCGCCACCAACAACTGTTGCAATCACATCATTGGTAATTTCAATGGTTCCAGCTGAAGTTTGAATTTTTACAGCCATGAATAAGCCTCCTTAACGGGCACAAATAGCCCATTTTTCTTCTATAATATTTTATCATAGCATAACGTGAAATAAAAGGCAGTTACTTTCAAAGTACCTTAAAACCCTCAAAATGTTTATTAGCAACCCTGTATAATTTACAATTATTATGCGGAAATGTCAATTATAACTCGATAAATATGCTTGCAAATTGCCTTCTTATATGATAAGTTAGTTTGGTATGAGCTTAATTATTCTATTGCTCCAATATCAAGGCAAAGGAGGAAATTTACATGGCTAAAGTTTGTTACTTTACAGGTCGCAAGACTTCAAGTGGAAACAACCGTTCACACGCTATGAACTCAACAAAACGTACTGTTAAACCTAACTTACAAAAAGTTCGCGTTATGATCGACGGTAAACCTAAAAAAGTTTGGGTGTCAACTCGTGCTTTGAAATCAGGAAAAGTTGAACGCGTTTAATTGAATCAGGACTGCGAACCGTTCATCGTATGAACGGTTTTTTTCTTGGATTTATGTCCAAGATTATTATTGATTCCTCAAAAAAGAAGTTGTGCTTTAAGCACAACCTCTTAAACCGTTCTTACATATATGATTCAGCTAAAAAGTAGAAAATTTATTTTTCGTCTTTTGGTTAATCGACCTGATATCATTCAGCTAAAACACATTTTTCCAAAAGAAAAAGAACTTAGAGCAATTATCCATTGAGATAGCTGTTCTAAGTTCTTTTTTATGTGCCACTTGCCTCTAATGCAAGCGAGTAATATATGTTTTTTTTACAACTAAAATATACGCTTATATACAAACGCTGTCAATAGCAAAAAGCTTGTAAAATTAACTAAAATATTGATTTGTTTATTTTTTAACAAATCGTAAATTCCTAGGTTTTTTAAACTTACCATCGTTATTTATTTCATTTTTTTATTTTTTAATGAAAATTAGGCTCATTTTTGGTGGAGAAAAACCTGAGTATGATAAACTTAAAACAACTTCATAGAAATTTGGTGAAAAATAAAATGAAAAAAAATTATAAACTATTCTTCAAAGAAAATTGGCCATACATGGCTGCTAGCTTTTTCATTCCACTAATTATTCTGGCACTTATTTATTTAAGTATTGGAATTTATCCTGGTAGTAGCAGAAGTATTTTAGCGAGTGATGCATTCTCACAATTTTCGAATTTCCATGCCAGCTTCCGCAATATGCTTTTTGGAAAACAAAGTATTTTCTACACGTGGAACGCTTCATTAGGTTTAAATTACTTATCCTTGATCTCCTACTATCTTGGAGGTATTTTTACACCCTTAGTTTTCTTTTTTCCAAATCAATACATGCCTGACGCACTTTACTTTTTAACCTTAATCAAAGTAGCCAGTGCTGGTTTAGCTTTTTGGTTTTTAGGAAGAACTTTTAAAATCCCACGCTGGGGGCAAGTGGCGTTAAGTATCAGCTATGCGTTGATTTCTTTTGTCACCGCGCACTCAGAAATCATTATGTGGTTAGATGCCTTCGTATACCTACCCTTAATCATCTTAGGTATTCATCGTGTGATGGATTTAAAAAAACCGCTTGTCTTATTTGTTAGTTACTTATTACTATTTTTGTCTAGCTTTTATATGGGCTTCATGATTGGTGTCTTTTCTTTTCTTTATTTCTTTGCGAGACTTTTTACCAACTGGTCCAAATACAAAAAAACCATTCTACCTTATGGAATTACTTCGTTATTAGCTGGTGGGGCATCAATGATCATCATCTTACCTGCTATACTTGATTTACGATCTAATGGTGAAGAGCTGAGCCAAATAACTGCTTTAAAAACAGAAGCAACTTCTTTCTTAGATTTAGCAATGAAAAACATGATTGGCGTCTATGACACAACGAAATATGGATCAATTCCATTTGTCTACGCGGGATTATTTCCACTAGTTCTTTGTATTTTTTACTTTGTTAGTCGAAAAATCCAATTAAAAAATAAACTTTTGTTTGGAAGTTTGTTCATAATTTTAATCGCAAGTTTTTATCTAGTTCCATTAAATCTATTCTGGCATGGTATGCATGCACCCAATATGTTCTTATTCCGTTACGCCTACTTGTTTTCTTTTCTGGTCATTTTGCTTGCCGGTTATGGTTGGGAAAAATTGGAACAGAACGATCACGGACTTTTTGTCGGCATCACACTTATCTTAGCTGCTATTTTCTCAATTTCTTGGGCGCTTAAGCCAGCTGAAAGTTACACTTATGTAACGACAACGTCCTTTATTTTAACAGTTGTCTTTTTAGTTCTTTATGCTATTGCTGTTGGATTTTTCCAACTCAAAAAAATCCCTATGAAACAGTTAAGTATTTTATTATTACTTCTAATGTCTTCTGAGGCGATAGTCAATACGAACAGCATGATTCATGGTATTTTAGACGATTGGAACTATGCTTCACGCAGTTTATTTACAGATCCTTATCCAAACATCCAAGAGCTAGTAACAAAAACGAAAAAAGAATCCGATACATTTTATCGATTAGAAAATTTGGATCCTGTTTCTGCCAATGATTCATTAAACTATGGATATAGTGGTATCAGTATGTTTTCTTCCATCCGTAATCGTAACTCTTCTTCTTATCTTGATCGACTTGGCTTTCGTTCACGCGGTACCAATCTAAATATTCGCTATGCAAATAATACATTGCTAATGGATGGGTTTACTGGTATTAAATATAACATCAGCAAAAACGAAAATACATTTAGCAAATACGGCTTCAATCAAGTTGGACAAAGTGGTGATTACACACTGTATGAAAATATTAATGCTCTACCACTTGCTTTCACTGCTCCATTGACAATTGATGACGTCGAGCAACCAGCAACTGATAATTTAACAAGTCAAACAAACTTAATCAATGAACTTTCTGGTTTACAAGAAGATTATTACTCTTTCTATAAGCCTACATTGAAAAAACAAACGAATACGAAAATCACAAATACAACAACTGGTGTCACTTACTCTGAAATAACCAGTAACCAAGCAAAAGAATTAACTTGGGAAGTTCAAGTTCCTGCAAATACACAAGCTTACTTAAGTTTATTCCCAACGAACTATGCTCAGTTAGAAAGTTCGAGCGCAACTATTACAGTAAATGGAACTTCAAGGCAAACACAAATTAACATTTCTGGTCAATATTACGATCTTGGTTACTACCCTACTGATACTACAGTAACTTTTACAGCTAGTTTTTATGGAACAAAAGAAGTCAGCTTCATGGAACCAGAAGTGGTTGGACTAAATCTTATTGCCTATCAAGCTGCGATGAATCAGATTAAAAATAAAGGTGTCGATTTAACCACTTCAGGTCGCAAAGCCACGGGTACAGTTACTTCAGACCAAGATGCCATGCTTGTAACAACAATTCCTTATGATGAAGGTTGGCAAGCAAAAGTTGACGGAAAGGCTGTCGCTATTGAAAGCTTCCAAAATGCTTTTGTAATGGTCAAAGTTCCAAAAGGCAAACATACGATTACTTTTAGCTACTTGCCAAAAGGATTTAAGCTCGGAAGTATGTTATTCGTAATTTGTATCTTACTCTTTGCTCTTTATTCTTATCTTTTAGCTCGAAAAAGAATTTTAGATGGCACAGATTCTCTTAAATAAATCATTTAGACAAAAAAAGCACACCAAACAAAGTTGTTTGGTGTGCTTTTTAGTGTACTATTAACTGTTTAACGAAGTGTAATACTATTTATTCATATTTCACTTCGTACAAGTACAAGCCCTCTGGATGTGCCGTTGGACCTGCTAAATTGCGATCTTTTTTTGCAATAATTTCTGGAATTGCATCTTCTGGTATTCGACCATTTCCAATTTTCAATAATGTACCTACCAAAATACGAATCATTTTGTACAGAAATCCGTTCCCTCTAAATGTAAATAGCAGTTCGTCTCCTGCATCATTTACTTGCATTGTTGCTTCATAAATCGTCCGCGTTTTATCTTCAATGGAACTTCCTGCAGCACAAAATGAAGTGAAGTCATGCGTTCCAATTAAATCTGGCAAAGCTCGTTCAATCTTCTCCAAGTCTAATGGATAAGGATAATAACTCGCGTAATGTCGACGAAACGGGCTTCTTGGTTTACCAATATCTACTCGAAATTGATACGTTTTTTCATGAACCATATAACGTGCATGAAAATCTTCGGGAACAATTTCCACTTTCTTAACTGCAATATCTTCTGGCGATTGAGTATCTAGAGCAAATCGCATACGTTCTAAAGGTCGTTCTTGCGGATAATCAAAGTGAATAACTTGTCCAACTGCATGAACACCAGAATCCGTTCGACCAGAACCAAAAACTGTAATGCTTTGTCCATTTGCCATTTTTTTTAATGTTTTCTCCAACTCTTCTTGAACAGTTCGACCATTTGGTTGCTTTTGAAAACCATGAAAATTTGTACCATCGTACGCAATGATTGCTTTGTAACGTACCATTTTTTCTCTCCTTATCTTCCCATAAAAAAGAGGCTGTGACATCGTCACGGCGCCTCTCTTTTTTCATATAATAATTAATTTACTGATTTTTATCAACCACGTAAAAATACTAAAATAACTGTTAATAAACCAAAGGCGATCATAACCAGAGTATCTTGATTGTGCCAATGAAGCACTCGATACTTCGTGCGTCCTTCGCCCCCTTGATAACCTCGAGCTTCCATAGCAGTTGCTAAATCTTCCGCTCGATTAAAGCTGCTTACAAATAAAGGAATCAATAAAGGAATAATTGCCTTCATTTTTTGAACTAAGCTACCTTCGCCGAAATCAACACCACGTGCGCGTTGCGCATTCATAATTTTTTCCGTCTCATCCATTAATGTTGGAACAAAACGCAATGCAATGGATAACATCAGCGAGATTTCATGGACTGGAAAACGAACAACTTTTAGCGGACGCAATAAATATTCAATTGCATCAGATAATTCTAACGGTGGAGTTGTCAAAGTAAGTAATGTTGACATAAAAATAATCAAAACAAATCGGCAAAAAATAAAGAGTCCATTCAATACACCAAACTGAGTGATATTAAAAATTCCCCAGTGCCAATAAACTTCGCCTCCGCTTGTAAATAAAACTTGTAGTGCAACAGTAAATAAAATTAACCAAATCAATGGGCGAATACCACGGATGAAAAATTTCATATCCACTTTTGATAATGAAACAGCAAATAAAGTAAACATTGCCAATAAAAGATATGTTTGCCAATTATTTGCTAAAAAGATGATCCCAATAAAATAAAAACTAGCTAATAACTTTGCTCGAGGATCTAATCTGTGAATGAATGAATCACCTGGCATATACCGCCCAAAAATCAATTTATTCATCATGAGCATTTCCTCCAGACAAGCGTACAATTTCATCCGCTAATTCCTCAGCTGTTAAAGGTAGCTTAGCCATTTCAATTCCTTTTTCACTCAATAGCTCTGAAAATTCCGTTGCAGTAGGCACACCTAGTTGTTTTTCTTTTAACCAATTTAAATCTTGAAAGACTTTCCTTGGTTCACCACTTTTAACGATTTTCCCTTTTTCCAAAACATAAACAAAGTCTGCATAGTTAGCCACATCATCCATTAAATGAGTGACTAATACAATAGTAATATTTTGTTCCTTATGAAGTTGCCAAAACATCTCCATCATTTCTTTTCTTCCTTGAGGATCCAAACCCGCAGTAGGCTCATCCAAAACCAACACTTCAGGTTTCATTGCAAGAACTCCTGCAATGGCAACCCGACGCATTTGTCCACCAGAAAGTTCAAAAGGTGAGCGATTCAAGTATGTTTCATCTAAACCAACTTGAATTAAGGATGCCTTAGCAATTTCTAACGCTTCTTCTTCACCTACGCCAAAGTTTTTTGGTCCAAATGCGATATCTCTAGCAACTGTTTCTTCAAATAATTGTGCTTCTGGAAACTGGAATACAATTCCCACTTTTTTACGAATTGGTTTTAGATTCTTGTTATCCGTTTCAGGAGTTATTTTTCGATCACCAATTTGTACAGAACCACTCGTTGGTTTAACCAAAGCATTCAAGTGTTGTAATAATGTCGACTTTCCACTGCCTGTGTGCCCAACTAACGCAGTATAACTTCCTTCTTTGATTAACAGATCAATGTCAAATAATGCTCTTTGTTCAAATGGTGTATTGGGTTGATAAGTAAAACTTACTTTTTCAAAATGGATGTCCATAACCAATTCACCATCCTTTCTTCCGTCATGTATTCATCAGGAACAGTGATTCCACGCACTTTTAACGCACTTTTTAATTTTTCAGGGAATGGTAAGTCTAGTCCTAGACGAATCAAATCTGGTCCGGCAGAAAAAATTTCTTCTGGTGTTCCCTCGCCAACTAGTTCACCTTCACGCATTACTAAAATACGATTCGCATTTGCAGCTTCATCAATATCATGCGTAATAGAAATGACAGTTAATTGGCTTTCTTCTTTAATTTTTTTGATAGTTGAAATAACTTCTTCTCGACCTTCAGGATCAAGCATACTAGTTGCTTCATCTAAAATAATAATATCTGGTCGTAAAGCAACTACGCCAGCAATTGCTACACGTTGTTTTTGTCCACCAGACAAGCGAGCAGGTTCTCGAGTTGCAAACTCACTCATACGAACTTTTTCTAATGCATCTTTTACACGTACGAGCATTTCTTCACGAGGAATACCTTGATTTTCCAATCCAAAAGCAACATCATCTTCCACAGTTGAACCCACAAATTGATTATCTGGATTTTGAAATACCATCCCAACCATTTGTCGAATCGTCCAAATATTTTCTTCATTAAGTGTTTGCTGTTCTACTGCTACTGTACCAGACTCTGGTAAAATCAAACCATTAATCGTTTTAGCAAGAGTTGATTTTCCAGAACCATTGTGCCCAATAATTGCAACCCATTCTCCTTTGTTAATTGTAAAAGAAACATCTTTTAACGCTGGTCGAAGGTCATCAGGCTGATATGTGTAATTTATATTTTTCAAATCAATAATTGGCTCCATGCTTACTCCTTCTTCATCCTAAAGTTCTTTCTAACACTATCAAAAAAAAACTAAATTTTCAATTATTTATTGTTTGAATAAAATGTTTTTTTGTACCTTCAATAGAACCTGTCAAGACAGTTAATTAAAGGTACAAAAAAACACTTTATGATGAGTGCATACTCCCCAAGCTAAAAACTTGGGGAGTAGCGCTGAGCTAGACTCGGAGCAAAGCTCCAACATCATAACACTCTAAAAGAATCATCTATAAAGTGATGTTATTAGTGTGATTTTAGACAAGTTCTAAGATAACCATTGGTGCACCATCACCGCGTCTTGGTTCTGTTTTCAAGATACGAGTGTAGCCACCTTGACGTTCTGCATAACGAGGTGCAATGTCATTGAATAATTTTTGTAAAGCTGATTCAATAACGATGTCTTCGTTTTCTTCGCGCACGCTAGCAACTTCATTACGTACAAAAGTAGCCGCTTGACGACGAGCATGCAAATCTCCACGCTTACCTAAAGTGATCATTTTTTCTGCAGTTGAGCGAACTTCTTTCGCACGAGCTTCAGTTGTCACAATACGTTCGTTGATTAATAAATCAGTTGTTAAATCACGCAACATCGCTTTACGTTGACTAGATGTGCGTCCTAGTTTACGATAACTCACGTTGGTTTCCCTCCTTCGTAAAAGGTTTTAATCTTCTTTACGTAAACCTAAACCTAAGTCATGCAATTTTGCCTTAACTTCTTCCAATGATTTACGGCCCAAATTACGGACTTTGATCATTTCTGGCTCAGATTTATTCGTAAGTTCTTGTACAGTATTAATTCCTGCACGTTTCAAACAATTATAAGAGCGAACAGATAAGTCTAATTCTTCAATTGTCATTTCCAACATTTTTTCTTTTTGTGTCTCTTCTTTTTCGACCATGATTTCAGCATTTTTTGCTTCATCAGTTAAATTCACAAAAATATCTAGATGTTCAGTCATGATTTTTGCAGATAAACTCATTGCTTCCAATGGTTCAATTGAACCATCTGTCCAAATCTCCATCGTCAATTTATCAAAATCTTCACGGTGTCCAACACGTGTGTTTTCTACTTGATAGTTCACACGACGAACTGGTGTGTAGATTGAATCGACTGGAAGAACACCGATTGGCATATCTTCTTTTTTATTTTCATCTGCTTGAACATAACCACGTCCAGGTTTCACAGTTAAGCGAGCATGGAACGTAGCTCCTTCAGAGACACTACAGATATACATATCTTTGTTCAGAATCTCTACATCACTATCAACGATAATGTCGCCAGCAGTTACTGTAGCAGGTCCGGTAATATCGATTTCAAGGGTTTTTTCTTCTTGGCCATACATTTTAAGCGCTAAGCCTTTAATGTTCAAGATGATTTGAGTGACGTCTTCTCTAACACCTTTAATAGTAGAGAATTCATGCAGTACACCATCGATTTGAATATTAGTGATGGCAGCACCTGGCAAAGAAGATAATAAAATACGACGTAGGGAATTCCCTAAAGTAGTCCCATACCCTCTTTCAAGAGGTTCAACGATGAACTTGCCATAATCTTTTTCTTCATCAATTTTTGCGATTCTTGGTTTTTCGAACTCAATCATTCTTATCTTTACCCCTTTCAAAACGAAAAGTGTCTTGTTCAATGACGTTACTATAGAAACTCAAAATGAGCGGCACTCATTAAACACGACGGCGTTTTGGAGGGCGGGCACCATTATGAGGAACTGGAGTCACGTCACGAATTGCAGTCACTTCTAAACCTGTTGCTTGTAATGAACGAATTGCTGCTTCACGTCCAGAACCAGGTCCTTTAACTGTTACTTCAACAGTTTTTAATCCGTGTTCCATTGCTGCTTTAGTAGCAGTTTCTGCTGCCATTTGAGCGGCAAAAGGAGTTGATTTTTTGCTTCCTTTGAAACCTAATGAACCAGCTGATGACCACGCTAATGCATTTCCGTGAGTATCAGTGATCATGATGATTGTGTTGTTGAAAGTAGAGTGGATATGTGCAATCCCTGCTTCTACATTCTTTTTCACACGGCGTTTACGATTCACTTTTTTTGCTGCCATGAAGTTCTAACCTCCTTCACTTAAGAATTATTTTTTCTTGCCAGCGATAGAACGAGCTGGACCTTTACGAGTACGTGCATTGTTTTTTGTGTTTTGTCCACGAACTGGCAAACCACGGCGGTGACGGATACCACGGTATGAACCGATTTCCATCAAACGTTTGATGTTTAAGTTCACTTCACGACGAAGATCACCTTCAACTTTTAATTTATCAACTTCAGCACGGATAGCATCTGTTTGTTCATTCGTTAAATCACGAACACGAACATCTTCAGATACGCCAGCATCAGCCAAGATTTTTTGAGCAGTAGTGTTACCAATACCATAGATATAAGTAAGTGAAACTACTACACGTTTATCACGAGGAATATCTACTCCTGCAATACGAGCCATACTTGTTACACCTCCAATTATCCTTGACGTTGTTTATGTTTTGGATTTGCTGGGCAAATCACCATAACGCGTCCTTTACGACGAATTACTTTACAATGTTCACACATTGGTTTTACTGATGGTCTTACTTTCATGATAATACCTCCTGTAGTTTTACGGAGTACAATTATTTAAAGCGATAAGTGATACGGCCACGGCTTAAATCGTATGGAGATAATTCAACCGTTACTTTGTCACCAGGTAAGATACGGATGTAATGCATACGAATTTTACCTGAAACAGTAGCAAGAACTTGGTGTCCGTTTTCTAGTTCAACTTTAAACATTGCATTCGGCAAAGTTTCGACGACTGTACCTTCGACTTCAATCATATCTTCTTTTGCCACGCACAGTACCTCCTTGTACTTGTTTCGCATTTTCACACGATAAAATGGCGGAAACTGCAGTTCCCACCTCAAAATTCTCAAAATGGATCATCTAGAGGAATCTCTAGAAGTCGGACTGACATATTCTATCATAATTTATTGAACTTTACAAGAGTAACTGCATAAAGCAAGTTGGCTACGGGCAATCATGCTATTTTTCAATGATTTTTTGTACATCAGTAAATACAGCATCGATTTCACGATCACCATCAATAGTATGAAGCAAACCATGTTCTTTGTAAAAAGCAAGGATTGGTTCACTATTTTTGATGTTGATAGCCAGACGATTTTTAACCGTCTCAGGTTTATCATCTTCTCTTTGATAGAATTCATGCCCCCCACAACGATCACATGTATCTTCAACTTTTGTAGGATTGAAAATTTTGTGATAAGTTGCTCCACAATTGCTGCAGATGAAACGGCCAGCTAATCGCTCAACCAAAACTTCTTCACCAACATGGATATCAATGACAGCATCAATTTTTTTATTTAAATCTTTTAGCATTGCATCCAGAGCTTCAGCCTGCTCAATTGTACGAGGAAAGCCATCTAATAAGAAGCCTTTCTCTGTATCAGATTCTGCTAGGCGCTCTTTCACGATTCCATTTGTTACTTCATCAGGAACTAGTGCACCTTTATCCATATAAGACTTTGCTTCCAAGCCTAGAGCTGTTTCATTTTGGATAGCCGCACGAAACATGTCTCCAGTTGAGATATGAGGAATACCATAAGCATCAATAATCTTCTCAGCTTGTGTTCCTTTACCCGCACCTGGTAGCCCCATTAAAATGAGGTTCATTGCTTTCCCTCCTAATAAATGTGAGAACGTGTGTTGAGGAGAAACCTCAACACGCTTTCTTACTTATTCGATAAAGCCAACATACTTGCGTTTCAGCATTAAGCCTTCTAACTGTTTCGCAGTTTCTAAAGCTACACCAATGACAATCAGTAAGCTTGTACCACCTAACCCAATAGATTGTGGTAAATCCCAAATCATCTGAGCGATAATTGGTAATAAAGCCACAAGTCCAAGGAAGATTGCACCAACTGTGCTTAATCGCATTAATAAGCTTGAGACATACTCCTCAGTCCCCTTACCAGGGCGCACGCTAGGTATATAACTTCCTTGTTTTTGTAAGTTTTCCGCTAATTTCTCAGGGTTAACTTGAACAAAAGCGTAGAAAAATGTAAATGCAATAATCAAAACAGTATAAATTGTTGCACCAGGCACCGTATTATAGTTGAAAATTTGCATCATGATTTTATACCAATTTTCAGACCCAAATCTACCACTTAAAGCTTGTAAAACAGCATTAGGGGTTGCAATAAACGAACTAGCAAAAATAACTGGAATAACACCAGCTGCATTTACTTTTAATGGCAAATAACTACTTGTTGGCGCACCTGCCACACGTTTCGTATATTGAATTGGAATCTTGCGTTCAGCTTGTTGGAAAAATGTTACAAATGTCACGATCAATAAAACCGCGACAAGTAAAACGGCAATAAAAATTGCAGATTTCCAAATATCAGAAGAATCAATATTTACAAAATAATCTTCATAAATTTCTTTGATACTATCAGGCAATCGAGAAATGATCCCTGCGAAAATAATCATTGATACGCCGTTCCCAATTCCTTTTTCTGTAATTTGCTCCCCTAACCATGTAACAAACATTGTACCGGCAGTTAAAATTAAACCAATCGTTACATATGTAGACACGTTTGGATTGCTTACAAAACCTAATTGAGCATATTGATTAAATCCAGCGGTAATCCCTACTGATTGAACAAAAGCCAAAACTAATGTTAAATAGCGAGTTGCTTGATTTAATTTCTTACGACCGACTTCTCCTTGTTTCGACCACTCAACAAAACGAGGAACAATGTCCATTTGTAATAATTGAATGACGATTGAAGCAGTAATGTATGGTGAAACCCCCATTGAGAAAATAGAAAAGTTTTGCATTGCACTACCACTTACCAAGTTCAACATGTTGAAAAATGGTAAAGAAGAAAGATTTTGTAATGTACTAGCATTCACGCCTGGTACCGTAATGTGGGCACCCAGACGGAAAACAAATAGTACAAATACAGTAAAGAAAATTTTAGATCGAATGTCTCTTACTTTAAAAGCATCTTTTAATAGTTTAAACATTAGATCACCTCGATTGAACCACCAGCCGCTTCAATAGCGTCTTGAGCTGCTTTCGAGAATTTAGCTGCTTTAACAGTTAATTTTTTAGTTAATTCACCGTTAGCTAATACTTTAATTCCAGCTTTTTCGTTTTTAACGATTCCAGCTTCAACTAAAGCAACAGGTGTTACTTCTGCACCATCTTCAAAACGGTTCAAAACATCTAAGTTGATGACAGCATATTCTTTACGATTTACGTTAGTAAAACCGCGTTTTGGTAAACGACGGAATAATGGAGTTTGTCCACCTTCGAATCCTAAACGTACACCACCGCCTGAACGAGCTTTTTGACCTTTTTGTCCGCGTCCAGAAGTTTTTCCGTTACCAGATGAAGTACCACGACCAACACGATTGCGTACTTGGCGTGAACCCTCTGCAGGTTTTAATTCATGAAGTTTCATAGGTTTGGCACCTCCTTAAATAATCTAGTTCTTAATTATTAGACTTCTTCAACGTCCACTAGGTGAGAAACAGTATTGATCATACCTTTAATAGCTTCATTAGAAGGCTTAACCACTGAACTGTTAATCTTTGTAAGACCCAACGCTTTGACAGTGTCACGTTGGTTTTGAGGACGTCCGATAATACTGCGTTTTAAAGTAACTTTTAATTCAGCCATTATTTTTGTCCTCCTTATCCGATAATTTCTTCAACTGATTTGCCACGAAGTTCTGCAACTTCTTCAGCACGTTTCAATTGTTTCAAACCTTCAACAGTTGCACGAACAACGTTGATAGGTGTATTTGAGCCTAATGATTTAGAAGTGATATCAGCTACCCCTGCTAACTCTAATACGGCACGAACTGGTCCACCAGCAGCAACCCCAGAACCTTCTACAGCAGGTTTCATTAGGATTCTACCACCACTAAAAGTACCGATAACTTCGTGTGGGATTGTTGAACCGACCATTGGTACTTCAACTAAGTTTTTCTTCGCATCTTCAATTGCTTTACGGATTGCTTCTGGTACTTCTTGAGCTTTACCAGTACCGAAACCTACGTGTCCGTTTTTGTCACCGACAACAACTAAAGCAGCAAAACGTAGACGACGTCCACCTTTAACAACTTTTGTTACACGGTTGATTGCAACAACGCGGTCTTCTAATTCCAAATGTTTTGGATCAATGTAAACCATGAATGGTATTCCTCCTTCTTCTAAAATTCTAGTCCATTTTCGCGAGCAGCTTCAGCTAAAGCTTGCACACGGCCATGGTAAAGGTATCCACCACGGTCAAAGACTACTACTTTAATGCCTTTTTCAGCTGCGCGTTCAGCAACTAATTTACCCACAGCAGTAGCTGTTTCTGTTTTTGTTCCACCTGAAATTTCTTTATCCAAGGTAGAGGCACTTGCTAGCGTCACACCCGCTACGTCATCAATTAATTGCGCGTAGATGTTTTTGTTAGAACGGAAAACGTTCAAGCGTGGGCGCTCAGCAGTACCAGAGATATTATTACGTACACGACGATGTCTCTTTTGACGTGTTTTATTCTTATCTGGTTTTGTAATCACAATTGTCACCTCTTTAATAATGCTAGCCATTAGGCCGCGAATCGTAATTTAAATAAATTACGATTATTTACCAGTTTTACCTTCTTTACGGCGTACATATTCACCAACATAGCGAATACCTTTACCTTTATAAGGTTCTGGAGGACGAGTACCACGAATGTTCGCAGCTAATTCGCCAACTGCTTCTTTGTTCGCACCTTTAACAATCACTTGTGTATTGGCAGGAACTTCAACTGTAACACCAGCTGGTGGTGTAATTTCTACTGGATGAGAGTAACCAACGTTCAATACAAGTTTTGAACCTTGTAATTGTGCACGGTACCCAACCCCGATAAGTTCTAATGCTTTTTGGAAACCTTCACTAACACCGACAACCATGTTGTTGAAGTTAGCACGAGTTGTTCCGTGGATTGTTTTCATTTCTTTACTGTCGTTTGGACGAGTGAAAGTAACTTCGTTTCCTTCAATATTCATAGTAATATCTGAAGAAAAAGTACGTGTTAATTCACCTTTAGGTCCTTTAACTGTAATATCATTTCCATCTTGAGTAACAGTTACTCCTGCAGGAATGACTACGATTTTATTTCCGATACGGCTCACTTAAAGACACCTCCTTGTAGATTCTACTTAATTACCATACGTAAGCGATAACTTCGCCGCCGACATTTTTTTCACGAGCTTCTTTGTCAGTGATAACACCGTCAGAAGTCGAAATAATTGCGATACCTAAACCATTCAATACTTTTGGTACTTCGTCAGCTTTGACATAAGCACGCAATCCTGGTTTAGAAATACGTTTTAAGTTTGTGATAACACGTTCACCGTTTTTACCAAATTTTAGGAAAACACGGATTACGCCTTGTTTGTCATCTTCGATATATTCAACATCACGGACGAAACCTTCACGTTTCAAGATTTCAGCGATGTCACGTTTGATTTTTGATGCAGGTACTTCTAAAGACTCATGTTTAACCATGTTTGCATTACGGATACGAGTTAGAAAATCTGCAATTGGATCTGTCATGACCATTGAACTAATTACCTCCTTCTTATGCGAATTTACTTTTTACCAGCTAGCTTTCTTCACGCCGGGAATTTGACCTTTATAGGCAAGTTCGCGGAAGCAAATACGGCAAAGATGGAACTTACGATAAACTGAATGTGGACGTCCGCAACGTTCGCAACGAGTATAAGCTTGTGTTGAATGTTTTGCAGGACGTTTGTTTTTAGCAATCATTGATTTTTTAGCCACGTAGTTCGCCTCCTTTAATTATTTTTGGAATGGCATACCTAATTGTGTTAACAACTCACGAGATTCTTCATCTGAGTTAGCTGTTGTTACAATAACGATGTCCATACCGCGTACTTTATCTACTAAATCATAATCTACTTCTGGGAAGATCAATTGTTCTTTAATACCTAAAGTATAGTTTCCACGACCGTCAAAGGCTTTTTTACTTACACCATGGAAGTCACGTACACGTGGTAGTGAAACTGAAACCAATTTGTCTAAGAATTCATACATTCTTTCTCCGCGCAAAGTAACTTTTGCACCAATTGGCATTCCTTCACGTAAACGGAATCCAGCGATTGATTTTTTAGCTTTAGTAATCATTGGTTTTTGTCCAGTGATTAAAGTTAATTCTTCAACTGCTTTGTCTAAGTTTTTAGCGTTTGATACCGCATCACCAACACCCATGTTGATGACGATTTTTTCAACTTTAGGTGTTTGCATAACAGAGCTATAGTCGAATTTTTCCATCAATGATGGAGTAATTTCTTTAAGATATTTTTCTTTTAGGCGGTTCATTCAGTAAGACCCTCCTTCCTTAAAATTATTATTTATCTAGAACTTCACCGGTTTTTTTAGAAACACGGACTTTTTTGCCATCTACTTCTTTGTAGCCAACTCGGCCAGCTACACCAGTAGAGTCGATCACCATCACGTTAGAAACATGAACTGGAGCTTCCATCTCAACAATACCACCTTGAGGAGCAGCCTGAGAAGGTTTTTGGTGTTTTTTGACAATATTCACACCTTCGACAATGACTTTATCTTTTTTAGGAAACGCTGCTAATACAACGCCTTCTTTATTTTTGTCTTTTCCAGTGATAACTTTAACTTTATCGCCTTTTTTAACAAACATAACTGTTTCGCACCTCCTTTGATAAGTGTCTCAAGATTATAAAACTTCTGGTGCTAGTGAAACGATCTTCATGAAGTTGTTTTCACGTAGTTCACGTGCAACTGGCCCAAAGATACGTGTTCCACGAGGGCTTTTATCATCACGAATAATCACTGCAGCATTTTCATCAAACTTAATGTATGAACCGTCTGTACGACGAGCTCCTGATTTTGTTCGAACGATAACGGCTTTAACGACGTCACCTTTTTTGACAACCCCACCTGGCGTTGCTTGTTTAACCGTAGCAACGATAACATCACCGATATTAGCAGTTTTACGACCAGATCCACCAAGGACTTTGATCGTCAAAATTTCACGTGCGCCTGAATTGTCAGCGACTTTTAAACGACTTTCTGCTTGGATCACGTTGTGTATCCTCCTTTCAGATTTTGCATTCAATCTATATAGGAAAATCTCGTGTTATTAGATAATAACTGCTTCTTCGACTACTTCTAGTAAACGGAAACGTTTTGTAGCTGATAATGGACGAGTTTCCATAATTCTCACGATATCTCCAACTTTGGCAGTGTTGTTTTCATCATGCACTTTGTATTTCTTAGAATAGTTCATGCGTTTGCCATAGATAGGGTGATTTTTCTTAGTTTCGACAGCAACGGTAATTGTTTTATCCATTTTGTCTGAAACTACACGACCTTGATAAACCTTGCGTTGATTTCTTTCTTCAGTCATACGCTTAATGGCCTCCTTCCGTAATTACTTAGCTTGTTCACGCAATACAGTTTTGATGCGTGCAATCGATTTACGTACTTCTTTAATACGTGCAGTGTTTTCTAATTGACCTGTTGCTAATTGGAATCTAAGATTAAACAATTCTTCTTTCAATTGTTTTTCTTGATCAAGCATTTCGGCAGTGGTTAATTCTCTGATTTCTTTAACCTTCATTCGATTCACCACCCATTTCCTCACGTTTTACGATCTTAGTTTTCATTGGTAATTTGTGAGAAGCTAGACGTAACGCTTCACGAGCTACTTCTTCAGGAACGCCTGCAATTTCAAACATGATTTTACCACGTTTTACTGGTGCAACCCATCCTTCAGGTGCCCCTTTACCAGAACCCATACGTACCCCAATTGCTTTGGCAGTATAAGATTTGTGAGGGAAAATTTTAATCCATACTTTCCCACCACGTTTCATGTAACGAGTCATTGCGATACGAGAAGCTTCGATTTGTCGGTTTGTAATCCAATGTGAATCAACAGCTTGTAAGCCATATTCACCAAATGCGATTTCTTTACCACCTTTAGCTTCACCACGCATTTTTCCGCGGAATTCACGACGGTGTTTTACACGTTTAGGTACTAACATGATTATTTCCCTCCTTTCTCAGTGTTTTTTTTAGTTGGAAGAATTTCTCCACGATAGATCCACACTTTAACTCCTAGTTTTCCGTATGTTGTATCTGCTTCTTCCCATGCATAATCGATATCCGCACGCAATGTATGAAGAGGAACAGTTCCTTCTGAGTATCCTTCTGAACGTGCAATATCAGCACCGTTTAAGCGTCCAGATACTTGAGTCTTGATTCCTTTAGCGCCTGCGCGCATTGAACGTTGGATAGCTTGTTTTTGTGCACGACGGAAAGCTACACGGTTTTCTAATTGACGTGCAATTCCTTCGCCCACTAATTTAGCATCTAAATCTGGTTTTTTGATTTCCACGATGTTGATGTGAATTCTTTTACCAGTTAATTTGTTTAATTCTTTTCTTAGGCTTTCAACTTCAGAACCGCCTTTACCAATAACCATACCTGGCTTAGCTGTGTGGATTGAAATATTTACGCGATTTGCAGCACGTTCGATTTCAACAGTTGACACAGCGGCATCAGCAAGTTTAGTTGAAATAAATTTACGGATTCTTAGATCTTCGTGTAAGAATTCAGCATACTCTTTTTCAGCATACCATTTAGCATCCCAGTCGCGGATGATGCCTACACGCATTCCAATTGGATGTACTTTTTGACCCACTGATTATCCCTCCTTATTTTTCTGATACGACTACTGTAATATGACTTGTACGTTTGTTGATTGGAGAAGCTGACCCTTTTGCACGTGGACGGAAACGTTTCATTGTTGGTCCTTCGTTAATAAAAGCTTCAGATACTACTAAATTTTCAACGTCTAAGTCAAAATTATTTTCTGCATTTGCAACTGCTGACATCAAGACTTTCTCGATGATTCCAGCAGATTTGTTCGGTGTGAATTTCAAAATTGAAATTGCATCCGCAACACTTTTACCTCTGATAAGGTCAATTACTAAACGGGCTTTTCGAGGTGAAGTGCGAACTGTTTTTGCAGTTGCTTTAGCTGATGTGATTTGTTCTGCCATTTGGATTTATCCTCCCCTCAAATTAGCGTTTAGTTTTCTTATCGTCTGCAGCGTGGCCACGATAAGTTCTTGTTGGTGCAAATTCACCTAATTTGTGTCCTACCATGTCTTCTTGGATGTAAACTGGTACATGTTTACGTCCATCATAAACTGCGATGGTATATCCAACAAAACTTGGGAATACTGTTGATCGACGTGACCAAGTTTTGATAACTTTTTTCTTTTCAACCCCCGCTTGAGCTTCAACTTTTTTCATTAAATGCTCATCGACGAAAGGTCCCTTCTTTAAACTACGACCCATGGTGAACCTCCTCTCAAAATGTGCGACACATGGTCAAAGAAATTATTTAGTCTTGCGACGACGTACGATAAGTTTATCTGATTGGGCTTTCTTGTTACGAGTTTTGTAACCAAGAGCTGGTTGACCCCAAGGAGAAACTGGTGCTTTACGTCCGATCGGAGCTTTACCTTCACCACCACCGTGTGGGTGATCGTTAGGGTTCATTACGCTACCACGTACTGTTGGGCGTTTACGCATCCAACGAGAGCGTCCAGCTTTACCGATGTTAATAAGTTCATGTTGTTCATTACCTACAGAACCGATTGTTGCACGGCATGCAGCTAAAATCATACGAACTTCACCAGAGTTTAAGCGGATCAATACGTATTTGCCTTCTTTACCAAGTACTTGAGCACTTGTACCAGCAGAACGAATCAATTGTCCACCTTTACCAGGTTTCATTTCGATGTTATGGATAACAGTACCAACTGGAATGTTTGCTAAAGGAAGAGCATTCCCAACTTTGATATCTGCATCTGGACCTGAAACAAGTTTCATTCCAACTTGTAGTCCTTTTGGTGCTAAGATGTAAGCTTTCACTCCATCTTCGTAGTGTACTAACGCGATATTTGCTGAACGGTTTGGATCATATTCGATCGTTTGAACAGTAGCAACAACGTTATCTTTGTTACGTTTGAAGTCGATTACGCGGTATTGACGTTTGTGTCCGCCGCCTTGATGACGTACAGTGATGCGACCGTTGTTATTACGACCAGCATGGTTTTTCAATGGTTGTAACAATGTTTTTTCAGGTGTTGATGTTGTGATTTCAGCAAAATCAGAACCTGTCATGTTACGACGACCATTTGAGGTAGGTTTGTACTTTTTAATCGCCACGTTTTTCCCTCCTATTTATAATAAGTTTTCAAGATAGTGCTTATTCAGCAGCTTCGAATAATTGAATTTCTTTTGAATCTTCTGTTAATGTAACAATCGCTTTGCGACGTTTTTTAGTGTATCCCGCATGTTTGCCCATACGCTTGAATTTCGCACGAACGTTCACGATGTTCACGTTTTTGACTTTAACGTCAAAAGCAGCTTCAACCGCTTGTTTTACTAAAGTTTTGTTTACGCGAGTGTCAACTTCGAAAGTATACTTTTTATCATCCATAGCAAGCATAGATTTTTCAGTGATCACTGGGCGTTTAATTACGTCTAGTAAGTTCATTATGCAAGCACCTCCTCAATTTGAGTAAGAGCAGTTTGTGTTGCTAATACTTTCACGTTAGAAACAACGTCTAGAACACTAACATTATCAGAAGTTACTACAGAAACGTTTGATAAGTTACGTGCAGATAAAGCAGCGAACTCATTGCCAGTTTCTAAAACTACTAATACTTTAGCGTCTACAGATAAGTTAGCAAGAACTTCTTTAAATTCTTTTGTTTTTGGTGCGTCAAAGCTTAATGCGTCAACAACAACCAAGTTATTTGAAGCAACTTTTTCTGATAAAACAGATTTCATTGCTAAACGACGAACTTTTTTAGGAAGTTTGTAGCTGTAAGAACGTGGTGTTGGTCCGAAAACTACGCCACCTCCACGCCATTGTGGTGAGCGGATAGATCCTTGACGAGCACGACCTGTTCCTTTTTGACGCCATGGTTTACGTCCACCGCCGCGAACAGCACTACGATTTTTAACCGCATGTGTTCCTTGTCTTAATGAAGCACGTTGCATAACGATTGCATCGTAAACAACACTTTCATTAGGTTCGATTCCGAAAATTTCTTCGTTAAGTGTGATTTCACCGTTTTGGCTACCATCTTGTTTGAATAATGCTACATTCGGCATTCCTTAGTTCCTCCTTTCTTCCTACTATTATTTAGCTTTCACAGCTGATTTGATAGTGATTAGTGATTTTTTAGCTCCAGGAACGTTTCCTTTAATTAAGATTACGTTTCTTTCTGCATCAACGCGTACAACTTCCAAGTTTTGGATTGTCACGCGGTTGCCACCCATACGGCCAGCAAGACGTTTATTTTTGAATACACGGTTAGGTGCAACTGGACCCATTGACCCAGGACGACGATGGTAACGAGAACCGTGAGCCATTGGTCCGCGGCTTTGGCCGTGACGTTTGATAACCCCTTGGAATCCTTTACCTTTCGTAGTACCTGTTACATCAATAATGTCTCCTGCTTGGAAAACATCTACTGTAACTTCTTTTCCTACTTCATATTCTCCTAGCTCAACATTTTTGAATTCACGAATGAAGCGCTTAGGAGCCGTGTTTGCTTTTGCAACATGACCTTTCGCAGGTTTGTTTGATAAAACTTCACGCATATCTTGGTAACCAACTTGAATAGCTTCGTAGCCATCAGTTTCCATTGTTTTCACTTGTAGCACTACGTTTGGAGTAGCTTCTACAACAGTTACTGGAATTAATTCACCAGATTCAGTGAAGATTTGTGTCATTCCCACTTTTTTCCCTAAGATTCCTTTGGTCATGAGTACACCTCCATTAATTTAGTTTTTTATAGTTTGATTTCGATGTTTACACCAGATGGTAAGTCTAGCTTCATCAAAGCATCAACAGTTTTTGGTGTTGGGTTCACAATGTCAATTAGACGTTTGTGAGTACGCATTTCGAATTGTTCGCGAGAATCTTTGTATTTATGAGTCGCACGAATAACAGTGTAAAGACTACGTTCTGTTGGTAATGGAATTGGACCAGATACACTAGCTCCAGTTCTTTTTGCAGTTTCTACAATTTTATCCGCTGATTGATCTAAAATACGGTGTTCATACGCTTTTAAACGGATACGAATTTTTTGTTTTGCCATCTTGTTCCCTCCTTCGCCTATTTTGAAAAGTAGACATAGCTCCACGAAAATTTCCGTCACGCTCGTTCGTGGCAAAGCGTCCGGGCGTGTCGCAACCTCTCGTTTCTTAGCCGACAAGAATCAAATTGATTCCGTCTGTGCAATTCACCAAGGTAAACGCACCTTTGTAATTATAGTATATTCAAACACACAACGCAAGGCTTTTTCTTTGGAAATTCAATTTATTTTCATATTTTTTCATAAAGAAAAGAAAAAGCTCGAAACAATCACTAAATAATGATTGCTTCGAGCTTTTAGGTCCGAATATAATGTTGCATTAATTAGGCTTAAAAAAATTAAGCTTTGATTTCAGTAACGACACCGGCACCAACTGTACGTCCGCCTTCACGGATTGAGAATTTAGTACCGTTTTCGATAGCGATTGGGTGAATTAATTCAACTTCCATAGTTACGTTGTCGCCAGGCATAACCATTTCAGTTCCTTCTGGCAATTCAACAACACCAGTTACGTCTGTTGTACGGAAGTAGAATTGTGGACGGTAGTTAGTGAAGAATGGAGTATGACGTCCACCTTCTTCTTTAGTCAACACATATACTTCTGCAGAGAATTTTGTATGAGGTGTAATTGTACCTGGTTTAGCTAAAACTTGACCACGTTGGATATCGTCACGTGAAACACCACGTAATAATGCACCAATGTTATCGCCTGCTTCAGCGTAATCCAATAATTTACGGAACATTTCAACACCAGTTACAGTTGTTTTTGAAGTTTCTTCAGCAATACCAACAACTTCAACTTCGTCCCCAACGCGAACTTGTCCACGTTCAACACGACCAGTTGCAACAGTACCACGACCAGTAATTGAGAATACATCTTCAACTGGCATCATGAATGGTTTGTCGTTTTCACGTTCTGGAGTTGGGATATATTCGTCAACTGCAGCCATTAATTCAAGGATTTTTTCTTCGTATGAAGCGTCGCCTTCTAGAGCTTTTAAAGCTGAACCAGCAACAACAGGAACATCATCACCAGGGAATTCGTATTCTGTTAATAAGTCACGAACTTCCATTTCAACTAATTCTAATAATTCTTCGTCGTCAACCATGTCAACTTTGTTCAAGAATACAACGATGTAAGGAACACCAACTTGACGTGACAATAGGATGTGTTCACGAGTTTGAGGCATAGGGCCATCAGCAGCAGAAACTACTAAGATAGCTCCATCCATTTGAGCAGCACCAGTGATCATGTTTTTAACGTAGTCCGCGTGTCCTGGGCAGTCAACGTGAGCGTAGTGACGTGCGTCAGTTTCATACTCAACGTGAGCTGTTGAAATAGTGATTCCGCGTTCGCGTTCTTCTGGAGCACCATCGATTTGATCGTAAGCCATAGCTTGGCCGCCGTTTTTCTTAGATAGTACAGTTGTGATTGCAGCTGTTAATGTAGTTTTACCATGGTCAACGTGGCCAATAGTACCAATGTTAACGTGTGGTTTAGAACGGTCAAATTTTTCTTTTGCCATTTTAAAATGTCCTCCCAAAATACAATATAATTTTTTATTTATCTGATAGGAACATGATGTACTAAACGTACATCACATGCCCATATCATCGATAGCTATTTTACACGAAACTATATTAAAAATATAGTCTCTTTAGATAATCTCTTTACGTGATTATCAAGTTTTTAAGAAATTATTCAGCTTTTCCGCCGTTTTTCTTAATGATTTCTTCTTGAACTGATTTCGGTACATCTTCGTAGTGATCAAATGTCATAGTAAATGTACCACGACCTTGAGTAGCTGAACGAAGAGTTGTAGCATAACCAAACATTTCAGCAAGAGGGACCATAGCACGAACAACTTGTTGTCCGCCAGCGCGAGCTTCCATACCTTCAACGCGACCACGACGTGCAGTAACGTGTCCCATAACATCACCTAAGTAATCTTCTGGAATAACTACTTCAACACCCATGATTGGTTCAAGGATAACTGGATTAGCTTTCTTAGCTGCCGCACGCAATGCCATAGAAGCAGCAACACGGAAGGCAGTTTCATTTGAATCGACATCATGGTATGAACCATCGTAAAGTTTTGCTTTGATATCAACTAATGGATATCCAGCTAAGACACCATTTTCCATAGCATCTTTCAAACCTGTTTCAACAGCTGGGATATATTCACGAGGAACAACCCCACCAACGATTGCATTTTCAAATTCAAAGCCGCCGCCTTCTTCGTTTGGAGTAAATTCAACCCATACGTGACCGTATTGACCTTTACCACCAGACTGACGTACAAACTTACCTTCGGCTTGAGTGCCAGAACGGAAAGTTTCACGGTAAGATACTTGAGGAGCACCTACGTTAGCTTCAACTTTAAATTCGCGACGCATACGGTCTACGATAATGTCTAAGTGAAGTTCACCCATACCAGCGATAATAGTTTCGCCTGTTTCCACGTTTGTTTCAGCGCGGAAAGTAGGATCTTCTTCAGATAGTTTTTGAAGAGCAACACCCATTTTATCTTGGTCAGCTTTTGATTTAGGTTCAATAGCGACTTGGATAACTGGTTCTGGGAATTCCATTGATTCAAGAATTACTAAATTCTTTTCATCACAAAGAGTGTCCCCAGTTGTTGTATCTTTCAAACCAACAGCAGCAGCGATATCTCCAGCGTAAACTTCAGAGATTTCTGAACGTGAGTTAGCATGCATCTGTAAGATACGACCAACACGTTCGCGTTTGCCTTTTGTTGCGTTTTGTACGTATGAACCTGATTTCAAGACACCAGAGTACACACGGAAGAAAGTTAGACGACCTACGAATGGGTCAGTCATAACTTTAAATGCTAATGCTGAGAAAGGAGCTTCATCGTCTGCAGGACGTAAAACTTCTTCGTCAGTTTTAGGATCAATCCCTTTAATAGCAGGAATATCTAATGGTGATGGTAAGTAGTCAAGAACAGCGTCCAATAATAATTGAACCCCTTTGTTCTTAAATGCTGAACCACATAATACTGGGTAGAAGTCTACGCCAAGTGTTGCGCGACGAATACCTTCTTTTAACTCAGCTTCAGTGATTTCTTCACCTTCTAAGTATTTTAAAGTAAGTTCTTCATCAGTTTCAGCAACTGCTTCAACCAATTTTTCACGCCATTCTTCAGCTAATTCACGATATTCTTCTGGAATTTCTCGTTCTTCAATTTCAGTACCTAAATCATTTGTATAGATTTCAGCCTTCATTGTTACAAGGTCAATAATTCCTGTGAAGTCATCTTCAGCACCAATTGGTAATTGAATTGGGTGAGCATTTGCTTGCAAGCGGTCATGTAAAGTTGATACTGAGTATAAGAAGTCAGCACCAATTTTATCCATTTTGTTTGCAAATACAATACGAGGTACACCATAAGTTGTAGCCTGACGCCAAACTGTTTCAGTTTGAGGTTCTACACCTGATTGTGCATCAAGGACTGTAACAGCACCATCAAGTACACGCAATGAACGTTCAACTTCAACAGTGAAGTCTACGTGTCCTGGTGTGTCGATGATGTTGATTCGGTGACCCTTCCATTGTGCAGTTGTTGCAGCAGAAGTGATCGTAATTCCACGTTCTTGTTCTTGTTCCATCCAGTCCATTTGTGAAGCTCCTTCATGAGTTTCACCAATTTTATGGATTTTACCAGTATAGTACAAGATACGTTCAGTAGCAGTTGTTTTACCAGCATCAATATGGGCCATGATACCGATATTACGAGTATTATCTAAAGAAAATTCTCTGGTCATTCTCCTTGTTTCTCCTCTCTTTACTATCTAGTTGCTAAAAATAAGGATATCTTCTGAGGTCGGCACAAAGCCGACCAAACAGAGAGAATCTTACCAGCGGTAGTGAGCAAACGCACGGTTAGCATCTGCCATTTTATGAGTGTCTTCACGTTTTTTAACAGAAGCACCTGTGTTGTTTGCAGCGTCCATGATTTCTTTAGCTAGACGTTCTTCCATTGTGTGTTCACCGCGCAAACGAGCGTAGTTTACTACCCAACGAAGACCTAGAGTTGTACGACGTTCAGGGCGAACTTCAACTGGTACTTGATAGTTTGAACCCCCAACACGACGTGCTTTAACTTCAAGAACAGGCATTACATTTTTCATTGCTTGTTCAAACACTTCTAATGGATCGTTACCTGTAGATTCTTTGATTAAATCAAAGGCATTATAGATAATGTTAGCTGCAATCCCGCGTTTTCCATCAACCATTACACGGTTGATTAAGCGAGTTACTAATTTTGAGTTATAAATAGGATCTGGTAAAACATCACGTTTTGCAACAGGACCTTTACGTGGCATCCGTAACTCCTCCTTCCGAAATATAGTTCTTAGTATTTACTCCTTTTATATAGAAGTAAAGTTTAATTGTTTGTTTGACTAATTAATTAAAATTAAGCTTTAGGTTTCTTAGTACCGTATTTAGAACGGCTTTGTTTACGATCGTTAACACCAGCAGTATCTAGTGCACCACGAACGATGTGGTAACGTACCCCTGGTAAGTCTTTTACACGTCCACCGCGTAATAATACAACGCTATGTTCTTGTAAATTATGACCAATCCCTGGGATATAAGCAGTAACTTCAATCAAGTTTGACAAACGAACACGAGCATATTTACGCAAAGCTGAGTTCGGTTTTTTAGGTGTCATAGTTCCCACACGAGTTGCTACCCCACGTTTTTGAGGAGAGTTCACGTTAGTTTGAGTTTTCTTAAAGCTGTTATATCCTTTGTTCAAAGCAGGTGAATTTGATTTTTCCACCTTTGATTTACGAGGTTTACGTACTAATTGGTTAATTGTAGGCATTCCTTGTTTCCTCCTTCCCTCATTCGCATCTAGTTCCACACATCCAGGTGGTTCTTTTTTTGCGATAAAAAATAAATGCAATGTCTGCATCTTTATCAAATATGCTTTGATAAACAGTCAGCACGTCTCTTTACAGAGACCTGTAGATAAAGCACCTTCGTTAGAATAGCACGAATGAAAACCCATGTCAACTTGTTCCATATTTTTTTTGAAAATCATTCAAATTGGTACCAAAGAAAGGTATCTTTTTACTAAAATAAACGCTAAAATAAGCAGGAAAGCTCAAACTCAAAAAAGGGGAAAAGCAAACATGAATCTAAAACAACAAGCTGGTATCGAAGCCGCAAAATTTGTCAAAGATGGTATGATCGTTGGTCTTGGAACAGGATCTACTGCTTACTATATGGTAGAAGAACTTGGTCGTCGTATGCGAGAAGAAGGCTTAAATATCATAGGTGTAACAACATCAAACGCTACGAAAGAACAAGCTGAGAAACTTGGCATTCCATTAAAGAGTATTGATGATGTTGTTGAGGTTGACTTAACAATTGATGGCGCAGATGAAATTAGTACTGATTTCCAAGGGATTAAAGGTGGAGGTGCAGCCTTACTATTCGAAAAAATCGTTGCTACTTATTCAAAAGAAACGATTTGGATCGTTGATGAATCAAAATTAGTCGAAAACCTTGGTGATTTCCCTCTTCCTGTTGAAGTTATCCCTTATGGTTCGCAACAACTATTACGTCTATTTGCAGCAAAAGATTTTCATCCAGTTTTACGAAAAACAGCTGATGGTGAAACACTTAAAACTGATAGTGGTCATTTCATTATTGATTTACACCTTCAAACTATTGAACAACCAGAAATACTTGCTGACTACTTAGATAATCTCGTTGGTGTTGTTGAGCATGGCTTATTCTTGAATCTTGTTTCAAAAGTAGTTGTCGGATCCGAAAATGGTGTGAAAATTTTGGATACACCACATGCCCCTAAAGCATAGTATTTTCAGATAAAGCTTCTAGATAAAATCCACTAAAATACTATCTTTTTAGTGGGCTTTATGCTAAATTTTTACTATTGTATTCTGTTTAAAATTCACCGCTAGAAAGGAATCATCATGAAAATTATTGGTTATGCACGCACAACCATAAACGATGTTGATTTAACAACTCAGGTTGAACAACTATCTACCTTTGGTTGTCAGGAAATTTTCCATGAAACGTACGAAGCAAAAGATGCTGAGACAATGATCAAATTACAATCCGTCATTGAACAAATGCAACAAGGAGATACTCTTGTCATTTGCCAACTTCATCGTCTTGGCAAATCAACAAGACAATTAACGGAATTTACAAAACTTTTTAACGATCGTGGGCTCCATTTAGTAAGTATCGCTGAAGAAATCGATACTCGTAAACCAATGGGCAAGGTTTACTTTCAATTAATGGAAGGTCTAGCTACGATGGAATGCTCATTGATTAAAGAACGCACTTTAATTGGCTTGAATGAAGCACGTAAAAAAGGGAAAATTGGCGGCCGTCCTAAAATTGATGCCAAAACCATCAAAAAAATTCGTCGCCTTTATTATGAGAAGAAAGAAACAATTCAATTTATTTCATCAAAATGTGGTGTTTCAGTTGGAACTTGCTATAAATATATAAATCTTCCAGAAAAAGATATTGAGCAATTATATAATTAATTAAAAATAAGTAATCTTTCCGAAGATTACTTATTTTTTTGTGTATCTGAATTCAATCTTCTATCATTTTCAATGGAAATCTTTTCAAAAAAATTGTACAATAAACAAGAACTGAAATTTTCAGAAATAAATACATTTTAAAAAGGAGCACACAACATGCCAAAATTAGTTTTTTCTCGTCACGGTCTTAGTGAATGGAACGCTTTAAACCAATTTACTGGTTGGGCTGATGTAAACTTAGCACCAGAAGGTATCGAAGAAGCAAAAGAAGGCGGACGCAAAATCAAAGAAGCTGGAATCGAATTTGATATTGCTTACACTTCTGTTTTAACTCGTGCCATCAAAACTTGTAACCTTATCTTAGAATACTCAGATCAACTTTGGGTACCTCAAGTAAAATCATGGCGCTTAAACGAACGTCATTATGGTAAATTACAAGGCTTGAACAAAAAAGAAACTGCTGAAAAATATGGTGATGAACAAGTTCATATTTGGCGCCGTTCTTACGACACTCTTCCTCCATTATTGGACGAAACTGACGAAGGTTCAGCTGCAAATGAACGTCGTTACGCTATGTTAGACAAACGCGATATTCCTGGTGGCGAAAACTTAAAAGTTACTTTGGAACGTGCTTTACCATTCTGGCAAGATCATATTGCTCCAGCATTACTAGACGACAAAACTGTTTTAGTAGCTGCACATGGTAACTCATTACGCGCTTTAGCAAAACATATCGAAGGAATCTCTGACGAAGACATTATGGATCTTGAAATTCCAACAGGTCAACCACTTGTTTATGAATTGAATGATGATCTAACTGTTGCTAAAAAATACTACTTATAATTTTCATTGATTATAAGCAAAAAAAGGAGTGGCGATAAAATCGCCACTCCTTTTTTACTTATAAATAATTAGATTCTGTCAAACACTCGCGCAAAATTTTTTCGACTGCTTGTTCATCCAATGGAACATACGCATCTGTAGCAATTTGACTGTGCTTAACAGCTTGTTCTGCCATCAAAGAAAATTTGGTTTCATCAATCCCTACCTCAGGCAAAGTCATAGGTATGCCGCATGCTTTAAAGTAATCATATGTTTTTTGAATTCCTTCTTTTGCAGCAAGATGATTTACTGACTCTTGAATTCCCCACACGTTACGAGCAAATTGTGCAAATTTTTCTTCAGTTTCTTCATTCAATGCATAATTCATCCAGCGTGGCGTCAAAATAGCCAAGCCAACGCCATGCGTAATATCATAAAATGCACTTAATTCATGTTCAATTGGATGGCAGGACCACGCACCCGTCTTTCCACTACCAGTTAATCCATTTAGAGCTAAGGTACTAGCCCACATTAAGTTTGCTCGTGCATCATAATCATCTGGATACTTCAATGCAATTGGGCAATTTTTAATGACTGTTCTAAAAATTCCTTCTGCAACGAAATCTTGAATATCTGTTCCAGCGGTCCGCTTAAAATAATTTTCAGTTAGATGACTGAAAATATCTGCTGAGCCTGCCGCCGTTTGATTCTTTGGTACAGTGAATGTCGTTGTTGGATCAAGAAATGAAACTTTGGGTAACATTTCCCAACCACCTAGACCTAGTTTTTGATTTGTTTTGGGATTTGAAATGACCGCTCCTCGATTCATTTCGCTTCCGGTTGCCGCAAGTGTTAAAACTGTTACTAATGGTAATACTTTCCCGACGTTTGCTTTTTTGATGACTAAATCCCATGGATCTCCCTCATAGAAAACGCCAGCACCAATCACTTTAGCGCAATCAATTGTTGAACCTCCGCCGACTGGAAGAATTACATCAATTTGATTTTCATGACAAAGAGCAATCCCTTTTCTAACTGTTTCAATACGAGGATTTGGTTCTACCCCACTTAGTTCTGTCACATTGAAATCATGTTCTTGCAGACGACTCATAATATTTTGATAAACACCATTTTTTTTAATACTTCCTCCACCATAAACAAGTAAAATATTTTTTCCAAACTGATATAAGACCTCTGGTAATTCGTCCCAACGATCTTTACCAAAACGAATATCTGTTGCTACATCAAAGCGAAAGTTTTCCATTTTTCTTTTCCTCCTTACCTATTAAAAAAGCCTGGAACCAACATTAATAATAGTCGTTCCAAGCTTTTTCTACAATTATTTTGCGATTGCTGTCTCTAAACCGACTTCAATCATTTCATTAAACGTTGTTTGACGTTCTTGTGCCGTTGTTTCTTCTCCAGTAATCAAATGATCACTAACTGTCATAATTCCTAACGTTTGCACTTTATATTTTGCACCCAAATAGTAAAGTGCTGCAGCTTCCATCTCAACACCCAAAACACCAAGTTCAGCTAGCTTTAGTGTTTCAGTTAAATCATCTTTATAAAAGGTATCTTCTGACAAAACATTTCCTACATGAGTCGTGTACCCTTTTCCTTTAGCAAATTCGTAAGCTTTTAATAGTAAATCGAAATCACCAATTGGTGGAAAATGGAATTGATGAAAATTCTTTTCAATCATAGATGAACTTGTTGCTGCACCTTGAGCAATCACTAAATCTCTCACATGAACATCTTTTGATAACGCACCACAAGTCCCAACGCGAATCAATTTTTTCACGCCATAAGAATTAATTAGTTCATGCGCATAAATAGTCGCTGAAGGCATCCCCATCCCTGTACCTTGTACAGAAACACGCTCACCTTTATATTCTCCTGTATAACCTAACATTCCACGAACTTGATTATAGCAAACCAGATTTTCTAAAAAAGTTTCTGCAATATATTTTGCACGTAGTGGGTCTCCTGGAAGTAAAATCTTATCGGCAATTTCGCCTTGTTTTGCTTCGATATGAACACTCATTTAGTTTATCTCTCCTTCATTTTCAACTACTACTCTTTTTATAATACTGCTAGGGTTTCTTTCACTAAAGCTTTAAATGATTGT
This sequence comes from Enterococcus sp. DIV0174, assembly GCF_050529065.1. Taxonomy (NCBI): domain Bacteria; kingdom Bacillati; phylum Bacillota; class Bacilli; order Lactobacillales; family Enterococcaceae; genus Enterococcus; species Enterococcus sp. DIV0174. The sequence goes on along the minus strand of NZ_CP172881.1, from coordinate 45,502 downwards.
TTAACACGTTCCGTTGTTTCCACTACTTCTTCGTGATTTAAATTTGCTTGCATTCCTGCCGCTAGGTTTGTGATACAAGAAATACCCAACACCTTTAATCCACCATGTGCCGCAACGATTACTTCCGGTACAGTCGACATTCCGACTGCATCAGCACCCATGACACGTGACATTTTAATTTCTGCTGGCGTTTCATAAGTTGGACCTGAATAACCCATGTAGACACCTTCTTTTAAGTCTAACCCTAACTTGTTAGCAACTTCTTTTGCAGATTCTCGATACGCAGGTGTGTAAGCTTGACTCATATCCGGGAAACGTGGGCCGATTTCATCTTCATTTGGTCCAATCAACGGATTAGTGCCTGTAAAATTAATATGATCACTGATCAACATCAAATCACCTGGTACAAAAGATTCATTTACGCCACCGCAAGCATTTGTTACGATCACTGAATGTGCACCAAGAGCGCCCATTACTCGGACTGGATAAGTAACTGTTTGCATGGAATGCCCTTCATAAAAATGAAAACGTCCTTGCATTGCTAAGACTTTTTTGCCTGATAATGTACCGTAAACTAGTTGTCCCGCATGTCCAACAACGGTTGAAACTGGGAAGAAAGGAATTTTGTCATATGGAATCTTAATTGCATCTTCAATTTCATCTGCCAACTCACCAAGACCTGAGCCAAGAATCATACCAAATTCAATTTCTTTTACTCCTTGATCAAGGATGAATTGAGTTGTTTCTTGTAACATTTCGCTTAATTTTTTCATTCTTTTTCTCCTAAGTTATGGTTTTTAGTAACTATTATTTCAGCAATTTCAAGAAGCTTTCACCATTTTCAGTTGCTGGTACTTCAAAGTTTTCAGCAATCGTTGCTGAGATATCTGCATAGTACCCTTGTGGTAAGCTTCCTTGTTCATTCATTTTTTTACTATAAGCCAATAATGGTACATATTCACGCGTATGATCTGTTCCTGGGAATGTTGGATCATTTCCGTGGTCTGCTGTGATCAACAATAAATCATCATCATTCATTGCATCAAGTAACTCCGGAATGCGTAAATCAAATTCTTCAATTGCATGTGCGTAACCAACAACATCACGACGATGACCAAATAAAGCATCAAAGTCTACTAAATTAGTAAAGCTTAGTCCGTTGAAATCCTGCTTCATCACATTTAATAGTTGATCTACACCATCCATATTACTTTTAGTACGGACAGATTGAGTGATTCCTTGGCCGTTGAAGATGTCATTAATTTTGCCAACAGCAATCACATCTTTACCAGCTTCTTTTAATGAGTCTAAAACTGTATGTCCAAATGGATCAAGAGCATAGTCATGACGGTTACTTGTTCGAGTGAAGTTTCCTGGTTCTCCAATATAAGGACGTGCGATAATTCTTCCAATCATGTATGGATCATCTTTCGTAATATCACGAACAAATTGGCAAATACGATACAACTCTTCCAAAGGAATAATTTCTTCATGTGCAGCAATTTGCAAAACAGGATCTGCAGACGTATAAACAATCAAGTCACCTGTCTTCATTTGATGTTCACCATAATCATCAATTACAGCTGTTCCGCTATAAGGTTTGTTACAAACAATTTTTCGTCCAGAGAATTCTTCAATTTGTTGTAATAATTCATCAGGAAATCCATTGGGAAATACCCGAAATGGTGTCTTGATATTCAAGCCCATAATTTCCCAGTGACCTGTCATCGTATCTTTACCAACAGAAACTTCTTCTAATTTTGTTGCATAGCCTTGATGATCTGTTACAGTCTTTACGCCTTCTAATGGGCGAATTGCACCTAAGCCTAAGTTTTCTAAGTGAGGAATTGTTAAACCTGCTTCTTTTGCAATATGACCTAGCGTATCTGATCCAACATCATTAAATTTGTCTGCATCAGGTGCTTCACCAATTCCGACTGAATCCATTACAATTAAGTGTACGCGTTTAAACATTTCGATTCCTTCTTTCTTTTCATCTTTTCTACTTTAAACTAAACAAAAAGGGCGAGACGAAGAAACACTTCCCATAGTCCCACCCTTTTTATTAACTAAAAATTATTTGGATTTGATATAGTTCTTCCCATTTGCTTTCGGACCAGATGCTTGTCCTAAGAAAACAACTAAGACGATAATTGTTAACAAGTAAGGTGCAATTTGTAATAACACTGGTGGAATGGAAGAAATCACTGGAAGCTGTGCTCCTATAATACTCAAACTTTGTGCAAAACCAAAGAATAATGATGCACCCATTACACCCAAAGGATTCCACTTACCAAAAATCATTGCTGCCATCGAAATGAAACCTTGGCCAACAATCGTTCCCGCAGAGAAATTACCTGAGATTGATTGAGCAAATACTGCACCACCCATACCGCCTAATAAACCTGAAAGCAAAACGCCTGAATAACGCATCGCATAAACATTGATGCCTAAAGTATCTGCAGCTTGTGGATTTTCTCCGACAGAACGCAGACGTAAACCAAATCTTGTTTTAAAAATGACAAACCAAGCAATTACAGCAATTAAAATAGCACAATAGGCTGGTAAGAATGTATTTTTAAAGAAAATTGGACCAATCACAGGAATTTTTGATAACCCAGGAAATGAGAAATAACCTAAGTTTCGTGTGATATTATCTGTTTGTCCTTTTCCATACCACGCTTTAACTAAGAACACACCTAACGCAGGTGCCATCAAGTTGATTACCGTACCACTAATAATGTGGTCTGCACGAAGACTAACTGTTGCCACTGCATGAAGTAATGAAAATAAAACACCAACTATCCCACCAACTAGAATGGCAATCCAAGGTGTCATCGCGCCTAAAGATGGACTCATCGTTAAATTGAATACGATTGAGCTGAAAGCGCCCATTACCATAATTCCTTCTAAACCAACGTTAACGATTCCGCTTCGTTCAGAAAATGTTCCACCTAACGATGTCAAAATCAAAGGTGTGGAATAAACTAATGTTGACGTAAGGATTAAAGCAATCAATTCTACAGCTGTCATTATAAATTCCCTCCTTCTTGATCTTGATGCGTTGATTTAGATTCAATTGTTTCAACTACAGCTACTTGTTTTTTACCTTGGAAAAATTTTGCCATAATAAAACGGATTAAGAAGTTAATACCAATAAAGAAGATAATCAATGCAATTGATACATTCACGATTTCAAATGGCACACCGGCACCTGTTTGCATTCCCAAACCACCGATTTTTAAAATACTGAATAAAATTGCTGACAACAACACACCAATTGCTGAACCAGAGCCCAGTAAAGATACTGCCATTCCGTCAAAGCCAATTGCTAAAGAAGTTGTTTGAACAAAAAAGTTTTGGTACGTTCCCAAACCTTCAACAACGCCCCCTAATCCTGCAAGTGTACCAGAAATAACCATTGATAAAACAATTGTTCGTTTGCTACTCATTCCTGCATATTCTGACGCAAAAGGATTTAGACCAACTGAACGAATTTCATATCCCAAAGTTGTCTTTTTCATAAGTAACCACACAAGGAACAAAGCAATTAGAGCTAAGAACAAACCAGCGTTTACCCGAGAACCGCCAAACATTTGGGTTAACCAAGGAACTCTTAATGAAGCATTTTGACTAATTAAATTGGATGAGTCTAAACTTGAACGATAACTTTCTGGCATCACATCATGTAAAGCATAAGTGCTTAAATACAATAAAATATAATTCATCATAATTGTGACGATTACTTCACTGGTTCCAAAGAACGCGCGTAATAATCCGGGAATTGCCGCAGCCATCGCCCCTGCCAAAGCACCTAAGATGACACAAGCTGGAAGCAAAATCACCTTCGGCAGATCTGGAAAGGCCAACGCAAACCACACACTAACAATCCAGCCACATAGCGCTTGTCCAGAAAGCCCGATATTAAAGAAACCCGCTGAATTCGCCACTGAAAATCCTAACGCTGTAAAAATGAGCGGTGTTGCTTGTCGTAAAGTTTCACCAATACTTCGTTGTGAACCTAGCGCAGCTTCCAACATAGAAGAGTATCCTTGAATTGGATTATATCCAAAAGCTGCCATTAATAATGCACCTAAAATTAATCCTAAAATTACTGAAAAAATAGGTACAAGTAAATTACGGAGTTTTTCGCTACGATCATTCATGTGCGCCACCCGCCTTTTCTAACTCTTTTCTTGCTTCTTCTAAAGAATAGCCCGCCATTAATAGACCTAATTCATTTTCAGATGTTTCTTTTGGATCAACAATTCCAACGATTTTACCTTGGTGAAGCACAGCAATTCGATCAGACACATTTAAAATTTCTTCTAATTCGAAACTAACTAACAATACTGCTTTGAACTTATCTCGTTGTTCGATCAAACGTTTATGGATAAATTCAATGGCTCCTACATCTAGTCCACGTGTTGGATTCGCAACAATCAATAAATCTGGGTCGCGATCAATTTCGCGTGCAATAATTGCTTTTTGTTGATTCCCACCAGATAGCGCCTTAGCTGGAACTAATTCATTCGTCGTACGAACATCATACTCATCAATCAATTCTCTCGCATGTTCATTGATAACTGAATAATTTAATAGTCCAACTTTGCTATAAGGAGATTGGTAATATGTTTGAAGAGCAATATTTTCAGATAACGTCATGTCTAGAACTAAACCATATTTATGGCGATCTTCTGGGACATGGCCGACGCCAGACTCCGTAATTTTTCTTGGACGTTTATTACTAATTTCTTCTCCCTTTAAGCGAATACTTCCACTTTCAACTTTTCGCAAGCCAGTTAATGCTTGAATCAACTCAGATTGACCATTGCCATCAATTCCTGCAATTCCTAAAACTTCTCCTGCACGAACTTCTAGATTTAAGCTTTTTACTGCTTCTAATCCACGATTTTCATTTACAACTAAATCTTCAATCGCTAGGACAACTTCTTGAGGGCGAGCTTCTTTTTTATCCGTTTTAAATGAAACCGTTCGGCCAACCATCATATCAGCAAGTTGCTGTGAACTAACATCTTTTACATTGACAGTTCCAATTCCTTGACCTCGTCTGATAACTGTACAGCGATCAGCTACGGCTTTAATCTCATCTAATTTATGGGTAATCAAAATAATAGATTTACCTTCTTTAACTAATTCTTTCATAATCAAAATTAGTTCATCAATTTCTTGTGGTGTCAAAACAGCTGTTGGTTCATCAAAAATCAAGACATCTGCACCACGATAAAGTGTTTTTAAAATCTCGACACGTTGTTCCATTCCAACAGAAATATCACGAACGTAAGCATCTGGATTAACTGACAGTCCATATTGTTCTGATACTTTTTGAATTTCTTCACGTGCTTTTTTGCGATCAACAATTCCCATCCGACTTGGCTCGCTACCTAAAATTATGTTTTCAGTAACAGTGAACGCATCAACTAACATAAAATGTTGGTGAACCATTCCAATCCCTAATTGGTTGGCTTTAGTTGGGCTTGTGATTTGAACCTTTTTCCCATGCATCAAAATTTCTCCTGATGTTGGCTCTAAAAGGCCAGATAAAACGTTCATTAATGTTGACTTGCCAGCACCGTTTTCTCCAAGTAACGCATGGATCTCCCCAGCTTTTACTTGCAAATTGATGTTGTCATTTGCTTTGAATGTTCCAAACTGCTTGGTAATATTCCGCATTTCGATGACAATATTTTCTTGAACCACATTTTTCACATCCTAACGATTTCTATCTAGGGCAACGATGAGTAAAGATTTCTGACTATCGGAAATCTGTCCTCGCAAATTGAAGTAAATTCACTTCAGGGGGTGTTCCCTTATTCAAACAGTCAAATTTTGACCACTTGAATAAACAAACAACTACTAAAAATTGAACCATAGCCCTGTCAAACAGTTGTCTAACAAGGCTATAGAAAAATTATTATTTGCTTTCTGGAACTTCAGGAACTTTTACATCGCCTGCAATGATTTTTTCTTTAGCAGCATCAACTGCTTTTTGTGCTTCATCAGAAAGTTGACCTTTTGTTAAGCCAACACCGTCTTCTTTCAAGCCATAAACAGTATGTTCTCCACCAGGGAAGTCACCATCTGCAGATTTTTGAGCTAAGTCTTCAACAACAGTGCCCACACCTTTAAGTGTAGATGTTAATGTGAAGTTTTTATCTTCGCCGTTTAATGTGTAGCCGCCTTCGTCTGATTGGTCACGGTCAACACCGATTACCCAAACTTTTTTGTCGCCAGATTCATTTAATGATTTTGCTTCTTGGAATACACCATTACCAGTTCCGCCTGAAGCATGGAAGATAATGTCTGCATTTTGTGCGTACATACCTTGTGCAATTGAACGACCTTTGTCTGGTGCAGAGAAATCACCAGCATATTGGTTTTTCACGTCAATTTTTTTACCTAATTCTTTCGCCCCTGCTTCAACACCGGCTGTAAATCCAGCATCAAAACGGTCGATAACTTCACCTTTTACTCCGCCAATGAAACCAACAACATTTGTTTCAGTTGTGTAAGCTGCAGCGATCCCTGCTAAGTAAGAAGCTTCGTTGTCTTTAAATGTTGCAGAAACTACGTTGTCTAAGCCATCAATAACATCATCGATAATAACAAAGTTTGTTTCAGGATTATTTGTTGCTTGTTCTTTAATGGCAGGTTGTAATTTATACCCAATTCCAAAGATTGTTTGGAATCCTGCTGTTAAAGCTTGGTCGATATTTGGAATATAATCTGATTCATTTGAAGATTGGAAATACTGGTAGCCATCGTTTCCACGTGAAAGCTTGTGTTCTTTACCCCAAGCTTCTAGACCTTCCCAAGCTGACTGGTTGAATGAACGGTCGTCGACACCGCCTGTATCTGTGATTAATGCTGCAGTTGTTCCTGCTGATGAGCTTCCACTTCCACCATCAGTTGAATCTGTTCCGCTATTGCCATTGCCACATGCAGTTAGAAGTAATCCAGCTGTTAATGCTACGGCACCCAAACCAAATAATTTTGCTTTTTTCATTTCTGTAAAGCCCCCTAAAATAATTGTTTTTTCAACAGTCAGCTGACTGAATGAACATAGGTTATAAATCTTTTTCTGTGAATGCATACGGTAGTAGTTCTCTAACCGTCATTGTCTTTGTCACACCATCATCGCCAACCAACGTGACTGGCATTTCTGGTGAGCAAAATTCTGCCATTACTTGTCGACAAGCCCCACATGGTGAAATTGGTTCTGGCGTGTGACCAGCAATAACCAAATGAGAAAATTGTTTTTCGCCTTCTGACACAGCTTTAAAAAATGCTGTTCGTTCAGCACAATTGGTTAATCCAAAAGAAGCATTCTCAATATTTACGCCTTGATACGTCTTTTCTGTATCTGTTACTAAACACGCACCAACTGGGAAATGTGAATATGGGACATATGCTTTTTCCAATGCTGTTACAGCAATGTCAATCCATTCTTGTTTTGCCACTTCACTCATTTTAGTATCCTTCGCCAACTGAGCCAGAGATAATAGCAACTCCAGCACTCGTACCAATTCGTGTTGCTCCTGCTTCAACCATTGCTACAGCTTCTTCTTCATTGTGGATACCACCAGAAGCTTTCACGCCCATTTCAGGACCAACAGTTGCGCGCATTAAACGTATATCTTCTACTTTAGCGCCACCAGTTGAAAACCCAGTCGATGTCTTAACAAAGTCTGCTCCTGCAATTTTTGCAAGTTCACAAGCTTTGACGATTTCTTCATTTGTTAACAGTGCTGTCTCAATAATTACTTTAACAAGTGCGCGATCTTTTGCCGCTTCGACTACTGCCTCAATATCTTGTTGAACTTTATTGAACTGTTTTGATTTCAATGCACCAATATTGATGACCATATCCACTTCGTCAGCACCATTATTGATTGCATCTGTCGTTTCATAGGCTTTAACAGCAGAAGTATTTGCTCCTAAAGGAAAGCCGATTACTGTACAGACTGCAACAGGTTCACCTTTTAACTGTTCTTTTGCTAATGAAACCCAAGTTGGATTGATACATACAGAATAAAAATGATATTTTTTTGCTTCTTCAATGATGCGTAACACATCTTCCTCTGTCGCATCTGCCTTTAAAATTGTGTGGTCAATCATTCGATTTAATTCCATTTTTTTCTTCCTTCCTACTCAGTAATAATATCGTGTACTAAAATTGGTTTTTTAGCTGAATCACTGATTTCAATGTTTTGATATAATAATTCGACAACTTGAGAAAGATCTTCTGTATTACTATAGATAGTTAATAAAGATTCGCCTTCTTGTACTGAATCGCCAATTTTTTTATGCAATTTCAAACCAACTGCGTGATCAATCGCATCTTCTTTCGTTTTACGACCGGCACCCAGCATCATCGCCGCGATACCCAATTCGTTAGCAACGATTTTAGAAACTAACCCAGCAGATTTTGCGGGAAGTTCTACTTGATATCGTGCTGTCAGAAGCAGTTCTGGTTTTTCAACCACGCGAATATCTCCACCTTGGTTTTGAATCATTTCCTTGAATTTTTCTAAGGCTTTACCTGAAGTTAACGCTTCTTGTAGCATTACACGAGCCTCTTCTACAGAGTCAGCTTTCTTAGCTAAAACAACCATTTGACTACCCAATACGTAACACATTTCGATTAAGTCTTCTGGACCATTCCCTTGCAATGTTTCAATTGCCTCAACTACTTCTAAACTGTTACCGATTGCCTCACCTAATGGCTCGGACATATCAGAAATTACGGCAATCGTTTGACGATTAGCAAGTTTGCCAATACTTGTCATTGTTTTTGCGAGGCGTCTCGCATCCTCAATGTTTTTCATGAAGGCACCGTCACCAGTTGTTACATCTAAAACAATTGCATCCGCACCAGCTGCAATTTTCTTACTCATAATTGAGCTAGCAATTAAAGGAATTGAATCTACAGTCGCCGTTACGTCACGTAAAGCGTAGAGCTTTTTATCCGCTGGGGCTAAATTCCCTGATTGTCCAATAACAGCAACTTGACTTTCATTAACAATTCGAATGAATTCTTCATCTGAAAGTTCAATTTTAAATCCAGGAATTGCTTCTAATTTGTCTAACGTTCCGCCAGTATAACCAAGCCCACGTCCTGACATTTTCGCCACAGTCACACCCACACTTGCAACTAACGGTGCTAAGATCAAAGTAGTTGTATCTCCAACTCCACCCGTAGAATGTTTATCTACTTTAATACCATTCAATGAAGTCAAGTCGATCACATCACCAGAATTTGCCATTGCTAAAGTCATGTTTGTAATTTCTTCATCAGTCATATCTTGATAAAAGATTGCCATCAATAATGCGCTGAGCTGATAATCTGGAATTTGATTGTTTGTATAATTAGTAATTATGTAATCAATCTCATTCTTTGTTAAGGTTTTTCCATCCCTCTTTTTTTCAATCAAATCTACCATTCGCATCGCTTGATCCTCCTAGCCTTCATTCGGTATTATACATTATTTTTATAAAAGGTAAACCACTTTAGTAAACTGGTTTACTAAAAATGCAAAAGGCTTTGCCCTGCATTTGTAAACACTTACATAAGCAATATACCGCCCACTTAGCCATTTGTCAATGCTTTTACGCTCTCACGAATAATTAATTTTGTCTCGAAGACTTTGTTCGGAACTTTGCGTTGAGGGAATTCAATCGTATCGATTAGAAAACGAGCCGCATAAAATCCAATATCAAAACTAGGTTGTCGCACCGTCGTTAATTGTGGAATCATGTACTCAGATAATTTTAATCCATCAAAACCGATGACAGAAATATCATCCGGAATTTTTTTACCCATTTCATGAATAGCTTGATAACAACCGATTGCCATTGCATCATTTCCACAAAAAATCGCTGTGATATCTTTGTGTTCCAATAATCTTTTAGTTGCGTCATACCCACCTTGAACCGTTAGTTCGCCATGCTCAACGAATTTCCCATTAAACGATATTCCATGATCTTTTAGTGCATGTCGATAGCCATTAAACCGTTCTTCTAGTTGATAGTAGCCAGTTGTTTCCTTCAACATGCCAATTTTTGTGTGTCCTTCTTTGATAAATAATGAAACAGCTTGATACGCTCCCTCATATTCTTTAACAATTAAGCGGCCACTATCTCGACGATTTAAACCACGATCAATCAAGATAATCGGCATATTTTTATAAAATCCACTGTCTAAAGCATAAGCCTCTGGTAAAACGTTTGGTGTAGCTAATAAAATCCCATCGACTGAACGATGCGCTAATTCACGTAAATATTTGATTTCATTTTCTTGCTTGTGTCTTGAGTTACACAACATAATTACATACCCAAGTGGATTTAAATAGCTTTCGACGCCTTCAATTAGTTTTGAGAAAAAAAAGTCTGTTACATCTGGAACAATCATTCCAATTGTTTTTGAATGACGGTTGATTACATTTGAAGCAAAATAATCTGGCTTATAATGATGTTCATTAACAATGTTCAAAACTTTTTTTCTAGTTTTGTCACTAAAGCGACTTCCTTTATTATTCAAAATTTGCGAAACAGTTGTAACTGATACACCAGCCATCTCAGCAATATCTCTAATTGTTAACTTCACTTTTTCTCCCCCTCAACTTGAACTTTTAATCAGTGTAACAAAACCTTTTCTAAAAAAATAGTTAATTGATAGCACTTTCTTAAAATGAAAATAATTTTGCAAACAAAAAAATTGCAATAGATATTCCACACTCGAATATCTATTACAATAAAAATTGATGGTCAAACTTATTCTTTTACACTTTTAATAATGTAATAACCTTTGTCTTTGGTAACGATTGTTGCGTTGCCAAAAGTTTCTTCCATTTTCTTTTGTGCACTTGGTGCGCCCTGTTTTTTCTGAATGACAATTGTCAACGTGCCACCTGTTTCTAAAAGTGGATAGGCGCCTGTCAAAATTTCGTGAACAACTTTTTTTCCAGCACGAATAGGCGGATTGCTAATAATCGCTGCGTACTTTTCTTGATGCACATCTTCGTAAATATTTGATTGATGAATGTCTACGTTCGCCAGTTGATTACGATTCGCATTTCCTTGTGCTAATTCCACTGCGCGTAAATTAATGTCAATCATTTCAATCGTACGTTGGCTAGCATACGCAATGGCTAACCCAATTGGTCCATAACCACAGCCAACATCTAACACGTTTCCTTCAGCTGGAATTTCTTCCCAATCAAATGCGTCGATTAACACACGCGAACCATAGTCTACCGTTTCACGTGAAAATACCCCGGCATCTGTCACAAAGTGAAATAATTTTCCTTTTAACTCAAACGACCATTGCTCAAAGTCATGGGCAACATTGGGACGCTCTGTATAATAATGATCTGTCATCTTTTCCATCCTTCTTCTATTATGCTGCACATAGTCTACCTTTTTCTTCAAAAACAAACAAGTACTATCCATTCAAAATCAGTTCATTTAACTCGTTTCTTTCTTTGATTTTAGCAAATCGAACCTATTGGATAAAGCCATGTTTTCAAATTCGTGAAAAAGTCTTCTCATTCCCTTTATAAGAGGTAGGGTTTAGCACTATTTTATGTTAGAATAAATCCATTGACGGGAGAGAACGCAGGAGGCTATTATGAACGACCCAATGAACTACTATCGTATTGCAAGGGAAGAATGGCAAGAATTTTATCGTAATGGACAAGCACCACTGACACAAGCGGAATTAGACAGCATCAAAAGCTTGAATGATCGAATCTCGATGCAAGATGTTCAAGATATTTATGTTCCTTTAACGCACCTCATTCATCTTTATATGAAAGAATTTGAATCTTTATCATTAAGTAAAGGACTCTTTCTCCATAAATATGTACCTGTGTCGCCTTTCATTATTGGAATTGCGGGGAGCGTTGCTGTTGGAAAAAGTACAACTGCACGTTTGTTGCAAACAATCTTGTCTCGTACGCTAAAACGACGAAACGTTCAATTGATTACGACTGATGGTTTTTTGTATCCTAATAAGGTCTTGCGTGAAAAAGGAATCATGGATCGCAAAGGATTTCCTGAAAGCTATGACATGGAAATGCTCATTGATTTTTTAAATCAAGTAAAGTCTGGAAAAGACGAGTTGAAAGTTCCTATCTACTCTCATGATGTTTATGATATTATTCCCGACGAGTATGAAGTGATCCAGCAACCAGATATTTTAATCGTTGAAGGAATCAATACCTTACAACTCCCAGCTAACCAACAAATTTACGTTAGTGACTTTTTTGATTTTTCTGTTTTTGTTGATGCCGAACCTGATTTGATTGAAAAATGGTATCTCGATCGTTTTGCTGCGCTGTTAGACACAGCTTTTCAAAATCCTGAGAATTATTATTATCGTTTTGCAATCGGTGATCGTGAAGACGCCTTTCAAATGGCCAAAGAAGTCTGGAAAAATGTGAATTTGAAAAATTTAGAGGAATATATCTTGCCTACACGTGGTAGAGCAGATATAATTCTCCATAAAACTGAAAATCATATCATCGATTCGATTTTCATGCGCAAATATTAGCATTTTAAAATAGTAAAACTATTTTGAGATAAATTTAAATGGATAGGGGTAATAAATGTGACAAACGTTGCCGATATGACGAACGTTGAAAAGATTATCGTGTTAGATTATGGTAGCCAGTATAATCAATTGATTACACGACGCATCCGTGATTTAGGGGTCTTTTCTGAATTATTGAGCCACCGAATTACTGCAGAAGAAGTTAAAGCTATGAATCCAAAAGGAATTATCCTTTCTGGTGGACCAAACAGTGTTTATGACGAAGGTGCTTTTAGTATTGATCCTGAGATTTTCAATTTAGATATACCTGTATTAGGAATTTGTTACGGAATGCAGTTGATTACGTACAATCTTGGTGGGAAAGTTGAACCTGCTAAAAACCGTGAATACGGAAAAGCCTTATTGGAAGTTACAACAGATGATGCGGTGTTATTCACTGATACACCAAAAGAACAAACGGTTTGGATGAGTCATGGCGACTTAGTAACGAAAGTTCCTGAAGGTTTTGAAGTTGTCGGTACAAGCAAAGACTGTCCTATCGCTTCTATTCAAGATACTACACGTAACTTTTATGGTATCCAATTCCATGCTGAAGTACGTCATTCTGAATACGGAATCGAATTATTACGTCACTTTGCCTTCGATGTCTGCCATTGCCAAGGTAACTGGTCAATGGATAGCTTCATTGATATGCAAGTTGAAAAAATCCGTGAACAAGTTGGCGACAAAAAAGTCTTGCTTGGCCTTTCTGGCGGAGTTGACTCAAGTGTTGTTGGTGTCCTTTTACAAAAAGCGATTGGCGACCAATTAACATCAATTTTTGTTGACCATGGTTTGTTACGCAAAAATGAAGCAGATCAAGTAATGGAAAGCTTAGGTGGAAAATTCGGCCTAAACATCATCAAAGTAGATGCACGTGATCGTTTCTTAAACAAACTAAAAGGTGTTTCTGATCCTGAACAAAAGCGCAAAATCATTGGTAATGAATTTGTTTATGTTTTTGATGATGAAGCAACAAAATTAGCTGGCGAAGAAGGTATTTCTTTCTTGGCACAAGGAACACTTTATACAGACGTTATCGAAAGTGGTACTGAAACAGCTCAAACAATCAAATCTCACCATAATGTTGGTGGACTACCTGAAGATATGCAATTCGAATTAATCGAACCTTTAAATACACTCTTCAAAGACGAAGTACGTGAATTAGGAACTCAACTTGGAATGCCTGACTCAATCGTTTGGCGTCAACCATTCCCTGGACCTGGTCTTGGTATCCGTGTCTTAGGTGAAATCAGCGAAGACAAATTAGAAATCGTTCGTGAATCAGATGCTATCTTGCGTGAAGAAATCGCAGCAGCTGGTCTTGATCGTGACATCTGGCAATACTTTACTGTCTTACCTGGCATTCGTTCAGTTGGTGTTATGGGTGATGGCCGTACGTATGATTACACAGTCGGTATCCGTGCAGTTACTTCGATTGATGGAATGACAGCTGACTTTGCTCGTATTCCTTGGGATGTCTTGCAAAAAATCTCTGTTCGCATCGTAAATGAAGTCGCACACGTAAACCGCATCGTGTACGATATTACTTCTAAGCCACCTGCAACTGTGGAGTGGGAATAATAAAAAGAGCCAACAAACATTGTTAAATCAATGTTTGTTGGCTCTTTATTTTTTTATAATCACACTTTTATCACAGTTGCTTCTTTTATTTCTGAAATTGATTTTTAACATCTTTTACTAAGCTCTGGTAATTCAATCTTTATATAATTATTTGAAGATTCTGCAACAGCAAAACTTGCTAATAGAAAAAATTGAACAAATCGCTTTTTCTATATAAAAAACAAACATTCACTTTGAAAATTCTGGACTAAATGTCGCTGCTATTGTAAGCTTACTTAAAATATTCGTAAAAAAGGACCCCTTATCATTGTAAAAAATCATGAGCCTTTAGCATGAATGGGTGAAGATTAATTACAGCAAGCACACAACAATTGATTACATTTTAGGAGTGAACATAATTGAAAGAAAACATTTACGATAATAATCGCTTTTTTGATAAATACAGCCATTTTCCAAGATCCGTAGCTGGACTCAGTGCTGCTGGCGAATGGCATGAATTAAAAAAAATGCTGCCAGACTTTCAAGGGAAAGCTGTTTTAGATATTGGCTGTGGTTTTGGTTGGCACTGTATCTACGCGGCAGAACGCGGTGCAGATACAGTAATTGGGACAGATATTTCAACAAAAATGTTAGCTGGGGCACGCGAACGAACACACCTTGCCAATATTGAGTATCAACAGATTGCAATGGAAGACTTAGATTTTAAACCTGAAAGTTTCGACATCATTATCAGTTCATTGGCACTTCACTATACCCCTGATTTTGATCGAATTTGCTCAAAAATTTCTTCTTTTCTTCGTGTAAATGGTGAGTTCATATTTTCGGTAGAACACCCTGTTTTTACCGCATATGGGAATCAAGACTGGATCTATAACGAAGATGGGACACCTGATCATTGGCCTGTTGACAATTATTTTCTGGAAAATCAGCGTAAAGCAGTATTTTTGGGAGAAACTGTCACCAAATACCATAAAACACTGACAACTTATTTAAATACATTAATCAAACATGGATTGAGCATTACCGCAATTGTAGAACCAATACCAGACAAACATTTATTGGATAGTGTTCCCGGAATGAAAGATGAATTAAGACGTCCAATGATGCTACTGGTTTCTGCTAAAAAAATCAAATAGATTTCTTGCTTTTATTTTTTACTATAGATTATCAAAAGTCAGCTAATTAAAGGCTGACTTTTTCCTTTTTCACTGTAAAGTAAATACTAGGGAGAATCGCTTCTTTTCATTTGAGAATCACAGCCGGAACAATTATTCGCCTTTTAAAATAAAAAGTAGTAGAATAAATTCAACTTATTAAAAGTAAGTGAAATTATTCAAGGTTAAGGAGGATTTCAATTATGAAAAACATTGGCTTTTTAAGTTTCGGTCATTGGATGGATCAAGGTTCTTTAGTAAAAACCGCTCAAGATGCTTATCTACAATCAATTGAGCTAGCTGTCGAAGCAGAAAAACTCGGCATTGATGGTGCTTGGTTCCGCGTCCATCATTTTGCACCACAAATTGGCTCACCATTCCCACTACTTTCTGCAATTGGTGCACAAACAAGTAAAATTGAGATTGGAACAGGATTAATCGACATGCGTTACGAAAATCCTTACTACATGGCAGAAAATGCTGGATTAACAGATATCATTACCCAAGGACGAGTGCAATTAGGCGTCGGTCGTGGTTCACCTGAACAAGTTCTCGATGGTTGGAAATACTTTGGTTATGATTACAGCGAAGAAGAAATCAAAGAAGTTACACGTGAACGAACACTTGAATTTTTAGAGTTATTGAAAGGTGAACGTTTTGCTGAACCAAATCCAATGCCAATGTTCCCACAAGCACCAGGAAAATTGCGTATTGAACCTTATTCAGAAGGTTTAGAAAAACGGATTTGGTGGGGAGCAGGCTCACAAGAAACAGCCATTTGGGCGGCTAAACACGGAATGAATCTTCAATCATCAACACTTGTTAATAACGAATCAAATGAACCTTTCCACGTTCAACAAGCAAAACAACTACGTGCATACAAAGAAGCTTGGAAAGAAGCGGGTCATGATTTTGAACCAAGAACGCTCGTTACTCGTTCCATTCAGCCAATTACAAGTGACTTAGATCGTCGTTTATTTGGTGGAAATGATGATTCTAAATACGATCAAGTTGGTTTCTTAGCTTATCATCAAAATCCAACAATTTTTGGTAAAACGTTTGCTGGCGAGCCAGATCAAATCGTAAAAGAATTAGCGGAAGATGAAGCAATCAAAGAAGCGGATACTGTTCTTGTAACTATTCCAAACACTCTGGGAGTTGAATACAACGTTCATTTGCTTGAATCCATTGTAAAAGATGTCGCCCCTGACTTGGGTTGGCGTTAAAAAATTTGAAGAGTTGAGCGTATCTTTTGTTCGAGAATTTCAATTGTATAAATAATAATAAATACCAAGTAGCCTTCCCTATTTTATGCGTATGTACGTTATTTTGCTGAAATTTACTCAACAGTTCTCTCTTCGTAACTAAAAAATAGAAAGAGCCTAGGAAAAATGATTCCTAGGCTCTTTCTATTTTAAAAACAAGCTTTTGTTAGCATTCGGGAATTAATTACTCCTTCTGCTCTGTTAGTTGACCATCTTTCATCACCAACACGCGATCACAATGTTCAATCAAACGAGTATCATGAGTCACCATAATCGTTGCTTTTTGTTTTTCTTTGGTTTCTTCAGCTAATATTTTTACTACTTCATAAGCTTTCTCTGAGTCAAGACTTGCTGTTGGTTCATCTGCCAAAATAATTGTTGGGTCATGGTACAATGCACGTGCAATTGCTACACGCTGACGCTCTCCTCCTGATAATTCTTCAGGATATTTATCAAGCAACTTACCTACACCTAACTGTTCTAACAACTTAATCCCATTATCTAGTCGGTTTTCTTTACTAACTTTATCGACCAATTTTAATTGTTTTTTTACAGTTAAAAAAGGAACCAAATTAGATGCCTGCAAGATAAATCCAATTTCTTTAAAGCGTAAAGCTGCACGTTGCTTTTCTTTTTCTTCACTAAACGGACGATCGTTAATCAGCACTTGCCCAGCAGAAGGAGCCTGTAGCCCCCCAGCAATTGTTAAGAGTGTACTTTTGCCAGAACCAGAAGGGCCAATAATTGCCACAAATTCTCCTTTTTCAACTGAAAAATTCGTTTCCTTTAAAGCCTCAATAACAGAATCACCATCTTTAAATGATTTTTTTACTTGTTTAAATTCAATTGCTTTCATTATTTTCTCCTATCCGATAGCTTTTAATGGATCAATTTTCACAATTGTTCTGACAGAGAACAAAGCACCCAAAACTGCTATCACAATCATCAAAATACTGATACTTAAAAAGAACAGAAGATTTACTTGAAATGGCACAGCTTCAGGTAACAGTAAACTTGTCCCCAACGTTCCCACTAATCCCGTTGCCACCCCGATAATTGCAAGTAAAAAAGTCTGAACAATCACTGAATTAGCAATGTATCGACTAGAAATTCCTTGTGCTTTCATGACACCAAAAACATCCGCTTTTTGCATAGTTAAAACATAGATAAAGATCCCAATCACAATAGCAGCAATCACAATTAAAAAACCAATCATAAAGCCAAAAGTTAGGACTTGTGCGCTATATCCAGGCAAATCATTTATGAATGTCTTAATACTTATTTTTTTTAGATCATCTGGAATTTTACTTACGTTTCCTCTCGTAACAATCGCATTGACTCTCGTTTTTTCACTAGTTTGACTGCCCTGTGTTTCAAAACGAATTTCTTGATAAGCACCCACTGTTGTATACAAAACTGGGGCAACGCTAAACTTTGCATTCTTCGTGAATCCTACAATTTTTAATTTTTTATCACTGCCCGCAAGTTGAACTGTGTCACCTAAACTCAGCTCATACTGCTCTTTTACACTACTATCCGCAACTGTTTCATCATCGGAATGGAACATTCTCCCATTACTGATTTTTGGAGCTAAAAATTGATCTTGATTAATTCCAAAAAAAGTAACATCAATTTTTTCTTTCCCTTTTTCTTTCTGTATCACACCCGCAGTCTGTGTTAGGTAGGCCTTTTCTTCTGCCTTGACCTCCTCAAATTTCGTTAATGGAATCATCGACATATTTAAATTATTATTAGCTTCATCTGCTAATAATATATCGTCTGCTTGCCAATTATCTATTGCTGTCCGATTGTCCTGAGCTAATCCATATGCTAATCCTGTTAAAAAAAATACTAGATAAGCAATCAAAAACATAACTCCAATTACCAAAACATATCTTAACTTTGAATACCTGATTTCGTTTATTGCTAAAAACATGTCGCTCCTCCTTGCCTTCTATCGAGTAAAACAAGCGTACCATCTTTTCTTCTAAGATAAAAATAGAGTGACTTATTTGCTATAAAAATAAAAAAACCTGACTATGTAGTCAGGAGGGTAACATCCTTAAAAAGTTAAACATAAAGTAACTGCGTCTTTTTTAACACCAAATTGTATGTTCTGTCTTTAAATCATCTTGTTTAGAAAGCCATCGAAATAACGAAGCTAAACTAGGAGAAAATTCAACGGAACTTAGCTCAGAAATAAATTGTACACCTTTAATTTTATTAGGCTCATTTAATGTTGGACGCCCCGAAACCTGATGAGCAAAATAGAAATGTCCTTCCCATTCCACTCCTTCAAAAAGGAAGTCCGCTTGATAAACTTCTTCTACTTGAGAAATTCGTAAGGCAGTTTCCTCATATACTTCACGGATAGCACATTCCATTGTGGTTTCGCCAATTTCTTTTTTACCACCTGGAAAATTCCAAACATCTGCTCTATCTCTAATTATTAAAAAATCCCCAGCAGTGTCTTTAATAAATACGCGAGAAAAAACTTTCTTCATAAAATCAGTCCCTTTTGAGTTATAGCAATAATTTGTTTCCGCTTCCATATGTTAGTATATCAGATTTGTTATTCGAATTTAGGTTCTCAAAAATATTTAAAAGTAACAACAAAAACGGATGGTAAAATACTATTACTGATTTTTTTCTGATTTAATTTTCACAACACCTAGCTCAAGCGCTTTAACAACTGCTGACACGGTAGAATGAACACCTAATTTGTTTAAGATATGTTGCATATGCGTGGATATTGTCCTTTGACTCATGTACAACTGAATAGCGACTTCTTTTTGCGTCTTGCCATCCGTAATCATTTGTAAGATTTTGTTTTCTTTAGCAGTTAAGCTTTCCACCATAAGTTCTTTCTTGGGAAAAATCCTGTTCCCTTTTATAACTAGCCTTAATTTTGTAATAAAATCTTCTCTGGAACTTCTTTTAGAAATAACAGCAGCTGCACCGATACTAATCATTTCTTCATAGCATTGATTAAATGGATACTCTGTTAAAAAAACCACTTTCGATTCTGAATTTGATTCTACTAGCTTCTTTCCTTCTTCAAATCCATCCTTTCCTTCCATATGGATGTCCATCAAAACAACATCTGGGTTCTCTCTATGTACTGTGGCTATAATATTACTAGAAGTGGGAAATGTACGAAAACTAGCGACTTCTTGTGTAAGAACTTCCTCTACTCCTTTTGAAAATAACTCTTGATCATCAAATAAAATTACTTTCATTATTTACACCTCAATATCTCTTTTTCTCTCAGTGCACTTTTTCAAAAATGTGGTTCAAAAAATTAGTTGGTCTCGCTGCCCATCCCTCCCCTTAGAATCATTTAATACGTCATATTTTATCACGCTTCAATACATGGCATACGTAAATAGAGAAAAAAAGATACATTTTTTACGGATGAAATAAACATTTTTTTAGTTAATAATAAAAAAGAACACCACCAAACTTGGTAGATAATTGGGCCTATTTATCAGCATAAAATTAGTTGTTAAAGAACGAGGGACATTTAAATGAAAAAAATGATAATTACAATGGTTATGTGTTTCAGTTTTTCATCAATAATTTTGTCACCTATTACTACTACATATGCAACAGAAACTAGCATAGACAGCTATTCAATAACTAGAGAATCAAATAAACAATGGATTGGATTTGAGCAAGAGTTTAATAATCTACGGGCTAGTCAACTATGCCAGTCTGGTACACTCGATTTGACTAGAGATCAACTTCTTTATTTAATCAATAAATATGATAATGCAGAATCTACTGTATGTATCAATGGTAGAGCCTCCTTTTCAGAAGTATTTTTCTCCGGTGGATACAATGCTTTCGCTTCTAATAAAACAGCTATGGTAAGTTTACGTGATAATCTAGGTGCGAGTGCAACATTATTACAAGTAAATGGCACATTAGGTGGTGCCCTTGCTGGTGGACCTGCGGGGGCTCTTATTGGACTAGTAGGAGCTACCATTCTAGCATCAAGATTTAGAGATGGTAACAATGATAGGAAAAAATGGATTAGTGTTGACTCAGCTAAAGGAGGAATCCGAATTACTCTTACCGATGAGTTCCCAATTGCTAATTTAAAGACAACGACTCAAAGTCCAATCAAAAAGTTGTAATTTTATGTTACTAACGAAGTATCTAATGTTTCTTATTTGTCTGATGACATTTGGAACCTACTACCACTTAAAAATCAAAAAAAAGAGAGAAACGGTGTTAAGCAGAGAACTGCTTGTCATTTATCTTTTAGTAAATTTACTATTTATTGTATTGCATCTCTGATCTAACCCTTCGCAAAAAGAGCAGCCTCTGAGTCGTTTACTCAAAAGCTGCCTTTTATTTTACTTAGTTGTTTTCTATTTAACTACGTTGAGAATCTCTTGATAAATATTTTCAATATTCAGCAAACCATAGTCTCTCTTTGATATTTCAATCACAGGAATTTTAGGAAATTGTTTTTCAATGTCTTTTTGCGCAAAACTAAATGACGGTGTCAATAGAATAACATCTGCTTGTTCTCCGTACTTATTTATTTGACTAGATTCATAGGTGTCTACTATGACTTTTTTTCCACTTTTATTCATTAGTGACTGTAATTTACTATTCAAAATTTGTGTCTGTAACAAGCCTTTATCACTCATAAAACTACCACTTAAATCAAAAATCAGGACTTTTGTATCAGTTGAAACTTGCTCTATATTCGTGTTTTGAGAATTTTCCATCTGCTTACCCCTTTTCATTTTTGAAAAAAGAGAATCAAAAAGTGTCTGCTTAGTATTACCTGAAGTATCAGTAACGGAAACATCTAACGACTAAGTCTTAAACGTATTTGAAGATACGGATTACTTAACGTTTTGCTCCAACTTAGATACTTGCTTGAGGTGTAACATTCAAGATTTCTGCTAATTCTTTTTGCGTCATTTCTTTTGATTGTCTTAATTCTTTTATTTTCTTTCCTATTTCTACTATCAATGTACTCCTTGAAAAATAGTTTGGCAATGTACGCTTTGTTGCGCTCACTTTTTTGACTCAACGAACAGTTGAATCATTACTTACTTCCACTATAAGTCATTTCTACACCACTTAACATTCATGGAACAACACATCTAATAAAAATTCTCCACTATTTGATGAAAAATAAAAAATCAAACTACTATTTTGTTTTATCTATTTTTGACTTTCTTCTTATCTCGTCTCCAACCAAAATTTGATATATCAAATTTTGGTTGGCTATATTTTATCAATAATTCTATGTACGATCATATTCAGATGGTTCTTTAGACGATGGAAGTTTTTTAGGATAATCTGTTCGTCCCAGTAAAAAATCACTATTCGTATCATAAAAATCTGATAATATGACCAAATATTTAATCGGAATACTCCGCTCATCACGTTCATATTTTGAATACAAAGAGAAGTCACAAACTAAAATATCAGCTAACTCTCGAATGGTTAATTGGTGTTCTAATCGTAATTTACGTAAATTATTCATTATTTTCTTCCTTTTTGTTTATTGTAACTCATCTATCTCAATATAAGAAAACAGTTCCCCCCTCTCTACTAGCCTGGTACCCTTTCAACTAAGCATTTCTAGTGTTTAGTACCTTAGTTTAATCCTTAATTTAAATACCCCCTAACGGTATGTGAGATACTGATATATCCCCTTATTTATTCTCTTGTTGCCAACTGTCTATCACTTGTATGCTGTAAAGAAACGTTATTCAATCATTTACAAATAACGCATATTTACTTCTGAATTTTGTCATTCTTCCAGAGTTATCCACTGTGGAAAACTCTGGTTCTTTTATTTAATCCACAAAAGAAAGGTGTAAGACTATTGTCCCACACCTTTCTTTTCATCGAAAATACTGTTCCACTTTTTTTATTGGAATAATCCACATCAATAATATCAATACATTCACGATCAAAACTGCAATAGGAGCGACTAACCACCCCAATAATAACCCTAAAATATTCAGTCCAATAGATAGATAAGATTTCCGATAGTCAATCAACAGTTCTTTCACGATGCTTTCTTTTTTATTTACTTTAGCAAGTTCTCTCGCTAAAAAATAATAGGTGACATTAGCAAACAATGTGACTAAACCATAAATAAGCTCAGGCACGAGACTATTTATGTATTCACTGATCCAAGCAGTCGCAAAAGGGAATAACGATAAAGAAAAAATAAAGATACTATTTCGCCACAATACTTGTCCGTTGATTTTTTTGACCACTAAAAACAAATGATGGTGGTTATTCCAATAAATAACCAGTGTAAAGAAACTGATAACATAAATTAAAATTTTATGTTCGAGTCCAATCAACGCCGACCACGTATCCGAACCAGGCTGATGTAATTCTAAAACTAAGATGGTCATAATAATTGCAATAACTGCATCTGTAAATGCTTCTAAACGATTCTTTGTCATAATTTTCTCTCCTTTCGCTTATTTTATATGGAAACATTCAAAAAAAGCAAAAGATAATCATCTGAAGTCTGATGAAATAATCAGTCTTTAGTTGGACGTGAAAAAAGTAAAAATTTGTTAAACTTTCTATATAGAAAAAAACATATGAAATGAGGGAATAGTTCATGGGACAAAAAAATATACTTGGAAAAGTATTCTTGTTAATTCTTTTTCTAATCATCGCTAGCTCTATCATCAGTCTTTTTGTTGGTTTATTAAGCGGATTCTTGTGGTTTGCAATCAAATTACTTATCCCATTGGCTATTGCTATTTGGCTAGTTCGATTGATTACAGGAACGTCCGGTAACAATAGACGATACTACTAGTTATTGCACGAAAAAACTGGCTATAGCTTACAGGACCCTTTCGAGCAATCACTAAAAATGCTGCAATTTTATGATTCATTATTTAACAGAAAACAACCAGAGAAAAATTTTCTCTGGTTGTTTCTTTGAGCAAAACTGCCGTTACATTCATTTTATCCTAATGCTACATCTAAAATCATCATAATCATAAATCCAAGCATGACACCAAATACAGCAAAGTGTCGTCTGCTTGATAATGTTTGTTGTGCCTCTGGAATTAACTCTTCTACAACAACGTAAATCATCGCGCCTGCGGCAAAAGCCAATGCATAAGGCAACAATAGTGATACTTTCGTTACAAGCAGTGCACCTAGCACACCTGCTATTGGTTCAACCACACCTGAAGCCTGCCCATACCAGAACGCTTTTCTTCGACTTAATCCTTCTTGTCTCAATGGAATCGATACTGCTGCACCTTCGGGGAAGTTTTGAATACCTATTCCTAAAGCAACCGAAATGGCCGCCAACGTTGCTGCCTTAGGATCACTAGCATTGGCTGCTGCGCCAAATGCCACCCCTACTGCCAATCCCTCTGGAATATTGTGTAGTGTAATCGAAAAAACCAATAAAATTGTTCGTTTCAAATGTGTTTGAAACCCTTCTACTTCATGCTTTGGACCAAAGTGCATGTGAGGTAACGTCTTATCTGCTATGTAAAGAAAAACGCCACCTAAACCAAATCCAATACTTACGACCAACCAGGCAATGTCGCCATTTTCTTCTGCTTTTGAAATTGCTGGATCTAACAATGACCAAAAACTAGCAGCAATCATTATCCCCGAAGCAAATCCCAACATCAAATTCAATAACTCTTTCTTAATCTCTTTAAAGAAAAATACAAGTGCTGCGCCTAGCGCTGTCATAAAATAAGTGAATCCTGTTCCGACTAATGCTTGTTGCCATGAATCCAATCCTAATAACCAGGTAACCATTGATTTCTCCTTTCTCATTTACTTATTCATCATACTAAAAAAAAGAGTTTTTCGACACCTATCACGACTTATTATGTGAAAAAACGAATTAGTTGGGACAAAACAAAGAAAGAGTTATACTGTGTCTAACAAAGCAAAAGGAGTGATACATCATATGTCAACAATTAATTCAGGCGTAGCTATGGTCAAAGTTTTAGAAAGTTGGGGCATTGATCATATCTATGGTATCCCTGGTGGTTCCTTTAATTCCATCATGGATGCTTTATATCAAGAAAAACACTCTATTAAATATATTCAAGTTCGTCACGAAGAGGTAGGTGCACTAGCAGCTGCAGCTGACGCTAAACTAACTGGTAAAGTTGGGGCTGTATTTGGCTCAGCTGGTCCTGGGGCAACACACTTAATCAACGGGCTGTACGACGCACAAATGGATCATGTACCAGTAGTCGCCTTTCTTGGACAAGTCGCTTCAAGTGCAATGAATTATAATGCTTTCCAAGAATTAAATGAAAACCCTATGTTTGCTGATGTTAGTGTTTATAACCGAACAGTAATGACACCAGAAAGTCTCCCTCATGTAGCTGATGAAGCAATTAAAGCTGCTTACAAATACAATGGTGTAGCTGTGGTAACTATTCCTGTTGATTTTGGTTATGCAACTATTGAAGAACAAGAATTCAGTACAGCCTCCACCTATCAAAATAATGTTTTGTTACCAAAAAAAGATGAAGTAATCAAAGCTTTACCATACATCAGCGAAGCGAAAAAGCCTGTGCTTTATATTGGGCAAGGAACTCGTGGAGGATTTGAACAGATCAAAGCTTTCTCAGAACATTTTTCAATGCCTGTTGTTTCTTCTGTTTTAGGAAAAGGTATTGTTCCAGATAGCTATCCTAATTTTCTTGGTTTTGCTGGTCGTGTTGCTACCAAGCCTGCAAACGAAGCTTTGGCTGAAGCAGATTTAATTTTCTTCGTAGGAAGTGATTTTCCTTTCGCCCAATACTTCTTTAATCCTGATGCAAAATTTGTCCAAGTAGACATTGATGCTTCAAAATTTGGTCGTCGGCACCAAACTTCGCTAGCCATTTTAGGTGATGCCGTCACAACATTGCAAACGTTGGTTGAACTTGGAGAAGCACGACCTTCAGATAACTGGTTGCTTGCTAACCAAAAAAATAAAGAAAATTGGGTAAATTGGCTTCAATCGTTTGCAACTAAAGCTGATAAGCCAATCCGTCCCGAAGCTGTGTACAATGAAATCAATCGTATTGCAGAAGAATCAGCTATTTTTGTAACAGATGTCGGTAATACCACAATCCAATCTATTCGTTTATTAGATTTAAATGGTCAACAAAAACATACAACATCTGGTTGGTTTGCCACGATGGGTTACGCTGTTCCGGCCGGGCTTGCTGCAAAATTAAGTTATCCTGAACAACAAGTTTTTACACTTAGTGGTGATGGTGGCTTTGCAATGGTCATGCAAGATATTATTACTCAAGTAAAATATCAATTACCTATTATCAATGTTGTTTTTTCAAATGAATCCTTTGGTTTTATCGAAGCTGAGCAAGAAGATTCTGAACAAAATAAATTTGGTGTCTTTTTGGAAGGTGCTGACTTCGGAAAAGTAGGGGAAGCGCTAGGTGCTGATGGTTTCACAATCACTGAATTTTCACAATTGCGCCCTGCATTTGATGCTGCAGCAAAATCAACTCGTCCAGTCGTCATTGATGTCAAAATTTCAGACAAACGTCCACTACCAGTTGAAGATTTACATTTGGATCCTCGTCTCTATTCAGCTGAAGAAATTGAAAGTTTTAAACAAAAATACGAAGTACACGACATGCCCGTCCTTCATGAAATTTACGAAAATCTATAAAACTATAAAAAATAGCGTATGCTCAAAAAGCATACGCTATTTTTTCATTTATTATCTAAATGCATAAACAATATGAGTGATTCCAAACATCATGAAGTAAAAACCAACTAAAAAACTCAAAGTCAATGCTGAAGAAATTGGGTTAAATAGTAACACAATTCCTAAGAAGATTCCTAAAATATTGATAATAACTGTAAACCAATAATATCCTGTACTAATATTTTTTGCCAAATCAGTAACAAATAAAGCAAATATCGAATCAATGATGAACCAAACAGCAAATACAAATGGTAAAGCCATCACACCTGCATTTACATTAAACAGGAAAAAAATCCCAATTAAAATATCAATAATCCCAACTACTAAAGGCATTTTTGCTTTATAACCAGTTAACTCTTTCAATCGATTACGTCCAATAATTTCAAAAATTCCCTTTAAAAAAGCAAACACTGCAAACACCATAACAATAGCCACTAAATTTCCGACAGGATCTTGAAATGATAATAGCGATACAATCACAAACAAAACCCCTAACAGCAAGGAGCCCCAATCAACCGATCTTCTATTTTCATTCATTTTCATACCTTCTTTCTTTTATTTACATAACTAATACTAAACACTCTTTCGATATACGTCAAAATTTATGCTGTCTATCTGACAAAAAAAATTTTGATCAATTTTTTTACGTTCCACGTGAAACACAATTAAAATTGGTATTACCTTGAAACTTTTACCTTTCCCCTTTATAATTCTATAAGACTCAAATTCGTCAAAACTACTATAGATATAAGTGAGGAAAAAAATTGATTACTGTAAATGATGTAAGTTTGCACTTTTCAGATCGCAAACTATTTGATGACGTTAATATTAAATTCACTCCCGGAAATTGTTATGGATTGATTGGTGCAAATGGAGCAGGTAAATCAACTTTCCTTAAAGTTTTATCTGGAGATTTACAACCGTCAACTGGGAACGTTACTTTAGGCCCTGATGAACGTATGGCAGTATTGAAACAAAATCATTTTGATTATGAAGAATATACTGTTTTAGAAACTGTTATTATGGGTCATAAACGATTATATGAAGTAATGAAAGAAAAAGATGCTTTATATATGAAAGAAGACTTTTCCGATGCTGACGGTATTCGTGCCGCAGAATTAGAGGGAGAGTTTGCTGAGCTAAATGGTTGGGAAGCTGAACCCGAAGCAGCAGTTTTATTGCAAGGATTAAATATCCCTGAAGAATTACATCATCAATCAATGAGTGAATTAACGGCTGGTCAAAAAGTCAAAGTTTTACTAGCGCAAACACTTTTTGGTAAACCTGATGTATTACTACTTGACGAACCTACCAATGGGCTGGATATCCAATCAATCAATTGGTTAGAAGAATTTTTAATTGAATTTGAAAATACTGTAATCGTAGTATCCCATGACCGCCACTTCTTAAACAAAGTTTGTACACACATGGCAGATTTAGACTTCGGTAAAATCAAACTTTACGTCGGTAACTATGATTTTTGGTTAGAATCTAGCCAACTTGCAACAAAACTCCAAGCAAATGCAAATGCAAAAAAAGAAGAACAGATCAAAGAGCTACAAGAATTTATTGCGCGTTTCAGTGCAAATGCTTCAAAATCAAAACAAGCAACTTCACGTAAAAAAATGTTAGAAAAAATTACTTTAGATGATATTCAACCATCTTCAAGACGCTATCCATTTGTTGGATTTAAACCTGAACGTGAAATTGGAAATGATCTTTTACAAGTAGATAATGTAAGTGTAACCATTGATGGTAAGCAAATCTTAAAAGATATATCATTTACTTTGAACAAAGAAGATAAAGTTGCTTTCATAGCAGATAATGATATTACAACTACTACCTTATTTAAAGTAATCATGGGTGAAATCAAGCCTGATACTGGTACTGTTCGCTGGGGTGTTACAACAAGTCATTCTTATTTAGCAAAAGATACTACAAAAGAATTCAATAATGACTTAACGATTCTTGACTGGTTACGTCAGTATGCAAGCAAAGAAGAAGATGACAATACATTCTTGAGAAGTTTCTTAGGTCGAATGCTCTTTTCTGGAGAAGAAGTCCTAAAACCAGTTAACGTTTTATCTGGTGGTGAAAAAGTTCGTTGTATGCTTTCAAAAATGATGCTTTCAAAAGCGAATGTCTTAGTACTCGACGACCCGACAAATCATTTAGATTTAGAATCAATTACTGCTTTAAACGATGGATTGATGGCTTTCACTGGTTCTATCCTATTTGCTTCCCATGACCACCAATTCATTCAAACACTAGCAAACCGCATCATTGCTGTTTCTGATAAAGGTGTAATTGATCGTGCAGATACAACCTACGATGAGTTTTTAGAAAATCCTGATATTAAGAAAAGTATGGATGCATTGTTCTCATAAAATAAACACAAAAAGCGTAGAGACAACTTAACCGTCCTACGCTTTTTTGTTATGGATTATTGATATTGATTAACGACTCGTTCCCATTGAAAAGATAGCAATACAACCATAACCAGTATGGCTAGCAATCGTTGGTCCTAAGGGGTAAAGTACAATGTTTTTTACTTGGATTTTTTCTTCTAATTGTTTCTTAGCTTTTTCAGCACTTTCTAAATCACCAGCATATGCAATATAAATGGTTTGTTCAAGAGGCGCTACGATTGATTGGATCGTTTCATCAACGATTTTTTGAATGGATTTATTTCTTCCACGAACTTTGTCAACATTTGTTAAACGTCCAGCTTCATCAACGGTAATGATAGGTTTTACACTTAGAATGCTTCCTAAGGTCGCACTTGTCTTAGAAATTCTTCCCCCACGCTCAAGATGTTTTAAATCATCGACAGTTACCCAAGAACGCACTTTTAAATAATTATTATTCAACCACTCTAAAACTTCTTCAAGTGGCTTGCCTTCTTCTTTTAATCGAGCTGCCGCTAAAACCAACAGTCCTTCGCCAACACTAGCTGCTTTCGTATCAAAAACATAAATTTCTGGATTTTCATACTCTTCCTTCAATAACTCAACAGCTTGCATTGCACTACTATAAGAGCCACTCATTGAGCTAGAAAAAGCAACATAAAGGACAGGAATCTTTTTTTCAACATATGATCGGAAAAATTCTAAATAGCCCCCCACATTTATTTGAGAAGTTGTTGGCATTGCTTCGCCTTTTAATTCATTCATATATTTTTCATAATCAAAAGTTTTTCCTAAGTCGTCAATTAATTCTTCGCCATTTAGCTGAATCTTCATTGATAAAAAATCGACATTTATTTCTTCTAATACCTGATAAGGTAAATCACAACAAGAATCAGTCACTATTTGATACACATTATTCAACTCCTTTTTATTCTTAACCCGCCTAACTACTACATTATAACAAACGTCTTGCAATCAAAAGGAATTTATGGCCAGTATTTACAAAAAAACTTGAAGCAACATGAATAAATTCAAGGTTACTTCAAGTTTCAGCTGTTTTTTATTAAAAAGGTTCCCCAAGATGATAACTCACTTCTAAAAGAAATGTCCTGATTCAGTTATCTATGTGGGCTGAAACGTCCTAGATTTGCGCCCATACGCTTTCTAAGATGTTTGTTTGGTTTCTATCTGGTCCAACTGAGAAAGTAGAAATACGCACGCCTACAAGCTCTGAGATACGTCTCACATAATTACGAGCATTTTCTGGTAATTCTGCCAATGTTTTACAACTTGTAATATCTTCAGACCAGCCTGGTAATTCTTCATATACAGGCTTGCAACGTTTTAATTCTTTCAAGCTAGCTGGGTAATGATAGATTAACTCTCCATCTAACTCATAAGCTGTACAGATTTTTACTGTGTCTAAGCCACTTAACACATCAATAGAGTTAAGTGAAAGGTTTGTAATCCCCGATACACGTTTTGAATGACGCATAACAACCGTATCGAACCAACCAACACGACGTGGTCGACCAGTTGTTGTACCATATTCGCGACCGATTTTACGAATTTGTTCACCAGTTTCATCAAATAATTCAGTTGGGAAAGGACCATCACCTACACGTGAAGTATAAGCTTTACATACACCAACCACTTTGTTGATTTTAGATGGGCCAACACCACTACCAATTGTTACGCCTCCAGCAACTGGATTAGATGAAGTAACAAACGGATAAGTTCCTTGATCAATATCCAACATAACTCCTTGTGCACCTTCGAATAACACACGCTTTCCAGCATCTAACGCATCATTTAAAATGACTGAAGTGTCTGTCACATATTGTTTAATTTGTTGCCCATATTCATAGTATTCTTCAAAAATCTCATCAAATGAAATTGGCTCAGAGTCAAACATTTTAACAAATTGACGGTTTTTGTCTTCCAAATTCATGCGTAAACGTTCTTCAAAAATTTCTTTATCTAATAAATCTGCAATTCGAATCCCTACACGTGCTGCTTTGTCCATATATGCAGGTCCGATTCCTTTGATCGTTGTTCCAATTTTATTCTCACCTTTAGCATCTTCTTGCAATTGATCCAATTTAATGTGATATGGCAAGATGACATGTGCACGGTCAGAAATTCTTAAATTGTCCGTCGTAATATCTTTTTCGTGTAGATAGGCAAGCTCTTTTACTAAAGATTTAGGATTAACAACAACACCATTTCCAATCACACTGATTTTATCTTTGTAAAAAATTCCAGAAGGAATTAAATGCAGTTTATACGTAACACCACTAAATTTAATTGTGTGTCCTGCATTATCGCCACCTTGGTAACGTGCGATTACTTCTGCGTTCTCACTAAGAAAGTCAGTGATTTTTCCTTTCCCTTCATCGCCCCATTGTGTACCTACTACTACTACAGATGACATTCGAACACCTCATTTTATATTATTTGATCCTGAACTATTGTACCAAGTTATGCCTATATATTCAAACAAAATTCGAATGATATTTTATTTTTTTTTGTAAAAACGGTTTATTTACGAACGTTTTACAAATTATTTAAAAAATTTCCATAATAAAAAAAGCTTGGCTTTACTGTCTACACAATAAAAACAAACTTTTTTTCAAAAAAATTTATTAGAATTCTTCCCTCGGTGAAAGTGAAGAAAACTTATTATATTCTTTAATAAATAGTAGCTCAACAGTCCCACGTGCACCACTCCGGTTTTTCTCAATGATTACTTCGATTACATTATCATTTTGTGGTTCTGTCGTTTCTCCGTCTTCTCCGCTTTCACGATCATAATAATCATCACGATATAAGAACGCTACGATATCGGCATCTTGCTCAATAGATCCAGATTCCCGAATATCACTAAGAACTGGACGTTTGTCTTGTCTCTGTTCTACACCACGTGAAAGTTGGGATAACGCAATTACAGGTACTTTTAACTCTTTTGCCAATTTTTTCAACTGACGCGAAATATCAGACACTTCTTGTTGACGATTTTCTCGCCCACTCCCTTCAATCAATTGTAAGTAATCAATCAAAATCAATCCTAAATTTCCTTTTTCTTGTGCTAGTTTTCTACATTTCGCACGAATTTCAGAAATTTTGATACCAGGAGTATCATCAATATAAATATTGGCTCGTGATAAGCTTCCCATAGCAACAATTAAGTTTGACCACTCTTCCTCTGATAATTGACCTGTTCGTAAATGACTAGCCTCAATGGATCCTTCTGCACAAAGCATACGATTTACTAATGATTCCGCACCCATTTCTAAACTAAAAATTGCTACAGCACGATCTGTTTTTGTTCCAACATTTTGAGCAATGTTCAGAGCAAAAGCTGTTTTACCTACCGCTGGACGAGCGGCAATGATAATTAATTCTTCTGCTTGAAAACCTGCAGTCATTTTATCTAACCCTTGATACCCTGTCGGTAACCCGGTAATTTCTTCATTATTTTGTGCTAGCTGATCAATATTTTCAATTGTGGAGTTCAAAACTTCAGCAATTGATAAAAAACCACTACGATTTCTTTTTTCAGATACTTCTAAAATACTTCGTTCTGCGTCGTCCAAAATCGACTGAACTTCTTCACCTTGTTCAAAGCCCTTAGTTACAATTCCAGTTGCTGTTTGGATTAAATTTCGCAACAGAGATTTTTCTTCAACAATTTTGGCATAGTAAGCCACATTTGCAGCTGTAGGGACCGCCAAAGCAAGTTCTGAGAGGTAACTTAATCCCCCAGCATCTTCTAAAAGATTTCCTTGCTCTAATCGATCCTTCACAGTTACAACATCTATCGCTTCATTGCGATCATTCAACTCAATCATTGTTTCAAAAATAATTTGATGACCACGACGATAAAAATCTTTTGGCTCTATGTATTCCATGGCATCAATGATCGTTTCTGCATCAAGAAAAACAGAGCCTAAGACTGCTTGTTCCGCTTCAATATTTTGCGGTGGAATTCGATCCTGCCACACTTCACTCATACTTATCGCTCCTTGTCTTCGGTTGCTTCATTTTACAAGAAAATAACTGAAATGTACACCGCATAAGAAAAGAGGTGTGACAAAAATCTTGTCATACCTCCTTTTTCCGAATAAACAGTGTTCCAAAACAACGCCTCACTATTTGTCAGAGTTAAACGTTTTGCGTCACAATCTCTTTGTACTCTTATTCTTGCACAACATGTACTTTAATCGTCGCAGTTACATCATGATGCAACTTAACTGGTACGTTTGTGTAACCTAAAGCTCTGATTGGTGTTTCCAATTCTATTTTTCGTTTATCGATTTTTACTTTATATTGTTTGTTCAATCCTTCTGCAATTTGTTTTGATGGGATTGATCCAAACAAACGACTGTCTTCACCAGCTTTTGCTTTAATTTCAACAACTGTGTCTTCTTTTTCAAGAAAATCTTTTAATTTTTTTGCTTCAGCTAAAATTTCGGCTTCATGCTTTTCTTGTGCCTTTTTTTGTCCAGCTAATTGACTAATGCTACCTTTATTAGCTTCCTTAGCTAAATTATTTTTCAATAGATAGTTTTGTGCATATCCAGTTGGAACTTCTTTGACGTCCCCTTTTTTGCCTTTTCCTTTTACATCTTGCAAGAAAATTACTTTCATTTGGCCTACTCCTTGTCATATATTTGATTTATATTCTCATGAATTGCTGCTAATAACCGCTCTTTTGTTTCTTCAACTGTTGTATTTTCCAATTGTGTTGCTGCATTGGTAAAATGACCTCCACCACCTAAAGACTCCATGATGAGTTGGACATTGATTGTTCCACTGCTTCTTGCGCTAATTCCGATCAAACCATCTGTTCGCTTAGTGATAACAAAGGCAGCATTAATATCAATCATTGACAGCAACGTATCAGCTGTTTTAGCGGCAATAACACTATTATACTCTTTCTCATTTGTTCCTGCTGTTACCACAATATCTTTTGTAACATACTCACTGTGAGCAATTAGATCGCTGATTTCTAAATAAGTATCTAAATCAGAGCTTAATAAATATTGTACTAATGACGCATCTGCTCCGCAAGACCTCAAATAACTTGCCACATCAAATGTTCGAGCCGTAGTTCTCACATTAAAACTATTCGTGTCTACGGTCATCCCAGCGAGTAAAAGTGTTGCTTCAAAACGATCAAGTCTATTGGTTCTCGTACTTTGATATTGAATCAATTCTGTTACCAATTCTGAGGCTGATGACGCAGATGATTCAATGTAAGTTAATAATGGTTTATTTGGAAATTCTTCTCCACGTCGATGATGGTCAATGATAACAATCTTATCAAATTGGTCATACAGGCTCTGTGAGATTGATAATGATGGTTTATGATAATCTACCATAACTAATAAGTCATTGTCTTGTTTGATCTCCATCGCTCGCTCTGGCGAAATTATTTGAGCTTCTAGCTCTGGATGCTTGTGAATTTCTTCTAAACACCTAGAAACATCTGGAATAATTTCATCTTCATTAATCACAACGTATGCTTTTTTCTGATTGAAGCGCGCCAAACAACTGACACCAAAAGCAGAACCTAAAGCGTCCATATCTGGAAAACGATGGCCCATAATAAACACATCATTTGTTTCTGTAAATATTTTCCGTAACGCAGTACTCATTGCACGAGATCTTACTCTTGTTCTTTTTACGTTTTTCGCTGACTTACCACCATAGTAAGTTGGTTTTGATCCTTCTTGGACTTCTTTTACAACAACTTGATCGCCCCCGCGAACTAAAGCAATATCTAAATTATTCTGTGCTTCGTCGCCAATTTCTTCTAGCGTTTTTTGCCCATAAGCAACACCCATACTTAGCGTAATCGGTAAATTTTGTTTTTCTGCTTCAGCTCTCAGCCGGTCTAATAAGTCAAATTTCTTTTCCATCATCTTTTTCAAATCAATCATTTGTGCAAAAAAGAAGAAACGCTCTGCATTTATTCTCTTATAAAAAATATGATATTCATCCATCCAATCAGAAATCAATGTGGTAACAAATGAATTTAGATAAGAAATCTCTTTATCATCTAATTTATCAATTGCATCTGCATAGTTATCAATTGATAAAATTCCGATTACGGGCTGTATATTTGTTTGATGCAATTTTAATAATTGATTTTGTGTGACATCACTGAAGTAGATAACTCCTTTGACCGTATCTAGATCAAACTGAAAGGTTTTGTCTGCTAAATATAATTGATTTTTCTTTTTTTCTTTAGCAGAAAAAAAGGCATCTAATAATTCAGTTTCCGATAATGCACTCTTATCTTTTATATCTAGAGCAAAGGGATTTAACCATTCGATTTTTTGTGTCGTTGGTTGGTAAGCGATTACTCCTACAGGCATAATCTCTGAAACATATGCGAGATTAGTTTCTGCCACAGTCGATGCTTGTTGAATTTTCTCTCGGTTTCTTAAAACTAACCATCGACTCATCTTTAACCAATAACGGAAACAAAGTGCATTCATGACAAATACAATTAATGCACTAATTAATCGAAACGGAAACACTAGAATAACCAAAACTTCTATTAGAATAAACAAAAAAAAGAAGAATGGTCTGGGGGTAAAGTTTAAATTTTCATCTTCCATATTCTCCCTCCCACTAATAATTAGTTCAATTTTACCATATTTTGGTCAATACAAGCGACTAACATCTATATCTGCTCCCTAAACAAAAAAAAGAAACTATAATTCTGCTTTTATATAAAAAAGAAGCAATAATCCTTTGGGATTATTGCTTCTTTTTTTACAATTTATTAGTCTTCACTAACGAAAGGTAGTAAGCCCATAATACGAGCACGTTTAATTGCAACAGTAAGTTTACGTTGGTTTTTAGCGCCTGTACCAGTTACACGACGTGGCAAAATTTTACCGCGTTCTGAGATAAATCTTTTTAGTAATTCGATATCTTTATAATCGATATATTCAATATGATTAGCAGCAATATAGTCTACTTTACGACGTTTACGTCCGCCTCTTCTTTGTTGTGCCATTCTATTTCCCTCCTATCAATTCGTTTAGAATGGTAAATCATCATCTGAAATGTCAATCGTTGAACTTGAACCAAATGGATCAGTTGTGTCACGATCAAAATCAGGCATACCGTTGGATGATTGAGATGTTTGATTAAAGTTATTGTTTCCACCAAATGTGTTTGTTGATTGGTTTGAGCTTTGGAAACCGCCACTTTGTTGACGATTTTCTGATGCAGAACGAGATTCCAATAATTGGAAGTTATCAGCTACTACTTCTGTAACATAGACTTTTTGTCCTTGTTGATTATCATAAGAACGTGTTTGAATACGACCAGTAACACCTAAAAGTGTACCTTTACGTGCATAGTTAGCCATTGTTTCTGCTGATTTACGCCAAATAACGCAGTTAATAAAGTCAGCCTCTCGATTTCCACTTTGGTTTGTAAAATTACGATTTACGGCCAGAGTAAACGTTGCTACTGCAGTTCCGTTTGATGTGTATCGTAAATCCGGATCTTTAGTCAGACGTCCAACTAGTACAACATTATTAATCAAAATAGTCATCTCCTCTCATCGTTTTCCTTTGTTCCATGTGAAACAAATTAAGCTTCTTCTTTAACAATCATGTGACGAACGATATCGTCATTGATTTTAGCAAGACGATCAAATTCATTGATTGCACTTGCATTTGATGGAGAAGACACTTTAACGATGTGATAGATACCTTCACGGTAACCGTTAATTTCATAAGCTAAACGGCGTTTTTCCCAATCTTTAGATTCGATAACTTCAGCTCCGTTATCTTTTAAGATTGTATCGAAACGTTCGATTAAAGCAGTTTTTGCTTCTTCATCAATGTTTGGACGAATAATATACATAATTTCATATTTCGTATTTTCCATTGATTTCACCTCCCTATGGACTTTAGGCTCTTGTTATTCCAAGAGCAAGGAGAGTTTTCTAATATAATTAGACTACTCACAATCTTTGATTATACACGCATTACGTCTTTTGCGCAACAAAAAAATAAGAGCACCTTAAAATTTAAGGTACTCTTATTATAGATTGTTTTCAAAGAAAATTTTTATTCCTCTGTTGTTTCTTCTGCATCAATTTCTGAATTTACTTCTGTTACTTCTTCAGTCGCTTCAGGTTCAACTGCTGCCATTGTTACAACTTTTGTATCAGCTTCCATTTTCATTAAACGAACGCCTAATGTTGAACGACCAGTTTGAGAGACTGTTGACACATTAAAACGAATAATGACGCCTTTATCTGTAATCAACATAATATCTTCTTCACCAGTAACAGTCGTTAATCCAGCTAAAGGACCATTCTTCTCAGTAATATTGGCCGTTTTAATTCCTTTACCACCACGACCTTTTACAGGATATTCAGATACTTTTGTACGTTTTCCATATCCTTTTTCTGTAATTACAAGAACCTCATGATTTTCTGTCATCAAAGCTGCGCCGATGACATAGTCTTCTTCTCTTAAACGAATTCCCCTTACACCAGAAGCAGTTCTCCCCATATCACGGATAGCTTTTTCTTTGAATGTAACTGAGTAACCATTGTGCGTTCCAATGATAATATTCGATTCGCCATTTGTTAATAAGACATTGACTAACTCATCACCATCTTTTAAGCCAATGGCAATCAAGCCATTACTTCTAATGTTAGAAAAGGCGGTCACTGCTGTTCGTTTTACAGTTCCTAGACGAGTAGTAAAGAATAGATAATGCCCTTCTTCTGCTTTCCCTGTTACAGCAATAATTGCTTGGATTTTTTCACTAGAATCAATTCCAAGTAAATTAATGACGGGGATCCCCTTGGCAGTTCTACCATATTCTGGAATTTCATATCCTTTTGCACGATATACTTTTCCGTTGTTCGTGAAGAATAATAATGTGTCGTGTGTTGAACAGGAAACAAGATTTTTTACAAAATCATCGTTATGAACACCCATGCCTTGTACACCACGTCCGCCACGTCTTTGTGCTCTAAATTCATTATTAGCAACACGTTTGATATAACCATTATTTGTCAAAGTAATAACGATTTCTTCTTCTTCGATTAAATCTTCATCTTCTAAGCTTAAGACTTCACCAACTAAAAGTTCTGTCCGACGTTTATCACCAAATCGTTGATTTAACTCAGCAAGTTCTGTTTTGATAATTTCAGTAATTCGTTCAGGTCTTGCCAAAATATCAGTTAAATCTGCAATCAATTTTAATAATTCTTGATATTCATTTTCAATTTTTTCACGTTCTAAACCAGTTAGTCTACGAAGGCGCATATCTAAAATTGCTTGTGCTTGACGATCTGACAAAGCAAATCGTTCAATCATTGTTGCTTTTGCAATATCATCAGATTTTGATCCACGAATAATAGCAATAATTTCATCAATGTGATCTAACGCAATGCGTAAACCTTCTAAAATATGTGCCCGTGCTTCAGCTTTTTCTTTATCAAAAATTGTACGACGTGTGATTACTTCACGCTGATGTTCAACATAGTTTTCAAGAATTTCTTTCAAGCTTAAAACTTTAGGAACACCTTTTTCA
Organism: Enterococcus sp. DIV0174; assembly: GCF_050529065.1. Lineage (NCBI taxonomy): Bacteria > Bacillati > Bacillota > Bacilli > Lactobacillales > Enterococcaceae > Enterococcus > Enterococcus sp. DIV0174. The sequence continues at coordinate 7,187 of NZ_CP172881.1, read as the reverse complement.
ATTGCTAACATATTAAATCCAAACGAGTTTTGCAATGAAGTCATTTTATATAAGTTATTTAAAATAACAGAAGCACTAGCATCACGGCGTATATCAATAACAATACGCATTCCTTCACGAGAAGATTCATCCCGTAAATCAGTAATTCCTTCAATTCGTTTATCACGATGAAGTTCAGAAATTCGTTCAATTAGTTTTGCTTTATTTACCATGTATGGTAATTCTGTGACTAAAATTCTTTCTTTGCCATTCGGCATTTCAGTGATTTCAACTTTTGCTCGAACAGTAATTGATCCTCTACCCGTTTCATAGGCACGGCGTATTCCAGATTTACCCATAACTAGACCGCCAGTTGGGAAGTCTGGTCCAGGTAACACTTCCATTAACTCATTTGTTGTAACTTCCGGATTTTCTATCAACAAATCAATTGCCGCTACAACTTCTGATAAATTATGTGGAGGGATGTTCGTTGCCATACCTACCGCAATACCAGTTGTCCCATTGACCAAAAGATTGGGGAACCGAGCAGGAAGAACTTCTGGTTCCTTTTCCGTATCATCATAGTTACTTTGGAAATCAACTGTATTTTTGTTAATGTCTCTTAGCATTTCCATAGCAATCTTACTCATTCGGGCTTCCGTGTAACGCATTGCGGCAGCTCCGTCACCGTCCACAGAGCCAAAGTTTCCGTGACCGTCAACTAGCATATAGCGATAGCTGAATGGCTGAGCCATCCGAACCATGGATTCATAAATAGCACTATCACCGTGGGGATGGTATTTACCCATAACATCCCCAACAATTCTGGCTGATTTTTTATGTGATTTATCTGGTGTAACACCTAATTCATTCATTCCGTACAAGATACGACGATGAACTGGTTTCAATCCATCTCGAACATCAGGTAATGCACGAGCTACGATAACACTCATTGCATAATCGATGAAGGAGTCTTTCATTTCATTGGTTAGATTGACATCATGGATGTTTTCACTAAATTTTTCACTCACAATTCTTTTCCTCCTTCATGATTAAATATCTAAGTTTTTAACGTAATGTGCATTTTCTTCAATGAACGCACGACGAGGTTCTACGCGATCTCCCATCAGCATTTCAAAAATTTGGTCTGCAGCAATTGCATCGTCTACAGTTACGCGAGCCATCATTCGATTAGCAGGATTCATGGTTGTTTCCCATAATTGATGATCATCCATTTCCCCTAGACCTTTATAACGCTGAACGTTTGGTTTAGGCGATGCAGGTAAGGAAGCAATAACATTTTTCAAGTCCTCTTCTGCGTTTTTACCTGGTTGAACATAAGTGATTTTCTTTCCTTGTTTTACTCCATACAAAGGTGGCTGTGCAATATAAACATAGCCGGCCTCCACGATTGGACGCATGTAACGATAAAACAATGTTAATAGCAGTGTTCTGATATGAGCACCATCAACATCGGCATCGGTCATAATAACTAATTTATGATAACGTGCTTTTGCTACGTCAAAATCTGCTCCAAATCCTGTTCCCATTGCTGTAAACAGTGAACGAATTTCTTCATTGGCTAAAATTTTATCCATACTTGCTTTTTCAACGTTTAAAATTTTCCCACGAATTGGTAAAATAGCTTGAAATTGACGATCACGTCCTTGTTTTGCTGATCCTCCAGCAGAATCGCCTTCGACGATAAATAGTTCGCATTTTTCAGGATCATTACTTGAACAGTCAGCTAATTTTCCTGGCAAATTACTAATTTCTAGTGCGCCTTTACGTCGAGTAACTTCACGTGCGCGTTTAGCAGCTAAACGTGCTTTAGATGCAAGTAATCCCTTATCAACGATTTGTCGTCCAACACTTGGATTTTCAAGTAAAAATTTCATGAAATGTTCGCTGAACAATCGATCAGTTACAGTACGAACTTCAGAATTTCCTAATTTTGTTTTCGTTTGACCTTCAAATTGTGGATCTGGATGTTTAATTGAAATAACAGCTGTTAACCCTTCACGAACATCTTCTCCAGTTAGATTGTCGTCATTTTCTTTCATCAATTTTTGTTTTCTTGCATAGTCATTAACAACGCGTGTCAGTGCTGTTTTAAATCCAGATTCATGTGTTCCGCCTTCATATGTATGAATATTATTGGCAAAACTCATAATGTTTGAATGATAACCATCTGTATACTGCATTGATACTTCAACTGTGATATCTTGCTGTTCACCTTCCAAATAAACTGGTTCTGGGAACAAAACATTTTTACTGCTATTTAAAAATTCAACGTAGCTCTTAATCCCGCCGTCATAATGATATTCTTTAATAACTGGTTCTTCTTCACGCTTATCTTCAATTGAAATATGCATTCCGCGGTTTAAGAAAGCTAGTTCTCTAATACGCGTTGCTAATTTATTAAAGTCAAAAACAGTTGTTTCAGTGAAGATTTCTGGATCAGGAATAAAATGGACTGTTGTTCCGTGACGATCGGTTGTATCAATAATTTTCAAATCATCGACAACAGCACCTCGACGGTATTCTTGATAATAAACATTTCCGTCTTTATAAACTTTTACATCTAATAGAGTAGACAACGCATTTACAACAGAAGATCCTACACCATGAAGACCACCTGATACTTTATATCCGCCACCGCCAAATTTACCTCCGGCATGCAAGATAGTAAAAACTGTTTCCACAGCTGGACGTCCCGTTTTAGCTTGGATATCAACAGGAATACCACGACCATCATCAACTACTGTTATACTATTATCTTTTTCAATAATAACGTGGATAGAAGTAGCAAACCCAGCTAATACTTCATCAATTGAATTATCAACGATTTCCCATACTAAGTGGTGCAATCCTTCAGAACTTGTTGTTCCAATGTACATCCCTGGACGTTTACGAACGGCTTCCAGTCCTTCTAATACTTGAATCTGACTGGCATCATATTCTTTAGCGCGATCCACTAAACTTTTTTCTTCCGTCATTCAGTTTCGTCTCCTTTTATTTTTCCCTGTTGAACATAAAATATTTCTGGTTCAACGGTCATTTTATTTTTTACATGATCAAGTGTTGTCGTTGTTAAAAAGGTTTGGACTTTCCCTTCGATTGTCTCCAACAAATGTAATTGGCGGTTATCATCTAGTTCACTCATCACATCATCCAATAGCAAAATTGGGTACTCACCTGTTTCCTCTTTAATCAAATCGATTTCTGCCAATTTAACACTTAAAGCAGTAGTTCTCTGCTGTCCTTGTGACCCATAAACTTGAACATTTTTTTCATTGATAAAAAAATGAAGGTCATCTCGATGTGGTCCTACAGTTGTCGTACCTCGAAATAGATCCTTTTTTTGATTTTTTGCTAATTCTTCTAAAAATTGTTTTTGAATTTGCTCTTGCGATTGGCTCTCCAAAGAATTAAGCGTCGTCACATATTCAATTTTAAGGTGCTCTTTTTGATGCGTGATTTGTTGATGTAGTGAATTAGCCCAAAACTCTAACTTTTTAATAAACTGGCTTCTAGCTTTCAACACTTTACTTCCAAAATCTGCTAATTGTTCCGATAAAATATCTAGATAAAGCAAATCTGACTGCTTTTTTTCGCTTAATTGCTTTAAATATTGATTTCGTTGTTTCAAAATTGACTGATATTGAACCAAATTATATAGATAAATAGGATTAATTTGACCTAATTCCATATCTAAAAATTTTCGACGTACTTGAGGACTACCTTTTACTAATGATAAATCTTCTGGTGCAAATAAAATGACATTTAGTTGCCCAACGTAACTACTTAATTTTTTTTGCTCAATATGATTAATCTTGGTTTTACGCCCTTTTTTAGATAATAAAATCTCTAAAGGAAGTTTAGAAGAACCTTTACTAATTTCACCTTGAACAAGTGCTTGTTCTTGTTCCCAGCCAATTAGTTCTTGTTCACTAGTTGTACGATGACTTCGTGTCATAGCAAGTACATAAATACTTTCTAACAAATTCGTCTTTCCTTGAGCATTTTCACCTAAAAAAATAATCAAATTCTTGGAAAAATCCATAGTCAATTCATCATAGTTTCTATAATTTTTAAGGTGTAGCTTATTCAGCCTCATTATTCACTTTTCCTTTTTTTACCATAAAAAAAGTTCCTACATCTGGAACTTCAATCATCATTCCGGGATAAAGTTTTCTTCCTCGACGGTTTTCTGGTTCACCGTCAACTAAAACAGTATTTTCAGCTAAATACCATTTTGCTTGGCCACCACTGCCAATAACAGTAGTTTCTTTCAACATTTGGCCCAACGTCATAAATTCTGTTTCTAAAATGACTTGTTGTTTCAATATCCATCCCTCATTTTCATTATTAAACATAGCATTATTATACCTTTTTTTGAGGAATAAAACAAATTTTCCTACATATTTTCAAATATAAGAAGATTTGATTCTAAAAAGGTCTTTTGAATAAAAAGAAACAGAAAGCCTTAAAATTGATTTTAGGGCCTTCTGTTTCAAAATTTATTTTTTTGATTTTTTTCAAAGTATTTTTCAAAAGGATGAAAAAAAGATTAATTTGTCCGAACCGGCGTGATCAACTGAATAAATTGAACACCTTCTTCAGCAGGTTCTAATGTGAACGGACGGATAGCTGAAATGAATTTAACTTTGATACTCATATCTCCAAATGCACGTAGAGCAGCTTTCATGTAGTCTGGATTAAATGAAATTTCTAATGGATCTCCACTGCTAGCCGTATAATTTAAGCTTTCTTCTACTTTACCAATTTCAGGCGAGTTTCCGTATAACACAACTGAATCTGAATTAATTGATAAACGAACAATGTTATTGCGGCCTTCGTGAGACAACAATGAAGCACGTTCAATCGCTGCTAATAAGCTTGGTACTGAGAATTCAACTTCCGTATTAAAGCTTGATGGAATTAAACGATTAGTATCAGGATAATTCCCTTCTAGTAAACGAGAATAGAAGAACATTGTTTCAGTTTTAAAAAGCACTTGGTTTTCCATGATACTAATTTCAACAATTTCTTCTTCATTGGTTAACGAGCGAGAAAGTTCAGTCAAACTTTTACCAGGAATAACAATATCAAAATGGTCAGCTGTTTGATCTACTGGAATAACACGTTGGCTCAAGCGATGTGAATCTGTAGCAACTGCTAATAATGATTCATCCGATAAAATTAAATGTACTCCAGTTAAAATTGGGCGACTTTCATGTTGAGAAACAGCAAAAACTGTTTCATTGATCAATTTATTTAATACATGAACAGGTAATTTCATTTGGTTGTGGCTTTCGATAACTGGTAAATGTGGGTAATTATCTGCATCTAATCCATTAACAGTAAAGTTGGCTTTACCAGAAGTAATTGCTACCTGCTTATTTTCTAAAACTTCTAAAGTAAAGTTTTCTTCCGGTAAACGACGAATAATCTCGCTAAAAAAGCGTGCTTGTAAAACAATTGAACCTGTAGATTCAATTTGCATCTGAGCCTTTTCATTTTCAACAGATAAAAGTGTTTCAATTGAGATATCTGCATTGCTCCCTGTTAACGTTAAACCTTCATCAGTTAACGTAATTTTGACCCCAGTTAAAATTGGGATGGTCGTTTTACTTGAAATAGCTCTTTGAACAGTATGTAGCTCTTGCATAAAGCTAGCTCGATTTAAAGTAACTTTCATGATGAATCTCCTTTTGCGTAGTTAATTTATTATTAGTTAATTAAAATAATAAAAGTAATAGGGCATGTTAATTTTGTGGAAAACTATTAAAAACATAATAGTCCGTAGAAAAAATCGCTGTGGACAAACTGTGGATAAAAAAAGTAAAACTTTTATCTTTATCCACAAGCTAATTAAGTAAGAAATTTTTGATTTCTGAAACTTCATTTTGCATGCTCATGCTGGAATCCATCAAATGTTGGATTTTTTCATGTGCATGGATGACAGTTGTATGATCTTTCCCACCAAATTCAGCGCCGATTTTTGGTAATGAGCTATCTGTGAGTTCACGTGCAAGATACATCGCAATTTGACGTGGGACAACGATAGACTTGACACGTTTCTTTCCTTTTAGATCTTTTAGCTGGACATGATAATACTTAGCAACTTCTTCTTGGATTTGTAAAATAGTCAATTGAGAATGACCTTTTCCAGATTTTAACGTTTTTAAAGCATCAGCGGCCAAGCTAGTTGAAATATCTGCGCTATTAATTGCAGCGAAGGCTTGAACTCGAACCAAAGCACCTTCAAGTTCCCGAATATTTGAATCAATTTGGCCTGCGATATAACTTAAAGTGTCATCTGGAATTTCTAATTGTTCGGCAGCAGCTTTTTTACGTAAAATAGCTGTTCTAGTTTCAAGATCTGGAGGTGTAATATCGACAGAAAGTCCCCAAGCAAAGCGCGAAACTAGTCGTTCTTGCAGTTTTGGAATTTCATTGGGCAAACGATCACTTGTTAAGACAATCTGTTTGCCCTCGTTGTAAAGTGCATTAAATGTATGAAAAAATTCCTCTTGAGTAGCCTCTTTTTCTGCAAAAAATTGAATGTCATCTACTAATAGTAAATCAACATTTCGGTATTCTTGACGAAATTCTTCGGCAGTTTTATTTTGGATCGAATTGATAAAATCATTCGCAAAAGTTTCACTGCTTACGTATTTTACTTTTGCATTTGGCTGGCTTAACAGCATTTGGTGACCAATCGCATGCATCAAGTGAGTCTTCCCTAAACCAACACCACCATAAAAGAAAAGTGGATTGTAAATTGATCCAGGATCTTCTGCTACAACTAATGCTGCAGCATGTGCCATTTGATTTCCTTTACCAATGACAAATGTATCAAAAGTATATTTAGGATTTAACATGGCTTTTTTGATTGGCGCAGCCATGGTGGGCTTCTCCATTTTTTCAGTAATGATTTCTTCTTGTTCAAGCTCATCCCCAGTGACAAAACGTGGAATAATTTCATCTTCAGTCAGCATATAGCCAACTTCAACAATTTTTGTAGCTAGATTTTTTTCCCAATATTCTTTGTGAATCTTACTTGGAACCTCTAAGACAAATTGATGATTGTCTAATGAACGAGGTGTTGCAGTTTCAATCCAAGTATTGTAACTCGCAGGAGATAAATCTCTTTGATAAGTAGTTTTTAATTCGTTCCATAAAGCATCGAGGGATACCAT